>JAXMDM010000007.1:0-4348 GCA_046348835.1 Rhodospirillales bacterium | reverse complement strand
GCGCCGAGCACCCCCATCGCCACGGTGGGGAGGCCCATGCCGGTGACGCCCTTGACGATCCCGGCGACGAAGAATGTCGCCGCGGTCGCAAGGAGCATGGGAAGGGAGGTCTCTATCATGGCCCCCGACATAGCGGCGGAAAGCGGTCGCGGGAATTGCGAAGTCGGGGGCCCGTCTGCGGCGCGGATCGTCGCGGGCAGAACTAAAGTGTGAATTTTCAGCCCCCGGGCGCGGGACTAGGCTTTGGAAAAGAATCCTCGGGAGGATGACGTATGCAACGAGCCGCGCCGTTTCTGGCGTTCGCCATTCTTTTCTCGGGCGCGAACGCCTTTGCGGAAGATGCCCCGACGGCCGCCGCGGCGCAGGCCGACGTTGCGGTCGCCTCAGATGACGGCGTCCGGTCCTTCAACGCCGAAGACGTCCCGACCTTCAACATCGCGGCGGATGGAACGGTCGACTGGCCGACTTTCTCGGGCTATCGTCGCTATCACGCCGAATGCCACGTCTGCCATGGCCCCGACGGCGAGGGATCGTCCTACGCCCCGGCGTTGAAGGACTCGGTGATGCGGATGGACTACTACGACTTCACCGGCACGGTGGCGAGCGGCCGTCAGGTGGTCAACGCCGCCGACAACCAGGTGATGCCGGCCTTTGGGACCAATCCGAACGTCATGTGCTACCTGGACGACATCTGGACCTATCTCCGCGCCCGCGGATCCGACGCCATTCCCCGCGGCCGGCCGGCCAAGCGCGCCGACAAGTCCGAGGCCTATGCCGAGGCCGAGAAGGCCTGCATGGAACAGTGATGCGCCCGGTCCTCGTCTTGGTCCTGGCGCTCGCCGCCGCCCCTGCTTCGGCGCAGGTGGCGGATCTGGTGGACCGCGCGGCCTTTCGCGTCTGCGCCGATCCGGCCAATGCGCCGCTCTCGACCGAGGACGGCGCGGGCTTCGAGAACAGGATCGCCGACGTCATCGCGGCGAGCCTCGACGTGCCCGTGCAATACACATGGTTTCCGCAGGTCACGGGCTTCCTGCGGCAGACGCTCAACGCCGGCAAGTGCGACGTGGTGATGGGTTATGCTCAAGGCGACGAGCTGGTGCTGAACACCAACCACTACTACACCTCCACCCATGTGATCGTGACCCGCGCCGACAGCGACCTCGCCGACGTGGATCATCTGGGGGATCCGCGGTTGAAAGGGCGCAAGATCGGGGTGGTGGCGAATTCGCCCCCCGCCACTCATGTGGCGCGGCTGGGGCTGATGAAGGACGCCGAGCCTTATGCGCTGATGGTCGACCGGCGGGTGGAGAATCCGGCGGGGCAGATGCTGGCGGATGTGGAGGCGGGCAAGATCGACGCCGCGTTGCTCTGGGGGCCGATCGGCGGACCCTTGGTCAAGGCGAACCCGGCGTTGCAGGCGACCCCGCTGCTCAAGGAAACCGATACGCCGCGACTGGTGTTTCGCATCACCATGGGGGTGCGGCCGGGCGAGGACGTGTGGAAGCGCGAGCTGAACAGCCAGATCCGCCGCAACCAGCCGCAGATCGACGCGATCCTGCGGGACGCGGGGGTGCCGATCCTCGACGATTACGGCAAGGGGCTGAAGCCGACCGGCTGATCCGCCATCTCGCCGACGAAGAGCCCGAAGGCCCGGGGGCCCTCGGGCACGTCGAGGGTCCCGACGACCGCCAGCGTCTGCGCGTCCACCACCGACAACGTGTCGTCGAACCAGTTCGCGACCAGCAGGCGGCCAGTGTCGGTGGGGGCGACGCCTTCGGGGTATTCCCCTACCGCCACCTCTCCCAGCGGCGCGAGGGTGGCGGCGTCGAACACCGTCAGGCTCGCCCCATACTGATTGGTGACGAAACCGCGGCCGGAGGCGAAGGCCACTGCATAGGGCCGTTCCCCGGTCGGGATCGTGGCGACGACCCGGGCCGTGGCCAGGTCGACCACGCTGACCGCATTCGCCAGCACATCGGCCGAATAGGCCCGACCGTCGCGGAGCGTGACGCCGAAGGGATGCGCGCCCACCGGCACGCTGGCCACGACCTTGCCGGCGGCGAGGTCGATCAGCGACAGGGCGTCGGCGTCCCGGTCTGCGGTGACTGCCATCCGCCCGTCCGGCGTGACCGTGACGCCGGAGGGGACCGCCCCCACCCGCAGGCTGCGCAGGACGGCGCCGGCGACGGGATCGATCTCGTGCAGCCAGCCCTCCCAGTCGGTGACCAGCACATGGCCCGTGACCGGCTCGACCGCCAGGCCGAAGGGCGCGCCGGGCAGGGGGTGGGCCGCCCGTTCGCGCCCGGCGGCATCGAAGACATGCAGGCGCCGCGTCTCCACCGCCACCGCAAGGATCCTGCCCCGGGGTCCGTCTACCGCCACGGCGGCTGGCTTGCCGGGCAGCGGCGCCTCGGCGATCACCGCGCCCGTCGCCGCGTCGAGCAGGGTCAGCGCGCCGGCGTTCTGCGAGGTGATCGCGGCGATCTCGGCGGCGCCGGCCGGCGCCGACAGCACCGCCGCCAGCAGGGCCGCGCGGATCATTGCGCCGCGCCGAAGCGTTCGACGAGTGCGTCGATGCCCTTCTGGTGAACGGCCGTCACCGCGGCGATCGCCGCGTCGTCGTTCTGGTCGGGGGGCGGGTCGTTCAGCGGAAAGGCGCGGTAGAAGGCCCCCTTCCAGTCGAGAGCCGCCTTGCCGCCCTGGTCGGTGACGGTGATCGTATAGGCGTAGTTCGTCGCCTCCACGACCGCGGTGTTGTCCTTGTCGAAGCGGATGGCGATGACCCGCTTGGCCGGGTCGATCTTGGTCAACTCCTCCACCACCTCCTGGCCGTCCGTCATCTTGCGCAGGCGCTTCGCCCCCTTTGCGTCGCCGTCGGCGTCCGTCGAGGCGACGCCGGGAAACCAGGACATGTCGCCGAAATTCCCGACCACGGCCCAGACCGCGTCCGGGGCGGCGTTCAGGACCACGCTCTGGTCCGTCTTCTGCCGCGAGGGTCCATGCGCCGCGGCCATGCCCCCCGTCAGCACGAGGCAGGCCGCCAGCGCCGCCGCCACCTTTCGCATCCGAATTTCCTCCCGAGAATTGCGCTTCCGGGCGGACGATACGGGTCATGCCACCGCCCGCCACAATCGAACGAAAGTATGACGGGCATTGATTTTAAGGACTTATGATATTCTTAAGAGCCCAACTCGAAAAGAGTTGAGCGGTTTCAGCTGGTTGTGGTTCTGTCCGGTCGCCAGACTGAACGGAGCCACGCATGCCCTGGACTGAAGCCGCTCGCCGGGAGTATCGGCGGGCTGGAGCGCGCTATGCAAGCGACATGACGGATCGGGAATGGGTGCTGGTTGCGCCCTTCATGCCGCCGGCGCGCCGGCTAGGGCGTCCGCGCACGACCGATCTGCGGGAGGTGATGAACGCGATCCTCTACATTGCGACGACCGGCTGCCAATGGGTCCAGTTGCCGAAGGACTTCCCGCCCTATTCGACCGTGCAGCGGTATTTCTACGACTGGCGCGACAGCGGCCTGCTGCAGACGATCCGCTTTGCGCTCGCCATGGAGACGCGGGAACTGGAGGGGCGCGAGGCCAGTCCGAGCGCCGGGGTGATCGACAGCCAGAGCGTGAAGACCACCGAAAGCGGAGGGGTTTGCGGCTTCGACGCGGGCAAGAAGGTCAAGGGACGCAAGCGCCACATCGTCGTCGACACCATCGGGCTGCTGTTCGGGCTGGTGGTCCATGCCGCCGACATCCAGGATCGCGACGGCGCGCCCGCGGTCCTGAAATCCATCCGTCATTCCTGTCCCTGGCTCAGGCATGTCTTCGCGGACGGCGGCTATGCCGGGCCGAAACTGCGCGGCGCCCTCGACAGGATCGGCGACTGGACGCTGCAGATCGTCAAGCGCTCCGACACGGCGAAGGGCTTCGAGGTCCTCCCGCGCCGATGGGTGGTCGAACGCACCTTCGCCTGGCTCGGGCGCTGCCGCCGTCTGGCAAAGGACTGGGAGAAATCCGTCGCCTCCGCTGAAGCATGGATCAACGTCGCCCACATCCGCCTCACAACCAGGCGCCTCGCAAGGTTCTGCTATCGTTGAATGAGTTTCGAGTCGGACACTCAGGGTGTCGAGGCGAGGGCGCTGCCCTTCGGCGCCACCCTGCTGACGCTCCTTGTTCCGGATCGCAACGGGCAGATCGAGCCCTCGGCGGCTCAGCGCGGCAATCCGCCGGTTCCATGGTTCCATTCCCGGACCGCCTGACCATCGCTTCTGTCACAATGAGCCGACCGAGCGTCTGCGCTTCGCCGCGCGTTTCGTGGACCTGGTCTCCGGTGAGCCCCCGCCCGTCAGCCG
>JAXMDM010000006.1:0-107062 GCA_046348835.1 Rhodospirillales bacterium | reverse complement strand
CTTCGCCGCTGCCGCCTACGGCTATTACATTCTACCCGCCTACCCCAGCGACCTCGCCGCCATCCAGCTTCATTGTTCTCGGGGGGTCTACTTCGTGCCTGGTCGGATACCTCCTCGCGCTTGCCCGCGGGCTGGGCTAGGCGAGCGCTTTGGAGGGATCGCGGGGGACAGCGTCCTCGATACCCCTTGCCTCCTTGGGACGCCATCGCCGAGCGCGCGATCGGTCGCGTGAACCGTCCACAGGTTCATGGGTCATGCGAGCAGGTCACGCTTGGCGGCCTGGCGGGTTTCCCCAGCCCGTCTGATGGAGATTGGCCTTGGTGCCATCCCACGTTGAGCCGACGCGCGCAGCCCGAAGCGATCTTGACGGGTCCTTGCGTGCGTATATCGTGGGGAGAATAGGGGATGTCGTTCTTCTCGTGCATAGGGGGTAGATACATGGCAACGCAGCGCGTTGTTTCTATTGGTTTAGCATTGACCCTGCTTGCCGGCTCCGCGCAGGCAGATCCGGTCAAGATCTGGGGAAAGCAACTCGGGTCCGCGAATTTTGACTATGGGAGCGGGATTGCACGCGGCCCAGCTGACGCCGTCGCCGTCGTCGGATCGACCGACGGACCGCTCGCGGGGACGCCAAAGGGTCAAGGCGATGGATTTCTCGCTCTCTACCGGGGCGACGGAACGCTGGCGTGGAAGCGTCAAATCGGATCGACCGGCAACGAATCGCTGAATGGCGTTGCCTTCGACCCTGCCGGCTACGTTCTTTTCGTCGGCGAGAGCGACGGGAGCATTAAGGGGACCAACAAAGGCGCGCGTGATATCGTCCTCGGAAAGTACTCGCCTACTGGCAGCTCGGTGTTCAAGCGCCAGATAGGAACATTCGATGACGAAGAAGGCCATGCGATCGCCGCGCACTCTGACGGCTCTTTCGTCGTCGTCGGCCATACCTATGGCGACTTCGTCGTTCCCAATGTTGGCCGTGCTGACGCCGTGGTCGTCAAGTACTCCTCGACCGGAGGGCGCCTGTGGGCCCGCCAGCTCGGCTCGACCAACTTCGACAGTGCCAACGCCGTCGCCATCGACGCGCTAGGGAATGTCTTCGTCGCCGGCCGGACCGACGGTGCGCTGGCGGGTCCGCCGCAGGGCACGGACATCTTCGTTGCCAAGTACTCACCAACCGGTACGCTGCTCTGGACTCGCCAGTATGGATCGACCGCGGGTGGCGAATGGGCACAGAGCATCGCTGTCGATTCCGTCGGAGACGTTGTGCTGGTCGGCACGACCGGCTCGTCATTGGGCGGCCCGCAGCAAGGCGGCGGCGACGTCTTCGTCATGAAATGCGACCCGGACGGCAACCAAAAATGGATTCAGCAGTTCGGGTCCGCCACGATGGATTCCGGTTGGAGCGTCGCCATCGATACTGCCGATAACATCATTGTGTCCGGCACGAACGGAGGCGATGCCTTGCTCGCCAAATACTCTAGTGCCGGCAGTCAGCTCTGGTTCTATACCTTCGGTTCGTTGGGCGAGGACAAGGGCTATGGGGTGACGACGACCGCATCCGATGACATCGTCGTGGCCGGATCGACCACGGCCAAGCTGATGGGACCCTACAAGGGTTACGCGGACGCCTTCGTTGTCCGATACACCGATCAGCCCTGACCGCAGACGTGCGAAACGAGGTGTGGCGGCACGGCATCGTCACACCTCTCGTGCCTAACAGCGAAGCTACTGGACTAGTTGAGTCATCCTCCCTTGGGTCGGGTCGGGCGGGGGCGGCGTCATCGCCGCCCGAGAGCCCTGTGCCGGGGCTGCACGGCGCGGTTTGTCTGCGTGGAGGCTTGGCAGGCGCGGTGGCTGACGCTCCGATCGTGGTCTGGTTCCGGCAGGATCTGCGCACCCGTGATCAGGCGGCACTTGCCGCCGCCGGCGCCACGGGCCTGCCCATCGCCCCGATTTACGTGCTCGACGACATCTCGCCCGGTCGCTGGACGATGGGCGGGGCCAGCCGCTGGTGGCTGCACGGCAGCCTGCGGGCGCTCGCGGCCGATCTGGATCGGCTCGGTGCGCCGCTGGTCCTGCGGCGCGGCGACTGCGGTGGCGTCGTCGCCGCCTTCGCCGCCGAGGTGGGCGCCGGCGCGGTGTACTGCACGCGTCACGCCGAGCCCTTCTGGCAGGCGGCCGAGCAGGCGCTGGGGGCCCGACTGCAAGGAGCGGGCATCGTCCTGCGCACCTTCCCGGGAACGACCTTGTTCGACATCGGAACGATCCGCGGCGTTAACGGCCGGCCCTTGCGCGTTTTCTCGCCGTTCTGGCGTGCGTGCTTGGCCGCGCCGGAGCCGACACCGCCGCTGCCGGCGCCGGGTTCGCTGCGGCCACTGCCGCGACCTCCCACCGGCGAGGCGCTGGACGATCTGCGGCTGACGCCGGCCAGCCCCGACTGGGCCGGAGGGTTACGCGAGACCTGGCGACCGGGAGAAGCGCACGCACGCGCTCGCCTCGCTGCGTTCGTCGAGACGCGCCTCGATCGCTATCACCGCGACCGCAACCGGCCCGAGCCGGCGGCGACGTCGGCGCTCTCGGCACCTCTGCATTTTGGCGAGCTGTCGGCCCGACAGGTCTGGCACACCGTTGCAGCGAGCCGCGTCGCGGAGCCGCAGCGAGGGGCCGGCAGCGAAGCCTATTTGCGCCAACTCGGCTGGCGGGAGTTTTACGCCAACGGGCTGGCGGCCAACCCCCATATGCCCGACGCGCCGCTGCAACGGCGATTCGCCGATTTCGCTTGGACGAACGACGAACGGGCGCTGCGTGCGTGGCAGCGCGGCCGGACCGGCTATCCCATCGTCGATGCCGGGATGCGGCAGCTCTGGCGCATCGGCTGGATGCACAACCGGGTGCGCATGATCGTCGCCTCCTTCCTCATCAAAGACCTGCTCGTGCCCTGGCAGATCGGTGAGGCATGGTTCTGGGACACGCTCGTCGACGCCGACCTCGCCAACAACGCCGGCGGCTGGCAATGGGTGGCCGGCTGCGGCAACGACCCGGCGCCGTTCTTCCGCATCTTCAATCCCGTCGCGCAGGGCGAAAGGTTCGATCCTGACGGCGGTTACGTCCGTCGCTGGGTTCCCGAACTGGGCCGCCTCCCCGACCGATGGATCCATCGTCCGTGGGAGGCGCCGTCGTCGGAGCTGGCCGCCGCCGGCGTCGGCCTCGGCAGCGGCTATCCGTTGCCCATCGTCGACCACGCACGCGCGCGCAAACGCGCCCTCGCCGCCTTCGCCCGGCTCGCCAGCGATACGGCATCGGGACCTGCCGCCGGCGCTAGCTAGATTTGCATATCGGAAAGATCACCTTTAGGACTGCGGCGGAATCCCCAAAAGAGCGTGGTAGAGTTCCAGAATCTCGGCGACGGTGGTTCGATACCATTCCCTGCCGCCGCCCTCCACACGTCGGGCGCGCAATATAAGGGCTCCATGCAGCGCGCGCTCCAGCGCGCCCGGATTACTCGTAGACAAGACTAAGCGAAGTATGGGCCGATCGGGAGTTGAGGCATTAATTTGGTCAAAAATGCGCTTAACCACATCGTTCTTCGTTCTGCCGATTTTAAGCCGATCTGGAGCGCAGGCGTAACCGTAAACGTAAACTAATTCGTTGCCCTCGCCGAGACGTATTACATTGGTGGTATCAACAGAGGATTGGACCTCCCGCACAGCCTCCTGAATTTCGGCATCGTCGGGCGGGGAGCCAATCCCCTGTCCCGTCCCGAGCAATTCCAGGGTACGCTGTGGCAAATCGAGGTAGCGGTCCTCAGCAATATCTTGCGGTGACATTCCGACGGATTGCGCCCACGCCAAGACATCCGCTAATTTTTGTGCGGCTCGCTCTTTCTCCCCGTCCTCTTCTGCCGATTTATACGTGTTGATCCATTTCGTGAGCAGCATGCGCTGACCAGCCCGTTTGCTCGGCGTATAGAGTTCGTCATGTGTGGTCATCAGAACGGCAACCTTCCTTGGCGCTCCCCGTCCAGCGGTTGCACGGGCACCGAAACCCCGACAACAGGCGGAAAACCCATGTTCATCGATGTCGGTGAGATCCGGTTGAATTATAGGGAGTGGGGTGCCGGCGAGGACACGGTGGTGTTCATTCATGGCAATCTCGCGTCCAGCATGTGGTTCGATCTCGTCGCGCCGCTGGTTGCCGACCGGTTCCGGGTCATCGCTGTCGACTGGCGCGGCTGCGGCGGCTCGGATAAGCCGGTGCCGCTTCCCGACTACGCCAACTACACGATCCGACAGCACGCCCAGGACATGCTCGCGGCGATCCGCCGTTTCGGCACCGGGCGGTGTGATCTCGCCACCCACTCCACGGGTGGTCTGATCAGCACCTACATGCTCATGATGGAGCCGGAGCGCTTCGGCCGGGTGCTGGCGCTCGATCCGGTTGGCCCCATGGGCCTGCGCTTTCCACGGGAGAGCCTGGAGCTGTTGGAGGCGATGAAGGCGTCGCGCGAAAAGACGCGGGCGACCTTGGCGCTGGTGGCGCCGACGCTGTTTCGCCCCGAAACGCTGACGGGATTGCAGCCGATGTTCGCCCGCCACGCCACGCCCGATCAGCGGCAGTTGTTCGAACGCATCGTCGACCAGACGTTTCAGCTGTCCGACGGCATCTGGTTCGGCACCGCGGCCGATCTCGATGCGCATTGGCGAACGGGTGGCCTGCGCCCCCATCAGGCGTCGATCCGCCATCCGCACCTGGTGCTCTGGGGCGGCCTCGATCCGTTCATCCCCCGGCAGGACATGGAAGAGATGGCGGCCGGAATGCCCCATTGCCGTCTCACCATCGTCCCCGACGTCGGTCACGCGATGCTGATCGAGCGCCCGGAGATGTATGCACGCTACTTCGTCGAGTTTTTTCGCGGTGGAACGGAATAGGTGGATGTTTACGTCAGATCTGCTGAAGGCTAAGCGCATCCTCGTCACCGGCGGCGGTACGGGGCTCGGGAAGAGCATGAGCCGCCGCTTTCTCCAACTGGGCGCGTCGGTGGTGATCTGCGGGCGCCGGCTGACCGTGATCGAGGAGACGGTAGCGCAGCTGGCGAGCGAGTTTCCTGGGCGCATCGCCGGCCATGCCTGCGACATACGCGTCGCCGATCAGGTCGACCGGATGATCGAGACCATCTGGGCAGCGGGGGCTCTCGACGCGCTGGTCAACAACGCGGCCGGCAACTTCATTGCGCCGACGGAAACGCTGAGTCCCCGGGCGATGGATGCGATCCTCGGAATTGTCCTGCATGGGTCAGCCTACATGACCCTCGCCTGCGGCAAGCGCTGGTTGGCCAGCGGGCGGCCGGCGTCGGTGCTGTCGATCGTCACCACCTACGCCTGGACCGGCTCCGCCTACGTCGTTCCGTCGGCGATGGCGAAGGCCGGCGTTCTGGCGATGACGCGCTCGCTCGCCGTCGAGTGGGGCGGACGCGGGGTTCGCCTGAATGCCATCGCCCCAGGCCCTTTCCCCACCCCGGGTGCCTGGGAGCGGCTCGTTCCGCGGCCGGATCTTGCGCGCGAACTGGAGACCCGCAATCCCCTCGGCCGCGCCGGAGATCACCGCGAGCTGGCGGACCTTGCGAGCTTTCTGCTCGCCGATGGGAGCGGCTATATCAACGGAGACGTCCTGACCATCGATGGCGGGGAATGGCTGAAGGGAGCCGGCCAATTCAACTTCCTCGACCGGCTGACGCCGGAGGAATGGCAGAGCATGCGCCCGAAGAAGTCTCAATAGCTCTCGACCATCGAGCCGAACAGACCGACCAAGCCTATTCATCCCGGCGGGGTGGCCCCGATAAGCGGCGAGGATTATCCGCCCAGGATCGCCGCGATCGGCGCCGGCGTTACCGCCGCCGGTTCCTGGAACGGGTTGCCGTGAATCAGGATCAGCGCCGCCGTCGGAGCGGCGGCGGCGGCGAACAAGAGGATGGCCATGAACTCGGCGCGCGATTGGTCAACATGCACCATCGCGATCGATATCATCGTCAGAAAGCCGAGAAAGGCCATGCCGAGCCACTTCAGCGGATTGACGTGGGTTTCGCTCAGCGCGATCCGCAGATCGCGCTGGCTGCGGGCCTGGACGGCCTGTTGCAGCATCAGCGACTGAACCCCGGTACTCATCGTCGATGCCACCTCGTCGCTGGACAGGAGCACGAGGAGCGCGTTCAGGTCATCGGCGGCGGCTGGGCTGCTCTGCCGGAGTGCCAACATCGGCCAGTCGTCGGTCACAACCCTGTCGGCGTAGTTTCTCACCATCTGGGTGACCCTTGCCCGTGTCGGTTCGGGGAGCCGTTCGGTGATGGCCAGGATGGTGCGTAGCGCGCCGGCCTCCTGAGCGACCGCGTGGCGGGCCCGGTCGTGTGCGCTCCACGTATCGTTAGCAAGAAATGCCAGATTGAGGGCGAACAGGACGCCGATAACACTGAGAAAATTCGGCGCGATCCCGCGATACGTCCGGATATAGTCGGCATATTTCGATCGTTGTGTTAGCCACAACAGTAAGACAACGGCAAAAATCGTCCCGACAACGGCGAACAGCGCGAGATAGTACTGATCATGTGGGCCTATATTTATCGGCATCATCGCCCTCTTGCTTGATATTCCCCACTCGTCCCCGTCGTAACGCCGCCCGGATCGCGTCGGCGGCTAGGGAACGGCCGAAGTCCCCGGCTGAGCGGCGCACCGACGCGAAAAGCCGTCGCTCCGCCGCCCCTCCGATAGCCGGATCCAAGGGCCTTACGAAGAGGTTTGACGCTCGGCTCGCCGTTATTGCCGATGTCACCGCCGCACTGGCATCGCCGCACCGGCATCGCCGTCCTTGGTCGGGGTGCCGTTTGCCTCACAGATCCGGGTTGCGATGTCTGCGGATCCATTCGCGCATGGCCCGCCCCGTCGCTTCATAGACGGCGGCGCCGATGCTCTCGCCGACCGGCGTGTGCAGCCCGGCGAACGGCTCCCCCGGCCCGTCGAGGGGACAGCAGGCGACGATGCAATCGGTCCCGGTTCCGGTGACGACGCCACTGGTTGCGGTCGGTTCGTAGCCGAACTCGACGATGGCCACCGTTCGCGCCTGGGTGGCGATCGAGACCGCTTCCACCAGGGCGGCGTCACTGAGCGGGCTCGAGATGTGACAGACCATGTTGATGGTGCCAAGGCGGCTCGCACCCTGGCGCGACATCCAGCTCCGCCGTCCCACCCGCTCGGCGTTGCCGAGGCCGAGGGTGAGCACGCATGCGGCGGCCACGCCGTCCCGCACCGCCGTCGTACGCTGGTAGCGAAGCTCGCCGGAGGTCATCAGACCGACGGCGTCGGGAGCGCCTTTTTCTTTCAGGCGGCGGTGCAGGAACGCGTTGGCATCGACCCCCGGGGTGAGATCACTGTTCCGGACCTGGACCCAAGCGACCTGATGGGCGTCCTGAAACCCGGGCCGCGAGATCGACCAGCTCAGCATCCGCTGCGTTCGCTCGAAGCTGAGCAGCAGCCAGCCGGGTCGCTCCTGCAGGCGGAACGGCCGTCGGTCGGTCATCAGGGTTCGGTGAGGCTGAACCGGACCGGGACCGTGGTCGCGGCGGCGACGGCTTCGCCGCCGCGCCGGGCCGGGCGGAAGCGCCAGCGGGCGATGGTGTCCCGGGCCGCCTCGTCCAGCATCGACGAACCGCTGGAGCGGGCGATGTCTACCGCCAGCGCCCGGCCCTCGGCCGACACCTCCACCCGCAGGACGACCGTTCCTTCGATGCCGCGCCGGCGGGCCAGCGGCGGGTAGGGCGGGCTTGGGTTGGCGGCGGAACCGAGGGAAAAGCCGGGGCCGCTGCCGCCAGCCCCGGTGCCGCTACCGCCTGCTCCGCTGCCGGTGCCGCTGCCCGGACCGCGGCCGCTGCCGGCGGACGCCCCACCGCCCGCGGACGAAAGCGGGTCGCCGGATGCGCCTTCGCTGCCGCCGGCAGGGGACTTGGCCGCGGCGTCGTCCGCCGTCGCCGGCGCGGGGGTGGGGACGGCGACGGGGGCGGGGGGGACAGGATCGTCGGCCGTCGCGGGCGCCGCCGGCACCGCGGCTTTGGCCGGGGATGGCTGCCTCCGGTTCGGTCGATCGGGGGCGGCGGCGGTGCGCGGACGCGGCGCCGCGGACGGCGCGGGCGGCAGGGGCGGGACCGCCGCCGCCGCTGCATCGGCGGCCGGTACCGCGGTCGCCCCGGCCGACCTGCCGTCACCGCCCGGGCTCGTGCCGCTGCCGCTGGCGTCGCCTGTGCCACCACCGTCGGACGCGACGACCAGCTCGACGGTGAGCGGCTGCGGATCGGTCGTCGCGTCGCCCGCCAGGCCGGCGGCAACCGCGGCGGCGAGGATCGCCGCATGCAGGCCGAACGAGGCGGCAACGGCGCTTGACCGCGACCGCCAGCGGTGCTCGCCGGTGCGCACCACCAGGGCGTCGCCCATGGCCGCCCCGCCGATCGAGGCGTCGCTAGTCGGTCCGTCCACCGGCTTCAGAGTCCGATCTCACATGGGGGCGCAGGCGCGGCACGACCTTCCAGGGGACGACGAAGGTCTGCCCGTCGCGCCGGCCGTAGGCGCGGTTGACCGCGAACACCGAGGCGAGAACGGACGGGGTCAGCACGTCGCCGGGAGGGCCATCGGCGGCGATCCGGCCGCGGTCGAGGACGATCAGCCGGTCGCAGAAGCGGGCGGCGAGGCTCAGGTCGTGCAGGGTGACGGCGACGCCGGTGCCGGCCGCGGCGCGGCGTCGAAGCAACCCCATCACCTGCAGCTGGTGCTCGGGATCGAGCCCGGCGACCGGTTCATCCGCGAGCAGATACCGGGGGTCGACGGCGAGGGTGCGGGCCAGCATCACCCGCGCCCGCTCGCCGCCGGACAGGGTGAGGACGTTGCGATCGGCGAGATGTTGAACGTCGGTGGCGACGAGGGCGGCGTCGATGGCGCGGACGTCCTCGGGGGCGGGTCGGCGCCATGGCGACAGGTGCGGCAGGCGGCCGAGGGCGACGACGCGACGGACCTGCATCGGCCAGGCGCACGGCGCCGCCTGCGGCAGATAGGCGACGGCGCGGGCCAGCTCCCGCCGCCGCAACCGGGCCAGGTGCCGGCCGTCGAGGAGCACCGCGCCGGACGAAACGGCGACCAGGCCGGCGATGGCGCGCAGCAGCGTCGTCTTGCCGGCGCCGTTGGGACCGATCAGGCCGGTGATCGTGGTTGCCGCGAAACCGGCATCGATGCCGTCGAGGACGCTCGCGTCGCCGAACGCGACCGAGAGCTGACAGGCGGACAGGGTCATGACAGCTCCCGCCGCAACCGCAGCAAGAGGACGAGGAAGAACGGCGCGCCGAACAGCGCCGTCAGCACGCCGATCTTGAGCTCCGGGCCGGTGGGAAGAAGGCGGATGACGATATCGGTGACGGTCAGCAGCAACGCCCCGGCGAGGGCGCTGACGCCCAGCAGCCGGCCGGGCTCGGAGCCCACCAGCGGGCGCATCAGATGCGGGACGACCAGGCCGACGAAGGCGATGGTGCCGCTGATGGCGACGCCGGCGCCCACCGCCAGTGCGGTGCCGAGAACGGCACGCAAGCGGACGCCGGGGACGCTGAAGCCGAGGCTGGTGGCCGCTTCCTCGCCGAGGCTGAGTGCATCCAGCGCCGGGCGGATGCTGAACAGCAGCACCCAGCCGGGCAGCATGCACGCCAGCGCCATCTGCACGTGGTCGAAGCTGCGGTCGGCGAGCGAGCCCATCATCCAGAAGACGATTTCGGTCGCGGCGTAGGGATTGGCGGAGAGATTGAGGGCGAGCGCGGTGAGGGCGCCGGCGAGGCTGCTGACCGCGACACCGGCGAGGATCAGGGTGAGCGTGCTCGCCCCCGGCCCGGCGAGGAGGAACAGCAGCGCCACGGCGATGGCGGCTCCGGCCATCCCGCCCAGCGGCAGGGCAAGGAGGAAAAGCGCCGCAAACCCGGAATAGAAGGCGATGACGGCGCCGAACGCTGCGGCGGCGGAGATGCCGAGGAGGCCCGGCTCGGCCAGCGGATTGCGCAACAGGCCCTGCAGCACCGCGCCCGAGAGGCCGAGGCTGGCGCCGACCAGCATGGCGAGCAGAGTCCGCGGCACCCGAAGCTGCCAGACGATGATCTCCAGCACCGTCTCGTCGCGGCCGAGGAGGGCGCGGCCGACCTCGGCCGGCGCGATGGCGACCGAGCCGGCGAACAGCGAGGCGACGGCGGCGATGCCGAGCAGCACCGCCAGCACCGCCGGCAGCCGCCACCGCGACCGGCCGAAGCGAGGAACGGGCACCCAGATCAGCAGCTTCTTCGATACGGTGCCGATGTTCACCGGCTGTCCCTCCCGATGAGTTGCCGGCGCGCTTCGGCGAGAACGGCCACCGCCTCCACGGTCGCCGGAATCCCGCAGACCCACAGGCGGGTGGGGACGGTGACGGTGGCGCTGCGATCGATCAGTTTCTTCAGTGCCGGGTGGCGGAGGACCTCGTAGGCGAGGGCGGGGGCCTGCGGCTGGACTTCACTGAAGATCAGCAGCTCGGGAGAGAGCTGCAGCAGCGTTTCCAGGGGGAGCCGCTCGTGGCCGTGGACCCCCAGTCGGCCACCGAGATTTTCCAGGCCGGCGTGGCTGATCACGTCCCCGACCAGGGTATCGGCACCGGCGGTGTAGCCGTTGGGCTGGTAATAGACGGCGGTCGGCCGGCGCTCGCCCGGCTGCGGCGCCAGTTCGGCGAGGCGCGCATCCATGGCCGCGACCTCGGTCTCCGCCTGGGCCTCGGCGCCGATCGCCCGCCCCACCTCGCGCACCCGCTCGCGCACTTCGGCGATGGAGCGGGAGATGTCCTGATCGAAGACCGGGTAGCCCAGGCGCTGGAGAAGAAAGACGGTCGGCCGCGAGGTGTACCGCCCGGCGAGGACCATGTCCGGGGCGAAGGGAAGGATCTCTTCGGCGCGACCGTGATTGAGCGGAATGTCGCCGACCCGGTCGCTGAGGGCCGACGCATCGGGGCGGGCGACCAGGTAGCTGAGCGAGCGGATCGTCTCCGTGGGTGCGAGGAGCAGCGCCAGCTGGTCGGTGCACAGGTTCATCGACACGATCCGCTGGGGGCGCTCCGGCCGCTCGTCGTGCTCCGGCTGCTGGGGCCGGGCGGTGGCCGGGAGGGCCATCAGGAGCGCGATGACCGCAGCAGCCGGCAGGGAGACACGACGAAAAGCGGACGCGGTGAACCGGCCGGCCGCGCTCCCGAGGCGGGGCGGCACGGGCGGGCGGTCGGGCGTCACCACCGCGTCCGCCTCCCGATCAGAAGGTGATCCGGCCGCGCAGCCCGCCGTAGCCGGCGATGCCGGGCGACTGGTAGCCGTAGACTTCATGGTAATTTTCGTCGAGCATGTTCTCGACGCGGCCGATGATGGAGAGACCGGGCAAGAACTCGTAGCTCAGGCCCAGGTTGACCAGCCAAAAGGCGTCGAGGGTACGGGTGCTGCGCTCGAAGGTCGGCGAACTGAAGACGAAATCCTTCATCTCGCCGTTGTAGTCGGCACTCAGATTGATGTTGGCGCGCTTTGTGCCGGCGTCGTCTTCGAGGAACGCGTAGTTGAGGGTTGCGCTCGCCATGTTGGGCGGCCGGCGAACCAGCTCGTCGCCGTCCGGATCCTCGCCGTCGGTATAGGTATAGGACGCCTTCAGCGTCAGTCCGTCGTAGATGTTCGCCGTCGCCGAGACCTCGACGCCCTGTATTTTCGACGTTCCCGAGAGGTTGATCGGCGTCGAGGCACCCAGCGCCGGGTCGTATTCCGACGTAATGAAGTCTCGGATCCGGTTGTTAAAATAAGTCGCCCCAAGGACCAGCTTTTTGTTCAGGAAGGGCTGTTCGACACCGGCATCCCATCCGGTCGAGTTCTCCGGTTTCAGGTTGGGGTTACCGATGAAGTTGTCGAAGAAGCCGTAGAGCTCGGTCAGGGTCGGGTTCTGGACTCCCTTGCCCCATGTCCCGTGCAGGCGGGTATCGACCTCGGGCACGAGAAAGGCCGCGGTCACCCGCGGGGATACGAAGTTGTCGAAGGCGTTGTTCTGGTCGAAGCGGGCACCGCCGGTGAGGAACAGCCGGTCCCACAGACCCAGCCGGTATTCCCCGGCGTAGCCGTTGTTGATGATGGTGTTGAAATTGGCGCTGCTGCCGAACGAGGACCAGTTGTCGCCGGTCTGGCCCTGTCGCTGATAGATCAAGGTCGCGGTGTGGCTCGCGTTGGCGATCTCGGCCGTATTGAAGAAGACATTGCCCTGGTAATCGACGGTGTTGGTCTGGGCATTGAACCGAAACGACTTGTCTCCGTCGCTATACTGATTGCTGGTGGTTCGGAGCCCGGAGTAGCCGACGATGTTCTCGAACATGCCGTCGAACAGGGTGAGCTTTGCCTGCGCCCGCCCCGAAAGGGCGGTCGTTTTGGATTCCTCGTCGGCGTCGTTCGGAACGATGAACCCGGCGGAATTGGTCGCGTCGCCGAAGTCGTCGTACTGCAGGTCGCCCCAGACGTAGCGCAGCGACCCGGTGAGCTCCAGATTCTCCAGCGGTTTGACGCCGAGGTTGCTGTTGAGGGTGATGTTGTCGTAGCCGTCGCGTTCGCTTCCTTCGGGCGAGATGTTGATGCCTTCGGTGGAGTAGCCGCTCAAGCCGAGGTAGCCGTTGACCATGTCGGTAGCGCCGCCGACGCTGGCCCGGCCGTCGAAGGTGCCGAACGAGCCGGCCTCGAGGCGGGAGGCTGCGGCCGCCCCTTGCTCCCCGCGTTTGGTGATGATGTTGATGACGCCGCCGATGGAGTTGCTGCCGTAGAGGATCGACTGCGGACCGCGCAGGATCTCGATGCGTTCGATGTCGCTGCCGAGGAGGTTGCCGAAGTCGTACTCGTCGCCGTTGGCCGGGTCGTTGACTTCGACGCCGTCGATGATCACCAGCGTCTGGTTGCCCTCGGCGCCGCGAATGCGCACCTGGGTCAAGCTGCCGAAGGTGCTGTTGCGGTTGACCGCGACGCCCGGCACCTCGCGCAGGATGTCGGAGACGAACCGCGTCTGCTGCTGCTGCAGGTCTTCGGCGGTGATCACGGAGATGGAGCTGCCGACCGTCGCCGCGTCGACCGGGTAACGGGTCGCGGTGACCACCACCGTCGGTGTATCGGCATCGGCCGCCGGCAGTTGGTTGACCTGGGCCAACGCCGGCAGGGGCAGGAATGCGGTTGCTACCGCAAGGAGCACGGGGTTTGGTCGGCGATTGACACGCTCCCCGCTTCGGTCATGTTTGTTCATTACAGACTCCGTCTGTGTGAATGGTTGCACCGTTCACCGGAGGGCCCGGGGATCCGCCAAGATGCCGGGCCTTCCGCCTTTCTTCAGCGCAGCACGGATCGCTCCGTGCCACGCCGGCAAGCGGTATTGCCGAAGGGGAGAAAAGATCAGGGAGAACCTATGCGGGGCGCGTGCCCCGACCCCCTAGCGCCCTGATCGATTTGAGATAGTTACCCGCAACGCGTCCTCACCCACAGCAAAGCCGTTCTCTTACGACGTCACCGCTTCGGAGATCCGCGCTCGCACCCAACCCCGGATGCGAACAGGGTGACGACGGCGATGGCAGGTCTCCTGGCTCGTGCGTCATCACCTCTGGCCCTGCCTTCCCGGTTTCCCAGTGGCGTACGGTCGGGCCTCGGCTCGGCACTTACAGTTGCGGGGGCAGCCACGGATTTGGTCCCGGATCGGGATGCCGCACCGTGTTCCCTTTTTGCTCCCCTCCCGGGGAACCATTGCCGGCGGTCATGATGCTGGGGAAAAAGCGCGGGCGTCAAGAGGAGGGGGCGGTTATGGCGCGATGTGAGGCCATCGTGCAACAGGCGGACGGTTGCGCCCACCTCAACCGACGATATCGAGCCATGCGCCGAGGACGGTGAGGGCGAGGCCACCCGCTCCGAGGGCCGGGGCCCAGATCCACCAACTGCCGTAGACGCTGCGCGCGATCGCCGCGCCGAGGACGGCGAGCAGGGCGATGGTGAGCAGCGGGCCGAGCCAGCGCGGCCCGGGCAGGATTGCACCCAGGAGGAGCGGCACCAAGGCACCGACAAAGCTGCAGCTTGTCGCAACCACCGCCCCCGCGGCCGCATCCCGCAGGGCCGCCCGGCCGAGCCCGCCCGCCGCCAAGCGGCCGTGCTCGGTGAGGCTGAGCTGCCGCTCGGCCCGCACCAGCTCGCCGCGCGTATCGGCGTAGTGGGCGACGAACAGGATAAACAGCGCCGACGCCGCCGAGGCGGTGGCGACCCGGAATGCCAGGCCGAGGCTTATCCCGTCGGTGTGGCCCAGCAGAGGGCCCGCGGCCAGGGTCAGCGCGGTCAGGATGCCGTCGGCGAGCCCCGCGACCAGGTCGAGCCGACGCTTGCCGATACGTCGAGCGAAGGCCGCGAGCGCGCTCATCTCGACCGCCGCACGGCCTCGATGAGCCGGCTTCCGGCGGCAAGCTGATCGATGCTGTGGACCACCGCGCCGCAGGCCTCGATCGCATCGCGGATTTGCTCGTAGTCGAGCCCTTCGCCCTCGATGGTGACATCCATTCCGATGGTTTCCACATCGATCTCGCCGACCGTGATGTTGAGCGCCTCGACGCCGTGACAGGCGGCGATGGCTTGCCCGATTTCGATCAGCGAGGGCCGGGCGATCGCCTTATCCACATCGAGGACGAGTCGACGGACATTCATGATCCGCTCCCTTCATGGCATCGACCGGTCCGTCAACGCGCGCTTGCGCCGACAGCCGCTCCCTTACATGGCGCGTCCCGGCGTCCGATCACCAGTCTGGTGTGAATGCGCCTCGCCGCACCCTAGCCGTTGCCGGGGGACTCGGCCCGGCCGGGGCAATACGACCCGTCGGTCGGGGATCCGGGTTGGACCCGAGCCATCGTTCCCAATTGTGGCAGTATATGGCAGACTGCGACGACTGAACGGAAGGCGGGTAACCTTCTTTCGCACCGCAGGGGGCCAAGATGAGAGCACTATTGATCGGCATGACGCTGCTCACATTCGGGGCAACGCACGCCTTGGCTGAGCCGTTCATCACTATTCTCACCGGCGGCATCAGTGGCGTTTATTACCCATTGGGGGTATCTCTGTCCGACATCTACGCAAAGGCGATCCCGGACGCCAAGACGTCGGTGCAGGCAACCAAGGCGTCGGTCGAGAATCTGAACCTGCTGCAGAACGGGCGGGGCGAAGTCGCGTTCGCTTTGGGCGATACCATCGGCCTCGCCTGGGCGGGCAATGCCGACGCCGGATTTCCGCAGAAATTGGACAGGCTGCGGGGCATTGCGGCGCTCTACCCCAACTATCTGCAGGTCGTCGCCAGCGCCGATTCCGGGATCAGGACCCTTGGCGACCTGCGCGGCAAGCGTGTTTCCGTCGGCGCCCCCAAGTCCGGCACCGAGATTAATGCCCGCACCGTGCTCACCGCGGCCGGCGTGTCCTTCGACGACTTCGCCAAGGTCGAGCACCTGGGCTTTGCCGAATCCGTCGACCTGATGAAGAACCGGCAGCTGGATGTAACGCTGCAGTCCGCCGGTCTCGGCGTCTCCTCCATCCGCGAGCTCGCCACCGCCATCGACATCACCCTCGTCCCGATCCCGGTGGCCGTGGTCGCCACGATCAACGATCCGGCCTACAGGGTTGCGATCATTCCGGCCGCGACCTATCAGGGCCAAAACCAAGCGGTACCGACGGTCGAGATTGAGAATTTTCTCGTTACCAGCGCCGATGTCGACGGGGAACTCGTCTACCGGATGACCAAGGCGATGTTCGAGAACCTCGACCTCCTCGCCTCCGCCCATGTGGCGGCGAGGGCGATCAAGATCGACAGCGCCCTGGCGGGGATGCCTGTTCCTCTCCACCCGGGCGCGGCCAGATTCTATCGCGAAAAGGGAATGCTGCCATAGCGACGGGAGCTGCCGGCGCGCCCGCGGTGCCGCCGGACGTCGATGCGGACGACCCGACGGCCGCCATGGCCGGCCCTTCCGGCATCACCGGCAAGATCGCGTTCTGCTGGGCCATCGTCTTCTGCCTGTTCCAGATCGTCACCGCGGCGTTCAATCCGCTGTCCTCGATCGTGCTGCGCTCGCTTCACGTCGGGTTCCTGCTCTCGCTGACCTTTCTCCTGTTTCGAGCCAGGGCATCGGACCAGCGGGCGACGGTACCGTGGTACGACTGGCTCCTGGCCATCGTCGCCTTTCTGCTCGGCCTCTATCATTGGGTGTTCGAGGCGGCGCTCGTCCAGCGGGCCGGCGAGCCGAACCTGGCGGACATCGTCGTCGGCTCCATTGTCATTCTCCTCGTCGCCGAGGCGGCGCGGCGGCTGACCGGCTGGTCGCTGCTCCTGCTTTGCGGCGCTTTCATTCCCCTCGCCCTGTTCGGCCGCCACCTGCCGGGATTTCTGGCCAACCGCGGCTTCGCCTACGACCAGGTCGTCGACCAGCTTTTTCTCGGCACGGAAGGAATTTACGGCGTGCCGACGCTCGTGTCGGCGACCTACATCTTCGTGTTCATCCTGCTCGGTGCGTTTCTCGAGCGGGCGGGGCTGATCCAGCTGTTCAACGACGTCGCGCTCGGCCTCGTCGGCCATCACAAGGGCGGCCCGGCCAAGGTGGCGGTGGTCTCGTCCGGGCTGATGGGCACGATTAATGGCTCGGCGATCGCCAACGTGCTCACCATCGGCCAGTTCACCATTCCGCTGATGATCCGTTTCGGTTACCGACCGGCATTCGCTGGCGCCGTCGAGGCCACCGCCAGCATGGGCGGCCAGATCATGCCGCCCGTCATGGGGGCGGTGGCGTTCATCATGGCGGAAACGATCGGGGTGCCTTACCGCGACATCGCCATCGCCGCCCTGATTCCCGCCCTCCTCTATTACGCGTCGACATTCTGGATGGTCCACCTGGAGGCGGGGCGCTGCCATCTGGACGGCTTGCCGAAGCATCTCTGCCCCAGCGCCTGGCGCGCGGTGGTGGGCCACTGGCATCTGTCGCTGCCGCTGGTTGCCCTGGTCGGTCTGCTCTTCGGCGGCTACACGCCGATGTTCGCCGGCTGCATGGCTCTGGCCATAACGGCGCTGCTGATCCTGGGCAATGCGGCAACCGCGGCGACGAGCCGGGGTGCCTTCCGCTTCGCCTTCTGGATCGGGCTCGGTCTCGCCGCAACCCTGCTCAGCCGGGTGATCGGACTGCGGATCGAGGCGACGGCGCTGCTCCTGGTGGGCGTCCTCGTCGTCGTCGCCCTTTTTATGCGGCAAGGTCGGGTCGCGCTGCAGCGGCTGATTTCGGCGATGGCCGACGCGGCCAAGGCCGCCCTCGCCGTCGGCGTCGCCTGCGCCCTCATCGGCATCCTGGTCGGCATCTGCACGCTGACCGGGCTCGGCAGCACCCTGGCGCGGGTCGTCTTCGATCTGGCGGGCCACCACCTGTTGCTGGCGTTGGTCATGACCATGGTCGCCTGCCTCATCCTCGGGACCGGGCTGCCCACCATCCCGACCTACATCATCACCAGCGCGATGATGGCGCCGGCGCTGCTGCAACTGGGCGTGCCGCTCATCGTCAGCCACATGTTCTGCTTCTACTTCGGCATCCTCGCCGACCTGACGCCGCCGGTCGCCCTCGCCGCCCTCGCCGCCCAGGCCATCGCCAGGGCGTCGCACCTGCGGATCGGTCTGATCGCGACCCGCATTTCTCTCGCCGGCTATGTGGTCCCGTTCATCGCCGTCTATTCGCCGGCGCTGATGCTGCAGACGGGCGATTGGCTGGCCACCGCCCTCGTGACCGGCAAGGCGGCGATCGCCATCGGGTTGTGGGGCGCCAGCGCCACCGGCTGGCTGGTCGGTCCGATGACGCTGGTGGAGCGGGCGATCGCCGCCTTGGGTGCGCTTCTTCTCGTGCTCGCGCTGCCGTTTGCCGCCGAAGCGGGGATGGCCCTGGCGGCGGTGACCGTTTTCGTCCAAATGCGCGCCCGGTCGCCGCGGACGACGTCGCCGACCTCTTCGCGCGGCTGAATCGCCTCACCTTCGCCAGCAATGTCCGCTGTCGGAGTCGCAGGTTACCGCTGGCATGAGAGGTGTGGCGCGGTAGCGCTGATGGACGGCCCCTGTCATCGTTGAATATTCGCTCCGGGGATGTAGGTTAGGGACGGCCGATTATGTGGTCGGCGGCTTGGATACACCTCAGAATTCCGTTTGCCGGCGACGCAACGATCCGACGAGGGGAACAGACTGGAGCCGGAAGCTCATATTCTCGTCGTCGATGACGATGCGGAGGTCCGCTCTCTCCTCGCGCGCCTGTTGCGGGAGAACGGGTATCGGGCTTCGCTGGCCCGTGACGGTCGCGAGATGCGGGAAGCCCTGTCGGCGCAAGCGACCGATCTGATCGTCCTCGATTTGATGTTGCCGGGCCCGTCGGGGCTCGACCTGTGCCGCGAATTGCGTGCCAGATCGACGATTCCCATCATCATGCTGACGGCGAAGGGCGAGGACACCGACCGCATCGTCGGCCTCGAACTCGGCGCCGACGACTATGTGGCGAAGCCGTTCAACCCGCGCGAATTGCTGGCCCGCATTCGTTCTCTGTTGCGGCGGGCGACGGCGCGCGGTCACCTCGATCAGCCGATGGGAGGCCGCAAGGTTGCGTTCGCCGACTATGTCCTCGACATGCAGCGACGGGAGGTGGCGTCGCCCGACGGGGTCGTCATCGACCTCAGCGGCGGCGAGTACGATCTCCTCCTGGCGTTCATCGAGCATCCCCAACGGGTTCTCTCCCGCGAGCAGCTATTGGAGCTGTCGCGGAACCGGTCGGCCGAACCGTTCGACCGCAGCATCGATGTTCAGGTAAGCCGGCTGCGGCGCAAGCTGGAGGCGGGCGACCGGGCAGTCTCGCTGATCAGGACGGTGCGCGGCGCCGGTTACCTCTTCCTTCCCACGGTCAGGCGACTGTGAGCCGCCTTCTTCCCGATACCCTCGCCGGTCGGACCATCCTGATCCTGATCGTCGGCCTCGGGTTGTTCCATCTATGGAGCATCTGGATCTACCGGATCGGAACCGAGAACCTGCTCGGCGCGAGCCGCGACCGCGGCCTCGCCGAACGCCTGGTGGCGACGATGAACGTCCTCGAGACGCTGCCGCTTTTGGAACGGGAGAAGACGGCACACGCGCTGTCCGCCGACGACCTGGAGATCCACTGGAGCCCGGTCAGCCTGGTGGCCGATCCGGCCGCGGTGGGCGGGGACGCGGCCCTTTTGCGGGATCGGCTCCGCCAGCTGGCGCCCGAGCTTGCCGACGACCGGCTGCGGTTCGGCTACGCCGACGATGCGGCCCAGCACCGCCATGTCATCCTGGCAGCGATGCAGATGGATGACGGCAGCTGGGTCACATTCGGCCTCAACGCCTTCGAGCTGGGGCGGAACGGCGGGCACGATGTCCTCGGGTCGCTGAGCGCAATGGCGCTCGGCATCCTCGTCCTCTCGATCCTGCTCGTCCGCTCCATCAACGCGCCGTTGCGCGATCTCGCCCGTGCCGCGGACCGGATCGGCAGAGACATCACGGCGGAAGGAGCGGCCGCCACCGGCCCGCGGGAGATCCGCCAGGTGGCGGGCGCGTTCAATACCATGCAGGCGCGGATCGGCCGCCTGATCGCCGACCGGACGCAGATGTTGGCCGCCGTCTCCCACGATCTGAAGACCCCCATCACCCGGCTGCGTTTGCGCGCCGCCTTCATCGGCGACGCCGAGGCGCGGCGCATGGTCGAGGCCGATCTCGACGAGATGGAGAAAATGCTCGAGGCGGCGCTCGTCTTCCTGCGCGGCGAGGCGACCCAGGAGGAAAGCCGAACGGTCGATCTCGTTTCGATCCTGCGGACGATTTGCGATCAGGCCGCCGATGCCGGCCATGATGTGGCGCTGTCAGGCGCCGAGCGGGCACCGCTGCTCTGCCGACCGCTCGCCCTCAAGCGGGCGTTTTCCAACCTGGTCGACAACGCGATCAAATATGGGACCCGCGCCCGGGTGTCGATCGCGGATGAGCCTGACGAGATGATCGTGACCATCGACGACGATGGACCCGGTATCCCGGAGGGCGAGCACGAAACGGTGTTCGAGCCCTTCTACCGACGCGAGGGCAGTCGCAACCGCGAGACCGGCGGCACCGGCCTCGGACTGACCATCGCCCGGACGGCGGTGCGTGCCCGGGGTGGCGACATCAGCCTGGCGAACCGCCCGGGGGGCGGACTGCGGCTGGTCGTCTTGCTGCCGAAGCCGATGCGACAGCCCTAGGCCTCTCCGTCGGCAATACTTTGTTACAAAGCGGCAAACCTGCCGACAAACGGACCCGTTAAGCAGGCCCAGGCGGCACTCAGGAGGGACCATGAACGTTGGTGACGGCGCAACGCGCCGCGAGGCTTTGCGGATTGCCGGTTTGAGCATCGCCGTTGCGACCGCGGCGAGCCTGTCGGCTCTCCCGGCCATCGCCCATGAAGGGCACGACCACGCACCCCGAACCATCCTCGACCTGAAGGGAAAGTTGGTGCGGATCGTCGGTCCGAACGACACCGTCGACGACGCGTTCATCCAAGATCGGGTGACGATCCACGTCGATGCCGAGGGTCGTATCGTCGATCTCGTTTACGGCTGAGGGTGGCATGTCGCCCATTCACCCGGCCCTGGTGCATTTCCCCATCGCCCTGTTCACGGTCTCGCTCGCCGCCGACGCCATCGGCAGGCTGCGGGCCAGTACCACGGCGAGCATGCTCGGCTTCTGGTGCCTGGCGCTGGCCGTCGTCGGCGCCCTCGGCGCGGTCGCCGGCGGCCATGCGGACATGGTCCGCGCCGACCTCGCCGATGCGACCCATCGCTTCGTCCACCTTCACCGCGATATCGGGCTGGCGCTGTTGGCGGCGCTGTTGCTGCTCGCCGTCTGGCGCTGGCGGGTATGGCGCCGCCGCCCTCCGACAGATCGCGTGGGTTGGCCATACCTTCTTTGCGGTGTCGCCGTGTTTGCGTTGCTTGTCTTCCAAGGGTGGTTCGGCGGGCAGCTGGTTTACGGCCTGGGTGCGGGGGTCTCCGCGGCCGGTCAGGGCGTGGTGAGCCCGGAGGAAGGGCAGACGGGGTTGGCCCCCTTCTGGATGTTCACCGAAGGGGTGCACGAGCACGAGCACCACGAACATGTCCACTGATGGCAGCCGATCCGCGCCTCGCTTCGGGGATCGGCGCGGCATCGACGCAGCTTGTCGAGGCAAGGAGGAGAATTCGGGATGAAGCACGCGATCGGTGCCACCCTGATCGTGGCCTTCCTGGCGGCGTTCGGGCCGTCGGTCGATGCCGCCGTCGATGATTACAGCTTCGAGCTACAGTCCGCGCCGGTTCCGGCGGACCACGATGCGGTCATCGCTGTTCGGCTGCTGAATAAGGCGACCGGCAAGCCGGTTGCCGACGCGGTGATCTTCCAGACCCGGTTCGATATGTCGCCCGAAAGCATGGGCGAGATGACCGGGACGGTGACGCCGCTGCCGGCAGAGGAGGCCGGCGTCTACCGCTTCCGGGTGAACCCGAGCATGGCCGGCAAATGGGCACTGAAGCTGGCCGCCAAGGTGCCGGGCGCACAGGAAACCGTACGCGGCGACGTCATCGTGACCGCGACCCGGTAGCGACATATCCCCCCGGCCGCAGGCGAGCTGGCGGACATGAGGCGCCGGAACCGGTCCCTTCGGGTATGGCGGTTGCGGGTCTGGCGGGTGTCGGCGATCGTCCTCGCCGCAACCGTGGCGGCGGCGACGCCCGTGCGTGCCCAGATGCCGTCCGCTGCCGCCAACGGGGGCGACGCCGCGGCCGCGGTGCGTGCGCCGGGGGCGACCGTCGACGGCCTGCTTGTCATGGCGAGAGAGATGAATCCCGAGGTCGCCGCGGCGGCGCTCGATACCGAGGCGGCAATGGCCCGCGTCGATGCCGCCGGCCGACTGCCCGATCCGACCTTCGAGACCGAATTCAAAGACATCGAGCGGCAGCGGGACAGCGCCGTCCCGGCCGAGCTGGCTCGGGTGGAATACAAGTTCCAGCAGCAGTTCCCGCTCTGGGGGAAGCTCGGTCTGCAAGAAGACGTCGCCCGGGCCCAGGCCGGCGCCGTGCGCGAAACGCAGCGCGCCACCGAGTGGGAGGTGGCGGCGCGGATCAAGACGGTGTTCGCCGCCTACTATGCCGCGTTCGAAGGCGGGCGGCTGACCCAGGACCTGTTCGGCACCGTCTCCACCCTCGCCCAGGTCACCCAGAGCCGCTACGCGCAGGGTCTGGGCGAGCAGGAGGATGCCGTCCGCGCGGAACTGGAGAAGACGCGGCTGCGCACCGAACTGGTGCGCTTCGACGCCGATCGCCAACGAACGGCGGCGCAGCTCAACGCCCTCCTGGACCGCCCCGAAGGCGCACCGCTCGCCGACCCAGAGTCCCTCCGGCCGGTGCCCGAGGCGCTGAACATCGCCGATCTGCTGGAGCGGGCGCGGACCGACAACCCCACCGTCGGCGCCGCCCAGTCGCAGATTGCCGCCGCCGAAGGGGACAAGGCACTGGTGCGCAAGAGCTGGTATCCGGACGTCACCTTGGGGGTGACCTTTCAGCAGTTCGTCGACCAGGACCAGCGGTCGCCCGGCTACGAGGCGATGATCGGCACCACCATTCCGCTGCAATGGGGCGTGCGCGAGGCCCGGGAACGGGAGGCGGCGGCGAACCTGGCGGCGGCGCGGCGTCGTCGCGACCAGGCCGCCGCCCGCGTCCGCGGCGATCTCGCCGATGCCTTCCATGCCCTGCAGGGGCTGCAGCGGGTGGGCACGCTCCTGAGGGACGTGCAACTGCCGGAAGCCCGACTGGCGTTCCAGACCGGGTTGCGCGGCTACGAGCAGGGGAGATCGACGCTGAACACGGTGTTGGACACCGAGCAGCGGGTGTTCGAGACGATGCTGCGGCTGCTTGCGGTGCAGGTGGAACAGCAGGCCCAGCTCGCCGAGATCGAGCGGCTGATCGGAACCGACCTGTGAGACCCGCCGTCGTCTTTCCGGTTGTTGTGGGCGTTGCCGTCGCTGCCGCGTTCGGCGGCTACTGGTTCGCCCACCAGGGGCTGGCGCCGCCACCCGCGGCGACCTCGCCGCAGCCAGCATCGCCCGAGCCGCGGCCGCAGGGGAAGATCCTCTACTACAAGGACCCGATGGGCAAACCGGACTACGCGCCGGAACCGAAGAAGGACGCCATGGGGATGGACTACCTCCCCGTCTACGAGGACGAGGAGGCGGGGTTGGAATCGGCGTCCCCGGCCCCGCCCCCGTCGTCCCCGGCCCCGGCCGGCGCAGCGCGCAAGATCCTCTATTACCGCAATCCCATGGGGCTGCCCGATACCTCGCCGGTGCCGAAAAAGGACTCCATGGGCATGGACTACATTCCCGTTTACGCCGACGAGGCCGGCGACGACGGTTCGATCGTCAGGGTGAGTCCGGCGCGGGTGCAGATGCTGGGCGTCCGCACCGAGCCGGCCGCCTTCCGCACCCCGGTCCGGCCCGTGCGCGCCGTCGGCACGGTTCAGTTCAGCGAGCGGCAGCTCGCCGTGGTCTCGACCAAGTTCGAGGGCTGGATCGAGAAACTCTTCGTCAACGCCAGCGGCGAGCCGGTCCGCCGCGGCGAGCCGCTGATGCGGGTGTACAGCCCGCTCCTCGTCCAGACCCAACAGGAATATGTGGATGCGGTGGCGATGGCGGCGTCGCTCAGCGGCGCCGATGCCGAAAGCGAGGCGGCGGCGCGGCGACTGGTCGAGGGCGCGCTGCAACGGCTTCGGTCCCTCGACTTTCCCGAAGCGGAACTGCGCCGGCTTGAGCGAGAGCGCCAAGCCAGCCGGACGATCGCCTGGCCGGCGCCGTTCGCCGGCATCGTGCTGGAGAAGACGGTGTTCGAGGGGATGCGGTTCATGCCGGGCGAGCCGCTCTACAAGATCGCCGGCACCTCGCCGATCTGGGTGATCGCGGAGGTCTTCGAGCAGGACCTGGCCCAGGTCGCCGTCGGCCAGTCGGCGACGATCACCGTGAAGGCCTATCCCGACCGCCCGTTCCGCGGCCGGGTCGCCTTCATCTACCCGACCGTGGGGGCCGAGACCCGCACCGGAACCGTCCGCATCGAGATCCCCAATCCCGACGGCGACCTAAAGGCCGACATGTACGCCAGCGTCGAGCTCGATACGCGCGCTGCCCGGGCCAAGGTGCTGGCGGTCCCGGACTCGGCGGTCATCGACAGCGGCAACCGGCAAGTGGTCCTGGTGGAGCGCGGCGAGGGCCGGTTCGAGCCGCGCCCGGTGCAGGTCGGCCACCGGGGCGAGGACTATACCGAGATCCGCGCCGGCGTGACCGAGGGGGAGAAGGTGGTGGTCAGCGCCAACTTCCTCATCGACGCCGAAAGCAACCTCAAAGCGGCGCTGGGTGCCTTCACCGCGGGCGAGTCCGGACCCCGATGATCGGCGCGGTCATCCGCTGGTCGGCCCACAATCTGGTTTTGGTGCTGATCGGCACCGTGTTCATCGTGACCGCCGGCATCTACGCGGTGGCGAAGACGCCGCTCGACGCCATCCCCGATCTGTCCGACGTCCAGGTCATCGTGTTCACCGATTACCCCGGCCAAGCGCCGCAGGTGGTCGAGGACCAGGTGACGTTTCCCCTGACCACGGCGATGCTCGCGGTGCCGCACTCGAAGGTCGTGCGCGGGCTTTCCATGTTCGGCACGTCCTTCGTCTACGTGATCTTCGAGGACGGGACGGACCTCTACTGGGCGCGGTCGCGGGTCCTCGAATACCTGAACTTCGCCTCGAAACAGCTGCCGCAGGGGGTGACGCCGTCGCTCGGTCCCGATGCCACCGGCGTCGGCTGGGTCTACCAGTACGTCTTGACCAGCGCCGAACGAACCCTGGCCGAGTTGCGGACGCTGCAGGACTGGTACGTCCGCTTCGGACTGACCAAGGCGCAAGGGGTGTCCGAGATCGCCAGCGTCGGCGGCTTCGTCAAGACCTACGCCGTCACCGTCGATCCGCGGCTGCTCAAATCCTACGACATCCCGCTGTCCCGGGTCCTCGACGCCATCCGCGAGAACAACATGGACGTGGGCGGGCGGGTCATCGAGATGACCGAGACCGAGTACATGGTCCGCGGCCAGGGCTATCTGCAGGGCGTCGCCGACCTGGAGAAAATCGTCCTTAAGTCCGATGCGCTGACGCCGGTTACGCTGCGCGATGTGGCGCGAATCGAGCTGGGCCCGGACGAGCGGCGCGGCCTGACCGAACTGAACGGCGATGGCGAGGTGGTGAGTGGCATCGCCGTGCAGCGCTACGGCGGCAACGCCCTCGAGGTGATCGACAACGTCAAGGAAAAGATCGGCGAGATCGCGTCCAGCCTGCCGAAAGATGTGTCGATCGAGACCGTCTACGACCGATCCGACCTCATCCATCGGGCGATCGAGACCCTGAAGGGGACGCTGCTCGAGGAAAGCCTGATCGTCGCCCTCGTCTGCGTCGTCTTCCTCCTGCATGTGCGCAGCGCGCTCGTCGCCATCATCATGCTGCCGGTGGGGGTGCTGATGGCGTTCATCGCCATGTACCTCCTCGGCATCAACTCGACGATCATGTCGTTGGGCGGCATCGCCATTGCCATCGGCGCCATGGTCGACGCCGCCATCGTGATGATCGAAAACGCCCACAAGCATCTGGAGCGGGCGGCGCCGGAAACGCCGCGGCTGACCTCGCTGGTCGATGCGGCGGTGGAAGTGGGGCCGTCGCTCTTCTTCTCGCTCCTCGTCATCACCGTCTCGTTCCTGCCGATCTTCACCCTCGAAGCGCAGGAAGGGAGGCTGTTCCGGCCGCTCGCCTACACCAAGACGTTCTCCATGGCGGCGGCGGCGCTGCTGTCGGTGACGCTGGTGCCGGCGCTGATGGTGCTGTTCATCCGCGGCCGGATCCTCCCGGAGAAGAAGAACCCGATCAATCGGTTCCTGATCTGGATCTATCGTCCGGTGATCGCCCTGGTGATGCGGGCGAAACTGCTGACGGTTGCACTGGCGCTGCTGATGCTGGGTGCCTCGGTGTGGCCGGCGATGCGGCTCGGCACCGAGTTCATGCCGACGCTGAACGAAGGCACGCTGTTCTACATGCCGGTGACGCTGCCCGGCCTGTCCGTCACCAAGGCGGCGGAGCTGCTGCAGACCCAGGACAAGATTATCAAGTCGTTCCCGGAGGTGGCGTCCGTGTTCGGCAAGGCGGGGCGGGCGGCGACCGCCACCGATCCGGCGCCGATGGAGATGTTCGAGACGGTCATCAACCTGAAGCCGGAGGGCGAGTGGCGGGCCGGAATGACCATCGACGGCCTGATCGCCGAGATGGACCGCGCCCTGCAGTTCCCCGGCGTCAGCAATGCCTGGACGATGCCGATCAAGGCGCGCATCGACATGCTCTCCACCGGCATCCGCACCCCCGTCGGGATCAAGGTGTTCGGCCCCGATCTCGGCGGCCTGGAGCGGGTCGCCCGCGAGATCGAGCAGGCGGTGCGGACGGTGCCCGGCACCACCAGCGTCTATGCCGAGCGGGTGATGGGCGGCTACTACGTCAACATCGAGCCGGACCGGGCGGCGCTCGCCCGCTACGGGCTGACGGTCGGCGACGTGCAGGCGGTGGTAAGGAGCGGCCTCGGCGCCGAGGCGGTGACCACGACCGTGGAAGGGCGGGAGCGCTATACGGTGAACGTCCGCTACCCGCAGGCGTTCCGCTCCGACCCCCGGGCGATCGCCGACAGCGTGCTCGTCCCCCTGCCCAACAAGGGCTACATCCCCCTCGGCGAGCTCGCCAAGGTGACCATCGCCAAGGGGCCTCCCAGCGTGCGGACGGAAAACGCCCAGCTCGTCGTCTACATCTACGTCGACTTCCGCGATCGCGACATCGGCGGCTACGTTGCCGACGCCAAGCAGGTCGTCGCCGAGCGGGTCACCTTGCCGCAGGGATATTACGCCACCTGGAGCGGCCAGTTCGAGTACCTGCAGCGCGCCGAAGCGCGGATGCGGGTCGTTGTGCCGGTGACGCTGATGATCATTTTCCTCCTCCTCTATCTCAACTTCCGCCGGCTGACGGAAACCCTGATCGTCATGTTGAGCCTGCCGTTCGCCCTAGTCGGCGGGCTTTGGTTCGTCTGGTCGCTGAGCTTCAATCTCAGCGTCGCCGTCGTCGTCGGCTTCATCGCGCTGGCCGGCGTCGCCGCCGAAACCGGTGTGATCATGCTGATCTATCTCGACAATGCCTGGAGCGAGATCCGGAGCCGGTGCGCGATGGCGCAGCGGCCCCCGACCCGCGCCGATCTCTACGCGGCGATCATGGAGGGGGCGGTCGAACGGGTCCGGCCGAAGATGATGACGGTGATCGCCATCATGGCCGGCCTCCTGCCGATCCTGTGGTCCACCGGCACCGGCTCGGAGGTGATGCGCCGGATCGCCGCGCCGATGATCGGCGGCATGGTCTCCTCGACGCTGCTGACGCTGGTGGTCATCCCGGCCCTCTACGGCCTGATCAAGGGCTGGCCTCTCCCCGGCGCTTCGGGCGTGTCTTCCGACCGGGGACGGTGTTCGAAGGCGTCGATCGCCGCCTTGATGGTCGGAAAAGACGGGTGATTGGACTCCTGGCCCCGCTCATGGACCCAATGGGGCTTGAAGTACCGCTGCAGCGACTGCTTGGCCCGGGCACTGGCGAGAACGATGCCGCGGCCCTCCAGCTCCGCCCTCAGCTCATCCAGCATCTTCACCGCGGTGTAGTCGACGATGTTGACCGGGCTGGCGTCGACGACCACCCATTCGATCGGCGTGGCCGCGGCGTCGACGTGGTGCAGGATCCGGGCCTTGAAGTAATCGCTGTTGAAGAACACCAGGTCGGCGTCGAAGCGGTACAAGAGCAGTCCGGGAACGGTTCTGGCCCCGGCGTAGTCGGCGATGTCGTGGAAACCCTTCACCCCGGCGGCGCGACCGAGGATGGCGTCATGCGGTCTGGAGCCCACCGCCAGCAGCCACAGGAGCGACAACACCACGGCGAGGAGAACGCCGGGCAGCACGCCGAGGAAGAGCACCCCGGCGGTGGTCGCGACCGATAGCAGGAGTTCCCGACCGCTCGCCCGCCAGAGTTGCCGCAGGGCGGCGGCGTCGAACAGGCCGAAGGCGGAGACGATGATGATCGCCGCCAGCGCCGCCGTCGGCAGCAGCCGCAGCGGCTGGGTGAGAAACTGGAGGAAGATCAGCATGGTCAGGCCGGCGACGATGCCGACCAACTGGGTGCGGCCGCCGGTCGCATCGTTGACCGCGGTCCGCGAGTCGGCGCCGGTGACCGGGAAGCCCTGCGCCAGCCCTGCCGCCAGGTTGGCGGCGCCGAAGGCGATCAGCTCCTGATTGGCGTCGATGTCGTAGCGGTTGCGGCGGGCGAAGCTTTGCGCGGTCAGCACGCCGCTGGTGAAGCTGATGAGGGTGATCCCAGCGGCATCCCAGAGGAGCGGCCGAAGATCGGCCGGGGCGATTGCCGGCAGGCGCGGCGCCGGCAAGCCGGCAGGGACCGGCCCGAGCACGGCGACGCCGCGGTCGGCGAGGCCGAAGGCGGCGACGGCGACGATGCCGAGGACGGCGACGATCAGGGGCGCCGGCAGGCGGGGAAGCCAGCGACGCAGGGCGAGCAAGAGAATGAGGAGCCCCGCCCCGAGGATGAGCGAGGGCGGATGAACCTGGTCGACATGGTCGAAAAGAGACGTCAGCTTGGCAGCGAAGCTGTCGCCGCCACCGCCGGCAAGGCCGCAAAGCTTAGGCAGCTGGCCGACGATGATCAGCAGCGCGATGCCATTGAGATAGCCGGTGAGGATCGGCCGCGACAGAAAGTTGGCGATGAAGCCGAGCCGGGCGGCTCCCGCCAACAGGTAGAACAGGCCGGTCAGCAGGGTCAGGGCCACCATCAGGGCGGCATAGCGGCCCGGATCGCCGCCGGCGATGGCCCCGACCGCCGTCGCCGCCATGATGCAGGTGGCGGCGTCGGGGCCGGTGATCAGCTGCCGCGAGGAACCCAAGAGGGCATAGGCAAACAGCGGGAAGATCGCCGCGTAGAGGCCGACGACGGGGGGGACCCCGGCGATCTCGGCGTAGGCGATGCCGACCGGGAGAGCGACGGCGGCCACCGACACCCCGGCAATGAGGTCCGGGACGAGATCGGCCCGGCGATAGGCGAGCAGCGCCACCAGGCCGGGGGCAAGGCGGCGGACGCGCATGGGCATGGCGGGGAGCACTCGACGACGACTTCCGCCGTCCCGCCCGCCGGCACCGACGACACGCCGACGTCCGGCGACGGCGACTTACAGGGCGCCGGCGAGCAGGCCGATGCCGGCCACCGTCGCGACAACGCCGGCGGTTCGAACGACGAAGGCGCCATAGCGCTCACCGATCTTGCCGACGAGGAAGCCCATGCCGATGCCGAGCAGGTGCAAGCCGGCGGTGGCGATCATGAACCCGGCGGCATAGGCAAGGCCGCCGGCGTCTTCCGGCATCTCCGCGCCGTGCGCATGACCGTGAAAGATGGCGAACAGGCCGACCAGCCCCATGGCGACCGCGGTCGGCGCCTTGACGTCGAGGGCGACCACCGCACCCAGCACGATGACGGATATGGCGATGCCGGTTTCGACGAACGGCACGGTGATTCCGGCCAGGCCCAAGGCACCGCCGGCGGCCATGACGAGAACGAAGGTCGTCGGCACCAGCCACAGGGCGCGGCCGCCGAGCTGGTAGGCAAACACGCCAACCATCACCATCGCCAGAATGTGATCGAGGCCGGAAATCGGATGACCGAAGCCATGCATAAAGCCGCTCGTCGCCCCGACGCCGGTGTGAGCAAAGGCCGCCGTCGGCAGGAGCGCTGCGGCGGCCAGGGCCACCGCCGAAAATGCTGATGCTGATTTAGCCGTCATCGATGCCCGTCCCCAGTGAGTTGCTCACCCACGTTTAGCATCTTCGACTTTGGGCGTAAGCGGAAATACGCATCACCCCGGCCCGAACCGGCCGGCGGGATGCGCCGACCGGCGCCGCCGGGTCGGCGGTCGGTCAGTGTTCCGCCGCGTGCTCGGCCCGGCTCGGCCTGTCAAGCAGGAACACCAATGGGATGAGCACAACGAAGATGACGCTCAGGAGCAGGAATGAATCGACGTAGGCAAGCATTTGCGCCTGATGCTGCAGCTGCTGAGCCATCACCGCTTGCGATTTTAGGATCGCCTGGGACATGTCGCTGCCATGCCTGAGCATTTGCTCCTGCAGGCCGTGCAGCCAACGCTGATAAGGCTCGCCCATATCGGCAATGTTCTGTACCAGCATGGCCTGATGGACCTGGGTGCGGCGCGCCAGAACCGTCGTCAGCGTGGCGATGCCGAAGCTTCCGCCAAGGTTGCGGGCGAGATTGATCAGCGACGAGGCGGCGTTGTTCTTGCCGGGCGGTACCCCGGCATAGGCGACCGTATTGATCGGGATGAACAAAAACGCGAGCCCGCAGGTCTGGATGATCCGATCCGTGGCCACCGTCCAGTAATCGACGTGAACGGTGAACTGGGACATGCGGTAGAGGGCATAGGCGGTCAGGGCGAGGCCGAAGACGATCAGGCCGCGCGCGTCGAGGTGGACCAGCAGCTTCCCCACGATCGGCATCAGCAACATGATGGCGAAGCCGCCGGGTGAGATGACCTCTCCGGCAAGGGTCGCCGTATATCCCAGAACACCTTGCGTAAACAGCGGCAACAGGGCGGTGCTGCCGAGGAGCACGAAGCCCAGCATGAACATCAGAAGATTGCATACGGCGAAACTGCGGTTGCGGAACAAGCCCAGCTCGACGATGGGATCGTGGCGCCGCACTTCCCAGAGGACGAAGGCGAGCATCGCCAGCGGCGAAATGACCGAGAGGGTGACGATCAGGTTGGAGCTGAACCAGTCGTCTTCTTGGCCCCTGTCGAGGACGATCTGCAGGCTGCCGAGGGCGAGTGCCAACAGCGCGAAGCCGACGTAATCGATGTTGAGGCCGCGCCGAAGGCGCGCCTTGCGCTCGGCGATCTCCTGCGGCGGATCGAAAATGGTGAAATTGATCAGGAAGAAGAGGATCACGCTGACCGGCACGTTGATCAGGAACACCCAGTGCCACGAGTAGTTGTCGGTGATCCAGCCGCCGAGGGTCGGGCCGATCGCCGGCGCAAAGACCACCGCGATCCCATAAAAGGCGAAGGCCATGCTCCGCTGCTTGAGGGGAAAGCTGTCGGCGAGGATGGCCTGCGAGGTGGGCTGGAGGCCGCCCCCGGTTAGTCCCTGCAGGGCGCGGAAGGCGATGAGGAGAAACAGATTGCCGGCAAGCCCGCACATCAGCGAGCTGATGCCGAAGCCGAGGATGCAGGTGAGATAGAACCGCTTGCGCCCGAAGGCGGTGGAGAGCCAGCCGCTGATGGGCAGGACGATGGCGTTGGTGATCAGATAGGAGGTCAGGATCCAGGTGGACTCGTCCCGACTGGCGGAGAGGCTGCCGGCGATGTGCTGCAGCGACACGTTGGCGATCGATATGTCGAGCACTTCCATGAACGCAGCCATGGCGACGACAGGGGCGATCAGCCAAGGCGTTCGCCCCGCACCTTGTCGCGGCGGCGATGGTCCGGCACCCGCACCGCCGGGGGAATTGCCGGGGGAATCGCCGGGGGAGTCGCCAGGGGAATCGCCGGCGGAAGGCCCCGGTTCCGAACTCAAGGCCTCCCTCCGCCGGGCGGCGGGTCGGATGCCGGGTTCGCCGTCGGCGCCGCGCGGGCGGCGGGCGACACACCGACATCGACGGAGGGAACCACCGACATGCCGAGGCCGAGGGCGAGATCGGCGGCGGGCGGGTCGTCGAACACGATCTTCACCGGGACCCGCTGCACCACCTTGACGTAATTGCCGGTGGCATTCTCGGCCGGCAGCAGGCTGAACCGCGCCCCGGTGCCGCGCTGGATGCTGTCGATCCGCCCCTTGAAGGGGACCTCGGGATAGGCATCGATTTCGATCACCACCGGCTGCCCCGGCTGCATGCGGGTAAGCTGCGTTTCCTTGAAGTTGGCGGTGATCCACGGCGTGCCCGACACCAGCGTCGCCAGCGTCTGATCCTTGCGGACGATATCGCCCACATTGACGGCGCGCCTGGTGATGTAGCCATCGGCGGGCGCTTCGATCCGGGTATAGGACAGGTTGAGGCGGGCCTGCTCGGCATTGGCTTCGGCGGCCTCGATTTGCGCCGTCGCCGCCTGCAGATCGGCCTCCTTCACCTGGATCTGTTGCGGTGCCGTCTCCGCCCGGGCCAGCCGGGCCCGTGCTTCGGCGACATTGGCGTTGGCAGCCTCCACCGCCCCCTGTGCCGCCTTCAGATTGGCCGCACCGGTGCGGGCGGCGGCCACCGCCTGGTCGAGAGCCTCGCGCGAGGCGGCATTGGCTTTCGCCAGGGCCTCATAACGCGGCATATTGACCTGGGCGCGATCGAACTCCGCCTGCCGTGCCGCCTGCTCCGCCCGTGCCCGCTCAACCTGGGCCAGGGCCGCGTCGAGGACGCTTTTTGCCGTGGCGATGTCGGCGGCGGTGGACGCACGGCTGAGTTCCAGATCGGCTGTGGCCGAAGCCGCCCGCGCCTTCGCCTGAGCCAGACGGGCGAGGGCATCGTCGAGCGCCGCCCGGTAGTCGCGCGGGTCGATCTCGATCAACGGCTCGTGCGCCTTCACCCGCTCGTTGTCGTCGATCCACAGGCGGGCGACTTCGCCGCCGACCCTGGGCGCGATCACGATCGCGTTGCCGTCGATGAAGGCGTCGTCGGTGCTTTCCAGGTTGCGGCGGCTGAACCAATAGGTGCCGGCGGCCACGGCGAGGACCAGGAGCAGGGCGGCGCCGGCCAACCGCCACCATCGCACCCGCCGCGGATTTCCGTTGCCGCTATCCGCCGGTCTTCCGCCTGCCGCCGGCGTCGCGGGACTCGAAAGCCGGTCCGGGTCGCCCGGAAAGGCCTCCGCAGTCGGCGCATACTCGACCGATGTCGTCTCCGCCACTCGTTTCTCCATGCCGTCCCTTCGGACCCGTCGACGCCGGTTCCACCCTTGGCTGCCGCCTTGCCCGAGCCGAGGTCGTCGGAAAGCGACGCCGGTTCAAGGGGCCCCGGGGACGCCGGAGCGCGAGGAGCGTGTCATCGGCGTTGCGGCCGGCCCACCTATAAGTCGCGCCAGAGAATGGCGGAGATCGTTCCCTGGTCCTGAAAGACGTCGACGATGGTGTTGATATCCTGGATCGGAACTTCGTTGACGGCGAGCTGGTAAACGAGATGTCGACCGCTGCGGCTGTCAATGTATCCGCCGAACGCCTGTCCCTTCAATACGAACTGCCCGTTGCTCTCCGCGGCGAATGTGCCGGTCTTTGCCCGCACCTTGCCGGTCGCGCCTTTGAGCGTAGAGTCGGACTTGTAATCACTTACAAAGGCGAGCGAGCCGTCGACGCCGAGGATCGGCAGGGCATTGAAAAAGCTCTGAAAATCCATCTGCTTGGTCATTATTTTAAGCCACTGCGTGATGGCCGAGTTCTTCGCGGTCGTCAGCCCGCCGCCGCTCCCGTCGAAAAAGGAGAAGGCGCCATTGGGGATGCCGTACACGCTCGTCAGCTCCTTCCTTTCCACCGCGAGGGCGTCGGGCATGTTGTCGACGCCTTGCGTGAGGCCGTAAAGGACCAGGGATGAATCGGCACCGATATTGTAGCTGATCTTGAGGATGAATTTTGCATGTTGCGCATTGGTGGCCGACACCAGCTCGGCTAGCTTCGCTTTATTTTTATAGGAATCCTTCGCCGGCAGGCGTTGGACGGGATTCTGCGCCACCTTGGCCGCGTCCACCGTCACCCCGGCGGCGATCAGGGCTTCGATGAATACGGTGCGGGCATAGTTGGCGGGTTCGACGATTCTGAATGTGCGGACGAGCGGGAAGGCGCCGGTGAAGGGCGGCACGAAATCGGTCGGGAGCTGGCCGGTAATCTCGGCCGTGCAACCGGGGCTGCCGATGCATTGCGGCAGTTCCGGATCTAAATTGAATGTTGCCGGGGTGTTTGGTCCGCTCATCGCCAACGTAGATTTGACATGCAGGGCCGCCGAGACCGGCCGCCACTTGACGGATGCCAGGCTCCGAGATCCGGGGCTGATCATCAGGTCAACGCAGTCGTCGTTGACGAAGATGGGGCTGACATCGAACTGCTCGCGGAAATTCCACGGCACCCAGAGGCGGTCGTCGATGATCACGTCGCCTTTGACGCGTTTTAGGCCCGTGGCGGCGATTTGCTCGGCAAGGCTGATGTAACCCGCCAAGGGATTGGGCGCGGTGAGAACCGCGTTACCCAGGCTGTTGGCCTCGTTATGATCGAAGTTGGAAGCGGCGATGGAGCCGTCGGGGTTGGTCCTGCCTCGCATCGTGAGATCGCCCGATGCGACCAGGATCAGATCGCCATCGAGGACACCGTCGTTGCCAATCTTGCCCTGGCGATAGACCGGGGTCACCGACCTGTGCTTGGCGCCGACGGTGTTCATGAGCTCGCCGACAGAGAAAATCTTCCGTACAGAGCCGATAAAGAAATCGTAATTAGGTCTGAGATTGATGAGTACTTTACCACTATCGAGATCAACGACTCGCAAACCCCAGATGGCATTTTGATAAAGTTGTTTGTCGAATATGGCCCTTATGTCCGGAGGAACATCGGAGGCCCAGGCGCTTTCGGCCTCGTTAGGGCTATGGTTTGCGTCCACAGTTGACGCGGGCGAGGTAAAGCCTGTAAGGGTTACGGCGGCAATACATAACGCGATGGCGCGGTAAATATTTTGCATCTTGCCCTCCCCGTGCGGATCCCTGTCGAAGGCGGCGAATCGGCCCCTTGTTTGCGATGGGCGTAGATGTGATGTCGACGTTCCGACACCCGATCCGCCCTCTGCTGGCGCCCGTCGCACCAACAAAACGTCCAGGGCGGCATTGTCCCATTTTTATCCAGCATGTGCACTAAGTCGTTCTAACGTACGCGGTCTTTTGCTTTCCGGGCCGGCCTTCGTCGGCCGGGCGATGGCATCGCGGCGTCCAATTCCCATTTTCGGTGAAGGCCCGACGGTGAGAAGAAATTAACGTGACATCCACGAAGGCGTTTGCTCAGGGGATGTAACAACAGGTCGGGGACGCGTGGGCTTTCGCGCGACGGCAGCAGGCGGTCGCGCCAAAGCAGAGTCAAGGATATGAGCATGACCTTTGAGTTGCCGCCCGGTGCCGAGCGGCCGCTGGGATCGCCCAAGGCCTCTTTCGACGGTGCTCCCGCGGCAGGCGGATTTCTCCGCCGGCTACGTGAGCGCCTCGGTGACGTCTCGGCCCCGAAGACCGGGCGAGGTCGTCTGCTGGTGGGCGCGCTTCTCGCCATCGGTGTCGCGGTGGTCCTGGTCTGGGGGACGAAAGGCAAGGGCGGGACGATCAGCTATCGCACCGCCGAGGTCGCGCGAAGGCCCATCGCCAGCGTCGTCAGCGCATCGGGCACCTTGCGGCCGGAAATCCAGGTGCTGGTGGTGGCCCAGGCGCCGGGCCAGGTGACCGACGTGCTTGCCGGCTACGACAGCCGGGTCAAGGCCGGCGATGTCCTCGCCCGGCTCAATTCGGCCATGGCCGAGGCGCGGGTGCAGGGGGCGACCGCCGATCTCGATGCGGCCCGCACCGCCATGCAGATCGCCCACGGCCAGACGGCGCGCGCCCTCCTCGACGTGGACGCCGCCCGGGCCAACGTGGTCAGCGGCAAGGCGGATGTGGATCGTGCCGGCCTCACCGTCGGTGACGCCACCACCGACCTGCAGCGCAAGCAGGAGCTGGCGCGCACCGGCGATGCGGCCAAGGTGGAGACGGAACGGGCCAAGTCCGCCTACAGCCAGGCCGGTGCCGGCCTCACCTCGGCGAAGGCGCGGCAGAGCGCCCTTGTCGCGGCGGTGGCCTCGGCCGAGGCGGCCGCCGCCGTCGCCCAGGCCCAGGAGAAGAATGCCGAGGCGTCGGTGGTGTCCCATGAGGCGGTGCTGCGGCAGTGGCAGATCGACCTGGATCAGACCTACATCCGCGCCCCCATCGACGGCATCGTCACCGACCGCAACGTGGTCGTCGGCCAGACCGTCGCCGCCGGCGCCGGTGCACCGGCGATGTTCGCCGTCGCCAACGATCTTCACCGCCTCGACGTCCACGCCAGCATCGACGAGGCGGATATCGGCCGGGTGTCGGTGGGCCAGGAGGCGGTTTTTTCGTTCGACGCCTTCCCCGGACAGCAGTTCGCCGGCAAGGTCGTCGAGATCCATAAAACCCCGCAGATTGCACAGAACCTGGTCAGCTACGACGTGGTGCTGGACGTGGCGAACGACGAGCTGAAGCTGCTTCCGGGGATGACGGCGAACGTGGCGATCATTGCCGCCCGGCGGGACAGCGCCCTGGTGGTGCCCAATGCCGCCTTGCGGTTCCGCCCGCCCGGGGCGGGGGCGGGGGCAGGGGCGGGGGCTGCGGCGCCCGCCGAGGCGATTCCCGCCGATGCGAGCCAGGCGGCGGGTGAGCCGGGGACGGTCTGGGTCTTCGGGTCCCACGATCAACCGAAGGCGGTGGCGGTTCGCACCGGCATCTCCGACGGAACGCAGACGGAGATCACCGCCGGCAATCTGACCGAAGGAGAGAAGGTGCTGGTCGGGGTGAAGGCGGCCGGTGAGACGGCCAGCGTCGGACCGTTGAAGTTCTGACCATGGCCCGCCCGCTCATCGAAACCGATCGGCTGACGAAAAGCTACCGCATCGGCCCCCACGAGGTGCACGCGTTGATGGACCTCAGCATCCGCATCGACCACGGCGAGTACGTCGCGGTCATGGGCCGCTCGGGCTCGGGCAAGTCCACCTTGATGAATCAGCTGGGTTGCCTCGACGTCCCCACCTCCGGCAGCTACCGGTTGGACGGTATCGACGTCTCGGAACTGTCCGCCGATCATCTCGCCGGCATTCGCAGCCGCAAGGTCGGCTTCTGCTTTCAGTCGTTCAACCTCTTGCCGCGGATCACCGCCCTGGAGAACGTCGAGCTGCCGCTGGTCTACGGCGGCGTCGATCCGTCCCTGCGGCGCGGCCGGGCCGAGGAGGCGATCGCCGCGGTGGGGCTGGCCGACCGCGGCCACCACCTGCCGACCCAACTGTCCGGCGGCCAGCAGCAGCGGGTGTCCATCGCCCGGGCCCTGGTCAATCACCCGGCGTTGATTCTCGCCGACGAGCCGACGGGGACCCTCGACGAGCGCACCGGCCTCGAAATCCTCGGGCTGTTCCAAAAGCTGAACCGCACCGGGATCACCATCGTGCTGGTCACCCATGATCCCGATGTGGCGCGCTTCGCCCACCGGGTTCTGTCCTTGCGCGACGGCCGGCTGATCGAGGACCGGCGGCAGGGACAGCCGGCGGATGCCATGGCACTGGTCGGCCGCAACCGCGAGGCGGCAGCGTGAGCTATCTCGACGCCTTGCGCAGTGCGCTTCGTGCGCTCCGCGCCAACATTATGCGCAGCGCACTGACCATGCTCGGGATCATCATCGGCGTGGCGGCGGTCATTCTCGTCGTCGCCATCGGCTCCGGCGCCCGCGAGGTGGTCATCCGCCAGATCCGCAGCCTCGGCTCCAACCTGCTGGTGATCGACTCGCGGGCCGTCCCCGGCGGCGGCCGTTTCCTCCGCGACGGCGATGCGACGGCGATCGGGCACGATGTTTCGTCGATCCTGGCCTCGGTGCCGGTCCTGCGCGGCAATGTGGTCGCCGCGCATGGGGACGCCAATCTGGTCACCACGCTGTGGGGATCCTCCCCCGATTTCCTCGTCGCCCGCGACTGGGATCTGGCGGACGGTCGCAATTTCACCGGCGAGGAGACGTCCGGCGGCAGCAAGGTGGTGCTGCTGGGCGACACCGTCGCCCGCACCCTGTTCGGCGACGTCGATCCGCTCGGCGGGGTGGTGCGCATCCAGGGGACGCCGTTCACGGTGATCGGCCTCTTGGCGGCGAAGGGCCAGACCACCTCCGGCAAGGACCAGGACGACCTGGTCGTCACGCCGCTGAAAACGGCGCGGGCGCGGGTTCTCGGCATCAATCCGGCGATCCCCGACCGGGTCGACTCGATCCTGGTCAAGGCCGACGATGACGTGGCCGACATGGGGGCGATCGAAGACGACGTCAGCGCCCTGTTGCGCGGCCAGCACCGGCTGCTGCCCGCCCAGGAGGACGACTTCACCATCAAGAACCTGGCCGAGGTGCTGCAGATCAAGCAGGCGTCGGCGGGGGCGCTGGCATCGCTGGTGGCGGCGATTGCGTCGGTGTCGCTGCTCGTCGGCGGCATCGGGATCATGAACATCATGCTGGTTTCGGTCGTCGAGCGGACCCGCGAGATCGGCATCCGGATGGCGGTCGGCGCCCGGCGTCGCGATATCCTGGCCCAGTTCCTGGTGGAGGCGATGACGCTATCGACCATCGGCGGCGGCATCGGCGTTCTCATCGGGATCATCGGCGCCGGGATCACCGCCTCCCTCGCCCAATGGCCCTGGGTGATCAACCCGCTCGCGGTCTTCCTCGCCGTTGGCTTCAGCATCAGCGTCGGCGTCGTGTTCGGCTTCTATCCGGCCAGGCGGGCGGCTTGGCTCGATCCGATCGAGGCCCTGCGGCATGAGTAGATCGCCGGTTCGCCCGCTGGGTGCGGTTGCGCCGGCGGCCTTGCTATCGCTGGCGGCCGTCGTCGGATCCCTGTCGCCGGCGGCGGCGCAGACCCTCAACGAGGCGCTGGCCAGCGCCTATGCCACCAACCCGACCCTGGCGTCGGCGCGGGCCGATCTGCGCCGGGTCGACGAGTCGGTCCCCCAGGCGCTGGCCGGCTGGCGGCCCTCGGCGGACCTGACCACCGGCGGCGGCTATGCCGCCAGCCTCGGCAGCACCACCAGCAGCCAGCAGAGCAATCTGTCCAGCTCGGAAGGCCTCGTCATCGCCCTCGACCTGCGGGTGAGGCAGCCGATCTACAACTTCGTCACCGGACCGCTGGTGTCGCAGGCGAAGGAAACCGTCAAGGCCCAACGGCAGCAACTCAGCACGACGGAGCAGACGGTCCTGCTGCGGGCGGCCACCGCCTACCTGGACGTGCTGCGCAACCAGTTGGTGCTGGAGCAGGTGACCCAGCAGCAGCAACAGCTGGAGCGCGATCTGGAGACGGCGCGTCGCCGCTTTGCGCTGGGCGAGCTGAAGAACGCCGACGTCGCCCAGTCGGAGGCCAGTGTCGCCAAGGTGAAAGCGCAGCGGGCCCAGGCCGAAGGCAGTCTGGCGTCGTCCCGGGCGGTCTACCTGGAGGTGATCGGCCGGCCGGCGGAGACCCTGACCTTGCCCCAGCTTCCGCCCAATCTTCCCGCCTCGGAGGATGAAGCGATCGCCCGATCGGTACAGGCGCCGACGGTCGCCGCCGCCGGTTTTGCCCAGCGCGCCGCCAGTGACGGCGTCGATGCCAGCTTCGGCCAGCAATTGCCCCAGTTCAGCCTGCAGGGAGACGCCGGCGCCGCCAGTCAGTCCGTCCTCGCGGTGATGACGGTGCCGCTCTTTCGCGGCGGTGCCATGGACTCGCAGGTCCGGGCGTCGAAGCAGCAGTTGGCGGCGCGGGAGCAGGATCTGGAGGCGCAGACGCGCATGGCCCGGCAACAGGCGATCAGCACCTGGGAAACCTATCAAAGCAGCAATGCGATGATCGCGTCCGACGAAGCGCAGGCGAAAGCGGCGCAGATTGCCGCCGCCGGCATCCGCCAGGAGGCGTCGCTCGGTCTGCGCACGGTGACCGATGTGTTGATCGCCCAGCAGCAGGTCCTGGAGGCCGAGGTCAGCCTGATCGGCGCCAAACGGGACACCCTCGTCGGCGCCTTCCAGCTTCTCGCCGCGGTGGGCGACCTCACCGCCCAGAGCCTGGGACTGGACGTCCCCTACTACGACCCGAAGCAGTATTACGACGACGTCCACGACAAGTGGTGGGGCCGCAGCGTCGGCACCCCGCCGTGACCAGCGGCTGACGACGGGCCCTGGCCGGACGGATAGACGATCCCCATAACTCATCCTACAATCGCCAATAAATGCCGTCGGCTGCCCGGCCGTCCGCGGTCCGGTACACCGCCGGCCTGCGAGGGAGGGGGCGAGGGATGTCGGCGAGCTTGTCTGGCACCGAGGAATCCGTTCCGGCATACGACGATTTCATCGCCGGGTTCTCCGCCGCGCGCATCGAAACCCGTCTCGCCGGCAGCCTGGAGGGCGGGCTGAACGCCTGCGTCGAGTGCTGCGACCGGCATGTGGGATCGGGTGGGGTCGCGCTGGTCTGGGAAAGCAGCGACGGCGCCGGCGCGCAGATGACCTTCGCCCAACTGCAGGAACGCTCCGCCAGGCTCGCCCACATGCTGCAGGCGCGCGGCGTCGGGCCGGGCGACCGGGTCGCCGGGCTCTTGCCGCGAATCCCCGAACTTCTGGTCGTCGCTCTCGCCACCTGGCGCATGGGCGCCGTCTATCAGCCGTTGTTCACCGCCTTCGGACCGCGGGCGATCGAGTACCGTCTCCGCTCCAGCGAGGCCCGGCTGATCTTCACCGATCGCCACAATCGGCCGAAGCTGGCGGAGGTCGCGGCCTGCCCGCCGGTGATCTGCGTCGGCCGGCCGGGGGAGGCGGCGGAGGGACCGGACGAACAGGCGTACGCCGCCGAGTTGATGCGACAGCCGGCGACGTTCGAGCCGGTACCGATGGCGGCCGATGACCCGTTTCTGATGCTGTTCACCTCCGGGACCACCGGGCCGGCCAAGGGGGTCGCCATCCCCCTTAAGGCGCTCTTGTCGTTCTTCGTCTATACCCGGTGGGGGCTCGACCTGCGGCCCGAAGACCGGTTCTGGAACATCGCCGATCCGGGGTGGGCTTACGGGATCTATTACGCGGTGATCGGCCCGCTGCTGCTGGGCCATGCGACGACGCTCTACGACGGTCCGTTCACCGCCGACAGCACCTACCGGCTGATCCTGAAACACCGCATCAGCAACCTGGCCGGGGCGCCCACCGCCTACCGGCTGCTCATCGCCGCCGGCGATGCGGCGGCGGCGCCGATCAAGGGCCTGCTGCGGGTGGTCAGCAGCGCCGGCGAGACGCTCAATCCCGAGGTGATCCGCTGGTTCGCCCGGACCCTCGACTGCCCGATCCACGATCATTACGGCCAGACCGAGGTGGGGATGGTGCTGTGCAACCACCACGGCCTCGCCCATCCGGTGCACACCGGCGCCGCCGGGCTCGCCATGCCCGGCTTCCGCCTCGCCGTGGTCGACGAGGAGGGCCGCGAGGTGGCGGACGGCGAGCCCGGCATCCTCGCCGTCGACCGCAAGCGATCGCCGCTGTTCTGGTTTCCCGGCTACTGGCGGCAGCCGACACCCAACTGGGTCGGCGATTTCCATCTCACCGGCGATACGGTGGAGCGCAACCCCGACGGCAGCATCAGCTTCGTCGGCCGCAGCGACGATATCATCACCTCGTCCGGCTATCGGATCGGTCCTTACGACGTGGAGAGCGCGCTGGTGGAGCACCCGGCGGTCGCCGAGTCGGCGGTGGTCGGCAAGCCCGACCCGGAGCGCACCGAGATCGTCAAGGCGTTCGTCGTCCTCCGCCCGGGCGTCGAGGCGACGGGACAGTTGGCCGAAGAGCTTCAGGAACTGGTCAAGACCCGGCTTGCCGCCCACGCCTATCCCCGCGAAATGGAGTTCATCGACGAACTGCCGAAAACGCCGAGCGGCAAGATCCAGCGGTTCATCTTGCGCAAACAGGAGGCGGAGAAGGCGCGGGCCGTCCCAATGCCTGAATAAATCAAGGCAGCATAACCGGTTCTTGAGTGGTTGTGGAACATGGCAAACGAAGACATAGACTTAGACGTCAACGAGTGGCTGCAGGCCGAGCTGGAGGACGCGCTCGACGAGGATTACGAGCTGGAGATGTCGGAGCCGGCCCTGTCCTTAGAGCTTCGCCGGATCTACAAGGAAAAACATCCACCCAGTCTGGATCGCCGAACCTATTTCAGGGCTATCCTCACCCTGCAGGCGGAGCTGATCAATCTCCAGGACTGGGTCGAGGCGACGGGCGAAAAGATCCTGGTGATCTTCGAGGGCCGCGACGCCGCCGGCAAGGGCGGGGTGATCAAGCGCATCACCCAGCGGCTCAACCCGCGCATCTGCCGGGTGGTGGCGTTGCAGAAACCGAGCGACCGCGAACGCACCCAGTGGTATTTCCAGCGCTACGTGCCGCATCTGCCGTCGGGCGGCGAGATCGTCCTCTTCGACCGGTCCTGGTACAATCGCTCCGGGGTCGAGCGGGTGATGGGGTTCGCCACCGAGGAGCAGGTGGAACAGTTCTTCCAGGACACCCCCGAGTTCGAACGCATGCTGGTGCGCTCCGGCATCCGCCTGATCAAGTACTGGTTCTCCATCACCGACGAGGAACAACAGCTCCGCTTCCTGATGCGTATCCACGATCCGCTGAAGCAATGGAAGCTGAGCCCGATGGATCTCCAGTCACGGGTGCGCTGGGAAGCCTACACCAAGGCCAAGGAAGACACCTTCGCCCGCACCAATATTCCCGAGGCACCGTGGTTCATCGTCGAGGCGACCGACAAGAAGCGGGCGCGGCTGAACTGCATTCACCATCTGCTCGACCAGATTCCTTATCAAGACGTCACTCATGAGCCGATCGTCTTGCCGGAGCGGGTTTTCAACCCGCAGTATGAGCGGAAGGTCCTGCCTCAGAAGCTGTACGTACCGAAGCGATACTGACGCCAGACCCCGTCACCGCCGGGCGGTTCCCTCCGCACGTCCATCTCCTCGTCGTTTCGTCCGACCACCGGTGCGCCCTCGGGCGCATGGCGGATGAAAAAAACGCGTCCGTGCCCCTTGTTTCAGACTATCTGAGATATATCTTAGATGCATCTGAAGCGGGCATATCGCCCATAGAACGAGGATTTTAATGAGACATCACACCATGCTGAGCCGCCATTGCGATGGCGGACACCGGGCCGACCGCGGGGCCGAGCGCGAGGGCTGGGAGGCGCATCGCGGCCCCGGCGGCGGCCCCCGCGGTGGGCCGAGGGAAGAGGGCGGGTTCCGCCGCGGCTTCGACCGCCACCGGCACGAACCGGGCGGGCCGCGCGGACGCCGCCGGATGTTCGAAAGCGGCGAGCTTCGGCTCGTGTTCCTGTTGCTGCTGGAGGGCCAGCCCCGCCACGGCTACGACCTGATCCGCGAAATCGAGGCGCGCACCGGCGGCGCCTATGCACCGAGCCCGGGCGTCGTCTATCCGACCCTGAGCCTGCTGGAGGACATGGACCAGGTGCAGGCGCAGGCGACCGAGGGGACGCGCAAGCTCTACGCCATCACCCCCGCCGGCCTCGCCTACCTCGAAGAGAACCGCAAGGAAGCCGAAGCGACGATGCAGCGGCTCGAAGCCCTGCGCCTGACCAGCGAGGCCCTCGACGCCGGCCCGGTCTTTCGCGCCATGACCAACCTGAAGACGGCGCTGCAGCAGCGCTTATCGGGTGGCGCCGACAAGACGGTGGTCCTCGCCATGGCCGACGCCATCGATGAGGCGGCGCGCAAGATCGAACGTCTATAATGTGGACCACCGACCGGCCGGTTCACCGGTCGGTGGACGGAGGAACTTCGGCTAGTCGTGCCGGTTACGACCTTTGTCGTCGTCGATCAGCCGGATGGCCGGCAGCGCTTGTCCGGGTTCGGGAGGCCTCCCATGAAAACAGGTGTCGGGCTGACCGTCGGTTTCATCGTCCTGCTGGCGGCGCTGTGGTTGCTAGCCGACGGCCAGGCGCTCTTCTCCCCCGATCAGCGATCTTTTCGCCACGGAATCGTCCAGCTGTCGGGAATGCTGGCGATCGGCAGCATGTGCTTCGCCGTCGTGCTGGCGGCGCGGCCGAAGTGGCTGGAGCCGGCGCTGGACGGCCTCGACAAGATGTACTGGCTGCACAAGTGGATCGGCGTGACCGCGCTCGTCTTCGCCACGCTGCACTGGTGGTATGCGGAGGGCCGGCACCTGTTTGCCGGCGGCGGTGGTGGCGGTGGCGGCGGGCCGTCGCCGGGCGCCGCGGCCGGCGCTGCCGGTGCCTCGCCCGGCCCGGCCAGGACCTTGAGCCTCTTTGCCGACCAGATCGGCGTCGCCAAGCAGGTCGGCGAGTGGGCGTTCTACACCGCTGTCGTCCTCATCCTCATCGCCCTGATCAAGAAGATCCCCTATCGCCTGTTCGCCATCACCCACGTGCTGATGACCGCGGTTTTTCTGGCGCTCGTCTATCATGCGCTGGTGCTGGTGAGGCCGGCCTACTGGATGCAGCCGATCGGTTGGGCGATGGCGGTGACGCTGGTTGCCGGCGTCGCCGCCGCCGCCGTGGTGCTCGCCCGCCGCCTCGGCGTCCGCGCCGGGGTGGATGGCGTCGTCACCGCGCAGACCTGGTATCCGGAGCTTCGCGTCCTGGAGACCCACATTCGCTTGGCCGAGGGATGGCCGGGGCACGAGCCGGGGCAATTCGCCTTCCTCACCACCCGGGCGTGGGAGGGCGCGCATCCCTTCACCATCGCTTCGGCCTGGAACACGACCGATCGCACCTTGATGTTCATCGCCAAGGAACTCGGGGATTACACCGCCAGGCTGCGTGACGAGTTTGCGCCGGGATGCAAGGTCAAGGTGGAAGGTCCGCACGGCTGCTTCAACTTCGAAGATGGCAGGCCCAGTCAGATCTGGGTCGGCGCCGGCGTCGGCATCACCCCTTTCGTCGCCCGGATGAAGCTTCTGGCCATGGTCGAAAGCACCCAGGTCATCCATCTTTTCCATTCGACGGCCGATGTTTCGGACCGGGCGCTGGGGAAGCTCAGGGCCGATGCCGACGCCGCCGGCGTTCATCTCCACATCACCGTGACCTCGCGCGATCCGCATCTGTCCGGCGAGACCATCCGCCGCCTGGTTCCCGACTGGCCATCGGCGAGCCTGTGGTTCTGCGGGCCGCTCAAGTTCGGCAACGCGTTGAAGCGCGATTTCGTCGCCAAGGGCATGCCTGCGGCGGATTTTCACCAGGAACGCTTCGCCATGCGCTGAGCCGGGTCGGCAGCCAGCGCGGGGCGCACCATGGTTGACCCGCTGATCAAGGCGTCAGAAGCTGACGCCGGCGCATCGGGCGAAAAGAGCGCGGCGCCGTAGTCGGTTGCAGCGAGGGGCCGGCGAGGGGGGTATCGAGGAACTTCCGAAAGGCCCCGGCAAGAGCTTGAGCCCCAATCCTGTATCGCGGCGGGCGGGCGCCGCGGATGAGCCGAGGCGATGGGAGAGAAGAAGATGTCGAGCGAAACTCTTCATGCACCAAGAAGCCGACTAGCAGAGCAGACATTTACCCACCATCACGCGATCGTGTCTCTCAAGGAAGAGCTCGATGCGGTGGATTGGTACAGACAGCGTGCCGATGACTGCTCCGACGATTCGCTGAAGGAGATTCTTCTCCACAATATGCGGGAAGAAATCGAACACGCATGCATGATACTAGAATGGCTGCGGCGTAATGGCTCGGACTGGGAGAAGCAGATGGGGACCTATCTCTACTCCGAAGGACCGATCCTCGAGGTCGAGGCGGCGGCCGAGCACTCCGGGGAAGGCAAGGCAGACACCCCGGCGGCACCGGTTCCTCCGAAGCCATACCGGTTTACCATCGGATCGCTCAAGGGCGAAGGAGGCGCATGATGGACCAGCTCAACCGAAACCAGGCCCCGTTTTCCGCCGACGTGTGGGAGCGCATCGACGCGGCGGCGGTCAAGGCCGCCCGCGATCGCCTGACCGCCCGGCGCTTCCTCGACGTGGAGGGTCCGTACGGTCCCGGCCTGACCACCATCGAGGTGGGCAACGACGACTACTGCCGTCAGCCCGGGCCGGGGGAGGCCGGTGCGGTCGTCGCCCGTGCCGTTTCGGTGCCGATGCTGCGCAAGTCGTTCGGGCTCAGCATCCGGCGGGTCGCCGCCCATGTGGACAACGGCCTGCCGCTCAACCTCGCCCCGGTGGAGGAGGCGGCCGAGGCGGTCGCCGCCCGCGAAGAGGAGATCGTCTATTACGGTCAGGCCGATTTCGGCCTCGCCGGTTTGCTCACCACCGAGAAGCGGAGCCGACACACCGCCGGCGACTGGTCCGATCTGGACCAGGTGCTGAACGACGTTCTCGCCGCGGTGACCAAGCTGGACGCCGTCGGCGCCCGCGGTCCCTATGCCCTGGTCCTGGAGCCGGCCCTCTACAACAGCCTGTTCCGCCGTTATCCGGGCACCGAGCTGCTGCAGCTTGAGCACCTGCGCCGGTTGTGCTCCGAGGGCATCCACAAGGCATCGATCCAGGGCGGGGCGCTCGTCGATTCCCATGCGGGGGTGCTGGTGATCGGACACGACCTGATGGCCGGATACGCCGGGCAGGACGGCATCCACCTCCAGCTCTACCTGTCGGAGAGCCTCGTTTTGCGCCTGGATCAGCCGGAAGGGGTGTGCACGCTCGAGTTCAACAAGACGTAAGCCGACGCCGGCGGTCACTCCGGGGCCGGGACGGGGGTCATCCGCCGGCAGTAGGCGAGGCCGTGGCGGGCCTTTTTCGCCCACTCGCCGTGGGCATCGATGGCGAGGTAGCGCTCCCACAGTTCGGCCGCCCGCGGGTAGTCGCCGGCCTCGAAGGAGAGCATGGCGCTATTGAACAGGGCGTCGCCGTAGCGGGGATCGGCGGCGAGGGCACGGGCATAGCCGTCCCTCGCCTGCTCGCGCCGGCCTTCGGCATCGAAAAGCAGGGCAAGCTCGTACCAGGCTTCGGCAAACCCCGGATCGAGGGCGGCGGCCAGTGACAGGTAGAGCTTCGCCTCCCGGCACCGACCCTGGCGGCGGAAGAGCAGGCCGAGGGCGAAGGGGGCACACGGATCGCGGCGGTCGAGGGCGACGCAGCGGCGGAAGAGGTGCTCCGCCGCGGCCTCCTCTCCCGCTTCGTTCGCCAGTTCCGCCGCCTCGAACAGATGGTCGACGGATGGCGTCCTGGGCTCGGCGAGGGGAAGCCGGAGCTGGCCCGACAGATCGGTGACCCCGTCACCCCAGCGCAGGCCGATGCTGCCGTCCGGGCGGCGGACCAGCGCCGTCGCCCGTGGCCCGTGGTGGCGGCGGGCGGCAAGGAACCCGTGCACCACGTCCGCCACCGGGAGCCCCTCGCCCAGCAACCGGGCGGCCGTCCTGGCGAGGGCGAGGCTGGTGAAGGCGAACCGCCCGTCCTCGCCCTCGAAGATGTCGAGCAGCGCGAACAGCGCCACCAGCTTCGGCTCGAGCTTGCCCACCCGCGCCAGTTCGTCGGCGGTGATGCTGAGCGTCTCCGGGGCCAGCGGCGGCAGCAGCCCGAGCCGCCGCAAAAGGGCGGCCTCGCTCAGGCAGGCGGCGCCCACCCGGCCGGCGGCGGCGGTCTTGGCGCTCAACCGCTCGCCGCCGAGCCAGGCCGCCGCACCGCCGCCGACCACCACCAGGTCGGTGGCACGGGTCAGGCTGCGCCGGGTCGATCCGCCCCGCTCGACGACGCAGCGGGCCGCCAGCCGTCGCGGCAGGCGCTGCAACCGGCCGATGAAGACGACGGTGCGTCCGGAAAGGTCGGCCATGCGCTGCGCCTCGGCCGTAGATAACCCCACCGCCCGGACAAGCGGGCGGCCCCCAAGCGGGACGCCGATAATGCCACGGAATGGCCCAGCTTTCGAGCGATCATGGCCCCTGCCCGGCGTGGTTCGGCCCCGCCGGGCGGAAACATTTCTCTCTCTTTTTGCTCTCCATGTCCGACCGACGACCTGACCGATGACCGGCGTAACTTATCAAGCCCTCGCAAATGCTTGCGTTATTTTATCCTCAAATGAGGATATTCGGCAAATCGCCTGCTGCCGCGTCCCGGTCGATCGTGTTAAGAGCGGTCCGTTCCACCCTGCGGGCGAGGCCGGCGGCGAAGGTGCCGGGAAGACCGCGGCGGCAGGCGGGCCGAACCCCGGACCGCCGCCCGATGACGGATGATCACTGGATGACGGATGATAATTGAATGACGCGATGTTTGGCGGTTCTGTTCCTGGCCCTCGCCGTTCTCTTCGGCGGCCATCCGGTGCCTGCGAAGGCGCAATCGTCGGCGGACATCCTGCGGCAGCGGGTCAACCAGAACACCGTCGCCATCGTCTCCGGCAGCGTCACCGGAACCTATATCAGGATTGCCAGCGACCTCGCCGCGGTTCTCGACAAGCCGGGCCAGTTGCGCATCCTGCCGTTCGTCGGCAAGGGATCGTTGCAGAACATCAACGACATCCTCTACCTGAAAGGGATCGACCTCGGCATCGTCCAGTCGGATGTGCTGAGCTACATGCGCAAGCAGAACCTCTATCCGAACATTGCCCAGCGCATCTACTACATCGCCAAGCTCTACAACGAGGAGATCCACGTCCTCGCCGGCAACGACATCCGCCAGATCTCCGACCTCGCCGGCAAGAAGGTGAACGTCGACGTCGCCGGCAGCGGCACCGCCATGACCGCGCAGACGCTGTTCGACACCCTGGGGGTGAAGGTGGAGGCGACCGGTTTCGATCAGGCGCTGGCCCTGGAGAAACTGAAGAGCGGCGAAATCGCGGCGATGGTTTTCGTCGTCGGCAAGCCCGCCGACCTGTTCCGCAAGATCGGGGCGGACTCCGGCTTGCACTTCGTGCCGATCCCTCCCACCCCCGAGTTGCTGCAGACCTATCTGCCGTCGCTTCTGACCCATGACGACTATCCGGCCCTGATCCCGGACGGGCAGTCGACGGACACCGTCGCCGTGGGTGCGGTCCTGGCGGTTTACAACTGGGAGCCGGGCAGCGAGCGCTACAAGCGGGTTTCCGCCTTCGTCGACGCCTTCTTCGACAACTTCGCCGAGTTGCTCAAACCGCCGCGGCATCCCAAGTGGCAGGAAGTGAACCTGGCCGCCCAGGTGCCGGGATGGACCCGGTTCCAACCGGCCCAGGACTGGCTGGACCGGCAGCCGCAGACGGCCGGTACCGGCTACGACATCGCCCTGAAGAACTCGTTTGAGGAGTTCCTCAGCTTCATGAACCAAGGGGGGCGGGCCTCGCCCGACGCCCAGAGCCGGGAGGCCCTGTTCGCCCGCTTCCTGGAATGGCGGCAGCGGCAGCAGGAGCCCGCCGCCGGCCAGCCCATCAACATCCTCACCGGCAGCACCAGCGGCGTCTATTATCCGCTGGGGAACGCTCTTTCCGAGATCTATCGCAAGGTTCTCCCCGGCGCCCAGGTCACCGTGCAGGAGACCCAGGGCTCGGTGCAGAACCTCAACCTGCTGCAGGTGGGCCGCGGCGACGTGGCCTTCGCGCTGGCCGATTCCGTCGGCTTTGCCTGGAAGGGCGACGCGGAGATGGGGTTCCCGCAGAAGCTCGGCAAGCTGCGCACCATCGCGTCGATCTATCCCAACTACATCCAGATCGTCGCCACCAAGGACTCCGGCATCGAGACCCTGGCCGATCTGCAGGGAAAGCGTGTATCCGTCGGCGCCCCGCGGTCGGGGACCGAGATCAACGCCCGGCGGGTATTCCAGGCGGCCGGCCTGTCCTATGACAAGATGGCGGTGGAGTATCTCCCCTTCGGCGAGTCGGTTGCCCTGATGAAGGAGGGGCAGCTGGATGCGACGCTGCAGTCGGCGGGACTTGGGGTGGCGTCGATCCGCGATCTGGCGGGCGCCGTGCCGATTACCATCGTCCCCATTCCGGCGACGGTGGTGGCCAAGATGGGCGATCCGGCCATCCTCGCCAAGCCGATCCCGGCCGGCACCTATAAGGGCCAGGAACGGGAGGTGCCGACCGCCGTCGTCAACAACCTGCTGATGACCCGCGAAGACGAGCCCGCCGAGGCCGTCTACACCCTGACCAAGGCGATGTTCGACAACCTCGGCCAGCTGGCGGCGGCGCACCCGGCGGCGAAGGCGATCACCCTCGACCAGGCGGCGCTGGGCTTGCCGGTGCCGCTGCACCCGGGCGCCCAGCGCTATTATCGCGAGCGGGGCGTGCTCAAGTAGGGCGGCGGCGGCGGAACGCCGGCGCCCCGCCGCGCGTTCTGCCGTCGGGTGCCGGCGAAGGGAAGCGCGGTGGGGCGAAGGGAAGCCATGCAGGCAGCAGGAACCGGGGCGGACGGGGACAAGGCGGCGGCGCCGGCGGCGGCGCGGGCAATGGTGCCGTCGGATCCGGCCGAGGTACGGGGCATCGTCGACGCCGCCATCGACCGCTATATCGCCGCCCGCCATGCCAAGGTGGCCGCCTTCGCCGACGACACCTACGGCCTGTTGGGATCGATGCGCCTGCACCGCAAGGCTTTCGGGCTCGACCTGTTGCGGGCGCCCGCCAACGTGGCGATGGCGGTCCCCTACCTGGGCGCGCGCCTGGCCGCGCTCGGCCTCGATGCCGCCGGGGCCGACCGCTTGGCGCAACGCCTGCGGCGGCAGAAGTTCTTCTTCGACACCGAGGTGGCGGGCGAACTCACCTGGCGGCTTCACGCCCAGCTCCTCGAGCTGCCCTACGACGACGGCCGGCGGTGGTCCGACCGGGATGCGCTCGCCGCCGAGATCCTGGGGGAAGGGCGGGTCGCCGCCGCCCTCGGCACCCTCGAGGCGGCCCTCGAACGGGCCCGCGCCGATCCGGCGGTGCGCCAGCGGCTGCGGGAGAACATCGACACCTACATGCAGGCGCGCACCGCCGCCGCCGAGCTGGCCAACAACGTGCTGCTCGCCTCCGCCGGCGCAGCCCTGTTCAAGCAGCTCACCCCGGGGGCCCTGTCGCTCGGCCCGGTGCTCGCCGCGGCGGTGGCGCAGCAGGCGGCGATCGCCAGCTTTCCCTTGGGCGCCGCGGCCGGCGGGGTGTGGTACGGCCTGTTCGCGGCGACGCCGTCGGCCGCCCTCGTCGCCGGCGCGACGGGCGCCCTGGTCGGCATCGGCGCGATCCTGACCGCCTTCGCCGGGGTGGTGACGGACCCGGTGCAGAACCTGCTGGGCGTGCACCGGCGACGGCTGCATCGGCTGATCGATGCCCTCGGCGTCGAGCTGAAGGGCGGACGACAGGGGTTCCGGGTGCGCGACCACTACGCCGCGCGCATCTTCGACATCGTCGATCTGGCGCGCATGGCCCACCACGTCGCCCGCTGAAGCCGTTCACGGGTGTTCAAGGGGTCCCGACGTCGGCATACTGGCGGGGATCGGACCGTCCCAGGATAGCCAAGAGGCGCAGGTGCCTACTCCCCCGATACCACTTGAAACCGAAACGTCGGCAGCGCCGTCGACGGAGCTGGCCGGCACCGCCATTGCGGTCCCCGAAACGCGGGAGCTCGACCTGCTGGCGCAGCTCTTCCAGCAGCGGGGCGCCGAGGTGATCCGCTGTCCGCTCGTGTCCATCCTCGATGCGCCCGATCCCAGGCCGGTGGAGGCGTGGCTCGGGCGGTTCGTCGCCGGCGGCTGCGACGATCTCATCCTGTTCACCGGCGAGGGTCTGAGGCGCCTCCTCGGTTTTGCCGAGCGCGCCGGCGTGCGCGACGACTTCGTCGCCGCCCTCGGCCGGGTTCGCAAGTTCACCCGCGGGCCGAAGCCGGTGCGGGCGCTGCGCCAGATCGGCCTCGGCCCCGACGTGCAGGCCCCGACGCCGACCACCGAGGGGGTGCTGGCGGCCCTTGCCGAGTTCGATTTCGGCGGCCGAAGGGTGGGGCTGCAGCTCTACGGCGGGCAGCCCAACCCCGCGGTCACCGACTTTCTCACCGGGGCCGGCGCCACCGTCGACACCGTGGCGCCTTATGTCTATGCCTCCAATATCGATGACGAGCGGGTCGTCGAGCTGATCGGCCGCATCGGCGGCGGCGGCGTCGATGTCCTCGCCTTCACCAGCGCCTCCCAGGTCCGTCGCCTGTGGGACGTGGCGCGCGGACGCGCCTTGGAGGCTTCGCTTCGCGCCGGCCTCGCCCACACCGTGGTGGCGGCGGTCGGCCCGGTGGCCGCTGCCGAAGCGACCCGCTTCGGGATGAACCCGGCGATCATGCCGACCCGCGTCCCGTCCATGAAGCCGCTGGTCAACGCCGTGGCGACGGCGATCCAGGCCCGCCGATGAACGGCGGCGGGATCGGCCGCCGGTGAGACGGGGGTCGCCCGGAGCGGGCGGCGGTGAGGGGGGCTGAAGCGGCCGCCGGTTGGCGCCCCGGCCACGCCTATGTGTCCATCCTCTCCCTTGATCGGGACCCGGATGCGGGCGATATCATCGCCGGATGGACCGGTGCGGCCAGGGCTTGCCGCTGGCTAGCGGCCGGTCGCGCGCGGAAAGGCCGGAGCCGGTGGCCGGTGCGACGGATGAGCCGACCGACCGAAGCGCCGATCCCGAAGGCCCTGCAGCGAAAGGATGAGAATGCGTGCGCGTGCATTGGTGACGGCGACGGCGGTGGTGGCCCTCGCTTCCGCCTTGGCGCTGGCGGAAGACAAGCCGGCGAAGGACGAAAAGGCGAAGAACGCGGAAACCTACGAACTGCTCGACCTCTTCGGCGACGTCTTCGAACGGGTGCGCAGCGACTACGTCGAAGAGACCACCGACGAACAGTTGATCGAAGCCGCCGTTAACGGCATGCTCACCGCGCTTGACCCCCATTCAGGGTACATGAATAGCAAGCGCTTCGACGAGATGAAGGTGCAAACGCAAGGCCAATTCGGCGGCCTCGGCCTCGAGGTCACCATAGACGGCGGCCTGGTCAAGGTCATCTCGCCCATCGACGATACGCCCGCCTATGCCGCCGGCCTCCAGCCGGGCGACCTGATCCTGCAGATCGATGGAACCCCGGTGCAGGGCATGCTGTTGCCGGAAGCGGTGGAGAAGATGCGCGGCGCCGTCGGCAGCACCGTCCGCCTGACCATCCGCCGCGGCGCCGACGAGCCGTTCGATGTGACGCTGACCCGCGACGTCATCAAGATCAAATCGGTGCGGGCGCGCCTGGACGGCAAGGTGGGCATCGTCCGCATTTCCTCGTTCAGCGAGCAGACCGACAGCGGCCTGATCGAGGCGGTGGAGAAGCTGAAGGCGGAGGCGAAGGGCCCCCTGCAGGGGCTGGTCCTCGACCTCCGCAACAACCCCGGCGGGCTGCTGGCGCAGGCGGTGGCGGTCTCCGACGACTTCCTCGAGCGGGGTGAGATCGTCTCCACCCGATCGCGCAAGCCCGACGAAAGCCAGCGCTACAACGCCCGCCCGGGCGATATCGCCGACGGCATTCCGATCGTCGTCCTGATCAATGGCGGCAGCGCGTCGGCCGCGGAGATCGTCGCCGGTGCGCTGCAGGACCAGCACCGCGCCATCCTGCTCGGCACCAAATCCTTCGGCAAAGGCTCGGTGCAGACGATCATTCCATTGCCCGGCCACGGCGCCATGCGGCTCACCACCGCCCGCTACTACACCCCCTCCGGCCGCTCCATCCAGGCGGTGGGCATCGAACCCGACATCGTCGTCGAGCAGGCGCGGATCGAGAACCTGGCGGCGGCGGGGACCCGCCGCGAGGCCGACCTGCCGGGGGCGCTGCGCCGCGAGGAGCGGCCGCCGGAGGGGGGATCGGCTCCGCCCTCATCCCCGTCGACGCCGGCGCCGTCCAATCCCGGTCCGTCGTCGTCGGCGCCGCCGACGCAGCCCGCCCTGGGCGATGACGAAACGGATGACGCCACCGGCCGGATCGGCAACGATTATCAGCTATCGCGCGCCCTCGATCTGGTGCGCGGCCTGGCGCTGTTTCAGGAGCGGACGGCCGCCACCTCCCATTGAACCGCCGGCCCGGGCAGCCGGGAACGGCTGAAGGTGCAGAGACGGAAGGACCATGCCGGCCGGGGGAGAAGGGATCGGAGCAGGGATCGGAGGAAGGATCGGTGACGGGCTCCGACGCTGCCGCAACGCATGCGCCGCGGCGTTGTCGCGGTCCCGCTGGGCGGACCGCTCCGGCCGCCGTCGGGTCGTCCTCGCCGCTGCGCTGCTCGGTCTCGTCCTGGTGATCGCCTTCAGTGTCGCCGTCTTCGCCCCGGACCCCGCCGCCGATGCCGGGCCGGGTCATAGCGCCAGCGTCGCCGCCGGGGTACCCCTGCCGCCGGTGCCCGCCCCCGTGGCGGATGACGGGGTGGCGGGCGACATGGCGGATAATGCGGCGGAGAACGGCATGGCGGATGCGGTGGCGAAGGCGAAAGCGGACGGGGAGGGTGGGTTGCGGGTCCCGGCGACGACGGCGGAGGCGTTTGCCCGGATCGCGCCGGTGAGCCGGGTGAAACCGCTCCCCGAGGACGCCGATCCGTCGCTGCTGGAAACGCTCGACGGCAACCTGGCGGTGCCGCGGCCGGGCGCCGACGGCCGGGTGCCGTGGCAGGCCTACGCCGGGCCGTTCGATCGAACCGACGATCGGCCGCGGGTCGTCATCGTCGTCTCCGGGCTCGGCCTCAGCGATGCCGCCACCGATGCCGCGATCGAACGGTTGCCGGGCGCGGTGAGCCTTGCCTTCGTTCCCGAGGCCCGGGATCTCGCCGCCCATCTGCGCGCCGCCCGCCGCTACGGCCACGAGACGCTGGCGATGCTGGCGCTGGAGTCGGCCGATTTCCCCTTCGAGGACCCGGGACCGGGCACCCTGACCGCCGACGCCGACGAAGGCCAAAACCTGCTGCGGCTGAACCGGGTGCTGGCGGCGGCGCCCGGCTCGGTCGGGGTGCTGGCGGTCGGCGGCACCCGCTTCGCCCGCGCGGAAGCGGCGGTGCGTCAGGTTCTGCGCGCCCTCGGCGCCCGCGGCGTGTTGTTGGCCGATGCCAGCGGCGGCGGCGCCGCCCTCCTCGCCGGCGAGGCCGCGCGTTTGGACCTGCCGCGGGTGGTCGTCGACAGCGTCATCGACGAGACCTTGGATGCGGCCGCCATCGACGCCCGGCTGGCCGGCCTCGAGGAACAGGCCCGCCGCAACCACGTCGCCGTCGGCCTGATCCAGCCGCGGCCGGTTTCCCTGCAACGCACCCGCGCCTGGCTCGACACCCTGGCCGAGAAGCGGCTGGTGCTGGCGCCGCTATCGGCGGTGGTGGGCGCCCAGATCCGCACCAACAGCATCGGTGCCGGCCGATGAGGCGGCGTCCATGAGCAAGGCGCGGTCGACGGTTGCCGAACTGCCCTATCGGCGCGGGGTCGGCGCGGTGCTGTTCAACGACGCCGGCCTGGTCTTCGTCGCGACGCGGATCGACACCCCTGGGGAGGCGTGGCAACTGCCGCAGGGCGGCATCGACGACGGCGAAAAGCCGCGCCGGGCGGTGCTGCGCGAACTCGCCGAGGAGATCGGCACCGCCGATGCCGACATCCTGGCGAAGACGCCGTGGCTCAGCTACGACCTGCCGGAAGACTTGGTCCCCCGCGTCTGGGGCGGCCGCTTTCGCGGCCAGCGGCAGCGCTGGTTCGCCCTCGGCTTTCGCGGCCGCGACGACGACATCCGCCTCGACGCGACGCCCCATCCCGAGTTCGATGCCTGGCGCTGGGCGCCGCTGGCGACGCTGCCGTCGCTGGCGGTGCCGTTCAAGCGGCCGCTCTACGCGGCGCTGGTCGCCGCCTTTGCCCCCATCGCCGAGCGCCGCGCCCTCCGATGATCCGGCCGACGCGGCGCTTGCTTTTGCCGCCGGGGCCGCCACATGGTCGGAACAATGCTGGAAGACATGGAAACGCCCGCGGCCCCGGAGCCGTCGGAAACCGATCCCGCCGAGGCCGCCGCGGCGATCGCGCCTGCCGTCCTCGTCACCGGCGCGGCGCGGCGGATCGGCCGTGCCATCGCCCTCGATCTCGCCGCCCACGGCTGGGCGGTGGCGGTGCACCACAACGGCTCGGCGGCGGCGGCGGCGGACGTGGTCGAGGCCATCGTCGACGCCGGCGGCAGGGCGGTGGCGCTGGCCTGCGATCTGGCCAGCGACCTGGAGACCGAGAGCCTCATCGATGCCGCGACGCTGGCGCTCGGACCGCTCACCGGGCTGGTGAACAACGCCTCGGTGTTCGAGTACGACGCCGTCGGCGCCGTCACCCGGGCGGGCTGGGAGGCGCACCAGCAGGTGAATCTATGGGCGCCGCTGCTGCTCACCCAGGGGTTCGCCCGGGCGCTGCCGGAGGGAGTGCAGGGCGGCGTCGTCAACCTGATCGATCAGCGGGTGTGGAACCTCACCCCCCATTTCATCTCCTACACGGTGAGCAAGGCCGGACTGTGGACGCTGACCCGGACCCTGGCCATGGCGCTGGCGCCCCAGATCCGGGTCAACGCCGTCGGTCCCGGCCCGGTGCAGCCGTCGCGTCGGCAGAGCGAGGAGCATTTCCGCCGCCAGTGGGGGTCGGTGCCGCTGGCCCGGCCGGTACAGCCGGAGGAAATCGCCGCCGCGGTCCGCTTTCTCCTCGAGGCGCCCTCGATCACCGGCCAGATGATCGCCGTCGACGGCGGCCAGCACCTGGGCCAGGCGCACCGGCTGCGGGAGGAAGGACCGAGCGAGTGAGCGCCCGAGACGCCTCCGGCCCCGCCCCGTCTCCTTCGCCGCCGCGCGCTGCCGACGCCCGCAATGCCATCAGCCGCATTTTCATCCGCGACCTGGTGCTCGCCTGCCGCATCGGCGTCCATCGGCACGAGGAGGTGACGGCGCAACGGGTGCGCATCAACCTGGACCTCATCGTCCACGACCAGACCGACCTGCACGACGACCTGGCCAACGCCGTCTGCTACGAACGCATCGGCAATGCCGTCCGCGCCATCGTCACCCACCGCCATATCCGTCTGGTGGAGACGCTCGCCGAGGAAATCGCCGCCATGTGCCTGGGCGATGCCCGCATCCACTCGGTCCGGGTCCGCATCGAAAAGCTGGACGCGTTTGCCGATGCCGCCAGTGTCGGTGTGGAGATCGAGCGCTTCACCGATCCGGCATAGCTCTCGGCTCGTTCGCCAGGGGACGCAGGTTGGGGATGCAGGCAAGGCATGTGCCCCGTGGGTACACATCGGCGTGATCCGGAGGCCGCCCCGTGGTCATTTTTCACAGGCCCGGCGGTGGCCAACCGGTTTGAACCCATATGGGTTCTTTTGCGCCAAATGCATCGCCGACGACACCACAGCGGTCGATAAAAAGCGCTTAATTTCAGCGGATTGATGTGCGGTGCGGCAGACCCGCCGACGCTCCCCGGACACGCGCGATATTGCGCCACGGTAGCGGAGCGGAGCGGTATCAACAACATTGTCCACAGGTACCTCACCGGACCGTGATCGCCGGCGCCGGAGGCGATCGGCGGCCGTTCACATTGTGGGGCGACGATTGACCGGCCGGTTGACCGCGGGCACATAGAGGGCATGGACGACGAGAGGGTAAGCGTCAGCGTCGGCCCGGCGATGACGGCGGCCGACGCGGCCGCCGCCGAGGGCCCTGCGGCCGCCCAGCCGGAAGCCAGCGAGCCGGCGGCAGAGGAACCGGGGCACCCGGCGCCGCGGGGGACGGCGCTGATCGCCCGCCTGGTTGCCACCCTGCCGGGAGGGCCCGGCGTCTACCGCATGCTCGACGGCAAGGGGCGGGTCCTTTACGTCGGCAAGGCGCGCAGCCTGAAGAAGCGGGTGGCCAGCTACCTGCAGGCGCCCCGCCTCAATCCGCGCCTGCATCGCATGGTTTCCGAGACCGAGGCGATGGAGTTCGTCACCACCCACACCGAGGCGGAGGCGCTGCTCCTGGAGGCGAACCTGATCAAGCGCCTCAAGCCCCGCTACAACATCGTGCTGCGCGACGACAAGTCGTTTCCGTCGATCCTGGTCACCGGCGACCATCCCTACCCTCAGGTGCTGAAGCACCGCGGCGCCCAGGCGCGACCGGGCGGCTACTTCGGCCCATTCGCCTCGGTGTGGGCGGTGAACAAGACCCTGGCGACGCTGCAGCGGGCATTTTTGCTGCGTTCCTGCTCCGACGCCATCTTTGCCGGGCGGACGCGGCCGTGTCTCCTCTACCAGATCAAGCGCTGCTCCGCCCCCTGCGTCGCCTACATCGACGAGGCCGCCTATGCTGACCTGGTGGCGGAGGCGCGTGCCTTCCTTTCCGGCGACAGCCGGCGGGTCCAGGAGGACTTGGCGCGGCGGATGGAGGTGGCCAGCGCCGCTCTCGACTTCGAGGAAGCGGCGAAACTGCGCGATCGCATCCGGGCGCTGACCGCGGTGCAGGCGCACCAGGACATCAACCTCGACGGCCTCGGCGACGCCGACGTGTTCGCCGTCCACCAGGCGGGCGGCTCGGCCTGCGTCCAGGCATTTTTTTTCCGCGGCGGCTGCAACTACGGCACCCGTGCCTACTTCCCCGACCGTGCCGCCGGCGAGGAGCCGGGCGCCGTCCTTGCCGCCTTCGTCACCCAGTTCTACGCCGAGCGGGAGCCGCCGCCCTCGATCCTCCTCAGCGACCCGGTCCCGGAGCAATCGCTGGTGGGGGAAGCGCTGTCGGTGCGGGCCGGCCGCAAGGTCGCCCTGGCGGTGCCGCAGCGGGGGGCGAAACTGCAGCTGGTGCGCAACGCCGCCGACAACGCCCGCGAGGCGCTGGCGCGGCGGCTGGCGGAAAGCGCCAGCCAGCAGCGGCTCCTGGGCGAACTGGCGCGGCTGTTCGGCCTCGACGCCCCGCCCCGCCGGATCGAGGTCTACGACAACAGCCACGTCCGCGGCAGCGATCCCTACGGCGCGATGATCGTCGCCGGACCGGAGGGCTGGATCAAGAGCGCCTATCGCAAGTTCACCATCCGCGGCGCCATCACCCCCGGTGACGACTACGCCATGCTGCGGGAGGTGCTGCGCCGCCGCTTCGCTCGGGCGATGGCGGAGGATCCCGATCGGGAGCGCGGCGACTGGCCGGACCTGGTGCTGATCGATGGCGGCGCCGGCCAGTTGCAGGTGGCCCGCGAGGTCCTGGCGGAATTGGGGGTCACCGGGGTGGGGCTCGCCGCCATCGCCAAGGGACCGCACCGGGACGCCGGTCGCGAGCGCATCTTCCGTCCCGACCAGGAGCCGCTTTCCCCCGATCCCCGCGATCCGGTCCTCTATTTCCTCCAGCGGCTGCGCGACGAGGCGCACCGGTTCGCCATCGGCAGCCACCGCGCCCGACGCTCGGTCCGCCTGGTCCATTCCGCCCTCGACGACATTCCGGGCATCGGCGCCGCGCGCAAACGGGCGTTGCTGCATCACTTCGGCTCGGCGAAAGCGGTGGCCGCCGCCGGCATCGCCGATCTGGAGGCGGCGCCGGGGATCAGCGGCTCGATCGCCCGCAAAATCTATAACTGGTTTCACGCCGGGTCATAGACGATTAGAATATTGGCATACATACCGGGGCCGATGCGCAAGCGGCCCCCGAGCGAGATGCGCCGATGGAACGAAACCTGCCCAACGCGCTGACGCTGTCGCGAATCATCGGGGCGGCGGTGGTGTGCGTCTTGCTCGCCATCGGCACCCCGCTCGGCAATTGGCTCGCCCTCACCGTCTATCTTTACGCCTGCCTCACCGACTTTCTCGACGGCTATCTGGCGCGCAGCCGCCACCAGCAGTCCCATTTCGGCCGGATGCTCGATCCCATCGCCGACAAGCTGCTGGTCGCCTCGGTGCTGTTGATGCTGGTGGCGGTGAGCCGGCTGAACGGGGTGCATCTGCTGCCGGCGCTGGTGATCCTGTGGCGCGAGATCCTGGTTTCGGGGCTGCGCGAGTACCTCGCCCAGCTGCGTGTGGGCATTCCGGTGACCCGGCTGGCGAAGTGGAAGACGACGCTGCAGCTCACCGCGCTGGGTTTCCTCGTCGTCGGCGATGCGCTCCCCATCGGCCGCGGCTGGACCGCCACCGACGTCGGCATCGCCGGTCTCTGGGCCGCCGCCCTGCTCACCGTGGTTACCGGCTACGACTACCTGCGCGCCAGCATGACCCATCTCGGCGGCGACTACTACCGGAGCACCCGTCCCAGCGGCATCGAGCCCATCGACCGGGCCCGTGACCTGGGATGAAGATGACGGGCACCCGGCGGCCGTCGCTCGGTCCGGCATGAAGATCCTCTACTTCGCCTCCATCCGCGAGCGCGCCGGTCTCGCCGAAGAGGAGGTGGCGCCGCCGGCGGACGTGATCCGGGTCGGCGACCTGGTCGCTTGGCTGCGCCGGCGCGGCGGTGGCCCGGCGGCGGCGCTGGCCGACCTCACCTTCGTTCGCGTCGCCGTCGATCAGGAGCACGCCGGCCTCGATGCGCCCCTGGCCGGCGCCGCCGAGGTGGCCTTCTTCCCGCCGGTCACCGGCGGTCGCGGGTGAGGGGCGGCGGGTGATCCGGGTGCAAGCGGAGGACTTCGATCCGGGAGCGGAACTGGCGCGGCTGACGGAGGGGCGGAGCGATCTGGGCGGCATCGCCTCGTTCGTCGGCCTGGTGCGGGGAAACGCCGCGGGCGTGCCGCTCACCGCGCTGCTGCTGGAGCATTATCCCGGCATGACCGAGCGCCGTCTCGCCGCCCTGGAAGCGGAGGCACGGCGGCGCTGGCCTTTGGCCGCGGTCCTGATCGTCCATCGCTTCGGCCGGCTGTTGCCGGGCGAACGCATCGTCCTCGCCGCCGTCGCCGCCCGCCGTCGCGGGCCGGCCTTCGACGCCTGCCGGTTCATCGTCGACGTGCTGAAGACCGACGTGCCCTTCTGGAAGAAGGAGGAAACCCAGGCGGGCGCCGCCTGGGTCGCCGCCTCGGACGACGACGCAACACGGGCAGACCGGTGGTACCGGCGGGAGGAAGGGCGATGATGCCGGCGACGGATGCGGTGTTGTTCGATTTCGACGGGGTGATCGTCGAGTCCGAGCACATCAAGAGCAAGGCGTTCCGCTGCCTCTACGCCCCCTATGGGGCGGACGTGGTCGCCGCCGCGGTCGCCCACCACATGGCTCATGGCGGCATCTCGCGACGGAAGAAGATCCGCCACTGCCACCGGGCGCTGCTGGGGATCGAACTCGGCGCCGACGAACTCGACGCGCTCTGCCACCGCTTCTCCACCCTGGTGGAGGACGAGGTGGCGGCGTCGCCCATGGTACCGGGGGCGGAGGCGCTGCTGCAGGCGCTGTTGGGTCGGCTGCCGATGTTCATCATCTCCGGCACCCCCCAGGAGGAACTGGTGCGGATCGTCGATCGCCGCGACCTCAGCCGCTACTTCGCCGGCGTCTTCGGCTCGCCGCGGGAGAAGCCCGAAGTGATCGACGAGATCCTCACCCGCAACCGCTTCGCCGCCGCCGCCTGCGTTTTTATCGGCGACGCCATGACCGACTACCTGGCGGCGCGCGCCTGCGACGTGCCGTTCATCGGTCGGGTCGCCGCCGGCAATGCCGATCCGTTTCCCCCCGGCACCCGGGTGGTCCCCGACCTCACCCGGTTCGTGTTGTGACCGAGGACGTCGTTCCCGAGCGGCCGATCAAGGCCTACCACGACCGGTCGTTCCTCGACAGCGCCGCCGCCCGGCCGCTGCGCATCCTCGCCGAGTACCTGGAGCCGCGGGCCCGCTTCGACAGCTACCGGATCAGCGATACGATCGTCTTCTTCGGCTCCGCCCGCATCGTCTCCCGCGACCGGGCCGAGGCGGACCTGGACGCGGCCCGGGCGGGTGGCGGCGACCCGGCGGCGGCAGAGCGGGCGCTAGGGATGTCGCGCTACTACGAGGAGTGCCGCGAGTTGGCCCGGCGGCTCACCCGGTGGTCGAAGGGGCTGGAGGAAAAGCGGCGGCGGTTCGTCGTCTGCACCGGCGGCGGCGGCGGCATCATGGAGGCGGCCAACCGCGGCGCCTCGGAGGCGCGAGGGCTCAACGTCGGCCTCGGCATCTCCCTTCCCCACGAGACGTCGGGGAACGCCTACATCACCCGCCACCTGGCGTTCGAGTTCCATTACTTTTTCATGCGCAAGTACTGGCTGATCTATCTGGCCAAGGCGCTGATCGCGTTTCCCGGCGGCTTCGGCACGCTGGACGAATTCTTCGAGGTGATGACCCTGGTGCAGACCGGGAAGCTGCGCAAGCACCTGCCGATCGTGCTTTACGGCCGCGACTACTGGGATGCGGCGCTCGATCTGGAGGCGCTGGTCCGGTTCGGGACCATCGACGCCACCGATCTTTCGCTCTTCCACCGCAGCGATGATGTGGACGACGCCTTCGACTTCGTCACCCGCGAGCTGACGGAAAAGGCGCTGGCCCTGCCGGGCGGCCGCTGGTAAGGCGCAACGAGACGGAATAGTGGAGGAGGGAGGAATGAAGCTCTACGACTTCAAGCCGGCGCCCAGTCCGCGGCGGGTGCGCATTTTCCTTGCCGAGAAGAACGTTTCGCTGCCGACCCAGCAGGTGGACCTGCGCCAGGGCGACCAGATGCAGGAATGGTTCCTCCGTCTCAATCCGTGGGCGACGGTCCCGGTCCTGGAGCTGGACGACGGCACCGCCATCAGCGAGGCCAGCGCCTGCTGCCGCTATCTGGAGGAGGTCTATCCCGATCCGCCGCTCCTCGGCCGGACGCCGACGGAAAAGGGCGTGGTCGCCATGTGGGACCATCGCTGCGAAATCGACGGCTTTCTCGCCGTCGCCGAGGCGTTCCGCAACAAGACGCCGGGGATGAAGGACCGGGCGCTGCCGGGTGTCTTTGGCTTCCCTCAGCTGCCGGAACTGGCCGAGCGGGGGAGGCTGCGGGTCGGCCACTTCATCGAGCGGCTGGATCAGCGGCTCGCCGAGACCGAATACGTGGCCGGCGATACGTTTACCGTCGCCGATATCACCGCGCTGATCGCCATCGACTTCGCCGGCTGGCTGAAGATCGCCATTCCGCCCGATCGCCCGCACCTGGCCCGCTGGCACGCCGCGGTCAGCGCCCGGCCCAGCGCCGCCGCCTAGGCCTTCCCGACCGGTCTCCAACCGGCCGATTTTGCGCGTCCCGCGACGGCGCCATGAAGCGTCATGGCCAAGATCTGTCCATGTGTCCCGAGGGCTGCGTATGGGGACTGTCTTTGCGCCTGAGAATCAGTTACAATAAATTCATAATAAGAGTTTGCTAAAACAGGGAGGCGGGACATGGACGTTGCCAAGCGCGTGATTGTGGCGGCGGTTGGGTGTGCGATTATTGCGGGTGCATCGGTTTTGGGTTCGCCCACCGCAAATGCGGCGAGCGGGGCGGGATCGGTGGCGACGGGTTGGACGCTGGTAACGCCAAGTTACTGCTTCCAATATCAGTACAGTGGTTTGAACTATCTATATATCTACCCAACATCCGGTGGGTATTTCTGGACGACCGAGCCGGAACTGATCTCATCTTTCGCCGAATACTGCGGTTACGGAAGCTTATTCTACGCATATAGCTCGAACGGGTCCAATTGGGACTACACCTATTACAATCCTGGCTTGAATTGAGGCGCGGCCTGGGCCGCCGCGGCGGGGTCCGCCCGTTCGCGGGTTGCTGATGCTGGTGGCGCTGATTGCGGTCGGCGCCGCCGGCGCCCGTGCGGACCCGCCGGCCACACCATCCTCTGCCGCGTCGCCATCCACGGACCTGGAGTGGCGTCCGATGGATCGGCTCCTCCTCGATCGGCTACCAGCAGCTTCGAGTGCAGCGAATTGATGTGAACCGGCGCCCGACCGCGGTGAGCGGCCGGACGACCGGCAGCTCGGGCGCCGCCAAGGTCGTTGGCCGGCGGAAGGTCGGCACCGCCTCACAGCCACAACCGCCTCACACCCATAACGCCCATCACACCCATAACAGGTAGAATGCGCTATCTTCCTCGATGCGCCTGCGGTTAGGCGCGTTTGGAAACACCCCAAACGGGATTATAAGGAAGATGCCATGGCACAAGTGAATCGGGTTCTTTTGGCGGCGGCCGGGGCGGCGGCGCTCTTTGCCGCCTCGTCTCTCGTCGCGCCGGCGGCCGATGCGGCGAGCGGCGCATCGATGTTGCCGGTGGGGTGGACGCTGGTGGAGGCGAGCGGGTGCGTGACCGGACAGACCAACGGCGTAACCTATCTCTACATTTATCCGACGACCGGCGGGATGCTGTGGACCAACGAGCAGGATTTGGTGGCCTCGATCAGCACGTTCTGCGCCTATGGCTCCTATTTCTATGCCTTCAGCGCCAACGGCTCGACATGGGACAATACATACTACACCGCCAGCTTGAATTACTGAGGCTGGAGGGGTGGCTGGTGCCTAGCCGCTGCCCGATGGTCGCGGCGGCGCCGGTCATGGTGGCGGAGCCGCAAGCATGCGGGCGCAGGATGTTTCGGACGGGGCGATGACGGCGGGCCAGCCCGACAGCCAGTGGCGGCCCGATGGATGGGTCCATCATCCATCTGTTGGCTTCCGGGAATGCCCCCGGCACGCCACTCGTACCGCAGTCGCCCTCTCGGGCGGCTGGCCGGCGCGCCTGTGGCCCGAGGAAATGGGAGCAAAAAGAAAAGGCTTGGCGCGAAATACCCCTTTCGGGTAAAAATACCGCATGGACTGAATCCAGGACATGGGGGATCCATGGCGCAGGTAATTCACGCCCTCATGGCAGCTGCCGGGGCGGCGGTGCTCTTAGCCTCATCTCTGGGCGCGCCTGCCGCGCAGGCGGCTAGCGGTGCGGTGCTGTCTCCGGGATGGACTCTGGTCAATCCGAGCGGTTGCACGACAGGTCAGGCAAACGGTGTCACCTATCTTTATATTTACCCGACGTCGGGCGGGTATCTATGGACGAACGAGCCGGATTTGGTCGCCTCCCTGATGTGGCTGTGTACTGTCGGCGAGCGCTTTTATGTTCACAGTCTGACAGGATCAAGTTGGGATAACACTTACGTTAGCAATGATTTGGACCAATGAGATGTTTGTGCGTCGTTGGGGGATGAGCATTGCCGATTGGTCGGCGGCGGCGCTGGCCCTGCTGGCTATGGTGGGAGCCCCGAGCGTCCGGGCGGCGGATGTTGCGGATACGGCGGCGATGGCCGACGGGGCCGAGCTGGAATGGCGTCCGATGGACCGGTCCATCCTCGATCTGTTGGCGGCCGGCTACGACCTGGTGTCGGTGATCGCCCCGTCGCCGCAGACGCGCCTGTACTTCCTGCGGGCGTCCGGCACCATCGTCAAATGCACCGAGCAGGCGGTGCCTTCCGCACCGCCGCCGATGCCGCCGCCGCCGCCGGGGGTGGCCAACGCCCCGGCCGCACCGCCGCCGCAGCCGCAGCCGACCGTGCGCAAAGGCAGCGGCAAGCCGGCGAGCAATTTCGAGTGCAACGAACTGGTCCGCAACTCGTCGCGAAGGCGATGAGCGGCGGCGCCAGCAGAGCGCCCTAAGACGCAGCCGCCGGGTACTGCTGCCGCGGACTGCCGCCGGCAACGCCCCGCCCGCGCGGAGCCGGGGCGGCTGCCGCGCCGCCCCGCGGTCGCTCAGGCGGCGGCGGCGGCGCTGCGCTGACCGGTGGCGACGTCGTAGTCGTCGATGAGCTGGCGGGTGATCTCGCCCGGGGTGAACCGGTAGTCGTCGATGGCGCCGACCGGGGTCAGCTCGGCGGCGGTGCCGGTGAGGAACACCTCCTTCGCCTTCGCCAGCTCCTCCGGCCAGATGGCGCGCTCCACCACCTCGATCCCGCGGCCGCGGGCGAGGTCGATGACCGTCCGCCGGGTGATGCCGTCGAGGAAGCAGTCGGGCTCCGGCGTGTGCAAGCGGCCGTCGTCCATGACCATGAAGATGTTGGCGCCGGTGGCCTCGGCAACGCGGCCGCGCCAGTCGAGCATCAGCGCGTCGTCATAGCCGGCCTGCTCCACCGCGTGCTTCGACAGGGTGCAGATCATGTAGAGGCCGCTCGCCTTGGCATGCACCGGCGCGCTCTCCGGCGGCGGGCGCCGCCACGGCGATGTGCGCATGCGGATGCCCTTGCGCCGCGCCTCCTCCTGAAAGTAGGAGCCCCACGCCCAGGGGGCGATGGCGAGATGGATCTTGGTCTGCTGCGCCGACACCCCCATCATCTCGCTGCCGCGCCAGGCGATCGGCCGGACGTAACCATCGACGATGTTGTTGGCGCGCAGCACCTCTTCCGTCGCCCGATCGACGTCGGCGACGCTGCACGGAAGCTCGAATCCCATGATCCGCGCCGACGCCGCCAGCCGCTCGGAATGCTCGGTCAGCTTGAATACCTGTTGGTTATAGGCGCGCTCGCCTTCGAACACCGCCGACGCGTAGTGCAGGGCGTGGGTGAGGACATGGATTTTGGCACTGCGCCACGGGACGAGTTCGCCATCGAACCAGATGAAGCCGTCGCGATCGTGATAGGGTTGGCTGGACATTCGCTTCCGTTCCCAGGCTCAGGACAACCGTAAGATCATTACCTTTTGTTGGCTCGTTTGCTTATCATGATAAGCGTGGCGGGGTAAATATGTCAACAACACTGACATAATTGCGCGCGAAAAGGAACGGGGCGGTGAACGACCACTCGCTGGAGGATCGCAAGGCGCAGGTCGGCGACGATGGCGCGGAGACGGCGTCGCTGGCCGAGATGCGTCAGGCCATCGAGGCGCTCTATTTCGCCTATCGCGACTTCACCCGCGACGCGGACGAAGAGCTGGCGCAGTATGGCTTCGGTCGCGCCCACCATCGGGTCATCTACTTCGTCGGCCGCCATCCGGGGATCACCGTCAGCGATCTCTTGGCGCTGCTGCGGATCACCAAGCAGAGCCTGGCGCCGGTGCTGGCGCAGCTGGTGGAGGACGGTTTCGTGCTTCAGCGCGCCGACGTCGGGGACCGTCGCCGTCGCCGGCTGTATCTCAGCCCCGAGGCGCTGAACCTGGAGCGGGTGCTGACGGAGAAGCAGGCGCGCCGCCTTCGCGCCGCCTTCGCCACCTCGGGAAGCGGCTCGGCGGAGGGATTCGTCCGGGTGCTGCAGGCGATGGTCGATCGCGATCACCGCGCCGATGAGGACCGGTAGGGGCGGGCGGGCGGCTTACGCGGATGGGCCACAAGCGGGGCGCGGGAAGCGGGTGACAGACCGGCGATGAGCGAAGAGCAGCCACAGATTCTGGTCGTCGACGACGACGCCAAGTTGCGGACGCTGTTGGCGCGCTTTCTCGGCGAGCAGGGGTATTTTGTCGCCACCGCGTCCAGTGCCGCCGATGCGCGCAGCAAACTGGCCAGCCTCGCCGTCGACCTGATCGTTCTCGATCTGATGATGCCGGGGGAGAGCGGGCTGCAGTTCGCCGCCTCGTTGCGCCAGCAGAGCAGCGTGCCGATTCTGATGCTGACCGCCATGGGCGAGGTGGAGGACCGGATCAAGGGCTTCGAGGAGGGCGCCGACGACTATCTGACCAAGCCGTTCGAGCCGCGCGAGCTGCTGTTGCGCATCGCAAGCATCCTGCGCCGGGTGCCGCAGGTGGCACCGCAGACGCGGGAGGTGCAGATGGGGGACAAGGTCTTCCTCCTGGATCGGGAGGAACTGCGCCAGGGCGACGAGTTGGTCAGGCTGACCTCGGTCGAGACGGCGCTGTTGAAGGCTTTGGCCGAGCGGCCGGGAATGCCGTTGTCGCGCGAAGACCTGATTCTGCTCACCGGCGCCGTCGGCGGCGACCGCGCCGTCGATGTCCAGGTCACCCGCCTGCGCCGCAAGATCGAGGCGGATTCCCGCGAGCCGCGCTACCTGCAGACGGTGCGCGGCCGCGGCTACGTGCTCAAACCCGATTGATCGCGGCGCGCGGAATGCCCGCCGCCCTGTTGCGCCGGCTGCTGCCGCCCACCCTCCTCGGCCGCGCCCTGCTCATCGTCGTCACCCCGCTGCTGCTGATGCAGCTGCTGTCGGCCTGGGTGTTCTACCAAAGCCATTGGGACCAGATCATCAAACGGCTGGCGCTGGGGCTCGCCGGCGAGGTCGTCCTTCTCGTCGACGGGTTGTCGTCGGTCGCCGACCCTGCCAGTCGCGCCTGGCTGATCGAGGATGCCCGGCGCCGGCTCGACCTGGAGGTGACGATCGAGCCCAACGCCATCCTGCCCAACGCCCCGCCGACGCAAACGGCGATCGAGGGCGAGTTGCGCCGGGCCTTGCTGGCCAAGGGCATCGGCAAGCCGGTGCGGGTGGACGAGCGCTCCCGTCCCGGCAGCATCGTCGTCTCGGTGCAGCTGCCGCAGGGGGTGCTCACCGCGGCGGCGCCGACGGCGCGGCTGTCCAGTTGGACGACCATCGCCTTCGTCTTGTGGAACGCCGGCATGGCCCTGGTCCTGCTGGGCGTCGCCACCTTGTTCATGCGCAACCAGGTGCGCCCGGTGCGACGCCTCGGCCGGGTGGCCGAGGAGTTCGGCAAGGGCCGCGACGTGCCGGATTTCCGGCCGTCGGGGGCGTCGGAAGTGCGCCAGGCGGGCATTGCCTTCATCGCCATGCGCAACCGCATTCAGCGCCAGATCGCCCAGCGGACCGCCATGCTCGCCGGCGTCTCCCACGATCTGCGCACGCCGTTGACCCGGATGAAGCTGGAGCTGGAGATGATGCGCCGCTCGGCGGCGGTGGACGAGCTGAAAGAGGACGTCTCCGAGATGGAGCGGATGCTGGAGGGCTACCTCGCCTTCGCCCGCGGCGAGGGGCGGGAGGCGCCGGAGCCGTGCGATCTCGCCCAACTTCTCGCCGACGCCGTCCGTCAGGCACGCCGCCAGGGGGGGCAGGTGGCCCTCGACTGCCAGGGTGACCTGACCCTGCCGCTGCGCCCGCACGCCATTCGTCGCTGCGTCGGCAACCTGATCGGAAACGCCATGCGCTACGGCCGGCACGTGGCGGTGTACGGCCGGCGTTTCGGCCGGGTGGTGGAGGTGATCATCGACGACGACGGTCCCGGCATTCCCCCGGATCAACGGGAGGAGGTGTTCAAGCCCTTCTACCGCATGGAAGGCTCGCGCAATCCGGCGACCGGCGGCGTCGGGCTCGGCATGACCATCGCCCGCGACGTGGCGCACGGCCACGGCGGCGACATCCTGCTCGACCAGTCCCCGTTCGGCGGCCTGCGGGTGCGGGTGCGGCTGCCGGTCTGAACCGGCCGGGGCCGTACCGGGCAACCGCTTTTAAGGCTCAGACCGCATCGAATGCCTCGTGGTAGGCAACCTCGCCGGTCGGCGGCGGTCCCCCGAACACGATCCGCTGGAAATATGGAACCGGCACCTCGGCGTAGCGAAGGGCCGGGTCGCTGACGAAGCCGAAGCGGGCATAGTATCGGGGGTCGCCAAGGACGACGCAGCCGCCGGCGCCGTTGTCCCTCAGTCTGGTCAATCCGACCTCGATCAGGGCCTTGCCGATCCCGGAACGCTGCCGATCGGGCCGGACCGCGACCGGCCCCAGGCCGAACCATCCGCTGAGGCCGGAGTCGATGGTGACCGGTGAGAACGCCACCTGCCCGACCACCTCCTCATCCCCGACGGCAACGAGCGAGAGGCTCAGCGCGCCGGCCGCCCGCAGGGCATCGACGATCGACGCCTCGGTGCCCGAACGATGCTCCGCCTCCTTGAACGCAACGGTGATCAGGTCGCGAACGGCACGGACATCTTCCGGTCTTTCCGCGCGGATAAGGACCATGACGGGCCTCAGAAGTCCCCCGGCACTTGCGGTCACCGGGGCCGGCTAGCCGCGGCCGCGATAGGGGGCCACCGCCTGGTCGGGCAGCCACAGGCCGTCGGGCGGCGTGCCGGTCTGCCAGAAGACCTCGATCGGGATGCCGCCGCGGGGGTACCAGTAGGCGCCGATGCGCAGCCAGCGCGGCCGCGCCGCCGAGACCAGCCTGTCGGCCAGCGACAGGGTGCAGGCCTCGTGGAAGTCGGCGTGGTTGCGGAAGCTGGCCAGCAGCAGCTTGAACGACTTCGACTCCACCAGCCGCGCGGCGGGGACGTAGTCGACGACGATATGGGCAAAGTCCGGCTGGCCGGTGATCGGGCACAAGGTGGTGAATTCGGGCGCCACCAGCCGGACCAGGTAGACCTTGTCCGGCTGCGGATTGACCACCGTTTCCACCACCGCGTCGGCCGGCGACGCCGGCACCGGCGTCGGCCGTCCGAGCTGGGTGAGGCCGCTGCCCCCGGTTCCGCCGCCGCGGTTGTCGTCCCCGCCGTCGCCCATTGCCGGTTTCCCTCTCGCCTGCCGGGCGCCAACCTGGCCATCGCGGCATCGCCGGTCAAGGGCAGGCGCCGCGGCTTCCAGGCGTTAGAGCGGCGGAATGTCCCCTTGCGCCTGCTCCGCCGCGAACTCGGCGGCGAACCGGGCGAAGCGGCCGGCGCCGATGGCCTCGCGCATGCGCGCCATCAGGTGCTGGTAGTAGGCGACGTTGGACCAGCTCAACAGGATCGCGCCCAGGATCTCGTTGGCGCGGACCAGGTGATGCAGGTAGCCGCGGGCGTAATCGCGGCTGGCCGGGCAGGGGATGCGCGGGTCGAGCGGGCGGGTGTCGTCGGCGTGACGGGCGTTGCGCAGGTTGACCGGACCGCCGGTGGTGAAGGCCTGGCCGGTCCGTCCCGAGCGGGTGGGCAGGACGCAGTCGAACAGGTCGACGCCGCGGGCGACCGCGCCCACCAGGTCGGCCGGCTTGCCCACCCCCATCAGGTAGCGGGGGCGGTCGGCCGGCAACGCCGGAACCGTCGCCGCGATCGTCTCCAGCATCGCCGCCTGGGGTTCGCCGACGGCGAGACCGCCGATGGCATAGCCGTCGAAGCCGGTGGCGACCAGGTCGGCGGCGCACTGCTGCCGCAGCGCGGGGTCGGTCCCGCCCTGGACGATGGCGAACAGGCCATAGCCGGGGCGCGGCTCGAACGCCGCCTTGCACCGCCCGGCCCAGCGCAGGGAGCGCTGCATGGCGTCCTCTACCCGTTCCGGGGGTGCCGGGAGGGCGATACACTCATCGAGGACCATGCTGATGTCGGCGTCCAGCAACCGCTGGATCTCCACCGCCCGCTCCGGGTCGAGCCGGTGTCGGCTGCCGTCCACGTGGCTGCGGAAGGTGACGCCGCCCTCGTCGATCTGACGCAGCTCGGCCAGCGACATCACCTGGTAGCCGCCGGAATCGGTGAGGATCGGCCCCGGCCAGCGCATCATCCGGTGCAACCCGCCGAGGCCGGCGACCCGCTCGGCCCCCGGCCGCAGCATCAGGTGATAGGTGTTGGCCAGCAGCATGGCGGTGCCCGAGGCGTGCAGCATCTCGGGCGTCAGCGCCTTCACCGTGGCGGCGGTGCCGACCGGCATGAACGCCGGCGTCTCCACCCGGCCGTGGGCGGTGACCAGTTGGCCTTGGCGCGCGCCGCCGTCGGTCGCCACCACCCGGAAGCCGATGCCCGGTCCGGGCGCGGCGGCGGGGACCGGAGGCCGGGTCACGCCGCGGTCGCCGGATAGAGCAGGCTGGCGTCGCCATAGGAATGGAAGCGGTAGCCCGCCGCCACCGCCTCGCCGTAGGCCGCCCGCATCCGATCGAGGCCGGCGAAGGCGGCGACGAGCATGAACAGGGTCGAGCGCGGCAGGTGAAAGTTGGTGATCAGCAGATCGACGCCACGGAAGCGGTAGCCGGGGGTGATGAACAGTGCCGTTCCGCCGCTGAACGGCCGCACCTGGCCGTCGGCGTCGGTGGCGCTCTCCAGCAGCCGGCAAGCGGTGGTGCCGACGGCGACGATGCGGCCGCCGGCGGCCCGGGTGGCGGCGATCTCGTCGGCGACAGCGGCGCCGATCTCGCCCTGTTCGGCCGGCATGACGTGGTCGGCGATGCGCCTCGTCTTCACCGGCAGGAAGGTACCCGGCCCCACGTGCAGGGTGAGGCGGCTGAGGGCGATGCCGGCGCTGGCGAGGCGGGCGAGGAGATCGTCGGTGAAGTGCAGGCCGGCGGTGGGGGCGGCGATCGCCCCCGGGCGGCTGGCGAAGACGGTCTGGTAGTCGGCGAGATCGCGGGGATCGCGACCGCTGCGGCGGATGTAGGGTGGCAGCGGCGCGGCCCCGAGCCGCTGCAGCGCCGCCGCCAGCCCGTCGCCAGGGTTGCCGAAATCGAAATCCACCTGCGCCCCCGCCTTGCCGACGACGGTCGCGCGCAGATCGTCGGCGAACCGCACCGTCTGACCCGGCCGCAATCGTCGGCCCGGCCGGGCCAGGGCCCGCCAGCGGCCGTCGCCCAGGTCCTCGACCAAGGTCACCTCGACCGCCACATCGCCGCGGCGGCCGAACAGGCGCACCGGCAGGACGCGGGTGTCGTTGATGACGAGGCGGTCGCCCGGGCGGAGCAGCTCCGGCAGGTCGCGAACCCGATGGTGGCTCGTCTCGTCGCCGACGACGAGCAACCGGGCGGCGTCACGCGGGACGACCGGGCGTTGCGCGATCGCCGCCGACGGCAGCGGAAAGTCGAAGTCTTCCAGGTCCATGCCGGCCAAGCGTCCTACCGGAGGGCGAACCGCTCAGACCGGCCGTCGGTCGGAAACGGCACCGCCACGGGCGATGCCGCTGTTCCTACCTCACCGCGGGGCAAGAGACGAAAAGGCTTCGTCTAGCCCATCCAGGTGCGGACACTGCCGCTGTCCACGTGCACGAAGTTGGCTCGCGGATAGTAGCCAACTCCCCCCCGCTCCATGTCGCGCGCGGTCCGGGCGACGTATCGGGAGTCCCGGTCGGGCAGGCGGATATCGATCGCCATGCCCTGGATGTGCAGGCTGTTGCGTGCGGCGCCCCAGCCATTGCGGCGCAGCATGGCGTTGGTCTCCGGGGTCCGGTACGCCGACAGGATGTCGAACGGCTCATCGGTCTCCATCCGCAAGCGGATGGCGTAGAGGGTATCGAGGAGGCGCGGGTCGATTTCCTTGACTTCGTCACTACGGAAATCGCGGAAGAGATAATTGATCTCGTCCAGCGCCTGAGGCAAGTAACGGCCGTTTTCGTAATAAGTAACGTTCAACGACTCGTCGGTATGGGTATGGCGGAACGCCAGCGACCGACCGACCGCAAGCTTCGCCCTCCCCCAGTTAAAGTCGGCTTGATTCCACTCCGCCGGATCACGGGCCCAAGACGGAGCGGTGGCTAAAGCCGCGGTCCCCGCGGCGCTTATGGCAAAAAAGTGGCGTCGAGAAATACGACCGCCCCCTGCGTCAGTTGCCACGATCGCGTTCTCCCTTCCCAGTAAGTGCGACCAGGTTTTGACATCAGTCAGCCCAATTTGTGCCTTAGTCGCCTTCTAAAGGTCAAGACTGAATGTTTTGGATTAAGATCGGCCCGGAACTGCATCAACTATCAATAGGCAGAGGCAAAAAGGGTGCGCTCTAGGGTTGTATCTTTCCCATAGACATCGTTGCTGAATCGCACCCCACCGTTGCCGTCGGGCAACGCTGTGAAGTAGGTCAAATGCACGGGAACCGGGTTTTTCAGCGGCACCGCCCGGTTGTCACCGGACCGAATCGCCCGCTCGATTCGGCTGCGGGTCCAATTGGCGTCGTTGCGGGCGAGGAGGAACTCGGCCAGGTCGAGCGGCTGGGCGACGCGCACGCAGCCATGGCTGTAGGCGCGGACCGGGCGCTGGAACAGCGACTTGGACGGGGTGTCGTGCAGATAAACGGCAAACTCGTTGGGCAGCATGAACTTGATCCGGCCGAGCGCGTTTCGCTCGCCCGGATCCTGGCGGAAGCTGTATCCGGCCCCCGTGGTGGCCGACCAGTTGACGGTGTAGGGGTCGATGGGCTTGCCGTTGTAGAAGACGCGCAAGCCGGTCGCGGCGGCATAGCCCGGATTGCTGCGCATCTTCGGCAGGACCTCCTTCTTCAGGATGGTCGGCGGAACATTCCAATGGGGGTTGAATTCCAGGTACTCGATCAGGTCGCTGAAGACCGGCGTCGGCCAGTCGGCCTTGCCGATGACGACGTTCATGGTCATGACGTCGACGTTGTTTTCCACCACCTGTAGTTTATAATCAGGCAGATTGACAAAGATGTAGGGATTGCCTAAATCATCCGGCATCCACCGGCGCCGCTCCATGTTCACCAGGATCTGGCGAACGCGGGTCGACGGCGGCACGTTGAAGGCCTTTCGGGTGGCATCGTTGACGGTGCCGGTCACCGCGAGCTGGTGGCGGCGCTGGAACCGCTTCACCGCATCGCTGACGGCATCGTCATACATCGTCGTATCGGCCGCCGGTTGCGCCAGATCGCCGGTGGCCGCCAGGACCCGCCGCAAGGTGCGGACGGACGGCGAATTGGCGCCCGGCTGCAGGGCCTCGCCCGGCGGCAGGGGGGCCCAGACGCCCGACTGATCCAGCTTGCGGTACCGGTCGAGGGCGAGGCGAAGGCCCTGGTAGAGCGGGCCGCCCGGTGCCAGGTCGGCGACGAAGGTGGCCTCGTCGGGGGCATCGGCGGCGGCCATCAGCGTCGCCGTCGGATCGACGGTCTTGGGGGTGACGCGCAGGTCGGGGTCGGGCGGGCGCAGCGCGGCGCGGCCGATGGATACGTCGTTGGCGTAGCGGACGAGGGCGGTGCTGAGGCCCAACTCCAGATCGGCCAGCGCTTCGGCGCTGCCGGCCGGATAGAGGTCGGGGCCGACCCGGTACAGGCTGGGATCGAGGCCGTCGCGCTTGGCGTCGGCGAACGCCGCCATCAGGGCGGCGCCGCGGCTGTTGGGACCGTGGCCGTCAACCCATACCGGCGCGTTGCCGCGCGACTGGTAGAAAACCTGCAGCGGCGCGGTCGGATAGGATTGGCCGCCGACGGCGACGACGCTGTCGGGCGATGCCAGCCTGGCATCGATGGCGTGGCGTACCGCCGACGTGGACGAGCCGGCGACCGCGCGTTCGGATGGCGCCTCCGCCTGCAGCGCGCAGGCGGGCAGGAGCATGGCGAAACTGATGAGTGCCGCTTCGGTCAGACGATGCCGACGCCGCTGCGGAAAAGCCGCCGGAAGCAGGGACGAGGGCATCACTCGGGGAACCTTTCAGTAGATGCTCGCGTGTTGCGCGAAATCAGCGTCACGCCGACGAAGACGAGGATGAGGCCGAGGAGATGGCGGGTGTAGAGGGCGACGTCCAGCCACAACCAGCCGACGAGGGCGACGATGACCAGCGAGACGCCCACCATCACCGGGTAGGCGACGGCGAGCGGCAGCACCGCCAGCGCCTTGACGTAGAAGAAGAACGAGGCGCCGAGGCAGCCGACGGCGGCGATGAAGCCCAGATCGAAGAACATCTCCAGCGATACCGGGCGGTGCTTGAAGGTGACGTCGAGGATCAGGTTGCCGGCATTGAGGAGGACGATGGCGGCCGCCATCAACAGCCACGCCCGCGTCCGACCGGCCGCCGCCGGTCCCTCAGTTGCCGCGTCGGCCCTCATGCAGCGGTCCGGCAGATGGAGGGGCGATCGGTTCCCTCGGCCGGGCAGGCGGCCGCCGCCGCCGACGCCGCTTCGCCGCCCTTGAGCAAAACCATGCCGGCGAGGATCAGCACCATCCCGGCCAAGTGCCGCACGGTCAGCCGCTCCTTGAACCAGACGGCGGCGAGCACGGTCACGAACATCATGCTGCCGCCGATGAGCACGGGATAGGCGATGCTGAGCGGGATGCCGGTCAAGGCGACCGAGAAAAACAGCAGCCCGGTGGCATGAACGCCGATGGCAGCGGCGAGAACGATCAGGTGCTGCCGCCCACTGAACTGGTGTGACCAGTTGGCCAGCGCATTGCCGCCGCCGCTGCAGATGATGGTCGCGATCAGAGCAATCGAAGAGACGGGCATCGATCCTTCGCTACAGTGAACCCTAGAGCCGGCGCATCATACGGCAACGGGCGGCCGAAACGCGCCCGAGCCCATGCCACAACCATGCCAGCCGCGGCTGCCCACAGGTTATACCTGAATTTTTGCGACTGCGCGCGCTTTTGTCGCCGCCGGAATCGCCGATCGCGGCGAAATGGCCGTCGACCGCGACTTTCCTGCCGCGTCGGGCGCGTTCGGGCCGCGAACACGCCCCAAAAGGGGTAATAGCGGGCGCGATATTTCGGCGCTGCCGTCGGCAACGACGGCCGGGGCCGCACCCTCGATCGGTATGCGGCCCCCGACGGGGTGGGTCAGCCGGCGCGTTGGCCTTCGATCATCTGCTCCAGCGTCTTGATTCGCCTCCGGGTGATGCCGGCGTAGTACTCGGCCCCGGCCCGCTGGAAGGTGTCGAGGGCGGTGCGGAAGGCGGAAAGCGCGTCCTTCTGCTTCGTCTTGTCCTTCAGCCGGTCGGCGAGGGTGGACAGGGTCGAGCCGAGGCTGATCTGGGTCAGCCCCCAGGCCACCGGCAGCCGTTCGCGGAAGCGGCTGTCGAGGGCGGAGCGGTAAGCCGTCACCGCATCGTTGAGGCGTTCGACCCCGCTGCTTTCCTTCTCGCCCCACGCCTGCAGGGCCAGGCCGAGATTGTACTGGGTCATCGCCCAGGCCAGCGGCAGCCGCTGCCGGGTCCGCACCTCGAGCGCGGCACGGAGCGCCGCCACCGCCTCCTGCAGCGCCTGGGTCCCCACCTCGCGCTCGCCCAGCGTGCGCAGCGCGATGCCGAGGCCGTTCTGCGTCGCCGCCCATTCCAGCGGCAGCCGATCGCGGGTGAACACCTGCAACGCCGCCCGGTGGGCATTGATCGCCTGCTTCACCCGGGCGGTTCCTTCTTCCCGCTTGGACAGGGTCAGGAGCGCGTTGCCGAGGTTGTTCTGGCTCATCGCCCAGCTGAACGGCATGTCCTCGCGGCTGTAGACCTCGAGTGCCGCGCGGTAGGCGGTGACCGCCTCCTCCAGCCGACGGGTGCCCTCCTCACGGCCGCCGAGGGTGGACAGGGCCGCCCCCAGGCTGTTGTTGGTCTTCGCCCAGTCCAGCGGCCGCCGGGTGCGGGAGATGACTTCCAGCGCCGAGCGGTAGGCGCCGACCGCCTCCTCCAACGGCGCGGTTCCTTCCGCCCGTTCGGCCATGATCTGCAGGGCATCGCCGAGGTTGATCCGGGTGCGGGCCCAATCCAGCGGGAAGTGCTCGCGGTTGAAGACGCCGAGCGCCGCCCGCAACGCCGCCACCGCCTGTTCGATGGACGACGCCCGTCCGGGCCGGGTGCCGAGGGCGGTGAACGCGGTGCCGAGGCCGTTCTGCGCTTGCGCCCATTCGGCCGGGAACCGCTCGCGCGAATAGACCTCGAGGGCGGCGTTGTAGGCGGCAATCGCCTGCTCCAGCCGCTCCATGCCGCTGCCGCGCTCGCCCAACGACTGATAGGCGGCGCCCAGCTGCATCTGTGTCTTTGCCCAGTGCAGCGGCAGCCGCACCCGGGTCAGGACTTCGGCGGCGGCGCTATGCGCCTCCACCGCCTGGTAAAGGACGCCGAGGTTCGGCTCCTTTTCGCCCAGCAGGCGCAGCGCGGTGCCGAGGTTGTTCTGGGTCATCGCCCACGACACCGGCATGCGGACGCGGGTGATCACGTCGAGGGCGGACCGGTAGGCGGCGACCGCCGCCTTCAGCGGTGCGCCGTCGGCACCGATGCGGCCGAGCGCCGCCAGCGCGGCACCGCGGTTGTTCTCCACCATCGCCCAGTAGAGCGGCATCGCCTGGCGGGTGAAGCCCTCCTGGGCGGCGCCGTAGGCGGTGACCGCCTCGTCGAGGAGGGACGGCCGCTGCCGCATCTCGCCTTGAAGCCGCAGGGCGTTGCCGAGGATGTTCTGGGTCGACGCCCACAGCTCCGGATCCTGGTCGCGGCTGGTGGAGAACAGCACCTCGCGCAGGTGCACCACCGCCTTGTCGAGGAGACCGGCCTCGTGCGCCGACCGCCCGGCCGCCACCCAGGCCATGCCGAGGACGCTGCGGGCGCGGTTGAACGCCGACGCCGGCAGCCGGCCGGCCAGTCGCGGCAGCACCCGCTCGCCTTCCTCCACCGCCGGCGCCAGCAGCGCCACCAGATCGCGGGCCTGCTCCTCGCTGGCCGGATCGACGAAGGCCAGGGCCGCGGCGTAGACGATGGGGGCGAAATCGGCGTCGTCGCCCGCCGGCAGTTCCAACGCATCGACCGGCGGCCGATAGGTACGGACGGTGCCGAACGGGGTCACCGCCGCCGAGAGGAGCCGCAGCCGCAGCGATCCGTCGGCGGCGACGCGACCCCAGAGGGCGACGTCGGCGTAGGAATCGCGCAGCCAGGCCCTGCCGGTGCGGATGGCGGCCGCCAGCCCCTCGGTGGGGTCGGCCCGATCGTCGATGGCGAGCAGCCGGTCGGCCCGCTGCACGGCGATCCCGGGCAGGCGGGTCAGCATCGCCGACAATCGCTTCAGTTGGGTGCGCTCGGCATCGTCACCGGCGAGATCGATCAGCATCAGATGAAAGCGGGACGCGGTCGTCGAACGCGGCACCAGTGGCGGCCACGGCTTGGCCGCCGCCTCCGGTGCCGGGATCGCCGCCGCCGGCGCGGCGACGTGCAGCGGCGCCGCCGTCCGGCCGCCGACACGCCCGTCATAGACGACGGGCGAACCCAGCTCGTCGAAGCGGAACATGCCGAACGCCCGTTCACCCGATAGGTCGAGGACCGACATGTCGTCGCCGGGGCGAAGATCGTCCGCCGCCGCCTGATACACCGCGCCGTAACGTTCGCGCGCCAACGCGGCCGGAATCTCGAAGGCGATGAACTTTGTTAAGCCTTTGTTTTCAAGCGTCTTCAACAGGCCGGCGTCGGTCACCGACTGGTAGGTCGTCAGCACGACCATCGACCCGTTTCCCGTCACGAACAGAAATGTTTTCATCGTTGGCGATCCCGGCTCGTTTGACTCCCCGTTCGCTGCCGCCTGCATTCACGGCCGGCAGGGCGGGGACCCATGACAATCGCTGGTGCCCGGTAGCGCATATGCGGCCGGGTTCGGTGCGGAGGAGCGGATCCGCCGAAGATCGGCTGTGCGTGCCGCTCCGCAAGGGGCCGGTACACCCGATCCCCTGGTTTTCGGAGCGCAGGCGGCCTCCTGGCGAGTGCATCTCCCTCCGCGAATCCTCCGATACCTCAGAAGATGCGAGAGAAGAAGCTAGAAGTCGATGCAGCGTCCCTTACGTTCCCAGTCGCCGTAGCGAGTCGGCTCCGGACCGGCGGGTCCGCCGATCTCCGCCGCCTGGCGGCCGGCGTCATTCTCCTCGGCGTCGTCCTCCTTCGGCGTCGGCCCCACCGGGCCGACCTGTCGTCCCGCAGTTTGGCCCGGTGCGACCGGCGATTCCGGTTCCCCCTGCCGAATGCCGGTTTCCGCCGCTGTCGGCCGATTTTCCATACCCCACCCTTGTGGCAGACCAAACCGCCTACTACTACAATAAGGTGGCGACAAGCCGCTACGGATTTCTCTGGGACAAAGGGACCATCGCCCGATGGGCCTCATGCGTACGGGCCTCCTTCTCGCCGGACTGACCGCGCTGTTCCTCGCCGTCGGGTTCCTCCTCGGCGGCCAGCAGGGCATGCTGATCGCCCTGGTTTTTGCCTGCGCGACCAACTTCTTCGCCTACTGGAACGCCGACAGCTTCGTCCTGCGCATGTACAACGCGACCGAGGTGGATGTCCGCTCGGCGCCCGAACTGGTGGGCCTCGTCGAGCAACTGGCGGCGCGGGCGCAACTGCCGATGCCCAAGGTCTACATCGTCGACGAGCCGCAGCCGAACGCGTTCGCCACCGGACGCAATCCCGAACACGGCGCCGTCGCCGTCACCACCGGCCTGTTGCGTATCCTCAACCACCAGGAGCTGGCGGGGGTCCTCGCCCACGAGCTGTCCCACATCAAGAACCGCGATACGCTCACGATGACCGTTACCGCCACCATCGCCGGCGCCATCGGCATGCTCGCCAACTTCGCCGGGTTGAGCGCCCTGTTCGGCGGCCGCGACGGCAACGCCAATCCCCTGGCGAGCCTGCTGCTGATGGTTCTCGCCCCGGTAGCGGCGATGCTGGTCCAGTTTGCCATCTCCCGCACCCGGGAGTATGCCGCCGACCGCCTCGGTGCCGAGGTGTCCGGGCATCCGTTGTGGCTGGCGTCGGCGCTGGGCAAGCTCGAATCGGCGGCGAAGCGGGTGGAGAACGTCGGCGCCGAGCAAAACCCGGCGACGGCGCACCTGTTCATCGTCAATCCGTTGCACGGCCGCTCCATGGACAACCTGTTCACCACCCACCCGTCCACCGAGAACCGCATCCGCGCGCTCCGCGACATGGCCGCGCGCAGTGGCCAGGGCGGGCCCTGGGGCTGAGTTCCGGCAGCGGCGATACCCGCCCGGTGCGGCGGCGTCGGTCCGCGGGCGAGCCCGCCGGCACCCACCGGGGCGCCCCTCGCGGCGCCCCCCGCGGCGTGCCGCGCGACGCTGCAAGTGACGCCCCGCGTGACTCCGGCGGCGATCGAGGGCCGGCGCCGGGATCGGTCGCCCGCCGGATCGCCTTCGATGTCCTCGATGCGGTGCTGGTGCGCCGCCAGCCGCTCGCCGAAGCCTTCGACAAGCACCCTGCCCTGGCGGGCCTCGCCGGCCGCGACCGGGGCTTCGCCCGCCACCTGACGGCGACCGCCTTGCGCCGGCTCGGCCAGATCGACCGGCTGATCGACCTCTGTCTCGCCCGGCCGCTGCCGAAGGACGCCCAGCGCGTCCGCCACATCCTCCGCCTCGGCATCTGCCAGTTGGTCTTCCTCGCCACCCCGGCGCATGCGGCGGTGGCGTCCGCCGTCGATCTGGCCCGCCAACGCCGGTCGGCCGGGCATGCGGCGCTGGTCAACGCCGTTCTCCGGCGGCTGGCGCGGGAAGCGTCGGCGATGATCGCCGGCGATGATGCCGCCCGCCTCAACACCCCGGCATGGTTATGGGACAGTTGGACCGAGGCCTACGGGGCGGACGTCGCCCGCGCCATCGGCGAAGCCCACCTGAGCGAGGCACCGCTCGATCTGACCCTCAATCCCGCCCGCACCCCCGCCCGCCGGGAGGCGGCGGCGGCGGCGCTGGCCGCCCACTGCGGCGCCCGCCGTCTCTGCGGCGATACGCTCCGCATCGCCGGCCATGCCGCGGTCACCGAGCTGCCTGGATACGCCGACGGCGCCTGGTGGGTCCAGGACGCCGCGGCGGCCTTGCCGGTGAGGCTGTTGGGTCGCATCGCCGGCAAGCGGGTGATCGACCTGTGCGCCGCTCCCGGCGGCAAGACCGCGCAACTGGCGGCGGCCGGGGCGGAGGTCATCGCCGTCGACATCTCGCCCGCCCGTCTCGACCGGCTCGGCGAGAATCTCCGCCGCCTGCACCTGCAGGCGGCGCTGGTCGCCGCCGATGCCCGCCGGTGGCGACCCGACGCGCCGGCCGACGCGGTGCTGGTGGACGTGCCGTGTTCGTCCACCGGAACGATCCGCCGCCATCCGGACGTGGCCCGGCTGAAGTCGCCGCAGGACGTGGCGGCGCTGGTGCGCCTGCAGGGCGAACTGGCCGCCCACGCCGCCTCCCTGTTGCGACCGGGCGGCACCCTCGTCTACTGCGCCTGCTCGCTGCAGCCGGAGGAAGGCCCGGGCGCCGTCCAAGCCCTCCTCCGGTCGGGAATGCCGCTTGCCCGCCGCCCGGTCGATCCGGCCGAGATCGGCGGCCTCGACGAGCTGGTCGATTCGGCCGGCGATCTGCGCACGCTGCCGTGCCACCTGAAGGGCGAGGGCGGCCTCGACGGGTTTTACGCGGCTCGGCTGGTATTGCACCGCTAAGGGCGACCAGCCCGTACTTGCGGACGTGCCGACAAGCTGTTAGCAGGGCCATTCGCCTTTCCGTGCGCGGACAATGAGGACGCCGATGACCAGCACGCTCGCCGGCGTGTTTTACCGCACGCAGGCCTACCAGATGAGCCTCCGCGGCACGCCGCCGCACGAGCCGGCGACGCTGTTCCCGTCCCTCGCCCCGGCCGATCCGGTGCAGGCGGAGGCGGTCCTCGACGGCGGCTTTCTCCTCGGCGGGCGCCGCTTCCCTTTCGGCAGCATGCCGTGGTCGGCGATGGCACCGGGGATGGTGCTGGCGGAACGTCTGCACGAGTTCGGCTGGCTGGTGGACCTGCGCGCGCTGGGCAGTGAGGCGGCGCGGCAGCGGGCGCGGTCGCTGACCTCGGGCTGGCTCGCCGCGCACCGCCGCTGGACCACCCCCGCCTGGCAGCCGCCGGTGCTCGCCCGTCGGTTGGCCAACTGGCTCGTCGCTTCCGACTTTCTGTTCTCCGGGGCCGAGCCCGGCTTCCGCCTGTCGCTCCTGGAATCGGCCGGTTTTCAGGCCCGTCATCTGCAGCGGGTGGCCGGCGCCTGCAGCGGCAAGCCGGCGGCGTTCGCCATCGTCCTCGGCCGGATCGCCGCCGCGGTCGTTCTCGGTATCGGCGATCTCGACCGCGCCATCGACCAGCTCAACCGCGAGGTCAACCTGCAGATCTTCCCCGACGGCGGCCACATCTACCGCAATCCGGCGATGCAGCTGGCGGTGCTGCGCGATCTGGTGGACATCCGGGCGGGCCTTGCCTTGGTCGCCAAGGCGCCGCCGCCGGCGGTGGGCTCGGCGATCGAGCGGATGGCGCCGATCCTGCGCGCCTTCCGTCACGGTGACGGCGGCCTCGCCCTGTTCCACGGGGCGAAGGAAATGAGCCGCAGCGTCATCGATACCGTCCTCGTCGCCAGCAATGTCAAGGAGCGAGCGCCGGTCGGCATGGCCGACTGCCGCTACACCCGTCTCGCCGCCGGCCGTAGCCTGATCATCGCCGACGTGGGCGCACCGCCCCGGGGTCCCGACGCCCACGCCGGCCTCCTCGCCTTCGAGATGAGCGACGGCCAGGACCGGCTGATCGTCAACTGCGGCGGCTTCGCCGGCGACAGCGCCCGCTGGCGGACGGCGCTGCGCTCCACCGCCGCCCACTCCACCCTCTCCGTCGGCGACGTCAATGCCGTGTCCTTGGCGCCCGGGCGCTGGGACCGGGCGCGGAAGCCGAAGGTCGAGGCCGAACGGCGCGAGACCGACGGTGCGGTCTGGCTCGATGCGAGCCACGACGGCTACCTCCGCCGCTTCAAGCTGATCCACCGGCGCCGGCTCTACCTGGATGCCACCGGCTGCGACCTGCGCGGCGAGGACAGCCTGGAGGGGCGGGCGACGGGCCATGTTTTCCGCCTGCGCTTCCACCTGCATCCGGAGGTGACCGCCGCCCTGGTCGAGGACGGCCGCTCGGTGCTGCTGAAGACGCCGCGCAGCGGCTGGCGGTTTCTGTGCGTCGGCGGCGCCATGGCGCTGGAGGAGTCCGCCTACCTGGGCCACTCCGACAACCCCGAGAAGGCGCAGCAGATCGTCGTCAGCGGCACCGTCGGCGGTCCGGGCAGCGGCGGCGAGGGGGCGATGGCGGTGCAACTGAAGTGGGCGCTGCGCCGACAGGGGGCGACGTGAGCGGCGGCGGCTCGCCGAAAGGGCCGTCCGACCATCGCACCCCCGCGCCGGGGGGATCCCCGTTCGGGCTGCCGCATGGCTCACCCCCCGCCGCGGCGGAGGGCGACCACGGCTACCGGCTGCGCCAGGCGTGCGGCCTGTGCCATCATCCCGGCCTCGACCAGGTTCTGGCGCTGTCGCCGTCGCCCTTGGCCAACGCCTTCGTCACCCCGGAGGACGTCGAACGACGGGAGCCGCGGCTGCCGCTCGATCTCGTCCGCTGCCGCGCCTGCGGCCACATCCAGCTCCTGCAGATCGTCGACCGCTACCGGGTGTTTGCCCGCTCCTACGATGCCCATGCCGCCTCGCCCGGCATGACCGCGCATTTGCGGGCGTTCGCCCGCCACCTGATGGAGCGGTTTCCCAGTGCCGGCGACGCCCTCGTCGTCGATATCGGCGCCAACGACGGCACCTTCCTCAAGGCCTTCGAGGACGCCGGCCGCCGCGTCCAGGGCATCGAGCCGGCCGCCAACCTGGCCGGTCGGGCGGTGGCCAAGGGCATCCGCACCCACGCCGGCTTCTTCCTTCCCGCGGTCGCCGACCGCCTGGAGGAGGAACGGGGCCGCGCCGCCTACGTCACCGCCCAGATGGCGTTCGCCGAGACGGAGAAGCCGGGCGAGCTCCTGGAGGCGGTGGCGGTGATCCTCGCCCGCGACGGCGTTTTCGCCTTCGAGGTGGCCTATCTCGGGGCGATGGTGGAGCAGACGGCTTTCGACAGCATCACCCACCGTGTCCTCGACTATCACGCGCTCGGGCCGCTGGTCCGCTTCTTCGCCGCCAACGACTTCGAGATCATCGCCGTCGACCGGACGCCGCCGCACCGCGGCAGCCTGCGCGGCATCGTCCAGCGCCTGGGCGGGCCCTATCCCCGCGACCCGGCGGTCGGCGAGCTGCTGGCGGCGGAGGCGGCCGCCGGCCTCGCCGATCCGGCCACCTACGTGGCGCTTGGCGAGCGCATCAGCCGCAAGACGGCGGTGATCGCCGGCCGGCTGCTGGCTTTGAAGGCGGCGGGGGTGCGCATCGCCGGCTACGGCGCGACCGCCTGCGCGACGACGCTGCTGTCGCACCTGGGTCTCGATGACGATCTGCTGGACTTCGTCGCCGACGATACGCCGGAGAAGCACGGGCTCCGCCTGCCCGGCAGCCGGGTGGTGGTGCGCCCGGGCGAGGCGCTTTACGCCGACCCGCGCCCGGACGTCGTCCTCGTCCTCGCCTGGAACCACGCCGACGCCATCATCGCCCGCCATGCCCGCTTCCGCGCCGAGGGCGGCCGCTTCCTCGTTCCGCTGCCCACCCTGCGCGAGGTTTAGCGCCGCAGCGGGTCAGCCGGCGCGACTGCGGAGGCGCTCAGCGGTCGTCGCCCAGGTACTCCCGTAGCACTGCCGGCCAGTCGGGGGAATCGAGGAAGCGGAGGATGGAGATGTTGATCGGCTTGCGGTCGGGGGAGCCCAGCGGCAGGGCGATGGCGAACTCCTCGTGGGCGAAGCCGGTGCTCAGCACCGAGATGCGGCCGGGAAAGCGATTGATCGCCTCGAAGCGGACGATCGGGTCGGCGGCGACGAAGGCATCGATGTCGCCGTCGAGGAGCGCGCGCAGGCCGTCCTCGTAGCTGTCGAAGCCGCGGCTGTATACGCCCAGCCATCGCCGCAGCTCGCCTTGGGTGGTGGAGCCGAGCAGCGCCCCCACCTGGGCGCTCGACAGGTCTCCCGGCCCCTGCACCCGGCCGGACAGGCCGCGCAGGGTCAGCAGCGACGCCACCTGGGCGGTAAACAGGGAGATGGCGACGATGGCGGTGAACATCCACACCCCGGCGACGGCCCGGCCGAGCCGGGATCGCACCGTCTTGTCGCCGTAGCCGACCGTGGTCATGGTCACCGTCGCCCACCACAGCCCGTCGGCGAGGCCGCCGAACAGGTCGTGGCGGAAGTTCTCGTTGTTGCGCCGCTCGCATAGCCACATGGCCACCGCGGCGGCGAGCAGAAAGACGACGAGGCTGAGGATGAGCTTCAGGAACGACCAGGAAAACAGCGCTTCCAGCACCGCGCTCCAGTCGATGGCGGAGGCGTTGGAAGGGACGGCGATGGCGAGCCGGGTCGAATAATAAGGCTCGCTGAAGTCCATCACCGGCTCGGCCGCGGCGGTGGGCGAGGCGATCAGCGCCATGTCGATGCGGCCGTGCGCCAGCGCGTCCGCCACCTCGGCGCCGGACACGTCCTGCAGGGTCACCTGGCGGTCGAGGTCGAACTGGAGCCGCTCCAACAGGCGGACGGCGATGCCTTCCCACTCCCCGTCCGCCGACTTGAACGCGAACGGCGGCTCGGCGTGGATGCCGACCACCATCGGTCGGTGCGGCGCCGGTGCGGCGGACGGGGCCGACGGCTGGGCCAGGGCATGCGACGGCGCGACCAGGCCGAGGATGAGGGCGAGGACGAGGATCAGGCCGAGGCTGGTCGTGATCGCCGTCGCCGCGGCGGGCGTAGCCGCCGGCGGACGGTTGGTCACCCGCCGCCACCCGGCCGCGGCACCGCCTGGATGACCGGAGCGGCCGCCGCCAACAGGAGGGCGGGATCACCCCCCGTCGGCGGATAGATGCGGCGGTGGTTGATGTCCTGCTTGGTGCGCTTCGCCGCCTCTCCTTCGGCGACGATCTGGCGGTCCCAGCCCTGCATGTAGAGGGCGCCCCAACTGCCCAGATCGAGCACGGTGACGTAGTCCTCCTGGCGGTAGTCGATCAACGGCCGGCCGAGCAGGTCGGCGGCGACGTTGTGGCCGGCGATGCGGCCCTGCGGTCGGGCGTGCTGGCAGGACATGAGCGAGGTATGGGTCGGATCGACCAGGGCGCGGGCCACATCGCCGGCGGCGAAGCAGGCGGGGTGACCGATGATGCGCAGGTGGCGATCCACCGGCAGCCGTCCCAGCCGGTCGAGATCGCGGCTGAGGTCGAAGGTGAGGCGGCTCGCCCGCAGCCCGGCGGTGGCGACGAGGGTGGCGCAGAAAAGGCGCTCGCTGCCGCGCGGAGGGACCGCCAGAACCACCGAGTCGGCATAGATGCGGTCGATCTCCACCTGTTCCCGCCATTCGATCCCCTGCGCCGTCAGGGCGGCGAGGATCGTCGGCCGGGGCGTCGCGCCGAGGGTTGCGGCGATGGCGCCGCGATCCACCAGAATGACCCGCGCCGGCGTGTCCGAGCCGGCGTCCCGGGCCAGGCGGCGGAGGCGGCCGATAAGCTCGGAGGCCACCTCGATGCCGGTGAAACCGCCGCCGATGACGATGGCGGTGAAGCGGCCGGGCGAGGGCGGGAGCGCGGCGAGACCGGCCAGGTGCCGGTCCAGCGCGTGGGCGGCGGCACAGGTGTCGACGTCGAAAATCGGTTGTGCCGCCGCCACCGCCGGCCGCACCAGCGCACTGCCCGCCGCCAGCACCAGCCGGTCGAAGGCGATCGTCTCCACCGACGGGCCGCCCGCTGCCGCCGCGTCGGCCGGGGCGAACACGACGGAGCGTTCGGCCGGGTCGATCGCCGTTACCTCGCCGACGCGGAATTTGACTCCCACCGGCGGCAGCAGGCTCGCCAGCGGGACCGTCGCCGGGGACAGGTCGCTCTCGTAGAAGCGAACCCGGATGCCGTGGTCGGGCGTCCGGGTCAGCACCAGGATTTCCACTGCGTCGTCGCAACCGGCTTCGGCGCGCAGCCGCGCCGCCCCGATCGCCGCCCACAAGCCGGCGAAGCCGGCGCCGACGACGACGATCCTCTGCATGAAACGCCCTCCGCTGTCGATCTTGTGCGTGGGTTATTGCCGACGGTGCCGCGATGTCGATCTTGCGCTGATTATCGGGGAACGGTGCGCGTGCCGCCAGTGGATCAACGTCCATGAATCCCCCACCGGCTCGGCCGGGGGGCGGCTCAATGGGAGCGGGGCGGGGTGTAGCGGAAGGCCAACAACCGCGTGCCTCGGGTTGCGCTGAAGTTGTTGTCGGAGACGAAGATCAGCGATCGCTTGCCGTCGGGCAGTCGCGGGCCGAAGGTGACGCCTTCGATGTTGTCGGGCACAAGGCCGAAATCGGCGAGATCGGCGACGAGTTGCTTGCTCACCGGCTGTACCGCGCGGCCGACGATGCTGGGGAAGGACCGGACATTGGTAGCGCCGACGATGCTGCAATAGTAGAGCTTGATGCTGTGGCCGACGCCGGCAGAGAACGATCGCTCGAGCGCCAGATAGTGAGTCTTGTCCACCGCCAGCAAATCGACCAGGCCGGCGAGCGAAGAGGCGGACGGCGGATCGGGGGGCGAGGCCACCGGATCGGTGACGTAGACGAATTCCCGCAAAGCGCCGCCTCCGACGGTGGCGTTCTCGAGCCAGCGCGCCGGGCTGCCCGTGCTCGGCGAGGCCGCCGGGCCGTCCTGGAAGAGGGCGTTTTCGCTGCCGGTGAGCGTTCGAAGCGAACCGGGCAACAGGGTAAGGCTCTCGAAAGCGAAGTTGGCGCGGACGCCGCTCGGTCTGGCGGTCGGGACGAACTTGCGCGGCAGATCGAGTTGGCGAATGAACGCGCCGTCGGGTGTCATCTGGCGCACCGAGGGGGGTATCAGAGCAGCGGCGTCTCCTTCGCTCGTCCAATAGAGACTGTCGCTGGCGGCATCGTAGCGAATCGCCTCGGGATCGACCGAGCCGGCGTCGAAGGGATCGCCATCCGCCTTGCGGATGATGACGACGCTGCGCAAGGAGATGTCGCCCGGACCGAGAGTGCCGTCGGCCAGATCGATGTGCAGCGTGTAAAACCGGGCCGGGGCGAATTTCGATCGGTCGTCGCTGATGGCATAGAATAAATCGTCGTCGGGCGCGTAGTCGATCCCGGACAGGCCGCCCACCGGGGTCCCTCCGAACTGGAAGCCGGGCGGTATCGTCGCTTCGCCGATGAAAGCCAACTTCGGCGGCATCGCCTCGGCTAACGCCGGAGGGGCGGCCGAGGTCAGCAGGAAGACGAGGAACACCGCGAACCTTACGGCATCCGCAATCGAACCGACGCTGATGTCCCTAACCCACATCCGCGTTCCCCCTAAGCGAAACTCCACCCACCATCACAACCGTAAGGTTTTTCCTGATCGCGGTCAAACCCGCCGCTCAGCTAACTGGCTCACCCGGTTCGCTCAGCTCACGGGTGCACGAAGCCGTCCGGCTTGCTAAATATCCCGCCCGGCGACAGCCGCGAAGAACCAGGGAAGGGACCCCCGATGCCGATACCGATCCGCCGCGCCCTCATTTCCGTTTCCGACAAGACCGGCATCGAGGATCTCGGCCGGTTCCTCGCCGGGGCCGGGGTCGACATCCTTTCCACCGGCGGCTCGGCCAAGGTGCTCAAGGCCGCCGGCATCCGGGTGATCGAGGTTTCGGCGGTCACCGGCTTCCCCGAGATCATGGACGGACGGGTGAAGACGCTGCAGCCGCGCATCCATGGCGGCCTCTTGGCGGTGCGCGGCAATCCCAAGCACGAGGACGCCATGCGCGCCCACGGCATCGTCCCGATCGATCTTCTGGTGGTCAATCTCTATCCGTTCGAGGCCACCGTCGCCGCCGGCGCTCCCTTCGAGACCGCGATCGAGAACATCGACGTCGGCGGCCCGGCGATGATCCGCGGCGCGGCCAAGAACCACGCGTTCGTCACCGTCGTCGTCGATCCGGCCGACTACGGGCGGGTGACGGCCGAGATGGGCGCCTCGGGCGGCGCGGTGTCGGACGAACTGCGACGGGAACTGGCGGCGAAGGCGTTCGCCCGCACCGCCGCCTACGACGCGGCGATCGCCGCCTGGCTCGCCGCCCGGGTGGGGGACGCGTTTCCCGAACGGCTGGTCCTCGCCGGCACCCGGCGCCAGCTCATGCGCTACGGCGAGAACCCGCACCAGGGCGCCGCCTTCTACGCCACCGGCGACGCCCGGCCGGGCGTCGCCACCGCCACCCAGATCCAGGGCAAGGAGCTGTCCTACAACAACGTCAACGACACCGATGCCGCCTACGAGCTGATCGCCGAGTTCGACCGGCCGGCGGTGGCGGTGATCAAGCATGCCAACCCGTGCGGGGTGGCCGAGGCCGACGATCTCTTCGGCGCCTGGCAGAAAGCGCTCGCCTGCGATCCGGTGGCGGCGTTCGGCGGCATCGTCGCCGTCAACCGGGACCTGGACGCCGCCACCGCCGAGGCGATGGCGAAGCTGTTCCTCGAGGTGATCATCGCTCCGGCGATTACCGCCGAGGCGCGCGCCATCCTCGCCGACAAGAAGAACCTGCGGGTGCTGGTCGCCGGCGGGCTGCCGGATCCGGGCGCCGCCGGCCTCACCCTGAAATCCGTTGCCGGCGGCTTCCTCGCCCAGGGCCGCGACGCCCTCGATGCCGGCTCGTCGCTGGAGATCGTCTCCAAGCGAGCCCCCACCCCGGCCGAGAAGGCCGACCTGATGTTTGCCTATCGCGTCGTCAAGCACGTGCGCTCCAACGCCATCGTCTTCTGCAAGGACGGCGCCACCGTCGGCATCGGCGCCGGGCAGATGAGCCGGGTCGATGCCGCCCGCATCGCCGTCCTCAAGGCGGAGGACGCGGCGCGCGCGGCGGGCGAGACGACGCCGCGGACGCAAGGCGCGGTGGTCGCCTCCGACGCCTTCTTCCCGTTTGCCGATGGATTGCTGGCGTGCGCCGAGGCGGGGGCCACCGCCGCCATTCAGCCGGGCGGCTCGGTGCGCGACGCCGACGTGATCGCCGCCGCCGACGCCAACGGTCTGGCGATGGTTTTCACCGGACTCCGCCATTTCCGCCACTGAGACCGGCCGTCGGGTCCGGCGGTGGAGGCCCCTTTCCACGCCAAATGGGCAACGCGCGGCGGTTGCTAATAGTTCTTATTTCGGGCAGTTTGTGCAGCAGGGGAAGGCCGCTAATAACGGGACGGCTTTAAACGATGACAATACATAGCGGGCGCCGCCCTTTGACTGCATGGGTATTGCGCCAGGGCGATACGGCGGCACCGGCGGAAGCCCTCGGCCGCGGCCGGCGCATCCTCGCCGCGGCGCTGGTGTTGCCGCTGATTGTGGCGACTTCGGTCGTCGCCCGGCTGCTGCGGGGCGGCGAGCCGCGGGTCAGCGGCCGCATCGGCCGGGCCGAGAAGACGGCGCTGCGGCGCGCCTTCCGCGCCCGCCTGACCGCCCTCCTCGCCGAGGGAACGCCCTTCCCCCTATCCTCGGTGCTGCCGTTTTCCTGGCGCCGGGTGTACGTCATCGCCGCCATGGAAGACCCGCGGGGCGCGATTCCCTCTCTCGATCCCGAACGGGCGCGGCGCCTCGGCAGCGACCGTTCGGACGTTCTCTTGATCGAGCGCGAGCCGGAGGGCCTGGTCCGGATCGACTTCGGCACCGGGCACAACCTGGTTTCGGCCGACCCGGCCGGGCTCGGCGGCAGCATCGACGGCGATATCGTCGTCTCGGCGGTGCGAATCGCCGGCGTCCGCTATCTTCGCCTCGGCGCCGCCGGTGCACCCGAGCCTGCCTGAGCCTGCCTGAGCCTCCCCCGGCACGGGCGCACCCGGACGGCCCGGGACCATCGGCGGGCGGAGACGTCAGAGGGCGATGTAGCGGCGCAGCGCATCCACCTCCGCCTGCGCCTCCTCGATCCGGTTCTTGACCACGTCGCCGATGGAGATCATCCCGATCACGTGCCCGTCGTCGACGACCGGCACGTGGCGGAACCGGTTGGAGGTCATCAGCCCCTCGATCGCCGCCACCGGGTCCTTGGGCGAGCAGGTGATCACCGGCGAGGTCATCAGATCGCCCACCGTCTTCTCCATGATCGTCCGCCCGTGGTGCGGCAGGCTGCGCACCAGATCTCGCTCCGACAGGATGCCGGCGATGCCGCCATCCCCGTCGAGGACGAGGACGGCACCGATCCGATTGGCGCACATCAGCGCCACCGCATCGGCGACCGGTTCGTCCGCCTTGACCGAGATGATACGCGTGCCTTTGTGGCGCAGGATATCCGATACGAACATTGGTTTCCTCCCGGTTCCGCCTCAGTCTACAGGCCGATGCGCGTCTCTGCGATCAGCCCATCGACCACGGCGTATAAAGCCTCCTTCTCCGACGCACCGGCATCCAGCGCTTCGCGGTAGGCGGCGCGCTGCCGGTGTGCGCTCGTTCCGTGCTGGACGATCGACCGGCAATGCCGGATCTGGGCAGTACAATCAAGTGTTTCCGCGTCTTCGGCGACGAGATCGAGGAGTTCGTCGATCAGCGTCGCAAGGGAAACGACCGCTCCCTTGCCGAAGTCGATCAGGCCGCCGTCGATCCCGTACCGCTTTGCCCGCCAGCGGTTCTCCTCCACCAGCATCCGGTCGTAGATGCGCCAGCGCTGATTGGAGCGGCGCAGCCGGTAGAGCATGTGCAGCACGCACTGGTAGAGGGCGGCGATGGCGACGGCATCGGGGAGCGAGGTGCAGATGTCGGTGATCCGCATCTCCAGGGTGGGGAACCGGTCGCTCGGACGGATGTCCCACCAGAGCATGGTGCTGTCCTCGAGGACGCCGGCGGCGACGAGGATGTCGACGTGCCGCCGGTATTCCGCCCACGAGCTGAAAAGCGACGGCAGGCCGGTGCGGGGAAGCTCGTCGAAGACGCTGACCCGGTAGCTGTTCAGGCCGGAATCCTCGCCGCGCCAGAACGGCGACGAGGTGGACAGCGCCAGGAGATGGGGCAGGAAGTAAGTCACCTGGTTCATCAGATCGATGCGCAACTCGTCGTCGTCGACGCCGACGTGGACGTGCATGCCGCAGATCAACAGGCGGCGCGCCACGCCCTGCATCGCCATGGCGAGGGTGTGGTAACGGTCCTTGTCGGTGTGCTTCTGGGTCCGCCATTCGGAGAACGGATGGGTCGAAGCGGCGATGGGCGCCAGGCCGAAGCCGCGGGCGACCTCGGCGACGGCGCCGCGCAACCCGGCGAGGGCGGTGCCGGCCTCGCCGGCGGTGCGGCAGACGGGTGTCCCCACCTCGATCTGGGAGGCGAGGAACTCGGGCCGCACCAGGTCCGCCAGCCGCGCCTCGAACGCCTCCAGCAGCCCCCGCGGCGGTTCGCCCACCACCTCGCGGCTGCCGGGATCGACCAGGATGTATTCCTCCTCGATGCCGATGGTGAAGCTGGGGGTGATGCCGGGGTTCATCCGTACCTCCCCATGTGGGGCATGGCGAGGATGGCGCTGAGCGCGTCGCCGAGGAGGGTGGTCCAGCACACCAGGTCCGCCTCGTTCACGCAATGGTCCTGCCGCACCTCGATGGCGCAGGCGGGCAGGCCGGCGGTACCGGCGTGGAGATCGAGGGTATAGGCGAGTTGGCGGCCGGAGTAGGGCTCGTTGTCGCCGATCGCCAGACCCGGCTGCCGACGCAGAAGGTCGATCAGCGGCTCCGCGAAACGGGGGTCGCGGTTCCATAGGACGCCCGCGTCCCAGAAGCGGTCCAGGCCGCCCAAAGACGGGGTGAAGGTGTGCACCGAGAACAGCAGCGGCGCCGGCCCCAGCCGGCCGAGGCGGGCGAAGGCGGCGGCGACGGCATGATGATAGGGCCAGTGCAGCGCTTCCGCCCGTTCCGCCGCCGCGGCGTCGGCGAGCGCATGATTGCCTGGAATGGGGGTGCTATCGCTGACCGCCAGGATCGACTGGGGATCGCCCGGCGGCCGGTTGAGGTCGATGACGAGGCGCGAGTAGCCGGCCAGGACCGCGGTGCACTCAAGGCGGCGGGCGAGGTCGAGGGTGAGCCGGGCGGCACCGATGTCGTAGGCGATGTGGCGGCCAAGGTCGGCGTCGTCGAGGCCGAGGCGACGGAGCGCCCGCGGAATCGCATTGCTGGCATGGTCGCAGACGAGCAGCAGCGGCGTCGTCGAGTCCGGGTTGACGATGCGGTAGGGCGGCGCCTCGTCCGCGTCCAAGAGCGGCCGGCAGCGCTCGCCGTCCCCGTCCGGTCGTTTGCCCGCGGTCGCATCCGTCGGCATCGGCCGGTTGCGGCGGGGTTGGCCGATGTCGGTCATCTCGGCCGCCGTCCTCGGCCGCCGAGGGCGGCCGGCCGGGGAGCTTCGGAAACGCCGGTCAGGCGAGGGGCGACACGGTGCGCCACGAAATGTGCCTCTGGCGGTGGCGAAGAAACACCGATATTAGCCCGGGATGCCCCAGTTGCGAAGCGCCGCGCCGATGATTCCGCCGCCGCCCGTACCGGCTTCCGGTATGGCCCGGCAGCGGCTCGCCCTCTACGCGCTGTTCGCCGGCGCCGCCGCCATCGCCTTCGCGCCCATCTTCGTCCGCCTGAGCGAGGTGGGGCCCATCGCCACCGGTTTCTATCGGCTGACGCTGGCGCTGCCGCTGTTCTGGGTCTGGGAGCGGATGGAGCGCCGCGACCGGGGCGGAAGTGCCGCCGCCGATGCCACCATCGACGCCGGTGTTGCCCCGTCTGCCCCCGTCGCGGCAACCGGACTGGGGGCAGGGCTGGTCGTCGCCGGTCTGTGCTTCGCCGGCGACCTGGCGCTGTGGCATTGGAGCCTGCGCCTGACGTCGGTCGCCAATGCCACCTTGTTCCCCAATCTGGCCCCGGTGTTCGTCACCCTGCTCGGCTGGCTGCTGTGGCGGGAGCGGGTCCGGCCGCTGTTCCTGGTGGGGATGACAATCGCCATTCTCGGCGCCGGCCTGCTGATGGGGGAGAGCGTGCGCCTCAGCCAGGCGCATCTTGCCGGCGATGCCCTGGCGCTGGCGACGGCGCTGTTCTACGCCGGCTACATCGTCGCCGTCGCCCGGCTCCGGCGGGATTTGTCGACCGCGGCGATCATGCTGAAGTCGGGGCTGGTCACCGCCGCCGTGCTGTTGATCCTCGCTGCGGCGAGCGGCGAGCGCCTGTGGCCGCAGACGGCGGCCGGCTGGGCGACCCTGGTCGGCCTCGCCCTGATCAGCCACGCCGCCGGCCAGAGCCTGATCGCCTATGCCCTGGCGCATCTGCCGGCGAGCTTCTCCGCCGTCGGCCTGCTGCTGCAGCCGGCGATCGCGGCGCTTCTCGCCTGGCTCCTGTTCGGCGAGGCGATCGGCGGCTGGCAGGCCGCCGGTGCGGCGGTAATTCTCGCCGGCATCGTCGTCGCCCGGCGTGGCAGCGTTGCGCCGGCCCCGACGCCGGTGGCGAGGGCGCCGGAATGAGCGCCGTTCATCCCGCGAGCGGCCCCGGGCGGCGCATCTCCGTCACCGGTCTCGGCTACGTCGGCCTGCCGGTGGCGATCGCCTTCGCCGCTGCCGCCGACGACGGCGCGCCGGTCATCGGCTACGACATCGATGGCGGGCGCATTGCCGAGCTCGACCGCGGCGTCGACCGCACCGGCGAGGTGGCGTCCGCCGACATCCGGCGGGCGCTGGCCGCCGGCCGCATCCGCTTCACCACCGATGCGGCGGGCCTGGCCGAGGCCGACTTCCATATCGTCGCCGCGCCGACCCCGATCACCGAGGCCCGGGTTCCCGACCTCGGCAGCCTGTCCGCCGCCACCCGCGCCGTGGGCGGGGCGTTGCGGCGGGGCGCCATCGTCTGCTTCGAGTCGACGGTCTATCCCGGCGCCACCGAGGAGGTCTGCCGGCCGATCCTCGAGGCGGCCTCCGGCCTCGTCGCCGGGCGCGATTTCGCCGTCGCCTATTCGCCGGAGCGGATCAACCCCGGCGACCGCACCCACCGCTTCGAGACCATCACCAAGGTGGTGGCGGCGGCCGATGCCGCGACCCTCGACGTCGTCGCCCGGGTCTACGCCGGCGTCGTCACCGCCGGCATCTACCGCGCCGCCTCCATCCGCACCGCCGAGGCGGCGAAGATCCTCGAGAACACCCAGCGCGACCTCAACATCGCCCTGATGAACGAGCTGGCGATGATCTCGGCCCGTCTCGGCCTCGACACTGGCGAGGTGCTGGCGGCGGCGCGGAGCAAGTGGAACTTCCTCGACTTCTCGCCGGGTCTGGTGGGCGGCCACTGCGTCGGCGTCGATCCCTACTACCTGACCTACGCCGCCGAGCGGGCCGGCCATCATCCGGACGTCATCCTCGCCGGCCGGCGGATCAACGACGGCATGGCGGCCTGGCTGGCGGAACAGACGGTGCGGCGGCTCTTGTCGGCGGGGGCGGCGGGACCGTTCACCGTCGCCGTCCTCGGCCTCGCGTTCAAGGAGGACGTGCCGGACGTGCGCAACTCCCGCGTCGCCCCGCTGGTGCGGGCGCTGGAGGGCTTCGGCGCCCGCGTCGGCGTCCACGATCCGCTCGTCGATCCCACCGACGCGCAGGCCCGTCACGGCATCCCGCTCAGGCCGCTGGCCGAACTCGGCCCGGCCGATGCGGTCATCCTCGCCGTGCCGCACCGGGCCTACGTCAAGGGCGGCTGGCCGCTCGTCGCGACACCGTTCGCCGGCCGCGGCGGGCTCGTCGTCGACGTGCGCGGCCGCCTCGATGCCGACCGCTGCCCACCGACCCTGCGCCTGTGGCGCCCATAGGGGGACCGCCCCGGGTTAGCGGCCCAATCGGCGGCCCAGCCGCCAGGCGCGGCGGGGGCGCACGGCGGCCTCGGCCGAGGCCGGGGCGACGGCGGCGTCGACCGTCCGCACCGCCCGGTACATGCGGCGGTCGCGGAGGACGAACTCGGAGACCAGGATCTGCCGCGGCACCGGCTTGTCGCAGGTCATCACCGCGTGTTTCGGCAGCTTCGGCACCTGAACGAGGCGCTGCACCGTCCATACGGTCTCGGCGTCCTCGGTCCGGCTGAACTGATCGCCGATGGCCAGCTCGCCGGTCGCGCACTTGCCCAGCATGGCGTGGACCCTTCCCACCAGAATTACCCCAATAAGGGTATTCCGGCAAGCTCTGGCGTCAAGCGATTTTGCGCGCCGGCCGCCTCGGGCGCCTCGGGCGTACGACGGCCGGCTCTTTTTCGGCGGGGCAGCTGCCCGTCATCGGCAGGTGACACGGGGGCGGATTAGCGCTACGAGGGCCGGATCATGAACACGATCCTCGATTTCTGCCACGGGCTTCCCGAACGGAGCTATGCAGCGGGTGAGATCTGGGTCGCCGAGGGGGCGAAGACGGACACCCTGACCATCCTCATCGACGGGGAGGTGGAGGTGGTCAAGGGCAACGTGCAGGTGCACGTGGCGGCGGAACCGGGCGCGGTGTTCGGCGAGATCTCGGCGCTGTTGGACATTCCCCACACCGCGACGGTGCGGACGCTCTCGGCGGCGCGGGCGTACGTGGTGGCCGACGCCAGCCGTTTCCTCCGTGCCCACCCCGACCTGACCTACTGCCTGACCAAGCTGATGGCGCAGCGGCTGCATGGGATGACCACCTACCTCGCCGATCTGAAGGCGCAGTTCCAGGACCGTGACGATCACTTAGGGATGGTCGACGAGGTGCTGGCGAGCCTGCTCCATCAGCAGGAGGAGGAATTCCTCCCCGGCTCGGAACGCCATCCCGATCCCAAGATCTGACAGCCGTAACGCCCGTCCCCTTCAGGCCTGCGGCCGGTCGCGCAGCCACCCGGGCAGCGCCGTCAGCGCCGCCAGCGGACGGACCAGCGGCGCATCCAGGCGAATGGTCTCGGCGCCCATCAGCGAAAACCACATGGCAATGTCCTCGTCCGTGTCCCAGACGACGTGGCACGGCTCGGGGCCGATCTGGCGGCCGGCGTTGAACACCCAGGTGCGGCCGATGCGGTCGATCCACGAGCCGCCGCGGGCGAACGGCGCTTCATGGATGTGGCCGGTCAGCACCATGTCCGGCTGGAACGCCTCGATCCACGCCACCAGGTCGGCGTCGCCGGCGAGCCGGTCGCCGACCCGGCAGGTGGGCGAGCCGGCCGGCGGCGCGTGGTAGACCCAGACCCAGCGGCGCTTCTCCTTGGCGGCATCGGCGGCAAGCTGGCGGCCCACCGCGGCCCGGGTAACCGGGCCGTCCCACCACGGGCAGACGGTGAACAGGGCGTCGCCGATGGGCACGCTGTCGCCGTCGGTCGGTATCCCCATCGCCCGCACCCGCTCCATCCAGCGGGGCACTTTCTCCCCGGCGGCGTTGACGGAATCCAGGTCGTGGTTGCCGGACGACACGATCAGCCGCGGAACGCGGGCCTTCAGCCGCCGCAGGTAGGCGAGGATGACGGTGGTCTGCGCCCGGCAGTCCACATGCCCCGATATGTCCAGATGGTCGCCGGCGATGACCACCAGGTCGAATTTCGCCGCCTGCGCCAGCGCCCAGTCGAACTGCGGCAGCGCGTAGTGGAGATCGGAGAGGAGGAGGCACTTCATGCGGGTCCGACGGCGGCGGCCGCACTGTGCGGCGAAAGGAATGCCGCCCGATCATACCGGGCCTTTTCGCCGCCCACCAGGGGGGCGGCGGTCGCCGCCGGGTCGCCGCCGGGGTCGGTTTCGGCGGCAGCGGTTGTGGGCGGGCCGGAGGGCGCCCGTCTTCCGCCATTGCACCGGCGGGCGCACCCCTTATATCATAGGCGCGACCGCGTCCGGCGGTCACCCCGGGCGTTCCGGGGCGACGACGCGACGGGGCGAAGGAAAACGCCTCTCGGGATCGAAGAAACATGCAAACCAATAGTCGTATCCTGGAGGACCTTGCCAAGGTGGCGAGCGGCGCGGCGTCCACTCTGGTCGGCGTCAAGCAGGAGGTGGACGCGTTGGTCCGCCAGCGGATCGAGCGTTTCGCCGCCGATCTGGATCTGGTCACCCGGGAAGAATTCGAGGCGGTGAGGGCCGTGGCAACGGCGGCGCGGAGCGCGCAAGAGCGGCTCGAGCGCCGGGTGGCCGAACTGGAAGCCCGGCTGGGTGGCACCGAGCCGCCGGCGGCCGATCCGCAGCAAGGCGCGTGAGCCGGCGCATCGCCCGTGGCTCAGTCCCAAGCCGGCCGCTGACGATCGAAAGGCGCAGACACCGCCGGCGACGTCGGGCTTGCGACAGGGGCACGGTTCTGGCAGCCTACATATTGGGCATCCTCAAGGAGAAGCCGCAAGAACTAGGGCAGTGGCCGGGACCAGAGGAGACGGGAGCGCGCCCGCATCTTATCGTCGCATCCTTCGAGGAGAAACGAAGATGACCCTGATGCGATTGGCCGAAGCTTCGGCAGATAGCCCCCTCGACGTGATCGAGACGGTCGTCGCCGCCAACGACTGGGTCTTCGACCGGCCCAACGATCAGGAAATGGCGGTGCACGTGCCGGGTCGCTGGTGCGACTACAATTTCCTCTGCGCCTGGAACGACGTCGCCGATGCGATGCACTTCACCCTCGCCTTCGACACCCGGGTGCCGCGGGAGCGCCGCGCCCAGGTGCATGAACTCCTGGCGCTGATCAACGACCGCATCTGGATGGGCCATTTCGCCATCTGGGGGGAGGAAGGGCTGCTCGCCTTCCGCCACGCACTGCCCCTGCGCGGCTGTACCGGCGCCAGCCGCGAGCAGGTCGAGGATATTTTCGACAACGCCATTCAGGAGTGCGAGCGCTTCTTCCCGGCGTTTCAGTATGTCATCTGGGGCGGCAAGTCGGCCGCCGATGCCATCGCCGCGGCGATGATCGAGACGGTCGGCGAGGCCTGAGCCGGAGTAGCGGTCGGGATCGGGCGATGGTGGCCGCGCCGCAACCGGAGGACGCCCCCGCCGGTGTCGGTTCCACTCCCGGCATCATCCTCGTCGGCTGCGGCAACATGGGCGGTGCCCTGCTCGCCGGCTGGCTCGACCGGGGGATTCCGCCCGCATCCGTCCACGTGGTCGAACCGGCCATCGGCCATCTGGGCCGCCTCCCTGCCGGGGTCGGCTCGAGCGCCGATGCGGCGGCCGCCCCCGCCGTCGCCGATGCGGTGGTTCTCGCGGTCAAGCCGCAGCTCCTGGCCGACGTGGCCCCCGCCTATGCCGACCGTGCCCGCGGCGGCAGCCTCATCCTGTCCATCGCCGCCGGGCGGACCCTGGCCTCGCTCGCCGGCTGGCTGGGCGCGGGGACGGCGATCGTCCGGGCGATGCCCAACACGCCGGCGGCGATCGGCCGCGGCATCAGCGTCGCCGTCGCCAGCGCCGGCGTCGATCCGGGGCAGCGCCGCCTGGCCGACGAACTCCTGGCGGCGGCGGGCGAGGTCGCCTGGGTGGACGACGAGGCGCTAATCGATGCGGTCACCGCCGTCTCCGGCTCGGGCCCGGCGTACGTCTTTCTCCTCGCCGAATGCCTCACCGACGCCGGCATCGAGGTGGGGCTGTCGCCGGCCCTGGCCGCCCGGCTGGCGCGCGCCACCGTCGCCGGCGCCGGCGAGCTCCTGCACCGGGCCGAAGAGCCGGCGGCGGAGTTGCGCCGGCGGGTGACCAGCCCCGGCGGGACGACCGAGGCGGCGCTGGCGGTGCTGATGGCCGCCGACGGCCTGGCACCGCTCTTCATCCGGGCGGTGGCCGCCGCCGCCGCCCGCGCCCGCACCCTCGCCGGCTGAGCCCGGCCCGGTTAGGGCTCGTCCATCCCCCACCCTCAGGTGTGGCCGGGGATCTGCGCAGACAGACATTCCCCGGCGCCCAATCCTCACATCGCCTCGGCGGGCAGGGGCGGGGAGGGGGCGAAGTCGCGCAGGGTCCCATAGGCTGCGGCGGGGATGGGGACCGGTTTGAACTGCTCCTTCCAGGTCTCGATGGCATCGAAGGGGATGCGCAGGCGGGTGTACCTGGGCTCGACCAGCATCGAGTCCAGGCGTTCGTCCAGTTCGTCCTGCTCGACGGCCGGCAGACCGGTGTCCCGGGCGATTTCGCGGGCCCGGTTGTCGATGGAGATGATCAGCGTCCGCCGCTGGTGCTGGAGGGCCCTTATGCCGCCGTGCAGGCGCAGGCCGACGTAGTCGAGATCGAGGTCCGAGGCGAGCAGGCGGTCGAAGGCCTGCAGGCTCGGATCGATCTGGACGAAGGAGCCGTCGGCCAGGCTTCGCCCATAGGCGATGTCGTCGATGCCCTGGGGGAAGAAGAACAGGCGCTTGTAATGGCGCTTCAGGCAATCGATGAGGACGCGATCGCGCTCGCTGATCTTATTGGAATTGAGGGTAAAGACGACGTTCTCGGCTTTGTGGGTGGGAACACCGGCGAGGTGCTGTGGGGTCAGCCGCCACATGGTGGCGCACGACGTCATCAGCACATTGTCGAAGCCGAGGCGTCCGAAAATGGCGGCAGTATAGGTGTCTCGCACCGAGTGCCGCCAGGTCCTGCTCAACAACCGCCTCAGCATCAGTCGGCTGGACCAGGACGGGGCGGGCTGATAGGAGCGCCAGCCGATCGCCATGGCGACCAGGTCGCTGACGAAGACCAGGTCCTTGGGGTCGATGCGCCAGCCGCGATCGCCGAACATCCGCCCGGTCAAGAGGTTGCTTCCGGCGAGCAGGGCAAGCTGGCTCTGGTGAAGCAATTTGTAGGTGCGCGGGCCGATGCTCTCGTGGGTAGGGGCATGGCAGAGAAACTTCTCCGGGAAGATCTCGGCGATTTCCCGGGTGCATGCTTCGGCGATAATTTCGTCCCCGATATTGCGCGTGACGATGGAAGGGTCAAAGAGAACAACGGATTGCGTTGCGGATGCCGCGCCGAGGCCAAACTTTTGGGCAGTCTTCGCAAGTCGCGTCCACATAATATTACCTTTGCCTGCGCCCGAAGGGGGAGGGCGGATCGTCGCTGGTATCAGGGGAGTTTGCCCCGGCTTTGATCCGCGTCGGTGGGAAGTATCCCTCCAGGACATTGCAACAACCGGCCTCACGAATTGAGGCAGTGAAAGTGTGTGGATTATGAGTCAACTCTTTGGAGGGCGGGAGTCCTTACGGAAAGATCCGCCTGTTTCTGACCACTTATTAATAATCTTAATGTCGAATTATTAATGTTGGTAATGTAGCATCCGCGGCGACGCGTTCAGACCTCCTCGCCGTCCGCTGCCGGCCCGGGATCGCCCGGGTCGCGGCGGCGGGCGGGGGGGCGCGTCCCGGCGGCGGCTTTCCGGCGGCCTTCCCGTTCGCTGGCGTAGGCGGCGCCGAGGCGCAGGGTGATGTCGCGGGGCTGCAGCGGCGCGCCGCAACCGGGACAGCGTGCCGCCGATTCGATTTCGGTCCCGCAGGCGGTGTGGAAAAGCCGGACCGCCGGCTCGGCCCCGGGTTCGAAGCCGCCCCAACGCAGGCCCCAGCCCCTGAGCGCCAGGACGACGCCCAACAGGTCCTTGCCCTTCGCCGTCAGCCGGTACTCGAATCGGGCCGGCCGGTCCTGATAGCGCCGCCGTTCCACCACCCCGGCGTCCTCCAACCGTCTGAGGCGCACCGACAACAGATGCGGCGAGATGCCGGTCTGGGCCTGGAACGCATCGAAGCGGCGGCCGCCGAGGAAGAGTTCGCGGACGATCAGCAGCGTCCAGCGGTCGCCCAGCACCGCCAGCGACCGGGCGATCGGGCAGGCACTCTCGCCGATGTCGTCCCAACCCATCTCGGTCCGTCCCTTCAGAAGTTGAAGCTTTAGTAGGCGTGCCCGTGCGGTGGGTGCAAGGGGCAGGCATGCGTCCTGGGTTGCCCGCACCTCCGGCATTGACTTCAATTTATGAAGTGACAACATAAGCGGAGCAGTCGGACGATCGAAGAGGACGAAAGGGCAAGGCGATGCGGGAAGATGGGGCGCGGACGGGAATGATCGACGGCGACGGCGCCGCTGCGGTGGCGGGCGAGGTGCAAGGCGGCGGGGGAGGCGGCGCGGGAGGCGACCCGGCGGGCCCCTTCTACCTGGACGATCTGCGGGTGGGGCAGCGCTTCCGCAGCGGCTCGGTCACCGTCGATGCGGACGAGATCAAGGCGTTCGCCGCCCGCTACGATCCGCAGCCGTTCCATCTGGACGAGGCGGCGGCCGAGGCGAGCCTCTTCCGCGGCCTGGCCGCCAGCGGCTGGCACACCGCGGCGATGACCATGCGGCTGGTGGTGGACGGCGGCATTCCCGTCGCCGGCGGCCTCATCGGCGCCAGCGGCGAACTGGCCTGGCCGCGGCCGACCCGTCCCGGCGACGTGCTGACGGTGGAAACGGAGGTGCTGGCGGTGGTGCCGTCCAAGTCCCGGCCCGACCGCGGCATCGCCACCCTGCGCAGCCTGACCCGCAATCAGGCGGGGGAGCCGGTGCAGATCTTCACCATGAACCTGATCGTCCCCCGCCGCCCGGCGCCGTAGTCCCGCCGCGGCCGATGGGCTGGTGAGGCGGAGTGGGGCTGACACCGGATAGGAAGCGCCAGCCCCTTCTGCCCTGCCGCGACACCTCGGCGCCAGTTCGCGCGTCCCGGCAGCACGGCCGTTACGACCACTTTCCGGAAACGCTTGCAGACAGCGAACTACCCGTTCAATGCGGCATCATTGGGAAGACGGCGGCGGGTTGCGTGCCCGAAGATAAGCCGCCACCTCGCGGAGGTCGGCGACAGCCAGACGGGTGAACCGGATGCGCATTGCCGGCTCCCTAACGCCGGCCCCGTGTTCAGCTCAGGCGCGCCCAGCACGCGGCGACCTCTTCCTCGTCCGCGAACTCCTCAGCGTCCGCCTGACGCAGCCCGTCCACGATGTGCGCGGCCTGGCAGGTGTGCACGTCGAGATAGGCCGCGACGGCCTGGTTGAGCAGATCGCCGCGATCGAGGCCGAGCACTGCGGCCAAGCGATCCAATGCCGCCCTCGCCTCGGCCTCGATGCGAAACGTCACCGTCTCTTTCGCCATCGGTCCTCTTTCGCCACGGGTCCTCTTTCGCCAAACCCCGCTTGGCCGACACTAATACATCGCACGACGTCATTATGGTGTGGTCGCCGCACTGCTTGCAATTGGACCCGGTCGCATCGGCTTCAGTCATCGCCGATCGCCCGGCCTCAGCGCCACTCAGCCAGTTCGACGGTGATGCCGTCGGGGCCGGTGAGGAAGAAGAGTTGGCGATCGTGGAACCGCTTCAGTTCCCCCCGTACCTCGACCCCCTTCGACCGGAGATCGGCGATGGTGGCTTCGATATCGTCGACCGCGAAGCAGATGTGGTTGAAGCCCAGCCGGTCGAGCCGCGCCATGTTCGGGTCTCGCGTCGGCACCGGGCGCCGGTAATGCAGGAGCTGCACCTCGAACCGGGGCGCGGCGCCGGGACGCACCAGGGTGACATGATCGGCCTCGATCGCATCGAGCCCCATGTACGCGGCGAAAGGTTCGCCGGCAATCACCACCGCCTTGTCCACCGTGAGGCCGAGCAATCCGAAGAAGCGTGTGGCCGCCTCGAGATCGCTGACGCAGACGGTGACGTGGTCAAAATGCCTGATCAAGGTCTTCTCGTCCTGTCGGTAATTCCAATGCCCTGGATTCCGTATATTGGATGGTGTGGATTGCAGACGAGCCCGGCGTGGCGGCGGTCGCCTGTCGCCGGGGAAGCCCCGGGGATGAGGCGATGGACGATCTCAGCGTTGCCGGCATCGAGCGGTCGTTGTGTGCCCGCTACCAGCCGATCGTCGCGATCGACGGCGGCGGGGTGGTGGGGTGCGAGGCGCTGGCGCGGTGGCAGGGGGCGGACGGGACGCCGGTCAGCATCGGACCGGTTGCCGATGCCATCGAAGAGGACGAGGACCTGGCGACGGCGCTGACGGCGCGGATGCTGGAATGCGTCGACCGCGACCTTTCGCACCTGCTCGACCGCCATCCGTCGTTCTACGTCAGCATCAACCTGCCGCCGGTGGCGCTGGGTCGCGAGCGGCTGCGGCCAGTGTTCCAGCGCCTCTCGCTCGCCCGGCGGGCGCCGCAATTGGTGGGCGAGATCACCGAGCGCCGCGCCCTCGACGATCTCGGCCGCGCCGCCATCCGCGAACTGCGCGAGGTGGGGGCGAAAATCGCCCTCGACGACTTCGGCACCGGCAACTCCGGCCTGCAGCAACTGATCGGCCTCGAGGTCGACTTCCTGAAGATCGACCGCTCGTTCGTCCTCGGGCTCGGATGCGACCGGTCGGCCGAGCGGCTGGTGCGCGGCATCGCGGCGCTGGCGGGCGTACTGCGGGTCGGTCTCGTCGCCGAGGGGGTCGAGTCGAAGGAGCAGGCGCTGTTCTTGCGCGCCATCGGCGTCGAGAAGGGCCAGGGCTGGCTGTGGAGCCGCGACCTGGACGCCGCCCAACTGGCGGCCGCCGTCGGCTGATCTCCAGCGCGCTGCGGCGGCAACGCCGTCGGCGTAAGGGACCGCCCGATGCTTCGGCAGCCCGGTACCTGGTAGCCCGGATGCAGCGCAGCGCAATCCGGGATCGACCTTCTAAGACAAACCCGCCCCCGCGCCCCCAATCCCCGCATTCCGCTCCGCTGCATGCAGGCTACGGCTTGCTGCCGATCAGGGAAATCAGCCATTTGCGTCGCGGGGTCCGGGGTAAGGCAGACGCCGGTTGCCAGTGGCCCATACGACTAGTATTTATCCCAATCGAGGATAAGCCCGTTGCTCGGGGCACGCCGCTTGCAGGGAAAAGGACCTGTTTGGGCGGGACTCCGAGGGCGCACAGCCACGCAGCGTGGCGATGATTGGGGGGAAAATGCGACTGCGGGCACGGGCGCAGGGCCTGCTGGTCCTGTTGACGATGAGTGGCTTGGCCGGATGCGGCGCGCCGGAGCCGCCGAATATTCGCGATGAGTTTGAGCAAGGCATCAAACAGCTAGGGATGCACGCGATCTATCCCCTCAGCGAAAGTCCGCGGCTGGGGGATGTCTTACTTGTAGATACAACTGCCTGGGAGGAAGGTGGCGATGTTGCCGCCTATATCCCGGCGAGCATCGTCGTGACCGACGCGGCCGTGCCGTTCATGGAAGAGGCGCGTTCGGCACGGATGGAGGCGAAGAAGAGGTATCCCTGTTCGGCCGACAATCTTGGCGAGCAGATGAACCCGGATCGGTCCTATTACCGGCAATCCACATGCGCGGCCCCGGGAGCGGCGAAGCCGGCCACTCCCGCAGCGCCTCAGGCTGGGGCGGCTACGACGACAACGACGACCACCATTACGACTGTGACGGCCCCGCCCGCCCCGGCTGCAGCGGCGCGGCCAGGCGCGCCAGCCGCGGCGGCCTCGGCCGAACCGTCCGCGCAAAAGGCCCCCGAGTCGCTAGCCCCTCTGGCGTTGGTCGGTCTGCCCAGCTACACGCTTGCCTCTGTCGACAACTTCTCTCTCGCCGGAACGGCGCCCACCGCGTTTGCAAACTTCCTTGCCGCCATCGGCTGGAGACAAACGTCGTCCCTTCGCGTCGAGGCGGAAGGCGTCGAGATTGCCGACCTCCCGAACGACAAATTCTTTGCCGCGATCAGCAAAGCCTGCCACGAACCAGGAAACCCGTTCAGCAATCGGCCCCCGGTCGTGCCAAATATCTCGATGAACGTGGTTACACCAACGACCGGCACCCAAGCGGGCCAATCCGGCGGCACTCAGGCGCCGCAACCCAATGCCGCGACCGCCGGCGACATCGCCGCGCTGCAGAGCCAGGTCGACGCGTTGCGCAGCGCCATCAACAGCAATGCCAACATTCAGGCCGGCGCGACATACGCCCGCGCGACCGCCCGGGGGATAGAATTCGTCGAGTTGTTCCAGCGCCCGCTTGCCTTCGGTTACCTAGCGTTCATACCGGGCCAGGCCTTCGATCCTAAGAATGGCTACAGCGATTTTTGCACCTACGCTGATGGGAACTGGTAGAGGGAGGATGATCCTTGAGCGGCAATAGAGAAGGGCCACCGGATACGGGCGGTGGTGGTGGTGGCGTCGCTGGTGGGGCCATGGGTGTGGTGCATCCGCCACCTGATATCGTGGCCGCCGCACAGCCCACTCCATCCGTGTCACGGGTTGAACTGGTGACCGCTGCGACTCGGAATGCGGAGACGGGTGCCGTCGACATTCAGCTAACCATTCGGGGTCTTACCGCCGATCAGGCTCAGGCCCTGTGGCAGGACCATATCGATCCGATAAGGAAACAGTATCTGCTGCAACCCCAGGGATAAGGGGGGGCAGCGAGCGCCCCACTCGGGAACACCGGGCCGGTCTCGGCCGGGTATTCCTCGTCGGCCGCGGGGGGTTATGCTCCCGCCTCCGCTACGATGCGGTCGCGCTGTATTGAACGGGGCGGGGCATCGGCCATATAAGCCGCATGGCCCGCAGAAAACGCAGCAAGCGCAACCCGTCGACGGAGGCGTTGGCTCTGCCGCTGATGCTGGCGGAGACGTTCTGGTCTTCGGTCGAGACGATCGGCCGGCGAACCCGGCTGATGGCCGAGGGGCGCTGCACGGCGGCGGAATATCGACGCATGGTGGAGGAGAAGGTGGCGGCGGCGCAGGACTCGGCCGCGGTGCTCGCCGGCCGCCGCGGTTCGGCGGGCGT
>JAXMDM010000005.1:0-295974 GCA_046348835.1 Rhodospirillales bacterium | reverse complement strand
TCCGAGTGGGGTTTCTTCTGGCGGAACGCCCGCCATCCGCCAATCCTCCCCGTTCAACGTCTACGCCCACGACGCCTCCGTTGGCGACAATGCGGTTGACTTTGGTGTCGACGGCCTGCCGAGCGCATTCCACGTCAAGACGATGAGCGTCACCGGATTCGAAAGCGGTGCCGCGGACATGGACGGGACAGAGGACATCGACGGCGACGGTCAAATTGACGTCTCTACTGTCGCCCTCGACTTCGGCACGCCGCATCAGGCGAACGGCTTTACCCAGTTCGGCAGTGAGTTCTCGCCGGGAGCGGTCGAGCAGAACGGCTCCCGGTTCGGCGTATTCAACGGCGTCTCGATTTCGCCCGACGGACTGATGTACGCGCTGTTCGATAACGGCGAGCGCCGGCCGATTTATCGACTGCCCATTGCCACCTTCGTCAATCCCGACGGCCTCAGCGGAAAATCAGGAAATGCCTGGATCGCGACCGAGGACTCCGGCAACCCAACGCTGCGTCAGGCCGGCAGCGGTGGGGCCGGAAAGATCGAGCAGTCAGCACTGGAGGCCTCTACCGTCGACATCGGCCAGGAGTTTACCAACATGATCGTGGTTCAGCGGGCCTACTCGGCGGCCACGAAGATCATATCGACCGCGGATGAAATGCTGGATGAACTCGTCCACATCAAGCGGTAAGCACGCAATAACGTGGAGCGGCCCGCTTCCCCACCAATCCGCCCCCACTTTGGTTGCGATCCCGATCGAGCGTTAACGGCTTGTTCAACAGGCCGGCCCTAGTGTGTCGCCGACCCGCCGCCCGACCTCGTGTCCGGCGGCGGCACGCAAGGGACGGACATGCAGAAGCTCGTCGTCTTGTTTCGCACCCTGGGGCCGGTTCGTTCCGCCTTCATCGGCGTCGTCGGAGCGCTGCTGATCGGCGCCTTCGGCTGGCTGATGCTGACGCCGAACGAAACCGCTCACGCCTTGCTCTACGCCGACCTCGACATGGCGGAAGCGGCCAGGATCGTTCAGCACCTCGACGCGGCCAAAGTCCCCTACCGTCTCGATCGAGACGGTACCGCCATCTTCGTTCCCGACGACCAGGTCGGCCGATTGCGGATTTCACTTGCCGAGCAGGGACTGCCGTCGGGCGGCTCCAACGGATACGAGATCTTCGACCGGTCAGACGCGCTAAGCAGCACCAACTTCCAGCAGAACGTCAACCTGGTGCGTGCCCTGGAGGGTGAACTGGCGCGCACCATCCGGTCGATCGCCAGCGTAAAGTCGGCCCGCGTGCATTTGGTCGTTCCTCGCCGCGACCTGTTCGCGCGCGAACGTCAGGAGCCCAGCGCCTCAGTCCTGTTGCAGATGCGCGGCTCCGGGCGGCTCACCCCCGCCCAGGTTTCCGCCGTCCAGCATCTCATCTCGACTGCCGTTGCGGGCCTTTCGGTCAATCGGATCTCCATCATCGACGCGCAGGGTACGCTCCTTACCTCCAGCGAAGACGACACCAATGGCTCGGGAGGTCCTGGCGAAGGCCGGGGAGACGAGCGCCGTCGTCAAGTGGAAGAGCGGCTCGCTCGCACCATCGACCAGCTGCTGGAGCGAACCGTCGGTCCGGGTAAGGTTCGTTCCGAAGTCTCCGCGGATATGGACTTCGACCTCATCAACACCAGCGAGGAGATTTTCAACCCCGACGGCCAAGTCGTCCGATCCACCCAGACCCTCGAGCAGAGCGGCTCGAACAGCGAAAAGGATACGGCTTCGGCGGTGAGTGTCGGGACCAATCTGCCCGATGCTGCGCCCGCTACCGCCGGCGGACAGGCAACGATCAGCGCCGACAAGCACAGCGAAGAGACGGTTAACTACGAGATCTCCAAGAAGGTCGTTAACCACGTGCGCGAAGCCGGCATCATTCGGCGCCTTTCGGTCGCGGTCCTGGTGGACGGAACCTACACCGTCGCCGCGGACGGGACGCGGGCCTATGCGCCTCGTCCACAGGAGGAACTGGATCAGCTGGCCGGCCTCGTGCGTAATGCCGTTGGCTTCAACAAGGAGCGCGGCGATACCATCGACGTCGTCAACATGCGCTTTGCCGAGGCAGTCGCAGTCGCCGAAGAACAGGAAGACGCCTCGCTCCTCGGCCCTACACGCGCCGACATCGTCATCGCCGCCAAATACCTGGCGATCTTCATCTTCGCCGTGCTCGTCCTCGTCCTCGTAATTCGGCCGTTGACACAGCGGGCGCTGGTGGGACTGCCGCGAGCTACCCTGCCTCCCGCCGGCAATGCCCTTCCAGCCACCGGTGCCGTTACGCCACAGCTCCCCTACGGTGATGACCAGGTTGCCTCGGGCGAAGAGCCGCGGCGGCTGGGGGGACCCGGTTCCGACGAAGAAATGATCAATGTCAACCGCATCGAAGGGCAGGTGCGGGCATCGAGCCTGAAGCGTGTGGGTGAGATCGTCGACCGGCACCCCGACGAGACCCTCGCCATCCTTCGAAGCTGGCTCCACGCGGACCAATAGGAACGGGTGGGAACATGGGCACCAAAGAAGCTCTTGACGACATCAGCGGACCCGAGCGGGCAGCGGTATTCATGCTTGCGGTCGGCGAAACCCATGCCGCGAGGCTCTTCTCGATGATGGACCACGAAGAGATCCGGATGGTTTCTCAGCACATGGCCCATCTCGGTTCGGTGAGTGCGGCGGTGGTAGAGCAGCTGATCACACAATTCGCCGGACAACTGTCATCTACGGGTTCACTGGTCGGTACGCTTGAATCGACTGAGCGGCTGCTCACCAAGGTTCTAGAGCCCGAGCGGGCCCAGCAGATCATGGAAGAAATCCGCGGACCATCGGGCCGGACCATGTGGGATAAGCTTGGTAATGTAAATGAAGCCGTTCTCGCTAACTATCTAAAAAACGAGTATCCGCAGACCGTTGCTGTGGTCCTCACCAAAATCAAACCAAATCATGCCGCGAGGGTTCTCAGCCTGTTCCCGGAAAGTTTCGCCATGGAGGTCGTCGTCCGCATGCTCCGGATGCAGACGGTACAGAAGGACATACTCGATCATGTCGAGCGCACTTTGCGTACAGAATTCATGACCAACCTGGCCCGAACCAGCCGCCGGGATTCGCACGAGCTCATGGCGGAAATATTCAACAATTTTGACCGCAACACCGAATACCGATTCATGACTGCGTTGGAGGAACGGAACGGCGACTCGGCCGAGCGCATCAAGCAGTTGATGTTCACCTTCGAGGACCTTCTCCGCCTCGACTCGGCGGGAACCCAGGTGCTGATCCGCCGCATCGCCAAGGAACAGCTTGCCGTCGCCCTTAAGGGCGCTTCCGAGCCGCTCAAGGAGATGTTCTACAACAACATGTCTGAGCGGGCCGCAAAGATGCTGCGGGAGGACATCGCGGCTATGGGGCCGGTGCGCCTCCGCGATGTGGACGAAGCGCAAAGCACCATCGTCGCAACGGCGAAGGCGCTGGCCGAGGCCAATGAAATCACCCTCTCGGGCGGCAGCGATAGCGACGAACTGGTCTACTAATCATGACTCTGAACAGGCTGCATCCGTTTCTGTTCGACACCGATTTCGACCGCGACGATGCGCCCTATAACAACGCCGCGGACGAATGCGGTTCCGATGAGGCGCTTGCTTTGGAGAGGGAACAGGCTTTGGCGGCGGCACACGCCACCGGCTATGCCGAAGGGCACCGGATCGGCTTGGCCGAGGTCGAAGCGGCTAACGATCGCCACATCGCCAATGCTCTTGAGGGGCTGAACGGCCAGATCGGCTCCCTCGCCGCGGACCTCGCCCAACGGGAAAAAGCGATGGCACAGCAGTCAGCAATCGTGGCGGCTGCCATTTGTCGGCGATTTCTGCCGTCCCTATACCGGCAAGCAGCCAATGACGGCATCGCCGAGTTCGTCGCCGCGTTCCTTCCACGCATTGGCGACACACCCAAACTAATCGTGCGCGTTGCCGAGACAATCGCCGAACCCATCGCCGATCGACTGAATGAACTGGCTCATGCCGCGGGCTTTTCCGGTCTGATCGAAACCCTCGGAGATGCACAGTTGGAGGATGGGGACTGTCGCATCGAGTGGCCGCGCGGAGGCGCCGTCAGGGATGCAGCCACGCTTTGGCGTCAGGTCGATGCGTTGCTCGAAGACTCTCTCGGCGCATCGCCCCCCGCCACCGCGCCTCTCCTGCCCTTTCCGACAACCCATTGAAGCGAGATCCCGGCGATGCCTGATACTAGACAGCCCAGCTTCGATTCCTTCGGCGACACACCTTCTACCGCCGCCGCAAACGAGCCCGAAGCGGCATTCGCCGGGGATATGCGGGCGGCGCGGTCCAGCCAGGATCTGGATGCCGTCTACGACGTCCCGGTACAGGTCTCGGCCGTTCTGGGACGGGCCACCATGGAGGTCAGCCAGCTGTTAAAGCTAGGCCGGGGCGCGGTGGTCGAACTGGACCGCAAGGTGGGCGAGCCCATCGACATTTACGTTAATAACCGGCTCGTCGCCCGCGGCGAGGTGGTCGTCGTCGAGGATAGGTTAGGGGTTACCATGACCGAAATCGTCAAAAGTGAGCGGAGTTGAGCGCTTAAGGATGACCGCTTTTTCTCACCTCAATCTTCTCGTCCCCCCCGCCGAGACCGCTCGGTTTCGCTTCAACCGCACCGCCGTGGGCGCTTTTGCCGCCGGCTTTGCTATGCTCGCATTGGCCATTGCCCTTGGTGGATCGGCACGAACGTTTGTTGATGTGCCGTCGCTGATGATCGTTTTCGGGGGCAGTTTGTCGGCAGTCGTCGTCTGTTACTCCCTGAACGACGTAGTGGCTGCCGGACGCGCGGTACGGCTGGTGTTTGGCGGGTCTGAGATTAATCCGGGCGCCATGGCGTTGCGATTGATCGCCGTAGCCGAATATGCACGGCACGCCGGCATTCTCATGACGCAAAAGCTCCCTCATCCGATTGCCGGCAACGGCTTTCTCGACAAGGGACTTGCCTTAATTGCCGACGGGGCGGCCGAAGTGGAGATCGAAGGAACCATGCAGCAGGAGTTGTTCGCCAACGCGGAGGAGCGCCGCAAGAGCGCCGAAGTCCTCCGGAAGGCGGCGGATATCGCCCCGGCCATGGGCCTTATTGGCACCCTCGTCGGCCTCGTCCAGATGCTCCGCAATCTCGACCGCCCGTCATCCATTGGCCCCGGAATGGCCGTGGCGCTGCTGACGACGTTCTACGGTGCGGTCCTTGGCCACATGGTACTTCTCCCGCTTGCCACCAAAATCGAGCGCCGGGCGGCGGCGGAAGAGCTCATTCACCAAATGTGCATTCTTTGTGTTCTATCCATAAGCCGACAGGAGAACCCGCGCCGACTGGAGACCGCCCTCAACAGCGTGCTTCCACCGACGGGCCGGGTTCGGGTGTTCGATTGACCGCTCTTGGAACAGGTGACCATATGCGGCTCCTGATCATCGGTACCCTCTCGGGTCAGCTTGGCGCGGCGAGCCAGATTGCCATGCGGCGCGGTGCCGAAGTCGTTCAGACGGACGACATTGTGGATGCGCTTCGGGTGGTGCGCGCGGGAAATGCCATCGACCTGATCCTGATCGATGTCACCCTCGATGTGGCATCTCTGATCGCCGAACTCCTCCGCGAGCGGATCACTTTGCCGGTCGTGGCCTGCGGCCTCGGCTCCGATACCCGCGCCGCCGTTGCCGCGGTAAAGGCCGGCGCCAGGGAATACCTGCCGCTGCCGCCCGACCCCGAGTTGATCGGCGCCATCTTGGCGGCGATCAGCGAGAGTCGCTCGGCGGTGGTGCACGCCGATCCACGCATGGCCGAGATTTTCGCGATGGCGGATCGTGTCGCCGCGTCGGAGGCGAGTGTCCTGATCGTCGGCGAGTCGGGGACCGGTAAGGAAGTCGTCGCCCGCTATCTCCACGCCAAGAGCCGTCGGGCCAAGGCGCGCTTCGTCGCCGTCAATTGCGCGGCCATTCCCGAGGCCCTCATGGAATCGGAGCTGTTCGGCCACGAGAAAGGAGCCTTCACCGGAGCGGCGGGGCGCAGAATCGGACGGTTCGAGGAAGCAAACAACGGCACACTGCTGCTCGACGAGATCAGCGAGATGGACCTTCGGTTACAGCCGAAGCTGCTGCGGGCGATCCAGGAACGGGAAATCGACCGCGTCGGCGGTACCTCACCGGTTACGGTCAACGTCCGGATCATCGCCACATCCAACCGAGACATCCAGGATGAGGTCGCTCGGGGCCGTTTCCGCAGCGACCTGTACTTTCGCCTCAATGTGGTCGCGCTCCGCCTGCCGCCCCTTCGCGAGCGCCGTGGCGACATCCTCGTGCTTGCCCGCCACTTTCTCGACAAGTACGCGGCTCTCAATGGCATCCCGCATCTCTCCCTGTCGGCGGAGGCGGAAAATGCGCTGCTGGGCTATGCCTGGCCCGGCAATGTGCGTGAGCTTGAAAACGTGATCCACCGTGCCGTGGTCCTCGCTGCCGGTTCCGTCGTCACCGCCGAGGGACTGCTGCCATCTCATCGGACCGGATCGAGTCCCGACAATACGATCGTGGCCGCCGCCGCAAACTCCCTCGTCGGCCGCACCGTCGCAGCCGTCGAGCGGGACCTGATCATCGATACGCTCACCCACTGCCTCGGCAACCGTACGCACGCGGCGACCATTCTCGGTATCTCCATCCGGACGCTGCGGAACAAGCTGCGCGAATATGCCGGAGAGGGGGTGGCGGTGCCGGCGCCGGCCTTGGTTCAGCCGACCGAGAGCCTGTTCGCTAACTCGCCAGCCCGGTAAATTCCCATGTCCGTCGTAGAAGGCACGGCGGCCGCATCTTCCCAATCGGTTTCCGAACTGGGGAAGCGTCTCCTCGAGACGATGCGGCAGGGCGACATCCTTCTCGCCCTCGGCGTCGTCATCATTCTCGTCGTTTTGATCCTGCCCCTACCGCGCTGGCTCCTCGACATCAGCCTGGCGTTTTCAATCACGTTTTCCGTGCTCATCCTGCTGACCGGCCTCTTCGTCGAAAAACCACTACAATTCAACGCATTTCCCACCATCCTGCTGCTTTCGACGATGGTCCGGCTCGCCCTCAACATGGCGTCGACACGGCTGATCCTGACCCACGGCCACGAGGGCACCGACGCGGCTGGAAGGGTGATCGAAGCCTTCGCCGGCTTCATCATGGGCGGCAACTTCATTATCGGCGTGATCGTCTTTTCGATCCTTTTGATCGTCAATTTCGTCGTCATCACCAAAGGTTCGACCCGCATCGCCGAAGTATCCGCCAGGTTCACCCTCGACGCGATGCCGGGCAAGCAGATGGCCGTCGACGCCGACCTGTCGTCCGGACTGATCAATGAGGAAACGGCGCGTAAGCGCCGCCAGGAACTGGAGGAAGAAAGTAGCTTTTTCGGCGCCATGGACGGCGCTTCAAAATTCGTCCGTGGAGACGCCATCGCCGGTCTGCTGATTACCTTCATCAACATCATCGCCGGCATCATCATCGGCGTCGCCCAGAACGGCATGTCCTTGGAAAAGGCCGCCGGAACCTTTGTCCGGCTCACCGTCGGTGACGGGCTGGTGACACAGATACCGGCCCTGATCGTGGCCACCGCGGCCGGCATCGTCGTTACCAAGGCGGGCCTTTCGACCAGGACCGAGAAGGCCTTGTTCGGCCAACTCGGCGGCCAGCCAAAGGCGATGGCCATCGCCACTGTCCTGTTGGTGGGACTGGCGTTACTGCCCAGCGTTCCCGCCCTTCCCTTCCTTACCCTCGCTGCAATGACGGCGACATTGGCCTGGTTCACCTTCAAGCGCCGCGAGGCTCGCGCAGCCGAAGAGGCGCGTGTCGCTGCCTTGCCGCCGCCCCTAGCCGAAGAGCCGATCTCGGCCGTTCTGAAGATCGATGAAATCCGTTTGGAGATCGGTTATGGGCTGCTGGGATTGGTCAGCGACGGCGGCGACGGGCCGAAACTCACCGACCAGATCAAGGCGCTGCGACGCCAGCTCGCCGCCGAGCTCGGCTTCGTCGTCCCGAGCGTCCGCATCCAGGACAACATGCAGCTGGCGCCGCAGGCGTACGCCATCTACGTCAAGGATTTGATCGCCGGGCGCGGTGAGGTCCGGCCTAACCTATTGCTTGTAATGGATCCGCGAGGCGAGCCGATCCCGCTGCCCGGCGAGAAAACGCGCGAGCCCACTTTCGGCCTGGCGGCGACGTGGATCGACGTGGCGCACCGCGAAGATGCGTCGTTCCGGGGCCTGACCGTCGTCGACGCGGCAACGGTCATGACCACTCACCTCACAGAGGTGATCAAGGAGTACATGCCGGAGCTCCTCTCACATGCCGAAACCCGCAATCTTCTGGATCAGCTGGACAAGGCGCACCAGAAGCTGGTTGCCGACCTTATCCCCTCGCAGATCTCACTCGGCGGCCTGCAGCGGGTGCTGCAGAACCTTCTCGCCGAGCGAATTTCGATTCGGGACCTTCCCACCATCCTTGAGGGCGTCGCCGAGGGCTGCGGCCTCAGCCGGAGCACCACCCAGATTACCGAGCACGTACGCTCGCGGCTGGCCCGGCAAATCTGTGACGCGAATACCAACGATCAGGCTGTCCTGCCTCTCCTGGTGCTGGGCGCGGAATGGGATCAGGTCTTCGCCGATGCGCTGACCGGCACCGGCGAAGAGCGACAACTGGCGCTGCCGCCGTCGAAGATCCAGGAGTTCGTCCTCGCCGCTCGTGGCGCGTTCGAGCGCCAGGCGCAGGCCGGGGAATCCCCGGTGCTGCTCACCTCGCCCGCCATCCGCCCCTACGTCCGCTCCATCCTCGAGCGGTTCCGTCCGATGACACAGGTGATGTCGCAGAGCGAGATCTCGCCGAAGGCCCGCATCCGCACGGTGGGTCAGATCTGATGCGAGTTCTTCGATGCGGCTGAAGACCTACACGGCGCCGACCATCGCGCAAGCCTTGGATATGATCCGCCGAGACCTGGGCGACAGCGCGATCATTATCCAGACGCAGGGGGAGCGCGGTGGGCGAGGGGCCCGTGTTACCGCCGCGGTCGAAGATCGCACGGACATGGGTCCAAACAGGGACCGCCACGAGGCTCCGCCTAGCTCCGTTCCCGCTCCGTCGCGGACCGCTTCCGCCATCGCCGCGATCAAAGCCGCCCTCGACCGCCACGGCGTGCCGCACCCCCTCGTACAAATAATCGTTGCGGAAGCCTCGACCTATGGCGAAGAGCAAGCCCTGCTCTCACTTTCCGCCGCCCTCGACACCGTTCTGACGTTCCAGCCCATATGTGAGCGCACGCAGCCTCGCCCTATTTTGCTGTTCGGGCCACCCGGCTGCGGCAAGACGCTGACCGCGGCGAAGCTCGTCGTCCGCGCGCGCAGGATTCGGCGGCCGGTTGCCGCCGTATCCACCGACCTCGCTCGCGCCGGTGGCCTGGAGCAACTGGCATCCCTAATGCGCATCGCCGACGTCCCGCTCGTCACAGCCGATGGGATCGATGCGCTGGCGGCGGCGGTTCTCGCCGCCGTTGAATCCCTGGTGGTCATCGACAGTGCTGGCGTCAACCTGTTCGACAATACCGCCTTGCGCGAAATGGAAGAATTAGCGCTGGCCGTGGATGCGGAGCCGGTCCTTATCGTTGCCGCCGGCGGCGATAGCGCGGAAATGGCGGAAATGGCGGAATGCGCGGCGTCGATCGGTTGCCGGCGGATAATCGTCAGCCGGATCGACATGACTCGTCGCCTCGGATCCGCCCTCGCCGCTGCCGAGTCCAGCGGCCTTGCCCTCGCCGACGTCGGGATCGGGCCCCAGGTTGTCGATGGCCTGGCTCCCATTAATCCTGTCTCACTCGCCCGATTGCTGCTGCCAGCGGACGACCCGGACGGGTCGGCCGCTAACATGAAAGAGGCTCCGCGATGACCTTCTCCGCGATTTCCCAGACCGCTGCGGCCGTGATGCCGACGGGAACGAAGACGATCGCCATCGCGTCCGGCAAAGGCGGCGTCGGTAAGACGTGGTTGGCGATCACGCTGGCTCACGCCCTGGCCGACGCGGGGCAGAGGGTTCTCCTGTTTGACGGCGATCTCGGCCTCGCCAACGTCGACATTCAACTCGGCCTGATGCCGGATCAGGACTTGGGGGACGTCCTCGCCGGACGCCTGATGCTGCACGAGCTGACTTTGCGTTTTGAACCGGGCGGCTTCGACGTCATTGCCGGGCGCTCCGGCTCCGGACGGTTGGCTGCCATCCCGACGACGCGGCTCCATCAGTTGAAAGAGGAGTTGCAGACGATGTCCGCCGCCTACGATTGCGTCCTTCTCGATCTCGGCGCTGGGGTCGAACGGACGGTCCGGCAGTTAGTCCGCGCCGCCGGCAAGATCGTTGTCGTAACCACCGACGAACCGACTGCGCTCACCGACGCCTACGCCTTCATCAAACTCAGTCAGTTGGACCGTCCCGACGGAAAGATTGGCATCGTCATCAATATGGCGGCATCCCGCCGCGACGGCGAACGCACCTTCCACGCGCTGCGTAAGGCATGCGAGGGCTTCCTCAAGATTTCGCCTCCGCTGCTGGGGGTCGTGAGGCGGGATGGCCGGGTGCGCGAAACGATCCGCAATCAGTGCTCGCTTCTGACCCGCTACCCCAACACCGAAGCCGCAATCGATGTCAACGCCGTCGCCCGTGCCCTGTTCGACGACAAGGCGGCGTCCGATCGTCCGTGAGGCCGTCAGAGGCGGGCTGGCGCCGTCGCCTGAGTACCGTACCGCCGCCCGTCAACCTCTAGGAGTGGCCGTCAACGGACGCCTGCGAGCCGCCGCAGGGTAGCGGCTGCCTCATCGATGCGCCTTTGCTCGCGTCTGGATGCGGCCGCGGCGCCGACGCGATCCCGTTCCGCCTTCACCAACTCGAACTTGCGGCATTCCCGATAAGCGTCGGCCAGTTGCCGCCGCAGATCCGCCATTTCGTGCTCGGCCGCGGCCAGTGCCACGCGTATGTCGCGGCGCCGCATCCGGATGTGTTCTACATAGATGCCGTACCCGAACGGATCGGCGTTCTCCATGTGCAATTTTTCCTGCTCGCGACGGAACCCCTCCTCGACCGCAGCCAAGGCCGCCGTCAAATGCTCAACCCGGCGCCCGGCGTCAGTGACCGCGCGCCGATACTCATCGACACGCCACCGGTGGAGCCGGATCAGGTTGGTAAGCGTCCGCGTCATCGCCTAGAATTCCGGCCCGTCGAGGATGCGAGCGAGGGCGGCATATACCTCGCTCAACGGTCCCCGTTCATCCTTGCCCTGGGCAAGGAATGCCTCCAGGCCGGGACGCAGCCGGATCGCCTCATCGATGCTCGGGTCGGAGCCGGGCCGATAGGCGCCGAGGCGGATCAGATCCGCCATCTCATCATAGGCGGCCAGGGCGCGGCGAGCGCGGCTGACGAGCTTGGTCTCCTCCGGTGTATTGCAGCCCGGCATCGAACGGGAAACGCTGCGCAGCACATTGATCGGCGGGTACCGTCCTTGCTCGGCGATCTTCCGGTCGAGAACGACGTGGCCGTCGAGGATGCCCCGCACCGCATCGGCAATCGGCTCGTCGTGATCGTCGCCATCGACGAGAACCGTGAACATCGCCGTGATGCTGCCGCCGCCGGCAACGCCTGGCCCAGCGCGTTCCAGGAGACGCGGAAGCTCCGCGAAGACGGATGGGGTATACCCTTTGGTCGTCGGTGGTTCTCCGACCGCCAGTCCGATCTCGCGCTCGGCCATGGCGAAACGGGTAACGCTGTCCACCATCAGCAGCACGTCCGCCCCCCCGTCGCGAAAGTACTCGGCGACCGCCAGGGTGACCTGGGCGGCTCGGCGCCGCAGCAGCGGCGCCTGGTCAGAGGTAGCGACGACGACGACACTTCGACGAAGTCCCTCCTCGCCCAAAGCGTCCTCGATGAATTCCCGAGCCTCGCGTCCCCGTTCGCCGATCAGCCCGATAACATTGATCTCGGCCTCGGTCTGACGAGCCATCATCGACAAAAGGGTCGACTTGCCGACGCCGGACCCGGCGAAAATGCCAAGCCTTTGTCCGCGACAGCAGGTGAGGAAGGCGTTGAGGGCGCGCACCCCCAGGTCCAGTTTTGCCCCGACCCGGCCGCGGCGATGTGCCGGTATGGCTTCTCCGCGAATGGCAGACGGACGGTTGCCGGGAGCGAGTGGGCCCAAACCGTCGAGCGGTCTGCCAAAGGCGTCGATGACCCGCCCGAGCCACGAATGGTCGGGAAACAGAATATCGCTCCCGCAGGCGATTTCAGCGCGGGCGCCGCACGCCAAACCCGTCGTTGCGCCGAACGGCATCGCCAGAACCCGGCCGTTGCGAAAGCCGACGATCTCTGCCTCGCGCCGCTTCCCGTCACGACCGCTCAGGCAAAGATGATCGCCGAGGCACACGTCTTTCGGTAATCCCTCGATTTCGATCAGAAGCCCGACCGCTCCTGTCACCTCTCCGTACACGATGTGCCCGGGCAACCGATCGAGCGCCGCGACCAGTCCTTCGATCTCGCTCCCGGATTCCATTCGGTTCATGGCCGCCTTCGCTCCGATTGCTCTTGCCGCAGCATCGCGCCTTCCCCTTAAGACACGGTAAATGAATGCTAATCTTGATCCATCCCGATGTTACTCGTTATACGGGCATGAGTCCGTACATTAATTCATTTTTTAGTTGCGTTACCCCGAAGGAGGCACTATTTTGGAGGGTATCGAGACTGAGTACACCATCTCATTACGAGCAAAAAGGAACCCCGGTAATGCGCGTTCTGGTGATTGAAGACGATCAGTCGGCCGCCCTCGCCACCGAGCGGATGCTGAAGAACAACGGCATGGTCATCGATCGGACGGACCTCGGGGAGGACGGCCTGGAACTGGCGAAAATCTATGACTACGACATCATTCTGCTCGATCTGGGCCTTCCTGACATGGAAGGGTTGGAGGTCCTCCGCCGGCTTCGTCAGGCCCGGATCGAGACGCCGGTCCTGATCCTGACCGGCGTCTCCCAGTCCGATAGCAAGGCGCGCAGCTTCGGCACCGGAGCCGACGATTATTTGACCAAGCCCTACGACCGCACCGAACTGGTCGCCCGCATCCACGCCATCGTCCGCCGTTCCAAGGGGCACGCCGAATCGGTTATCCGCACCGGTCGCCTCGCCGTGAATCTCGCCGCGCGGATGGTTTTCGTAGATGACAAACCCGTTCACCTGACGACAAAGGAATATGGCATCCTTGAACTGCTGAGCCTGCGGAAGGGCACGACCCTGACCAAGGAGATGTTCCTGAACCACCTTTACGGGGGACTGGACGAGCCAGAGCTCAAGATCATCGACGTCTTCATCTGCAAACTGAGGAAGAAGTTGGCGTGCGCGACCTGCGGTGATCACTACATCGAGACGGTGTGGGGTCGTGGCTACATGCTCCGTGACCCCCAGTCGATGACCGCCACGGTTGCGGCGTGATGTCGAGCGACGCGGCGGAACTGGAGCAGGGGTGTTCCGCCGCTTGCTCGCGGGTCAAGCTGCCCGGTGTCTGCCGTTGACAGACGGCGCCTTGATCGATGACGGGCGATCTCGGACGAGACAAGGGTCCGCTTCGGTTGCCCGATAGATGCCGCGCTGGCCCGGGATCGGCTCAAATCGATCGGTGATCCCGATCACGGTTTCGGTGCCGCCGAGAAAGAGGGCCCCATTTGGCGCAAGACTATGGGCGATGCGCTCAAGGACCTGTTTTTTAGTTTCCCCGTCGAAATAAATGAGCACATTGCGGCAGAACACCACATCGAACTGCCCTAGACTCGACACATCTTCCAGTATGTTGTGCTGGCGGAACTGGACCATTGTTCGAATTTCGGGGTGGATCGTCCACTGCGCCTCGTTCTGGGTGAAATACCTGACGAGAAGTCGGATCGGCAGGCCCCGCTGCACCTCGAACTGCGAGTAGATTCCCGAGCGAGCTTTGGCCAAAACGGTCGAGGAAAGATCCGTCGCCAGGATCTCGATCGGCCACGCGCCGAACCGCGCGGCGTTCTCCTTGATCGTCATGGCAATGGAATAGGGTTCCTGCCCGGCCGAGCACGCCGCCGACCAAATGCGCAGCGGCCGCCCCTTAGCGCGCGCCTCGATAAGCTGCGGCAGGACCACGTCACGCAGCAGGTCGAACGGTTTTGTATCTCGGAAGAAAAGGGTTTCGTTGGTCGTCATCACCTCGACGACGCGCCGTGCCAGTCGTTCGTCACGGTTGAGCTTGAGGGCGCTGACCAGGTCCGCCATGGAGCCGAAGCTGAATTCGCCCGACAGCGGTCGCAGCCTATTTTCGAGGAGATACGCCTTCTCCGCCGGAAGCACGATGCCCGATCGGTTGTGGATGAGGCTCGCCAAGTAGGCAAAGTCCTGGGGGGTCACGATGCTGTGCCTCCACTAGCTAGTTTAACGATGGCAGATGCCAGTCGTGGCAGCGGCAAGACATTCGCGCACAATCCTGCGCCGGCGACGGCACCGGGCATGCCCCAGACCACGCTCGTTGCCTCGTCCTGTGCCAGCACGGTCCCGCCGGCAGCAACCACATGACGAGCACCGCTGCATCCGTCGCTACCCATGCCCGTCAGGATCACCGCGAGAACACGGCCGCCGAACATTTCGGCGAGGCTCCGCAACATGGGATCGACTGCAGGGCGGCAGAAGTTTTCCGGCGCATCCCGAGTGAGACGCACACGTGCCGCATCGCGGGTTCCCTGAACAAGCAGATGGTGATCCCCCGGCGCCACATAGATGCGCCCGGATAAAAGGCGCTCGCCGTTCTTTGCTTCGGCACACGGCCGGCCGCTTACCCGGCCCAGGTGCTCGGCGAGGACGGCGGTAAAGGTGGGCGGCATGTGCTGGGTGATCAGGATCGGCTGGCGAATTTCCTCGACCTCGCCGAGCACCGCGGTCAGCGCCTGCGGTCCTCCCGTCGACGACCCGATGGCTATGATGTCGGGGCGAACGGCCACGGCGGAACGAAGCAGCGGCGCGGGACGGGGCACGTAGGTTCCGCCGTAGGCGGTGGCAACGGCGGACGGCGACCGCATCTGCTTTCGCCGTCGCCCGAGCGCTTGAACTTTTGCCACTAGTTCGCGACGAAACTCTTCACTTCCGCCGAGACGCTCGCTGCTGGGTTTTGGCACGTAATCGGCGGCGCCGGCGGCCAACGCCTGCAAACTGATCTCGGCATTCCGCTGTGTCAGCGTCGATGCCATGATCACTTGCAAACTGGGATCGAGTGCCACCATCTCCTTCAGCGCCATGAGGCCGTCCATCACCGGCATTTCGACATCGAGGACTACGACGTCGATGCTTCGGTCCCGCCGCACCTGCCGAACCGCCTGGGCACCATCGCTGACCGAGGCGACGATGGCGATCTCCGGCTCCGGCTTCAGCATCCGTGTGATCAGGCCGCGAACGACGGCCGAGTCGTCTACCAGCATCACCCGGACCGGGCCACCCGGCGCGGACGGACGGGTGGCAGCGAACTCCATGGAGCGCATCGTTCCGATCCGGCCTAGAGGAGCCCGACCTGAGACAGCTTGGCCTCGACGATTTCACGGTCGAAGGGCTTCATAATGTATTCATCGGCACCGAGGGTGATCGCCTCCTGGATGTGGCCCAGATCGTTTTCGGTGGTGCAGAAGACGACCACCGGGGTCGTCCCGTTGGGCAGCAGCCGCAGCGCCTTCAGGAAGTCGATGCCGGTCATGATCGGCATGTTCCAGTCGAGAAGCACCGCGTCCGGCATCCGGTCGAGGCACGCCTTCAGGGCCTCGGCACCATCGGCCGCCTCGCGCACGTCGAACCGCAGGTCCTGCAGAATGCGACGGGCTATGGTGCGGATCACCCGGGAGTCGTCGACGATCAAGCATTCGCTCATGGTCAGTTCCGTTCGCTCAGACGAACCGCATCAGGCGGCGTTGTGCTGGAGAAGCGTCGTTGCGAGGCTCTGCATCAAGCCGTCGCGGTCGGACTTAGCGACGTAGTCGGTAAAGCCACACGAGTGGCCGCGCTGAAGGTCTGCGGCGGTGGTGTGCGACGATAGCGCCACGAGCGGCACGTCCTTCCACGCACCTTCCTCCCGCAATCGGGACGCGAAATCAAACCCGCTTATGCCCGGCATCTCGATATCGCTGACGATGACGTCGAACACGTGGCCGTCGTCGCGCAGCCGCAAAGCCTCGCCCGCGTCGCCGGCGACGGTGACCCTGTAGCCTGCCGTCTCCAGCATCGGCACCAGCAGGCTGCGGAAGAAGGGGCTGTCATCGACGAGAAGGACCCGGCGCGTCGCCTCCTCTTCGCCAAACGACCGCCCATTGTGCTGCTCGAACCAGTCCGGGAAGGCGGCCGTCAGGTAAGGAGCAGCATCGATGACATCCGTCGCCCGGCCATCGATGATCGCGCTGCCGATCAATCCGGCACCAACGGTTCCGGCCTCGATCTCCAGGTGATGCTCGACGATGTCGACGATCTCCCGGACGACCAACCCCATGCAGCGGCTGTGGTCGCTAAAGACAAGCACCTGGGCGGTGTCTTCCGCCTCCCAGGCAAAGGCCGGATTGCACGGTACGAGAGGCATCAGCCGCCCCCGGTACTGGAGCACCGGACGACCGTGGGCGTGCTCGACGCTGTTAACCGCGATTTCCTCCAGGCGCGCCACCAATTCGAGTGGGATGGCTTTCCATGCCTCGTCGTGGCCCGTCTTGAAAACAAGCAGCCGGCTCTTCTTCTGGCCACCGACCGCGGCACCGGTGGTCACCTCGTCCTCGGTGCAGGACTCATGGTCGATGCTGGCGGCGAGCCCATTGGGATCCAGAATCATGATCACGCCGCCGTCGCCGAGGATGGTGTTGCCGGCGTAGACGGAGACGTCGCGGAGCATCGGCGCCACCGGCTTGACGACAATCTCTTCGGTGTCGAAGACCTCGTCGACGACGATCCCGAAGCGCTTCGCTCCCACCTGCGAAACGATGACCAGGCAATCGCCTAGCGCACTGCGCGCGCCGGGCATGGTGCCGCCGCCCGTCCCATTGCCCAGGCAAAGTACCCGGCTCAGCTGAACGACCGGCAAGAGGCGGTCACGCAACCGCAGGAGCACCGAGGAATTGATGCGCTCGATGCGGGTCTCGCTGGTGCCGGTGCGGACCAGTTCGAGGACACACGTCTGCGGAAGCGCAAAGCGGTGACCGCTGCAAGAGACGATCAACGCCGAGACGATGGCCAGCGTGAGCGGAATGCGAATCACGAACGTCGAGCCGTCGCCAGGCGTCGAGCGCAAATCGATGCTGCCACCGAGACGGTCGATGTTGGTACGTACCACGTCCATGCCGACGCCCCGGCCGGAGACCGTGGTCACTTTCTCCGCGGTGGAGAAGCCCGGCCGGAAAATGCACTGATAGAGCTGCGGCTCGGCCATGGCTGCCGCTTCCGCTTCGGTGATCACCCCCAAGGAGATGGCCTTGCGGCGAATGCGTTCCGCGTCGAGCCCGCGTCCATCGTCGGCGATCTCGATGATGATGTGCCCCCCCTCGTGGCGGGCGTTGAGTGCGACGGTTCCGGTCTCGGGCTTTCCATTCCGTCGCCGCTCCTCGGGTGGCTCTATCCCATGGTCGGCGGAGTTGCGAACCATGTGGGTGAGCGGGTCCTTGATTAGTTCCAGGACCTGGCGGTCGACCTCAGTCTCTGCACCTTGCATCAAAAGGGTGATTTTCTTGCCGGTCTCCTGGGCCAAGTCGCGGACGATCCGCGGCAGCTTCGCCCAGGCATTGCCGATCGGCTGCATCCGCGTCTTCATCACCCCTTCCTGAAGCTCGGAGGTGATATGGCTGAGGCGTTGCAATGGCGCGGAGAAATCGCTGTCGTCTTTCCGTCCGCGGGCGATCTGCAGGAGCTGATTCCGGGTCAGCACCAGCTCGCTGACCAATGTCATCAACGCATCGAGGGTATCCACGGCGACGCGGATCGACTGGGAAGCGATGGCTGAGTCCCGGGCGGCGCCGGCGTCGCCGACGGGTGCACCCGCCTCGCCGACGACTGTCGTCTCGATGCCGCACACCCGTTCCTGCGCGCGTTCCGCCTCCATCGCCACCGCGATTTCCGCATCCGTCGCCGCCCGAAGGCCCGCCGCCACCGCCGCCTCCACTTCGGCCACAAGTTCAGCGGCGACAGGAAAAGGGCTGGTGCCCCCAACCGCGGCCGGCAATGCAGCGGAGAAAGATGCTCGCTCGGCTGAACCGAAGACTGCCGAAGCCGGCGGCGAAACCGCTGGGAGCGACGAGCCCTTCCCTTCCGCCAAGGCATTGAGCTCGGCGATAATGACGACATCGTCTCCTGGCGGCTCGTCGCCGTTCACTTCCAGTGCCGCGAGCAGATCCCGGATCGTATCGATGCACTTGAGCACGCCGGAGACCGCGGCCGGCGTCACCGGCAAGGAGCCGTCGCGCAGTTTGCCGAGGACACTCTCCCCCGCGTGCGCCACCGCCTCCAACCGCGGGAGGCCGAGAAACCCGCACGTTCCCTTAATGGTGTGAACGAGGCGAAAGATGCCGCCGAGGATCGTCTTATCGGTGGGGTTGCGTTCGAGCTCCACAAGCTCGGCATCGACAATGGCAAGATTCTCGCTGGTCTCGGTCAGAAATTCGGAAAGAAGGTCATCCATGCTTTTCTCGCCCAGACGAACGGCAATGACGAATGCGCGCCGCAGCCGATAACCTGGACGAAAAAGCTTTCCCTTCGTTTAACCAGGATCGAGAGGTTTGCGTTGTGCCGGAGACACGTCCGGCCACGCGCGAGGGTTCGAGGGCCGGCCACGCAGAAGACGGCGGAGGATGTGCGTCCTCCGCCGTCAAATGCATCTCTCTCGCCGCTAGTGGCTAGCGGCGCCGGCAGCGCCGAGGCTGGTCTGGGCGCGAACGAGTTGGTCGTCGTAAGCCGCCGTCTCCTGCGCCGCCCGCGGGCTCTTGTCGAGCACCGAGACGACCCAGGCGGTGAGGAAAGCCAGCGGCATCGAGAAGATCGCCGGCTGCTCATAGGGGAACAACGGGGCCTGATTGCCGAGCACAGTCACCCACACCGCCTTGGAGAAAACGACGATCGCGGTGGCGGTCACCAACCCGACAAGACCGCCCCACACCGCGCCGCGGGTGGTCAGCCCTTTCCAATACATGGACAGGATCAGGATGGGGAAGTTGCAGGATGCTGCGATGCCGAAGGTCAGTCCGACGAGAAAAGCGATGTTCAGCTTCTCGAACAGGATCCCGAAGATCACCGCGAGCAACCCGAGACCGAACGAGGACAGCTTGGAAATCCGCACCTCCTTCGCCTCGCTGACGTTGCCGCCCATGATCACATTGGCATAGAGGTCGTGCGCGATGGCTCCCGCCCCCGCCAGGGCGAGACCGGCGACGACGGCAAGGATGGTGGCGAATGCCACCGCGGCGAGGAATCCCAGAAGGATGTTGCCGCCCACCGCCTGTGCCAGATGCATCGCCGGCATGTTGCCGCCGCCGATCATCTTGCCCGCGATGTCGCCGCCTTCAAAGAACGCCGGGTTCTGGCCAACGATGACGATGGCCGCCAGGCCCATGATGCAAACCACGCAGAAAAAGAAACCGACGCAGAAGGTGGCGACGAACACACTCTTGCGTGCTTCTTTGGCGTTCGGGACGGTAAAGAACCGCATCAGGATGTGCGGAAGCCCGGCGGTGCCGAACATTAGGCCCAGCCCCAACGACACCGCGGTGATCGGATCGCTGAGGAGGGTTCCCGGAGCCATCAATTTGATGCCGCTCGGGCTGGCAGCGACCGCCTGCTGGGCAAGAGTCTCGAAGCTGAAGCCGAACTGGGCGAACGCAAGCAACATCACCAGGGTCCCGCCGCCAAGGAGAAGGCAGGCCTTGATGATCTGCACCCAGGTCGTGGCGATCATGCCGCCGAAGGTTACGTAGATGACCATCAAGATGCCAACCAGGACGACCGCCGACCAGTACGGCAGGCCGAACAGCAGCTTGATCAGCTGACCGGCTCCAACCATTTGTGCGGTGAGGTAGAAAATCACTACCGTGAGCGAGCCGATCGCCGCCATCGTGCGTACGCGCCGCTGATCGAGGCGATAGGAGACGATGTCGGCAAAGGTGAACTTGCCGAGGTTGCGCAGGCGCTCGGCCATCACGAACATGATGAACGGCCAGCACGCGTAAAAGGCGATGCAATAGACGAAGCCGTCGTATCCGCGGGTGTAGACGAGGCTGGTGAGGCCGAGCAGGGTCGCCGCAGACATGTAGTCACCGGCGATGGCCAGACCGTTTTGTGTGCCGGTGATGCCTTGGCCGGCGGTGTAGAAGTCGGCGGCCGTCCTGGTGCGCTTCGACGCCCAGTAGGTTATTCCGAGCGTTGCGATCACGAAGAGGACGAACATGATGATCGCATTGGGATTGACCGCCTGCTGCTGCGTTTCCCCTACCGCCGCCGGAGCCGCGGCAGCCGGAAAGATCCACACGGCGGCCAGCGCTTTGGCCGCAAGAATTCCCACCACCCGGCTCATTGCTCTGCCTCCCGGATGATTTCGAGGTTGGCCGCATCGAACTCGCCGTTGGCGCGGTGCACGTAATATCCCGTCAGCAGCCAGAACAGGACGATGATGCCCACGCCGATGGGCACGCCGACGGTGGTCACCGAGCCCTGGCTAAGCGGAGTGGCCAGCATCCCAGGGGCAAAGGCGACGATGAGTATGAAGCCGTAGAAGATCACCAGGACGATCGCCGCCAAGCTCCAGGCGAACCGGCTGCGCTTGGCCATCTCCTGATGATAGCGGGGGTTGTTGCGTATTCGTTGATATATCTCGGACGACATCTGTTCCCTCCACCCGTTATTGACCCTCTGTAACTCAAGCGCAATCGCTCGGGGCGATGGAGGAGTGTAACACCAACAATGGGTGGTTGCACCCGCTCAATCGGGTATATCGCCACGAGATCTATGGCAAAACGGCTGGGTCAGGATGAGAACTGAAGCGTCGGACGATTTTCGTTCTTGGATACCTCCCAATCGCACGCAGGACCTGCGCAGGACAGGTGTTACCGCAATGACTACATGCTTCTTCGGTATTTGCCGCCGACGGCAAACAGGGCGTCGCTGATCTCGCCCAGGGAAAGCACCCGGACCGCGTCCACGAGCACCTCGAAGATGTTGCCCCCGGCGACGGCCGTCTCTTTCAGCCGGCTCACCATAGCCGCCGCCTGGCCTGCACTGCGCCCGTGGAAGTCCCGCAGCCGGCGGAGCTGGCTTTGCTTCTCGTCCTCGGTGGAGCGTGCCAATTCCGGCGTCGGCAGTTCGCCACCGGCGGGGTCGACAAAGGTGTTGACGCCGATAATCGGATACGAGCCATCGTGCTTGAGGCGTTCGTAGTAGAGCGACTCGTCCTGAATCTTACCGCGCTGATAGCCGGTTTCCATCGCCCCCAGCACGCCGCCGCGGGCCGATATGCGCTCGAACTCGCACAGCACCGCCTCTTCCACCAGGTCGGTCAACTCCTCGATAATAAACGACCCCTGGTTGGGGTTCTCGTTCTTGGAGAGCCCCCACTCCTGGTTGATGATCATCTGGATCGCCAGGGCACGCCGGACGCTCTCTTCCGTCGGTGTGGTGATCGCCTCGTCATAGGCATTGGTATGAAGGCTGTTGGTGCTGTCGTAGGTGGCGATCAGCGCCTGCAACGTCGTCCGGATGTCGTTGAACGCGTACTCCTGGGCGTGGAGCGAGCGGCCAGAGGTCTGGGTATGGTATTTGAGTTTCTGCGACCGCTCGTTGGCGCCGTACTTGAACCGCATGGCGGTCGACCAGATGCGACGGGCGACCCGGCCCATGACCGCGTATTCCGGCTCCATCCCGGCGGAGAAGAAGAACGACAGGTTGGGGGCGAAGTCGTCGATGTGCATGCCCCGCGCCAGATACGCCTCCACGTAGGTGAAGCCGTTGGCGAGGGTGAAGGCGAGCTGGCTGATGGGGTTGGCGCCAGCCTCGGCAATGTGATAGCCGGAAATTGACACGGAATAGAAGTTGCGCACCTGGTGATGAACGAAATACTCCTGGATATCGGCCATCATCTTTAGCGCGAACTCGGTAGAGAAGATGCAGGTGTTTTGTCCCTGGTCTTCCTTGAGGATGTCGGCCTGAACCGTGCCACGCACGTTCTTCATTACCCAATCGCGAATCTTAAGGACTTCGTCCTCGGTGGGCCGTCTGGCGTTTTCACTCTCGAACCGCGTGATCTGCTGATCGATGGCAACATTGAAAAACATCGCTAGGATCGATGGCGCCGGGCCGTTGATGGTCATCGAAACCGACGTCCGCGGATCGCACAGATCGAAGCCGTCATAGAGCGCCTTCAGATCGTCGAGGGTGGCGATGGACACGCCGGAGTTGCCGACCTTACCGTAGATGTCCGGCCGCTCGTCCGGATCGAAGCCGTAGAGGGTCACCGAGTCGAAGGCGGTGGACAGCCGCTGCGCCGGCATATCCTTGGCCAGGAACTTGAACCGGCGATTGGTGCGAAACGGGTCGCCTTCGCCGGCGAACATCCGCGTCGGATCCTCGCCTTCGCGCCTAAACGAGAAGACACCGGCGGTGAAGGGAAAGGCTCCGGGGACATTCTCCTTCAGGAGCCACTTCAAGATTTCGCCGTCATCTTCGAACTTCGGCAGCGCTACCTTCGGAATGCGGGTGCCGGACAGCGACTGTCTCGCCAACGCTGTGCGGGTCTCCTTGTCGCGCATCCGCACGACGTACTCGTCGCCCGAATAGGCCTCCTTGACCGTCGGCCACATCTCCAAGAGCTTGCGGCACCGCGGATCGAGGGCCTTGTCCTGCGTCCCCAGCAGCGTCTCCACATCATCCGTCGCCTTGCTCGCCGACGCCAATAGCTCCTTCGCCTGGCGCAGCGCCTGCCGCTTGCGGGCGGTAGCCACCTGGGCGCGCACGGCGGCGTGGTAGTCGCGGACGGCATCGGCCACCTCTGCCAGGTACCGCCGGCGGGCGGCCGGGACGATGCCCGCGCCCGGCTCGGCGTGCTTGACATGTATAACCGGAGCGGTCGTCTGCCAGCGTCCAAGGCTCTTGTCGTTGAACTGGCGGACGAGTTCGTGATAGAGCGCCGTAACGCCCATGTCGTTGAATCGGGACGACATCGTGCCGAAGACCGGCATCTCGTCCACCGGCACCGAGAACGCCTGACGGTTACGCTGGAGCTGCTTGGCGACGTCGCGTAAGGCGTCCTGAGCCCCCTGGCGGTCGAACTTGTTGATCGACACGATGTCGGCAAAGTCGAGCATGTCGATTTTCTCGAGCTGCGAGGCGGCGCCGAACTCCGGCGTCATCACGTAGAGCGACATGTCGACGAACGGCACGATCCCGGCATCGCCCTGGCCGATGCCGGGCGTTTCCACGATCACCAACTGGAAACCCGCCGCCTTGCAGGCGACGATCATGTCCTTCAGTGCCTCCGGCACCTCCGTGTTGGGCGATCGGGTGGCGAGGGATCGCACATAGATATTGTCCCCATTGATGGCGTTCATGCGGATGCGGTCGCCCAACAGCGCACCGCCGGTTTTCCGTCGCGACGGATCGATGGCGATCACGGCGATCTTCGGTTCCTCCGAATACATGCGGAACCGGCGGATCAACTCATCGGTAAGGGACGACTTGCCGGCGCCACCGGTGCCGGTGACGCCCAGCACCGGCACAACGCCCCGGCGGTGGGCCAACGCGTGCAGTTCGTCGCGCCGCGCTTCGTCGAGCACGCCGTCTTCGAGCGCGGTGATCACCCGGGCGAGGTGGCGGACGTTGCCGTCGGCCAGGGCGCACAAATCGTCGGGCACCGTCTCCGAGAGAGAGAACCCGCAGATGCGGATCATATCGTCGATCATGCCCTGCAGGCCCAGTCGCCGGCCATCCTCGGGGGTGTAGATGCGGGCGACGCCGTAGGCATGCAGCTCCGCCACCTCTTCCGGCACGATCACCCCGCCGCCGCCGCCGAACACCCGGATCTCGGCACCGCCGCGATCGCGCAGCAGGTCGATCATGTACTTGAAGAATTCCATGTGCCCGCCCTGGTACGAGCTGAGGGCGATGCCGTGGACGTCCTCCTGCAGCGCCGCGGTGACGATTTCCTCCACCGACCGGTTGTGACCGAGGTGAATGACCTCGGCCCCGCTGCCCTGGAGGACCCGGCGGACGATGTTGATCGCCGCGTCGTGGCCATCGAACAGACTGGCCGCGGTCACGAAGCGCACCGGACCGCGTACCTTGGCCGGCGCTAGCTCGTCGGATTGCCGATCCATCACCACTACGTCATCAGGCATGTCCACCTCCACTGGTGCCTCGCCGCTCGTTTGCTCCCCGATCCGCGCCGGCCTCCTGCCCGCGCTCCGAGAGAGCTGGCGGCGGGCGCCCCCTAGAAAAGTTCCGTATCGAGCGCCAGCGCCGTCTCCGATCCGTCGACGATGGCGCGGCCGAGCGCGCCGATCCTCGGCATCACCTGCTGTGCGTAAAAGCGGGCGGTGGCGATCTTGGCGGCGAGGAAGTCGGGATCGCCCGCGCCGCCATCGGCCAGCCGCTGCCCTGCCGCCAGGGCGGCCCGCGCCATCTCGTAGCCTCCCGCCAATGTCCCGAACAGGAGCAAGACGGAGATGGATGCCGCCGCCGGAAGACGCGGGTCGCGCCGATGGGCTTCGAGCACCCAGTCAACCACCCGCGACGCCTCGTCAACGCCCGCCTTCAGGGCGGCGCGGATCACCGGCGCTGCCGGGTCCGCATTGGAGGCGAGGGCGGGGTCGAGGTTCTGCATCTCCTGAAACAACGCCCGGGCAGTTTTGGCCTCGTCGCGGATGATCTTCCGTCCCACCAGATCGTTGGCCTGAATGGCGGTCGTTCCCTCGTAGATCGAGGTGATCCGGGCGTCGCGGAAGTACTGGCTGGCTCCGGTCTCCTCGACGTACCCCATTCCGCCGTGGATTTGAATGTTGATCGAGGTGAGATCGACCGAGCGCTCGGTGCACCATCCCTTGACCACCGGCGTCAATAGGTCGAGCCGCGCCTTATTGCGGGCCCGCTCGTCCGCATCGGGGTGGCGGTAGTAGAGATCGCTGGCCCGGCCCGCCGCGTAGGCCACCGCCCTCATCGCCTCGATTTCGGCCCGCATCAGCATCAGTTCGCGGCGGATGCCGGGATGGTGAATAATGGGTAGTCGCTCGCCCGCCCGGCTCCCGATCGGCTGGCCCTGGATGCGTTCGCGAGCATAGGCGACCGCCTGCTGGTAAGCGCGCTCGGAAACGCCGAGCGCCTGGAGGCCCACCACCAGCCGCTCCAGGTTCATCATCACGAACATATACTCAAGGCCCCGGTTCTCCTCGCCGACCAGGTAGCCGACGGCGCCGCCCCGGTCCCCGAACGACATCACCGCGGTGGGGCTGGCATGAATCCCGAGCTTGTGTTCGATGGAGACGCACTGAACATCGTTGGGGCGCGGTGCCGCGCCGTTGCCATCGTCGATAAACTTCGGCACCACGAACAGCGATATGCCCTTCACCCCGGGGGGTGCGTCCGGAGTCCGGGCCAAGACCAGATGGATGATGTTGGCGGTCAGATCGTGATCGCCGTAGGTGATGAAGATTTTCTGGCCCGAGATGAGGTAATGGCCCTCGGCGCGCTCGGCCCGAGTCCGCACCGCACCAAGATCGGAGCCCGCCTGCGGCTCGGTCAGGTTCATCGTGCCGGTCCACTCGCCGGCCACCATTTTCGGCAGGAACCGCTGCTTGAGCTCCTCCGAGCCGTTCAAGCTGATCGCTTCGATGGCGCCCTGGGTGAGCATCGGACACAGCGAGAATGCCATGTTGGCACCCTGGAACATCTCCTGCACCGCCACATTGACCAGCCACGGCAGCCCCATACCGCCCCATTCGGGCTCGTTGACGGCCCCGTTCCAGCCCCCTTCGATGAAGGTGGTGTAGGCCTCCTTCCACCCCGGAGGCGTGGTGACGTGTCCGTCCACCAGCCGCGAGCCCTCGACGTCGCCCTGCTGATTGATCGGCGCCAGCACCTCGCCCGCCACCTTGGCCGCTTCCTCGAGGACAGCGGCCACCAGATCAGGCGTGGCATCGGCTAGACCGGGGAGCGTCGCGATCTCCCCCATCCCGCACAACTCTTCCATGACGAAGCGCATGTCGCGCAGCGGTGCCGTGTATGTGGTCATGACCCGGTCGCCCTTATTCTACGGCCCTTCCCCGTGGCCGGTTGGGTTCGTTTGCCGATCCTCATCCGGCTTTGCGGCTGGAGGCGCATTCGGTCCGGAAGTTCGAGCCGCGCGAGGGCCCAGGATGGGCAGTCCACAGGATAAACCCTTTCCTCCGGCGCTTCTAGCGCACCTTGTCGGGTCGGAGACCGCTGGTCCCTGGCGTACTGGCGCACGGGGACGATTACAAGACAGGGGATTCGGCGCATACTGCTGCTCATGCCATCGAGCGGCGCACGCGGCCAACCGGGGAAAATGGCCGCGGCTTCTCATCAAAGGCACAAGATCAATTACTTAACAAACACCCTGAGGAGGGAACACCCGATGACAGCCACGGATACTTTCCTCGACGCGCGAAATTTCCTTTTCACCCATAGAGACGATTACGAGACCGCATATCGCGAGTTCCGATGGCCGCAGCTGGAAAACTTTAATTGGGCACTCGACTATTTCGATGCCTACGCCCGCGGCAACGATCGTCCGGCGTTATGGGTGGTTAACGAGGACGGATCCGAGACCACGCTCAGCTTTGCCCAGCTTTCCAGCCGATCGAACCGGACGGCCAATTTCTTGCGCAGCCTTGGCGTCTCCCGGGGTGATCGCATCCTCCTGATGCTCAACAACGTACCCCCCCTGTGGGAAGTGATGCTGGCGGCAACGAAACTGGGGGCGGTGATCATTCCGGCAACGACGCTGCTGACCCGCGACGATCTACTCGACCGCTTCGATCGCGGTGCCGTTCGCCACGTCGTGGTTGGCGCCGCCGACGTCGCCAAGTTTTCCGATATTCCCGGCAGCTACACACGGGTCGTCGTCGGCGATAGCGTCGATGGGTGGACGGCCTATGCGAATGTCGCCAATGCCTCGGACGAATTCGTCGCCGACGGGATGACCAAGGCGACCGATCCCCTACTCCTCTACTTTACCTCCGGCACCACGGCGAAGCCGAAGCTGGTGGAGCATTCGCACCAGAGCTATCCGGTCGGACACCTGTCGACAATGTACTGGATCGGCTTGAGAGAGGGCGACATTCATCTGAATATCAGCTCGCCGGGCTGGGCCAAGCATGCCTGGAGCTGCTTCTTTGCGCCGTGGAACGCCGGGGCGACGATCTTCATTTATAATCAGGCCCGGTTCAACGCCAAGGCGGTCCTCGAGGTGATCTCCCGGTGCGGGGTAACGACGCTGTGCGCGCCGCCGACGGTCTGGCGGATGCTGATCCAGGAGGACATGGCGGCGTTTCCGGTGAAGCTGCGGGAAGTTGTGGGCGCCGGCGAACCGCTGAACCCGGAAGTGATCGAGCAGGTGGAGAAAGCCTGGGGACTACGCTTGCGCGACGGCTACGGCCAGACCGAGACCACCTGCCAGATCGGCAACTCACCGGGCCAGAAGCTACGGCTGGGCTCGATGGGGCGGCCGCTGCCGGGGTACCGGGTAGTGCTTCTCGACGCGGACGACCACCCGGCGGACGAAGGCGAAATTACGCTGGCCCTCGATCCGCGCCCGACCGGGCTGATGCTGGGCTACATGGATGACCCGGACAAAACGGCCCAGGTCACCGCTGGCGGATACTACCGGACCGGCGACGTCGCGATGCGCGATGCCGACGGCTACATCACCTACGTCGGCCGGGCCGACGACGTGTTCAAGGCGTCCGACTACCGCATCAGCCCGTTCGAGCTGGAGAGCGTCCTGATCGAGCACGAGGCGGTGGCTGAGGCGGCGGTGGTGCCAAGCCCGGATCCGGTCCGGCTTTCGGTGCCGAAGGCGGTGGTGACCCTGGTCACCGGCCGCGAGCCCAGTCCCGAGTTGGCCGAGGACATCCTCAGGTTCGTCCGCGGCCGGCTTGCCCCCTACAAGCGGATCCGACGAATCGAGTTCGCCGAACTGCCAAAGACGATCTCGGGCAAGATCCGTCGCGTCGAGTTGCGGGTGCAGGAAGACCGGCGGCGGAAGAGCGACGAACGCGGCGATCTCGAGTTTTGGGAAGACGATTTCCCGGAGCTGAAGAAGGCCCGCGAAGAGGCGGTGGAGAAGGTGTAAGGGACCGCCGGCAGGGAATTGAGACAGCGAGGTAAGGGGAGTGATCCGCGCGGATCATAGACTCCGCGCGATCACCATCCGCTGCACCTCGCTGGTTCCCTCGTAGATCTGGCACACCCGCACGTCCCGGTAGATGCGCTCCACCGGGAAGTCGGCGAGATACCCGTAGCCGCCATGAATCTGGATCGCGGCAGAGCAGACCTTCTCGGCCATCTCCGAGGCGAACAGTTTCGCCATCGACGCCTCGACGATGCACGGCTGGCCCGCCTCGCGCAGGGCCGCGGCATGGAGAACCATCTGCCGCGCCACCGTGGTCTGCGTCGCCATATCCGCCAAGCGGAAGGCGATCGCCTGGTGATCGATCAACGGCCGACCGAAGGCGATCCGTTCGCCGGCGTAGGCGCGGGCTGCTTCGAAGGCGGCGCGCGCCATGCCGATGGACTGGGCAGCGATGCCGATCCGCCCGCCTTCGAGATTGGATAGCGCAATCTTGTATCCTTCGCCCTCCTCGCCGAGCCGCAGGTCGGCCGACAGCCGCATGTCGTTGAAGACGATCTGGCAGGTGTCCGAGGCGTGCTGCCCGAGCTTTTCTTCCACTCGGGCCACCTCGTACCCCGGCGTATCGGTGGGAACGATGAAGGCGGTGATCCCCTTCTTGCCGGCGTCGGGATCGGTCACCACGAAGGCGATGATCAACTGGCCGTTCTTGCCCGAGGTAATGAACTGCTTGGTCCCGGAGAGGAGGTAGTCATCGCCGTCCTGCCTGGCCCGCACCTTCAGGCCTGCGGCGTCGGACCCCGCCTGCGGCTCGGTCAAGGCGAAACCGCCGATCCACTCACCGCTGACCATCTTCGGCAGGAACCGCTGCTTCTGCGCCTCGCTGCCGAACTTGAGAATGGGCATGCAGGCGACCGAGTTGTGCACGCTCATGATTGTCGAACAGGCGCCATCGCCGCTGGCGATCTCCTCCAACGCCAAGGTATAGGCCACCTGGCCGATGGCGGAGCCGCCAAACGCCTCCGGCATCAGCATGCCGAAGAACCCCAGTTCTCCCATCTCCTTTAGCGCCTCGGCGGGAAAGGTCTGGTTCCGGTCCCACTCGGCGGCGAACGGAGCGAGGCGTTCGCGCGCGAAGTCCCGGGCCATGTCACGAATCTGAGTTTGCTCATCGGTCAGGATCACGCCATTCCCTCCGTTGCGTCGGGGTCTTGCTAAACCAGCCCCTGCGGTCATATGCGGTCAGGATAGGCCCTGGGATTCGGCACCACAACCCGCGCGAAGCGCCAGGTGCCGGCACCGTCGCCCTCCTTTGATCAGGCTTGACCGCATCGGCTGCGGTGCCGATGCTGATACCGCCCATGCGTGAATCCTTCGACCCCGCTGCCGTACCGCAGCTCAACGGCGTCTTCGCTCCGGTCAGCGCGGAGCTCACCGACGCTCCCTGTGCCGTGGTGCAAGGGTCGATTCCGGGCGATCTCGTCGGAACTTATCTGCGCAACGGCCCCAACCCGCGCTTCCCTCCCATCGGCTCCTATACCTATCCGCTCGACGGCGACGGCATGATCCATGCGATCCGGTTCAACGCCGGACACGCCAGCTACCGGAACCGCTATGTGCGGACCCCCACCCTACTTGCCGAGGAAAAGGCCGGGCGGGCGCTGTGGGGCGGAGTCATGACCCCGATCAGCCCCTCCGCCGACGAGGTGGGGCCGGACCTGGCGCAAAAGCCCTTCCGCGACATGCCCGATATCAACATCATCCGCCACGGCGGACGATGGCTGGCGCTGGCGGAGGGAGACCTTCCCTTCGAAGTGACCGAGGGTCTCACCACTTGCGGGCCTTGGGACTTCTTCGGCGCCCTTCCGGCCGGGCTATGCGCCCATCCAAAGATCGACCCGGCCACCGGCGAGATGATCCTCTTCCGCTACGGCATCGAGCCTCCCTTCCTCAGCTGGGCGATCATCGGCGCCGACGGTCGGGTGTCGCAGCCCCCCCGGCCCATCGAGATCGATGCGGCCTACATGATCCATGACTGCGCCATCACCGAGCGCTTCCTGGTCATCCTCGTCTGTCCGCTTCGCTTCGACTTCGCAACCGCCGATATCCTCGCCTGGGAACCGCAGCGAGACACCCGCATCGCAGTCATCCCCCGCGACGGCCGGGGCGCCGTGCGCTGGTTCGCCACCGGCCCGTTCTGGGTGTGGCACATCGCCAATGCTTATGAAGCGGGCGGCGGCGAGGCTGTTGTCCTGCATTACCCTTACTGGTCGCACCCGGCGTTCGGTGCCGCCGCGCCGGCGACCGGCGGCCTGCATCGGATGACGCTGCACCTGGGCACCGGACGGGCGGCGATCGACGAACTCGATAACCGGGTCTGCGAGTTTCCGCGCATCGATGACCGCCGCCTCGGCCGAAGGCATCGGTATCTCCATACCGGCGCCAAGGACCCGACCCTAACCGCCGAGCCCGGCATCTGGAACGCCCTCGTCCGCTATGACCTGGAAACGGGAGCCGCAGCCGAAAGACGAACCGCCCGACTTGCGCTAGGAGAAGCCGTCTTCGCTCCCGCTCCAAGCGCGGGCGTCGACGTGGAGGATGGGGGCTATCTGCTGGTCTATGCCTGTGACCGCGATACGCTGGAGACGCAGCTTCTAATCCTGCATGCGGCCGACATCGCGGGTGAGCCGGCGGCGACGCTTCGCCTGCCCGCAAGGGTGCCGCTCGGCCTCCACGGAACCTGGGTGCCGGCAATATAACTCCGCACGGACGGAACGGACGCACCCGCACTTCTCTTGCCCTAGAAGGCGTGGCTGCGTCCCCGTATTCGCTCTGCGACCAGGGACTCGGTGCGGCGCCGGCCCGAATACCGGCACGGGCTGGGTTGCCGGTTTCGCGTGAAGCATCCGTCCATGCACTCCCGCGCGACCACCACCGATATTCCGGCCCGGCTCGACCGCTTGCCGTGGAGCCGGTTTCATCTGCTCGTCGTCGTTGCGCTGGGCATCACCTGGGTCCTCGATGGACTGGAGGTAACCCTCGCCGGTTCCCTCACCGGAGCCCTGCAGGAAAGCCCGTCTCTGCGGCTGACCCCGAGCCAGATCGGCTTGTCGGGGAGTGCCTATCTGGCCGGCGCGGTTATCGGGGCCGCCCTGTTCGGCTGGCTGACCGACCGACTCGGCCGCAAGCGACTATTCACCATTACCCTCGGCGTCTACCTGACCGCCACCGCGGCGACCGGCCTTGCCTGGGATCCGTGGAGCTTCGCCGTCTTCCGATTCCTCACCGGCGCCGGCATCGGCGGCGAATACACCGCGATCAATTCCGCTATCCAGGAGCTGATTCCGGCGCGCGTACGCGGCCGTATCGACCTGATCATCAACGGCAGCTTCTGGGGTGGGGCGGCACTGGGAGCCGGCGGAACCCGACTGCTCCTCGACCCCGGCCTGTTTGGACCGGACCTGGGGTGGCGGCTGGCGTTCCTCATCGGTGCCGCACTGGGGCTCGCCATCCTTCTGCTCCGCCACCTGGTCCCGGAAAGCCCCCGCTGGCTGATGACGCACGGCCGCGTCGACGAGGCGGAACGGGTCGTCGGCGAGATCGAAGCCCGCGTCGCCCATGACCGCGGCGCCCTACCACCGCCGGGGCCGGCGAGGACGACCATTCACCTGCGCGCGACCACGCCCGTCGTCGCGGCACTGCGCACGATCGTCGTCGTCTACCGCCGCCGCGCCCTGCTGGGCTTCGTCCTCATGGTCTCCCAGGCATTTCTCTACAATGCCGTCTTCTTCAGCTACGGCTTGGTGCTGATCAAATATTACGCGCTCCCGGCGGAGCAGATAGGGCTGTATCTACTGCCCTTCGCCCTCGGCAACCTGCTCGGACCGATCTGCCTCGGCCGCTTCTTCGACACCATCGGCCGCAAGCCGATGATCGCCTTCACCTATGCCGCCGCCGGCATCCTCCTCGCCGTCACCGCCCTGTTGTTCCAGCGCGGGCTGCTGGATGCGACGACGCAAACTCTTGCCTGGATGACTATCTTTTTCTTTGCGTCCGCCGCCGCCAGTTCCGCCTACCTGACCGTCAGCGAAAGCTTTCCCCTGGAGGTGCGGGCCTTCGCCATCGCCCTGTTCTATGTGCTCGGAACCGCTGTCGGCGGCATCGCCGGGCCGTGGCTGTTCGGGGTGCTGATCGAAAGCGAATCCCGCGGCAACATCGTCCTCGGCTACCTGTTCGGCGCCGCCCTGATGATCGCCGCCGCCGGCGTCGAACTGCTCATCGGCGTCAATGCCGAGCGCCGGCCGCTGGAGGAGGTGGCGACGCCCCTGTCCAGCCTAGACTGAGGTCACCGCCGGCTCTGCGTCCGTCTGCCGCGCGCCGCGTGTGGTTTGCGGTGCGGTCGATTATCAGGCACCATTCAAGCTACGAAAAAGGGGCCGCCTTGCCGATCCATCCCGGCGCGCCCGGCCCCGTGCTCCCGGACCGAGGTCAACTGCGGCCGAGCATCCAAGATGGCATTCTCGTTCCAGACCGCCGATCGCTTTTTCGCCGATATCGAGAGCTGGGTCCCGGTGGGAGCGGTCACTGCCGACCGCGGCGATGAGGATACCTTCGTCCTCCGGTTGCAGGATGGGCCGATGACGATAAGGCTGTCGTTCTGCGGCCCCGAGTGCCTGCGCGTCCGCTTCGATCCGGAGGGGCGAGACGGCGGCGGCGATCCGTCGCACGCGGTTGTCGATCGGCATCTGGCGCCGGTGACGGCGCGGGTCACGGAAACCTCGCCCCATCGGCTTGTCATCGATACCGGGGCGATCCGGGTCCAGGTGGACCTCAGCCCCTACCGTCTGTCTGTCTATCGCAACGATCAGCTGGTCTCGGCCGACCGACCGGAACGCAATCTCGTCTACAACCGGGGTGGGCACGGGATCGCCAACTATAAGCTGCGTCCCCGGGGTGCCCTGTTCTGCGGCTTGGGCGAAAAAGCGGGAGATACGCTGGTGAAAAACGGCTGGCGCCTCACTGACTTCAACTTCGACAACTTCGCCTACGCGCGGGCACCCGTGCCGCCCGGCTGCGAAGGCGGCCCCCTCGATCCGGCCGAACCGCTCTACGCCTCGATCCCCTTTCTGATCGAGATCAACCCCGCCGCTTCTGGCGTATCCGCCGCGTCGCCCTTCTGCTCCGGGCTGTTCTTCGACAACCCCTCGCAGTCGTTCTTCGATCTGGGCGGCGCCGACGCTCCTCCCGGCACCGCCATCGGCTGCACCACCTTCGGCGCCCGGTTCGGCGCCATGGACTACTACCTGATTCTCGGCGACGGCGTCGGCGACATTCTCCGACAGTTCACCCAGCTGACCGGACGCAGCGCCATGCCGCCCCGCTACGTGTTCGGCTTCCACCAGGGCTGCTACGGCTACTTCGACCGGGCACGCCTGGAAGAGGTGGCACGCGGCTACCGGCAGGCACGTATCCCCCTCGACGGCCTGCACATCGACATCGACCTGCAGGACAACTATCGCGTCTTCACCCACAGCGAGATGAAGTTCCCGGACGCGGCGGGGATGATGGCCGGGTTGCACGCCGACGGGTTCAAGTGCTCCACCATCGTGACGCCTCTGATCACCCGCAATCCGTTGAACCAACGCGGCGAGATGGTGCCATTCGTGCAGCGCCAGGATCTCCTGGAGGCGGGCTGCCTGCTGCAGGACATCCGGGCGGGGCAGCAGGCACCGGCTGATCGCCTGTTTTCCGCCGCCGTCTCCTACGGCGCCAACCGCGGGTCCAACCCCTATCCCTACCCGCCGCTAATCCCCAACCGCGACGGGGTGACCCCGCTGGGTGCGGAAATGAACTATCCGGACTTGGGCCGGCCGGAGGTACGGGAAGCCTGGAGCCGCCAGTATGCTCACCTGATCGTCGATCTCGGCCTCGACATGATCTGGCAGGACATGACCTGTCCCGCGGCGGCGATCTCCGCCGACACCCCGGACGGGACTCTCCCCCTCGATTTGATGACCCATGACGGATCCGATTACGTCCCCCACGTCGTCTGTCACAACGCCTACGCCCAGTTTCTGTTGGCGGCGACGCATGCGGCGCTGCGGACGATGCGCCCGGACAGGCGGCCGTTCATCCTCGCCCGCGGCGGATACGCCGGCTTGCAGCGCTACGCGGCCCTGTGGAGCGGCGACAATGCGTCGAGCTGGGACTTCCTGCGCATCAGCGTGCCTCAGGCGCTCAACGTGGGCTTGTCGGGCGTGCCGTTGGCGGGGTCGGACGTGGGAGGCTTTGCCACCGGACCGGTTCCCGGCGGGACCACGTCTGCCTCGGTCGTCCGCGACGGTCGGGTGATCGGCGGCATCACCGATGCCGAGCTGTTCGTCCGCTGGATGCAGGCGGGCTCGTTCCTGCCCTGGTTCCGCAACCACTACATCGGCTACGACAAGGAATATCAGGAACCGTATGCCTACGGCGAGCCGGTGGCGCAGATCTGTCGGCAGGTCATCGAACGCCGCTACCGGATGCTGCAGGTCTACTACGACGCCATGTACGAGTGGACGCAGACCGGGATGCCGATCGTCCGCGCCTTGTTCCTCAACGATGGCGATGATCCGATGGTCTATCGTCACCTCGACGACGAGTTCTTCGTCGGCCGGGGTGTCTTGGTCGCGCCGGTGCTTCGGCCCGCCGCCGATGGAATTGCCCGCCGCGACATCTACCTGCCGGCGGGACACGCCTGGTTCCCGTTTGCGGAGCCGGGTGCTCCGCTCGCCCCATCGCTCGATGGCGGCTCGCTCCTCGCCGATGTGGCGGTTCCGCTCGATGCCATCCCCCTCTACGTGCGGGCGGGAACCATCCTGCCGCTGCGCTCCCGGATCGAGCAGTACGTGGGCGAACTCGCCCATAACCCCATCGATATTCACCTCTACCCAGGTCCCGACAACACCCATCTCCTCTACGAGGATGATGGAATCAGCACCCAGGCCGATGTGGAGGCCGCCTTTCGCACCACTTTGATCAGCCGCCGCGCGGTGGCGCGCGGCACCACCGTCAGCCTTAAGCGGGTGCACGACGGCTACCGTCCGGCCGAGGGTTACCGCCTCCTCAGCTTCCTCGGCTCCCCCGCCCCGGCTTCGGTGCGCGTCGCCGGCGCGGAGGTCCCGGCCGTGGCTTCCGCCGCCGCCCTCGATCAAGCGGTCGATGGTGCCTACTTCTGGGACCAAGGCGCTCGAGCGGTCCGGGTGAAGGTGTTGGATCGCTGGCCCGACGTCACCGCGACGGTGACGTACCCCTCGATCGCACCTCGGGGATGAGAAGAAGGGGCATCGGCATGCGGAGAAAGCTGCGAGCCGGGTTGCCGGCGGGGATTACCTTCACCTCCGACTTCCATCAACTGGAGGCGGGCGATCTGCGGCCGGGTGCACCGCTGCTGCTGCGTTACGATCCGTTGCGGATCGTGCCGGCGGGCGAGGCGTACGTGTTCGGCGACCCCGACCGGCCGATCACCGCGCATCTGCGCTTCCTCACGGACGACCGCGGCCTCGATGTGACCCTGCACTCGCCCGCCGGCGTCATCGCCTGCCCGCGAAAGACCGTGACCGGTCAGGGCTCGATGCTGTCGGCGCGCATTGACGTGCCGGCCGACGCCGATCGCGTCGTCATCTGGTTCTCGTTCGTGACCGCTGCGGGCGCCGTCGTCTACGACAGTGCCTACGGGGCCAACTACCGGTTCGGGTTTCCGGCGCACGAGATCACCCGGGTACAGGCGACGGTATCCCGGCATCCGACCAGCCCGGCGGATCGCTTCGAGGTGGCGGTCACCGCGGCAACGCGGGTCGATGCGATCACCGTCTCCTATGTTCTCATCGCCGATACCGCCTGCGCCAAGCACGAGCTTCCGCTGCAGCGGATGGACGAGGCGGCCGGCGGCCAATCCCTGTGGCGCGCCGCCGATGACGTCCCGCACCGGGCGGTCGTCCGCTTCAAGCTGCGCTACTGGATCGACGGTTGCCAACTGGTCGATGACGACGCCGGCGTCCACTACCTGGCACCGGCCGCCGATCCGGACCGTCCGCCGTCCCCACCGCCGGCCCTCCTCGCCGCCGCCGCAGCGTGGCGATGACGGGAAATGGGCAAGCTAATCAATCGGCCGAATATTTCACTCGAGCAGGCGCTAATAGCCGGAGCGTCCTATTCGAATCTTGCCCTTACACTGACTTTCATAGGCGTCCTTTAGCACCTGTTTATTTTCATTCTCCCGACGTCAGCGATCTGCCAATTTGCCGAGGCGGGTGGGTATTGTTCCGATTTGAGAGCAAGGATCGGAGTGTGACCGACGCGGATCGGGGGCATCGTCGCCCAGGTCACCTACGAGAAAAAGACAATGACAAAGAACATTCGGTCGTCATCGGCACCTTTCTGTTCACCGGTTTCCGTGGCGGACGATCCGCGTTGGGCACGCATCGTCGCGCGCGACAAGTCTGCCGACGGTCAGCTTTGGTATTCTGTCGCGACGACAGGCATCTATTGCCGGCCCTCGTGCCCGTCACGCACAGCGAATCCGAAGAACGTGGCCTTGCACGACACGATCGAGAGCGCACGCGCGACGGGGTTCCGCCCGTGCAAGCGGTGCAATCCCGAGGGCCCCGCGCTCGATAGCGAGAACGCCGCACTGGTGGCGAAGGCCTGTCGCATCATCGAAGGAAGCGAAGAAGAGCCATCGCTGGAAGAGCTTGCGGCGGCCGTTGATCGCAGTCCGAGCTATTTCCATCGGGTATTCAAGGCCGCCACCGGCCTGACGCCGAAAGCCTATGCTGCCGGTCATCGCGCGAAAAAGGTGCGTGCAGGCCTCGAATCCGGCACCAGCGTTACCGAGGCGATGTACGACGCCGGTTTCAACTCAAGCGGCCGCTTCTATGAGACATCGACCGACATCCTCGGCATGACGCCGACGCAGTACCGTGCCGGCGGCCTCAATGAGGATATCAAGTTCGCCGTCGGCCAGTCCTGCCTGGGTGCGATCCTCGTGGCCTCTAGCACAAAGGGCGTTGCCGCCATCCTGCTTGGGGACGATGCGGACGAATTGGTTCGCGATCTGCAGGATCGGTTCCCGAGGGCGAACCTGATCGGCATGGACCGCGATTATGAGGGGCTGATTGCTCACGTCTGCGGCTTCGTTGAAAACCCCGGCATCGGCCTCGATCTGCCGCTCGATGTCCGCGGGACGGCATTCCAGCGCCGGGTGTGGCAGGCTCTGCAGGAGATTCCTGTCGGCGAACGTGTGTCCTATTCGGACATTGCCCGCCGTATCGGCTCACCCAGCGCCACCCGGGCCGTCGCCGGAGCATGTGCCGCAAACAATATTGCGGTCGCCATTCCTTGCCATCGGGTGGTGCGGAACGATGGCACGCTCTCGGGTTACGCCTGGGGTGTGGATCGCAAGCGTGCGCTCCTCGATCGGGAAGCGTCCCAAGTCGGCTGACGTACCGGCCCGAAACGACCGCGACTAAGCGACGGCACCGACGACCGCAAGCATTCGCATGAAATTACTCTCGCGCTACGATGAATCTGTCGCCTTCCTCTCCAGCCATGACGACGAAGCACGCCATGCCTCTTCAAAATCGCGTCACGCCTTTCGGCGAGATCGTCGCCATTTCTCAACGAGGCATGTTCACCGGCAATCGCGGCATCATCTACGATCCGGAGACAAAGACCCTGTTGGCCAAGCGATGGGCGACGCGGCGCTGGCTCGTCTGCGCCTGCACATACAAGGGTCGACGCCGGCAAGTGATGACGGGCCGTAAATGGACCGAACTGTTCTTCCTCGACGAGGCGGTGGCGCTCGCCGCCGGTCATCGTCCCTGTTTTTTATGCCGACGCGAGGCTGCCGAACGGTTCCGGGCATGCTGGGCCTCCGCGAAGGCCGAGGCGCCCCCGTCAGCCGTACATATGGATTCCGTGCTCCACGCCGAGCGCCTCGACCACGGCCGCAAGCGTCTGCATCCCATCGCGCTTCGCCTCGAGGACCTGCCTGACGGCGCGGTCGTGGCGGTCGGTGGCGAGGCCTACACGCTGCGCGGCGGCGGTGCGCATCGCTGGACCAACGGGGGCTATGCGAGGCCTGAAATCCTCGATGACGCGGATTGGCTGCTGACGCCGCCGTCGACCGTCATGGCGCTCACCGCGGGCTACCGGCCCGTTTTCCACCCTTCGATTGACGCGACACTCGGTAGGTCTGGAAATGCCGACCTGTTCGACGCCCTTACGCCGGTCGGACCGGCAACCGAAATCATGGCCGACGGAGCGATGCTGCTGCGTGGCGCGGCGCTTCCCTTCGAGAAGGATCTTCTCGCCGCGCTCGGCGACCTCACGGCACAGTCGCCGTTCCGGCACATGGTGACGCCCGGCGGATTCACCATGTCGGTGGCGATGACCAATTGCGGCGCGGCCGGCTGGGTCACGGATCGCACCGGCTATCGCTACGACCGCAATGACCCGGCAACGGGACGCCCCTGGCCTGCCATGCCCGATTGCTTTCTGGAGCTGGCGATCGCGGCGGCGACCCGCGCCGGCTATCCCGACTTTCGCCCCGATACCTGCCTGATCAATCGGTACCAGCCTGGAGCTCGGCTAACCCTGCATCAGGACAAGAACGAGCGCGACTTCGCCAGTCCGATCGTGTCGGTTTCCCTCGGCCTGCCCGCAATCTTCCAATTCGGCGGCCTGAAACGGAACGATCCGGTGAAGAAGTATGCGCTGCGGCATGGAGACGTGGCGGTTTGGGGCGGCCCGTCACGGCTCTTCTATCACGGCGTTCCCGAATTAAAGGATGGCTTGCATGAGACCGTCGGACGGATGCGGCTGAATCTTACGTTTCGGGCAGCACTGTAGCTCCCGGAGTTTCCTTTCAGTCTGATGACAATAACCGGAGTGCCATCAGAATCGGATGCGACATATCGGTCAGTTCGTTGTTGCTGGCCCTGCCGATGTGGAAATCCTCGATAATGGCGAAGCGGAAGTCCGCTTCACATCCGGCGAAACCTTTCTTCTCGCGGCAACAGCGATCCTTAGATGTGCCTGACCGGCCGTTCGCGCTGGCGAGGAATGCGATAGTCCATATTCACAAGAGAGCATCGCGTTTCGCATGCCGGGTGTGCAAGCGCCCGTCATTATTCATTTTTCTCGCGCGGGGTCGGTAAGGTTTCGATTTGAGGGCAAGGATCGGAGTTTGGAGACGCGACCAGATAAGTAATTTCGATCGTGAGGACAGGGCAGGAGCCACGACAATGAACCTCATGGTCGAAACCGACACGCTGCGCTCCAGCGCGCAGGTGAATTCCACCTCAACAGCCATCGAAGTTCTCTCGTATGCGATCACCGACTGCGAACTCGGCAAGGTGCTGGTCGCACGCAGCGACAAGGGCGTCTGCTGCATCCTGCTCGGCGACGACGCCGAGGAGCTGGCAGCGGATCTCGCCGGGCGCTTCCCGCAGTCCACGCTCATCGCGCGCGAGGCCGCAGTGGAGAACGATGTGGCGAAGGTTCTGCGCTACATCGCCAAGCCTTCCGAAGGGCTTCACCTGATGCTCGACATGCGCGGCACGCCGTTCCAGCGCCGCGTCTGGGAAAAGCTGAAGGCGATCGCCGACGGCAGGACGGTGAGCTACACGGAACTCGCCAAGTGGATCAGCCCGCTGGCGAATCCACGCACCGTCGCCGGCGCGTGCGCGGCCAACCCAATCGCTCTGGCCATTCCGTGCCACCGCGTCGTCCGTTCCAACGGCGACCTGGCCGGTTATCGCTGGGACATCGAGCGCAAGCGTGCGCTCATCCGGAAAGAAGCCACGGCATGAGCAACCTCGCGCGTAAAGCTATTCCGGCCTCTGCGGATACGACCGCGGAGGCTCGGGTCGCCGCCTACGACTGGAAGGCGCTCGGCGGTGAACTCGACAGCTACGGCTGTGCGGTCCTGCCAAAGTTGCTCACGCCCGAGGAATGCGGCGACATCGCAGCGCTCTACGGTGACCCGAGCCATTTCCGCAGCCATATCATTATGGCGCGGCATGGCTTCGGGAAGGGCGAGTATCGCTACTTCACCTATCCGTTGCCGGACCTGGTCGGCGGCCTTCGCACGGCACTTTATCCGCGTCTCGCCGGCGTCGCCAATGAATGGAACGAGCGGACGGGAATGGATCAGCGGTTTCCTGTCGACCATGCCGCATTCTTGCAGCAGTGCCGCGATGTCGGCCAGACACGGCCGACGCCCCTTCTGCTGCAATATGTTCCCGGTGACTTCAACTGTCTTCACCAGGATCTCTACGGCGACCTCGCATTCCCGATCCAAGTGGCGATCCTGCTCTCCGAGCCGGGCCGAGACTTCACAGGCGGCGAATTCGCGCTGACCGAGCAGCGACCGCGGATGCAGAGCCGGGTCGAGGTGGTGCCCATGCGGCAGGGTGACGCCGTCGCCTTTGCTGTCCATAACCGGCCTGTTCGGGGAACGAAAGGCCATTATCGCGTCAATCTGCGTCACGGCGTTAGCCGCATCCGCTCCGGGATGCGTCACACCGTTGGGATTATTTTCCACGACGCCAGGTGAGCGTGCGCTGGCACCGCGGGTTCGGCGCGTCGGGGGCTTCTCTTCGAGCTCGAGTCGGTACTTATGCCTCTGCACGGAAAAACAAGTACGCTGGGCGCTTGCTCCAACGCGATGCGGTGGACTCCATCCTTGAAGGATGTAGCGGGTTTGGTGCGGACGACGGGACTCGAACCCGTACTCTCTATAGAGAAGCAGATTTTCGTACCACCTCGACTTTCGCCGCCGCCTTTCGACGTTCGTGGTCTGGACTGTCCCTTCGCCATGGCCCGAAGGCTTTAGACGCCGCCCGTCCAGTCTCTACACCTTCCCCGAAAAGGGGCTTGGCTCGGGATTGGCCTAGGGCGCTGCCCGTTAGCGTTCCCCGACTTTGAGCGGTTCTACGCCGCGGATTTCCCCGCGGGCACTCCATTTCTAAAGTCTGCTGCGTCTACCGATTTCGCCACGTCCGCCTTTTTTCGCTAATCCTACCCCTAGTCCTCTGCACCTACGCTGCACCCGGCGCCGACAGACTTTTCAAGTCCGTTGCGTCTGCCATTGCGTCTGCCATTGCGCGCCACGCGGGCACGGTTGTCGGGCGAGGCTAACGCCGCCCGATCCGGCGAGGCAAGGGGCGGATCGTCCGTGATCGCAGTCCGCCGCCGCGGTCTCTCCTCTTCCGTCGACCGGGGACGCATCCTACACTCGCGGGCGATGACATCCCGGTCCACCCCCGATGCCGATGCGGAGATCAGCACGGACGCCGCCCCCGGCGTAGACCCGCCGGCCTTCGATGCCGCCTTTCGCCGCGATCTGGAGGCGCTGTTCCGCTGGCGCCGCGACGTCCGCCGATTTCGGGCGGATACGGTGGATCCGGCCCTGCTCAACGGGCTGATCGGCCTCGCCGCGCTGGCGCCGTCGGTCGGCAATGCCCAGCCGTGGCGGTTCGTCAAGGTGGACAGCCCCGGGCGCCGCGCCGAGGTCCGCGCCAACTTCGAGGCCTGCAATCGAGATGCGCTCGCCAGCTACGCCGGAGAGCGTGCCCGCCTCTACGCGCGTCTAAAATTGGACGGCCTCGACCAGGCGCCGGTGCATCTAGCGGTTTTTGTCGATACCGCGACCGATCTCGGCCACGGCCTCGGGCGACGGACGATGCCGGAGACCCTGGCCTATTCGGTGGTCGGCGCCGTGCACGCGTTATGGCTCGCGGCGCGTGCCCACGGCATCGGCCTCGGCTGGGTCTCCATCCTCGACGGTGAGCAGATCCGGAGCGTACTGGCGGTACCGGCGTCGTGGCGGCTGATCGCCTACTTGTGCATCGGCTATCCGGTAGAGGAGCATCTCGACCCGGAGCTCGGCCGCCACGGCTGGCAAGAGCGCGTGGCGGCGACGCCTATCTGGGTCCGCTGAGAGCACCGCCGACCCCAATCTTGTTGCGGGCACCCTCAGAGATGTGTCCGCCGGTGGTACGAACAGCGTGTTCGCGTGCTATATACAGAACACACCCCCTTTACGACCCCAACGGAGCCGGCGATGCCCCACGACACGACGCTGATCGCGACCATCGTGGGTGGCCTCGTTCTCGCCTTCGCGCTCGGCTTTGTCGCCGACCGGTTCCGGCTGCCGCCCCTGGTCGGCTACCTGCTCGCCGGCGTCGCCGTCGGCCCCCATACCCCGGGCTTCGTTGCCGACACCGGGCTCGCCCTGCAGTTGGCCGAGATCGGCGTCATCCTCTTGATGTTCGCCGTCGGCCTTCATTTTTCCATCAAGGATCTTCTGGTCGTCCGCAAGATCGCGGTACCGGGCGCGGTGGTCCAGATCGCCACCGCGACGGCGATCGGCACCGGTCTGGCTTATTTCTGGGGGTGGGGCCTGGGCGGCGGCCTGGTGTTCGGGCTGGCCCTTTCCGTCGCCAGCACCGTCGTCCTCCTGCGGGCACTGGAGGAACGCAACGCACTCGACTCCGACAACGGTCGGATCGCCGTCGGCTGGCTGATCGTCGAGGACCTGGCGATGGTGCTGACCCTGGTCCTGCTCCCCGCCCTCGCCCCGACCCTCGCATCGAGCTCAGGAGCCGGTGGGGGCGGCGGCGAGGCGGTCGCGGCGATCTCCGGCAACGAACTGGCGCTGTCGATCGTTCTCACCCTGGCCAAGGTGGCGATCTTCGTCACCCTCGTCCTCGTCGTCGGCCGTCGGCTGGTGCCCCAGCTCTTGGCGCTGGTGGCCCGCTCCGGCTCGCGCGAGCTGTTCACCCTGGCCGTTCTCGCCATCGCCCTCGGCATCGCCTACGGCTCGGTCGAACTGTTCGACGTGTCCTTCGCGCTCGGCGCCTTTTTCGCCGGGGTCGTCCTCAGCGAATCCGATCTCAGCCACCAGGCGGCGGCCGATACGCTGCCGCTGCAGGACGCGTTCTCGGTGCTGTTCTTCGTCTCCGTCGGCATGCTGTTCGACCCGACGATCCTGGTGGACCAGCCGCTGGCGGTGCTGGCGGTCGTCGCCATCATCGTCTTCGGCAAATCACTGGCGGCGTTCTTGATCGTTCTTGCCTTCGGCTACTCGGTGGCGACCGCCCTCATCGTCTCCGCCAGCCTGGCCCAGATCGGCGAGTTCTCGTTCATCCTCGCCGGCCTCGGCTTGTCGCTCGGCCTGCTGCCCTCGGAGGGTAAGGATCTGATCCTGGCCGGCGCCCTGCTCTCGATCACCCTCAACCCCTTCGTCTTCGCCGGCTCAGACAGGCTGGCCGCCTGGATCCAGCGCAGGCCGAAGCTGCAGCGGCGGCTGGAATGGGCCAAGCCGGAACAGGGCGCGCCGTCCCTTGCCGTCAGCGATGAAACGCCGATGCGCGATCACGCCGTCATCGTCGGCTTCGGCCGCGTCGGCGAGACGATCGGCAACGCCTTCGACATTTGGGAGCTGCCTTACGTCGTCGTCGAACGGGATCGGCGGCTGATCGAGGATTTGCGCGCGCGGGGCGTTCGCGCCGTCTTCGGCAGCGCCTCGGCACCGGGCATCCTGTCGGCCGCCGACATCGAGCATGCCCGCCTGTTGATCATCGCCGCTCCCGACCCCTATGCGGCACGCCGGGTGCTGGAGCTGGCGCGAGCACTGAACCCCGATATCGATACCGTCGTCCGCACCCACAGCGAGGTCGAACTGGCGCACCTGGAGGCGGAAGGGGTCGGGCTGGCGGTGCTGGCGGAACGCGAACTGGCGCTGGGGATGATGGGCTATGCCCTGCGCAGCCTCGGCCTCAGCGAGGGTGAGGCGCGGCTGTTCGTGCAAAGCTCCCGCCGCTTCGACGACGCGGGCATGGTTCCGAAGCCAAAGGCGCACGAGAAGGCACCGGAACTGCGCCCGCAGCAGCGCGACGGATGAGGGCGGGCGAGCCCCCCGGCCGGTCGCTAATCCCGCTCCTCGCCCAATTGCATGATGCCGACCGCCATCCCCAGCGATCCGAAGGTGATGAACAGGCCGAAGAAGAGGAGCAGGATGTAGAGCGGGCGGTCGGGCGAGGTCTCCATCATCGACCACAGATGGGCGATGTCGAACCAGAGGATGAGCACGCCGAAGACGAGGCCGCCGAGGCTGCCGTAGATGAGGTGCGTGAGCAGAAAGCGCAGCATGGGGCGGTGGTGGCTGTGCATGGCGTCACCCCCGTGGCGGTCGATGGCGGGGCAGGAATCTTGACATAGGCAAGCGCGGTGCCCGCGTCCACGTCAAGGAGCAAGCCGGGCGACGAAGCGCAAGCGAACATAATCCGCCGTCCATAAGCCGTCCTCGTCGCAGAGAACCGGTCGCAAGAAGCGGATCACATCCGCTTTCGCCGCAGGACGCAGCTCCGCGGTCAGCCGCTCCAGCCAGCCGTCGGCGAAGGTGTCGAGCCAGCCCTCGATCCCCGTCGGCAGCGGCGTCGGCCGCGGAAAGAGCGCGACCTCATCGACGCCGAAGCCGTGGCGGCGGAGACGCTCGCCCCAGGCCGCCGCGGTGGGAAAATACCACGGCTGCGGCTCGGGATCGGCACCGCGGGCGGTGAGCACCGCCGCCACCGCGACCCGGATGGCGGCGACATTGCCGTGGCCGCCGAACTCGCCGACGAACCGGCCGCCGGGGACGAGGGCGCGGTGGACGCCGGCGAGGACCGCGTCCGGGTCGGTCATCCAATGCAAGGCGGCGTTGGAAAAGACGGCATCGAACTCGGCATCGAAGGTCAGCCGCTCGCCCGCCATGACCCTGGCATCGAGGCCCCGCGCTCGTGCCGCCGCCACCTGCTCGGGCGACGCGTCGACGCCGACGACGCTGGCACCGGTCGCCGCCAGCGCCGCCGTCAATACGCCGTCGCCGCAGCCGAGGTCGAGAATGCGCTCGCCCGGCCTAGGCGCCAGCCGCTCGATCAACGGCTCGCCCAACCGGGCGACGAACCCGGCATTGCGAGCGTAGCCTTCCGGATCCCACGCCTGCACCATTCGTTCCTCCGTCGGCGCTCATGGGACCGCCGCTTCGTCCTCGATCGGCTCCGTGCCATCACCGATCAACAGCGCCCGCACCGCCTCGGTGGCGGCATCGACGGCGGCGGGATCGACGCCGCGGATGACCAGGCTCACCCCGAAGCGGCCGTAGCGGGCGAACGGGTAGCTGCCGATTTCGACCGACGCGTGCGCCGTCTGGATCGCCGCCAAGGGCGCGGCGATGCGGCCTTCGGTGGTGAATGCGGAAATGGTTCGCGAGCGCATGGGGGCACCGCCCATGAGGCGGTGGCGGAGGCCGTCGAACATCGCCCGCATGATCGCCGGCACCCCGGGGAGGACGAAGACGTTCTCCACCTGCATCCCCGGTGCCGTACTGACCGGATTGTCGATCAAGACCGCGCCTTCCGGGACGTCCGCCATCTTCAGCCGGGCGGCGTTGACCTCGTCCGGCCGGTAATGGCGCAGCAACCGGGCCTCCGCCTCGGGATCGCGCACCAGCGCCACCCCGAAGGCCTTGGCGATCGCCGCCGAGGTGATGTCGTCGTGGGTGGGACCGATGCCGCCGGTGGTGAACACGTAGTCGAAGGCCGCCCGGCAGGCATTGACCGCGGCGACGATGGCGTCCTCGTCGTCGGCAATGATCCGGGCCTCACGCACCCGGACGCCGACGGCGTTGAGCTGCTCGGCAAGGAACGGCAGGTTCTGGTCGCGGGTGCGCCCGGACAGCACCTCGTTACCGATAATGAGGACGGCGGCGGTGACTTCACGCGGCGGAGACGACGGGGACATTAGGCCTCGCGCGCCTGCCGGTTGGCGTAGGCGCGCAAGTGCAGATAGGCGAGATCCAGTAAGGGTGCCGATATCCCGTGCGCCCGGCCGCGGGCGAGCAGATCGCCGATGACGTGATCCGCTTCGGTCGGTCGCCCCGCCTCCACGTCACGCAGCATCGACGCCACCATCGGCGATTTCCTGTCGGTGAGCATGCGCCGCGCCGCCTGCAGCGCCTTCTCCCGCAACGGCGTGCCCGAGGCATCGGCGATCGCCGCCGCCTCGTCCTGCATGGAGGTGACCACTCTTTCCCCGTCCGGCTCGGCCATGATGTCGCAGACCGCCGCCCGCATCAGACAGGTCGCGCCGGCCAGAGTGGCGATAAATGCGTGCTTCTCCCACATGTCCTGCAGGACCTGCTCGCTCAGGGCGGCATCGAAACTCGCCTTCTCCATCACCGCGAAGAGACGCCGGCAGACGTCCTCCTGCCCCGGCTGGCGGGGACCGAAGACCAACCGGTGCAAGGGCGAAAGGTGATGGATCGTCCCGTCGGCACCAAGCAGCCCGGTGATCTGGGCGAGGCCGCCCAGGACGCGCTCGGGCCCGAAGGCTGCATCCAGCCGGTCGAGGTGGCTGAGCCCGTTCAAAAGCGGCAGGATGACCGTGGCCGGTCCCATGGCCGGGCGGATCGCCTCGATCGCGGAGTCGAGGTCGTAGGCCTTGCAGGTGAGGATCACCACGTCGAAGGTGGGTGTCAGTGAAGCGGCATCGACGATCGCCACCTGGCGCCTGATGTCGCCGACGGGACTTTCGACCACCAGCCCATCGCGCGTCAACTGGGCGGCGCGACCAGGACGGACGAGGAAAGTCACCTCGGCGCCGGCTTCCGCCAGCCGCCCGCCGTAATAGCCGCCAATCGTTCCGGCGCCGAGCACGAGGATGTTCATCGGTTCCCTCCAGTTTTGTTTTTTCGTCGCCGTCCTACAGCCAGTCCCGGAGCATGGCCACCAGGGGCGTGTCGGCTGGCGGCATGGGATAGTCGCGCATCATCAGCGGCCGCACCCACGCCAGTTCCTGGCCTTCCAGAGGTGTCGGAACTCCCTTCCATACCCGGCAAAGGAAAAGCGGCATCAAGAGATGAAAATCGGAATAGGCATGGCTGGCAAAGGCAAAAGCGGCGAGACAGCTTTCGGTGATGTCGATGCCGAGTTCCTCGCGCAGCTCGCGGACCACCGCCGCCTCCGGTGTCTCCCCCGCCATCAGCTTACCGCCCGGAAACTCCCACAGTCCGGCGAGCGGCCGCCCCGGCGGACGGCGGGCAAGAAGGACCCGGCCGTCCACATCAACGAGGGCGACGGCGGCAACGAGGACGATCGGCAGCGGCCGCCGCGGCGACGTGGCAATGCTCAGGCAACCCGGATCAGGACCGATAGTCGGCATTGATCTCGATGTAGCGATGGGTCAGATCGCCGGTCCAGATCGTCGCCTCGCCGTGACCGACGCCGACGTCCACCCCGATCTCGATTCGCCGGCCGCGCATGTGCGCCGCGACCGGCACCTCGTCGTAACCCGCCAGCGGACCGCCGTCGGCGGTGATCAGGACGCCGCCGATGCGGATGGCAAGGCGGTCACGATCGATGCGTTCGCCCGCCTTGCCGACGGCCATGACGATCCGTCCCCAGTTGGCGTCGGCGCCGGCGATGGCGGTCTTGACCAGCGGCGAATTGGCGATGGCGAGCGCAATCGTCCGCGCCGCCGCGGAGCCTTCGGCACCGGTGACGCGGACGGTGACAAACTTGGAGATTCCCTCCCCGTCCTCGACGATCTGCCGTGCCAGATCCTGGCAGACCCGGTCCAGCGCTTCGCGGAAGGACCCGAGCGCGACATCGTCCGGATCGTCGACGGGAGGATGTCCGGCGCCGCCGGTGGCAAACAGCAGCACCGTGTCGTTGGTCGAGGTATCGCCATCGACGGTAATGGAGTTGAACGAGCGGGCGACGGCATCCGCCAGCAACCACTGCAGGCAGGGTGAGGCAATGGCCGCATCGGTAAAGACGAAAGCCAGCATCGTCGCCATGTCGGGAGCGATCATCCCCGACCCCTTGGCGATCCCGGCCAGGGCCACCGGACGGCCGGCGATCTCGCACGTGGCGCCCGCCCCCTTCGGAAAGGTATCGGTGGTGGCGATGGCGCGGGCTGCCGTCTCCCAGCCGTCACCGCCGAGGCGGGCGGCCGCTTTGGGCAGGGCGGCGAGCAGCCGATCCGCCGGCAGCACCTCACCGATGACACCGGTTGACGCGACGAACACCTGCTCCCGTGCGCAGCCGAACAACCCGGCAACCCCGTCCACCGTCGCACCGACCGCGACCTCGCCGGGGCGGCCGGTGAAGGCATTGGCATTACCGGCGTTGACGATCAGCGCCGCCGCCTTGCCAGCGGCGAGCGCTTCGCGGCACCAGAGAACCGGCGCCGCGGCGGTTTGCGAGCGGGTGAAGCTGCCGGCGACGGCCGTGCCTTCGGCGAATCCGGCCAGCAGCAGGTCGCTGCGATCACGGTAGCGAAGACCCGCAGCGGTGACACCGAGACGCAGACCGCTCACCGGCGGCAGGTCCGGGAACCGGGGTGGGGCAAAGGGTGAGATGGGAGAGGCCAGTGACGAATCCGTAGTCATGACAATTCAGCAGGCTGACAGAAAAGCAGGGTTTCGGCATGATGCACAGCCAGCGTCGGTGAGCAAGACCGGCCGTTCGGGTAGCCGTTACCGCTGCGTGCGTTGACAGTGTAAACCCCGCTCTTTATGTCAGGGTACGGGGCGAGCGCTGTTGCGCCGTCATTCGGCGCACTGCGCCGGGCTCTCTGAAGGATCATCAATGCTCGGAGCCATCGCCAAGCGGTTGTTCGGAACCGCCAACGAACGCTTTCTGAAAACACTGAACAAATCGGTCGCGGCGACCAACGCCATCGAACCCGAACTTACCGGGCTGAGCGATGAGGAACTACGGGCGCGCACCCAGATGTTTCGCGACCGCCTCGCTGCGGGCGAAAGCCTCGACGACCTGTTGCCGGAAGCCTTTGCAACCGTACGCGAGGCGGCGAAGCGTGCCCTCGGCCAACGCCACTTCGATGTCCAGCTGAAGGGCGGCGTCGTCCTCCACCGCGGCATGATCGCCGAGATGAAGACGGGTGAAGGCAAGACCCTGGTCGCCACCCTCGCCGTCTATCTCAACGCCCTCGAAGGCAAGGGCGTCCACGTCGTCACCGTCAACGACTATCTGGCGCACCGCGATTCCGAGTGGATGGGCTCGGTCTATCGCTTTCTCGGTCTCAGCGTCGGCTGCATCGTCCACGGGCTTACCGACGAGGCGCGCCGCCAAGCCTATGCGGCCGATATCACCTACGGCACCAACAATGAGTTCGGATTCGACTACCTGCGGGACAACATGAAGTTCCGCCTCGACGAGATGGTGCAGCGGCCGTTCAACTTCGCCATCGTCGACGAAGTGGATTCGATCCTGGTCGACGAGGCACGCACGCCCCTGATCATCTCCGGTCCCGCCGAAGACTCCTCCGAACTCTACATCCGCATCGACCGGCTGATCCCCCAGCTCGCCGACGAGGACTTCGAGAAGGACGAGAAGGCGCGGATCGTCAGTCTCACCGAGAGCGGCAACGAGAGAATCGAAGCCCTCTTGCGCGAAGACGGCCTGCTTACCGCCGGCGACCTCTACGACGTGGGCAACATCTCGCTCGTCCACCATGCCAACCAGGCGCTGCGGGCGCACAAGCTGTTCACCCGCGACGTGGACTACATCGTCAAGGACGACAAGATCGTCATCATCGACGAGTTTACCGGCCGGATGATGGAAGGCCGCCGTTATTCCGAGGGACTGCACCAGGCGCTCGAGGCGAAGGAGGCGGTCACCGTCCAGCAGGAAAACCAGACCCTCGCTTCGATCACCTTCCAGAACTACTTCCGCCTCTACCCCAAGCTCGCCGGCATGACCGGCACGGCGATGACCGAGGCGGCGGAGTTCGGGGAGATCTACAAGCTGGACGTGGTCGACATCCCGACCAACGTGCCCTGTATCCGCATCGATGCCGATGACGAGGTCTACCGCACCGCCCGGGAGAAGTATGACGCGATCATCGAGCAGATCGGAGACTGCCAGCAGCGCGGCCAGCCGGTGCTGGTCGGCACCGTCTCCATCGAGAAGTCGGAGCACATCTCGGCCCTGCTGAAGAAAAAGAAGATCCGCCACAACGTCCTCAACGCCCGCTACCACGACCGGGAGGCGGTGATCGTCGCCCAGGCCGGGGTCAGCGGGACGGTGACCATCGCCACCAACATGGCCGGCCGCGGTACCGACATTCAGCTGGGCGGCAATGCCGACATGCGCATCCGCAACGAGCTGAACGACCCGGAGGACGAAGGCGGCCGGACGCGCATCTACGATGAGGTGGCGGCGGACCGGGAGCGGGTGCTCGCCGCCGGCGGCCTGATGATCATCGGCACCGAACGCCACGAGAGCCGCCGGATCGACAACCAGCTCCGCGGCCGCTCCGGCCGTCAAGGCGACCCCGGCGCATCGAAGTTCTATCTGTCGCTGGAAGACGACCTGATGCGGATCTTCGGCTCGGGCCGCATCGACGGCATGCTGCAGCGCCTCGGCCTGCAGGAGGGCGAGGCGATCACCCATCCCTGGGTGAACAAGGCGCTGGAGAAGGCGCAGCAGAAGGTCGAGGCGCGCAACTTCGAGATTCGCAAGAACCTGCTCAAGTACGACGATGTGATGAACGATCAGCGCAAGGTCATCTATGACCAGCGCCGGGAGCTGATGCACATCGAGGACGTGTCGCAGACGGTGACCGACATGCGCCACACGGTGGTGGACACCCTGGTCACCCGCCACATCCCCCCCAACGCCTACCCCGAGCAATGGGATTCGGCCGGACTGCACGACGAGGTGCTGCGCACCTTCGCCCTCGATCTGCCGATCGTCGACTGGGCCAAGGAGGAGGGCATCGCCGACGAGGAAATCCGCCATCGCCTGGTCGATATCACCGACCGCCGGATGGCCGAAAAGGCGGCGAGCTATGGCTCCGAGATCATGCGGATGATCGAGAAGAGCCTGCTTTTGCAGATCCTCGACCAGATCTGGAAGGAGCACCTGCTCATCCTCGACCACCTCCGCCAAGGCATCGGGCTGCGCGCCTACGGTCAGCGGGATCCGCTAAACGAATACAAGCGGGAGGCCTTCGGGCTGTTCCAGGGCCTGCTGGAGCGCTTGCGCGAGCGGGTGACCCAGGTGCTGGCTCATCTGGAGGTCCGCGCCGCCGAGCCGCCACCGCAGGAGACGTTCCTGCCCCATCCCCAGGAGATGCACGAGACGCGGCAGGATCCGGCTTTTGCCGGCACCGTCGGCGAGATGACCTTCGAAGACGACGACGCGCGCGGCGATGCCGCCGTCGCGGCGCCGGTGCGGTCGCGTCAGACGGCACGCCAGGTCGATCCGCGCGACCCGTCCAGCTGGGGCCGGGTCGCCCGCAATGCCCCCTGCCCCTGCGGCTCCGGCAAGAAGTACAAGCACTGCCACGGCATGCTGAGCTGAGCGGCAAAACGGGCCGGCCTTCGCGCCGGCAACAGCAAGACCGGCCCGGATGGGGTCTCCTTTCGTTGATCGACTATTCGTCGTCCGCCGCGTTCGCCGTTTCGTGCACCGGGCTCAGCAGAACGGCGTGACTCCCGCCTTGACCGCTCTCGGATGCCCAGCCCGTAATCTGTCCATGGTCGTTGATCTTATTGCCACTGTAGTAGCTGAATTTGGCCTTGGGATCGATGAGATCACTCAGCTTCCGCATCCCACATTGCCGCGACCATAAGAAGGTATACGTACCCTGGTCAGATGCTTCGCTTCCACCCAGGACTTCTTCTCGATCGTTAATCGAGCCTGCAAATGAATATGTGCCACCGAGAGTCCCCAGATCTTGTTTGGCGCCATTCTTGGTCCAAAGAGCCGCATGTGGGCTTCCATCAACAGCCACATTACTTGAACCTACGATGTCGCCCCGGCTATTGATGTCCGAGGCGCTAGAGGAATTACCACCGCTAAGAGTGCCAAGGTCGCTGATCCGTCCCCCCGGTGACCAGATTGCCGCGTGGTATTCGCCGGTCGCGGTCTGACTCCTGCCGACAACCTGTCCGGCGTTGTTGATTGCACTGGCACCGGCGCTTTCACCCCCAAGTGTGCCAGAAATATCCCGCATTCCTCCTTGCGCTGACCACAGAAAGTAACTAACGGCGCTCGTCAGTAAATTTGTTTTGTATCCTAGTATGATTCCACGGTCATTGATCCCTAACGCCGCCGATTCGTAGTTGTTATCATCTGGATCGAGATCGCGCATCCCGCCGGCTCTCGTCCAGATGAATGCGTGTCCCACGCCTTCGGGGACCTCGCTTTGACCCACTGCCTGTTCACGATTATTGATCGCGCTTGCCGTAGCCAGCAAATAGCCTTCGGTTCCGCCGAGAGTACCAAGGTCCTCCATGCCGCTTTGGCGGGTCCAGATGAAAGCAATGTTTTTCGCCTTCTTGGTTCTCAGGTCCCCGACGACCTCGGCTTTATTATTGAGGCCGAACCCTACGGCGTCATAGCTTCCGTGGAGGGTGCCGAGGTCGGTGACGCGGTAGCGGACGTTGCAGTCATCCCCCTTCCACGCCAGCGCGGGAGACGCCGCCGTCCCGGTCGCCACCCCCAACGCCGTGATCAATGAAACGCGAAGCACACCCCTATGCAGATCCATGGTTGTCCTCCCAACTGGAGCGACTCCCGGTTTAAGTTGGATCTCGCTTTTTTATCCCGCGTCATTGCCGCGTTCGAGCTTGCCGGCGGATCTCCAGAACGGAGCCGACGGTTGCGGGAACCTGCCGACGCTTGCCGATTGAGATCGAAAATTTCGAATCCCGCCCCCTCCTAGCAATATCACTCTAGCAATGGTTCGTCATTGGTTCAATCCGATTCGCCCATACCGCGATGACCGGCCCTTTGCGTTCTCCCGTGGGGATTCCTCTTATGGAATATCCGTAATTTGGGTTAATGTGACCGGATCAAATCCGCGCAGGGGTACGGCGGTTTGGCTGTCCATGGCTGCTGATCGGTAGTTCGTTCCCTAGAAGGGGGTCCATGCAGCGAGTTCTTTTTGCGGGGATCGGCCGTTGAAAATCCGGCGCGAACTGCTCCGCGTGCATTACGCCGGCATACCGACGGTGCTCGGCACCGTCGCGGTGAACGCGATACTGCTCGTCGTGATGTTCCATGCCTGCGTCGCACCCGAATTCCTTATTTCCTGGTTCGGGCTGATCACCGCGATGATCGGCGCCCGCGGCCTGGTCTGGTTCTGGTATCGATCCAGCAATGGCACGGCGCTCTCCGCGTCCGGATGGGAGGGGTTGGCGGTCTGCGGCTCAGCGGTCAGTGGTGTGCTCTGGGGCTCGGCCGGCTTCAGCTTCTATCCGGCCGGAGATGAGGTCCATCGGATCGCCCTCACCTTCCTCATCGGCGGGATGGGCGCAGGTGCGGCGGCGGCACTTTCCTCCAATCTGTTGGCCTTTTATGCCTATTTGACCGCTTCCATTCTGCCTTTCGCCTTCCGCCTCGCCATTTCCCACGGCCAGCATCACCTCCTGATGGCGGTGGCGTGCCTCACCTACTTCGCCGCCCTGATCGTTCTCACCCGCCGCACCCACCGGTGGCTGGGGGACGCCCTGGCGCTGCGATACGAGAATACCGATCTCGTTCATTCGCTGGAGTATCGCGTCTTTGAACGAACGACCCAGCTGGAGGAGATCAACGCCCAGCTCTTCCGCGACATTGCCGAGCGGCGGCGGGCCGAGGCGGCGCTCGCCGATTATGCCGATCGCCAGCACGCGGTGGCGGTGTTCGGCGAGCGCGCCCTGTCCGGCGCCGACTTGCAGGTGCTTTTCGATGATGCCGCCCGCATCGTCGGCGACCGGTTGCGGACGGTGGATGTTGCGGTGCTGGAGCATGTCCCCGAGCGCCGCCTGCTGATCCCCGCGGAGAACCTTTGGTTGCCAGCCGGTTCCAGCCGGTAGCGGTTTTCCCGATCAGCGCGGCTCACCCGCAGGGGTCGCCGTCGAGCAGCGGGCCCCGGTCGTCTCCGCCGACCTCGCCGGCGAGACCCGCTTCAAGGTGCCGTCCTGCCTGCGCGATCAGGAAATCGGCAGCCTGGCGGCGGTCGTCATTCCGGGGCCCGACCGCCCTTTCGGGGTGCTGCAGGCGGCGGCCCGCGAGGCGAACGGGTTTAGCGCCGAGGACGTCAGCTTCCTTCAGTCGATCGCGACGATGATTGCCGCCGCCATCGATCGTAAGCGCAGCGAACGCGATATCGAACGGCTGGCTTTCGAGGATCTACTCACCGGGCTGCCCAATCGAGCCCTGTTCCTCGACCGTTTGCAGCAGGAATTGGCCGGCTCGCGGCGTTCGCGCCGGCCGCTGGCCCTTCTGCTTCTCGACCTCGACCAGTTCAAGGACGTCAACGATACACTCGGCCACCCCATCGGCGATCGACTTCTTGCCGCGGTCGCCTTGCGTCTTCGCGAGTGCGGTCGCGACGTGGATGCGCCGGCCCGGCTGGGGGGCGACGAGTTCGCCCTGACCGTGGCCCAGTTGCGAACCCCAGAGGACGCGGCGGTTGTGGCCCGCAACATCATCGACAAGCTCGCGTCGCCGTTTTTGGTCGAAGGCCACGAGATCACCGTCGGGACCAGCATCGGCATCACCGTGTGTCCGGCGGATGGCACCGACGCCGACACATTGCTTCGGAATGCCGATCTCGCCCTCTACAAGGCGAAGTCAGAAGGTCGAAACACCTACCAGTTCTTCGCCGCGCCCATGGCGGCTCAGGTGGATACCCGCAAGCGCATCGAGAACGACCTGCGCCGCGCCCTGGAGCGCTCGGAACTGCGGCTGCACTTCCAGCCCCAACACGATCTGCTCAGCCATCAACTGGTCGGGGCCGAGGCCCTGGTACGTTGGCAGCATCCCCATCGCGGCCTCTTGATGCCGGACGAGTTCATTCCGGTAGCCGAAGCCTCAGGCCTGCTCGTCCCTCTCGGCAAGTGGGTGCTTGAACGCGCCTTCCAGCGGGCGGCGGAATGGCGTGGCCTGAACCTCCCATCCATCTTTATTGCTGTGAATGTCTCGCTGGCGCAGTGGCGGCGAAGCGATCTCGCCGCCGTCATTGAGGAGTTGGCCACCCGCTACGGGTGCGATCTCGGGTGGCTCGAACTGGAGGTGACGGAGCAGATCTTCTTGCCATCGGAAAGCGGCGACCATGCCGAAGGATTGCGCCGACTGAAGCGGCGAGGGGTGACCGTCTCCATCGACGACTTCGGTACCGGCTATTCGAGCCTGGGTCGGCTGCAAGGCCTCCCGGTCGACCGGGTAAAGATCGACCGCTGCTTCGTCAGCAACATCGGCTGCAGTCGCGACGCGGAAATGATCGTGCGCGCGATAATCGCCCTCGGTCGCAGCCTCGGACTGGAGGTCATGGCGGAAGGCGTGGAGACGGAGGATCAGGTGGCGTTCCTCCGACGGGAAGGCTGCCAGGTCGCCCAAGGGTATTATTTCAGCCCGCCGCTGCCGACCGACGCATTTACAGCCCTCCTCGCCGCCAGCAAAAGCCCCGCACCACCGCAGCCGCTCCGCCGGTCGGGAACATCGTGGGGCCCTCTCGCGGCGGACGAGTTTGCGCTGCTGATGACGCCGGACGCGACCCCGCAGACGGTGCGCCCCCCGGTCCTAAGCGCCCACGCCGCCAAGGAGCAGGCAGCTCGCTAGCGAGGACCGCTCCTCTTCGGCCTCGGCTCCTCCTCGCGTTGCTCGGCGTCCTGGGCAAAAAGGTCGCGCAATTCTTCGGCCGCCTTCTTGGCCAGCACCTGCATCCGCTTTTCGTCCTGATGTTGCCCGAAGTGACCGTAAAGTCGCTGTTCGTCGTAAGCGCGGAACTTCTCAGCCACCCGTTCCGCCTCGTAGTCGGGCAGTCCCAGTCCCTCCAGCACGTGCTTCGCCATATCCAGGCTGGACAGGAACGTCTCCCGCCAGACGACGGCGATCCCCAGTTCCATCAGCCGATAGGCATGGGCACGGTTGCGGGCACGAGCGAAGACCTTCAGCTGTGGAAAGTGCTTGAGGACCGTCTCCGCGGCACGCAGGGAGTCCTCCACATCGTCGATGGCGAGAACGAAGATCTCGGCCTTGTCCGCCCTCGCCGCCTGCAACAGATCGAGGCGCGAGGCATCGCCATAGTAGACCTTGGAGCCGTACTGGCGGACGAAATCCACTTGTTCGGGGGATTTCTCCAACGCGGTGAAGCGGATCCGCAGGGCACTTAGCATCCGGCCGATGATCTGGCCGAAACGGCCGAAACCGGCGATGATCACTTGGCTCTCGTCACCCGGCAGGGTCTCGTAGGCAGCCGTCTTCTCACCGCCAACCCATTTTGCATCGGTCAGTCGCGCGTTGAGGGCGAACAGGAGCGGAGTTATCGCCATGGACAGGGTGACCACCGCCACCATGCGGTCGGAGAATCCGTGGCCGAGAAGCCCATAGGTGGCCGCCGCGCCGAAGATGACGAAGGCGAATTCGCCCCCCTCCCCCAGCGCTACCGCCAGCGACCGCGCCGAGCGCCGGTCGAGGCCGTTGGCGCGACCGAGGCCATAGAGCACGAGGCCTTTCGCCAGCAGCAGGCCAGCCACCAGGGCGAACAGGCGAACCGGTTCCGACAGCAGCAGGCCGAGATCGAGGGACATACCGACGGCCATGAAAAACAGCCCCAAGAGCAGGCCCTTGAACGGCTCGAGGTCGGCTTCCAACTCGTGGCGGAACTCCGAGTCGGCGAGCAGGACCCCGGCGATGAAGGTGCCGAGGGCCGCCGACAGACCCAGCTGCGTCATCAAGCCGGCGGTGCCGACGACGGTGAGCAGCGCCGCGGCGGTGAACACCTCCCGCACCCGGGTGGCGGCGACGACGCGCAGCGCGTAACGCAGCAGATAGCGGCCGGCAACGGCGACAGCGACGAGGATGCCGATGGTCTCGGCCGCGGCGACGAGTCCGGCGATATCGAACATCCCGCTGCCCGGCCCGGCAAGATAGGGCACGGCCGCCAGCACCGGGATGGCGGCGATATCCTGGAATAGCAGGATGGCGAATGCCGATCGGCCATGGCGGGTGGTGAGTTCCCCCCGTTCGGCCAGCGTCTGCAGGGCGAAGGCGGTCGACGACAGAGAGAGGGTCAGCCCGACCACCGCCGCCGGCGCCGGGTCGAGGCCCATGAGGCGGCCGATCAGGGCCAGTACGCCGCCGGTGATGAACATTTGCATGAAGCCGAATGCGGCGATCGGCTTGCGCAGCGTCCACAGGCGGCTCGGCTGCAGTTCCAGACCGATGACGAACAGGAGGAGCACCACCCCCAGTTCGGCGAAGTGCAAGATGGCATCGACGTCGGTGACTAAGCCCAGCGCCTCGGGGCCGATGGCGGCCCCGGCGACCAGGAATCCGAGGAGCGCGCCGAGGCCGAGCCGCCGGGCGACCGGTACGGTGATGACCGCGGCCGCAAGGATGATGGTGGCGCTGTGCAGGCTTTCCATCGCGTGGCGCCGCCCGTCGTTAACCCGACGGCATCCAATACCCCGGCGAGGCGGTGCACAAAAGCTCAGATGTCGGGCGCGGCCGATTCCACCCGCTCGAATGCCGGCGAACGGGTCCACTCGCGAATGATGGTGTAGGCGATCGCCAGCAGTGTCGGCCCGATGAACAGGCCAAGGAAACCGAAGGCGATGATACCTCCCAGCACGCCCAGGTACACCAACAGGAGAGGCAAGGCGCTGCCGAGACTAATGAAGTACGGACGAATGATGTTGTCGACGGTCGAAATAACCAGCAGCCCCCACAGGCCGAGAAAGATTCCCCATTCGATCTTGTCCACCGACAGCAGATAGAGGGTCGATGGCAGCCAGACGGCCGGCGGCCCGAAGGGAATGAACGAGAGAAGGGTCGTGAGCAGGCCGAGGAACAGGGCGCCCGGCACGCCGGCCAACCAAAAGCCGAATGCCGCCAATGCGCCCTGCGCCAGGGCGGTCCCGAGAATGCCATAGACGACGCCGATCATCGTCCGCTCGGCCACCTCCAGCAGGTGACGGCCGCGCGGGCCGGCGAGCTTGTGGACGACGATATGCAGCCTTTCTGCCCCGTGGGCGCCGTCGCGGAAGAAGAAGAAGGCGGCGATGACGCTCAGGGCCAGGTCGAAGACTCCGCTGCCGATCTTACCACCGACGTTGAACAACCAATTGGTGGCCGGGGTGACGTATTCCCGCACAACGGCGGCGAAACGGGCCGTGTCGCCCGCGTACGACTGCCAATAGGCGCTGAGCTTGTCGCCGACGAGGGGGATACGCACGACCCATTCCGGCGGCGGAGGCGGTCCGCTTTCCAGGAAGCCCAGAAAATGCGCCGCGAACTTGGCGAAGTTTTCGGCGAGGCTGGTGCCGAGGATGGTCAGGGGGACGAGAAAGCCCACCGCCAGCAGCACCGTCATCAATGCCGCGGCAAGCGACGTTCGGCCGTTGAGCTTGGCTTCCAGCCAGCGAAATGCCGGCCAGGTGGAGATGGAGAGGATCGTCGCCCACACCAGCGCCGGCAGAAACGGACGCAGCACGATAACGCAGCCGAGCGTGATCAGGACGAGGACGGAGGCGCCGATTATTTGTTCGACGCGCCCGCTGGTCGGGGTCATTGGGGGGGCACCATTGTGCATGTCTCGCCCCGCCGCGCGGCGGGCCGTGGCGTTTAAGCTCAGGCGTTGTAACCGAAAACCGGGCGTGGCGGAACGTCGGTCAGGTGTCTCCGATCGGGGTTCCGCATACCGTGGAAGTCAGCATTCGTCGGGCCGCCGGCATCCGGCAAGCGCCGACTCGACCCCGGTCCACACCAGCGGGCTCACCACAAAAAGCGGCTTGCTGACGATGGTATAGGTGATGGTCGCCGATGCCGGATCGTGCTCGTAGTTGAGGACCAGCCGGCCGAAGGGCGTATTGGTGGTCGCCTCGCCGCTGGTGGCATCGATGGGACGGAATTGGGTGCCGTGCTTCTCGCGTCCCAGCGTCTGCAGCCTCTCCCACGTCGCGGTGTCGACACCGGTAAAGGTCTTGCTCTCGGCCATGCCTGCTCCCCTTACGCCCCTACCGTCCCCGATAATGCCTTCTCGTGACCGACCGTGCCCCGTTTCGCCGGCATGGCGGGCGGGAGCCTGGGCATCCCGCCGACCGCGCCATCGCAACGGCGACGGAATCACACCGGCGCCGGGCGTTTTACCCCGAGCGCGTCGTGAATCTGCCGGCACGTATTGGCATCAAGGTTGAGTTGCGACGCCAGCTGCAGGAGGTAATCCTCCTCGGCCTGGGTGTCCACATCGATGGTGAGCAGCGAGGCGGCATAGATCTGCACCGCCACGTCCGGGCTGCCGATCCCCTGGGTGGCGAGCGCCGCCGTGTCCCGCGGCTTTTTCATCTCCTCCTCGACGAAGCGGCGCTGCTCGTCGCTGGCGCCCACCTCGTCCAGCTTGCCGAGAATGCGCGCCCGCTCCTTGGCATCGATTTCGCCGTCCGCCTTGGCGGCATTGATCATCGCGCGGACAATCAGGGTGGCGTTGCTTTCCAGCGCCTTTTCCTCGTCCGCCGACTGTGGCTCGCGCAGTCCCAACGGCGCATCCTGCACCTCACCGCCGGCCGCCGGCTGCCCCGCCGCTGCCTTGTTGAAGGCGGAATAGGCCAAGCTTCCCAGCAGGGCGAGCAAACCGCCGCCGACCGCACCCTTGACCGCACCGGTGCGACCGCCGAGAACCGCCCCGGCAAGAGCCGCAAGGCCGCCGATGGCCATGGGGTTGCCGCTCTTCACCGCTCCCGCCGCCTGACCCGCCAAGTCCTCGGCGCGGCCGGCAAAGTCGCTAAGGCCGCGATTTTGATCGAAGCTGGTGGAGATCTGGGAGAACAGATCGGCAAGCGAACCATTGCTCGCCGCCAGACCGGACGGACCCATCGCGTGGCCGACCCGGTCGCCGATGGACTGACCTAGTCCCGAGTCCATCAGTTTACCGAGAAGATCACGGGCATTGAACATCGCATCCTCCTGAGTAACCCCAATTGGGCCCATCGCAGCGTTCCGGGACGACGGGGTGTTTGGTTGTCCGTATCGGCGATATGTGGTGCCTCAACCAGCATGTTACCCGTTTTCTCGCATCGGATCATTCGCTTCGAGGGGACCGGAGCGGCCGTCCGCCTCTCCGTCACCCCGGCGCGGCCGGTCAGCTGCCGACCGACGTCTCGAAAACGACGTCCATGTCTTCGTCGCCGAGGAGCACGCACTGGCAAGCGAGGCGATGACGCTCCGTCGGTCCCGGCGATCCGGTGAGCCCCGCGTCTGCCGGCGCTCCCTTGCCCATGGCATCCAGCAACCACGCCTCGTCCTCGCCCGGATCCCGAGGCCCCCTGCCGGGCCCCCTCGTTCCCCGGGTGCGGACGAGGCAGGCGCCGCAGGCACCGAAGGTGCAGTTGAACGGGATCGGCACCCCGTGGGCGAGGGCGACGGTGAGCAAGGTCGGCCGATCACCGGCGTCGGTGATGACGGTGCGCTGGGTGGCGCCCCAAATAAACGTGATTTTGGCCATGACGACCCCCGTCGCTGCGTTTAAGGTGGGCTTTTCCGCATCCTGGGTTGCGGGGCCCCCTCGGCACCCGCGCAAAACCTGTACAGCTTACCAGCGAGAAGCCATGAACGTCGCCGACGCGGGGCGAGCTACCTTTCCCTATGCCAGATCACAGGAGAACCCCAGGAAACCGCGGGTTATCCTCATTGCCGGCTTTCCCAACTCAGGGACGACGATCGTCTCCTACCTCCTGAGCCAGCACCCGGAGGTTTTTGCCTCCGGCGAACTGGTTCACTTCCCGGTCCGTCAGCTGAAGCCGACGAAGATGTGCTCGTGCGGATCACCTGCGGCGACGTGTCCCTTCTGGAGCGAGGTCCTGGCCCGGCTCGGGGATCTGCGTCACGCCGTCGATGCGGTCAAAATGCCGGCCCTCTACCGGATCATCTGCGCGATGTCCGGCGCCCGCGTCGTCGTCGACGTCGCCCACGATCTGCACGCCGTCCGCTCCATCCGCGCCCTCGACGGCATCGATCTCAGCCTTGTTCATCTGAGCCGACGGCCGATGGCGGTGCTCAGGTCGCGGCTTGCCCTCAATTGCCGCCAAGGGGAATTGCGCCCCTATACCTTTGCCTATGCCTGGCGGGCCCTCACCCACGGCCGGCGTCTGCACACCTACGAAAGGAGGCTCGGCGCCTGCGTCCGCGCCGACGCCCCGGCGGCGCTGCGCGCCTCGTACGAGGAGATCTGTCAGCTGCCCGCCGCTCCCCTCTCCCGGATCGGTCGCCTCTGCGGCCTCGACTTCTCCGCCGTTACCGCCCGGCTGGAGGGCGGTGAGCCGCTTCGGGTGCCGGCGCACATGATCCGCGGCAACGCCCGTCTGCGGTCGAAGTCCAGCGTTCGGCTGGTCGCCCGCTGAGCCGGCATCCTTGGCCCTCGCCGGCAACGCTGGATCGACGGCCGCCGGACCGACACCGTTCTCCAGAAGAGGACAAGCCCCCGCCGGCTCGCACCGGGGGGGCCTTCCACGTCAGCCCGCTCGCGTGGCTAGCCTTTTACTGGAACAGGACATCGACCCAGTAGTTGGAGGCGTTCCAGGTATCTGTCGGAAAGGTGGTGGTGGACGTTCCGTAGTGGTAGACGCCGTTGCCGCTGGTGGGCGTGTCGGCGAGCGCCCGCAGGTTGCCGGTGACCACGTCGTTGGCGAAGTACCCGGTATCGGCGGAGTAATAGCCGACGTTGGTATGATAGGAGACGACGTAGGTGGTACTCGCCGCCACCGGTACCGGCGTCGCCAGGTTGACCTGCTGCCAGCCGCTGGCGGTCTCGCCGGTAAAGGTGGCGGAGGCAAGAAGCTGGCCGCTGGCGCTCCACAGATGACCGACGTGGGTGCCGGTATTTTGCGGCCCCTTGTAAAAGCGCAGTGCGGTGATGTTACCGGGGACCGCGGCCTGGAACTTCATCCCCAGCTCGACCGCCGCCGCGTCATACTCGGTGACCACCGAGGGCGTCGTGGTACCGAAGATGGTCCCGGCGACGGGGGTGGTGCCGCCGCCGTCGCCGCCGTCACATGCCGTGCCGCCCGCCTCGGCACAGACGGTCTGATAGACCGTCTTCGCCGCCGTGTACCGAGCCCGGGCGCCGTCGCGGCCGGCCGAGGTTTCGAACAAGTCCCACGAGCCGCCCGGTGTCGTCCGCGCCAGAAGGGTGTTCATCCACTGCACGTAGAAGTTGGCGTCGGCCGCACTGGCGCGCACCGGCTTGCCGTCGACGGTTACGAAGACCGCACCCGTCTGCAGCCGGTGTTCGCCGGCGCCGTCCACCCGTCGCGCCGCCAACCAACCGCTCTGGGTAACGTTCACGTTGGCGGTCAGGGTGACTGGGGTCGACGTGTTCACCGTCGCCTTCTTGCTGGCGACGACAGCACCGTTCTGCACCAGCTCGATCGTCCCGCCGGTGATCTTTTGCGTTGCCGTCCATGTGACGCTGACGGGAATCGTGCCGGCTCCGCTGCGGGTCAGTTCATCGCCGGGCGTGGCGGTGGCGTTGACCTTGAGATCGAGGAATTCCTTGTGGCCGTTGCGCGAGACGACGGTCCGACCGTTCTTGATCCCCTCGATCCATTTTCGGTAGGTGAAATCGCCGTCCACCTGGACGTAGGTCAACACCGAGCCCAGCACCGACACGCCGCAGGGATAATCGGTGCCGCCGGCGAACCCGGGGCGGAATCCCGTATTCAGCAGCCGGTAATAGGCATTCATCGCCGAATTGCCGCCGGCGACATCCTCGGAGACGAAATCGGCCTTTCCGAGCGCCACTTCCACCGGGTATTCGATCGGCGTGCAGCAGCTCAGCCCTACCGGCGGAATGCCGTCGTCCAAATACTGCATGTGGGCGAAGCCGGCGACGACCGGCTGGTTTGACGGCGTCTCCTGCGCATGTGCCCAGTCAAAGAGCGGTGCGGTGTACTCCTTAAAGACTTGCTGCGCCTGGCTCAGTCCGAGGTTGACCAGATGGCCGCCGAGAACCTGGTGAGGAGATAACCACGTGTAGCCCGGGTCCCAATGACACTCGGTATCCCAGTGGAGCATGCGGGTGGCATTCGTTTCCTTGGCGTCCGAACCGGTAACGAGAGGCAGGTCCGTCGTCGCGTTTTGCACCTCGGCGTTGCCCATGTCCGCGAGCACCGAGATCACCCGCAGATTGTTGGTGCTCATCTTCGACCGCAAGCTGGTCACCGCTTCCGGTGCGCCTCCACAGCTGCGGTGCACGTGGGGGTCTCCCGCGTACCATCCAGCCGGCTCCGGTGCCGCCGCAGCCGCCGCGGGTATCGCCGCGCACGGGAGCAACGCCGCAAGCCCCGCCCATGCCGGTGCGCGTCCGAGAAATCCGATCGTCATACCTACCTCACTCGAGTCCGACTGCCGGGGGTGAGGTCGGCGTCTGTTCCGGCCCTGCATCCCCTGATGCTGGTACATGCCCGGATTCGTCCGGGCCTCCGTGGTCGCTGTGGAAATGCCGGCGGCTCAGTGCACGGCGACGGGGACAGGGAGTCCGGCATCGCCTGACTGTCGGGATACAAAGGGCGACGCCGCCCCCTATGGCGGGAAACGCCCCCCTCCTCTGTCCACCTTAAGTCCGCGATAGTTTTGCTTTATACAATTAAACTATAGCGTACTATCGCATAAGGGGCAATTACCAGTATGGGTACTATCTATGATTATTCCCGGATGGGTTAGACGACCCTGGGGATGCAGCGGCGGGGCGGCGATCAGCGGCGCGATCGGGATGGAAAATGGCGTTTGAGCAGATCGTCCAGACAGGCCAGGTCAAACGGCTTTTCGATGACCGGAACGCCGGCATAGCGGCGGTGGATGGCGGGCAGCCCATAGCCGGTGAGGAAGACGAACGGAACGTCCAGCGCCCGTAGGCGTGCGGCCACCGGATAGACGTCGTCCCGTCCAAGCTTGAGGTCGAGAATCGCGCCGTCCAGTCGGGCCCCTTCCGCCTCGACCACCGCCAGCGCCTGACCGACGCTACCGGCCGGCGCCAGCGGCCGCGCCCCCAGCAGGACGAGCATATCGTGAAGAAGCATGGCAACCGCGGCCTCATCCTCGGCGATGAGGAGGCGCGGCCCGTCGTCGTCCGGAGGGGACGTCAATTCACCGCCGGGCCGAGCCATGACCGGCCGCCATCACCGTTGCGATCCGTAGTCGCCATCCGTCGCCGTTACCTGTTGCTTCCCGGGCCGCTGCGCCCTCGTCCATGATGGCACAGGGGGGTTATGGGCGCACCGGTAGGCTGGTTCGGCCCGCTCGGCCGCCTTTCCCGTCGGCACCGGACCGGCTACTCTTCCCCGAGGCGGGATTTGGGGGGAGATGGCGGACGCTGGCGAAGGCGTCGACGCGGCAGGAGGAGCAGAGGCATGGCGGTAAGAGTGGAGAAGTCTGGGCCGGTCTGGACCGTGATCCACGATCGTCCGGAAGCGCGGAATGCCATGGATCCGGCGAGCGCCGATGCCCTGGTCAGGACCTTCCTTGAGTTCGATGCCGATCCGTCTGCCTCCGTTGCCGTGTTCTGGGGCGCCGGAGGCGCCTTCTGTGCCGGCTGGGACCTGAAATTCGTCAGCACGTTGGACGCGGAACGACCGCTTGGCGAGTTGGACATTCCGCCGGCAGCCCCGCGGGACAACGGCGCAGGGATTCCCCGCGGCCCCCTCGGCCCGTCGCGGCTCGAACTGGACAAACCGGTCATCGCCGCGGTGGCCGGGCCGGCGGTGGCGGGTGGAATGGAACTGGCGCTGTGGTGCGACTTCCGGGTGATGGAAGAGGACGCTTACTTCGGCGTCTATTGCCGGCGCTGGGGCGTTCCCCTGATCGACGGCGGCACCGTCCGCCTGCCTCGCATTGTCGGCCTCGGTCGGGCCCTGGAAATCATCCTCACCGGTCGCAAGGTCCCGGCCGAAGAATGCCTGGCACTCGGCCTTTGCGAGTATGTCGTTCCGCCCGGCGGCGCGCGAGAAAAGGCCGAGGCCATCGCCCGCGACATCGCCCGCTTTCCCCAGACCTGCGTCCGGGCAGACCGGCGCTCGGCCATCCGCGGCCATGGCCTGCCGGTGCGCGAGGCGCTGATTGAGGAATGGTACAACGGCCGGGAGGCGCTGGTGACCGATGGCGTCGCCGGTGCCGGTCGCTTCCGGGACGGGCTCGGACGCCACGGCAACTTCGACACGATCGCCTGAGCCACCTCGGAACGCGATCGTCGTTCGACCCAGAAACAACCGGAAAGGGCTTCGATGAGCGAGAGTTCCATCTCCATCTCGCGGCGCGGATGGCTGCGGTCGCTGGCGCTGGGCCCGGTGGCCGCCGCCGTCGCCGCCCCGCTCCGAGCCGCGGAACCCGCCGGCAACGGCCTGATTGGCCGGGATATCTGCCTGGTTACGCCGCGGCTGACCGAGGGACCCTTTTACATCGATCCGAAAGCGATCCGCTCGGACATCACCGAGGGCAAACCGGGCGTTCCGGTCCGGCTGGCTCTCCAGGTGGTTTCGGCGGCGACCGGATGCACCCCGATCGCCAATGCGCGCGTCGACCTGTGGCAATGCGACGCGGAGGGCAACTATTCCGGCTTTGCCCGACAAGGCAGCGACGCCGTCATCAATACCCGCGATCAGACGTTCCTGCGCGGCAGCCAGTTCACCGGCGACGATGGCGTGTGCAGCTTCCGCACCATCTATCCCGGCTGGTACGCCGGCCGTACCACCCATTTCCACTACAAGGTGTTCCTGGACGCGCGCACCGTCCTGGCCAGCCAGATATTTCTCCCCGACGCCCTCAACGCCCACGTGTACGAGGCATTCTCACCCTACAACACGCGCGGGGCCACCCAGACGACCTTCAACTACAACGACTTCATCGCGCGTCAGGGGGGAGACGCCGCCTACGCATCCATCGAAGAAGCGGCCGACGGCTATGCCGCAGCGCTGGTCGTCGGCCTCGACCGAACCGGCTGAGTGCCGGCCTCCCCCGGCCTTCCCCCAGCGGTCCTTTGGCCCAGTCAGGCCAGCCCCTGCTTTTTCTCGCCGAGCCAGCCGCCGAGAACCCCGGCCCCGAACGGCACCAGGCCGCCGGCAAGCATGTTGACCAGGGAGAAGTTGCCGGAGAGCACCAGCGCGATGATGACCGCGAGGGCCGCCGATATGCCCGGCTCCAGGATCGTCCGGCCGCTGGATTTAACCCCGACGATGAAGCCACCGATGACGAAGGAGAGGAAGTTAACCGCGGCCAGAAGAGCGATTTGCCCACCGCTCAGATTGATGTCCTCGATACTGGTCGCCCCCTGAATGTGCGGCGAGAGGAACAGGCCGAGAATGAAGCCGGCCGCCATGTTCAGGGCGAGCATGATCAGAATCCCGATGCCGATCCACTTCCAGTCCAACTTCCCCTCCATGTGTCCCTCCATTTTCCAAGTTGGCCCTCTGCCCCCCGAGTGAGGTGCTCACTCAAGGGCTGCCGGCGGCTTGCGCTCGGATCGTCGAAAAAGGCGCTGCCACCGCCGGTGGATCCATGATCGCCGAACCGCCGCCGACAGCCGTTCGGACCAGCGTTCGAACAGGTTGAACATCCATACGCTGAACCGTCTGAGGAAAGGTACGTCCTGGGCCAGCAGCAGCACGCCCAGCGGCAGCATCCAGAAGCCCACCACCGGCAGGAACCCGACGAGCCCGCCGATCATGAGCAGAACCGCGGCGCTCACCCGCAGCGGACGCACCTCCGGGCGGGACAGCCAAGCGAGAGCGGCAGCGCCGCGACCCGGCATCTTCGCTTGGATTTTCCGCAGATGCTCTTCGTAATTGGCCTTGTCTTCCGCTGCGGTCACGGCGCCCCTCCCGTTCGGCGACTAGCCGCCGACCCGCTCCGGCTTATTCTTTCGTTTTGTGCGGGCCATGTCAGCTAACTCCGCCTCGCTCATGGAGTCGACCATCTCCTTCGATGCCCCCTGCAGACTGGATTTAGGCCGCTCGCCCCGCTTGGCGGAAAGCGCGGCACCGGCAGCCATCTGCTGCTTCTTCGACTTCGCCTTGGGCATGTTGTCCTCCTCGCTCCGAGGCAACCGTCATTGCGGACGATGAAGAATGAACGCTTCGATGGCCGCAAGCGTTCCGGCTGTCGCTCGTGTGCCCCACGGCGCCTGCGCCAGGCGGCTCTTGCCGACGATCCCAGTCCCCACTTGCACGCGATGGCCGTACCCGCCGGTCGACGACGAGGCGCCTAGCCAGCGACTTCTAGCCGACGGCGATGGGTACGGAGAAGTAGAAGGTGGCGCCGTGGCCGGGGGTGCTGCTGACCCAGATCCGGCCGCCCAGGTGCTCGACGATGCCCCGGCAGATGGCGAGGCCCAGACCGGAACCCATGGGGTTCCCCGTCTGTCCGGATCGCACCTGATGGAACTTCTCGAAAATGGCTTCCTGCTCGTGCTGCGGGATGCCCGGCCCATTATCGGCCACGCTGACGATAACCTCGTTATCCTTCGTCTTCAGCCCCACCTCCACCCTGCCGGTGTTGGCCGGACAAAACTTCTGCGCGTTGGAGAGGAGGTTGATGGCCAGCTGGATGAGCTGATCCCGATCGCCGTGGATTTTCGGGACCGAGTCCGGCAGATGCACCGCCAGCGCGATGCTCCGGTCCTCGAACAGTTGGCGCAGCGAGCTCACCGCATGGTCGATCACGTCGCCAAGGTCGACCGCCGCCATCTGCCATTTCATCCGCCCAGTCTCGATCTTGGTCAGATCCAGGACCTGGTTGATCAACCGGGTGAGCCGTTCGCTTTCGCGGATGATGATACTGAGGAAATGCTGGCGTTCGGCCATGTCGAGGTCGGGCGAATCGTGCAGGATCTCCGAGAACGACCGGATCGACGTCAGCGGCGTCCGCAACTCGTGGGTAACCGTCGACAGGAAGTCGTCCTTCATCCGGTCCAATTCGGTCAGGCGGTGGTTGGCCGCTTTCAGCTCCGCCGTGGCCCGCTCCAGTTCCCGGGATTTCAGCTCCAGCTGGCGACTGTATTCGAGGACCTGGGACGTCTCGTCGAGGATCTGCATGATCTCCTCGACGCCGAAGCCCTGGCCCTTGAAGGTGGAGGCGACCATGACCCGGGCCGATGCGGCGCCGATGGCGCCGGAAAGCCGCCGTTCGACGAACTGCACCAACTCGCCGTCCGCCCGCATGCCGGGCTCGAGGGTCACGCCGCGCTGCCGGCTGTAGTCGTTGAACAGGTCGGCGGTTCGCTCGCTGCCGAGAAAGCGCTCGGCCAAGGAGCGCAGCGCCGCCACGTGGACGGTGCCCTGCAGCAGTCCGGCCGCACCGACCGACGTCCCTTGGCGGAAGACCTCGACGAACAAGGTGGACTGGATCCGCTCGATGGCGCTCTGCCGATCCAGCAGCGAGACGCCGACGAAGGCGAGCAGGTTGGCGAGCAGGCTCCAGAAAAGGGAATGGGCGATCGACGACAGGTGAGCCAGCCCGAACAGGGCATAGGGTTTCAGAAGCTCGATCCCCCATGGGCCCTGGTCGATGAAGCTTTCCGGCAGCCAGCCGGAGCGCGCGAAGGACGGCAGCAGAAGGGTGTAGGCCCAGATGACGAAGCCGGCGGTGATGCCGGCAAGTGCACCTCGCCGGCTGGCGGCTTTCCAGTACAGACCGCCGACGAGGGCCGGCGCGAATTGCGCCGCGGCGGCGAAGGAAACCAAGCCGATGGAGACCAGCGCGTAAGACTCGCCGATAAGATCGAAGTACAGATAGCCGATAAGGACGATAAAAATAATCGCCCCGCGCCGAATTCGCAGAAGAAGGCCGGAAAGATCGCTGCTCTCGGCCAGATGGAACCAGCTAATCTTGAGCAAAGCCGGCATCACCAGATCGTTGCAGATCATCGTCGACAGGGCGACCGTCTCCACGATCACCATTCCGGTGGCCGCCGAGAGACCGCCCACGTAGGCGAGGATGGCCAACGCCTCCTGGTGTTGCGTCATCGGCAGGGCGAGGACGAAGGTGTCCGCATTGACGGCTCCGCCGGAAAACACCATCAGCCCGGCGAGAGCGATCGGCAGCACGAAGACGTTGATGAGCAGCAGATAGAGCGGGAACAGCCAGATCGCCTTGTTGAGATGGCGCTCGTCGGTGTTCTCGACGACCGTGACCTGGAACTGTCGGGGCAGGCAGATGATGGTGAGCATGGCGAGAAGCGTGAGCGGCACCCAATCGCTCGCCGCCGGATCGAGGGTGAACAGCCGGGCCAGGTCCGGCCGCTGTGCCGCCTTGCTGAACAGGTCGCCGAAGCCGTCATACATGCCGTAGGTGACAAAGAGTCCGACCGAGATGAAGGCGATCAGCTTGACCACCGATTCAAACGCAATCGCAGCCACCATGCCCTGGTGATGTTCGGTCGCGTCGATATGGCGGGTGCCGAAGAGAATGGAGAACACCGCCATCAGGGCGGCGACCCAGAGGGCGGTATCGGCGAACCAAGGGGTGGCGCGGTCGGTGAGTACCGGGGTGAGATTGGGGTAGAGCGCCAGGACGTCGAAGCCGGTCGCCACCGCTTTCAATTGTAAAGAAATATACGGCATGATGCCGATGACGGCGATGACCGTGACCAAGCCGCCGAGGAGGTGGCTCTTGCCGTAGCGGGACGAGATGAGGTCGGCGATCGAGGTGACTCGATGTTGTTTGCCGATGCGGATCATCTTCCGCAAGATGACCCAGCCGAGGGCGAACATCAGCGTCGGCCCGATGTAAATGGGCAGGAAGCCGACCCCCACTTCCACGGCGCGGCCGACGCTGCCGTAGAACGTCCACGCGGTGCAATAGACCGCTATGGACAGCGCATAGATGGTCGGATTGGCGATCAGCGTCCGCCCCTGCCTGGCCCGCCGATCGCCGAAGTAGGCAATGGCGAAGAGGCTCGATACGTAGCCGAGAGAGGTCAGAATGATCAGCCAGGTGGGTAGTACGGCCTCACCCCCGGTCATTCCACCTCCCTTTCCCGGGGAGTTCCGGCCTGCGGTCCGGGTTGAGTCGATGCCCGCTCGACGACGAGTGCAAGAAGAGCGATCAGCAACGCCCAAGCGACGAACACATAGGCGTACAGCAGCGGCACGCCCAGCAGCATGACCGGCCGCCGCGCCGTCTCACCCAACTCCGGTGCCACCGCCGCGTCGAAGACGGAGAGGAGGAGCGGCTGGAACAGCACCACGCCCAACAGGAAGATCGCCACCAGGCATTGTCCGTAGCGGCCGTCCGCCTCTGCCGGACCGTATCGGCCGTCCCCCTCCGGCGGCTCGCCCATCATCATCACATCCGCTCCTGTCGCATCCGCACCTGCGCCAACTTGTGCGAAACCGTGAGTGCATCGTCGAGGGTAATAATGCCACGTGCAGCGAGGAGTTTAAGCATCTTGACGAATACCCCCGCGACCGCCAGCGCATCGCCGAGGGCGGTATGCCGGCCGAGAATGGTGACGGCGAACCGGCCGGCAACATCATCGAGGGTGTGGCGATAGGTGTGGTCATGCAGAAAAGCGGACAGCAGCAGGGTGTCCAGCACCGGCATGTCGAACGTCACCCCGGCCTCGGCCTGCTTCAACCGGATGAATTTCATGTCGAAGGGGGCATTGTGACCGATCAGCACCGCATCGCCGACGAACGCGTGGAATTGCGGCAGGACCACCGCGAGCGGCGGCTTGTCCCTGACCATCTCATCGCTGATGCCGTGAAAAACCCGGGACGACGGGGGTATGGGACGACGCGGATTGACCAGGCGGGCGAAGGTTTCGCCGGTGAGGACGCGGCCGTTGACGATGCGCACGCCGGCGATGGAAATGATCTCATCACCATGGTCGGGGTGAAGGCCGGTCGTCTCCGTATCGAAGGCGACGAACGCCAGCGACCTTAGCGGCGCGTCGCGTCGGATGTCGGTGACGCGGGGACGATGCAACAGGTCGAAATCGTAGAACTCGGGCCGGGGCGGCAACGTCGCGCGGGCTTCTTCACTGCGGGGCTTGGCCGCCGGCGGCAGGGGCAGGCGCAGGCGGGACCTCCCTCCGTCCACCGCCAGGCTCCAGACGTCGGTCCGATGTCGCTCGAGGATTTCGTTCAGGCTCAGGCCGCCCAGAGACTCGTCAAGGCTGGCGGATAGCCACCCGTTCACCTCGGCGGTCGAAACCGGCGCCCCCTTCCAGGTAATGTCCACATAAACGTAATATTCCCCCGCCGTTGCCTCGAACTCGAAGGCGAATTCGCCGAGGGCGCGATTGACCTCGACCACCAGGCGCTCCAGGAGCTCGATCAGCGTGTAGCTGTCGCCGTGCAACCAGCACGGCAGACCGACCATGACCGCATCGACCTTGTGCTGCTCGTGCAGGCGCCGGCTCACGCTGTCGAACAGATGCGGCGAGTAGATGTCGGTCATCGGCCAGTGATTGGTGATGACGTCCCGGTAGCGGCCGGCAAGATGCTCGGCTCGGGCGCAGAGCTGGTGGACCTCGCTGAGGAGAACCTGCTTGAACCTGCGCTGTTCGATGTCCGATGCGCCGGACTCGCCCACCAGAATCTCGGCTGCCGCGCGCAGATTGGCCAGCGGCGAGCGCACCCCTTCCGTCGCCTCCCGAAGCAGACGGTCGCGTAGCCCGATCGCCGCCAACTCGTCGGTATGGTCATTGAACGACAGCACGTAGCCGCTGGCGACCCGATCGGGGTCCAGAATCAGCCCCATTCGTCCTTGCAGGGTGTGACGCCCGTCCGTCGTCGCCGCGGCGAAGGGAGTGGTCAGCGCTTCGCCGCCGGTGTCCCCACTGTCAGACAAGCCGGCCCTGAGCCGTGACAAAGCATACTGGATGGGCTGCCGGGCCATAAACTGGAACAGAGAGCGGTCGAGCCCAACGGTGCCGGCGATGTGAAGGAGGCTGAGGGCGCGGGCATTGTAGAGAAGGATCTTGTGGTCGAGGGTGCAGACGAGGACGCCTTCGTGAAGATCGCGCAGGACGCTCTCCAATTGGGTCTTGCGGTCTTCCACCTTGGCCGTCGCCAACTTCACCGTTTCATCGACGCTGATACGCGCTTGTTGGAGCTGCCGGATCAGGTCATTGACGACGCCGGGAAGGGCTCCCAGGCGATGGCCGTCGTCCACCTCCACCCGCTGGTCGAGATTGGCATGGACCACCGTCTGGATTCCGCGGACGAGAGCGCCGAGCGGCTGCACCAGGACACGGTCGAGGTATGCCCAGAGCATGACGATAACGGCGACCAGCAACAGGGCGATGCCGCCGCCGTAGATGATGACGGTGGTGCACAGTCGCGCGTCCACGTCGGCGAGGCGGGAACTGAGCATCCAGATGCCGGAGCCGAAGGCGATCAGCACCGCCGCCGCCAGCCCGGAAAAGCAGACGATTAGGACGGATCGCGGGCCCACCGGCGTCGGCGACCTGGAAACGCGGACGTCAACTGACGCCGTCCAGGAGCTGCTTGACCTTCTCCGTCAGGTCCCGGGTGGAGAATGGCTTCGTCACGTAGTCGTTGGCACCGAGGGCGATGCCCTTTTCGCGGTCCACCTCTCGCCCTTTGGCGGTCAACATAATGATGTAGATCGCTTGCCAGTTCGGATTGGCGCGGATGGTCTGACACACATCGTACCCGTCCCGTTTGGGTATCATCACGTCGAGCAGAATTAAATCGGGTGCTCGATCGTCCACGGCGGCAAGAGCTTCTTCGCCGTCGCGGGCGACGCGGACCTCGAACCCCGCCTTTTTCATGAGAAACTGTAGGGATAGTACGATGTTCGGCTCGTCCTCCACCACGAGTATCGACTTTGGCACGCCCAGTCCTCCCCGCGGGTTTGTTGTTGACCAAGGCCATCCTTGCGTGACGTTTAGGCGAAGGGCCAGCCGAAGTATAGCACGAAATTCGCCCCCTCGGCTCCGCCTATAGGCCCCTGGCGGAGCCGGTTCGCGACCCGTCGATGGGGGTGATGCGGCCGGGTTCAGTGGGCTTCGCCGCTTACGCTTGGTCCGCCGGCGATTGATCTGGTATAGGCCTGTTGGGCCCGACGCTGCGGCCGCGGCCGCCCACCTTCTCCCCGACAATAAGCGGATACGCGTGAACCCATCATGTCTTATCAGTATGTATTCGTCATGCGCGGCTTGACGAAAAGCTACCCGGGCGGCCGCGAGGTATTCAAGAACATCACACTGTCTTTTCTGCCCGGAGCCAAGATTGGTGTATTGGGCGTCAACGGTGCCGGCAAGTCGACATTGATGCGGATCATGGCGGGATTGGACACCGACTACAGCGGTGAGGCCGACCCGGCGGAAGGGATCAGAATCGGTTATCTGCCCCAGGAGCCGCAGCTCGATCCGACGAAGACGGCGGGAGAGAACATCGGCGATGCCCTCGGCGGCGCGAAGGCACTGCTCGACCGGTTCAACGTCATCACCGCCCGTTTCGCCGAGCCGCTCGACGACGAAGAGATGACCGCCCTGCTGGAAGAGCAGGGCCATCTGCAGGAGCAGATCGATGCCTGCGGCGGCTGGGAAATCGAGCGCACCATCGAGATCGCCATGGACGCCCTGCGCTGCCCGCCGGCAGATGCCGACGTCGCCTCCCTGTCGGGCGGCGAACGGCGGCGGGTGGCGCTCTGCCGGCTGCTCTTGGAGCACCCGGACATGCTGCTGCTCGACGAGCCCACCAACCACCTCGACGCGGAGTCGGTCGCCTGGCTCGAGCGCTTTCTCAAGGACTATTCCGGCACCGTCATCCTCGTCACCCACGACCGCTACTTCCTCGACAACGTCACCGGCTGGATCCTCGAACTCGACCGGGGCCGGGGCATTCCCTACGAGGGGAACTACTCCTCGTGGCTGGTGCAGAAACAGAAACGGCTGGCGGTGGAGGAGAAACAGGACGCCGCCCGTCAGCGCACCCTCGACCGGGAGCTGGAGTGGATCCGCGAGAGCCCGCGGGCGCGCCAGGCCAAATCCAAGGCGCGCATCTCCGCTTACGAGACGCTCCTTGCCGAGGCCGGCCGGGAAGACGGCGGGACCGCCCAGATCGTCATCCCCCCCGGCCCCAGGCTCGGCAACCTGGTGATCGAGGCGACGGACCTGCGCAAGGGCTATGGCGAGCGGCTGCTTTTCGATGGGCTCAGCTTCCGTTTGCCGCCGGGGGGCATCGTCGGGGTGGTGGGACCCAACGGGGCCGGTAAGACGACCCTGTTTCGCCTGATCACCGGCCAGGAACGGGCCGACGGCGGCACCATCCGCCTCGCTGACACGGTCGTCCTCGGCTATGTCGACCAGTCGCGGGATGCCCTCGACGGCCGCAAGACGGTCTGGCAGGAGATCTCGGGCGGCCTCGACGAGATCGAACTGGGCAAGCGGAAGGTGGCCAGCCGCGGCTATGTCGCCCGCTTCAACTTCCGCGGCGGCGACCAGCAGAAAAAGGTCGGCGATCTGTCCGGCGGCGAACGCAATCGCGTCCACCTGGCGAAAATGTTGAAGGCCGGTGCCAACGTCCTCCTCCTCGACGAACCCACCAACGATCTCGACGTGGATACGCTCCGGGCGCTGGAAGACGCCCTCGTCGCCTTCGCCGGCTGCGCCGTGGTCATCAGCCACGATCGCTGGTTCCTCGACCGGATCGCCACCCACATCCTCGCCTTCGAGGGAGACAGCAGCGTCCAATGGTTCGAGGGCAACTACCAGGACTACGAGGTGGACCGCCGGCGCCGGCTGGGGGAGGATTCGCTGCAACCGCACCGGATCAAGTACAAGCCGCTCCGCCGCTCATAAGGCGGCCCGCCTCGGCTTTGCGGGCAGCTCCGGGCTCAGGTGGGCTCAGGAAGGAAACAGCCAGCGCGAGCCCTGCCGCCAGGCCAGGATCGAAAACGGCGGAACCTGCTCCGGGGTGAGGCGAACGACGGCCTCACGGGCGAAGACCGCTCCGCCCTGGGTGCGCGCCTCCACATGGATGCCGAAGGTGGAGAGTCCCGACTGCGCCCCTTCCTCCTCCTCATCGTCGAGGGCGGTCGTCGCCCTGTCCGTCCCGCCGCGCCCCACCGCCGTCTGCCGATCGTCGACGGCCTGAGCCTGGCGTGAGCGGCGGTCCTCGGTCCGGCTCTTGAGGAAGCTATCGGTGCTCCCGGGAAGGCCGGTGGACCGGCCGCTGCGCTCGGCCAGGGCGGCGGCAACCAACGGCAGGGCCACATTCTCCTCCGGCTGCTCCGCCCCCGAATAGAGGGTCAAGGCGGGGGTCACCGCCTTGTAGAGGACGCCGTTCATCCCCTTGACCTGGAGCAGTTCCTCGATGACCTGGAACGGCGCATCCTTCGCACCCTGCTCCGCGCCGTCCTTGGCGTAGTCGGAATCTTCCGCCCCATTCGGGCGGCGCTCGTGATCCTCGTCGCGGAAATCGACGATCGCCGCGGCCAGAGCATTGGCCTCCTTGGGCACCACCCCAACCACCCGGAATAGCGCCGCCAGCAACTCCTCCGGGGCCGAATTGAGGTCGATCTTGCCGCCCTCGTCCTCGATGGCGAAGCGCACCTCGCTGCTGTTGAAGGTCCAGGCGTAAGGGGTGCCGTCAAGGCGGAACGCCCGTTGGTCCTGGCTCGCGATCAGGCCGGCGAGGACCCGCTGCAGGCCTGCATCGGCGGCGGCCTCCGCCTCGGCGGCGCCGGCAACGTTGCGGGCGAGGGCGACGTTGGTGCGGGTGGTCAGACCGAAGCTGGCGCTGAGCGCGGCGAGCAGGACCAGCAACCAGAGGACGGCGACCAGGGCGACGCCGCGGCTACGGCCGCGGTCACCCCGCCGCGGCGCGCGGCCGGCTGGCGACCGGGCCTTGCGTTCCGGCAGCCTCATGGCGCGGCCTGGGGGAGGAGGCTGGTGGGGGGGTTAGGGGCGTTGCCGATGGGGCCTTGCCGGGCGGGCGGCGGGGTGGATGGGGAGGAGGGGGCGGCGGGGGGTGGCGGCAGGGCCGGTTCGGGGGTGGGTTCGGTGCTGACGCCGGGGGGCGGCATCGTCGGGGCCGGGGTCGCTGTCGGGGTCGGGCGCGGCCGCAGGAAGCGCTGGCTCCACGGTCCCGGCTGCGAGCCGACCGGGAACATGTTGGTCATCCGGCGCTTCACCTCGTCGGTCAGCCGCACCGCCTCCTCCTGGTTGGACACCACCCGCGGCGTCAGCAGCACCAGCAGTTCGGTCCGCTCCGAAGAGTCCGCCCGCTGCCCGAACAGCCAGCCGATGAACGGAATCCGCGACAGGAACGGCAGCCCCTGCGACGTCGCCGACTGGGCGTCGCGGATCAGCCCGCCCAGGGCCACCGTCCCCCCCGACTGCACCGCAACCGTGCTCTCCAGCCGCCGCTGCTGAATGACCGGACTGTTCTGCAAGGTCGAGATGTTGGAATCCGTCTGCTGACTGACGTTGCTCACCTCCTGGATCACGTCCATGGTGACCAGGCCGCCCGAGTTCACCCGGGGCGTCACCGCCAGGATCACCCCGGTGTCCCGGTACTCCACCGAGTTGACGATCGGCGCGTCGGCGGAAATGGTGCTCTGCGACGACTGGGTCGAGATCGGCACCTGATCGCCCACCTGCAGGGTCGCCGTCTCGTTGTCGAGGACGAACACCTGCGGCGCCGACAGCACGTTCACCGTCGTCACCTGGTCCAAGGCATTGACGATCAGCCGCAGGTCCGAGGTCTGCAGGAAATAGGTGAACCCGGGCAGGACCGGCGCCGTCAGCGCCCCCGCCGCCAGCGACCGGGTCGAGAACGACAGCTCGTTGTTGCCCGACTTGAAGAACCACTCCACCCCGTAGCGCAGCGCATCGTTCAGCACCACCTCGAGGATCGTCGCCTCCACCAGCACCTGCAACGGCGTCACGTCCAGCTTCTTCAGCGCCGCCTCCACCAGCCGGAAGTCCTTCGGCGTCGCCAGAATCACCAGCGCGTTCTTGACGTCGTCGGCAATGATCCGGATCGGCGCCACGCCTAAGTTGACCTCCTCCTCCTCGCCGGTCCCGAACGGGTTGGCGACGCCGCCCAGCCGCTGCTGCTGACGCCCCGTCCGGCCGCCGGTCCCGCCAACCCCGGTGCGCGCGCGGCCGGTTCCAAAGCCGGTCCCCTGGCCGGTCCCGGTCTCCCCCTCGCCGGTCGCACCCTGGCCGAAACCGGTGGTCCCGCCGGTGGTCGTCCCGGTCGTCGTCCCGGTGGTGCCGGTCCCCCCCGTCCCCGTCCCGCGACCGAAGGTCGGCACCTGCCGCCCCCCCTGCCGCTGCTCACGGCCGCCGATCTGGGTCGGGGTCAAACCCGGCGCCAGCTCCCGCCGACCCGCCGCGCCGGGGGCAAAAATCTCGTTCAGCACCTCGCCCAAGTCCGACGCCCGGCTGTTCTCGCAGTAATAAACGAATATCCGCGCCACCTGCTCGTCGCCGTAGTCCAGCCGCTCGATCCACTGCCGCGCCCGCTCCAGGTACACCGGGCGCGCCGAAATCACCAAAATCGCGCTCAGCCGCGCAATCGGCACAAACCGCACCACCCCCGCCAGCGGCCCCGTCTCCGGATTGCCAAACACCTCCTCCAGCTCCGCCACCACCGTCTCCGGGTCCGCCGTCTGCACCGGCAGCACCGCAAACGACATCCCCCCCAGCCAGTCCACGTCGAAGGTGGAGATCACCTCCAGCAACTGGTCCACCTCCCCTTGCGTCCCGCTCAGCACCAACAGATTGCGCGACGCGTCCGCCCGCACCACCGCCCCCGGCGACGCAAACGGCTGCAACACCTCCTTCATCTCCGCCGCCGACACATAGCGCAGCGGCACCACCACCGCCCCCGCTCCGGTCGGCAGCGCGCCCCCCCGCGCCACACCCGATACCCGCGCCCCGCTGCGCATCGCCCGGTCCGCCGGAACCACCTTGAACACGCCGCCCTGCTCCACCAGACCGGCGTTGTTGAAGGCCAAAATGTCCTCGAGAACCCCCACCAGCTCCGCCCGCGGCACCGGCTGGCTGGTGCGCAGCGTCACCGTCCCCTGAACCGACGGATCGATCGTGTAATTGGCCCCGAGCGCATCCCCCAACACCGCCCGCACCACCTCGCGCACGTCCGCATCGACGAAATTCAGCGAAACCTGACCCCCGGACGTCCCCTCCACCGAAACCCGGCCGGGCCCCGACGGCCGCGCAAACACACTCGTCCCCGGAACGAAATCACCCGCCCGACGCCCCACCTCCGGCGCCGTCTCCACCTGCGGACGCGGCGTCGAAAACGACGTCTCGATCGAACGATCCCCGGTCAACGTCGGCGACACCGTCGTATCATGCCCAGGATACATACACCCAGACAATACAACTAGAAGTAGTAGGAACGCCTTATTGTGCGTCGTTTTCGGCCCCGCCATCCACCTCATCCCCTGGCGGGAACGGCTGACCGCCCGGCATCATGTCTTCGCGTCCGGGGATCGGCGGCGGTCTCCGACCGCCCCGCCCGGGTTGCCCCCGCCCGTCGGGGGCGGCGGCCGCGACCGGCGCATTGCGATCCTGCAAGGTCAGTTCCTGGCTCACCTCGCCGTTGCCGACCACAACCTGGCGCTGGGTGATCTTCTCGATCTTCCACCCTTCGATCGTCTCCCCTTCGAGGACGCGGAAAGTTTTCGGTTCAGATCGCGGCTGCAAAAAGGCGACGCGGGTGGAGCCGGCGATGAGGATGCCGCTCAACAGGAACGGGACGCCGGCGCTGCCGCCATGGGCATCGGATTTGGTCGCCGCGGCGACCGGTAACGGGCGGCGGGTGCGGGAAAACAACGGACGCTCGACGACCGCATCGAAGCTCTCGAGCGGCTCCAGATCAAACGACCGTTCGGCGGTCGCATCGTCGGCAGCCGCCGCCACCTCGGTGTCCGGATCGGCCGGCGGGGAGCCGGGCCCATCGATGATCCCGGCCAGCACCGCGGCGAAACCCGCGCACAGCACCGCCAGCAGGAGGGGGACGCGCCATGTGGTGAACAAGGCTCTCATCCGCTCACGCCGCCCGCATGAAGCCGTAAACGTCGAAAGACACGTTCAGGTCTTCCCGCACCGCGACCTCGCCGCTTCGCCGGCGCGCCTGCTCTCCCGACACATCGACGTTATCGAGAAACAGGTACGGGCGCCCCCCTTCCAGCTGATGGAAGATCTTCTGCAGATCGACGATGCCGCAGGTCATGGTGACGCGGACGGTGATCCGACGGAAACTCGCCTCGTCGGTGGCCTGCAGGACCTGGGTGCTGGAGAGCTTCGCCCCGGTCGCCTGGACCACGCTGCGGATCCGGTTCTGCAACTGGGCCGCCACCAGCGTTTCGCTGTCCCCTTGCAGATACCCCTCCTGGGCGGAGCGGTCGCTCTGCAGCACCTCCAGTTGTTCACCCAGGTCCGCCCGCGCTGCCGCATAGCGCCGGTAGCGGTCGAGCAGCTGCCGTTGTTCGGAGATCGCTTCCCGCTGGGCGGCATAAAGGTCGATGAACGGACGCAAGACGATCGCGTAGATCACCGCCACCGCCAGACAGAGCAGGCCGACGGCGACGATGCGGCGCATCGCCGGCGAGAGCTGGATCATCAACTGGGCGCCCCTTCCAACTGAAACGCGATGTGGAAGCGTTCCGCATCCACCCGCTGATCACGCATGAGCGGGGCGAGGAACTGGGGATTGCGGAACAAGGGCGACTCTTCGAGCGGACCGATCAGGTTCGAGGCGCCGGCGGAATAGCCGAAGGTCTGCACCTCGTCCCCCGCCAGCCGCAGCCGGAAGAGCCAGGTGTCGTCGGGGAGAATGCGGCTGATCTCGTCGAGAACGGCGATTCGGGCCGGGCGCGCTTCCTTCCGCTCCACCAGGAAGCGATCGAGGGCCGCCAGATTGTCGATCTGGTCCTGCGTCTTGCGCGCCGCGTCGGCTTCCTTCTTCGCCTGTTCCACCTGGGCATCCAGGCTGGCGAGCTGGCGATGCTGACGGAGGAGAGGAACGGCGGCGATGGCGACCACCAGAAGGGCCGCCAGCCCGGCCAGGCCCCAGCTCAGCCGGTGCACCCCCTTTGCCGCCGGAACGGCGCCCAGTTGCGCCGCCAGGGCGACCACCTGGGGCGAGCGATCGGCGGTGCCAGGAAGCTCGATGTAATGGGGCACCACCGACCACGATGCCAACAGCGATATGGCCGGATCGGCCAGTGTCTTCGGCACCAGGACCAGATCGGCGACAATCCGCTGCTTTTCCGGCAGCCGGCGCACCAAGCGGGCGTCGAAATAAACCTGGTCGGCCGAAAAAGGCGTCTGTCGCTCCATGTCGAAAGAGACGACCTCGCGCAGGTTCTCCTCGGCGGCACTGGGCAGTTCGATCTTCCGCCGCAGGGCCATCGACGGCGGCAGCCGTACCACGATGTCGCGCCGGCGTGCGTCGAGGTGGGCGAGCAGGCCGCGCACCCGGTCCGCCGGGTCGGCGGCCTGCCTCTGGTCGCGGACGATGTGACCGATCTCGCGCTCGCCGCCGCCGTTTACTTCACTGACGACGACGACCGAATCGGACACATCGAAGACCAGCCGGTTGCGCGATGCGGTCAGGAACCGGCGCAGCCGCGATGGCAGGCAGGCCCGCAGCTCACCCAGCCACCAGCGAAGAAAGGAAAGAAGAACGGACTTCAGTTGATCCATGGCCTGGCGAAACAATCCCCGTCGTGGCCCGTCGCCCCGCTCAATAGGCCGCTTCCAGCACGACCGGAGCGACGATCAGGTCCGGCCAGCGGCGACGGTCGTCGGCGGCAAAGCGAATGCGGACGGCGACAAGTTTTGGCGGCGCTTCGCGATTGATCCATGTCGTCTGCCACTTTGGCGTCGGATCGGCGTCGTCACCGCCAAAATAAAGGAACTCCACCGCTTGCGCACGATCCACGAGGACGACGCTCTTGTCCAGTCGCTCCTTCCCCGGCGCACGCCGCCTCGGTGTTTCGTTAGCTTCGTCCGGCTCGTAAGGGCGAACATTCAGCACCAACTGTTCTCCCTGCTTGGCGGGCCCGGCCGGGACGCGCACCAGCGAGATGGTGTGCAAGGCGCCGACGAACGCCTGCACCGGGGAGGGAGCGACGAACGACAGCCGGCTCGCCGTTCCGGCAAAATCCACGTGAACGTTCCCGTCCTCCGATGCGACGGTCAGCGGCTGGGCATTGGCGATCAACCGCCGAACGATGGCGTAGGCGCTCTCCACATCGGTCAACTGCATCGACGCGGTTTCGGCCTGCTCCCAAACCCGAACCCCGAAGCGAAAGCCGGCGACCAGAATGCCCGCCATCAACGCAAACACGGTGATGGCAACGAGCAGCTCGAGAAGGGTAAATCCGCCGTCGCCCCCATGCCGCACACCCTCATCGGGTCGTGTCATGGTGAGCCCCCGGGTCGCCGCCCTCCTCGTCGCCTTGCTCGGGCCATCCAACCCGAAGCGTCGCCAGGTCGAACCGGCGCGGCCACGTCCTCGGTCCCCACTCGACGGTGACCGCAAGCTGGTAAAGGACGACGGCACTCCCTTGCTGTTGCTCCGATGCCAATTCCCAATACTTGCTGACTTCGGCCCGCCAGCGATAACCGTTGTCGGTCGCGCCCGATTCCACGACCGGATGGAGGGGCTGCTTCGCCGCCATTTCCTCGATCTTCGACTGGGCCAGCATCGATGCGAACACCCGCTGCTCCGCCACGGCGGTGCTACGCAACCCGCCCGAGAAGATCTGCATGACCGCCGCCAGCACGAAGGCGACCACCGTGAAGGCGATCAGCACCTCGAGCAGCGTGAATCCGGTCTCAGGGTTGCGCGGATCCGCCTCGGTCAATCCGGATCTGTCCCGTCAGCCAGTCCACCCGGACGGCGATAGCGCCGGTGCCGGCCGCATCGGCCAGCCTGATCTCTCCACCCGTCGAACTTCCATCCGGGAAAAAGCGGATAGCCCCGGCGCTGCGGCTAAGCCGCTCGGATTCGGCGGTGAACAACGACATGGCCAGGTCCGGCGGTAGTTGCCGCGGCGGACGTCCCTCGATGGCGTAGGTGCGCGCATCGGTGTCGACGGCGAAGGCTAGGTCCACATTGGAACCGATGGCCTCGCTTCGGGTCTGGCGCAGGGCCGAAGCCAGATCCCGGGCCGCCGTCTGCGTCTGCACGTGCCCGAGACGACCGATCAGCGGCGGCGCGGCGGCAGCGGCGACGAGCGCCATCACGACGAGAACGACGACCAGTTCGAGCAGCGTGAACCCGCGCTCGAACCCCCGCTCACCAATTGACGATATCGCGGTTCTCGCCGTCGCCTCCCTCCGTCCCGTCGGCGCCGAGCGACCACAGGTCGTATTCACCGTGCTGACCGGGATACCGGTAGCCGAACGGACGACCCCACGGATCGACCAGCGACTCCTGCTTCTTCAGATAGGGGCCGTTCCAGCGGGTGACACCGAGGGGAGGCTCCATCAGGGCGCGCAGGCCCTCCTGCTGAGCCGGATAGCGGCCCACATCCAGCCGAAACAGATCGAGAGACCCTGCCACCCGATCCAGCTGAAGCTTAGCCGCCTCGGATTTGGCCGCACCAAGCTGCTTGAACACCTGGGGGCCGGCCACAACCGCCGCCAGCAGGCCGAGAATGACCAGCACCACGAGGATTTCGAGCAGGGTGAATCCGGCGGCCGACGGCACCGCCGGAACGCTCCGGCGGCTCAAGGGCGACAGCGCCCATCTCCATGACTGCAGTTTCGTCTCCCTCAGTTACCTCGTTCCGGGGCGGATGACGACGACGGCTTGAAAGGTTCGACAACGCCGACCGACCGTTCTCTGGCCTTTGCGCGTCTCTGCGCCGATGCCAGTGGCACCCCACACCACCCGCCCCGATCGCCGCCAAGACCCCAGCGACGATCGCTTTGCCGTGTTCCGGTTTGCTCACGCCCAGAGCTTCCGTACACCACCGCACTTTGCAAGCGAGGGCGGAAAGATCAAGATCGATTTTGCGACGCCGATCGGGCATCGCCAGCACGGCGATCATCGTCTAGAGCTTTGACCTCTCTTCAACCGCCGATCAAGTTAAAAGCCGGCATGGTTCGTTCCGCCGGGAGCAAACGCCCCCACTCGTCGCGGCTTGTCTCACTGGGCGTACGCTCGCTCGCCAGCATCGCCGACCAGGGGGCGTCGGCGGCGATCACCTTTCTCTCGAGCGTGTTCGTGGGGCGCCTCATGGGGGCCGAAGCGCTCGGCATCTTCGCCATGACCAGCGTCCTCGTGATGGCCGTCCGCCAGGCGCAGGCGGGAGCCGTGCTCGATCCCCTGTCGGTCTACGGTCCGCGGCGCCTGCCCGAGGAGAGGCGCGGCTACTTCGGCTTCGTCGCCGCCCTGCAGGTGATCTGGGTCGGCGGCATTACCGGGGTATCGGCGCTGGCGGGAGCACTCTTATGGTTCGACGGGGTCATCGATACCGCCAGCGTTCATGCCATCCTCGCCAGCCTCCTCTACGCCAACCTGATCACCCTCCAGTACATGCTGCGGCGCCGGTTCTATGTGGAGGAGATGCCTGAACGTGCCCTGGTACAGTCCCTGGCGTTCCTCTGCCTCTGTCTCGTCGCCTTCGCCCTCTATGCCATGGCCGCGCGGGTCAGCGTCGTCGGGGTGTATGTGGTTCTCTCCGCCTGCAGCCTCCTGGTCTGCCTGGCGGATGGGCGGGGTTTCCGCCGGGCAGCCGGTCTCCCCTCGTCCGCCGAGAGGTCACGCTATCTGCGCGAACATCGGCAGTTCGGCGGCTGGACGCTGCTCACCGTGCCCATGAGCATCATCTCCTATCAGGCCTATTTCCTCGTCGCCGGGAGCGTTCTTTCGGTGGAAGAGGCCGGCTATCTGAAGGCGGCGGATGCGCTGGTCGCGCCCTTCGCTCAGGCCGCCATCGGCGTCAGCCTGATGTTTGTTCCCATCGCCGCTCGCCGCCTGGATTCCATGGGCATGGGAGCCCAGGTCCGCTATGCGGCGCGGCTGGTCGCCGTCACCATGGCGATGGCAGCCGCTTATGCGGCCGCCGTATTCTTGTTGGGCGTCCGTCTGACCACCCTCATCTTCGGCCAACACATGGCGGCGGCGGCCGACGTCGTCCACACCATGGCCCTGGTTCCGGTGATGATCGCCGGCGGCATCCCCGCCGGCATCATGCTCGCCGCCCACCGCCGCGCCGATCTGCGCTTTGTCGCTTACGGAGTGGCGGGGGTGCTCAGCGCCCTCGTCGGGTTCCCGCTGGTGGCGTGGACCGGCATCGAGGGCGCCGCGTGGGGTCTCGTCCTGTCCCAGGCGGCGCTATCCATCAGCCTGTGGCTGGCCCTCGTGCTGCGGCGCCGTCCGGAACCGGCCGGCCAGGAAACGAGGCGAGGATGACGACGATCCTGTCGAAAGCGCGGAGCCTGCGGCGGCTGATTTCGCCGGACGCCGAGTATGCCATAAGGCGGGCGTTGAACACGGTGATTCCGGTCCGCGCGCGTTCGGAAAACGGCAACGTCTACCACGTCTGCGTCTGGAAGACCGCCAGCCAGTGGGTCCGCCTCGTCCTGTCGGACCCGAGAATCTACCGCTATTCCGGCCTCAGCGTGTGCCTGCCGAACCCGCTGCTCAGGCCGGACCCGCGCACCGTGCGTCTGCCCGAACGCACCATCGTCGCCGCACTGGTGCGGGATTACCCATTCTTCGCCGCCCTCCCCAAGCCGGAGCGGCATTTCGCCTTCTTCGTCAAGCGCGATCCAAGGGACCTGATCGTCTCGTTCTATTTCTCCAACCGGTATTCCCATCCGCTCGATCCGGTGATCGCCCGCGAGCGCGCCACCCTCGCCCGAATGAGCGAGAGCGAAGGGCTTGAGTACACGATCGATCAGTTCGGCCAATTCGTCGCCATCCTCCGGTCGTGGGAAGAGGCCGCCCGGCACGATCCCCGGGTCGTCGTCGTCCGTTACGAGGACCTCACCGGGATCCGCCAGCTGGACGCCTGGCAGGCGCTGCTGGATGCGGCGGATATCCGCATGCCGCGGCAAGTCCTCGCGGAGGTCCTCGCGACCTATTCCTTCGCCAAGATCACCGGCGGACGGAATCCCGGTACCGAGGCGGTAGCACACAAGTATCGCAAAGGCATCGCCGGCGACTGGAAGAACCATCTGACCGCGGCCATGCTGGCGGCGTTCCACGCCCGATACGGCAGCCTTTGCGCCGATCTCGGCTACGACGACTGACCGACGACGGCTCGAAAAAATCGTCAGCCCACCCGAAGAGGTCGCCGCGGTGCTAAAAGTAGTACCCGACGCGTCCGCCGATCTCCCGTCGGCGCCGGCCGATGCGCCCATGGCGCGATGATGCCGCCCATCCGAACCTTCGCGCCAGCGTCCTCCCGGTACAAAACCACCCGGGACCATCCCTGTTTTACGGCGACACCTGCGTCGCCACCGAGACACACCATCGGTGCATTCTCCACGCCGTGGAACCCGGAGATCGTTGGCGCCGGCGACCCTATTTTTCCGTCCAGGAGAAGATCCTGTTCCAGTCATCCTTCATTGATATCACCCTCCATCCCCGCTGCTTTGCCTCGTCCATCAGCGAAGGCGGGAACGTCCCGAGCGCGGTGTCGGGCAAGCCGTTGGCCGGCCCATAAGCGTACTCACGCTCCGCATCGTCGTGCAGAACCAGCATCATCAGTCGGGCGCCGCCGCCGGCTCCCGTCCACTCCAGCATCTCGCGATCGCCGCCGGAGTTGCCGAACGCCGCCACCGGCCGCTTGCCGATAAACAGGTTGATGCCGATTGCCTTGCCGTCGTGGTCGTCGATGAAAAAGATCTTCGGCTCCCGGCTCAGCACCGGCTTGCCGTCCTCGATCTGGTATTTGGTGGCGATGCTTGATCCCACCACCTGCTCGACCGGGACGCGGTAAACCCGATCGCTATAGGCGCGAACGAACTCCTGGCCGCCACCGGTGACGATGTAGGTGCGGAAGCCGTTGGCCCTCAGGTACTCCATCACCTCCAGCATCGGCTGATACACAAGCTCGGTGTAGGGTCTCTTCCACCGCGGGTCCTTGGCGGTCGCCAGCCATTGCTGGACGATGCTGAGGAAGTCCTCGGTGCTCATGCCGGCGTGGGTAACAGCGACGATCTGGGCCCAGTCCGCCTCGCTGAATTTTGCCATCGCCGCCCGGTCGCCGGCCAGCACCGCCTGGAACGGTTCGTTCTGCTTCCACTCCGGATGGGCCGGCGCCAGCTCACGCAGCCGGTCGAGGGCAAACGCCGCCTGGGCATAAATCGGGTGCTCCACCCACAGCGTCCCATCCTGGTCAAAGGTGGCGATGCGGTCCTCGGCCGCCACGAAGCCGGAACCGCCCTCGGTCGTTGCCGTGGCGACGAAATCGAGGATGGCCTGCTTGGCCGGTCCGTCGTTCCAGGAGGGAAGCGGGTCGGCCGCTCGCGCCGGCACGACGACACAAACCAGAACGACAACGAACCAGAAAAGACCGGTGAACTGGCTGCGGTGTGCCTTCAACTCAAGATCCCTCCTCAAATGGCTGCGGCGGTCACCGGGGAGGGCGACCGCCGCACAGTCTTGCGCGCTAGCGTCTGGCCGCCGACCTCAGGTCCCCGGCCCGACCAGGGTCAGCTCGATGCGACGGTTCTGCGCCCGACCCTCCGCCGTGTCGTTGGAGGCGACGGGATGGGTCTCACCGAAGCCCTGCGCCGACATCAGGCTCGGGTTGACCCCTTGCGCCTGCAGATAGCCGACCACGGTATCAGCCCGGCGGGACGACAGCTCCAGATTGGAATCGATTCCCATCTGACGCAGTTCCGGCCCGATCGGCAGGTTGTCGGTGTATCCATCGACAACGATGCGCGTCTGCTGCAGACCCCGGAGAGAAGGCACGATCTTGTCCAGTGTCGATTTTGCCTGCGGGTTCAATGCCCAGCCGCCTTCGGGAAACAGGATCTGATCCCGCATGGTAACCTTCAGTTCGCCCTGGAGCTTGGTAATCGTTACCTGATCGGCGGCGATTTCGCCGCTTAGCTGGGCCCTCATCGCCTCGTATTTCTGCTCCAGTGCATCATATTTACTCTCGGACACGCAGCCAACGACGCCGACCATTAGCAAAGCAATTGCCGCAAGGCTCATGGCCTTCATTAGTCTTCTAATCATCGTCAATCCCTTCTCCCAATCCGTATGCCGAAGCAGATGCATTCGTATATCAACAACGCAATTGTAACTGCATTCTTGTCTCGTAGCTGAGAGCTTGATTTTCTGGTTGGAAACCCGGCAACTAGTCCCTGGGATGACTAGCCCTTTTTCATCTCAGTCAGAATGCCGGTTAGGTCGTAGGTCTCCGGTGCCTGCAGCGCGGCACACGTTCTCCCCCCATATTCGGAGGCCGAAGGTCCGGCCCCCTTGTCGGTGCGTATAAACCCACCTAGGAACTTAAACAAGTCCACGTCGAACAATAAAAACTTTCTCCGTGCACGCAATTATGTTGTCCAGTTTTTTACTCGGGTATTGAGGCTGGAACGGCCAGCCGGCAAATCCGACGGGCAAATAACGAGAAAGCCGCCGACGTATTCGCCAACATCGGACCCGCGTCGCCGAAGCGGTGCCGAGTCGAACGCGCTGATGTTGTTTGGCCGCCGAGGGCATGCAAACATCCTTCCCGTATGAGGGGCTCGGCGTTCGGCGCGATGGGTTGGCAATTCTGGATCGATCGGGGCGGTACGTTCACCGACATCGTCGCCCGCGCGCCCGACGGTAGCCTGACCAGTCGCAAGCTGCTCTCGGACGACCCGGATCGCTATGCGGACGCTGCGGTCGAGGGCATTCGTCGTATCCTGCGGCTCGATTCGGGAGCGCCGATCCCCGCCGACCGCATCGCGACGGTCAAGATGGGGACGACCGTCGCCACCAATGCTCTCCTCCAGCGCCGCGGCGAGCCGGTTCTCCTCGCCATCACCAAGGGGTTCGGCGACGCGCTGCGGATCGGCTACCAGAACCGGCCAAACCTGTTCGCGCGTCACATCGTCCTCCCCGAGGTGCTATACGACCGCGTCCTCGAAATCGACGAACGGGTCGATGCGCAAGGACGGGTGCTGATCCCCCTCGACGAAGACGCCGCCGCCGCCGGTTTCGCCGCGGCTCGCCGGGCGGGAATGCAGGCCGTCGCCATCGTCCTGATGCACGGCTACCGCTATCCGCGCCACGAGCAACGGCTGGCGGAACTCGCCGAGGCGGCCGGGTTCAGCCAGCTATCCGTCAGTCACCGGGTCAGCCCGCTGATGAAGCTGGTCAGCCGCGGCGAGACCACCGTCGTCGACGCCTACCTGTCGCCGGTGCTGCGCCGCTATGTGGACCGGGTGTCGGCGGCGCTGGGCGGGGTGCGGCTGATGTTCATGCAGTCCAACGGCGGCCTCACCGATGCCGCGTTGTTTCGCGGGCGCGATGCCGTCCTCTCGGGGCCGGCGGGGGGTGTCGTGGGCATGATCGAGACGGCCCGGAAGGCCGGATTCGACCGGGCCATCGGCTTCGACATGGGCGGCACCTCCACCGATGTGTCGCATTTCGACGGCGTCTACGAGCGCAGCTTCGAAACGCAGGTTGCCGGCGCCCGCATCACCTCGCCGATGTTGCGCATCCATACGGTGGCCGCCGGCGGTGGCTCGGTGCTGCGCTTCGACGGCAGCCGCTTCCGGGTCGGGCCGCAGTCGGCCGGCGCCGATCCCGGACCGGCCAGTTATCGGCGGGGTGGTCCGCTCACCATCACCGATGCCAACCTCCTGCTTGGCCGCATCCAGCCCGCGCACTTTCCCAAGGTTTTCGGCCCCAATGGGGACCAGGCGCTGGACGCCCGGGTGGTGCGGGCGAAGTTCGAAGCCCTGACGGCGGAGGTCAACGGCGCGACGGGTGAGGCGCGTCCGGTGGAGGCGGTCGCCGAGGGGTTTCTCGCCGTCGCGGTCGAGAACATGGCCAATGCGATCAAGCAGATCTCGGTGCAGCGGGGTTATGACGTCACCCGTTACGTGCTCAACTGCTTCGGGGGCGCCGGCGGCCAGCATGCCTGCCGGATCGCCGACACGCTCGGGATCCCGCATGTCCTCGTCCACCCCTACGCCGGCGTCCTGTCCGCTTACGGCATGGGGCTGGCCCAGATCCGCGCCCTGCGCGAACGGGCGATCGAAGAGAGGCTCGATGCGGCGACCCTGAACGCGATCGCGGCCACTGCCGACGAGCTCGGGGGCGAGGCAGCGGCGGAGGTGGCCGGACAGGGCGTTGCCGGCGAAAGGATCGCCGTCATCCGCACCGCGCAATTGAAATACGAGGGAACCAACACCGCCCTTCCGGTAACGCTGGCGGATGCCGCGGGGATGAGCCGAGCGTTTGCCCAACTTCACCTTCGCCGTTATGGCTTCGTCATGGCGGATCGGCCGATTGTCGTCGACTCCCTGGCGGTGGAGGCCATCGCGACCGCTGGCGACGCCGATCCGGTGGTGTCGGCGGCGACCGGGGGAGCGACCGAGGCACCGCCGGCGGACACCGCGGCGATGTGGGTCGAGGGCGGATGGCGACCGGTGCCCGTCTATGACCGCCGGACGCTGCCGCCCGGCCAGCGACTGCCCGGTCCCGCCATCGTCAGCGAGGCCACCGCCACCACGGTCATCGAACCAGGCTGGGTCGGCCGGGTGACCGATGCCGCCGATCTGGTCCTAGCCCGGACCGTGCCGCTTCCGCGGCGGAAAGCGCTCGGGACCGACGCCGACCCGGTGATGCTGGAGATCTTCAACAACCTGTTCATGTCCATCGCCGAGCAGATGGGCGCCGTGCTGGCCAATACCGCCCATTCGGTGAACATCAAGGAGCGGCTCGACTTTTCCTGCGCCGTGTTCGACAGCGAAGGGGGGCTCGTCGCCAATGCTCCCCACCTGCCGGTCCACCTGGGATCCATGGGTGAAAGCATCCGCACCGTCATTCGCGAGCGGACCGGGCAGATGCAACCGGGGGACAGCTACGTCCTCAACGCGCCCTATAACGGCGGCACCCACCTGCCCGACATCACGGTCATCACCCCTGTTTTCGACGAGGCCGGACGAAACCTCATCTTCTTCGTCGCCTCGCGCGGTCACCACGCCGACGTCGGCGGCATCACCCCCGGCTCGATGCCGGCGATGAGCCGGAGCATCGACGAGGAAGGCGCGCTCCTCGACAACGTTCTTCTGGTCCGCGAAGGGCACTTCCGCGAGGCAGAGATGCGCGCGCTCCTCGGTCAAGGGCGGTGGCCCGCCCGCAATCCCGATCAGAACATCGCCGATCTACAGGCGCAGGTGGCGGCAAACGCCTGCGGCACGGACGCCCTGCGGCGGGCGGTCGGGGAATTCGGGCTGACCGTGGTCGAGGCCTACATGCGCCATGTCCAGGATAACGCCGAGGAAAACGTCCGGCGGGTGATCCATCGCCTGGACGACGGCGCTTTCGCCTATGAAATGGACAACGGCGCCTGGGTGCGGGTTGCGGTGAGGGTGGATCGGACCGATCGGACGGCGGTGATCGATTTCACCGGCACGACGGCGCAACTGGCCAACAACTTCAACGCCCCCACTTCGGTCTGCCATGCCGCGGTGCTCTACGTGTTCCGCACCCTGGTCGACGAGGAGGTGCCCCTCAACGCCGGATGCCTGAAGCCGCTGACCATCGTCGTTCCGGAAGGCTCGCTCTTGGCCCCCCGCTACCCGGCGGCGGTGGTCGCCGGCAATGTGGAGACGTCGCAGGTGGTCACCGATGCGCTGCTGGGGGCGGTCGGCGCCATGGCCGCGGCGCAAGGCACGATGAACAACTTCAGCTTCGGTAACGCCGACCATCAATACTACGAAACCATCTGCGGCGGCGCCGGTGCCGGCCCCGACTTCGACGGCGCCGACGCCGTGCACACCCACATGACCAATACCCGACTGACCGATCCGGAAGTCCTGGAATGGCGCTTTCCGGTCTTGCTGCGGCGCTTTTGCGTCCGTCGCGGATCGGGCGGCGAAGGCCGCCACCGCGGCGGCGCGGGGGTGATCCGCGAGATCGTCTTTCGCGAGGCGATGACCGCGACCATCCTCTCCAACCACCGCCGCGTGCCCCCCTTCGGGCTCGCCGGCGGTGCTCCCGGCGCCACCGGCCGCAACCGGGTCGTTCGCGCCCGCGGCGGCGAGGAGGCGCTGGCCGCCACCGCAACGGTCGACCTCGCCCCGGGCGACGCCATCATCATCGAGACGCCGGGCGGTGGCGGCTACGGGCCGGCGAGAACGCCCGGATCTGCGCCGTGAACGAAGGCAAACCGCCACCAACTAGCCCCATTTAGGTATATAACACCCCAAAATGGGAACATTGCTTTGACCTCGGCGCCGGTAGATTGTACTGTTCCGGGGCAGCTTATGGCTGCACATCCATCCAGAGGGACCGTTGCGGCATCGTCTCGCCATCAGCTTCGGCCTGGCCATCCTGCTTTCGGGCGGACATTTCGGGCCCGCCTCGGCACAAGCGCTGAAGGTGGAACTGCAGGAACTGGTCAAGACGCATCCTGAAATACTGTCCCGACAGAGCTCCCTCGTCGCCGCTCGCGAAGGAATCGACAAGGCCTACGCCGGGTACCTGCCCCGGGTGGACGTGGTTGGGGCTTACGGTCCGCAGTACATCGACAGCCCGCTCACCGAGCAGAACGGCGGGAGCGCCTGGGTTTCGCAGGCACAGATTCTCAGCGGTCGGATCACCCAGAACCTCTTCGACGGCTTCGCCACGCCCGCCAATGTGCGGTCGGCGCGGCTCAACGTGGAAGTGGCGGAATCCACCCTCGCCGGAACCCGGCAGAACGTCATCTACACCGGGATCGCCGCCTACATCGAGGTGCTGCGGCAAAACCAACTGATCCAACTGTCGCGGGAGAGCGAGCTGACGATCATGCGCCAGCTCAATCTGGAGGATGAACGGGTGCAGCGCGGCGGCGGCATCGCCGTCGATGTCCTCCAGGCAAAGTCACGCTTGCAGCTGGCCAAAGAGCGGCGGGTAAGCTTCGAGGGAGCCCTTGCCGACGCCATCGCCCGGTACGTCCAGGTCTTCGGTCACGCCCCCCACATCGACCGGATGAAGCCGCCGCCGGTGCCGCAAGCGCAGCTCCCCGACGATCTGGACGAGGCGCTGGAGATCGCCCGGGAGAACAACCCCGCCATCGACTCCAGCTTAGCGACCGTCGATGTCGCCGATCAGCGTCGGCGGGTCGCCCGCTCCGACTATTACCCCCGCATCGATCTGGTCAGCAGCGCCAATCGGGAGAACGACAACGACCTGGTTCGCGGTACCTCGATCGATATATCCGTTCTCATGCAGGCAACCTGGAACCTGTTCAACGGCTTCGCCACCGATGCCGGGATCTCGCAGGCGGCGGCCGAGTACCAGGCGAGCCTGCGCAATCACGACAGCGTGGCGCGCGATGTCACCCAGCAGACACGGCTGGCATGGAACGAGATGACCACGGCACGGGAGCGGGTCGCTCTGCTGCAAAACGCCGTCAACATCGCCACCGAGGTCCTCGACGCCCGCAGCAAACTGCGGGAGGCGGGGCGCGAAACGGTGATCAATGTCCTCGACGCCGAGAACGAGGTGTATAACGCCCGCATCAACCTGGTCATCGCCAGCGGTGATGCGACCCGGGCCGCCTACCAAGTGCTGCAGGGGATCGGCCGACTGGAGCTGAACGATCTGCCGCTCAGCCCGTGACCTCGTCCTTTCCCTCCGCGGCCGGCTTCGCCTCGGGATCCGGTCGCAGTTTCAGGGAAACGGAATTGATGCAGTAGCGCTCCCCGGTCGGGTTCGGACCATCGGGGAAGACGTGGCCCAGGTGCGAACCGCAGCGGCTGCAGTGCACCTCGGTGCGGGTCATGAACAGGCTTCGGTCCGTCTCGGTGCCGACGTTCCCGGCATCGACCGGCTGCCAGAAGCTCGGCCACCCGGTGCCGGAATCGTACTTGGTCTGAGAGGAAAACAGCTCTTGGCCGCAGGCGGCACACAAGTAGGTGCCGGGGGTCTTGGTGTTCCAGTAGGCACCGGTGAAGGCGCGCTCGGTGCCCTTGTTGCGGCAGACGTCGTACTGCTCGGCGGTGAGCTCAGCCCGCCACTCCGCCTCCGACTTGTCGACTTTATCCGCCATCCCCGTTTCCTCGGGTCTCATTGAGCATCAGCGTCGCCGGACCCATCGGTCCGCAACCAAGGCTCAGCCGTCGGAGAGATCGCTCCCGTCCGGCATGTCGGTTTCCGTCAGCGTATCGTCCTCGTAGGTCATCGGCCCGTCCGCCGCCAGCGACGAGACGATGTCGGCCGATTCCAGCCCTTCGTCGGCGGGAGGCTCTTCCGGCATGGCGATCCGCTGCTGTCCGCGCACCAGCTTTTCGCGCAGACCATCCAGCTCGAGGGTGTGCGCGGCGATCTCGCGCAAGGACACGACGGTCGGCTTTTCTTCCTCCGGATCGACCGTGCTGCGGGCTCCCGCGTTCAGCTCGCGCGCCCGCTGGCTTGCCAGAAGAACGAGTTCAAAGCGGCTCGGTACCGCCTCAATGCAATCTTCGACCGTAATACGCGCCATCGATCATCCTAGTCCCAAATGCAACAACCCGCCCTTCCGCGACAATCTGGGCTTTCCCTGCGACGAAGGCAAGCGTTCGCACCCGGCTGCGGTCACGGCGAGGACGCTCGCGGCGTCCTCGCCCCGCCTACTCAAGCGGCCTTGGCGGCCTCCTCGAGAAGACCCTTCGCCTCTGCCGGCGCACCGACGCCGATTTCGATCTTCCTCGGCTTCATCGCTTCCGGCAGTTCACGCACCAACTCCACGGTCAGCAAACCGTTGTGCACCGTCGCGCCGACCACCTGAACATGATCGGCCAATTGGAACTGGCGCCTGAACGAGCGTCCGGCAATCCCCCGGTACAGGTACTTCTGCTCCGCCTCGGGCTGGCGCTTGCGTCCCTCGATGAAGAGGACGTTCTCGCGCACCTCCGCCGACAACTCGGTCGCGTCGAAACCGGCGACCGCCACGGTGACCCGGTAGCGATTTTCACCGGTCTTCTCGATGTTGTAGGGAGGGTAGCCATTTTCGGCCTCCGCCCAGCGGGCGGTCGTCTCCACCAGGTTCATCAGGCGATCGAACCCGACGGTAGAACGGTACAAGGGAGCGAAATCCAACGTCGACATGATTCACATCCTCTCAAAGCTAAGCAATGTGTCGACCGACGGGCGGGCAGCACCAGGGCCCACCCGCGGTATCGGGCCCCACATGGGCTCCCGATAGCAGTGATGTAGGTCGATTCGCTTACGCAGCAAGGGGGTCGCCGGCGACGCTCACGGCGCTTCGCCAGCCCCCCCCTCAGGCACCGCGAAGCTTGGGGTTGAGGGTATAGGTGCCGACGACGCTTCCTTCGGCGAGGACGTGTCCTTCCATGGCGCGCAGGGCCTCGGGGCCACCGAACTTGCCGGAAAGCCCCAGGCTCGGAACATCCAGCGCGTAAACGGTGCAATGGTAATGATGAAGCCGTTCATCGTTCCACGGTGGGCAGGGACCGTCATAACCGCCGTAATCCCCTCCCATGTCGACGTCGCCACCGAACCAGTCGGTGTAGTTGTTCACCCCACGCACGCCGACGGCGCAGGGGCCGGGTGCCTTGCCGCGTGCGGTGATGCCATCGGCGTCCGCCCCTTCTTCGATGACGTTGACGCCGGCCGGGATATCCACCAGGACCCAATGATAGAAATCGACCCTGGGGAGATCGGCAGGCAGGACACATCCTTCCTTGTTGACGTTATCGGGTTGGGAAGGAACGTCGGGGTCGACGACCACAAGGGCGTAGGATCGAGTCCCCTCCGGCCCGCTCGTCCAGCGGACGGCGGGGTTGCGGTTGTCGCTCATGGCGATCGGTCCGGGATCGGCAGGGCGGCAAAAAGCGAATTTTTCCGGTATCGCGGCGCCGTCGTCCCAGCCATCGATGGTCACGTTGAGGCTTGCAGTCATGGGCTTTTCCCCTGCTTTCTGTTCCGCGCCCCGCCCCGCCTGGCGGCGCACCCGGTCCGTTATCTTGGCGCCAACCGGGAGCGGAGCAAGCATGATCCGCGCCCGGCCCGTTGCGAGCGGTTGTGTCCGGACGAGGAAGGTTCTTGGCGCACGCGGCGCCGGTTGGCTACCGTCGCCTGGCGGGGATGCCGGGCTTCCATGGCACCCGCGCCTGACGCGGATCGATCCGAGGCTGCGAGCGGTTCTCGATGCTTAATCTCACCCCCGTCTTTCGTCTCTATGCCCGCTCCCGGGTGCGGCAAATCTTCCGGCTGAACGGTGTGGGTGCCCAGGAACGGCAACTGCACCGGCTGGTGAGGGCGGCCGCAACCACCCGCTTCGGCCGCGACCACCGGTTCGCCGACATCCGGACGGTCGACGATTTTCAGGCGCGCGTGCCGGTCCGCACCTACGAGGACTTTTGGAAGGAGTATTGGCAGCCGTCGTTTCCTCGTCTGCAGGATTGTACGTGGCCGGGATCCATCCCTTACTTCGCGTTGACCTCCGGAACCACCAGCGGTGTGACCAAGTTCATCCCGTGCTCCGATGCGATGGTCGCCTCCAACCGTCGGGCGATGCTGGATGTGGTCGCCTATCACCTGCACCGGCACCCGGAAAGCCGCCTGTTCGCCGGTCGCTGCTTCATGCTCGGCGGATCGGCGAGCCTGCGGGAGTTGGCACCCGACGTCTGGTGCGGCGATCTCAGCGGCATCGCCGGCAAGACCGTGCCGGCCTGGGCCCGCCTCCGTTATTTCCCGCCCCGGGATCTGGAGACGATCGCCGATTGGGAGACCAAGATCGCCCGCCTCGCCCCCGCCTCCCTCTCCGCCGAAATCCGTGCCATGGGCGGAATCCCCAGTTGGCTCCTGCTCTTTTTCGAGAAACTGGCGCAATTAGGCGGCGGCGAAAGCCGTCTGGTCGATTTTTACCCCGACCTCGAGATGCTCATTCACGGTGGCGTCAACTTCGCCCCCTATCGCCCGGCCTTCAGGCGGTGGCTGGCCGGCAGCCGGGCGGAGACGCGGGAAGTCTACCCGGCGAGTGAAGGCTTCATTGCCTCCGCCGATCGCGGCGATGGCGAGGGGCTCCGCCTGGTGGTTGACAACGGCCTGTTCTATGAATTCATCCCGCTGGAGGAACTGGGCAGGCCCGGGATGACCCGGCACTGGCTCGGCACCGTCGAGACCGGCATCAACTATGCCATTGCGGTCAGCACCTGCGCCGGACTTTGGTCCTACCTCATCGGCGATACCGTCCGCTTCATCGAGCGTCAACCGCCCCGGTTGATGGTCACCGGCCGCACCTCCTACTCGCTTTCCGCCTTCGGCGAACACCTGAGCGCCGAAGAGATCGATGCGGCGATCACTGAAGCGACCGAAGAGATCGGCTGCGAGATCACCGATTACGTGGTGGGTGCCGTCTTTCCGCAGCGTGATCGAGAGCCGGGCGGCCATCTCTTTATCGTCGAGTTCGCCACCGATGCCCCGCCCGCTGCGGCGGCGGTATCCGCTTTCGCCGCTCGTCTGGACGCGTTGCTGGCCGGCAGGAACGAGGACTACGAGAGCCACCGCGCCGGGGGCTACGGGATGCGGCCGCCGGTGGCGCACGCCGTGGCCCCCGGAACCTTCGCCGCATGGATGAAGGCGCGAGGCCGCCTCGGCGGCCAGAACAAGGTCCCGCGGGTGATCAACGATCCCGAGCTTTTCGCCCATCTGCGGGCGTTTACCGGGGCGGACGAGCCCTTATGACGATCCGCTGCTGCTGTCGGCGATGATGGCGGGACGGGTGATCGGCACCGGAACGCCGCGCCGTTCCAGCAGCACCGTACTTACCGTCTTCCAGTCGACCCGGTTGGCCTCGGCGCCCGCTGCGGTCACGATCAGTGCGTGTGCATCGGCATCGCCGGCGGCCCGGAACCGACCGTTCTCCTCCAACTCTTTGCCCTGCGTCAGGGACGGATGGGCTTCCAGGAAAAGGGTCCCGTCCTTCCATCCCACCTTCAGCGGCTGGTCGACGACGGTGACCTTTGTCCCCACCGGAACCTCGGCGTAAAGGGCAGCGATATCCTCCGGGTAGAGGCGAATGCAGCCCCGGGTGGCCCGACGACCGATGGCGTAGACCCGATTCGTTCCGTGGATCAGGTAGTGCTTCCAGCCGAGGTAGAGGGCGTGGGTGCCGAGCGGGTTGTCCGGTCCCGCCGGCACCGCCGCCGGCAGCGTCGGGTCGTCCCGCCGCGCCTGGGCGGTGGGGCGCCAGACCGGGGCGAGACGCTTGTCCACCACCCGGGTGGCGCCGAGCGGCGTCTCCAGGTTGTCGCGGCCGACGCCGATGGGATAGTCGCCGACGAGAAAGCTGCGATTGAAGTAGTAGAGGCGCCGCTCGGGCAGATTGATGACGATACCGTCGCGCGGTCCGGCCGGCAGCAGGCGGGCCTTGGGCAGCACCACCTCGGTGCCCGGCGCCGGCAGCCAGGGATCGACGCCCTTGTTGGCGGCGACGATTTGCAGGTAGCCCAAGTCGTTGTCGACCGCCAGGTCGAGCAGCGTATCCTCTTTTCGCGCCGTGTGGGTCTCGACGGTTCCGATCAGATCGTCCTGACGAGGCCGCGGAACGGGTGAGACGAAGGCTTGTTGTGTCCCGACCACCTTAACGGCCGGCGGCGGGGTATGGCCGGCACAGCCGGCGAGCATGCCGAGCGCGAGGAGAAGGACAGCAGGCCGCAATCCCGATGACTGAAGTCGCCGCACCTTGCCCCCTGTTCACATCGTCTGTCTGGTGCCGTCCGTGTGGCGACCGAGTAGATCGAGATCCTTGTGTCGCCGCCGCGCAAGCCGCCCGAAGCGGCTGCCGCTCAGCCCCCGACCGGGGCAGACGCCGGAACCAGCCGGTCGCCCGCTCTTAGCCTTGTCTCCAGATCCAGGCCGATGTCAAGGATCGGTGCGCTATGGGTCAGCCAGCCGAGGGAGATGATGTCGACCCCCGCCAGGGCGACGTCGCGGAGCGTGTCGAGGGTGATCCCCCCCGAGGCCTCGGTCACCATCCGTCCGCCAACCATGGCGACGGCGGTTTTCAGCTCGTCGGGGGTCATATTGTCCAGCAGCACCGCGTCCGCACCGACGCTAAGCAATTCATCAAGCTGCGCGAGGGTATCGACCTCCACCTCGACCTTGACCATATGACCCAACCGTTCGCGGGCGCGGCCGATCGCCTTGGCGATCCCGCCCGCCGCCACGATGTGGTTGTCCTTGATCATCACCCCGTCGTCGAGGCCGAAGCGGTGGTTGACGCCGCCCCCCACCCGCACCGCATACTTCTCGAGGACGCGCAGGCCGGGCGTGGTCTTCCGCGTGCAGACGATTCGGCTGCGAGAGCCACGAATCCGGTCGACCGCCTGTGCGGTCGCGGAGGCCACGCCGCACATCCGGCACAGGATGTTGAGGGCGGTCCGTTCCCCGGTCAGGATGGGTCGCGCCCGTCCACTGACCCGGGCGAGCTCGCTCCCGGCAACGACGTCGCTGCCGTCCTCCATCAAAACCTCGATCTTGATCGAGGGATCGAGCATGCGGAAGGCGCTCAGCGCCACTTCCAGCCCGGCCAACCGTCCGTCGTCACGGCTTACGAAGCTGGCAACGGCGGACGCATCGGCGGGGACCACGACGTCCGAGGTGAGGTCACCGGCAAGACCCAGATCCTCCTCCAGGGCCCGCCGAAGGATGGGCTCATAGAGGAGCGGATAAAGCAGCGCACCTTCGTCACGCATCTCCCTTCCTCCCGCTCTCAGGGAACGGAAGCGGCTGGGCAGCGGTCCGTCTCCGCTTCGTCGCCCAAAAGATCGGTCCACGTATGGGCATGGCGGTGCGCCCAGGCGGCATTGGGTTCCGGATAATCGAGCCGGAAGTGCGCCCCCCTGCTTTCCGTGCGGCGGATGGCCGCGGCGACGACAAGCTGGGCGACGAGGAGCATGTTCCTCAGCTCGTGGACCGCGACCAGGCCGGGGAAGTCGCCGGAAGACGGCCGAGTGGCGGGGCACGGGGAGAGATCGAGGAAGTCCGCTTCCAGAGCGTCGAGGGCCGATCGCGCGTGGACCAGCCCCTTTCCGGTGCGGACGATACCCACGTGCTCGGTCATCGTCTGCCGCAATGCGTCGCGAATCTGCGGCAACACCCGATCGGCGTCGGTCGGCGGGACATAGACCGTCGGCGGCTCGACCATGCGCGCCTCGCCGTGATCGTGGCGGCGGATATCGGCGGCAACCCGGCGGCCGAAGACCAGCCCTTCCAGAAGCGAGTTGCTGGCCAGCCGGTTGGCGCCGTGGACGCCGGTGCAGGCGACCTCGCCGCTCGCCCATAGGCCGTCGAGGCTGGTCCGACCGTTGGCATCGGTCACCACCCCGCCCATGTGGTAGTGCGCCGCCGGCGCGATCGGCACCGGCTCGGCGAGCGGCTGATAGCCGCCCAGCCGGCACTGCAGAAGGGCCTGGGGAAACGCCGCCTCTCCCCTCGCCGCAATCGCCGGACGCAGATCGAGGAAAACCGGCTCGCCGGCCGCGGTGCGCCGGGCGATGGCGCGGGCGACCACGTCGCGCGGCGCCAGATCGGCGAGCGGATGCTCTTCGCCCATGAACGGTCGACCGGCCGCGTCGAGGAGAACGGCGCCCGCCCCCCGCAGGGCCTCGGTGAGCAGCGGCAGCGGCTCGCCGGCGACCGCCCGCTTCGGCAACAGCGCGGTGGGGTGGAACTGGACGAACTCCAGGTCGGCCAGGGCGGCACCGGCGCGGGCGGCGATGGCCATGCCGTCGCCGGTGTTCTCCACCGGATTGGTGGTTTCCCGCCAGAGATTGCCGGTACCGCCGGCGGCGAGGACGACCCGGTTGGCGTGAATGTGGATCCAGCCGTCATCGGGCGAAAAAGCGATCAGACCGGCCACCCGGCCGCGGTGGACGACCAGATCGACCGCAAAGCAGTTGTTGACCAGGTGGACGGATGGCGCGCGGGTCGCCTGCTCCACCAACGCCTCGATCAGCAGGCGGCCGGTGGCATCGCCGCCGGCGTGGACGATCCGGCCGCAGCCGTGGGCGGCTTCGCGGCCGAGAGCCAGCGCGCCCGCCGCCGTCCGGTCGAACGGCACCCCGGCATCCACCAGGTCACGGACCGCCGCCGCCCCTTCCGTCGTCAGCAACAGTGCCATCCCGGCGTCGGTAAGGCCGGCGCCCGCGTCCACCGTGTCCTTGGCGTGCCACTCGGGCGAATCGTCGACGGCAAGCGCCGCGGCAATCCCCCCTTTGGCCCAGACGCTGGAGCCGCTTTCCGTCCCCGGTGTCTTGGTCAGGACGGTGACCGGCAACGGCGCCAACTCCAGGGCGCAGGATAGGCCGGCAACGCCGGACCCGACCACGACGACGTTGGTGCGCCAGTGTCTGACCGGCGCGGAAGACAAAGAGGTTTCGAGCATGGTGTGCCTGCCGTCAGCGGCCCACGGCCAGCATTCGCTCGACCGCCAGCCGGGCGCGATCGGCGACGGTGGGATCGATTTCGACGCGTGGCTCCAGCGTCTCCAGCGAATGAAGGATGTTGGCGAGGCTGATTCGCTTCATGTGCGGACAAAGGTTACAGGGTCGGACGAACTCCACGTCGGCGACCTCGGCGGCGACGTTGTCGCTCATCGAGCACTCGGTCACCATCAACACCTTTTGCGGCCGCTTCGAGCGGACGAAATCGATCATTTGCGCGGTCGAGCCGACAAAGTCCGAGGCGTCCAGCACGTCCGGCGGGCACTCCGGGTGAGCGATCACCACCAGGTGGTCGAAGCCGCTGCGGTAGCGCCGGATTTCGTCGCCGGAGAAGAGTTCGTGCACCTCGCAGTGGCCCTTCCACGGGATGATTTTCACCTTCGTCTGGGTCGAGACGTAATGGGCCAGATACTCGTCGGGGAGGAAGAGCACCTCGTCCGCCCCCAGCGACTCGACGACCTTCACCGCGTTGCCGGAGGTGCAGCAGACGTCCGATTCCGCCTTAACGTCGGCCGAGGTGTTCACGTAAGTGACGACCGGACGACCGGGATAGGCCTCCCGCAGGCGGCGAACGTCGTCGCCGGTGATCGATTCCGCCAGCGAGCAGCCGGCGCCCACGTCGGGTATCAGAACGATCTTGTCCGGGTTGAGGAGCTTGGCGGTCTCGGCCATGAAGTGGACGCCGGCCATGACGATGATGTCGGCGTCGGTCTCCGTGGCGCGCTGTGCCAGGGCCAGGGAATCGCCGACGATATCGGCGACGCAGTGGAATATCTCGGGCGTCTGATAGTTGTGCGCCAGGACGACGGCGTTGCGTTCGCGCTTCAGTTGGTTGATCGCAGCCACGTAGGGGGCATGCGCCGGCCACTCGAATGCCGGGATCACCCGGCTCACGCGTTCGTAGATAGACGCGGTCGAGGCAGCGATCTCGGGCGTGTAAGCGGGAATAGCTGCTGCGGTCATAGAGCCCTCGTAGCGCGGCGCCGACGGTGGAAATGCCACCGGGCGCCATCCGGTTCACAACATTATGCTCCCAGCGAGCATAATAACGGCAAGACTATCCCCGCTGATATAAGGGGGTGTCAACGCGCTTTCGCTGCACTGCAACCCTGTGTAACAGAAATTGAACAGGAGCCCCGGCCGCTCACCGTCGGCGGCGAAAAGCCCGGCCCGCGTGGCGATTCGCCCTCCCCCGCACCCCGTCGGAGCCGTCCAGGCCCACGGTCGGGCGGTTTCGGCGGTATTGCGATGGCCGGAAGGGGCTCCGAGGGAGCCCCGTCGGAGCATGCAGGCGTGCAGACACCGATTAGAAATAAACCACTCGCGAGCCGCGTCGATCATGATTGTCCATTTCTATTTTTGCCCGGCAGGGCGCAATATCGTGGTCCGGGGATAGTCCGCCTGCGTTTATAATCTGACTTTTTATGCGGGAACTTGGGCATCGGTATCGACGGACATATTTGGCGTTTGAGCGACCCCCGTCGGAAAAGGAGGCCAGCATGGATGCAGCGGCAATGGGTCGCGCCTTTGTGGTCATGCCGTTCGGCAGGAAAAGGGATGCCGCCGGCGAGGAGATCGACTTCGACCTGGTCTATGCCGAGCTGATCGCCCCCGCCCTCCTCGCTGCCGGCCTGCAGCCGTTCCGCGCCGACGCGGAGACCCGCGCCGGCAGCATCCATGCCGACATGTTCCAAGAACTCCTGCTCGCCGACCTGGTGGTTGCCGATCTCAGCATCGACAACCCCAACGCGTTCTACGAGCTGGGCGTCCGTCACGCCCTGCGCGACAACGCCACCGTCTCCATCTTCAGCCGCCAGCGGCCGTGGCTGCCGTTCGACATCATCGGCGAACGCAGCCTCATCTACACCCCCCTCCGCGCGCCGGTAGATCGGGGGGTGGTCGAGGCCGATCGCCATCGGTTGACCGAGATGATCGGCGCCACCCTCGCCGCCTGGCGCGGCCGTAAGACCAGTCCGGTCTACCGCATGCTGCCGAACCTGGAGGAACCGCAATGGAAGAACCTCAAGGTCGGCGACATCAACGAATTCTGGCAGAAGCTGGAGAACTGGCAGTCGTGGGTCACCACCGCCGTCAACAAGCAACGGCCGGGCGACATCCTGCTCCTCGCCGACGAACCGCCCAACCGCATCGTCGAGATCGAGGCGGTGCAGACGGCGGCGAAGGCGCTCCTGCAGCTCAACAGCCTTCGCTACGCCCTGGTCATCCTCGAGCGCGGACTGGCGCTCGATCCGGACAACCTGTGGTTCCGGCAGAACCAGGGCCTCGCTTTCGGCCGCTCCGGCCGCTTCGCCGACGCCCGCGCCCGGCTCACGGCGGTGGCCGCCCGCCACCCGTCCGGGGAATCGCTCGGACTTCTCGGCCGTTGCTACAAGGATCAGTGGCTGCGGCTGTGGCGCGGCCGGAAACGGGACGGCCTCGCCGCCCCCGAGGTCGGACGACAGAAGGCCACGGCGGCGGCGGCACACCTGGAGCGCGCCTTCGAAAGCTACGCCCATGCCTTCCGCAGCGATCCGAAGGACTGGTATCCCGGCATCAACGCCCTGACCCTCGGCTCGCTGTGGCATCACCTCACCGGTAGAGTCTCCGCCCGCGCCGATCTGGCGCTGATCACCCAGGGGGTGCGGTGGACCGTCGCCTGCAGCCTCGATGCCTGCGAGATCGCCTGCCGCAGCGAGTACTGGCCGCTGGTGACCCGGGCGGAGTTGCGGCTGGTGGCCGATAACGACGAGGGCTGCCTCGACGACTACCGGGCGGCGGCGGCACAGGCGGTGATCGACAGCAACCGCTTCGCGCTCGCGTCGACCGCGGAACAACTCGAGATGATGATCGACCTCGACTTCCGCGCCGACATCGCCGCCAAGGCCAGGGCCGAGATTACCGCCGCCGAGCGGCAACTGGCGGATCTGCTGGGCTCGCGCCTGGAAACACCCCGACGCACCGTCCTCTTCTCCGGCCACATGATCGACGATCCGGCGCGCCGAGGCGCCGGCCAGGTGCTGCCGGAGCGGTTTCCGGCGCACAAGGTGGACGCGGCGAAACAGGCGATCGAGGCCGCTCTCGACGGAATCGGTGCCGGCGAGGGCGATCTCGGGCTATGCGGCGGTGCCTGCGGCGGCGATCTGCTCTTCGCCGAGGCCTGCCTCGCCCGCGGCATGAACCTGGATATTCGCTTGGCTCGCCGTGTCCCGCAGTATCTGGCCGAGTCCGTCACCTTCGCCGATCCCGACCAGACCTGGTTCCGCCTCTATCACCGGGTGGCGACCGACCCCAGGACCAGCGTCCTGGTCATGCCGGAGGAGGTCGGCCCCGCGCCGGAGGGGGTCAGCGTCCACGATCGCAACAACCGCTGGCAGCTTTATTCGGCCCTGTCCCAGGAGCTGGACAACGTCCACTTCGTCGCCCTATGGGACGGCAACCCCGCCGGCGGCCCGGGCGGCACCGAAGAAATGGTGCGCCAGATCCGCACCCTCACCGGCCGCGCCCCGATCATCATCGATCCCGGCGCGCTCTAGTTTTTCCCCGCCCCCACCTGACGCCGACGCTCCGCAGCCTGTGCTGAGTATCACGAAGGAACCGTTGAGAGTAAATTGCATCCCGGGCGCGGCGCTTTGATGGCCCAGCAGCGCGGCAGGCAATGCCTGTGATGGCATCGTTATTAATTTCTTCAGTGGGAATATTCTGGGCGGTCGTGGTCGGGCTGCCACTGGGCATCGTCGCTGCAATTTTACTTCTATGGCTGTTTCGCCGGCGCGTCGCGCAGTCGATGCACGAGGCACTGGGAAGAACCGGCGGAGATGGGCATGAGGTTGGCTCGCCAGTGCTTCCCGCGGCGGCACGATCCGATGAAGACCTGGTCATCAAACTGACCCGTCCGGCTGAAGTGCTTGCCGCTGCGCCAGCCACATCGCCAGCCGTCACCGCGAAGCGACAGGCCTGGCGGGTGGCCCTCGCTTATGTCGACTCGGTCGCCGTCATGGTACTGATTATGGTGAACATCGTGCGGCTATTCTCGTCGCTAAATCCACCGCCCGACAGGATCATGTTCTGGTACTTTTTATACTTTGCGGCATTTTCGTGGGTTTTTGCTACACCCGCGGTGCTCGCCGGAACCTATGTCATCAGGAAGCAACCTCGTTACCTGCTGTTGGCCGTGATCATCCAGCTCGCCGTAATCGGCATCTGGGACTATTTCATGTTTAAGGGTAGCCTCTTCAACTTATGGTTATGGTATGCTGCGGTCCCGGCCATCATCGCTCTCTTACTAGCGACACGGCGTCTGCGCGCCGTGGGCCCGGTCGTCATCGTCGGCAGCGCCGTTTGGTCAGCGATCTCAATTGCCCTGATCTTTATTGGTAGCCTGTATGCCCTTGATGTTCTTGGGTTGCACTTTGTCCGGCCGGATCTTCGCGAACTGAGCCTGGCTGATGCGATCGAGAAGTATATGGCTGAGTTCGGCAAAGGCTCGCTGGCGGATCTTGTCGAAGCATACAGCAGCATCTGGTCGGGGTCCGCAGAAGGCCGCCTCTACACCGTGGACCATCCGGATCGTGACAGAGCGGCTGGCCTCATCGGCTTGGCAACGCTGCTGATTGCTTCGATCGCCGGAGCGGTTGTGGCATGGGCGGCGGTGTCGTGGTTAGCTTCGCGGCATCGTCGGGGGGCGAGCGACCAGATGTTCGCCATCGATGTGATGGTCCTAGTATTTGCGCTGTATATAGTCAGCGTATTCTTCGTTTTCTACGTTGGCAGCGGAGGTAACTCTGCTGAAAATGGCCAGGGTACGATTGTAATTTCTATTTCAATCATCGCCTTTATCGCATACAAGCTAGCTGTTATAGCTTTACTGCGAATTTCAAGATCTCACCCCGGAGGGCCGGCACGGGTCCTGCTTCTTTTGCGGGTGTTCGGCTTCGATCGACGCACGCAGCGGCTGCTCGAAGACTTGGGGCAGCGCTGGCGCTATCTTGGCCCGATCCGCCTGATCGCCGGCCCCGACCTCGCCTATGCCACCGTCGAGCCGCACGAGTTCTACGATTTCCTCAGCGGCCGATTGGCCCGCGCTTTTGTCACGGGCCGGGACGATGTGGAAAGCCGCCTCTTAAGCGGGACCACGACCGCCGCTCTCGACGGTCTCTATCGCATCGAGGATTTCTTCTGCCACGAGGACACCTGGAGGATGACGGTCTCGCGCCTGGCGCGCGATGCCGACGCCGTATTCATGGACCTGCGCGGATTCAGCCCGAACAATCGAGGCTGCATCTTCGAAATCGAACAGTCGATCGCCTGGGTACCGATCGACCGGATTGTGCTCTTGGTCGATCAGACCACCGATGTTCCCCTCCTCCGACGGACGCTGGCCGCCGCCTGGCAACACCTTCCCGGCGAATCCCCGAACACCGCCCTGAATAGACCGGTGGTGCGGATCCTGGAGGCGTCGCGCAAGCATCGGCAGACCTTGGATGCGCTCATGGCGATGCTGTGCGCGCCTTTCGATGCCGCCGTTAGGGAACCGTCGAAGCCGCTGCCGGCCTGACGCCGCCGGCTGCCGCGGCGCTTCCGGCCAGGGCCTCGTCGGCGAGGTGCAGGAGGGCGCGGACGGCCTTGCGATCGGGGCCGCCCGTTGGCAACAGATGCGGCATCTGGATGGCGCCGGCGTCCGGCGCAGAAGCGTCGAGTCGCGGTGGCGCCGAGGCGAGCGCCCGCCGCAGCAGGTCAAGATCCGTCGTCTTGTCGACGAGGAAGGCGGTACGCGCCGCCGGAACGGTCGCCGCCAGGGTTTGGATCTCGAACAGGCAGCCCTGGTTGGCGGGGGTAAAGCCGCGCAGATCCATGGCGACGAGGTGGGCGTCGCCCATCAGCCGGACCACCGCCCGGCGCCATATGTCGCCGGCACAGAAGAACTCGTTGACCCGGTAACGGCCGTCCGGGTCGGGGCGACGGTCGATCTCGGCGAAGCGGCGGTCAAGATCGCCCTCGTTGCGGATGAAGGCGCGGCGCAGGCGCCCGGACAGGAAATCGAGGAACTCGCCCGGCTCGATGTTGGCCGTGGCCAGATCGGGAGCGGCGATCAGCTGAATCGGCCCGGCATAGCGCCAGCGGGTGCTGAGGACACTGAACAGCCGCTGTGTCCGGCGCTGGAAGCCGAACACGCGCAACAGCAGCAACTGTGCCGGCGGACGGGCGGTGGCCCGGCGCACCAGCGGCGACAAACCGGCCAGGCAGACCAGCTTCCAGGCAAGAAAGGCGAGAAGCCCGGCCCAGCCGGCGTAGCCCACGTCCTGGATCAGGGTTTGGCAGAGGAGAAGGGTCGAGAACAGCCAGATCCCATCGAAGACGAACGACTGGTCGCTGAACTGCTTGCGCTGATACCGGCGCCCGATCCAGCGGATCACCAGCCAGCCCGGGACGGCGAAAACGATCATGCCAAGGAGCGGGAACCCGTAAACCCACAGTTCCACCGGTGCGCCGGTCAGCATCGAAGCCGCGGCGAACCACTCCGGTCGTGCGCTCAACGCAACGGTGGCGAGATGCGCGCCGGTCGCCGCGATCACCATGAAGACAAGCAGAAGCGGGCCGATGGAGCGGACGTGGCGATTGAGGAACAGGAGGAGATAGGCCGTCGGCAGCGCGTACATCAGCCAGACCAGCAGCGGCTGGGCGAACGGCGGCACGACGATGCCCTCGGCCGCTCGGGCGAGGCCTTCCAAACCGGGCTCGGGAGTTCCGAGCGAAGGCACCGCCGATAGGGCCAGTGGCGGCGTCGGACCCAGGGCGACGGTGAGGGCGAGGGCGGCGAGGACGACGAAATGGGCGATCACGGTGAGCGCCTGGCGGCGGCGATCCGCCCCCCACAGCAGAACCAGGGTGAGGGTGACCGGCCAGGCGTTCGCCCAGAAGACGACGGACGCCCGGATCGGCAGAAATTCGAACTGCCCGAACAGGATTTGCAGTGCCGTCGCCGTCGCCGCATGGGCAAATCCGGCAAGGGCGTAGACGATGGCCGCCCGGCGGAACGCCCCGACGGCACCGCTGAAGGTCGCCGAGCGGAACCGGTGTGGCGCCGGCCGATCGGAGGCATCGGCAAGGGGAAGTGCCGGACCTGCGGTTGCCGCAAGCGCAGCCAAGGGAACCGCGACCGGCGGCGGGCCGGCAAGCCCCATCCACCGCCGCACCGCCCGCCGGTACAGGGCCAGCAGCACCGCGCCGGCCACGAGGGTCAGCAGGCCGGCGAGGAGCAGGTAGGCGGCGATCGCTCCCTGGCTGACAGGGTCGATCATCGGGGGTCAATCCCGCCTCAGCCGGGGGCGAGGCAGGCTTCGCGGCGGCGCCTCATCCGGTCGCGCCCGGGGCCATGACCGCCCGGGTAACGAGGAATGCGCAGCCATAGATCACCCACAGGCCGAGGATCGCCCGCGGCAACCAGTCCAGCAGGGAAAGGCCGAGAATCTTGCGGGCGGCGTCGCCTCGGAACATCGCCTCCCATTCCTTCACGTACATCTGATGGCATTCGGGAATGGCCCGCTCCATCGCCATCAGCTGCTCGAAGCGCCAGCCGATCAGCCGCTTGAAGCGATTGATCATTGAAACCCAGAGGACGCAGGCGAGGACGCCGAGGACGAACAGGGGCGCCACCAGCACCGTCAGAGACTGACCCTGCACCCCCGCGTCCTGGATCAGAAAGCCGACCAGGGCGAAGATCGCCGTATTGACGCTGAGAAACATCTGGGTCGCGCCCTGCCGCCGGTCGTCCAGATGTTGGGTGTTGCCGACGAAAAACTTGTACTCGTCATACTTATCGAAACCGGCCATCCCCCTCCCCTCGTGCTCCTTTCCCCCGCGCCGGCCGCCGGGGATAAGCCGCCGCCGCAATCACCCCGCTACTGCGTTACGGAGCCGCGAATCGGGGCGTGGTCGACCTCGTCGGCATTCCTTGAACCGACAGTATCGCGGCTGACCATCAGGAACAACAGGAGGGCGAGGGCGAGACCGGCGACGGCCGCGGGCCATAACTTGGGCACCCCGGCGAGCCTGGAAGCGAGCCGCCGACGCTGCTGGTATCCCTCGGTAATGCAGAGGATCACCACCGCCTGGGCCAGCGGAACGATGTAATAAATGATGCGAAACATCAGCAGCGCGCCCACCAGCTGCTCGGCCGGGAGCTGGTGACGCAAGGCGAACAGCATGGTCGCCTCGAACACGCCGACGCCGCCCGGAACGTGGCTGATGATGCCGAAGGCAAGCGCGGCGCAGAACACCGGCAGAAAGTCGGCATAGGTCATGCCCGCCCCGTGCGGCAGCACCACATAGAGGGCGGCACAGGCAAAACCGATATCGACGGCGGAAATGACCAGCTGACGGATGACGAGGCCGGCGGAAGGCAGCTTGAACTGCCAGCGGAGGATGCGGACTTCCCGCCCGCGTCCGCAGAGAAAAAGAAAGATGACGACGAGAACCAGGATGGCGAGGCCGATGGCGGAAACCGTCTCCGTCGGAATCTTGACCAGATCGGCAAGGGCGTGGGGGTGGGCGAGGAGGCTCAGCGCGCTCACCGCGCAGATGCCGAAGCCGAAGGCGACCATGCAGAAGAGGGTCACCCGGCCGATATCGGCCACATCGAGGCCCGCCCGCGAGTAAAGGCGAAGCCGCACCGCGCCGCCGGTCACCAGGGTGAAGCCGGCGGTGTTGCCGATGGCATAGCCGCAGAATGAGGCCAAAAGAACGGTGCGGAAGGGGACGCGCTTGCCGATGTACTGGAGGGCCGACCAGTCGTATCCGACCATGGCCACGTACCCGCCGGCGCCGAAGGCGATGCCGGCGAGGATCGACGGCCAGGGGATGGTGCCGATGGTCTCGAGGACCTTGGCCACGTCCAGGTGACGGAGAAAATGGGCGAGGACGGTTACCGAAAGCGCCAAAACCGCCACAATGGCGATTAGACTGATCAGATCGATGATCCGTCGGCGCCGGTTGTGCTTCGAGGACTTCCGGGTCTTGGGGGGAGTGGCCGCGGGCAGATCATCCATCGACCCGCGCCAACTCCTCGCCGTGTCTAGCCGTCATTTCCGCCCTGCTCGCAGAACCGTTCCGCCGTTCATGTGTCGCCCGGCCGTTTTAACCCGACGCCGATGCGGCCCAGACGGCGGTTGACCCGGTCTGTCCCGATTCGATCGCACCTGCGCGACCGGAGTGACACCTTAATACAGGATCACACGCCTGCAGAAGAGATGATTCGCATCGTCCGCAGCCGCCCGGTGCGGCCAAGTGCGGCCGCTTCGGGCGGACCCGGATCAGATGGACATCGTCGCCAGTTCCACCGCCGAGCGCGGCCCTTCGATGACCACGATTCCGCTGTCGGTGACGAAGTATTTCTCGCGGTCCTTTTCCAGATCATAGCCGATGACGGCGTCATCCGGGATGCGGACATTCTTCTCCAGGATGCATCGCCGCAGTTTTGCCCGTCGGCCGATGTCGCAGTAGTCAAAGATAATGCAGCCGTCGATCTCGGCACCGGCATGCACGTAAACGTGACGGCCGATGACGGAGTTGCGGACCATGCCGCCGGAGACGATGCAGCCGCCGGCAAGCACCGAGTCGATGGCCTGACCCCGACGATCCTTCTCATCGAACGCAAACTTCGTCGGCGGGTCGGAGTATCCGGCGGTGCGCAAGGGCCACTGCCGGTTGAACAGATTGAGCTCCGGCGAGATCGAGCGCAAATCCATGTTGGCTTCGTAATAGGCGTCGAGGGTGCCGACGTCGCGCCAGTAAGGAAGTTTGCCCCGAGGTTCGCCCGGAATGTCGTTGGTCATGAAGTCGTAGGCGAACATTTCGCAGCGTTCGATCGCCTTCGGCAGGATGTCCTTGCCGAAGTCATGGCTGGAGTTGGGATCCCTCTGATCCTCCTCCACCAGCCTGATCAGCATGTCGGTGGAGAAGATATAGTTACCCATCGACGCCAGGACCTTGTCCTCTTGACCCGGCATCGTCGGGGCATTGGGATTCTTCTCGTGGAAGGCGACGACCCTGTTGCCGCCGGTCATCTCGATGACCCCGAACTCCCGGGCGAATTTGCGATCGACGGGATTGGCGGCGATGGTGACGTGCGCCCGCTTCCGCTCGTGGAACTCGATCATGTCGCGGATATTCATCCGGTAGATGTGATCGGCGCCGAAAATGCAGACGATGTTGGGGGCGGACTGCTCGATAAGGTTGATGTTCTGATGGATGGCGTCGGCGGTGCCCCGGTACCAGTCCTTTCCTTCACTGCGCATCTGGGCGGGAACGGGGACGATGAACTCGCTCTTGAGGACGCCGCCCAATCGCCACCCGTCGCTGATGTGCTGAAGGAGCGACTGGCTGCGGAACTGGATCACCACGTAGATCGAAAAGATGCCTGAGTTCATCAGGTTGGAGAGCACAAAGTCGACGATGCGATACTTGCCGCCGAACGGCACCGCAGGCTTCGCCCGCTCCTTGGTCAATGGGTAAAGGCGGGTCCCCTCTCCACCCGCGAGCACGAAGGCCAGAACCTTGAGTTGCATATCCCTTCCCCTGTTATCGTTATAAACTCACCGGGTCTTGAGCATTCTGTTTCTAGCACTGTCGGAGGAGCGCTCGCAGCCTTTCTTTCTGCCAATCCGCCGGTGGCTGCCAACCGGCGCCAGGGTCGTGACATTCCGCCCCGACCGGCCCTATTTTACCGTCGCGCAAGAACGACGACACGGCCATTCCGAGGGGGAACCGATGGACCTGGGCACTCTCCTGCCGCGCCACGCGCGGTACCGCGGCGATCATCTCGCCCTCGTCGCCAGCGGACGTGAGCTCACCTTTAGAGAGCTCGACGCCTACGTGAACCGCCTTGCGGGCGCGCTCGTCGCCGCCGGCCTGCACAAGGGCGACAAGTTCGCCACCATCCTCAACAATGGCCTGCCGCTGATGGCCGCCTACTGGGCGGCGGCGCGCACCGGGCTGGTGATCGTCCCGGTCAGCCCGCTGCTCCAGGAAAACGGGCTTATTACCCTGCTCGACGATTCGGACACCCGCCTCGTCATCGGCGATGCCTCGTTCGCCCCGATCCTCAACCGGCTGCGTCCCCGCCTGCCGGCGATCACCGCCGAACGGTGGATCCTGGTCGGACCGCCGGTGGAGGGCTTCCTGGATTACGACGCGTTCCTCGCCGCGGCCGATGCGGGTAAGCCGGTCAGCGCCCAGCTAACCGACAGCGATCCGTTCAATATCATGTATTCGAGCGGTACTACCGGGCTGCCGAAAGGAATCGTCCACTCCCATTACGTGCGGGCCATGTATTGTACGCTGTTCGCCCAGGCGTGGCGGATGACGCCGGAAAGCGTTGTTCTGCATGCCGGCTCGATCGTGTTCAACGGCTCGATGGTCGACCTGATGCCGTGGATGTTCGTCGGCGGCACCTACATCCTCCATGACGGCTTTGTCCCCGAGCGGGTTATCGAGGACATCGCCCGCCGCAAGGTGACCCACATCATCCTGGTTCCGGCGCAGATCATCGCCATCCTGGAGGACCCCGCCTACTCGCCCGAGAAACTGTCGAGCCTGCAGATGCTGCACAACCTCGGCGCGCCGCTGCACGTGCGCTTCAAGGAGCGGATCAACGCCGAGCTCCCCGGACGGTTCTACGAGTTGTATGGGCTTACCGAAGGCTTTTGGACCATCCTCGACCGCGACCAGGCGGTGCGCAAGCTGGGCTCGGTGGGCTGTCCGCCGCCGTTCATGGAGATGCGCATCCTGCGCGAGGACGGCACGCCCTGCGAGCCGGGCGAGGTGGGCGAAATCTGCGGGCGCGGCCCGCCGTTGATGCTCGGCTACTACAAGCGGCCCGAGCAGACCGCGGCGGCAATCGTCGATGGTTGGCTTCACACCGGCGATGCCGGCTACGTCGACGAGGAGGGCTATCTTTTCCTCGTCGACCGGCTGAAGGACATGATCATCAGCGGCGGCGTCAACGTCTACCCGACCGACATCGAGAACGTCATCATCCACCATCCCGCGGTCCGAGAGGTGGCGGTGTTCGGCGTCGCGGACGAAAAATGGGGCGAGGTTCCGGTGGCGGCGATCACCCTGAAGCCGGGTGCGGAGGTCGACCGCGACCAACTCATCGCCTGGACCAACGACAACGTCGCCGCCAAATTCCAGCGAATTCGGGACGTCGTCATCTATCCCGAGTTTCCCCGCAACATCGCCGGCAAGACGCTGAAACGGGAGATGCGCCAGGAGTACGCGCAACCGACGGAGACCGCTTAGTCGACCTCCCGGTTGGGATCGAGGCGCCGACCCGGGAACAGGGCGGGAGTGACGAAGGCACCGCGGATGACGTCCCGCTCGGCGAGGGACCAGTTGGTGTCGGCATCCCGCTCCGGGTCCTCCTCGGAGAGGTAGTAGGCGCGCACATAGATGTGGTCGTGGAGAAGGTCGATCAGATCCCGGCGGCAGCCGTCGTAGGCTTCGAACGACGGCTCGGCCGCCGAACGCGCCGACCGGATGCTCCGCATGGCGTCGTCCACCGATCGCATCTCGACGAAGGTCAACAGACCGAGGACCGCCAACGGCGCCCGGTTGAACCCGGCGGTGCAGTGAACGTAGACACGGTGACCGGCGTCCAGCAGGTTGTAGAGGGCCCGCACCGCATCGGGCAGACGCCGGCGCTGGTCGGGGGGGTTGAAATCGAGCATCGGGGCATTGGCGAGAACGACCCCGGCCTCCCTGGTATAAGCGGCCAGTTCATCGTGGTCGATGCTGAAATGTTCTCTACAGAGCTCCGTTTGCAACGATAAGATGGCGCTAGCGCCGGTACCACTTATTATTGCTTCAATATCATCGGTGGTTATCGGACAAGAACCGATGAAAATGTCATCGCGAATCTGGTCCCAATTCAGCGTCCACTGCCACATGATTGTCGGTCCTATGCCGCTTTTCCTGTCAACATACGCCACCGCAACTCGACTACCCGCCCCGTGGGCGGGACAATAGGATGCCCGCCCCGACCCGGCAATACCTCCGGCGCCACGCCGGCGGCGCCCGTTCGCGGCGCGATCACCTGACCCCCCTCCCCCTCGCGCGGCCGTCTTAATCCGGCCTTCATCTTTTTCGACCAGTCTCGGAGGCCTTGTTTCCCGACAGTCGTTGGTGAACGGGCATGATGCTGGTCAAGAATTACGTCGCCCCGAGCGGTATCCATGGAGTTGGTGTCTTCGCCGGCGAAAGCATCGCCAAGGGCACGCGCCTATATCAATTCGTCGAAGGCGTCGATATCACCATGACGCGCGAGCAGGCTGCGGCCTATAGCACCGAATTCGCTCGTTTCATGAATATTTTCGCCTACGTGGACCCGATCGATAGAACGATGGTGATTTCTATCGATAACTCACGGTTCATGAATCACTCAGACGATCCCAACACGGACTGGGACGATACCTTCGGCTGGGCAACACGTGACATCGACAAGGGCGAAGAGATCACGTGTGATTACTACAACTTCTGGTTCGAGCCTCCCTTCGCCGAGCCCAGCGCGTGATCACACCCCTGCCGCCGGCGCCCCCACGCCGCAAACGGGTTCTTAACCCCGGCACGGCATGCTGGCCGCATCCGGGCGAATCGGGCGAAGTCGGATGCCCCGCCCCATCTTGGAAGGAGACCGCCGGATGCCGCGGGCGCTGATGATCGCCGGTTCGGCTTTCTGTCTCACCCTGGCCGCTGCCGTTCTTGCCGCGCCACTGGCCGCGGCGGCAGTCGAGGCAGCGGCCGCGGAAGCGGACCCCGACATCGTCGCGGCCGTCGACACAGGCGAAATCCTAACGGATGGCGCGGAAACGGCGGAAGGTGAAGACGGAGGAACCGCTGACGCAGCGGACGCCGACGACGGTGCATCGGCCGCGCCCGTCGATGCGGCGGACGAGGGCTGGTTGCCGGGAGAGGTTTCCGCCGACGTGGCGCTGGTCTCCGATTACATCTTCCGCGGCATCACCAATACCGACCACAACCCGGCGATCCAGGGGGGCCTCTCCTACAGCCTGGATCTCGGCCTGCCTTTCGCCGTGCCCTATGCGGCGTTCTGGGGATCCAACGTCGATTTCGACGACGGCGGCGAGGCGACCGTCGAACTGGATCTCGGTTTCGGCCTTTCCGGAACCGTCGCCGGCCTCGAATGGGACCTGGGCGGCCTCTACTACGCCTATCCGGGCGCCGACGCCGATCTCGACTATGACTACTGGGAAATACCCCTAAAGCTGACCTACCCTATCGGGGATCATTTTTCGCTGATCGGCCAGTACGCGTTCTCGCCGAACTATTTCGGCGATTCCGGCAACGCCCACTATCTGCTTGCCGGCGGTCGCTGGGAACAGCCGGTCGGGCCCACTGCTCTCGCGTTTGAGGCCACCACCGGCCACCAGTGGATCGCCGACAACGGCGCCTACGGCGTGGACGATTACCAGGACTGGCGGCTCGGCCTGTCGCTCACCATCGACAAGATCACCGTCGGCATCGCCTATACCGATACCAGTTTGAGCAAGAGCCAGTGCTTCGCCGGAACCAACCAGTGCGAGCCGCGGGCGGTCTTGTCGCTCGGCGCCTCCTTCTGAGGCCCTGGGGAGTCGAGGGATCATGAAGATCCGCGCCAAAACCCTCGGCGTGATTGCCTTCTCGCTGCTGGTGACAGCGCTCACCAATTTCTTCGTCCTCAAGATGCTGGTGTTCCCCACCTTCCTGGAGATGGAACAGCAGGCGGCGCAGCGCGACATCCAGCGTGTTCTCGAAGCAATCAACTCTGAGACCGAGGACGTCGACAAGACCCTATGGGACTATTCGAGCTGGGACGACAGCTACAAATACGCTAAGGGGCATTACAAGACCTATCCCGACGGCAACCTCGCCATCGAAACTTTGAGGAACCTCCGCCTCGACGTGGTCGAGGTTTACGACTCGAAGGGGACCAAGCTGTTCGCCGTCGTCTACGACCGCGGCCAACATCTGACCAGGCGGGCACCGTGGACGCTCGCCCACATCGGTGCCGAGGGATCATCGGTGCTGAGCCGGGTCGATCGGGGCGAAAACGTCGTCGGCATACTTTCCACCCCGGACGGCGCGGCCATGTTCTCCGCCCGCCCGATCGTCAAGACCAACGGCGACGGTCCCCCGGCCGGCGTGTTCGTCTTCGGCCGCTTCCTCGACGACGACCTCGTCGCCACGATCAGGGACAAGATCAAGGTCGAGTTCACCTTGACGCCCGTCGACAAGCTCTCCGGCGGTGCCGCCGACGCCTACCGTAAACTTGCCGAGTCGGGAACCACGGTGGTTACCGAGGAGGCGGACAACGACCGGCTGATCGCCTACTCGTTGCTGCGGGATATCCGGCAGGAGCCGATCCTGCTGGCGACCGCCAACGCCAAGCGCGATATCTCCCGAATCGGCCGCGGCGTCCTCCTCGCCTCGGTGGGCGGTGTCGCCTTGACCGCCATCCTGGTCATGGCGGTGCTGGCCGGCCTGCTGCAGTGGGTGTTGGTCGGACCGCTGGTCAAGCTCACCCAGTACGTCGTCGAAATCGGCGAAGGGGGCGTCCTCGATCGGCGCATCGGCCTCAGGCGGGGGGACGAGATCGGCATCCTCGGTCGCGAATTCGACCGCATGCTGGCCAGCCTGGCGGAAGCGCGCGACCGGCTGCTGGATCATTCCTACCAGTCCGGCATCGCCCACATGGCCTCGGGCGTTCTCCACAATCTCCGCAACCAGCTGATGCCCGCCATGACCCGGATCGAGCGACTGCGCGAGCAGCTCCCCGAACGCTCGAAGCAGCAACTCGAGACGGCGCTGGAGCAGTTCTCCTGTGAGGCGACGGCGCCGGAACGCAAGGCGAAGATCGCCGCCTACCTTGTCCTCTCCATCCAGGAGGCGCTCAACCGACAGAGGCGGATCGGCGGCGAGCTTTCCGCTGTCTCCGCCGATCTCTCTCGGGTGGAGGACGTGCTGGGCGATCTCGATCGCTTCAGTCGGGTGCGCTCGACGATCGATGCGGTCCCGCTCGCCGGCTGCATCGAGGAAACCATCTCCGCCGTTCCCTCATTCCCGGACTGCACGGTCGAAATAAACGTCGACCCGGAGGTGTCTGCCCGCCCGCCGGTCGCGTCGACGCGCTTTGTACTCAAGCACGTCCTGCAAAACCTCATCGTCAACGCCATCGAGGCGATCGCCGCCGCCGGCAAGACGACGGGACACATCCGCATCGGCGCCAGCCGGCAGGGGATCGACGGCGAGGATTACGTCGACCTGACGATCGAAGATGATGGGATCGGCATCGAGTCCAAATATCTTTCTGAAATCTTCAAGCGGGGGTTTTCGACTAAAAAAGCGCAGCGCGGAACCGGCCTTCATTGGTGTGCTAATAGTATATCTGCGATGTCAGGGCGGATATATGCCGAAAGTGCCGGGGTGAATAAGGGATCTGTATTTCACGTGTTGTTGCGTGTTGCCGATTCCTCGTTGCGTGCCGCGTAGGACATCGCTATGAACCCAACCATCGACAAGGGCATCGCGGACATCCGTATCCTCGTCGCCGATGACGAGCAGAACATCCTCGACGAGTACGCCGCCATCCTCGCGTCGTCGCGGTCGGCCGATCCCGGCGAGCTGGCCGATCTCGAGGCCGAGCTGTTCGGCGAGGTCCAACAGGAGCAGACGCAATACCCGACGTTCTCCGTTTACCTCTGCCGGCAGGCGGATGATGCCGTTCGCGCGGTGGAGGAGTCGATCCGCGACGGCCATCCGTTCGCCGTCGCCTTCCTCGACGTACGAATGCCGCCGGGGCCTGACGGGGTGAATGCCGCCGAGCGCATCCGCAAGCTGGACGAGGAGATCAACATCGTCTTCGTCACCGGCTTTTCCGACGTCAGCCCGGACGATATCCGGACCCGGGTTCCTCCCCTCGACAAGCTGCTCTATTGCCAGAAGCCGTTCCACGCCGGCGAACTGCGGCAGGTGGCCTATGCGTTGTCGGCCAAGTGGGCCGCCAACCGCAGCCTGCAGACGACCCGGCAGCGTCTGGAACAGGTGGTGACCTTGACCTCGGTCATCGTCTACAGCTCGGCGCCCGGGCGTGACCATTCGCCCGCCTTCGTCAGCGATAACGTCACCGCTCGCTTCGGCTGGCAGGCGGACTCGTTCCGCAACGATCCCGGCTTCTGGATAGACCGGGTCCACCGCGACGACCTGCCCCGGGTCTACAAAGCGCTGAAGGACATCCACGAGCTGGAAGAGGTGTGGATCGACTACCGGTTCCAGACCGCGGCCGGCGACTTTCGCTGGGTGAGCGACAGCATGAAGCTGGTCCGCGACGGTTGCGGCAAGGCGAAGGAACTGGTCGGCTGCTGGTTCGATATCACCGAGCGCCGGGAGGCCGAGGCACGGATCCGCCAACTCGCCTACTTCGACGTGGTGACCGGTCTGCCCAACCGTCTGATGATGCAGGAACTGCTGCGCCACGGCATCGCCCAGGCGGAGCGTTACCGTCACCGGCTCGCCCTCCTGTTCCTCGACGTGGACAACTTCAAGCGGATCAACGACACCCTCGGCCACGACAGCGGCGATGCGCTGCTGCGCGAGGTGGCGAAGCGGCTGCTCGGCTGCATCCGCAAAAGCGACCTGCTGCTGCGCCAGGGCGATATCGAGGATCTGCTGATCGAACCGCAGGAGGAATCCGTCTCCCGGCTCGGCGGCGACGAATTCGTCATCATCCTGTCGAAGATCAGGGATGCCTCCGACGCCGCCCGGGTCGCAGCGCGCATCTCCCAGGCGCTCGCTCATCCCATCCACTTCGATGAGGACGAGGCGATCGTTACCGGCACCATCGGCATCAGCATCTACCCCGATGACGGAACCACCGCCTCGGCGCTGCTGAAGCACGCCGACATGGCGATGTACGACGCCAAGGACCATGGCCGGAACTGCCATCGGTTCTTCTCGGAGACCATGCGCGTCCGTGCCGCCCGGCGTTTCTTGAAACCAAGCTGGCAAAGGCGCTCGACCGGGGCGAGTTCACCCTCTACTACCAGCCGCGGGTCGACATCGAGAGCCTCGACGTCGTCGGCATGGAGGCGCTCCTACGCTGGCAGCAGCCGGACGAAGGCCTGGTTTCCCCGGCGGAGTTCATTCCGGTCGCCGAGGAGAACGGCCTGATCCTGCCGATTGGCGACTGGGTCCTGCACCAAGCCTGCCGGCAGGCTTCGGCCTGGCAGCAGGCCGGGCTGCCGCCGCTCGTCATCTCGATCAATCTGTCCGCCGTCCAGTTCCGCCATCGCCTTCTGGTGGAGCGCTTGGGCCGGGTGCTTGCCGATACCGGCATCGATCCGACGCTGATCGAGCTCGAGCTGACCGAAAGCGTGCTGATGGAGGACACCAAGCTCAGCGCCTCCCTGCTCGCCCAGATCAAGGACCTGGGAATCAAGATCTCGGTCGACGATTTCGGCACCGGCTACTCGTCGCTCAGCTACCTCAAACGGTTCGCCCTGAGCACGCTGAAGATCGACACCTCGTTCGTCAGCGACCTGACCCGGGACGCCGGCGACGAGGCCATCGTCGGCGCGATGATCGCCCTCGGTCACCGGTTGGGGCTGCGGGTGGTCGCCGAGGGCGTCGAGTGCCCGTCTCAACTGGAATTGCTGAAGCGGATGGGCTGCAACGAGGCCCAGGGCTACCTGTTCAGCCGCCCGGTCGACGCCGCCAGCTTCGAGGAATGGGTTCGGGCCCGGAGCGGCGGCTGGGGTGATCCGCGGCTGCGGGCGGCGGCGGGGATGTAAGGCGCGGTAACAGAAAATTCAGCCTTTTCGCATAAATTTCGCATGCTTTCACGCTAATGAGGACAAAAATGCAGATCCAGCCGCATGCGATCGTCCGGCCCCTCGTCTTCGACCGGCCACAGAGCAAGCTCCGCCAGTATAAGTACCTCTATGTCGCTCCCGCCGGCCCCTGCGGATTCGGTCTGTTCACCGCACGATCCTTCGGGACAGGAAGCATTGTTCTTGACGTGCGTGACGTGAATTATCTCGCCAACGTGAAGCCTTATGCCCAGTTGATCCTGCTCGGTTACTCCCATGCCGATGTTTTTCAGGTAGGCCCCGATCTGTTCCTGCCGCCTTACGGTGGGCTCGATGACTTCACCAATCACAGCTGCGAGCCCAACTGCGGACTGCGGGTCGATCCGTCCGGGTTCGACATGATCGCCTTGCGCGACATCGCCGCCGGGGAAGAGCTTACCTACGACTACTCCACCCATCAGGAGCATCCCGAGGAAGACATGGTCTGCCACTGCGGCACCCCCTCGTGTCGGGGCACCGTCCGCAGCTTCTCGCAGTTGCCGTCCTACCTGCGCAGGCGCTACCTGGACCTCGGCATCGTCGCCTCGTTTATCCGGGAAAGAGAGGGTCGCGCCCCCACCGGCGGATAAGGCCCATCGACGGCGATGGGCGGACACCTCGTTCGCGCGTTGCGGCGCTATTTCCGCAGGCCGCGCATGGTCCTCGAGCTGGCCCTCCTCGCCGGCCTGCTGTCGTCCACCATCATCATCCTGTTGGCCATCGGATCGGCGCAGGTATTGATCGGCGAAGGCAGCGACGCACTCCCGACCGTCTATCTCCTCTTGGCCGGCGTGTCGGTGCCGCTGGCATCCGGAATCTCGGCGAGCCTCGGCCGCTGGTCGGTGGCCCGGATCAGCCGCAACGTCTCGTTGGCCTCGCTGTTTCTCGTCGTCGGCCTGCGCATCGGGCTCGCCGCAGACCTGCCGGGGGCGGCGCTCGTCATCTGCATCACCGCCTATGCGCTGGAGATTCTCTTCGACACGCTGTTCTGGCTGTCCGCCTCGGAGCATCTTCCGACGCTGGAACTGAAGCGGCACACCCCCTTTCTCGCCGCCGCCTTCGGCCTCGGCGGCATCCTCGCCGGTTTTGTCGCCACCGCCTTCTGTCAGGTGTTGCCGGGCGAGGACCTGCTGCTGCTGACCGCCGGCTTCTTCGCGCTCTGCGTCTTCCAGTACCGGCGCATCGAGCGCATGCAGACGGACGTGGCTGCCGGGGTCGACGACGATGAGCCGGAGCCGGGCCTCATCGAAGCGCTGCGATCGAGCTTCGGCGTCGTCCGCACCTTTCCCATCATCGGCGCCATCTCGGGCGGCGTGCTGCTGATGGCGGCCCTGTTCTGCCTCCAGGACTATCTGGCGATGACCACCTACGAGGCGGCGTTTCCCGATGCCGATGCCCTCTCGAGCTTCATGGCCATGGTCTACGCCGGGCACCAGGCGGCGGAACTGATCATCCTCGCCGGCTTCGGCCGGCTGATCCTGGAGCGCGCCGGCCCGGTCCTCCGCAATCTGATCTTTCCTTTAACCACCTGCACCGGCCTCGTCACCTTGTTCGGCTACCGCGATCTGGCGTCGGCGGTGTTCGTCCACGCCAATGTCATCGCCCTTTCCAACGCCGTCTTCGAGCCGGTGAAGACGCTGAACTTTGCCGCCCTTCCCTACCGGGTGCTGGCGCAGGTGCGCATGCTGGTGGACGGCGTCCTCTACCCGCTCGGCATCGCCCTATCGGCGCTCGGCCTTCTTTGGCTGCAGAGCCAGGGGGGCGTATCGCTCACCCTCCTCGTGTCGATGGGGACGTCCGCCGTCTTCGTCGGTGTCGCGGCAGCAACGGGCACGATGTTCCTCCCCAATCTGCTGCGCAGTCTGAGGCTGCGGGCGATCACCCCCGCCGAATACGCCCGGGCCGACAAGGGCCGGGCGTTCTCCGCCGGCGATATCCGCCAGTTGTTGGCGCATCCCGACGCCGAGGCGCGCCGCTTCGGGCTCGACCTGGCGAGGAGCCTTGCGCCGGAGTTGCTGGCCTCCGGCGGCGGGAACGGGGATCCTCCGCCCGATGCAGGAGCGCCGCCATGGCCGAGCCCGAGGCGGTCGGCAGAGGGCCCGGTCGTGGCCGGGGGGTCGGCGTCACGTCTGCGCCGGCGGGATTTCGACCGCGCCGGCGAGCGGCCGCCAGTGACGTATGCGGACGCTGGCTCGGGTAGGGCACGACGGACGGTGCGAAGCCGTCGGTCGGACGCGGGTGTATGGCGCATGGCGCTCATCTCCCGCAAACCCTCGACCAAGCGCCTGGAGGAAATCGGCACCGGACTGGAAGATCGCTGCAGCGCCGTCCGGCGTACCGCCGCCGCGCTGCTGGTCCGCTTCGGCCCGGCCGCGGTGGAGGTGGCGACGACACGGCTCACCTCGCCGCGACCGGAAGTGGTGGAAGCGGCCATCCATGTCTTGGGCGGGATCGGCACCCGCAAGGCCGCTCATCTGCTGCGTGACCACCTTCGCCCCCTCTACCGCCGGGTCGGGTTGAACCTGGCCGCGCTGGAGGTCCTCGGCCACTGGCCGGACGGAAACGACGAGGCCGCCATCGAGGCACGACAGGCATTGCAGGCCTGGCTGCTCGATGCCAATCGGCGGATCATGCGTCGGGTCTTCGTGGTCAAATCGGCGCTGGGCAACCCCCGTGACATCAAGTTGCTGCGGGCGCTGACCATGGCGCCGGAGGAGCGAACCCGTTCCGATGCCATCGAGGCGCTGGTCAATCTGCCGACCAAGCGCTTCATCCAGCCGCTTGTTCCCCTGCTGGGACCGCGTCCGGACGCCGTCCCCGAAACCGACCTTGTCCCGGCGCCGCCGGACGAGACCCTGTGGGAGGCGACGCGCGACGACCGGTTCGCGCGGCTTCTGGTGGCGCGATTGGGGGCCGCGACCGGAAGCGAAGGCGCCGCCGACGCTCCCTTCGGAGACGTTACGATGCTCAATCTAGTCCTGTTCCTGAAAACGACCCCGCTGTTCGAGGCTATCCCGCTGGAGGACATCGCCCGCATTGCCGGACTGGCCGAGCCGGTATTCGCGGCGGCGGGAGAGCGGATCGCCGACGCCGGGGACCTGGTGCGACACGTCTTCGTGATCCGGAGCGGATCCGTCCACATCCGGCTCGGCGAGCGGACGATCGAGAGCATCGGTGCAGGGGCTTCCATCGGCGAATCGGCGCTCTTCGGCGACGCTCGACACCCGGTCGGGACCTGCGCCGCAGGGGCGGTATCGCTGCTGCGCTTCCCCGTCAGCATCATCGCCGATCTCATCGCCGAATACCCGGAAGCGCTGGCGCCGATCGCCCTTGACCTGGGGCGCCAGATGAACCGGTTGCGCACCCGCTTGGCGGCACAGCCGGACGCCGCGGTCTCGCCATCGCCGACGGCCGCCCCTGACGGCCGCTGAACCGCGTTAGCGGGCCGCGGCGCCGCCCACCGCCCGACGATCGCTCGCCGCCGCTTCGGGGGCGGTTTGCCCGTGCAACAGTCGGCGAAGACCGATGGCGAACAAGATGACGATGACGAACTCCACCGGCGACCGCTGCCCGGCCCTCACCATCTCCGAAACCTGGACGATGGCGAGGTTGTAGACCGCGATCGACAGCACGATCGCCTTGCCGGCACCGCCGATCCTCCGGTCGCGGATCAACACCAACGCGCCGAAGGCGGCAAGGGCGAGCACCGCCAGCCAGGCGACGGTGGCGGCGAGGAAGGGAACCAGGAACGACAGGTTCTGTTTCGGCAGCTCGCGCAGCACGCCGAAGATGCCGGCATTCCACTTGAGTTGCGACCAGAACAGCCGGCCGGAGTCGGTGCGGAAGTTGAACAGGTCGATGTCGAGGAACTTGCCGAGGCCGGTGATGGCCGGGTTGGCCAGGATCTCCACCGCGTCGGTCAGCTTGACCTCGAAGAAGGCCACGGGGTAGCGCACCACGTAGCCGATGAAGTCCCAGATGGAGATTTCCTCGCCCGCAAAGGCCGTCCGGTCGAAGGGAAAGCCGCCGCGGATGGACATCCGCTGGACCAGCCCGGACAGATTGCGATCCAGGCTTAGCTCGGTCGGTGTCACCACCAGATCGGCGGGCTGCATCGCGACGAAGAGGCTCCACCCCACCGGGATGGCAAAACAGACAACGAGTGTCGCCACCACCAGCCGCCCCCACCCATCGGGCCGCCAGATCACGAAGATGGCGACCAGAACGAACGGATAGAGGAGAAGTTGGGTGCGCACCTCCATGGCGACGGCAAGGAGGACGAGGGCGGTCAGCACCACCCGCCAGCGGAACGGCTCATCGACGATACGGACGAGAAGGTAGGTGGCGATCGCCACCAAGGGGTTGAACATCCCCTCGGTTACCAGCTGATGCGGTTGGTACAGACTCCCGGGCAACAGGACGTAAAGGGCGGTGGCGCCGAACGCGTAGCCCTCGCTCAATCCCAGCCGCAGTCCCAGCCGGAACACGCAGACGACCGCAATCAGCGCCAATGCCAGCTGGACCAGGACCACGGCAAAGGGACCGCCGATCCAGTACGGCAGGGCGTGCACCATGTAGTCCCCGGGCGGTCCCAGGTTCAGCAGCTTTTCGGTGGTGCTCATGGCGGGCCGCGTTTCGCCGAACGGATGCGCCGGGATCGACGACCAGGTGGGCGATCGCCCCTCGCGAACCTCCGGAATGTCGAGAAAGACGAAGATCTTATTGGCCCGCTTATCGGCACGATCGCCGCCGAAGAAGGCCTCCGGGTGGGCGATCTCGTAGGTGAGGAGCGCGCCGTGGACGACGACGAAGAGCGCCAGACAGGCGAGAATCCATGCCGAGAGCCAGTGCCCGGTCCGCGTCGGCGCCGTCGTCATCGCTTCTTCCCCCTCACTCCACGGGCAAACCCGAACCGCCCCAAATGAGCCAGCCCAGCCGAGCCGGGGAAAATGTCAGAACCACCTCCACCTGACAATGATCTTGGCCACGTACGCAGGCGAGAAGCGCAGGGGCCGGCCTCGACGGGCTCGGCAATCTTTGCCGGGCTGCCGGGACGGCCTTGCCGAGCGACCCGGGATCGGGCCACCCCTAGCCCAATAAATCAAGGTGTTACGCGTACCGGATGGTTGGCATGGGACTCGCATCGGGAAGGCGAAACAACGGCCTATCGAGCGAGCGATGGACATGTTCAGGCATCTGGCGAAGGGCGCGGCCCTGATCCTTGCGGGGATGCTCCTCGCCACCCAGCCCGGAATGGCGGAGGCCTCGTCCCGGATCAAGGATCTGGTCGACGTTCAGGGCGTGCGTCCGAACCAGCTCGTCGGCTATGGCCTCGTCGTCGGCCTGAAAGGCACCGGCGACAAGCTGAAGGACGGCGGCTTCACCAAGCAGAGCCTGCGGGCGATGCTCAATCGCCTCGGTGTCAACGCCACCGAGAAGGGCACGACGTCGAAGAACGTCGCCGCGGTGATGGTCACCGCCATGCTGCCGCCGTTCGCCCGCCAGGGCTCGGCGATCGATGTCACCGTCTCCGCGCTCGGCGATGCCGACAGCCTGTTGGGCGGCACCCTGCTCGTCACCCCGCTGCTGGGCGCCGACGGCGAGGTCTATGCCGTCGCCCAGGGGCAGCTCGGGGTGGCCGGCTTCGCCGCCAAGGGGCAGAACGAAAGCGTCACCAAGGGCGTGCCCACCAGCGGCCGCATCGCCAACGGCGCCCTGGTCGAACGCGAACTGGGCTTCGAAATGTCTGCGACGGACAAGATCGCGCTGGCGCTGCACAATCCCGACTTTACCACCGCCCGCCGGATCGCCCAGGCAATCAATGCCCACCTCGGTGAGCCGGCGGCAAAGCCTAGCGATCCTACCACCGTCATCGTCGATGTCCCCGGCCGGTTTTCGGGCGAGGTGGTCAACCTGATCACCGATATCGAGCAACTGCGGATCGCCCCCGACGTGGCCGCCCGCATCGTCATCGACGAGACGTCCGGCATCATCGTCATCGGTGAGAACGTCCGGGTGTCCACCGTCGCCATCGCCCAGGGCAACCTCACCATCCGCATCACCGAGACACCGCAGGTCTCCCAGCCGAGGGCGTTCTCCAACACCGGCCGGACCGCCGTGGTCTCCCAGACCGACATCGCCGTCGACGACCAGTCCGGCAACCGTCTCGGCATGCTGCCGACCGGCGTCACCCTGCAGGAGCTGGTCAACGGCCTCAATGCCCTTGGCGTCGGCCCCCGCGATCTGATCGCCATCCTCCAGGCGATCAAGGCGGCGGGCGCGCTGCAGGCCGACATCGAGATCATGTGATGACGACCCCGCTCTCCGTACGCCCGGTGTCGGCACCGATCGCCAAGCCTGCGCCCACCGCCATCGCTGCCGGCCACAATCGCTCGCCGGCGGCCGAGCGGGCGGCGCTGCATAAAGCCGCCGTCGATTTCGAGGGATCGTTCCTGACCGAAATGCTGAAGCCGATGTTCGACGGCACCGAGGCCGAGGAACCTTTCGGCGGCGGCAATTCGGAGGACATCTGGCGGTCGTTCCAGATCAACGAGTTCGGCAAGGCGATCGCGGGTTCGGGCGGGATCGGCCTTGCCCCGGTCATCTACCGCGAACTACTGCAGATTCAAGAAGGTAAAGGAGCCACGTCATGACCATCGCAAGCCTTGCCGACGCCGCCGACCGGCTTGTCCAGGTGTTGGGAGAGGAAAATGCGGCGCTGGCCGCCCGCGACTGGCCGGCGGTGCGCCGCCTGGCCGGAGCCAAGCGGACCGCGGGCGCGGCTTGGGAACACGCCATCGCCGAACTCTTTCCGGTCAATGGCTTACCCACGGCGGCGCTGACGCCGCAGGCGAAGCAGCAGATGGCTTCGCTCAGCCGGCGGGTGGAGGCGGCCGCGGAAGCGAACGAGCGGCGGCTGACGGTGTTGATGTTCGCCCAGCGTCGGGTAATCGAGGCGATCGCCGAGGCGGTTGCCTCCGTCGGCAACGGTGCCGCCACTTACGCCCGCACCGGCACCGCAAAGCCGCTCGGCCGCGGCGCCCACCCGGCCCTGTCCCTGAACCGGGCGCTGTGAGCGGACACAAGCAGCGATGGTTGCTCTCCTCGGCAATCTGAACACGGCGCTGCGGACCGCCCAGAGCGGTCTGTGGACGACGCAGCAGGTGCTGGACGTCACCAGCAACAACGTCGCCAACGTCAACACACCTGGCTATTCCCGCAAGGAAGCCCAGCTCGACCCGACGGTGCTGGCCGGGGCCGGGGTCGGCGTCGAGTTGAAGGGCATCACCCGCACCGTCGATCAACAACTGCTGGCGACGCTGCGGCGGGAGAGCGGTTCGCTGAAGGCCACCGACATTTCCGCCACCTTCGAGGGCCGGCTGCAGGACGTTTTCGGCACGACGGAAAGCGACAGCTCGATCGCCCACATCCTGACCAATCTGCAAACCGCCATCCAGTCGCTCGCCGCCAGCCCGGACGAAAGCCTGGCGGCGAGCGATGCCGTCCGTTGGGCGCAGAACGTCGGTACCACCCTCAACCAGATGACCGGCACCGTCCAGGGACTGCGCCGGGAAGCCGACCAGCGGCTCGCCGACGGGATCAGCGAGGCCTCCACCCTGCTCTCCAACATCGCCGACCTGAACGGAAAGATCATCCACGACACCCTCGCCGGCCGCGATACCACCAGCCTTGCCGACCAGCGGGACAGCGCCGCCGACCGGTTGGCCGAACTGATGGACGTCCGGGTGATGACCCGCGAACGGGGCGACATGGTGATCTTCACCGCCGCCGGCCGCACCCTCGTCGACGGCACCAGCGCGGTCAGCCTCAGCCACACGCCGGCGTCCAGCGTCGACGCCCTGACCACCTACGCGGAAGGCGATTTCGCCGGCATCTTCGCCGACGCGGCCGGGGCGACCACCGACATCACCTCCGCTCTCGGCAAGGGTGAACTCGGCCAGCTCGTCCAGTTGCGCGACCAGACCCTGCCCGACGTGCAGAGCACCCTCGATACCCTGGCCGCGACGCTGCGCGAGACGCTGAACCAGGTGCACAATCGGGGCGTCGCCATTCCCGGCCTGAGCGAGGCCACCGGCAGTCGCGCTTTTGCCGATCCCTCGGTCCAGACCCTATCGCTGGCCTCGGGCGACACCGTCATCTCCCTCTTCGACGCCAACGGCACCAGCAAGGCTAGCACCGCGCTTTCCACCCTGATGGGCGGCGGCAGCGGACCCTGGACCATCTCCGCGGTCGCCGGCGCCCTCGACGGCTGGCTGAAAACGAACGCCGGCGCGCAGGCCGGCTGCAACATTTCCGATGGCCGATTGACCATCGACCTGGCGACGACGTCGGTGGGGCTCGCCTTCCGCGATCAAGTCTCGGCGACCCCGGGTGCCGAGCGGGCGGACGCCCAGATCGCTTTCAGCGCCGACGGCGGCCCCGACGCCGACCAGACGGTGGCCGGCTTCTCTTACTTTTTCGGCCTCAACGACCTGTTCGTCGACAAGGCCCCGGCCGGCGTCGAGGAATCGACGGTGATGGCGCCGGCCTGGCGGAGTGCGGGAGCGTCGACGCTGACCCTTGGCGATGCCAGCGGGGCGCTCGGCAGCCCCGTCGTCATTCCCGCCGGCAGCGACATCCGCACCATCGCCGACGCCATCAGCGCCGCCACCGGCGCCACGGCGACGGTGGTCCCGGACGGCAACGGCGCCCGGCTGCGCATCGCCGCACCCGACGGATCGCCCCTGGTTGTCACCGAAAGCGCCGGCTCGCTCATCGGCCAGCTAGGCCTCGGCGATGCCAGCACCGGCGTCGCCGGCAATCTCGCCGTGCGCGCCGACATCGCCGCCGACCCGCTGAAGATCGCCCGCGGTGTCGTCCAGTGGGACGCCGGTCTGGGAACCGCCGGCTCCTACTTTCTCGGCCGCGGCGACGGCACCGCGGTCAGCGAGTTGAGCCAGACCATCAGCGGCGCGGTGGGCTTCTCCACCGCCGGCAGCCTTGCCGCCACCAGCGACTCGCTGGCCGGCTATGCCGGCCGCATCCTCAGCGATAGCGCGTCGCGCGCCGCCGCGGTGGAGCAACAGCAGGCGTATCAGCAGGATTTCGTCGACACCTTGAAGACCAAGTCCGACTCGATCCGTGGCGTCAATCTCGACCAGGAGCTGTCCGACCTGATGCTCTACGAGCAGGCCTACAGCGCCTCGGCGCGAGTGATCACGGTCATCCAGCGCATGTACGAGGCCCTGGAACAGGCGGTTTAGGTAGGAGACGGAGATGCGCACGGCCAACCTCGCGGCGAGCGACAGCCTCATCGGCTACGTGCTGAAGACGAAGGCGCGCGTCCAGGATCTGCAGGTCCAGGTCTCGACCGAAAAGCGGTCGCAGACCTATGCCGGGCTCGGCGCCGATACCCAGCCCCTGGTGGATCTCGAAGGAACACGCGCCGTGCTCGAGCGCTTCCAGCGCAACAATGCTCTCCTCGAGTCGCGGCTGGAAGCGACGACGCAGACAATCAGCCAGGCCCGCGACACGGTGGAGGACTTCCGCAGCGAACTCGTCTCCATGGCCAGCGCCTCGCCACTCAGCGCCAGCCAGGTCCAAGACGTGCAGGAGGCGGCGTTTCGCGCCCTGAAGTCGCTCGAGGCCACCCTCAACCAGGACTACAACGGCCGCTTCCTGTTCGCCGGCAGCCAGACGACGACCCAGCCGGTCTCGTTCGGCGCCGACACGCTGGCCGACTTCCAGGCCGTCTACGATGGCAGCCGGGTGGTCTACCCGCCGACCCGGGATGCGCATGTGGGCCTGCGGGCCAGCTACGATCCGGCCACCACCGGCGGCCTTACCTATTCCGCCGGACCGCCCGGAACGATCCAGGCGGCCAATGCCTGCTTCGCCAACCTGCCGGTCGGCGCCACGTTCGAGATCTCCGGATCCGGCAGCGGCCACGACGGCGTCTATACCGTCGTCGGCAAGAACGCCGGCAACGATACCATCACCGTGGAAGGTACCCTGACGGCCGGGACGGAGAGCTTCACCGTCACCAATCCGGTGACCGGCGGGACCGACAGCGACGCGACGATCCAGGTCCGCAACTGGTATCGGGGCGATGAGATCACCGAGCGTCAGCAGGTGGACGCCGCCCGCGCCTTCACCCTCGATCTCAACGCCGTCGATCCGGCGTTCGAGAAGGCGATTCGGGCGATCGGCATCATCGCCCAGGGCGGCTTGGCGGCCCAGCCGGACCGGGTCGACGCCGCCCTCAAGCTGGTCAACGACGCCCTCGATCAGGGGGTGGGCGGGACGCTTCCCTTCGGCGACGAAGCGACCGGCAGCATCGACGGCGTCGAGATGCGGCTGAGCTTCCACCAGGTGATGATCAAGGAGGCGGACGACACCCAGACGACGACGTCGGCGCTCCTCGATTCCCGCATCGCCGAGTTGGAGAACGTCGACAAGACCGAGGCGATCGCCAAACTCCTCGACGAGTCCAACGCCCTCGAGGCCTCCTACCAGGCCCTCGCCCGCATCCGCCAGCTCAGCCTCGCCAAGTACCTGTCGTAGACCGGCCTAACGTACTTTAGGGCCGAAAACAATTCGCCCCGGCGGTGAGCCGGGGCGAAGGTAGGCCTAGGTAATAGCGGACTTACAGAACGCGCATAAAAGCGACCAGGTCCGTCTTTTCTTCCGCGGTCAGGTTGGTGCCGAGGACGAGGTTGAAGAACTCGACCGTGTCTTCGAGGGTCAACAGGCGACCGTCATGCAGGTACGGCGGCGAATCCTTGATGCCGCGCAGCGGGAAGGTCTTGATCGGGCCGTCGGCGGATGCCATCCGGCCATTGATCATCTGCGGCTTGAAGAAGCGTTCGGTCTGCAGGTTGTGCATCGTGTTGTCGGTGTAATAGGGCGCCGCATGGCACTCGGAGCACTGGCCCTTGCCGAAGAAGATCGCTTCGCCCCGCTTCTCCGAATCCGTCGCCTTCTTTTGGTCGAGACGGCCGAGGACGTCGAGCTTGGGAGCCGGCGGGAAGTCCAGTAGTTCCTCGAACTCCGCCATGAAGTGAACCTGGCTGCCGCGTTCGAGGATGTTCACCCCCTTCTTGGTGGCAATGACCGGATCGCCGTCGAAGTAGGCCGCCCGCTGCTCGAACTCGGTGAAATCTTCCACCGTCTTCAGCGCCCGCTGCGAACCGAACAGCCGCTGGATGTTGACCCCGCGCAGCGACGGCGTGTCGATGCGGTGGCGAAATTCCTGCGGCCGGATGTCGCCGACGAGGTGAGTCGCGGCGTTGGTATGACCGTTGACGTGGCAGTCGAAGCAGGTGACGCCACGGCTGGGCAAGGCCGACCGCCGGTCGTCGGTCTGGTTGAACTGCTGCTGCGGGAATGGCGTCACCAAGAGCCGCACGCCCTCGATCTGCTTCGGATTAAGGATGCCGTTGAACAGATCGAAGTAGTTCATGATGGTGACGAGCTGGCCCTTGGAGACGTCACCCAGATCAGGCCGCGTAGTCAAAAAGATCGGAGGCGGAAACTCCGGCAGCACATGATCGGGCAGATCGTAATCCAGATCGAACCGGGTCAGATCCCGGCCTTCCTGCTTGTTGATCTCGTTGATGTGGAATTTCGGGAAGACCATGCCGCCTTCCGGGTGATTTGGATGCGGCAGCGGCAAAAAGCCCTTGGGGAAAACACCTTTCTCCCGGATTTCGTCCGGGCTCATCTTGGCCAGACTCTCCCAGGTCGTGCCCGAGGGCAGCTTGGCCCTGACCCCTTCCTGGACGGGCTTGCCGCGGGACATGGTAACGCCGGCAGCGGGCCGGTTGCTCAGGTCGTAGCGTTGGTTCAGCAGGTCCTGCTGACGCTTTTCGATCTCCGGCTTCGCGTCCTTCATCCGGTTCATCACGGTCGCGAAGTCTTCGGTGATATTCACAGGGGCGTAGCTGCTGGGATGGTCCGCCTTCAGCGCCGAGGCGGTCAGGGTCACCCCAACGATCGTCGCCGCGCCGACGTATCGGAAAACGCGTTTCCGCCGAATCATTTTCAACTCCCTTTTCGTCCGAGGCGGCCGCTGGTTGCGACTTGGAATGATTTTAGTTTATTAGAGCTGTTCCAGAGTGATGGATAACCGCACCAAAATCCAATAGACTAAACCAATCAAAGAGATAGGAACGGCCTATCGTGCATGGAGTGACCCTGAGCGATCTGCAATATCTCGTCGTGGTGGCGGAGGAAGGGAATTTTCGCCGGGCGGCGGACCGATGCCACATCACCCAGCCCACCTTGAGTGCGCAGATCAAGAAGCTGGAAGCAGTGCTGGGCGTAACCCTGATCGTGAGAGGAAAGCCGCTGCGGCTAACCCCGATCGGCGAGAAGATCGTCGCCGAGGCCCGGCGGACCCTCATTCAGGCGCAACGTGTGGTGGACGTCGCCAAGAACCACCGGGGTCCGCTGATCGGTGAACTGGCCATCGGAATTACCTCAACGCTTTGTCCGTATTTTCTTCCTCATCTGGCTAAGTTCCTCCGCCGCGACTGCTCCGGCCTAGAACTTCGGGTACAGGAGGATCTTCCGTTGCATCTTCTGGCCAATTTGCGCGCGTTTAGCATCGATGCGGCGGTTCTCGTCCTTCCCCAGGCGAGGGACGATCTGATCGCCGTACCGCTCTTCGACGAAGCGTTTTGGTTCGTCTGCTCCCCCGAGCACCGTCTGGCGGAATTGTCGGAAGTCACCGAGGACGACCTGGCCGAATCCAGCCTCATTCTCCTCAACGAGGAGCACTGCCCCAACGAAGCGATCCTCGACGCCTGCGGCAGTCCCGAGCGGCACGTCGCATGCCTGGGGGCGGATTTGCGCGCCACCAGCATCGAGACGGTCCGCCGGATGGTGGCCGCCAGCGGGGGATGCACGCTCTTGCCGGCGCTGTCGCTCCTTGCCAGCCCGCAATCGCAGCGAAGGCTCGAGATTCGCCCCTACAAGGGCAGGCACGACTTCCGCCGGGTCGGCCTGGTTTGGCGAAAAAGCTGTCCGCGGGGCGAGGAGATGGCGCTTCTCGCCCGGCTGATCCGACAGAATCTGCCCGAGGGGGTCAGGGTGGTCTCGGAGGTGGCCGCCTGATATTGGCCGTCGAGGCGGCGGCGCCCGGCGATCAGCGCCACTCCCTCACCCCGAACTACAGTTTGTCGGCGAGTTCGGGGGTGAGCGGCGCGAAGGCGTCCTGCTCCGGCACGTAGACGCGAATCCCGCCGCTGTGCAGATCGAAATGCCATCCGTGCAGACGGATGCGGCCGTCGCGGACCCGCTCTTCGATCCACGGGAAGGTGAGCAGGTTGGCGAGCGACGTCTTGATGGTCTCTTCCTCGAGACAGCGGCGCTGCTCCGGCAGCGACAGGTGGCGGGCCTTGATCAACGTCCGTCGCCGCCCCTCGTCGGCGATCTGGAGCCAGTTGAAGATGAAGGGATGCTTGCGGTCCAGCACCGGATCGGCGGTCAGCAGCGCTTCGATACCGCCGCACCTCACATGGCCCATGACGACGATGTGCTCCACTTCGAGCGACTTCACGCCGAACTCCAGCGCCGCCGAGGTGCCGTGCTTGCTTTCGTCCTGGGCAAACGGCGGCACCAGGTTGGCGACATTGCGGATCATGAAAATGTCGCCCGGGTCGGCGTTGGCCAGCAGCGCCGGATCGACCCGGGAGTCGGAACAGGCGACCATCAGGATCTTGGGGCGCTGCTTCAGCGCCAGTTCCTCGAAGAACTCCCGCTTGGCCGGAAAGATCTCCCGCTGGAAATTGAGAAAGCCCATGGTCAGCTTGGACAGCGACATCCCTTTGTCTCCCCAGTTCTCATTCGAGGCGGCGTCCCTCAAACGACACGGAAGTGCTCGATGATCGACCAGACCCCGATGACAACAAAGCCGATCCCGGCGATGAGTTTCAGCGGGATGCCCTCCAGATAGCGGGCGCCGACGGTGCCGAGCAGCACCGCCAGTCCGGTGGAAAGACACAACGCCAGGGCCGCCGCGGCAAAGACGGCAACGGGCGGGGATCTCCCGTCCGTCGCGAACAGCAGCGTCGCCAACTGGGTTTTGTCGCCAAGCTCGGCCAGGAACACCACAGCAAAGATCGCCCCTAGGTTCCACATCATCTTCTTGTTTCTCCGTACGTGCATCGCACGATTCACGCTTCGCGCCCGGAGCCTAACGGCCTAGTGTCGCCGGCTCAATCGCAGGCCCGCGCCGGGCCAGACTTCATCGGGTGCACCATGACCCAAGCCCCACCCGCCGCGCGATTTTTTCGCGGCGTTTTTCCTTATCTGGTGTCGCCCATCGGAGAGGACGGGTCGGTCCTCGACGACGTTCTGGGGCGCCTGGTCGAGCATCTGATCGACGCCGGCGTGCACGGCCTGACCCCGCTCGGCTCCACCGGTGAATTCGCCTACCTCTCGGGAGAGCAGCGGCGGCGCGTGGTCGAAGTCACCATCGAGGCCGCAGCGGGCCGCGTCCCGGTGGTACCCGGGGTGGCGGCGACCACCACCGCCGACGCCTGCCGTCAGGCCCAGAGTTTCGAAGCGATGGGGGCGGCCGGCATCCTCGCCATCATGGAAACGTATTTTCCGATCGCCGACGCCGGCATCATCGATTATTTCTCCAGCATCGCTGGCGCCGTCACCTGCCCGGTGGTGCTTTACACCAACCCGTCGTTCCAGCGCTCCGATCTCACCCTCCCGGTCATCGCCCGCCTCGCCGAGGTTCCCAATATCCGCTACATCAAGGACGCATCCACCAACACCGGCCGCCTCTATTCGCTGATCTGCGCGCTGGGCGACCGGATGCGGGTCTTTGCCGCCTCGTCGCACGTGCCGGCGGCGGTGATGTTCTTGGGTGGTGCGGGCTGGATGGCCGGCCCGGCCTGCCTGATCCCGCGGCAGAGCGTCCGCCTCTACGAACTGTGCGCCGATGGCCGATGGGACGAGGCGCTGGCCCTGCAGCGGCGGCTGTGGCGAGTCAACCAGGTCTTCGCCAAGTATAATCTCGCCGCCTGCATCAAGGGCGGCCTCGAGCTGCAGGGCTTTGCGGTCGGGGGGCCCCTTCCCCCGCAGGCCGCCCTGGATGAGGCCGGCCGCACCGAGGTCGCAGCCGTTCTCGCTGCGCTGGAACAGCCGGGGGACTCGCCGCAATGAGCGAACCGTTCGACCTCCTCTTCCTCGGCGGCACCTGCGTCACTCCGGGCGGCATCGTCGCTGCCGACATCGGGGTCAGCGGCAACCGCATCGCCGCCATCGGCGATCTGGCCGGGGCTCCGGCCAGGGAGACCGTTCCCTGTCAGGGGTTGCACATCCTTCCCGGCGTCATCGACACCCAGGTCCACTTCCGCGAGCCGGGGCTGGAGCACAAAGAGGATCTCGGCACCGGCACCGCTGCCGCGGCCATGGGCGGGGTCACCGCCGTGTTCGAGATGCCCAACACCAGGCCGCCGACGGTGGGCGTCATCGACCTCGCCGAGAAATGCCGTCGGGCCAAGGGCCGGGCGTGGACCGACATCGCCTTCTTCATCGGCGCGACGTCGCAGAACGTCGAGAGCCTGGACGAGCTCGAGCGCCTTCCCGGTTGTGCCGGGATCAAGCTGTTCATGGGCAGTTCCACCGGCGATCTGCTGGTCGCCGACGATGCCGTGATTGCCCGGGTGCTGGCGACGGGCTGCCGCCGCATCGCCATCCATGCCGAAGACGAACAGCGGCTGAAGGCGCGTTTCACCATCGTCCAGGGCGGTGCCCAGCCGGCGATGCATCCGGAGTGGCGGGATGTGGGCTGCGCGGTGGAGGCGACGCGGCGGCTGCTGGCGCTCGCCCGCGGGGTCAACCGGCCGGTCCACGTCCTGCACGTGACCACGGCGGACGAGTTGCCGCTCCTGGCGGCGTGCCGCGACATCGCCACCGTCGAGGTGACGCCGCAGCATCTGACCCTGGTCGCCCCCGACTGTTACGACGAACTGGACGCGTTCGCCCAGATGAACCCGCCGATCCGCGACCGCCGCCATCGCGACGCCCTGTGGGAGGCGGTGCGGGACGGGCTCGTCGACTGCATCGGCTCGGACCACGCCCCGCACACCCGGGAAGAAAAGAAGAACCCCTACCCCACCAGTCCGTCCGGGATGCCAGGCGTGCAGACCCTGGTCCCGGTGATGCTGGATCATGTGGCGAAGGGTCGGCTCAGCCTGGAGCGGTTCGTCGACCTGACCGCCGCCGGCCCGGCCAGGGTGTATAATATCGCCGGTCGCGGCCGCCTCGCCCTCGGCTATCTGGCCGACCTCACCATCGTCGACCTGAAGCGCCAGAAGATGATCACCCATGCCTGGATCGTCAGCCGCTGCGGCTGGACGCCGTTCGACGGCATGCGGGTCACCGGCTGGCCGACGATGACGGTGGTGCGCGGCCACCTGGTCATGCGCGACGGTCAGCTCCTCGGCGACCCGGTGGGAGACATGGTACGCTTCATCGATACCCTGTAAAAAGGGACGCTGAGAAACACGGGTAACCAACAAGGGACTCGGGGCCATGGGCGGAGGCGATCGGTTTCGCGCAATCGTTCTGAAGGAGAGCGACGGCAAGGTCACACCGGCGATCGAGACGCTCGCCGTCGATGATCTCCCACAAGGAGACGTGCTGGTCCGGGTGGAGTACTCGGACCTCAACTACAAGGACGGCCTGGTGCTGGGTGGGCTCGGCCGGCTGGTGCGAACCTATCCGCATGTTCCCGGCATCGACTTTGCCGGCGTCGTCGACGCATCGTCGTCCGACCGGTTCAAGCCGGGCGACCGGGTCATCCTGACCGGCTGGCGGGTGGGCGAGGTCCACTGGGGCGGCTACGCCGGCATGGCCCGGGTCAAGGCCGACTGGCTGGTGCCGTTGCCGGCGGGAATGACGACGGAGCAGGCGATGGCCATCGGCACCGCCGGATTTACCGCCATGCTGGCGACGATGGCGCTCGAGGAGCACGGCCTCAAGCCCGGCAACAAGGGCGAGGTGCTGGTGACCGGCGCCGCCGGCGGCGTCGGCAGCATCGCCGTGGCGCTCCTCGCCAACCTCGGCTACCGGGTGGCGGCGGTGACCGGGCGCCAGGAGACCCACGACTACCTGCGCTCCCTCGGCGCCACCACCCTCGTCGAGCGCACCGAACTGGAGACGCCGCCGAAGGGGCCGCTCGGGCCCGAGCGCTGGTCGGGCGCCATCGACAATGTGGGCGGCAACGTCCTCGGCCACCTGCTCGCCAGCCTCTGCTACTGGGGGAGCTGCGCCAGCGTCGGCAACGCCGCCGGCATCGCCTTTCAAGCGACGGTGATCCCGTTCCTGCTGCGCGGAGTCAATCTCCTCGGCATCGACAGCGCCACCTGTCCCACCGAGCGGCGCCTCGTCGCCTGGTCGCGGCTGGTGAAGGAGTTGCCCATGGACAAGCTCGCCGAGATCACCACCACCATCCCCTTGAGCGAGGTCACCGCCGCCGGACAGCGCATCCTCAAGGGCGGCATTCGCGGACGGACAGTGATCGACGTCAACGGGTGAGGGGCCGTGTTCGGCTAGCCTCCGCACAGGCAAGGATCGACCAACGCGTCATCGGCATGGACCAATCCCTGGGTGAATGAGCCAGAAGCCGCGAAAACCTGAGACCGGGGTGCAGCCCACGGGCCCTCTCCCGTTGCCGGCATTGGCACCGGGCGCGCTGGCCTATCTGGACACGCTGTTCGTCCGCGAAGACGGCTGGCACCTGGCTGCGGTGATGGCCTGGATCATCGAAGAAGGCCGCCACATCAAGCAGCCGCCGAAGTTCATCGCCCGACTTTGCGACAAGCTGATGGAGGCCGGCGCACCCATATGGCGCCTCGGCCTCGATGTGCGGACGATCCATCCCCGGTTTGCCGCCTGGCAACTCACCTGGAGCCGCGGCTCGCCCCGGGTCGACGAGAAGATGATCGGCCACTTTCGGGGCTCGGTCGCCTACGACGGCAGCCCGATCCAGAGGATCCACCAGGGCAAGTCCATGGTCCGTCGCCGGCTGGATCATCTCGACGCCGAGATCGACCACCCCTCGCTGCAGTTTCTCGCCGCCCGCGGCGGCATGGACTACGTGGCCTTTCCGCTCGATTTCTCCACCGGTCAGCTCAACGTCCTGTGCATCGCTACCGACCGGCCGGAAGGGTTTACCGACCTCGACATCACCAAGTTTCAGGTGCTGACCCAGCTGCTCGCCTTCCCCATCGAGATCTTCGTCGAGCACCGCGCCGCGCTGGCGCTTCTCGACACCTACGTCGGCCCCCGCGCCGGGCGGCGGGTGCTGAGGGGTCTGATCCGCCGCGGTGACGGCGAGGTCATCGACGCCGCCATCTGGTACAGCGACCTGCGCGGCTTCACCCCCCTGACCGAGGCCCTGCCCTGGGCGCAGGTGCTGGAAATCCTCAATGCCTACTTCGAGCTGGTGAACGCGGCGGCGATCGCGCGCGGCGGGGAGATCCTCCACTTTATCGGCGACGCGATCCTGGTGGTGTTTCCCATAGCCGAGATCGGCGATCGCCGGCAGGCGTGCAAGGCGGCGCTGGAGGCGGCGCGCGACGCCTTCAGCGGTATCGCCACGGTCAACCTGCGCCGGGCGCGGGCGCATCAGCCGGCCATCCGCTTCGGCGTCGGCCTCCACGTCGGCGAAGTCATCTACGGCAACATCGGCGCCCCCGACCGGCTCAATTTCACCGTAATGGGATCGGCGGTAAACCGCGCCGCCCGCCTCGAGGGCCTGACCAAGGCCATGGCCCGCAGCGTGCTCACCTCGGCCGAGTTTGCCGCCTGCATCGAGGAGCCGGTGGAATCGCTGGGCTTCCAGCCGATGAAGGGCCTGGCCGCACCGCAGGAGATCTTCGCCCCGGGAGGGATCTGAAGGCGCGGCGGCGGACATCCCACCGCCGAATATCTGCTATCTTTGCGGGATAATTATGCTAAAATGCAATCTAGGGTGACAGCGACGCCCAGGGTTGGTTGGCAGCCCGGTGTTGGTTGGCGAGTGCGGGCGTATGCGCGTTTCCCCCTGTCTGGGTGTGGTCCTGCTGCTGACCGGCGGTTGCACCTCCTATGAATCCGCCTACGAGCGGGAGGTGACCGATTACGAGCCGGTCTACTGCTACCAGTCGCTGGCGGCCGTCACCTGCCACCGCGAGCCCGACCATCGGGACAGCCGCCGCCTGGTGAACTATTACGGCCCGGCGCCGTCCAAGTACGAGGCGCCGGAGCAAGCCGAAGCCGCCCGGCCGGCGGCACCGCCCAAGGGCGGCAAGGCGGTCCGCGATGCCGAGCCGCAGGTCGCCGCCGCCGAACCGGCGGACGACAAGGATGGCAAGGGCGAAACCATCGCCACCGCCAAGGACGGGACTAAGGTGGTGGTGGTGCGTGAAGACGGCGGCGACTGGCGTTACTACCTGCCCTTCCTCACCGTCCTGTTCGGGGCGGCGCAGGTGGCGGCGGCGTTCCTCTTCTGACCACGATCACCACGGCGAGCCGAAGCTCCGCCGGCGCCCGTCGGCGCCTTGACAGCCCCGGCCGATAGGCCATATTCGGGAGCTTCCCGGATCACGGCGATCCGGCCGGCCCGTCCGGCCCACTTGGCCGGACCACCTGGAAGGCGGAGTAGCTCAGCTGGTTAGAGCAGCGGAATCATAATCCGCGTGTCGGGGGTTCGAGTCCCTCCTCCGCTACCACCAAAATCAATGAATGAGTCCTCTACGCCGCAGGCCGCAGTTATCTGTTTTCCGCCGAGTGTCGACGGGCCGGCGCGCTCGTTAAGCGGCGGGGTCGGATCGCCTCTCCTGAATTGACGCAGGCGAAGAGCGGGCTTATGATTCCCGTCTTGCGTTTAGGAGGGGGATTGTGCGCAAATTTGCGGCGGTCGCTGCAGTGGCGGTCTCGGTGTTCGCCGTGCCGGTCACATTCGCTGCCGAGTCGGCTGAGGTGGATGCGGGCGATATTTCAGCGCCTGCGATGGGGACAGAAGCAACCGTGGTCCCGCCGAGGGACTTCTTGGACGTTGCGGTGCCCGGGTGGACGACAGTCGCAGGCAATCCCAAGAATCCGAAGAACCTCGTCGCAACCGCGAGCGGGGCTTGCCTTGCCTACAGGAGCAGCAATGGCGGGCGCACGTGGTCACGCCCGGTTGCATTGCCTATCGGTATTGGCTATTTAAACGAGTGTTACCAGGCCAGCGTGGCCTATGCGCCGGACGGCAAGAGCGTCTACGCGGCCTATGAGGTCGATCCGCTCGCCGCGTCCGCCTACGAAACGAACATCCTGGTGACCCGCTCGGAAGACAATGGCGCCACGTGGCGCAGGCCGGTGGTCGCAGCGGCCACACTCGACGGAATCGATGTCGAGTATTATAGTCTGGTTCTCACAACACCTGTCCGCGCGACCGACGCCGATGGGGTTTATCTTATCGCGTTTTACGTGAGCGGGGATGGGATCGGCCCGTGTGAAAGCATCGTTTTCGCGCGGTCGGTGGACCGTGGGGCGAACTGGAGTCCACCTAAGACGGTCACGGGGGCATGTCCGGGGGACGAAGGGGACATTATAGGCGACGCGACCGTTGCCGGCGGCGTGGATGGCGACGTCTTGGTTGCCTGGACCCACTATGCAAGCCTTGACCAACGAGTGCTCGGAACGGTCAAAGTCAGGCGGTCGCAGAACCACGGGGCGACGTTCGGACCGACGATTGTCGCGGCGACGGATGTGGCGCTCTACCCGGATTGGTACGCTCAGCTTGACGCGAAGGTCGGCAACCAGGGAACCGCGCACATCGTCTACCAGCGGCAAGCGCCATCGCAGGGCGACCAAGGCGATATCGGCTATATCTGGGGCGCCCCTCCCTATCGGACATGGGCGGCCCCAGTCACCATCAGCGATGATACCGTGGGTAGCACCCAATCCGCTCCGTTGCTGGCGACGCAGACGTGCGGGTCAACCACCTTGCTCCAGGTGGCTTGGGGCGATGCGCGCAAACTGTACCCAGATACGGATGTGTTTTACACTCGAAAGCTCGCCCAGCCCGGATCCGCGTGGTCGACAAACCTACAAGTGTCGGACTCGTCGGGCGGCTCGCCGGCCGGTTTGGCGACAAGCCCCGGCGGGGCTTTCGCAACCTGGTATGGCTACGGGAGTAGGATTCTGAGCGGCGTGACCTGCCCTTGAGGCGACACGGTGGCCGTCAAGGGGCGGGTCGCTGCAGCAGGGCCAGCAGCCCGGCGAGGAGCTGGGTCGGCGTCGGCGGGCAGCCGGGGATGTGGAGGTCGACGGGAACGACGGCGGCCACACCCCCCGCCACCACCCGGTCACTGCCGGCGAACACGCCGCCGTCTCCGGCGCAGTCTCCCACCGCGACCACCCATTTCGGCGCCGGTGTCGCCGCGTAGGTGCGTGCCAGGGCTTCTTCCATGTTGCGGCTCGCCGGCCCGGTAACCAGCAGCACGTCGGCATGGCGGGGTGAGGCGACGAAGCGCAGGCCGAAGCGCTCCAGGTCGTAGAAGGCGTTGTTGAGGGCGTGGATCTCCAGCTCGCACCCGTTGCAGGAGCCGGCGTCGACCTCGCGGATGGCGAGGCTGCGGCCGAGGCGCTGACGGGCCGCCCGATCCACCCGCGCCGCCAGTTGGGCCAGCGCCGCCTCGTCCGCCGGCGGCGGCGGCTCGGTCAGCGTCGGTCGGAACAGGCTGCGGAACACCGTCTTGCGCATGGCTAAAGGTCGTGGCCGGAATAGGAGCAGTTGAACGACTTGTTGCAGAGGGGGAAGTCGGCAACGATGTTGCCCTCGATCACCGCCTCCAGCAGCGGCCAGTGGAACCACGACGGATCGCGCAGGTGGCAGCGCTCCACCCGGCCGTCGGGACCCAGCCGCACCCAGACGAAGACATCGCCGCGGAAGCCCTCCACCAGGGCGAGACCTTCGACGGCGGTGGCCGGCGGCGACACCTCGGCGGCGATGGGCCCGGCCGGCAGCCGGCTCAAGATCAGCGACAACAGCGCCAAGCTCTGCTCCACCTCGCCGATACGGACCCAGACGCGGGCGTTGACGTCGCCGTCCTCGCGCACCGGGACCTGGAACGGCAGGTCGTCGTAAGGCGCATAGCCCGGCTGTCGGCGCACGTCGATCGCCCGGCCGGAGGCACGACCGACCACCCCGCCGGCGGCGAAGCGGCTTGCCAGCGCCGGCTGCAGCCGGCCGGTGGCGACGGTCCGATCCTGCAGCGAGGTGGTGGCATCGTAGAGTTCGATTAGCTCGGGGAAGCGATCGCGGATGTGACGGACCAGCGTTTCGATCGCCACGACGCCCTCGCCGGCCAGGTCGACGGCGACGCCGCCCGGGACGACCCGGTCCATCATCAGCCGGTGGCCGAAGCAGGCGTCGGCGGTGCGCAGCACCCGCTCACGCAGCACCCCGCAGTGGGCGAGCATGACGGCGAACGCCGCATCGTTGCAGATGGCGCCGATGTCGCCCAAATGGTTGGCGATCCGCTCCAGCTCCGCCATCAGCGCCCGGAGCCAGATCGCCCGCGGCGGCACCGGCGTCTCGGTCGCCGCCTCGACGGCGCGGGCGAAGGCGATGGCATAGGCGACGGTGCTGTCGCCGGAGACGCGGCCGGCCACCCGCCCCGCCTTGGCCAGCGGCGCGCCCGCCATCAGGCCCTCGATCCCCTTGTGGACGTAACCGAGGCGCGCTTCCAGGCGGACGACGGTCTCGCCCGACGCGGTGAAGCGGAAGTGGCCGGGCTCGATGATGCCGGCATGGACCGGCCCCACCGGGATGCGGTGCAGCCCCCCGCCCTCCACCGGCAGGAAGGCATAATCGGCCTTCGCCTCCTCGCCCGAGGTCGGCCAGCGGCCGTGATCGAGCCAGGGTCGCCGGTCGGCGGCATCCCACGGCGTCAGCCGCCACAGGTCGCGAATGGATCGCTCCAGGCGTGCCGCCGGCGGATGGATAGCGGCGAGCGACGGGAATCCGCCGTCGGGACACGCCAGGGTGAGAACGCAGCCGGCGGCGTAGGTCGGCAGGGCCAGGGCCAGGTGGACCCGATCGGGTTCGCCCCAGTAGCCGACGAGGACAACGGCACCGTCGCGGAGGCCCTCGGCGGCCCGGCGCCAGGCGGCCGGGTCGACCTCGAAGCGCGGCCAGGGGCGGTGGTTGTCGATGGCCGGGCGGTCGTCGCCGAGGATGGTGTCGAACACGGACATCGCCTCCCCCTTCAGCCGATCAACGCCGCGACCGCCCGGAACCAGGCGACCAGCGCCTCCGGCAGGAAGACGCCGGCAACGAGGACGATCGCCAGGTGCACGAAGAGCGGCAGGTAGGACGCCTCCACCGGGGCGTTCTCGCCCACCGGCGGGCCGAAGGCGAGCTTCTGCATACGCAGCACCAGGGCACCGATGCCGATCAAGAGCCCGGCCACCAGCGGGATCGCTAAGAGCGGCTGGCGGGCGAAGGTGGAGGTGATGACCAGGAACTCGCTCATGAAGATCCCGAACGGCGGCAGGCCGGCGATGGCGATGACCCCCAGCACCAGTCCCCAGCCGAGGACGGGATGGGTCTGGGTGAGGCCGCCGATCTCGGCCAGCTTCTGGGTGCCCTTGGCCTGGCTGACGTGACCCACGGCGAAGAAGATCGCCGACTTGGTCAGGCTGTGCATGGTCATGTGGAACAGGCCGGCGAAGCTGGCGATCGGTCCGCCCATGCCGAAGGCGAAGGTGATCAGCCCCATATGCTCGATCGACGAATAGGCGAACATGCGCTTCACGTCGCGGCGCCGATAGAGCATCAGCGCGGCGAAGGTCAGCGAGACCAGCCCCATGCCGATCATCAGGCCGCCCGGCGACAGCGCCTGGGCGTTGGCGGTGAGCAGGATCTTGAAGCGAAGCAGCGCATAGAGGGCGACGTTGAGCAGCAGCCCCGACAGCACCGCCGAGATCGGCGTCGGCCCCTCGGCGTGGGCGTCCGGCAGCCAGGCATGCAGCGGCGCCAGCCCGATCTTGGTGCCGTAGCCGACGAGGAGGAAGACGAAGGCGAGGTTGAGCAGCGCCGGATCGAACGCCGGTGCCTTCGCCACCAGGATCGTCCACGCCATGGCATCGAGGCCCTGGCCCACCGTCGGGCTCGCCGCCAGGTAGACGAGGATCGTCCCGAACAGGGCCAGGGCGATGCCGACGCTGCCGAGGATGAAGTACTTCCACGCCGCCTCCAGCGAGGCCGGGGTGCGGTAGATGCCGACCATCATCACCGTCGTCAGCGTCGCCAGCTCGATCGCCACCCACATCACGCCGATGTTGTTGGCCAGCAGCGCCAGGTTCATCGCCAAGAGCAGCACCTGATACATGGCGTGATAGAAGCGGAGATAGCCCGGGCTCAACCGGCCGGTCGCCAGTTCGTGGGCGATGTAGCTGGCGCTGAAGACGCTGGTGGTGAAGGCGACGAAGGTGTTGAGAACGATCAGGAAGATGTTGAAGTCGTCCACGTGCAGGTACAGCGACGGCTCCGGTCGGGCGAAGACCAGCACCCACGCGGCGAGCTGGGTCAGCGCCGTCGCCACCACGTTGATCGCCGCCCCCCGGCGATAGGAGGCGACGAGGGCGAGAACGCCGGCGGCCACCGCCGGGATGACCAGAACGGCGAACAGCGCCCCGTGGGCGAGGGAACTCACGGCTGTTCTCCCCGGTAGCCGTCCAGCACCTGGACGTCGACGGTGTCGAACCGCTCACGGATGCGGAACAGGAAGATGCCGATGACGATGAAGGCGATCAGCACCGAGAAGGCGACGCTGATCTCGACCACGAGCGGCATTCCCTTGGCCCCGGCGGCGGCGAGGATCAGCCCGTTCTCCAGCGACATGAACCCCACCACCTGACTGACGGCGTTGCGCCGGGTCACCATCATCAACAGGCCGAGGAGGACGACGGACAGCGCGAACGCCAGGTCTTCCTGGGTGAGCACATCCGCCTGCCCGGTCACCGGCAGCATCACCATGATCGCCAGCGCCACCAGGCCGATGCCGACCAGCATCGTCGGCCCGACACCGACGACGGTTTCGATCGTCCGGCCGATGCCGAGCCGTTGCACCATCCGGTGCAAGGCGATGGGGATCATCGTGCCCTTGAACACCAGGGCGATGGCGGCGGTGAGGTAAAGGTGCGGCGCCGCCTGGATGTGCGCCTGCCAGGCGACGGCCAGCGCCAGGACCACCGCGTGCAGGGCGAAGACGTTGAGCAGGCTGTACATCCGGTCTTGGTAGAGCAGCATCAGGCTGATCAGGACCAGGCTGCCGGCGAGAAGGTGGGAGATGTCGAAGGCGAGGCCGTGCATCACAAGCTCCGACTGACGAACAGCAGGAGCGTGCCGAGCAGGCCCAACATCAGCGCCGCGCCGAGGAACTGCGGCACCCGGAACACCCGCATCTTGGCGATGGAGGTCTCGAACACGGCAAGGAGAACGGCGGCGAGCGCCAGCTTGAGGAGGTAGGCGGCGATGCCGATCAGGTAGGCGAACGGCCCGTCCCCGGCGGCGGCCAGTCCCCAGGGGAGAAAGACGCAGGCGAGCAGCGACGCGTAAAGGACCAGCTTGAGGAAGGCGGCGGCCTCGATCATCGCCAGGTGCCGGCCGGAGTACTCGAGGACCATCGCCTCGTGCACCATGGTCAGCTCCAGGTGGGTCGCCGGATTATCGACCGGAATGCGGGCGTTCTCGGCGATGCTGACGATGAGGAGTGCCACCAGCACCAGACCGAGGGAGATGCGCAGCCCGACGTGGGCGTTGAGCATGAAATGGGCGACCGAGGACAGCGCGGTCGACCCGGCGAGCAGCGAAAGGGTGAACACCGCCATCAGCATCGCCGGCTCGGCGACGGACGCGATCATCATCTCCCGGCTGGAGCCGATGCCGCCGAAGCTGGTGCCGACGTCGAGGCCGGCCAGCGCCAGAAAGAACCGCGCCGTGCCGAGAAGGGCGACGATGGCGATCATGTCGGCCGACCAGCTGAACAACAGGCCGGTGGCGAAGGTGGGGATCAGCGACGCCGCCACCCAGATGGCGGTGAAGACGACGTAGGGAGCGACGCGGAACAGCCACGAGGCGCTGTCCGCCAGCACCACCTCCTTGCGCAGGAGGCGCCAGAGGTCGCGGTAGGGCTGCAGCGGTGACGGCCCTTGCCGGCGGAGCAGGCGCGCCTTGATGAAGCGGATGAGGCCGGTCATCAGCGGCGCCACCAGCAGCACCAGCAGCATCTCCACGCCCTGGACGAGGACATCGCCGATCACCGCCATAGGGCAAGCCCCGAGAGCAGCAGGACGAGGACGGCAAACACCAGCGTCAGGTAGCGCCGGACGGTGAGGAACTGGACCGCATTCGCCCGTTCGGCCGCCGCCTCGACCGCCCGGGCGATGGGGAGGAACAGGTACTCCCAGATAAGATCGTGCATCCGCACCTGCAGCCGTGCCGGCGCCAGGCTCCCCGGCTCCGGCATCTCCACCTTCTCCTCGGCGCCGAACACGGCACCACCGAAGACGCGGCGGATCGGCTGGGCGAAGCTCTGGGCGGTGTACTGGGTTGCCGGGCTCGGGTCGGGGAAACCGCAGTCCCAGGCGGCCGACCGCCGCAGCGCGCTGGAGGCGAAGCGTTTGACCGCGGTGGCGATGAGGGTCGAGGTGAAGGTGATGAAGACGAGGAGGATCAGCCCGTTGTAGGAACTGCGCGCCGCCGAGAGGGGAACCAGCGACAGCCACGGCAGGCTCGCCTGCGCCGGCAGCCGGCCACCGTGGGTGAGCTCCTGGGCGACCCCGGCGAGGCCGTCGACGACGAGGCCGGGCAGCACCCCCGCCAGCACGCACAAGAGGGCCAGGGCGATCATCGTTGCGAGGGAGAAGCCGTCCACCTCTTCCGCGATCGCCGCCGCCGGCGTGCGCGGCCGGCCGAGGAAGGTGATGCCGAACGCCTTGACGAAGCAGGCGGCGGCGAGGGCGGCGGAGAGGGCCAGGGCGGCGCCGATGGCGGGTACCAGGAACTTGAGGCCCCATTGCGGCAGCTCGGGGCTGATCAGGATCGCCTGGAACGTCAGCCACTCCGAGGCGAAGCCGTTGAGCGGCGGCAGCGCCGAGATCGCCGCACAGCCGACGAGGAAGGTGGCCGACGTCACCGGCATGCGATGGATGAGCCCGCCCAGATGTTCCATGTCACGATCGCCGGTGGCGGTGAGCACCGCGCCGGCACCGAAGAACAGCAGGCTCTTGAACAGTGAGTGGTTGAGGACGTGGAACAGGGCGGCGGTCAGCGCCAGCGCCGCACCGGCCGGCATGCCGTTGGCCTGAAAGGCCAGCGCCAGCCCGAGACCGATGTAGATGATGCCGATATTCTCCACCGTGTGATAGGCGAGGAGCCGTTTCAGGTCGTGCTGCATCAGCGCATAGAGCACGCCCAGCACCGCGGTCACCCCGCCGACGACGAGGATGACCACGCTCCACCACCAGGCGGGCGGCCCGGCCAGATCGAAGACGATGCGGATCAGACCGTAGACGGCTACCTTGGTCATCACCCCGCTCATCAGGGCCGAGACGTGGCTCGGGGCGGCGGGATGGGCGAGCGGCAGCCAGACGTGCAGCGGCACGATGCCGGCCTTCGAGCCGGCGCCCAGCAGCACCAGCAGCAGCACCAGGGACTGTTTCCACCCCACCAGGCTCTCCGCCCGGATCGCCCCGAAGACGTAGCCGCCGTCGGCGCCGGCGAGGAGGCCGAAGGCGAGAAGGAGGCAGAGCGTCCCGAAGCCGGCCATCACCAGATAGACATAGCCCGCCTGCCCGGTGGCCGGCTCCCGGTGGTGCACCATCACCAGCGCCCATGAGGTGAGCGACATCAGCTCCCAGGCGAAGAGGAAGACGAAGGCATCGTCGGCGAGCACCACCAGGTTCATCGCCGCCAGGAACGCCGGGAAGAACGGCAGCACCCGTCCGGGCGCCGCCTCGTGCCGGCCGTAGCCGATGGCGTAGAGGCTGGCGGCGGATCCGCCCAGGTTGATGACGACGAGAAAGAAGGCGGCGAGTGCATCGAGGCGGACGTGGGCGCCGATCCAGGGAATGCCCAAGGGCAGCGTCCGCATGGCGGCGGCCGGTCCCGGGCTCGGCCCGAGGCTCTGGAGGGCGACGGTCAGGATCAGGCCGCAGACGACGGCGGTCAGGCCATAGACGGCGGGGCGGCCGATGGGATGGCGGCAGACCGGGATTGCGGCCAGCGCGCCGGCAAACAGGACGACAATGCCGCCGATGATCAGATCGAGAGCCATGGGATGCCGGATTCCAATCCCGTTGCCGCGCCTCTCGGGCCATGCCGTGACCGCCGCCCGCGCACCGCCGTCATTCCTTCAACCGGACGCCTCTGCCGCCCCCCGCACTGGCGGCGCCGGCGTTGATCAGCTCTATACCCAGCCGATCGAGGGCATCGATCAGCTTGACCAGCGAGTCGACATTACCGCGGACCGTACCGTCGCTCGCCTCCATCCGCTGGATGGTCGGCAACGACAGATCCGCCGCTTCGGCCAGCTGCCGCTGGTCGATCCCGAGGAGCGCCCGGGCGGCTTTTATCTGCGCTGCAACAATCATATCCAAGACATCAAATCTCGAATACTAACTATGATATTATGAGTCAAGTATATCCCTTTCGATGTTTGAAGCAAGCTTAAGGGCGAAGCCGTCCGCCCCAGGGAGCGGGTCGACGCGAGGTTGAGCCCCGGGGGCGTTCTCGACCTCGGAACAATGGTCGACCGGAAGTCGTTTATCGGCCGCAACAACACGCGCACCGCGGGGACGCCGAACGGCATCACCCCCCCTGCGGCGCGTCCGATTTCCACGACGCCGGGGACGATCATGAAAGCCTTCAAGTGTACCTGCGGCCAGCCGCTGTTCTTCGACAATCTCGAGTGTTTGAGCTGTGGCCGACAGGTCGCTTACGACCCCGTCGGCCACACCCTGGTCAACGTGGAGCCGGCAGACGGCGGCCTATGGATAGTCAGCGGCGACGACCGGACGCCGCCGCCGCAGTACCGCCTTTGTGCCCATAGGACCGCGCCCGCCGCCTGCAACTGGCTGGTTCCCGCCACAGAGCCGCAGGCGGTGTGCCTGTCCTGCCGGCTCACCCGGACCGTTCCGCTGCTCGACGATCCGAAGGACGAGGCGCGACTGCGGGAGCTTGAATCCGCGAAACGCCGGGTCCTCTTCGCCCTCCAGGAACTGGACCTGCCACTGATTCCCAAATCCGACGACGGCGAGCGCGGGCTGGCATTCGACTTCCTCGAGCCGCTGGCGGGGGCGCCGCCGGTGATGACCGGCCACGACAACGGACTGATCACCCTCAATGTCGCCGAGGCGGATGACGATTACCGCGAAAAGAACAGGGAGAACCTGCAGGAACCCTACCGCACCGTCATCGGCCATATTCGCCACGAGCTAGGCCATTACTATTGGGATGTGCTCGTCCGTGATGACACGTCCTGGCTCGGCAAGTTCCGTGAGTTGTTCGGCGATGACCGCCTCGACTACAGCCAAGCCCTGCAGAAACACTACAGCGAGGGCCCACCGCCCGACTGGCAGAGCAATTTCATCAGTGCCTACGCCGCCTCCCATCCGTGGGAGGACTGGGCGGAGTCGTGGGCCCATTACCTGCACATGCAGGCGACCCTGGAGACGGTGACGAGCTACCACCTGCATTCGGCGGAGACACCGCTCCACCTGACTCCGTTCTCGGCGGACGCCCTCTACGAGAAGGAAGCCGACCCGGCTTTTCTCGATTGGGTGAACAGTTGGGTCGTTCTGACCGCGACTTTGAACGAGGTGGCGCGCAGCATGGGCCAGCCCGATATCTATCCGTTCGTGCTCAATCTACCGGCGGTGAAAAAGATCCACTTCATCCACTGCCTGATCAACGACCGCCGCCTCGCGACCACCCCACCCGTCCCGCAGGAGCTCGCCGTGCCCACCGCCGGCTGACCACCGGCGGCCAGGATCATCCGTTCAACCGGCACCAGCGCAGATCGAGGGTGAGCGGGAACTCCGGGTTGACCAGGGGCGGCGGCACTTCGTAGTGCCCGGCGGTGTGCCCGAACGGGAAGAAGCGGGCGAGGCGCCGGCTCTCCGCCTCGTAGGCATTGACCGGAAACGTCTCGTAGTTGCGGCCGCCGGGATGGGCGACGTGGTAGGTGCAGCCGCCGAGGGAGCGGCCGGACCAGGTGTCGTAGAGGTCGAAGACCAGCGGCGTGTCCACCGGAATGGTCGGGTGCAGGCACAGCGCCGGCTGCCAGGCGCGATAGCGGACGCCGGCGACGAACTCGCCCGGCGCGTCGGTCGGATGCAATGGCACCCGCTGGCCGTTGCAGGCGAGGACATGCCGGTTCTCCGTCATGCCGTCGATGCGGACCTGGACCCGCTCGACCGAGGAGTCGACGTAGCGCACGGTGCCGCCGATGGCCCCCTCCTCGCCCATCACGTGCCAGGGCTCCAGCGCCTGGCGCAGTTCGATCGTCGCCCCGGCCTGCTCGACCGTGCCGTAAAGCGGGAACCGGAACTCGAAATGAGGCGCGAACCACTCCGACTCGATGGCGATGCCGGCGCGGTTGATGTCGGCGACCACGTCGACGAAGTCCTTCCAGACGAAATGGGGGAGCATGAAGCGGTCGTGCAGTGTCGTGCGCCAGCGGACCAGCGGCTGTTTGTAGGGCTTGTCCCAGAACCAGGCGATCAGCGAGCGCAGCAGCAGGTGCTGGGCAAGGCTCATCCGCGCGTGCGGCGGCATCTCGAAGGCGCGGAATTCCACCAGCCCCAGGCGGCCGGTCGGCCCCTCCGGCGCGAACAGCTTGTCGATGCAGATCTCGGTCCGGTGGGTATTGCCGGTCACGTCGATCAGCAGGTTGCGGAGGATGCGGTCGATCAGCCAGGTGGGGACCGGGGTCTGGTCCGGGTCGGGAATCTGCTGGAAGGCGAGTTCCAGTTCGTAGAGCTGATCGTTGCGTGCCTCGTCGATGCGCGGTGCCTGACTGGTCGGACCGATGCAGAGGCCGGAGAACAGGTACGACAGCGACGGGTGGTTCTGCCAGTAGTTGATCAGGCTGCGCAGCAGGTCGGGGCGGCGCAGGAACGGGCTGTCGGCCGGGGTGCCGCCGCCGACGACGATATGATTGCCGCCGCCGGTACCGGTGTGACGGCCGTCGAGCATGAACTTCTCGGTGCCGAGGCGGCTTTCATGAGCGTCCTCGTAAAGGCCGGTGGTGATGTCGACCAGTTCCCGCCAGGTACGGGCCGGGTGGATGTTGGCCTCGATCACCCCGGGGTCGGGGGTCACCTTGATCACCCCGATGCGCGGATCGGGCGGAGGCATGTAGCCCTCCAGGCGCACCGGTAGGTCCAACGTCGCCGCCGCGTCCTCGATGGCGCCGACCAGTTCCACATAGGAGTCGACGTCTTCCAGCGGCGGCACGAAGACGCAGAGCTGGCCATTGCGGGGCTCGACGGAAATGGCGGTCCGTACCGCGCCGCCGATCTCGGTGGGCAACTGCTGCTCGACGATGCGCTGTGGCGCCTGGCCGCCGACCGGACCGGCGGTGGATGCCACCCGCTGCCGCGGCCGCGGCGGATCGGGCAGCGCCGGCCGCTCCTCGAACGGGTCGGCGGGGGTGTAATAAGGATAGACGTCGGGTGCCAGCCACGGCAGCGATCCCAGCGGCAGCCGGAACCCGGCCGGGGAGTCCCCCGGCACCAGGAACAGCCGGCCACGCCGGGTCGACCAGCGCTCGCTGAACCAATGAGCGCTGTCGGCGCGGGCGTTCCAGTGCTGGATCGGCAGCGTCCAGCCGACGGGATTGCCGAGACCGCGCTCGAACACGCGAGCCAGCCGCTCCCGCTCCTCCGGGTCTTCCAGCTTGGAGTCGAACGGATCGACATTCTCCGGGAGGCTATGCTCGCGGGCGATGTAGGGGAACGGATCCTCGTAGGTGGGCAAGGCGTAGGCAGGATCGATGCCGAGGGTGTCGGCGAGCGTCGTCAGGAATCGTTCCGCATCGCCGACGACGGCGGGGCGGCCGCCGTCGCCGATTGCCATCAGCGCCGGCTCACGCCACAGCGGCTTGCCGTCGCGCCGCCAATAGAGGGCGTACGCCCAGCGCGGCAACGACTCGCCGGGGTACCATTTACCCTGGCCGAAATGCAACAGGCCGCCGGGGGCAAAGCGGTCGCGCAGTCGCCCGATCAGTTCGGCCGCCAGCCGCCGCTTCGCCGGGCCGTCGGCGGCGCTGTTCCATTCGTCGCCGTCCATGTCGTCGACCGAGACGAAGGTGGGCTCGCCGCCCACCGTCAGCCGCACGTCGCCGTCGGCCAGCCGCTCATCCACCCGGTCGCCGAGGACGACGATGCGATCCCACTGCTGGTCGGAATAGGGCTTGGTGACCCGCGGCGTCTCGCGGATACGCTCGATCGACATCTCGAAGAAGAACTCGACGTCTTCCGCATCGACGCTGCCCGAGATGGGGGCGGCACTCTCCGGGTCCGGCGTGCACGCCAGCGGCAGGTGCCCTTCACCGGCCAGCAGCCCGGAGGTGGGATCGAAGCCGACCCAGCCGGCGCCCGGCAGATAGACCTCGGTCCAGGCGTGCAGATCGGTGAAATCTTCGGCGGCGCCCACCGGCCCTTCCAGTGGCTTCACGTCCGGCTTGAGCTGAATGAGGTAGCCGGAAACGAACCGGGCGGCGAGGCCCAGCTGGCGAAGGATCTGCACCAGCAGCCAGCCGGTGTCCCGGCAGGAGCCGCGCCGCGACGCGAGGGTCTCCTCGCAGGTCTGGATGCCGGGCTCCATGCGAATGGTGTAGGAGATCTCCTGCTGCAGGCGATGATTGAGGGCGACAAGAAAGTCGATCGTCCGCATTTCCTGCCGCGGCACCGAAGCCATCCACTCGGTCAGCAGCGGGCCGGCGGGCAGCGGCGCCAGATAGGGCGCCAGTTCCTTAGCCAGCCAGGGCGCGTAGGCGAACGGGAAGGTCTCCGCATCCGGCTCGAGGAAAAAGTCGAACGGGTTGAAGACCGCCATCTCGGCAACCAGGTCGACGTCGATGACGAATTCCCCCGTCCGCTCCGGAAATACCAGACGGGCGAGGTAGTTCCCCTGTGGGTCCTGCTGCCAGTTGAGAAAATGCAGCGCCGGCTCGACCTTGAGCGAGTAGGACAGGATTTTGGTCCGGCAGTGTGGCACCGGTCGCAGCCGGATCACCTGCGGGCCCAGTTGCGACGGCTGTTGGTACCGATATGCGGTGCGGTGTCGGAGAGCTACATCGATCGCCATGGCATCCTGCCCTTGTTTCGGGGCGTTGATAACGGGGACCGCCGCCCCGGGCAACAACGCCCTGCGGCGGGTTTCTTGACGATAGGGACCGGGCTTTGCGGAGCTTCGGTACAAGTGCCGTGACCACCGGTCCCGCGCGTGGCGGCCACAGGGCGGGACATCGCATGCATCGACCATGCCACCGAAGGGAAGTTCGTGTTCGAGCGGGGTACGGCGTCGGAGGCGCTCGACACAGATGATGGGACCCGTTCAGCGCTGGATGCACTCAAACTTGGTTTGGCAACGGTCGGGGCAGACGGTCGAGGTCTGGCGAGCGATCAGTCCCTTCGCCTTACAGTTGGCGGCGGCATCGCGATAGGTTTCCATCAGCGCCGCCTGGTCGTGATCGTGCTGGTAGGTCAATGTCCTGCCGGTGTCGCTGACGAGCTGGCTCGATGCGCAACCGGCGAGCAAAGCGAGCACGACGGCGGCACTCGGGACCTTTCCCTTGGTCATCTCGCAGGCCCTCCCTTGCCGTGCGCCACGACCACTGTTACCGCCGACAAAAGACATGTTTCGGCATAGCGGCGATGGGTCCCGGCGAAGGATGAAGATTGAATCCCCACTTGTGGTGTGCAAGGTGAAGATGCGCGCTCGCTCGATGCCCGCCCGTTGTCCCTACCCCGTTTCTTCGGCGCCCGCCCATGGACCTGCATAGCGTTGCCCTCCTCATCGGCGCCGGCATTCTCGGCGGCGGCATCAATGCCATCGCCGGCGGCGCCACCTTCTTCACCTTTCCGGCGATGATGGCCGCCGGGCTCGGCGCGGTCACCGCCAACGCCTCCAACACCGTCGCCCTGGCGCCGTCGAGCTTCGCCGCGTTCCTGGCGATGCGCCGCCACCTTCCCGCCGCCCGCCATCTCCTGGTCTCGTTCCTGATCCTGGGCGTGATCGGCGGCGCGGCCGGCGCCTGGCTGGTGCTGTGGCTGGGCGACGCCCGGTTTCGCGCCTGCGTGCCGTGGCTGCTCCTGATCGCCACGGTGATGTTCGCCCTCGGCCCATGGCTGGTGCGGATGATGAAGCGGGCCGACCTGCACCACGAGCGTCCGGTCGTCCGCGCCGCCGGCCTCGTCCTGCAGGCGGCGATCGGCGTCTACGGCGGCTTTTTCGGCGCCGGGATGGGGATGGTGACGCTGGCCGGGCTGAACCTCCTCGGCCTCGAAGACATCCGGGTGATGAACGCGCTGAAAAACCTGTTCACCTCGCTCTGCAACGGCGTCGCCATCGTCGTCTTCGTCGCTGCCGGCGCGGTGAGCTGGCCGCACGCCCTCGTCATGATGAGCGGCGGCCTCATCGGCGGCTACATCGGCGGCCATGCCGGCAATCGCCTTCCCGCCCCGATCGCACGGATGATCGTCACCACCGTCGGCACGGTCCTGACCATCGCCTACTTCATCAAGAGCTGACCCCGGGGAGCGGTCACACGGGAACCCGGCCGCGCGTCATCGCCGGCGGCGGTACGGCGGCGCTTGCCTCCGCCGACGGCGGGATGTAACGCTTGCCGGCGGTGGGAGACCAAGCGAGGGACCGGCCGATGCGGGTAAAGCATGTAGCCGGGCTGCTGCTGGCGGCCCTTATCCTGACCAATACGGCATCGGCGGCAACCATGGCACAGGCCGCCCGCCCCGGCGCCGCGCCGGCCGACATCGCCGCCGGCCCCGTTCGTAGCGTGGCGGCAACGGTGCCCCGGACGGCGCCGCTGGTGGCGCAGGCAACGCCCCATGTCGTATCCCCCGGGTTTGCCGACACCCATCTCCGCGGCGGCCCGGACGACGAGGGGCAAGCGGTCTTCTGGGTGCTGATCATCGCCGGCATTGCCGTCGCCATCGTCATCGTCGTCTTCGTCGTCCGTCATCGGCGGATCGGCCGCGCCGGCTGAAGCGGCCTCGCCGGCACCCGCTCAGGCGAGCACGAACCCGCCATCGACGGTGAGGGTCGCACCGGTGATTTGCCCCGCCTCGTCCGAACACAAGAAGACGATGGCCCGGGCCACATCGGTTGCGGTGCTGATGGCGCCGAGCGGGGTGGCGGCGGACATCTTGTCTCGGAGCGCCGCCGCTTCCGCCGCCGGAAGGCCGTCGAGGTAGCGACCCAGCATTGGCGTCGCCGTCGGCCCCGGCGCCACCTCGTTGACGCGGATGCCAAGACCGCCGCACTCCAGCGCGCAGGTGCGGGTCAGCATCGTCACCGCCGCCTTGCTGGCGCCGTAGAGGCCGTTCCGGCGGAAGGCGCGCCGTCCGGCGATGGAGCCGACGTTGACGATGGCGCCGCCGCCGCTCTCGCCCATGGAGCGGATTTCCGCCCGCAGGCAGAGGAAGAGGCCGCGAACGTTGGTCCCGAATACCCGGTCATAGGCGTCGGCGTCGCACTCAGCCAGCGATGCGGTATGCTCGACCCCGGCGCAGTTGACGGCGAGATCGAGACGACCGGCATCGGCCCGCACCCCGGCAAACAGGGCATCGACCTCCTCCTCCCGGCCCACGTCACACGAGACGAACCGGAAGCGGCCGCCCGCCCCGCGGAGCGCCCGTTCCATCTCGACACCCGCCGCCCCATTGCGCCCTACCCCGACAACGTTCGCGCCCTGCCCGGCAAAAGCTTCGGCGACGGCGCGCCCGATACCCGACGTGGCGCCGGTGACGAGGGCGACCCGGTCTGTCAGCGTTCCCATCGTCCGATCCGCTCTCCTCCGCAGGCTCGCGCCTTGGTTCCCCTAGCCCCCGAGCGTGCAACCATTCGTGATCCTGCAAGCCTTGAATCCCGTCGGGCCAAGCTTATTCTGAGTGATCGATCACGTACCTGCCAGGCAACGCATCGGGAGGATATCCATCCGGTACCGAGCGCTGAGTTCGAGGTCTTGCGCAAGGTGCATGCGGAGTATCTCGACCTGCGCGAACGGATCCAAGGAAGACGAGGGCCCTTCGCCGGGGGGTGGCGCGGAAGCCGCCTATGCCCGGCTGCCATGGCGGTGATCCCGACCCCGTGGCTCGATTGCAGGCGTCGCTGAACGGGCACCGAAAGACATGTTCACCGTAGCCCTCAAGATGTTGACCGGCAACCGCGGCAAGTACTTTGCCATCATCATCGCCCTCTCTTTTACATCCTTTGTCATGACCCAGCAGCCGGCAACCTTCGTCGGCATCATGTCGCGCACGTACAGCTTCATGAGCGATATCGGCAAGGTCGATCTGTGGGTGATGGATCCAAAGGTGCAATACGTCGATGACCTCAAGCCGATGCAGGACACCAAGCTTTATGCGGTGCGCGGGGTCGAGGGGGTGGAATGGGCGGTGCCGCTGTACAAGGGCTCGATCCGCGTCCGGATGGAGGACGGAACGTTTCAGAATTGCGTCCTTATCGGTCTCGACGATGCGACGCTCATCGGCGGCCCGGCCAACCTGGTCAAGGGAAGCCTGATCGATCTCCGTCAAGCCGATAGCATCATCGTCGACCAATACGGCGCATCGCAACGGCTGACGCGGACGGTGGATGGCCGGAAGGTGCCCCTCGAGATCGGCGACGTGCTCGAACTCAACGATAATCGCGCCACCGTCGTCGGCATCTCGCAGCTGTCTCTCAGCTTCGGTTCGCAGCCGATCATTCACACCACCTACTCACGGGCAAAGGCGTTCGTGCCGAGCGAACGGAAGCTCTTGACCTATATCCTGGTCAAGGTCCGGCCCGGAGACGACCCGCTCAAGGTGGCGGAAGCGATCAGGCGTTCGACCGGCCTCGGCGCCTACACCTGGGACGATTTCCAGCGGATGACGATCGATTACTTCCTCCGCAATACCGGCATCTTGATCAACTTCGCCACATCGGTGGCGCTGGGCTTTCTCATCGGGGCATTGATCGCCGGGCAGAGTTTTTATTCCTTCACCATGGAGAATCTGCGCTATTTTGGCGTCCTGAAGGCGGTGGGTGCCAGCAACTGGACACTGATGCGGATGGTGATGACGCAGGCATTGATCGCCGGCGCCACCGGCTACGGGCTCGGCGTCGGCGCGGTGGGGCTGTGGAACTACTTCACCGCCGGCACCAACGTCCGCTTCCTCCTCGTCTGGCAGATCCCGGTGATAACCGCCGTTTCCGTGCTGCTCGTCTGCCTTTGCACCGCCCTGCTGAGCATACGTCGGGTGATCAAGCTGGAGCCGGCGGTCGTGTTCAAAGGCTGAGGAGATGGGCCAGTCCTCACCCTTTGCCGTCCATTGCAAAGGCGTCACCCGGTCGTTCGGCACCGGCGCCGCACAGGTGATGGCGCTGCGCGGAATCGATCTGGATGTGCGCTACGGCGAACTGATGATGCTGGTCGGCCCGTCCGGTTGCGGCAAAACCACCCTGATCTCGATCCTCGCCGCCATCCTCGATGCCGACGGCGGCGAGTGCCGAGTGTTGGATCAGGAATTGAACCTGCTGAACCAGTCTGAAAAGACGGCGTTTCGCCGCACCAGCATCGGCTTCGTCTTTCAGGCCTATAATCTGCTTCCGACCTTGACCGCGGCGGAAAATGTCGCCGTGCCGCTGCTGGTTCAGAACACCTCCTTCGACGAGGCCGTGGCGCGCGCCACCGACACCCTCGCCGCCGTCGGGCTCGCCGATCGCGCCACCTATCGCCCGGACCAGCTTTCCGGAGGCCAGCAGCAGCGGGTGGCCATCGCCCGCGCCCTCGTCCACAAGCCGCGGCTGGTCGTCTGCGACGAGCCGACGAGCGCCCTCGACCATCGCACCGGACAGACCCTGATGGAGCTCATGACCCGGGTCGCCCTCGAAGACGGTCGTTCATTGATCATCGTTACCCATGACCCGCGCATCTTCGACTTCGCCGACCGCATCGCCGAAATGGACGACGGACGGATCGTTGCCTTGCACGAGCGGGGCGAGGTGTCGGGGCTGATGGCAGCGGGCGATTCGGCTCCCGCCCAACAGAGCGGAACCACGCCGTGAAGCGTATCCTCCACACCATCCTGGGTTTGCGGAAATTTCTCCTGCCCCTGCTGGCGGTGGCCGGCGCCGTGTCGGTCTTCATCGTCGCCAGCCGGTCGAACCCGCCGACGCCGCCGCCGCAAATGGTGGCCGAGCCGTCGGTGGCCAGCTTCCCGGCCTACGTGGCCGGCTCGGGGATCATTGAAGCCAGCACCCGCAACATCGCCATCTCGACGCCGGTGGGCGGCGTCGTCACCCGCATCTTCGTCCAGGTCGGCAGCATGGCAAAGGCCGGCGATCCGCTGTTCCGGCTCGACGACCGCGATCTCGTCGCCCAGCTGCAGACGCGTCGCACCAACGTGGTGGCGGCCAAGGCACGGGTGCCGGAAGCGGAGGCGACACTGGGCGACGTCCGGGTTCAGCTCAAGCTCGCAGAGAGCATAACCGACCGGCGTGCCATCAGTGCCGAGGATCTCAGCAAACGCCGGTATGCCGTTCAACTGGCGGAGGCGCGGCTGAAGGCGGCGGTCGCCGACGCCGCCAACGCGGAAGCGGAAGTGGCGGAAACCGAGACCAATCTCGATCGACTGACGGTGCGGGCGCCCATCGACGGGCAGGTCCTGCAGGTCAACATCCGGCTGGGCGAATATGCCCCGACCGGGGTTTTGGACACGCCGTTGATGATGATCGGCAGCGTCAACCGTCTCAATATCCGCGTCGATATCGACGAGAACGACGCTTGGCGCTTTCAGCCGGGGGCTCCGGCGCGGGCCTATCTTCGCGGCAACCGCGACCTCTCGGTCGCTCTGCGTTTCGAGTACGTGGAACCCTACGTGGTGCCGAAACGCTCGCTCACCGGCGCCAGTTCGGAGCGGGTCGATACCCGCGTCCTCCAGGTCGTCTACAGCTTCGAGAATGGCGTCATCCCCGCCTATATCGGGCAGCAGGTCGATGTTTTCATCGATGCGCCGCCGGTCGGCCCGGCGCAGTCTTCGGATACCCCGCAGACGGGATCGCCCGCGCCCACCTCGCAGCGTACCGGGGAGGCTTCGTGAGCGGTTGCGTCAGGTCCGTCGCCGCGGTCGGAATCCTCGCCGCCGCCGTGGCCGGGTGCGTCGTCGGGCCCGACTACCAGCCGCCCGACTCGTCGGGATTGCCCACAGGATGGGCAAACGCCCCGCTCATGCCGGCGGCGACGGTCGCCGGCGAGGGCACGGAACGGTCGGGCGACGACGAGGACGGCTCGGCCAACGCCGGCTGGTGGGCCAGCTTCAACGATCCGCTGCTGCCGGCGCTGATCGACGAAGCGCTGGCCGCCAACTACGATCTCCGGCGGGCGGTCGCCGCCATCACCGAAGCACGGGCGGTGCGGCGACGGACGGAGAGCGGTCTGTTTCCCACCGTCGATCAGTCGACCGCCTACGAACGCGGGCGCGGCAGCCAGACCCTCACCAGCGTCGGCGGCTCCAGCTTCACCGACTCCAGCTCCTCCCTTGCCGGCGACGACCGGTTCACCAGCGAATTCGCGGCAGGCTGGGAAATCGACCTGTTCGGCAAGGTGCGCCGCGGTATCGAGGCGGCGCAGGCGGGTATCGGCGCCGCCGAGACGGCGGCGGCCGGGGTCCGCTTGAGCCTCGCCGCCGAAGTGGGGCGCACCTACGTCGATGCACGGGGCCTGCAGCTGCGGATGGATATCACCCGTGAGCAGATCGCTTCACAACGGGACACGGTCGACATCAGCCGGGCCAAGGCGCAGGCGGGAACCGGCACCGGCCTCGATGTCGTCCGCGCCGAAGCCGAAATGGCGACGACGGAGGCGCAGCTTCCCCCCCTGCAGGCCGCCTTCGCCGCCGACGTGCACCGCCTCAGCGTGCTGACCGGCCAGACGCCCACGGCCCTCTCCGCCCGCCTCGCCGACGCGACGCCGATCCCGGTATCCGAACAGGCCCTGCAGTTGGGTATTCCCGCCGACCTGGTCCGCCGACGACCCGACATTCGCAATGCCGAGCGGCTCCTCGCCCAGGCGACCGCCAACATCGGCCTCGCCGAAGCAGACCGTTACCCGACGCTGACCATAAACGGCACCATCGGCATCGGCAGCCGCAACCTCGAAAAGCTGTTTCAGACCGACAGCCTGATCTGGTCGATCGGCCCGCAACTGGACATTCCCGTCCTCGACGGCGGCCGGCGCCGGGCCGAGGTGGAGGTGCAGCGGGCGCGCACCGATCAAGCTGCCGCCACCTACCAGAACACGGTGCTCACCGCGCTCGAGGAGGTGGAGAACGCCCTCACCGCCTATAGCGAGGAGGTGCGGCGGCGGGCCGCCCTCGACCGCTCGGCGCAGACCTCGCGCGAGGCGCTCGCCCTCGCCACCGAGCTCTGGGTGCGCGGCCTGACTCCCTTCCTCGACGTCCTCGTCGCCCAGCGCACCCTCTACGTGGCGGAAACCGACCTGGCGGTCAGCGAGACGACGCTGACCACCAACTTGGTCAGGCTCTATCAGGCCATCGGCGGCGGCTGGGACGTGCGCAGCGGCATCGCCGCCCGCTAAGCCTCCTCCGAGGTTCCCGAAGGAAACGCGTGCGGATTTCCGCCCGACCGAGACGCGGGTCGGTCCGGGAAACCGCATTGACGGCCGCCGGCTTCTCCCCGGTCCTTGGAAAAAATCAAATCTTTCCAGTTATTTGGCGATTCTGTCCGGCGAAGGCGGCGCTGGCACGGCGGATGCTCTTGCCAATGCGGGATCGGAGAAGCGGCCCGTACCGGTCTCCTTGTTTAAGACAACGAGATAAGCTGGCCCCAAGCGGAAATACCCCGATGTTTCTAATATCGCATAAGCACTTGGTTCGCTCATAAGACTATATTTAAGCATTAATTCATACTTATGGGAGTAACTAGATCATTCTATCTATCTATCGGTCGCGGTTGATTGCACTTCGACCGTCATCCGTCGAAGACACGGCGCCGTTCCCGGCGCCCGCCGTTTGCGGAAATGGCTTGAATTGAGTTCTCCCCCCTCCGCCGCCGGTCAATGGTCTGCAGACCGACGGCGGGGGACCTCCCGGGAGACACCTCGAGAGCGCGCCCGAAGGTGCGCTCTCTTTTTTTTGTGGGATGCCGTTGGCCGCCTCGCCGCCCGTCCAGGCATTGTCAAGCAGCGGTTGCGAAGCGACACTAGGCGAGGCCCGATGCCGAGCCACCGACGGCAAGGACGTCGGTTGTTGGCGAGAGGAGTTTGCCGCGCAGACGATGCCCCCATCCCCCCGCGTGCTGTCGCTGCGTCGCCTGGCGCTTTGGAGCGGCTGGATCGCGTTAATGGTCGTCTCGGTCATCATCGTCGGCCAGGTCGTGGAGCGGGCGCAGGTAACGCTCATCCACGAGCAGGGGAAGCTCCGCCTCGAGCGCTACAGGGACCTGCTGGGCGGCGAGCTATCCAAGTACAACTATCTGCCCAATCTGGTTCCCCTCGACGAACGGGTCATCGAGCTGTTGGCGAACCCAGGTGAGCCCGGACTCACCGCTGAGGTTAACGGCTTCCTGAAAACGGTTAACCAGGAAGCCGGTTCTTCGGCCCTCTATCTGGTCGATCCCGCCGGCACGGTAATCGCCACCAGCAACTGGGACGAGCCGATCAGTTTTTCCGGCATCGATCTCTCCTATCGTCCTTATGTCTTCAACGCGCTCCGCGACGGCGAGGCCGAGTTCTACGGCATCGGGACTACCAGCGGCGAACCCGGCTATTACTTCGCCCGTCGGATCGACATCGCCGGCGAGCCCAAGGGGGTCGCCGTGGTCAAGGTAGCGATCAATCGCGTCGAAAACCCCTGGGGACTCGGTGCCGACCCGGCGATGGTGGTGGACGAATACGGCGTCATCATCCTCACCAGCAATCCCGCCTGGCGTTATCGCGCCATGAACCAGGTGGCACCGGAGGACCTGGAGAAGGCGCGGGCCAGCCGCAAGTACGCCCGGATGGAGTTGAACCCCCTCGGGCTGCAGGTGAAGGAACGGTTGTCGGACGGATCGTCCGTCGTCTCCGTGCCTTGGGACGCGACCGGCGGCGGGAGCCAGCGTGCCCTGTTTCTCGCGGAAGAGGGCGAACTGGCCCGCTCCGGCTGGAAGATCATCGTTCTCTCCCACCTCGACGGGGCGAATATCCTCGTACGAGCCGCTCAGATCGTTGTCGCGCTGGTGATCGGCACCATCTTCCTCCTCTTCCTCTACCTGTCGGCGCGGCAGCGGTCGATGCGGCTGCGGCTTGCCGCCAAGGAGGCCCTTGAGCGGGCCAATGCGGAACTGGAACGCAATGTGGCCGAGCGCACCGCCGAGCTTTCCGCCGCCAATGCCTCGTTGCGACAGGAGGTGGCGGAGCGTGAGCGCACCGAGATCGTGCTGCGCGAGGCTCAGGACGGCCTCGTCCACGCCGGCAAGCTGGCGGTGATCGGCCAGATGGCGGCGGGAATGACTCACGAACTCAATCAGCCGGTCGCGGCGCTCCGCACCCTCGCCGACAACGCCTTGCTCCTCCTCGATCGAGATCGCCCCGATGCCGTTCGCGGCAACCTGGAGATGATCGGTCGAACGATCGAGCGCATGGGCAAGATCACCAGCCAGCTGAAAAGCTTCGCCCGTAAATCCAGCGGCCGCCCGGAGCCGGCGCCGATCCGCGCCTGCCTCGACCATGCACTGGCACTGGTGGAGACCCGTCTCGCCCGGCAGAAGATCGACGTTATCCGCTCCGGTGCTCAGCCGGAGCTGACCGCCCTTTGCGACCCCACCCGCCTCGAACAGGTATTCATCAATCTGCTCGGCAATGCCATCGATGCGCTGTCGTCGGGGCCGCCGCGCGCCGACCCGCCCCTCCCCGCCGGCACCCCCGGACGGGGACGGATCGACATCGACGTCGGCACCGTGCCGGGTGAAGAGCAGAGCGCCCGGCGGGTGCGCATCCGCTTTCGCGACAACGGCCCGGGACTGCCGCCGGAGGTGCTGGCGCGGATGTTCGAGCCGTTCTTTACCACCAAGCCGGCCGGCATCGGCCTTGGTCTGGGTCTTACCATTTCCGACGGCATCCTTCGCGAATTCGGCGGCAACCTTTCGGCCCGCAATCACCCCGATGGCGGCGCCGAGTTCGTCGTCGAGGTGCCGGAGGCCGTCCCCGCGGCGGTGGCAGCGGCCGGGAGTGCCGATGGCCGATAAGCTGACCGTGTTTCTGGTTGAGGACGATCCCGCCGTCCGCTTCGGCGTGGCGCAAGCGCTGGATCTGGCCGGCCTCGAGGTGGAAGCCTACGAGACCGCCGATGCCATGTTCCCCCGCCTCCATCCGCACCTGCCGGGGGTGGTCGTCAGCGATGTACGGATGCAAGGGATGAGCGGCCTCGAGCTGCTCGAGCATGCGCGGACGATCGACCCCGACCTGCCCGTCATCCTGGTCACCGGCCACGGCGACATCTCCATGGCGGTGCACGCCATGCGCCGCGGGGCCTATGACTTTCTTGAAAAGCCCTTCGCTTCGGAAGTTCTGGTGGGCACCGTCCAGCGGGCGCTGGAGAAGCGGCGGCTGACCTTCGAGATCCAGGAACTTCGCCGCAAGCTGGACGACCGGCAGGGGATCGAGAGCCTCTTGATCGGCCGGTCACCGCCGATGGAACAGGTGCGCAGGCTGATCCTGGCGCTCTCCGAGGCCACACCGGACGTGTTGATTCTGGGCGAGACCGGCAGCGGCAAGGAGCTCGTGGCTCAATGTCTGCACCGGTTCTCCGCCCGCCGCGAGGGCCATTTCGTCGCCCTCAACTGCGGCGCCATTCCCGAGCAGATGATCGAAAGCGAACTGTTCGGGCACGAAGCGGGTGCCTTTACCGGCGCGGTCAAAAAACGCATCGGCAAGATGGAGCATGCCGCCGGGGGCACGGTTTTTCTCGACGAGATCGAAAGCATGCCGGCAGCGATGCAGGTAAAGCTCCTGCGCGCGATCGAGGAACGGACCATCGAAAGGCTGGGATCCAACGATACGATCTCCCTCGACGTGCGCTTCGTCGCCGCGACCAAGCTCGACCTCAATCGCGAGAGCGGGGATGGGCGCTTCCGCCACGATCTCTTTTATCGTCTCAATGTGGTCAACATCGAGCTGCCGCCGCTGCGGGAGCGACGGGAGGACATCCCGATCCTCTTCGAGCATTTTGTTCTCGATGCCGCCACCCGCTATCGGCGGCCGGCGCCGATCCCCCCCGCCGCTCTGATGACCAGGCTCCTCGCCCATCCCTGGTCGGGGAACATTCGGGAGCTGCGCAACGTCGCCGACCGCTTCGTCCTCGGGGTCCTCGCCCCGCCGTTCATGGAGGAGGCGGGAGGCGACGTCCCGGCGGCCGGCCTCGCCGAGCAGGTCGACGCCTTCGAACGGACGCTCATCGTCGAGCAGCTTCGCCGCAACCAGGGCAGCGTCGCCGCCGCCGCCGCCGCCCTCGCCTGCCCGAAAAAGACCCTCTACGACAAGGTCAAGAAATACGCGATCCAGCTCGACGGCTTCCGCTAGGCGACGACCGCATAGAGGTGCGCAACAGATCGCTCCGCCGTGCGGCCGTTCAGATGCGTCGCTGCTGGCGAACCGGCCTTATCAGCGAGCGTCGCTCCAGGCGACCAGATTGTTGAAGACCGGCTGGGTGATACGGGTTCCACTGTTGTTGGTGGCCGCCGGCGGCGCTCCGGCGGCGCCGTAGGTATGAACCGCCATGGTACAAACTGGACAGGTGCTGTCCCGGTTGGTCCACACGGGGCTGCCGCTCATTCCGCCCACCGTGTCGTTGCGATAGAAGAGACGGAGCTTCTGAGTGACCGTCACCTTGTCGGCGCTGCTCCACTGGGTGAGCGGCCGGTCTCCGGGATAGCCGTTGATGTTGGTGGGAAGACCGTTCATCGAGCCCTTCTGCCAGAACAGCCCGTACCAACCGGTGGTCAGGCCGATGTCGCAGTTGAGCTTGATCGCCCCGTAGTCGTAGGCGATCTTGGCCTCGTCCTTCCAGGCGGCGACCGTGTAAAGCCGCTTCGCGGTGCAGGACCCGTAGGGACTTTGGTTCCCATTGCGGCCCGGGAAGACGACAACGTCCTGCCGCCAGGTTCCTAACCGACCTCCCGAATGCACGCAATGGCCGGCGGTGGCAACCGTATCCGGACCGATCATCCAGCCGGTGCAACGTCCCTCAGAAAAGGTAATAACCGTGGTGGCCCGAGCGGGGAATTCCGTGGTGGGGTTTACCCGTTTGCGCGTATCGGGCCCGATGATCGTCTCGGGACCGGCGAATGGCGGTCCCGCCGCCGGAAGCGCGAGCAGCGCCTTCAGCTCGCTTGCGGTCTCCGAAAGGGCCGGCACCTCGGCGCGACCATCGAGGGGAGCGCCAACCGAGAGCCGTCCCCTATAGGAAGGCGACACCCTTCGCCCGGCGGGTGAGGAAACCGTGGCGCTCCCGTCGCTGGCCACCGGTTGATGGTCGAAAACAGTTTGCGCCGCCGCACCTGCCGCCACCGCATCCGCTGCAGATGCGGTAGATGACGCGCCGACCATGATGGCGACCAATGCCGCCCCTCGGATGGGGTCACACCTCAACACCATACCTCCCTTCCACCCCGCAGTTTTTACCCTTTTGTCCCTGCCCCCAACAAAATGGTCGACAAGGCGCGGCCAGCACAAGCGCAAAAAACGCACAGGGTGCGCAGCCGCCACGAATGCGGTGCGGGTGAAGTGCCGTCGGTCTCGTCAGTCGCTCAGGCCGTCGCCACGACCTCAGCCTTGCCGCCAACGATCTCGGGCGGTTGCGGTTGCAGCTCGGCGACGTTGGCGGTCATCCAGGCGGCGGCGGTTTCATTGGATTCCAGTGCCATCTGTTCGGTCGAGAAGACGCTGATGGTGGCCATCGTCCCGCTGCCGCAATCCACCGCATAGTAGGCGATGAAGCCGGGAGCTTTTTGCAGTAGCGGCACGAAGCTGACGGCGATCCGGCGGCACACTTCGCGCACCGAGACGACATTGTTGTAGCGGCGTATGCTCACATGCATCGCATTCCTCCCTCCCGGGAGGGGCGACGGAGGGCCGCCCGTCCCGAAAGTTGTGTTCAGGTGTACTTGAAGAAACCGCGGCCGGTCTTGCGGCCGAGATATCCGGCGTCCACCATCTGCTTCAACAGCGGGCTCGGCCGGTATTTCGGGTCCTCGAAGCCCTGATAGAGCGTCTCCATGACGTTGAGGACGATATCGAGCCCGATCAGATCACACAGGGCGAGTGGACCCATGGGATGGTTGGCGCCCAGCTTCATCACTTCGTCGATGTCCTCGGGCTGGGTCAGTCCCTCGTAGAGGCAATTGACCGCCTCGTTGATCATCGGAATGAGGACGCGGTTGACGACGAAACCAAAGCTGTCCTTCACCGTATGCGGCGTCTTGCCCACCTTGGAGCTGACCGCCTCTACCGTCGCCACCACCTCGTCGGCCGTCTGCAGGGCGCGGACCACCTCGACGAGCTGCATCACCGGCACCGGATTGAAAAAGTGCATTCCGATGACGTGATCGGGCCGCTTGGTCGCCGCCGCGATCTTGGTCACCGAGATCGATGAGGTATTGCTGGCGAGGATGGCACCCGGCTTGGCGATGGCATCCAGTTCGCGGAACAGCTGCAGCTTGAGGTCGACCACCTCGAGGGCGGCCTCGACGATGAGGTCGCGATCGGCGAAGCCGTCGAGCTCGGTCGCGGGTGTGATCCGAGCCAGCGCCGCATCCTTCGCCTCGGCGGTCAATTTGTTGCGGGAGACCATGCGATCGAGATTTTTGCCGATGGTCGCCAGCCCGCGTTGAACGAACTCTTGCTTGATGTCGCGCATCACCACGTCGTAACCGGCGACGGCAAAAACCTGGGCGATACCGTTGCCCATAGTGCCTGCACCGACAACGCCAACCTTCTGAACTTCCATGGTTCTTTCCCTCCCTTCGCAGCTGTTGGCGGAAGCGCAGCTTCCGCGTTCCGGCCTATGCCACCCGGCCGCCGCGTCCCACCATCTCGCACGCCTGCCCCGCGAGTGAAAGGAAAAACGCAGCCACGCAACGGCGCGGCGTGGCCGGGCGATGAAGCACTCCCGGCGCGCCGCCTTGTCTAAGCGACCCGCGTGCTTTTTTGTGGGTGTTGCCGGCGAAACAAGACGCCGGCGCTGAAAGCCCCGGCCAAGGGAGTGCCCCGGCGATGACGCGGAGCGAGAAAGAGAAGATGCTGGCGGGTGAACTCTATGTCGCCGATTGTCCCGAACTGGCGGCCGACAACAGGCGCATCTGCCAGTGGATGGATCGCTACAACTCGACCCAGACCCGCACCCAGGCGCAGCGACAGGCGCTGCTGGAGGAGGTCTTCGCGTACGTCGGCGCCGGTGCCAATATCCGCCCCCCTTTCCACTGCGATTATGGATACAACATCGGCCTCGGGCGCGGTGCCTTCCTCAATTTCAACTGTGTGATCCTCGACGTCGTCCGCGTCACCATCGGCGATATGACCCAGATCGGCCCGCATGTTCAGATCCTCACCGCCGATCATCCGCGCGACCCCGAGCTGCGCGCCCGAATGCTAGAGTTCGGGCGCCCGGTGAGCATCGGGGCGAACGTCTGGATCGGCGGCGGCGCCCTCATCCTGCCGGGGGTCAGCATCGGCGATCACGCCTTGATTGGTGCCGGCAGCGTGGTCAATCGGGACGTTCCGGCCCACGGGGTCGCGGTCGGCAATCCGGCCCGCCTCAGGCGCTGATCGGGGCAGCCCCACCCCCCGGCAGCGCCATGGCCTTCGCCGCAAGCGTTGCGATTCGGCTCCGGGACGCACGCATAAGCCACGGGGGCCCGCCAGGATTGGCCGAGGCAATCCTCCGCCGCGCCCGTCGGGCACTGCCGGCGGGTGGCAGCGGCAGCCGCCTCTTTTCGTTAAAGTTGCTTACGGATGGCCGTCACTCGCGTCCTTTTGTGGCTCGGTGGCAACAACCCGCCGCAGGCGCAGGTAAAATTACCGTCACTTTCCGCCATCGCGGCGGGCGCGCACTGCCGTCCTTACTTATTGAAAACAAGACGCATTTCGGACCACGACACGGTGCCATCCACAGGCCCGCAGGCAGCCCGCTACCGCTCCGCAGCCGGAAACCGTGTTGACTTTGGGGAGCCGGAGATCCCAAGTGGTGCGGGTCGGCCGGGGTGCTGCCAACACCCCCGCCTCGACCTCCGCCGGAGCGGAAACGAAATTTCCGTCATCGGAGGCTCAACGAAAGGAGTACGATCTTGCCGATGGTTATCTACAGTATCGACCGCGATCGTGTCGACCCCGTTTTTTTCGCTTGCGTACCGGATTCTTTCATGAACCGGGACGTGGCCGTAGCGACTCGCCGGCCGGGCGGCGAGTGGGTGGATGAAATCGAGCGGCCGCTCGTCCCGGCCGGAGATCACTGGAGCTTCTAGTTCTATGACCCAGGACTCTTGAGCCGGTGGAAGGACGGCCGCTCAGTAGCCCGCCCCTCCTACCGTACGCGAAATGCGGCGGCCCCGTCGGCAAACCCGGCGGGGCCGTTGTCGTCTCGGACTTAGCCGGTGGGCGGTCGCTGACGGCAGAACACGGCGCGCAAGGCCGGTAGGACGATGACCGTCGAGATCAGCGATAGCGAGATGGCCAAGGTCAGCAACCGCCCCATGCTCGCCAGCCCGGGGTGCTTGACGATGGCCAGAGATCCGAAGGAGGTGATGGTGGTGAGGGCGCTGAACAGCACTGCCCGTGGCGTCGACGTTTCCAACAGCCGTGCCGATGGTTCCTGCCGGTCGCGCAACACCATATAGATGCCGCTGGCGACGCCGAGGCCGAACAGCAGTGGCCAGACGACCGCGTTGGCGAAGTTGAGCGATATGCCCAGCGCCACCGAGATCGCCATGGTCAGCAATGATGCCAGCGCGAGCGGCGATATCACCATGAGCGTATCGGCCACATCGCGAAGCGTCCACAGCACCAGGGCAAAGATCAATACCGCGGCGATCACCCCCGCTTCGAGGAAGGCACTGAGCACCGCTTTTCCGCCTTCGGTGGCGACGATCGCCTCGCCGGACGCGTCCGGGGCCACCGACTGCACGGCAGCGGCGAACGCCCGGCGGTTTTCCTGTATCCGCGCATCGGCCTTCGGGAACACCTCGACCAGGACCCGGCCGTCGGCCGCCTGCTGGCGGGCGCGAAGCGCCTTCGGCAGGGTATCGAGCGTCACCGGCTGCGCCTCCATCAGCAGCGCCAGCCGATGCATGGTCTGGGGAAACTCGCCGAGCAACGCCTGCTGAAGCGCCGACAGATCGGTGCCGCTCGGCAGCCGGCCGATCGCATCGGCCAGGGCCAGCGACCCCGGACTGCCGGCCGCCCGTGCCGCCCGGGCGAGCTGCTGCAGAGCCGCCTTGTCCTCCTCGGCGGACGGCGCAGGCGCCGGCGGCGGCGGCGACAGGACCGGGCCCAAGAACAAGGCCATGTCCTCGATCAGCTTGAGCTTTTCGGTCTGATCGGTCGGTACCAGATCGTTCAGGGTGACCACCTGGCGGACCTCCGGCAGCGCCCTCAGCTTCTCGGCGATGCGGTCCGCCTCGGCCTGATCGGCGGCAAGGACGGTGGCGCGGTAGGGGTCAACCAGGGGATCCTGCAACAGTTCCATGGTCGTCGCCACCGACTCCGCCGACGGGTCGCGAAGGTTGAGCGCGGAATCATCGAAGTGAACCTTCGGCAACTGGGTGGCCGAGACGAGGGCGACGATGACCGCAAGGGCGACGACGACGCGAGGATGGTTCTCCACCAGACGCTGCAGGGGACGCTGCAGCCCGAGCGTTTCCCGGGACGGATCGCGCGCCCCGGTCGGCAACAACGCGACCACCGCGGGAAGAATGGTCAAGTTGGCCGCCAGTGCCACGATCATGCCCATGCCGGCGATGGCGCCGAGTTCGGCCAGGCCGCGATAGGACGTGGGGAGAAAGGCGAAGAAGCCGATGGCGGCGCTCGCCGCGGCAAGGGTGAGCGCCGGGCCGATGGCCGTCGCCGCCTCCTCGAGAGCGAGACCGGACGGAACGCCGCGATTAACGAACTCCTGATAGCGCAGGGCATACTGGATGCCGAAGTCAACGCTGATGCCGATGAAGAGCACCGCAAAGGCGACCGAGATCATGTTGAACTGGCCGAAGACGAGGAGACCCAGCGCACTGGTGGCGGTGAGCCCGACGACGAGCGCGGCGAGCGTTGCAAGGACCAGGCGGAAGGACTTGAGGCCGACGGCGAGGAGACCGATGACGATCAGCAGCGTCACCACATTGGCGATGCCGCTGCTCTCTTCCACACTCACCAGTTCGTCCTGCAGCATGAGGAGTTCACCGGTCAGCCGGACCCGCACCCCGTTCTCGGCCGTGAGCCCCAGATCGGCCGCCGTCTTGCGGATAAGGTCCACCGCCGGACCGGCGGCCTTCAGGGCGTTGAAATCGATGACCGGCGCGACGACGATGATCTGCCGACGACGGTCTCCCTGCATGGACTCCAACCCACCGGCAAACAGCCCCTCCCACGAGAACGGCCGTACCGTTCCCGCCGCGGCGTCGCGGATGGTGGTCCCCATCTGGGCCAGGGTTTGGTCGAATACCGGCGGCACCTTGCCGTCGCTGCCCATCTCGTCGAGGTGGGTCAGGGACAGGGTCAGAACGTCGGCCAAGCCACGAAGGCTGGGATCGGCGGTGAGGCTGGCCAGCAACGGCTGCGCCCGCGCCAGTTCAGCGCTCAGCGCCTCGATCTCGCCTGTGGTGGCATAAAGAAGTCCGTTGCGCAGAAAGAAAGGATCGCCACCCGGGTAGAAGACGCTCTTGATCTCGGCCGTGTGCGACTTCAGCGCTTCGGCCAGTCTGGTTGCCGCCTCGGTCGCGCGCTCCGGTGTTTCCGCATCGACGACGATGACGATGGTGTCTGCTTCCTGAGGAAACGCGCGGTTGAACTCCAGCACGTTCTTCATGAACGGCAGGTTGGGATCCATCAGGTCGATGACGGAGGTGTTGATCTTCATATGAGCGGTCGTCAGCGCACCGACGATGGCGGTGGCAACCGCCGCTACCGCGAGGACGAGCACGGCGTGTCGGCGGACGCGACCGACGCCGCGCCCGAGGAGGAATGACCAGCGTTCGACGAGGTTGATCACGGCGTTAGCGACCGTAGCGGGTCCGCTCCTCCGGCGGCGCGCCAGGGTGGCGCGCATCGCAGATGCGAAAACCCGTGACGTCCGTCGCCGGCTTGTGCTAGGCGAACGCCGGCAGGAAGCGGACGACACGCGTCGGGCGTTGGATCGGCGACGAAAGGGGCTGGAGTCATGTCGGAAGTCATTCGGGTGCTGCGCCGGGAGCATGCAAATATGGCGACCCTCGTCAAGACTCTCGAATGGGAGATGGCCGAGTTCGAACGGGGCGGCGATGCCGACTACGACCTGCTCCGCGCCGCCCTCGACTATTTCCTCAGCTTCCCCGAGCTGTACCATCACCCTAAGGAAGACATGATCTACGAGCGGCTGCGCGCGCGCGATCCCGATGCGGCGCAAGGCATCGGCGATCTCCGCCGCGAGCACGAGTCGCTGGCGGCACGGACGCGGGAGTTCGCCGCCGGTGTGCGGGCCGTGCTCGACGAAGCACAGGTTCCGCGCGAGTCGCTGGTGCGCTGGGGGCGGGCCTTCATCGATCTGCAGATCGCCCACATGCGGCTGGAAGAGGAGATCTTCTTCCCCGCGGCGCTGAAGGCGCTCACCGACGCGGACTGGCGCAGCCTCGAGACCGAGATGACCCGAGAGGAGGATCCCCTCTTCGGGGATCAGGTGGGGGGCCGCTTCGAGACACTGCGTCAAAGCATCCTGAAGTGGCAGGGCGAGATCGAGCGCCGCTAGCCCATCGCGGTCACGTCCGCCGCGCCTTCCGGCGACCTTGAGCCCGGAACGCTGCGGTTGCCCGAGGCCGGAATTTCTGCGAGCTTCGGTGCGCTTGGTTTCACCGGAAGGAACAACCGGGAGAACAGCATGAGCGAAATCATTGAGGACGAGAGCTTTATCAGCGGCTATCGCAGCGTCGACAACGAGCACCGGCACCAACTGAGCCTGCTTGCGGCGGTCCGCCGGGCGGTGGTCGAGGCGCGGCCGAAGAGCGAAGTGGACGCAGTTCTGCAAAAGTTGATCGACTTCACCCGTGCCCACTTCGCGTCTGAGGCGTCGGCGATGCAGCTTTTCCGCTACCCGCACTATCAACACCACGTGGACGAGCACGATCGGACCATGGGACAGATAGAGGACCTGGGGGCGGCCCATCGCACCGGTGGCACCCACCTGACCTTGCAGCGTGTCGATACCCTCCACCAGTGGATCCGCGAACATATTCTATCGACCGACAACGACTTCGGGAGATATCTGGTACGTCTCGGCGTCGGCCCCGGCTGATTGAAGGCGAATGCCTCAATCGGCCGCATGGGGGATGGGCATGATCAAGGAGGACTGGGATGAGCACTACCGCTCCAACCACCGCTGTACGTGAAGCGGTTGGGGTGTTTCACGACTGGACCAGCCTGCAGGCGGCGGTCGACGAGTTGATGGCGAAGGGGTTCGACCGCTCGGAATTGAGTCTCTTGGGCGATGAGAAGACGGTGGAAAAGGCGCTGGGCCACGCCTACAGACGCGTCGACGAGTTGGAGGATCACCCCGACGTGCCTCGCGCGGCCTACATGGGGCGCGACTCGTTCACCGAGGCGAAAGCCTTCGCCGTGTCGGGGGTCGGCTATTTCGGCGCCATGGTCGCGGTGACCGGCATCGTCCTCTCGGGCGGAACCCTGATCGCCGCCATTGCCGGCGCGGCGGCGGCCGGCGGCGGCGGTGCCCTCATCGGCACATGGCTTGCCCGCGCCATCGGCCGGGAGCGGGCGGAAAGCGTCCAGGCGCAGCTCAGCAAGGGAGGGCTGCTGTTGTGGGTGCGGGTGCGGGACGCGGCGCACGAAGAGCGTGCGGTGGACGTCTTGAAGAAGAATGGTGCCGCCGACGTGCACATCCATGACATGGTCGCCGACACCTCGCCCGAGCGCGATCCATTGGCCGACGTCCAGCCCGATCCGTTCCTCCCCGGCGCGAAAACCTAGGTCGACGTCGGCGCGGACATAGGGGGTCGCCGCTATCGCCGCGGGCCCCCCAGTGGCGCTGCCCATTATCGAAGAATGACTGGGATCCTCGGACCGAGGATCTAAGACGCTTTGGTACGGGCGACGAGGATGAGGTCACACAATTCGCGCACGGCACCGAAGCCACCCGCCTTCCGCGTGACCAGATGGGCGACGGCCAGCACCTCGGCATAGGCATCGGCCGGTGCTACCGCCACCCCAACGGCACGCATGCACTCCAGATCATTGAGGTCGTTGCCCATATAGGCGACATCGGCGAGGGTGAAGCCCTGGTCGGCGGCGAGGTCGCGGAGGACCTTGAGCTTGTCGTCGATCCCCTGCTGACAGGGAATGCGCAGCTTGCGGCAGCGTGCGGCCACCACCGGGTTCCGCTCCTTGGAGATGACCGCCGAGGAGACGCCCGCCGCCATCATCCGCTCCAGGCCGAGGCCGTCGGACCGGTTGCAGAGGACGCCTTCCGTTCCGTCCTCGAGAACGAGAACGCGATTATCCGTCATCACACCGTCGAAGTCGAAGCACACCAATCGGACGCCCTTCAGCCGTGCCCGCGCCTGCGCCTCGGTGGTGGAGCGGAAGATCGCTTCGGCGGCGCTCCAGTCCCCCTCCCCGCCCGGTTGCAGCGCCATCGCCATGGGGATCGGAAACAGCACGGTGCGGCCGGCCGGCAACATCTCAGTGTGTTGGAATACGCCGACGCGGACGATGCCGAGCGCGCCGTTCTCGACGTAACACAGCCGATCGGAGGCCGACGCCAAAGGCGCCGCCCCTCCTTCCTCGTCCTCAATCCAGAGCCGGCCGGTGGCGGCATGGACCGAAAGAAGGGCGTCGGCGCCACAGCGGCGAAGATGATCGACGGCGTCTTCGATCAGGCCCGGGGTCAGGAGCGGGAAAGCGGGGTCGATCAGGAGCGCCAGGTCGGCGGCGTACCCCTCGTCTTCTTCCAGGTGCGCAAGCGCCTTGGAAAGCGCCGCCATGCGGTCCGTCACCGGGGCTTCGATGGCCGTGATACCGGGAGTGCCGTCGACGACCGCGGCGAGGCCGGCACCACCGACAACAACGATCCGGTCGACCGGTCGCACCATGGCAACAATGGAAATGGCATGCTCTGCGAGTCCGCGCCCGGCGAACACATGGTTCCTCGCAGCCTCTAGGATGACCGCAAGCACCGACATCTGCGCTGATCCCCGATCCTGTGCGACGGCCGAACCAGCCGGCGACCAGGGCTTGGATAGCCGGCGGGTTCGCCGGGGTCAACTCGGAGCCGCCGGATCAGCCCGCGGCGTCCAGGGCGAAATGGAGAAGCAGCGTCCGCTGGAACGGGTTCTGGTTATCGTCGGAAAGAAGATAGAGCAGCGGCTGGCCCTCCGGCCCGAGGCGGGTCGCGGCGGCTTCGAAGTTGTCATAGCTCAGCGATCCCTCGAAACGGGCGATTTCCGCCGGCTCCAACCGGGCGCCCGGCCGGAGGTCGGCGGCATCGACCCGGCGGAGCCGGATGGCGAGGAAGGGAAAACGACGCTCGACGAGGAGAGCGCCGCCGGGCAGCGGAGCGAGCGAGGTGGGCAGAAATCCGCCCGACGTTTGCACGCTGAGCGGCTGCCACGGATCGGGGCCGATCCAACCCCGAACCGCTTTACCGTCCTCGGTGCGGAAATCCTCGGTGACGGTGAGCAGCCGGCCGTCCCCCAGACGCGTCAGCGCTTCCATGCCGGCGTTGGCGGGCGCCGCCTCCACCCCCGGCGGTGCCGGATAGGGCTGTCCCCGGGCGCCGACCCGGGCAAAGCGCACGAGCCGGTGCCGCTGCTCGAACGCGACGATGAAGCCGCCGGCACCGTCGGAAGCGATCGCCTCGGCATCGCCCCGTCTCTTGCCGCTGAGCGCTCGGCCGCTCTCGTCCCGCAGCGGCTCGATCGAAGGATCGGCGATGCCCACCAGCCGACCCCCGCCGTCGTAGACAAGGGTGCCGGTGAACCAATAGCCGAAGTCGGCGACGGCCACGAAGCGGGTGCCGTCGGCGCTAACGGCGAGACCCGAAAGGCCGCCGAAGCGCCGATCGGTGCTGCGGATCTCGATGCCACCCCGGTAGCGGAGCGGCCCCAGCGTCGTCCGTTCGGGTGCCGCCGTATCGAGCGGTACCGCCCGCACCTCGACCGCAATCGGCTCCGCTTCCGCCCGCGGTGCCGGCGCCAAGCCCACCAAAATCGCCGCGGCGAAGACGCCCAGCCACTGCAGACGCATCTTACCCATCCCAGGATTGCCGGCCGCCGGTCGACGCCGAACCATGCCGACAATAGGACGAAACAACAACCGGATCCGCGAGGAAGGACACTTACCGCGCCGCACCCTTCATCCGACCCGTGCGTCCTCAGGGTCAGTGGGGGCGGCGACCGGCGGCCCCGAGGGGGTTGAGGGAGAAACGCACCAGGCCCTCGACCGCGTCGGCGGCGACCGAGGCGGACGCGCGGCCGGCAAGCACCTGGGCAAAGTAGCCGACGACCGTCGCCGAGGTCAGGTCGGCACACCCCGTCGCCCGCAGCGCGTCGAGCACCGCCGGCGTCAGGCGGGCGCCGGTCCCCTCCGCTTCGACCGAAAGCCCTTCCGCTCCGCGCCGAACAGCGATCCGAACCGTCCCGCCGCGCGGCAACGCTTCGCTGGCCAGCAATGCCAGGCAAAGAACGATGCGCGCCAGCGCCGCCGGTATTTCATCCGCCTGCTCCGCCGCCTGCGGCCATGCGAATCGAAGCCGGGGGCGGTCGAGGGCGGACTCCGCCAGGGCCCTCAGTTCGCCCACGGTCATCGTCCGACCGGGTGTATCGAACCCGAAGGCGGCGCGGAAAAATGCCAGCCGGGCGGCGGCCCGACGGCCGGCGTCGGCGAGAAGAGCGACGCCATCGGCCTCGGGTTCGGGTCCGGGGCCGAGCAGGTCCGTGGCACTGGCGGTCACGCCGACCGCTCCGCTCAAATCATGGCAGAGGCGAGACACGAGCAGTTGGGCGAGGCCGAGGGCGTCGGCGCGCTCCGCTGGAACCGCCGCCACGGCCGCCTTGCTGGGGCTTGTGCGCGACGGGCGGAGGACCGAAGGGACCGGCAGTGGGGATCGAAGCGCGGGGGACGGAACGGAGGAGGTGCTGTCGGCCAGCATCGGGCGGCCCCTTGTTTTCTGCTACTATAACGAGCACAGAAAGGCGTTTAACTCCTTTTATAGTTGCACAACGGTTTTACCCTGTAAAGGGGTATATCGATCATGCATACCCGCCGTACGGGTATCATCGCCGCCCCTGACGGTGTGGCTCAGTAGTCGTGCTTGAACTGCAGGCCAATGCTCCCCGACATCCCCTCCACGTCTTGCAGGATGTCGCTCTGCAGGGAGAGGCCGGGGAAGATCTCAACCTCCACCCGGCCACTGCTGGTCTGATCGCCTATCCCCCGTCGCGCCCCCACATAGACATGCTCGCCGAAGTAGCGTCCCACCTCGAGCCCGGGACCGCTCTCGGTGCCGGTCCCCTGGTCGACGTTGATCACGTCGAGGCCGAGGAACTGCCGGATGGAGCCGAACACCTCGGCGGTCCAGGTATCGCCGCGGCGGAGCGAATCGATCGCCGCCGCCAACTGCACGGCTTCCAGCGGACTGAGCCGGGACGCTTCCTTGCCGAACATCACCTGCGCCAAAACCTCACTCTCGGGTAGGGAAGGCTGCGAGGTAACGGTCAGGGTGGGATCGCTGACCGGGCCGGTCACCCCGATCACCGCGGTCAGATCCGACGTCTGGTACTGGGCGGCGATATCGAGCCATGGGTCGATGACGGTGCCGCCGGTGAACTGCACCGACCCTTTCTGTAGTCGAAGACGCTTGCTGGCGAAGGTGAAGTCGCCGCGGACCACATGGATCTCGCCGGCGACGGCCGGCGCGGCGGAGGTGCCGGTGACGTGCAGCGCACCGGCCCACTCGGATTCCAGCCCTCGCCCGCGCACGAACACCCGCCGCGGCATCTCCACCCGGAGATCGAGCTCGACGACGACGCCGGGCGCGGCATCTGCCGACCCCGGTTGCGTGTCACCGCCCGGCCGGTTGATCTCGATCACCGGCAGGACGACGACGCTGGGCGGCAGCCTGTCCCTCAGCCGGACTTCGACCGGTGTCACCGTCAGGTTGCCGCCGAGGCGGCTGCCCCCGGCGTCGCGACGGAAGGACAAATCCCCGCCGAACGTCGCCGTCACGTCGTCCCGCCCCACAAGGCGGGCATCCCGGGTATGGATGGCGATTTCGATGTCGGGCGTCCCGTCGCTACCGAAGGCGATCCGGCCGTCCGCCGAAATGCTGCCGCCGCCGGCCGGCGTTCCGGACAGGGTCAGCCGGGCCGATCGGCCTTCGGCGATCTCGGCCCGCGCGGTGATGGCGTGGATTTCGGTGCCGGTGACGAAGTTCTCATAGAGGCCGTCGCTCATGACGAGCGCACCGATCACCTCCGGTTGCGCCAGGCTTCCGCCCAGCCGCAGGTCCCCGGCCAGGCGACCGGCGACGCGCTGGTTTGAGAGCCCGAGGGCTTCGGCCACACGGGCGAGTTCGGCTCGGATCGCCACGTTGCCGGCGAGCGGCGCGTCGCGCGACACCTGAACGTCGAGCGCGCCCGGGACCGGCCGCAGGGGAAGGACCAGATCAGCCACCAGCAACGGCGGCGCGGCGGCGGCGCCACCGCTGTCGCGCATGGTGGTGATCTGCACTCGGGTGGCGGTGCGGCCGACATCCGCCCGCACCCGGGCGTCCAGCGCCGGGGTCGTCGATCCTTCGCCAGCGGCAAAGGTCACGTCGTCGAGAGCGAGCGCCACCGTCCCGCCGACGACGCCATCGCTGGTCGCCAGTTGGCCGTCGCCGCTCAGCGTCCCGCCCGTGGGTGCCGAGGGCAGCCAGCCCCTCAGAATGGCAACGGGCACCGCCTGCAGACGTACCGTCGCGGCGGTGGACCCGGCGGAGAGATCGAGGCGGCCGCCGACCCGGCCGGCGCCGATGGCCAGATCCACATCGCCGATCTGCAACCGGCCGTTCCCGGTGACCACCCGCAGCGTCGTCCCCATGACGACGGGATAGCCGGCGGCGGCGGCATCGAGGGCGGTGACCGTGACCACGGTAGCACCGACGGTGCGGTCCACCCGCAGCGCGGCGGAAAGATGGTCGAGCCGCTGCGGCGGTCCGTCCACCCCGATCCGAGCCTCGATCGCGTTGACGGGCCCGCTGGCACGCAGATCGAGGCTGAAGGGACCGTCGCCGCCGGCATGGACGCCGGTGGCATGGGCGGTGGCGTCGATGCGGGGCGCGGCGAGCGCATCGTCCACCCGGGCGGTCACGTCGAGGGTGCCGATCCGGACCGCCTCTCCGGCAGCGCCGGCGAGGACAAGGGAACTCCCTTGCAGCCGGGCATCGGCGGTCTGGCGACCGCCCACGGGCATGAGCCGGACCCGCGCGTCCGCCTGACCGCTCAGCCGCGACTCCCCGACAGGGACGCGCTCGGAGGGAGACAACGAGGCGTGCACCTGGCCCTGCCACAGGCCGCTCGCGGTTTGCATCCCGAGATCGCCGCTGACGCGCATTCCGAGACCGTTGGCCGATAGCCCCGCCAGCCGTAGCTCTCCTTTCTCCAGGGAAAAGCCCGTGGTCGCCTCGGCCGGGCCCTCCGCCGTCTGCAGCGCTATCCGCACCTCGCCGGCGGGAGCGGAGCCCAGATGGGTTGCGTCGGCCAGGACTTGGCCATCGCTGACGGTGAGGCCGGCTACCGACGCATTCCGCAGATCGAGACGCAGGCGGGCGTCGGGGTCGGCCAGGGCACCGGATGCGGCCGCCTGCAGGTGCAGTGCCCCCGTCGCCTCGGTTCCGGCCGCACGCGCCAGCGGCGCCAGGTTGGCCACCGACGCCTCGGCGCCGGCGGTAAAGGTCTCGTAGGTGGCGTCCGTCTGCGCCTCGCCGGTGACGATCAGATTGGCGCCGGTCAGGCGGAGATCGGCGACGGTAAGGCCGGAGGCCGGCGTCAACCGCAGAGCGGCGCCGACCGTCGGCGTGGCGCCCAACGCCGCGTCGGCGGCGGGGATACCGGTCCGCAGCCCCTTGCCGGCACCATCGATGCGCACATCCGCGGTTCCGGCCACGATCGGACCCTGCGCCCGGGCGGCGACCCGGACCTCGCCGGCGCCGGCCAGGCTCGTCACCGGCTGCAGCGCCGCAACGTCGGAGACGATCGCCTCAAGCCGAAGATCGCTCGCGGCGTCGTTCAGGGCGACGCGGCCACCGGCGCTCAGGGTCGCCGCTTTAAGGTCGATGCGCGCCGGGTGCAATTCGATGGCGTCGGCACCCGCCAGCCATCGCCCCTCCAACCGTGCCGACGGCGACGGCCCGAGGAGTGCCCCGACCTTCGGGTTGCCAGCGATCACCTCCGACGCCTCGACCGTCACCTGCATCGCCTGCGCTTCGTCGACCGGCGGAGACAGGCTCGCCCGCCAGTTCAGGTTGGCGGACTTGAGGTCGGGGCCCGACAGATGGCTGACCGAGCCGGCGGCGGCCAGTTCGACGGCGTCGAGCCGGCCGGACACCACCGCCTCCGCCCTCATGCCCTCGAAGCGGAGCCCACCCATGGCATCGGCAGCCAAGGCCGCCGGGCCAACCTGGACGGTTGCCTGGGCGGCAACGGCGGACGTCTCCGGGTCGAGCCGACCGGAGGCATCGACGGCCAGGTCCCGGGCCTCCAGGCGTAGAGAGTCGACGACGACCGGCCCGCTCTGGGTGAATTGCGTCTGAAGGGCGATATGGACGCCTTTCTCGAGCGCAGGCCGCACGAGGGGCGGTGTATCGCCATGCCACTGCGCGCCGCCTTCGAAGCCGAAGTGGGAGGCGGGAGGGTCCATGGCCGCGGTCAGGGTGCCGGCGAGCGAACCAAGACCCGGCGCATCGGCGTCGACGGTGCCGCGCCAATCCTCCAGCGGGCCGTCGCCGGCCACCCGGAGGTGAACCGGCGGATAGGGAGCGAGGCCCAGCAATCCGACGATAAGCCCGTGCTCCGCCTCGTCCACCGACGCATCGAGGTGCAGGCGTCGCGCCACCGGGTCCAGCCGGGCGTCCACGGCGACGCGACCCTGTGCGCCATCGGTGCGATCGATGGTGATTTCGGTTTCGATCCCCTCGCCGACCGGCGCCGCAAGTCGCCCGTCCAGCCGCAATTGCGCCGCCTCGCCGACCACCGCCCGGCCGAGGATGAGCGCACCGACGGCGAGGCGGTCCAGGCGCACCCCCACCGGCAGCCGCGGGATGGTGAAGCCGCCGGTTTTCGGCTCGGGCTGGGGTTGGGGCGACGCCGTTGCCGGCAACCGGGCGAGATCGATGCGATCGACGTCGACCGCATCGATGGAGAGACGGCGCCACAGCAGCTCGGCAGGCCGCCAGCGCAGCGATAGCCGGTCCAGTGTCAGCCACACGCCTTCGCCGTCGGCAAGGGTCAGCCGGCCGATGAGGATGCCGGACGGCAGACCGGGACCGATGTCCTCGATCTCCACCCCGTAACCGGTGGCAGCCGACAGCACGGGAGAGAGCCAGCCGGCCAGGCGATGGCGGCCGCCGTCGCTCTGCACCAGGACGAACAGCGCCATCAGCGCGATCGCCACCAGGGCGACGACGCCGCCGGTAATCAGCGCTCCCCAGGCGACCCACCGCCGCCAACCGCCTCCCCGCCGCCGGGGGGAAGCCGGCTCAGAAGGACTGCCCGAGGCTGATGTAGAATTGGATCGGGTCGTCAACGTCTTTCCTCGGATTGAGCGGCGTCGCCAGATCGACGCGGACCGGTCCGATCGCGGTATAGTAGCGGAGACCGAGGCCGGCTCCCCAGCGCACGGTGTCGGTAAGGTTGGGAACGACCGAGTCGTAAACGGTGCCGCCGTCGATGAACGGCACCACGCCGAAATTCCCCCACACCCGCGCCCGGAACTCGCCGCTCACCTCGAGGAGGGAACGACCGCCGATGGGATCACCGTTGTCGTCGAGCGGACCCACCTTCTGGAACGGATAGCCGCGGATGGAACTGCCGCCGCCGGCATAGAACCGCTTGTCGGCGGGCACCGAGTCGCGGCTTTCGCCTATCAGCGAGCCGATCTTGGCCCGCCCGGCGAGGATGTAGCGGTGCTCCGCATCCAGGCTGTAATAGGCGCTTCCCGACACCTCGGTCGTGGTGAAGAGCTGACTCGTCTGGTACCAGCCCACGTAAGGAGTGGGTCCAATGCGCAACTTCGATCCTTCGGTCGGATCAAGCGGATTGTCGGTGGTGTCGCGAAAGACGAACATCGGCAACCCGAACAGACTGGAATTGTCGGTCTTATTGTCTTCCGTGATCCATGAGGTCTCCAGAGACGGACCGATTCCGCCCGCCCAGTGTTGCCAGAACACCCGCCGGATCTGCGCCGAGGCTTCCACGCCCGATTTGTCGTAGGCATCGGTGGTCTCCCGCTGGCCGACCAGCTGACCCACCAGGCTCTGATCCACTTGCCGCCAATTGGGCACCAGAACATCGATCGTGGCCTGCTGGGCGATCCGGCCCAGTTCGGCGGTGATCCGGAAATCCTCGTCGCGTCCCCAGGCATTGCGCATTTCCCAGAACACCTCGCCCGCCGGACCCTCGGTGGTGTAATACTTGAAGCCGCCGCCGACGGAATTCTGCTTCGCTTCCGCCGTTTCCACGGTGATGGGCAAACGCCCGTCGGCATCCGCGGTCTCGGCCGGGGTTACCACCACGGTCGCGAACAATCCGGTGCGGAGCAGCTTCTGGCGGAACGCCTCCACCTTCTCTCGATCGAACGGCTCGCCCTCGGTCCACGGCACGAGGAGCCGGACGTAGTCCTCTTCCACCGAGGTCAATCCGGTGATGACGAGGGGGCCGAAGGTCACCGCGGGCCCCGGATCGACGGCGCCTGTCACCCGCATGGAATAATCGGCGTGGTCGACGATGATCTCACGGTCGCCGAACTGGGCGAGGGGATGGGCGCGGTCGCCGAGCCAGGTCAGGACACGGCGCTCGGCGGCAACGACGTCGGCGGCGCGGGCCGGCTGGCCCATGGTCAGGCCCACATCGTTGACGCCGGGGAGCGGCACCGACGCCGCATCGGCCTCCCCGAAGGGGACGACCGCGAAGGAGCGCAGAAGGAAGCGCGGTCCCGGATCGACCTGCATCACCACCGTCGGCGGCTGGGTCGCATCGTCGATGGTGCTCCCGATCGTTCCCTGGTACCACCCCTCGGAGCGAAGGATGGCGTCGAAGGTGGCGCGGTCGCGCTCGATGCGGTTGAGCAACGCGGCCTGGGAAATGGGCGGCTTGTCCGCCAGGGTGACGAGTTCCGAGCCCCGCCGCAGCAGGTCGGCGAGATTGTCGTCCTCGACCCCCTCGAGCCGGAACTGATAGGGGACCGCCGTGGTTGCGGCGGGCTCCGTTTCGCCGGCGGTTTCCCCGCCCGGCCAGCCGACCTCCTCCGGCTGCTCCTCGTCGGCGCGCACCGGCAAGCCGGCGACCATGGTGGCGACCAGCGTCGCGGTAACGATCAGAACCGGGCGGGACAACCGAGCTAGCATCGGCGCACAGTGTTACAGCTCCGGCCGCCACACGCCTGCGGGCGCCTTGGCGGGTGAAAAAAGTCCCTAACGTTCTCGGCTTACGACGAGGACGGGTGGAGGGTGAGCGGCGCCGGGGCGACGGCGCCCGCAAACCATCGGCTGGGCCGAGTCGGCATCAGCCCGCCGCAGGCGGAGGAAGGTGCGGGTCGGCTGCGGACCGGGCCTGCCGTCCGTCGTCCACACGGCCGGGGGGACAACCGTTGCGGTCGAGCCAGTCGGCGAACATCGCCCGTCCGGCCCGTTCCAGGCTCTCCCCATGGCGCCGAGCCCCGGCGCGCAGACCGGCCACATCAACGCCCGGGGTGGCGGCGATCTCCACCGCATGGCCGACGAACCAATGCTCCAACCCGGCGGCGGTGACCTCGGGATGAAACTGCAGCCCCAGCAACCGATCGCCGGCGGCGAAGCCCTGGTTTGCGTAAGCCCCGGTGGAAGCCAGCCGGACGGCGCCTTCCGGCAGATCGAAGGTGTCGCCGTGCCAGTGCAGGACCGGCGTCGCCGCCAGGTGCCTCAATGGCGACCGAAGGCCGGCCTCGGTGAGGACCACCTCGCCCCAGCCGATCTCCTTCCGCCCGCCCGGATAGACACGCGCGCCCAAGGCCTGGGCCAGAAGCTGGGCGCCGAGGCAGATTCCCAAGAGCGGCCGCCCGGCCGCGATCCGGTGCTCGAGGAGCCGCTGCTCATCGAGGAGAAACGGGTAATCCGCCCCCTCGTAGGCACCGATGGGACCGCCGAGGATGACGATGAGATCGGGGGCGGCCGGATCGATGCCGTCGAAACCGTCGGCGGCCTCCCTGTACGTGATCTCGGCACCCCGCTGACGCAGCACCGCCGCCAACGTTCCCAGATCCTCGAACCCCACATGGCGTACCGCCAGCACCCGCATCCGATCCACCCTTCATCTTGCCGCCGCATCCCGCCGCATCCCGCCGCCGTGGCATCGTCCGGCGACCGCGCCTCTATCCTTGGCCTGCCCTCCGATCCGCGCCATATAGCCCGAGCGAGGAGCACCCCACCGGCACCATCGGTGCGGCCGGATGGAGCAGCGGGCAACATATGATCGATCCTTTCGGACGGCGCATTACCTACCTGCGGCTGTCGATCACCGATCGCTGCGATTTCCGCTGCGTCTATTGCATGGCCGAGACCATGCGGTTCCTGCCGAAGGCGGAGGTGCTGACGGCGGACGAGATCGAGCGGCTGTGCAGCGCCTTCGTCCGCCGCGGCATCCGTAAGCTGCGGGTGACCGGGGGGGAGCCGTTGGTGCGCCGCGACAACCTCGATGTGTTTCGCCGCCTCGGCCGACATCTGGCGGCGGGCCGTATCGACGAACTGACCCTCACCACAAACGGGAGCCAGCTTGTCGATTGCGCGGAAGAATTGGCGGCGATCGGGGTGGCCCGGGTCAATGTCTCGCTGGACAGCCTCGACCCCGAGCGGTTCAGGGCGATCACCCGGCGCGGCCGCCTCGACCAGGTGCTTGCCGGCATCACCGCGGCGAAGCGCGCCGGCCTTGCCATCCGCATCAATACCGTCGCCCTGAAGGGGGTCAACGACGACGAATTCGATCGGCTGCTGCAATGGTGCGGCGACGAGGGGTTCGATCTCTGCCTGATCGAGACGATGCCCTTGGGCGACGTCGGGACCGATCGCACCGAACGTTACCTGCCGCTGTCGGGCGTTCGGGAACGGCTCGCCCGGCGTTGGACGCTGCTGCCCAGCATCCACCACACGGGGGGCCCGGCTCGCTACCTGCATGTGCAGGAAACCGGGCGGCATATCGGCTTCATCACCCCGATGTCGCATACGTTCTGCGAAAGCTGCAACCGCGTTCGGGTTACCTGCAACGGGCGGCTCTTTCTTTGCCTGGGACACGAGGAGTCGGTCGATCTCAGGACGCCGCTGCGCGCCAGCCGCTCCGACATCCCCCTCCTCGCCGCCATCGACGACGCCATCGGCCGCAAGCCGAAGGGCCATGATTTCATTATCGATCGTCTGCACCGGCGACCGGCGGTGGCCCGCCACATGAACATGACCGGCGGCTGACTCCGATCCGTAACTGGCGGCCGGCCGCACCTCGGCTATACTCGGCCGGCTTCAACCTCGGCCGACGACTGCCCATGTCTTTTCGTTCCGTCGCCTTCGTCTGCTCTGAGCACGAAGATGCGCGCAGGGCCCGCGCGCGGATGATCTCGGCCTATGGCGACGAATCCCCCGATCTCGCCGACGTCATCGTCGCCCTCGGCGGTGACGGGTTCATGCTGGAAACGCTGCACCGCTATATGCGCCGGAACGTGCCGATCTACGGGATGAACCGGGGTTCGGTCGGCTTCCTGATGAACATCTACAACGAGGAGCGCCTGTTCGAGCGCCTCGCCGAGGCCGAGGAGTACAAGCTGAAGCCGTTGCATATGACCGCCACCACCGTCGACGGCCATACCTGCGAGGCGCTGGCGATCAACGAGGTCTCGCTGCTGCGCTCGACCCGGCTCGCCGCCAAGCTGCGGCTCGAAATCGACGGGGTCGTCCGCATGCCGGAGATGATCTGCGATGGGGTTCTCCTGTGCACGCCGGCCGGCAGCACCGCCTATAACCTGTCGGTCAACGGCCCCATCCTCCCGTTGGGGGCGCACATGCTGGCGCTCACGCCCATCAGCGTCTTTCGGCCGCGCCACTGGCGGGGCGCCATCCTGCCCCATGAGGTATCGGTGGCGATGACCGTCTTCCAGCCGGAGCTGCGTCCGGTCAGCGCCGTGGCCGATTACACCGAGGTGCGGGAAGTGGTCCGCGTCGTCGTACGGGAGGACCAGACGGTGAAGCTTCGCTTGCTCTTCGATCCGGAACACAACCTTGAAGAGCGTATCGTCAAGGAGCAGTTCCTGCTCTAGCTTCCACCTTCAGATCGCCGCCGACCGCCTCGGCCAAACAAGCAAGGCCGTCCTCGTCAAGACGCCTGAGCAGCCGCCGCTTGATCGCCGCGACCAGCCACGGACCTTGATAAACCAGCGCGGTATAGAGCTGCACCAGCGATGCGCCGGCGCGGATCTTGGCGTAGGCGTCGTCCCCCGATCCGATACCGCCCACCCCGATGAGCGGCAGCGACCCGCCGGTCAACCGAGCCACGTCGGCAAGGGCCGCGGTCGCCGCGGCAAACAACGGCTTTCCGCTCAACCCGCCGCTTTCGACCCGCTCCGCTGCGGTCAGACCGGGCGGCCGGGCGGTCGTCGTATTGGTGACAACCAGCCCGTCGATGCCCAAGGCCAGCGCCACCTCGGCGATGGCGGCGCGCTCCTCGTGGGTGGTGTCCGGAGAGATCTTGACCAACAGCGGGGTCGCCAGGCCGTTTCGGCCGCGCACATCGAGAACGCGAGCCATCAGCTGCTCCAGCGCATCCCGCCTCTGCAGGTCGCGCAAGCCCGGCGTATTGGGCGAGGAGACATTGACGACGGCGTAGTCGACGAACGGAGCCAGCGCGGCAAAGGCGGTGGCGCAGTCGGCGGCGGGATCCGCGGCGTCCCTGTTGGGGCCGACATTGGCGCCGACGATGCCGGGCCGACCCCGCTCGCGGCGGGCGGCGAGACGGCGTAGAACCACCTCCGCGCCGTCGTTGTTGAAGCCCATCCGGTTGAGTACCGCCTGGTCGGCGCGTAGGCGAAACAGCCGCGGTCGCGGATTGCCGGCCTGGGGTCGGGGCGTCACCGTTCCCACTTCGACGAAGCCGAACCCCAGGCGGAGCATCGCGTCTACCGCTTCGCCGTTCTTGTCGAAGCCGGCGGCGAGACCGACCGCATTGGGAAAACGCAGCCCGGCGACGGAGACCCGCAGCCGCGGATCGGACACCGCCGGCGGCGGCCGCACCAGCCCCAGGCGCAGAGCGCCGATCGCCAGCCGGTGCGCCCTTTCCGACTCGATGCGAAAGAGCAGCGGCGCCACCAGCGGATAGTAGTCGGGCAGCACCTGTTCTCTCCCATCGCGAGCCATGTCCGCACCGGCGTGCCCGTCGAACGCATTGCCGGCGGCCGCAAGATCGCTACAGTCGTCGGTGGAAGCAAGGTCTGATGACCGAACAGGACATGGTTCACCGAGGCCACCGATGAGTGTCCCCGACCGGGTTGCCGTGCTTTTCGCCAACGAGGCATTCTATGCGGCGTTCGCGAACCATGATTTTACCGCGATGGAACGCCTGTGGGCGCGGCAAATTCCGGTCACATGCATTCATCCGGGGTGGACGCCGTTGCATGGTCGGGATGCGGTCATGCAGAGCTGGCAGGGAATCCTCAGCCATCCGTCGGCGCCGCGCATTCGATGCCAGGACCCGACGGTGTTCCTCCTCGGCCAGACCGCGTACGTGCTATGCTATGAAATGCTGGAGAGCAGCGTCCTCGCCGCCACCAATATCTTTATCCGGGAGACGGACGCCTGGCGCATGCTGCACCATCAGGCCGCCGTTTCGCCGGGACCGCCGGCGGAAGCCGATCAGCCCGACCCGGTCCAATAGGACCGGCCCACGGCGAGGGTGCCCGCGCGGTCACAACGGGGTCACGGGGCGCCATCGGCAACCACGCGCTGCAACCGTTCCCGCTTGAGCACCGTGATCGAGCCGCGGCGAACGTCGATAACGCCCTCCTCCTCCCAAAAGCGGAGCTGCTTATTCACCGCCTCGCGGGAGGTGCCGATCATGCTCGCCAGCATGTGCTGGGAGATGCGCACGCCCACTTTGCCACTGGCGACCTCGCCGTGGTGATCGGCGAGGTAGAGGAGCCGCTTCGCCAGCCGCGACCGCAGATCGAGGAAGTTGACGTCCTCCAGCTGCTCGCTGGTCCAGCGAAGCCGTCCGCACATGACTTCCAGCAGCTTCACGCAAACCTGCGGATTGCGTTCGAGGAACGGCATGAAGTCGCGGCGATTGAAAACGAGCAGTTCCGTCGCCTCCATGGCGAACGCGTCCGCGGTCCGCTCACCGCCGTCGATCATGGCGATCTCGCCGAAGACCTCCCCCGGGCCGATGACGTTGAGGACCACCTCGCGGCCGCCCGCCGAATAGGCGCAGATACGGACCCGGCCACTGAGGATGGCCATCATCGAATTACCCGCGTCCCCCTTCAGGAACACCGCTTCACCCGACTGATAGCGACGAGGCGCGGCGAGCTGGGCCAGACGGTCGAGATCGGCCGAAGGCAGGTGTTTGAGGAGGAAGTGCTGCGAGAGTATCCGTTTGACGTCTAGCATTGCCCGTGCACTCCGTCGTATCGGGCTTCCCGCTCGGGGATGACCGATAACGCCGTTTCATCAATCCATCCTCGTCAGCATGTACCCGGATACGGCATTATTGTGTCAGCGAATCCAACGGGCAGGTTGATTATTTGTTGGGGGGCGCTCGCTCAACAGTAGAGTATTCGCGGGCTTTTCCAACCCCCATTTGGAGGTTATCAGCGCCCGCTCCCTGAATCATCTGCCGGATCATCTGCCGGACTCGCTGGGGGGACGGGGCAGGTCTGGCGACCTCGCAGCGGCAAGAGTCTCCCGGAGTTTTGTCTCGCAGGCGGCAAGCTCGCTCTCCGCCGCCGCCCGCTTTTGCTTCGCCTCGTCGGCGATGCGCAGGCTGTCCTCGACCGTGGCGATCAGCAGCTCGTTCGCCTTCTTCACCGCCTCGATGTCGAAGACGCCGCGCTCCGCCTGGCGCCGCACCTCGGCGTTGGCCTGACGCAGATTTTCCGCATTGGCCAGCAACAGGGAGTTGGTCAGGTCGGTCGCCTCCTTCAGGGTCCGGCCCGCCTCCCGCGAGCGGTGAATGGTCACCGCCTGGGCCAACTGTTGCCGCCACAGCGGCACGGTGTTGGCCATCACCGAGGTGATCTTGGCCACCAGGCTCTTATCATTTTCCTGAACCAGGCGGATGCTGGGCAGGCTCTGCATCGCCACCTGCCGGGTCAGCTTAAGGTCGTGAACCCGACGCTCCAGATCATCGCGGACCGCGCGCAGATCGCGAAGCTCCTGTGCCTTGACCACATTGCCGGTAGACCCGACCTGGGCCTCCAGGGCCGGGATCGTCCCCTCGTCGAGGCGTCGCAATTGCTCGTCGCCGGCGGCGATGTAGGTGGCGAGGCCATGGAAATAAGCGAGCGTCTTTGCGTACAGGCGATCCAGCAAAGCGACATCGCGAAGGAGCGAGCCCTTATGGGTCTCCAGCCGGTCGCCGATAGCGTCGATCTGACCCCTGACCTCCTCATAGCGCTGCAGGATCTTCGCAACCGGCTTGCCGGTGCCGAGGACACGGCCGAGGAGTCCGCGCGCCCGGTTGGGGTCCAACTCACCGATGTCGAAGCCGCGGATCGCCGCCAGCATCTCGCTCAGCGCCGAACCGGCCGGGCCGACGTCCTTATTGCGCACGCCCTCCAGCATCTCGTCCGAAACCGTGGTCAAGTCCTGCTGTGCCTTGGTGCCGAAAAACAGCACCGAGTTGGCGTCGCCAAGATCGATTTCGGCGATGGCGTCGTCGATTCTCCGCCGCAGGGCCGGGTCGCCGCGACGGTAATCGAGGTCGCCCGAGGCCGCCGTCGTCGCCTCGGCGCCGCCGATGTTGGCTTGCGTCTTTTGATCGAATGATCCGGTCCCCGGCATCTCAACGGTCTCCCCTTCTCGCGCCGCAACCGCTTCCGTTACGCCAGCCCCTCCCGCCGCAGGCGGGTGCTTAGCACCTCGATCTGGACGTCGAGGTCGAGGGCGTCGTGTTGAAGCAGCTTCTCGTATTGCTGCTGACAGGTGTTCTCTACATCAACGAGCAGGGTACGAAAGTTGTGCTCGCGTTCGGCCGAAGGCTCATGCGCTTGCGCCCGGGCATACTGGGTCGCCACCTGCTGTGCGCCATCCAGATACACGTTGAGGAACTTGCGGCTCCGCCGCAGGTCGGCGGGATTGGTTTCGATCAGGTGGAGAATCTGACCGACCGCCAGCGAAATGTTGCCGAGGCGTTGGCGAAATTCCCGGTCGGCGATCTGCCCGGCGGCGGTGTTCAGAGACTCCAGACGCTCATAGGCGAGTTCGAGGATCGCCCGGGCGTCCGCCTCGCCGGCGGCGCGGCGGGTCCACGCCGGCAGCACCCGCCCTTCCTTCATATCGGGCGTGTACAGGAGAAGATGTCCCACCGTCGCACCGATGGCATAGGCGATCGACGCGAGGAGATCATGCCCCACCACGCTGAACGCGGTGAACCCGGCGGCGAAGCCCACCACCAAAGCGGCCAGGGTTTTCAGCGGTGGCCCGTGGGCGGCCGTTGTCGGTCGGGCGGCCTCGGCAATCTCGCGCTGCACGCCGCGGCGGGTCAGCACCGCACCCAGCGCGAACAGTGCGTAGGCAAGCGCGCTGGCACCGAGCATGGCCACATTGCCCGACCACAAGGAAAACACGGACTTGAGCAGGATGGGCAGCGGCAGCGCGAGAAGCAAAAGTCCGGCAACGCGACCCCGGAGGCCGATGCGGACGTGGCTTGTCATCTTGGGTCGCCGCCTTCAGACCCGTGCCGCCGCCGCTGGCGGATGGGGCCGCTCGACCGGCGCGCTTCCGGCGAACAGCGCCTGACAGCTGACGATACCCACCGTCACCAGCAGCAACAATACCCCCAGGCTTTTGATCAATCCCCGTCCCATCTCGCTCGTCATCCTCCCTTCTGCACGGCCCATGCCGCCGTGGATGACATGCGGTGATCTTGGCGCGCTTTCAACGCCCGGCCGTCGGGTGGCGACCGGGTGAAGACGGTGCCGAACGCGGGCCGGCTGGGGGACGGAGCGGCGGGCGAAGCTTGGCAGCACCGCCCGCCCCCGAGACCTCGCAGCGGTTACAGTTTGGGGATGCGGAGCACCTGCCCCGGATAGATCTTGTCCGGATGGGTCAGCATCGGCTTGTTCGCCTCGAAAATCGCGTTGTACTTGCTGGCATCGCCATAGTGCTTCTTGGCAATGGCGGACAAGGTGTCGCCCTTCTGCACCGTATACATCGCCGCCGCGTCTCCGGCCGGCGTCTCGATCGACTCCTCGACCTTGCCGACCCCTTCGACGTTGCCCAGGGCCAGAATGATTTTCTCTTTCTGTTCCTGGCTGAGGGCCTTGCCCGACACCTTTACCGTGTCACCGGACACGCCGATGTCGAGTCCGTCGCTCGGTAGCCCCAGCTTCTTCAACGATGCCTGCAAATCCCCGGCGCTCGGCCCGGAGCCGCCGCCGATCCCCAGCTTTTCGCCGACGTCGCGAATAAAATCGATGATGCCCATTTCTCTCCTCCTCCATCATCGCCAACTACGCCCCGTCACCCACACCCGCCGGCCCGTGCGCCGACCGGTAACGGCACATAGATATTTGGCCTCGAACCGTATTTCGAAGATTACTTGTGAAGGCTCACTGCGTTCAAGCTCTGACGCTGTCTCTAATGTGTCACAATTGGCTCTAACGTCTTCGCCTGTTCAATCCACTTTTCAACTTCTTTCGCTGCGGGTGTCCGCCGACAGAGCTTCTTCGCCTCGTTCACTTCGACCATCTTCGCGGCCAGATTGTCGGCTCTGCGGTGCTGCAACTCCTTGACCGTGTCAACGCCGGCCGCCTCCAGCAGTTCCGAAAACTCTTCGCCGACGCCGGAAATACGCATCAGGTCGGCCATGTTGACCCAGCGGAGCAGCAGTTTCGCAGAGATCCCGGTCGTTTCGGCGACATCCGCGCGCCCCTTGGCCGACCCACACTTGGCGAGCAGGTCCTCGATCGTCCCGATTCCTGCCGTGCTCAACTTCTCCGCCTGTGCCGGGCCGATGCCCTCGATCTTCTCGATCCCATGAGCCATTTGGATGTGCCTTTCGGTAATGGCGAAACGGTGCATGTGCACCTATGCTCATTCCGCGCAACCAATTCAATAAGGATGGGCCCCCGCAACGTCCTCAAGGGTTGAAGGCGAACCTTCCTTCGAACGGGAGAGCCCGAACCATGGGTGATTCGTGCCGCGCCAGGCAGGCGCCGCCGACGGACGGTCCACCAACGGCGCCCGTGGCGGTTCCCTCCCTTGCCGAAGCATTTCGGGTCTGGCTCAGGATCGGCTGCATCGGCTTCGGCGGCCCGGCCGGCCAGATCGCGCTGATGCACCGGATCGTCGTCGACGAAAAACGCTGGATCGACGAGGCGCGCTTCCTGCACGCCCTCAGCTTCTGCATGCTGCTCCCCGGCCCGGAGGCGCAACAACTGGCAACCTACCTCGGCTGGATGCTGCACCGGCTGAAGGGCGGCCTGATCGCCGGAGTCCTGTTCGTCCTGCCCGGCGCGGCGGTGATGATGCTGCTCAGCGTCCTCTTCGTCCTCTACCGCCAGGTACCGTTCGTCGACGGGATCCTTTACGGGATCCGATGCGCCGTCGTCGCCATCGTCGTCGAGGCGCTGCTGAGGATCGGCCGCCGCGCGCTGGTCCGGCCGTTGCACCGCCTCATCGCCTTGCTCTCTTTCCTTGCCATCTTCCTTCTGGACGCGCCCTTCCCGCTAATCATCCTCGCCGCCGGCGCGGCCGGGGCCTTTGTTCCTGCATCACCCTCCGCCCTCAACGACCGTCAGGTGTCGCCGCCCTCCCCCGTCGAGTCGCCCCTGGCGCACCGCCCGTCGCAGTCATGGGCGATCCTCGCCGGTGGCCTTGCCGCTTGGTTTACGCCGACGCTCCTGTTCGCCGTCTGGCTCGGCTGGGGTGCCACGTTCACCGGCATCGGACTCTTGTTTTCGAAGCTTGCGGTGGTCACCTTCGGCGGCGCCTACGCGGTTCTCGCCTACCTCGCACAGCAGGCGGTCGACGTTTACGGCTGGCTTCAGCCGGGGGAGATGCTGACCGGCCTCGGCCTCGCCGAAACCACCCCCGGGCCGTTGATCATGGTCGTCCAGTTCGTCGCCTTCCTCGGTGCCTACCGTCACCCCGGTCCTTTCGAGCCGATGCTGGGAGGGGTCATCGGCGGACTGCTCGCGACCTGGGTGACGTTCGTGCCCTGCTTCATCTGGATTTTTCTCGGCGCCTCCTATGTCGAGCGCCTAAGGCACGCGCGAGCGCTTTCGGCGGCACTCGCCGCGATCACCGCGGCGGTCGTCGGCGTCATCTTCAATCTTGCCCTCTGGTTCGCCCTTCACGTGCTGTTTGCCCGCATCGATGAGCGCTGGATCGGAGCCCTCCGCTTCTACGTGCCCGACCCTGCCAGCCTCGACCCGGTGGCCCTCGCGATTACAGTGCTGGCGATGGTGGCGGTAATTTGCTTCCGGGTTGGTATGATCGCCACGCTGGCTGGTACCGCTGCCGTCGGTATCGCCGTCCGCCTTTTTCTGGCGTAAAGGGTGGCGGCACCTCCGGCCGTCCCCACCTCACGTTCATCATGTCGACGCCCACCTTCGCCACCCCGCCCGGTTTCTTCGCCCTTCCTCACACCGACGGCACCGCCGCCGCCATCTGCGTCGCCGGCGTCCCCCTCGACCTCGGCACCTCCAATCGCGCCGGCGCGCGCTTTGGCCCGCAGGCGATCCGCCACGCCAGCCGCATGTTGCTGGATGGCGATCACCCGGTGCATTGGGTGGCCCCGGCGGAGATGCCGCTCGCCGACATCGGCGATTTCCGCATTGCTCTTGGGGATCTACGCGAGAGCCTGCGGCTGATCGAACGGCAGGCGATGGCGGTGGAGCATCTGGTCGCCCTCGGCGGCGACCATTCCACCACCCTGCCCCTGCTGCGGGCGCTGGCGCGCCGTCTCGGCCCGCTCGGTCTTGTCCACTTCGACGCCCATGTCGACACCTGGCCCGACAGCTTCGGCCAAGTCTATGGCCACGGTTCGCCCTTCTACCATGCGATCAGTGAAGGCCTCGTCGACCCGGCGCGGATGGTGCAGGTGGGCATTCGCTCGCCGGTGCAGAAGCACATCCACGATTGGACGGTGGCCCAGGGCGTCACCATCATTCCGGCGATGACGGTGCACGAGACGGGCCCGCGGGAGATCGCCCGTCGCATCGTCGACATCGTCGGTCAGGGACCCGCTTATCTGTCGTTCGATATCGATGCGCTGGATCCGGCCTTCGCGCCCGGCACTGGCACCCCCGAGATCGGCGGCCTGGCCAGCTGGCAGGCGCAGGCGATCTTGCGGCAATTGGCGCCGCTCAGCTTCGTCGGCATGGACGTGGTCGAGGTGTCGCCGCCGCACGACGTCGCCGAGATCACCGCGCTCGCCGCCGCCACCGTCGTCTGGGAATACCTGGCGCTGGCCGCTCTGAGGCGGGGTGGCCCGGCGGCAGCAGCGGCCGGCTGAGCTATTCTGCCGCCTGGGGCCGTAGGGTCGGCGGCAAGGGCGCCGATCCGAGGTCGACCCTCCGCTCCGGCCGGCCGGCCGGGAATACCAGCGAGGCGAGGAAGACGATGGCGCCCAGCCCCCCCAGCACCATGAACGTCGTCCGGAAATCGCCGCTGCCGTCGTGCAGGAAGGCCACCAGCGGCACCGCCGTCGCGCTGGCGGCGAAGGTGATGAGATAGCGGGCGGCGAAGGCCCGGGCGCGCCAGGCATCGGACGTGTAGCGGGCGACGATCGAATCGTTGATCGTCATCTGCCCGAAGATGGCGAACATCGCCAGCGCCGCCAGGGCGACCATGCTCCAGCCGCCGGCACCGACGGCCAGCAGCAGGCAGGGTGCCTGCAGGAGCGACAGCGGGACGAACACCCGCTTCAGCGGCATGCGGTCGACCAGCCAGCCGACGATGAGCTGCGCCATGGCGCCGAAGGCAAACACCGCGGACACCAGCGCTCCGACGACGAACGCGTCCAGGTGGAGGCCGGCCAGCCGCTCGTCGAAAACCTTGGGCATTGCCACCGTCGTCGCATTGAAGACGACACCGCCGGCAATGCTGACCAGGATCATCACCACGACGGCGCGAAGGAACGCCGGCCGCGGCACGATGAAATCTCCGCCCCGACGCGTGGTGCCAACGGTGCGCTGGTCCCTGACGCAGGCGAGGAAAAAGACGCCGCCCAGCGCCGAGACGGCGGCAAAGAGAAAGAAGGCACTGCGCCAGCCCAAGGTCGCCGCCATGGCCGCGGTCAGCAGCGGTGCGGCGGCGACGCCGAGGTTACCGCAGACGCCATTGATGCCGATTTCGCGACCGAGCTTGCCGGCGTGGGCGACCAGCATGGCGATGCCCACCGGGTGATAGATGGCGGCGAACAGACCGAGGAGGGTCAAGCCTGCCGCCAGCATCCCGGCGCTGTCCGCCACGCCGATCAGGGTCGCGGCCAGGGCCATGCCAAAGAAGAAGGCGACCATCATGTTGCGCCGGCTCCAGCGGTCGCCCAGCCAACCCGCCGGCAACGACCCCGCCCCGAAGGCGATGAAGCCGCCCAGCGAAAGGGTCAGCAGTTCGCCGTACGAGCGGTCGAACGCATCCCCCATCGCCAGCACCGCGGTGGGAAAAATGAGGATGCCCATGTGGTCGAGGGCATGGCCGAGATTGAGCAACAGAAGGACGCGGCGGCTGTCTGCGGAGGGTTCCATTCCTCTATTGTGGCGCTGCCGGCGCGAATGACAAGACTGGCGCCTTTCTGCGATTCCGCGGCAAGGCCCCGGAAGGTGCGGGACGGAGCCCGGGACAGCGCCCGTGGGTGGGTTTTAAGTGGCTCTCCGCCTGGTCTTTTCGCGGGCAGGTGCGCAAAAGTATTGCAACGCGCAGGAAACCACGTACATATGGCGACGAGACGCTAATCGCACGTGCCCTCGGCCCGGGACAGGGTCAAGCAACGACGTAACGCGTCCTTTTTGGTCGAGCCGGTCGACAGTGGGCCGGTGATCTTAAGGGAAGTGGATATGGTCGCCTTGCTGCGGCACGGTGTGTCGCCAATCCCCCGCTCGTTACCCTAGACCGCTGGTGCGGCCGCTTCGTTGAGCGGCTCCGCTGAGCGGTCATCAACGAACCTCACTTTGCTTCGCCGCGATATGTGCAGAGGCCATGGGAAATCTCACCCCGGTTTCTAGCGCATACGGTCGGTTCGGTGGATTTTTTGCTCGAGGGGTGGATTTGCAATGCCGAGGTCATTCCCCAAGCTCGCGGTATCGCCCGTCGGCCGTCGCTTCGACGCGAGCCGCGGTGCCTTGCCGACCGTCGATACAACGGTCGCCGCAGAGCGGCCGGCGGAACCGCTGCACTGCCTCAGGCCGCGCGCGATCGCCGCGACCGCCCGGCTCTTCGCCGCCGGGTTCGCCGGGGACGTGCTTTACGCGGTAAAATGCAATCCCGAGCCGCGGGTGCTGCGGGCGTTGTGGGCCGGCGGTATCCGCCACTTCGACTGCGCGTCGCTCGCCGAAGTGATGCTCGTGCGGCAGATGTTTCCGCGCGCCCACATCCATTTCATGCACCCGGTCAAGGCACGCCCGGCGATCCGGGAAGCCGCCGCCCGCTATGGGGTCGCCGACTTCGTCTTCGACTCGGGCGATGAACTGGCCAAGATCCTGGACGAGACCGACGGGCGGGCCGGCGGCCTGCTGCTGCGTATGGCGGTGGGCGGCGACGGTGCCCGCTACGCGTTGACCGGCAAATTCGGTGTCGCCGGGGACGAGGCGGCGGCGCTGCTGCGCACCGCCCGCCCGCAGGCGCGGCACCTCGGCATCGCCTTCCACGTCGGCTCGCAGTGTCTGAAGCCCGAAGCCTATACCTTGGCGCTGGTCGAGGCCGGTCGGATCGCCGCGGCCGCCGGGGTAGCACTGGATATCGTCGACGTCGGCGGTGGCTTCCCGGTGAGTTACGCGGACACGGTTCCGCCACCGCTGTCGGCCTACTTCGCCGCCATTGATGCGGGGGCGCGGGAGAGCGGGCTCGGCAGCGGCGTTCGCCTGTGGGCGGAGCCCGGGCGCGTGCTCGTCGCCGGCGGCACCTCGGTCGTCGTTCAGGTGCAGCTTCGCCGCGGCCGCGATCTGTACATCAACGACGGGGTCTACGGCAGCCTTTCCGACGCGGGTCCCCCCGGCTTCCGTTTCCCGGTCCGGCTGATCCGCCCGGATGGACCGGATCCGGCCGCGGAGCCCGTCGCCTTCCGTCTGTTTGGGCCGACCTGCGACGCCGCCGATCGTATGGACGGCCCGTTTCATCTTCCCGCCGACACGGCCGAGGGAGACTGGATCGAAATCGGACAGCTGGGTGCCTACGGCGCCAGCCTGCGCACCGCTTTCAACGGGTTCGACCGGGCGCGCCTGGTGGAGGTGAGTGATCCGCCGCTCCTCATAACCCCCGGCCTCCAGGCAAAGTCGGCCCGCGCGCCCCGCCGGCGGTCGATTCAACCCGCTTCCGCCCGCCAGCTCGTAGGAGGTGCGAGATGATCCATACCAGTTTCGCCGGCAACCTGGTCATCGTCGGCTTCGGCAGCATCGGCCAAGGTGTCCTGCCCCTGATCCTCCGTCACGTTCGCCTCCATCGCGAGCGCATCGTCATCGTCACCGCCGAAGAGCGCGGACGGGAGGTCGCCGAGGAGTACGGGCTTCGCTTCGTCGTGACGCCGCTCGTTCGGGATAACTACCGCCAGGTGCTGGAGCCGCTGCTGGGTCCGGGCGATTTTCTCCTCAACCTGTCGGTGGACGTTTCCTCGACGGCGCTGATCGAGCTCGCCCGCGAGCGCGGCGCCCTCTACCTCGACACCTGCATCGAGCCGTGGGCGGGGGGCTACACCGATCCCGGCAAGTCGCCGTCGGAGCGGTCCAACTACGCGCTCCGCGAAAGCGCCCTGGCGCTGCGCCGGGGCCCGGGCGACCCGACGGCGGTGATCACCCACGGCGCCAACCCCGGCCTCGTCTCCCATTTCGTCAAGGAAGCGCTGCTCAACATCGCCGCCGATACCGGCCATTCCACCGCCGTGCCCACCGACCGCGCCGGCTGGGCGGCGCTCGCCCGCGACCTCGGGGTCAAGGTGATCCATATCGCCGAGCGTGACACCCAGGTGGCGCTGAAGCCGAAAGGGGTGGGCGAGTTCGTCAACACCTGGTCCATCGACGGCTTCGTCGGGGAAGGCTGCCAGCCGGCGGAACTGGGCTGGGGCACGCACGAGCGGCAGTTTCCCGCCGACGGATGTCGCCACAGCTTCGGTAGCGGTGCCGCCATCTATCTGGATCGACCGGGCGCCGGCACCCGTGTCCGCACCTGGACGCCGTTGGAAGGGCCGTTTCACGGCTTCCTCGTCACCCACAACGAGTCGATTTCCATTGCCGACTATCTGACCGTGGCCAACGGCACCGGCGCCGCCTACCGGCCGACCGTCCACTACGCCTATCACCCGTGCGACGACGCGGTGCTGTCGCTGCACGAACTCGCCGGCAAGAACTGGCGCCTGCAGCCCTCGAAGCGGCTGATGATGGACGAGATCGTCTCCGGCATCGACGAACTCGGAGTGCTGCTCATGGGCCATGCCAACGGTGCCTACTGGTACGGCTCGCGGCTCTCGATCGAGGAGACGCGCCGGCTCGTCCCCCACAACAACGCCACCAGCCTGCAGGTCACCGCCGCCGTCCTCGCCGGAATGATCTGGGCAATGGAAAACCCGCGGGCCGGCATCGTCGAACCCGACGACATCGACTTCGCCCGCTGCATGGAGATCGCCCGCCCGTATCTGGGAGAGGTGGTCGGTGTCTACTCCGACTGGACCCCCCTCGCCGATCGCGGCGTCCTCTTCGCCGAAGTGACCGACACCACCTGCCCCTGGCAATTCCACAACTTCCGCGTCCTGTAGCGACCGCAGACCAGGAGACGAAGGCAATGACCAAGAAGATCACCCGCTTTCTCGCCGATCGCCAGCCGCAGACTCCCTGCCTTGTCGTCGATCTTAACGTCGTCCGCCAGGCCTATAGAAAACTCAGTCGGGCGATGCCGGAAGCGGTGATCTACTACGCGGTCAAGGCCAACCCGGCGCAGGAAATCCTGGCGCTGCTGGCCAGCCTCGGCTCCTCGTTCGACTGTGCCAGCCTGAACGAAATCCATCAGGTGCTGGCCGCCGGCGGCATCGCCGAGCGCATCTCCTTCGGCAACACCATCAAGCGACGATCGGACATTGTCGCCGCGCACGCGCTCGGTGTGGGTCTGTTCGCCTTCGACAGCCGCGAAGAGCTGGAAAAGATCGCCGCAGCGGCGCCCGGCGCCCGCGTCTTCTGTCGCATCCTCACCTCCGGCGCGGGTGCCGAGTGGCCGCTGTCGCGGAAGTTCGGCTGCGAGCCGGAAATGGCGGAAGAGTTGCTGCTCGCCGCCCGCGACCTGGGCGTCGTGCCGTGCGGCATCTCGTTCCATGTGGGTTCGCAGCAGCGCGATCCGCGACAATGGGAGGAGGCCGTCTCGGCCGCGGCAAAGCTCTTCCGCTCCCTCGCCGACGCCGGTGTCGAGCTGGATCTGCTCAACATCGGCGGCGGCTTTCCCGCCCGCTACCGGCGCAAGCTGCCGGTGCTGTGCGCCTACGGCGCCGCCATCCGTCGGGCGATCCACACCTATTTCGGCAATCGGCTTCCCAACGTCATCGTCGAACCGGGACGGCAGATGGTGGGCGAAGCCGGCATCATCCAGACCGAGGTTCTACTCATCTCGCGCAAGGCGCGGGGCGATGACCGGCGCTGGGTCTATCTCGACATCGGCAAGTTCGGCGGCCTCGCCGAAACCGAGGGCGAAGCCATCCAGTATCCGGTGAAAAGCCGGCGCCAGGGCAGAGGCGAGCGGGTGATCCTCGCCGGGCCTACCTGCGATTCCGCCGACGTGCTCTACGAGCGCTCCGATTACCGGCTGCCCGCGGACCTTTCCATCGGCGACAAGATCGAGATCCGGGCCACCGGCGCCTATACCAGCACCTATGCGTCGGTGGGTTTCAACGGCTTCGAGCCGCTGCGCTGCTATTGCATCTGAGCCTGGCGCGGCGGCAGGGTTAGCGACCCTCGTAACAGCCGTGCTCCTGCTGGTAGAGCGGCGGTCGGTTGTAGCAGTCGTCGAAAGCGGTGGAGCCGCTGCCCGGGGGAAGGGAGCAACCGGCGAGCGCCAAGCCGGCGGCAGCGATGAACATGAGCAGGATTGGACGGGCGGTCACGGCAGCGGGATCTCCGCGCAGGCAGGTTCTGGGCTTGCCAAAAATGTAACATGGTTTTCCCCCTGCCGGGAAACAGGAGCGCCAGGCGCACCCCCCGCTCAGCGCTCGCCGAAGAGCGCCAGCAGTCCGGCCGCCCGGGAAAGCAGTTGTTGCTGGCGGACCGACCATGCTACCGCCGCACCGCTCGCCGGCTGCCCGGCCGCATTCACCCAGAACAGCATTTCCCCGTCTTCGAACCCGGCGCGGTCGGCCTGGCTCTTCACATAAAAGAGTGCCCCCTTGCGGAAGTAGTAGCGGGTCCCGCCGGCAGAGGCTTCGAAGCGCTCGTTGGTGGGTTCGACCAGCATCACCGGCTGGGTGCCGTCGCTCCACAGGAACGCGGTGCCGCCCGTGTCCTCCGCGGTCCGCTTGCGCAGCGAGACGGTCAGCCGTTCGATGCGCCGGGCTTCGGTCTCGAACGGCTCGACGTCGGTGGCCGAGGGCGGACGCCGCAGCAGATCGGCGCGCGCATCGCGGCGATCCAGTTCAGCCAGCCTTTTAGCATAAGCAGACGCAAGGCAGTTGACCGGCTGCGGCGCGGTGCGGCAGTCCTCCCGCCGGGCGAGCCACGACCGTTGTTCGCTCCGCAGCTTCTCGCGCTCGCCGGTCGGCAGGTCCTTGGCGACGTCGCCGAAACGCGCCTGGATGCTGCGATCGGCCCGCCCCAGATCCTCATACTGGCAGAGTGTGCGCTCGGCCCAGGTGTTTGCCATGTCGCAGGCCCGCCCCGGCCGCGGGACGAGGATCGCGAGCGCCAACGCGATCGACAGAACCGGAAGCCGCCGAGTTGACAGGGAATGGGTCTTGGTCGGCACCGCACCAAGCCTCTTCGCCGGAAAGCAATGGTCGGAGTGCAGCACAGGCGGGGTTGCGATCCGGTAAACCGGATCAGCCGGGCGGGCGGCTCAGCGCCAACCGGCCGGCCTCGACGAGGTTGGCAACGACGCGCTCCACGGTAAACCGGCGGGCGATCCTCCGGCTTGCCGCCGCCATCTGCGGCCTCGCCTCCGGCCGGTCGACAAACCAGGCCAGGCTCGCGGCGAGAGCGTCGGCGTCGTGCGGATCGACGATAAACCCGTTGCTGCCCGGCTCCACCACCTCCTCGGCGGCGCCGTCATACACCGAGGCAATCACCGGCAGGCCGCAGGCTAGGGCCTCGAAACCGACCAGTGAGCGGTAATCACGCCGGCTGGGGGCGACCAGCACGTCGGCGGCGGCATAGGCATCCCCCACTTGGCGCCAGGGAACCGCCCCGGAGAAGGTGAAAACCCCGGCGACGCCCAGTTCGGCGGCCAATTGCGCGCACCCGGCGCGCGCCGCCCCGTCGCCAACGACACGCACCGCCAGCCGACGACGCCGGCCCGCATCGAGGACGGCAACGGCACGGATCAGGCAGTCCAGGCCCTTCCGGGGCGTGATCGAATTGAGGAAGAGGAAGCGGACGCGACTTTCCCCATCCCGCCCTCGGAACAGCCCTTCTTCCGGCGGCGGCGCCACCGGCGGAACGGAGGTCAGATAAGGGCGGACCACCAGCTTGTCGGCGCCGACCCCCAGCGTCTTGGTGAGATAGGCGCCACCGGCGGCGTTGTTGGTCATCACCACCGACGCCTGATGCGCGATAAGACGGCGAATGGCCCCCTGCAGCCGGCCGTGCCGACGGCCCCGGAACGCGGGATCCCCCTCGACCAGCAGCAGCACCCGACACCTCCGTCCCAATGCCGCCGCGATCAGGGCGCCGAGCCAGGTCACCCGGCTGAAGTCGTAAAGGATCAGCAACGCCGGACGGTAGCGGAGGAGCCGGGGGATCAGCCCGGGACCGGGCAATTCCAGGCTGCGACCATAATCGCCGTCGGCGGACGGCCGCCTCAGCGTCAGCGTCTTCGTGCGCAACCAGGGTGCGAGCGGAAGCCCCGCCTCGTTCTTCGCCAGCATCTTCGGCTCGACGATGATCCGGGTCTGGGTGAAGCGCCGGCAGAAGCCGGCGAGGATAGCCTCGAGATACATGAAGTCGTCGTCGTAACCGAAGCTGTGGGAGAGCCAAGCCACTCTCTCCCCATGGGATTCGCCGTCACTCCCCATGGCCAACGAAAGTTCGGTGGGCAATGGTTTGAACGGAGGCACCGAGCCACCGTTACGACCGGGTGAAAGCGCTGCGCAACCGGCAAACGACGGCTGCCGGCCGAAGCTCAGAAGGGGATCTCGTCGTCGAGTTCGACACCACGACCGCGGCCGCCCGCCGACCCTCCAAAGCCGCCGCCGCCGGCCGGAGCGGGCGCATCCGCCGGGGCATAGCCGGGATCGCCGCCGGCGCCCATGCCGGTGTCGCCGCGGCCGTCGAGCATGGTGAGCTCGCCGCGGAACCGCTGCAGGACCACTTCCGTGGTGTAGCGTTCCTGGCCGTCGTTCCCGGTCCACTTGCGGGTCTGCAGCGCCCCTTCCACATACACCTTGGAGCCCTTGCGCAGGTATCGCTCGGCCACTTCGGCGAGGCGCTCGTTGAAGACGACTACACGATGCCACTCGGTCCGCTCGCGATTCTCCCCCGATTGCCGGTCCCGCCAGCGCTCCGAGGTGGCCACCGAAAGGGTGACCACTTTGCTGCCGTCCTGCAGATTGCGCACCTCCGGGTCGCGCCCGAGGTTGCCGACGAGAATGACCTTGTTGACCGACCCTGCCATGCTGCTGATTCCCACCGTCCGGCGCAGCCGCTATCGCCGCGCGCTCTCCGCCTCGTGCTGTCATCCCGATGCGAACCGCCACGCACCGGCACAGCACCGCTGGTTCGGCCCCCACTCTACACCTAAACTCCGCTAGCGGCACACCCCCCAATGCCGCCGACCCCACCCGTCAACCAAGCGAGATGGCATGGACAAGATCATCGTTCGCGGCGCCCGGGAACATAATCTCCGCAACATCGACGTCGAGATTCCCCGCGACACGCTGACGGTGATCACCGGGCTTTCGGGATCGGGCAAATCGTCCCTCGCCTTCGATACCATCTATGCCGAAGGGCAGCGCCGGTACGTGGAATCCCTGTCCGCCTATGCCCGTCAGTTCCTCGAACTGATGCAGAAGCCGGACGTCGATTCCATCGAAGGGCTGTCGCCGGCGATCTCCATCGACCAGAAGACGACGTCGCGTAATCCGCGCTCGACGGTGGGCACGGTCACCGAGATCTACGACTACATGCGGCTGTTATGGGCGCGGGTCGGCGTTCCCCATTCGCCCGCCACCGGGCTTCCCATCGAGAGCCAGTCGGTGAGCCAGATGGTCGATCGGATCATGGCGATGCCGGAGGGACGGCGGCTGCTGCTGCTCGCGCCGGTCGTCCGCGGCCGCAAGGGCGAATACAAGAAGGACATCGCCGAGCTGCAGCGGCGCGGCTTCCAGCGGGTGAAGGTGGACGGCGTCCTGCACGAGATCGACGCGGTGCCGGCGCTGAACAAGAAGATCAAACACGACATCGAGGTGGTCGTCGACCGCATCGTCGTCCGCGACGGCGTCGCGCCGCGACTGGCCGACAGCCTGGAGACGGCCCTGGCGCTGGCGGACGGCGTCGTCTTCGCCGAGGATGCCGACAGCGGCGAGCGGACCACCTTCTCCGCCCGGTTCGCCTGTCCGGTCTCCGGCTTCACCCTCGACGAGATCGAGCCGCGGCTGTTTTCCTTCAACAACCCGGCCGGGGCCTGTCCCGCCTGCGACGGCCTCGGCACCGAGATGTACTTCGATCCCGATCTGGTCGTCCCCGACGAGCGGCTGTCGCTGGCGGCGGGTGCCATCGCCCCCTGGGCCAACTCGACCTCGCAGTATTACCGGCAGACCCTCGACGGTCTCGCCGCCCACTTCGGCTTCTCCCTGACCGTCCCCTTCGCCCAACTGCCGCAAGAGACGCGCCACCTCCTCCTCTACGGCTCCGGCCGGGAGGCGGTGCGCCTCCGCTACGAGGACGGCGTCCGCGGCTACGACGTCAACAAGCCGTTCGAGGGCGTCATCCCCAACCTGGAGCGCCGCTGGCGGGAGACGGATTCCGCCTGGGTGCGCGAGGAGCTGGGCCGGTTCCAGACCGTCAGCCGCTGCGAGACCTGCGGCGGCCGGCGGCTGAAGCCGGAAGCGCTGGCGGTGAAGATCGCCGGCCGCGATATCGTCGAGGTGTCCGATTTACCCATCGTCGAGGCGGCCGCCTGGTTCTCCGGTGTCGAGACGCACCTGCGCGCGCAGCAAAAGGAAATCGCCCGGCGAATCCTGCGCGAGATCAACGAGCGGCTCGGATTCCTCAATAACGTCGGCCTCTCCTATCTCAGCCTGTCGCGCACCTCGGGCACCCTGTCCGGCGGCGAGAGCCAGCGCATCCGTCTGGCGTCGCAGATCGGCTCCGGCCTCACCGGGGTGCTGTACGTGCTGGACGAGCCGTCCATCGGTCTGCACCCGCGCGACAACGGCCGGCTCATCGCCGCCCTGCAGCGGCTGAAGGCGCTGGGCAACACGGTGATCGTCGTCGAGCACGACGAAGAGGCGATCCAGAGCGCCGACTACCTCATCGACATGGGGCCCGGCGCCGGCACCCACGGCGGCCGCGTCGTCGCCCGCGGCACCCCCGACGAGGTGATGGCCAATCCCGACAGCCTGACCGGCCAGTACCTGGCCGGCCTGCGCGGGATCGCCACCCGCGCCGGGCACCGGCGTCGCGGCGCCGGCAGCGTGCTGCGCATCGTCGGCGCGGCGGAGAACAACCTGAAGACCCTCACCGTCGACTTCCCCGTCGGCTGCTTCATCTGCGTGACCGGCGTTTCCGGCAGCGGCAAGTCGACCCTGGTCCTGGAGACCCTCTACCGGGCGCTGGCGCGCCGCCTCTCCGGCGCCCGCGAGCATCCCGGCCGGCACGAGCGGATCGAAGGCCTGGAGTTCATCGACAAGGTGGTGGACATCGACCAGTCCCCCATCGGCCGCACCCCGCGCTCCAATCCCGCCACCTACACCGGCGCCTTCACCCCGATCCGGGACTGGTTCGCCGCCCTGCCGGAGGCGGCGACCCGCGGCTACCGCCCCGGCCGCTTCTCTTTCAACGTCAAGGGCGGCCGCTGCGAGGCCTGCCAGGGCGACGGGGTGATCAAGATCGAGATGCACTTCCTCCCCGACGTCTACGTCCAGTGCGAGTCGTGCAAAGGCAAGCGCTACAATCGGGAGACGCTCGAGATCCGCTTCCGCGGCAAGTCCATCGCCGACGTCCTCGACATGACGGTTGAGGAGGCCGGTGCGTTCTTCAAGGCGGTGCCGGCGATCCGCGACAAGATGGCGACGCTGCAGCGGGTCGGCCTCGGCTACATCCACCTGGGCCAACAGGCGACGACGCTGTCGGGCGGCGAGGCGCAGCGGGTGAAGCTGGCGAAGGAGTTGTCGCGGCGCGCCACCGGCCGCACCGTCTACATCCTCGACGAGCCCACCACCGGTCTGCACTTCGATGACGTCGACAAGCTCCTCGGCGTCCTGCACGCGCTCGCCGACCAGGGCAACACGGTGATCGTCATCGAGCATAACCTCGACGTCATCAAGACCGCCGATTGGATCATCGATCTGGGCCCGGAGGGCGGTGGCGGCGGCGGCCGCATCGTCGCCTCGGGCACCCCGGAAGAGATCGTCCAGACTGCCGCCAGCCACACCGGCCAGTACCTCGCCCCTTATCTCGCCCCCACCGGCGCCCGCCGGCGGGCGTGAGGAGCGGGAACCCGCCCTTGCCCGCAGCGCTTGCGGTTCAGCGGGGAGCGACGGCGGTGAGCGGAAAGAAAAACGGCAGGATGACCGTTGCCACCGCCCACAGCAGGATATTGAGCGGCAGCCCCACCCTGACGAAGTCGGTGAACTTGTAGCCGCCGGCGGCGTAGACGAGGGTATTGGTGGCGTAGCCGATCGGGGTGGCGAAGCTGGCCGAAGCGGCGAACATGACGGCGACGAGGAAGGGACGGGAATCCACCCCCATCTTGCTGGCGATATCGATGGCGATGGGGGTGATGAGGATCGCCGACGCATTGTGGCTCATGAACTCGGTGAGGAGCGAGGTGAGAAAATAGACGAGGGAGAGAACGACGATCGGCCCCAGCGGGCCTACAAGCTCGAACAGGCGGTCGACGAGGAGCGCGCCCGCCCCGCTGCTCTCCATGGCCGAGCCGATCGCCATCATGCCGAGGATCAGCATCAGAATCGGCCAATGGATCGACCGGTAGGCCTCCTGGGCATCGAGGCAGCCGAAGACGACGACGACGGCCGCGGCCATGAACGCCGCCCCGGCGATGGGCAGGATCTCGAAGGCAGACAACGCCATCACCGCGAGGACGGCGACGATGGCGATCCATGCCTTGTTGCGACGGAACGGCTGCTCGGTGACCTCCGTCAGGTTGATCAGCTGGCGGCGATCGAACAGCCGCTTCAGGCCTTCGCGGGATCCCTCCAGCAGCACCGTGTCGCCGAAGGCCAGCCGCACCTTGTCGAAATTGGTGTGCAGATTCTCGTTACGCCGATGGATGGCGAGAATGGAGGTTCCGTACATCTCCTGCAGGTCGAGCTGGCGCACCGTCTGGCCGACGAAGCTGGATTCCGGACCGACAATCCCTTCCATCATCCGCAAGCTGCGACGGCTGATCGTCTCCATCTCCACCGGTGCGGCCGCATCGGCGGCGGCACCGTTGCTGCGCAGGCCGACGAACTCGGCGACGCTGGTCCGCATCACCAGCCGGTCTCCCGCTTGCAGAGTCGGCTCGCCGTGCTCCGGGTCGAGGTCGACCATGTTGCGGACGATGCTCAGCACGTTATAGCCGCGCGCACGGGTCAGTCCGGCTCCGGCCGCGGTCTTGCCGATCAGAGAGGAGCCGTCGGGGATCATGATCTCGGTCAGGAACCGTCGCTGCGAAAGATCGACCAGGGTGTTGGACAGGGTCTCCCGATCCGGCAACAGCCTGCGGCCGATGAAATAGAGGTAAAGGACGCCGATCACCCCGTAGATGATCCCGGGCGGCGTGATCTCGAACATATGGAAGGACGGCAGGCCGTGCGCCTGAGCGAGGCCATCGACGACGATGTTGGTGGACGTCCCGATCAGGGTGCACGTGCCGCCGAGAATGGTGGCGAACGAAAGCGGCATCAGCAGTTTCGAGGGCAGCACATCGACCGCATGCGCCAGCCGGATGACCACCGGGGTGAAGATGACCACCATCGCGGTGTTGTTGGAAAACACCGAATGGAACAGACACAACAGCATCATCACCAGCATCGCCTGCTTGGACGACTTCCAGGGCACGCGACCCATCTGCGTGCCAAGCCAGTTGATGACGCCGGTGCGCTCCAGCGCGGCCGAGAGGACGAACAGGCAGCCGACCGCAATCGGCGCCGGATTGCTGAACACCTTCAGCACATCGTTGGTCTTCAGCACACCCATTGCCAGCAGCGCCGCCGCGCCGGCGATGGCGAGAACGTCGGCCGAAACCTTCTCCTGGATCATGCCGACGATGACGACGGCCACCACCGCCAAAACCAGTGCAACTTGGAGGAAGTCCCAACTCATGTGCGCCGAAGACCTCTTTCGGATCGGGGTCGCTTGCCGAGAAAGCGGCGTACCCTAGGGGTCGCAAGGATCGCCGTAAACGGCAAACTGGCGGCGGCGATCCGCGGCACCCGCCACGCCGGCCGAGGATCCACCGTTCGTTTCGGTCCGCCGCCAGCGACAAGGGCCTCACCCCCGCTTCAGAAGCTACTCGGTCGGTAAGAGACAGTCGTTAATGTTAATAATAATCATTAATAATAGCGGCGCTCATACGGGGAATGCATATGCACCGAAAATAACCAGGATAGCGGAATCATGGATTGCCTATTTGTAATGTACGCGCTATCGTTGTTCCTATATTCGTCGTGTATCCTGATGGGGGGATAGTTATGCTTAAGAACAACGCTGCGGAACATCCATCCACTTGGCTTAAAGCTTCATTTCGCCGGGCTGCTATCTGCGGTCTGGTGGTGACGACCGCTGCCGTGGTCGGTCCGGTCAGGGCCGAGACCGGAGAGCAACGCATGGGCGACGGCAGGGAGGATACCAGTACTTATTATACATTCCCTGGGACGCCTAAAATCGCCCTCTCCCGGAATGGTAATATCGTTCGCTATGAAGGGCCCGAGGGCTATGAGCACTTTGGTATCGGGGCCTTTAGTGAAGGCTATGTCCTTTGTTATAATGCAACTCAGGCCTACGACATCGCGGACGACGAAACGGGCTTTTTGCCTTCCACGATCTCCTGTGCCGCAAGCAAGTGTACCATAACCAGAAACACAACCGACGGGAAACTCCAGCTCAAACAGGTTATCGTTAAGAATGCTCCTTACGAAAGGTCGGTCAACGTCGAAATGACACTGACAAATAAAAGTCAAAGTGCCATTTCGAATATTATCCTGCGGCGACAGGTTGATTTCGACGTCGATACGGGCGGGAGATTAGGAAGCGGTAGCTTCGTGAACTATTTTGGTGCGAGCGAGCGGGATTCGGTGTTCGGGTGGAATGCCGCCAACAACAATCCCGCCGAAGATCATGCCATGATGATCAGACGCTACAACTGGAACCCGCGGACCATCACCGCGCTGGCCAAGGTTACCGGCAACATCCTCGATAGCAGTTGCAGCCCGGTCAACATTGCCGCCGATGGCCCGGTCCGGGGCGATTACGGGGCAACGATTCAATTCCCGGTGGGAACGTTGGCCGGCGGTAAATCGGCCGTCGTGTCGATCCAGTACCAGAGAAACTAGCGAACGAGCATTACGCGACCGGCAAAGAGTCGAGCGGCGCCGCCGACCGCCGCTCGGCATCGGTCATTTTAGGCCATCCAGCCAGATCCAAAACCCTCGACGACCGGCCGGCGCCGCGGCACCATGTCCGCCATTGGAGATCGGTGCGAAAGTGCCCTCGCCCGTCGGGGAGAGGGCGGTGCGCAGCGCCGGGTGAGGGGGCGGATGCTGGGAACATCCCCCTCACCCCTTCCCTCTCCCGCATGGGAGAGGGAACGTTGAGCCCTTTTGCACCCGTCTCCATTGCCGCAAAGAGCGCCGGGGAGGAAAGCATGGACGGGACGAAGGCGGCCGAAACCGGCCTTGGGGACGCGCTTGGGGCGGATGCGGTTCCGCTCGGCATCGTCGAGGCGATCTGGCTGACCGGTGAGCGCGCCGGCGAGATGCGTTGCGTCGACGCCATCGAGGCGATCGCCGGCATCGGCCTGACCGGCGATCGCTACGGCGACGCGCGCAGCCACACCTTCGCCCGCCGCCGCTGCCAGGTGACCCTGATCGAAGCCGAGCACCTGGTGAAGACGGCAGGACGATTCGACCGCCCGCTCGCCCCCGGCATCCACCGGCGCAACCTCGTCACCCGCGGCATCCGCCTCCTCGACCTGGCCGACCGGGTGTTTCGCATCGGCGAGGCGGTCCTCGTCTGGGATCGCCGGCGGCCGCCCTGCCGCCGCCTCGACGAGCTGGCCCGTGGCCCGCTCGGCCGGGCGCTGGGCGGCTGGGGCGGCGTCTGCACCCGGGTGCAGACGGGCGGCCTGATCCGCACCGGCGACGCCATCGAGATCCTCGGCGCCGCAGCCGACACCGACCCCGACGCCGACACCTGAACGGGGAACCGAGTCAGCCGGCCTCAGTCGGAACCTCGCGCAGGCGATCCTCCAGCCAGTCGAGGTCCTGCCGCCACGTCGCGTTTGTCGCATCGAGGCTGACGAGACGACGGACAATGGGCTCGGCCTTGCGGTACCACTGCTCTGCTGCAGCAGGATTTCCCATCCCCGCTTCAGCCGATCCGAGTTTTGCATAGGATACAAAGAGATCCCGCTGCCAGCCGGCGTTCGCCGGATCGGCGGCGGCCAGCCGCTCGCGGATCGCCCGCGACGCCGCATAGGCGGCGAGCGCATCGCCCAGCTTCCCCTGCGCCACCAGCACGTCGCCGACCTTGTCGTGGCTCACCGAAAGATCCCGCTGCCAGCCGGCATTCGCCGGATCGGCGGCAGCCAGCCGCTCGCAGATCGCCCGCGACGCCGCATAGGCGGCGAGCGCATCGCCCAGCTTCCCCTGCGCCACCAACACGTCGCCGACCTTGTCGTGGCTCACCGAAAGATCCCGCTGCCAGCCGGCATTCGCCGGATCGGCGGCGGCCAGCCGCGCACAGATCGCCCGCGACGCCGCATAGGCGGCGAGCGCATCGCCCAGCTTCCCCTGCGCCACCAGCACGTCGCCGACCTTGTTGTGGCTCACCGAAAGATCCCGCTGCCAGCCGGCATTCGCCGGATCGGCGGCGGCCAGCCGCTCGCAGATCGCCCGCGACGCCGCATAGGCGGCGAGCGCATCGCCCAGCTTCCCCTGCGCCACCAACACGTCGCCCAGTTCGTTGTCCGCCACGGCGATATCCCGAGCGTCGTTCGTCTGCTCGGCCGCTTGCCGGGCGCGCCGGGCCGCGGTGCCGGCGGCGGCGAGGTCACCCCGCTGGACCTCCAGTCGCGAGATATGGATCCAGGTCCAGGTATCGGCCGGATCCAGATCTGCCGCGCGCCGGAACGCGCGCAGAGCCTCCAGCGTATCGTCGAGCATCGCCAGGGTGCCGAGATGGCGCGCCGCCGCCGCCGCCTCAGCCAGGGCACGCGATCCCTCGGCCGCCTTCCGCTCGACGATGCCGGCAAGGACGGCCTTCGCCTCGGTCGCGTCGCCCGTCGCCAGGGTGCGCAACGCCGCCTCGACCGTCTCCTCCTGCTGCGGCTGTTTGGCTTCCGCCGCAACCGCCTCGACCGCCGCATTCAGCTCGCCGATCAGCCGGTCTTTCTCGGCGAGTTGCCCTTCCAGCTCATCGACCCGCCGTAGGAGTTCGGCCTTAGCATCGTCCTTGTCGAGCGCCAGTCGCAACAGTTGCCTCAGGTCATCCCCCAGCCGGCGGACAAAGTCTTCGGGTTTGCCGTAAGGGGTGAAGGACCGGACGAGCGAGCCGTCCGGATGGCGAAAGCCATCGAAGAACTGCTTCACCAGGCGGTATTGTTGCTGCTTGGCTGGTAGATCGGGATCGTCGATATCGATCTTCGGGGTCTCGTCGCGGCGATAGACGAGCAGATCCGGCGCCGGATCGCCGTTGATGGCGTCCTCGAACTCCCACTCGGTGCCGGACAGGAAGCGCTCGCCGTTGGCCTTGCGGTAATTGTCGGGGAGCGGCGTGCCCATCCGCGACCACAGCATGACCACGACGATGTCGCACGCGGAGGGCTTGGCGCCGAAGCGATCGACGCAGTCCTGCGGGGTGAGCGTGCCCAGCATCGGCGTCCCCGCGTCGGGATCGTCCCAGCTCACCGCGTCGAAGGTGGCGCGCCCGCGCAGGAACGGATCGACCGGCAGCCGGTCCTTGATCAGTTGACGGGCGAGCCTCCGCTCTTCGCCCACGTCGCCCGGCGACGACAGGAAAATGAGGATATGCCTCGGGCGATCCCGGGCCGCCGGCCGGCTCGTTGGCGGGTTCTCGGACACCCCTTCCCCCCGTTCGTCGCGTTGTCCCTGCGGTAGAATATGATCCAAATCGCGCGCACAAAAAAGCGGGGCTGAAGCCCCGCTCGTTTGGTCCTCGTTATTGTTATTGTTATTCCGGGTCGGTCCTCGGCTAGCCGAGGGCTTGGACGATTTCCTCGGTCATCTTCTTGGCGTCGCCGAACAGCATCATCGTCTTGTCGCCGAAGAACAGCGGGTTGTCGACCCCGGCGTAGCCGGACGCCATCGACCGCTTGACGAACAGCGTCGTCCCCGCCTTGTCGGCATCGAGGATCGGCATGCCGTAAATGGGGCTCGACTTGTCGGTGCGCGCCGACGGGTTGGTGATGTCGTTGGCGCCGATGACGTAGGCGACGTCGGCGGTGGAGAACTCGTGGTTGATCTCCTCGAGCTCGAACACCTCGTCGTAGGGGACGTTGGCTTCCGCCAGCAGCACGTTCATGTGGCCCGGCATGCGGCCGGCCACCGGGTGGATGGCGTACTTCACGTCGACGCCCTCCGCCTTCAGCTTGTCGGCCATCTCGCGGACGGCGTGCTGGGCCTGGGCCACCGCCATCCCGTAGCCCGGGATGATGATCACCTTGTTGGCGTTCTTCATGATGAAGGCGGCGTCCTCGGCCGATCCCGACTTGACCGTCTTGCCGCCGGAGCCGGCGCCGGCCGCCGGCAACGCGCCTTCGCCGCCGAAGCCGCCCAAGAGCACGTTGAAGATCGACCGGTTCATCCCCTTGCACATGATGTAGCTGAGGATGGCACCCGACGAGCCGACCAGCGCCCCGGTGATCACCAGGGCCGGGTTGGCGAGGGTAAAGCCGATGCCGGCCGCCGCCCACCCCGAGTAGGAGTTGAGCATCGAGACGACCACCGGCATGTCGGCGCCGCCGATGGGCACGATCAGGAGGAAGCCGATGGCGAACGACAGCAGCACGATCGCCCAGTACGCGGCGTAGGATTCGGTTGCCGAGAACCAGATGATGCTAAGGACGATGACGACGCCGATCACCGCGTTCAGCGGATGCTGAAACGGAAAGATGATTGGATTGCCGCTCATCAGCCCCTGCAGCTTGAGGAAGGCGATGACCGAGCCGGAGAAGGTGATGGCGCCGACGGCGACACCCAGCGACATCTCCACCAGGCTGCCGGTATGGATATGCCCCGCCGTGCCGATGCCGTAGGCCTCCGGATGGTAGAGGGCGGCGGTGGCGACGAAGACGGCGGCCAAACCGACCAGCGAGTGGAAGGCGGCGACCAGCTGCGGCAGCGCCGTCATCTGGATGCGCCAGGCGATCACCGTACCGGCGCCGCCGCCGATGAGGATGCCGAGGATGATCATCCAGTAGCTGACCACGCCCGGGCTGGCCAGGGTCGTCACCACCGCGATGATCATGCCGGCGATGCCGAACATGTTGCCCTGACGGGCGGATTCCGGATTGCTCAGTCCCCGCAGGGCGAGGATGAACAAAACCGCCGCAATGAGATAGGCGAAGCCTGTCCAAGTCTCAGCCATGTTCCCGTTCCCCCTACTTCTTCACTTTTTTCTTGAACATGGCGAGCATGCGCTGGGTGACGATGAAACCGCCGAAGATGTTCACCGACGCCAGGATGACCGCGAGGAACCCCATGATCTTGGAGAAGTCGAAGTGCGCCGGGCCGGCGGCGAGCAGACCGCCGACGATGATCACCGAGGAAATGGCGTTGGTGACGCTCATCAGGGGCGAGTGCAGCGCCGGGGTGACGCTCCAGACCACGTAGAAGCCCACGAAAACGGCCAACACGAAGACCGTGAACAGGGCGAGGAAGCCGCCGTGGCCGGCCGCGGCCGCCTCGGGGGTGGTGATCTGCGCGGCGGCGGCGGCGAGCGCGCCCGCTTGTTCGGCCAGGCTGGCCGCCTCGTTCGCCAGTTTAGCAGCCTGCTCGACGATGGTTGAGGAATCCATTTACTTAGCCTCCCCGGTGAGCAGCGGATTGACGACGGCCCCGTCGCGACAGACGAGGGTGCCGGTCACCGTCTCGTCGTCCCACTTGAACGCCAGCGCCTTCGCCGTCTTGTCGACGTGCGGGGATAGGAAGTTGAAGATGTTGCGGGCGAACAACTGGCTCGCATCCTTGGGCAATCGCCCCGGCACGTTGAGATGGCCGACGATCTTGACGTCGTGCTTGACCACCACCTTGCCCGGTTCGGTCAGGGCACAGTTGCCGCCCGTCTCCGCCGCCAGGTCGACGATGACCGACCCCGGCTTCATGCTCTTCACCATCTCTTCGCTGATGAGCTTCGGCGCCGGTTTTCCCGGAATGAGGGCGGTGGTGACGATGATGTCCTGCTTCTTGACGTGTTCGGCGACCACTTCGGCGGCGCGCCGCTTGTAGTCCTCGGACATCTCCTTGGCATAGCCGCCGGAGGTCTCGGCGTCCTTCATCGCCGCCTCGTCGACCATCAGGAACTTGCCGCCGAGGCTTTCCACCTGCTCCTTGGTCGCCGGCCGCACGTCATTGGCGGTGACCACGGCGCCCAGCCGCTTCGCCGTCGCGATCGCCTGCAGACCGGCGACGCCGACGCCCATGACGAACACTTTCGCCGCCGGCACCGTGCCGCCGGCCGTCATCATCATCGGCAGCGCCGAACCGAACTCGGCGGCACCATCGATGACCGCCTTGTATCCCGCGAGGTTGTTCTGACTCGACAGGATGTCCATGGACTGGGCACGCGAGATGCGCGGCATCAGTTCCATGGCGAAGGCGGTGATGCGGGCGTCGGCGAGAGCCTTCGCCACCTCGGGGTGAATCAGCGCCTGCAACTGGGCAATAAGAACCGAGCCCGGCTTGAGCATGGCGATCTCGTCGAGATTACCGTCGACGATCGGCCCTTGGATCTTGATGACGACGTCGGCGTCTTTCAACGTCGACGCCTCGTCCTTACCGATGGTTGCACCGGCCGCCTGAAACTCGGCATCGGGGATCGAGGAATCGTCGCCGGCGCTCTTCTCGACGACGACGTCGAACCCCAATTGGATGTATTTCTTAACCATGTCGGGGGATGCGGCAACCCGGGTTTCTCCGGGCATACGCTCCCTGGGTATCGCTAGCTTCATCTTGGCCTCCCCCGCGACTGCCCTCGCTCGTTGATGTTGCGGGTTTATGCCCGGTCCATCCCGAATGCACAAGGCCGACCTGCCGACGAGGGTTCGAATGCCTTGCAGCCGCAAGGGGAAGCCGGCGCGCCAACAAGGGCCCGGATTGACAAGGACATTGTCCTTGTTAGAGTAAGGATATGGGTAAGGTTACGAGTAAGCTGCAGGTCACCATCCCGAAGGCCCTGGCCGACAAGTTCGGCCTCAAGCCGGGGGACGAGATCGATTGGATCGACGAGAGGACTACGATCAGGGTCGTTCCACGGAGACGCAGACGAAGAGATCTGACGATCGAGGAAAAACTGGCGATGTTCCGGGCATCGCTGGAGCGGCAGCAACAGCGCGATGCCGCCGACCCTTGCGCCGACGAAGGGCCGCAAGAAGATCGCGGCTGGTCCCGGGATGATCTTTACGGCGATCGTGGCCGCGCTCGTTGACACCAACGTGCTCGTCTACCGCTACGACCCGCGCTATCCGGAAAAGCGTCGCATTGCCGCGGACCTGCTGGAGGCCGGGATCCGCCAGCAGTCCATCGCCATCCCACATCAGGCGATCGTCGAATTCGTCGCGGCGGCGACCCGGCCGCTGCTGGCCGGGCGACCGATCCTCGATCTGCCCGAGGCTTGCCGCGAAGTCGAAGAGCTTCTGGTCGAATTCCCCATTCTCTATCCCGCCGACGAAATGGTCCTCCTCGCCCTTCGTGGCTTCGCCGCCTACCGGATGTCCTGGTTCGATGCCCATCTCTGGGCGTACGCCGAGCACTACGGCCTCGATACGATCTATTCGGAGGATTTCCAGGCCAACCGCCTTTACGGTTCGGTCCGCGTCATCGATCCGTTCGCGGCGGCCGGCTGAGGCGGACCAGTCTAGCCCAGCTTCACCGCGGTGCCGTTGGCGGTGACCATCAGCATCGAGCGGTCGCCGGTGCCGAGGTGTTCGTAGTCGAGATCCACACCGATGATCGCGTCGGCGCCCAGTTCCTTGGCGGCATCGGTCATTTCCTCGATGGCGACGCTCTTCGCCGTCCTCAGTTCCTTCTCATAGGAGCCGGAGCGGCCACCGACGATGTCGCGGATGCTGGCGAAAAGATCGCGAAGGACGTTGGTCCCCATCACCGCCTCCCCGGCGACGATGCCGAGGTATGCCGTGACCCGGCGGCCGTCGACGCCGTCGGTGGTGGTTACGATCATCGAGGCTTCCTTGCTGCCGAACATGCTTGCTTACCGAACCTACGCCGGAGGGGGGAGAGAGACGGCCGCCAACGCGTCCGCCTGCCGACCGGCGATCGTCGCCGGATCGAAGCCTTCGATCAGCTGGTGGAATAGGCGGTGCCAGTTGAGCTCCGCGTTAAGGCGGGTGAAGACGCTGCCGAGACCGATCGCCGCCCGGTCCATCAGCACGAACTCGCGCGGCGGGGTGACGCCGCCCTTCTCGCGCAGTTCCCGCTGCACCTTCCCGGCCACCCGGGCGCCGTACATGGCGATACTGTCGTCCTGGATCGGCCGCATGCGGTCCTCCATCAGCGGGCCGTAAAGGAATCGCGCCCACTGGTTGAGGATGTCGATAACCTCGTGGGAAAGATTGGAGAAGCCCCAGGTTTCGTAGGCATGTACGGCGAGGGCGCGGTCGTCGCGGCGCAGCGCCCAATACAGGTCGATCACGGCGCCGATGAACGACCCGGGGAACACCCGGATGCAGCCGAAGTCGAGGAGATTGATGGAGCCGTCCGGACGCACCGTGTAGTTGCCCAGGTGCGGATCGCCGTGGAGGACGCCGTACTCGTAGAATGGCACGTACCACGCCCGGAACATGTTGGCGGCGACGGCGTTGCGCAGGTCCTTGTGGCGGTCGACGAACGACAGGATCGGCTCGCCGTCGAGCCAGGTCATGGTCAGCAGCCGATCGCTCGATAGCTCGGCGATGGGTTCGGGGACGTGCACCCCCGGCTCACCCGCCAGCATTCGGCCATAGAGGCGCATATGCTTGGCCTCGCGCCGGTAATCCAGTTCCTCGCGCAGCCGGGCGGAAAGCTCCGCATGGATGTTGGACGGGTCGACGGCGCCGTCGTAGCGGCGGTAGATGGCGAAGACGAGCTTCAACTGCTGCAGGTCGGCTTCGACCGCCGACGCCATGTCCGGATACTGCAGCTTGCAGGCGAGACGGGTGCCGTCGAGGGCGGTCGCCCGATGGACCTGGCCGAGGGAGGCGGCCGCCGCGGCGACCGGCTCGAAGGAGGCGAAGCGGCGCTGCCAGGCCGGCCCCAGTTCCGCACTCATCCGCCGCTTGACGAAGGGCCATCCCATCGACGGCGCATTGTGTTGGAGTTGAGCGAGCTCGGCGGTGTACTCCTCCGGCAGCATGTCGGGCACGGTGGCGAGGATTTGCGCCACCTTCATCAGCGGCCCCTTCAGCCCGCCCAACGCCGCCTTGATTTCGGCGGCGTGCTCCAGCCTGTCCAGCGGCACCCCGAACAACTGGTTTCCCGCCAGACGGACGGCGAGACCGCTCATGGTCTGCCCGACCCGGGCATACCGTTTCAGCCGCGACGGCAGCGAGTCCGCATCGCCGTAGGTATCCTTCCGCGCCGCCGGGCCCCGGCCGGGGGACCGGTTACGCTCGTTCTCGTCCAGCACCCGCTGCTGCCTCCACTCGGCTCACCAGCCGCATATGGGCACGGAACTTCCGCCCGCCAATATCGCGCCCGCTCAGCTCAGCCGCTCCAACTCGTCGATGAAATCGACGATGACCTCGATGCCGCGCCGCCAGAAACCGGGATCGCCGGCGTCCAGCCCGAACGGCTGCAACAGCTCGCGGTGGCGAAGCGTGCCGCCGGCCCGCAGCATGGCGACATACTTGTCCTGGAACCCAGGGCAGCCGTCGCTGTAAACGCGATATAGCGAGTTGACCAGGCAATCAGCGAAGGCATAGGCGTACACATAGAATGGCGAATGGATGAAATGGGGGATGTAGGCCCAGTAATACCGGTATTCGTCATCGAACCGGAATGCCGGTCCTAGGCTTTCATGCGCGGTGTCGAGCCAGATCTCCCCCAGCCGCTCCACCGCCAGTTCGCCCCGCTGCCGCTCGGCATGAATGCGATGCTCGAAGTCGTGAAAGGCGATCTGGCGGACCACCGTGTTCAGCATGCTCTCCACCTTGCCCGCCAACAGCCGGCGACGGCTGGCCGGTTCGGTGTGGGTGGCGAGCAGCGCCTGGAATACCAGCATCTCGCCGAACACCGACGCGCTCTCGGCCAGGGTCAGCGGCGTATCGGCCATGAGCACCCCCTGCTCGCCGGCGAGAAGCTGATGCACGCCGTGGCCCAGTTCATGGGCAAGGGTGGTCACGTCGCGCGGTCGGCCGTAGAAGTTGAGGAGGATGTAGGGGTGCACCGACGGCACCACCGGATGGCTGAACGCGCCCGAGTCCTTGCCGGGACGCGGTGCCGCATCGATCCAGCCGCCGGCGAAGAACCGCTCGGCCAGGGCCGCCATTCCCGGATCGAACCGGCCGAAAGCGTCAAGAACGATGTCGCGCGCCTCACCCCAGGTGTAGCGCCGGTTGTCGTCCCCGGGAAGCGGCGCGTTGCGGTCCCAGTAATCCAGCTTGTCGCGGCCGAACCAGCCGGCCTTCAACCGGTAGTAGCGGTGGGCCAGCTCGTCGTAGGCGCCCTTGATCGCGCCGACCAGCGCATCGACGACCTCGTCCTCGACCCGGTTCGACAGATTGCGGTAGGAGATGGGGTTGGGGTAGCGGCGCCACTTGTCCTCGATCTCCTTGTCCTTGGCCAGCGTGTTGACGATGAGCGAGAACGTGTCGATGCGATCGGCCAGTGCCGCGCCGAGGGCCTTGCCCGCCGTGCGGCGCACGTCGCGGTCGGAGCTGTCGAAGCGGTTGAGGGTGTCGGCCAGGGTGAGGTCGCTTCCGTCGACGCGGCAGCGGAGCTTGGCCAGGGTTTGGTCGAACAGCCGCACCCAGGCGCTGGCGCCGGTCACCGACTTGTCGTGCAGCAGCTCTTCCGCCTCGTCGGAAAGCTGATGCGGGGCGAACTTGCGCGCCTCGCGCACCCAGGGCGCGTAACGTGCCGCCTCCGGCGCGACGAGCAGCCGCTCCACCACCTCCTCATCGAGGCGGTTGAGCTCCAAGGTGAAAAAGAGCGTCTCGGTGGAGATGGCGTTGTAGCTTTCCTGCAGCGACTGCAGGAAGCGGCCGCGGGCCGGGTCGGCCATGTCTTCGGCGAAATAGAGCTGGCCGTAGGCCATCGTCCGGTACAGCCGTTCGGTGATCGTTTCGTAGGTCGCGATCGCGGTCCCGAACTCCGGCGAGGTCAATTGGCCGAGCCGGCCGGCAAAGGTGGCGTTGAACCGCTTTGCCTCGGCTCGTGCCCAGTCCAGGTCGGCGGTGATTTCCGGCGCGTCCGGCGAAGCGTAAAGATCGCTCAGGGTCCAATGCGCGAGCTGCTCGTCGGCATCCCCCTGACGCACCGTTTGCAGTCCTGCCGTCATCGTTGCTCTTCCTTGGTTGTTGCATCGGTTGCGATCATCTCGCACCATCATGTCGCAGTGGGCGGACCGATACGCCAGACAAAGCTTCGCCACCCGTCATTTCCCACCGCCAGCGTCTCCCATCCACAGGCGTTGGCCATTGAACGCCCTTACCAGCCGGATCCTCTCCCGCGATGCCCCCGGAGCCGCAACCAGCCCCCTCCCTGCCCTGGCCCAATCTCGTCGCCATGCTCTTCGCCCAGGCGGAGCGGTTTGGCGAGGCGCCGCTCTTGTGGAGCAAGCACCACGGCGCGTACCGGTCTCTCAACTGGCGCCAGGTGGCCGAACAGGTCTGCCGGCTGGCGACGGGTCTCCGTCGCCTCGGGCTGGGCGCCGGAGACCGGGTCGTTCTCGTCGCCGAGAACCGACCCGAGTGGTTCGTCGCCGATTTCGCGGTCATGGCCATCGGCGGCATCACCGTCCCTGCGTACGTCACCAACACCGAGGACGATCATCTCTACCTGTTCACCCACTCGGGCGCCCGCGGCGTCATCGTCTCGGGCGGAAAATTGCTGCAGCCGGTCATGTCCGCCGCCCGCGCCGCCCAGGTGGCCGTCGTCATCAGCATGGAAGCCCCGCCCGTCGATGCGGGACCCCCACTCACCCTGCCGCGATTGCTGGCGTGGACCGACGTCATCGCCGCCGGGGAAACGCCCGGCGGTGATCCGGGAGAGATGGCCATCGGCGAGGCGGATCGCCAGCACCTAGTCGAAGCGGCGGCCAAGATCGGCCGCGACCAGCTCGCCTGCCTGATCTATACCTCCGGCACCGGCGGAGCCCCGAAGGGAGTGATGCTCCATCACGGCGCCATTCTCCAGAACTGCGCCGGGGCATTGGCGGTGCTTCGCGAGCTCGGTGGCGGCGGTAGCGACGAGGTTTTCCTTTCGCTGCTGCCGCTGTCCCACGCGTACGAGCACACCGTCGGTCAATGCCTGCCGGTCGCCATCGGCGCCCAAATCTATTACGCCGAGTCGATCGACAAGGTGCTCGCCAACATCCAGGAAGCACGGCCGACCATCGTCTCGGCGGTGCCACGGTTCTTCGAGCTCATCTACCAGCGCATCCTGCACGGCGGACGCAAGGCGCCACCGCGCCAGCAGCGGTTGTTCCGGTTGGCCCTCGACCTCGGCCGGCGCCGTTATCACCAGAACGGCCGATTGTCGGCGATCGACCGCATCCGCGACCTTGTCGCGGATGCGACCGTGCGGCGCTCGGTGCGGGCACGCTTCGGCGGCCGGCTGCGGGTGATGGTCTCCGGCGGGGCGCCGCTCAATCTCGAAGTTGCCATCGCCCTCAGGGCCCTCGGCCTGCCGGTGTTCCAGGGGTACGGCCAAACCGAGGCGGCCCCCCTGATCAGCGTCAACCACCCGCATCGCCTGAAGCTGCACACCGTCGGGCCGCCGGTGCAAGGCGTCGAGGCCCGCATCGCCGCCGACGGCGAGTTGCTGGTGCGCGGCCAGATGGTCATGCAGGGCTACTGGCAGAACCCCGAGGCCACCAGCGAAGCCTTGCGCGACGGCTGGCTGCACACCGGCGACATCGGCCAGATCGACGAAGATGGCGACATCACCATCACCGACCGGAAGAAGGACATCATCGTTACCTCCGGCGGCGACAACATCTCTCCGGCGCGGATCGAGGGTCTGCTGAGTATACGTCCGGAGATCTCCCAGGCGGTCGTCTACGGCGACAAGCGGCCCCACCTGGTGGCGCTTGTCGTCCCCGACCCGGAATGGATGAAGCATTGGGCGGCCGCCCACGCCCAGCCCGTCGGAAGCGGACTGGCGGAGAACGCGGCGTTCCACCAGGCCGTGGGTCAGGCGATCGAAGCGGTCAATGGGCAGCTTTCGGTCGTCGAACGAATCCGCCGTTTCCGCATCGCCGACGAGCCGTTCTCGGTGGAGAACGGGCAACTGACTTCGACGATGAAGGTCCGCCGCCACGTCGTCCGCAGCGTTTACGGCGAGCGTCTCGACTCTCTCTACGAGCCGCGATAGGTCGGGCGATCCGCCGCTCCGAGGCGGAGTGAGGGGTGTGACGGCGCTTATAGCCCGTGTCCGGCAGCCCGCTACACTCGTGGATCCGACCCTGCAGGCTGCTGCGGTTGGCAGCAAGAGGACGGACAGATGGCAAAAGATGATCGGCCCTCCGGATCGGGGAGCGATAACGCCGGCCAAGAGGCGACGACACCATCGGCCCGTCTCGACCCGGGCCAGCTGCTGGTGCGGCTGCAGACGCACCTGACCCAGCTCCGCTCCCAGGTGCAAAGCCTGAACCGGGCGCTGGCCGCGGTCGACAAGGTGCGCTCGTTGGCGCCGACCGATCCTGAGGGCCCGGCGCGGCGCGTTTCTCCATCCGAAGATCCGAAGCCGGTTCCATTGGCTTCATCGACGGCGCCATCGATGAAGCCATCGGACGATCCCGCCGCGGCCGCTCCCGACCCCTCCCCGCCCCGTTCTCCGCCACCCCGCCGGCCTGACCAGGGCCTGGCCGAGCCCGAGCGAGCGTACGAGCGCCGCGAGACACAGGCCCACAACGAACGGCCTCAGCCGATCCGGATCGTCGTCGGCGCCGCCGAGCTGACGGCGCTGATCCGCGCCGGGTTCCTCGTTCGCCACGACCTGCGCAATCCCGACCGGGTCGCCAAGGCGATCCAGCGGCTTCTCCTCCATTGGCGCTATGCCACCTTCGGCCCCGACGAGGCGGAGGGAATGGCATCCGGCGAACGGCGATCGGGCCGGGACCGCCGTCGCGACTCGCCGCGCACCAACTGCCTGCTCAGCTACGTCAAGAACACCCCGTTCGACCGGCGCCGAAGCGACCGGCGGCGCGCCGGCGGTCCGGGCGCCATCGCCCCGGCCACCTTCGGCAAGCGCAAGCGCAACCGGGATCGCGAGCGCGGTTTCGGCACCCTGATCCGCCTGGCCGATGTCCGAGCCGCGCGCCTCGCCTCAATGCCGGCGACGGCCGCGGACCGAGCCCCGCACCACATCGAAGGAGTAGAGCCCGAGCGCCGCCCAGGTCAGGACGAAGGTCAGGCTCCGGGCGGGCGTCATCGTCTCGCCGAACATGAACAGGGCGAGGAGAAAATGCCCGCTGGGCGCGATGTACTGGAGCAGACCGACCGTCACCAGTCGGATGCGCCGCGCGCCGGCGACAAAGAGCACGAGCGGTAGCGCCGTAATCGGCCCGGCGAGGATGAGAAGGAGGTCCCGGGTGACGCTTCCCGTCCCGAAGGCGCCGCTACCTTCGGCGGCGAGGACCATCAGGTAGGCCAGGGCCAGCGGCGTCAACACCGCCGTTTCCACCAAGAGCCCGGTCAAGGCGTCCACCGGGGCCAGCTTGCGCAACAGCCCGTAGCCGGCAAAGCTGAAAGCGAGGGCGAGGGCGATCCACGGCAGCTTGCCGACACCGATGATCTCGACGACAACCCCGATCGCGGCCATCGCCACCGCGACCCACTGCAGCCGGCTCAGCCGCTCGCCGAGGAAGGCAACCCCCAGCAGCACGCTGACAAGCGGGTTGATGAAGTAGCCGAGGCTCGCCTGCAGGACTTGGCCGGATGCTACGGCGTAGATGAACACCCCCCAGTTGAGGGACAGGGCGGTCGCCGACAGCGTCAGAACCGCCAGCAGCCGCGGCTGCCGGAACGCCGCAACGGCGGCCGCGGTCTTCCCGGCGAAGACCAGGGCAACCACCACCACCAGCAGCGACCAGACGATCCGATGGGCAAGCACCTCCAGCGCCGGGATAGCCGCCACTGCCTTGAAGTAGATGGGAAACAGTCCCCAAAGGGCGTAGGCGCCGGCGGCTGAGGCGACGCCGACCAGCGGATCCTCCCCTTTACCCCGCCCCGCCGCCTCGTCCTTCGCCAATCCGCCCGATCCTCTATATCGCGTGCTTCACATGATGTAGATGAGGACGAGCGGCATGACCCCGAGGCCGAGCAGAGTGGAAACGGTGACCGCGCCCGCCACCTGCTCGGGACGGGTGCCATAGCGCTGCGCCAAGAGCGCGTTGAAGACCGCGGTCGGCATCGACGATTGCAGGATCAGCACCCCTCGCGCATGGCCATCCAACCCGAAGGCATAGGCGACGGCGAGACCGGCGAGGAACCCGAGGCCGAACCGCAGCACGGCCAATAGCAGGCTGCGCCCGAGATCGCCGACGCTGAGCCCGGCGAGGGAGACGCCGAGGGTGATCAGCATCAAGGGAATGCTCATGTCCCCCAGCAACTCGGCGGTAGAGTTCAGCCACCGGGGAGGCTTGGTCCCGGTGAGGAGAAAGACGAGCGCCGCGATGACCGCCCAGATCAGCGGCATCCGCGCCAGGTAGCGGAGGGAGACCCGCCCCGACGCCATGCCGATGCCGATGGTGAACTGGCCGACGACGAACACGACGAAGACGGCGATGGCGAGCGTCAGCCCCGCGTCGCCGAAGGCGAGCAGGCTCAGCGGCAGCCCCACATTGCCGGTGTTGGGAAACACCAGGACCGACACGAACGGCCGCAGCGGCAGCCGGCAAAGACGGAGGATGCCGGCCCCGACGATCCCGGTGACCAGCGCCGTCGCCACCGTCGCCGCCACCATGGTCGCCAACAGGTCCCGGCTGACCGTCAGGTTCGCGAGGGTGAAAAATACCAGTCCCGGTGCGGCAATGTTGGTGACCAGGTCGGTCACCATCTCGTGGTCGAAGCGAACGCCCCGCAGTCCCCAGACGAAGCCAAGCCCCATCGGGATCAGGACCGGAACCATGATCGACAGAAGCTCTACGATCATGTCCGATTTCCGGCCGTCTAGGTCAGCTTCGGGGAACGCCGTCGAGGGCGGCGATGTGCACCGTGTTGGCGGCGGTGCCCGGCGGAAAACCGGCGATGATAACGATGGTGGCGCCGCTCGGGGCGAACTCCTCCGCCTTCACCCGCCGGCAGGCCTCGCCGATCAGAGCGCGAAAGCTGACCAGGTGCCGGCAAACGACGGGATGCACCCCCCAGACCAGGGTCAAATTGCGCGCCACCGCCTCCGCCGGTGTCAGTGCCAGGATCGGGACCGGCGGTCGCTCGCGGGCGGCGCGCAGGACCGTGTCGCCCGACATGGTGAAGGTGACGATAACCGATGCGCCGCTGGTCTCCGCCATGTCCCGGGCGCCCGCCGTCACCGCATCCGCGTTGTTGGTTTCCCTTACCAGTTCGGTCGCCTGCAACAGGCTTTGAAAGGTGCTGTCCTCCTCGGCGCGGGTGATCACCCGCTCCATCATCGCCACCGCCTCGACCGGATAGGCACCCGCCGCGGTCTCGCCCGACAGCATCACCGCATCGGCCCCCTCGTAGACGGCGGTGGCGACGTCGGATGCCTCGGCGCGGGTCGGCGTCGGCGCCTGGATCATCGATTCCAGCATCTGGGTGGCGACGATGACCGGCTTTCCGGCGCGGCGGCAGGCGCGGACGATGCGCTTCTGCAGCACCGGTACGTCCTCCGGCGGCAGCTCCACCCCGAGATCGCCACGGGCGACCATGATCGCATCGCTGAGCGCAACGATCCGCTCCAGGTGCCGCACCGCCGAAGGTTTCTCCAGTTTGGAGACCAGCGTTGCCCGGTCGCCGATCAGCGCCCGTGCTTCGATCAGGTCCTCGGGCGTCTGCACGAACGACAGCGCCACCATCCCGATGCCGAGATCGAGGGCGAACGCCAAGTCGGCGCGGTCCTTCTCGGTGATCGGGGAAATGCCGAGGCGGACGTTGGGCAGGTTGACGCCCTTGTGGTCGGAGAGGGCCCCGCCCACCACCACCTCGGTGTCGGCAAAATCACTGCCGCAGTCAACGACCCGCAGGCGGACTTTGCCGTCGTCGAGGAGGAGCATCGCCCCCGGCTCCAGCGAGCGGAAGATCTCCGGGTGCGGCAGCATCACCCGATGGCCATCGCCCGGCGTCCGGTCCAGGTCGAGTCTGAACGGCGCCTTGGCCACCAGTTGCACCCGGCCTTCAGCGAACGTGCCCACCCGTAGCTTCGGCCCCTGCAGGTCGGCCAGGATCCCGATGGGTTGGCCGCGCGCCTGCTCGAGCGCACGTACGGCGGCGAAGCGGGCGCCGTGCTCTTCGTGGGTTCCGTGGCTGAAATTGAAGCGGAAGACGTCGACGCCGGCATCGAACAATTCGGCGATGCGCTCGGGCGTCGACGAGCTGGGACCGAGGGTGGCGACGATCTTGGTTCGGGTCATCCGGCGCATGACGTCAGCTTAGGAGGCGCTCCGGCGTGACGCCAGCGGATTTGGCAACCGACGCCCTCGGCCCGATTTCGCGTGCGTCAACGGGGTCGCTGGGTTACGTTCCGCCCCCAGCGCGGCAGGGAGTGGCTCGGCCGGCATGAGCGTCGGCAACCGTTGAGGGGCAGATGAGCTGGAAAGCGGTGGCGGCAGTAGGAGCGATAGTCGGCATGGTAGCGGCAAACGGAGCGGCGGCGGCGACGCCCGAGAACACCCTCATCCTCGAGCTGAAGAATGACTGCAAGGTCACCATCGAGATGCTGCCGAACCTGGCGCCGCAGCACGTGGCGCGGATCAAGGAGCTGACCCGCGCCGGCTTCTATGACGGCCTCATCTTTCACCGGGTGATCGAAGGCTTCATGGCCCAGACCGGCGATCCCCGCGGCAACGGCACCGGCGGCAGCGGCAAGAAGCTGCCGGCGGAGTTCTCCCGTCAGCCCTTCGTCCGCGGCACCGTCGGCATGGCCCGCGCGCAGGACCCCAACTCCGGCGATTCGCAGTTCTTCATCATGTTCGCGCCGGCGCCGAGCCTCGACGGCCAGTACACGGTGTGGGGTCAGGTGACGAGCGGCATGGAGTGCGTCGACAAGATCAAGCGCGGCATGGGTGCCAACGGTGAGGTCGCGCCCCCCGCCGACAAGATCGTCAGCATGCGCATCGCCGCCGACGCCAAATAGGCGCTGCGACGGAACGAGGGGGCAAGCGGCCCCGATGTTGAAGGCGACCATCGTTCCGGTCACGCCGTTCCAGCAGAACTGCACCATCCTCTGGGATGAGGCGACGCGCGTCGGTGCCGTCGTCGACCCCGGTGGCGACCTCGATCGCATCCTCAAGCAAGCGGCCTCGCACCGGATCTCGCTGGAGAAAATTCTCGTCACCCATGGCCACCTCGATCACGCCGGCAGCGTCGCCGAGCTGGCCGAGCGGCTGAAGTTGCCGATCGAAGGTCCGCACGAGGGGGACCGCTTCTGGATCGAAGGCATGGCCGAGCAGGGCCGCGCTTTCGGTATGGCCGGCGGCCGTCGCTTCGACCCCGATCGCTGGCTGAAGGGCGGCGACACGGTCCAGGTCGGGAGCCATGCGTTCGAGGTGAAGCACTGTCCCGGCCACACCCCGGGGCACGTCGTCTTCTTTCATCCGCCGGCACGGATGGCCGTCGTCGGCGATGTGCTCTTTGCCGGCTCCATCGGCCGCACCGATTTCCCCGGTGGCGACTATGACACGCTGATCCGCTCGATCCGCACCCAATTGCTGCCGCTCGGCGACGATGTCCGCTTCATCTGCGGCCACGGCCCCATGTCCGATTTCGGCAGCGAGCGGCGGACCAATCCCTATCTGCGCTGATCGCCCTTCGCTCTGTCGTACGGGCCGGTAACTCTCCCTATACTTGTCGCCAAATAGTAAAATTCCGCATTCAACAATCGGGGCGCGAAGTTTATCTCGCGCCCCGATTGTATTCACGAGCGGACACAAATCAGACACAAATCTGCTGTAATAATAATAATTAATTACATCGAAACTAACCTCAGCACCGCGCTGAGAATGCCCATTGTGGAGGCGGGGATGAAACGTGCGTGCGTATTCCGCCCGCGGGAGATTCGTCGCGGGCGAAGGATGGCTTTGGCGATGCCGATCGCTGCGGTCGGGGCGCTGGCCGCAATGACAACAGCGGCGGGGGCCGGCGACGTTATAAACTTCAAGATGGTCCGATCGGCGGCGTCCACCGCAGCCGGCTGTCTGCCCGGTGCGTCGGCGGAGGTGAAGATCGAGTCGCTGGGCGAGGTCGAACGCATGACCGTGGTCGCCCACAAGCTGCCGCGGAAAACGGATTTCGATCTCTTCGTGATCCAACTGGCCGACGCTCCTTTCGGCCTGTCCTGGTATCAGGGGGATATGGAAAGCAACGGTTCGGGCGATGCCCAGGGCACCTTCATCGGCCGGTTCAATATTGAGACGTTCATCGTAGCCCCCGGCACCGGACCGGCGCCGGTTGTGCACCATCAGCCCATTCCCGATGCCGACGAGAATCCGGCCACCGGCCCCGTGCACACCTTCCATCTGGGACTGTGGTTCAATTCGCCCGACGATGCGGCAGCGGCGGGTTGCCTGACGGCGGTGACCCCGTTCAACGGCGAGCACAATGCCGGCGTGCAAGCCCTGTCGACGCGGCAATTTGCCGCCGACCACGGTCCGTTGCGCCGGCTCAGATAAGATCGCGCGACGAGTTTGCCGACAATGAAGGCGGGATGGGTCTTCCATCCCGCCTTTTTCGTCACGTTCTCGGGTAGCGCTTTCTCAAACCTCGTGGACCGCCTTCTCCATCTCCATGCTGCCGCGCCCGTACATCGCATCCTCGTAGGGGTACAAATTACCGGAAATAGAGAATTTATTCCCGGCAGCTAGAAATGCATCTCCAGGAACGGAAATCCCGTATATTTATTCTCGATAATAATCAAGACACCCAAACTTTACGTGTCACCTACAGGCTTCTAGTGAGGAGGCGGACATGAGAAATGGTTACGTGTCCCGCCAGTGCGGGGCGACCCCACGGCGGATGGGTCTGAGGATGTCGGTGGCGGTGCTTGCTGGCCTCGCCGCGGTGAGTTCGGGGCCAGCCCATGCAGCCAAAATCACGTTCAAGATGGTTCCGTCGACGGCATCGGTCTCGGCCGGCTGTCTGGCCACGGCAACTGCCGACGTGACGGTCCAATCGCTGGGTGAGGTCGAGCGAATGACCGTCAACGCCCGAAATCTTCCGCCGAACACGGATTCGATCTGTTTGTGATCCAGTTGGCCGAGGCCCCCTTCGGCCTGTCCTGGTACCAGGGCGACATGGAGAGCAACGGCGCCGGGGTCGCCCAGGGCACCTTCCTCGGCCGTTTCAACATCGAGACCTTCATCGTGGCGCCGGGGACGGGACCGGCACCGGTGGTGCATCGGACTCCGATCCCCGATGCCAACCAGAACCCGGCGACGGGACCGGTTCACACCTTCCATCTCGGGCTATGGTTCAATTCGCCCACGGATGCCGCCGACGCCGGCTGCAATGGCGCGGTGACCCCGTTCAACGGCGAACACAATGCGGGCGTGCAAGCCCTGTCGACGCGGCAGTTCGCCGCTGGGGCCGGCCCCCTGCGCAAGCTGAAATAGGCCGCCACCGCACATGGCAGGCGGGATGGGTCCTCCATCCCGCCTTTTTCGTCCCCCCGCCTGACGGGTTCTAGAGGCGGGTCGGGCTGATCACCCGGTTCGGTGGCGGTTCGGCGAGACAGGATGCGCCCTCGCACGGCCCCCTCGGACTGGGGAGCGGAACGCCGCCGATGGTCTCGGCGGGCGGCGGCACCGCGGACGGAGCGACGCTCTTGGCAACCACCGAGGCGGAGGGCGCGGCAGGAGCCGGTGCCTGGGCCTTCGGCGAGACCTGAGGATGCGCCGTCGCCAGACGTGCCGCCGCGGCCGCCGCGCTCGACACATCGTCCCTGGCTGGGCCGCCCGGTGCCCTGCTCTCGCCGGCAACGCTGCGAACCTGATCGGCAAGGATGCTCAGCCGATCGCCGCCGGCCCGCGGCGGCTGCAGGGTCTGCAGGGCCGTGAGCCGGCGATCGGACGCTTCTGGCTGGGACGGCACCGATGCCTCGCGGAGGAGCTGCTCCTGGTGACTCTGTTGAGCCTTACGAATGACCGTCTGCAGCTGGTCGGCTTCCTGCATCACCTCGGGCGGCGGGGCGGACGGCGGTGGCAGCGGCGATGGATCGCGGGCAACGACCTTGCTCGCCTCGCCCGGTTTGATGACGACCGGGGGGCCGCCTTCGCTGCGCCGGAAGGTGACTTCGCCGTGGTGGACGAGACAGGTGGTGACGCCTCTCGCCGGATCGACCATGAGGGTGAAATCGGTGCCGCGCACGCCGATGATCGCACCGGGCGCCCGGATCTCGTAGGCGGCCTTGTCCATGTCGCCGGTGATGAAGCGGCTGATCCCCTTGGTGACGGTCAGCACCATCCGATCCGTGCCCGCAGGCCCGCCATAGACGAACTCGTCCAACACCACCCGCGCCTCCGGTCCGACGGTGAGCCGGGTACCGTCGGCGAATTCCATTTGGGTGGCGCTGCCGGTCTCGGTGTCGATCTGTTCACGCCAATAGACCGGGTCGCTGACCGCGAGCAGTCGCGCCTGGTTGTAATTGACCAAGGTGCCGCGAACGACGCGGACGACGACGTCCACCTCGCCGATGCCCTTCGGGCCGGACTGGCGGCTGCCGTCGCCGCAGGAGCCCAACAGCACCAGCGCCACGACGGCCAGGACCCGTCCGCACACCTTCATGTCCCTATCCTTCCCCGTGCCTACCACCGGCACGAACCACGGAGGATCGAAACAGCTTGACATTCGCTCGCCCTGCGCAGCCGCCGGCCGAACCGGCGTCTGCAATGATCAAGGACAACCGCGATGCTTCGGCACCGTCTCGACCCCCCGGAAATCCTACACCCCACCCGAGCAGATCACCGGGAAACGGCTCGATCTATCTCCCCCATCACATTATAGTCGAATCTCGCTGCCCTGAAACGGCCTTAAGTTGCGAAACGCGCCGGCAGTTGCCGCCGAGCCACGGTCGCCGAAGCGGCGGATTTCGTCGTCCGGAAATGGTCTTAATGCGGGAATCTGTGCGGCAGACAAGCTCGGATTTCGCTGCGCTGCATCCGGGCTACGCTTGCTGCCAAAGGTAGCTTCCGGATCGCGGAGAAAGCCGATGACGGTTGTGAATCTTTGCCCGTTTCTTCGACCACACCTCGACGTTCTTTTCGTCGGCCTCAACCCGCCGGAGCAGTCTAACGCGAACGGCCACTCCTTCTCGGGCGAGTAACTCTCTGACGCTTCAGCAAGCGTAGCCCGGATGGAGCGGAGCGCAATCCGGGATCCCTTTGGTCACCCCGCCCCCCCGGGGGTGCCGCCGGTCCGCTCGCGGGCGAGATCTCCCCGCCGCACGAACATATGGATCGGCGACCAGCGCCAGTCGATCGGATCGGCCACCAGGCCATGCTTCACCGGATTGTGGTGGATGTAGTCGACGTGGCGGACGAAGTCTTCGTCGTCGCGAACGAGGTGTTCCCAAAAACGCCGCTGCCAGAGATCGTATTCGCCACGCCGGTCGCGCGCCAGCGGCAGGCCGCGGCGCACCAGCGCGCGGCTGAACCCGGCCTTGATCGCCCGCCAGCCGCCCGAGAAGTCGGCGTCGCCGCCCGGAAGGGTCCACACCGTGTGCAGATGGTCCGGCAGGACCACGGCGGCGTCGATGATGAACGGTCGCTGCCGTCGGACGTCGCGGATCACCGATCGCAGCATGTCGCGTGCAGATGAGCCAGTCCTTGCGCCGGTCGCGCAGGGTCACGGTGAAAAAATAGGTGGCGCCGGGGACGCGGGCGCGGCGGTAGTTGACCATGCGCCAAGGTATCGCCCGAAGACGGTTAATCCCGGATTGCGCCCCGCTCCATCCGGGCTACGCTTGCTGAAACGGGCTTAAGTTGCGAAACACGCCGGCAGTTGCCGTCGAGCCACGGTCGCCGAAGCGCGGATTTCGTCGTCCGGAAATGGTCTTAAGGGCAGGGCCCGAGGCGGCCGGGAAGGCGGGTCGAGGCCCGCGGTTCAGCGTCCGAGACTTCGCATCGCCGCATCCAGTCCGTCGAGGGTCAAAGGAAACATCCGCTCGGAAAAAAGCTGCCGGATCAGCCGGGTCGATTGGGAATATTGCCACCAGCCCTCCGCCACCGGGTTGAGCCAGCATGCCTTGGCATAGATGGCGAGAATACGCTGCAGCCAAGTGGTCCCGGTCTCGTCGTTCCAGTGTTCCACCGAGCCGCCGGGATGGATCAGTTCGTAGGGACTCATCGCCGCATCGCCGACGAAGATCAGCTTGTAGTCGTGCGGATAGGTATGCAGGAGGTCCCAGGTCGCCGTCGACTCGGCGTGGCGGCGGCGATTGTCGCGCCACACCCGCTCGTAGATACAGTTGTGGAAGTAAAAGTACTCAAGGTGCTTGAATTCCGAGCGGGCGGCGGAGAACAATTCCTCGCACGCCTGGACGAACGGGTCCATCGAGCCGCCGACATCGAGAAATAGCAGGACCTTGACGGCATTGTGGCGCTCCGGAACCATCGCCAGATCGAGATAGCCCTTCTTCGCCGTCTGCCGGATGGTGGTGCCGAGATCGAGCTCCGTTGCCGCACCCTGGCGGGCGAAGCGGCGCAACCGGCGCAGCGCCACCTTGATATTGCGGGTCCCGAGTTCGACCGAGGAGTCGAGATTGCGGAACTCGCGCTTGTCCCAGACCTTGACCGCACGGTTGTTGCGGTTGGTGTCCTGGCCGATGCGGACCCCCTCGGGGTTGTAGCCGTAGGCACCGTAGGGTGAGGTTCCGGCGGTGCCGATCCATTTCGATCCGCCCTGATGCCGGCCCCGCTGTTCTTCCAGGCGCCGGCGCAACGTCTCCATCAACTTGTCCCAGCCGCCCATGGCCTCGACCAGCGCCTTCTCCTCCTCGGACAAGTTGCGTTCGACAAGCTTGCGCAGCCATTCCTCGGGAATGCTCACCGTCTCCGCCTCGGCGGGCGACTCCAGTCCCTTGAACACGGTGCCGAAAACCCGGTCGAAGCGATCGAGGTAGCTCTCGTCCTTCACCAGGCAGGCGCGCGACAGATAATAGAAGTCGTCGACCGAATAATCGGCGAGCCCCCTGTCCATCGCCTCGATCAGGGTCAGGTATTCGCGCACCGAAACCGGCACGCCGATCTCACGCAGTGCCAAAAAGAACGAGATGAACATCGCCCGCCTGCCCTCGCCGGAGCCAAGTGCCTCAGTGCCCTTCGCGGCGGCTGAGGAAGGCGAGGCGTTCGAACAGGTGGACGTCCTGCTCGTTCTTCAGCAGCGCGCCGTGCAAAGGGGGAATGAGCTTGCGGCCGTCGGTGGAGCGCAGCGCCTCCGGCGGGATGTCTTCGACCATCAACAGCTTGAGCCAGTCGAGCAACTCCGACGTCGACGGCTTCTTCTTCAGCCCCGGCACCTCGCGCATCTCGAAGAAGACGGTGAGCGCCTCGTTGACCAGCCGCTTCTGGATGCGGGGGTAGTGCACATCGACGATCTTCAGCATCGTCTCCCGATCGGGGAAGCGGATGTAGTGGAAGAAGCAGCGACGCAAGAAGGCGTCCGGGAGCTCCTTTTCGTTGTTGGAGGTGATGATCACGATCGGCCGCTGACGCGCCACCACCGTTTCCTTGGTCTCGTAGACGTGGAACTCCATGCGGTCCAGTTCGAGCAGCAGATCGTTGGGAAACTCGATGTCGGCCTTGTCGATCTCGTCGATCAGCAGCACCGGCCGCGCATCCTGGCTGAACGCCTCCCACAGCTTGCCCTTGATGATGTAGTTGCCGATATCGTGCACCCGGACGTCGCCCAGCTGGGAGTCCCGCAGCCGGGCCACCGCGTCGTACTCGTAGAGGCCCTGCTGCGCCTTCGTTGTCGACTTGATATGCCATTGCAGCAACGGCGCACCGATGGCGCCGGCGATTTCCATGGCGAGGATGGTCTTGCCGGTGCCGGGTTCGCCCTTGACCAGCAGCGGTCGCTCCAGCGCGATGGCGGCATTGACCGCGACCGCCAGATCGTCGGTGGCGACGTAGGTTTCGGTCCCGGTGAAGCGCGTGCTCATGAGCGGCTCCCGCATCGATGGCATCAGGGCGTAGGACGAAGGGTGTGGGCGGGGCGGCCGGCGGTCAAGAGCGAATGCGGCCTGCGGGTTGCATGGCGAAAATGACCGATCCGGCTTAACCCCTTGGCAACCGGATGACCCCATACTGGGCTCTGCCGCCGCGGTTTCCTCTTTCGAGAGCGGCGGCCAGGGTATCCGGCGCAGATGAGGAGCCAGGAGGATTCCATGCATCCTATGTTGCTTTCCCTCCTCGCGCATATCAGCGCCCACCGCCGCCTTCTGATCAACGCCTACGCCTGCGGCCTGATCGAAGAGCCGGACCCAGCGGAAGCGGCGCGCGAGTTGCAGCGCACCTTCGCCCAGTCGCCGACGCTGGCGCCTCCGCAGGGTAGCGGGCTCGATCCGGCAACCTCCGACATGGTCGCGGCGATGACCGACGAAGCGATCAACGATTTCATGGACAGGGTCATCGCCAAGATCGAGCAGGCGAACGGCGCCGACGCAGACAAGGGTGCCCGGCCGGCGCCGGCCGAGACCCTACTCGACCAGCTCATCGCCGGCCGACGCGTCTGAGCGGGCCCGGCCGGCCGGCGTCCTCAGGGCTGCGCCGGACCGTAGCCGGTGAGCTCCAGGTAGCCGCGGCCGACAATCTCGCCATTCTCCGCGGCCGAGGCGGCCCCTTCCCAATAGACGAGGCGCGAGGTTTCCCGGGCGTCGTACTCCTGGTCGTCCATCAGCGGCTCGATGGTCACCTCACGCCGACCCGCCCGCACCCGCCAAGCGACCGGCCAGACGATCCCGGTGGGCGGCGACCGCCACTGCCGCAAGGGGGTGAAGCTCACATCCTTCGGCGCCAACACGGTGAGCGCCCCGGTGGCGTCCCGAAGGCTACCGAAGGTCCAAATCGGTGTCCCCGCCGCATCCCGGACCTGACTCGCCATCAGCGCGCCGCCGTCGGCAAGATTGATGCCGATCCAATCCCATCGCGGCTGAGCGATCCATTCCGGGGTGGTGAACCATTCCCGGTCGAGCCAGGCGGTGCCGGTGACGGGCAGCACCGTGCCGTCGCGGGTCAGGGTCCCCTTCACCGCCAGCTGCGGCACGCTGTAGTAGTGGCTCGCCACCGTCGGATCGGGAGTCTTCTGGCTGTAGCCCTGGTTGCCGTTGAGCATCGGCGGCTGCGTCGGCTCCAGGCGCAGATCGAGGCCGAACGCGGCGGTCGGGAACGCGACCATATAGGCGCCGTCCGCTTCCTTGCGCATCGACCAGTCACCCACCCGGATGTCCATCGCTCCCTCCCGGGCGAATGTCTGCTGCAGATCGGCCGGTGCCGTCCGTTGGTCGTGCAGCGCCGCTCCTTGTTGCGGGTCGCTCAGGGCGGCGTGGCCGACGAGAATCTGGGCCGGAACCGGAAGAATGACCCCGTCCTTGTCGCGGTCCTGGCGGAAGCGGAAGAAAGTGACCTGGAAGCCACGCGTGGTCCCATCCGCAGCGTCCAACCAGCCAGAGAGGTACCACCATTCCCCGCCGAATCCCGGATGGCTTCCCTCGTCCTCGGGGAACCGGATCTGGTAGGCCGGATCGGCCTTCTGTACCGGTGGGGCGTCGGCGGCTGCGGCGTCCGGCAAGGAGACCAACAAGAGGCCCGGCAGGGCCAGGAAGCAAAGAGCCCTCAGTAGCTTTCTCATCGGCAAAACCCCCACCCATCCACGTTTATACGCTCATCCCTATAGTATGGGTCCCTCCGCATGGAGGACCCACCTTCAGCTGCGGAAGCGGCCGAGCCAGTGGACGACCGGCGGCCGTGTCTCCCCCCGGTGATAGCGGCGCACGGCATCCTGCAAGGCCTGGTCGCCGGCGGTGACCCGGGCGTGCTGGCGCAGATGATCGAGCCAGGATTCGACGACGAAGCACTCCAGGTAGCGACCCGCCGCGGCGGCGTCCTCGAACACCCCCCAAGCGTACGCGCCGCCGCGCCGGCGGCTGCCGCGCAGCCCCTCCATGGCGGCGAGGAAGGCGTCGGCATCCGCCGGATCGACCCGATATTCGACGGTAACCAGCACCGGGCCGCGATCGTGGGACACCGGCGCCGATACCAGCGGTTCCGGCCAGGGCGTGGCCGGGCTGAGGTCGACATCGGCCCGCTGTAACGACCATCGCCAGGTAGCCGCCATGGCGACGAGCGCGCCGGCGGCGGCGATCAGCAGCGCATGGTGGGTTCCGACCACCTCCGCCAGTCGTCCCCAGACGGCACTGCCGCCGCCCATGCTGCCGAACATCGACATCTGGAACAGGGCCAGGCCGCGCCCCCGCATCCATTCCGGCACCGAAAGCTGGGCCGAGACGTTGAGGCTCGGCACCACCAGGATCCAGGCGACGCCGGCAAGGACACCCACCGCCGCGACCACCGGCAGCGACGGTGCCAGCGCGAAGCCGACGAGGGCGACGACGGTGCCGAGCGTCCCCACCGCCACCAGACGGTCCGGATCGAGACGGGCCCTGAGCCAATTCATCAGCGCGGCGCCGACGACGGCGCCGATGCCGATGGTCGCCAGCACCAGCCCGAACGCTTCCGGGCCGGCGCCCAGCCCCACCCGCACGACGAGGGGCAGCAACGCCCAATAGGCAACGCCGAAGGCGAAGAAAGCGACCGAGCGGATCAGCGTGGCGCGCAGCCCGGGGCTCTCCCGCGCATAACGCAAACCGGCGCGCATCGCGGCGCTCAGCCGCTCCGAGGGAAGATGGGAGGACACCGCGGCCGGCTTGCGCCACCAGAAGAAGGCGGCGATGACGGCGATGAAACTGATGGCGTTGCAGAAGAACGGGGCGGCGATGCCGATGCCGCCGATCAGCACCCCGGCGACGGCGGGGCCGAGGGCCCGGGCGACGTTGAAGCCGGCGCTGTTGAGCGCGATCGCCGCATGCAGGTCGGCGCGCGGCACCAGGTGCGGCACCACCGCCTGCCAGGCGGGTCCGCTGAACGCAGCGCCGGTGCCGAGGGCAAAGCTGAACGCCAGCAGCGATAAGGGGCCGACCGCCCCCGCCCAGACCAGCACGCCCAGAACGAGGGCAATGAGCGCCATCATCGACTGGACGACCAGCAACAGCCGACGCCGGTCGAAGATATCGGCGAGCGCGCCGGCGGCGAGGGCGAAGCAGAAGACTGGCAGCAGGGTCGCCGTCTGCACCAGCGAGACGTAGAGCGGCGACGGCGCCAGCGAGGTCATCAGCCACTGGGCGCCCACCTGCTGCAGCCACGTCCCGGTATTGGAAACGAGCGCCGCGGTCCAGACGAGGGCGAAGATCCGGGTACGGAACGGCCGCCAGGGCGAACCGGCCGGCGATGCGGAGGATGATGCGCCGGGGCCGGACCCGCCGTCCGGAGCCGTTCCGGCTGGAGACTCGTCGATCAGGCGGCCTCGCTGCCGCGAGCCAGCGCGTGCTCGATGGCGTCGAGCGCGGCCTGCGCGTTGGCCGCCTCGGGGCCGCCGGCCTGGGCCATGTCGGCCCGACCGCCGCCGCCGGAGCCGCCGAGCGCCGCCGAGCCGGCCCTGACCAGATCGATGGCGCTCAACCGGTCGGTGAGATCGGCGGTGACGCCGACGACCACCGAGGCCTTGCCGTCGGTGGTCGCCACCAGGGCGACGACGCCGGACCCGAGCTGCTTCTTCAGATCGTCCGCCATGCCCTTCAACTCGCGCGGCGGGACCCCGACCAGCACCTGGGGCGAGAACCGCACCCCACCCACGTCCTTGATCTGCGCCCCGGCACCGCCGCCGGTGGCGAGCTGCCGGCGGGTCTCGCTCAGTTCGCGGTCGAGCCGGCGCCGTTCCTCCAGCAGCTGGGCGACGCGCAGCGGCACCTCGGCGGGTGCGATGTTGAGGAGATGGGCGGTCTCGCGCAGCGCCTTCTCCTCCTCGGCGACGAAGGAAACGGCGGCCCCGCCGGTGACCGCCTCGATCCGCCGGACGCCCGACGCCAGCGCCGCCTCGGAGACGATCTTGAAGGTGCCGATGTCGCCGGTCCGCCGGACATGGGTGCCGCCGCACAGCTCGATCGAAGACACCGTTCCGTCGCCGTCGTCGGCGCCCATGGAGACGACGCGCACCTCGTCGCCGTATTTCTCGCCGAACAGGGCCATGGCGCCGGCGGCGATGGCCGCTTCCGGCTCCATCAGATGGGTGACTACCGCCACATTGTCGCGGATGTGGCCATTCACCTCCGCTTCGACCGTCGCCAGTTCCTCCGCCGCCATCGGCTTCGGGTGGCTGACGTCGAAGCGCAGCCGGTCGGGGGCGACCAGCGACCCCTTCTGGGTGACGTGATCGCCCAGATGCTTGCGCAACGCCGCGTGCAGGAGATGGGTCGCCGAATGATTGGCACGGATTTCGGTCCGCCGGCGTCCGTCCACCTCGAGAACGACGTCGGCGCCGATCTTGAGCGGGCCGGCCTCGACCACACCCAGATGAACGATGAGCTCACCCGACTTCTTCTGGGTGTCGAGAATGGCGACGCGGGCGCCGTCGGCGGCGGTGATGCGGCCGGTGTCGCCCACTTGGCCGCCCGACTCGCCGTAGAACGGGGTCTGGTTGCAGACGATCGCCACCTGCTGCCCGGCGGCGGCGGCGTCGACCCGGGCGCCGTCGACGACGAGGGCCAAAACCTTGCCTTCCGCCCGCTCCACCTCGTAGCCGAGAAACTCGCTGGCGCCGGTTTCATCGCCGATGCGGAACCACAGGGATTCCGTCGCCGTCTCGCCGGAGCCGGCCCAGGCGCGACGCGCCTCCTCCCGCTGCCGCGCCATCGCCTTGTTGAAACCGTCCCCATCGACGGTCAGACCCTTGGCGCGCAGGGCGTCCTGAGTGAGGTCGAGCGGAAACCCGTAGGTATCGTAGAGCCGGAACGCGGTCTCCCCGTCCAGCACCCCGCCGCTCGGCAACTTGTCCGTCGCATCCTCCAGAAGGCGCAGTCCGCGGTCGAGGGTGCGGCGGAAGCGGCTCTCCTCCAGGCGCAGGGTATCGGTGATCAGCGCCTCGGCGCGGATCAGCTCCGGGTAAGCCTGGCCCATCTTCTGCAGGAGCGCCGGCACCAGCCGGTACAGCAGCGGCTCCTCGCAGCCGATCATGTGGGCGTGGCGCATGGCGCGGCGCATGATCCGCCGCAGCACGTAACCGCGCCCCTCGTTGGCCGGCGAGACCCCGTCGGCGATGAGAAAGCCGGACGCCCGCAGGTGATCGGCGATCACCCGGTGCGAGATGCGATGCGGGCCTTCGGGCTCGGTGCCGCTGGCCGCCGCCGAGGCCTGGATCAGCGCCTGCAGCAGGTCGATGTCGTAATTGTCGTGCGTCCCTTGCATCACCGCGGCGACCCGCTCGAGCCCCATGCCGGTGTCGATGGACGGCCGCGGCAGGTCGATGCGGGTGTCGGGCGTCACCTGCTCGAACTGCATGAAGACGAGATTCCAGATCTCGATGAAGCGGTCGCCCTCGGCGTCGGCCGAACCGGGCGGCCCGCCGGGGATGTGGGGGCCGTGATCATAGAAGATCTCCGAGCACGGGCCGCACGGGCCGGTCTCGCCCATCGCCCAGAAGTTGTCGGAGGTGGCGATGCGGACGATCTTCTCCTCGGGCAGTCCGGCGATCTTCTTCCACAGCCGGAACGCCTCGTCGTCCTCGGCGAAGACGGTGACCATCAAGCGCTCACGCGGCAGCCCGAACTCCTTGGTCACCAGCCCCCAGGCCAGCTCGATGGCGAGATCCTTGAAGTAGTCGCCGAAGGAGAAGTTGCCCAGCATCTCGAAGAAGGTGTGGTGCCGGGCGGTATAACCGACATTCTCCAGATCGTTGTGCTTGCCGCCGGCGCGCACGCACTTCTGCGACGTGGTCGCGCGGACGTAATCGCGCTTCTCGACGCCGGTGAAGACGTTCTTGAACTGCACCATGCCGGCGTTGGTGAACATCAACGTCGGATCGTTGCGCGGCACCAGCGGGCTCGACGCGACGATACGATGACCGTGGCGGGCGAAGAAGTCGAGGTAGGCCTTGCGGATATCGTTGACGCTTTGCATGCCTGTAATTTGGTCCTGCCAGCGCCGAAAGCGAGAGCGTGAACGGGCGCGCCGCCGGTTGTAGCGCCGGCGGCGCGAGGTGTCTACAAAGCTTGGGAAAATCCCGCTTGAGAAGGGGAGACCGAAGCCGAGTAGGTCAGTCGGCGGTGTCGCCGTCGCCGGCCGGTTCGCCGGTCAGGAGCGCCTCGGAGACGAGGCCGGCGTTCTGGCGGATCTTCGCCTCGATGTCGGCCGCCATGTCGGGGTGGTCGCGCAGGTACTGCTTGGCGTTCTCGCGCCCCTGGCCGATGCGCGTCGAGCCGAAGGAGAACCACGATCCCGACTTCTCGACGATGCCGGCCTTGATCCCCAGGTCCAAGAGTTCGCCCATCTTGGAGACGCCCTCGCCGTACATGATGTCGAATTCGACCATCTTGAACGGCGGCGCCATCTTGTTCTTGACCACCTTCACCCGGGTCTGGTTGCCGACCACCTCGTCACGGTCCTTGATGGCGCCGATGCGGCGGATCTCCAGCCGGATCGATGAGTAGAACTTCAGCGCGTTGCCGCCGGTGGTGGTCTCCGGGTTGCCGAACATGACGCCGATCTTCATCCGCAGCTGATTGATGAAGATGATCATCGTCCGCGAGCGCGACACCGAGCCGGTGAGCTTGCGCATCGCCTGGCTCATCAGCCGCGCCTGCAGCCCCGGCTGCTGGTCGCCCATCTCCCCTTCCAGCTCGCTGCGCGGCACCAGGGCCGCCACCGAATCGACGACCAGGACATCGACCGCCCCGGAGCGGGTCAGGGTGTCGGCGATCTCCAGCGCCTGCTCGCCGGCGTCCGGTTGGGAGATGAGCAGATTGTCGATGTCGACGCCGAGCTTCTTCGCGTAGGCCGGATCGAGGGCGTGCTCGGCGTCGATGAAGGCGCAGACGCCGTTCTTCTTCTGCGCCTCGGCGATGACGTGCAGCGCCAGCGTCGTCTTGCCGGAGCTCTCCGGGCCGTAGATTTCGACCACCCGGCCGCGCGGCAGGCCGCCGATGCCGAGCGCAATGTCGAGGCCGATGGATCCGGTCGAGACGACTTCCGTCTCCACCGTCTCACGCTGGCCGAGGCGCATGATCGCGCCCTTGCCGAAGGCCCGCTCGATCTGGCCGACGGCGGCATCGATGGCTTTTGTCTTGTCGACGGAGTCGCGTTCCACGAGTTGCAATCTGCTGACAATCATCGGAAAGCCCCCTTATTCCACACTCGCCCGGGATCGACAATTGGGATCGACCCCGGTATCGACGACGCCGAGCAATGTACACGTTTTGTTCGGCCTGGCAAGCGGCTTTTTGCAAACGCGTGATTCTACAGTTCGCATTTGTAACCCGTTCGGGCCTCTTTCATGCATCTTACGGTAATGACCGGCGGAATATCCGCATCGCTCGCGCGAAAATATGCGAGAAGGTCACATCTTGCGTTTGCCACCGCCGTGACAGATTCGCTACAATGCGGGAAATTGCGTCAGAACATGGTGCAGCGAATACGTCGCGGCGGGCACGGGTCGGCCCGCGTGGGTTAGGGAGAGATGCCGGTGCGGCGCACCGTGCAAGAAGGACCAGGCATAGCCAATGAATAATCGTCTCTTGATCGATCGCCGTTCCGGTCTCGACCGACGCGGCTACGGTGACCGTCGTCAGGGCCCCGACCGCCGGTCCGGTTCGGAACGGCGGCACCTTTCCGGTGCGGGCGACCGCCGCAGCAGCGGCTATTACGATGCGCGCGCATCCAACGGCGACGTCGCCCACGGCCAACCGCCGCTTCCGGTGCGGGATAACTTCGGACGCTGGGGAGTCCTTCTCGCCGACCTCGTCGCCGGCTTCTATGCCGCGTGCCTGGAGCCGGCCCATTGGCCCGACATCCTCGTCCGTCTGAAGGACGCGGTCCGCGCCGACGTCTGCGCCCTCGGCAGCCACGACTTCGCCTCCGGCACCGGTCGCCTCGACCAGGCGGTCAACATCGATCCCGGCTTTATCGCCGCCTACGGCGAAGGCCTCGCCCGTCACAATCCGTGGCTGCATCAACAGGATCGCCTCCCGCCCCCGGGCAGCGTCCGTTCCGGGCAAATGCTGGCCGAAGACACCGAACTCCTCGACGGCCCTTTCTACCGGGAGTGGCTAGAACCGCAGAACCTGTTCCACCACATATTCGGCATCCTCGATTCCAGCGGCAGCGCCGTCGACTATCTCTTCTTCGCCCGCTCGCGCGAGAAGGGTGCCTTCTGGGACGACGACCTCGCTTTGCTCAGCCGCCTCCTCCCCAACCTCCGGTACGGCCTGCAGGCAGGACGAACCCTCCGCCGCAGCGAGGAGATGAACCGGTTGCAGGCGCACGCCCTCGACGTGCTGCCCATCGGCGTCATGATCCTGTCGACCGCCGGCCAGGTGATGTTTGCCAACCGACTCGCCCGCGAGATCATCAACGGCGAGCCGGCGTTCTATGTGGGCAACAACGGGCTCGGATTGCGGCTGGCGGCGGGGCGGACGCGGTTCAGGGACATCGTCGGCGCGGCGACGCTGCGGCCGGTGCTGGACGGCTCGGGCGAGATCCATGCCACCAGCGTCGCCCGCGAAGGCGGCGGCCGGCCGCTGACGGTGATGACCCTCGCTCTCGATGGCCCGGAGCGGGTCAGGGCGCCCACCGACCCGGCGGCGATCGTCTTCGTCGGCGATCCGGAGCGGCCGTCGCAGGTGGATTCGAGGCGTCTGATCCGGCTTTACGGCCTCAGCCGGGCGGAGGCCCGGGTGGCGGTGGAACTGGCCAAGGGACAGCGCCTCGACCAGGTGGCGGAGGCGCTGGGGCTCACCTATGAGACGGTCCGCAAACACCTCAAACAGATTTTCAGCAAGACCTTTACCGACCGCCAGGCGGAGCTGGTGCGAACCATGTCGCTGGGACCGGCCGGCCTCAGGTTGTAACACGCCGACCCCAGGGGGTGCGCCCAGGGGTGCGCTCCTCACCGGGACGCCGGTGACCCATCGGAACCGACGAGTGCGCCCACCGTCGCCGTCAGTTCGGCGAGGGTGAACGGCTTGCCGAGGAAGCCGGCAAGGCCGTCTTCGCCGCGTTCCGCCCGTAGCGCGTCCTCCTGGAAGCCCGACATCACCACCACCGGCAGCGCCGGCAGTTCGCACCTGACCTGGCGGGCGAGGCTGTAGCCGTCGATGCCCGGCATCACCACATCGGTCAGCAGCATGTCGATGGGCCCGTCGTGGGCGGCGAAGACTTCCAGCGCGTCCTCCCCGGACGCCGCTTCGATCACCCGAAAGCCCTGCCGCCGCAGAGCCCGGGCGACGAACCGGCGGACCGGGTCTTCATCGTCGACCAGAAGCACCACCCGCTCGGTTGCGCCCTCGCTCGGCAATGCGGCCCCGGCCGGCGCGGGAATCGGCACCGGCACTACCGGGGGTCGCGGCGGCCCGGACGCCGGCGACGGAATCGAGACCGATAGCGGCCCCACCCCTTCCGTCGCGTTCGCCGGCACCGCGGCCGGCAGGTAGATGGTGAAGGTGGCACCTTCACCCAGGGCGCTGTCGACGAAGATGTAGCCGTGGGTCTGGCGGACGATGCCGAACACGGTCGCGAGGCCGAGACCGGTGCCGGCGCCCGCCTCCTTGGTGGTGAAGAACGGCTCGAAGATGTGGCCGAGGACCTCCTTCGGGATGCCGGTGCCGGTGTCACTGACCTCGATGCGCACCCAGCGACCGGCCGGCATCGTCTCCTCGCCCGCCGGCAGCGGCCGGTCGACGTCGACCGGGGCGGCGGCAAGCCTCAACCGGCCGCCGGCCGGCATGGCGTCGCGGGCGTTGACGGCGAGATTGACGATGACCTGATCGAACTGGCCGGGATCGACCTCGACGACGGCATTCTCGTCGGCGGAGAGCACCAGCTCGATCGTCGGCCCGAGGAGCCGCGACAACATGCCGGCGAGTTCGGACAGGGCGTGGCCGACGGCGAGACGCGCCGGGGCCAGGGTCTGCTGGCGGGAGAACGCCAGCAGCTGACGAACCAGCTTACCGGCACGCAGGGCGTTGCCGCGAATCTGCATGAGCTCGTCGTGGGAGCCATCGCCGGGACCGTGGCGGGTGAGCAGGAGATCGCAGAAGCCCAGCATGCCGGCGAGGAGGTTGTTGAAGTCGTGAGCGACGCCACCGGCGAGCTGGCCCAGGGCCTCCATCTTCTGGGCATGGGCGAGTGCCGCCGCCGAGGTGCCGCGCGCCGGCCCGCCCATGGCATAGACGGCGACGGCGCGGGCGTCACCCCCCTGCCCGACCGCGGCACCGACCAGCGTCAGGCGCCGTGCCCGGTCGCCGGCCTCGATGCCCACGTCTTCCAGGCGGACGCTGCGGGCCGTCCCGAGGACAAGCTTGCAGAGCTGCCGGGCCAGGTCATCACGGTCCGGCCGGGCCACGAGCTCGGCGAAGTGACGGCCGATGACGCCCTCGCTGCCGTCCGCGAACAGGGCGCGGAAGGCAGTGTTGCAGGCCACCACCACGCCGTGGAGATCGAGGCAGGCGATCCCCACCGGCGCCGCCAGAAACAGATCGGCGAGCCACGGTCGCCAGGCACCGAAGTCATCACCGGCGGATGTCGCGGCTTTCCGGCGAACATTGCCGGCGCGGTCGCCCTTCCCGGCGGCACCCCGAGCCGCGTTTCCGGCCCCGCCCCTAGCCCCGCCTCTAGCCATGGTGCGCCGCCGCCGGCGCCCGGGCGGTCTTGTCGCGGTCAAGCTGCATCACGTAACCGATCACCTGCGCCACCGCCTGATAGTGTTCGGGGGGAATTTCCTCGTCGACGTCGACCGCGGCATGCAGGGCGCGGGCGAGCGGAGGGTTCTCGATCACCGGAACCGCGTGCGCCGCCGCAATCTCACGGATGCGCTGAGCGAGGAAGTCGACGCCTTTCGCCACCACCTTCGGCGCCGGCATCGTCTCCATCTGATAGCGCAGCGCCACGGCGAAATGGGTCGGATTGGCGATGACCACCGTCGCTTCCGGCACCGCCGCCATCATCCGCTTGCGCGACCGCTCCATCCGCAGCCGCTTCAGCTGCGCCTTGATGTGGGGATCGCCTTCGGTCTGCTTCGCCTCGTCGCGCACCTCGGTGCGGGTCATCCGCAGCTGCTTCAGGTGCGCCAGCCGTTGGTAAACGACGTCGGCGATGGCGACCACCGTCATCACCGCCGCCGCGGCGCCCAGCATTTTGGTCGCTGTCCCGTTGATGATGGCGAGCGTCTCGGCCAGCGGAATGGCGGTCGCCTGTCCGAGCGCCTTGAGCACCGGCCAGCCGACGCCGGCGATAACAGCACCGACCACCACCACCTTGACCAGCCCCTTGCCGAACTCGAACAGGGCGCGGGCCGAAAACAGCCGCGAGAAGCCCTTCAATGGCGATATCTTGCTCCACTCCGGCTTGATCTTCGCCGGCGCCCAGATGAGTCCGACCTGGACCAGGCAGGAGGCGGCGGCAACGGCGGCGACGGCCGCCAGCAGCGGCGCCAGCACCAGGCCGACGCCCCGTAACAGGCCGCCCAACCCCTCGACCCCCTCCGCCGCGCCGACCGCCATCGCCTCCGGCCGGGCGAGAAAGGGGGTAAGCAGACGAAGCAGGTCGCGGGCCGCATCCGGCAGCCACGTACCCACCAATAGCGCACTCACCACCAACGACGCCCAAACCTTGACGTCCTGAGAGACGGCCACCTGGCCCCGCTTGCGGGAGTCTTCCAGCCGGCGCTCGGTCGGTTGTTCGGTGCGCGAACTGTTGTCCTGCTCGGCCATGGACCTCGCCTACCGCGGCGCGAAGAGGCTAAGCGTTTCGGTGAAAAAGTTGAGGAACACGATCGCCATACCGGAGAAAATCATCATGAGCAGGACGAACTGGAGGGATATTTGAATCGGCATCCCGAAGAAAAAGACGTTTAGTTGTGGCATCAACCGTCCAAGCAACCCTAAAGCGACGTTTGATAGGATGCAAGCAATCAATGCGGGAACAGAAAGCTGCAGGCCGATGGCGAAGCTAGCGGCGACCGCCCGCGTCACCGCATCGGCGGCGTCGCCGATGGGGAGCCCGGCCCCGCAGGGAAAAGCCTCGTAGCTGGCGACGAGCCCCGACAGCATCAGGTGATGGAGGTCGGCGACAAACAGCAGCACCAGTCCAAAGAGGCTCAGAAACCCGGCAAGCGTGGCGCTCTGCTGATCGGCGACGGGATCCTGAACGACGGCGCTGGCGAGCGAGGCGAAGAAGGAGATGAAGGTGCCCGCCGTTTGCAGGGCGGCGATGGCGATGCGGGGGATCATCCCGACGAAGATACCAATCAGCACCTCGCCCAAGATCAGCCCGGCAAGACCGGAAATGTCACCCGGCAGCGGCGGCAGCCGCGACGACAAGAGCGGCGTCAGCAGCACGCTGAGCCCGAGCGCCATCATCAGGCGAATGCGCACGCTGACGTAACTGGCGGAGAACCCGGGGAGGAAGGAGAGGACGGTCCCGACGCGGACGAAGACGATGAACGTCGCCGTCGCCTCGCCGATCGCCAGGTTCATCAGCATCGGGTGAAGATCCTAACCGCCCGTGGCGATCGACTGAAAGAGGAGCCGGGTGAAGTCGATCAGCGTCGACAGCATGAACGGGAGGAGAAGGAGCATGGCGAGGAAGACGGCGACGATTTTCGGCGCGAACGACAAGGTCTGTTCCTGCACCGTGGTCAGGGCCTGAATCAGCGCCACGACGAGGCCGACGGCGGTACCGACGAGGAGCAGCGGCCCGCTGGTGAGCAGGGTCACCTGAACCGCGCCGCGGGCGATTTCCAGGACCGTCGCCTCGTTCATGATCGCCTGCCTGTTCCGTTGCCGGTGCCGTCAGATCGGCATCCGCATGATGTCCTTGTAGGCCTCGATCACCCGGTCGCGCACCGCAACCACGGCCTGCAGCGTCACCTCCGCCTCGGCCACCGCGGCGACCACGCCGCTCAGATCGCCCTTGCCCGCCACCGCTTGTGAGGCCTGCCGCTCCGCCGCCTTCTGCCCGTCGACCACCTCGTCGACGGCATGCCGAACCATGTCGGCAAAGTCATTGGTCTTCGACGGCCCGGTGCCGGCGTCCGCACCGTCGAGCCCACGGGCGGCACGGCCATAGGCGCTGGCGGCCTGGGCGAAGCCGTCGATGGCGCGAACCATGACCCTCACGCCTCAGCGCAGGACGTCGATGGTCTGCTGCAGCATCGCCTTGGCCGACTTGATGCTGCTGAGGTTGGCCTCGTAGCTGCGCTGCGCCTCGCGCATGTCCGCCATCTCGATCAGCGGATTGACGTTGGCGGTCTGGACGTAGCCGCTGGCGTCGGCGGCCGGGTTGCCGGGATCGTACTTGCGCACGAACGGCGAGGGATCCTGGCTCACCTTGTCGACGCGGACGGTATCCGCCCCCAGGCTGCGATCGAGGACGTTATTGAAACTGATCGTCTTCCGCCGGTAGGGCTCTCCGCCCGGCGACGCCGCGGTCGAATCCGCGTTGGCGATGTTCTCGGTGATGATGCGCAGGCGGGTTCCCTGGGCCCGCATGCCGGCGGCGGAGACGCGCAACGATTTGGTCAATTCGTCCATGGCCGGTTCACTTCTCCTTCGCCCTGCTCTTCGGCCTCTGCCCTCAGTTCTTCGCCGTCGCGGCGATGCGGACCAGGTTCAGGTATTTGCGGTAGAGCTGGGTGGTCAGGTTGTGGGCAAGCTGCGTTTCGCTGACCTTCGCCATCTGTTCCTCAAGGACGACGGCGTTGCCGGCCGGCGCCACCTCGTAGGTCCGCGTCGCCGCCGACTTCTTCGCCGCCCCCGACGTCTCGTCTTTGGCGCCAAGATGACCGGGATCGCTGACGGTTGGCTGCAGACGCGGGGTCCCGCTTTCGAGGGTCTCGGCGAAGCTCGGCGGCTCCAGGTCGTAGGGCCGATAATCGGGGGTGTCGGCATTGGCGATGGTCTCGGCCAGCACCGCCTGCCGCTGCTCCAGCCAGCCGAGGCGCGTCTTCATGCGATCGAAGAGTGGAGCGTCGAACATGTTGGCCATCTGCCGCGACCATAGCCTTCGTCACCATTGGCCCCGCACTCAGTCTGCGCCGCCCTCGATTAAGCATTCCTGAACGGCGGCAGGTGGGGGGGTGCGAGACGCGTCTCGGGCAGGCCCTTTGCGACAATACCTAGCGGTGGCCGCCGCCGATCCGTTAGGGTCCGCGTCCAACCGCGCTGGCAGGACGAAGGGAGAAACGCATGCAACTGGTTATAGGCCGGACGGAGAACGACATCGGCACCATCGTCATGGACAACCAGGCCAAGCGGAACGCCCTATCGGCCCAGCTGATCAGTGAGATCCGGGCGGCGTTGGACGGCTTCCGGGTTGCCGGGGTACGGGCTGCGGTGTTGCGGGCGCCGGCGGGGAGCAGGGTCTGGTCGGCCGGCCACGACATCGAAGAACTCCCCAACGCCGGCCGCGATCCGCTCGGCTGGGGTGACGCATTGCGGGTGCTGGTCCGCGCCATCCAGGAGTTTCCTGCGCCGGTGATCGGCCTGATCGAGGGCGGCGTGTGGGGCGGCGCCTGCGAGGTGGCGATGGCCTGCGACATTCTCGTCGCCACCCCCGACGCGACGTTCGCGATCACGCCCGCCAAGCTCGGCATTCCCTACAACCTCAGCGGCCTGCTGACGCTGATGAACACCATCCCCCTCGGCATGGCCAAAGAGATGCTCTTCACCGCAAAGCCCATCTCGGCGGAGCGGGCGTATGCGCTGGGCGTGGTCAACCACGTGCGCGAGAAGGACGAGATCGAGCCCTTCGTCTATGAATTAGCGACCACCATCAGCGGCAACGCGCCGCTCAGCATCGGGGCGATGAAGGAAGAACTGCGTCTGCTCGCCTCGGCGCATGCCATGACCCCGGCCATGTTCGAGCGCATGCAGGGGTTGCGGCGCACTGTCTATGACAGCCACGACTACCAGGAGGGTCTCGAGGCTTGGCGTGGGAAGCGGCGGCCGCGGTTCGAGGGACGGTGAGGATCAGTCCCTAACACCCCGAACCACGGCCGCCCTTTCCCTCTCGCCACAACGGCCACCGCCTCCGGGGGCCGCAAGATCCTCTCAGAACAGATAGAGAAAAGCGATTGTCGCTGCCGAACCCATCATCACCGAGGATGCCGCACACAGGGCGATGCCCAGATATTGCAGATCCGCTCCCGTATCTCTCTTTTCTCCCGCGCCGCGGTTACCGGTAGCCGACGATGCGGGCTTGGACGCTCGTACGCGATATATCGCTCGTTCCCTGGACGTCTTGTCCGGTTCAGCCGAACAGTATTCGTTTGAAGGGCCCATGGAACCTGCCCAGTTGTTTCTCCGCTACAGTTCAAACGACCGCCGTGCCGATTAAGGCTCCCCTGCATATGCGATTCGCTGGCACCTCCGTGACACCATCGACGGCTAGCGCTTCAGGTACGATCGAAGATACTCGCCAACATGTTGTTTTTTATGCACTTTCCCTGCCCCTGTCGAAACGCCACTGCGTTCGCAATGGAAGTATGAGACAGTGACGAGGTTTTTGCCAATCCTTTGTCGCCGTTCGGCCAGTTCTCGGCGTGATTACTGTGCCTTGGTTGCAGTTTTCACGTCGGTGGTCGTGCCTGGTTGTGGGAATTGCCGGCGGTCGGCGGGGGCCGATCTTGGGGCGTAGCGGTGCGATGACCCGACCCAGGCGCCGCGGTTCCGGTCGGTTTCGACGCCGCCTTATGGTTGTGGCTGTTCTACTTGCGGCCGCCCCTTCGCTCATTATCCTTCTGTATGCGGTGGTGCCGCCACCGGTCACCCCGCTGATGGTTTTGCGCTGGGCCGACGGGGCCGGGCTGGACTATCGCTGGGTCCCGCTGCGGGCGATTTCGCCTTCGCTGCTCGCCGCGGTGGTCGCCGCCGAGGACAACCATTTCTGCAGCCATTTCGGTTTCGATGTCGACGCCATCGCCGACGAGGTGGACGATTGGCTGGCCGGCGAGCGACCGCGCGGGGCGTCGACGATCACCCAGCAGACGGCGAAGAACATTCTTCTGTGGCCCGGTCGCGACCTCGTGCGCAAAGGGCTGGAGGCGGTTTTCACCCCTCAGATCGAACTCGTCTGGTCCAAGCGACGGATCATCGAGGTCTACCTCAATGTCATCGAGATGGGCCCGGGCATTTATGGGGCCGAGGCGGCCGCCCGACGTTTCTTCGGCAAGCCGGCGGCGGCCCTGAATAGTCGTGAGGCGGCGCTGATCGCCGCCGTCCTCCCCGACCCGCTGGGTCGCTCGCCATCGCGGCCGAGCGCCGCGGTCAATCGCCGCGCCGGCCGCATCGCCGCCCGCGTCGACGACATCCGGCCTCTCCTCGCCTGTCTCGGCGACCCCCGCCTGCTCCGTTAAGAAACAAGCGCCGGCGACGGCCGTTGCACCCGCCGGCGCGGAAGACTAGGCTCACCACGCACCATGCGCACCGCCCAGACAGATCACAGCCGGTTCACCCGTCCGGCCGCCGTCGCCGTCATCGGGTTGATCGCCGTTGCCATCGGCTTGGTTCTTGCGCTTGTGCGATGGTACGAGGAACCCGGGTCACCCCCCCCCGCCTTGGGTCCAACCGCCCAACCGACGACGCCGGCCAACGAAGAGGCGGCCGCCCGCGGGCCTTCCTTCGATGTGGCACGGATCAGCCGCGAAGGTGACACCGTCATTGCCGGCCGCGCCGCCCCCGGGTCGACCGTCGTCATCCTCGGCAACGGCGAGGTGTTGGGCAGCAGCCGGGCCGACGAGCGCGGCGAATGGGTGTTCGTGCCCGAGGCCCCCTTGCCGCCGGGCGCGCATCGCCTCACCCTCAGCATGGAGCGCCCGGGAACAACGGCGCTCCCCGGCGACGGTGAAGTGCTGGTCATCGTCCCCGATACCAATAAGGACATCGCCGGCCGCGGTGGCACCGAGGGTCGGCCGTTGGCGCTTCTCGTCCCGGGCACGGGCGACCGCGCCCCGACGATCCTGCAAAAGCCCGGCGCCGGTGGCAATCCGGTGGCAGGCCTCGGTATCGACGTCGTCGATTACGGCACCGACAGCCGGCTGGCCCTGTCGGGACATGCGTCGCCGAGGGCGCAGGTGCGGGTTTCGTTGGACGGCCGGCCGCTGGGCTCGGCCACCGTCGACGCCGCCGGCTCCTGGTCCTTGACCAAGGGACAAGTCAAACTGAGCGGCAATCACGTGCTGGAAGCGGAAGAACTGGATGCGGGCGGCAAGGTCACGCGCCGCTTCGTCGGTCGTCTTCTGCTTGCCCCGCCCGAAACCACCGGGGCGACAGCGGCGGCTCCCAGCGGTACCATCGTCGTCGAACCCGGACAGAACCTGTGGCGCATCGCCCGCCGCACCTACGGTCAGGGGTACGCCTACACCATCATCTTCGACGCCAATCGCGCCAACATCGACAACCCCGATCTGATCTATCCGGGACAGACATTCGTGCTGCCGCCGACGCCGGCGGCCTCCGGCAACTGAAGCGAGCTCCGCATGCCGCGCAATCCCCTCGCCGCCACCGTGCTGATTCCGGTTCATCCGGCCGGCTGGCCGTTCGTCGGCGCCCTCGCCGCGCTCGCCTTCGTCCTGTTGTTCGTGGGCTGGGGCTGGGCGGTGTTGGTCGCCCTCCTCGCCCTGTTCACCGCCTTCTTCTTCCGCGACCCGGAACGGCAGACGCCGATCCGCCAGGGGCTTATCATCAGTCCGGGCGACGGCCGGGTCATCGCGGTGCAACCGGTGGTGCCGCCGGCGGAGCTGGCGCTGACCGACAAACCGCTCGTCCGCGTCTCGATCTTTCTCAGCATCTTCGATGTTCACATCAACCGCGCGCCGATCGACGGGGTGGTGGTTCGGCGCATCCACACCCCCGGCAGCTTCAGCAATGCGGCCTTCCTCACCAAGAGCGACGCCAACGAGCGCCAGTCCTGGCTGATCGCCGGAGAAGACGGTCCGCCCGTCGCTGTCGTCCAGATCGCCGGCCTGATCGCCCGCCGCATCCTCGGCTGGGTCGCCGAGGGGGCCCATGTCAAGGCCGGCCAGCGCATCGGCATGATCCGCTTCGGCAGCCGGGTCGATGTCTATCTCCCGGACGGCATGGTTCCCCTCGTTGCCGTCGGGCAGCGGATGATCGGCGGCGAGACGGTTATCGCCGATGCCCGCGCCAACGAGCCGCCGCGTCCGGCGGCGGTGCGATGAGACGGGCTTCCGTCCGATGAGGAACGTTTCCCGCGACCGCCTGCGCGGCCTGCATATCAACCGGATGATCCCCAACACATTGACCCTGCTGGCGTTGGCCTGCGGCCTGACCGCGCTGCGCTTCGCTCTGCAGGAGCGCTGGGAGCCCACGGTTCTCGCCATCGTCGTTGCCGGGGTTCTCGACGGGCTCGATGGCCGCATCGCCCGGATCCTCAAGGGAACCACCAAGTTCGGCGCCGAGCTCGACTCCCTGTCCGATTTCCTCTGCTTCGGCGTCGCGCCGGCCCTGACCCTTTACCTCTGGTCGCTGCAGGCGGCGGGCCGCGTCGGCTGGTGGCTGGTGCTGCTGCTTTGCATCTGCTGCGCCCTTCGCCTCGCCCGGTTCAACACCATCGCCGACAATACGGAAGCTCCCCCCTGGCAGCGCTCGTTCTTCGTCGGCATGCCGTCACCGGCGGGGGCCGGCTTCGCGCTGTTGCCGATGGTGCTGTGGTTCCAGTTGGAATGGGACTTTCTCCGCCACCCGGTGTTCGTCGGGTTGTGCGTCATCGCCACCTCCGCCCTGCTGGTCTGCCGCCTGCGCACCTTCACCTTCAAGCGGGTGCGAATCGCCCAGCGCTGGGTGCTGCCGGCGATGCTGATCATCGGCCTTTACCTGGCCTGCCTCGCCAGCAATCCCTGGCTGACCCTGGCGGTGACCGAGATCGCCTACCTGGCGACGATCCCGATCAGCGCTCGCCTCTACAATCGGCGGCTGCGGGAGGACGCCGCAGCCGCGTCGGGCCGGCCGCCCGTTTCAACGGCGGCGCCGGCGGGCGACTGACGGCATCGGTCTACCCCGCTCATCCGTCATCCCCCTTGGCGAACGGGGGGCCGATCCGTATGTAGTATAAGGAATCCTGGCCCGCGAGCCGCCTCCATGTTGTTTCGCCGCCGCCTCGCCGCCGCCAACCCGATTGTGCGCACCGTCACCCTGATCCTGGCCATCGTGACGCTGATGGCGGCCGGACGGGCATCTGCGGTGGAAGAACGGTTTATCCGCATTGCAACCGGGCCGATCGGAGGAACCTACTTTCCGGTGGGCGGGCTGATCGCCCACGCCATCAGCAGCCCGCTCGGCTCCGTCGCCTGTGATGCCGGCGGGAGCTGTGGCGTTCCCGGACTGATCGCCGCCTCCGTCGCCTCCCAGGGTTCCATGGACAACGTCAAGGCCCTCAGCCGCGGACAGGTTCAGTTGGGACTGAGCCAGGCCGACGTGGCCCGCGATGCCTACATGGGCAAGGGCGCCTTCGCCGACGGCCCCGCCCTCTCCGAGTTGCGTTCGATCGCCAACCTGTTCGCCGAATCCCTGCACATCGTCGTCCGCAAGGACAGCGCGATCAAATCGATCGGCGATCTCAAGGGAAAGAACGTCGCCCTCGGCGAACCCAACTCCGGGACCCTCGCCACCGCCAAAACGGTCCTCCACGGCTACCGGCTGACGACCAAGGACATGACGGTGTCCGCCGACAACCTGACCCGAGCGGCCGGTCGGTTGGCGGCGGGCGAAATCGACGCGCTGTTCATGGTCGGCGGCTACCCGGTGGAAGCGATCGCCCGTCTCGCCGATACCGTCGCCATTCGCCTGCTGCCGATCGAAGGCGAAGCGGCCAAGAGCATCCTCCGTGGGGATCCGTTGCTGGCGGTGTCGGTCATCCCTGCCGGGGCCTATGCCGGCATAGATACCCAGACCCCGACCCTCGGGCCGCGTGCCCAGCTCCTCACCTCGGCGGCGGTCAACGCGGATCTGGTTTACGCCATCACCCAGGCCCTGTGGAACCCGCGCAACCGCCAGATTCTCGACGGCGGGCATCCGGAAGGACGCAACATCCGGGCAAGCGAAGCCACCGACGGTCTGATCGTCCCCCTCCATCCCGGCGCCGCCCGCTACTATGCCGAAGCCGGCACCAAGCAGGCGGGGTCGCCCTAATGGCGCACGACCTGCGCCTCGTCGACGGTCCGGCCGAACCGACCGTCCCCATAACGCCGCTCGCAGCGGCGGAGCTGGCTCCCTGGCTCGCTCGGCACCCCGAGCGGGGGGCCTGGGTGGGGACCGTCGGCTTCACCGCCCAGGCCGGCACGTCGTGTCTGGTGCCGGCCGTGGATGGACGCCTGGAGCGGGTCCTGCTCGGGATCGGTGCGGATGAGCGGTGGGACTGGGCGGGCCTGCCCGCCGATCTTCCCCCCGGCCTCTACCGGATCGAGGCAAACCTGCGGCGATCGCAGGCGGAGAACGCGGTCTTCGGCTGGGCGATGGGCACCTACCGCTTCGACCGCTACCGGCGTCGGCCGGAGGCGGACGCGCGGCTGATCTGGCCGCAGTCGGTCCGGCGCGCCGTGGTCGAGCGGGTGGTCGAGGCGACGTTCCTCGTCCGCGACCTGATCAATACGCCGGCTTCGGACATGGGGCCGGAGGAACTGGCCGATGCGGTGCGGGGCCTCAGCCGCCGCGGCGGCGGCAGCTGTCGGGTGATCACCGCCAACGCCCTCCTGCGGGAGAACTACCCGGCCATCCACGCGGTCGGTCGGGCCAGTTCGTCGCCCCCCCGGCTCGCCGACCTCTCTTGGGGCGATCCCGGCGCACCCAAGGTCACCCTGGTCGGCAAAGGTGTCTGCTTCGATACCGGCGGCCTCGACCTCAAGCCGTCGGCGGCGATGAAGCTGATGAAAAAGGACATGGGCGGCGCCGCGCTGGTCATCGGCCTCGCCCAGATGATCATCAGCGCCGGCCTGCCGGTCCGGCTGCGACTGCTGGTGCCGGCGGTGGAAAACAGCGTCTCGGGGTCGTCGATGCGTCCCCTCGACGTGGTCCAGACGCGCAAGGGACTGACGGTGGAGATCGGCAATACCGACGCCGAGGGTCGGGTCATCCTGGCCGACGCGCTGGCCGAAGCCGCCGCCGAGGATCCGTCGCTGCTCGTCGATTGCGCAACCCTCACCGGTGCCGCCCGTGCCGCCCTCGGCACGGAGTTGCCCGCCCTCTTCACCGACGACGACGGACTGGCCGACGCACTCCTCGGCGAAGCCGGGGCGGCGGGCGATCCGTTGTGGCGGCTGCCCCTGTGGCGGCCCTATCGCCGGTTGCTGGACGGCAAGGTCGCCGACCTCACCAATGCGCCCGACAGCCCCTACGCCGGGGCGATCCTGGCGGCGCTGTTTCTCGCCGAGTTCGCCGCCCCGGTGCGCGCCTGGGCACACATCGACACCATGGCCTGGAACACGGAGAGCCGCCCCGGCCGGCCGGAAGGGGGCGAGGCCATGGGCCTCCGCGCCCTTTACGGACTGATCGAACGTCGCTTCGGCGGCGGCTGAACGGCCGCCGGCACCGATCGTTGGACGGCGGCCCGCCCGCTCTCAGATGAGCCGGCGCCGGCTCATCACCTGGGTGCGGAATCGGTGCAGGTAGGTCGGTACGATCGCCTCCACCGCCTGCGGCGTGATGCCGAGGTCGGCCAGCGTCGCCGCACCCGGCGAGACGACATTGTCCTTCTTCAGCAGTTTGACCTGATCCGGGGTGAGCGGCGGCACCGGAAGGAAATTCAGGAAGAACGCCTCGAAGGTCGCCACCGAGAAGGGCATGTTGACCAGCAGCGGGTGGCGACCCGTCTCCCGCAGCACCACTTCGATCACCTCCCGGAATGTCATCACCCGCGGACCGCCCAGCTCGTACGTGCGGCCGCCGGTTTCCGCATTCTCAAGAATGCGGACGATCGCGTCGGCGACGTCGCCGACATAGACCGGTTGGAAGCGGGTGGGAAAAATCGGCAGCACCGGCGCCAGCCGCGCCATCGCCGCAAAGCGGTTGAAGAAATCGTCCTCCGGACCGAAGACGACGCTCGGGCGGGTGACGGACACCCCGGAAAACGCCCGCTTCGCCGCTTCTTCCCCGGCCGCCTTGGTGCGCGCGTACTCGGCCTCGGCATCGGCGGCGGCGCCCAGCGCCGACATCTGCACCAACCGCTCAACCCCGGCTGCGGCGCTGGCCTTGGCGATGTTGCCGGCGGCCTCCACATGCATGCGCTGGAACGAGCGTCTGCCGCGCTGGTAAAGAATTCCGACGAGGTTGACCACCCACTCGGCCCCCGCGACCGCCTTCTCCACCGTCCGCGGTTCGGTCACATCGGCGTAAAGCGGCACCACCTGTCCCGGATCACCGACCGTCTTAAGAAAGTTCGCCGCTTCCGGATCCCGCACACCCGCTCGAACGATCAAACCGGCGCCCGCCAGCCGTTGGATTAGATGCCGGCCGATAAACCCCGAGCCGCCGAAGACCGTGACCACCCGCCGATCCATGTCGTGTCCTCCGCCCCATCCTGCCGGTTCGCCACTCACGCCTGCGCGCTTAACGCACATGGGCGGGTGCCGTCAACCTCGCCGGGGACAGGAGCCTAACCGACCGGGATGAAAAAAGGGCCCGCCAGAAAGGCGGGCCCTAAAGTCTTCCGGGTCTCTGAGGGGGCAACGCGGCGGCCCCGTCGCCGATCGCGGCGACCGGGCGGAGGGTAGGGAAACACCCTGGTTGCCGATGATCTCAATGCACGGTGCGTGCCAAATGCCGGCGAGCGTTCGCGCCGAGCCGCCCACACCGGGCGAAACGGCGTATTGGACTGCCGCTCCCCCGGTGAAAGGCGGATTCCTGCCCGGGCGTGGGCGATGCATCCGCCTCTGCCGCGGCTCGCGAAGCGAATCCAGCCGCGAGCGCGGGCAACAAGCCGCGCCCTGCACAGAATCTACGTACCGCTGTTAGGGCGCTGCCGATTGTTTGTGCGGATTGGTGCCGCAGACGAAGGCGACCGGCGCCACCTCGGCGGCGCCGGTCGCTATCGAAGGAACGGGGCGTTCAGCCCTGCATGCGCAGGGCGCCGTCGATGCGGATGACTTCGCCATTCAGATAGACATTGTCGACGATCGACAGCACCAGCTTGGCGTATTCCTGCGGGTTGCCGAGACGCGACGGGAACGGCACCGCCTTGCCGAGGGACTTCTGTGTCTCCTCCGGCAGCCCGGCCATCATCGGCGTCTTGAAGATACCGGGAGCGATGCAGACGACGCGGATCGCCGAGGGGGCGAACTCGCGCGCCGCCGGCAGGGTCAGGCCGACGACGCCGGCCTTGGACGAGGCATAGGCGGCCTGGCCAACCTGGCCTTCGAACGCGGCAATGGAGGCGGTGTTGATGAACACGCCCCGCTCGGCGTTATCGCCGATCGGCTCCAGCGCCAGCATGTCGGCCGCCGCCAGCCGCATCACGTTGAAGATGCCGACCAGGTTGATGCCGACCACCTTGGTGTACAGGTCGAGGGAGTGCGGGCCCTTCTTGCCGACGATCTTCGCCGGGGGGGCGATACCGGCACACTGCACCACCACCCGTGCCGCACCGTGCGCTTCCTTCGCCTTGGCGACGGCCTTTTCCACCGACTCGCCGTTGGCCACGTCGCACACGCAGGCGATCCCGCCGATGTCGTTGGCGACGCGGGTTGCCGCTTCCTCCGCCAGGTCGAACACCGCCACCTTCGCGCCGGCCGCCGCGAGCGCCCGGGCGGTGACCTCACCCAGGCCGGAGCCGGCCCCGGTGACGATTGCCGCTTGACCCTTCACATCCATTTTCTTCTCTCCCCTGTGGGATTGGTTTGTCCGGAACGGCGAAGGGGCCGCCCAAGGGCGGCCGCTTCTCCGACGATTTGAGTGCTGCGAGATCGGGCCACGGACGGGTCGTCAGCGGGCCCTTCAGCGTCTGCCCCATCCCGGTCGCCGGTTTGGCGACGACCGGGATGCAGGCGAGATGGGTTACGCCAGTTCGACCGCCATCGCGGTGGCTTCCCCGCCGCCGATGCACAGCGCCGCAACACCCTTCTTCAGCCCATGCTTCTGCAGGGCATGGATGAGGGTGACGACGATGCGCGCTCCGGAAGCGCCGATGGGGTGGCCGAGGGCGCAAGCGCCGCCGTTGACGTTGACCTTCTCATGCGGGATGTCGATATCGCGCATGGCCGCCATGGTGACGACGGCGAAAGCCTCGTTGATCTCCCACAGATCGACGTCCTTGGCGCTCCAGCCGGCCTTCTCGAGGACCTTGCGGATGGCGCCGACCGGGGCGGTGGTGAACAGGTTCGGCTCCTGGGCGTGCGTCGCGTGGGCGACGATGGTCGCCAGCGGCTTGGCACCCTTCTTCTCGGCGGTGGAACGCTTGGTGAGGACGAGGGCGGCCGCACCGTCGGAAATGGAGCTGGAGGTCGCCGGCGTCACCGTGCCGTTCTTGCGGAACACCGCCTTCAGGGTCGGGATCTTGTCGACGTTGACCTGGAACGGGGCCTGATCGATGCTGATGATCTTTTCGCCCTTGCGATCCTTGATCGTCACCGCGGCGATCTCCGCCTCGAACACGCCCGCCTTGGAGGCCGACTGCGCCCGGTTCACCGAGGTGATGGCGAACTGATCCTGCGCCTCGCGGGTGAACTGGTACATCTCGGCACAATCTTCGGCGAAGGTGCCCATGGCGCGGCCTTCCTCGTACGCATCCTCGAGGCCGTCATAGAACATGTGGTCCTTCAGCTGGTCGCCGTGGCCGAGGCGGTAGCCGGTACGGCCCTTCAGGACCAGGTACGGGGCGTTGGACATGCTCTCCATGCCGCCGGTGACCACCACGTCGTGGGAGCCGACGAGGAGGTTGTCGTGGCCGATCATCGTCGTCTTCATCGCCGAGCCGCACATCTTGCTGAGCGTCGTCGCGCCCGCGCTCCACGGCACGCCGGCGAAGTGCGCAGCCTGGCGCGCCGGCGCCTGCTTCAGTCCGGCGAACAGGCAGCAGCCCATCAACACTTCGCCCACATCGGACGGCGCGATGGTGGAGCGCTCCAGCGCCGCGCGGATGGCAACGCCGCCCAGATGGGTCGCCGTTACGTTGGCAAAGTCTCCCAGCATCCCGCCCATCGGCGTACGCGCCGCGCCGACGACGACCACGGGATCCGATTGTTGCGCCATGTCTCTCTCCTTAACCCTCTAATTTGACCAGGGCGGAAGCGCTGCGGGGACGGCCAGACGCGACCGCTTTGCTTCCGTAGTTGGTCATTGGGACGTTTACCTTCCCGTACGAACTTCGAGGCCGCTGTGTCGGGGTGCCCTCTGGCTTCCTCCCACGCGTGCGCCGTCCGGCCCGTGAGGCCGGGCATAGTAGACCCTGTGGCGGTTCCTGCAAGTGGCTAGCGTTCGGCGGGGAAGAGGCTCGCGGCCTCCGCCTGGCCGAGTTCGAAATAGCGCTTCTGGGCAGTGGCGTCCTTGAGCGAGATCGTCATGCTTTCGAGGTTTTTCGGCCGCAGGATGTGGATCGGCTTACGATACCAGGTGCGGCCGCCGAGGGACACATTGTCCTTGCCCATCATCGCCAGCAGATCGTTGATCCGCGCCGCCTCGGCGAAGATGCGGCCATTGGGCAGGGTCAGCTGCATGTCGGACACGAGGAGATGGGTGTCGATGCTGTTGAAGGGCAGGCTGAACAGAGACGACCGGTAAAGTTTGTCGAACTCGCCCTGGTAATCGTAATCGGTGAAGTCGCAGGCGATGATCTCGTCCACCTCCGGATCCTGGAATAGCGTCCCCATTGGCGTGTTATCGAGATATCCGCCCTCGATGTAGTAGTCGCCGCCGACCTCGATCGCCTTGAAATAGGGAACCGTGGTGATGCCGGCGAGGAAGGCATCCATGAAGGCGTCCAGGCTCGCGGCATCGATCGTCTTCAGGATGGCGTTGACGTCGAAATGATGGAGATCCCGCTTCCTCAGGTTGGTGGCGAAGATGTCCCAGCGCACCCGTGCCAGGCTGGCGGCGAGAACCTCCCGCCGCTTCGGCTCATCCAGGAGGAGCGATTTGCGGCAGTTGTCCTTGTCCACGGTGAACAGATGGGTGCCGGCGGGCAGCAGCGTCGGCCTCAGCCCGAGAAAGTTGGCGAAGACATGGAAGATGTCGGTGACGCTGAGCCGCATCGTCCGGGTCAATACGGGCGGCAACTCCTCATGATCGGCGTCCCAGAGCAGGTAGTCGATGCTGATGTTGTTGCCGGAACTGGTGGATGCGATGTGCACCACCTGCCGCCCGTTCTGGCGCAGCCAAACCAGCGCACCCGCGGTGTAAAAGCTCCTGTAGCCGCCGCCGGATGCGCAGAAGCCGTACCTGGTCATTATCCGGTGTTCCTTTCTGTCCCGAGAGTTCCTATCCCGGTCTCGGTGCCTCAGCGGCGGAGTTGACGCCGTCAGGCGGCGTCACCCTCGTCCGCATCCTCTCCGGCCGCATCGGAAACCTCTGTGGGGCGCGCCGGGCGAGGCCGCTTCGGCGGCCGGTTCTTGGCTTCGACGCTCCAGACGAACCGACCGAACAGCAGGCACCCTTTCATCCCCGGGTCGCAGGCGACGCCGCGAACGCGCCCGCATCGTCCGCCGACTTCGTGAGGACAGCCCCAGGCGCCCATTTTCGATCCCGTTCCTCCGTCGCGTCGGTGGATGCTCATCCAATCCCGCCCACCCGACAACACCGAATATCGGTGACCTGCCCGGCACTGGCGGGTGGACTCCCCGGCACCGACGACGGAACATGCGGTTCGATTGTCACGTCTGCGACCGATCTTGCATCCGGAGCGGGGTTCCACAACTTTCCCGCATGCCATCGAGAATCCTGGTCGCTATGGTGGGCGTTGCCGGTGCGCTATTCCCATAGAAGGAGGCGAATGCAGGCCTGATGCTGAAGCTGGCAAACAGGGACGAATTGATCGTGGTTACCGGGGCCGGAGGGTTCATCGGTGGCCACCTCGTCGGTCAGCTGCAGGCGCTTGGCTTCACCTGTCTGCGCGGGGTGGATATCAAGCCGGTCGAGACTTGGTTCCAGCGGCATTCCGGGGTCGAGGAGCGGCAGCTCGACCTCCGCACCCTCGACGCCTGTCAGGCGGCCTGTGAAGGCGCCGCCTACGTCTTCAATCTTGCCGCCGACATGGGCGGGATCGGCTACATCGAGCAGCACAAGACGGCCTGCATGCTCTCGGTTCTGATCAACACCCACATGCTGCTGGCGGCGCGCGAGCAGCGGGTGAAGCGCTACCTCTACAGCTCGTCGGCGTGCGTTTATCCGCAGGACAAGCAGACCGATCCCGACAATCCCGGCCTGCGTGAAGAGGACGCTTATCCGGCCATGGCCGAGGACGGCTATGGCTGGGAGAAGCTGTTCAGCGAGCGCATGTGCCGGCACTTCAGCGAGGACTACGGCCTCGCCACCCGCGTCATTCGCTATCACAACGTCTATGGTTCGCACGGCTACTTCGAGGGCGGGCGGGAGAAGGCGCCGGCGGCGATCTGCCGCAAGGTCATCGAAGCGTGGCTGGGCGGCGACCGGGAGATCGAGATCTGGGGGGACGGCGAGCAGACGCGCAGCTTCATGAACATCGACGACTGCATCACCGGCACGCTGATGATCATGGAGAGCGACATCGGCCGGCCGATCAACCTCGGCTCCACCCAGATGGTGACGATCAATCAATTGGTGGACATCGTCGAGGGGATCGCCGGGGTGACCCTGCAGCGACACTACAACCTCGACGCGCCGAAGGGGGTCCGCGGGCGCAACAGCGACAACACGATGATCGAAGCGCACCTGGGGTGGGCGCCCGCGACGCGGCTGGAGGACGGGATGCCGCCCCTGTTCCATTGGATCAAGGCCCAGCTGCTCGATCGCCGCGCCGCCGCCCGCCCCCGCGCCCGCGCCGCCGGTGATCATCGGCGGTAGCGACCGCGCCGTTACCTAAGGCCGGGGCCGATGCGCATCTTCTTGCACGATTTTTCCGGCCATCCGCCGCAGGTCCAGCTCAGTCGCGAACTGGCGCGCCGCGGGCACGCCATTCTCCACACCTACGCCGCCGATTTCCTGACACCCCATGGCCGGCTGGAACGGCTACCCGACGATCCGCCCGGGCTCGCCGTGCAAGCGGTAACCATCGATCGGCCGTTCCGTAAGGGTGCGTCCGTCGCCCGCCAGATCCAGGAGCTGGCCTTCGGCCGGCAACTGCAGCGAGCCATCGATGCGTTTGCGCCGGACGTCGTCGTCGTCGCCAACACCCCGCCCGCCTCGCTCGAGTTTGCCCGACGTGCCGCGCGGCGGCGCGGGATCCCGTTCGTCTACTGGCTGATGGACATCAACAGCGTCGGCATGCGGACCATCCTCGCCAAGAAGCTGAAGGTGGCGGGCGAACTGATCGGGTGGAGCTACGGCTTCCTCGAACGCAGGCAACTGCGCGGCAGCGCGCGGATCATCTGCATTTGCCAAGAGTTCCGCGACACCCTCGCCGACTGGGGGATCCCCCGCGGCCGGCTGGAGGTGATGCCGCTGTGGGCCCCGCTGGACGAGGTGCCGGTGCGGCCGAAGCGCAATGCCTGGTCGCTGCGCCAGGGGCTGGATGCCACCATCAACATCCTTTACGCCGGCACCTTGGGCCGCAAGCACAGCCCGACCGTGCTGTCGGACCTGGCCCGGTCCTACCGGGACCGCCCGAAGGTCCGCATCGTCGTCGTCTCCGAGGGCGAGGGTGCCGACCGGCTCGCCGCCGACAAGGCCGCCGACGATCTGGACAACCTGCTGCTGCTGCCGTTCCAGCCGTTCGCCGATCTGCCGGATGTCCTCGGCGCGGCGGATGTGCTGGTCACCTTGCTCGATGACGACGCCGGCAGCTATTGCGTGCCCTCCAAGGTGCTCACCCACCTCTGTGCCGGCCGGCCGCAGGTGGCGGCGATGCCGGCGGACAACCGCGCCGCGGCGGTGATCGTCGAGAGCGGCGGCGGCATCATTGTCCCCCCGGCGAACCCGCGGGCGATGATCGCCGCCGTCGACGGGATCATCGGCGATCCGGCCGTCGCCGCCCGACTGGGAAGCGCCGCCCGCGCCTATGCCGAGCGGGAATTCGATATCCGCCGTCTCGGCGACCAGTTCGAAGGCTACCTGCACCGGGCGAAAGAAGACGGCACGATCGCGGAGCGACGTGTCGGTTGAAGATGCGACGGTTCATTGCGCCACCACGCTTTAGCCGGGCCGCAATTGCCAACGGCAGGATGCAGAAGTTCGCCCAATACAAGCGAGCCCAAATCCGCTATAGTACGGCTGTGTGCAGCAGGAGGGGGCGTTGAACCCGGGTGGGAAGCGTCCCTCGAGAAGGGTGGTGGTCATGACATCGGAGGCCCTGACGGGATTAACCGGGGTGCTCGTCGCCCTGGCGGTTATCGCGTGGGACGCGCCCGGCGGCGGGGCGGCGATGGCGGCCGACGCCGTCCGGCAGCCCATTGATGCGAGCGTCGCACCCGCGACCGATAACTCACGCAAGCTCATCTGGAAGCGCCAGTTCGGAACCAAGAAGGACGATTTCACTACCGGAGTCGCCACCGATGCCGACGACAATGTCCTCAGCGTCGGAACGACCGCCGGCTCCCTCGACGGCGCCTCTAAGGGAGGGCGTGACGCTTTCGTCGCCAAATACAGCAGCAGCGGCGCAAAATTGTGGCTGCACCAACTCGGCAGCTCCGCGGACGACCGGGCTGAAGGCGTCGCCGCCGACGGCCAAGGGAATGTGTTCATCGCCGGAGAGACGGGCGGAGACCTGGGTGCGGGGTATTTAGGCCGGGGCGATCTGTTCCTTGCCAAGTACAATGCTGCAGGCGACCTGCTATGGGTCCGCGACATCGGAACCGCTGAGTTCGAAACCGATGCCGCGGTAGCCGTCGATGACAATGGCGATGTTGTCGTCAGTGGATTGACTTCCGGATCCCTGGGTGGCGCCAATCCCAATGGCCGCTACCAGGCCGTGGTCGCAAAGTATACGAATGCGGGCGACCAGATATGGATCACCCAGTTTGGCACCACAGATCTAGATTGCAGCGCCCTAGCAGTAGCGACCGACACCGATCGCAATCTCCTTGTCGCCGGCTACACCACGGGGTCCCTCGCATCCAACCAAACCGGCGGCGCTTTTGTCGCCAAGTACAGCCCCGGCGGAAGCCTACGCTGGATCCGCCAGTTTGATGCGGGAGAGTCTTCCAGCGCCACCGCAGTGGCGGCCGACAGCCAGGGCGACGCCGTTATCACCGTGGCAAGCAAGTTCAGAGAATTCGTCGTCAAGTACAGCGCGGGTGGCACCCTTTCGTGGAGCGACGAGGTAGGCGCCGGCACCGGTCCGCGTCGGCTTACCGGCGTGGCCGTCGACGGTGACGACAATATTGCCGCAACCGGCTACACCTACGGCTCCATCGGCGGTCCCAACAAGGGCGACGGCGACGTTTTCCTGATCAAGTATGAACCGATCGGACAGCGCCTGTGGAAGCGCCAAATCGGCACTAATGTGACCGACTGGTCGACACGCGTCGCCACCGATAGCAGCGATAACATCGTCATCGCTGGTTGGACCTATGGCGCCCTGGTCGGCGCCAATCGCGGCGGCGCCGACGTGTTTATTGCCAAGTTCGCGCCGTAGTCGAGCCGCGGCGCGACAATGATCCGCGTCGGCGCTCCTGGCCGACGCGGATGGTCTCCCGCTTGCTTCGCGAATTGCGACTGCGACGGGGAGATGGGTCATGAAGTTCTCCATCGGTTGCTCGCTCGCTTACCGCCTCGCGGCACCGGTTCCGTTCGTCTTCAACATCGAGGTCGCCCGCTCGGGAGCGCAGACGATCCTCGACGAGCGGCTCGAGCTGACGCCCGCCTCGTCGGTCGAGCGCTGGACCATGCCGGAGAGCGGCAATCGCTACTTCCGCGTCCACGGTAAGCCGGGCCGTCTGCACGTCCACTACACCGCCGAGGTGGAACTGATACCGCATGTGGACGATCCGAGGGGGATCGCCGAGGTCACCGCCGGCGCGCTTCCCTTCGACGTGCTGACCCATCTCTATCCAAGCCGGTACTGCCAATCGGACAAGCTGAAGCGCTTCGCCGCCCGCACCTTCGGCGATCTGCCGCTCGGTTATCAGCGCGTCAACGGCATCTGCAACTGGATCCGCGACAACGTCGACTACGTGCTGGGATCCTCCGACGCACTGACGTCGGCGTTCGATACGGTGACCGAGCGGGCCGGCGTCTGCCGGGACTTTGCCCACCTGGGGATCGCCCTGTGTCGAGCGCTGGGCATTCCCGCACGCTATGTCAGCGCCTACGCCTGGCGGCTCGATCCGCCCGACTTCCACGCGGTGTTCGAAGCGTTCCTAGTCGGGCCGTCCGGAACCGGGTGGTACCTGTTCGATCCGACGCGGATGTCGGCGCCGGACGGCCTGGTCCGCATCGGTATCGGACGGGACGCGGCGGAGGTCGCCTTCTGCTCACCCTACGGCGATGTCGACTACGAGCCGCCGGAGGTGTGGATCAACACCCCAGAGGCCGATCCGACCGAGGACATCACCACCGACGCGGTGAAGGCGAGCATATAGACGGTGAAGGCGAGCATATAGACAAGGAACCCTCGGCAACGCCCACGCCCACCCCTACCGCCGGAACGGGCAGTGAGCAACCGCCCCCAGAAGGGGCGTGCTATGGCTCGTAACAGCTTGGAATTAATGGTCGGAGCGGCCGGATTTGAACCGGCGACCCCTAGACCCCCAGTCTAGTGCGCTACCAAACTGCGCCACGCTCCGAACCGGCGGAACTATACGCACGAGCGGCCCGGCAAGACAACGGCCGCGGACGACGAAAACGGCACCGGGGGGAACCGGCTGTTAACCCTGCCCGACGAAAATGGACCCGACGCACCGTCGCACGAGTGGCGCCCCGGAAAGTCGAAACGTCCGAACCAAGAAACATGCAACCACCCCATCCTCTCCCGCTGATCGCCATCGTCGCCGATAACATCGACGAAAGCCGTCGCATGCGAACGGCGCTCGGCGACCGATACCGGGTCACGGTGTTTCCGAGCGTGGTCTCGGCGACCTACGCGTGCCGCCGCTCGCCACCGCAGGTGTTCCTTATCGACGAGCCGATCGTCCGCGCCACGCGCGGCAGCGTGGTCAAGACGCTGCACAGCGAGCCCGGCATGGGCGCCGTTCCCATTTTTCTCGCCTTCACCGCCGACGGCCGCAACCTGTCCGACCTGCAGCGGGAACTCGGCGCCTATGGCATCGTCGAAAAACCCATCGAGCGAGAGAGCCTGCTGCGGCAGGTCTCTCAGGCGATCAACCTCGGCATAGAAGTGGGGTGGGAGGCGCTCCCGCCGGCCATCCGCGCCGCCTTGCAGCAGACCTCGATCCTGTTCGGCCGCTTGACCACCCTGGTCGAACGTGGCGACCCGATCGAATACGGAGACGTGACCGCCGCCTCGTCCGTTCTGGCCAACGCCAGCACCGCCGAAAACCTGCAAGACCTGCTGGACGGGGTCCGAGAGCACGACAACTACACCTACGTCCACTCGCTGAAGGTGGCGGTGATGCTGACGCTGTTCGGCCGCCGGATCGGCATGTCGGAAGATCAGGTGACGACCCTTGCCGCCGGCGGAATGGTCCACGACATCGGCAAGATCGCCGTCCCGCTGACGGTGCTGAACAAGCCCGGACGTTTGGACAACGGCGAATGGACGGTGATGAAAGGCCATGTCCCGGCCACCGTTCGCTGTCTCGAAGCCGTCGCCGATGTTCCGCTTCCGGTCATCACCATCGCCGCCCAGCACCATGAAAAGCTGGACGGTTCCGGTTATCCGCAGGGACTGGCGGGGGCGCAGCTCAATGAACTGGCGCGGATGGCGTCGATCATCGATATCTTCAGCGCGCTGACCGACCGCCGTGTCTACAAGCCCGGCATGCCGGCCGAAAAAGCCCTCGCCTTGATGAAAAAAGAGATGGGCCCGGCCCATCTGGACATGCGGCTCGTGCAGGTGTTTGAACAGATCGTCCTCGATGAGGGGCTGACCTTCTGACGGACGACAGCGGGTCCGGGGGTGATCCCAACCGGCCGGCAGCGGGCGGGACAAGCGGCATGGGTCGGCGGCTCAAGGTCTATCTGGGAGGACCGGAGGTGTTCTTGTCGGATGCGGCCGCCGTCGCCGCCGGCAAGATTGAGCGCGCCGCCGCCTTCGGCTTCGCAGCCCTCTGCCCCCTCGGCAATCCGCCAGCGGACGCCCGGGACGACCGGATCGACGTCCGCATCTTTCGCGCCAATGTCGCGCTCCTGCGCGAAGCCGACTTCGGCATCTTCAACCTCACCCCTTTTCGCGGCATCAGCGCCGACGTCGGGACCGTATTCGAGCTCGGAATGCTCACCGGTCTCGGTCGCCGCGTCTTCGCCTATACCAACGATCCGGCCGACCTCGTCTCGCGAGCGCGGGATTGCGTGGCCGGTACCGCCTTCGATGCGGCAACCGGCACCTGGTGCGATGCGGACGGGATGCAGATCGAAGACTACGGCAATGCGGACAACCTGATGCTGGACTGCGCTCTCTGCGAGCAGGACACCCCGATCGTTCGCCACCCGGCCGCTGCCCAGGAGCGGTTCCGCGATCTCACCGGTTTCGAGACCTGCCTCCGACTGGCCGCAGAGATCTTCCGGGACGAGGCCTGATGGTCCGCCGCGCTCCATCAAGACCGCGGCAAGGCGGTCAAAATCCGTGGGTACGAAGGAGTCCGCGAAGCGCTTCCAGTTCGTCGAGGACGTCGGCGAGGGCATCTTCGGCGCAAGGCTCGTCGGCGTCGGGGGCGTCCACCGGATCGAACTCGGGCTCGTCGTGATTCCCGGACGAGGTTTCCGCCTGTTCGACCGGAACCTGGCCCGACCTGACGGCGCCCTCCTTCAGCAACTTCTGGACACCGCGAATGGTGTAGCCATCGGTGTAGAGCAAGGTCCGGATCTGGCGCAGCAGATCCACATCTTCCGGCCGGTAGTAGCGGCGACCGCCACGCCGTTTCAGCGGTTTGATCTGCGCAAACTTGCTTTCCCAGAAGCGGAGCACGTGCGCCGGAAGCTGCAGATCGAACGCCACCTCGGCGATGGTGCGGAATGCGGTGGCGGATTTGCCGACCGTACGGCCGGAGGCGCTCCGCTCTGCGCTCATCTCTTGATCGAGAATGGTCATGATCACTCGGCGGCGTGGTCTTGACGATTCTGATTTATGCGGTTTTTCAGCACTTGCGACGGACGAAAAACCAATACCTTCCGCGGCAGGATCGGCACTTCCTCACCGGTTTTGGGATTGCGGCCGATGCGACGCCCCTTGCGGCGGATTGAGAAACTGCCGAACGACGACAGCTTCACCGTTTCGCCCCGAGCCAGCGCGTCGGTAATCTCCGCCAGCACCGATTCGAGGAGTTCCGCCGACTCGTTTCGCGACAGACCCACCTCCTGATAGACGGCTTCGCTGAGAAACGCCCGCGTGATCGTCTGATCGGACATGCTTTACCACCCCGAAGCTGCCTTTGATACCCTACTAAAGCGGTAGAAGTCCGTCAATATCAAGGGGATGTGGAGGCCCCTGGCGGGCTCTGCAAGCCCAGAGGGCGGCGACGTCGCCGCCTCTATGCAGTTTTCGGGCTTACCAGCGGACGAGGGCCGCTCCCCAGGTCAGGCCGCCGCCGATCGCCTCGATGAGGACGAGATCGCCCGCGGTCAGGCGGCCGTCCCGGACCGCCTCGTCAAGGGCGAGCGGAATCGAGGCCGCCGAGGTGTTGGCATGGCGATCGACGGTGACGACGACGCGCTCGGACGGGATACCGAGGCGCTTGCCGAGGCTCTCGATGATCCGGATGTTCGCCTGGTGGGGAACCATCCAGTCGAGATCGGCCACCGAGAGCCGGTTGGCGGCGAGCGCTTCCTCGGCAACGGCGGCGAGGCTGGCGACGGCGTGACGGTAGACCTCCTTTCCGGACATCCTCAGATGGCCGACGGTTCCCGTCTGCGAGGGACCGCCGTCGACATAGAGGATGTCTCGGTAGCGGCCATCGGCATGGAGATGGGTGGAAAGCACCCGTGAGCCGTGGTCATCCGCGTTCTCCGCCGTCTGGACGACGACCGCCCCGGCGCCGTCGCCGAAAAGTACGCAGGTGGAACGGTCCTCCCAGTCGAGGATCCGCGAATAGGTCTCGGCGCCGACGACCAGGACCGTCGCCACCTGCCCCGCCTTGATGAAATTGTCGGCGATGGCGAGCGCATAGACAAAGCCGCAGCACACGGCCTGCACATCGAACGCGCCGCCGCGGCGGATGCCCAGTTTCGCCTGGACCTGGGTCGCCGTCGCCGGAAAGGTATCGTCGGGGGTGGTGGTGGCGACGACCACCAGATCCACATCGGCGGCGGTAATCCCGGCCGCCGCCAGCGCCTGGGCGCCGGCATGGCTGCCGAGATCGGACGTCACCTCCCCTTCCGCCGCGACGTGGCGCTGGCGGATTCCGGTGCGGGTGACGATCCAGTTGTCCGAGGAGTTGATGCGGGCCGCCAGTTCCTCGTTGGTAACCACCCGCTCCGGCAGGTAGGCGCCGGTGCCGGTGATCCGTGATTGGAGCGTGGTCATTATTGTGCGGCGACTTTCTTGGCGAGACCGGCGGAAGTGCCGAGACAGAGGAAATCCTGCTTGATGCCCTCGTTCACCCCGTCGGCGACGAGTTGAACGGCGACGCGGACGGCATTGCCGAAGCCGACGGCGTCGGTTCCGCCGTGGCTCTTGACGCAGACACCGTTGAGGCCGAGGAACATGGCCCCATTATAGCGGCGCGGGTCGACCCGCGAGCGCATGCCCAACAGCGACGCGCGGGCAAGTAGCCCGCCGACCCGGGCGAGCGGAGACCCGGAAAACGCCGCGCGTAGCAGGTGCGTATAAAGCTTGGCGGTTCCTTCCGCCGTCTTCAGCGCCACGTTGCCGGTGAAGCCGTCGGTGACGATGACATCGACCGTGCCCATGGCAATGTCGTCCCCCTCGACAAAGCCGTGAAAATCCATCAGCAGGGCGCTCTCCTGCAGCATCGCCGCGGCCTTTTTCACCGCATCGTTGCCCTTCAGATCCTCGGCGCCGACGTTGAGCAGACCGACGGTGGGTCGCGCCAGCCCGAGCACCTTGCGCGCGTACACCTCCCCCATCACCGCGAACTGGAACAGGTTGTCGGCTGTGCATTCGACATTGGCGCCGAGATCGAGAAAGACGGTCCGGCCGCGCAGGGTGGGAAAAACCGAGGCGATCGCCGGACGGTCGACACCGGGCAGCGTCTTCAGCACGAACTTGGCCATGGCCATCAAGGCACCGGTATTGCCGGCGGAGACGATCCCTTGCGCCTCACCCGTGGCCACCGCATCGATGGCAAGGCGCATGCTGGAGTTGCGGCCGGAGCGCAAGGCCACCGAAGGACGCGTGCTTCCCTCGATCACATCGCTCGCATCCCGAACTTCGACGCGCGATTGCAAATCCTTGTCACGCGCAACCAACGGCGCCACCTCCGCTTCCCGGCCGAACAGCAGAAAGCGGACGTTGTGATCGGCGACGCTGCACCGCTGCAGACCCTCGACGACGATCCCGGGAGCCCGGTCGCCGCCCATCGCGTCGACCGCGATCGTTATGGTTTCTGGCAACGTGTTCGTCCTGTTCCTCGTCCTCGGACTCCCCGGGTGGACGTACCGCACATCGACCGGATGCGCCGGGCGCACCGGCCGGGGGCGGTGAACGCTTCGCAGGCGGCGTTACCCGACATCATACAACTTTCGCGGCCGAAATGGGTGCATCGATGGCGGGCGCCCCGAGGCCGTGCCAAACGCAGGGCCCGGGCCTGGTTTCCCCGCGGCGGCACACTTAGTGACATTCGCCAACCGCCGCAAGAACATTGCGGCATGGGGAGACCTCGGTCCGGCTGCTACGGGTCATCCGGCGCGGTCAGGACGACGGCGGCAGGAAGCGGAACGTCCCGGCGAGCAGGGCGGTGATGTCTGTCCCGGCCAGGGAATCCGCCTCGCGCTGCATGTAGCTAGCCAGTCGTGCGACCGAATCGTCGACCGGAACGGCGCTGCGATAGACGTTCCGCCGCAGCGCCTCGGCCAGCCCTGCCTGATCCTTGCGGTCGAGGGCGTCCCCATAGGCGACGATTCGTCCGTAGACCCCCTTGGCCATCGCCTTCACCTGCTTTCCCACACGCAGGTCGCCCACCCCCATCTCGCGCAGGCTCTCGTCGAAATCGACGAACATCCGATCGAACAGCGCTTGGGCGGTATTCGCCGCCGTCGCATCGTCGCGCATGCGGCGAAGGACGAGGATCGCATGCAGCGCGATCATGTCGAACCGACCATCGGGCGTATCGGGAACCTCCCACTGCTGATAAAATTCCGGATTGCGTGCCTGCTCGACGATCGTACGATAAAGGCGCTCGCCGGCAGCGGCGGCCGCCGTGGCCTTTGCGCGCCAGGGGCGGAAGCGCCATCGGCCCCTTATCGAAGATCCCGATCCTGCGAGGTCTCCGTCATGCCTGTTTGCGACCACGTTCCCTCCCCGCGCCGACGCCCTGCCGCTCGCGCCCTTGCGTCGAAGAATGGCGCGCGGTCCTCGTCAAGGCAACCGGCCGCACCCGGCAAGAGCAAAGGAATCGCCGCCGGCCGCCGTCGCACCGTCACCGGGCTGACGCTGGTTTTGGCCATGGCCCTGGCCGCCTGCGAGGGCAAGCTCAGTACCCACGGCGACCCCGTCGACGCCATAGATCTCGCCCGCGTTCAACCCGGGGTCAGCACCCGTGCCGATGTGGTCGCCGCCCTCGGGACACCGTCCAACGTGGCGGTGTTCGACGAGAATGCCTGGTACTACATCTCGAACCGGGAACGGACGATCGCCTTTCTCGCTCCCGAAAGCATCGAACGACAGGTGGTTTCCATCTATTTCGACGATCAGGGCGTCGTCTCGTCGGTGGACAAATTCGGTCTGGAGCGCGGCCGCGAAGTCGACGTGGTGAGTCGCGAGACGCCCTCGTTCGGTCAGTCGCCGACGATTATCCAGCAGATGCTGGGCAACCTCGGCCGGTTCAACAAGGAGACGGGTCCGGGCGGCGGCGGGCCCACCGGAGGCGGTCGATAGGGCGAACCGGCGCCTTAGCGGTCTTCGCCGGTCAGATCTGCTGCTCGATAAAATCGAGGATGTCGAACCAGTCCTGGCGCAGGGTTTGGCCCCGCTTTCCGGGAAGGTCGAAGACGCCACCGCCCTCCGCGGCAACTTCGGCAAAGACCGCCCGGTCGGGGATGCGCCCGACCGCCTCGCATTGCAGCGAACCGATGAACCGCTCCAGCCGGGCGACGCTGCGGGAGCGGGACCGCAGGCGGTTGCGCACCAGCGCATAGGGCCGCTTGCCCTTGCGTACCGGTTTGATTTCCTTCAACTGCGAGAGGAAGCGGGCGGTCGTCCCTTCGTCGAATACCGACGGGATGATCGGGATCAGGATGACGTCGGCCAGGCGCACCAGATCCTCCATGCGACGCGTGGGCATGCCGGCGGGCGAGTCGACGATCAGTCGCGCCGTCCCCGCCGGAACCTGCGAGGCGCCTTTCGTCCAGTCCAGTGCCGTGATCGGAGCGAACGTATGGGGCCTGGATTCGGCCCAGCGCAGGCTGCTTCGCTGACGATCGGCATCGGCCAGAACCGTTCGCAGGCCGCTATCGGCATAAGCCGCCGCCAGATTGGTGGCGATTGTCGTCTTCCCGGCCCCCCCTTTCATGTTGGCGACGAGGACGGTGATCATTGGTCGCTGGCGCTCCCGGCTCACCAAAACACTTCGGACGCCTTGAATTCTCGCCAAGCGCGGCGGGCCTTGGGCTCCACCGCCTCGACCGCATGAGCATACCAGCCCAGTATTCGTCCGCCCGCAACGGCCAGTTTCACCAACTCGCCATCGATGCGGTTATTCTCGGTTCGTCCGTCGATCAGGCTCCCGATCAGTCTTTCCGCGGTGGCCACATCGTTCATGTGGCCAAGGGTGTCCTGCAGGCTTTTGAGCCGGGCGAGATAGGGCCTGGTCTGTTCAGCCGGATACAAAGAGCGGAAGAACTCGGTCGCGTACCGCAGTTTTTTCAGCGCAATCCGCAGCCTGTGCCGCTCCTCCGCCGGCTGGTTATCGAAGCCCCTGCCCCGCTTACGCGCGCTCCCATGGCGCTTATCGAGGAGCACACCGGCATAGCCGGATATCGTCTCGCCGAGACGTTCGGCGGCCGGCGCCGAGGCCTCGCGCCGCCAGCCGCGCTCGTCCAACCACAACGCCGTTTCCAGCACCAGGCGGGTATATCGGGGCGACCGAAGCATGGCCCGCGCCTCCTCGTAGCCGGCGGCACGGGCAGCACCCACACCCGCCTGCAAGGCGGCGAACCGACCCTGATCGACGCCAGGGGCACCGCCGACCGGCGGCAGCAACTCGTCGAGGAACACGTCCCAGTCGCGGGCCGGGTTGAGCGCCCGCACCGACCAGCGGGCCGCCTCCTGGAAATGGTCGAGTTGGGTCGGCGGCAACACCGGCTTGAAGGTGGTCAATGCCGAGCGCAACCGGCGTAGCGCCACCCGAAACTGATGCACTCCCTCCGGATCGCGGCCGTCGGCGACGGCCGCTTGGTTGGCCAGCAACTGGCCGACGCAGGCGGAAAGGATGCAGACCATGCCATCCTCCACCGTCATCTCCGTATCCAGTTGGACGGAGAAGGCCTTGCTCCATGAGGGGGGCGTCCCGCTAACGAGGGCGAAGCCGCGCGCCGCCCGGCTCTGCGGCTCCAGGGCCAGCGGCACCCGCTCGAGAACGGCGAGCCCAAAGCGGTACAACGCGGCCGGCAGCCCCTGCAGGAGCTTCAGCTTCACCTCGCTCAACCGCGCGACCGTCGACCCCGCACCGATCTCGCCCTGATCCAGGGCCACCGCGATCAGGTTGTCCTGGCCGCCCTCGAACACCTCGACGATCCGTTCCTCCCGCTTGATGTCCGTGGTGAACAGGGGGATCAACGCATCGGGAGACAGGAAGCCCAGGCGCTCGCGCAGCTCGGGATTATCGATCGCCTCGAGCTGCGGCGCCGCGGTGGTGATTTCTCCTTGCCAGTCGCTCGCCTCCGCGCTGCCGTTTTCGCCCGAATTTTCGGCGGTAAGCTTCTGACTATACCGACGGCCGTCGGAGCGCACGTTCAGGGACAGCCCTCGGCGGGCGAGTCGCTGGTCTTCGGTATCGAAATAGGTGCTTTTCAGGTGGCGCCGGATGGCGTCGCTTTTCGCCCAAGCGGGGTAGTCAGCCTCACCGAGCTGTCTGAACGCCCCGGCATCGACGGCAAACTGCAGAACTATCGGGCTACCAACGGGTGACGGCGACGGGAACGGCAGGGGGATGCCCTCTTCGCCGGCGATCTCCTCCTCATCGGCTTCTTCTGATCCCATGTCCCTATCAGTCATGGCGGCATCTTTACGACCCGGCGCCGATTATACCTTTTCTGCGGACTCCGGCAGCAGCGAAGGCCCGGGCAGGCGCTTCCCGGAACCGGGTGCCGTTGCAAAGGATGCAAAAGAAAAGCCCCCGCAGCCGACCCGGCCGCGGGGGCTCGTTTTTGCCGGTCCGCTTTAGTGGGCGAGCATGCCCAGCAGCAGCAGAGCGACGATGTTGGTGATCTTGATCATCGGGTTGACGGCGGGCCCGGCGGTGTCCTTGTAGGGATCGCCGACGGTGTCACCGGTGACCGAGGCCTTGTGGGCGTCGGACCCCTTGCCGCCGTGATTGCCGTCCTCGATGTACTTCTTGGCATTGTCCCAGGCGCCGCCGCCCGCCGTCATCGAGATGGCGACGAACAGGCCGGTGACGATGACCCCCAGCAGCATCGCGCCCACCGCCGCGAACGCCGCCGATTTGCCGGCGATGGCGAGGATCACGAAGTACAACACCACCGGGGCGAGGACGGGGAACAAGGACGGGATGATCATCTCCTTGATCGCCGCCTTGGTGAGCATGTCGACGCAGGCGCCGTACTCCGGCTTTGCCCGGCCTTCCATGATCCCCTTGATGTCGCGGAACTGACGCCGGACCTCGACCACGACCGAGGCGGCGGCACGGCCGACCGCGGTCATCCCCATGGCGCCGAACAGATACGGCAGCAGGCCGCCGATGAACAGGCCGACGACGACGTAGGGATTGGCGAGCGAGAAATCGACGTTGATTCCGGCGAAGTAGGGATAACGGTCGGTGTGAGCGCTGAAGAAGGACAGGTCCTGGGTGTATGCGGCGAACAGCACCAGTGCGCCCAGGCCGGCGGAACCGATGGCATAGCCCTTGGTGACCGCCTTGGTGGTGTTGCCGACCGCATCGAGGGCGTCGGTGGTCTTGCGGACGCTTTCGTCCATGTCCGCCATGGCTGCGATGCCGCCGGCATTGTCGGTGACCGGGCCGTAGGCATCGAGGGCCACCACCATTCCGGCCAGCGCCAGCATCGCGGTGACGGCGATGGCGGTGCCGAACAGACCGGCCAGCATGTAAGTCAGGATGATGGCAACGCAGATGATCACCGCCGGTATCGCCGTGGCTTCCATGGAGATGGCCAGGCCTTGGATGATGTTGGTGGCGTGGCCGGTCTGCGACGCCTGGGCGATGATCTTGACCGGACGGAAGTTGGTGCCGGTGTAGTACTCGGTGACCCAAATCAGCAACCCGGTGACCGCCAGGCCGACGATCCCGCACCAGAACAGCGACCAGCCGGTGAAGGTGTGCGCGCCGACGACGAACTGGGTATTCAGGCCGATGACCCAGGCGGTGATCGGCAGCAGGACGATCGCCGAAAGCACGGCGGAGGCGATGAACCCCTTGTACAGGGCACCCATGATCGAATTGTTGGCGCCGAGGCGGACGAAGAAGGTCGAAATCACCGACGTGATGATGCATACGCCGCCGATGGCGAGCGGATACATGAGCACGCTCTGCATCACCGGCAGTCCGGCGAAGAAGATGGATCCGAGCACCATCGTCGCGACGATGGTCACCACGTAGGTCTCGAACAGGTCGGCCGCCATGCCCGCACAGTCGCCGACGTTGTCGCCGACGTTGTCGGCAATCACCGCCGGATTGCGCGGATCGTCCTCGGGGATTCCGGCTTCCACCTTGCCGACCAGATCGGCACCAACGTCGGCACCCTTGGTGAAGATGCCTCCGCCCAGCCTGGCGAAGATCGAAATCAACGACGCGCCGAAACCGAGAGCGACGAGCGGGTCGACCAGTCCCCGTCCCTGAGCGCCGAGAACAAAAACGAGAAAGCCGAAGTAGATGGCGACGGCGAGCAGAGCAAGGCCAGCAACCAGCATCCCGGTTACCGCCCCCGCCTTGAAGGCGACGGAAAGCCCCTCGCCCAAGCCCTTGCGAGACGCATCGGCCACCCGCACGTTGGCGCGCACCGAAACGTTCATGCCGATGTAGCCGGTCACGCCGGACAAGATGGCGCCGATGGCGTAGCCGACCGCCACCTCCCATCCGAGCAGGATGAACAAGATGATGGCGACCACGACACCGACGAGGGCGATGGTCGTATACTGACGATTGAGGTAGGCCGCCGCACCTTCCTGGACGGCGGCGGATATTTGGCGCATCCGGTCGTTGCCGGAGCTTGCGCTCAAGACCGATTTGCTGGCGTAGGCCCCGTACACGATCGCGATCAACCCGCAGATGATCACGAACGGGTACACGGCCGTAAATTGGTATGTCATTGTTTCCGCCCCCTTAGTGCAGCGTTCGCGACCGAGAATGTGGCTCCCGCCTCCCGGTCCTGTGATTGCGCAGGATTCTCATTGTGATCAAAGTGCTACGCGAACATGCCAGATGCCGCGGAAGGGTGCAACACATCCGTGTTGCATCGCAGCATTGCAGCTGTGCAACCCGTGCGGGCGACGCCTTGGCATGAGAGCCCGGTTTGCCCACGAAACCCCCACGGATTGGCGCAAAAATAGGCGATCGTCCTAATCTTCGCCCGTCTTTTCGGCCCCATTGCCGCGGAAATGGGAGTAGCCCCCACGACCGACGAAAACCGCCCGCCCGCCGCTGACAACTTGCACGGGCGAATTTTTTCTTCCGACGGGATCCGCCGGCGGCACGGCGACGATTCGACCCACCTCGCTCACCGGAACCGCCGCTGCCGCCGCCGCGGTGACAACCGCGTCCGCCGCCGAGGCCGGTGCGGTGAACACGAGTTCGTAATCGTCGCCGCCGCTGGCCAGGTCGGCCAGACCGAACCCCGCCGCAGCGGAAAACGCCCGCCCCGCCTCGGACAACGGCAGCCGATCCAGGTGGAGTTCGGCGGCGGCACCCGACGCTTCGCAGATGTGGCCGAGATCGGCGATGAGCCCGTCGGACACGTCGGCGACCGCCGTCGCCACGCCGATCAGACGGCGGCCGAGGGCCAGCCGGGGCGACGGCCGCCGGTAGCGCTCCACCAGTGCCGCCGCCTGCGACGGCGGCAATCCGGGCAATTGGCCGCTCAGCACGGCGAGGCCAAGGGCGCCGTCGCCGATCGTCCCCGATACCCAGACGAGGTCGCCCGGCCGCGCCCCCGAGCGGCGCAGCGCCCGGCCCGCCGACACCCGGCCGAGGGCGGTCAGGCCGAGCACCAGGTCGGTCGGGGTCCCCACCGTATCGCCACCGATGAGCGCGATCCCGGCTTGCCGTTGCAGTCCGCCCAGGCCGCGGGCAAAAGCGGTGAGCCAGGCGTCGGCGGCCTCCGCCGCCCATGCCCGCGGCAGGGCCACAGAGAGCAGGTAGGCGATCGGCTCCGCGCCCATGGCGGCGAGATCGGAAAGATTGACCGCCAGCAGCTTGTGCCCCAGCGTCTCCGGCGGATCGTCGGCGAGGAAGTGAACGCCGGCAACGAGGGTATCGGTGGTGACGACCAGTTCGTGTCCAGCCTCGACGGCCACGACGGCGGCGTCATCGGCAAGACCGAGGGCCGCCGGAGCCGACGCCAGCGGCCGGAAATGGCGACGGATCAGGTCGAACTCGTCGAGGGACACCGCCCCTGGCCCGCCTAGGACAAAACGTTGGCCGGACCGCGATAGCGCAGCGCCAGCCTGTCGAGGACGGCGTTGACCAGCGCCGGTTCGCCGCCGGCGAAGAAGGCATGGGCGAGATTGATGTACTCGTTGAGGATCACCTTGGTCGGCACCGCTTCCATCGCCATCAGTTCGAACGCCCCGACGCGGAGGATCGCCCGCAGCAGCAGTTCGATCCGCTCCGCGCCGCGGCGGTTGGCGAGGATGGCATCGATCTCCTGGTCGAGAGCAGGCGTGGCGGCCACCACCCCTCTCAGCATCGTCGTCAGCAGACGGAGATCGGGCGGCGGCAGGCGATCGTTGGCGCCGGAGCGGGGCCAACGCTGATGGAGGAAGTTGTCGAGGATCGTTTCCACATCGGCATCGCTGACGGCGATCTCGTAGACCGCCTGCACCGCCGCCAAGCGAGCCGATCGGCGCGGCAGTTGCGGCTGCCTCGGTTCGACCCCGTCGCCCGCACTCATGCCTTCGGCGGCGCCGACGGTGCGGCCGCCTCCTCGCCCTGGAGGAACGCCCGCTTCAGCTCGATCATCCTGAGGCAGGCGCGCGCCGCGTCGCTGCCCTTGTTCAGGCCGTCGGGGCGGGCGCGCTCCTGCGCCTGCTCGTAGGTGCGGCAGGTCAAGAGGCCGAACCCCAGCGGGATCGCATGGGCGATCGCCAGGTCCATCAGGCCGCGGCTGGCCTCCCGGCAGATGTGCTCGTAATGGTCGGTCTCGCCCTCGATGACGCAGCCGAGGGCGATGAAGCCGTCGTAATTCGCGTCCTCATCCCCTCCCCTCGCCATCCTCTTGAGGGCCATTGCCAGGGCCGCCGGTAGCTCGAAGGCGCCCGGGACCCACTGCCGGCGCCAGGAGGCCTGGTGAGCCTCCAACTCGGCGACGGCGCCGCGGAGCATGGCGTCGGCGAGTTCCTCGTAGAAGCGCGCCTCAATGATAAGAATGCGTGGCTTGGCTGTCATCGCTCGCTAACCGCCTGTGCTGGGCACGATCGGACGCTGGCCAACGATCGACAGGCCATAGCCCTGGAGGCCGATGATGGTGCGCTGGGTGTTGGACAGGAGAATCATCTCACGCACCCCGAGATCCACCAGGATTTGCGCGCCGACCCCGTAGTCGCGCAGGTAAGGGACGTTTTCCTCGGTGTTGATCAGCCGCGATCGCACCTGGTCGGACACGCTCGTCGCATGCGGCTCGCGGATGAGAACGACGATCCCGCGGCCCTCCATGCCGATCTGGCGCATGGCGTCGTGGAGTTCGGAGGCCTTGCCGATACGGCAATCACCGAGGACATCGTCGAGGACGTTCAGCGCGTGCATGCGCACCAGGATCGGCCCGTCGGCGCCGATATCGCCCTTGATCAGGGCCAGATGCTCGGCATAGGCGACGCGGTTCCGGTAGACGAGGACACGGAAGCCGCCACCGTAAAGGCTGTCGAAACGATCCTCCAGGATGCGCTCGACGATCCGGTCGTGACGGAGGCGATAGGCGATCAGGTCGGCGATGGTCCCCGTCTTCAGCCCATGGCGCTGGGCGAAGGCGAGGAGTTCGGGCGTTCTCGCCATCGTCCCGTCATCGTTCATGATCTCGCAGATGACCCCGGACGGATTGAGACCCGCCAAGCGGGCGATATCGACCGCGGCCTCGGTGTGGCCGGCGCGGACGAGCACCCCGCCGTCCCTGGCCTCCAGCGGGAAGACATGCCCGGGCGAAACCAGATCCTCGGCGCCCTTCGCCGCATCGATGGCAACGGCGACGGTCCGCGCCCGGTCCGAGGCGGAGATTCCGGTCGTAACGCCCTCCCGCGCCTCGATCGAGACGGTGAAGGCGGTTTCGTGGCGGGACGTGTTTCGCCGTGGCATCAACGGCAGCTTGATTTGTGCCACCCGCTGCCGGGTGAGGGCGAGGCAGATCAGGCCGCGGCCGAACCGGGCCATGAAGTTGATGGCGTCCGGCGTCGCCATTTGCCCCGGAACCACCAGGTCCCCCTCGTTCTCCCGATTCTCGTCGTCGATGAGGATGAACATCCGGCCGTTGCGGGCGTCCTCGATGATCTCCTCGGTGCTGGCGAGCGGCGACGAGGTGAAATCCGCTCCCCGGCCGCGTGCCCTCGCAATACTCATCGCCCGCCCACCTTTCCGCCAGCAACCATGCCGCCCGACGCCGCCCCCACGCTCGCCGGCGGGTCGGCGGCGAGAAGGCGGGCGACGTAGCGGGCGAGCATGTCCACCTCCACGTTGACCCGGGTACCGGCGGTGGCCTCTCCCAACGTCGTCGCCACAAGGGTGTGCGGAATGATGTTGACCGCGAACTCGGACCCGGAGACGGCATTGACGGTGAGGGAGATGCCGTCTATGGCGACCGACCCCTTGCCGGCGATAAACGGGGCAAGAGGATCGGGAATCCGAAAGACGAACCGGCGGGATGCCCCGTCGGCGGCGATCGAGGCCACCTCTCCGGTGCCGTCCACGTGACCGGAGACGAGATGGCCGCCGAGTTCGTCGCCCAGCCTCAGCGCCCGTTCGAGGTTAACCCGGGTGCCGGGACGCCAGCCGGCCATCGTCGTCCGCGCCAGCGTCTCGGACGAGGCGGTGATATCGAACCAGTCGGAGCCGGTGGCGATCACCGTCAGGCAGACGCCCGAGCAGGCGATCGAGGCGCCGAGCGCGATGTCGGCGGTCGGATAACTGGTGCGCAGGCGGAACAGCGTGTCGCCGTCCGCCTCGACGGCAACGACTTCGCCCACGTCGGTGATGATGCCGGTAAACATGAGGGGTTTGTAAGCCCGCTCCGCCCGCTCGCCTAGTCCGCCTTTTCGTAGACTTCCATGACGTCGTCGCCGACCGGCCGAACTTCCCGGCGAACGAACCGGAAAGCAGCCGCCAGGCCCTCGACACCGCCGCCAGCCACCGCCGGCCTGCCGCCACCGCCGATGATCATCGGCGCATGGAACCAGACCACCCGATCGATCAACCCGGCCGCGAGCATCGACCGGGCCAGCACGCCGCCGCCCTCCACCAGCACCCGGGTCAGCCCCTGACCGGCCAGCACCGCCGCCATGCCCCCCGGATCTATATGGCCGTCCGCCCCTCTGTCCACCGGCAACACGCGCACGCCGGCGGCGGCCAACGCGGCGGCCTCGACCGACGGCGGATTCCCGGTCAGGAGCCAGGTGGGCCGGTCGCGCGCGGTCCGCACCAGCGAACTGGTTGCCGGCAGCCGGGCGCCGGTATCGGCGACGAGGCGCAGCGGAGAGCGGGCGTCGAGCCCCGGCAGGCGGCAGCCGAGATCCGGATCATCGGCGGCGGCGGTGGCGATCCCGACGAGGACGGCATCGTGCTCGGCGCGCAGCCGGTGGGCGACGGCGCGAGCCGCCTTGCCGGTGATCCAGCGGCTTTCCCCCGAGGCCGACGCGATACGGCCGTCGAGACTGGTGGCCAGCTTCAGGGTGAACAGCGGCCGACGGTGGGTGACGCGGAGGAGGAAGCCGTGGTTGAGGCTGGCCGCATCGGCGGCGAGGACGCCGACCGAAACCGGAACGCCGGCGGCGGCGAGGGCGGCGATACCGCGACCGGCAACGCGCGGATCGGGGTCTTGCAAAGCAATGACGGCGCGGCCGATGCCGGCGGCCAAAAGGGCGTCGACGCAGGGCGGGGTGCCGCCATGGTGGATGCAGGGCTCGAGGCTGACATAGACGGTGGCACCGCGCGCGGCGGCGCCGGCGCGGCGAAGCGCTTCGGTCTCCGCATGGGGCCGGCCGCCCGGCTGCGTCCAGCCGCGACCGACGACGACGCCGTCGGCGACGATGACACAGCCAACGGTGGGATTGGGCCACGTCCGCCCGAGGCCGCGGGCCGCCAGCGCCAGGGCCATGCGCAGGTATTCCGCATCGGACGGATCGGCGTCCCTTCGGCTCACCGTTCGCTGAGGCCTTCCACGAAGTCCTCGAAGTCCTTGGCCTCGCGGAAATTGCGATAGACGGAGGCGAAGCGGACGTAGGCGACCTGATCGAGTTGAGCGAGTTGCTCCATCGCCATTTCGCCGATCACCTTCGACGGGATCTCGGACTCACCCAGGGTCTCCAGGCGGCGCTGGATGCTGTTGACGACGCGTTCGGTGCGCTCGTCGTCCACCGGCCGCTTACGCAACGCAATGCGCAGCGAGCGCAACAGCTTCTCCCGGTCGAACGGCATTCGCTCGCCGTCCTTCTTGACCACCGTCAACTCGCGGAGGTGAACCCGTTCGAAGGTGGTCCAGCGAGCGCCGCAGGCGGGGCAGTAGCGTCGGCGGCGGATCGCCGAGTGATCGTCGGTCGGCCGCGAATCCTTGACCTGAGTATCATCATGACCACAGAACGGACAGCGCATACCCCTTCTCCCTGGCGAACCCCGACAGAACCCCGGAAGCCGCGACCCTACTCCGCCGCGTAGATGGGAAAGTGCCGGCAGAGCGCCAGCACCCCCTCCCGGGCGGCGGCTTCGGCGGCGGCATTGTCATCGCCATGCACGGCCAGCGCGTCGAGAACGTCGGCGATGAGTTCCCCCACGCGCCGGAACTCGGCGATCCCGAACCCGCGGGAGGTCGCCGCCGGCGATCCCAGGCGGACGCCCGAGGTCACGGCCGGCTTTTCCGGATCGAACGGAATGCCGTTTTTGTTGCAGGTGAGGTGGGCCCGGCCGAGGCTGGCTTCCGCTGCCTTTCCGGTCAGCCCTTTCGAACGCAGGTCGACCAGGAGCAGGTGCGTGTCGGTACCGCCGGAGACAATGGCGAAACCCCGCCGCTGCAGCGTTTCCGCCAGTACCCTGGCGTTATCGATGACCGCCTGCGCATAGTCGCGGAAGTCGGGACGGAGCGCCTCGCCCAGCGCCACCGCCTTGGCAGCGATCACGTGCATCAGGGGCCCGCCCTGGAGGCCGGGGAACACCGCGGAGTTGATCCGCTTGCCCAGATCGGCGTCGTTGGCGAGGATCATCCCGCCGCGGGGGCCGCGCAATGTCTTGTGCGTCGTCGTCGTCACCACGTGCGCATGCTCGAGCGGGCTCGGGTGCACCCCGGCGGCGACCAAGCCGGCGAAATGGGCCATGTCGACCATCAGATAAGCGTCGACCTTGTCGGCGATCTCGCGGAAGCGGCGGAAGTCGATGATCCGCGGATAGGCGGAGCCACCGGCGATGATCAGCTTCGGCCGGTGCAGCAGCGCCAGCCGCTCCACCTCGTCGAAATCGATCCGCTGGTCGTCACGCCGAACGCCGTAGTGGATGGCATTGAACCACTTGCCGGACATCGCCGGCGGCGCACCGTGGGTCAGATGACCGCCGGCGGCCAGCGACATGCCGAGAAACGTATCCCCCGGCTGGAGGAGGGCGAGAAAGACGGCGCCGTTGGCCTGGGCGCCGGAGTGGGGCTGGACGTTGGCAAACCCGCATCCGAACAGCCGCTTGGCCCGTTCGATGGCCAGCGCCTCGGCAACATCCACATGCTCGCATCCGCCATAGTACCGCTTGCCCGGGTAGCCCTCGGCGTACTTGTTGGTGAGGATCGATCCCTGCGCCTCGAGAACCGCGGCGGACACGATGTTTTCCGACGCGATCAGTTCCACGTGCTCCTGCTGGCGACGCAGTTCCTCAGCGATGGCCTCGGCCAGTTCAGGGTCGGCAAGGGCGAGGGGGGAGGCGCCGGTCCAGCGGGACTGCTGCTCCGGCCGCCGCAGGGCGGTGGTCATGGGTCGGTCACTCCTTGTGTTTCATCGGGCGGGCTCACGCGGGTTCGACAGCTTTTCCACCCGCGGAGCATGTCTCCCGCCCTGGAATTCGGCTTCGAGAAAAATGCGCAGACAGTCGCGCGCCACTTCGGAGCCGATCATCCGTCCCCCGAAGCAGATGACGTTGGCGTCGTTGTGCTCCCTGGCCAGCCGGGCGCCCAGCGCGTCGTGCACCAGCGCCGCCCGGATTTCCGGAAACCGGTTGGCGGCCATGGAAACGCCGATGCCCGAGCCGCAGATCAAAACCGCCCGCTTCGCCTGCCCCTCCCTCAGGCTCGCCGCCACGGCGTAGCCGATATCGGGGTAATCGACCGGATTGCCGTTGTGAGTTCCAAGATCGATCACCGCATGGTGAAGCTCTTGCAGCGCGTCCTTGAGGAACTGCTTTAACTCGAAGCCGGCATGGTCACTGGCAATAACGATCGGCTCTTTCATCGACGTCGCTCGCCGCGCGCTAAACTCCGGCTAAATGCTGCGGCCGGGCTGGCACAGTTACCACATATCGCCAACCATGGCTAGGGCGACACAATTTATCGTGAGCGGTCCCCGATGCACCCGGTGCGGTGGGCGAAGGGCGCGGCCCTAGAGGTCATCGAAGTCGATGACCATGCCCTCATGCGCGACGAAGCTGCCGTCCCATTCCGCCCGTGCCTCGCGGGCGATGGCGTCCATGAAGTCATCCTCGTGGTCGGGGTCGTGGTGGAAGATGGCAAGCTGGCGTGCTCCCGCCATCTTGCACAGGCGAACGCCTTCGTTCCAGGTGGAATGCCCCCAGCCCCGGCGCCGGGGAAGTTCGTCTTCGGTGTAGGAGCAATCGTAGATGACCAGGTCGGCGCCTTCGACCAGCTTCAGGATGTTGACATCGGGCGATCCCGGGACGTGCTCGGTATCGGTGACGTAGCAGGCGGAGCGGCCGCCGTACTCGATCCGGTAGCCGGTGGCCCCGTTGGGATGATTGAGGGGCGCGGTGCGCACGGTCACGTTGGCCGCCAGCTTGAACGAATCCCCGGCATCGAAATCCTCGCACTCGACGATCGCCTGCATGGCATCCAGCGGCACCGGGAAGACCGGCTCATGCATTTGCTGCGACAGGACCTTCTCGACGCCGCCGTGATCCTTCAAATGACCGGCATAGATGTGCATCCGGCGGTTGCGGTCATAGGCGGGACGAAAGAACGGCAGACCGTTGATATGGTCCCAGTGGGTGTGGCTGAGCAGCAGGTAAATATCGCGGACTCCTGCTTCCAGCACCTTCTTTCCCAGCGGCCGGATCCCCGTCCCGGCGTCCAGAATAAACCGCCGATCGTCGAGAATGACCTCGACGCAACTGGTGTTGCCGCCGTAACGAATATGCTGCGGAGACGGGCATGCGATGCTGCCGCGAACCCCCCAGAACTTGATTGCGAACATCGCACCGGACCCGTTTCGGCGGGGGAGCGCCCACGGCGCCTTCACGCCTGTCTGTTACCGCTGTCCCACCTGTCGTCCTTACGTCCGCACTGTATTGCGGTTGCGCTTGTGACGCATTGATCCGTCACACACTTGTGATCGCTATTTCCTGGCCGGGCGTCAAGTTGAGAACGTCGGCGGCGCTTCCGCTGTTTACCGCGATCTCCACCAGCCCCGACGAATTCTCGTACCAGAATGCGGTCCCGGCCGCCGTGTCGGCGAAGGTGCGGTGCCGGGGCAAGCGGATCCCGGCGACTTCGATCACCGCGTCCGCCGGCACCGAGGTGGCCCGGGTGCCGGTCATCGCGTTGCCGAAACTGTCGATATAGATGATCGCCGGCCAGTCGTCGGGCCAATCGGGGAATCGCAGTCCGGAGCTCACCGGCTTGCCCGGCGGCGGCCGTCCCTTTGCCAACCGCGCCGACACCGCGGCGAACACGTCGCGCGCATGGAAGGTGGCATAAGGGATCGGTTCGCGTCGGCTCAGGCGAATCCAGCAAGGGGGGGTGGCCGCCCTTCGGCAGACGTGCTCAAACAACCCGTTGTCCGGCCCCACATACCAACTGCCGTCGATTTCGATCGCCAGCCCGGCACGTTCCGACCCGACCCCGGGATCGACGACGGCGAGAAAGATGGTGCCGCTCGGCAGCCGCGCCCCGAAAGCGGCAAGCAGGTACGAGGCCGCCTTTGGGTTGAATGCGGGCGCATCAACGAGAAGATCAACGATGGGAACGCGGGGGGCTTCGGCGATCAGCGCCGCACGGAGTTGACCTATGTAGGGGCCAGTGGGCCCGAAATCGGTAAAGGTGACGATCATCGACACCATCTGGCTCTTGCCGGCGCGTCGGCTCGGCGTGCCTGGCCTCCCGCTTGCATCGAAAAACTCACCACCTGCCGGGGATTTTACGATCCTCGCGGAGAGATGGCGTGGGGCGGTTCGAATTGAACGCCTGCGTGGCCGGGACATAGGCGAAAGGTTCAATGACCGTCGACCATCAGCGACAGAGCATGCCTGGCAATGAGGAGCCACGGAGGAGATCACGATGAACGATCGAGTGCGATTGATCGCCTATCGATTGACGACCGCCGAGATCACCTACTACCTGCCGGATTACCCCAATCTGCTCCAAAACTATATCTGGCAGGAGCTGGACCAGGCGCCGCATTTCCCCGTTCTGCGTCGATTCCTCGGCTACTGGCAGCGCAATCTGGACGGCAAGCTGCATTCGGTCAAGGTTGCCGCTCAGTCGCTCATAAAGCCTGCGGAATTCCGCTACGCCGACGGCCTGTTCCAGCTTCAGTAGCAGATCTTCCCCCGTTTAGGGAGATCAGCCGCCGTCGCCGAACGTGCCGTCCGGGAGAGCCCGGACGGCCGGCGCGGCGGTTCTCATTCGAGGTTGGGGCAGGACACGCCCCGCCAGGTCGGCGCTTTTTTGCGCCGCCGGCGGATCGATCAGGTCCGGATTGCCGTCAGGCCGCTGCCGGCACCGGCTGGTTGGCCTCCGCGGCCAGTCCCAGAACGGTCTTCTTCAACCGCTGCATCGCCCGTACCTCGATCTGACGTACGCGCTCGCGGCTGATTCCGTAGATGGCCCCCAGCTGCTCCAGCGTCATCGGCTCGTCTTTCAGCTGCCGCTCGGTGAGGATGTGCCTCTCCCGCTCGGGCAGCGTCTCGATGGCCTTGCCGAGCAACCCCCGGCGATAGTCGCTTTCCTCGCCGGCGGCGGTTACCGCTTCCGGCGTCGGCGAGTCGTCGACAAGACTGTCCATGAACTCGCCGCCGTCGGCGTCGTCGCGGCTGCGCGGCGCATTCAAGGAAAGATCCGGCTGCGACAGCCGGCTGTCCATGTCGAGGACATCTTGCGGGCTGACCCCGAGGGAGGTGGCGATCAGTTCCGCCCCCTCGCCATCCAGCCCGCCGTCGCCGCTGATGCTGAGTTTCCGCTTGATCCGCCCGAGGCTGAAGAACAGCTTCTTCTGCGCCGCCAGCGTGCCCATTTTCACCATCGACCACGAGCGCAAGATGTACTCGGTGATCGAGGCGCGAATCCACCACATGGCATAGGTGGCAAGACGAAATCCCCGCTCGGGCTCGAACTTCTTCACCGCCTTCATCAGGCCGATGTTGCCTTCGGCGATCATGTCGGCCATGGGCAGGCCGTAGCCTCGATAGCCGGCAGCGATCTTGGCGACCAGCCGCAGATGGCTGGTAACCAGCCGATGCGCGGCCTCCACGTCACCGTGCTCGCGCCACCGCTCGGCGAGCATGTATTCCTCTTCCGGAGTCAGCAGCGGAAACTTCCAGATCTCGCGAAAGTATCGCGTCAGGCTCCGCTCTTCGTCAGTTCCTCGCAATGTCAGGTCCGTCATTGTGGCAATTCCAGTCGATCATGTAGACGCATCGAAGCCCAGCCCCGGGAAAGTCCCCAGGCGGGCTGCCTCACAGGCGCGGGTGAACGACTCACGCCCGGCGTTGCATCGATAAGTTCAGAAGGATCGACATCTCGGACATCGGCAGTATCCTCCACCTGAAGCAATATGCCGTTACAACCTCGGCGCCCCGTTTCGGGTCCGACATCGGCCCCCGAAGTGTGCGTCGCATTCACGAAATAAAATTAGCACATTTTTGGACGAATTCAAGAACACGGTGCCGTGATCGCGTCGTGAGATTGCCAACTCCCTCGACCGCGGCCTATTTTCACCGGATCGGGATCCCACCAATCACGGCCGTAACACCGTCATGCGCCCTGTCCGCTTCGCCCTACTCGCTTTCGTCCTCCTTCTCGGGACCGTCTCTCCCACCTTGGCCGATGGCACGCCGAGGGACGTCATCGAATCGCTCCATGCCCTGCTCTTGAAGACGCTGCAGTCGGGAAAGGGCAGCGTTCAGTCGCGCTACGACCTCCTCGCGCCGGAATTGGGTCGCATCTACGACTTCCGGCGGATGATCGAGGTGGCCACCGGCTCGGCGTGGGCCGGCGCCGACGAAGGCCAGCGCGACAAGCTCACCGCCGCGTTCGCCCGCCTCAGCACGATGATCTATGCCGACCGCTTCGGCGGCGGCTTCAGCGGCGAAAAGTTCGAAGTCACCGGCGAACGGGCCGGACCACGCGACACGACGCTGGTGGACACCCTCATCCATCGCGGCCCCAACACCCCCATTCCCCCCGGCGAAACACCGACGGTGGCGGTCACCTATGTGCTCGCCCAGAGCGACGGCCAATGGCGGATCGTCGACGTCCTGCTCGATCGTTCCATCAGCGAACTCGCCGTTCGCCGCTCCGAGTACGCGACCATCCTTCGTGACGGCGGCGTCGACCGCTTGATCGCGGTGCTGACCGAAAAGGCGGACAACCTGGCTAAACCGTAACTCGGCAGGGGCGTCAAACGCTCGCCCCTGCTGGACGGTCCAACTGCTCAACGGTTTGGATCGAGGTGAGTTCCAGTTCCCGGCGCCGCTGCGGCTGGCGCGAGGACGCGGGCCGTTGGCCTACTTAGGCTCCAGGACCTGACGACCGCGATACATGCCGGTGGTCAAGTCGACGTGGTGGGGCCGGCGCAATTCGCCCGAGGTCTTATCCTCCACGTATGCCGGCGCCGTCAGGGCATGGTGCGAGCGGCGCATCCCTTTCTTCGCGCGCGATGTTTTCTTTTTCGGGACGGCCATACTCTAACATCCTCTCGCAGGCAGGAGCGACGAACGAGCTGGAAGCCGCCGCCGGAGCGCGCTTATATACGCGACGACCGGCAGCGGCGGAAGCGAAAAGTCGCCTCCGCCCCGGCGCCCGTTCCCCACATCGAGGACCATAGCGTGATGACGGACGAAAACGAGAGCGCCGCCGGCGGAGCCTTCGCACGGCGCGAAAGCGTCGCCCAGGTCGAGGAAGGCAATCGCCTGGCGCCCCGCTTCGACGACAACGGGCTCATTCCCGTCGTCACCAGCGACGCCGCCACCGGCGAGGTGTTGATGCTGGGCTACATGAACGCCGATGCCCTCGCCCGCACCATCGCCACCGGCGAAGCCCACTACTGGAGCCGCAGCCGGAAAGTGCTGTGGCACAAGGGCGCCACATCCGGCTTCGTTCAGCGCGTCGTCGAGATGCGCATCGACGACGACCAGGACGCGGTCTGGCTGCGGGTTCGCGTCGCCGGCGACGCCAGCTGCCATGTGGGCTACCGGTCGTGCTTCTATCGTCGGGTCCCGACCGGCGCCCCGGCGGTGGCCGGTGGTCCGACCCTCGACTTCGTCGAAACCGAGAAGGTGTTCGACCCGCTCGCCGTCTACGGCGATGCCCCCAACCCGACCCAGCTCTGACGCCGCGCCGTCGCCGCGGTTGCCGCAGCGGGGTGCCGGCAAGCCCGGTTCAGGCGTCGCCCTGGGGCTCTCCCCGCGTCACTTGCTGCCGTGCCCAGGCTGCGGCCCCCTTGACCGTCGCATCGCCGGCGAGGGCGGCAACCACCACATCCAGCGATGAGTTAAACGACGGCATCACCTGCCGACGCAGCGCTCCGTCAAATTCCTGCTGGAAAAGCTTCGGCAGGTCCTCCACCAGGCCACCGCCGAGGATAATTGCGTCCGGGCGCAGGAGATTGACGATGCCCGCCGCCGCCCAGCCGATGGTTGCCGCGGCGTGACGGACGATGTTCTCCACGGCGCGATCGCCGCCGTTGATCGATTCCTTCAGCGCCCCGCTGCGAATCTGCGACAGATCGGTGCCGGCGCTGCGCAGCAGAACCGGCGCTTCGCCTCGGAACGCGGCGGTCGCGGCGGCGGCGGAAATGGCCAGCCGGCCGGCGACCGCCTCCAGGCAGCCGCGCCGTCCACAGCCGCACAGGGGGCCGTCGCGGACGATGGGCAAATGGCCGATTTCCATACACGAGCCGGTGCGGCCGCGGACGATCTCGCCCTGGTAGACCGCGCCGCCGCCGATGCCGGTTCCGACGAAGATGCCGACCACGCTCCGCCTGCCGGCCGCCGCACCGAACACGTATTCGCCGTAGACGCCGGCATCCACGTCGTTGGCGACGACGGTGCGACAGCCGAACGCCGCCTCCAGCCGCTCCTTCAGCGGCGCCTTGCGCCAGCCGAGATTAGGCATCTCGAGGGCGATGCCGCGATCGAGGTCGAGCGGTCCGGCACAGCCGATGCCTATGCCGGCCAGACGCTGCGGCTCGATGCCAGCGGCAGCCAGGGCCTCGCCGACCACCTCGATTATCCGGCGAATGCCGGGCTCGGCCCCTTCCTGGGCGCGGGTCCGCCGCCGGATCCGGGCGAGGATCCTGAAGGAATCATCGTAGAGAACGGCGAGCATTTTGGACCCGCCGAGGTCGAAACCGATCCAGTAGCGATCTTTGCGTACCTTGCTCATGATGCGAAACGCATGTTCGGCGTGTTCGGCGAACGATGCCAGTCCCGATTATTCCGCACTGCGGTAGCCCGCTTCTTGCGACGTTTTTGCAACGTTTCTACCCCAAAAGCTAAAACCCTAATTTTTTCAAGGCGTCAATGCTCTTTGCAAACGGCACAGAGAGACCTATCGTTTGACTCGGGTGAGGCACCGGACCACATGTCTCCGGGTGTGCGGGTGCGAAACGGCAAAGGACACACGATTTGACGACGACTTCCCCGACCCCCTCCTCCGGCCCGGCGATCCGGGTGTTGCTGGCCAAGCCGCGCGGCTTCTGTGCCGGGGTGGAGCGCGCGATCGAGATCGTCGAACGGGCGTTGGCCCTGTACGGTCCACCGGTCTACGTTCGCCACGAGATCGTTCACAACCAGCATGTCGTCGAGTCGCTGCGGGCGAAGGGAGCCATCTTCGTCGAGGAGATTACCGACGTTCCGGAGGGTGCGGTAACCATTTTCAGCGCCCATGGGGTCTCGACCGCGGTGGAGGAAGAGGCGCGCAAGCGTTCGCTGCCCGTCATCGATGCCACCTGCCCGCTGGTGACCAAGGTCCACAAGGAAGGCCGCAACCACGCCCGCAAGAACCGCGAAGTGATTCTCATCGGCCATGCCGGTCACCCCGAAGTGGAGGGAACGCAAGGCCGCATCCCGGGCGGGGTGCATCTGGTCTCGCGCGCCGAGGACGTGCAGTCGCTGGTCGTCCGCGAACCCGATCAGGTCGCCTATGTCACCCAGACCACCCTCAGCGTCGACGATACGCGTGACATCATCGAAGCGCTGAAGGAGCGCTTTCCATCCATCCACGGCCCCGACGTCAACGACATCTGCTATGCCACCCAGAACCGGCAGCAAGCGGTGCGCGAGTTGGCGAGCCAGGTGGATCTCCTGCTCGTCGTCGGCGCCCAGAACAGCTCCAACTCCAATCGGTTGCGGGAGATCGGCGCCGACATCGGCATCCCCAGCTACCTCATCGACGATGCCCGCGGCCTCGATCCGGCATGGCTGGAGGGGGTACGCACGGTGGGCGTCACCGCTGGCGCCTCGGCTCCCGAGGAGATCGTGCAAGACCTGATCGCCCGCCTCGACGAGTTCGGCGGGGTCGCGGTCGAGGAACTCGCCGGGGTCGAAGAACACATGCAGTTCAAGTTGCCGCGTGAACTGAACGCAACCACTACCGGTTAAGCTGACAAAAGGGGACCTATCGGTGGCTGTGCCCGTCATACAGCAGCTGCGCGTTGGTGCGTATATCATCGGCAAGAAGTTACGCGGTATAGACAAGTATCCGCTCGTGCTGATGCTTGAGCCCCTATTTCGCTGCAATCTTGCGTGCCCGGGATGTGGGAAGATCGACTACGACGAGCCGATACTGAATCGGCGCATGAGCCTCGAAGAGTGCATCACCGCGGTGGAGGAATGCGGCGCGCCGGTGGTCACCATTCCTGGCGGCGAGCCGCTGCTGCACAAGGAGATCGATAAGATCGTTGCGGCGCTGATCGCGCGCAAGCGGTTCGTCTACCTGTGCACCAACGCCCTCCTCCTGGAAAAGAAGCTACACCTGTTCAAGCCCAGCAAGTATTTCACTTTCTCGGTGCACCTGGACGGACTGGAGCAGCATCACGATACGGCGGTGGCTCAGCCCGGCACCTTCCGCCGCGCGGTGGCCGCCATCCGCAAGGCGCGCAGCCAGGGCTTCCGGGTCAGCGTCAATTGCACCTTCTTCAATACGATGACGGCGGAAGAAGCGGCCGCCTTCTTCGATTTCTGCACCGACGACCTGGGCGTCGAGGGCATTACCGTGTCGCCGGGCTACGCCTACGAGCGCGCCCCCGACCAGGCCCACTTTCTCAACCGGACCCGCACCAAGCAGCTTTTCCGCGACATCTTCAAGCTGCAGGGCGGCAAAAAGTGGCGGTTCAATCAGTCGACTCTGTTCATGAACTTCCTCGCCGGCAATGAAACCTATCGCTGCACCCCCTGGGGGACGCCGACCCGCAACATCTTCGGCTGGCAGCGGCCGTGCTACCTCCTCGGCGAAGGCTACGTCTCCACCTTCCGCGAACTGATGGAAGGGACCGACTGGGACCGCTACGGCACCGGCAACTACGAGAAGTGCGCCGACTGCATGGTCCATTGCGGCTACGAGCCGACTGCGGTCACCGACACCGTCGCCCGCCCGTGGAAGGCGCTGATGGTCTGGCTGCGCGGACCGCGCACCCATGGGCCGATGGCGCCCGAGATTCCGCTTGAGGCCCAGCGGCCGGCCGAGTTCGTCTTCGATGGTCTGGTCAAGCAGCTATCGGTCGAACGCCAGGAGCGGGCCGGCCAGCGCCGCGACGCGGCTTAGGCTGCGCATCGCCCGCCGGGCATCGCCCGCCAGGCGGACGAGTGCCGGCACAACCGCCGGATTGCGTACGATCTGAGCGAGGACCGGCCGCACCCGGGTGCGGCCGTCGACGGTGACGGCCTGCATCACCCAGGGCGGGATCGCCCGCTCCGCCGGATCGGCGACCGCCCGGACGACGAGGAACGGAATCCCGGCGGCGGCGGCGCACCGGCCTACCTCGCCCGACTCCATGTCGACCGCCGCCGCCCCGGTGGCCCGAAGGCAGGCGGCCTTGGCCGCCGGGTCGAGCAGCGGCTCCGCGAGGGCGGCGATGGCCTCGGTCACCGGCGACAAACTTTGGATGCCCGCCCACAGTCGGCCATGCCAGGCGGGATCGACGGCAAGGCGGGTGCCGTCGGCCATGATCGCTGCCGTCGCCAGCACCAGCGTTCCGGGCGCCATTCCGGGCTTGAGGCCGCCGGCGGTACCGAAGCTGACCAGTCCCCGGCAGCCGCCGGCGATAAGGGCTTCGGCCGCCGCCGCCGCCGCTCCCGGCCGGGCTCCGGTGCAGCGGACGGACGCCGGCACGACACCGGCCTGACGCAGGCACCCCGCCTCCGCCGCCAGCCCCGTCACTACCCCGATCTGCACCCGGCGATGTACTCGGTTGAGACTTGAGCCTTCAGGATAGAACGAGAGGGCGGCGGACGGAAGGTCTGTAGGCACCGGTGCATTGCCGCCGCCGACCCTCCGCTACGGTCGCTCTCGCCGGCGCCCGCGATCGTTAACAAATATTAATCTTTATCGCAGCGATGAACCGCCGCTGCGCTGATGGCAAGCGCGGAGGGTGACATCTCGCGTTCCATTGGTGTGAGCGGCCGGGATGTGCCGACGATACATCTAATCAAAATAACTTGACGTCGTTAAGAACGTGGATGTAAATGGCGATCGATGGATTATTTGCGCTTTGCAACCTGTAAGAATGTAAACTACCTACCACAATGCAATCCACGTTTTCATTGGTGCATGTGTGCAGGTATATGTTGTATGTGGAGGAAGCAGTGAACAGTCTTCGTTGGAGAAATGTGATCATTACACTGGCAGGAGCCACTGCTTTATTTACCGCTTCGGCATGTGCTACCGACGATACGGCCGACAAGGCGTATGTTCAGGCGAAGTCCGCTTGCGAAAGCAAGCCTGCCGATCAGCGCGAGTCCTGCCTGAACGCGGCGTCGCAGAAGTATCAATCGGATATCGCCAAGCAGAACGTCTCCTCGTGTCCGAAGAGCACCTGCTGACGTCGCGATAGACGGTCGAGATTTCGCCGTCCTTGTCAGGCGCTTGGCCGGAGGCGATCGCGTCGCCGGCCGCTGATGAAGTTCCGCCTAAAGTCCCCGAGAAATGGACGGCAACGGGCTCCGGCTAGGACGCTCAGGCGTCTTAGCCGGTTCCGCCCTGCCAGGACCGCCGCCTCGTTGCAACTGAACGCCATGGGCGTCACCCCCCGGCAAGGTAAACTGGGCGCGCTCGACCGGCATTGACCGGCGCCACGGCAAAGCGGGGCTTACCTCACGAGTTGGGAGAAAGTAACGGCGATCACAGCCGCCGGCGGTGGATCCCCCTAGATTGGCCATCCTCAGGGCCGTTGTGGATGCCGATATTGAACAGGATCCCCGCTTTCGTGCTCGTCGTCGCTACCGGTGCCGTCGCTTCCGGGTGCGCGCCGCTGGTCAGCGACGTCGGACCCAACAGGATCACCGTGCAGGCCCGCGACGTCGGCCCGGAGACGCTCGCCATCGCCGAAGCGGCCTGCGCCGGGCGCGGCCGGAAGAGCTTCGGTCCGCTCGGCTACCGCTGCGTCGACGCCAAAAACGTCCCCTACTGCCAGCAGAAGGCCTACGTGTTCGACTGCAACGTCGCCCCGGACGATGCGGCGACGACGGTCGCCGCCGCCGACGGAACCGCCGCCGAGTAGTCCCCGACCTCCGCCCGGGTAGATGATCCGCTCAATGGAAGTCGCGCGACGGGAACAGCACCTTTGCCTCCTCGCGCGGATGGCGCGGCCGGGGGACCGGGTCGCGACGACGGGATCCGCCGGGGCCACCCCGCTTGACCTCGTCCGCACGGGCGAGTGCGGGTTGTAACCGGTCCCCGGCCCTGTCGCCTTGATCGGCAACGTCGGCGGTGAGCCCGTCCAGGCGATGGGAGGCGTCCTGCAGCCGCTCGGCGACCAGGTGGACGACGATCCCCTCCCGCTGCAGCCGCCCGCGCACCACCAACAGCCGCGCCGTCAGCACGATCCGGCGGAAGCGGGCGAAGACGTCCGGCCAGACGATGATGTTGGCGGTGCCGGTCTCGTCCTCGACGGTGATGAAGATAACCCCCTTGGCGCTCCCCGGCCGTTGGCGGACGAGGACGAGGCCGGCGACCGTCGCCCGCGACCCCGGCGACGCATGGGCAAGCCGGACGGCCGGGGTAAGGCCGGCCAATCCCCCTCGCAGCAGCGCCAGCGGATGCGCCCTCAGCGTCAGCCGCAGCGCCGTGTAGTCCTCGACCACCTCCTCGCCCGGCGACATCGCCGGCAGCGTCACCCGGGGCCCGGCGTCGCCTTCATCTTCGCCCGCCGCCCGGAACAGGGCCAAGGGGGCACCGCCGATCGCCCTGATCCGCCACAGCGCCTGCCGGCGATCGAGGCCCAGGGCGGCGAAGGCATCGGCGCGGGCGAGGATCGCCAGCGCCGGCGGCCCCAGCCCGGCGCGCCGCCACACCGCCTGCACGTCGGCATAACCGTTGCCCCGCGCCGCCACCAGCCAGTCGGCATCGTCCCGGCCCAGTCCCTTGATCTGGCGCAAGCCCAGGCGGAGCGCCCAGCCGCCGCCGGCCGGCTCCAGGGTGCAGTCCCAGGCGGACGCATTGACGCACGGCGGCCGCACCGTCACCCCGTGGTCACGGGCGTCGCGGACGATCTGCGCCGGCGCATAGAACCCCATCGGCTGGCTGTTGAGCAGCGCGCAGGCGAACACCGCCGGGTAGTGACACTTGATCCAGGCGGAGACGTAGACGAGGAGCGCGAAGCTGGCGGCGTGGCTCTCGGGGAAGCCGTAGTCGGCGAAGCCCTCGATCTGCCGGAAGCAGCGATCGGCGAAGCCGGCATCGTAGCCGCGCACCCGCATGCCGGCGATGAACTTGTCGCGGAAGCCGTG
>JAXMDM010000004.1:0-740644 GCA_046348835.1 Rhodospirillales bacterium | reverse complement strand
GCCGCCGACCCCGTGCGCAAGAAGCGTCACCAACCAAGCCGGCCAACCCCAGCCGTCGAGGACCGAGGCCACGCCATCGACAAGGAAAGCACCCGTAATCTGATCGAAAAAGTCGATGAAGGCAGAGCCAAAGTTAATCGAAAATAAAAATAGCAGGTAGATGACCAGGAGAAATATCGGTAAACCCAAAACCCGGTGAAGAACAATCCGGTCGATCTTGTCTGATGTGGTCCGATCCACCTTTCCCGTCTGCCGTACCAGGTCGCGCATGATCTGGTTGGCGAAGCCGTAACGGGCGTCGGCGATGAGGATATCCGCATCCTCATCCAGCCGCTCGGTAATGCGCGCCTGCGCGGCTTCGGCGGCGGAGAGCATTTCCGCCGGAACCAGATGCCGGGCGACTTCGTCGTTCTCCAACAGCTTGACCGCAAGCCAGCGCAGATCATGGATGCCGCCGGCAACGGAACTGGCGGCAAGCGCCGATTGGAGTGCGTCAATCTCCGCCTCGATCTCCGGCGCAAATTTGATCGTCGCCCGGGGAGGGTGAGGTTCACGACCGAAGCGGGCGATCTCCGCCTTCAAATCATCCAAACCTTCGCCGCGGCTGGCCACCATCGGCACCACCGGACAGCCAAGGCGGCGGCTCAGTCCAGCCACGTCGATTTCAAGGCGCCGAGCGATGGCCACGTCGAACATGTTGAGGACGACGATCATCGGCACGCGCATCTCGATGATCTGCGCGGTCAGATAAAGGTTTCGCTCCAGGTTGGAGGCATCGACGATGTTGACGACAAGATCGGCTTCGCCGGAGAGAGCGAACTCGCGGGCAACACGTTCATCCACCGATGCAAAGGAAGTCACCCCGAGAGAATAGACACCCGGCAGGTCGACCACATTGACCAAAGAACTCCCGCTGCCGTAGACGCCCGACTTCCGCTCAACCGTCACCCCGGGCCAGTTACCGACTTGTTGACGGGTGCGAGTCAGGGCGTTAAACAGGGTTGTTTTGCCGCAGTTGGGATTCCCAATGAGGCCAATGGTTTTTGTTTGGGAGGTCATATCCGCTCCACTTGTAATAGCTCCGCTTCGTTCCGGCGGAGACTGACCGATGTACCGCGAACCCATAACTCGATCGGATCCCCAAGCGGCGCCAATCGGCGGATGGTGAATTCCGTACCGGGCGTAAGCCCCATAGCCAGAAGCCGCTCCCGATAGCCGCGATCGCCCCGGCTCAAACCGACGATCCGCCCCTTGTCGCCGACCGCCAGGTCGCGCAGCTGCCCTGCCGTCATGGCTCGACGATCCGGATCACGAAAACCCGGTGCGCAATTCCGGCACCGATGCCGATGCGAACGCTATCTCGCGCCACCAATAGCGGGCCGCGCAGATCCCGGCTGACGATGGTGATCTCGCTGCCCACACATAGTCCGAGATCGGCGAGCTTCCGCTCCATCTCTCGTCCGCTTCGAAAACCGACGATGCGAACGCGCTCGCCCTCGCTCGCCAGCGGTAGAGGAAATGTTGTTGCCCCGGTGGCTAACATGTCCATGGTTTCTTTTTTCGCACTCCCCTAGCCCGGCCGGCTCACAGCATCAGGCAAAAAATGATAATGCTACTTATTCTCAACAATCGCCCTTAAATTTTTGAGGGCTTTTTGTGCCCTGTCCAGCGCGAAGAGGACAGCCCTCCCTCACGCTTTCGTCATAACTCCGGCTCAGGTATCTCCCGCGCCCGGCAAGCGGCCAGCACCGTATTGCGCAGAAGGCAGGCGACCGTCATCGGACCGACGCCACCCGGCACCGGCGTGATCGCTCCCGCTACGTCCAATGCTTCGGCAAAGGCCACATCGCCGACGATACTTTTTTTCGCGGACTCGTCGCTCAGGCGGTTGATGCCCACGTCGATCACGATGGCGCCTCGCTTGATCCAGTCTCCCCGGACGAACTGCGGGCGGCCCACCGCGGCGACCAGGATATCCGCCGCCCGGCATTCCTCCGCCAGATCGATGGACTTGGAGTGGGCCATAACCACGGTGCAATTTTCCGCTAACAACAGCATCGCCATGGGTTTACCGACGATGTTGGAGCGACCCAATACGACCGCCCTCATCCCGGAGAGATCGCGCAGCTGACTCTTGATCAGCCGCAAGCATCCGGTGGGCGTGCAGGGAGCCAGCGCCACCGACGCTCCGGTAAACAAGCGTCCGGCATTGATAACATGGAAGCCGTCCACGTCCTTGTCCGGATCGACGGCCGTCAGCACCCGCTCCCGGTCGATGCCTGACGGCAGGGGGAGTTGCACGAGGATCCCGTGAACCCTCTCGTCCTGATTGAGACCCTGGATCAAGGTCAGCAGATCTTCTTCGCGGACCTCTGCCGGCAGACGGTGGACGAATGAGCGCATCCCCACTTCTTCGGTCTGCCGTGTCTTGGTCCGCACATAGATCTGGCTCGCCTCATCCGCGCCGACGAGGACGACGGCAAGACCGGGGGTCAGCCGCTCGTACTTGCGCAGATCGGTCACCGCCTCCTGCACCCGTCGTCGCAAGGATTGAGCGATCTGGCGGCCGTCGATGATTGCGGCACGGTGTAAGGGCATGTCGTTACTCGGCGAAGCGGCGGGCCGTCCACGCGGCGAGATGCTTGCTCACGTCGCCGGGGTCACCCTCGATGCAGACGATCTTGTGCCGGCTCGTGGCGCCGGTAACGATCCTCAGGGCCGATTTCGGCACCATCCACTCCCGGGCCAGCAGCGCCAGAACCGCAGCGTTGGCTTGCCCACGCTCCGGCGCCCGACGCACCGCGACCTTGAGCCAGGCCCGCCCGTCCGCATCGGGGGCGAACCCATCGATGCGGTCGGCTCGCGCCCCGGCACTTACCCGCAGCCGTACACCGATACCGTGGCGCGAGGTCTCGACGAACGAGGCGAGCTGCGGGAACCGGCTAGCCTCTGATGAGGGCTGCCACATAGAGTCGGCCCAGAATCTGCTGAACGAAAACCAGCAGCAGTATCAAGACGAGCGGCGACAGGTCGATTCCGCCGACGCTTGGGATCACGCGGCGGATCGGGCGGAGCGCCGGTTCGGTGATTCTGGTGAGAAAGTCGCCGAGCATGTACACGAAACGGTTGCGTGTATTAACGACGTTGAATGCCACCAGCCAGCTCAGGATGGCCGAGCCAATCAGCACCCAGATGTAAAGCTCGATGACGGTATTCAGCAGCCAGATGAGGGGTCCTATGACGACGTCCATGACCTGCGGGTGGCGCTCCTCTACAAGGGTGGGCTGCACGTGGGACTCCGCGATTCCCCGTGCACGTGTGCCCCTGGGCATGGGCTCGACACGGCCGACACCCTAACGGTGCCATTTGAGTGGCGCAAGCATGGTACCGCCAGCGCCCTTTCCCGGCGCCGCTTGACAGGGAAAGCCGGTCGCACCCATTATCCGCCCGGTCCGGTTGCGGTGGTGGTTCGCACACCGGACCTCGGGGGCCGTAGCTCAGTTGGGAGAGCGTCGCGTTCGCAATGCGAAGGTCAGGGGTTCGAATCCCCTCGGCTCCACCATCCGTTCCGAGAGCGCTTGCGGAGAAGCTCCTTATTCAGCTTCGATCCGCTCCATGTCCTCGTCGCTCAAACCGAGATGGTGGCCGATCTCATGGATGAGGACGTGGCGGACGATGCGGCTCAGTCCTTCCCCGGTCTCGCACCAGTAGTCCAAAATAGCCCGCCTATAGAGGGCAATGGTATCCACATCCTGGGGGACGTGGAAAAGGCTCTTCTGGCTGAGGGCGACGCCGCGGTAAAGCCCGAGGAGGTCGAAGGGACTGTCGAGGTTCATCGACTGCTCGGTCTCCTCGTCGCAGAACTCTTCGACACGAACCACGATGACCGCCAGGTGTTTTCGAATGGGATCAGGCAAGGTAGCCGCCTCCCGCTCCGCCAAACGGGCGATGTCATCCAACGATGGCGGAAATTCGACCGGTTCGGTCACGGGGAAGGATCCTTATCGGCTGCTTGAAATTTGTGCCCACCGGGCCGATCTGGGCAGAGATACCGCCTAAGTGTGACCGTGGTCGATGATTGCCAAGCTCGATCCCCAACGACGGCGCGACGAGATCGCAGGTCTTTCCGGCTGGAGCGAGCTGGAGGACCGGGACGCCATCGCCAAGTCCTTCAAGTTCAAGAGTTTCAACGCGGCGTTCGGCTTCATGACCCGCGTCGCCTTGATTGCCGAGAAGATGGACCATCATCCAGAGTGGATGAACGTTTACAACCGCGTCGATATCACCCTGACGACCCACGATGCCGGCGGGGTGACCGAACGGGACCTTCGTTTGGCGCGGGCCATCGACGCCGTCGCGGGGCAAGCCCTCGGCTGACTCTTGTACGACGGGATACGCGGATGGGTGGAACCCGGCGGCACTACGGTTGAAAAAGATGTCATCCGAGGGACGGCGCGCGAAAGGCCATCGCTGACGCGATCACCTCTCGCACGACCGCCAGGATTGCCGCCCTCATTCGAGAACAGAGCGGGGTCTTCTTACGGCATCAGCTGACCGCCGTTGACCGACAAGGTAACGCCGGTGATGAAGCCGGCGTCCTCGCTGGCGAGGAAGGCGACCGCCGCGGCGATGTCCTCCGGTTGGCCGATCCGGCCGGCCGGGATCTTGGCGACCTCGCCGTCGAGGATGTCCTTGGGCATGGCACCGGTCATCTCGGTCAGAATGAAGCCCGGCGCAATGCAGTTGACCGTGACGTTGTTCCGCGCCACCTCGAGGGCGATGGAGCGGGAGAAGCCGATCATCCCCGCCTTGGTCGCCGAGTAGTTGGACTGGCCGAACTGGCCCCGCTGTCCGTTCATCGAGCTGATGTTGACGACGCGGCCCCACTTTCGCTCCGCCATCCCCGGCAGGCAGGCGTGGCAGGTGTTGAAGACGCCGGTGAGATTGACGCCGATCACCGGATCCCAGTTCTTTTCCCGGGTCATCCGCACCATGCGGGCATCGCGGGTGATGCCGGCGTTGTTGACGAGAACATCGACCGGACCGTGATCGCCCTCGATCTGCTTGACCATCGCGGCAACGGCAGCGGTGTCGGCGACATCCACCTTGTAGCCGGGAATCCCCGTCTCTTCTTTGAACTTGCCGATCTGCTCGTCCACCACGTCGCACACCACGGCGGTGTAGCCGTCGTTCTTTAGGCGCTTGGCGATCGCTGCGCCGATCCCGCGCGTTCCGCCAGTCACAAGAGCTACGCGACCCATTTCTTCCTCCACCACATTGAATTATCTTCGGAAAGCATGCGCGCATTGGGTTGAATCAGGGCTCGGCACTGTGGCCGTTGCCGCACCGACAAAGCCGCGCCGGCTGGTGAGTTGCGTCGCCTGCCCCGAGTAAGAAGGGCTCGTTTACCGGCCACCCGGGATGTTGTCAAGGTAGGCCCAGACTACTTGCAGCCGGCCAACAACCGACTTACTTGCTGGGTATAAGCAGGGAGTGCGAAGAGGACTCATGGACACCATCGACTATTCGCGCGCACTGGTTCCCATACCGGACCAGGAACGAGTGGTTGAAAGCCGGTTCTGGAAAAAGGTGAAAAAGACCCTGGGAAGGGTGCCCTTTCTCGACCAAGCGATCGCCGCCTATTATGCCGCCATCGATCCGGCGACGCCGAGAGCGGCCAAGAGCGTGCTGATGGCAGCACTGGCCTATTTCATCCTGCCGACCGACTTTATCCCGGATTTTATTGCCGGCGCCGGCTTTACCGATGATGCGACGGTGCTGATGCTCGCCATCCAGGCACTCGCCCCGCATATCAAGGACAAGCACGTCGAGGCGGCGCGCACATTCCTCGCCAGGGATAAGCCGGCGGATCAGGCGTAAGCCCGATCCGCGGGGGGAGCGGAGCGATTGCGGCGCGCCTCGCGGTGGGCGATGTAGACATTGGCGGCGATGATGATGCCGGCCCCTAGCCATGTCCACACCGTCGGAATCTCTCCGAAGATCACAAATCCGATCGCTGTCGCGAAGACCAGTCGGCTAAAGTCGAACGGCAGGAGTGCGGAGGCGTCCGCAGCGGCGAAAGCGCGGGTGAGGCAGACCTGGCCCGTGGTCGCCGCGATGCCCATCACCATCAGCCAACCCCAGGCCTCCGCCGACGGCCACGTCCAGACGAACAGGGCCGGGACAAGGGATGCGGGCGTCATCAATACCCCCATCATGATGATGATGGCGTTAGGATGCTCGGTCCGCGACAGCGACTTGACCGACAGCATTGCTGCCGCCATCAGCACCGCCGACCCCAGCGCAATCAGCGACGCCGGCTGAACCGCCTCGATTCCCGGCCTCAGAACGACCATCGCGCCGATCAGTCCGACGATGGTGGCAGTCCACCGGTGTATGCGCACCCGTTCGCCGAAGAACATCGCCGCTCCCATCGTTCCAAAGAGCGGTGCGGTGAAGCTCAAGGCGGTGACCTCTGCCAGCGGCAGCAGCGCCAGGGCCATGAACAGCGACCACATAGAGCCGAGCCCGAAGGCGGCCCGCAAAACGTGGACGCGGAACCGGCCCGTTCTCAGCACGCCAAATCCGGCCTTAAGCAGCCACGGAGCCATGAACATCAGGCCCAGCAGATTGCGAAAGAAGGCGGTCTCGAGCGGATGAATCTCCACCGATACCTTGCGGACGATGGCCATCATCAGGGCGAAGGATGCCGCCGCTCCGGTCATCATCAGGGCGCCACGGCGGATCGACGCGTGCTGAGATTGCGGCGGCAGCGCGAGGGGCTTGGTCATGCTCTACGGAAAGTGTGGGAAATGAAGGGTTGACTGTTCGGCAAACGCCCGCGTAGCCTTACCCCATTATGGGGAGCCCCCACCATCTGCAGCGTCGGCTCGTTACGGTGAAGGTGTCGGCTCGGTCGATCGGACGGTCGGCCTTCCGGATCGCGCCACCGCGGGCCCTTCTCGCGTCCCACGCAGGACCACTCTCGACGCATCGGCTCCCCTCCTCCTCCTCGGGTCCTCGACCCGTCCCGCCAACCACGCTGTCGCAAGAGGCGCTGTATCGGCCCGCCTCCTTCTGAGGCCCGGGTCTTCAGCGCTCCGACCGCACAGCCATTGATGCAAGCGGAGGCTTCCGATGCGAATCATAATTATGGGCGTATTCGTCGCTCTCATCAGCCTGCCCGCCTACGCCTTTCCCAGCGTCGTCTCGGGCTCCTATTACCACGACAGATTCGAAGGGCGCCGGATGGCGTGCGGCGGCCGCTTCGATAGCGACAAGTTGACCGCCGCATCCAATCATCACCCGTGCGGATCGAAAGTCCTCGTCAAGTATGGGGCGAGAGAGGTGGTGGTCGATGTGACCGACCGCTGCGGTCACTGCGGAATCGATCTCAGCCGGTCGGCGGCGAGGGAACTGGGGCTGATACAGGTCGGCCGCGCACCGGTGAGCGTCGAGCGGGTGTCGGCACAGCCGGACGGGGATCCGTCGGACGCGGCCGCATCCGACGTCCCCCCTCAGCTATCGGCCGCGGGATCGAACATGGCGCGGACGACGAGAATCGCCCACGTGGGAGCGGTCCCGACCAATCCCGTCCCAAGTGTTTGGGTGTTGCCCAACTGACGGCGCCAGCGCCGCAGAGCCGGCCTGGGCTCAGTCCTGATCGAGCAGATTGTCCGCCGCCCGACGCCGGGTGCGATTCCTCGCGTGACGCGGCGGATAGAGGCTGATTTGGATCACCTGATTGGGGATCTCGTTCTTGTCGCCCTCGTGCCATGGGAATTCCCGGGCGAGAATCTCGGTGCAGGCCTCGATCGCATGGACAAACCCGTCGGTGATGCGTGCCGCCCGCACCTCGGCGATGAAGTTGTCGACGATACCCCCCCATGCCGTATCGTCGACCTTCTCGCGAATACCTCGATCGGCGATGATTTCCACGTAGTGCTCGGCCGCCGAGACGAACAGCATTAGTCCCGTTCGCGCCGCCGTCGACGACAGGCCCAGATCGAGAAACTGCTCATGCGCCAGCAAGTGGGCCTGACGTCGCTGCACCGATCTGGGGACGATGCGGAACCGCACCGGTCGCCAGTTGAGCGTCAGGGCGAGGCCGATGAACAGAAAGACCTGGGCAGCGTAGAAGGCGGCGAATTCCCACCGGATCGGTAGGAGCAGCGCCAGCCCGGAGAGAACGAACACAGCGGCCGCGGCGAGAAGCGTCGGCATGTAATGGTAGCCGCCGCTTGCATCGGCGATCACCGTGACCAGTTCGGCGGTGGTGCGACGTTCGGCCTCGCAGACCGCCGCTTCGATGCGACGTCGATCCTCATCACGAAGGAAGACGAGTTTCATTCTCACCAGTCTCCCGAGGCGCCACCGCCGCCAAAGCTGCCGCCGCCGCCGGAGAACCCGCCCCCGCCCCAGTCTCCTCCTCCCCTTCCGCCGAAACCGCCGCCTAGTCCGCCGATCATCCCCCCTGTCCGCCAGCCGCCGCGCCGGTCGTAAAGGCCGCCCGGTTGCGGTCGCCGATAACGCCCCATGGCGGAAAGGACGAAGAGGACGATGATGAACAGGACGATCAGCGGCACGACGGAGTCGTCGCGAGCCGCCTTAGCCGGCTTCGGCGCCGCTCCCTCGTCTCCGGCCAGCGTCTTCAGAATGGCTCCGGTCCCGGCCACGATGCCGGGGCCGAACTGGCCGGAACGGAACGCCGGCAGCACGATGTTCTCGATGATCAGGTGGCTGGCGGCATCGGTAAGGGTGCCTTCGAGACCGTAGCCTACCTCGATACGCACCTTGCGTTCGCGGGGGGCGATGACGAACAGAGCTCCGGTATTCTTGTCCTTCGCCCCGATCCCCCAGTGACGCCCGAGCTGATAGCCGTAATCCTCGATGGTTCGGTCGCGCAGCGACTTCAGGGTGACGACAACGACCTGCTGTCCGGTCGACTGCTCGTGTTGAGCCAGGGCCTGGGTCAGGCTCTCCCGCTCGCTCGGCGAAAGCAGGCCGGCTTCATCGACGACGCGGCCGGTGAGCGGGGGAAAGTCCAACGCGGGCTGCGCCGCGGCGATCTGCGCCAACGCGAGCAGCGCCACCACGACCAGGCTCAACCAAGCCTGCCGGCGGTGCAGCACCCCGATCAGCCTGCGCATCGGACAAGGCTCAGAACTTCACCGTCGGTGCCACCTTTGCGTCCTCGGAGATGGAGAAGGTCTGCATCGGCTCGTTGCCCGAATACAACGTCATCGCCCACAGGCGCCCGGGGAATGTCCGCAGCTCCGTATTATACTTCCGCACCGCCTCGATGTAGTCGCGGCGGGCGACGGCGATCCGGTTCTCGGTGCCTTCCAGTTGTGACTGCAAGGTGAGGAAGTTCTGGTTGGCTTTCAGGTCAGGGTAACGCTCCACGACCACCAACAATCGCGACAGTGCGGAGGTCAATCCGGCCTGATTCTGCTCGAATGCCTTGAAGGCGTCCGGGTTGGTCAGAATGTCCGACGGAACGTTCGTCTGCGCCACCTGGCTGCGCGCCTTGACCACCGCTTCCAGCGTTTCCCGTTCGAAGGCGGCCGCGCCCTTTACCGTTTCCACCAGGTTCGGCACCAGATCGGCCCGACGCTGGTACTGGTTCAGGACCTGCGACCACGCCGCCTTCGCCTGCTCTTCCAAAGTGGGGATGGTGTTGATGCCGCAGCCGGTCAGGACCAGCGTCAGCATCGTGAGCGCGAGGAACGCTGCTACCGCCTGAATGCGCCGTGGCGCGAAGGTTTGCACCGCCATGTGGATCTCATCCCATCAGGAGCCGCGGTATCAGTATCGCCGGACAAGAGAAAGCCGCGCCTCGCTTTTCCGGTTGTTGCACAAGACCGTGCGGCAGATCGGCTGGACGATGCAAACGAAAACTCGTTGGCAGCCCGCGACGCATTTTAAAGGACCTCCCCGGCGGCGACGGCGTCGGTGGTTTCCGCCTTTACCCAGGCGCGAAATGCCTGGATCTTGGGAAGATCGGCAGTGGCCACCGGCGATACGAGCCAGTAGGCATATCCTGTCGGCAATCGCAGCGCGAACGGCTGGACCAAAATGCCGGCGAGGAGGTCGTCCATGGCCAGCAGCGTTTGCCCGAGGGCGACGCCGTGACCGTCGATGGCCGCCTGTAACATGAGATGGGTATGGCTGAAGTGCGGACCGCGGGAGGGATCGACCCCGCGCACCCCGGCGGCGTCCAGCCACGAAACCCAGGTGGGAAACCGGCCGAGCGGCAGCATCTCCTCATGCAGCAAGGTGACGCCGGCAAGATCGGCCGGTCGAGTGATGCCTTTCGCCACCGCTGGCGCACACATGGGAGTGACCTGCTCCCCGAACAGGCGCTCACAGTACAATCCGGGCCACGTCCCGTCACCGAAGCGCACGGCCACATCGATGGAATCGCGGGAGAAGTCGGCGAGGCGCTCGCTGGCAGAGATGCGGAGATCGATGTCCGGATGGTCCGCCTGAAAACGGCTGATGCGGGGCACCAGCCATTTGACGGCGAATGACGGCATTACCGACACCGTCAGGGTATTGCCGCATTCGACGGAGCGAAGCCTGTCCATGGCCGCCGAGAGGTCGTCGAACGCGCCCCTCACCACCGGCAGCAATCGCTGTCCCGCATCGGTTAACCGCAACCCGCGCGGGAGACGGCGGAACAACGGCACCCCGAGGGTGACTTCGAGCGCCCGGATTTGATGGCTGACGGCACTCTGGGTGACCGCCAGTTCCTCCGCCGCGGAGGTGAAACTGAGCCGGCGTGCGGCGGCCTCAAACGTCCGAAGCGCGTTAAACGGAATTTGATTGCGCCGCATTCCTGAGCGCTCCGCAGCATGAGCTCAGCTCATGAGTCGGGAGAAAAATGGTCGTTTGTCAACACCCGCCGCAGGCGCCACTGTCACCACAGGACCTGGGCGCCGTGGATTGGGCGGAGACGGGACGAGGCTAAAGCGATGTATACCCTTGAAGATATCGACTGCCAACGGAGCGGCGCGGCCAATGCAATAGGGCGCCGGCTTCCGGCGACGCTGCCGGATGTGAAAGATTTTCTCATCCGTGTGATGGACCGGTTGGCTGAATGGCAGGAGCGCGGTGAGCAACGTCGTCGACTGTCGACACTGAACGATCGGATGCTCGCCGACATTGGCGTCGATCGCGCCCGTGCGTTCACCGAAGCTCAGAAGCCGTTTTGGCGGCCGTGAGGGCCTGCCGGCGAGGCGGATGGAGAACCGCCGCCCGTCAGCCGCCGAAGACGCGCATCAGCCGGGTAAAAAATCCGGGCTCTTCCGGCGTCCCTGCCTCACGGGTTTCGCTTGGAGCGGTCTGTGACTGGAGCTGGGGTTGGGGCGGCGGAGCCTGCTCTCGCTCCAGGCTCGGCAGGGCTCGCGGCGGGCGCTGGGCATGGGCATCGACCATGAACGACCGCCATACCTTGGCAGGCAAGGTCCCGCCGGTAACTTCGTTCATCGCCCGCTCGTCGTCGTTGCCCATCCAGACACCGGCGACGAGGTCGGCGGTGAACCCGATGAACCAGGCATCGCGGTAGTTCTGGCTGGTGCCGGTCTTGCCCGCCGCCGGCCGTCCGAACGAGGCGGACTTACCGGTTCCCCAATCCATCACCGACACCAGCATGTCGGTCACTTCGCTCGCGGTCGAAGCGGACAGGACCCGACCGGGACCGGAGCCGGAGCGAACGTAGAGAACGTCGCCGTCGGCATCCCGCACCTCCTCGATGCAGTACGGCCAAACGCCGATGCCGCCGGTCGCGAATGCCGCATAGGCGCCGGTCAACTCGACCAGACTGACGGCGTTGGTCCCGAGCGCAAGACTGGCATTGGCGTCGAGATCGGCGCCGATCCCCAGCCGGCGGGCGACATCGATCACCCGGCGAATGCCGGCGTACTGGCCGACCTGCACGGCAACGGTATTGATCGACAGGGCAAGCGCGGTACGGAGCGAAACATCGCCCTGATACCGGCCGCTGAAATTCTTCGGGCTCCAGCCGGCGAGTCTGATCGGGCCGTCGACCATGTGCGAATCTGGCGTCAGGCCCGCTTCCATGCCGGCCGCATAAACGATCGGCTTGAAGGCGGACCCCGGCTGCCGGTAGGCCTGAGTGGCGCGGTTAAACGGACTTTCGTCGTAATCGCCGCCGCCCACCAGAGCCCGCACCGCTCCGTTCGTGTTTAGGGCCACCAACGCCGCCTGTCCGGCGCCCGCCGTACGCGCCGCCGAAGAACGGAGCACATCGTCGACACGCTCCTCGGCCATGCGCTGCAGGCGGGGATCGAGGGTTGTGAGGACGATGATGTCCCGGTTCCGGTCGGAGACGAAGGACGGCAGCTGCCCCACCACCCAGTCGACGAAGTATCGGGCGCTGGGCGCGACCCGCCGCGCGGCAACGGCGCGGTCGCGATCCTGCCACGCCGTGGCCGCGGCATCGGCCGTCAGCGAGCCGGCGTCGACCATGGCCCTAAGCACGTCGCCGGTACGCGCTTCGGCAAGTTCCGGATTGGCCAGAGGATTGTAACGGGAGGGAGCCTTGAGCAGACCGGCGAGCATGGCCGCCTGATAGGTCGAGACCCGGGTCGCCGGACGGTTGAAGTACTTGCGCGCCGCCGCATCGACGCCGTAGGCGCCGGCGCCGAAGTAGGCGCGATTGAGGTAGATGGCGAGGATCTGGTCCTTGGTGAATCGCTGTTCGAGCCAGAGGGCCAGCAGCAGCTCCTGGATTTTGCGCCTGAACGTCCGGTCGGGGGTGAGGAACAGATTCTTGGCGGCCTGCTGGCTGATCGTGCTGCCGCCCTGGACGACCGAGCCGGCCCGGAGGTTGACGAACACGGCGCGCGCCAACCCCAGCAGGTCGACGCCGAAGTGATCGTAGAAGCGACGATCCTCGATGGCGAGGACGGCACGCGGCAAGGCCGGCGGCAGTTCACCGACGGTTACCGGCCGCCCGAAGAAATCGCCGTAGGTGGCGAGTTCGGTGCCGTTGGCGGCAAGGACGGTGATCGCCGGCCGTCGGGTCGGCTGCAGCGCCGACTCCACGTCGGGAAGATCGGCGGCATACCAGCCGATGACGGCGACCACCACGACCGTCGCCCACAGGCCGGCGAGGAATGCCCAGCGGAGGAGCCGTCGCAGCAGACCCGACGGCGGCCGTCGCGGCTGCCGGTTTCGGCCGGGCGACCGGGTCAAACGACTGAGCTGGGCCCGCGAGCCGGGCGGGCCGAGGCGAAAACCGCGAGGTCGTTCCGCTTCTTCACTCATTGCTTCAGTTTTAGCCCGCAGCCGCCTGACTTCTATGACATACGTCGCGGATCAGTTACCCTGCATGGAAACGGGGCGAAATTCGGGCCGGGTCATCGCCGCCGAGGCAAACAGGCGACATCGCGAGCCGTCCGGCCGCCGAATCGATTCAGATCAGGCCGCACCCGCCTTCGCCTTCATCGCCTGCGTCGCCAGCATCCTCCCCGACTCCCAGAACGAACCCAGGGACTGGCTGTCCTGGAGGACGTCGGCGAACGCGTCTTCGATCCATGTCAGATCCGTATCCTCCACCACGTAGGCGGGCAGGAGCTTGATGACCGGGAGGTTGTGACCGGCGACCTGAGCCAGGATGCGGTGGCGCTTGAACAGCGGCAGCAGGATCAGCTGGCAGAATAGCCCCCGATTGGCGCGCTCCATCAACGCGTACGCCGCCTTCAGCTTGAGGCTGGCCGGCGGCCCGAACTCGATCGCCAGCATCAACCCCATGCCGCGGATCTCGTGGACGAACTCCGAGCCGCCGATGCGCCGGCGCAGCCCATCCATCAGCCGCCGGCCGAGATCTGCCGCCCGCTCCACCAGACGCTCCTCATCGAATGCGGCGAGGGTGGCGAGGCCGGCCGCCATGGCCAGGTCGTTCTTGGCAAAGGTCGAGCCGTGGACGACCGCCTTGTCCATCCGGTCGAAAACCTTGTCGAATACACCGGTCCGGCAGACCACCGCTCCCACCGGGACGAAGCCGCCGGAGAGCGCCTTAGCCAGGAGAACCATGTCCGGCTCGACACCGAAATGCTCGCAGGCGAGAAACCGTCCTGTCCGCCCCATACCGCACTGGATCTCGTCGGCGACGAACAAGGCCCCGTACTTCCGGCAAAGCTGCTCCGCCTGGGACAGGTAGCCCTCCGCCGGCAGGTTGACCCCCTTGCCCTGGATCGGCTCGACGATGAAGGCGGCGACATCACGACGGCTCAGCGCCCGTTCCAGGGCGCCGAGGTCATTGAACGGCACCGCATCGCAATCGCCGACGAAGGGCTCGAAGCCCTGCCGGAACATGTCGTCCGCCGTCAGGGAAAGGGAGCCATAGCTCAGCCCATGGAACGCATGGTGACAGGAGACGATCTTCGAGCGACGTGTGGCCATGCGCGAAAACTTGATCGCCGCCTCGACCGCCTCCGTTCCGGAATTGCAGAAGAACACCTTGCCGGTCCACGGCATCCGCTGCACCAGCTTTTCGGCAAGAAGGCCGGCGAGGAGCGATACATCGAGCTGGACGAGGCCGGCAAACCGGGCGTCGAGCACTTGCCCTAGCGCTTTCGCCACGGTCGGGTGGTTCCGGCCGAGGGCGAACACGCCGAACCCGCTCAACAGGTCGAGATAGCGGTTCCCGTTAGCATCGATCAGGTGCGGCCCCTCGCCGCGGACATAATCGACGTCGTAGCCGATCGTCTTCAGCACCCGCACGAGCTGAGAGTTGAGATAACGATCAAACAGCCCAAATTTGTCCGCATGGCGGCTCTGGGCCAGTTCAAGAAGATCGAACGTCATGCGGTTCCCTCGATCGGTGAATGGCTGGACGTTCGACCGAGGACCGCGCGCCCACCCCGCACCTTACCTATAGCCAGATTGCACCGCAAAAAAGGCGGAAGTGACGATTTTCTTCGCTTTGGTTCGGAGTTGCATGCAGAATCGTAACAATATGTGAAGGGATCGCCACGCCTTAGCGTTGACAGCGACGCTGCACTGCGGCATGCGCAGAGGGGCATATACAGTCCGGGGTGCCACGGCGGCCGAGGGGTATGATCGATGAGCGAAAAAAAGCGCGCTATTGGAAAGTTTTATAAGCCGATTCGGCGCTGGGCGAACCAGGTCATCATTAATAATTCTCTGGTTGGGGATCCTCCGGTCTTCGATCCGAAGACGTTCCCGTGGACGCAGACTCTGGAGAAGAACTGGCTGACGATCCGCGATGATGCCATGAGTGTCTGGAAGCACTGGGATTCTCTGCCACCGATGGTAGACGTAGTGCCCATGACTTACAAGATCACCACTGATGACACATGGAAAACGTTCTTCCTCTGGTGCTACGGCGAGCGAATCCAGGCGAACTGCACGCGGGTTCCCCAAACCGCGGCTTTGGTGGACGCCATACCTGGGATCAGCATGGCGTTGTTCTCCTTCCACAAGCCCGGCCTGCATATTCCCCGCCACGTGGGCGTCACCAAGTACTTCCTCACATGCCATCTGGGGCTGAAGGTGCCGCAGGAGCGAGAGAAATGCCGCATCCAGGTAGACGATCAGACCCTTATCTGGGAAGACGGCAAGACGATCGTGTTTGACGACATGGCGGAGCACGAGGTCTGGAACGATACCAACGAGTATCGGGCCATCCTGATGTTGCAGTTTCAGCGGCCGGTAAGCTTCGTCGGTCGTCTCGTCGGCAATGCACTGAAGACGGCCATTCGCATGAGCCCCGTCGGCGACGAGGTGCGTACCCGGCTCGACGATTGGGACAAGCGGCTGACCACCTCCGAGGGAAACGAAAAGCGGGCGGCCTAGCTCTCGCCCGCCGTTAGCGATTCAAGGCAAGGTGTTGTCGAAGAAGGTCAGGGTGCGGTCGAGTGCCGCAGCGGCCGCTTCCGGGCGGTAATCGCTGCGGCGGTCGCAGTTGAAGCCGTGACCCGCTCCTTCATAACGATACACGGGGATGCCGGGAAAAGCCGCCTCGACCTTGGATACGGTGGCGAGCGGGATAAGCGCGTCCCCGGCACCGAAGTGCATCATTACCGGGCAGCGTGGACGCTCGTCGAGAAAGTCGACGATCTGGCGCCCGTAGTAGGCCACGCCGCAGGCAACATCGAGGCGACAGGCGGCGAGCCACGTCACCGTTCCGCCCCAACAGTAGCCGACCACCCCGGCCTTGAGATCGGGGCGCAGCGCACGGGCGGCGGCGGCAACGTCAATGACGGGCTTGTCCCACCCCAACTCGCCGACAAGAGCCCGGCCCTGGCTAATTCCCTCTTCGTCGTACGCCAGCTCCACCCCCGGCCGCAGCCGGTCGAACAGGGCGGGCGCCAGGGCGCTGAAGCCCCGATCGGCGAACCGATCGCATACCTGGCGGATGTGCTCGTTGACGCCGAAAACCTCCTGGATCACGACCAGGCTACCCCGGGGCGGACCCTCCGGATCGGCGCGATAAGCGGAAAATTCATGGCCGTCGTCGGCGACCAGGCGGACCACTTGCCCCATCGTCACCTCCTCCAATTGTTTCAGCCAGTGAGCCTTCGCCGAAAGGACTTTCGCCGCAACGGCACCCCCTATATTAAGGTCCCCCGTCCGCACCAGAAACCGACGAATGCACAGCGTGGGTGACGAAAGCCGCTTTCCCGATCTGTCTCGCGTGCTGGCCGCGCTCTCGAGCGTGCCGCAAGCCCGCTTCCTTGGCATCCGGTGTGACGAGATCGGACCGGGCCGGGCCATCCTCAGCATGCCTTATCAGGATCGGCTGATCGGCAATCCGAAGACTGCTGTCATCCACGGCGGCGTCATCACCACGCTTCTCGACACGTTGAGCTGGTTGGTAGCCAGTACCAGCGTGTCGGAGCAAACGGCCGTGGCCACCCTCGATCTGCGTATCGACTATCTTCGGCCGGCTACGCCACTCGAACCGATACGGGCGGCGGGGGAGTGCTACAAACTTACGTCGAGCGTGGCGTTCACCCGCGGGGTGGCCTATCACGATAACCGCGACGACCCGATCGCTCATCTGACCGGCACGTGTATGTTGGGCTCGACGGGGTTCTCGGCCGCGAAAGGGGGAACCGCCCCGACGTTGGGCGGCCAAGGGCACGATAGGTAAGGCACGATGCTGCGTGGCGTGGCGGAACTCCGCGAGAGCGGCAATATCCAGGCGATCAGCGACCTTATCCCTTACGCCCGAACGTTGGGGCTCGAGGTCGCTCGCAATGACGGCGGGCTGGTGACGATCCTCCGCTTTCGCCAAACCAACGTCGGCAACCACACCTTGCACCTGATCCACGGCGGCGTCGTCGGTGCGTTGCTCGAGCATGCGGCGATCATGCATCTGCTTCTCGAAACCCCGGTTTCCGTCATCCCCAAGGTCATCAATCTATCGGTCGATTTCCTCCGGCCGGTTCGCGGCGAAGACGCCTTCGCCCGCGGCGTGATCATCCGTCAAGGACGACACGTCGCCAATGTTCGCGCGCAAGCCTGGCAGGGCGATCCGCAGAAGCCGGTCGCTGCCGCGCATGCGCATTTCCTGTTGAAGTAGCCGGCGACGGCGACGGAACCACGGGGCCGGCGGCGGCTTTCGTATCCTGTCCCGTTCGGCTCAACACCAATTTCCATCGATGGGAGGCTAGGGCTCGATGTTTGGCAGAAGCTCGCATATGGGAAGCTCGACCGCCGGGACCGCTACCTCCAGCAGGTTCCGCAGCTGGCGGCTGGCTCTCGGGCTGCTCGTCCTCGTGGTTGTTCTCTACATCGGTGCGATGATTTGGACCCATCAGATCAATGACGATCTGGATTTCCAGCCCGCCCCTGATCAGCAAGTCAGCGGCGGCAGCCACGCCGTCGACATGGCGGTGGCCCTGATCAATCGTGAGGTGGTCGAGACGAATTGGGTTCCCAATAATCCGTTCCCGTTTCCGTCCTACTTCCTCGACAATATGCGGAACTTTCAACTCGGGCTTTTTTACGCGCTATCCCGTTTCGGAATCGAAATGACGGACTCGCTCGGAAGGATGAGGGGAACCAGCGCCGCCGATCCCGATCTCGATAAAGCCGCGGGCCTGCTCAAGTACGACGGGTCGGTGTGGGTATGGGAGCCGTCCATTTCGCTGCTGCCGACGGCAACCGCGGAAAGCCAGTATGAAGCGGCGATGCGGGCGTTGCAGAGCTACAATCGTCGGCTGGCGGCCGGCCAGGCGGATTTCGACCGCCGTGCCGACAACCTGATCGCGTTTCTGGAGCGGGTTGCGGCGGACCTGGGCAGCACTTCCGCCCTTCTCGCCGAGCGTGCCGAGGCACCCAGCCTCGGCTGGTTCGACCTGCAGGCCGACGATGACTTCTTTAACGCCAAGGGACGTCTGTACGGCTACTATAAGATTCTGGAGGCGCTCGGGCAGGATTTCGACCAGGTCATTGCCGAACGAAATGCTCAGGCGCTTTGGGACAACATGCTGGAGTCCTTCCGCGTTGCCGCCGGGATGAACCCGCTGATAGTCTCCAACGGCGCACCCGACGGGCTCGTGTTCCCCAACCACCTCGCTGTCCAGGGCTTTTATCTGCTGCGCGGGAGAACGCAGTTGCGCGAACTGATCAACGTGCTCAGCAAATAACCCTGGCTAAGCCGGTTCCTTGCTGCGGGCCTTTCGGCGGACCGGCTGTTTACCGGGTTTCTCGTCGTGCCAGGTTCCGTCGTACCAGCCGGCGAGATTACGGCCGAGGTCAGGAGTCTGGTGCCCACGGTTGTCGTTGAAGACGACCGTGGCGCTCTCGACGTCGGCCACGGCATGGAAGAACCAGCCGTCGCCCTCCGCCGTCATAGGCTCACCGGGCCACTGGCTGCGCCGCCCATCGGTCCAGTAATGGACGAACACCGGCTCGTCCCAATCGATGGGCTTCTTGAAATGCAGGTTCAAACCGACCACCGGCTTCGGTTCCGCAGCTGCCTGCGGCGGGGATTTCGCCGCGGCGGCGGCCGCCTCGCCCAGTTGCCTAATCGTCGATTGCAATCGGTCCCTTTCGTCTTCGCTTTCGCTGCGCACCCGGTCCAGTTCGTCGGTCAGCCTCGAACGCTCGGCGAGCAAACTGTCGCGCGCCGCCACCGCGGCATCGCGCTCGGTGCGCACGGTCTCAGCGACAGCAGAAGACTCTTTGACCTGCCGCTGCAGCTGAGCGATCTCCTGAGTAAGCCGCTTGCGCTCGCCGCTGGCCTGATCGCGCTGCTTCGAGAGTTCCGCTTGCGCGGTCACCAGCGCATCCCCTGAAGCCTTGGCGGATTGCTCCGCGGCCGCCAGGGCCTTGGCCGAAATGTCGGCCGCCTGCTGGGCCGCCGCCAGATCGCGGCGGAGGACACGGCACTCGTCGGCCACCAAGTTCAACTCCGATTCGACCCTATCGGCTCCGGCGCGAAGTTCCGCCAGCTGAGCATCGAGGCTTTCCCGATCGACGCCCGGCCAGGAACCGGCCGCCGATAGAAACTTCAGCCACTGTTCCACCCAGAACGTGGCAAAGTTGAATGACTGCATCCCATTCCTCCCCGCGGCGCGCGCGATGGCTTGCCTGCGCCGGCGCTCCAGCGGCTGCTGTGATCGCCGGTGGTTGGTGCCCCCGGGGAGACTCGAACTCCCACTCCGTTGCCGGAAACAGATTTTGAGTCTGCCGCGTCTGCCAATTCCGCCACAGGGGCACGGGTGCAAGTGTCTCCCCGAGCCCTTTTCCGGTCAACTCCCGTCATCGGGGTGCTGGCTCGGCTGTTCTGCCACGGCTATATGAGTGCGATGCACGCCAGTTCATTCGATTGTCCCCACTCCGGCTCTGCCCGCCGATGGCTCTTGGCGGTTCTGCTCGCCGGTGTCGGCGCCCTGGTTGCGGCATTCGTCGGCCAGTTTGTCTTCGGGCTCGAGCCCTGCATTTTGTGCCTCTATCAGCGCATCCCTTACTTCGCCGTGGCCGTGGTCGCACTGGCGGGCGTGGCGCTGCCTTTGTCCCAACGACAGCGGCTCCGCCTGCTGGCGCTCAGCGGCGCCATTTTTGCCGTCGGCGCCGGCCTCGCCCTTTATCACGTCGGCATCGAGGAACATTGGTGGACCTCCCCCATCCCCGGCTGCGTCGGCACGCCGGTGGGCACGATGACGATGGATGAGTTCAAGCAGGGCCTCGTCGCTCCGATCCGACCGTGCGATCGGGTGGACTGGCGTTTGTCCGGCCTTTCCCTCGCCGGGTGGAACGCGGTGGTTTCGGTGCTTCTGGCCGCGGCCTGTCTGTGGCTGGCAAGATCTCTTCAGCAAAGGAGGACGGGATGACCGCCGATAACGGCCCGCATACCCGCATGCCCGGCGATCCTTCTCTCGACGATGTCGTCGCCCGCATCGTTCGGGTGGACCATGCCGGCGAATACGGTGCGGTGCGGATCTATGAAGGACAGCTCCGCGTTCTCGGTCGCCGTCCGGAAGCGGGGGTCATCCGCGAGATGGCGGAAAAGGAACGCGAGCACCTGGCCACGTTTGAGCAACTGCTCCCTGCCCGCCAGGTGCGGCCGACGGTGCTGCAGCCGCTTTGGCACATCGCCGGATTCGCCCTCGGCGCCGCGACCGCATTGCTCGGCGCGCGGGCGGCGATGGCGTGCACGGTCGCGGTCGAGGAGGTCATCGACGCGCACTACGCCAAGCAGGTGGCCACGCTCGGCAACGACGAGCCGGAGCTGAAGGCGATTTGCGAGCGCTACCGCGAGGATGAACTGGAGCATCGGGACACGGCGCTCGCCCATGAGGCGGAACGGGCGCCCGCTTACGGGCCGCTTACCGCCGTGGTCAAAGCCGGCTCCCGCGCCGCCATCTGGCTATCGGAACGCATCTAGGCCTGGGGTGGCGGACGTCGGCGGCCGGACACCAGGCAGGCGACGATCCCCCGCAACGTGCGCACCTCCTGTTCGGTGAAGCCGGCACGGCCGAGGGCATTGCGCAGATTGCGCACCATCGTCGGCCGCTGCTGGGTGTTGCGGAGAAAGCCGCAAACGTCGAGTTCCCTCTCCAGATGCTCGAAGAGTCCGACCAGTTCGGCCTTAGCCGCGGGCCTCGTTTCCGGCGGCATCGCCAGCAGCGACGCCGGTGTCCCGTCCTCGCCCATCAGCCACTCGTAGCCGACGAGCAATACCGCCATGCCGAGGTTGAGGGAGCGGAAGGCGGGGTTCAGCGGTGCCGCAACGATCGCGTCTGCCAGGGCGATCTCGTCGTTGACGAGGCCCTTGGCCTCGCGGCCGAACAGGATTCCCGCCGGGCCGCAAGTTGCCAGGTGATGGCGCATCTCGATCGCCGCCTGGCGAGGAGTGACGATGCGCTTGGTCATGTCGCGGCCGCGGGCGGTGGTGGCAAACACCAGCGTCAGATCGCCGATCGCGGCGGCGGCTGTCGGGTAGAGCCGTGCCCGGTCGAGGACCAAGTCGGCCCCCGAAGCGGCCGCCACCGCCTTGTCGTTCGGCCACGGTTCGCGCGGCGCGACCAAGCGGAGATCGGTCAGGCCGCAGTTCAGCATCGCCCGCGCCGCCATCCCGATGTTTTCGCCGAGTTGGGGCTCGACCAGGATGACGGCGGGGCCAGGCGCCAGCGCCGCGGCGCGGCTCCTGTCGGTTCCGGCCACCGGCGTCAGTGAGCGACGGCGGCGATCCGTTCCCGATAGAGCTTGTAAACGATGGCGTCGCGCAACGCCCGGAACGAGGCGTCGATGATATTGGTCGACACCCCCACCGTCGACCAATGGTCGCCGTGGCCGTCGGCGCTCTCGATCATCACCCGGGTCACCGCCCGCGTTCCATCGCCAGGGGTGAGGATGCGTACCTTGTAATCAACCAGCCGCATGCTCGCCAGCTCCGGATAGACCGGGATCAGCACCTTGCGTAGGGCCGCATCGAGCGCGTTGACCGGCCCGTTGCCTTCCTCCACCGTCATGAAGCTCTCGCCATCCACCGCCAGCTTCACCGTCGCCTCCGACAGCGTCACCAGCTCGCCCTTGGCATTCCAGCGGCGCTCGTCGATCACCCGGAAGCTCATGCAGCGGAAATACTCGGGCAGTCCCTCGATCGCCTCGCGCGCCAGCAGCTCGAAGCTCGCTTCGGCGCCATCGAAGGCGTAGCCGTCGAACTCGCGCGCCTTAACCGTCTCCAGGAGCTTGGTGACCTTCGGGTCGTCGGCGTCCATATCGAGGCCGATGTCGCGAAAGCGGGCGAGGATGTTGGACCGGCCGGCCTGGTCGGAAACGACGATGCGGCGATGGTTGCCGATGAGTTCCGGCACCACGTGCTCGTAACAGCGGGGATCCTTCTCCACCGCCGAGACGTGCAGGCCGCCCTTGTGGGCGAACGCCGACTCGCCGACATAGGGCGCATTACGCATCGGCGCCCGGTTCAGCCGCTCATCGAGCAGGCGGGAGACGTGGGTCAGGCGGGTAAGATCGGTCGCCGTCAGCCCGGTGTCGAACCCCATCTTCAGCGCCAGCGTTGGGATGATCGCCATCAGGTCGGCATTACCGCAGCGCTCGCCCAACCCGTTCAGGGTACCCTGGATCTGCCGCACCCCGGCGCGGACCGCCAGCAGCGAATTGGCGACGGCGTTACCCGTATCGTTGTGGCAATGAATGCCCAGGTGATCGCCCGGCACGTGCCGCGCTACCTCGCCGACGATGGCCTCCACCTCGTGCGGCAGCGTACCGCCGTTGGTGTCGCACAGGACGATCCAGCGGGCGCCGGCTTCATAAGCGGCGACGACGCAACTGAGCGCATAGGCAGGGTTGGCCTTATAGCCGTCGAAGAAGTGCTCGGCGTCGAACATCACCTCCTCGACCCGATCCCGGGCATGGCGGATGCTGTCGCGGATCATCGCCACGTTCTCGTCGAGCTCGATGCCGAGCGCCTCCTTGACCTGATAGTCCCAGCTCTTGCCGACCATGCAGACGACCGGCGTGCCGGCGCCGACCAGCGCGTTCAGCCCCGGATCGTTGTCGGCGCTGCGGCCGGCGCGCCGGGTCATCCCGAAGGCCGACAGGCGCGACCGGTGCAACGCCGGCGGGTCGGCGAAAAAGGCGCTGTCGGTGGGATTGGCGCCGGGCCAACCCCCTTCAATGTAGCTGATCCCGAGGCCGTCGAGTGCGCGGGCGATGGCCGCCTTGTCGGCGACGCTGAAGTCCACACCTTGGGTCTGCGCGCCGTCGCGCAGGGTCGAATCATACAGATAGACGCGGTCGCTGCTCATCTTTTCGTGCCTCGTGGTAACGGAGCCGGGACAATGCCGGAACGGGCCGGCTTGTTCAATATGGTGGGGAAAGCGCGGTGTGCTTCTGGCTGCCCGGGTGCGGTTGAGGAACAAATTCAACATCCCGCCATAATAGTGTATAATTCGCACATCTAGCGTTGAGGGGGTGTACACATGCAATATCGTCTTACGTTGGCTGCCGCTCTAGCGATGGGGATCGCCTGCGGGAATTCGGGTTCCGGTGCCATGGCTGCCGACGGCGAAGGGGGCGAACCTTCGGTTGCAGCGATCGAGGCGGCAAGAGTGAGCACGCCGCAGGATCGCAAGGACGTACCGATCGCCGCGGATCCGGGCAAGGCCGAGCTCAGCCAGGCGATCGCCGCCAACCCGAAAAATCCAGCCCGGCTCGTCGCGGTGATATCCCGTGGGCTGTGGAGCGGCCCATGTTTTGCCGTTCGAAGCAGCGACGGGGGACGGACCTGGTCGCAGCCAGTCGCTCTGCCGCCGGCACGGGCGCTTTCTTGCAGCGGTGCCGACGTGGCGTTCGCGCCCGATGGCAGCCGGGTGTATGCCGCCTATAACTACGACGACGCCAGTGAGGCGATGAGTATCCTAGTCAGCACTTCCAAGGACAACGGCGCCAACTGGGACGATCCGATCGTCGCCCTCCAGGGCGATCCGAACTATTGGTACTATAGCATGCCCCGCCTCGCCGCACCGCTGGGCGAGCAAGATGCCGCTTACGTCTATGTGACCGCCCGGCGAGATGCGGGGGAGCCAAGTGGCGATTTTGTCTTTACGCGTTCGAATGACTTCGGGACAACCTGGAGCACGCCCCAGCGGTTTGCAGGCTACGATGAAGACAATCACGTCAGTGCCAACGTCACCGGAGGCGCAGCCGGTGATGTGCTGGTTGTCTGGTCCAACACGGATGACTTTTTCACCGACCCGGAAAGCTCCAACATCAAAGTAATGCGGTCGGGCGATTACGGCCAAACGTTCGCGGCACCGGTGATCGCGGCAAAGGCGCCGTTCCATCTAATAAACGGTGTCCCGGACATAAAAGTCGGGACTAAAGGTGCGGCACACATCGTCTACTCGCGCTACCGAAACACTAATTATGACGGATCCGACGTACAATACACCTGGAGTGCCGGCCCCCCCTACACAACTGGTCGGAACCGATCAACACCAACGAGGGCCTCGCCTACCGCTGGAACTCTGAGCCAGCCCTGGCCGCGCAGGAATGCGGCGGGTCGACCCTTCTGCACTTGGTTTGGACCGCGGCACGCGTACCGCCAGCGACCTTCCCCAACGGCGACCTGAACGTGGTCTATGCCCGCAAGCTTGCGAAGTCGGGATCGGTCTGGTCGAAGGGCATTCGGGTGTCGGGCCAGCCCTCGTTTGGGAACCTTAGCTCCGACATGCATCCCGAGGTGGCGGTAAGTCAACGCGGCCCCTATGCCATCTGGACCGATTGGCGCGGGCGAACGGTTTCCAAATCCGACGTCTATGGCAGCGGCATCCTGAGCGGCATTAACTGCCCGTAGCGGGCCGGCCCGCGCCGGCGGCACCTAATCTACGCCCGGCGCCAGAGGGTGCCGTCCGGCCGGTCTTCGAGGATGACGCCCGCCGTCGCCAGGTCGGCTCGGATGCGGTCGGCGAGCGCGAAGTCCTTCCGCTTGCGCGCCGCGGCGCGGTCGGCGATGCGGGCGAGGATGTCGTCCTCGGTCGGCGACTGATCACCGCGGGCGGCGGCGAACCAAGCGTCCGGATCGGCCTGCAGCAGTCCGAGCATGCCGCCGGCGGCGATCAGCGCGGCGGCAGCGCGCGGTTTGTCCGCCGCCTCCGCCTTGTTGAGGTCGGCCAGAAGCTCGTGCAGCCGGGCCAGCGCCTGCGGGGTGTTGAGGTCGTCGGCCAGGGCCTCGGTCACGGCATCAACGGCCGGGTCCGCCCCGTCCGCCGACACGGCGGCGACGGTGCGCAGCGCGCCGTAGAACCGGTCCAGGGATGCCTTGGCACGGGCGATGGCGTCTCGGGTGAAATCCAGCGGTTGCCGATAGTGAGTCTGCAGGAGGACGAGGCGAATGGCTTCGCCCGGGAACGCGTCCAGCAGGTCATGCACAACGTAAAAGTTGCCGAGACTTTTGGACATCTTCTCGCCCTCGGTCATCAGGTAGCCGTTGTGCACCCAGAACCGGGCGAGCGGCTTGCCGCCGTGGGCGCAGGTGCTCTGCGCGATCTCGTTCTCATGGTGCGGGAAGATGAGGTCCTGGCCGCCGCCGTGGATGTCGAAGGTCTCGCCCAGGTATCGCCCGCTCATCGCCGAGCACTCGATATGCCACCCGGGACGGCCACGTCCCCACGGGCTGTCCCAGCCCGGCTCGTCGGCGGCGGCCGGCTTCCACAGCACGAAGTCGAAGGGGCTCTTTTTGTAGGGGGCCACCTCCACCCGCGCTCCGGCGACCATCTCGTCGAGCGACCGATGCGAGAGGCGGCCATAGGTCGGCGACGACGCCACATCGAAGAGCACGTGCCCGTCGGCGACATAGGCGTGGCCGCCCTCGACGAGTACCTGGACCATCGCCACCATCTCCCCGATGTGGAGCGTGGCTCGGGGCTCGAGGGTAGGATCGAGGCAGCCGAGGGCGCGCATGTCCGATTGATAGGCAGCGGCGGTGCGGGCGGTGATGTCGGCGATGGCCTGCCCGGTTTTCTTCGCCGCCTGGATGATCTTATCGTCCACGTCGGTGATGTTGCGAACATAGACGACATTCTCCGCGCCGTAGCTGTGCCGCAAGAGGCGGAAAAGCACGTCGAAAACGACGGTCGGCCGGGCATTGCCGATGTGGGCATAGTCGTAGACGGTCGGTCCGCAGACGTACATGCCGACCTTCCCGGTGTTCACCGGGACGAACGCCTCTTTCTCGCTGCTCAATGTGTTGAACAGGCGCAACGCCACCGCCCCGATCTCCCCTCCCGACCGCGGCCCCTATTCCATGCTCACGCGGCCGGGCCCAGCAGCCGCCGCTCCGCCCGCGCCCGGCCGATCAGCGGCAGCAGCGCCTTCAGCTCCGGGCCATGGGCGGCCCCGGTCAGGGCCAGCCGCAACGGCATGTAAAGGTCGCGCCCGCGTCGCCCGGTCGCCGATTGCAGATCCGAAGTCCATGCCTTCCAAGTGCTCCCGTTCCACGGTTCGGCGGGTAATCGCCTCGCCGCCTCCTCCACGAAAAGGCGATCCTCGACGAGAGGTTCGATTTCTCCGTAGCAGACGGCGTGCCAGTACCGCGCCTCCGACAGCCGCGACAGATTGGGCCGCACCGCGTCCCAGAAAGCCGCGTCGGCGCGATCGAGACCGAGGGCCGCCAACCGCGTGCGCACCTCGGCGAAGGGACTCTCATGGAGCAGGCGGTCATTGAGGGCGCGCAACTGCACCAGATCGAACTTGGGCGTGCCCCGGCCGTAGCGTCCCAGGTCGAAGCTCTCGGCCAGCGCCTCAAGCGAGCCCTTAGGAGAAAGCGGCTCGCCGGTGCCGAGATTGGCCAAGTAGGTATTGATCGCCATCGCCTCGATGCCGTCTTCGGCAAGAGAGTGGAGCGAAAGAGACTCCAGCCGTTTCGACAGCTTCTTTCCGGCGATGTCGGTCATCAGCGGCAGATGGGCGAAGCGGGGCGGCGTCCCGCCCAAGGCCTCACAGATCTGGATCTGGACCGGCGTATTGGGCACATGGTCCTCGCCGCGGATGACATGGGTGACGCCCATATCCAGATCATCCACCATGGACGGCAGGATGTAGACGAAGGACCCATCCGTCCGCGCGACGACAGGATCGCCGATGTGCTCGGCATGGAATTGAACCGACCCGCGGATCTCGTCGATCCAGGTGGGCGATCCCGGGGCGAGGAGAAAGCGCCAGTGCGGCTGACGGCCAGCCTCTTCCAGCGTCTGCCGCTCGCGGGCGCTCAGCTTCAGCGCATGACGGTCGTAGATGGGTGGAAGACCCCGCGCCAGCTGTCGCCGCCGCTTGTATTCCAGTTCTTCCGGCGTCTCGTAGCAGGGATAGACGCGCCCCTGCCGCTTCAGCACTTCAAATGCATCCTGGTATAGGCCCAGCCGGTCGGACTGGCGGAACTTTTCCGCCCAGGTGAGGCCGAGCCAGGTCAAGTCGGCTTCAATACCCTCGGCAAACTCCGGGCGCGAGCGGGAGACGTCGGTATCGTCGATGCGCAGGATGAACCGCCCCCCCTTGGCGCGGGCGAACAGCCAGTTCAACAGGGCGGAGCGGGCATTGCCTATCGTCATGAGCCCGGTCGGGCTGGGCGCGAAACGGACGATGGGGCTCATGCCAGTTCGGTAAAGCCATTGGTGATCGGATAGCGACGATCGCGCCCGAAGGCGCGACGGGTGATCTTCACCCCGGGCGGGGCTTGTCGGCGCTTGTACTCGGCACGATCGATCATCCGCCAGACGCGGCGGACCGTCGCCCGGTCGAAACCGCGGCCGACGAGATCGTCGATGGATGCTTCTTCTTCAACCAGCGCCATCAGGATGGCATCGAGTAAATCGTAGGGCGGCAGCGTATCCTGGTCGGTCTGATTTGCCCGCAACTCCGCCGTCGGCGCCTTGGTGATCACCCGCTCCGGAATGACCCGCCCTGGCGGGCCCCGGAACTCGGGACAATGGGCCTGGTTGCGCCAGCGGGCGAGGGCGAAGACGGTGGTCTTGTAAATGTCCTTCAAGACGGAAAAGCCGCCGCACATGTCGCCGTAGAGTGTCGCATAGCCGACCGACATCTCCGACTTGTTGCCCGTGGTCACCAGCAGATGGCCAAACTTGTTGCTGATCGCCATCAGAACCAGACCGCGAGCCCGTGCCTGGATGTTCTCTTCGGTGACGTCCCTGCCGCAACCGATGAAGAGGGGCGCCAGCATCGTCGCGAACGCGTCCATGGCCGGTTCTATGCCGACGCTATCCAGGCGGATTCTCGCTCGTCGCGCGACTTCGGCGGCGTCCTCCAGGCTGTCGGTGGAGGTGAAGGGTGACGGCATCATCACGCAATGAACCCGTTCGGCGCCGAGCGCGTCGACGGCGACCACCGCGGTCAAGGCGCTGTCGATGCCGCCCGACAGGCCGATGACGACGCCCGGAAAGCGGTTCTTGGCGACGTAGTCCCGGAGGCCGACGACCATCGCCGTATAGACGGATTCGAGCCCGTTCACCTCGGGCGCCATGGGGGCGCTGTGGCACGTCCATCCGGCGTCGCCCTGCCGCCGCCACTGGGTCCGCGTGATGCCCTCCTGCCAAGCGGGGGCACGGGCACAGACTTCTTGGTCCGGGAGGCAAGCAAACGATGCGCCATCGAACACCAGTTCATCCTGGCCGCCGACGAGATTGACGTACAGGACCGGAGCGTCCGCTTCGGCGGCACGTGCGGAAGCAAGATCATAACGAGTATTTGGCTTCGATACCTCGAAGGGAGATCCGTTCAATACCACGAACAGTTCGGCACCCTGGCCGGCAAGATGTCGAGCCACCGGCGGTGTCCACATGTCTTCGCAGATCATGATGCCGACCGGAACATTGCGAAAGCGGACGACCTCGGGAAGAGGACCCGCCGAAAACACCCGCTTCTCGTCGAAGACTCCATAGTTGGGCAAGTCATGCTTGAACCGAATGGCCCCGATGCGGCCGCATTCCAAAAGGACCGACGCATTGTGCAGACGCCCATCCTCGCGCCAGGGCGCCCCAACGAGGAGGGCCGGCCCACCGCCGTCGGTATACTTGGCCAGGCGATCGACGGCATGTTCGATGCGATCCTGAAAAGCCCGCTTCAAGACAAGATCTTCGGGTGGATAGCCGGCGAGGGCCAGTTCCCCGCATACGACCAGGTCACTCCCTGCAGCGGCGGTCCAGGCACGGCAAATTTGCTCAACATTGCCGTCGACGTCGCCGACAACCGGGTTGAGCTGAGCCATCGCCACTTCAAGCGCTTCCGTCATCGATTTTCGCGGCCGGAGAGGAGAACGATCGGGGAGAACGTAGAAACGCCGTCCCGATGTGTCAATGCGCGCCACAGTTGCCGCTTTCGGCCATTTTTCGGCGACGGCGGTGGCGGAGGCGTCAAGACCAGGGTGTTTCCTTAGGAGCCCTTCTTCGCGTCCTTGCCCGACTTGGCGCCCTTTAAAAGAAACTCACGCCCTAGCTTAATCAGCGGCACGCCGTCATAGGCGATCACGTCCGCGGTCGCATAGGTCTCGCGCCAGTTGTCGGGCAAAAAGGAGCCTGTGCCGATAACGTCGATGGGCGCCCCGACGTCACCCATGATCTTGCATTTATCGGCGCTGAATCCGGAGGACGCGACGATGCGAACGGCGTTGAACCCGGCGCGGTCAAGCTGCTCCCGCAGATAGAAGATGGCCGCGGCGGACACGCCGGTCCCGGTCAGATAGCGAAGCTCCGTTTCGCTTCGATATCGTCTGATCGCCGCCGGCGCATAGCGCTCGAGGACGGCGTAAGATTCTTGCGGATCCAGTCCCTCGACGAAACGACCGCCGTGGGTGTCGAGGCGAACCGACAAGCTGCCATCGGCGGCCCGCTGCGGAAAACGCCGGCAAACCTCGATGGCATCGGAAATCTCGCGGCCGAAATAATCGATGAGAACCGTCACCGGATCGTTGGGAAAGGTTTCGACGAACATCTCGGCTGCCCGCAAGGTGGAGCCGGCATAGCCGATGATGGCGTGCGGCATCGTTCCGAGACCACGCTCCTGGCCGAAGTAGTGGGCGGTGGCATCATTGGCGTTGCCGATGAACCCGGTCGCCCCCACCTGCCGCTTGGCCGCCGCAGAGCCGACCGCGGCGGCATACGCCATCATCTCCGCCATTTCGACGCCGGCACAGTGACGCGCGTCCATGGCGAGGAAGGCCACCTTCGGCAAATCCATGCACATGGCGTAGGCGTTGTAGGCGGCGACGCAGGATGCTCCCAGCTTCTGCAAGAGCAGCGTTTCGAGATCCACCAGATGGAAGAACGAACCGGTCAGGTAGGCCAACGGCTCACCCGCCCCAACCCATTCTCCTTCCTCGTAGTTGAGCTCGATTTGAAGGCTGAAGCCGCGTTCGCGCGACACCTCTTCAAGCCAGCGCACCATGATCCCGGGGGTGAAGATCACCGGCCGGCGCATGAAGATGGCGTAACAGACGGTGCAGTCGCCGAACCGGCCGACGACTTCCTTCGTCTTCAGAAAGTACCGATCACTCCATCTTCCGATGTCCGCGCCGCGGGGGACGAGTACCGTCGGGGAGGGCTCGATCGAGGGAGGGCTGTCCAGCGGGTCCGGATCAGGCCGAGGCAACAGCGTAATCCGGCTGGCGGTACCGGTGGCGCTGGCGCGCCTCCTTGAGCATTTCGGCCAGCAAGAAGGCCAGTTCCAGCGCCTGACTGGCGTTGAGCCGGGGATCACAGTGAGTCTGATAGCGAGTGCCAAGACTGGCATCCGTGATCGCCTGCGCGCCGCCGACGCATTCGGTGACGTCCTGGCCGGTCATCTCGAAGTGAACCCCGCCGGCATAGGTGCCTTCCGCCTCATGAACGGCGAAGAACGACTTCACCTCTTCCAGAATTCGGTCAAAATGCCGGGTCTTGAAGCCGCTGGCACTCATCACCGTGTTGGCGTGCATCGGATCTGTGACCCAGACGACCTTTCGGCCCTCGCGGGTGACGCTGCGGATCAGTCCCGGCATGACGTCCCGAATGCGCTCCGCCCCCATCCGCACGATCAGCGTCAGCCGTCCCGGGTCGTTCAGCGGATTGAGAACGTCGATCAGACGAAGAAGCTGATCGGAGCCGATGGTTGGACCGATCTTGACACCGATGGGATTGCCGACACCGCGAAGGAACTCCACGTGCGCCCCGTCCACCTCCCGCGTCCTTTCGCCGACCCAAAGAAGATGGGCCGAGGTGTCGTACCAATCTCCGGTAGTGCTGTCGACACGGGTTAGCGCCTCCTCATAGTTCAGCAGGAGCGCCTCGTGGGAGGTAAAGAAGGACGTTTCGCGGATCTGCGGGGTGCTCTCCGAGGTGATGCCGCACGCCGCCATGAAGGCCAGGGCTTCATCGAGGCGATCGGCAAGATCCCGGTAGCGGTGGCCAAGCGGACTGTCGGCGACGAAGCTCAAGTTCCATAGATGCACCTGGTGCAGATCGGCATAGCCGCCTTGGGCGAAGGCCCGGATCAAATTCAGCGTCGCCGCCGACTGGTTGTAGGACTGGAGCATTCTCTCCGGGGCCGGCGTGCGCGATTCCGCCGTGAAGTCCATGCCGTTGATCATGTCGCCGCGGTAGCTCGGCAGCGTCTCGCCGTCGAAGCATTCGGTATCTGCCGAGCGCGGTTTGGCGAACTGTCCCGCCAGCCGACCCACCTTAACAACCGGAACCGCCGCCCCAAACGTCAGCACCACCGCCATCTGCAGCAGGACGCGGAAGGTGTCGCGGATATTGTTGGGATGGAACTCGACAAAGCTCTCGGCGCAGTCACCGCCTTGCAGAAGAAAGGCCTGACCCTCCGCCACCTTGCCCAGCATTCGGCGCAGACGCCTCGCTTCGCCGGCGAAAACCAGCGGCGGATAATGCCGCATCTCCTGCTCGACCGCTTGCAGTCGCTCCCGGTCGGGATAGGTGGGCACCTGCCGTATAGGCCGTGTCCGCCAATTGTCGGGGCGCCATCCACTACTCATAACAGCTCGTCACCGTCAGCTTTCTTTTTGTCCACGCTCGCTGCACATACGCGCCTTCGCCGGCCTTTTCAACCGGCCGTGGCAGCGGGAGATAATCCAGCGCTAGCTCAACCCGCTGTCCGGCGGCGGTCGCTTGTCCCGCAAGGTGACGAATTCTTCGGCCGCGGTCGGATGGATACCGATGGTGGCGTCGAACTGGGCCTTGGTCGCGCGGCATTTCAAGGCGACCGCCAAGCCCTGGACGATCTCCGGCGCGTCCAGCCCGACCATATGGCATCCCAGCACCCGATCGGACTCCGCATCCACAACCAGTTTTATCAGCGTCTCTTCATGACGGCTCGACAGCGTGTGCTTCATCGGGCGAAACCGTGAAACGTAAACATCGATCGGCCCCCGTGCCGCCGCATCCGCTTCGCTGAGGCCCACCGTGCCCACCGGCGGCTGGCTGAACACCGCGCTCGGAATGTTGTCATAGTCGACGGTGCGCGGGCGGTTGTTGAAGCAGGTGTCGGCAAAGGCATGGCCCTCGGCGATCGCCACCGGCGTCAGGTTGATGCGGTCGGTGCAGTCGCCGACGGCATAGATGTTACCGACGCTGCTCCGGCTCCATTCATCGACGAGAATAGCGCCCTTGTCGCTCACCGCCACTCCGGCCGCCTCCAGTCCGATCCCCCGCGTGTTGGGGGTGCGTCCGGTGGCGTACAGCACGAGATCGGCCTGAAGGATGCGGCCATCGGCGAGCAGCACATCCGAACCGCCATTTTTCGGCCTGATCGCCTCGACGACGGCTCCCCTCAGAATGCGGATACCGTTGCTCTCCATTTGCGCGGCGAGGAACGTCCGCACATCGGCGTCGAAGCCGCGCAGGATCTCGGCCGCCCGGATCACCTGGGTGACGGCAGCGCCGGCGGCATTGAAGATCCCGGCGAACTCGACCGCGATGTAACCTCCGCCGACAATCACGATACGTTGCGGCAGTTCCGGCAGTTCCAGGGCCTCGTCCGAGGTTATGGCCCGCTCGATGCCGGAAACGGCCGGCAGTTCGGGGCGACCGCCGCATGCGATGAGGATGCGGTCGGCAGTGAGACGCTGGCCGTCCACCTCGACCGTGTGGGGATCGAGGAGACGGGCCTCCCCCTCGATCAACCGCACGTTGTTGCGCTGCAGGATGCCGCGATAGACCCGTTCCAGCCGGTCAAGCTCGGCATCCTTACGTCGGATCAGTTCTCCCCAATCGAGGCGGCTCTCTCCGATATGCCAGCCGAAGCCGCGGGCATCGTTGAGATCCTGGGCGTAGTGGGACCCGTAGACGAGCAGCTTCTTCGGCACGCAGCCGCGCATGACGCAGGTGCCGCCCACCCGGCTCTTCTCGATGACGGCGGTGCGAACGCCCCAGCCCCCGGCCAACCGGCTCGCCCGCACGCCACCCGAGCCGGCCCCGATCGTCACCAAGTCGTAGTCAAAGCGCGCCATCGCCGGTCCATCTGCCGTCAGATTACCCGAACGGCTTATACCCGGTTGGCGGCTGGCGGGAAATGCCTGGCGACCCGGCCCGAGTCGCCGCAGGCCTACTCCACGGTCACGCTTTTCGCCAGATTGCGCGGTTGATCGACGTCGGTGCCCTTCAGGACGGCGACGTGGTAGGCCAGGAGTTGGATCGGGATCGTATAGAGGAGCGGGGCGACGAACGGATCCACTTCCGGTAGTTCGACGGTCGCCGCCGCAACGGTCCCAAGCTTCTCGATACCGGTCTTGTCGGAGAGAAAGATCACCCGGCCGCCGCGCGCAATGACCTCCTGCATGTTCGACGCGGTCTTCTCGAACAGCCGGTCCGACGGGGCGATCACGATGATCGGCATGTTTTCGTCAATGAGCGCGATCGGTCCGTGCTTCATCTCTCCGGCGGCATACCCTTCGGCGTGGATATAGCTGATTTCCTTGAGCTTCAGGGCTCCCTCCAGCGCAATCGGATATCCGGTTCCGCGTCCGAGGTAGAGCATGTGACGGGCATCCATCACCTCACGGGCGATCTCGGCGAGACGCTGGTCATGATTGAGCACCTCGTTCAGCCGTCCCGGCACCTCGGTGAGCGCCTGGCACAGATGACGCTCGGTGGTCCGGTCGATCGTCCCCCGCCGCGCTGCCAGGGCGATGGCGAGGCAAGCGAGCACGGTGAGTTGGGTGGTGAAAGCCTTGGTCGAAGCCACGCCGATCTCCGGTCCGGCATGGGTCAGGAGCGAAACGTCCGCTAGGCGCGCCATGGAGCTCTCGGCGACGTTGACGATACTGACGATATGCTGCGCCTGCTTTCGCGCATAGGCGAGGGCGGCGAGGGTGTCGGCCGTCTCTCCCGACTGGGAGATGAAGATCGACAGCCCCCCTTGCGGCATCTCACAGGCGCGGTAGCGAAACTCCGACGCGATGTCGACTTCCGTCGGGATGCGGGCGACGGACTCGAACCAGTACTTGGCCACCAGAGCCGCGTGATAGGAGGTGCCGCAGCCGATGATGGTCAGCTTGCTGATCCGGGTCAGGTCGAACGGCAGAGCCGGCATGGCCACAACCTGGTTCCACGGGTTGAGCAGCGCGTGAAGCGCGTCGCCGATGACCGTCGGCTGCTCGTAGATCTCCTTCAGCATGAAGTGCGGGAAGTTGCCCTTGCCGATCAAAGCGCCCGACGTCGCGGTAAGCTTGATCGGTCGCTCCACGACAGCGCCGGAGGCGTCGTGGATCGTCGCCCCGTCGGGCCGCACCTCCGCCCAGTCGCCCTCCTCCAGGTAGCAGATGCGGCTGGTTAGCGGCGCCAGCGCCAACGCATCGGAGCCGAGATACATCTCCCCGTCCCCGTAACCGACGGCGAGTGGACTGCCCCGGCGGGCGCCAATCATCAACTGGTGATGGCCGGCGAAAAGGATGGCGAGGGCGAAGGCACCCTCCAGCCGCCCCAGCGCCGCCTGCACCGCCTGTTGCGGCGTATGTCCCTCGGCAAGGAGGCTGCCGATCAGATGGACGACCACTTCGGTGTCGGTTTCGGTTTCGAACTTGCAGCCCTTGGCCGCAAGTTCCCGGCGCAGCTCAAGGAAGTTCTCGACGATTCCGTTGTGAACGAGGACGACCCGTCCATCGGAGTGGGGATGGGCGTTCACCTCGGTGGGCGCGCCATGGGTTGCCCATCGGGTGTGTCCGATACCGATCGTCCCGGGCAGCGGGTCGGCCGCCACGAGCGCTTCGAGGTTGACCAGTTTGCCCTGCGCGCGCCGCCGCTTGATGGAGCCGTTGGTGAGGGTGGCGACGCCCGCCGAGTCGTAGCCGCGATACTCCAGCCGCTTCAATCCTTCGACGAGCAAAGGCGTGACCTGAGCGTTGCCGATGATGCCAATGATTCCGCACATCCGTGTTAGCTCTTCACCTGTTTCTGTCGCATAGCTTTTTCCGCTCGCCGGCGTTCCCGAAAGGCGGCCGCCCAGCCGGGCTTTTCGGCGTGGGGGCCGCGGGTGAGCGCCAGCGCGTCGTCCGGCACGTCGCGGGCGACGACACTGCCGGCACCGACGATGGCGCCGGCACCGACCTTGACCGGGGCGACCAGGGACGAGTTTGACCCGATAAACGCGCCTGCACCGACCTGGGTCAACTCCTTGAAAAATCCATCGTAGTTGCACGTAATCGTACCGGCGCCAATATTGGCTGCGTCACCAATATTTGCATCGCCAATGTAGGTGAGGTGATTTACCTTCGCACCTTTTCCTATTTCAGCATTCTTTATCTCGACGAAATTTCCCACGTGCGCATTTTCGCCGATTGCCGCGCCGGGGCGTAGCCTGGCGAAGGGGCCGACCTGCGCGCCGGCGGCAACGACAACCCCTTCCAGATGACAGAAGCCGCGAATCTCGACGTTGTCGGCGATGGCGACACCGACCCCGAAGACGACGAAAGGACCGATCACCACATCCCGGCCGATGCGGGTATCGCGGCTGAAGAACACCGTGCCGGGGTCGGTCAGGGTGGCTCCGGCGAGCATGGCATTGCGCCGAAGACAGCCCTGAACGATCGCCTCCGCCCTCGCCAGATCCTCGCGCGTGTTGATACCGACCAGCTCTTCCGGGCGTCCGTCGACGACGACGCAGCGGAGCCCATCCGAACGAGCGATGCCGACGATGTCGGTCAGGTAGTATTCGCCCTTGGCGTTGTGGTTCGACGTGCGATCGAGCAGTTGGAACAGCAAACGCCCGTCCACGGCCATGACGCCGGAGTTGCACAGGGGCACGGCTCGTTCATCCGCCGTCGCGTCCTTCGCCTCGACGATCTTCTCGAGACCCCCATCCGCGCTGACGATGAGCCGTCCGTAGTCGCCGGGATCGTCCGGGCGAAACCCGAGGACGGCGACCGCGGTATCGGGACCAGCGCGCCGGGCGGCGAGCAGGCGTTCCAGGGTCGACGCCTCGATCAGCGGCGTATCGCCGTAACAGACGAGCACATCCCCGTCGAACCCCTCCAGAAGCGAACGCGCCGCCATCACGGCGTGGCCGGTGCCGAGGCGAGGTTCGCCCTGCACCGCGGTAGGATGGGGGTCGACGGCACCGGCAACGGCATCCATGCCTTCGCCGATGATGACGATGATTCGCTGCGGGTTGATCGCCTTCACCGTCGCCACGACGGTGTTGACCATGGGCTCACCGGCGATACGGTGGAGAACCTTGGGCAGCGTCGACCGCATTCGGGTTCCGAGACCGGCCGCGAGGACGAGAACCGCGCTCTGGGATGAATGCATTTCGGCCTTCCGCTCCAGGATGATGCACGACAAGCCGCCGCCGGCAGCCGCATGCCCGTTTAATATCCTTGGCGCGCCGCTGCTCCAAACCTAATGCTGACATGCCCCGCTTCATGCGTGTGGACACGACATCGCCTCCTTTAAGCACGATACGGACCGGAATGGCTGTGACCCAGGTCATCATCTTCGATCTCGATGGAACCCTCGTCGATACGGCGGGCGATCTCGCCTTTGCCGTCAATGAAATGCTGAGCGGTCGCGGCTTGGGGCCGTTGCCGTTCGCCATGGTCGTTTCGCTCGTTGGCGAAGGCGCCCGCCGCCTCGTGGAACGGGCGCTCCTGGCCAGTGGTGAGCGTGATGCGGCCCAGATCGAGCCGGCCCTTCGGGATTTTCTGGCCATCTATGGGGCCAACCTGACCCGGTCGACACAGGCCTATCCGGGCGTCGCCGAAACGCTCGATCGTCTGGCCGGGGATGGCTATCGACTGGCGGTCTGCACCAACAAGCCGGAAGCCCATAGCCGGGTCATTCTGGAACGACTGGGGCTCATCGACCGCTTCAAGACGGTCGTCGGCGGCGACACCCTCCCCGGCGTCCGTAAGCCGGATCCGCGGATGCTCGCTCCCATCTTCGACGCCCTGTCGATTACAGCGGATGCCGCCGTCTTCGTCGGCGACAGCATCACCGACGTCACCCTCGCCCGGCGCGCCGGGATGGCGGTGATCGTTCGCGCCGGCGGTTACTCCACCCTTCCCGCCGCCGATCTCGGTGCCGACGCCGTGATCGACAGCTGGACACAGTTGCCCGACGCCATTCGCCGCTTGCCTTGACAGCCTGGAGGGACCCTCCGATAAACTGGCGCCGCATCGGCGACGGGCGCGTAGCTCAGCGGGAGAGCACTGTCCTCACACGGCAGGGGTCGCTGGTTCAATCCCAGCCGCGCCCACCAATTCATCAATGGGTTACGGGCCGACAACTCGCCGAGTCAAAAACATCGCTGTCTTCGGCCCGGCCTTCCGAGAACTTGCCGGCCGCTTGCGTCAGCGCGATCGTGACCGCCGCGCGAGCGACCGTTGCCTATTCTGTGCCGCGGACATCGTTGACCACACATCAAGATAGATGTCATGCCGCCACCGATCCTTTACCGACGACTTGAAATTGGTGGCGGTCATCGCCGTCAACGCGGCGGCGATCGCATTGGCCACCGTCTCGCGCGGCAGGAAGGCGCGGAAGCGATAATCCGCATCGGGCGTCTCGGTGACGGCGGCATCGGGAAAGACGCGCTCGATATCGCCCTCAAAGCGCGCGCGGACGAGGAGTCGCTCGGGAGTGTTGCGGTCAGCGACGATCGACAAAAAGGCGTTGTTGAGGAAGACCCACATACGGAACTCCAGATTCTTATTTGAAATAAGATTATAAAGCACTTGCTGTGGGTTATGACACATGTTTGACACCTTTGGCACCGCCACCATTGCCATGTGCGTCTTCTTCGTCGGCAAGGCGATTGTAAATCGGTCGCGGCTCCTGCAAACCTACAGCATACCGGAACCCGTCATCGGTGGCGTCGCCTGCGCTATTATCGTCGCTATAATTTATTTTAGCTTCGATATAGAAATATCATTTGATATATCGAGACGAGACGTCTTCCTCCTTTACTTTTTTTCCGCACTTGGCTTGCGGTCCAGCATGGCCGAACTTGTCAGGGGTTGGCGGCCCATTCTAGTTCTGCTGGCACTCGCTTGCGTTTTCCTTTTCATGCAAAATGGTGTGGGCATCGCCATCGCCAGCGCGTTTGGGCTGGATCAAAAGCTGGGAATCGTCGCCGGGTCGATGGCGCTCACCGGCCGCGCCGGGACGACGGTGGCCTGGTCCGATTTCTTTACCGAGCACTTCGGCGTCAGCATTTCGAGAGTGGGCATTGCCGTCAATATGGCGGGGTTGATTGCCGCCTGCTGCATCGGCGGTCCGATCGCAAAACTTCTCATCCGCCACCATCAGATCAAGACGCCGGGCCCCAGTGAAAATCTCGATGTGGGTGTCTCGCGCAATGTGTCACCTCCACCCCTGGATTACTACGGGTTCCTCTTTGCGATCCTCCGTGTTCACATTGCAGTCATAATCGGCCATCTGCTCGGCCTTGCACTCAATCAGGTTGGCGCGCAGTTACCGTTATACGTTCTTTGTCTTGTCGGTGGAATTATTCTTGGCAATCTCGTTCCGCGCATCGCCCCAAAGTTCGATTGGCCTGGAAGCCAACAGGGACTGGCTCTCATTTCGGACGTTAGTCTGGGGCTGTTCTATACGATGACCTTGATGTCGATGCGGCTGTGGGCGATGGAAGGCGTCGCCGGTTTCGTCATCGTGATCGTTCTGGCCCAGGTGCTTCTTACCGCCGTTTATGCGGTATTTGTCGTCTTTCCGGCGATGGGGCGCGATTATCAAGCCGTGGTCATATCCACCGGCTTCGTCGGCATGTCTCTCGGCTCGACGGCAACCACGATGGCTTTGATGACGGCGGTCGCCGGTGTCTACGGACGCGCCCACCTGGCCTTCGTCATCGTTCCCATCGTCTGCGGATTCTTCATCGATATCGCCAACTTCCTGGTGATCAGCTTCTTCGTGGCGCTGTAGCCGCGCTACACGCTCTGCTGGTTATTCGTCCTCCTCCGCCGGCGTCTGCTCCTCGGTTGGTCCGCCTCCCGCTGCGCCGGGCGGGATTCCCCCCGGCACGCTGCGTCTACAGAAGCTCTCCGATCGGAATTGGATGCACCGCTGCCAGCGTTCCTGCCAGGCCGCGTCCTTGTTGGCGGTTCCGGGAATGGTGGCCCGGGTGGTGGTCGCGCCGGTCGCAGGGTCGATGGACTTCTCGCACCCTGCGAGGAAACCGAGCAGCAGGAGAGCGGTCAGGTACGTCGCGATCCGCGTGCCCACTGTTTCACTCCCCGCTGCTCTGCCGTTGGCAAGGCGGTCAGCATAGCCACCGCACTCAGGCAAACTCAACGGCGGACGACGCTGAGAGGACTGCGGGGCCGGTTCTTATGCAACACCGTCCGGAATCCACAAAAAAATGCGAAAGTCCATATTTGTCGGATGCCGATGGTGTTATGGAAGGTCGTGGCATCGGCGCCTCTCCGAGCCGGATCGGAGGCCTGCCTGACAGCCAGTGTCTCTCCAACGCCGGCAGCCATGAACAATCACCAGGATTTTGCTTTCTATGGGCACGAAAAAGATTGCGTTGGCATGTCAAGGCGGGGGAACGCATGCGGCGTTCACCTGGGGCGTCCTCACCGAAATCCTTCGCACGAAGAAGCTTTGGGAGACCGAGTCGGGCGGCGATTCGTTCGAGATCGTCGCCGTCAGCGGCACCTCGGCGGGCGCCCTTTGCGCGCTCGCCACATGGTACGGACTTGTTCCCAATAGCGCCGACCGCGACTGTGGCGCTATCGACAAGGCGATCGAACGTCTAGACCATCTGTGGACCGTCTTCGCCGCCACCACTCCGGTCGAAGCCATTCATAACCAGATGGTCGGCAACCTGCTGGAGATGAAGGCAAGGGGCGTCCCCTTCCCCGGCTCCAACCCCAATTCCATGGGCGGCGGCCTCGGTCTCGCCGGCCTGTCGATGCTGGGCGCGCGCCCGCAATACCTCGAGTTCCCGGCGCTGCTCCGATCCGTCTGCCCGGATTTCGCCACCATCGACTGGCCGGGTGTGGCGAAGTCCGGCGTGCGCATCGTCGTCGGCGCGATCGAGGTGTTGAGCGGTAATTTCGAGATCTTCGATTCCTCCAAAACCCTGGAGCAGAATGGGCTGATTCCCCTCCGGGCCAGTGTCGATCAATACAGCCAGACCCGCTGGCGGATGCGACGGCCGCTGTTGCTGGAGGGTGTCGCGGCGTCGGGGACCCTCCCCGAGGTTCTGCCGGCACAAGCGATCCCCGACATGGTCTTCCCCACCTGCGAGCCCGGCAAGACGGTCACGCGTAACGGGTACTACTGGGATGGCCTCTATTCGCAGAACCCGCCGGTACGGGACCTGCTGGACGTGGAAAAGGGCGACAAGCCGGACGAGATCTGGGTGATCCGGATCAATCCGCAGGAGTTTTATCCGGGAACGATGGATATCGGCCTCGAAGACATCCGGGACCGGGAGAACGACCTGGCGGGGAACTTGTCGCTCAACCAGGAACTGGATCACATCCTGACGGTCAATCGATGGATCGACCGGCACGGCAGTGCCCACCCGCCGCTCGACACGTGCAAGACCGTCGAGGTGCGAACGATCAAGATGACGCGGGACACCGCCTGGGGCCTTCGCCACACCTCAAAATTCGACCGCAGCGTCCCCCATCTGCAGCGCCTGCGCGATGAAGGCAAGGCGGTGGCAGCACAATGGCTCGAGGGTTGGCGGGCTCAAGGGAGTGCCTTTGCGTCCTATCCCAACGACGCGCGATACCCAGAGTTCACCTGATCGCCGCCCGATTGCACCGACGGCCCTCCGAAGCCGCTCATTAGCGCAGGGCCCTGTATCGCAGGCGCGGAGCCATTCCCATGCTAGATTTTGTCGCCGTTGCCGTCGCCCTCGGCCTGCTCATCTACCTGGCGTTTCGAGGCGTCACCCTGCTCATCCTCGCCCCGGCGACCGCTTTGCTGGCCGTCCTCATCAGTGGCGGTCAGCCCTTGCTGGCATCCTACACCCAGATCTTCATGAGCAACACCGGGGCGTTCATCGTCGCCTTCTTCCCGTTGTTCATGTTGGGCGCCATTTTCGGCAAGCTGATGGAGGACACCGGGTCGGCGGAGGCGCTGGCGCGCGGGGTCAGCGGCTGGCTGGGTCCCGAGCGCTCGATCGTTTCCGTGGTCATCTGTTGCGGTGTCCTCACCTACGGCGGTGTGTCCGCCTTCGTCGTCGCCTTCGCCGTTTTCCCCATAGCGGCGGCGTTGTTCCGCTCCGCCGACATCCCCAAACGGTTGATCCCCGGCACCCTGGCGCTGGGATCCTTTACCTTCACCATGTCGGCTCTGCCCGGCACCCCGGCCATTCAGAACGCGATCCCGATGCCGTTCTTCGGGACCACCGCCTTCGCCGCGCCGGGGCTCGGCATCATCGCCGCCGTCCTGATGTTCGTCCTGGGCATCGCCTGGCTCAACCGGCGGGCGGCGACGGCGCGGGCAAAGGGGGAAGGATACGGGGCGCACCAGGACAACTTGCCGGTTCCGGACGTGGCGACGCGCGAGCATGCGCTGAGCCAGGGCTTCGACATCGCCGAGTTGGCGCCGACGCCGGCGGCGACCGAGCACCGGCCGCTGCCGCCCTTCGGCCTGGCGCTGTTGCCGGTGCTGGTGGTGATCGTCACCAACTTTGTCTTCATCGAGATCGTCGTGCCGGCGATGGACACGTCGTACCTGGCGGACCCGTTGTTCGGGTCGACGACGATCGAAGCCGTCCGCGGCGTGTGGGCGGTGATCGTTGCCCTCCTTCTCGCCATCCTAATCCTTATCGCCGGCAACTGGCGGCGGCTGGTCGACCTGAAAACGAGCCTCGACCGCGGCGCTGACGCCTCGGTGCTCCCCATCTTCAACACCGCCAGTCTCGTCGGGTTCGGGGCCGTCATCGCCGCATTGCCGGTGTTCGCCGTGATCAGCGAGGCCGTCATGGCGGTCGGTAGGGGCAACGCCTTGATTTCGGTCGCAGCCTCGGTGACGGCGCTATCGGGCATTACCGGCTCGGCATCCGGCGGGATGAGCATCGCCCTCGACACCCTTGGATCGACCCTGGTCGACATGGCGCGGGAGACCGGGGTGTCCCTCGACGCCATGCACAGGGTGACAGCAATCGCCTCGGGTGCCCTTGATGTCCTGCCGCACAACGGCGCGGTCATCACACTGCTCGCCGTTTGCGGGCTCAGTCATCGGGAATCTTACGGCGATGTTTTCGTCGTCGCGTGTGCGGTGCAGATGCTGGCCCTGGTCGTCACCATCCTCCTCGCCAGCCTGTTCGGCTCGTTCTAAGGCATCCGGCAGTTCACCGGCGACTGGCGGTCAACCAAGATCGCCAGCGCCGCCGAAACCACCCCTCATACGCCCTGCTGACGTCGCCATTCGTCGAAGAGGCGCTGTTCCTCGATCTGACGTTGGACCTCTGCCTGCTGGAGAGTTTGCTGGCGCTCAAATTCCAGCTGCCGGCGCATGGCCGCGTCCCGGGATGCTTCCTGCTGCTGAAACTGTCGATCCTGGGCCTGCCGGTCGATGGTCGCATTGCCCGCCATACCGCCGACGGCACCGCCGATGAGCATCGCCGATGTGCTGTTGCCGAAGATCGCACGACCCGTACCGGCACCGAGGGCGGCGCCACCGACGGTACCTACACCCGGACCGGAGCCGCCGCTTTCGCATCCGGCCACCACCAGGGCAAGACCGCCGACGACAAATCCTGTCGCCAGCAGGGACCGGCAAGCAACGTATGATTTCCGCATCACTCTACCCTCTCCTCACGATTACTGCTTTTCTTCTACGGTAACGGCCTTCACCATCTCGTCGTAGGACAGAGCATCGTCATAGGTAGTGTCTGCCTGCCGAAATGCTTTCATCTTGAATGTCATGACCTCTGAAAAGGACAAGGCCCCATCTTTATTGGCGTCGAGTCGGGCAAATTTTGCGGGATCGTGGGGTCCGAGTTCATTCGGTGTCAGCTTGCCGTCGTGATCGGTGTCAAGCCCGCTGAACGCCACCGCGGCATCCCGAACGAACTCGGCTTCGCTGACCAGATTGTTGCCATCGGTGTCGGCAGCCTCAAAAGCGAACTGCTGGTAAAATACGCCGAAATCCATAGGATCGGGAAGTTTTTGTGGGGCTGGTTGTGCGATAGCGGGCCCAGCAACCAAACTAATGGACAGCATGGCGAGGCAACTTATTACCAAACTAGCTCTCTGTCTGCTCAAGGCATAGCTCCTTTCGCATTTTGATGACATCTCACCACCCCGCTGGGTCGCATAAACAGCGGCATGACGCATGGTTTCCATAGGGGCCGGGATCGATACCACGCTTTTTCTCCTCCGTCATCGCGAAAGATCGGTCTTCCGTTAGCCTCCTCTTTGGTGCAGTAACCGACGCGTCGGTGCTATGCGGAAACGGATCGCTCTCGATCGACGATTCACGCCGACGTTCCCTCCATGGGTCAGGGTTAAACGCATGCGTTATCTCGCCGCCTTGATCAGGCGTACCATCCTCGTCCTGGTGGGCGGTGTGCTTTGCCTCCTCATCGGAGCGGTGATCCTTTACGTCCACCTGTCGAGCCGCGATCGGCCGCTGATGCCCTGGCATACCGAGAAGCTCACGGCGGAATTCACCGCCAAGCAGGCGGACCGGATCCGCACCCTCGAAGACTACCAGCACCTTGAAGACCGGCTGTTTCAACAGTTGGACGAACAGGTCTATGCCCGCACTGCAACCGGTCCAAGCCAAGGGCTCGTCCGCTACAGCCACGGCAGCGCCGCCGATCCGAGCCGCTGGCAAACCAACTGGAATCGGACCTTCGACCTGCCCGTCGCTTCGCCGCGGGGGGGCGTGCTGCTGCTGCACGGCATGTCCGACTCCCCCTACAGTCTCCATGCCATCGGTATGGCGCTCAACCGGCAGGGATACTGGGTGGTCGGACTGCGAATGCCCGGACATGGGACGGCACCGTCCGGCATGCTGACCATCACCTGGGAGGACATGGCTGCGGTCGTACGCCTCGGCATGCGGCACCTGGCGACGAAGGTGGGGGCGGCACCCATAACCATGATCGGCTACTCCACCGGCGGCCCGCTGGCGGTGGACTACACCTTGAACGCCCTGGATGGTCGGGACACGCCGGTACCGGCGCGGCTGGTCCTGGTCTCGCCCGCCATCGGCATCAGTCGGGCGGCGGCCCTCGCCAAATGGATGGATTGGCTAGGTCAGATTCCCGGCCTGGAAACGCTGGCCTGGACACAGATCGTGCCGGAGTTCGATCCGTTCAAATACAACTCCTTCACCAGCAATGCCGGCTACCAGGTGCACCGCATGACCCGGTCGGTGGCGGATCGTATGGCCACTCGGGACGCCTCGGGCGGCCTTGGAGACTTCCCGCCGACCCTGGTGTTCCTTTCCGCCGTCGATGCGACCGTTTCGACCGAGGCGGTGGTGGACAATCTCCTCGATCATCTGCCGCCCGAAAAAGGCGAACTGGTATTGTTCGACCTCAATCGCCGGGACGTGAGTTCGACCGTGATCATTGCCGATCCGGGCCCGCTAACCGCCCGCCTGATGGCCAGCGATAAGCTTCCCTTCGCCCTGACCCTGATCGCCAACCAGGGGTCGGATAGTGCGCAGGTGGTAAACCGCCACAAGCCGGCCCTATCCACCGAGATTTCGGTTGAACCGCTGGAGACCTCCTGGCCCACCGGAATCATCTCGCTTTCCCATATCGCCCTGCCGTTTCCTCCCGACGATCCCCTCTACGGTGAGCAGCGACCGGAAGGCAGCGATCTCGTCTTCCTCGGACAGATTCCGGTGCAAGGCGAGCGGGGGTTGCTGCTGTTTCCGGCGGATTGGCTGCTTCGGCTGCGGCACAACCCGTTCTATGCGTTTCTCGAGGCGGAGACGATCGCCTGGGTTGACGCGGGTCGCTCCCCGGCGGCCGCGGCGGCTAAAGCGGTCGAGGAAAATCGCTGAGGGCGCGAGCGGGAATCCTACCGCTCCCCTGTTTTGTCGGGCTCGGGCGCGTCCGGTTCGGGATGGGCGGCCCGCAACTCCGACAACCGGCCGAGCATGGCTTCCACCTCGTTAAGCTGATCTTGGATGTATTCCAGGTGCACGCGCTCGACCCGCCGATAAGGCGTGCCGCGTACGCTGGCGAGCGGGTCGATCATGAGCTCCTCACCTGCCAGGATCGCACGATACTTGTCGCGAAAGTAAAGAAGATTGGTTTCTAGGTCGACAAACCGCGAATCCGACAGCAGCCGGACGGCCTCAGCCGATCTTCCCATGGTGAATGGGTTCTGGACGGCGAACAGCCTGAAGCGGGTGTCGTAAATATCGTTCAGCTCGTGCACCGGCAGCGTCTTCAGAAGTGCCCCATGTCGGGTGGGCAGCCATCTGAAATCGTGCAGCGCGTCGCGCGACGGACCATCGTCTTGGACCTCCTGATAGTCCGCGAGCGGCCCTCCCGTGGTTAACATCGCCAGGTTGACGAACTGGTTGGCGGGGACGGCCAAGTTAAACAGATGCATGAGCTTGGTGTCGCGCACCGAGAGCGGCGACCAGACATTGGCGGCGGCGAGGGCATTGCGGACAGTGTGCACGCAGTTGTCGGCCAGGACATTCCAATTGTAATTGGCCTTCCCGGTGGCGTATTCACGGTTCTTGTCGTTGAGGAAACTGATGATTTCGTCCAATACGGGCTCGGTGACCGGCACGCGCGCGCAGAACACATTGCGGGCGAATTGTACTGCGAAGTCGGCCGCAATCGAATGGTTGGCAACGAAATCTTCGAGGCTGCGGTTTTGCCCTCGCGTCCAGCCGTCGTGAAGCTCGACCCCGTCATAGACACCTTTGGCGATGGCTTCGCGGACGGTGGCATCGAAATGCTCTTGCGTCAGCCGTTGCCCCGGCTCGAGGTTCCCCGGAAAGACGAGCTTGTAACCGGGCACGGCGATCCAGTTGACGTTGCGGAACCACCGGCCGACGCTGACCCCGGCCCCGTGTTCCGGATCGTCCAGGGAGGTCGCCACGCTCCGGCAGCGCCTGAGCTGTGGGAAGGCGGCGTTCTCGTCCTTGCAGGCGCCCTTGATATAGAACAGCGCGTGCCCGAACGGGTTGCCCTGGCGTCCATTCCTGCGGCGGAACTGGCTGATCGTGCAGAGGTCAACGTAGAAGGGAAACAGCTCCTCGTAAGCGGGATCGGGACGCTGTTCGACAATGACCTTATTGGATTTGAGCAGGAAGCGGCTGAAGAATCCGTCGTTATCCCCACAACCGCTAACTACAACGCTCACCGCCAACAAGATCAGCGCGCATCGCTTCTTCAATTCGAATCGCATCCTTTAGACACACAGCCAACGCGGTAACCCGCGATTCCGCTCGCGTCGCTCCTCTACCGTCCGCTCGCCCAGGTGCGAACCAGCCGCCGCGTTCGCAGAGGCGGGGGGTGACGTCCGGAAAATGGACCAGCGCCGCCCGTCAGGGATGCACGATTTCGTTCAGCGCGCAAGCGAGGGGATGCACGCCCATCACCATCGGGCGCTCGCTGATCAGGCGTGCGAAGCGGAGGTATGGTGGAGGGTTTCCAGGCGTCCGTCGGTTTCAAGCCGGACCAGCTGGTAGCTTTCGTCGAAGTCGCGGTTCAACCGGAAGTTATCGGCAAGAAGCACCGAGTTTTCCGTCGCCGACAGATTGCCGGCCTCCCCGGCGCGGTCGTTGACGCTGGCCAATCCGATGGTGACCGATCCTGCCGACTGTGCCGTGTACACCGACGTCTGCCAGCCGCTCGAGCCGCCGTCTCCCGTTTGTCTCACGTCGCTGAGCTTATAGCTGTGGACTCCGCTCGCATCGGTCACCGTCAGCAAGGCGAAATCGTTGTCCTGATTACCGTCGCTGGGCGCGGTGGCACGGTCGCGGGCATCGAACAGCCAGTCGAACGAGATCTCGTCGCCGGCCTGAACATTCAGATACACCTTGATCGCCGAACCTGTGGACGGACGCGTACCGTCGACATCCGCGAAGTCGCTCGCCAACGACCCGCTGGCCAGGCCGAGGAAGGATTCCAGGTTGCCCGGGAGCGTTCCCCGCGCTTCGAGCATGACCATCTGGGACCCGTCGGTCGGAGCATAGGTGCCGTGGTGGCCATCCAGCTCCTGGTAGGAGCTTGTCGTCTGCACCAGCGTCGTCGAGCGCTCCGCACCTCCGTTGGGCGGCGGTAGCCAGGACATGGGCGGCTCGAAACTCTGGACGATCTGCTCAAGGTTGTTCCGACCGTAAATGGTGACGGTGGCGGTGCCGTGGCTGCCTCCCCCCTGCGGATCGGAGACCCAATAGTCGAACTGATCGTAGGCGACCTGCCCCCAGTTCAGGTAGTCGAAGTGCCCGGCCGGATCGTAGGTCACCGTGCCATCGGCGTTCGCCGTGACCACACCGATGGTGCGGCTGCTATCGATTCCGGCGAGGTGCAGGTGGCCCTGGTCCGAAGTGTCGGGATCGTAGTCGTTGGCGAGGGGCGACAGATGCAGCACCTGATTTTCGCGCACGCTGCCGGCATCGCCGACGGCCAGCGGGGCGTCGTTGCGTCCGTCCACGGTTACGGTCACTTCCGCCTGGGCGACCGCGCCCGCCCGATCCGCCACCGTGTAGAGCAGCCGCTCTATGCCGTGTTCGCCCGCTCCCAGGTGCTGAAAGCGCGAGCCGGGGTCGTAGGTCACGGTTGTCCCGTCGAAGGTGACCCCCGGACCGGTGACGGAGACGACGTGGAGTGAATCGCCGCTGTCCACGTCGAAGTCGTTGGCCGCCAGCGCGGCCGAAGAGAACGACACGGCGTGATCTTCATCGACGCCGACCGCGTCCTGATTGGCCACCGGCGTATCGTTAAGACCTGTCACGATGAGGGAAATGGTCGCGTCGGACAGGCCTCCGTGTCCGTCGGAGACGGTGTAGGTGAAGCTGTCGGCGGCATGTTCCCCGCCGGGCAGGTGGGCGAAAGCAACGGTCGGATCGTAGCGCAGGCGCCCGTCCAGACTGAGACCGACGAGGGCACCGGAGGCGAGGACCACCGGGTTGCCGAAGCTCAACGCCTGCCCGTTCACCCGCACGACTTGCAGCCGGTCGTTGCGGTCCGGATCGGTGTCGTTGGCCAGCGCGGCGATATAGAAAGGTGAATCCTCGTCCGTCGCCGCACGGTCGTCCAGCGCCACCGGAAGGTCGTTGACGCCCTGGATGGTGACGACCACCTGGCCGCTCCCGGTCGTCGTATCCGCCGCATGTCCGGGAGTACCGAACCAGCGATCGGCAATCGTATAGGTGATCGTATCGGTTGCCGTCTCCCCGGCGCCGAGCGCCTTGTAGGCGGAAAGGGAGGACGCGTCGTAATAGAGCTTGCCGCCGGCGAAGCCGTCGAAGCTCACCTGAGCACCCGATGCCGATCGCGCATCGATGATCCTCAAGGTGGACGCATCATCGTCACTGTCGGCGTCATCATCGTTGGCGAGGACATCGAAGACACTGTCGTGTGAGTCGGCGCCGACGGCGAACTGATCGGAATGAGCCTGTGGCGGATCGTTGATCCCGAGCACGGTGAGCGACACCGTGGCGCTCGCCTCGCCGCCGTTGGCATCGCCGACCCGATAGCGGAAATGGTCGGTGGCGGTCTCACCCTCCGCCAGACCGGCGAAGGCGCCGTGCGGGTCATAGGTGATACGGCTGCCGTCGAAGGCGACCCGGCCGCGGGTACCGTCGCCATCGACACCCACCAGGCTGAGCCGGTCGGCGCCGGGCGAGGCCTGGTCGTTCGCCAGCAATGTCGCCGGGTCGAGCACGAGCCCGGTTGCCGCATCGGTCGGCCCGGAAAGCTGGTCGTCGACGGGCACGGGTCGATGCCGCCAGGTCTGGAAGGTCCCATCCGCGTCCGTGCCGACCAGATCGGCGTCCGTCGGCGAGGCATTCAGGCGGACATTGTCGATCAGCAACGACGAAGGCCTTAGATCGTCCCCGTCGTTAAGGACGGCAAAGCCAAGGGTCAGTTCGCGCCCCGCCAGAAGGTCGTCGCGGAAGACCGCCGTGAGGTCGTAGACCGACGTGCGCCAGCCGGAGGCGCCGAGCCCGGTTTCCCGGGAATCCGACAGGACCAGCACCACCGAGTGCCCGCCGGCACCGCTCGAGACGGTGAAGACGGCGAAGTCATTGGTCCCGGGGCTGTTGGCAGCCACCTGTTCCGCCGACAGGAAGTTCCAGTCGAAGCCAATCAGCAGCTTGCCTTCGGCGTTGAGGTCGGCGGCACCGAAGCGCACGGTGGTCTTGATGGCACTGGCTGCCGAAGCGTCGGATCCGTCGCCCGTCTGATGGGAGTGGCGACCGGTATCGGCAGGGAGGGCATCGGCCGGCAGGCTTAAGTACTGTTCGATCGCGCTGTTGCCGTGACCGGACGAGCCCAGCGCCAGCATGCTGACCCCCTGGTCCAGATGCGACGGACGATAAGCCTCGAACCCCGGTAAGGAGCCGGAAAAGAGGCTGACAGCCGATGCCGAGGCGCCCGGCAGCCGGCCCCAGCCGGCGACGAACCCACTGCCGTCCGGCACCTCGAAGCTTTCGACGATCGTCTGCCGGCTGCTCGCCTCCCCCGTCCCGTGCACGGTCACCGTAACCTGCGATGAAGCCCGGCCGCCGAGCCCGTCGTCGATGGTGTAATAGAAGGTATCGGTGGCCGTCTCGCCGCGGGCGAGGAAATCGAAGCGCCCGGCCGGATCGTAAGTGAGGGTTCCGTCCGGATTGATGCGGACGAAGTCCTTGTGGGCGTCATCGATGGCGATGACCCGCAGCGAAGCCTGCTCCGGATCACTATCGTTGGCGACCACATGAAGCCTTAGCTGCGCATCGGCGTCGGTGATTCCCGCATCCGGCCGGGCCACGGGCGGATCGTTGCGCCCGGCGATGGAGATCGTGACCGTCGTCGAGCTCTCGTGTCCCTGCGGATCGCTCACCGTATAGGTAAAGCTGTCGCGGGGATGGGTGAACGGATCCAGACCGTCGAACGCCTGGCGCGGGTCGTAGGTGAAACTTCCGTCGGCATTGAGGACCAACCCCGCCCCGGAAGCGAGGATGATCAGGTTCCCCACGTTTGCGGCGCTGCCTTCGACCCGGCTCACAAGCAGGCGCCGACCGTCGGCGGTATCGGGATCGTAATCATTGGCGAGCACGCCGTTGGCGGCATCGAAGCTGAGGACGTGATCCTCATCGGTTCCGTAATGGGAATCGGCCACGGCAACCGGGCGGTCGGATTGACCGACGACGGTAAACCGGACGATGGCGGTCGATTCGGCGCCGAGTTGATCGCGGACCGTGTAGGTGACGGCATCGACCGCGGTCTCCCCGGCGGAAAGGTAGTCGAACCGCCCGTTGGGTGAGTATTCCAACTCTCCACCCGGCTTCATCAGGACGATGGCACCGGACGCCAGGACGAGCGGCCTGCCGACGGTAATGCTCTCTCCGTTGACGGCAACGATCTGCAGCCAATCGCCGGCGTCCGGATCGCGATCGTTGGCGAGGAGCGCAACCGTCGCCTTGCCTCTCTGATCGATGGCCGCCGCCACGTCGTCCGTGGCGATCGGCGCATCGTTGACGCCGCTGATCACCATACTGACGGTGGCTTCGGCGGTGGCACCGGACCGATCGGAGACGGTGTAGCGGAACGTCTCGTCGGCGTGTTGCTGGAAACCCAGTTGGGTGAACGCTGCGGTCGGATCGTAAGCGAGGCGCCCATCCAGTTGGAGCGTCACCTTCGCCCCGGAAGCGAGGACGACGGTGCCGCCCGGCAGGATCGACTGACCCTCGACCGCGACCACGTGAACGGTGTCGCCGCGGTCGGGATCGGTATCGTTGGAGAGGACGTCGAAGCTCAGCGCCTGCCGCTCTTCCACCGTGCCGAGGGTGTCGGGTCGGGCGACCGGGGCGTCGTTACGCCCCTCGATGGTCATGAGGATCTCCCCGTCGGCGGTCGCCCCGGCGGCGTCGGCTATGGTGTAGTGAAGACGCTCGGTCGCGGTCTCGCCCGCATTGAGGTACTGAAACCGCGTGCCCGGATCATAAGAGAAGGTCGAACCGGCGAAGGTCACGCCCGGCCCGGAGACGTTGATGACCCGCACCTGGTCGCCGAAGTCCGGATCCGCGTCATTGGCGAGAAGGGTGGATACCTTGAGGCTCAGTCCCCGGCTGTCCTCATCGACCAATAGGGCGTCGGCGATGGGCTGGGGAGCGTCGTTGCGGCCGGTCACGGTGACCGAGACCCAGGCTTCGGCAAACCCGCCATGCCCGTCGGTGACCGCATAGGCGAATCCGTCGACGGCGGACTGTCCGTCGGCGAGGTGGTCGAAGTGCCCGGTCGGATCGTATCGCAGCCGGCCATCGGCAGCGATCGACACCATCGCGCCCGACGGTAGGGCAACAAAGGAGCCGGGGGCGAGCGCCACGCCGTTGACCGTGGCGACCCGCAGGGTATCGCTGGTGTCCGGATCCCGATCGTTGGAAGTGGCGGCGATGAGGACCGGCGCATCCTCGTCCCCCGTCGCCGTATCGTTGGCGGCGACCGGGGCATCGTTGGTCCCGTGCACGGTAACGTAGACGACGCCGGTCGACGCGGCACCGTGACCGTCGACGACGGTGTAGGTGACCTCATCAACCGCCGTTTCACCCGCCGCCAGCCATTCGAACGCGGCACCGGACTGATAATAGAAACCCATTCCGGCGACCCCCGGCACCAACGTCATGGCGCCATGGGCCGACTGCGCCGAGACGATCCGCAGCGTCGACGGATCGTCATCGAGATCGATGTCGTCGTCATTGGCGAGGGCGGTGATAAGAACGACGTCGCCGTTCTCCGTTGCGGCCGACCAGTCGGTGCGGGCAACGGGCGCATCATTGACGCCGATGACGTGAACGGTAACCGTTCCGGTCGCCTGCACGCCGTTGCCGCCGTCGATGACGTAGCGGAAGGTGTCGGTCGCCACCTGTCCGGCGGAAAGCATGTCGAACTTGCCGTCGGCAAAGTAGACGGGGAGCTGGCCGCTGCCCAGGTGAACCGATCCTCGCGTTCCGGCGTTGTCGATCCCGACCAGGCGAATGGCATCGAACGGATCAGGGTCGGCATCGTTGGCAAGAATGTCCAGGGCCAGCGGCTGATCGGCCAAGACGCTGAATTCGTCGGGATTGGCCGAGGGCGCCGCTGCCAGGATCCGCAGCGATCCGCCGAGTTCGTCCGTCTCCCCTCCCGTGTAGGCGAGGGTGGCCCCGGACGAGTCGGCGCTGCGGACGTTATCGACGTACAGCCGCGATGGTCCTCCATCGTAGCCGTCGTTGAGGACGGCGAAGCCGAAAACATAGTCGCCGGCAGTGCCGGCGGTATAGCAGAGCGATTTCCACCCCGATGCGCCCGCCCCACCGACCGACAAGGCATCGGCGAATTCGACCGCCGTTGTCTTGCCGCCGGTGCCGACAGTGATCACCGCGAAGTCATTGATCGGCTGCGATCCGAACGCGTTGGCATCGGTCGGGGGATCGAAAAAGACGTCGAACCAGACGGACTGGCCGGCTTCCAGGTGGATCGTATCGAGACACCGCATGGCGGAGCCGCCCACCGGAACGGAGGTGTCGCTGAGGTTGTCCAGTCGGCCGGCGCTGAGCCCCAGGAGCTGCTCGATCTCCGAAACGGAAGCGTTGCCCGCGTCGAGTTGCGCCATAGGCCCGTCGCGTGACAGGATTTGACGAAACGAAGCCCAATCCAACTCGACGTTGCCCAGCGGCTCGACCGCCGAGCCGAGGGCCTTCCAGGTCCGCCCCGGATCCCAGGCCGTAAGCAGATGATCGGTCGACTGTTCGGAGCCCAGCTGGAGGAACACGATCCCGGACTCTGATAGATCCTCTTCTCCAGACGACGAGAACAGCACATCCGCCAGATGCGACCGGGTTTCGACCCCGCTTGCCCCCTGCGACGCGACATCGCCAAGGGCCGCCTCGGCCAGCGGCGCCGGCTCCGGGGAGAGATCGAAAGCGGCCACCGGGGCGGTGACGACAATCGGTCCGACCGCGGAAAGGTCACCCCCGGCCGAGGTGTCGAGGTCGGTCGGAATGTTGGTCGGATCGCGGACATCCAGTTCGTGAAGCAGAGCGAGTTGATCCGCCGCAGCAAGGCGAGGATCGTCCTCGCCGAGGTGGTCGGCCGTCTGGATCGCACCATTGACGTCGACGTGCAGGTGATCGCGCGGGTCGCTCAACGCCACCGGGACTGGGTTATCCCCCGTCGTTTCGACGAAGACGTGCCCGCCCGCGTCGTCGTGGCTCCTTTCCGTCGCCGCGAGGCGAATGATGTGGTCGCCGTCGGCGGATGAACTGGAGGCGACAACCGGAGCCCCGATATGAAGAAGGGTGTGGGGCGTTTGAACGAGGACAGAACCGTCTCCGCGGTCGGCCGGCTGAACAACCAGCATTCCTTCCGTCAGCACGAACCGCGGCTCGGCGCTTTCGGCCAGTTGCAACCGGGTGCCGCCGGCTAGGACCAGTCGCCCACCGTCGGGAAGCCGCAGCTCCAGCGCGCTGTCGGGACCGACCACCACAGCATCGCTCGGGTGGATGACATCGTCTCGCTGCGCCAGGCGAAGCTGACCGTAGCCGGCAACGACGACCGTGCCTCGCAGGTCGGCGACGGAAGCCCACCCTTCGTCCGGGGAAGACGGAGCCACGGCGAGTGCCGGACCTGCCACTTTCGCGTTCGCCATTTCCGGCCCCACCAATCCGGAGCCTTTTCCCGAGGCCATAAGCCGCGCCCAATGTCATCAGGTCGCGCAAAGCCGCAACGGCGGCTTGGCCGGGATTCACAAAATGCGCGAACAGCAGTCTCGAATAAACCGACCGTTCTTAACGTATCATAAGGAAGTTTTTGTCTCAAACGAGCCATAAACCAGACTCGCGAGAACGAGTGATTCGCAGAACTAAAGCGTAAAAAGTGCCATTTAACCCCAATCAGGGAATTCTTGTCAGGAAAGCAGGTTGCCGCGCGACATTGTCAGCGATGATGAGCCGGAGAAAAAGCACCTATCAAAAAAAGGCGGGGCGGCCATGTCCCTGGCGCATGACGTTAGATCGTCACCACGCTCCTAGGAGAACATGCCCAGGGCCATTTTTGCGTCCTCGGACATGAGTTCGGTCGACCATGGCGGATCCCATACCAACCGAACGCTGACTTCGCCGATCCCGTCCACCTCGGACACGGCTTCTGCCACCTGCATCGGCAGTTCGCCGGCGACCGGACAAGCCGGCGCGGTCAGGGTCATGTCGACGGCGACGCTGCCATCCTCCGCTATATCGAGGGTATAGATGAGGCCGAGGTCATAGATGTTGACCGGGATCTCCGGATCATAGACCGTTCGGAGGGCTTCGATGACCGCGCCCGACGACGCCGGCTGATCTCCCGGCGGCAACGGCTCGCCCGCGCGAGCCACCTGATCGAAGGAAGAGGCCCTGCCTACTGCTAAGTCGCTCAAGCCCGATGCCTCGGCCGTGTGTTCGAATCCCATGCCTGCTCCGTTCTCATTCGGTTGTCGTCTCGCCCTCGCCGTGGAGGGCTGCATGCATGGCGTGCCATGCCAGCGTCGCGCACTTAACCCGTACCGGGAATTGGCGGACACCCGCCAAAACCTCAAGCCGTTCCGCGTCCTCGGCGGCAATGGCCGAGACGTCGCTCATCGTCGCATCGTCTTCCGTGCACAGTCGGTGAAACGCCTCGAATATCTTGTCCGCCTCCTCCGGCGTTTTGTTGCGGATGACTTCGGTCATCAGCGACGCCGACGCCATGGAGATGGCGCATCCCTTGCCGATGAATGCAGCGTCGGTGATCGTCTTGTCCCCATCCACGCTCAGGAAGACGGTCAACGTATCCCCGCACATCGGATTATGACCGTGGGCAAGGGCGGAGGGGTGGTCCGGGCGTCGGAAGTTCCGCGGCGACCGGCCGTGGTCAAGAATCACTTCCTGATAAAGCTGCTGCAGTTCTTCCAACATCAACCGAATAACCTGCGAACGAGTTGAAGCCCTTCGACCAGCGCATCCACGTCAGCGCGGCTATTGTAGAGGCCGAACGAAGCGCGCGCCGTCGCCGCCACGTCGAGGCGCTGCATCAACGGTTGGGCACAGTGGTGCCCGGCACGAACCGCGACGCCGGCGCGGTCGAGAACGGTGCCGATGTCGTGCGGATGAACGCCGTCCAGCGTGAACGACAGAAGCGGCGCCTTTTCCGGAGCTGTCCCGTAGTTGCGAAAACCGGGGATTTCACTGACCCGGGCCGTCGCATAGGTGAGCAAATCCTGCTCGTGTGCCCGCACCTGGTCGATTTCGAGTCCGGAAACGAAATCGATGGCGGCGCCAAGCCCGATCGCTTCGACGATGGCGGGCGTCCCGGCTTCGAAGCGATGCGGAGCCTTTTTGAACGTCGTCCCCTCGAAGCTGACGGACTGGATCATCTCGCCGCCGCCTTGATAGGGCGGCATCAGATCGAGAAGGGCTTCTTTTCCGTACAGCACCCCGATCCCGGTGGGGCCATAGAGCTTGTGACCGGAGAAGACGTAAAAGTCGGCATCGAGGGCACGAACATCGACGCGCATGTGCTGCACCGCCTGGCAGCCGTCGACCAGGACCACCGCACCGTGGGCATGAGCGAGCGCGACGATCTCCTGCACTGGGTTGATCGTGCCGATGGCATTGGAAACGTGGGTCAGGGCGAGGAGTTTGGTGCGCGGCGAGAACAGCTCGGGCAGCGTGTCGAGTTGAAGGACGCCCTCGTCGTTGATGGGAATGACCTTGAGGACGATACCCCGTTCCTTTTGCAACAACTGCCAGGGGACGATGTTGGCGTGGTGTTCAAGGTGGGAAAGAATGATCTCGTCGCCCGGCACAAGGACGCTGCGGCCATAGCTGGCGGCGACCAAATTGATCGCTTCGGTGGCGCCCCGCACGAAGACGATTTCATCCGGGCTTGCCGCATTGACGAAGCGCGCCACCTTCGCCCGCGACGCCTCGAACGCGTCGGTGGCCAGCTGGCTCAGGTAGTGCACCCCGCGATGGACGTTGGCGTACTTGGTCTCGTAAACGTCCTGCATCACCTGCAGGACGGCGCGAGGCTTCTGTGCAGACGCGGCGGTATCCAGATACACGAGCCGGCGGCCGTGCACGCTCTGCGACAGGATGGGAAATTCGCCCTGCACCGCGGCTAGGTCGAAGCCAGGCTGAACGGGATGGTCGGCGGCGACGCGCAAGGCAACGCTCATTCCATTTCCCTTCCATTGGCACCGACAGCCGTGAGGACCCGCTGGGTCAACTGCCGGCGCACCTCTTCGTCGCTCACTTCGAGCAAGACCTCCGCCAGGAACCCTTCGAGCAGCATCTGTCTGGCGGTCGCCTCGGGCAGACCGCGCGAGCGCAAGTAGAACATGGCCGTCGGGTCGAGTTGGCCCGCCGCCGCCCCGTGGCTGCACTTGACGTTGTCGGCGAATATCTCGAGTGCCGGCTTCTGATCGATCTCCGCCGCGGGGGACAACAGCAGAACCTTGCTGAGCTGGTGCCCGTCGGCCTCCTGAGCCGCCCGATCGACGATCACCCGTCCCTGGAAGACGGCATGCGCACGGTCATCGACGACTCCCCGGAACACTTGGCGGCTCGTCGTTTTCGGGGCGCGGTGAGCGACCATAGTGGTGTTATCGCAGATGTCGGAACCGGCAATGGCGTAAGCGCCGCCGATGCGGCAGTTCGCCCGCACACCCGCGAGTTCCACCGTCGTTTCGACCCGATTGAGTCCACCGCCGACGCTGAGGGAAAACGCCTCGTATTGAGCATCCTCGCCGACATCGGCAAACGAAGTGGTGACAGTTGCCGACCCCGGATTTCCCTCGACGACCCGGTAGTGGTGGAGACATGCGCCATTTTCGAGTTCCACCCGCATGACCGCGTTGGCAAACGCCGCCCCTTCCGGCACGGCCAAGTGGTGTTCGATTAGGCCGAGCCGGGCGCCTGCGCCCACCCGCACCGTATTTCGTAGGGCATAAGCCACCGGTTCGCTGGCGCCGCCGACGAACACGATCTCGATCCAGACGTCCCCCGCCGCGGCCTCATCCACGGATATGACCACCCCGTCGTCCGCCATTGCCGCATTGAGCGAGATCAGCGAACCATGCCCCCGCAACACCGGCTGGCCCAGCGGCTGGGCGATGGTTGCGGCGCGGTCGGCATCCGGCTGTTGAGCCAAAGAAGCCGCCGAGAAGCCATCCGGTAGCCCGGTCAACGAGGAAAGGTCGGCCCGGAAGCCACCATTGACGAAAACGAGGCGCGCGGCCCCGCGGCCGGCTCCCAACAGCCGCGGCAAGCGGTCAACGGGACGGAAGACATCGGACTGGGTGGCCATCCGGAAGGCCGTGCGGCGAACCAGGGCAAGGTCCGTGTATCGCCAGTTCTCGTCCTTTCGGGTCGGCAACCCTAGCGCAAGGAAGGCCTCGCGCGCCTGGTATCGCGCATCAGCGACCGGTGTCCCGAGCCCGCCGGCATCGGGCGGCGATTTCAACAGAAGGGAGACCAACGGGTCGAGCTCTCCGGCAGTATCCTGTTTCATCCGGGTGGCCTCACGCGGCGGCCGAGCGTAGGTCGGCATAGCCGGAACGCTCCAGTTCCGCGGCCAACTCGGGGCCGCCCGAACGGACGATCCGTCCCTTTGCCAGGACGTGGACGAAGTCGGGGACGATGTAATCGAGCAATCGCTGGTAGTGGGTGATCACCAGCAGCGAACGGTCCGGCGAGCGCAGGGCATTGACGCCATCGGCGACGATGCGCAGGGCGTCGATGTCGAGACCGCTGTCGGTTTCATCGAGGATGGCGAAGCGGGGCTCCAGCAGCGCCATCTGCAGGACTTCGTTGCGCTTCTTCTCTCCGCCCGAAAATCCGGCATTGACCGGCCGCTTGAGCAGGTCTTCGCCGACGTTGAGCGTCTTCGCCTTCTCTCGGGCCAGCTTGATGAACTGCAGCGCATCGAGTTCGGGAAGATCACGCCGCCGGCGCAATGCGTTGACCGCCTCGCGCAGGAATGTCGTGTTGGCGACACCCGGTATCTCCACCGGGTACTGAAAGGCGAGAAAAATGCCGCGCGCGGCGCGCTCTTCCGGCGGCAGCGCCAGCAGGTCGGTTCCGTCGAAGGTAACCGACCCAGCGGTGACGGTGTAGCCATCGCGGCCGGCAAGCACATATGACAGCGTGCTCTTGCCGGAGCCGTTGGGACCCATGATGGCATGCACTTCGCCGGCGCCGATGGACAGGCTGAGACCGCGGAGGATTTCCCGGCCGTCAACGCTTGCGTGGAGGTTGTCGATAACGATCATGCGGTCTTTCCCATTGTCATCGGCCGAGCGGCGGGGTGGCTGCGCTTCGATTACGGCTCAGCCCACGCTCCCTTCCAGACTGAGGCCTACCAGCTTCTGCGCCTCGACCGCGAACTCCATCGGCAGCTGTTGCAGGACCTCGCGGCAGAAGCCATTGACCACCAACGCGACCGCGGCCTCCTGATCGATGCCCCGCTGCCGGCAATAGAACAGCTGATCGTCGCTGATCTTCGATGTGGTCGCCTCGTGCTCGACGGTGGCGGTGTTGTTGCGACACTCGATGTACGGGACCGTGTGCGCGCTGCAACGATCGCCGATCAGCAACGAGTCGCACTGGGTATAGTTGCGTGCATCGCTCGCCTTGCCGGACACGCGAACCAGCCCGCGATAGGTCTGAGTGCCGTGCCCGGCGGATATCCCCTTGGAAATGATCCGCGAGCGCGTATTCCGGCCGAGATGAATCATCTTGGTTCCGGTGTCAGCCTGCTGGTGGTTGTTGGTGATCGCAATAGAGTAGAATTCGCCCACGGAATTGTCCCCCTGCAGAATACAGCTGGGATACTTCCACGTAATGGCAGAACCCGTCTCCACCTGTGTCCAGGATATCTTCGAATTACGACCGCGACAGGCGCCCCGTTTAGTGACAAAATTATAGATGCCGCCGCGCCCATCCTCATCGCCGGGGTACCAATTCTGCACCGTTGAGTACTTTATCTCGGCATCATCGAGCGCGATTAACTCGACGACCGCGGCATGAAGCTGGTTTTCATCCCGCATCGGAGCGGTGCACCCTTCGAGGTAGCTGACGTACGATCCGCGATCGGCAATGATCAATGTCCGCTCGAACTGACCGGTTTTTGCCGTGTTGATGCGGAAGTACGTTGACAGCTCCATGGGGCAACGAACGCCTTCCGGAACGTAGACGAATGATCCATCCGTGAATGCAGCCGAATTCAAGGTGGCGTGCTTATTGTCCGTGTAGGGGACAACGCTCCCGAGATACTTTCGGACGAGGTCCGGGTGCTTTTCCACCGCTTCCGATATGGAGCAGAAGACGACCCCGCGCTCCTGCAGCTTATCCTTGAAGGTGGTTGCCACCGACACACTGTCGAACACCGCGTCGACCGCGACCCCGGCAAAAATCTTTTGCTCGTTCAGCGGCACGCCCAGGCGTTCGTAGGTCCGCCGCAACTCTGGGTCGACCTCGTCAAGACTCTTCAGCTTCGGCGTGTTCTTTGGCGCCGCGTAGTAGTACGCGTCCTGGTAGTCGATTGGCGGAAACGAGACATTCGCCCAGTCCGGTTCGGGCATCGAAAGCCAATGCCGAAACGCCTTCAGACGCCACTGCAGAAGCCACTGCGGCTCGTTTTTCTTCGCTGATATGAATCGGATTATATCTTCATTTAGCCCTTTTGGGGCCGTTTCCATCTCTATATCGGTGACGAAACCGTGCTTATACTTCTCATTAACGATTTTATGAAGCTGCTCGGTGTTGGCGGTCTGTGCTGTTTCCATCGATTTTCTCTCTCTACTCCAGCACACCCGAGGGGAACTGTTTACCATAGTCCACAGGTTCGGACTCCCGATTGTCAGCCATCACCGGCCCAGGAAAGCTCCATGCATTGGCGGGGCCAGAGGCCGGGACCACGAGGTCGGCCACCGTGAGGTCGGTGAGAGCCTGCTGTACCGCCCGGTTAATGGTCCCCCAGGCAACCCGCGACGGACATCCCCACTCCAGATCGCAGTTGGACGCTCCCTTTTCCATACACATGGTCAAGGCGATCGGACCATCGATTACGGCGATGACCTCGGAGACGGACATGCAGGCCGGATCCCGCGCCAAGCGGAATCCGCCTCTCGCCCCCCGAACCGCCTGCAGCAGCCCGGCCCGGGCATAACTGGACAACAGCTTGCTCACCGTCGGTAGCGGAATGCCGGTGGCTTCCGAAATGGACTGAGCGCTGCGTACGTGATCGTGCCCGCTAGCCATGTGGGTGATCAGAACGACCCCGTAATCGGCCAACCGACTGAGCTTGAGCATATCCCAGGCCTAATCCTGATTAGATCAGTCATATTTAGATTAGGCCGGGTTCCGGCCATGTCAACGCTGATTCCCCGGGCGATCGCCGTCGGGGCGCGGACCGTGTGGATGCGGGAACATTGGCAACACCGGCGCGCGCGCCTCCCCACGCGCCGGCATGGGCGAGGGCACGGGCCGGCTAACCGGTACCGCTTTCTGCGTCAGTAACGCCGTTGGTCGCCCGCAGCACTACCCCGGCAAGGCGGGCAGCGACGCATTGCGATGCCCCGTCTCGGCCACACCTTTTCGGCCCCAGGCTTCGTGATACAGAACGCCGAAGAACACTCCCAGCGCGAACCAGGCCGAAAAATTCAGATTGCCGCCGCCGATGAGCCAGCAGCGGAAGAGCCCCATGATCGGGATCACCGCGATCCAAGCATGAAACAGGGTGAGCTGGTAAGAGGCCTTGTAGCGGCCCAACAGGACCTCGAGGATGCGGAGGCAGACCATTGCCACGGCGGTGAGCCAGAACCAGGCTGCGGTGAGGAAGCCCAGGATTCCGCTGTTGAACCAAGCCGCCAGGAAGAGGTTGTGAATGGCTTGAGTCGGATCCGGGAGCGGCGCGCCGATTCCATATCCCACCCAGAAGCTTTTCTCGATCAGCGGAATCGCCATCTCGTACACCTCGATGCGGGAATCGTACGAGCCGGTATTCTCGAAACGCTGCGTAATGGCAGACACGACGGTGTCAGGGAGGGCCAAAAACAGCACCAAACCAGCAGCGACCGCCAGCAAGATAGAAACGATGATACTGGCGTTATTCCGGGAGACCGCATCCACCACAACGACGATTATCACGACCCCGATCAAAGCAAATGCCACTGATCGACTTAACATCATAATGATGGAAACAAGAAATAGTGAAGAAACGACGATATCGACCGCTCTTGCGAGTGGTTTTCCCCCAAATTGGCTCGTTCCGGCCCGGTAGCAGATGTAAGAAATGAGCAGCCCGGTCGCTACATTATTTTTCAATGAGGTAACGAATTCCAGATCGGCGGCCGCGCCCTGGGACGAGAATGCGTTGAATACGTGGCGAAGGAAGCCAAAGGTCCAGGCTTCATAGTTACCCGACGCCACCAACGCCGAAAGTCCCTCCAGCAAGCTCGTGCCGGCGGTGTATGCCGAAATCGAAATTGCGATAAGGAAAGCGAAGGCGGCTAGCGCCCCCCCGACATAGAGTGTCGGAGCGATCGGCTGTCGCTGGGTAATACGAACGGCGGCAGCCAGAGCCATAATAATAAAAGCGATCTGCCTAATGACAATGCCACTTAATGCGCCGGTATCCTTGGTCATTACGAACGACGCAAGACTAACGAGTATATACGCAAATACTCCGGTGAAAAATATCCAATTATATAGGACGATACCTATCGCGCGGGTGTACGCCTCTGGACGACAGAACGTAAGCCCAATAAGCAGGAACATACATATATGGAATGGCTCAAGACTAAACGATCCAATATTTATCAAGGTCCCCCAGACAAGCGGCAGACACATGATGGTGACCACGAGTGGGAGATCGAGCTCGCGGATCAGCGGCGGCAGGAACGAGAGGTTTCTCATCAGCTGTCAGCAGTCTTTCACTAGTCGCAATGCGAAGCCGATCTTCCGTTAGCCGATCGGAGGATGCAAGGCCTACCCACCGCCCGCCAACGCGGCACCGGCATGGCTGCCCCACTCGCCCCGGGCCATCGGCAGCCTACCATATCCCCGCCCTACTGGGCGGTCGATGACCTGCGACACATCGAGACCATCCGGACCAGGTCGAGCGCCGTTCGTGCATTCATTTTCTGCATGACCCGATGACGTCGGCCGGCGACGGTCTCACTGCTCACCTCCAGTCGCTGGGCGATCTCGCGATTTCTGTGGCCTGCAACGATAAGGTCGAGGACTTCGCGCTCGCGTGGCGTCAGCGAGGCCAACCGGCCGATGATATCGATGCTCTCATTCTGCCAGCGGCGCCACATGGCGTCGAGTTGAAGCCCCTGATGGACCCGCTCGAGGAGTTCGTCGTCGTCGAACGGCTTCTCGAGAAAATCGATGGCACCCGCCTTCATCGCCCGCACCGCGGTCGGGACGCTGCCGAACCCGGTGATCATGATCGCCGGCCGAGCGTCACCCCGTGTCGCCAACTCGTCCAGAAGGTCGAGGCCGGTCATACCGGGCATCCGCATGTCGAGAACAAGGCAGCCGCAGCGATTGGCATCGTAATTATCGAGGAATTCACGCGCCGAAGGGTAGGACTCGACGGGCAAACCGGCGGATGAAATAAGGTAGCACAATGATTTTCGCATCCCCAGATGGTCGTCGATGACGAAGACGACAGGATCGGGGCGGAGTTCAGCCGGCTCCGAGGGCACCGTTACATCCGCAGACGGATCTCGAGGCTCATCGGGGTTTTGAGACATCGCTTGCCTCGACGGTGGGAAGGCTGAAATGGAACGTGGCACCGCCGTCCGCCCGGCATTCGGCCCAAATACGGCCACCATGCGCCTCGATGATGTTGCGGCAGATGGCAAGGCCCATTCCCATGCCTTGCGGCTTCGTCGTGAAGAAGGGCTCGAAGATTTTGTCGATGCTCACCGCGTCCAATCCCCGCCCGGAATCGGACACGCTGACGACGGCCACTCCCTGCGACTGAAGCTTGGATTTCACAACGAGGGCGCGGCTGCCACGGTCAATGTCCGCCAGAGCCTCCATCGCGTTGCGGATCAGATTTAGCAGGACCTGCTCGATCTCGACCACATTCACCAACAGCGTGCCGTCCTGCCCCAGCTCCAGGGACGGCTCGATGTGGTGTTTGTCCAGCTCCCGGCGGGCGAGGGCGACGACGGAGCGGACCAACGTGGCGAGGCTGTGGGTGGTGCGTTGTTGCGGCGCTTTACGGACGAAGCGGGCCACGTGGCGGATGATACTTTTCGCCCGCCTCGCTTCGTGATGTGCGTCCTTAAGAGCCGCCTTGATTTCGGCAATGTCGCAATTGTTAGAAGAGAGCCGGCGTAGAGACCCATTGCAGTAGTTAACGACCGCCGCAATCGGCTGATTGAGTTCGTGAGCCAGCGCGGCCGCCATTTCGCCCATGGCACCGATACGCATGTAGCGCATCATCTGCTGCTGGTGGTCACGCGCCTCGTCTTCGGCCGCAACCCGTTCGGTGATATCTTCCTGAAGGCAGATATAATGAGTTGTGGTGCCGACCTTATTTCTTACCGGAGACACGGAAGCAGAGACCCAATAGGGTTCCCCGTGTTGCTTTTTGTGCCTAAAGATTCCGGACCAGGTACGGCCCTCCGTCAACATGTCCCACATGTTGCGTGTTTCATCCGCCGTCAACGCCTCCGGCGGAATGGCCGGCTTCTTGCCGATCGCATCTTCGGCGCAACATCCTGTTACTTCCATAAAACGCGGGTTCACGTATTCGACGATCCCCTCGGCATTGGTGATGATGACGATTGTCGGGCTTTGTTCAACGGCGCGCGTTAACAGGCGAAGCGCTTCGTCGGCCATGCGGCGTTCGGTCACGTCGCGGGAGAACACCGAAGCCGCGATCGTGTTGCCGCGGGCATCGATGACCGGATGCCCGCTCACGTCCATGAACCGGCCACGCCATGGGAACTCCCGCTGGACCCGAGCCCCCTTGTCGAATACCGCCGCCACCAGGCCGCGCAAGGTGTCTCCTTCGGGCTCTTCCACCAGTTCGATGAGGGACCGGCCCACCACTCCGCTGGGCTGCAACCCGAAACAGGCAGCGCCGAAGCGGTTGATGGCCAGCACGACGCACTCGTGGTTAAGCATCGCGATCATTTCATCCACGGAGTCGATCATCGACTGCAGCGAGGCGCGGCTTTGCCTGACCACGTGTTCAAGCCGCTTGCGCTCGGTAATGTCGGTCCGGAGGCCGACCGTGCCTCCATCGGGGGTGTGGCGCTCCGTCGCCACGACACAGCGACCGTCGCTAAGCAGCTCCTCGGATACCAGGTCGCCTTGCCGCCGGGCACGAAGGCGGGCTTGGATCCAGTCGCCGGCGGAGCCTTCGAAGCTGAGTTGACCCTTGTCGACGGCGGCGCGCAGCAAGGTCTCGTACGACTCGCCCGGACGCGGCACCGCATTCATGCCGTTGTACAGCGCCGCATACCGCCGGTTGGCGAAGACGAGCCGGTCGTCGGCATCCCACAGGGCGAATCCCTCGTTGATCGTCTCCAGCGCATCGCGAAGGCGGTCGCGTTCGGTTCGCAAAGCGATTTCTTCAGCCGCAATCGCGGAAATGTCGGTAACCGTCGCCAGCGCTCCCATTACCCTGTTGCGCGGGCCGACCAGTGGGACGAGGAGCATGCGCCACCAGCGCCGCCTGCCGGCGAACCACAGGCAGCCGTTCCATTCGACCGCCGAGCGCGTGCTGATGCTCTGATCGGCATGCAGGCGCAGGTCTTGTGCCGCCGATGTCGGCAGCACCTCGTCGATGGTCCGACCGGAGACCTCGCCATTGAATCCCAGGACCTCGTCCATCGGCCCGTTGGAGGCGACGATGCGGAAGTTGCCGCCCGGCAGAGGCTCCAAAAGGCACGCGGCGGCTGCCATATGGTCGAGAAATGCGCCGATCATCTGGCGCTCGAACAGGGCGATTGCATCGATGCTCGGCTGCGCGGCGGCGGTCATCCTTGACGCTCCGCCCCGCTCTTCGAAGAACGGCGATATCCCCCAATCGCTTTCGTCGAAGCGGCGGCCAAAATACCGATCATCGACCGAGCACCTGCCGAGAGCTGGCTCCCTACCTCTTGGCCTATGCCCGAAGCGAGCCCGGAGCCCCCGTCAGCGAGCGATCGTGGCGCGTGCATCAGATGGGAAAGCACAGCTCATGAGCGCGCATGCATCACCGCAAGGAACCTTTCCCGAGGCCGCACGAACCGATCCCTTATTCAGCCCAATTGAGGTAGCAAAATAAACCCACTTGGGTAAATATGCAAAGTGGCTATGCGCTCTGGGTTTGCGTGAGGGAAAGGCTCGGTTGCGCATTTTCCGGGGATGCGCTGCAATGGTGGAAGTGCCGTCCACGTGCCCCAAGAGCAAAAACCGATGGACAGAGCACGCGGGTTGAGGAGCAGACCTTCGATGCAGGAAACAATTGCAGGCTCGCAAACCGGTGTCTCGGCTGCGCCGGGAGTGATCGTCCGCACCATCCCTCCCGGGGCGGTCCCTATCCTGACACCCGATGCCATGGCCTTCGTCGCCCGGCTGGAGCGGAGGTTCCGCGGCACCCGACGGACCCTCATCGACGCCCGTATGGAGCGGCAGGCACAACTGGATCGCGGCGAATTACCGCAGTTTTTGCCCGATACCGATACCGTTCGTCGCGGCAACTGGCGAGTGCCGCCGCCGCCGGCCGATCTTGTCGATCGTCGGGTGGAGATCACCGGTCCGGTCGAGCGCAAGATGATCATCAATGCGCTCAACTCCGGCGCCAACGTGTTCATGGCGGATTTCGAGGATTCGCTGACGCCGACATGGACCAACGTCGTGCTTGGCCAGCGAAATCTGCAAGACGCCGTGGCTGGAACCATCGGCTACGACGATCCGGCCGGCAAGAGCTATCGCGTCGGCGACAAGCCCGCCGTTATCGTCGTCCGGCCGCGCGGCTGGCACCTTGAGGAGGCGCATGTTCTCGTCGACGGGCAACCGGTGTCTGCATCCCTGTTCGACTTCGGCCTCTATCTCTATCACAACGCGGCGGCGCTGTTGGACCGGGGCAGCGGTCCCTACTTCTACCTCCCCAAGCTGGAAAGCCATCTCGAGGCGAAGCTGTGGGCCGACGTATTCACCGCGGCCGAGGAAACATTGGGGCTGAACCACGGTACGATCCGCGCCACCGTCCTGATCGAAACCATCCTCGCCGTGTTCGAGATGGAGGAGATTCTCTATCAATTGCGCGACTATGCCAGCGGCCTGAACTGCGGCCGATGGGACTACATCTTCAGCTACATCAAGAAGTTCCGCAATCGGCCGGATTTCGTCCTACCAGATCGCAATGCCGTGACCATGACGGTTCCCTTTCTCCGGGCCTACAGCCGACTGCTGATCCGCATCTGTCATCGCCGCGGTGCCCACGCCATGGGGGGAATGGCCGCCTTCATCCCGATCCGCACCGATCCGGCCGCGTCCGAGGCGGCCCTAGAGCGGGTGCGTGCCGACAAGCTGCGTGAAGTGAACGACGGCCATGACGGGACCTGGGTTGCCCATCCGGGGCTGGTGCCGGTGGCCAAGGAGGTGTTCGACGCGTACATGCCGACCCCGAACCAGATCGACCGCGAACAGGATGACGATGTGATCACCGCGTCGGATCTTCTGGCGGCTCCGCCGGGAGAAATCACCGAAGAGGGATTGCGCAACAACTGTCGGGTCGGAATTCAATACATCGAGGCCTGGCTCGGTGGCCTCGGCTGTGTTCCCCTCTACAACCTGATGGAGGATGCAGCGACGGCGGAGATCTGCCGGGCGCAAATCTGGCAGTGGCTGAAGCACCGGGCGCGTCTGGCCGACGGCCGACTGATCGACGAGGAACTGGTCAGAACCCTGGTCGAGGAAGAGATGGAAAAGCTGAGAGACAGCCTAGGACGACCGCGATTCCAGGAAGGCCATTTCGCCGAAGCCGTCGATATCTTCCTCGAGGTGGCGACGCCGCCCGAGTTCGTCGATTTCCTGACCTTGCCCGCCTACGAAAGGGTGACGACACTCACCGGCTAGAACCGCAACGGGGCTGCGGGCGGCCCTCGGTCAGCAGTCATGCGGGTCGTGGCCTTCGCAACGATGCACCTCGATCGTCGCGTGAACGATCCCGGCCGCGGCGGGAATGCGGCTCCTGTAGTGGGTCGGCGGCATCGGCACGGCGGATACGACGGTGATTGCCGCGGCATAACCGCCGCTTCCGATGGACCAGACGTGAAGATCGCTCACCCGATCGTGGCCCACCTCGATGGCGCGCCGGACCCGCTCCAGCGTCGCGTCGTCGGCGCGGCGGTCCAGCAGCACGCCTCCCGCATCGCCGATCAGTCCGAACGCCCAGCGACAGATCACGACGGCGCCGACCATGCCGGCGATGGCATCAAGCCAGGTCCATCCCAGCAGTAGACCCGCCAGCAGGGCGGCGATGGCGAGGACGGAGGTGGCCATATCCGCCAGAACGTGCAAGTAGGCGGCGTGCAAATTATGGTCGTGATCGTGAGCATGATGATCGGCGTCGTGATCGGCAAGCAACCAGGCGCTGACGCCGTTTACCGCAAGCCCGAGAGCGGCGACGACAAGGGCGTCGGTGAAGGCAATCGGCTGTGGATCGTACAGCCGGAGCGCACTCTCGATCCCCATCGCCAGCGCCACCAGGAGAAGGACGATCGCACTGGAGTAGCCGGCGAGGGCATTGACTTTGCCCGTTCCGAAGCTGAACCGGCGGTCGTGGGCGTGCCGACGGGCATAGCCGTAGGCGAGCCATGCGGCAGCCAGCGCGGCGAGGTGGGAGCCCATGTGAAGACCGTCGGCGAGCAGCGCCATCGAACCGAACGCCACGCCGGCGACCGTTTCCACCACCATCATCGATCCGGTGAGGAGCATGACCCAGAGGACCCGCCGCTCGCCCGGCCGACGAAGGTGCTGATCGAAGGCGTGGCCGTGCTGCCACGCGGCGAGGGAGCGTGTATGCATCGCGGTTCCCATGCGTATCCGGCCCCATTGTCCACATCGGCCGTGTGGACGGCAAGCCGGCGATGACTTCGGGCCGTGGCGCCGAGGCAGAGGCCGGGTGTTCGCCCCTTCTCGTCGCCAGCGAGATCTTCCGCACCTCGCGGCACGTCCACGGCCATCCCCTGGCGATCCCCCGCGTTTCGCTCTGCGTCGATCTCTGCCGGGCGCTGGGCTGGCTTCCCGATGACGCCTATCGGGAAAGCGGCGAGGCGCGGGTCGACGAGCTGGCCCGGTTCCACACGCGCGAGTACATCGCGGCTGTCCAGCGGGCGGAGCGCCACCAGCAGCTTGGCGATGCCGAGCGTCGACGGTTCAATCTCGGCATCAATGGCAATCCCATCTACGGCGAGGTGTTCCGGCGACCCGCGACCGCGTGCGGCGCATCCCTTCTCGCCGCCCGGCTTATCCTGAAGGGAGGCATCGTTCACAACCCGGCCGGCGGCACCCATCACGGCCTCCCCGACCGCGCCAGTGGCTACTGTGTTTTCAACGATCCGGTCCTCGCCATCCTCGCGCTGCTCGACGGCGGTTTGGAACGGGTCTTCTATCTCGATCTCGACGCCCATTTCGGCGACGGCGTTCAGTTCGCCTTCGCCGACGTACCGCGCGTGTTCACCCTGTCCATTCACGAAGCCGGCCGCTGGCCCATGACCCGGTCCGCGGATCCCTTCGGCACCGGTCCGGGCTCGCTTTACGACCGGGCCGGAGGCGCCGCCCGCAACCTGCCGGTGCCCGCCGGCTTCAACGACAGCGAACTGGACTTCCTGATGAACGAGGCGGTGATGCCGCTCTTGATCGCGTTTCGTCCGGATGCGGTAGTGATCCAGTGTGGCTGCGACGCCCTCGCGGATGACCCGATGACGCGTCTCTCTTTGTCCAACGGGGCGTTTTTCAACGCGGTACGGACAGTGATGGATGTCGCCCCGCGGCTCCTTGTTCTCGGCGGTGGCGGTTACAACCCGTGGGCCGTCGCCCGCTGCTGGGCGGGCATCTGGGGAACGCTCAACGGACGCCCCCTGCCTGATCGACTTCCGGAGAACGGCCGCGAATTACTGACAGCCGTCCGCTGGAGCCATCGATGGGGCCGCCACCCGCCGACGGCGTGGTTGGATACACTGGTCGATGACCCTCGTCCGGGGCCCATTGGCGAGGACGTCCGCATGGCTGCCGCGGTCGCGCGACTTCCTTGACGCGGTTTATGGCAAAGAAAATCCCCGTTCGACCTTCGAACGGGGATGAGAGCATTCGCTTCAGGATTTATTTTTATTTGTAGTATCCGACGCCACACACCTCGTCGCCGACCTTGGTAATGTAGACCACCTTCTCGACGGGCTTCGGATCATCGCCGGGTCGGGGCCACATGTAAGTCACTTCCGAGATCTTGCCTTCCTGCGCATCTTTGTAAAACTCCGCCCCGATCGGCTTCGGTGGCGTGCTCTTGTCCATCAGATTACGCATGCTTTGCCCGACCAGCTTCGGGTGCGCGGTGAAATTGCCGTCGGGGCCGCCGCAGAACGGATAGAGGTCGCGATCCTTGAAGCCGCCGGTCCCGGCGGTCATTTCCGCCAGCGCCTTCGTCTTGTCCGCCTTGATGGCGGCGACGGCCTTTTCCAGCATCGCTTTGGCCTCCGCCGGAGTTCCGTACTCCCCGGCGGCCATCGCGGCTGACGCGAACACACAAAGCACCAGGGCGACTAGCGCCCGGCGTAGCAGTACCATGAATTCCTCCCACTAGAGCCCGTGCTTTGCCCCGGCCGTGGGCAGAAGTCCCGCAACTGCGGATGGCCGGAGCTATTAGTGTCGTGATCGTCTGAGGCGAATGAGTCAAATTTGTGACGAGGCGATGGACCCGCCTCGGTCCATGAAGAGCTTTCTCGGCGCAGGTGCGGTGCCGATGCCGGAGGTCAGCTCGCCGGGCGCCGGGTTGCCGGCAGCGCCGCCGGTGGCACCGTCGTCGCCACGGTCTTGGCGATGTCGCGGCTGAACGCGGCGAGAAGATCGCTCATCGCCGACGCGATCGAGGCGTAGTCATCGGCGACATTCGATTCTTCGTAGCTGCTTTGGTGGATGGCCTGAAACGACCGCCCGCCCTCGCCGAGAACGATCCAGCGGGCGCTTAGGCGAACCGTTCCCGACGGCTGCTGCTCGAAGTTGATGATTTCGACCCCGACAACCTCCTCGACCGGGACCGCCGCGCTGACCGGCAATGGAATGACGGTTTCGCTCCCCAGCACCCGGGTCAAGTTGTCCACCAGGACGTTGGTGACGCTGTCCTTGAGGTTGCCTGCCCATTGGTCCAGTTCGGCAATGTCGATTTCGTTATCCTCTCGTCGGGTAACGATCGACTTCCGGTTCAGATAATCCGGCAGCTGCACCGTCTGGACGCCAATCAGCTGCCTTTGCGCCGATGCAAGGGCGGGGTCCGGTTCGGCTCGCGCGCTGAGGACGTAGTAATTGATCGGCGCCGATCCCGCCGTCGGCAAGAAGCAGCCAGCAAGACCGAAACATCCAGCCAGCGCGATGCAGCGGCTAAGCCCGTAAAATCCCTTCATGGCTGGCGCGCCTCCGGCGGAACGCGTCCAAAAATAAGGGCGTTAGGCGTCCGCTCCAAGGTATTGGCGAGCGAGGAGACCGAGCGCGCGGCAGTAGTTGCCTCCCTCAGGGCACTGATCAACTCATAGTTCAGCGGCGAGTTCGGCGTAATCAAGCTATTGGCATTGTTGACCAAGGCCTGAATAGAGGCCAACGTTTCGCGCATGTCGCTCAGTGTTTTGTCCGCCTGCCCGACGACGACACGACTATCGTCGGCACGCGATCGGATGGCGCGGAATGCGGCGTCGGCGCTCCCGGCGGTGGACTGCAACCCGGTAATCAGCGGTCCCACTTCGCGCTCCAATTTTTGGCTCGTCGTCCGCAGGGAAATGAGCGTTTTGCTGGCTTCGTCCACCGTACTGGCGACTTCCGGGCTATTCACCAGCCGGTTCATTCCCTGCAACACAGCCCGCGCATCGGCGATCATTTCGTCGAGTGGCAGCTTTTCCAGCTTGCGGTAGAGGTCCTGGAGTGTTGCCTGCATCTCTTCCAGCGTCGATGGGATGGTCGGGACCTGAATGCGGTTTGGATAAATATTCATCCCGTCTGCATCGCTACCCATCGCGGCATACGGGAAGAAATCGAAATTGACGATGAGTTGTCCGGTGACGAAGCTCGACACCGTTAACTGCGCGCGAAGCCCACGGTTCTTGATGTAATCAAGAAGTATTTCCCTTTGATTCGCCAAGCTACCTGACTTATGTTCACCATCCCCGAACGTAACGATTGTTTGAGGAAATAGCTCGGCAAAAACTGGAATCACGATATCTCTAGACTGTTGGTCAAACCCAAGAATTATATTAGTTACCTCGCCTAACTTTACACCTCTGAAGGTGACGGGTGCTCCGACGTTAAGGCCGCCGACAGACCGGGGAAAGTACATGACGATCGGAATAGTCGTCCTGAAAAGCTTTCCGCCCCCGATTGCGATGATCGAGATGATCGCCAATACAATCGCACCGAGGACAAAAGCCCCGATCAGCTTGGGGTTGGCCTTGCTCCCCATCTCGTTACTACCCTCTTCCGGACGTGGTGGCGCGGGAGGCGCTGTACTCGTCTGGCGTTTCCCGACGCAGGAAGCTCTGCACTTTGGGATCGTCGCACTCGGCCAGCAAGGACTTCGGAGCTCCGGTGGCAATCATCGTCTTGCTCTCGGCATCGAGGAAGACGGAATTGCTGCCGATGGCGAAAATGCTGGCGAGTTCATGGGTGACGATGACGACGGTGGCGCCGAGACTGTCGCGCAACTGCAGGATGAGATCGTCGAGAAGCTTCGAACTAATCGGATCCAACCCCGCGCTCGGCTCATCAAAAAACAGGATCTCCGCATCGAGCGCCATCGCCCGGGCCAGCCCGGCCCGTTTCTGCATGCCGCCGCTAATTTCCGCCGGATAGTAATCTTCGAAGCCAGCCAGCCCGACGAGGGCGAGCTTCAAAGATGCCAAGCGGCGGATCTCTTGCTTCGACAAATCCGAATACTGCTGTAGGGGAAGTCCGATGTTCTCGGCGAGGGTCATCGAACTCCACAACGCCCCTCTTTGGAAAAGAACCCCCGTCCGCCTTAGTATCTGATGCTGCTGTTCGATGGAAACATCCCACAAGCTCTCTTCGCCGTAGTATACTTTTCCCTTTGCCGGTGTATTTAGCCCGATCATATGTCGAAGCAGCGTGCTTTTTCCGCACCCGCTCCCACCCATGATGACGAAAATGTCATGTTTGTTGACGACAAAAGACAGATCTTGCTGAATGACTTTGCTGCCAAATGCCATCGTCAATGATTGCACCGTAATCGGCGGTCTGTCGGCGGCGGTAATCGAGTTCACCGCTAAATGCCCAGAACGCTGGTGACGACCGCGATGATCCCGTCCGCGACAACGATCCAGACGATCGCGGTGACAACGGCGGCGGTCGCGGCATTACCCACTGCTGCGGCGTTCCGGCCGCTCTGCAGCCCGGCGTAGCAACCGCAGATAGCGATAATGATTCCGAAAATAATACTCTTGCCAAGACCAAGAGAGACATTGGTCATATTCAGCCATCGGACCGTCTGCTGAAGGTACTGGCTCGCTGATAGGCCAAGAATCTGCACCCCAACAAAATACCCTCCAAATATACCAATAACATTGGCATATATGCAAAGTAACGGCATCATGATAATTAGCGCCATCATGCGTGGCAAAACGAGGAATTCCAAAGGAGAAGCACCCATCGTCTTCAATGCATCGATTTCCTCGTTCACCTGCATCGTTCCCAGCTGCGCCGCGTACGACGCCCCGGTACGCCCGGCCATGATGATGGCGGTCATCATCGCGCCCATTTCGCGAACCATGGCGATGCTCACCAGATTCGCTACGAAAATTTGTGCTCCGAACAGTTTGAGCTGAACCGAACCGACGAAGGCGAGGATCATGCCGATCAGCAGGCTGATCAAGGCGACGATCGGAAGCGCCTGGGCGCCGCACTGCTGGATATAAAGGACTAAGTCGGAGCGGCGGAAGTTGGCACGACCGACAGCCATCTTAGCCATCGCGAGTACCGCCTCGCCGATAAACTCCACCGCCCCCGCGGCCCCAGCGTAGTGATCCAGCCATCGTCTGCCCAGGCGTTCAAGAAAGGGCGGCGGGGTCTGCGAACCCGACGCCTGACGCTCCGGCACCGCCGTGGCGAGGCCCACCAGTTTGCGAACGCCCTCCGGTAACCCGGACTCATCGATCTCGATGCCTTTCGATGAACATAGCTCCGCCACCTCGACCAGGAAGGTGAGAAGGCCGCTGTTCCATGTGCTCAGATTGCTGGCATCGTAGGCAACACGAGCGGGCGGTCGCTCCTCGATCGCTTCCCGCACCGGCTGGATGTCCGGCAATCCGTCCTGGAACGTCCAGCGGCCGTTGAGATGGGCGACGAGGGTAGCGTCATCCCGGCGCTCGAGTCGGAGCCGTTCCTCGTGTAAGTCCGTGTCCGCCACGTCCGCCGCCTGAGGATATGCAGGATGCAGCGAGGCTTACGTGGTTTTCCCGATGAAATCAACGTACTGCGACAGGCTTTGCCGCTGGCTGGGGCAGCGACGAGATGCCGACCGGCGCTCAAGCCCGAACTAGCCGCCGCGGCCCTCACGCGCTAATTAGAACCTGACCAACGAGAAGACGCCTTACCCCTTAAGGCGTACCCACCTCCGCCGAGGGCAAGTCCTCAATGTGACCAACCTCTTGCTGTTGATTAAATCCATTTTGGCGGGATTCATCGTCGCCGTGCCGATTGGCGCCATCGGTGCCATGTGCCTGCGCCGCGCCCTGCAGGGGCGATGGGCCGCCAGCTTGGTTACGGGTGGGGGCGCCGCGACGGCGGACTCGATTCTGGCGGCAGCGGCCATGTTCGGGCTGACCCTGCTGACCCGCTATCTCTTTGAACATCAGGGGCCGGTGCTCTTGGTGGGCGGGATCTTCCTGATCCTGATCGGCGTTCGCATGATCCGCACCCGCCGCCCCAAGTTTGAAACGGCAGAGGACATGGAAGACGCGGTCGTTCCGCAATTCCGAAGTGTCCGAAGCTGGCTGAGTGCATTCTCCACCGGCTTCGCGCTGACGATCATCAATCCGGCCACGTTCATCGCCTTCGTCGGCGTTTTCGCCGGGATGCAGCTCTTTCCGGACCATCCCGGCGCGGTGATGGGCAACTGGAGCGTGATTGTCGGTGTTTTCACCGGATCCATGCTCTGGTGGATGACGCTCACCGGCGCCGCTTATGCGGTGCGCCGCCACCTTCCTCTCGAATTCATCGTACGGCTGAACACTATCCTCGGCATTGCCGTCGTCGGATTCGGCGTCGCCAGTATTCTCTCCGTTCTCGGGTGGCTGCCTCATGGCTGATCGCCCGCAAGCACGGGCGGGCATGCGCTTGGACAAGCGAAACGGTCGATGCCGCCGGGCCGCACCCGCCCAACCTCACGCGACTCCCGGGTAAAACTCAGATGTGAAGCCGGCTCGCCGACGACCCGGTCGGCAGATTGAGGCGCCCCTTAGGCTGCCAGCGGCTGCGTTCGCTCGAGGACCTGGAAGGCGTCGTGGCGGACGTGGTTCTGCCGCATCTCCTCCTTCAGCAGCGCCTCCGAGACGATGCCTTTGTCCACGCACTCGCGAAGCAGGCCGAAGAAGAAGCGCTCCTGGTGCGGGTCCGGGTGACGCACGTAATGGCCGAGGAAGGCGTAGTCGCCGAAGACCCGCCGGCGCATCCGATGAATCCAGCCGAGCCACGGCATCCCGGCCGGCTTTTCGGGGGGAAGGAAGTCGACCGGCAGTCCGGTTTTCCACGGTTGCGTCCGCCGCTTGGTGTTGTGGAGAAGCCGTGTCTGCGGTGAGAGCTTGTCGAAGTCGTTCCACTCGTTCTCAAGAAGCTTGATCGTCTCGCGCGGCTCGTAGAAAAGGCCGATCCACTGGGCGTAGTCACGTTTGAAGGTGAAGAGCTCGTTGAACTGCTCCTCGCAACGCCAGTGGGTCAGTTTCGCGCAGTCGAGGAGCATCACGCTGGTGGCGAGGACTCCCTGTTTTTCCTTATGCCCGGAGCGCGGCCGACACATGATGGCGGCGCCCTGCATGTCCCGCGATAGCAGGTCCCAGATATCGCCCACCGCGAACACGTCCGGGTCGACGACGACCGCTCGCCCCTGATAGCCCATCTTTTCCGGCGGCATGAAACGCAGCGGGGTGAAAGACTGCAAATCCTCGAAGTGCCAACGACGGGTGACGCCGTCGCGCAGATACTCCTGGTCCTCCCGTGCCTTCAAGAACGGATGCTCGGCGGTGTGAATGATTTTAATGTCGAACTCGTCGGCATGGCGCGAATTGCGGCGCATCGAGTACTCGGCAACGATCGCACCGACGATCTGCTTATGATTCGTATGAATGAAAACGGTAGGTTTCACGTCCGGCGTCCATTGACTTTTTGGGGCTGGTCTTCAGGTAGCAGATGTGAACGGCGTCTTCAAGGCACCGGCCCGGGTGAGACCTGGAACCGGTGATGCCGCGGACTGCGGATCCGGAGGCCGCCACAGCGGGGTCCGGGGCCGTGGCGCCGGCTGCGGGCACTCAGGCCGCCGCTGTCCTCGCCAGTGCCTGATCGAGATCCTCCAGCAGGTCCTCGATATCTTCGATTCCGATCGACAGTCTGACCGTCGTGTTCCGAATCCGCAAACGGTCGCGCTCTTCGGGGGTCAGCCGCTGATGGGTCGTCGTCGCCGGGTGCGTCGCCAGGGACTTGGTATCGCCGAGATTATTGGAGATGTCGATCAGCTGTAGGGCGTCGAGGAAAGCGAAGGCCTGCGCGCGGCCGCCGGTGAGATCGAGGGTGACGATACTGCCGCCGTCCGACATTTGGCGCATCGCCAGTTCGTGTTGGGGATGGGACGGAAGACCGGGGTAGAAGACGCCGGCCACCTCGGGTCGCTGCTCGAGAAATGCGGCAACGGCGCGGGCATTCTGGCAGTGCCGGGTCACCCGCAGCTCCAGGGTTTCGACCCCTTTCAGCAGCAGCCATGCATTGAACGGGCTGAGGCTGGGCCCGGTGTTGCGGGAGAACGGGGTCAGCTTCTGCTCGAACCACTCCTGATCGTTGGTCAAGATGGCGCCGCCGAGACACCGCCCCTGCCCATCGATATGCTTGGTGGCCGAATAGACAACAATATCGGCGCCATAGCCCATCGGGCGCTGAAGAAGCGGCGTGGCAAACACGTTGTCGGCAATCACCTTGGCGCCGGCGCCGTGCGCCAACTCGCACACCTCCGTCAGATCGATGATGTCGAGCATGGGATTGGACGGCGTCTCCAGGAACACCGCCGCGACCGGTTGGCTGAGGGCTTCCCTCCACTGCCGGAGATCGCCGCCGTCGACGAACTCGACCGAGACGCCGTAGGTCGGAAGTATGGTCGAGATGATGTAATTGCAGGAGCCGAACAGGGCCCGCGAGGCGACGACCCGATCGCCCGACCCGACGAAGCAGGCCATCGAAGCGAACACCGCCGCCATGCCGGTCGCCGTCGCCCGGCAGAAACGGGCACCTTCGATCAGGGCCAGACGATCCTCGAACATACGGACGGTGGGATTGCCGAACCGCGAATACTGATAGCGGTCGATCTCCTGGGTGAAGGTACGTTCGGCCTCTTCGGCCGATCCATAGACAAAGCCGGAGGTCAGGAAGATGGCCTCGCAGGTCTCGTCGAAGCCGGAGCGCTGGGTCCCGCCGCGGACCAGCTTCGTCGCCTGGCGCCAGTGTCGATTGGACCGCTGCGGGTCCGTCATCCTTGCATCTCCGTTCCTCGTGGCGGGAAAATACCGAGACAGCGTCCGTCAAAGACCGGCTCGACGGGCCGTTGTCAAGATCCCATATGCATGGTAGCCGCGTTGCAGCGCGCGCCCCACCGGATCAGGATCCCACCATAGATGTCCGCCTTGCTCACCACTGACCAGCTTTTCTATGCGCAGACCGGCCTTGATCGGAGCGCGGTCGGACGGGTCGTAGAAGACGCGCTGAAGGGCTGTGAGGATGGCGAGCTATTCCTGGAATACCGTCAGGCGGAAAGCTTTGTCCTCGATGACGGGCACCTGAAGAGCGCCACCTTCGATACCAGTCAAGGCTTCGGATTACGTGCCGTCTCCGGTGAGGTGACCGGCTATGCGCACGGCTCGGCCTTGAACGAGGAGGCTTTGCGGCGCGCCGGCCAGGCGGTCCGTGCGGCGCGCAGCGGGTACGACGTCCGGCTGGCGGACCCGCCTGCCGGAACCAACCGCATCCTCTATGCCCCCGACAACCCGCTGGCGACATTGCCGTTCGAGGATAAGGTCGGATCGTTGACCGCCATCGATGGTTACGCCCGGGCCCGGGATCCGCGGGTCCGCCAGGTAATCGCGTCCCTTTCCGGCAGCTGGCAGGCGGTACAGATCATCCGACCGGACGGTCACCGGGTTGCCGATGTGCGGCCGTTGGTACGCTTGAATGTCACCGTCGTCGTTGGCGATGGAAACCGCCTGGAAAGCGGCACCTACGGGACCGGCGGTCGTGCCGCCTACGACCTGTACGTGGCAGAGACAAGTTGGCGGGCGGCCGTGGACGAGGCGTTGCGGCAAGCCCTGGTCAATCTCGAGTCGGTCCCCGCCCCGGCCGGTGAGATGTCCGTGGTCCTCGGGCCGGGATGGCCCGGCATTCTTCTCCACGAAGCGATCGGCCATGGCCTCGAGGGGGACTTCAATCGCAAGAAGACGTCCGCCTTTGCCGGCCTCGTCGGGGAGCGGGTGGCCGCCCCCGGCATCACCGTTGTCGACGACGGCACCCTCGGCAACCGCCGCGGCTCACTCACCGTCGACGATGAGGGAACGCCCACCGAAAATACCGTGCTGATCGAAGACGGAATATTGCGCGGCTTTCTCCAGGACAGGATGAACGCCCGGTTGATGGGCGCGGCCTCCACCGGCAACGGCCGCCGGGAGAGCTACGCCCACCGGCCCATGCCCCGGATGACCAACACCTACATGCTGTCCGGCCGACACGCACCGGACGAGATCGTCGCCTCTGTCGACAATGGCCTTTACGCGGTCGCGTTCGGCGGCGGACAGGTGGATATCACCTCGGGCAAGTTCGTCTTTTCATGCACGGAGGCCTATCGGATCGAAGGCGGCCGCATCGGTGCACCGGTCAAGGGTGCGACGCTCATCGGCAGCGGCCCGGAGGTGCTGACGCGGGTGACGATGGTCGGCAGCGACTCTGCCCTCGATCCCGGCATCGGCACCTGCGGCAAGGACGGCCAGTCCGTGCCGGTCGGCGTGGGGCAGCCGACGTTGTTGATCGACCGGCTCACCGTTGGCGGGACCGCGGTCTGATCGCCGCGGATCAGTAGGCATACTCGCGGAAGACGGGATCGACGCTCTCGTTCCACAGGCGATGGTACGCGGCCAGCAACTCCTCGGCGGGGGTGAAATTGGCCTCGGCGATCCGGAACAACGGCTTCAGGAACTTGCTCTCGTCGCAGCCGACCCGGTCGAGGATGTGACGACGGCACAGCCCGTGGTGCGAGATCTTCAGGGCTTCGAGGGCAATGTCGCGGACGGTGACATTGCGGAACGGCGTGGCCAAGGCCCGGACCGGGACCATGTCCCGCATCGCCGTCCGCTCTTCCCTGGTCCAGTCCCGCACCAGCTCCCAGGCGGCGGCGCGGGCGTCGGCATCGTAAAGCAGGCCGACCCAGAACGCCGGCAGGGCACAGAGCCGACTCCATGGACCTCCATCGGCCCCGCGCATCTCAAGGACGCGCTTGAGGCGGACCTCCAGGAATGAGGTGGTCAGATGATCGGCCCAGTCGGAGAGGGTGGGATAGGCGCCCGGGAGCGCCGGCAACCTGCCAGCCATGAAGTCCCGGAAGGATTGCCCCGCCGCGTCGATGTAATGCCCGTTGCGCTTGACGAAATACATGGGCACGTCAAGCATGAAATCGACATAGCGCTCGAAACCAAACCCCGGATCGAAGACGAATGGAGCGATGCCGGTGCGGTCCGGATCGGTGTCGGTCCATATCTGACTTCGGTAGGACAAGTAACCCGACGGCTTGCCGTTGACGAAGGGGGAGTTGGCGAAGAGCGCGGTGGCCACCGGCTGCAGGGCGAGGCCGATGCGGAACATCTCGACCATCGTCGCTTCGGAGTCGAAGTCGAGGTTGACCTGGACCGTGCAGGTCGCCTGCATCATGTCGAGACCGAGGTGTCCCTTCTTCGGCATGTAGTCGCGCATGATGCGATAGCGCGCCTTCGGCATCCACGGCATCGCCTCCCGCGGCCACTTCGGCTGATACCCGATGCCAAGGAATCCCACGCTGAGCTCCGAGCCGACCGCCTTGACCTGCCGCAGGTGGCGGTCGATCTCTCCGCACGTTTGATGGATGTTGGCGAGCGGTGCGCCGGATAGTTCCACCTGACCGGCAGGTTCGAGGGAGACCGAGCCACCGGCATCGTCCGAGAGCGCGATCAATTCGCCATCCTCGAAAACCGGTCGCCAGCCAAAGCGCATGAGCCCCTCGAGGATGGCGCGGATCCCGTTGTCACCGCCGTAGGCGACCGGACGATAATCTTCCTGCCGGTAGGCGAACTTCTCGTGCTCGGTCCCGATCAGCCACTCCGACTGGGGTTTGCAGCCCGCCGCCAGGTAGTCGACAAGGGTCGCCTTATCGATGGCCAACGCGTCTCCGCTGGGGCCCAGTTCTTGCGCAGACGACATGATCACACTCCTTCGTCGACGGCCTGCGCCCATGCCCCCAAGGCCTGGACACAGGCTAACGCCGCCATCGCTGCCGTTTCCGCGCGGAGCACAAGGCGTCCCAGCGATACCGGCACAACAAACGGCAGGCTCAGAAGTTCGTCAAGCTCGCTCGCCGTCAGGCCCCCCTCGGGTCCGATCAGGACACCGGGTGCCACATCCCGGGGAAGAGCCCGGCAGGCGTCGGCGATTGATCGTCCGTCAGGGCCGGGGGACATGGCGAGGAGCGGACGGGCGGGCGGCCAGCCACGCAGCATTTGCGCAAGCGCCTCCGGCGGGTCCACCTGCGGCAGGCTCATCCGCCCGCACTGTTCCGCCGCTTCAATGGTGATCGCCCGCATCCGGGCTGGATTGGGGACGCCGGTTACCGTCCGCTGCGTCGTCACCGGCCTGAGCCGCTGCACGCCCAGCTCGGTGGCTTTTTCCACCAGTAGATCGAGACGGGAGCGTTTGATCAGGGCGAAGGCCAGCCACGGCCCCGCCTCCGCCGTCTGCGGGGCGATTTGGCGCCCCAGCCGCAACGAGCAACGCCGCCGGTCGGACCCGATCAGGCGCGCGGTCCATTCGCCGTCCCTGCCGTTGAACACGCGGATCTCATCCTCCGCCCGCAACCGCATGACGTCCATCAGGTAATGGGCGCGCTCGCTGCCGACGACGATGTCGGGAGCGACCGTGGCCAGGGGAGCCTCGACGAACAGGCGGACTTTCACCATCGCCTCGACTGGTTGGACATGCGGTTCCCCGGGGTGAGCCAAGATGCACTATGCTGAAGGCGGTGGAGAGAGCGGGGTCCGATGAGCGACGGCGTCGGCAGCAGCGCGAGTGACATCCCGAGCGGGAACTGGATCGACCGGTTCGCCCCCCTTGCCGCTCGCCCATACCTGCGGCTGGCGCGTCTGGATCGGCCGATCGGTATCTGGCTCCTGATGTTTCCTTGCTGGTGGGGCACCGCGCTCGCCAGTTCACCCTGGCCGGATCCCTGGCTCCTCGTGCTGTTTGCGGCAGGAGCCCTGCTGATGCGCGGTGCCGGATGCACCTTCAACGATATCGCCGACCGGGAATTTGACGAAAAGGTGGCCCGGACGGCCAACCGGCCCCTTCCCAGCGGCGCCGTCACCGTGCGGCAGGCGATCGTGTTCATGCTCGGGCTGAGCGCCGCGGCATTTCTCATTCTGGTTCAACTCAACCCGTTCTCGATCGGCCTCGGGATCGCCTCGCTTTTGGTCGTAGCCATCTACCCGTTCGCCAAGCGGATCACCCATTGGCCGCAGGCGGTGCTGGGGCTTGCCTTCAACTGGGGTGCCCTGCTCGGTTGGTCGGCGGTGACCGGCGGGCTGGCCCTTCCGCCCCTCCTCCTCTACGCGGGTGGCGTCCTTTGGACGCTCGGTTACGACACGATCTATGCCCACCAGGACAAAGAGGACGATGTCCTCATCGGCGTCAAGAGCACAGCCCTGCGCCTGGGTCCCCGATCGCGGCAGTTTGTCGCCATTTTTTATCTGAGCGCCTGGCTGCTGATCCTGGCTGCCGGCCTCACCGCCGGGATGTCGGCGGTGATCATTCTGCTTTTGCTGCCGGTCGCTGCCCAGCTTGCCTGGCAGACCACCTTCATCGACTTCGACGATGCGAACGATTGCCTCGCCAAGTTCAAGTCCAACCGATGGGCCGGCCTTGGCGTGTTTGCCGCCTTGGTTTTGGCCCGGGTGCTCGCCTGAGCTCCCGGCTCGGCGCCGCCGACCTTGCCTTCTCCCTCCAGAACACATTGATGCGCGGGTCCGTTGTGGAGTTCACTGCGGGCAAAGGACGGGATGCGAATGGCCTATCGATCGCTTCGCGAATTCATGGCGCAACTGGAACGCGACGGCCGCCTGGTTCGGGTGAGCGAGCCGGTTTCCCCCGTTCTCGAAATGACCGAGATCCAGACCCGGCTCCTCGCCGAGGGAGGGCCGGCCGTCCTGTTTGAGAACGTTTGCCGGCCGGACGGGACGTCCTACGGCATGCCGGTGCTGGTCAACCTGTTCGGAACGGTGGAACGGGTTGCCTGGGGGATGAACCGGACCCCGGAGCAGTTGCGCGAGGTCGGCGAAACCCTGGCCTTCCTCCGCCAGCCCGAGCCGCCGGGCGGGCTGAAAGAAGCCATGGGCATGCTGCCGCTGTTGCGCACCGTCCTCGCCATGCGACCGAAGACGGTGGGCAGGGCTCCCTGCCAGGAAGTCGTCTGGAAGGGCGCCTCCATCGATCTCGCCCGGCTGCCCATCCAGACGTGCTGGCCGGGAGAGCCGGCCCCGCTGATCACCTGGCCGCTCGTCGTCACCCAGGGGCCGACGGCCGGCCGCGATGCCAACCGCGATCAGCCCGGCGACAAGCGTGACGTCTTCAACCTGGGCATCTACAGGATGCAGGTAACCGGCCCGGATACCACCTACATGCGGTGGCTGAAGCATCGCGGCGGCGCCCAGCACCATGCCCGCTGGAAGGAACAGCGGCGCGATCCGCTGCCGGCGGCGGCGGTGATCGGGGCCGACCCGGGGGTGATCCTGGCGGCGGTGACGCCGGTGCCGGATACGCTGTCGGAGTACCAGTTCGCCGGTCTCTTGAGGGGGAGCAAGGTCGACCTCGTCCCCTGCCTTACCGTGCCGCTGAAGGTGCCGGCGGAAGCCGAAATCGTCATCGAGGGCCTGGTTTCACTGGACGAATACGGGGACGAGGGCCCCTACGGCGATCACACCGGCTATTACAACGCGGTTGAACCGTTCCCGGTCTTCCATGTCACCGCCGTCACCATGCGGCGCGACGCCATCTATCTGTCGACGTTCACCGGTCGCCCCCCGGACGAGCCCTCGGTGCTGGGCCAGGCCCTGAACGAAGTTTTCATCCCGTTGCTGACCCAGCAGTTCCCGGAGATCGTCGATTTTTGGCTGCCGCCCGAGGGATGCTCCTACCGTGTCGCCGTCGTGGCCATGCGAAAGAGCTATCCCGGTCATGCGAAGCGGGTGATGATGGCGGTGTGGTCGTATCTTCGCCAGTTCATGTACACTAAGTTCGTGATCGTCATCGATGCCGGCCTCTCCGCCCGCGATTGGAACGACGTGATCTGGGCGATTTCCACCAATGTCGATCCGGCGCGGGACATCACCCTGATCGAACACACACCGATCGACTATCTCGACTTCGCGTCTCCTGTATCCGGATTGGGCAGCAAGCTGGGCATCGACGCGACGACGAAAATTCCGCCGGAAACGTCACGACCGTGGGGGATCCCGATCCGGATGACCGACGACATCATCGAGCAGGTTACCCGCAAGTGGGCCGCATACGGCCTGCCCACGAGCGGCCGGCCGATCTGGTGATGGACGCGGTGCATCCATCGGCAAGCAGAAGGACATGGACATGAGCGGGGGTTCCAGCGACGGGCTCAAGGAGGCGGCGCTTGCGAGCAGGGCCTGGCCGTTCGTCGAGGCGCGCGCGCTGCAGGAACGGATCGAGGCCAAGCCCGGCAAAAAGGGTTACGTGTTGTTCGAGACCGGCTACGGGCCGTCTGGGCTGCCGCACATCGGAACCTTCGGCGAAGTGGTGCGGACAACGATGGTGCGCCATGCGTTCGGCCTGATCTCCGACATGCCGACCCGGTTGTTTGCGTTCTCCGACGACATGGACGGCTTGCGCAAGGTGCCCGATAACGTGCCCAATCAGGAGATGTTGGCCGCCCACCTGGGCCAACCGCTCACCTCCGTTCCCGACCCTTTCGGCAGCCATGAGAGCTTCGGCCACCACAATAACGCGAGGCTACGGGCGTTCCTCGACGCCTTCGGCTTCGAGTACGAGTTCCAGAGTGCGACGGACTGGTACCGCAGCGGTCGGTTCGACGAGGCCCTGTTGCGCGTTCTTCACTATTACGACGAGGTCCTCGAGATCATTCTGCCGACGCTCGGCCCGGAACGGCGGGCCAATTACAGTCCCTTCCTGCCCGTCTGCGCGCGAACCGGCCGCGTGCTGCAGGCGCGGATCATCGCCCGCGACCTGACCGCCGGGACGATCGTCTACGAAGACGAGTCGGGGGAACTGGTGGAAACGCCGGTTACCGGCGGCCACTGCAAGCTGCAGTGGAAAGCCGACTGGGCCATGCGCTGGTCGGCTTTGGATGTGGACTACGAGATGGCCGGTAAGGACCTGATCGCGTCGGTGGCGCTGTCGAGCCGGATCTGTCGAGTCCTGGGCGCGGCGCCGCCGGTGACCTACATCTATGAGCTTTTCCTCGACCAGAACGGCGAGAAGATCTCCAAGTCGAAGGGGAACGGCCTCAGCGTCGACGAGTGGCTGCGCTACGCGCCGGCGGAGAGCTTGGCCTATTTCATGTACCAGAAGCCGCGGACGGCCAAGCGGCTGTTCTTCGGGGTAATTCCAAAAACCGTCGATGACTATTTCGCCAGCCTGGCTGCCTACGCCAAGGAGGATACGGCGGCGCGGCTCGATAATCCGGTCTGGCATGTCCATGCGGGCGATCCGCCGCAAGACGAGGACTTGCCCAGCTACAGCCTGATCCTGAATCTCGCCGGCGTCTGCCATGCGGAAGAGCCGGCGGTTCTTTGGCACTATCTGCGACGCTATCGTCCCTCGCTGGTACCGGAAAACAGTCCGACGCTGGGCCGCCTGATCGATTGTGCCATCCGATATTATCGGGACCAGGTGGCGCCGTCTTTGAGCTACCGCGCGCCGACGCCGCCCGAGCGCGAGGCGCTCGCCGACCTGGCTGCCAGCCTGGCCGCGTTGCCCCCCGGCAGCGAGGCAGAGGCGATCCAAGCCGCCATTTACGAGGTGGGCAAGCGCCATCCGGAGGTGGGCGACCTGCGGGCGTGGTTCCGCTGCCTGTACGAGACCTTACTGGGGCAGCAGCAGGGACCGCGAATGGGCTCGTTCGTCGCTCTTTACGGCATCGGCGAAACCATTGCCCTGATCGAGCAGCAACTGGACGCGTCGCCTCCCGCCGCCGCTTCCCCGGTTCCATCGGCGACGATCGCCGACGCCGGCTGATTGCCTCTGCCGCGTCGGCGGTGGCAGCCCGGGGATCAGGCCGCCCGCACCGTTCTCCGTCCCTGGATCCGGTCGCGAGCGGTGGTGGTGCGCACGCCCAGCGCCCGATACCAGAGAAGCATGTCCTGGGATGCCCGGTCGGGCGCAGTCTGTTCCGGTTGCCCGGGCCCCTGTTGTTGTCCCTGCCCCTGCCCTTGACCATGCCCCGGCGCCGCGGCTGCACTGGCGCGCCGGCGGGCGCGCGCGACGACAGTGGCGAGGGCGAGCCGGTCGATGTCGAGGCTCGCCAGGGACAAGGACCACGCCGCTGGGCGCGGCTGGCCGGTGAGGACGGCGTCACGAAGACACGCGTCGATGGGTCCGTCATATCGACGATGCAGTGCCGCAAGGGTCGCCCGGACCGAGTCCATGACCGCAATCCTCTCCCCACAGGGGACCGCGGCATAGGATCATAATCCTACTAAACTGTCAACTCGGTGAGGGCGACGCGCCTATTGGCTGGCCCAGACGATCCGCGCGATCCACTCCACATCCTCCGCCGCCAGCCAGCGATCGGGATGCTCGGGGTTGAGGGACTTTAGTTCGAACTTCTGAGAGGTCTTGCGACGCAAGATCTTCGCCATCACCTCGCCGTCGCGCGATTTGACGATGACCCTGTCGCCGCGGCGGATGGGCGCCTGCGGACAGACCACCACGATATCGCCGTCGCGATAGACCGGCTCCATGCTATCGCCGCTGATCTCAAGGGCATAGGCATGGGGATCGCCGATGTCGGGGAACGGGATATCATCCCAGCCCGATCCGCCGGGATAGCCGGCATCATCGAAGAAGCCTTCCGTTCCCGCCTGGGCGAAGCCGATCAGGGGGATATTCTTGAAAGTCCCCTCGTTCATCAGGGAGACGAACTCTCCCCACGTCGCCCCAGTCGCATCGAGGATTTTATCGATGCTTTCGGTGCTGGGCCACCGCGCCCGCTGATCTTTAGTGATCCGCTTGCTTTTGTTGAACGTCGTCGGATCGAGGCCGGCTCGGCGTGCCAAACCGGAGGCGGTGAGCTGCCGTTGCTCGGCCAGCCGGTCGATCGCTTGCCACACTGCATGATGTCTAGACATGGGCTAATTATCCCACAGGCCGACCACGCCCGCAGTAGGTTCGTTTACCTATACAGGTGTTGACCAGGGCTTAATGTCTGATAATATGTTTTTATTCCTGATTTTCCCACGAGGCCGCTGACAGATGACCCTAGTTGCCCGGAGTTCGCCCCCGATCACCGCTCTGCCCGGTGCTCCCTTTGACAACGCCGAACAGGCGTGGTTCTGGTTCGTCCGCTGCCAGATGGTGCGCCGCGATGGCGCCCGTTTTCCTGCCACCGGCAGCCTGCACCGTCCGTGCGATCCAGATGATATCTACGTCGCCGTCGTCGCCCTGCAACGGCGCGCCATTCTCCATGCCAATCATCTCAGCACCCTTGGTCGCTACGGAGTCCGGGGCAATCCGCCCGACCCCCGCTGCCGGGAGGAAGCGGCCGCAGCCAAGCTATGGAATGAAGCCCTTGACCGCCTGACCACCGTCCTGCGCGATAAGGGCATTATCCACTGATGACAGGTGTCCGTTCAGGGCGGGAAGAGACCGGGACACCGCAACACCCGGCCGTTCCGGCAATCGTCGTTTTCGACGACAACACCGACCTCAAGTGGCTGCGGCCGCTTCACGCCGGCTTCCGCCACTGCTTCGTCGCGGTCCGGCATGGCAACCATTGGATTATTTGCAATCCTTTCTCCCACTACACCGACCTCAGCGTGGTCCACGGCTCCAGCGTCGGCGAACTGGCCGAATGGTACCGGCGCCATGGTCTCCGGGTTGTCGAGACCGTCGCCGCTATGCCCCCGCCCAGGTGCGCACCGTTGCGTCCCTTCACCTGCGTCGAGGCGGTGAAGCGCGCTCTCGGCCTGCGTGCCCCTTGGATATTCACGCCCCGACAACTGTATCGCCACCTGGTGCGACAGGGGAAGTAGGTATTGACAATATTCCTATAATAGGTCTATAAGCAGACATCGGCCGCCCCCCGTGCGCCCACGCACCGTCCCGCTCACGTGTTCAGGAGAATGCCATCCATGGGAGGCCTGTTCAAATCGCCCAAGACATCCGCCGCGCAGCCCATCGCCACGGTCGTTGCATCCACTCCCAGCACCCAGTCGACCAGTTCCACCGAGACGGACACCGAGGAAGTGGCGCGACGGGAACGAGTGCAGGCCCTGGTTCAGCAGCGGCGAAATCGCGCCAGCACAATCGCGACATCGCCCCGCGGACTGTTGATTGCCACCAGCGACCTTCCGGTCCGCAAATCGCTGCTTGGAGACTAGCCCGCGATGACTTTGCCGCCCGCCGCAAAGGACATACTGGCCCGTTACCAACGGGCCAGGAACAGGCTGTCGAACTGGGAATCCCTCTGGCAGGATTGTTACGATTTCGCCCTGCCGTCGCGCGATACCGCCGTTCGCATGGACGCGGGCGGGCCGCGCCGGGGCGACCGCCTGTTCGACGGGACCGCGCCCGACGCTGTCGACCAGCTCGCGGCGAGCATGATGTCGCAGCTAACGCCGCCATGGGCGCGCTGGTTCGGCTTTTCCTTAGGCCCCGATGTGGCTCCCGAGGATCGGATCGAGCTGGCGGACGAGTTGGAGCGGGCGACCACGGTTATGCAGTCGCACTTCGATCGCTCCAACTTCGCGGTCGAGATGCATCAGTGCTATCTCGATCTGGTGACCGCCGGCACCGCATCGCTCCTGTTCGAGGAGGCGGCACCGGGTGATCCGTCTGCCTTCCGCTTTACCGCTATCCCCCTGGCACAAGCGGTGATCGAGGAAGGACCGAGCGGACGCCTCGACGTCACCTTCCGCCGAGCGGAGTTCAGCGATGAACAGCTGCTTGACCGATTTCCGGCGTCGCGCCCGGCGCTGAGCCGGGATAGGGGTCGAACGGCCGACCCGGACCGTCGGACCACGGTCATCGAGGCGGTTGTGCCGGTCGCGACCGGTTACGCTTATGTTGCCGTCTGTGAATCCAGAACCGATGAGGAAGGACAACCCCTCGTCCTCGCGGAAGGGCGTTTTTCCTCTTCGCCTTTCATCAACTTCCGCTGGCTGAAGGCTCCGGGCGAAACCTACGGCCGCTCGCCGGTGATGAAGGCGCTTCCCGACATCAAGACCGCCAACAAGGTCGTCGAACTCGTTCTTAAGAACGCCTCCATCGCCGTTACCGGCATTTGGCAAGCCGACGACGACGGCGTGATCAACCCGGCCACGATAAAGCTGGTGCCGGGGACAATCATCCCGAAGGCGGTCGGTTCGGCCGGTCTCACCCCGCTGGAAGCGCCGGGTCGCTTCGACGTCTCCGAGTTGGTGCTGGACCAGCTGCGCGGCCGCATCCGCAAGGCGCTCTTCGTCGACCAGCTCGGCCAAGTGAACGGTCCCCGCATGACCGCGACCGAGGTTTTGGAGCGCTCGGCAGAGATGGCCCGGGTTTTGGGTGCGACCTATGGACGCCTGCAATCCGAACTCCTGTCGCCGCTCGTCTCGCGGGCGCGAACGATCCTCGCCCGGCGCGGCGAGATCCCGGACTTCCCCCTCGATAACCGCGTCGTGGCGCTCGAATACAAATCCCCGCAGGCCCGGTTGCAGGCCCGGCAGGACGTGCAGAATACGGTGATCTGGCTGGAGACGGTGCAGAAGCTGGGGCCGGAAGCGGTGGCCGCCGTCGACACGCAGGCGGCCGCCCGCTGGCTGGGCCGCACTCTCGGGGTGCCGGCGGAGCTGTATCCCGAGCCGGTACCGGCGGGAGAGGCCGAGGTGGAACCGGTCAAGCCGCCCGACGAGAAGAAGGGATCCGCGACGCCTGAGGCGGCGGGAGCCACGGGAACAGGTCTGGAAAATCTGTTGGCAGGGCTGGTCCGGCAACTGTCCGGAACGGGCACAGGGAGGGCGTCATGAGCCGAACCGACTACGGCTGGGATTGGTTCGAAAGTTTTCGCGACTACGGCCTCGAACCGACCCCACAGCGCCCGCCGGATCTGGACGTGGCCAAGGCCTTCGCCCGCTGCTTCGCCACCGCCGACGGAGAACGGGTCCTCCGCCACCTGCAAGCGCTGACCCTGGAGCGCTCTCTCGGACCGGCAGCCCCCGACACCATGCTTCGGCATCTCGAGGGGCAGCGGTCCCTGGTCACTTACATCGTCGCAACCGCTGCCCGCGGCTCGCAGGGTCCCGATGCCGTCGGTCGCCCATTCCCCCAGTCCGCGCCCTGGAAACACCTGACCTCTGACGGAGCTTCTGACACATGACCGACAATCTCCTCACCGCCGGTGCGTCCGGAACCGACGATCCCACGTCCGAGGCGCGGACCGCTCCAAAAGCCACCCCCGGCAAGCGGCCGCCGCTGCTGCCCGACAAGTTCTGGGACGAGAAGACGGCGACGGTTCGTCTGGACGCACTGATCAAGTCGTATCTCGACCTGGAGCGGAAGCTGAGTTCGATCCCGCCGCGGGAGATCCCGGAGCGGCCGGAAGACTATGTCATCGATCTGCGCAGCGATCTGCTCACCGTCGATCCGGAGGTCAACAAGCGGCTCCATCAGGCCGGCTTCACCGGTGACCAGGCTCAGCTCGTCTACGAACTGGCCTGCGAACACCTGCTGCCCATGATCAGCGAACTCGCGGTGCTTTTCGAGGCGGACAACCAGCTTCAGCGCCTGGATAGCCACTTCGGCGGCAGGGAACGCTGGCGCGAGGTCGCCCGCCAGATCGACGCCTGGGGCCGCGCCCATCTGCCGCGCAGCGTTTTCGAAGCGCTGGCGTCGACCTACGAGGGCGTCATCACCATGCACCGGATGATGAGCGAGGGCGAAGAGCCGGGCCTGATGCGCGACGGCAGCCGCGCCGCCGGTGTTCCGACCGACGGGGAGTTACGGACGATGATGCGCGATCCCCGATACTGGCGGGACCAGGACCCGACCTACGTCGGCAAGGTGCGCGAAGGCTTCCGCCGTCTGTACCAGGACCCTTCCTAGTCCGTGAGTTGACGAAGGCGGAGTCTGTCGCTCCGCCGCTTCCCGCATGAATGGACGGATAACTCGGCCGATCGTCGCGCCGGGCCCGGCTCCTGCGTCTGCACCGCCGGCGGCGGCGGCCCCGCCACAACCGCTCCGGGTGCTTCCCCGAACGCCTATCCATCAGGAGTGACGCCCATATGGCGACGTCGATAGAACTTTCATTCATCAAGAACTTCGAAGCAGAAGTCCATATCCAGTACCAGCAGATGGGCTCCAAGCTACGGAACACCGTACGCACCAAAGACAACGTTGTTGGCGCCAGCACCACCTTTCAGAAGGTCGGCAAAGGAACCGCCAGCACCAAAGCCCGTCACGGCAAGGTCCCGGTGATGAATGTCGATCATCAGCCGGTCGAGTGCGTGCTTCAGGACTATTACGCGGGCGATTGGATCGACAAGCTCGACGAGTTGAAGACCAACATCAACGAGCAGCAGGTGGTGGCCAAGGCCGGCGCCTTCGCCCTCGGTCGCAAGAGCGACGAACTGATCATCCAGGAATTTGGCCGCTCCACCAATTACGCCGGCTTGGCGACCGACGCCCTGACCAAGGCCAAGATCCTCATCGCCTTCGAGATGCTGGGAGAGTCCGACGTTCCGGATGATGGCCAGCGCTACGCGGTCATCGGCTGGAAGCAGTGGAGCGATCTCCTCGGGATCGAGGAATTCGCCAATGCCGACTACATCGGCGACGACGAACTGCCGTGGAAGGGAACCCAGGCCAAGCGGTGGCTCGGGACCCTATGGCTTCCGCATTCCGGCCTGCCGAAGACCGCCGGCGTCCGGAGTTGCTTCTGGTACCACAAAACCGCCGTCGGCCACGCCATCGGCTCGGACGTGAACACCGACATCACCTGGCATGGCGATCGAGCGGCGCACTTCGTCAACAACATGATGAGCCAAGGTGCCTGTCTCATCGACAAGGCCGGGGTCGTCACCTTGCGCTGCTTTGAGAACTAAGGGGGTTCAGCAATGGCTTACAATCCTCACAACCTGAGTGTCCTAGCTTACGCCAATGGCTTTACACTCTGGCACTACACGACCACGGACACTGCCGCCGAAACCGATACGTCGGGATACTTCAATGCAGCGGCGGACATGCTTCGGGTCGGCGATATGGTCCTCGCCAACGTCGACACCGACGGAACCCCGGGCGCCGGCATCTTCCTCATTGCCGGCAACACCAGCGGGGTTGTCGATGCCGCCAACATGACGCCGGTCGGCGCCGCCAATACCGACTAGCCGGACCCGCCCAGGCCCGAGCCGAACCCTACGCACCGTCGCATCGGACGGTGCGTAGGCCGACTCTTGACCCCGGCGCTCTCGATCCGCGGACCCCAGGAATAGCACGCCATGTCACTGACGCCCGTCGAACTTTGCGCGCAGGCACTCCTGAAGATCGGCGCCAATCGCATCACCTCCTTTGCCGAGACGACATTGGAGGCCGAAATTGCCGCCCATCTCTATCCGACCGTCCGTGACGCGCTGCTGTCCGCGCATCCATGGAACTTTGCCACCAGCCAACAGCGGCTCGCTCAGTCGGCGACGGCGCCGCTCGCCGATTTCGAGAACGCCTTCGATCTGCCCGCGGATTGCATCCGCGTTTTGTCCGCCGGCACCAATGATAGTGGGCAAGGGCTGACGTACCGGATCCAGCAGCGGCGATTGCTGACCGACGCCGACGAGGTGGTGCTGACCTATGTCATGCGCCCCCTGGAAGCGGATTTCCCCCCCTTCTTCGACTCGACGCTGATCGCCCATCTTGCGGCCGAGTTCTGTATTCCCCTCACCGACAGCACCAGTCGTTGGGATGCCCTCCAGAAGGCAGCGGAGCACGAGTTGCGGCGCGCTCGCCTAATCGATGCCCAGGAAGAAACGCCGCCGCACTTTGCCGACTTCATCCTGACTTCCGATCGATACTGATTCTGCTCTTCGATTATAGCTCCCACCAAAAGGAGATCCCCATGGGAGGTTTTGTCACTTCTGCCGCGCTGTCCGCCATGCAGTATGCGGTGGGCGAAAAGCAGCGCACCGATGAGTCGAAGATCGAGTTGGCGGCGGCGCAATCGCAGGCCAACTCGGAGGCCGCGCAGGTTCAGCAGGCCGCAGCGAGCGAGATCGCCGAGAGACAGGACCGCCTGCGCCGCGCCATAGCCACCCAACGTGCCCGTTTCGGCGCCCAGGGGACCGGCAGCGGCACCTCCAGCACGGCTGCTCTGGCCGGCCTCGCTTCCGATGCGGATCGGGAGGATCAGGAGACCGTAGACCAGGCCAACACTCAACTGCAGCGCATCAGCGATCAGTTGGCGACGGTGAAACGCAAAAGCCTTCTCGACACCACCTATCCTCGCTACCAGAAAGCCATTTCGACGGTACGGCAGGGCATCTCCGGCGCTTCTCTGCTCGAGGACTAGGTATACCGACCAGCGGATACTGCACAGCCAAGCGCACGCGCCCTGCCTCCCCCGACGTGCCGCGCCGACCGCAAACCCGACACGACCACAAGTCACTCTCTATTTCGGGGAAATTCTGCCATGGATAGCGATCTTTTCTTCCGCTTGATCGAACAGATCAGCTCCAAGCTTGACGAGCTGTCGCGATCAACAGACCTGGTCAAAGGCGAAGTCGGCGCGATCAAAACCCGCTTGTTCAATGGGCTCACCGATACGACGCGAGAGACATACGCGAAGGTACTCGTTCTCGAAAAAAAGCAAGAAGAGTGCGATGCTGCCGTACATCTCCTGCAGGATACGTGGGCGGAAAGATTTGCAACGCACGATACAAAAGAAAAAATATACCATAGCTTGATCGGTATATTTATGGGGTTTATCGTAACTATATTTGCGGGTCTATTGGTATTTGAACTGGAAAAGTATCATCTATTAAAAGTCATGGCCCACGAGGTTCAAGAAACTCACATGAATCCCAATGGTGTTCAACACGACCCCGCCAGTCCTCTTGTCGGCCCCTGAAGTGGCCGCCGCCTGTGAGATATGCCCTCCGTCCCGGCCCCCCCATAAAGGGCCACCTGCGCCCAACCTTCGCCTACGATTTACGCCTGACCGAAGGGACTCGCCTTGAGTGACGATGCTTGGGAATGCCTGCGCGGAGACCTGCTCGCCCGGCTGCCGAGTCTTCTCGAGAAGGCTCTTTCCACCTACGCCTACTTCGTGACGACGCCTCCGCCGGACAACCTCAAAGAGTTCGCCGCCTTTCAAGCGAGTTGCCGGGCCGCATTGGCGCACGTGCATCTGCTCATCAAACTGGCCGAATGGGCACGCGCCGGCGACAGTAGCGGGGTCGGTGCAGAGGCTTCCATCGGCCGGCTGATCGAGGAGGCCGAAGCGGCGATCGACACCTATCCGCCCTACGGCTGATCCTCCCTATCCCACCCGGCCTGCCTGCGCCGCGAACGCGGCACATCCCGGCGTTTTTCATCCCCGACACGATGGAGTTCTGCCATGATCCCGACCTTGGTCGAGGAACGGCATCGGCATGCGCGGCCCACATCCGTTGCGGGCCGATTCCGTATTTCGGCGCAGATTTTGCGATCGGCGATTGCAGGTTCGGCCTTTATCAGCGGCCTTGCCCTCGGCTCATGCTCCTATGTGGAGCGCGGTCGCCAGATCGCCGATTTCGCCGTCGCCACAGCCCATGAAGCCAACCTCGCTGCTCTTGTGGAGGCGCAGGAAGAGCGCATTCGGCTGCGGAAAAGCCGTTGCTACAATCCGATGCTCACGCCGGCAACCATTGCCGATGCGGCCTTGGACCCGCGCCTGGGCTCGCCGTGGGTAGAGGAACTGCTCCAGGACTGCCCGAAATTCGCCGCCTTCCTCGCCCACCTGGTCGTTAACCGGGCACAGACAGCCGGCCTCCCGTCCCCGCCATCGGCAGTTCCGATGGCGACTCCGTCGCCGGCTCCGACCGAGAATTCGCCCGAGACTCCCTGATCGCCCATGCGCACGGCTGACGCACCTTCGTCGAAGGTGGGCTTTCCCCAATTCGTATGGATTTGGAACCGCGGCCAAAATCTGCCGACTCCCCGGTTGCACGTCCACATGGCGCGCTGGCTGGCGGAGAGCTGGCACAACGACCGTCGCGAGCTTGTTCTTCTCGCATTCCGCAACTCCGGCAAGTCGACCCTCGTCGGCCTCTTCTGTGCCTGGCTTCTGACCGTCGATTGCAATCTCCGCATCCTCGTTCTGGCCGGTGATTTCCCCCTGGCGAGGAAGATGGCGCGCAACATCCGCCGGATCGTCGAGCGCCATCCGCTCACCCTCCGATTGAAGCCGACGCGCAGCGACGATTGGGCATCCGACCATTTCACCGTTCGGCGAAGCGCCGAGCTCCGCGATCCGTCGGTGCTGGCGAAGGGGATCTCCGCCAACGTCACCGGCCTTAGGGCGGATATCTGCGTGTGCGACGACGTGGAGGTTCCCAACACCTGTGATACGCCGCAGAAACGCACGGAACTGAGGACCCGGCTGCAGGAGATCGAATACGTCCTGGTGCCGGGAGGGCTGCAGCTTTTTGTCGGCACGCCGCACACCTATCACTCCATCTACCGCTCCGATGGGGCGGACGGAGCGGAAGGGACCCGGCCCCTCCTCGCCGGCTTTCGACGCCTCGAGATTCCGCTCCTGGACGCGGCCGGCGTCAGTCAGTGGCCAGAGCGCTTTTCCCAGGCCAAGATCGAAGCCATCCAGCGCCGCGCCGGCCCGGCCAAATTCGAGAGCCAGATGCTGCTGCGGCCGCGCAACATCCTGGACGGGCGGCTCGACCCGGACCGGCTGGTCAGCTACCGGGCGGAGTTGGAGTATTCCGAGGCCAACCGACAGCCGCTCCTGCATCTGGCCGGTCGCCGCCTCGTCTCGGCATCGTGCTGGTGGGATCCTTCCTTTGGCTCTCCGGTCAAGGGCGACGCCAACGTCATCGCCGCCGTCTTCACCGATAGCGAAGGCCGCTACTTCCTGCATCGTGTCCAGTACCTCAGCCACCAGCCACAGCAGCTCGCTTCGGTGGATGAGGCGACGCAGCTCTGCCGGCAGGTGGCGTCGTTCGCCCGCGATCTGTATCTGCCGTCGATCACCGTCGAAACCAATGGCATCGGCCGCTTCTTGCCGGGGCTGTTGCGACAGGAGCTGCGGCGCGCCGGTCTCGCCTGTGCGGTGGCCGAGCATGTCTCCCGCCTCAACAAGGACGTGCGCATCATCGATGCCTTCGATGCGGTATTGGCCGCCGGCCGCCTGTTAGCGCACGACCAGGTCTGGTCCACCCCGTTCATCGAGGAAATGCGTGAGTGGCGACCGGCCATCCATGCCCGCGATGACGGGCTCGATGCCGTTGCCGGCTGCCTGCTCGGCGAGCCCGTTCGTCTGCCGCGCCTGATCCTGCCGGATTATCCCGCTCGCCGCACCGGCTGGCGGGGCGTCCACGCCATCGCCGTCAACTCGGACTTCGAGCTTTAGTCCGGACCAACCCCCGTGACCTAACAGGGTGGAGATTTCCAACCGTGCTCGACCAAGCTTATTCTCTCCCCCTCCGCAAGGCGGAAGCGGGTGCGGCGGAGCGTCTCGCTCTGTTCGTCTTCTGCATCGCGGCCGAGGAACCGGTGCGGACCCTGGAGGCGATCGCCGCGGTTGTCGCCAATCAGGCGGCTCAATCCCTGGCCAAGGAGCAACCGGGAGTGCTGCTGTCCGACCTTCCGCGGCAGCGGCGCGAGGGCATTTTCCTCAGTCATCTCCTGCCGGTGGACGAAGAAGCGCACCAGTTCCCCTCGTTATCGAACGAGCGCTTCGCCGCCTGCCTGAGGATCGCCCGCCGCGCCGTCGCTGGCGCCCTCCGCGACCCCACCGGGGGAGCGACGCGCTTTCATCCGATCGGGGCGTCCCCGGGCTGGGCAGAAAGGTGGTTTCCCACCGCATGGATCGGGAACTTCCTGTTCTATCGGGAAAAATAACGCCAGGTTGCGGCGCGCTCGATTCTTGCCGGCCGTCGATTGAGAAGCGATGCAAATGCGATGCCGCCGCAAAATCTTGTGGATAATACTATATATGGTAGACAAGATAGTCACAGATCGTAACAATAGTATCGGCTCGCTGATGGTGATCCCTTCCTTCCGGCGAGCGCGCTGATCTTCGGTCGGACATCGTTTTTGCGGAGGCGGGTGGCATTTCATGTCGACGGCGGACTGGACACCTGAACGCATTGCAGCACTGATCGCGCTCTGGAACGAAAATCTCTCCACCAGCGAAATCGGCAGACGCCTCGGGTTCACCAAGAATGCCGTGATTGGGAAGGTGCACCGCCTTGGCTTGCCGAAAAGACGTCCCACGGCAAAGGAGGAGGAAGAACCCGTCGACGTGGTGCGCCTCGAGTCGCTGTCGTCGGATATGTGCAGTTGGCCGGTGGGCAATCCCGGCGACAGGGGGTTCCATTTTTGCGGCGATCCGGCCGTTCCCGGAAAGCCCTACTGCCACAAGCACTGTGCCGTTGCCTATATCCGCAACACGCGTGACCGCGGCCAGTCCGTCGCCTGAGGGGCAGACCAATCGGGGTAATCACTTGTGCGAGACCAGGCGATGGCTCACTCGCGCCGCAATCGTCGGTAAGTTCGGCCTCGGCCATGGCTTTCATTGATCGCATCCGGGCGTGCAGCAGGTTCGACCGCAGCGCCTTCGTGCCCTTCCGGGTGGTGGGGACCGAGGTGGGGCTCATCCGCCCCGGTTTTGCCCGGACCCTTGCCGCGTACCGCGACGTCTTCCACGTGACCGACGACGGGGTTGACCTGTCCGATCGCCATCCGTCGGTGGAGGCGCGGACGGCGGCCGTGGATGACGTACTCAGGCAGCTTGCCGAGCGTGGGGTCATTCGCGGCTGGCGAGACGAGCCTTATCCCGTCGCCGCCGACGCGAGCGCCCCGGCCCTGCTTCTGATGGAGCGTGCGGCACTCCCCCTGTTCGGCGTCCGCGCCGCCGGGATACACGTCAACGGCTTCGTCCGTGACCATGGTTCGCTCAAGATGTGGATCGGACGCCGCAGCCTGCAGAAGCAAACGGCTCCCGGTAAGCTCGACCAGATGGTGGCAGGGGGGAAGTCGGCCGAATACAGTGTTGAGCAGACGTTGATCAAAGAAGCGGCAGAAGAAGCCAGCTTACCGCAAACCCTGGCCATGCAAGCAAAGCCCGTGGGTGCGATCACGTACAAGACGGAGCTGGAGCACGGTCTTCGGCGAGATGTTCTTTATATTTTTGATCTGGAGCTCCCACCCCACTTCATTCCAACACCAAATGATGATGAAATTTCCGAGTTCTACAGTTTGCCTATTGAACAGGTCATTAGCATTGTGCGGGAAACGGACGATTTCAAGTTCAATTGTTCTCTTGTCGTTATCGACTTCCTGATTCGCCATGGGCTCATCCCTCACGCCGAGCCGGACTACCTGTCCTTGATCAAGGGGCTTCACGGCGACTAAACGCGCATCCCGCCTCCTGACAAGCCGACACATTCAGCTTGCGACGCTTGGGCCGGAACCCAACATAGGCGCGGTCGGCACCTTGTCAGCGGGAGGTACGGATGATCGACCTACACTTCTGGCCGACCCCCAACGGCTATAAGATCCTGATCTTCCTTGAGGAAACCGGCATTCCCTATCGGTTGCTGCCGGTCGACATCGGCAATGGGGAGCAGTTTCGGCCGGAGTTCCTGCGCATCTCCCCCAACAACCGGATGCCGGCGATCGTCGACCAGGACCCCGGCGACGGCGGAGCCCCGATCTCGGTGTTCGAGTCGGGGGCAGTCCTGCTCTACCTGGCGGAAAAGCTGGGTGTCCTCATTCCTCGCGATCTGCGCGGGAGGGTCGAGGTGCTGCAGTGGCTATTCTGGCAGATGGGTGGCCTTGGCCCCATGGCCGGACAGAACCATCATTTCGTCCAGTACGCGCCGGAACAAATTCCCTATGCCATCGAGCGCTACGTCAAGGAAACCAATCGCCTTTACGGCGTCCTCAACCGGCGTCTGGCCGACCGGCCCTTCGTCGCCGGCGAGACCTACTCCATCGCCGACATGGCGTCATACCCATGGATCGTCGGCCATAAGAAACAGCAGCAGGACCTGGCGCAGTTTCCGCACCTGGCCCGGTGGTTTCAGTCGATTCGGGAGCGGCCGGCCACGGTTCGCGCCTATGAGATCGGCGGCGCCGTACATTCGGGGCCGGTGATGACCGAAGAGGCGAAGAAGGTCATGTTTGGTCAGGACGCATCGACATTGGGCTGACCGAGACGCCCCAGGCCCTCACCAGCAAGCCGATCCCACCGGTCATTCGACGACAGTCCCCTCGCGGCGAACTCCTCGATCGCGACCTCAATGGCAGATAAGGTATCCTTGCAGCCAATAAGCCTGCAGCGCAGGCAGCCCGTAGGCGGCGAGGGCCCATCCGGCGATCAAAGCCGCGGCGGCACCGCTGGCAACGAGCACGACGAGGTGCGGCCCACCGCCATTCATCCCGTCGCTCCGAGCGACCGCAACCTGGCCACGGGCGTTTCGCGGATGGGCAGGTTCAACACCATGGCCACCAGGCTGAGGGCGATCGCCGCCAGCCATACCACGTCGTAGGAACCGGTCCGGTCGAAGACGACCCCTCCCAGCCAGCCGCCGAAAAAGGCGCCTACCTGGTGGAAGAAGAAGACGATACCGGTCAGCATCGACATGTTCCTCACCCCGAAGACGCTGGCGACGGTCCCGTTGGTGAGCGGCACCGTACCGAGCCACAAAAAACCCATCGTAGCGCCAAAGGCGTAAGCGGACCAAGTGGTTATCGGGGTAAAGGCGAATGCCACGATGACCACGGCGCGAGCGCCGTAGATGCCGGCAAGCAGGAGCGGCTTTCGCCATCGGCCGCCCCACAGGCCGGCGCAATAGGTGCCGGCGATGTTGAACAGGCCGACGAGGGCGAGTGCGGTCGTGCCGACTTCGATCGAGAGGCCACGGTCGAGAAGAAACGCCGGCAGGTGAACGCCGATGAAAACCACCTGGAAGCCGCAGACGAAAAACCCGAACGACAATAGCCAGAACCCGCGATGGGCTGCGGCTTCCTTCAGCGCCTGGCGGGCGGTGAGTTCGGGTTCGGCCAGCGCGGCGCCGGGCTTGTCGTCGACGGCAGCGGCAAGCGGCGCCATCAGCACCGCCATTCCCGCCAGGACGACCAGGGCCGACGACCAGCCCAGCCATTCGATCAAGGTCAAGGTCCCCGGCAGCATGACGAACTGGCCGAACGAGCCGGCGGCGGCGGCCACTCCCATGGCGAAGCTGCGCCGGTCCGGCGGCACCGCCCGGCTTATGGCGGCGAGAACCACGGTGAAGCTGGTCCCACTGAGACCGACACCGATGGCGACGCCGGCACCGAGGGCGAGCGTGGTGGGCAGCGCCGCCGCTGCCATGATCAGCAGGCCCAGCGCATAGAGCAGGGTCCCGGCGATGATGACCCGGCCAGCCCCGTACCGATCGGCGATGGCGCCGACGAACGGCTGGGTCGCCCCCCAGATCAGGTTCTGCAGGGCGATGGCGAAGGCGAATACCTCCCGTCCCCATCCGTTCGCCATCGACATCGGCTGCAGGAACAGCCCAAAGCCGTGACGGATGCCGAGCGACAGGGCGAGAATGACCGCTCCCACGGCAAGCAAAACAGCCGGCCGGTGCAAGAATGCCGAGGTGCGCGCGGGTTGTGGCATTGGGGCTAAGCTCCCGTCGGGGGTTGTTGGGCGCGTTCCAGTTCGACGAGCAACGCGTAAAGCTGATTTCGCCGCTCCTCCCCTAGCCGGCCGATCACGTCGGCCTGGACCCGGCGCCAGAGAGGCATCGCCTCGGCCACGGTCCGCTCTCCTTGGGCGGTAACGGAGACCAGCCGCATCCGCCGATCGCCACCCGGATCAAGGCGAACGAGACCCGCCATTTCCAGCAGGCGCAGGTTGCGGCCGAGGGTGCTGCGATCGAGGCCGGTGGCTTCCGCCAACGCGGCGATATGGGGCTCGGCCAGCCGCCGGAGGTTCTGCAGGAGCGAGAATTGGGCGACCGTCAGGCCCGCCGGCGCCAGTGCCGCATCATAGAGCTGGGTCATCGCTCGGGCGGCGCGGCGCACCCGCGCGCAGACGCAAGGTGAATTGGTTCCGGCAGGATCGCGTGTCATGACATTTCCGTGTATATACCCGTTTATCGGGCGAGTCCATCTCCGTTCGCCGCCGAAGCCGCGTCGGCGGTACCCCCTTTGCGATGTGATTTCGGTTGACCCGGACGCTGCCTTCGTGTCTTCTCAACCTGCAATCCCCGTTTTGGCCAAGACTTGGCTGCATGCCGTGCCCGGCTCGGATTCAAGGTTCTACCCCAAAACCAGGTTGTTGCGTTGCCGTGCGGTCGTGCCGCGCGGCGAAGTCCCTATGACGATGCTGCCAAGGAGACCAGTATGGCCACTGGAACTGTGAAATGGTTCAACTCGACGAAGGGCTACGGCTTTATCCAGCCCTCCGACGGCTCGCGTGACGTCTTCGTTCACATCAGCGCCGTCGAGCGCGCGGGCCTACGTACTCTGGTCGAGGGCCAGCGAGTCACATACGACATCGCGACCGAGCGCGGCCGCAGCGCCGCCACTAATCTTAAGACGGCCTAGCCGGCGGATGATCGGGCGAGGGCCCGGTCCCGGGTGAAGCCTCCGAAAGCCCCGGTTTTCCGGGGCTTTTTTGTTATCGGAGGTCTTTTGTCGAACCGCGGGGTGGGTTCGCCAATGGCTGCAACAGGAGCCTGTCGAGCCGTTGGCTCTGATCGTTGCGGAAGTCTTCAAGCCCGATGACCATGTCGCGGTGGCCGTCCCGGGGCTGATCCCGGTAGGTGCCGAACAGCCGGTCCCACACGGACAGGCAAAAGCCGTAGTTGGAATCGGTCTCGTCCCGATGCACCGAATGATGCACCCGGTGCATGTCGGGAGTCACGATCACCCTCCTCAGCGGTCGCTCCAGCCCGGCCGGCAGCCGGACGTTGGTATGATTGAACATGGCGGCGCCGTTGAGCAGGATCTCGAACAGAACGACCGCCACCGCCGGCGCACCAAGAGCGAGGATCACCACGATCTTGATGAGCAGGGACAGCACGATCTCGGCCGGGTGAAAGCGGAGAGCCGTCGTCACGTCGAGGGCGATGTCCGAATGATGAACCCGATGCAGCCGCCAAAGGATCGGGACGCGGTGGGTCAGCCAGTGCTGGATGTAGACGGCTAGATCGTGGGCGACCACGGAAGCGCCGACAGCGAACCAGGCCGGCAAATCCAGCGCATTGAAAAGACCCGCTTTGTGCTCCGTGGCGAGAAACGCCGCACCGACGCCCGCCGCCGGAAACAATACCCGCAGCACCACCGTATCGACGGCCGCCAGACCGAAGTTGGCGATACCGCGCCGGCGGCTCAGGATCCCCGGCCGGAACGGCCTCCAGCCCTGATAGACAAGGAACAGGGCGAGGAGCAGGGCGAAGGCGGCTAGGCGAACCATCCCCTCATTGGCGACAACAAACTGAACCATCATCTCCGCGCTGATGCCGGTCGCGAGCCGCCTTTACAAGCCCCGCCGACCCTCGTACCGTTGTTCGCAAACGCACACTCAAGCGGCGGCACCGATGTCATGCCCGACGGTCCGTTAAGCCATTACCGGGCTCGCCTGCAGTCCAACGAAATCCGACCCGACCCGGCGCAGGAGCTGGCGGCGGAGAAGCTGGAAAGCTTGCACCTGGCGCTGAAAGGCTATCAGCCGCAGACCGGTCCGACCGGATGGAAGGAGCGGTTTGGGTTGGCACGCCGCCGCGCCGAACCGCCGCAGGGGCTCTACATCTACGGCGGCGTCGGTCGCGGCAAATCGATGCTGATGGACATCTTCTTTCGCTGCGCACCCGTCACCCGCAAACGTCGCGTCCATTTCCATGCCTTCATGCAGGAAGTCCACGGCATACGGCAGACACTTGGGCGGGGAGCCGGGGCAGCCCAGAAGGGGAAGGCGCCGGTGAAGGGGCAGACGCGCGGCGACGATCTGATCGCCCACGTCGCCGGACATGTGGCTAAAGACGCGCTGCTCCTCTGCTTCGACGAGTTTCAGGTTCTGGACATCGCCGATGCGATGATCCTCGGCCGCCTCTTCGAAGCCTTGTTGGATCGAGGGATCGTCATCGTCGCCACCTCCAACCGCCCTCCCCGCGACCTCTACAAGGACGGGCTGCAACGGGAGAACTTCCTGCCGTTCATTGCGCTGATGGAAAAGCGTCTCGATGTGCTGCACCTGAATTCTCCCACCGACTACCGGCTGGAGACGATCCGTGCCATCGACGTCTACCTGACTCCGGCCGGCCCCACCGCCGAAAACCGGCTGCGCGATTACTTCACCCGCTTGACTCACGGCGCGGATGTGGGTCCGGAGACGCTGCTTGTGAACGGCCGTTCGCTGAAGATCGCCATGGCGGCCGATGATATCGCCTTCTCCAGCTTTCGCGACCTGTGCGAGGCGCCGCTCGGTCCCGCCGATTACCTGGCTATCGCCGGCCGTTTCGACGTCCTCCTCCTCTCCGAAATCCCCCAGCTCAGCCGCGAGAGGCGCAATGAGGCCAAACGCTTCGTCACCCTTGTCGATGCCCTCTACGAGCACCGGGTCAAGCTGATCTGTTCGGCGGAAAGCCCGCCCGAGACGCTCTACCCGGCGGGCGACGGCGCATTCGAGTTCGAGCGTACCGTTTCCCGCCTGTTCGAGATGCAAAGCGAAAGCTATCTTGGCACCCAACATCTCTCCTGACCCGCGTCCAAGTGGTCGCGGCTCCTCCCACCGCCGAGGTTTGGGAAAGCGCGTCTTCGAACGGCAGGCGCGCTTGCCCGTTTCGGCAAATCGCGTTACTAGAACCGGATAATCTAAATAGCGGCATGCCCCCTCACCGGGCTTTCAGGCCGCATATCTTTTCTCGAAGGGTGGTCCATGGCACGCAAAAAGGTTGCGCTTGTCGGCGCAGGTAATATCGGCGGCACGCTTGCCCATCTCGTTGCCTTGAAGGAACTCGGCGACGTGGTGCTGTTCGATATCGTCGAAGGCATTCCACAAGGAAAGGCCCTCGATCTGGCCCAGTCGGTTCCAGTCGAGGGCCTGACGGTTGGCCTCAAAGGTGCCAACGATTACTCCGAGCTCGCCGGCGCCGACGTGGTCATTGTTACCGCCGGCGTTCCGCGGAAGCCGGGCATGAGCCGGGATGACCTGATCGGGATCAACACCAAGGTGATGAAGGCGGTCGGCGAAGGGATCAAGGCGAACTGCCCCGATAGCTTCGTGATCTGCGTGACCAACCCGCTCGATGTCATGGTCTGGGTGCTGCGCGAATACAGCGGCCAGCCGCACAACATGGTCTGCGGCATGGCCGGCGTGCTGGACTCCGCCCGCTTCCGCCACTTCCTCGCCGACGAATTCAACGTTTCGCCCCAGGATGTAACGGCGTTTGTTCTCGGCGGTCATGGCGACACCATGGTTCCGCTCGCGCGCTACTCGACCGTCGCCGGTATCCCCCTTCCCGATCTGGTGAAGATGGGATGGACGACGCAGGAGCGCCTCGACAAGATCGTGCAGCGCACCCGCGATGGGGGCGCAGAGATCGTCGGGCTGCTGAAGACCGGCTCGGCCTTCTATGCGCCGGCGACGTCGGCGATCGCCATGGCCGAAAGTTATCTCAAGGACAAGAAGCGCCTGATGCCGTGCGCCGCCTGGTGCGACGGACAGTACGGGCTGAACGGGCTCTATGTCGGGGTGCCGACGATCATCGGCGCCGGAGGTATCGAGAAGATCGTCGAAATCGAGCTCGGTGCCGACGAAAAAGCGATGTTTGACCACTCCGTCAATGCCGTAAAAACCCTGGTCGACGTTGCCAAAGGCCTGATGTAATCCGGTCTCGTAGGGGAGCGCTGCGCCGCGGGTACTGGTTCTTCGCGGCGCTCGTTTTCGTTCGGTTGCGCACGCGAGTTGGTAGCGTCGGCGTGGCCGCAACCCAAAAAGGAGGGACGCATGAACATACACGAATACCAAGCCAAGCAGTTGCTGGCGAAATTTGGCGTCGCGGTACCACGCGGTCACGTCGCCTATACCGCCCCGGAAGCCCACGAAGCGGCCAAGCAGCTGGGCGGCCCGGTCTGGGTGGTGAAGGCGCAGATCCATGCCGGCGGCCGCGGCAAGGGCGGCGGGGTCAAAGTCGTCAAGTCATTGGAAGACGTCTGGCCGACCTCGGAAAAAATGCTGGGTATGACTCTCGTTACCAAGCAGACGGGGCCGCAGGGTAAAGAAGTCAAGCGCATCTACATTGAAGAAGGCTGTGACATCAAGCGCGAGCTCTATCTCTCGATGCTGATCGACCGCGCGACCTCGCGCATCACGGTGATCGCATCGACCGAAGGCGGAATGGATATCGAAGAGGTCGCGGAGAAGACGCCGGAAAAGATCTACAAGGTGGCGATCGATCCCGCCACCGGAATGCAGCCATTTCATGCGCGTAAGGTCGCCTTTGCCCTCGGCCTGGAAGGCAAGCAGGTGGGTGCGTGCGTCAAGTTGCTGCTCGGCCTGTATAAGGCATTCGTGCAGCTCGATGCCTCTCTGGTCGAGATCAACCCGCTGGTGGTGACCGGGGCAGGCGACGTTATTCCTCTCGATGCCAAGATGAACTTCGACGACAACGCGCTGTTCCGTCACAAGGATGTGCAGGAGCTTCGCGACGAGGACGAAGAGGACCCGGCGGAGCGGGAAGCGGCCCGGCATGACCTCAACTACATCAAGCTCGACGGCAACATCGGCTGCATGGTCAATGGGGCCGGCCTCGCCATGGCGACCATGGACATCATCAAGCTCTATGGCGGTTCGCCGGCCAACTTCCTCGACGTCGGCGGCGGCGCCACCAAGGACCGCGTCACCGAAGCGTTCAAGATCATCCTGCGCGATCCCAACGTCGAAGGCATCCTCGTCAACATCTTCGGCGGGATCATGCGTTGCGACGTCATCGCCGAAGGCGTCGTTTCGGCGGCACGCGAGGTGAGCCTGAACGTACCGCTGGTGGTGCGCCTCGAGGGAACCAATGTCGATCTCGGCAAGCAGATTCTCAGTCAGTCGAACTTGCCGATCATTTCCGCGGACGACCTCGCCGATGCGGCCGAGAAGATCGTCAAGGCCGTGAAGGAGGCCGCATAAATGTCCATCTTGGTGAATTCCGAGACGAAAGTAATCTGCCAAGGCTTCACCGGCGCGCAAGGAACCTTCCATTCCGAGCAGGCGATCGCCTACGGGACCAAGATGGTGGGCGGCGTAACGCCGGGTAAGGGCGGCACCACCCATCTCGACCTTCCCGTGTTCGACACGGTGGCGGAGGCGCGCGAGGCGACCGGTGCCGATGCCACCGCCATCTACGTTCCGCCGCCGTTTGCCGCAGACGCCATCCTCGAAGCGATCGACGCCGGCATTCCGCTGATCGTCTGCATCACCGAAGGTATTCCGGTGATGGACATGCTGGCGGTGAAGCGGGTTCTCGCCACCTCCAACAGCCGGCTGGTGGGACCCAACTGCCCCGGCGTCATCACCCCGGGTGAGTGCAAGATCGGCATCATGCCGGGACACATCCACACCCCCGGCAAAATCGGCATCGTCTCCCGCTCGGGTACCCTGACCTACGAGGCGGTGGCGCAGACAACGGTCACCGGTCTCGGACAGACGACGTGCGTCGGCATCGGCGGTGATCCCATCAACGGGACCAATTTTATCGACTGCCTGGAGGGGTTCGTCGGCGATCCGAAGACCGAGGGTATCGTCATGATCGGCGAGATCGGCGGCTCGGCCGAAGAAGAGGCGGCCGACTTCATCAAGCAGTCGAAGACGAAGAAGCCGGTGGTGACCTTCATTGCCGGCCTGACGGCCCCCCCGGGACGCAGGATGGGCCATGCGGGCGCCATAATCTCTGGCGGAAAGGGGACGGCCGCGGATAAGATCGAAGCCTTGCGTAGCGCTGGTTGCCACGTCACCGAATCACCGGCCGCGATCGGCAAAACCATGGTCGCAGCGATGCGCAGTTGAGCAAACGAGGAGAAGGAAAGGCGCGGCAGTCAATGCCGCGCCGCTCACCGGGGAAATGACAAGTATCGATCTGGACAGCCTAATCACCGGCGCCAACGCGCCCTATATCGCGGACCTCTACGTCCGCTTTGTCGAAGATCCCGGCTCGGTTGATCCGAGCTGGGCTTCTTTTTTTGCCGAGCTCGCCGACGAAGCGGGAAGCGTCCGCGACAATGCGCGCGGGGCGAGTTGGGCTCCGCACGTGCCCGCGCTCGGCAGCAACGGAGACGGAGCGCAGCCGGCGCCGACGCTGAAAAGCCGGCTCGCTGCCGCCGGATTCACCGCCGATGAGGTTCGAGCGGCGATCATCGATTCCGTTCGTGCGCTGATGCTGATCCGGGTGTTCCGCGTCCGCGGCCACCTTATGGCCCGCCTGGATCCGTTGGCGCTGGAGACGGTGCGTTACCACCCCGAGCTGGATCCCAGGTCCTACGGCTTCTCCGAGGCCGACATGGACCGCCCGATCTTCCTCGACAACGTGCTCGGCCTCGAAACCGCGTCGATGCGGCAGATCATGGAGATCCTCCGTGAGACCTACTGCGGCACCATCGGCGTCGAGTTCATGCATATCCAGCACCCGGACGAGAAGGCGTGGATCCAGCAGCGGATCGAAGGCATCCGCAATCATACCGACTTCACCCCGAAGGGCAGGCTGACCATCCTCGAGCGCCTCATCGAGGCCGAAGAGTTCGAGAGGTTTCTCAACGTCAAGTTCACCGGCACCAAGCGGTTCGGCCTGGATGGCGGCGAATCCACCATTCCCGCCCTGGAACAGATCCTGAAGCGGGGCAGCCAGCTTGGGCTCAAGGAAGTGGTGCTGGGCATGGCCCACCGCGGCCGGCTGAACGTGCTCGCCAACATCATGATGAAGCCGTACGTCGCCATCTTTTCCGAGTTTCAGGGCCACGCGGCGCATCCGGACGAGGTGCAGGGATCGGGCGACGTCAAGTATCATCTGGGAACATCGGCCGACCGCAACTTCGACGGCGACGAGATTCACTTGTCGCTGACCGCCAACCCCTCCCACCTGGAAGCGGTCGATCCGGTCGTCATCGGCAAGGTTCGCGCCAAGCAGAACCAGCGCGGCGATACGGATCGCCGGCAGGTCATGGGCGTGCTCATCCACGGGGATGCGGCGATGGCCGGCCAGGGGCTGGTCGCCGAAGTGTTCGGCCTATCGGAGCTCAAGGGCTACCTGACCGGCGGCACCATACACTTCTGCATCAACAATCAGATCGGCTTCACCACCAGCCCGTCCTATTCGCGCTCGTCGCCTTATCCCTCCGACGTGGGCAAGATGGTCCAGGCGCCGATCTTTCACGTCAACGGTGATGATCCCGAAGCGGTGGTTCATGCGGCCCGTATCGCCACCGAGTTCCGCCAGGAGTTCAAACGGGACGTCGTCATCGACATGTTCTGTTATCGCCGTTTTGGCCACAACGAAGCGGACGAGCCCTCCTTCACCCAACCGGCCATGTACAAGACCATTGGCCGTCATCCCACCGCCCGGGCGATCTATGCCCAAACCCTCGTCGACGCCGGTGTTGTCACCACAGAGGCCGCCGACGAGATGGGGAGCGTGGTACGTACCCGTCTGCAGGACGCCTATGAGACCGCCGGTGCCTACAAGCCCAACAAGGCGGATTGGCTACAGGGGCGCTGGGCCGGCCTCAAGACCCTGATGGGCGAAGAGGAACTGCGCGACGACGAGACAGCCGCCTCGGCGACGCTGTTGCACCAAGTGGGCGAAGCCCTTACCCGCTACCCGGAAGGCTTCAATGTCCATCGCAAGCTTCTTCGCGTCCTCGACGGTCGACGGGAGATGATCGAGACCGGCGAGAATCTCGACTGGGCGGTGGGCGAGGCCCTGGCCTTCGGAACGCTCTTGGCGGAGGGGGTCACCGTCCGCTTGTCGGGACAGGACTCCGGCCGCGGAACATTTTCGCACCGGCACGCGGTGCTGGTCGACCAGGTGACCGAGGCCCGCTACATCCCCCTCAACAACATCTCCGACGGTCAGGGCTCCTTCGAAGTCGTCGACAGCCCGCTCTCGGAAGCCTCGGTCCTCGGCTTCGAATACGGCTTCTCGCTGGTGGAACCCGACGCTTTGGTCCTCTGGGAAGCCCAGTTTGGCGACTTTGCCAACGGGGCCCAGGTCATCATCGACCAGTTCATCGCTTCGGGCGAGTCGAAGTGGCTGCGCCTGTGCGGTCTGGTCATGCTGCTGCCGCATGGGTTCGAGGGACAGGGACCTGAGCATTCCTCCGCCCGCATCGAGCGCTACCTGCAACTGTGCGCCGAGGACAATATACAGGTGGTCAACTGTACGACCCCGGCAAATTACTTTCATGCCCTGCGTCGCCAGATCCGCCGCAATTTCCGCAAACCCCTGATCGTGTTTTCTCCCAAATCGCTCCTTCGTCATAAGCTAGCCGTCTCGCCTCTGAGCGCCTTCGGGCCGGGAACGAAGTTCAGCCGCGTCCTCGGCGAAGTGGATGCGCTGGTGAGCGATGCCGATGTTCGCCGCATCGTCTTCTGTAGCGGCAAGGTTTACTACGACCTGCTCCAGGAGCGCCGGCAGCGGGGCATCACCGATGTGGCCCTGGTCCGGGTCGAACAGCTTTATCCGTGGCCGCGCATCCGGGTGGTCGAGCAGATCGCCAAGTACCCCAACGCCGAGGTCGTCTGGTGTCAGGAGGAGCCCGCCAATAACGCGGCTTGGCAATTCGTGCTGCCGAGGCTGATCAACATCCTCGAAGAGCAGCGTCGACCGAGGGTCATACCCTTCTATGTCGGACGCAAGGCGGCGGCCTCACCGGCCACCGGCCTGTTCAAGACCCATGAGAGGGAACAGCGCCGCCTAGTGGAAGAGGCCCTCACGGTCGGCGTTGAATCCCTGCCGCAACCCTTCCGCCGCGTCATCGCCTGACGGCGCTGCCAGAATTCCAGGGAGACCCCATGGCCATCGAGATCAAAGTCCCGGCCCTCGGCGAGTCCGTGAGCGAGGCGACCGTAGCCAAGTGGTTTAAGGCGCAGGGCGATGCCGTCGCGCTTGATGAACCATTGGTTGAGCTGGAAACAGACAAAGTAACCCTCGAGGTGAACGCCCCGGCCAGCGGTGTCCTCGCCGAAATCGCCGCGCCGGTCGGGGTGGATGTGGAAGTGGGGGCCTTGCTCGGCCGACTGGACGAGGGCGCCGCAGCGGGCGCGGCACCGAAAGCGGCCGCTGCGCCGGCGGTCGGGGCAGCCGCAAAACAGGACAAACCCGCCCCCGCGGCCTCCGCTCCCGCGCCGACGCCAGCGCCAGCGCCGCCGGCCGCGGGCAAGGACAATATCCTGCTGTTGTCGCCGGCGGTGCGGCGGCTGATCGAAGAAAATCGCCTCGACCCGCGCCAAATCCCAGTCTCCGGGAAGGACGGCCGGCTCACCAAGGGTGATGTGGTGGCCTACCTCGGGTCACGCGATGAACGCAAAGAAAAGCCGGCCGCCGCTCCCGCCGGCGTCGTTCCCTTCCCCGCCCCCTCCCCGGCGGGACAGGCTCCGGCGGCGGCCGAAGGCCGTGAGGAGCGGGTGCGGATGACCCGCCTTCGCAAGATGGTCGCACAGCGACTGAAGGACGCTCAGAATACCGCAGCAATGCTGACCACCTTCAACGAGGTGGACATGACCGCGGCAAACAGTCTTCGGGCCAAATACAAGGAGTCTTTCGAGAAAAAGCATGGTGCCCGCCTGGGTGTGATGTCTTTGTTCGTCAAGGCGTGCGTCATCGCCTTGAAAGAATTTCCCGCGGTCAATGCCGAGATCGACGGCGACGACATCGTCTACAAGAACCATTACGACATTGCCATCGCCGTCTCATCGCCGCAGGGGCTGGTGGTGCCGGTGGTGCGCGATTGCGACCGGCTTGGCTTCGCCGAGATCGAAGCGAAGATATCCGAACTCGGCAGGCGAGCCCGTGACGGTCAGCTCAGCATCGAAGAGATGCAGGGAGGGACCTTCACCATCACCAACGGCGGGGTGTTCGGCTCGCTCATGTCGACACCGATCATCAATCCGCCCCAATCGGGCATCCTCGGCATGCACAAGATTCAGTCGCGCCCCATGGTCATGGCGGACGGATCTATCCAGGCGCGGCCGATGATGTATGTGGCCCTTTCCTATGACCACCGGATCATTGACGGTCGCGAGGCGGTCTCGTTCCTCGTCCGGGTGAAGGAGTGCGTCGAGGCCCCGGAGCGAATCCTGATCGACGCCTAGGCGCCCGCCGCGGACGGCTTCGTCTCGCTCCCAGCCATGGGGAGAGTCGCCTGGTCGGATTGTGATCCCGAGTCCATCGGCCCGTCACTTCGACCAATCGGCAAGTAACAATTCGGATCACGACCGGTGGATGCTGCCATGAGCAATGAAACCTTCGACCTGATCATCGTCGGCGGCGGCCCAGGCGGTTACATCGCCGCCATCCGTGCCGCCCAGCTCGGTATGCGGGTCGCCTGCGTCGAGAAGCGGACCGCCCTCGGCGGCACCTGCCTCAATGTCGGCTGCATTCCGTCGAAGGCGTTGCTGCAATCGTCCCATCTCTACGAGCAGGCGACCCGTGAGTTTGCCCACCACGGGATCAAGGTGGACACGGTCGGCGTCGACCTTGCGGCGATGCTGAAGCGAAAGAGCGACGTCGTCGCCACCCTGACCGGCGGTGTCGGCGGCCTGTTCCGCAAGCACAAGATCGAGCACGTCATCGCCAGCGGAACCTTCGTCGCCGCCGATACGCTGCGCACCGAGGCGGTCGCCGACGGTGCGGTCCGGATGCTGACCGCGGACAGCATCATCATCGCCACCGGCTCCGACATCGCGCGGCTGCCCGGCATAGAGATCGACGAACGCCGAATCCTGAGTTCCACCGGAGCGCTGGACCTTTCCTCGGTCCCGAAGACGATGGTGGTCATCGGCGGTGGGTACATCGGTCTTGAGCTGGGCTCGGTCTGGCGGCGACTGGGTGCCGACGTCACCGTGGTCGAATTCCTTGACCACATCCTGCCCGGAATGGACCGGGAGGTCGGCCGGCAGATGCATCGGATCCTGGAAAAGCAGGGCCTCACGTTCCGGCTTTCCACCAAGGTGAGCGAAGCGGTCGCCAAGGGTGACCTGGTGACGCTGAAACTGGAGCAGGTGGACGGCGGAAATCAGACACAGCTGGAAACGGAGGTGGTGCTGGTTTCGGTGGGTCGGCGACCCTTTACCGAGGGACTGGGATTGGACGAGATCGGGGTCGTCCGCGATGATCGTGGCTTCATCGCCGTCGATGGGGATTATCAGACCAACATCGCCGGAATTTTCGCCATCGGCGACGTCATCGGCGGCAAGATGCTCGCCCACAAGGCGGAGGAAGAAGGTGTCGCCTGCGTCGAACGAATTGCCGGTCGCGCCTCGCATGTGAACTACGAGGTGATTCCGGGCGTCGTCTACACGTGGCCCGAGGTCGCCGCCGTCGGCCGCACCGAGGAGCAGCTGAAGGCCGACAACGTCGCTTACAAGGTTGGCAAGTTCCCGTTTACCGCCAACTCACGGGCGCGCTGCAACGACGACATGGACGGCTTCGTCAAGATTCTCGCCGATGCGCAGACCGATCGGATTCTGGGCGCCCACATCATCGGCCCCCAGGCGGGCGACCTGATCCAAGAACTGGTCACGGCGATGGAGTTCTCCGCTTCGGCCGAGGATGTTGCCTATACGTCCCACGGCCATCCGGGATTGGCTGAGGCGATCAAGGAAGCGGCTCTTGCCGTTGACGGCCGGCCGCTCAATATCTGATCCCGCTCACTCCCCGTCATCGCTGCGGAATTGGACGGGGACAGGATCGGTCATACGCGGACGTCGATGCGCCGCGAGTCTGGTTCTTTGGGATCCGCCGATTTATCTTTGTCGTCGTCGGGCTCGCCGGAAAGCGCCGACTTCGGCCTGTCCGCAGGGTCCGGCGGTTGCTTCCTATCGGCATGCTCCAGCCGGGACTCTACAACGACGGGCGTGCGCAGCTCCTGTGCGATCTGTCGCTGGCGTTCCGCCGCCTGTCGAGACAGGGCGACGGCCGCGTTGGTGGCGAATGCCACGGCCTGACCGGCCTGTGCCCCTAGCTTCTGGTCCAGTGTGCTCATCAACGCTATCCCGCGGATCTTCGGCCGCTTAAGACTTGCTGCCGAATAGATTCGCTATATCGTTAACGAATATGTAACTTATTGATTTGCACTGCAAAATAATTTTTTGTGAGCAAATTGAAGCTACATTTGCTTTTATTGTGCGTGGTATTCGCGACATAACTGCCGTTAGGTTGTGCGCACACAAAAAAGGCCGGGCTCGACGAGCCCGGCCAAGTCATGCCGGTTATTTCCAAAGACCGCAGCGACTCGGCCCCTGGTAAGAGAATAGTAAGATCTTATGAGCTCACCGGCTGTGACCTGTGTCACCTCGGGCATGTACGCGGCCAACACCAACGACAGTGTATAAATGAGTCCGCGCGGCTACTTATCCGTCAGGGTCGCGCCGTCCCCCTTTTCCCCCCGTCGCAGCCGCTTGAGATGGTAGCGAGCCAGCGGGTCATCCGGCCACTTTTCCACATACGCGGCGAACGCCGCCTCGGCGCCACTGTTCTCCGCCTTCAACAGCGCGAATGCAGCCCGGTACTGAGCGATCGCGGCAGCATCACGTGTGCCGCCCACGTAGGGCTCGAACACCCCGATGGCGCGACTCTTTCCCTTGAGGACCAGCGTACCGGCGGGCCGTCCGACGAAGCCCGCGCAGAGGGCAACCGTATGCTCGCTCACACAGATGCGGGTTCCGAGATACTTATTGGCTCCTTCCAGCCGGGCGGCGGTGTTGATGGCATCGCCGTGCGCCGTGTAGTCAAACTTGAGGTCACCGCCAAAGTTGCCGACGATGGCGGTACCGGAGTTGACACCGATCCGGGTCTCTCCGAACGGGATTCCGCCGAGGCGCTGCTTCTCGGCGAAGGCATGGGCGAACCGGTCGATTTCGAGCGCGCAGGCAACCGCCCGGCTGGCGTGATCCGGTGCGGCCACCGGCGCGCCGAAGATCACGTGCAGGGCGTCGCCGATGATCTTGTCGACCGTCCCATCGTGCTGGAACGCGATCCTTATCATCCCATCCAGGTAGGCATTGATAACCGGCACCACCTCCGAGGGCTCCGCACGCTCGACAAGGGCGGTGAAACCCTCGAGATCGGTGAACAGGAAGCTGAGTTCACGCCGCTCGCCGCTCAGTTGCAACTGCTGGGGATTTTCGACGAGCTGCTGAACCAGCTTCGGCGACATGTAGCTGGCGAAGGCCTTGCGCACCCAGCGCTGCTGGCGCTCCGTGTGCAGCGTTTTGATCAGGGAGAACGTGACGTAGGTCACGAGGACCGCCGCCGCCGGGAACAGCGGATCGAGCAGAATGCGTTGCTCGCGGAAGGCATACCAGGATGCGAGAAAGGCCGCGAGCGTCGCCGCCACGCCGATCACCGCCGTCCACACGGCTCCGATCCTCGATCCCAGCAGCAACAGCAGAGCGGCAAGACCGAGCATGAGGAGGACTTCCGCCCCCTTCGCCCAATCCGGCCGAATAAGGCTTATCTCCAGAAGCACCTGCTCGATGGCCTGGGCATGAATGGCGACCCCCGACATCGCCACCGCCAACGGCGTCGCATGCAAATCCTGAAGACCGGCCGCGGTGGATCCAATCAGAACGATGGCGCCGCGGACGGCATCCGTCTCGATATCTCCCTGCAGCACCTTCCACGCCGGTAAGTAGCGGGCCGGCACTGGCGGCGTGTAAGCGATCCAGATCTCACCGCGCGAGTCGGTGGGGATGACGTGGGCGCCGATGCGGACGTGGGTGATCCCGGTCTGGGTGCCGAAGCTGGTCTCGCCGGCGGCGCCCGCCGTCTTGATCACATAGGTGTCGGCGCCTTGCGCTACCCTCAGCGCTTCGGCGACCAGCGAGGGATAAAGTTCGTCCTGCAAGGCAAGGAGCAGCGGCACCTGGCGGATGACGCCCCCTGCACCGAACCCGACGTTGAGCGCGCCGTTGCCGGCGGCCGCTTGTTCAATGGCGGGAAGGGAAGTCACCGCGCCGTGGTAGGCGGTGACGAACGGCAGCGGGTTGGCGCCGATAAAGGCATACCCCGCCCGTCGCACCGGCATCCGGCCCGGCGGGTAATTTACCAGGGCGAAGGCGGTAACGGTCGGCGCGGCGGCGAGCGACCGGGCGAACGTCGCATCGAAGTCCTCCAACTCGCCCGGCCATTCGGCCACCGGCCGGCCCTGCCGCCACTGGGGAAGGACGACGCTCGGCGAGGTCCGGTCGGGCTCCGCGAACAGCATGTCGAAGACGATGGCGGTTGCCCCCATCTCCCGCAGCCGATCGACGAGTTCGGCAAGTCGCGACCGCGGCCACGGCCATTGACCGAGGCGGGTCAAGCTGATGTCGTCAATGTCGACGATCTTGACCGGGACCGGCTGATAAGCGCGCGGTCGCAGCCTTTGGTACGCATCGAAGACGCTCTCGCGCAGCGCGACGACAAAGAACGGGTCTTTCAGGGCGAGCAGCGCCGCCGCCGCGAGGACGATCAACGGGACCAGCGATTGCAGCCGGAGGATCTTCATCGATGCCCTGCATACCGCAACTCCGGCGCAAATGCGCGTCCGCCATGCCGAAGGGTTCAGCCGGCTCCTCGCTGCTACCGCGGTCGACGGCGGGCCGGTGCTCTGGGCGATGGCTCCCCTCTGGAGAGTGACTTCGCGGCCTTGGCCGCCCGCGCCCTGTCTTGTCCGCTCCAGCCGGAGGCCGCCGCCGCCTTGCGGGCAACGCCCGGGCGATCCAGGCCGAGTTCCTTCGCCTCGAGCCTGCGGATCTCATCACGGAAACGGGCGGCGTTCTCGAAATCGAGATCAGCGGCGGCTTTTCGCATCCGCCCTTCGAGTTCGGAGATAACCGCATGGGCATCCTTGCCGACGGCGTGAAGATCGGCGGCCGCCCCGGTGGCGACGGTGACGTAATCCTGCTCGTAGACGCTCTGCAGGACGTCGGTGATGCCCTTTTTCACGCTCTCCGGGGTGATTCCGCGGACCCGGTTGTAATCGAGCTGCTTTGTCCGCCGCCGCTCCGTCTCATCGATGGCATACCGTAGGGACTCGGTCATCCTGTCGGCATAGAGGATGACCCGGCCCTCCACATTGCGGGCCGCGCGCCCGATCGTCTGCACCAGCGATGTCTTCGAGCGTAGGTAGCCTTCCTTGTCCGCATCGAGGATGGCAACGAGTGCGCATTCCGGGATGTCGAGCCCCTCGCGCAGCAGATTGATCCCCACCAGCACGTCGAAGGCGCCGAGCCGCAGATCGCGGATGATCTCTATCCGCTCCAAGGTCTCGACGTCGGAATGCATGTAGCGGACGCGCAGACCTTGCTCATGCATATACTCGGTCAGGTCTTCCGCCATTTTCTTCGTCAAGGTGGTGACCAGGGCGCGCAGGCCAGCAGCGGCGATCGCCTTGCATTCGTTCAGAAGATCGTCCACCTGCCCGGCCACCGGCCGCACGATGCACAACGGATCGACGAGCCCTGTCGGCCGGACCACCTGCTCGACGATGACGCCGCAGGTGCGCTCCAGTTCCCACGGCCCGGGGGTCGCGGAGACGAAGATCGTTTGCGGCCGCATCCGCTCCCACTCCTCGAATTTCAGCGGCCGGTTATCGACGCAGGATGGCAGGCGGAAACCGAACTCGGCGAGGGTGGATTTCCTCTGATAGTCGCCGCGAAACATGCCGCCCAGTTGCGGCACCGTCACATGGCTCTCGTCGACGACGAGCAGGGCGTTTTCCGGCAGATACTCGAACAGCGTCGGCGGCGGCTCCCCCGGGTTGCGGCCGGTCAGGTAGCGGGAATAATTCTCGATGCCGGCGCAGTGACCGGTCGTCTCCAGCATCTCCAGATCGAAGGTGGTCCGCTCTTGCAAGCGTTGCGCCTCCAGAAGCTTGCCGTCGGCAACCAACACATCGACATTCTGACGGAGCTCCTGCTTTATCCGCGGAATGGCCTGTTGCAACGTCGGGCGCGGGGTCACGTAGTGGCTGTTGGGGTAGAGAACGATCCCCTCCAGGGTCGCCGTTTTTTCGCCGGTGAGAGGGTCGACCTCCCATATAGCCTCCACCTCTTCGCCGAAGAGCGAGATTTTCCAGGCGCGATCCTCCAGATGTGAAGGAAACACCTCGATCGTGTCGCCAAGCACCCGGAACGCGCCACGCCCGAAATTGATGTCGTTGCGCTTGTACTGGAGCTCGACGAGTCGGCGCATGAGTCCGTTGCGGTCCAGTAGCTGGCCCGCCTCGATGTGCGCAGTCATCTGCGCATAGGTCTCCACCGCGCCGATACCGTAGATGCACGACACCGAGGCGACGATGATCACGTCGTTGCGCTCCAGGAGAGCCCGGGTGGCGGCATGGCGCATGCGGTCGATCTGCTCGTTTATCGACGAGTCCTTTTCGATGTAAGTATCGGTGCGCGGAACATACGCTTCCGGTTGGTAGTAATCATAATAAGACACGAAGTACTCGACCGCGTTGTCGGGAAAGAAGCCCTTCATTTCGCCGTAGAGCTGCGCCGCCAGAATCTTGTTAGGCGCCAGCACCAGCGTCGGCCGTTGCACGGCGGCGATGACATTGGCGACGGTGAAGGTCTTGCCGGAACCGGTCACGCCGAGCAGCACCTGGTCCCGCTCGCCTTCGGTCAAACCGCCCAGCAGGGCGGCGATCGCCTCCGGCTGATCCCCCGCCGGCTGGTAGCCGGAGGCGAGCCGGAACGGCCGCGCCGATGGCACCGGGGGACGCTTCGCCGGCATGAAGATGGCGGGGTTGAGGAAGCTTGCCATGATCAATGGAGGATAGGCGCGCTTCGCCGCAGCGCAAGCACCGGCCGAGACCACGTGATGCCGTTCACATCGTACCCGGAGTTCGGCTGTTAGTATCGTCTCTCGGTTACCAATGATCGTGCGGGATAACGAATCAGGGTGATCGCACCAACCGGCGGCGCAGCCGGGTTCTGGGGAGTTGAGGAAATGCCGAACGGCGACGGGCGGAACATAAATCGGCACATCGGCGCGGGCCTGCTGCTGGCGCGGACAGTGCGGGGAGCCGATCTCAAGGAATTGGCCGCCGCCACGGGACTGAGCGTCGGTCGGCTCGAGAGGCTGGAGGGCGGCCAAGCGGAAGCAACGCCGCGCGATCTGTTGCTTCTGGCGGGAACCCTGGGAATTCCAATTCAGTTCTTCTTCGACGGCCTGGAAGACGAGGCGCACGAGGCGGCGCGCCAAGCGTCGGCACTGGACTGCGCCCTGCACTAGGCGGACAAGGCCGGCCGCCCTGTTCATATGGCACGAAGGCGCGGCGCTTTTCCTTGCCGCCGCCCCGGCCCACTCCGGCCGGGGCTGCAGCGGTTTAAGCTCGGTGCGCCCGACCATCTCGCCGACCCGGCCCGGACGAAAGCGGCGTAGGGCCGATAAGAGCTAGGCGCCCGCAGGAACTGCCGGCTAAACTTCCTTCACCTTCGACCATCCCGCGCTGAAGGCATCGAACGGCGGGGCGTGAAGGTATGGGCACCCGCCGGAAAAGGAGCGGCCAATGACCAGCCGCCGTATTCACCTGATCAACCCCAAAGCCGACTCCCTTATTACCCAGCCGATGCTGATGGGCCGGGCCCTGTTTTCTCCCTTGGCCGGGCTTCTCGCGGTAGCCGCCACGATCCCTCGCGATCACTACGAAGTCGTGCTTACCGACGAGAACGTCGAACCGATCGACTTCGACCTCGACGCGAGCCTCGTCGGCATCTCGGCGATGACCTCCTACGTCAAGCGCGGCTATGAGATCGCCGACAGCTTCCGCAAACGAGGCATTCCTGTGGTCATGGGCGGCGTGCACCCGAGCTTCATGCCGCAGGAGGCGCTCGAGCACGCGGACGCCGTTGTCGTCGGCGAGGTCGAGTCGATCATGGCCCAAGTGATCAGCGACCTGGAGGACGGGACGCTGAGAGGCATCTACAAGGCGGATCGGCTGCATCCCATGGACGATGTGCCCTTACCGCGCTACGACCTGATGAAGAAGAGCCGCTACTTCAACAAGACCTTTATTCAGACGTCGCGCGGCTGCCACCATGCATGCGCGTTCTGCGCCGAACACATGATGTACGGCCTGCGCTTTCGCTTCAAACCCATCGACCATGTCTTGCGCGACATCGATGCCTGCGGCGATCGTCTCATCACCATCGGCGATGCCGACTTCTTCGGCGTCAAGGAGCGGGCCATAGAGGTGATGACGGCGCTGAAGGGCCGGGGAATTCGCTGGCAGGCTGGCGTCAATACCGCCGCCGCCCATGATGAGGAGTTGTTGGAACTGGCCGCCGAAAGCGGTTGCTACCAGCTTTGCCTCGGGTTTGAGTCCATTTCGTCGCAGGCTCTCCGCAACGTCCATAAGTACCAAAATCGCCCGGAAGACTTTTACAAGCTCGTCAAAAAGATCCATGCGCATGGAATGATGGTGCTCGGCCTTTTCATGTTTGGATTTGATGAGGATGATATTTCTACCTTTGATGCGACTGCTTCATTCACTATAGATACGGGCTATGATGCATGCGCATACTCTTTGTTTACGCCCTATCCTGGAACCGTTACCTGGTATGAAATGCTTCGAAGCGGTCGGATTATCTCCTTCGATTGGGACAAGTACGACCAAAGCAACATCGTCTATCAGCCGCAGGGCATGAGCGTCGAGGATCTGCGGCGGGGATACTGCGATGTCTACGAGCGATTCTATTCGTGGCGCTCCATGGCCCGCAGGTTTCCGCTGCGGGAGGCGCGTCACCTTGGGCTCTGGTCGATCTACAATCTGTTCTACCGGCAGATCGAGTCCCGCGGCATTGGCTCTCGCAACCTGATCGCACCACCGTCCGCCCCGCCACGTCACCCTGCCGCCCCGCCCCTCATGCCCCAGCGCTCGGCTTGGCGTGACCTGGTGACGGAGGATGCCGCCGGCGCCTACAGCGACGGACAGCGGGCGGCATTGCACAGGGATGCGGAGTCCGTCGCCGGCTGAGCGGCGGCGCGTGGGCGATTGCGTTGCCCGCTGCCGGATCTTAGAACGGGCGGCGATTTCGGTTTTTCGGGAGCATGATTATGCCGTTTCTTGCAGCACGGCTGGGACGGATCAAACCGTCGCCGACCATCGGCGTGACGCAGAAGGCGGCCGACCTCAAGGCGCAAGGCCGCGACGTGATCGGTCTCGGAGCCGGTGAGCCGGACTTCGACACGCCCGACCACATCAAGGCCGCGGCGAAACTCGCCATCGACCGGGGCGAAACGAAATATACCGCCGTCGCCGGGACGTTGGCCCTGCGCCAAGCCATCGCCAGAAAATTCAAACGCGACAATGAGTTGGAGTATAAGCCGGATCAGATTACGGTATCCTGCGGCGGCAAGCAGACGATCTACAATGCGATGGTGGCGACCCTCGACCGCGGGGACGAAGTCGTCATTCCCACTCCTTACTGGGTTTCCTATCCGGACATCGTCCTCCTCGCCGAGGCCGAGCCGGTTTTCCTCCCCTGCAGCGCGGAGCGGCGCTTCAAGCTTGATCCGGACGAGTTGGATCGGGCGATCGGCAAGCGGACGAAGTGGCTCATCCTGAATTCGCCGTCAAATCCTTCGGGCGCGGCCTATACCCGCGCCGAGATGCGCCGCATCTGTGACGTGCTTCTGGACCACCCGCAGGTATGGGTATTGACCGACGACATCTACGAGCACGTCGTCTACGACGACTATCGCTTCGTCACCCCGGCACAGGTCGAACCCCGGCTCTACGACCGCACGCTGACCCTGAACGGGTGCTCCAAGTCCTACGCCATGACCGGATGGAGGGTCGGTTACGGGGCGGGGCCGAAGTCACTGATCAACGCGATGAACATGATCCAATCCCAGTCGACCACCCACACCTGCTCGATCAGCCAAGCGGCGGCGGCGGCGGCCCTCGACGGGCCGCACGATTTCCTCGCCGAACGCAATGCGATCTTCAAGCAACGGCGAGATCTGGTGGTGTCCCATTTGAACCAGGCCGCCGGGCTCAGCTGCGATACCCCGGAAGGCGCCTTCTACGTCTACCCGTCTTGCGCCGGGGTGATCGGCAAGCGGACACCGTCCGGCGACACCCTCGCTACCGACGAGGATTTCGTCACCTACCTCTTGGAGGCCGAAGGGGTCGCCGTGGTCCAGGGCGCGGCGTTCGGGCTTTCACCGTACTTTCGCATTTCCTACGCCACCTCGACGCAAGCACTGGAGGAAGCCTGTCGCCGGATCATCCGGGCCTGCAACAACTTGGTCTGACCTGATGAAGCGCAGTGCCGGCCCCGTCGCGGCCGTAGATAGCCCCAACCGGCGATTGCGCCGCTCCTCGGAAGCGAAGCGCCGAACCACCGCTGCCGCGGGCGATTGCTTGCGCGCGCGCCGTGGGCCGGCCGGCGGACTCTCATTCCACGTGCTCTGGCCATACCCGGTGGCGCGGTAACACAGGACATCGCCTCATCCGCCCGGCGACACCGCCGAGTTTCGCTTGATTCGACCGGGGCGCAGGGTAGCTTGAGCGCGGGACCCCGGCTCATCAAAAACTAGAAAGTGGGGAGAGGAAATTGACGAAAAAATCTCCATCGACACCCCGGTGTGCAGCGCTCGTCGGCCCGTACCTGAGCGGCAAAACCACTCTCCTCGAAGCCATCCTGTCGCTGACGGGAGCCACCCAGAGGCGCGGCAGCGTGCGCGACGGCAACACCGTCGGCGACGGCACCCCCGAAGCCCGGGCGCGACAGATGTCCACCGAACTGTCGGTGGCAACGACGGACTATCTGGGCGATTCCTGGACCTTCATCGATTGTCCGGGCTCGATCGAACTCCTCCAGGATTCCTATCATGCGCTGATGGTCTGCGATGCGGCGGTGGTCGTCTGCGAGCCGGAACCTCAAAAAGTCCTGACGCTCGCACCCCTTCTGCGCTTCCTCGACGACCACGCGATCCCGCACCTGCTATTTATCAACAAAATGGACAATTCGGGCACCAGCGTTCGCGCCACCCTGGAAGCGCTTCAGGCGCTTTCCGATCGTCCGCTGGTGCTGCGCGAGGTCCCGATCAGGGACGGCGAGCAGGTGACCGGTTTCGTCGACCTGGTCAGCGAGCGGGCCTTCCGTTGGACGCCGGGCCAGCGATCGCAACTCATCAGCCTCACCGAGGGGCTGGGAGAGCGCGAGCAGGAGGCACGCACCGGTCTTCTGGAGTCGCTTGCCGACTTTGACGACGAGTTGCTGGAAAAGGTGCTGGAGGACATTACCCCCTCCGCCGATGAGATCTACGCTGGCCTGACCCGCGACCTTCAAGAAGACCTGATCGTTCCCGTGTTCTTTGGCGCCGCCGAGTCCATGTTCGGCATCACCCGTCTGCTGAAGGCGCTTCGCCATGAGGCGCCCGAGCCGCAAAAGGCGGCGGCCCGACTGGGTGTGGAGGGTGAGGAAGACGCTTGTGCCGTCGTCTTCAAAACCTTGCACGCTGCCCATACCGGAAAGCTATCGTTCGTGCGCGTCCTCGCCGGCGAGGTGACCGATGGCATGACCCTGGGCGGCGAACGAGTCGCCGGGGTGAGCCGGGCGCTGGGTCAGAAGCTCGACAAGCAGCCCCGCGCCGGGCTGGGCGAAGTTGTCGCCCTGGGACGCCTTGAGGGCGCGGCGACCGGTCAGGTGCTTTCCGCCTCGGCCAGCAGGCCTGCGGCCGATTGGCCGGCGCCGATCACACCCATGTTCGCGGTCGCCATCCATGCGGCGCAGCGGTCGGACGAAGTCAAACTCACGGGAGCCCTGTCGCGGCTGGTCGACGAGGATGCCTCGCTGTCATTCGGTCACGACCCCGACACCGGCGAGTTTCTTCTCTGGGGCCAGGGCGAAATGCACCTCGCGATCGCCATCGATCGCCTGCGCAATCGGTTCCATATCCAGGTCGTGCATCACCGTCCGCAGGTGCCCTACAAGGAAACGATCCGCAGCGGGGTGAGCCAGCACGCCCGTCACAAGAAGCAGTCGGGAGGGCACGGCGAGTTCGGCGACGTGCACGTGGACATCGGCCCGCTGCCTCGGGGCTCCGGTTTCACCTTCAACGACACCATTACCGGCGGAGCGGTGCCGAAGCAGTACATCCCGGCGGTGGAAACCGGGGTGCGCGAGTATCTGCAACGGGGCCCGCTCGGGTTTCCGGTGGTGGATATCGCCGTCACCCTGACCGATGGCCAATTCCATACCGTCGACTCGTCGGAGATGGCCTTCCGCAAGGCGGCGCAATTGGCCATGCGAGAGGGCATGCCGAAGTGCGATCCGGTCCTGCTGGAGCCCATCTTCAGCGTTCGCATCGCCGTTCCCACCGACTTCACCTCGCGGGTGCAACGAATCGTCGCCGGGCGGCGAGGACAAATCCTCGGCTACGAGGCCAAGACCGCCTGGAACGGCTGGGACGAGGTTTCCGTGCTGTTGCCCCAGTCGGAGATGCACGGTCTCATCGTCGAGTTGCGGTCGGCGACGCTGGGAGTCGGAACTTTCGCCGGCCAGTTCGACCATCTCCAGGAACTCAGCGGAAAACTGGCGGACGATGTCGTGTCGCAGCGAGCCCAGTCGCTGGCGGGTTGATCGGGGCGGCTCCCGCCCCTTCATCCGGTTGCAAAAAAAGATGCCGGGCCTAAAGGCCCGGCAAGTCCAACAGGGAGGCTTCACGTCTGGGAGACGTAGGACTCGTTCGTCACGAGCCCTCTTCCGGGCCTACCGCCCGAAACCGTCATGCTGCAATGCAGCAACAACAAGCACGATATAGGGGCTGGCCGTCTGAACGCAAGCCGTAAAATGCACGGTCGCCATGCATAAAGCGCATGTCCGAGCGAATTTTGCAGCGCGTCGTTCGCGCGACCGGCAGCGGCAGAGGGGACTAGGCGGCGGAGCTGCTAGCGAACCAGTTCCTCGACCTTGCGCAACATGAAATCGCGAAATAAGCCGATGCGATTGGAGTGCCGGAGCTCCTCGGGGTAGACGAAGTACATTTCCAGCTCCGGTCCGCGGATCTGAGGAAGAACCGGGACCAGGTGCCCGGTCTCCTGATTGAGATAGTGTGGCAGCGCTCCCACGCCGATACCGCTTTGAACCGCGCGAAAAATACCATAGGTACTGTTCACACGGAGAAAAGCCTTTCTCTTGTTCCCGTTCTTCAGACCTGCTTCGAGAAGCCAGTTGAGTGTCGTAAGGGGCGGACGAATATCTTCGCCGAAGACGACCAGTCGGTGATGATCGAGGTCCTCGACTGTCCGTGGCTCCCCATGGGCTTGCAGATACGACGGCGCGGCGAACACATGATAGCGCAGCGTCATCATCCGCCTTTGAATCAGGTCGGATTGGGTCGGCGCGGTGAGGCGAAGCGCCACATCCGCTTCCCGCATGGAAAGGTCGAGTTCGTCGTCGGTGAGCATCAGCGAGACTTCGATGTCCGGGTGCGCCTCCAGGAACTCCTTCAACCTGGGCGCCAACCAGACCGAGCCGAAAGCGATGGTGGTGGTGATTCGGAGCGGGCCCTTGGGGCGCTCCCGACTCTCGACGATCTGAGCTTCCACCATGTTGAGTTTGGACAGTACCTCGCGGGCCGTCTTGTACAGTATCTCTCCTTGCTCGGTCAGCATCAGCCCGCGGGCGTGGCGATGGAACAAAGGAACCTGCAGCGCCTCTTCCAGTGCGCTAACCTGGCGACTGACCGCCGACTGGCTCAGGTTCAAGACGTCGCCGGCGTGGGTAAAGCTCCCTGCTTCGGCTACGGCGTGGAAGACGCGGAGCTTATCCCAGTCCATCGGCATCAAACGTCACAGCCTCCTGGCTGTCTTGCTCGCACGCAGAACGGCTAGGGGCCGCGTGTCGCCGCAACCGCCAGAACGCGCAATTCGCACAGCTTATTGAGCCGCAATCGCCGCTTTCTGTTCGTCCGCTGCCAAGAACCGCTCTGCCTCTAACGCCGCCATGCAACCGGTACCGGCGGCGGTTACTGCCTGTCGAAATATTTTGTCTTGAACGTCACCCGCGGCAAACACGCCCGGAACGTTTGTCGCGGTGCTGTTCGGTTTGGTTAAGATATAGCCTTCCGCGTCCATCGCCAGCCAGTCCCTGAATATCTCGCTATTAGGGACGTGACCGATGGCGATAAACACGCCGTCGACGGGAATCTTCTGCAAGGCCCCGGTCAGGACATCACGGAGCAAGATTCCGGTGACGCCGCGTGGACCCTCGGCTCCCTCGATTTGGTGAACGACGTGATCCCATATGACCGAGATGGCGTCGTTGCGAAATAGTCGATCTTGCAGAATCTTCTCGGCGCGAAGTCGATCGCGGCGATGGACCAGGTAAACCCGCCTGGCAAACCTGGTGAGAAACAGCGCTTCCTCTACCGCGGTATTGCCGCCACCGATGACCGCAACGGTTTTATCGCGAAAGAAAAAGCCGTCGCAGGTGGCGCACGCCGATACGCCGAAGCCCTTGTAGAGGTCCTCGCTCGGCAGCCCCAGCCAACGTGCCGACGCGCCGGTGCAGATCGCCAGCGTTTCGCCCACGTACAGGTCTCCGGAATCGCCTTCAACGCGGAACGGCCGTTGAGAGAGGTCGACCGACACAACGGTGTCATCCACCAGTCGGGTCCCCACGCGCGCGGCCTGTTGATCCATTTGCGCCATCATCCAGGGGCCCTGGACCGCTTCGGCATAGCCCGGGTAGTTCTCCACATCGGTCGTAATGGTCAACTGACCTCCGGGTTGAATTCCCCGGATCAGGATAGGATCAAGGCTCGCCCGCGCCGCGTAAATTGCAGCGGTGTAACCGGCCGGTCCCGACCCAACAATGACGACCTTGCTGTGCTCTACGCGCGACAAGAGACTAGGATGTTCCGCTGTGCCCAAACGGGCAGATTTTCATTGGGAACAAGGATATGGATGGTAACGCGACGATGCAAGAGGCCGCGGTTGCGTCCGCCGACAAACGCTTCTGCCGGCGCCTTACTTTAAGCCGGCCGAACCTCTATAGTCGGGCCGCATGAGAGCGTCGAGGAGCAGTCAACGGTGAGGCGGGTCAAACTCGATAAGATCGATCAACGGATCCTCAGCGACCTGCAAGCCAATGGCCGGATGACCAATGTCGAACTGGCGCGCCGGTCCGGTATCTCGGCGCCACCGTGCCTGAGACGGGTCAGGGCGCTGGAAGAGGCAGGGTATGTGCGTGGGTATTATGCCGACCTGGAACCCAAGGCGCTCGGATTCAATGTCACCGTGTTCGCCCAGGTCGGGCTGGCGAGCCAAGCCGAGGCGGACCTGCAGGCCTTCGAGGCTCTTGTCGCCGGCTGGCCCGAGGTGCGCGAGTGCTACATGCTGGCCGGGGAAACCGACTTTCTGCTGAAGATCGTCGCCGAGGACTGGACGGCCTACGAGCGGTTCCTGACCAGCCGGCTCACGCCGGCCCATAACGTCACCCACGTTAAATCGGCGCTCTCCATCCGCACGTCCAAGTTCCAGCCCGGGGTCCCCTTCCCGCCGCTGGAGCCGGAAGACGACGAGGCGTCGGAAGACTAAGCGCCGGTCGGAGGATCCTGCTGCAGATAGCCGAGGACGTTGGTCCGGACGCGATCGCGGATCGGTGACGCCGGTGGCGAGATCGCCAAGATCTCGCCGGTCAGGGTTTCGTAGAGCGCAATGTAGCGCAGGGCGAACTCGACGAGGGTGTCGGCAGGAATGGGGGGGATCGGTTCCCTGTAGGGATCGCAACGAGCGACGATCCAGCGGCGGAGGAAGTCCTTATCCAGCGATTCCGGCTCCTGAGCGGCGGCAAACCGGGCATCGTAGCTATCGGCGCGCCAATAGCGGCTGGAATCCGGCGTGTGTACCTCGTCGGCCAGCACCAGGTCGCCGTTGTCGCCGATGCCGAACTCGTACTTGGTATCGACGAGAATGAGGCCGCGTTCGGCGGCAAGCGCTCGCCCGCGCGCGAACAGTAACAGCGAAACCGACGCCAGTTCGTCCCACTGCGCCGCCGATAATTTTCCCGAGGCGATGAGGTCCGCCGGCGTGACCGGAACGTCGTGCACCCCGACCACGCCCTTGGTGGTGGGGGTCAGGATCGCCGCCGGCAAGCGCTCGTTCTTGCGCAAGCCGTCGGCAAAGGTGCAGCCGTACATGGTGCGGCTACCCGCCTGATACATCGGCCAGATGGAGGTGGCGGTTGATCCGGTCATGTACTCCCGGACGACGATTTCCACCGGAAGCATGGCCAGTCGCCGCGCCACCATCACGTTCGGATCGGGATAAGCAAGGACGTGATTGGCAATGATGTCACGGGTCGCATCGAACCAGAAGCGTGCCGTGGCGGTGAGCACCTGCCCCTTGAACGGTACCGCGGCCAACACCTGGTCGAAGGCGCTCTGCCGATCCGTCGTGACCAGGATGCGGCGGCGCCCGTCGGCCAAGTCATAATTGTCGCGCACCTTCCCCGGGACATAACCGGGGATCTGGGGAAAATGGGCATCGACGAGGACGTCGCCCATGCTGGCAGCAACAACCTGCCGCAATTCCGAACGGATACCGAAATCCTCGGGGATGGGGGGAACACCGACGACTGACATGCGAGGCTCGGCGCAGGAGGTCAGAGGTACACGATCTTGACCACCTCATAGGAACGCGACCCACGGGGGGTCTTCACCTCAACCACGTCACCCAGGGTTCTGCCGATCAGGGCCCGCCCCAGCGGCGATGTGACCGAGAGCAATCCGGCCGCAGCATCCGCCTCGTGGCTGCCGACGATACGATAGGTCGATTCGTCTTCCGTTTCTTCATCGGCGACCCTCACCGTGGCGCCGAAGCGGACGACATCGCCGCTCAGTCCCGAGGTATCGATAACCTGCGCCCGGCTGATGATGTCCTCCAGTTCGGCAATGCGTCCCTCGATGAAGCTTTGGCGCTCCCGCGCCGCGTGGTACTCGGCGTTCTCCGAGAGATCCCCATGCTCTCGGGCTTCAGCCAAGGCCCGGATGACGGCGGGGCGCTCTTCCAAGCGCATGCGTTTGAGTTCGTCCTCCAGTTGGACCAGTCCATCCCGGGTCATCGGGATTTTTTCCATCGCGGTACCTCGCTTCGTTTCGAGCGAATGTGGGATCGGCTGCGGCAAAAGGGGGACGCTGTCAAAAGCCGTCCCATCGATCGGACACTACATCCGACTCAGAACGAGCCGGCAAGATAGGTCTGGATCGGAGTCACTTCAAGGCAGTCGCCTGAACCCAAAGCCTCAATAGCAGCAACAGCTGCGGCAGCTCCAGCAATTGTTGTGTAATGTGGAATATTCTTCATCAATGCCGAGCGACGAATTGACAGACTATCCCGAATCGCCTGCGCGCCTTCGGTCGTATTGATCACGAGCTGCACTTCGCCATTAATGATTGCGTCCTCGCAATGGGGGCGACCTTGCAGAACTTTATTGATCGGACGCACGGGAAGCCCCAGACGTTCCAGATCCCTCGCCGTCCCGTGGGTCGCCATCAGCCGGAAGCCCAGGCTGGCCAGCCTTCGCGCCAGATCAGCTGCGGCGACCTTGTCCCGCTCCTTGACCGAAATGAAAACCGTCCCCCGGGCCGGCAGTGCCGTCCCCGCCCCCAGCTGCGACTTGGCGAAGGCGATGGGAAAATCGGCGCCGATTCCCATCACCTCCCCGGTCGACTTCATCTCCGGCCCGAGAATTATGTCGACGCCGGGGAAGCGCGAGAACGGGAATACCGCCTCCTTGACGGAGACGTGGTCGAGGTGCGGGCGTTGGGTGATGCCGAGATCGGCCAGTCGTTCGCCGGCCATGACCCGGGCGGCGATCTTGGCGATGGGAACGCCGGTCGCCTTGGCCACAAACGGCACCGTCCGGCTGGCGCGGGGATTGACCTCCAGAACGTAGATCTCGCCGTTCTGGATGGCGAACTGCACGTTCATCAATCCGACCACGTTGAGGGCTCGTGCCAGCGCCGACGTCTGCGCTTCGAGGGCCCGCACCGGCTCCGCCCCCAGTGTGTGCGGCGGCAGCGAGCAGGCGGAATCGCCGGAATGAACGCCCGCCTCTTCCACGTGCTGCATGACCCCCGCCACATAAACCCGCTCGCCATCGGCAACGGCGTCCACATCGATCTCGATGGCGTCCTCGAGATACTTGTCGAGGAGGATCGGATAGTCCTCCGATATGGTCAGCGCCTTGTCGATGCCGTGCAACCTCTGGTAGGTGAGCCGCTCAAAATAAGCGTCCATCTGCTCCGGGTCGTGCAGGATGTCCATCGCCCGGCCACCGAGAACATAGGACGGCCGCACCACCAGGGGATAGCCGATGGCCGCGCCAACGTCCTTCGCCTCTTCCCACGACGTGGCGGTCCCGTTCGCCGGCTGTCGCAACCCGAGATTGCGCAGCAGCGTCTGGAACTGTTGCCGATCCTCGGCCAGGTCGATGGCATCGGGGGACGTTCCGAGGATGGGGATACCGGCACGGGCCAGGGCACGGGCGAGCTTGAGCGGCGTCTGCCCCCCGAACTGCACGATCACCCCAAGCAAGGTGCCGCGCGACTGCTCGACCCGCAAGACCTCGATGACGTCCTCATCGGTTAACGGCTCAAAATAGAGACGATCGGAGGTGTCATAGTCGGTAGAGACCGTCTCCGGATTGCAATTGATCATAATTGCTTCGTATCCGGCCTCGCGCAGCGCAAAGACGGCATGAACGCAACAATAATCGAATTCGATCCCTTGGCCTATGCGATTGGGTCCGCCCCCCAGGATCACCGCCTTGGCGCGCTCGGTCGGCTCCGCCTCGCACGAATGCTCGTAACCGCTTTCGTTTTCGTAAGTTGAATACATGTAGGACGTGCGGGCCGGAAACTCGGCCGCACACGTATCGACCCGCTTGAATACCGGCGTGACACCCAGCAACCGCCGCCGCAAAGCGATCTCGGCCGGGGTTTTTCCGGTCAGCTCGGAGAGTCGATGATCGGAAAACCCGAGGCTCTTCAGCCGCCGCAGGCCAGGAGCGTCGCCTGGCAGCCCGGTTCGCCTGATCTCCTCCTCGACCTGGATAAGCATCTGGATCTGTTCCAGGAACCAGCGGTCGTAGCGGCACGCGGCGTAGACCCGATCCAGATCGAGACCGTGTCGAAAGGCTTGCGCGATGACCAATACCCGGTCGGGCCGGGGCTCGGCCAGGGCGGCACGCAAGCCGTCACGGGAGGTGTCGGCGATATGAACTTCGTTGAGGCCCGACAAGCCGGTCTCGAGGGAGCGCAACCCCTTCTGCAGCGACTCGGCGAAGCAGCGCCCGATCGCCATCGCCTCTCCCACCGACTTCATCGACGTGGTCAGATTGGGATCCGCACCGGGAAACTTCTCGAAGGTGAAGCGGGGAATCTTGGTCACCACGTAATCGATCGTCGGCTCGAAGGCGGCCGGCGTCGTTCCGGTGATGTCGTTCTTCAGTTCATCCAGCAGATAGCCGACGGCCAGCTTCGCCGCGATCTTGGCGATGGGGAAGCCCGTCGCCTTCGACGCCAGCGCCGACGACCGCGAAACGCGGGGGTTCATCTCGATCACCACCATCTTGCCGGTATCCGGATTGATGGCGAACTGAACATTGGAGCCGCCGGTATCGACCCCGATCTCGCGCAGTACCGCGATCGAGGCGTTGCGCATCATCTGGTATTCTTTGTCGGTAAGAGTCAGCGCCGGGGCCACGGTCACCGAGTCCCCGGTGTGGACGCCCATGGGGTCGACGTTCTCGATGGAGCAGATGATGATGCAGTTATCGGCCCGATCCCGGACCACCTCCATCTCGAACTCTTTCCAGCCGAGAACGGACTCCTCGATTAGGACCTGGCGGGCGGGCGAAGCGGCGAGCCCGCCGGCCACCACCCGTTCGAACTCGTTGGCATTGTAGGCGATCCCGCCCCCGGTGCCGCCGAGGGTGAACGACGGGCGAATGATCAGCGGCAGGCCGATTTCGTTCATCGCGTCCGCCGCCTCGTCCAGCGAGCAGACGATGCGGCTTTTCGGACATTCCAGGCCGATCCGGGTCATCGCGTCGCGGAAGAGTTGGCGGTCCTCCGCCTTGGCGATAACGCTGGCCTTGGCCCCGATGACCTCGACCCCCAGCCGATCGAGGACTCCCGAGTGGTGCATCTCCATCGCCACATTGAGTGCCGTCTGACCACCCATGGTGGGCAGCAACGCGTCCGGCCGCTCCCGCACGATGATCTTCTCGATGGTCTGCGCATCGATCGGCTCGATGTAGGTGACGTCGGCAAGGCCGGGATCGGTCATAATCGTCGCCGGATTGCTGTTGACGAGAATGACCCGGTATCCTTCCTCCTTCAGTGCGGTGCAGGCCTGGGTGCCGGAATAATCAAACTCGCAGGCCTGGCCGATGATGATCGGCCCCGCGCCGATGATCAGGATCGAGCGGATGTCTTCGCGCTTGGGCATCCTAGGCGAGCCCCCTCATGGCACGACAGGTTCCCCCCAAGTGTCTGATCATGATTTAGACAGCGCGAGCCGCGGTACGCTGCATCGCATCAACAAAGCGGCGAAACAGATAATGGCTGTCCTGTGGACCCGGGGACGCCTCTGGATGATATTGCACCGCGAATACGGGCAAACCTTCGATCCGAAATCCCTCATTCGTCCCATCAAATAAAGACACGTGTGTTTCGATTACCCTCGCCGGCAGGGTCTGCCGGTCGACCGCGAACCCATGATTCTGGCAGGTGATCTCCACCTGTCCGGTCTCCAGGTCCTTGACCGGGTGATTAGCCCCCCGGTGGCCCATGTGCAACTTGTAGGTGCGTGCCCCCATGGCCAGGGCAAGCAACTGATGCCCGAGGCAAATCCCGAACACCGGCAGCCCACGGTCGATGAGGCCGCGGATCACCGGCACCGCATACTGGCCGGTAGCGGCCGGGTCACCGGGTCCATTCGATAGGAAGACCCCGTCCGGGCTATGACGAAGGATGTCCGCCAAAGTTGCGGTGCCGGGTACGACGGTGACGCGGCAACCGACGCCGACGAGACACCGCAGGATATTACGCTTAGCGCCGTAGTCGACCGCGACGACGTGATAGCGGGGTGTCGGCAGAGCCGTCGCCGGGGCAAACGACCACGGCCCCTCGGTCCATGTGTAGGGCTGCTGGCACATCACCTCCTTGGCCAGATCCATGCCTTCCAACCCGGGCCAACGCGAAGCCATGAAGGCGAGCGCCTCCACGTCGATCGTTTCGCCCGGCGCATAAATGAGCGCGCCGCGCGGCGCGCCGCCGTCGCGAATCCGCCGGGTGAGCCGCCGGGTATCGACATCGGTGATGGCAACGAGGTTATTGCTCCGCAGCCAGTCGTTGAGATGACCGGTCGCCCGCCAGTTGGCCGGCTCGGTGATCGGCGAACGCAGGATGCATCCGCGCGCGGCCGGGGTCAGGGTTTCGATGTCCTCAACGTTGGTGCCGACGTTGCCGATGTGGGGGAAGGTGAAGGTGATGATCTGGCCGGCATAGGAGGGATCGGTGAGGATCTCCTGGTAGCCGGTCATCGCCGTGTTGAAGCAGACCTCACCGATGGCGACACCTACGGCACCGGCACCGCGACCCCAGAAGACGTTGCCGTCCTCGAGCACCAGGGCGGCGTTCGGGCCGGCCGCGCCCGAGGACACGCCGTGAGCCATGCCAGCTGCAGAGTGAGCGTTGTTATGCGAAACCATCCGAAGCGGGTCTCCGGCCACGACCGGGTACGACGCCAGCCGACTGCGGCAGACGGTCCGGCCCCGCCGACGTCGGGGTGGATGTAGGTGAATCCCGGTGGCGCGTCAACCCTGGGCTGCCGCAGCCCGCCCGTCGGCTTCGAGCGCTCAACCGCATGGTTAGCGGTGCCGTGCCGGCGTAAACTCGGCCGTGCAGGCTCATCGATCGAGGGCGGTTTGAGTATTTCCGAAGCCTTGCTCGACGACATTCGCAACCGGATCGGCCTTGCCGACCTCATCGGTCGCCACGTCCGCCTGACGCGGCGGGGGCGCGAGCACGAGGGCTTATGCCCGTTCCATATGGAGAAGACGCCGTCGTTTCGGGTCTACGACGACCATTACCACTGTTTCGGCTGCGGCGCCCACGGCTCACTGTTCGATTTCGTCATGCAGACGGAGCGTCTGACCTTTCCGCAGGCGGTCGAGAGGCTCGCCGATATGGCGGGGGTGGCGCGGCCCCAGGTACGGGACCGGGGCGAGGAACAGCATCGGCGCATGCTTCTCGACGCCATCGAAGCCGCGGTGTCGTTCTACGAGGAAAAGCTTCACTCCGCCGAGGGCAACGCCGCTCGGGAGTACTTGGCCGGCCGTGGCCTGGGGAGGGCGGAGATCCGTCGCTTTAGCCTCGGCTACGCACCGTCCGGGCGGTCCGCGCTCAGGACAAGCCTTGGCAACGCCGGCGTGACCGACGCGGCGATGGTCGAGGCCGGGCTGGTGGTTCTGCCGGACGACCGGACCGCCACCGTTCCTTACGATCGGTTTCGTAACCGCATTGTCTTCCCCATTGCCGACCGTCGTGGCCGATTTGTCGGCTTTGGTGGCCGATTATTGGGTCCGGGAGAACCGAAGTATCTGAATACGGCCGAGACCCCGTTGTTTCACAAGGGGCGCCTCCTCTACGGAATGCCGGCCGCGGCGGAGGCGGCGCGGCGGACCGGACGGTTGATCGTGGTCGAAGGCTACATGGATGCCATCGGACTGGCACTGGCGGGTTATGAGGAAACGGTCGCGCCGCTGGGTACCGCCGTCACCGAGGAACAACTGCAGGAATTTTGGCGGATGGCGCCCTCGCCGATCCTCTGCTTCGATCCCGATGTGGCCGGCAGGCGCGCCGCGGCGCGAGTCTGCGACCGGGCGCTACCGCTGCTTCGTCCCGGGCTCGGCCTGCGCTTCGCCTTCCTTGCCACCGAAACCGGTGATGACCCGGATGGGGTGGCCCGGCGCTATCCGGCGCAATTCCTGGCCCGGACGTTCGCCGAGGCGGTACCGATGTCGGCCATGCTCGTCTGGTTGGAGACGGGAGGTCGGGCGCCAGCGACCCCGGAAGAGCGCGCGGCGGTGATCGGTCGGTTGCAGCAACGGGCCGAGTCCGTCACCGACCGCACCATGCGCGCCCAGTTTCTCGCCGGCCTCCGCGATGCCGTGCCACGGGCACGGTCGGGCAGGAGCGAAGCCGGACCCCGCCGTGGTAGTGCGTCGGGGCGGAAGGGGTCGGGGCAGGCGCCGGTTGTTCGCGGACCGGCGGCAGCCGGCCCGGCCGACGGCCGGGCGTTCGGCGCCAAAGATGTTGAGGTGACGTTGCTCGCCATCCTCTGCCGCCACCCCAGCTTTTTCCACGAGGTGGAGGAGGAAATCGGCGCCGTCATTTTCGTCGACGGCGAGCGCGATCGGCTTCGGCAGGGACTGATCGGCGTGCTATCCGGCGGTGACGACGTCACCATCCCCCAGGTACGGGCGGCACTGCCCGACGAAACCGTTCGGGCGATGATGGATGCCGTGCTCAACGATCCGATCGTTCCCATCCTGAGGCGGCATCCTTTCATCGCCGCCGAGGCCTCGATCGAGCACATTCGCGCCACCTGGCGAGCCAACATCAATCGTCTGCGGCGACTTACCGACGCATCCGAGCCGCCCTCGGCGAACCGGTCGCCGAGCGATTTGACGGACGAAACGCTAGCGAGAAGGTTGGCGCGCAAGCGTGCCCTGCTTGACGAACAGGAACGGGAGGAGCCGCCGGATACCGGTTGAACCGCGGCACGGCGGCGACGCGGATGAAAGAGGCTTCAGGATTTGTCCATCAATCCCGTTTCACACCCTTGACGCCCAGGCGGCAACATGCCACCTCATCCGCATACGTGTGTGCCGAAGAGGCACACCTCGCAATACCTCTTTGTTTCGGGATGACTTCTCACCGCCTGAGGACAGCTTGTGACCCTTTTGAGGGGATCCTGTTCGGCATCGGCCAGAGCCGCCTGGAAGTCAACCTTATTTAACGGGCGGTCGGATGGATGGCTAGCCGCCCGCGGGCTGCATGTTGGGGGCTAGGAACACGGGCGACAAGGCGGCCATCGAGATCTTTCTTCCAGGAGAGACGCCGCAGCCGCGCCTTGTCGTCGCGGGGCGATACACGCCGTTCGCCGAGTTTCTGGCTTCCCTCCACTAGCGAGGACCGGATGTCGTCAAAAACGCCAAATGCCGTAGAAACCGTTGACGCCAAGGCACCGCATGCCGATACGCCGCTCCTCGACTCCCTCGGGGTCAACATCAAGCGGATGATCGCCCGAGGCAAGGAGCGTGGTTTCGTCACCTACGACGAACTCAACAGCGCTCTGCCGCCGGAACACGCATCGTCGGAGCAGATCGAGGACACGATGGCGACGCTGTCCGAGATCGGCATCAGCGTCATCGACAGCGAAGAAAACGAAGAGACCGAGGTCGTTGCCGAGATCGGCGAAGCGGAACCACCGAGCGGAAACGTCGACGAAAGCGAAATGGGCCGCACCGATGACCCGGTCCGCATGTACTTACGCGAGATGGGCAACGTCGAGTTGCTGTCGCGCGAGGGCGAAATAGCCATCGCCAAGAGGATCGAGGCCGGTCGCGAGATGATGATCGGCGGTATCTGCGAGAGCCCGCTCACCATCCGCGCCATCGTCCGCTGGCGTGATGCCCTCCTCGACGGTCGCCTACTCCTTCGCGACATCATCGATCTGGAAACGACCTACGACGGGGCAGGCAGCGAGCAGGGATCCAATAACGGTGCGGCAAAGATCGTCGTCGGCCCGGTTGTCGGTGATCAGGTGTTTGCCGGCGGAAATGGCGGCGCCCATCCGGTCATGCCCGGAACCAACGGCGCCGGCGGAGCCGAAATCGAGTCGCAGACCATACTTAACGCGCAGCCCCATGCGGACGAGGACGTCGAAGACGAGCGAGAAGATCTTCCAAGGAACGGCGAGGAGGAAGACGATCTCGACTCCGAGGAGCAAAGCATTTCGCTCGCCGCAATGGAAGCGACCCTCAAGCCTTGTGTGCTTGAGCGGTTCGAACTGATCGCGACCACTTACAAGAAGCTGCACCGCCTACAGATGCAGCGGATCGACAGCCTGCGCAAAGGGGAAGAGGCCAAACCCGCCCAGGAAAAGCGCCATGGCAAAATTCGGCGGGAACTTATTACCGCCATGCAAGACGTCCATTTGAATAACAGCCGTATTGAAGAGCTTGTTGATGAGCTTTATGAATACAACCGTAAGCTGCTCGCTCTGGAAGGGCGCCTGCTAAGGCGTGCCCTCGACTGTCGGGTGAAGCGCGAGGACTTTATCGAAATTTATCGCGGCCATGAGATGTCTCCCGATTGGCTGGCTCGAGTATCGCAGCTCCCGGGCAAGGGCTGGCACGAGTTCTGCCGCCGCTATGGCGATGAGGTGGGGCATCTTCGCCGCGAAATCATCAATATCGCCCATGCGGCGGACCTGCCGATCTCGGAATTTCGCCGCATCGTGGCGACGGTGCAAAAAGGCGAGCGCGAGGCCAACAAGGCGAAGAAGGAGATGATCGAGGCCAATCTACGCCTGGTCATATCCATCGCCAAAAAGTACACGAATAGGGGGCTGCAGTTTCTGGATCTGATCCAGGAAGGCAATATCGGCCTGATGAAGGCGGTCGACAAGTTCGAGTACCGCCGCGGCTACAAGTTCTCGACGTATGCCACCTGGTGGATTCGCCAAGCCATCACCCGGTCTATTGCCGACCAAGCGCGCACCATTCGTATTCCTGTTCACATGATCGAGACCATAAACAAGCTGGTGCGGACTTCGCGGCAAATGCTGCACGAGATCGGTCGCGAGCCGACCCCCGAAGAGCTTGCCGAAAAACTGTCGATGCCGCTGGAGAAGGTCCGGAAGGTCCTGAAGATCGCCAAGGAGCCCATCAGTCTGGAGACGCCCATCGGCGACGAGGAAGACAGTCACCTCGGCGATTTTATCGAGGACAAGAATGCGGTGCAGCCGCTCGATGCCGCCATTCAGGCAAACCTGCGGGAGACGACGACCCGTGTCCTCGCCAGCCTGACACCGCGCGAGGAGCGGGTGCTGCGGATGCGCTTCGGGATCGGGATGAATACCGATCATACCCTGGAAGAAGTGGGTCAGCAGTTCTCGGTCACCCGCGAGCGCATCCGCCAGATCGAGGCGAAGGCGTTGCGGAAACTGAAGCATCCGAGCCGCTCGCGAAAGCTGCGGAGCTTCCTCGATTACTGATCTGCCGGATGCGGACGGCGGCGATCAGGACACCAAGAGAACGGCCCGCAACCGATCGGTAAATCGCCTCGTCGATCGCGCGGTTCATGCGCTCCTGGTCAGACCGTGGCTCGACGGCGCTGCCCTCAGACTCCTGACGCGATGGTATTTTCCTCTCTCCCGGGCCTGGGCCGCGGCGTTGGCGGCAGACGGGGACAGCGCCGCCTTTCTTGACGCCCTGCCCTGCCGCCCCGTGACGCAGCGACTGTTACCGCGCGCTCTTGCCACCGTCTACGCGCGCAAGTGCGCCCTCAACGCCGTTCAGCGCCGCTGGGAGGAGGCGTTCTTTGCCACAGGTCCAGCGAGCGCAGAAATCGAGAGCGCTCGCGCCGCCGCCGCCCAGGCCTTGATGAGCGCCCGATCGGCGTTTCTTCCCATGCATAGCATCGACCGCTTCCCCGCCGTGGCCTGGGCGGTCGAATCGCCAACCGCCGTCTATGGCCGCCACGCTTCGCGCCTGGTCCCGGGGTCGGCGTTTCCTCCCGACGGCAGCCTCGACCAGGTAGAGCCGTCCCGCGGCTTCCGGCTCGACCACCGCGTCCATGGCTGGGTTCGCTTTTCGGCGCCGGTTCGGGAGGTGGGGAGCACCGCCTGGGCCCGCGTCTCGGCCCCCAACCGGCCGCGGATGAGCCGCACCATGCCATCGATCATCTTTTGTCACGGCATCGGTATGGAACCCGAGTTCTGGCGGGAGCAGCGTCTGTCCCTCAGCAGCTTCGTCGACGCCGGGATCAGGGTCATCCGTCCGGAAGCCCCATGGCACGGACGGCGGAGGGCGGATGGCTACTATGGGGGCGAGCCGATCCTGGCCCGCGGCCCCGGCGGCCTCCTCGACTACTTCCATTCCGCGGTGCGCGAACTAGGCACCCTCATCGCCTGGGCCCGCGCCAGCCGCGGCGGTCCGGTGGCCCTTGCCGGCATCAGCCTGGGCGCGTTGACCGCCCAGTTGGTGGCGACGGCGGCGACCGACTGGCCGGCGGAGATGCGACCGGACGCCCTGTTCCTGATAGCGCCGTCCGATTCGCTGTCTCGCATCACCTTCGAAGGGAGCCTGACCCAGGCCCTCGACGTTCCGGCCGCCCTGCTGGCGAGCGGCTGGACGGCGCCGGCGATCGAGCAATGGCGACCGCTTCTCGAGCCGGCGGGCGATCCCGTGGTCGCGCCGGACCGGATCGTCGTCGTTCTGGGCGAAACGGACGACGTGACCCTCGCCGAAGGGGGCGAGAACCTGGTTCACCGCTGGCGGGTACCGGCGGACAATGTGTTCCGCTTCCCCGCCGGACACTTCACCACGTCTTTGGCGTTGACCCGGGACGGTCCGGCGGCGCGCCGCTTCCGCTCGGTGATGAGCCGCTTGGGCCGATGAGCCTATGGACCTATAAGTACGAAGGAACAGCCCTCGGTGGCGCCGGGGCCCGTAGCTCAATTGGTTAGAGCCGGCCGCTCATAACGGTCTGGTTGCAGGTTCGAGTCCTGCCGGGCCCACCAGGGCCATTGTCGTGCCTGGCGCGCCCCACCGGCCCGTCCCGAGGTATCTCGCCCCCTTCAGCCGGCGGCCGGCGCATTCGATTGGCCCGCTTCGCCGCTCTTCAGCAGACCGACCAGCGGGTTCGGCGTCGGCGGCGCGATCCGCCGGAGCGTATTGGTATCGCGGTGGTCGAACGGCGGCGTCTCGCCGCGCACCGCCAAATCCGTACGCGTCACATAGGTCCAGCTGTCATCGTCATTGAAGGTAATGTCGATGCGATAATAGTCGGTGCGGAATGCCTCCTCGAGGAAGGTTGTCGAGCAGATCCCGAAGCGCGTGTCGCCGCGGCGTGCCTCCACCGAGATGTGCCTGTCATCCGGTGCCGCCGTGCCGCCCGCCAGCACCACCTGACCGCGCGGAATGGCAATCGTCTGCATGATCAGCCCGGTAGCCGGCTCCCACAGCCAGTAGCCTACCTGGTCATGAAACGTGACCGCCTCCTCCGGCGTGTTGATATGGATGTGGTAGCGCAGCCCGTAGAGAAGTTGCGGGCCGTTGGTCTGCGGATCGATCGGATCCATTCGGACGTATTCCCGGAACTCCCGCCGTTCCGGCCCTTCCGCCTTGGGGTTGATGTCAACACCCTGATCGGACTGCCAGACCCCGGCCAAGCAGCGCAGCGGACCCAGATTGGCCAGCGTATCGGGGGAAGCGTCCGCGGGCTCGGTGAAGATGTCGTCGGGAATGTTCGGCATGATTCCTCATGTGATGGCGGGCGCCGGTGTCGAACGCGAAAATGTCTGCATGCAAGCAACCGGCCGTTCGGCGACCACAAGAACGCACTCTTAGCAAAGCGTCGGCCGCGCTGTCAGCTGGCTGGAAGCCCCACGCGTGCTAAACGGCTCAGCCGGCGGCCCGTAGGCCCGCCCGGGGCGAGAGCCGGGTCATCATTGGCAATCGTAGGCCTTTATCGGGGTGGTATATTCGCTCTTGGTCAGGAGTTCGCCCCGTTCCACGGCCGTCTTGCCGTACTGAGCGCAGTGCGCCGCCGCCACCTCCGCATCATCCCAACCGCCGATGAAGGGTTGGTCGAACCAGATGCCGGCCGAGTTGGCGCCGGCGACCGAGGCCCCACAAGCGGAAAGCGCCGCCGACAGCAGGACATATGACACCGCGGCGGCGTACTGGAGCCGGTGGTTGCGGCTTCGCATCCGTCCGGGCGGCGCCGACGATACCCTTTTCATCTCTAAAACTCCCTTCCCCTATGGCTTATGCATCCGCTCCCGGGCGTCTCGCTCGGGAATGTGGAGGCGCTGTTGTTGGGGTGGAAGGGCCAGTTGTTCTTCCAGGTAAGCAGCCCTCTTCGCCACCGACGAGGCCTGGGGAGCCCCGTGCAGGACCCGGTCGACCAGCCCTGGACCTGCAACGGCCCCCGCGTCCAGCCCCAAGGCGCGGCGATAATCGGCGAGAGCGTCGTCCACTCGTCCGTCCCTGTCCCGCAGAATCCCGCGGTTGGCGTAGGCGGCGGCCAGTGTGGCCATGCCGGTAGGGTCGTCCCTTGCCGAGGTTCCCAGCAACCGGATCAGCCGACCGAACTCCTCTTCCGCAGCCGAACTCTGGCCGCTTTCCATCAATGCGATGGCGCGCCCCATGATCGCCCCCCGGTGGGCGGGAGAAACGGTGAGTGCCCGATCGAATTCTGCGATTGCCGCCCCGTACGCTCCATCGGTCAAAAGAATGTCGCCGCGTCGGGTCTCGTAGTCTCCGGGCGCCCCGTCGCGAACCATCGGCCGGAGGATCATGAGAAAGCCCAGTGCGATCATGACGGCGATGACCAGCAACGTCCCCGAGCGCAGCGGATTAAACGCGTACCTGGGGCCGGTTACGTTTGAGCCGGCGCATTCAATACTTGATTTGGGCAAATGGACTGGCCTGGCACGCGGCACGGGCTTCGGCGAGAGTGCTGATGCCGCGCTGCTCGAGGAGCGGGATAAGGGCAAGGAATACCTGAGCGGTAGCAAGCGTATCGCCCAGCGCCGTATGACGGCCGGTTACGCTGATCCCGAAACGGCCGGCCATCCCTTCCAGGCTCTTGTCCTCCTGATTGGGATTGAGGATGCACTCCATCAACAACGTATCAAGCGTCGGCATATCGAAGGTCAAGCCGTAGGGCCCGCCTTGAATCTCCAGGAAGCGCATATCGAAGGCGACGTTGTGACCGACGAGCACCGTGTCCTCGACGAACCGGCGAAAAACCGGCAGAACCTGCTCGACAGTCGGCTTGCCACGGAGCATGTCGGGTGTAATGCCGTGGATTGCCTGGGCGGATTCCGAGATCCGCTTGCGGGGCCGGACGAAGGTGTCGAGAACCTCCTGGTGAAGGATGCGTCCATTGACGATGCGCACCGCCGCCAAAGCGATGATCTCGTCGCCGCCCGACGGATCGAGCCCGGTCGTTTCCGTATCGAACACCGTGAAGTTCAGCTTGGACAGCGGCACGGTCTGCACATCTTCGGTGCGCGAGCGCTGTTCGAACAGGTGAAAATCAAAGTCGTGGCTCGCCAGGTCTTCCGGACGTGCCGGCTCTCCCTCCCCGCCGGCTTCCACCGCCGGAAGGATCAGGCGCAGGCAGGGCCTGCCGCTGTGCGCCCTGCTCGCCCATAGCGCGCCACCGTGCCGCTCGACGATCTCGAACAGGCTCAGCGACCTACCCTCCGACCCCGTCGAGATATTGCGAAGGCCCCATGCCTGCAGCGCTTCCATGTCCAGCGTGGCCCCGCTCCACTCGAGTTCGAAGGCGGCAAGCGAACGCCGATGCTCCAGCGTCAAGCTGAGCTTTTCGGCCCGACACCACTCAGTGAGCTGGTCCGCCAAGTAGGTCAGGCATTGGGCAAGAGCATAACTGTCGACCTGCAACCACACGGGCTCGACCGGCGCGGTCACCTCGACTTCCAGACCGCGGGCATCGATGAGAGCACGCTCAAGCTCCCCAAGGAGATCGCTCCCCATGACCTGTTCGAGGGGCCAGCGCAAATTGAGATCATCCTTGTGCTCGCCTTCGACACGTTCCAGGTGTCCGCTCATCTTCATCGCCTCGTCTCGAATGACTTCGAGAAAGGCGAGCCGCGCCTTTTCGTCGAGATCGGGATACGACATCATCGTCTCCACCGCGGCACGAATGCCGGCGACGCCCGACCTGTATCCCTCGGTGAGCTCCCTCATCACCATTCCGCGGCGGTTCTCCGTCCCAACCCTGCGAGTCACATCCTCCAAGGTGAGGATATAGCCGCGAAGTTGCTCATCGGCGTCGAGGATCGGCACCACGTGCGTGCCAAGGAGCTGGCCGTTTGACCGAGTGATGACCAGCGGCACCAGGAGATTGGCTCCGCCTCCGCTTTCCAGCCGGTGCCGGATGTTGCTCAGGGCGTGGTTGATCACCGCTTCACCCAGGATACCGTAGATCGACCGCCCGAGCCCGATCCAATCACCCGCCCCCGTCTCGTGGCCGGGAGATTCCAGCAGGACTCGGGCGCGATGGTTGTAGAGCAGGATGCGCCCGTCCAGATTGCACACTAGTACGCCTTGGACGAGTTTCGCCATCAGCGCGGCGAGGGTGTTCTTTTCTTCCGCCAGGGCGGTATTGGCTTCGCGGATCCGCTCCTCCACATCCTCGCCGAGGAGCCGGTAGCGATCGGCGAGGAGGTTGACCCCGTCCACCAGGCCCCGTACTTCCCGCCCCCCGACCGGCGCAATCCGGTGTTTCGGATTGCTCATGGCGATGACCCGCGTCTCCTCGGTCACAGCCGTCAGAGGCCGAACGTAGGCGCCGTACAGGTAGCGCAGGGTGATGGCGACGACGGCGGCCAGCGAAACCGCGCCCACGGCCAGCATGTCGCTTTGCCGAGCGGCAAGGGCGTGAAGGAACTGCTGATCTTCAACGGTAAGCGAAAACCATACGGCGAAACAGAGGGCAGCGCCTGCTACCAAAGGGCATAGAAAAGCGAGGGCAAAAAGGACCAGTCCGCGCACGTCAGGCGCTCAAACGCGAATGTCTCATATACAGGAGTCTAACGAAGACGGGGCCGCCGACAAAGCCCCAAGCCGGGAATAAAATGCAGTCTACATCAGAAGTTGCAGACGAAAGTGCTCGCGAATGTAGGACTTTAGGTCACGCACAATCTTGAACGAGGCGCGCAGCATGTTCCTTTCGAACCGGCTCAGGTGATCGATGTTGACGTAGTTGTCGTAGCCCTCGCCGTCATCGAGGTGCGCGTACTGAGCCCGCAGCCGAAGCATCGAAAGATAATCGAACGCTTCGATCAAATCAGCGGCCAGTTCATAGCCAAAGATACCGCGGGTGCTCAACGCCTGCACACGAGCAACCGTATTGACTTCCGGCAAGCGAAATTGGAGGGCCAGGCTGCGTACGCCGTGAACGATGGGGAAAAGCCCCCCCTTCTTGAGGTCGATCCCTTTCGCGTGCCTCCCCTCCCGCTCAACGGCAAGTCGATTTAGCCAGGTGAGGGGGGTCGGAAAGCTCATCGTCGCCCGGGCGAAGTGACCCAGCAGGGCATCGTCGGAAGCTATGATCGCGAACATGTAGGCCTTCAGATCCTCAAGCATCGTCCCATCGCCGGCCACGGGACTCGCATCGCAAAGAATCGCCAGATTGAGGAACGCGTCCCCGGACGGCTGCGTCACCCACCGGCGCACGTCGACCTCGTACTCCTTCAGGGATTTTGCCCACAGCGGGTTCGACACCATCACGTCGCCCCGACACGGCGGATAGCCGAGATCACTGAGGTCACGGTTGAAGGCATCGGCGATCGGGCGAATTCGCTCGACCGCGTCTTTGCTCCGCAAAATCAGCCCGTTGTCCTGATCGGTGCGCAGCAATTGCTCGCCCCGTCCTTCGCTCCCCATAACCATCAGACAGGACTGATCCAGGAGGTCGGGAGGGGTGAGCGTTTCAAAGACGCGCCGGAACACCGTGCGGTTGAGGTCGGTGACGACCCTCGCGATGTAGCGCGGCTTTACCCCGCGCTCGCTCATGGTGCGGACGAGACGGGGAATCTCGCTCCCCGCCACCTTCAGCTCGTCCACCGTTGATGCCTGATTCACCCGGCTGGCGATGACATGCGACGACTTGGACAGGTGGCGGAGCAGGTCGGCTTGCTCGAACAGGCCGACGACCTCCTCCCCGTTCTTCACCACCAGATGGCGGATGGAATGCCGGGTCATGGCAACCAGGGCATTGAACAGGTAGTCATCCGCCTGGATGGTTTGCAGATCGTATGAAGCCAGATCGCCAATGGGACTATCGACCGGCATTCCCATCAGGATGTGCCGTTCGCGGAGATCGCGTTCGGTGAAAATGCCGTGCGCGCCGTTGCGACGGACCAGGACCGCAGTGGTGTCGCTCTCCTGCATGATCCGGGCGGCCTCGCCGATGGTGGCATCGGGTCCGACGAATATCGCCGGATGCAGCCTGCCTTCGCCCAGCCGACTGATCAGCACCGACGCGACTTCGCGCTGCTGCTGCACCGCCACCAGCACATCCAGGCGGCGCGTCGCTTCGTTTTCGAAGTATTCGCGGAATTCCCGATCGTGGCGGACCAGAGCCAGGAACAGGAGCGAAGGCATCAAGTAACAGGAGGCTCGGCCGCGGGCGACGTAACGGTGCTCGCTTCGCCCGATCATCAGCGCCCGGGAATCGAAGGTTTCGCCCGGCGCGTGGGTGGCGACCAACCCGACAGGATCGAATTCGTCGACCAAGCCCTGAATGATGAGGAAAAGCGATCCCGGAGATTGCAGCCGCTCGATAATGGCTTCCCCGGAGCGAAAGTCGGCGAGCGTCAGCGACGCGGCCACTCTCTCCCGCTCTTCCTCCGCCAGTCCGGCGAAAGGCGGCGTGCGGGCCAAGACTTGCAGTGGCGCCGCGGCGCCGCCGATGCCCGGCGCCGTCGTTAAGACTAGCTGCTCCGTCATCCTCACGCCCGTCGCGCCGGGTTGATGGAAGAGCCCCTCGAATGCCCCCGCCGTGCTCTTCGCGCGGACCTGTGGGGTCGATCTTACGGTCCGGCGGCCGGGCCTCAAAGCGAAGAAAAACGGGCCGGGGAATCCCCCGGCCCGTCATGGGTTTTGGAACGAAAGGTCGGAGGGCTATTCGGCAGCCGCGCCCTTCGGTTCTCCCAGCACCGCCCGCCGCTCGACTTCGCTGAACCCTTCGGCTGCGGATCGTTCCGGCGCCAGCAGCGAAATGATGATGCCGACGGCAAACGAAAGGGTCATCGTCAGCAGGCACGGGTTCTTAAGCGGGAAATACCACCACTTGGCCATGATCTCCGCCTTGTGGGCTTCGATCACCGCCGCCGCTGCGGCCACCACCTCCGGCGCGGATCCGGCCGGAGCCGCCTTGGGTCCGAGGAGGTCGAACTGGATCGTCGGGCCGCAATAGATCAGCACCAGGGTGGCGACAGTGCCGAAGAGGATACTGGCCACCGCTCCCCAGGTGGTGAATTTGCGCCAGAACACCGAGAGCACCAGCGCCGGGAAGTTGGCCGATGCGGCGATGGAGAAGGTCAAACCGACCATGTAGGCGACATTTTGCCCCTCGAAGACGATGCCGAGGAGAACCGCACAGATACCGAGGATGACCGACGCGGAACGCGCCGCCAGCATCTGCTCGTGCTGCGGGGCATGGCCGCCGCGGACGACGTTGACCCACAGATCGTGGGACAGGGCGCCCGCCCCGGCCAGGGTCAAACCAGCGACCACCGCCAGGATCGTTGCAAATGCCACCGCACAGATGAAGCCGAAGAAGACGTCACCGGCGATGACCTTTGCCAGCAACGGTGCCGCCATGTTGCCGCCGCCGCCGACGGCAAGAATGTTCTGCTGGCCAACCAGCACCATCGAGCCGAAGCCGAGGATGAAGGTGATCAGGTAGAAGCCGCCGATCCAGAGGGTCGCCCACATCACCGAAATGCGGGCCGCCTTGGCACTGGGCACGGTATAGAAGCGCATCAGAATGTGCGGCAGGCCGGCGGTACCGAACATCAGCGCCATGCCGAGCGAGACCGCGTCCCACGCCCCGGTGACGACCTTGGTTCCGGGCCTGAGGACCTGCTCCCCGTAACAGAACATCTGAGAGCCGGCCGGGGCTGTCGGATCGCAGCCGACCTTCGACGCCTGGGCAAAAAGGTTGATGGGATTGAAGCCGAACTTGGACAACACCAAGAGCGCCATGACGGTGGCGCCACCCAAGAGCAGACATGCCTTGATGATCTGCACCCAGGTGGTGGCGATCATGCCGCCGAAGAGGACATAGGTCATCATCACCACGCCGACGATGATGACGGACAAGGTGTAGTCGAGCCCGAAGAGCAGCTTAATCAGCGTACCGGAGCCAACCATCTGGGCGATCAGATAGGTCAGCACCACCGCCATGGTGCCGATGGCGGAGGCTACCCGCACCGGCTTCTGCTGCAGGCGGTAGGCGACGACGTCGGTGAACGTGTACTTGCCGAGGTTTCGTAGCGGTTCGGCGATCAGGAAGAGGATGATCGGCCACCCGACCAGCCATCCCGTCGAGTAAATGAGCCCGTCAAAGCCGTTCAGCGCCACGAGACCGGCGATACCGAGGAAGCTGGCCGCGCTCATGTAGTCGCCGGCGAGCGCCAGTCCGTTCTGAAAGCCGGAGATCGACCGACCTGCGGCGTAGAAATGCTCGGTGGTTTTGGTTCGCTTGGCGGCCCAGTAGGTGATTACAAGGGTGAACCCAACAAACAGAAAGAAGAAGAGAATCGAGGTCCAATTTGCGCCAGTGGCCATGGCTCACCTCGAAAGATGGCTAAGGTGGGAGATTTCGCTGTCGTAGACCGTGTTCGCCCATACCGTGTAAAATATGGTGAGAACCCACGCGAAGACGATCACCAGCGCCCCAAGCAGGATACCCAACGACAAGCCCGGGCTGAGAAGCTGGCTCAACAGTTCCTTGTCAAATGCGACCAGCAGAATGAAACCATAGTAAGCGATCAACATGATACCGCTCAGCCAGAAGGCAATGCGCCATCGACGCGCGGCGATCGCATGCAATCGCTGTTCATGCTCGTGCATATTCCTCCCTCCTGGGACAACTCCCAATGGTTAGCCGTTTCTCTTGGCATCTAGGCATATATCAACCGCTGAGTCAACGAATGCCCTATCGCGACACCAAAAAGTTGCGATTCAGAATGCTTGCTTTGTGACTTCGCAGAACCTCCCTTGCGTTACCGATCCGGCGACGATTTCTGCGTTGGTTTGCTCGCGGCTCAGCACGCCGAGAGACAGCCGTATTATTCTCCGTCGCGTCGGGTGTCCCCGGGTCATCCCCCTTCCGTGTGAGCCGTCACATTCCCGGCCCGGGAAAAGAGGCGTCACCACAGTCCTCAACCAGAGCCTCCACTTCCTTACCGGGAACCGTCGCCAACTCCATCGTGTAGGCAAGGAACCAAAGGAGAGCGACGCCGAGCAGCCAGAAGATGATCTGCCACGCCCAGATTGACGGAATTCCGAAGGTCCAGCCCGAGGGGCCGGAATCGGGTGTCCCGAACACCCAGTTGCCGATGACGCAGCCGGGCCCGATGGCAAAAAAGAACCAGGCGATGGTGACGAGCCAAGCGACCGGGATCAGTCGACGCTTCGAACCGGGCAAACGGGCGTGGTCGCGCAGAAAAGAATGGAACTTCATCCGGTGAGTCAGGTCGCGTTCCCGCTGGGTGAACGCGGAGATGACCAGGCACACGAGCACATTCGCCAAGATGCCCCACCCGGCCGAGTAGATGGTCAGCGGCCAACGGCCCCAGGGCAGGAGCCCTCCGAACAGGGTTTGTCCGATGCTGTCGGTGAGGATCACGGCGAGAATCCCCGCCGCCAGCCCCCACGTCGTCCCTTCACGGGTGAGCCAGGGGCAGTAGCAGACGGCCAGCAGCGGAACGAACATCTGGAAGCCGAACGCGACGGCCAAGCCGCCCATGAGCACAAGCGCGTCCCGTGAATAAACGGCGACGATAAGCGCAAGAATGACGATCAGGCTGACCCCCAGGCGACCGAACAGTTTCTGGGTGGCATGGGTGGCGCCGGGGTTCAGGTAGCGCTTGTAGAGATCGCGGGTGAGGATGCCGCCGCCCGTCGACATGTAAGCCGCCCCCGTCGATTGCATCGCCGCCAGCGCACACACCGCCAGCAACCCCACCAGCCACGGGGCAGACTCGGCCAGCAGATTGAAGTAATGGGGGACCAGCGTATCGGGGTCGAGGGCGATACTTGCCGGCAGGACGCTCGCGTCAACGGCGAGGCCGGCTTCCGTGACCAGCGGATTGGCGCCAAGGAAATGCGCGGCCATCCCCTGGAACGTGGTGAAGAATACCAGGGTGCCGCCGATCCATAATCCCGACGCCCACACCGCCTGCGGGGCGAAGGGCGCCGGATTGGTATTGGAAAAGGCCCACATGGTGAACGCAGGGGCCGCCTGGATGCCCATCAGCGCAAGCATGTAGGTGAGGATCATGACACCCGTCCACGGGCCGCCGATCGGCGTTTCCTTGCCCAGTCCGGCGGTGAACTGGATGACCCCCGGCACGGCAAAGTAGGCGTTAAAATCCCCTCCCGATCCGGCCACGTTGTGGGTGGTGCCGTACTCGCCGACGGTTGACGCACCCAACCGTGACATCGCAACGATCAGCGCGTCCCAGCCGCCAACGAAGCTGATGGCGATCAGGCCGACAATAACGATTCCGAGCCAGATGAGGACGCACTGCACGGTATCCACGTACGCCACCGCACGAAGACCGCCGGAGGCGACGTAGATCAGGACCACGATGGAGAGAATGACCGCGCCCAGCGCCACGTCGATGATGCCGTCGGTGAGGACGCTAAAGAGATAGCCCGAAGCAGCCAGCTGGACTCCCAGGTATGGAATGGAAAAGAACAGCGCCACGACAACGGTCAGAACCCGAATGACGTCGCCCTTGAAGTAGTCGGACATCATCTCGCCGGCCGTTACATACCCATAGCGTTTTCCCAGCATCCACTGTCTTTTCAGGAAGAAAAGCCCGGTCAGCGGAATAACGATGGCATAAAAGGATGCAAACGCATACTGGAAGCCATCCCGGTAGACGAGGCCGGGGTGGCCCATAAACGTCCATCCAGAGAACGACGTCGCGGTAGCGGCAAGAACAAATACCCAAAGCGACAGCTTACGGCCGGCGATAAAATAATCACTTGCCGTTCTCGCCAATTTCGCTCCTCGGATACCCCAGTATAGGCAATATACCCAGTAGACGAGGATGAAGACCAACAGCCATGTGACCTTGGGTACCAATACCTCTCTCCTCAATCACTTACCGCGGCGGAGCACCACTTTCTGCCGGCTGCTACTTGGAAATGCCTTGGTGTTGGTGCTCATCCGCCAATACTGCAGGCTCCTGGGCCCTGGCCCCGCACGCACCTCGGCGCCAGGCCATCCTTTATTTGCGCGTCTCGTTCGTCGCGTGGGCGCAACCGTACCGAAGCGCGCGCCACTCCACAAAATGAGTAGCCTCAGCCGCCTACAGATATCACGCTCACGCTACAGCGACAACACGCTACCCCATTGATGCGATTGGTTCTCATAGGCAGCCAGTCCTTCTTTGCCGCCCCTCCCCTTTCCCCTGCGCCGCCGACATCGGTTGCTGTACGCTGTTCGGCGAGATTGCGTGGAGCAGCGACCCGTGCCGGAAGCCCATTCGCAAAGCCCTCCATCTCGCACCGCTGTCTTCGGAATGCTGGTGCGGGATTTTATGCGTCCCCGTCATGAGATGTTGGTGATTCGGCCCGACTCCACCTGTGCCGAGCTGGTCGAGCTCGCGCGACAGGAGGCAGCGAGCTGCGCCGTCGTTATTGACGCGGACGACCGGCCGATCGGCATCATCACGATGCAGGACATTGCCCGCCGCATCACCTATCGGACGCGGGGCGATGCCCCCGTCGATACGGTGATGACACATCCGATCCTGACCATTGCACGCCGTGATTACCTCTATCAGGCGATCGCCCGGATGCGTCGCAACCGGCTGCGGCACATGGTGGTCGTGGACGGGCGCGGACAACTGGCCGGGCTGATCGACCTCTTCGATGCACTGGCGGTGGCCGCAGGCCGGCTCATGCAGCAGATCGACCGGCTCACCTACGAAGGAACGATCGAAGGGTTGAGGGAGGTCAGGGTCGCCCAGGTCGAACTCGCCGAGCAACTCTTCGCCGAGAATCTGGCGGCGACCGATATCCAACAGCTGATCACCCACATCAACAACGACGTGTATCGGCGCATATCCAAGGCGGCGATGGCGGCGATGGCGGAAGAGGGATGGGGAGAGCCGCCGGTCCCCGCCGTCGCCATTGTGATGGGCTCGGGGGGGCGCGGCGAAAACTATCTGCTGCCGGATCAGGACAATGGCTTCATCCTTGCCGATTATCCCGACGCGGAGCACGCCCGCGTCGATGCGTTTTTCCTCGAGGCCGCCGAACGACTGTGCCGCGATCTCAACCAGATCGGCATTCCTTACTGCAATGGCTATTGCATGGCGATTAATCCTCTTTGGAGGAAATCCTTAACTCAGTGGATAAGTCAGATCACATTATGGAGTAAAAAGAGTAACTTTGTCGCCATTCGTTTGTCAGATATATTTTTTGACTTCCAGCCGGTCTCTGGAAAAGTCGAACTTGCGCAGGATTTGCGCCGAGCAGTAACCGGCCTCGTGAAGAATAATCGCGCCTTTCTGCGTCAGATGTTTCAAGACAAAGCCGATCAGAACGTCGCGCTGGGTCTTTTCGGCGGATTTCAGACCGAGAAGACAAACCCCGAGCATCGGGGGCATGTGAATCTCAAGCTGGCCGGGCTCATTCCGCTGGTCGGTGCGGTCCGCCTGCTCGCCCTTCGCGAAGGTGTGGAAGAAACCTCGACCCTGGCCCGCGTGCAGGCCCTTCGGCAGAAGGGCGTCCTGGTTGAGCAGGAGCGCGACGCCCTGACCGCCGCGTTCATCGAACTCACCGATCTGTTGTTTCGGCAGCAGCTCGCCGACTACCGCATCGGCCGCAAGGTGAGTTACTTCATCGATCCCAATGCCCTGACCAAGCGCCGTCGGCTCGACCTGATCCGCGCTCTGCGGGCCATCGACGCTGTCCGCAAGCGGGTCCGGATGGAGTTCACCGCTCAGGTGTTCTGATCGGCCGCCGTCGGTCCCCGCCGTTCCTCCGACCGGTCCAGGGCCTGCATAAGCTCCCGCCATTCCCGCGGCGACATTCCGCTGTCCGTCTGCGTCGGACTCTCGCCGGCGAGGAGCCGCCTCACCACCGCCAGCGCCGCCGCCGACAGCTCGTAAGCACCGAGCCGATAGTTCACGAACGCGGCGCAGGTGATGGGCAGCCACCGACGCAGCGTCTCCAGCATGACCTCCGCGTAGGCCCGGATCTCGTATTGAGCATGGGCATCGGCACGAAGGCTCAGGAAGTTGAGCAGATTATGAGCGTCGATCTTCCAGTACCACTGTGTGTAAGTGTTCAAGGTCAGGTTCATCCGCGCCAGTTCTCGGGCCAGTCCGATGCGGTCCGGATCGACCACCCGACCATCGCGGGTCTCGTTCAGCAAGAATTCGTAGTCGGTGTGGCAGCGTTCGGCGTCGGCGCGGAGAATGTCCAGCACTCGCTCCGCCTGATCGGAGCGGAGTACACCGTCGCGACCCTGGCGATTGACCTTGGCCTGGGCGGCTAGGTGCCGTCGAGAGGGAAGATAGTATTCCTTATCTAGAATCGAGTAGCGGGCCGAGTACTCATTCACATTGGCGGTGCGGTGTCGGATCCACTGCCGGGCGACAAAGATCGGCAGTTTGACATGATACTTGATCTCGCACATCTCGAAGGGGGTCGTGTGGCGATGGCGCATCAGATAGTTGATCAGGCCGGCGTCGTCCTGAACCCGCCGTGTACCCCGGCCGTACGAGACCCGCGCCGCCTGGACGACGGCCGCGTCGTCGCCCATGTAGTCGACGACGCGGACGAAGCCATGATCGAGGACCGGCAGGGGCCGATAGAGGACGTCCTCCAGTGCCGCAACCGTCGGCCGCCGGGTCGGCGTCGACGTCGCTCTGACCTCTTCGATCTCGGCCTGTTGCTGGGGGGTGAGTTGCATGGGTGCTTTCCCGCGGTGGGCTTCGGTAATCTACCGCTTCCTCACTCGGGGACAACTGTTCGCCTTGCGTGGCCGACGGCGACGACAATATATTGAGGCGTCGAGTGATCGACTATGGCGATAAACGGCCTCGTGGAATAGACGGAGCGGACCCGGGGGCGGTACCCGGCGCCTCCACCACTCCCCTCGGGGAGCGTCCATGGCGACGGCAATGCGGGGGCGAAATAGGATCGACGCGCGTAGTAAAGACTTGGTTTTCGCTCGGCATGGTACCGCCGTTATCGGGCCGAACCTACAGATGCCAACGACAATGAGGCATATGCTCTCGCCGCATAAGGCATGAGCGGGGTTCGAGGGGCACCTGGCAACAGAAGCCCCTCACTCGCATTGATTGGCAAGGAGGGTGCCTCGTGCCAGTATCGCTTCTCCCCTATGAGACCTGGATCGAGGAAGCCTTGCGCGGCGTCATTCGGAAGGCGCTGGCTTATACGGCAGAGCACGGCCTAGTCGGCAACCATCACTTTTATATTACCTTCACCAGCGGTGCACTCGGCGTCGGGATGCCGGATTGGTTGCGCGCCCAGTATCCTGAGGAGATGACCATCGTCCTCCAGCACCAGTTCTGGGGACTCGCCGTCGACGCCGCGGGATTCAGCGTCAGCCTCCGCTTCCATGGCAGGGCGGCCGATCTGCGCGTCCCGTTCTCGGCGGTGCAGGCATTCGGCGATCCCGGCGTGAACTTCGGGCTCCAGTTACACGCCTTGCCGAAGCAAGGCAGTGCCGGGGCCGAGGCCGCCGCCGCCGCCGAGGCGGCACGAGTCCCGCCCGGTGCGCTCGGGGATGACTCCGCCAGCGAAAAACCCGAAGACGAGAGCGAAAGCTCGAGCGGTGAGGTGATCGCGCTCGACAGGTTTCGAAAAAAGTAGGATATCCCCGAAAGCCGACCGGCCGCAGCGAGGCCGCAGGCGCTTGATGGGCCGGGTCCGGCAGCGCTTCAGAGCGGTGCCGTGCGCATTGCCGCACGGCGGCCTGGATTGGAACGGGAGGTTCCGCAATGGTAGAACAACAATATCAGGAAATGTTCCCGCTGGGCGAGGACACCACCCCTTACCGCAAGCTCACCAGCGAACACGTCACGACGGTGCGGGCGAACGGTCGCGAGATCCTCGAAGTTGCGCCGGAAGCACTAACGCTGCTGGCGGAGCAGGCGATTCGGGATTGCCAGCATCTCCTCCGCCCCGGTCACCTAGCGCAGCTGCGCAAGATCATCGACGATCCCGAAGCGTCGGACAACGACCGCTTCGTTGCGGTCGAACTCCTGAAGAATGCCAACATCGCCGCCGGCCGCATCCTCCCCATGTGCCAGGACACCGGCACAGCCATCGTCATGGGCAAGAAGGGCGAGAACGTCTGGTGCTCGGGCGACGACGAGGCGGCGCTCTCCCAGGGTATCCGGAAGGCCTATACGGAAAGCAACCTCCGTTATAGCCAGGTGGCCCCGCTCGACATGTTCAACGAGGTCAATACCGGCTCGAACCTGCCGGCGCAGATCGACATCTACGCCACCAAAGGCGATGCCTATAAGTTCATGTTCATGGCCAAGGGCGGCGGCTCCGCCAACAAGACCTACCTTTATCAGGAAACAAAGGCGCTTTTGAACCCGAAGCGTCTGATGGAGTTCATGGACGAGAAGATCCGGAGCCTCGGCACCGCTGCCTGTCCCCCCTACCACCTCGCTCTGGTGATCGGCGGGACGTCGGCCGAACTCACCCTGAAGACGGTCAAGCTGGCCACCGCCCGCTACCTCGATGGCTTGCCGACCGTAGGCAACGCCGCCGGCCAGGCCTTCCGCGACCTGGAGATGGAAGGGAAGATTCACGAGTTGACCCGGAGCATGGGCATCGGTGCGCAATTCGGCGGCAAGTATTTTTGTCACGACGTACGGGTCATCCGCTTGCCCCGCCATGGTGCCTCCTGCCCGGTCGGCATCGGCGTCTCCTGTTCGGCCGACCGCCAGATCCTCGGCAAGATTACCAAAGGCGGTGTTTACCTGGAGCAGCTCGAGGAAAATCCGGCGCATTATCTTCCCGAGGCTGGCTCGGACGCGCTCTCCCGAGAGGTCGTCCGGATCGACCTGACGCGGCCGATGGACGAGGTCCGCGCGACCCTGAGCCGTTATCCGGTCACCACCCGCGTCTCGCTGACCGGCCCGATGATCGTCGCCCGCGACATTGCCCATGCAAAGCTGAAGGAGCGGCTCGACCGTGGTGAGGGCCTGCCCCAGTACTTCAAGGACCTCTGCGTTTATTACGCCGGTCCGGCGAAGACCCCCGACGGATACGCGTCCGGGTCATTCGGGCCGACCACTGCCGGGCGGATGGACTCCTACGTGGGAACATTCCAGGCGGCCGGCGGCAGCATGGTCATGCTGGCCAAAGGGAATCGCTCGCCCGAAGTGACCCAGGCATGCAAGCAGTACGGTGGTTTTTATCTCGGCTCTATCGGTGGCCCCGCCGCCCGCCTCGCCCAGGACTGCATCAAGAAAGTGGAATGCATCGAGTATCCTGAGCTGGGCATGGAGGCTATCTGGCGCATTGAGGTCGAGGATTTCCCCGCCTTTATTATCGTCGATGACAAAGGCAACGACTTCTTCGCCAAGTTCATGAAGCCGGGCGGACTCCACTAAGGAGTCTGCCCGCGGCAGCCAAGCCGCCGCTCCTGGTTACTGGCTCAACGCGGAGATCAGTAGCGTCGTCTCGGCATCGGAGGGTTTGCCGAAGTAGACCCGCTTGCCGTCCGTGTGATCGGCGCTCTGGAAAAGGGCGGTGGCGCGCTTGCCGTCCTTCCTCGCCAGTACCGCAAGCTCGTTACCTCCGCAATTGTGCGGCTCGCACATCCAGAAGAGTAAAGAGGGGGCGCCCTCGACATCAATGTCCTTCAAGGGTCCGCTGGTTCCGTCGAGCCGCTGCATCCAGGAAATCTTTTTATATTGCGATGGAATGACGGCCTTATAGGCCGAATAGGCTTTCGGATACTGCTTCGGCACATCAAAGCCATACAAGTCCAGAGCTATCGCCTTACCCGCAACCGCCGCAAACCAGCAGCAAATGAAGGCAGCGAGCGAAATCTCCTTCATCTTCATGTGGTTGCTCCTCCCCCACGTCTCTGCTTCTTAATAGAAGACGGGCGATGTCCCGCTTGACCGTAGCGATCTTACACCAACCCCGTGCCGTTCGGCGCCCACAAGAAAATCAGCGGTTCAATGGCAGGCACGTCCAATCCACCGGTCGCTCGCGCTGGGTTGTCGTACAGATGTAGGCAAGGGGCCCGTTCTGGACGAGGATCCCCGCCAAGACCGCGCCCTTGATCTCGAAGCCGGCATTCAGAAGCTCCGCCAGCGGAACCCCAGGACCGGCCGACTGTTGGGCGGTCGCCGGCCGTAGCGCAGGACCAGTCAGCGTCGCCGCCACCAGGATGGCCACCCAGCGCATCGCCGGCGCCTCATCCGGCGAGGAACGCGCGAACCGCCTCGATCTGGTCCGACGCCAGTAACATCGGGGCATGGCCGATGCCGGCGAACTCGACCAGTTTCGTCCCGGGCTTACGCCGCATCATTTCGGCCGCCGTATCGGCGGTGAGAATATCGGATTCGGTGCCGCGCACGATGAGGACGGGGGCTTGTATGGCATCCCACAGCGGCCACAACTCGACCGCTTCCGAAAAGCCCTCTCGAAACGGCTCCGCCAGCTTCGGATCGTAATGTTGACGCCATGTGCCGGCGGCGGCGTCGAAACGAGAACCGAACTCGACCAGATGCGCCCAATCCTCATCCGAGAGCGGACCATAGCCGGTGTTGACCTCGCGCATGAACGCTTCGAGGCCGGCCCGATCGGGAAAAGACGGATCGGTCCCGACGTAGGAAGCGATGCGCTGCAGCGCCTCGGCACCGACGTAACCGCCGATATCGTCCAGCACCAGTTTTCTGATGGGCGTTTTCGGCTGTGCGGCGAGGGTCATCCCGAGGAGACCCCCCAGCGACACCCCGACCCAGTCCACCTGCTCCACATCGAGGCGGGCGATGAGGGCGGCGAGGCCCCCGAGGTAGGTGGTCGGCTGGTAAGCCGACGCCAGCGGCAGCCAGTCGCTGTCGCCTCGTCCCGGCAGGTCGACGCAGATGACGCGGTAGCGATCCTCCAGCGCCGCGGCGAGCCGATCGAAATCGCGGCCGCGGCGGGTGAGGCCATGGACACAAACGACCACATTGCCGTTGCTCGGATCGCCCCACTCGAAATAGGCGAGGTTATAGAAGCCGTGTGGCCCGAGGCCGAGCAGTCGCTTCGCGGTCATGGGCATAGCATACCCCTCTTGCGCTGTGATGATTTCGGGCCGTCCCACCTGGACCGGGTTATAATGGATTTCGTGCCTGGGCAAAATCGCATCTGGTCCTCGGAGCATCGCCCATGAAAGCTGCGGTGCCTGCCTTGCTCGTCGACGGTCCCGAGGGGGCACCGCTCACCATTATCCTCGCCCACGGCGCCGGCGCTCCCATGGACAGCCCCTTCATGGCCTATTTTGCCGCCGCGATCGCCGCCGGCGGCTATCGCGTTGTCCGTTTCGAGTTTCCGTATATGGCGGAGCGGCGTTATGCGGGAACGAAGCGCCCTCCCGACCGTAGCGACATACTCCTCACCACCTGGCGCACCGTCGTCGCCATGCACGGCCCGGCGGCGCAACTGGTCATCGGCGGCAAGTCCATGGGCGGCCGGATGGCGAGCCAGATCGCCGACGAAACCGGTGCGGCCGGCCTCCTGTGCCTCGGTTATCCCTTTCATCCGCCGGGACGACCGGAGCAGTTGCGCACTGCTCACCTCCTCAACCTCGCCACGCCCACGCTGATCGTCCAGGGGACGCGTGATCCCCTGGGGAGCGCGACCGAAGTGCCTAAGTATTCATTGTCCCCCGCGATCAGGGTGCACTGGCTCGCCGATGGCGACCACAGCTTCAAGCCACGTGCCTCCTCCGGTCGAACCGCCGACGGCAACCTGGAAGAGGGACGGGAGGTCATCATCGCCTGGCTCGCCCAACTGAACGCAGGGAGGGAAATGGAGGGAACGCAGCAGGGAACGGGATGACCACCCGTCGATTGCTCTTGCCGACAAAGGATACCGCAATGGCCGAGACACGCATTGAAACCGATACCATGGGCGAGGTCGAGGTACCGGCCGATGGGTACTGGGGCGCTCAGACCGAACGGTCGCACCGGAACTTCCCGATCGGATACGAGCGGATGCCGGTCGCCTTGGTCCATGCTTTTGGCCTGCAGAAAAAAGCCGCTGCGCTCGCCAACATGAAGCTCGGCGACCTCGACGCCCGTCTCGGCGACGCCATCGTCGCCGCCGCCGACGAGGTAATCGAGGGCAAACTCGATGACCAGTTCCCGCTCGTCGTCTGGCAGACCGGGTCGGGGACACAGACCAACATGAACGTCAACGAGGTGATCGCCAACCGGGCGATCGAAATCCTCGGTGGCACCCGAGGATCGAAGCGGCCGGTGCATCCCAACGACCACGTGAACCGCGGCCAGTCGTCCAACGATTCCTTTCCGACCGCCATGCACATCGCCGCCGTCGAGGAGATCACCCGAACCCTCATCCCCGCCCTTCGCCACCTGCGCGCCGCCCTCGAAGACCGCTCCAGGGCGTTCGCCCATATCGTAAAAATCGGCCGAACCCATCTGCAGGATGCGGTGCCGCTGACGCTCGGTCAGGAGTTCGGGGCATTTGTCCAACAGGTGGCGAACGGAATTGCCCGTGTCCAGGCGGCGCTGCCGTCCCTCCTCGCCCTTGCCCAAGGTGGCACCGCCGTCGGCACCGGACTGAATACCAAGCCCGGCTTTGCCGAGGCGTTTGTCGACGAAGTGGCCCGCCTGAGCGGACTTCCCTTCGTCTCCGCCCCCGACAAATTCGAGGCGCTGGCCGGGAACGATGCCATCGTCGAGGCATCGGGGGCACTCAATACGGTTGCCGCATCCCTGTTCAAGATCGCCCAGGACATCCGGTTCCTGGGCTCGGGGCCCCGTTGCGGGCTGGGGGAGCTTGCCCTGCCGGAAAACGAGCCCGGTTCCTCGATCATGCCGGGCAAGGTCAACCCCACCCAGGCGGAAGCCCTGACCCAGGTGTGCGCGCAGGTGTTCGGCAATCACACGACGATCACCTTCGCCGGCGCTTCCGGGAATTTTCAGCTAAACGTGTTCAAGCCGGTGATGATCTATAATCTGTTGCAGTCCGTCCGGCTGCTCGCCGATGCGTCCCGCAGCTTTGCCGACCGGTGCGTCTCCGGCATCAAGGCCAACGAAGCGCGTATTCACGAGCTGGTCGAGCGCTCTCTCATGTTGGTGACGGCCCTCAACCGACACATCGGCTATGATGCTGCCGCGAAAATCGCCAAGAAGGCCTATGGCGACGGAATCACCCTGAAGGAAGCGGCGCTGGCTCTGGGCCTGGTCGGGTCCGACGAGTTCGACGCCATCGTCCGCCCCGAGGCGATGCTTGCCCCGCATTAGGAGTCTTAAGACCCGGCGTTGATGATCGAGCCCTCAACCCTCCTCGCCTTCGGCCTGACCGCCGCGGTCATCGTGATGTCGCCCGGCCCGGACACCGTTGTCATCGTCCGCCACGCGCTGAGCGCGGGCCGGTCCGAGGGATTAGCCGCGGTGCTCGGGGTGCAGCTGGGCCTGATCATCCACACCTCCCTTGCAGCGTTGGGCATCTCGGCCCTAATCGCCGCCTCGCCCGCCCTGTTCAGGACCCTGTCGCTCGCCGGTGCCCTCTACCTCGCTTGGCTCGGCGTCCGCTTGCTGACGGCGCAAGGGCCCGCATGGATCCGCACGACGCCCCCAACCGGGGCGTGGCGAGCGGGGCGCGAAGCACTCCTGACCAACCTGCTGAATCCTAAAGTGCTTGTTCTGTTCCTCGCCCTCTATCCCAACTTTATCGTCATCGACCCCGGTCGCCCCCCCATCGTGATGCAGATCGTCTGTCTCTCGCTGGTGCTGATCGGCATCAACAGCGTCTGGCAGGTCGGGCTCGTCTGGTCGGCGGACCGGGCGCGACTATGGTTCGGCCGTCCCGGGGTGAGTCGCCTCACCCAGCTGTGCGCCGGCACTGCCTTTACCGCGTTCGCCCTCATCCTGGCGATCGAGCATGTGTTCTGAGCGCGTATCCGGCCGATGGGGGAATTGCCAAGAAAAAGAGCCGCCGATGGCTATCGCCGGCGGCTCCCCCTCGTGAGCCTAGCGGTCACGCACCCGCTTTGGACGAGCGGTAGGTCTTCGGGATCGGCCGCCCCGGGCGGCGTAACAGGCTGCGCCAATTGGCGAAGCATTTCCTGACCCAGATCCCGAACTGTTGCGAACGGAGCCGGTTCGCCCGGGCGACGACGTTCTCGATGGCGTGGCGGTCCAGTACGGTTTCGGCGGGTGGCCACTCCGTAGAGCGATCGGTGCGATCGATAAGCGGCCGGCTAAAGGATCCTGTCATGACGCCTTTCCTTGCATCAGGTGCCCAAGACACCCCAAGACCGGTCCTCCCAACCTTTGGTCTCTCTGCCACAGCGCCTTCGGGTCTCCGCCCCGTTGATTGCACTGTCGCCCGGCAAGAGTTAGTGCGGCGCAAAATAATCGCAAGGGATTTTTTGCACCGCAGCAAATTGGCGATGCTGCGCCGCAACATGGTGGGCCCGCTGCCGGGGGTTCCCTTGAGCCGGCGGGCGGCAGAATAACCCCGCAACGCCTTGTCCCCACAACCTTCAAGAGAAGGTGCGGCAGCGGAGGGCGACACGGTAGCCCGGACGCTCCCTCCTTTCGGGGCACAAGCCGTCACCGTTTTGCCACTTTCGGACGGGAGAAAGCCAAGTCCAAGGTTGTCGTCGATCGACGAGCGCGGTGTGGCAGCTGCGACGCTCGTATTAGCCGTACGCAGCTTGCTATGGCGTGCAGAGAAGAGCATCTATAGCGTATGGCGCTGTACTCAGGGACTTGCCTTCTCGGCGCCGGACGAGGGCAGGAGAATGCTCGATGGCTGATGATGTTTTCAAATTTCAGAACCCGCCCTTTTCAGCCGAGGGATCCGGTAAGTTCCTTTACCTGGACGCACCGCGCCGCCGAATCCTCGCCGACCTGATCGCTCACATCTGTGATGGCGAGGGACCCATCCTTCTGGTTGCAGAACCCGGCATGGGCAAGACGATGCTCCTCGATCGCCTCGCCGAGGAGGCCGGCGCCCACAACATCCGCATCGTCTTCTCGCTGGGCAGCGCCGCCCCTCTCGCCAGTGCGGCAGAAGCCGGATCGCAGCCGACGGCGTTCATTCTGGACAACGGCAACGGGCTTCCTCTCGGCGTTTGGCACGACCTCGTGTCCCTGCCTCGCTCCTCGTCAACGCCTCCCGGCGCGGTTCCCGGCCTCACCGCGCCGCGACTGGCACCGATCGTAATCGCGCTCACGCCCGATCTGCTCGACTGGCTGTTTGCCGCCCAGTTGGTACCGCGAAACGCGCCGCTTGACCGTGTGTTTCGTCTCCCTCCGTTCGCCGCCCGAGACGTTGGCCGCTTCATTGCCTTGCGATTGCGCGTCGCCGGTGTCAATCGGCCGGAGGTCTTTACCCCGGAGTCCGTGGATCGGATCGCTCGAGTCACCGACGGGGTCCCGGCCCGGATCAATCGCCTGTGCGAAGCATCACTGGCCGAGGCCGCCCGGCGCGGCCGCGCCGAGGTCGGGGTCGATATCGTCGAGGCCGCCACCGCCGCGGTCGAACTGGAAACGCCGCGGCCCATCGGTCCCGATCCCCTACCGCCGGCAGCGCCGCCCCCAGACCTTTCGCCCGGGTTTGCCGCCGCTCCGTCCGCTCCAGGGTTGAGGGTGCAGGCGACACCCAGCATCGGCATCGTCGGTTCCGGCTACGGACCGAGCCACCGCGACACATCGATGCGGAAACGGAGGCGCCAGCGACGGATTCCCCTCTGGGGCGGCGCCGTCGTCGCGACCGGAGTGGGCGCGCTGGCCCTGCTCGGATACATCGCGGGCCCGACTCCGTCTCCTTCCGTCGCCCCGGCCACCACCTCGAGCGATGCGACGGGCACGGTTCTGGAATCGCGACCGGAGCTTTCCCAGCCGCCAGCGGCAGCGAGTTCGGAATCCACATTACTCACGCCGCTGCGACCGGCTGATACGGATCTCCGCCCGGCGGATGTCCCGCGCCAGTTCCCGGAGCTCCGGTCGCCGGCGGCTGCCGATGGCGGCCGCTCCGTCCGCAGCGACGAAGCGCCTAATCCGGAGGCGGAGGGAAAGCCGGTGCGTCCTGCCGCCGCTGCGACAGCGCCGGCGGTGCCGGAACCGCCGGTGGCCCCTCCCCCATCGCGGCAGAACTCGGCCGACCAACCAGCCGCCCCGGCAAAGGCTCCCCGTCCGACGACGGATCGAGCCCAGCCCCGGAACGCCCCGGCCACCCACGAACCGGTTCAGCAGCCGGCCGAGGGTGAAGGCGTTAGCCCAAGCAACGAAACGGCGGACGGCGCCCCGCTAGGACGGCCACGCCCGGCCAAGGAACTCATCGAGATGGGGAATGAGTTCCGCGATGCCGGCGACCCCGAATGGGCACGGCGACTTTATCGGGCGGCGCAGGAACAGGGCAGCGCCAAGGCGGCCGTCGCCGAGGCGGAGACCTACGATCCGCAGTACACCGCTGCCTCCAGCCAAGCCGACCCCGACGAGGCCAGGCGTCTTTACGCGCGGGCGGCGAAACAGGGCGACCGCGAGGCCACCAAGCGGCTGGAAGCGCTGGACCAGTGGCTGAACGAACAGGCCAAGCCGTGACCCGCTCGGCCGGCCGAGCAACCGCGGCCGGCGGCTTGAGCCGCCTTGCAAGGCCGAGCCGCCTGCGCTAAGGGACCTCGATGGTGAGTGAGCCCATCCCCTGGTCGTTCGAGGTGGTCGCCGAGTACGCGATGCTGGGACTGTTCGTCGGCGTCGGCTACTACCTCGCCTACCGCCTGAACATCGGCCTTCCGGTCGCCAAGGATCAGCGCTGGCTGCTGTGGATTCTGAACGGCATGCGCATCGCCGCCGCCGTCGCGTTCTTTGCTTGGCTCGCGTCGATGGGCACCGTCCCCGTGCTCTCGGCCTTCGCCGGCTTCCTCTTGGGACGTGCGTTTGCCTTTAGGCTGCTGGGCGACGACACCTGAGCACGGCGGCGTGAAGGACCGGCTCTCTCTTCGCTCGCGCCGCGCCTACCCCTGCCGCGTCTTGTAGCGGCGGTGAAGCTTGTTGATAACGTACAGTCGGCGTTTGCGGCGGACGACGAGGCAATTGCGCTCGCGGGTCTTGGCCGATTTGATCGAGTTCCTGATCTTCACGTGTGTCACTCCTGCCGGACGCACCCGCGGTCGCTGCCCGGGCCGGCCTGTTTAAGGGAATCGATCTGCCGAAGTCAATGGGCCGAGGGCCGGAGAGGCCCTCCCCTCATCGGCCCGGCTCGTCGAAATCGTATAACCTCGCGGCCTCAGAGAGCCGGCTTCAGCCCCGGAAAAGCCGCCGCCTGCTCCATGACGTGCGCCGCCTTGAACACCACATCCTCTTCGAACGGTCGCCCGATCAACTGGAGCCCGAGCGGCAGGCCGCGGGCACTGAGACCCGCCGGAAGCGACAGGCCCGGAAGACCGGCAAGGCTGGTGGGCACGGTAAAGACATCGTTCAGGTACATGGTGACCGGGTCGTCGGTCTTCTCGCCGATGGCGAAGGCGTCCGAGGGCGCCGTCGGCGTCAGGATGACATCCACGGTTTCGAAAGCGCGGGTGAAATCCTGGGTGATCAGGGAACGCACCCGCTGCGCCTTCAGATAGTAGGCGTCGTAGTAGCCGGCCGAGAGGACATAGGTGCCGATCAGAATGCGACGGCGAACCTCGGTGCCAAATCCCTCGCCGCGGGTGTTCATGTACATGTCGTCGATGGTATCGCCCGGCACCCGCAGTCCGAACCGAACGCCATCGTAACGCGCCAAGTTGGAAGAGGCTTCAGCCGGGGCGATGATGTAATAGGTGGCCAGCGCGTAGCGGGTATGCGGCAGCGAAATCTCGCACGCCACGGCACCGGCCGATTCGAGCCAAGCGATGCCCCGGTTCCAGATGGCATCGATCTCCGCGGCCATCCCCTCCACCCGATACTCCTTCGGGATGCCGACACGAAGCCCACGGATATCGCCGGTCAAGGCTGCCTCGAAATCCGGAACGGCGACGGGAGCCGAGGTGGAATCCTTCGCATCGTGCCCGGCCATGGCGCCGAGCATGATCGCCGCATCGCGGACGGTCCGCGTCATCGGCCCCGCCTGATCGAGGCTCGAGGCGAAGGCGACGATGCCCCACCGGGAGCAGCGGCCATAGGTGGGCTTGATCCCGACGATGCCGCAGAAGGAGGCGGGCTGCCTAATCGACCCGCCGGTATCGGTGCCGGTGGCGCCGAGGCACAGGTGCGCCGCCACCGCAGCTGCCGAGCCACCCGAGGACCCGCCGGGGACGAGATCGACCCCGTCGTTCGGACCCCACGGGTTAATCGCCGGGCCGTAATAGCTGCTTGTGTTGGACGAGCCCATGGCGAACTCGTCGAGATTGGTCTTTCCGAGCATGACCGCGCCGGCATTCTCCAGATTGGCCGACACCGTCGATTCGTAGGGCGGCACGAAGCCCTCGAGGATATGCGATGCCGCCGTCGTCGGGACACCGCGGGTACAGAACAGATCCTTGATCGCCACCGGGATGCCGTCGAGCGGTCCGGCCGTTGTCCCCCGCCGCCGCCGGTCGTCGGCGGCAGCCGCACGGGTCAAGGCGATCTCCGGCGTTTCGGTGATGTAGGCGTTGAGATCGCGGTGGGCGGCCATCGCATCGAGGCAGGCGCGGGTCAACTCGACGGCGGACACATCCCCCGAGGTCAGTCTCTGGCGAGCCTCGGCGATTCCGAGGCGGAGGAGTTCGGCCGTCATTCGACGACTTTGGGCACGGCGAAGCAATCCTCGATACCGCCGGGTGCATTGGCAAGCACGGCATCCGGGTTGCCGCCATCGGTGACCGCATCCAGCCGCAAAGGGAGCCTCAGCGTGCCAACCCCGGTCATTGGGGCTACCCCCTCGGTGTCGACCTCGCCCAGTTGTTCGATCCAGCCAAGAATCGCCCCAAGCTCACGCGCCATCGTCTCGAGCTGATCCTCGGCGAGGCGCAGGCGCGCAAGATGACTGATACTGCGAATGGTTTTGCTGTCGAGGGACAAACGTATGCCGTCGAATGACGGTCCCGTACGGTTTTGATCGGCTAGGCCTTGGACATGGAAGAACGCCGCGGCGGCCAGACCGTAGCAGCCGTGGTGCGGAACTGCAAGCCGGACGGGCTGGACAACCACCCGTCCGGCTCGGAGCGCAAGGTCAGAAGGCGTAACTCAGGGTGCCGACAAATTTCGGCTCGCATAGATTCTGCGACGAGAAGCAATCGCTCTTGCTGATATTGGTATCGGTGTAGGCAAAACCGAGGTCAACCCCCTTGATATTAACGGTAAAGCCCAATAACCAAGTGAGATAACTCGGGGTTCCGAACTTGTCATTCTTGTCTATAGCCTGATAGCCGAGGCCGGCATTGGCAGTCAGCTTGAACCAGTTTTTCGGAATACCGGGAATGGTGACCGCGACGGCACCGTTCGGATAGAACGCGTCCCCGGAAGCACCGAAGAAATCTGGTGAATAGGGCATACCGACGGTAAGCTTGACATAGTCTAGGGGCGAGTAGGTCAGACTCGGTGTGATTTCCCAGAAGTCATAGTTGAGGCTGCTATTGGCTCCAGGATAGTTATAGTAGAGGCCACCCAGGCTCCAGCCTACGCCGGTATCACCGATCTCGCCGCTCAGCCCGAACGACCAATCCAACTCGACCTGTGCCTCGTCGCCGTCGTTAAAGTTGACGTTCGATCCCCAGACTCCCGCATATACAGACGTTCCAAGCAGACCCGTGTCGAGGGAATAGTTGAGTCCACCCTGAATCGCCGGCTCATTGTCGGTCTGCGAAATGCCGCGGTATATATAATTGCTGGTTAGCGCCACACTCCCCGAGAACTCGCCGGGTAACCAGCTGCCCGGTTCCTCCTCATCCTCGGCAACGGCGGGACCGGCCACGATCGCCACCCCTAAAGCAATCGGCAGCAAAAGTTTTTTCACAGACATTCGACTTCTTCCTTTCCTATTCTTGTAGCGAAGGCTTGCGAGAGCCGCGCCGCCTGCTATTGAGCAACCTCCGGGCCACGGGTGTGGCTGGATAGCAACGCATGGAAAGGATCGGCCCGCGTAAACTCACGACATGAGGGAAATATCGTGCTCACCTTCACTCGCGCCGCTTGTAAAGCCCCCCTTGGGTCAGCCTGCTTCGTGGGCAGAACCCGACCCACCTACGAGAGAGTTGCTGTTTTTTTCGGCGATAGTCACCGAAGTGAGCGCCTTTTCATCATCGCCGGCCCCCGGCCCGAGCGGGCACGCTGAGGATGCCGGTGGTCCCGGTCGTGGACCTCCCGGCACTGGTGCCGGAAGGAAGGCGACTCCTTGGGCTCGACGTGGGGACGAAGACCATCGGACTGGCGGTCGCCGACCCGAGCCGAATCATTGCCAGCCCGCTCGAAACCATCGTGCGTACCCGACTCGGTCGCGATCTCGATCGCCTGATGGCGATCACCGAGGCGCTCGCCGTCGGCGGCTTCGTCATCGGTCTGCCGGTCAGCATGGATGGGCGGGAGGGCCCGCGTTGCCAGGCCGTCCGCCAGTTCGGCCGGGATTTGTTGAAGCGGACCGATGCGCCGGTGGCGTATTGGGATGAACGGCTTTCAACCGTCGCGGTGGAGCGCGTGCTACGCGAAGAGGCCGACCTGAGCCGGCGCCGGCGGCGGCAACTGGTGGATAAGACGGCGGCCAGCTTCATCCTTCAGGGGGCACTGGACCGGCTGGCCTTCGCAGCCACTCAGGCTCGCACCCCGGAAGACGACGAGCCTCCTGAACCGTAATCCGAGTGCGTCAGTGAAGACGCTTATCCGCGTCTCGGCGGAACGCGGCGAGGGCTTGACGGATGCTGGAGTCAAGCAGGCAGATGGCGTCATGGCGGGCGTTATCGCCCAGCAACGTGCCAACCCCGTAGATCAGGCGCGCGGCCGATATTCCGAGCGCCATCAGCGACCATTCGACCGTGACCGGTTGTTCCTTCATCCAATCGGTCAGCCGCCGCTCGAAGAGCGTGATCGCCTCCGCCTCCTGATTGGTCATGCGCCTCGTTCCCATCTGGGATGCTCCCGCAATCGGACATTACAGGAACATACAAGTGAGGCCGGCAGGAGGTCAATGTTAAACGGTATATTTTCCTATCTGGTCTCCTCAGGCCGCGCGCATCGATTTTTTCCGCTCGTGCTCTTTCAACAGCTTCTTACGGATGCGGACCGACCGGGGCGTCACCTCCACCAGTTCGTCGTCATTGATAAATTCAAGGGAGAATTCGAGCGTCGTTTCGATCTTGGGTGTTAGGATAATATTCTCATCAGAACCGGCGGCCCGGATGTTGGTGAGTTGCTTTGCCTTCAGGGGGTTAACCACCAAGTCATTGCCGCGGCTGTGGATACCGACGACCATGCCCTCATAGATCTCGGTGCCGTGGTCGATGAACAGGCGACCGCGCTCCTGGAGGTTGAACAGGGCGTACGCCAGCGCCTTCCCGGTCGCCATCGACACCAGCGCGCCATTGGTCCGCCGGCCGAGATCGGCGGCCACCCGCGGTGCATAGCATTCGAACGCGTGGTACATCAGCCCCGTCCCCGAGGTCAGGGTCAGAAACTCGGAACGAAACCCGATCAGCCCGCGGCTGGAGATGAGGTAGTCCAGGCGGACCCGGCCGCGACCATCGCTGACGATGTTGCGGAGTTCGCCGCGCCGATCGCCGAGCCGCTGCATCACCGCTCCCTGATGGGTCTCCTCCACATCCACGGTCAGCGTCTCCCATGGTTCGTGCACCGCGCCGTCGACGGTCTTCAAGATCACCTCCGGGCGGGAAATGGCCAGTTCGTAACCCTCCCGGCGCATGGTCTCGACGAGGATCGACAAGTGCAGCTCACCGCGGCCGGAGACGCGGAACTTGTCCGCGTCCGTCATCGCCTCGACTCGCAGGGCGACGTTGTGCAGCAGCTCCTGTTCGAGCCGCTCGCGCAGGTTGCGGCTGGTCACGTACTTGCCTTCGCGGCCGGCGAACGGCGAGTCGTTGACCTGAAAGGTCATGCTGATGGTCGGCTCGTCGATGGTAAGCGGCGGCAGCCCCTCGACGACCTCCGGATCGCAGATCGTCTCCGAAATCTTGAGGCCCTCGATGCCGGTGACGGCGATGATCTCGCCGGCGGTCGTCTCCTCCATGTCGATCCGATCGAGCCCATGAAAGCCTAGGATCTGCAGCAGCCGAGCGCGGCGCACCTGGCCGTCGGGGGCGACGACGGCGACCGATCGGTTGCGGCGCATCCGCCCGCGGCGGACCCGACCGATCCCGATCACGCCGATGTAGCTGGAATAGTCGAGGGCGCTGATCTGCAGCTGAAAGGGGCCGTCGGCGTCGACGTCGGGCGGCGCCACCTTCTCGACGATCGCCTGGAACAGGGGGGTCATGTCCGTGCCGCGCTCCGCCGCGTCCGTCGATGCCCAGCCTTCCAATGCCGATGCATAGATGACACTGAAATCCAGCTGCTCGTCGGACGCGTCGAGCCGGGCAAATAGGTCGAACGTCTGATCGACGACCCAATGCGGGCGAGCGCCCGGCCGATCCACCTTGTTGACGACGACGATGGGTTTCAGACCGCGGGCCAGGGCCTTGCGGGTGACGAACGTGGTCTGCGGCATTGGCCCGTCCACCGCGTCCACCAGGAGGAGGACCGAGTCCGCCATGGACAACGCCCGCTCTACCTCACCGCCGAAGTCGGCGTGGCCCGGGGTGTCGACGATGTTGATGCGCCAGCCGCGCCAGCGGATCGCCGTGTTCTTCGAAAGGATGGTGATGCCGCGCTCTCGCTCCAGATCATTGGAGTCCATCACCCGTTCCACCACCTGCCCGTGTTCGCTTAGCGTCCCCGATTGGCGGAGGAGCTGGTCGACGAGCGTGGTCTTGCCGTGATCGACGTGGGCGACGATGGCGATGTTGCGGATCGAATCGATACTTGCGCTCATGCGCGGCATGCTTCCTTGTTGGACGAGGCCGCTTATATAGGGCTATGGCGGGCCCGGTGGCTATCATGCGTACGTAGGGGCAGCGGGAAACCGATCCTCGAGACGCCGATCTGTCAGCGAGAAGCGGCTTGCCAAGGGCCGGGATCGGTGGCACGTCCAAATCCAACCGCATCTTAGAGAAGGACGGGATGTGCGCCTGCAATTGCGGTTCGGGTCCTACGTGCTGAGCGGCATCCTCACCATCATCCCGATCTGGGTGTCATGGGCCATCTTCGATTTCATCTGGCGCCAGCTCTCCCAGGTCGGTCTGCCGTGGCTGCGACTGCTGGCCAACGGTTTGCGGGCCGACCCGACCACCACCGTGGTGGCGGACATCCTGACGACGCCTTGGGTCGAAAAGGCTCTGGCGGCGGTGTTGACGATCGTCGTCCTCTACCTGATCGGCTGGGGCGCGACACGCGTCATCGGAGCCCGGCTGATTGCGCTCTTCGACCGGCTGATCCTGCGGGTGCCGCTCATCGGCTACGTCTACGGGGCGGTGCACAAGCTGGTCACGCTCCTGAGGGAAAAGCCGGAGGGCGCCCAGCGCGTGGTCGTCATCGACTTTCCGCACCCGCAGTTGAAGGCCATCGGCCTGCTGATGCGGACCATGACCGACGTCAACACCGGTGCCCGCATTGCCACCGTCTACGTCCCGACTGCACCCAATCCCACCTCGGGTTACCTCGAGTTGGTGCCCGTCGAGCGGCTGGTCACCACCGACTGGACGGTGGACGAGGCGATGAACTTCATTATGACCATGGGCGCGGTCGCCCCGGATACGGTGCAGTTCAACGCCGACAGCGACAAGACATAGAGGTTGGGTACCGGTGCCGGCGGTAGCCGGCTCGTGGTCGGCCGACGCCGCCGCGCCGAAGGTTCGAGAATGCTTCTGGTCTGAGGGCCTGTTGGCTACACTGCGCCGCAACGGCGTTGGCCCCCCGGCGGAGAGTCCACGGTCATGAAGCTGCTCTGCGTACATCCGGGGCCTTTGATGTACTCGAAGGTATTCCTGCGGCTGGAGCCGCTCGGCTTGGAACTGGTCGCGGCGGCGGCCCAGCAGGCCGGGCACGATGTTCGGCTGATCGACCTCCAGGCGGATGCGCTTCGCCGCTTCGACCGGGCAGTCTCCACCTGGCGTCCCGATGTGCTCGCCCTCTCGTGCAACTACCTGCCGAACGTCCCCGAGATCGTCGATCTGGCGAAAAGGGCAAAGGCGCTGAAGCCGGACACCTTCGTCTTCGCCGGCGGCCACAGTGTGTCGTTCGTCGCCAGCGAGGTGTTGGCGCATGCGGACGGTGCCCTCGATTGCGTCCTCAGGGGCGAGGGGGAGGCGGCGGTGGCGATGCTGCTTGACGCCGTCGCCAATGGCGACGATCTGACCCGGGTTCCCGGCGCGGTGTTCGCCGGTGGGGAAGGCGCCCCGCCCCGGTTCGTCCAGGACCTGGATGCCCTTCGCCCCGCCCGCGGCCTGCTGCGCAACCGCCGCAAGTACTTTCTCGGCCGCATGGACCCGTGCGCCTCGATCGAGTTTTCGCGCGGCTGCCCGTGGGACTGTGCCTTCTGCAGTGCATGGACCTTCTACGGTCGAAGCTACCGGGTCAAAAGTCCGGAGGCTGCCGCCGAGGAACTGGCGGAGATCAAAGAGCCCGGCATCTTCATCGTCGATGATGTCGCCTTCATCCGGGCCGAGCACGGCATGGCCATCGCCGACGCCATCGCCCGCCGCGGGCTGAAGAAGCGCTACTACCTTGAAACCCGCGCCGACGTGCTGCTCCGCCACAAGGAGGTCTTCCGCCGTTGGTGCGACCTTGGCCTCGAGTTCATCTTCATCGGCGTTGAGGCGATCGATGAGGACGGGCTGACCCGGTTCCGTAAAAGGGTACCGCTCGGCCAAAACTTCGAGGCTTTGGAGTTTGCCCGCTCCCTGGGGCTCAACGTCGCCATCAACATCATCGCCGAGACCGATTGGGACCGCGACCGCTTTCGCGTCATCCGCGAGTGGTGCCTGGAGATCCCGGAAATCGTCAACATCAGCGTCAGCACGCCCTACCCCGGCACCGAGTTGTGGCATACCCAGGAGGCCGGGCTGACCACCCGCGATTACCGGCTGTTCGACATCCAGCACGCGGTGCTCCCGACGCGATTGCCGCTGGACGTTTTCTACGAAGAGTTGGTGAAGACTCAACGCGTTCTTAACATGAAGCATCTGGGCTGGACCATCGTTCGCCAGCTTGCCGGCGACATCGCCCACCTCCTTCTCCGCGGGCAGACCAACTTCGTCCGCTCGCTGTGGAGCTTCGACAAGGTGTTCGATGCGCGCCTGCTGCTCGCCGATCATCGACGACCGGTCGCCTACCAGATGCCGCCGCCGCCGCCTCCCGGCACCGCCTACCGGGCCCGTGACCTCTACGTCCACACGCCCCTCGGCCGCAAGGGACGGGCCATCGACGACGCGACCGAACGCTTCGTCGACGAAACCCGTAGCGGCGCCGACGCGTGATTGAACGGATCATAGATCGGAGGTCAGGCCTGGGCGCCTTCTAGAAAGTCGACGACCCTTTCGACGAAGGCGTCGGGCTGATCGAAGTGGACGCGGTGACCGGCATCCTTGATGACGGCGAACTCGGCCTGAGGGAACAAGGCAAAGATCGGTCGGTCGTGGTCCCGCGAGACGTAGTCGGACCGTTCACCGCTGACGAACAGCGTCCGGCCGTCGTACTCCCAGTCGGCCACGTACGGAAAATCGGTCAGTTCGGTCATCGCCCGCTCGATGGCGGCAAGGTTGATTTTCCATACCAACCCGTGGGGGCCGTTCGCCAAGTTCTGGACGAGGAACTTGCGCAACGCCGGATCGTCGAGAGAGGTCATTGCCGCCTCGGCTTCTGCCCGCCGGTGCACCCGGGCCAGATCGAGGCCGCGCATCGCCTCCACCTCGGCGAGGAACGTGTGGCGATAGCGCACCGGGGCGATGTCGACCACCACCAGCGCCTCGACCAGCGCCGGGTTGCGCAGCGCCGTCAGCATCGCCGTCTTGCCGCCGAGGCTGTGGCCGATGAGGCTGGCCTCGGACAGCCCCCTGTCCTCGATGAATTGGGCCAGATCGTCGGCCATGTCGGCGAAGCTCATCGTCGGCGCCCAGGGCGACTCGCCGTGGTTGCGGAGATCGACGGTGAATACCCGGAACCGGTCGGAGATGCGGCTGGCGATGGTGTGCCAGTTGCGCGCCGAGCCGAACAGGCCGTGCACGACGATCAAGGCCGGCCCCTTGCCATATTCCCGATACGCGAGCGGAACGCTGGCCAGATCGTCCTCCCAAGCGGGTTTGCTCTGCCTGCATAACGCGATCCGCCCTATGCTGTCGACAGCCGGTTCCGACCGGAAAGCCGGAGCGCAGGCTCGCCATCGGGCGACGGGGCGGCTTAACCGGGGATCAACATAATGGCGACGTTGCGTCCGAGGGCGCGCCCCGCTACGCGATGGACCGCCAACGCCTGAGGAGGACAGCATGACCGGACAAACATTGCATCCCGAGACCTTGGCGCTGCATGCGGGCTACCGGTGCGACCCGGCGACCGGGGCGGTCGCGGTGCCGATCTACCAGACGACCTCGTATCAGTTCCAAAGCACCGAGCATGCCGCCAGCCTGTTCGCGCTGGCGGAACTCGGCAACATCTATACCCGGATCATGAACCCGACCACCGACGTCCTCGAGCAGCGCATCGCCGCGCTCGACGGCGGCGCGGCGGCGCTGGCGGTGGCGTCCGGGCAAGCCGCTTCGGCGCTGGCGGTTCAGAACCTCGCCGTCGCCGGCGATAATATCGTGAGTTCCACCGACCTTTATGGCGGAACCTGGAACCTGTTCGGCAATACGCTCAGACAACAGGGCATCGAGGTCCGCTTCGTCGATCCGTCCGATCCGGAGCGGTTTCGTGCCGCCACCGACGAACGAACCCGCGCCTACTACGCCGAGACCTTGCCAAATCCCAAACTGACGGTGTTTCCCATCGCCGAGGTGGCTGCCATCGGCCGTCCCCTCGGCATCCCGCTGATCATGGACAACACCGCCGCCCCCCTTCTCGCCCGCCCTTTCGATCACGGGGCGGCGATCATCGTCTATTCGGCCACCAAGTATCTCGGAGGACACGGCAATTCCATCGGCGGGCTGATCGTCGATGGGGGCAACTTCGACTGGAGCGCACATCCCGACCGACAGCCGCTGCTGAACTCGCCCGATCCCAGCTATCACGGGGCGGTCTGGACGGAAGCGGCGAAGCCGTTGGGGCCGATCGCTTACATCCTGAAGGCGCGGGTGACACTGCTTCGCGACCTGGGGCCGGCGCTCAGTCCCTTCAACGCCTTCCTGATCTTGCAGGGAATCGAAACGCTGGCGCTGCGGATGCGGGCGCTGAGCGCCAACGCCGAGGCCGTTGCCCGCTTTCTCGGCGGCAGCCCGGCGGTGCGGAGCGTCACCCATCCGTCGCTGCACACCGGCGAGGCACGCCGCCGCGCCGATGCGTATCTTTCCGGCGGCTACGGCGGGCTGATCGTGTTCGAGCTCAAGGGCGGACGGGAGGCCGGCCGGCGGTTCATCGATGCCTTGCGGCTGTTTTACCACGTCGCCAACATCGGCGACGCTCGCAGCCTCGCCATCCATCCGGCCTCCACCACGCACTCGCAGCTTACCGGAGAGGAACAGCTCGCCACCGGCGTCAAGGAGGGCGATGTCCGCCTATCGATCGGGATCGAACACATCGACGACCTGGTCGCGGATCTGGACCAAGCCCTGAAGGCCGCCAACCCGGCGTGACCCTGTTCAAGATGCCGCCCGCTCCCCCCGGAGCCCGCCCCGGACCCGTCGTCGCACAGGCAGCGGGGATCGCCGCCGGTTTCGGCCGATGGATCGATCGGACGATCCTCCAGCTTGGCCGGGAAATGCGGCTTTCCTATCTGCCACCGCTGATGGTCTATGCGGCCGCCGGCGTTTCCGGGCTCACCGGCATCGTCGGCGTATTCTTCGTCAAGGACTACCTCGGTCTCTCCGCCGCCTTCCTTGCCTCGCTCGGCTTCTGGGCCGGCATTCCGTGGGCCCTGAAAATGCCGCTCGGCCACATCGTCGATCTGATCTGGAACTACAAATCGGCGTTGGTGTACCTGGGCGCCCTGCTGCTGGCGGCGAGCCTGCTGATCATGGTCGGGCTGCTCGCCGATGCAGAGGCGATGGGGCGGGTGATGTCGGTGGAGGCGTGGTACGTGGCCTCGGCGCTGCTGGCACCCATCGGCTTCGTGCTCCAGGACGTCGTCGCCGACGCGATGACGGTCGAGGCCGTGCCGCGGGTCGATGCGCAGGGCCGGCCCATCGACGAAGGCCAGCGCAAGCTCATGAACACGACGGTGCAGACGCTGGGCCGCGTCGCCATCATTGGCGGCGGCGTTCTCGTCGCCCTGATCAATGTCTATATGTTCCGTGGCGTCGATACTCTCGCCCCGGCAGAGAAGGCCCTGATCTATCAGAAGGTCTATACTGCCTCGCTCATCGTTCCCCTGCTTTCCGTTTCGGGCGTCCTGCTCGCTTCCTTTCTCAAACGCCGGCAGCGGCAACGCGTGCGACGCCTGGGTGTTTCCGGGAATGCGGTACCGCCGGGGGAGAGTGCGACGGGCGAGGTCAGGCCCAACTGGGCAATCCTCGGTGGCAGCCTTGCGTTCGCCGTTCTCTCGGTCGGCCTTGGCGTCAGCGGACTGCCCTTCGCTCAGGAGCTGATCTTCGGCGGATCGCTGGCCATCGTCGTGTTCCTGATGCGACGGCTGCTGACCGCCCTCGAGCCCGTTTCCCGACACACCCTGGTCGGCACCGCGATCGTCATCTTCGCCTATCGGGCAACGCCGACGCCCGGCCCCGGCGTCACCTGGTGGATGATCGATAACCTGCACTTCGATCAGCAATTTCTCTCGGTCCTGGCGCTCATCGGCAGCGGCATCACCCTTGCCGGCCTGTTCCTGTTTCGCCATTACGTTGCCGAGCATTCGATTGCCCGGATCGTCATGATCTTGGCGGTCCTCGGCGCGTTCCTCGGATTGCCGCTGCTCGGCATGTACTACGGCTTGCACGAATGGACGGCGGCGAGAACGGGCGGATTGGTCGACGCGCGATTCATCGCCCTCGTCGACACCGCCCTGGAGTCGCCACTGATGCAAATTTCGATGATCCCGATGCTGGCCTGGATCGCTAACTCGGCGCCGATCGGGCTGAAGGCGACCTACTTCGCGGTGATGGCCTCGTTCACCAACCTGGCGCTGGCGCTGGGGCAGCTCGGCACCAAATATCTCAACGAGATCTTCATCGTCACCCGTCAGGTCTCCGACCCAGCGACGGGGGCGATTACGGTACACGCCGACTACAGCCAGCTCGGTCTGCTGATGATCAGCGCCGGCCTCCTTTCCCTGGCACTCCCCCTTCTCGCCATCCTCGCCACCCGCCGCCTCCGCCTGGGCACCGCCTGAGTCCGGGGCGGGACGGCGCCAGAAGGCGCACACCGCCACCGGCATTCGCCGGCGACGGGAGACCAACCCCGATATGATCGGCTAAGATCACCCGTCGTCCTCGCCCGGCCAATGTCAGGCCGGGCTCCGTTCTGCCAACCATTCCATGCCAAAAAAATCCCGGCCGCATGCCCGCGCCGGTTTCCAAGGAAAGCACATGGCCGGTTTCTCGCTGCACTTTCGCAAGCCCCTCGACTGGGGGGCCTCCCTCTTCCTTCACTACTGGAACGCGAACCCCGGTGGCGGCAGCACCGCCTGGCCCGGCGTTCGGATGAATGCCGACGGCGATGGCTGGTTCAGTCTGGAACTCCCGGACATCGCGGCGATCAGTCTCGTCTTCAACGACGACGCCGGCCGGCAGACGGCCGACCTTTATCGGGATCGAGAGGGTTGGTTCGACCTCGACGAGCGCTGGTCGGACGCGGCACCGGGTGGGATGCCGGGGGGGACGACCGGGCCAACGCCCGGGACCGATGCGCCAGCCGCAGCCGCAGCCGCTCCGGCCGCCCTCGCCGATGCGACCCTCACCGGAACCGACTTCCGCGAGGAGACGATCTATTTTCTGATCACCACCCGGTTCTACGATGGCGATCCTTCCAACAACTTCTTCTGCCGCGACCGCATTGCCTTCGACGCCGCCGGGCAGCCGACCGATCCCCATTGGCGCGGCGACTTCAAGGGGCTGATGGAGCGGCTCGACTACATCCGCGACCTGGGGTTCACCGCCATCTGGATCACCCCGCCGGTAGAGAACCGTTCCGGGCTCGATTATCACGGCTATCACCCGTACGACTGGACACGGATCGACCCCCGTCTGGAAAGCCCTGGCGCGACCTATCAGGCTCTCATTGATGCCGCCCACGCGCGCGGCATCAAGATCATCCAGGACGTGGTGATCAACCACTCCTGTCAGTTCGGCATTCGCGGCGTCGTTCATGTGGACCACCTGCCGATCAAATATTACGTCCCGCAGGGCTCGGAGCAGGGACGGATCGACTACGGTCCCTACAAAGGGAACCTCGGCAACTACGCCTGGCCCAACCGCGACGATATCGACAATCCCTTGGCACCGGACTGGTATCGCCAGCGGCACCTGTCGGACCCCGAGGGTCGGACGCCGCTCGTCGACCCGAAGACCGGCCAGACCGTTCCCCGTCCGGGATACGAGCCGGGACGCTTCTTCGGCATCGATGCGTCAACCCTCGATCCGAACTGGTATCACCAGGAAGGATTCATCGCCGGCGGCGACTGGGAAAGCGCCCATCCGCTGCAGCAAAAACACATTGCCGGCGACTGTCTCGACCTGGCGACCGAGCGCCAGAACGTCAAGGACTACATCATCGGCGCGATCGATCGCTACCTGGACATGGGTGTCGATGCGCTGCGCATCGACACGGTCAAGCACATCGAACGGAATAACCTGCTGGAGTACGTGAACGCCTGGAAAGCCCACAAGCCCGGCCTGTTCGTCTTCGGAGAGAACCTGGTCAAGGGCTATGGCTGGGGCGACATGGGCGGGGGCGACAACGGACCGTCGCCGATCCGTCCCTGGTGGTATACCCGCCTCGGCAACGATCCGCGCAACCCCACCTCCGGCGGCGACTCCGGCTTTGCCGTCCTCGACTTCGGCCTGTTCTCCTCGTTCCGCGACAATGTCAGCCGCGGCCATTACCAGGGACTGGCGCAGGCAATGTCCATGGACTGGATCTACGGCGATCCGACGACCCTGATCACCTTCCTGCAGAACCACGACGTCGGTCCCGATAACGATTTCCGGTTCCGGTTCAAGGGGGAACAGTGGATGGCGGCCGCTGCTTACAATGTCCTGTGGACCGTCCGCGGCATCCCCTGCCTATACTACGGTGAGGAGATCGAGTTCATGAAGGGGGCGCCGCAGGACATCGTCGAGCAGAACGACACCCTCGACCGTACCGGCCGCGCCTACTTCGGCGATCACCTGACCGACGATCGCCTGGCCGCGACCCAGTCGCACCCCCTCTACCAGCACATCAAGCGTCTCAATGAGATCCGGCGGGCGGTCCCGGCGCTGCAGAAGGGGCAGATGCGCGACATCCATGAGTGGGGCAGCGGCATCAGCTTCGTTCGCGACTTCGACAACGGTCGCAGCTACGCCGTGGTCGGCCTCGCCATCGGCCGGGACGAGGAGGTGACCGTCGGCAACATTCGCAACGGAACCTATCGCGATGCGGTGAGCGGTCGCGTCGTCGATGTCGGCAACGGCAGCCTGTCGTTTCACGTCCGGGCAAACTCGGCCGGCATCTACGTGCTGAACGGTCCCGGCAGGATCGGCAGCGACGGCGCCTATCTCCGCTGATCGCCCCCGTCAGGCGGCGCTGCTCCCGGCTGCGAAATAACAGAAGAGGCGCGAGACGGCGGCCGGCCGTCCCGCGCCTCCTTCGGAGCTGGAAGCGATTTAGCGCGAGTAGTACTTGCGGACGTCCTTGTAGAAGTACCCGGCATCGCCGCCGCTGTATTGGGCCTGGCGGCGCGGATTGACCATCGACAAGACGGCCGCCACCGGACCGCGCCGTGTCTCGTTGAGACGCGAAAGGGCGAGCGTCGCCACCTCTCGCGTGGTCTTTCCCCAGCGAACGACGAAAATGGTGAAGTCGGCTTCAACCGACAGCACCAGCGCGTCCGTTGCCACCATCAACGGCGGCGAGTCGATGATGATCGAGTCGAACTCTTTGCCGAGCGCATCGAGCAGAGCCCGCAAACGCGGCGAGCCAAAAATTGCCGAGGGATCGGCGACCGGGCGACCGGCCGGTACCATGTAGGCGCCCGAGGCGTCGTCTTTGTAGAGCGCCTGGGCCAAGCTGGCCTTGCCCAAGACGATATCGGAGAGACCGGGGTCCCTGGGATTGCCGAAGATGCGATGCAAGCTCGGTCGACGCAGGTCGCCCTCGATCAGCACGGTCCGGTGGCCGGCCACCGCCCGCGCCCGCGCCAATGACGCAGCGATCGTCGTCTTGCCCTCGTTGGGCAGCGACGACGACACCAGGATGCGCTTCAGCGGCGTATCGGTCGAAGAAATCAGCAGCCGGGTGGACAGCGAACGCACAGACTCGCTGAACATCGATCCAGGCTGGTCGATGATGAGGGACGCCGGTGATTTGCGTTGGCTCCGCTGCTCGATGCGCGGCACCAGGGTCAGGGTGCGCACGCCGGTCGCCTGCTGGAGTTGGCTGCTGTCTCGGAAGCCGCGTTCCAACTGGTCGATGACGAAAATCAGGAACAGCCCGATGCAGGTGGACAGAACCAGGGCGATGGCAAGGAAGATCTTCACCGGCGGGAACGACGGCAGAACCGGGATAACCCCTTTCGAGATGACGCGGGCATCCGGCTGGAAGGTGCCGCCGCTGTCCATCTGCGAGCGGAGCTGCTCGGAGCGGGCGAGGAAGGCCTCGAGGACCGAGCGGTTGGCATCCACATCGCGTTCGAGGGCGCGCAGCTGCACATCAGCCGTGTTGGACTGGGAGAGATTGCCCTTGAGTTGCTGGAGGGCAGCGTCGAGGCGCTGCTCGCGGCCGCGGGCGACGCTGAGCTCGCTCTCGATCCCGCTCGCCACCTTGCGGATTTCGACCGCTATCTTCGCCTGAATGTCCGCCAGCGCGGCGCGCGCGGCGATGATCTTCGGATGCCGGTCGCCCATGTCCTGCGCCAGTTCGGCGACCGTTCGCTTGGCCAGCGTCTCTTGGTTGGAGAGTTCGATAAGGATCGGCGACTGGAGAACATCGGCAGCCGCCTGAGCACCGCCCGGCGAGCGGGCCATGCGCTGTATCTGCGACAACCGCGACTCGAGCTCGCTCCGCGCCGTGCGCGCAACGATCAACTGGGTGTTGAGATCGGAAATCTGCTGTTCGATCAAGGTTCCGCGCGACCCGCTCAACAGACCGGACTTGCTTCGGAAGACCTCCACCGCCTTTTCCGCGTCGACGACGTTCTGACGCAGCTCGGCAATCTTGCCGGCGAGCCAGTCGGCCCCTTTCTTGGTCGCCTCGTATTTGGCATCCAGCTGATCCGTGATGTACAGATCGGTCAAAGTGTTGGCAACCTGAGCCGCCCGTTCCGGACTGGCCGAGGTAAAATCGACGGTGATCACCCACGATCCGGTGGCCGGGGTGACCGACAAATTGTCGAGGAATGCATCGACGGTTTGAACGTACTGCTGCTGTTGCTTCTGCTCATCCGTCAACTCGGGCGGCAATGGGATGCCGAGCCAGCCCTTGACCACGACCACACCCGCCTTGATGTAGTCCTTCAGGTCATCGATAATCGTATCGGGCTGAAGGGCGACGTTGAACTCAGGATCCTGCATTAGGTTGAGCGCATCGACGACCTTGCCGGCGAGTTCGGTCGACTTAAGAATCGCCACCTCGCTCTGCACCGCCTCGGGCACCGTCGGTATGGCCGACACCGCAGCCTGAAACTCGTCGAGGGTCCGGTCGCGGTTGCCGATCAGGATGCTCGCATCGGACGAGTACATCGGCGTAATCAGGAAGGTGACCACCAGCGACAACAGCATGAGGGTCGTTACGACCGCGACGAGGAACCATCTCCGCGACCAGACTTTACGCAGCAGCTCGCCGATGCTCAGTTCCGGGGGTGGAGTGTCGATGGGCCGGGAAGCACGAAACTCCGGTACCAGGTCAGTTTGATCAATCCTGTTCACGCTCTATCCCTTCACGTGCTGAAACGGCCCGCGCGCAACTGGTGGTGTCGACGTCGGTAAGGGCGACGATATCGGTGATGCTGCAATCTCCGGCATGATGCCAACCGCGCGTGCCCGGTGCTTCGCAAGCCGTCCGTCCGCGGTCGTTTCCCATCGTCTCCCCTTGGAGGCGACCTACCTGCCGGGCGATCCCCTGCGGTCGCTGCTCGACCACAACCGATCCTCGTTGCCCTGTGGCGATCATTGTGGGCGAAAAAGTTCTGGGCGCCGCCGCCGCTGCGGGTGTCCATACCCGGTGGCGTGCCGGCAGTACCGCACCCCAGATGCGGCGCATACACACTCCACCGGAAGATCCGGCGCCAGGAGCTATAACCCGCGCATGGTGCGTCGGGCGCTTACCCGTACCAACCACAGCGTTCGGGCCACAAACCATCGGCGCGCCTCCCCCAGCAACGTTTTGGTCAGGCCCGCATCTCGCGTGTGCACAGTAGCCATTCCCGAAACGCACTGTCCAGTTTTTTGTCGCACTGGCCGTACAGCCTGCCGATCCCGATGGAATCGCGCGGACTTCGCGCCGACGTGCCGGGACCCTTCCTTGCACCCGTCCGTCCTCAGTATGCGGGCATCTCGCCTAAGATTGCGTGACACAGATCACAGGGCCGATTAGGGAGAGGTGATATCTCCCCCACCCACACTGCTTCGTCTCGGGAGCCGCGCAGTTCGCCGCCCCCTTCGGAGCGAAGGCTTGGGGCCGAGGCGTATTTGGGGTATCTAGCGGCGTCGGACCGGGTATTGCAGCGCATCATTGGCAAACGTCTGGTCGCTAGGATCGGTCGCGGCGCAAGCGACCCGCTCAAGATCTGACGCCGGCGCCTCGCGGGGGCGGCGGCAGCCTCGTGCTCCCCTGAGAAAAGGGCCAAGTCGGTCATGTCAGTGCTTAAGAGGGTGGATTCTCTAAAGATCGCGACGCTGACCAGCATGGTCATGCGCGCGAGTTCGGGCCTTCTCGACATCCTCGTCGGTGCGGTGATGGCCCGCATTCTGAGCCTTCAGGACCTTGGGGTCTTTTTCCTCGTCCAACAATTCGTCTTCTTGTGGAGTCAGGCGGCTTCTTTTGGCTTACCGACGGCACTTCTGAAAGTTGTTGGGATTTCCAGCAAGGCGGACGATTGGGCAGCCGTTCGAATCACTATTCGACAAAGCCTTTATCTATTCGCCCTTGCCTCCATCGGCCTTGTCCTCGCTTACGCTGCGAGTTGGCCCTTCTTCGGCACGATGCTGTTTGGTAAAAATCTCTCCCTGGCATCCGCCGCTTTCATTTACGGCATCGTCTCGATGCGCGCCATCGAACTGTGCGGCTCTGCATTTTTTCGTGGCGTTCGCCTCTATAGCTTCGGCACTTTCCTGATGAGCATACCCCGCCAGGTCGGGGTAGTTTCCATCGCCGGCATCTATTGGTTGCTGGGCGAGAAAACCGATATCGACACCGTTCTCGTCATCTACTTTTGCGTCGCCGCCGCGCTCGGCTGTGTGATCATCCTGCTGATGATCCGATTCATGCGCGGCCGCACCAGCGGCGACGGCAGTACCGCCGAAAAATCGGTTCGCGCCATGGCCGGCCTCAACTTCCCGCTGATGCTGCAGGCGGTGATGGCGGAACTGGCGCTGCGGGTCGATCTGTGGGTACTGGGATTTTTCGCAACCGAGAAAGAAGTGGCGATCTATGGCGCGGCGCAGCGCCTGACGCTCCTTCTCCTTTTCATCATGACCAGCATCAATCTGGTGATCCCTCCCGCCCTCGCATCCGCCTACAAGGAGGGCAACCTTCAGAATCTCCAGCGGCTCACCAGGGCCACGGCCACGGCCGGGGCTCTTTTTGCCCTGCCGTTCACCTTAGCCTACATCCTCTTCCCCAAATTCATCATGGGGACCGTGTATGGACCGGTTTTTGAAACCGGATCCACGGTGCTGGTCATCCTGGCTATCGGCCGGTTCAGCGGTGCCGCGTCCGGGAACCGAATCCAGCTTCTGCAGATGACCGGGCACCACTCGCTGATCACCAAGAACAGCCTCGTGTTCATGTTTGTGTCTTTGCTGCTGTGTCTGGCCCTGGTCAAGGAATTCGGCGCGGTCGGGGTAGCGGTCGGCTCGGCAATCAGCATGATCTCCAGAAATTTTCTGTTGTCCTATTACTGTCGTAGGTTCGTCGGGGTATCGACCCTGCCGTCCTTTCGCCCGGCCGATCTTGCGAGGCTGATACGCCTGACCCGGGGTAAGCGAAAGTAGGAACTCAGCCGTCCTAATGGCGACTCGAACAAGGGAAGGACATGACCTATTCCACTGTATCCGTCGACCATCGCAATATTCTATTCCACATCGGATACCATAAGACGGCTTCGACATTCATCCAAAGCAAGCTGTTCCAGAGCGAACCGCACGGCTTCGTCCGCCTCTCCGAGCGGTTTCGGCTCATCAACAAGCACTTCATCGCCTCAAATAGCTTCCACCGACTCTCCGCCGAGATCGTTTCGCGGATCGGCGACGAGGCGGCGGCGGCGGCGGCCGAGAACAAGACGCTCGTGGTTTCCCATGAGCGGTTATCGGGCTACCCGGCGTCCGGTGGTTTCGACAGCCGGTTGGTCGCCGACAGGATCCGCTCCGCATTTCCGGCTGCCCGGGTCCTCATCGTGATCCGGGAGCAGAAGAGCTTCATCCGGTCCATGTACAGCCAGTACATCACGGATGGAGGTGACCTGTCCTTGCTTGGTTTTCTCTATCCTCCCGAACCGCACATGTGCCGTGTCCCTTGGTGGAGTTTTGACTACGCCATGTACGATCGGCTGATTTCCTACTATCAGACCCTATTCGGTCAGGATCACGTCTGCGTCCTTCCGTTCGAGATGTTTCACCGCAGCCTGAGCCAGTTCATCGACACGATCATCGCATTTTCGGGTCGCGACCCGTCGACGATGCCTTCCATTCCGGCCGACGTCGTCAACCTTCGTCGGCCGCTGCTCATGCAGACCGCCACCCGATTGGCGAACCGGTTCGTTTTCCGCTCCCAACTCAGCCCCCACGGCCTTGTCGAGGCGCGTCGGGGCAAGAGCCCGGTCGAGATGCTACGCCCGCTTTTCGACCCGCTCGCCGATAGCTTTATCGAGCGCCGCATGGAGCGACGACTGAAGACGCAGGTCGAGGAGGCGGTTGGTCAGCGTTATGCGGAGAGCAATCGGATCACGAGCGACCTGATTGGCATCGACCTCGCGACGTTCGGCTACCCATGCGCAGACGCCCGGAATGCCGAGCAAGCCCCGGCCGCATCGATCGCGACATCGGCGGCTTGAGCCGGCGCGAAGGCGCGCGCGAAGCCGCGGACAGCATGCCCCCACGGTCTCGCGCCGTTCACCGGCTGTTTGGCTGAGTCTTTGGTTTCAAGTGGTGCCGCGGAGTGGAATTGAACCACCGACCCCGTCCTTACCAAGGACGTGCTCTGCCCCTGAGCTACCGCGGCTCGATCTTGGAGGCGTCGTGCCGGGCGCACGGTGCCATGAGCCGGCCGGCGTGGCAAGGGCGCTTGACCGTATCCTCGTCTCCGGTCATGTTGCATTGCAATGAAAGCGTCATCATCAGGTCGGCCCGGTCGTTTGGGGCGCGGGGTTCTCGATAGTCGGAGGGAGCGGCTGGCGGCGGCGCTTCGCGACAACCTGCGCAAACGCAAGGGGCAACTCAGAAGCCGGGAACGCGACAAGATTCCCACAGCGGAATCGCCATCCTCCCAGGACGCCCCCCAGGACTAATCGGAGACAGATCCCGTGACCCGGTGGGCGACGGGCGATTGTGCGTGAAGTTGACCCATGGACCGGATCCTTATTCGCGGCGGTAGCAGACTCTCGGGCGACATCGCCATCAGCGGTGCGAAGAACGCGGCGTTGCCGCTCATGGCGGCGAGCCTGCTGAGCGACGGCGACCTGGTGCTGGAGAATCTGCCGGTCGTCGTCGACATCACCAGCATGGCCGGCCTCTTGAGCGAACTCGGCGTCGACTTGGCGGTACAAGCCGGTGGGCCCTATGGGTCCTACGGCCAAACCATCACCCTCAACGCCCGTAATGTCCGTGATATCACCGCTCCTTACGAGCTGGTGAGGAAGATGCGCGCTTCGGTGGTCGTCCTCGGACCGCTGGTCGCCCGATGCGGCCACGCCCGCGTCTCGCTGCCGGGCGGATGTGCCATCGGCACCCGCCCGATCGATTATCACCTCAAGGCCCTGGCACAACTGGGGGCCGAGATCGAACTCAGCAGCGGCTATGTGGAAGCGAGCGCCCCGGCGGGCGGCCTGCGCGGCGCCGACATCACCTTTCCGGCGGTGACGGTGACCGGAACCGAAAATGCCATGATGGCGGCGACGCTGGCCTCGGGCGAAACCATTCTCCGCAACGCCGCCCGCGAGCCGGAGGTGGTCGACCTCGCCCACTGCCTGGTGAAAATGGGCGCCGATATCGATGGAATCGGCAGCCATACGCTGCGTGTCCGCGGACGTGATCACCTGCACGGCGCGCAACACCGGGTTCTGCCTGACCGGATCGAAAGCGGGACTTATGCCGTCGCCGCTGCCATGACCGGTGGCGACATCCATCTGCAGGGGACGCGGCTCGAACTGATCAAATCGGTCGCCGATGTTCTGCATGCGGCAGGCGTCGAGCTTAGCGCCACCCAGCACGGGATCCGGGTGTCACGCTGCAATGGCCCCATGGTCGGCGTCGACGTGATGACCGAGCCTTTTCCGGGGTTCCCCACCGATATGCAGGCTCAGCTGATGGCGCTGATGTCGGTTGCCCAGGGCGCGGCGATGATTACTGAAACCGTATTCGAGAACCGGTTCATGCACGTTCCGGAGCTGTGCCGGATGGGCGCCAACATAAACGTTCACGGCTCATCCGCCATCGTCCGCGGGGTCGCCCAATTATCCGGGGCGCAGGTGATGGCCACCGATCTTCGGGCCTCGGTATCGCTGGTGCTGGCCGGGCTCGCCGCTGCGGGAGAAACGGTGATCAACCGCGTCTATCACCTGGATCGCGGCTATGAGCGCCTGGAAGCCAAGCTCGCCGGCTGCGGCGCCGACATCGAACGGATCAATTGAATTGCAGGCACAGAGAACGTCGGATCGGTGAGGCCCCCCACCGTTCCTCTGGCGAACCGCCGCTCTCGGCGGCGGCAAATGGCGTGTTTCTCCGCCCCGCTCTGGACTCCCGTCCCGTCTCAGCTTAAGCGATCGTGAAATGGAGGAGTTGTTGCACGTGGGGTCCGAGCCGCTGATTCTCGCCGTGCCGAAAGGTCGCATCCTGAAGGAGGCGGAGCCTCTGCTGCGCGCGGTGGGCATCGAACCGGAAGCGGCCTTCGCCGATGATGACTCGCGCCAGCTGTGCTTTGCTACCAACCGGCCGGAGCTGCGGATTATCCGCGTCCGCTCGTTCGATGTTGCCACCTTCGTCGCCTTCGGTGCGGCCCAGCTCGGGATCGCCGGCAGCGATGTCCTGATGGAGTTCGACTACGCCGAACTCTACGCTCCGCTGGATCTGGGTATTGGCCGCTGCCACATCTCCGTCTGTGAGCCGTCCGCACTGTTGTCCGAGGATAACCCGGCGAGGTGGAGCCACATACGCATCGCCACCAAGTACCCGAACCTCACCACCCGGCACTTTGCCAGCCGGGGCGTACACGCCGAGTGCATTCACCTCAACGGGGCCATGGAGCTGGCGCCGTCCCTCGGCCTTTGCCGGCGCATCGTCGACCTGGTCTCCACCGGCGCGACACTCAAAGCCAATGGGCTGACCGAGGTGGAGCGCATCGCCGACGTTTCGTCCCGGCTCGTCGTCAACCGGACGGCGCTGAAGACGCGACCGCGGCAGCTCAGCGGCTGGATCGAGCGCTTCCGGGAGGCCGTCGATGCCGCAGCGGCTTGATACCCGCTCCCCGGGCTTCGCCGCCTCTTTCGATGCGCTGCTCGCCGCCAAGAGGCAGGCAGCCGCCCATGTGGACGAAACGGTGGCGAAGATCATCGACGACGTGCGCGAGCGCGGCGATGCGGCGGTGCTGGAGTATACCCGGCGCTTCGACGGCTTGGATCTGCGGGCGGAGCAGCTCCGGATCGGAGCCGACGAGATTCTCCGCGCCGAGGCCGCCTGTGCACCGGCAACCCTGGATGCCCTGCGTTTCGCCGCCGACCGGATCGCGGATTTCCATGCGCGGCAGAAGCCGGCCGGCCAGGACTACACCGACAGCACGGGCGTACGCCTGGGGTATCGGTGGACCCCCCTCGACGCGGTCGGCCTATACGTACCGGGCGGGACGGCAGCATACCCGTCATCCGTTCTGATGAACGCCCTGCCGGCCAAAATCGCCGGCGTCGGCCGCCTGGCCATGGTCGTCCCCCATTCCGGCGGCGAGATCAATCCCCTCGTCCTGGCAGCCGCCCGCCTGGTGGGGGTGGACGAGATCTACCGGATCGGCGGGGCTCAGGCAGTAGCAGCTCTCGCCTTCGGCACCGACAGCATCGCACCGGTCGATAAGATCGTCGGCCCCGGCAACGCCTATGTAGCAGCGGCCAAGCGGCGCGTCTTCGGTCAGGTGGGCATCGACATGATCGCTGGTCCGTCCGAGGTGCTGATCGTCGCCGACGGCGCCAACGATGCGGACTGGATTGCGGCGGACCTGCTCGCCCAAGCCGAGCACGACGAGGCGGCGCAATCCATCCTCATCACAGACGACGGGACCTTCGCCTCCGCGGTTGAAGCTGCGGTGGAACGGCAGCTGCGTACGCTCGAGCGCGCGCCCATCGCGCGGCTGAGTTGGGAGCGCCACGGTTGCGTGATTGTGGTCGAGGACCTCGAGGGAACCGCTCCGCTGGTCAACCGGATCGCCCCGGAGCATCTCCAGCTGGCCATCGACGACGCCGATCGCTTCTTCGCCGACGTCCGCCACGCCGGCTCGATCTTTCTCGGGCGCCTCACGCCCGAGGCACTCGGCGACTACGTCGCCGGTCCGAACCACGTCCTTCCGACCGGTCGTTCCGCCCGTTTCTCCTCCGGTCTCGGCGTGCTCGACTTCTGCAAGCGGACCACCTTCCTCGGCTGCGGCGCCGAGGCCCTGGCCGCGATCGGGCCTTCCGCGGTGGCTCTGGCGGAAGCGGAGGGACTGGGCGCCCACGCCCGCTCGGTATTGCTCCGGCTGGGCGAAGCCAATATGGGATAGGGGACCTGATGGCGGTGGTCGATGCTTTCGGTGGGTATGAATCAACGAGAATGCGATAGGAGCGATCGTCCTTGTGGCCGATTCCGCCGATGCGCCGCAAAAAATCATCAGCATCGTCATCAACGATGCCGCACGCATTCGCCTGAGCCCATCGGTCGAACAGGAGCGACGGGCCGCTCTTTATGATCTGATCGAAGAAAACTCCTTTCACCTGGTCAATGGCAAACCCGGTCCGTATGTCGTCCAATTGACCGTGGAAGAGGGACGAACGCTGAGATTTCGGATCAGCGATCAGGGCGAGACTGAACTTTCCACTTTTACTTTATCGCTAAGCAGCCTGCAAAGCATCATCAAAGACTATTTCTTGATATGTGAGAGCTACGTCAACGCCATCAGGACCCTGCCGCCAAGTCGAATCGAAGCAATCGACATGGGACGACGCGGCCTTCACAATGAAGGCGCTGACCTTCTTCGCGACAGGCTCGCCGACAAGGTGACCATGGACAAAGACACGGCGCGCCGTCTGTTCACTCTAATCTGCGTCATGCATATTCGGGGCTAGGTCGCACGCGGGTGAGACTTCCATCGGCCGTCCTGTTCGCCTGCACCCACAACGCCATCCGTTCACCGATGGCGGAAGGCATCCTTAAGCACCTGATCGGCCGTCACATCTTCGTCGATTCTGCCGGAGTCCGGCCGGGCGAGCTTGATCCGTTCGCGGTCGAGGCGATGGACGAGATCGGCCTCGACATCGCCGGACACCGCCCCAAGTCCTTCGACGACCTGGAGGACGAGTCCTTTGACCTGATCATTACCCTCTCGCCGGAAGCACAGCACCGGGCCATGGAACTGACTCGAGCGATGGCGTGCGAGGTGACGTTCTGGAATACCTTCGACCCGTCGATCGTCGAAGGCAGTCGCGAGATGCGGATGGATGCCTACCGCCACGTCCGCGACCAGCTCCTGAAGCGGCTGAAGGGCGATTTCGCTGCGGCACCGATGGCGGGGCTGTAGCCGCGCCCGCTTACCGTTCCTCGAACCAGGAAGCCGTTCAGCCGGCCGGCTGCACTTTGCCTTCGACCGCGGCGGCCGTCTCGGTCTTCGGTTCGATCAGATCCCGGTAACAGTGCCAGGTGGCATAGGCCAGCACCGGGACGGCGATGGCCAGTCCGACGAAGAACGTGGCAATGCCGGCGATGCTGATGAGCAGGATCAGCGCCGCCCAGCCGAACATGACCCGTCCGTTCTCCTTCACAGCCAGGAGACTGCAGCTGATCGCGGTGACCACGTCGATAGGCCGATCGTACAACAACGGGACAGAGATGGCGCTCAGACTGAAAACCAAGGCGCCAAAGCACGCGCCGACGATCGATCCGATTCCCAGCAGGAGCCCGCCGTTCATGGTGAATACGACGTCCTCGAAGAACGCATCGAGCGGTGGCGGCGACTGGTTGAAAAAGCCCATGAACAGGATAAGGGCGCTCCACACCCATACCCAGTAGCAGATGAGGAGAACGATCCCCATCGCCGACAGCTGACCGAGACTATCACCGAAAGCCTCGAAAATGTTCCCCACGTGGACCGGCTGCCCCCGCTCCAGGCGATGGCTGACGTCGTAGAGCCCGACGACCAGTATCGGCGCCATGATGATGAAGCCGAGACAGAGCGGCAGAATGAGCGAGTCGAGCCCGACCGCCCGCAATCCGAAGGTAAGGGCGAGGCTGATGATGACGAAGGCACCGCCGTAAATGAGGCTAATCACCGGCGTCCGCTTGAAATCGCTCCATCCCTGGGCGAGCCAGCGTCCCGATCTGTCCACATCGCCGATCCGCCGTATAGTCACCGGCAATCGGTAGATGCCGCTTCCTCCGCTCATCATCGTTTCCTCCACAGACCGGTAATCTGCCCGAATGGATTATTACGATGGGCCGTTTGGCGCAACGACGCGCCGCTACCGGTGCTCAGGTGGCGCCGGGCCGTTCCGGTTCTTCGACGGATCGGTACCGGTACTGGGCCGCGATGGTCATTCCCTTCAACGGGCGGAGGATGGCGATCGTGGCAATCAGCGTCACCGGCGTCCATAGGACCACATGCACCCACAGCGGCGGAGCAGCCATGATCTCCAGCGCCACGGCGAGGCCGACAATCAGAAACCCGAGAATAAAGATGCCGAAGACGGCGGGGCCATCGCCGGCATCGTGGCCGACGAAGCTCAGGTGGCAGGCCTCGCACGCGTCACGGACGGTCAGCAGGCCGGAGAAGAGCGGTCCCCGCCCGCAGCGGGGGCAGCGTCCCCGGACGCCGAACATGAGGCAGCGCCAGGTGGACGGGGCGGCTGATCCGGCCGCCCCTGCGGCCCCCTCATTGGACGGCACTGTGTGTCGCGAAGTATGCAGAGCTGCCCCACCAGTAGATCGACACGAACAGGAACAGCCAGACAACGTCAACGAAGTGCCAGTACCAAGCCGCGGCCTCGAACCCTACGTGCTTCTCCGCGGTGAAGTGCCCGGCACGTCCCCGCAAGAAGCAGACCAGAAGCGCCAGGGTACCGACGAGGACGTGAAAGCCATGGAATCCCGTGGCCATGAAGAATGTGGAGGGATAGATGCCGTCCTTAAATCCGAACTCCGCATGATGGTATTCGAAGGCCTGGAGCGACAGGAACAAGGCCCCCAAAAGCGCGGTTAGGCCCGTCCAGAACACCATCTTTTCCCGGTCGTTGAGCCGGATGGCATGGTGGGCAACGGTCACCGTGGCACCGGAGGTAAGCAGAATGAGGGTGTTGAGGAAGGGCAGCCCCCAGGTGTGGAGCGGCACGACCCCTTCCGGTGGCCAGACCTCATGCGCCGCATGGTTGATCAACGGGACACTGGCGTTGAAGTAGGCCCAGAAGAAGGCGAAAAAGAACATCACCTCCGAGGCGATGAACAGCAGCACGCCGATCCGCAGGCCGTGGGCGACCACGTCCGTGTGCGCCCCTTGCCGGGACTCGCGAACGACATCCCGCCACCAGCCAAAGAAGGTGGAAAGCAGGATGATGAACCCGGCGATGAGGACCCAGGGTGGTCCTCCGTGCATGAACCAGATCCCGCCCATTGCCATGGTTACCGCGGCAACGGTGCCGGTCAACGGCCACGGGCTCGGGTCCACCATGTGGAATGGATGATTTTTTGCCGTTTCGCTCGCCATTGTTCTCCCCTCCTGGCCGCCTTTTGGGCGTTGTTCTAGCCGCCCGCGTTCCGTTGCCGAGGCACCCCTGATCCTTGCTCGGCGGTCGCCGCCGTTCGTGCCGCTTCCGGAACCCGGAAGAATGTGTAGGACAGTGTTATGTCGGTAATGCCGCGGGCTTCCGGATCGTCATCCAGGCCTGGATCGACAAAGAACGCGACCGGCATATCCACCGTCTGGTCGGCCGCGAGCGTTTGCTCGGTGAAGCAAAAGCACTCGGTCTTGGTGAAGTACGGGGCCGCCGCCTCCGGAACCACGTTGAAGGTCGCGGTGCCGCTCTCCTCTCGTCCGGAGGTATTGTGGGCACGATAGAAGGCAAGGGTCTGCTCGCCCAGGTTCAGGCGGACAAGACGCTGCTCCGGCTGAAACTGCCAGGGCAGCGCCGGATTGACGTTGGCGTCGAAGTGCACCGTTATTGCCCGCCCGATGGGTTTGTCCGGCCGGGCGTTGGTGTCCGTTCGAGGTGTGCCATCGTATCCGGTGGCCTGGCAGAACATCCGGTAGAGCGGGACCGAGGCGAACGTAAGCCCGACCATCCCGGCAACAACGCCGGTCAACACCGTCGCGGTCAGGCGCTTTCGCCGTTTCGCCCCGTTATCCATCGGATGTCCGCCCCGGCCCCCTTCTTTTTCTACCGCCAATCCCTACTCCGCAGGCTGCATATGGCCGTGACCGCCATGGCCGTGGGTGGAGGCACCGATAACCGGTAGCACCTCGTGGGTATGGAACGGCGCCGGTGACGGAACCGACCATTCCAGTGTCGTCGCACCCTCGCCCCACGGGTTGGCCACGGTCACCTTCCTGCCGGCCCGATAGGTGTCAAACACGACATAGAAGAACAACAGCGTCCCTGCCGCGGTGATGGCGGCACCGACCGAGCTGACCATGTTCCAACCGGCGAACGCATCCGGATAATCGGGGATACGCCGCGGCATTCCGGCCAGACCGAGAAAATGCTGCGGGAAGAACAGGACATTGACGCCAATAAAGAAGACCCAGAACTGGAGCTGCGCCAGCCCTTCACGGTACTGCCGGCCAATCATCTTGCTGATCCAGTAGTACCAGGCACCAAACATCGCGAAGATAGCGGCGATAGCCATCACGTAGTGGAAGTGCGCCACCACGTAGTAGGTGTCGTGCAGCGACACGTCGAGGCTGCCGTTGGCGAGGACGACCCCGGTCACGCCGCCGAGAACGAACAGCCAAATGAAGCCGATGGCATACATCATCGGCGCTTTGAACTCGATGGAGCCTCCCCACATCGTCGCCAGCCAGCTGAAAATCTTGATTCCGGTCGGCACCGCGATGATCAGGGTGGCGGTGGTGAAATAGGCGCGGGCGTTCACCCCGATCCCGGCCACGAACATGTGGTGCGCCCAGACCACGAAGCCGACGATGCCGATCGCACACATGGCATAAGCCATGCCCAAATAACCGAACACCGGCTTCTTCGAGAAGGTGGAGACGATCTGGCTGATGATCCCGAACGCCGGCAGGATGATGATGTAGACTTCCGGGTGACCGAAGAACCAGAACAGATGCTGCCAGAGCAGCGGATCACCGCCGCCGGCCGCATCGTAGAAGGCGGTGCCGAAGTTGCGGTCGGTGAGCAGCATGGTGAGGGCACCGGCCAGGACCGGCAGCGCCAGCAGCAGGAGGAACGCGGTAACCAGGATCGACCAGACGAACAGCGGCATGCGGTGCAGGGTCATCCCCGGGGCCCGCATGTTGAAGATGGTCACGATGAAGTTGATCGCGCCGAGGATCGAGCCGGCGCCCGCCACGTGCAGGGCGAGGATGCCGAAATCGACGGAGGGTCCGGGGTGGAAGGCGATGCTGGACAACGGCGGATAGACGGTCCAGCCGGTTCCCGGCCCTTCCCCGACGACCGCCGAGCACATCAAGAGCAGCAGGCCGCCGGCGGTCAGCCAGAAGCTGATGTTGTTCATGCGCGGAAACGCCATGTCCGGCGCCCCGATCATCAACGGCACGAACCAGTTGGCGAAGCCGCCGATCATGGCCGGCATGACCACGAAGAAGACCATGATGAAGCCGTGGGCGGTCAGCAGCACATTATAGAATTGGGTATTCCCGTCGAAGAACTGCAGGCCCGGCTCGGCCAGTTCCAGCCGAATGTACCAGGACATTCCCCCGCCGATGAGTGCCGCCACCATCGACAGCCACATATACATGGTGCCGATGTCTTTGTGGTTTGTCGAATAAAGCCACCGCCGCCAACCGGTCGGATGGTGTTCGTGCTCGTCGTGATGCGCAACCGCACTGTACGCCATGGTCCGCCTAACTCCCTTGTCCCGTCGGAACGCCGATCCCGCGCCAGCCAAGCGGCGGTTAGCGCACCGTCCCGGTGTTCTTCTCCGCCAGCTTCATATCGGAAGGGGTCGCCGAGGCGAATTTCTGCTTCGCGTCCGCCACCCAGGCGTCGAACTTCTCCTGTGATACGGCGATCACGTGAATGGGCATGAAGTAGTGATTAACACCACAAAGCTCCGAGCACATCCCATAGAAGTCGCCCTCTTGATCCGCCTTGAACCACGTCTCGTTCAATCTTCCGGGCGTCGCGTCCTTCTTCAAGCCGAGGGAAGGGACGGCCCAGTTGTGGATCACGTCATCCGAGGTCATCACGACCCTGACCGCGGCACCCACCGGCACGACCACCGGATTGTCCACCGTAAACAGCCTGGGCTGACCCGGCGCCAGGTCGGAGTCCGGAATGGGGATACTGTCGAAGGCGAAGTCTCCGTGGTCGGGGTAGGCGTAATGCCAGTACCACTGCCGACCGGTCACCTTGATGGTCATGTCTGCCGACTGCGGTGCGCTCTGAAAATAGAGAAGGCGCAGCGATGGAATAGCGATCACGACCAAGATGAGGATGGGGATCGCGGTCCAGATGACTTCCAGAAACGTATTGTGCGTCGTGCGTGAGGGAACCGGGTTTCTCTTCGCATTGAAGCGCAGCATTACGTAGGCAAGGACACCAAGGACCAGCACTACGACGCAGGTGATAATCACCAGCAGCATGGCGTGGAGCTGGTGAATCTGCTCGGCGACCGGCGAGTAGGCCTGCTGCATCCAGACTTCCCACGGCGCCGGCAGGCCGACGGCCTCCGCCGCGGCGCTGCCAACGACAGAGAACAGCCCGACGAAGCCGAGGGCGATGGTTAAAATGAGCCTGATCATGGTTTGGTTCCGCATGTCCCCACCATCATTCCCGGCTTTCGCCGGAGCGTCCACCAATTGTTCTTAAGCAACCCATCCGCACGTTCCAACCAGGGTTCTTCGACCGGCGGTTTGGCTGGGCCACCACTCGCCAAGCCTCAGCGCGTGGGGAAGCCCTTCGTGTGACTAACATGAGCAAAAGCGCATGCAAAGGACTTTCTTTTGCAGGCTCCCCGGCCGGAGCATCGCAGAGCAATTGATTTTCTTGCGCGTTTGCTTATGTTTGGCGGCGTTTTCCGGCGGCGAGGCGTCAGGCGGGGTTGCCGTCGTGCAGCAGAACCGATCGACCCAATCGAAGGTGATCCTAGCTGTGGTTCTTGCCGCGGCCGCAGCACTCATGTACGTGAGTGTATTCCTGGTCATGACGCGTTAGCGAGACGTAGAAATCCGGGCCCGAGTGACTGGTGTGGGCCGGATACCGAGGCAGAATGCTGTCCGTTTATGAACTTCCTCATCTGAACGCGGCGCTCAATGCCGTTACGATCGTCTTGCTCGGTTGCGGTTACTGGTTCATCCGCCACGGCGAGCGGCATCGCCACAAGCTCTGTATGCTATTGGCGGCGGTCGTCTCTTGCTTATTCCTTATCAGTTATCTGATTTACCACTTCAATTCCGGGCTGGCTCGCTTCGGCGGCGAAGGTATGGTGCGCCCAATCTATTTCGCCATCCTGATTGCCCACGTGGCCATCGCCGTCGTCATCACGCCGTTGGTGCCGATCACCCTCTTTCGCGCCCTTTCCGGGCAATTCGACCGCCACCGCCGGATCGCCCGGTGGACGTGGCCCTTGTGGATGTACGTGGCCGTCTCCGGCGTCGTGGTTTACGTCATGGCCATCCATCTCTATCCGTTCGTCCCGGTCCCTCCGACCCCAACGGTCGGCAGCCATGGCTGAGGCTGACACCGGAGCGGGGGCGGAGGGCCCCCTGCCCTTGGCCTTTGACGTGGCAGCGCGACGCGAACTCGTCGCCTGGTCCGTGCTGGGGATCTCGGCCCTGGCGATCGCCGGTGCGTTTGCCCTGCTGCTGGCCATGTCGCGCGTTCCCGGCATCGCCACCGTTCTTCCCTGGCCGATCAACTTTTTCGGCAAGGGCCTCGTCATCCACGTGGTGTTCTCGTTCGTCGTCTGGTTCCTGGCTGCCTTCGCCACCCTCGCTGCGGCGGTGATGGCTGGCCCGGTGGCGGCGTCAGCGGCGGCAGGGCCGCGTCAGGGTGCCCGGCTCATGCTGGTCCCACCGTTGATGGCCGGCGTCGGCCTGCCGTTGCTCTTCATTCCGGCGCTGCGGGATCAGGGCGACGCCACGTTGAACAACTACATCCCGGTGATTATCGATCCGCTCTATTATGCGGGCCTGCTGCTGGTGGCGGGCGCCATCGCGGCGCCGGCGCTGCGGCTGGTCCTGAGCCTGCGCCGCAAAGCCTCGCGGACGAACCCCACTGCCGTGGCGATGGCGTTGGCCGCCCTCGCCTACCTTGCCGCCCTCGCCGCCTTCGCCATTGCCTGGTCGGGGCTCGCCGGGACCTCCTCCGACTATGCATTCAACGAGTACCTGATGTGGGGCGGCGGCCATCTTTTGCAGTTTGCCAACACCATCCTGGTAGTGGTCGCCTGGGCGGTCCTGGCTCGCCTCGCCGCAGGGGACGATCCCGTCATCGGCTTCTTTTCTGCCGCGGTGAGCGCGGTGCTGGCGGCAATAAGCGTGCTCGGCCTCCTTATCTACGCCGTTTATCCGCCTTTTTCGGGGCCGCAGATGGAAGCGTTCACCTGGCTCCAGTATGCGCTCGGGCCGGCGGCCCTGGTGATGATCGGCGCCCTCGCCCTCCGGATGGGGAGCCGACGCGGCGGGTCCCATCCCGCCCTGCAATGCCTGTGGCTTTCCGTGCTGGTGTTCACCGTGGGCGGCTTCCTCGGGCTGTTCGTGGACGGCACCGATACGCGGACGCCCGCCCACTACCATGGCGTGATCGCCGGCGTGTCCCTGGCGCTGATGGGCGCCTTCTTCTTTCTAGTTTTGCCCATGCTCGATCGTCCGGTGCCGAGTTCCCGCCGCTGCAACTGGACGTTCCGTCTGTTCGGATGGGGCCAGTTGACCGCCTGCATCGGCCTTTTCGTGGCCGGCGGACACGGGGCGCCGCGCAAGGTCGCGGGCGAGGCCCAGGGGCTGGCGGATATGGCGGCCTACGCCGGGATGGCCGTTAACGGCATCGGCGCCTTGATCGCTATCGTCGGCGGCGTCCTTTTCGTCTGGACGGTCGCGGCGGCGCTGGTTCGCGCATCCGATGCCGAAAAGGACAGCGTGCGCCCTCGCCCCGCATTATAGTGACTGAAGAAGCACCCGCGCGATCGGGATTGCGCGGAGGACAAGGTGCGGGAGAACGGGATTTGAGCCCCTCGGGACACGCGGGCGATGCAGCCGCGACCGACACGCTAAGCGCTGCGGTGACCGACCACCGGTTGCGCTTCAGAGATTACGCTCTTCTCCTGAAGCCGCGGGTCATGTCGCTGGTTGTCTTCACCGGCTGCGTGGGAATGGTGCTGGCGCCGACGATGACGGACGTGACAACGGCCGTCGCCGCCATCATCTGCATCGCCCTCGGCGCCGGATCGGCGGGCGCGATCAATATGTGGTACGATCGAGACATCGATCAGGTGATGACGCGGACGATGCATCGACCGCTTCCCGCCGGCCGCCTCGAGTCCGGCCCCGCCCTTGTGTTCGGAACCGTTCTTGCCGCCGCATCGGTGGCGGCGATGGCGGTGCTTGTCAACGCCCTCGCCGCCGTGCTGCTGGCGGTCACGGTTATCTATTACGTTTTCGTCTATACCATCTGGCTCAAGCGGCGGACGCCACAGAACATCGTCATCGGCGGCGCCGCCGGCGCGTTTCCGCCGGTGATCGGCTGGGCCGCGGCCAGCGACGAGGTCAGTGTCGGTGCGCTGATCCTGTTCGCCATCATCTTTTTCTGGACACCGCCGCATTCCTGGGCGCTCGCCCTGTTCCGCAAGGGCGACTACGACCGGGCCGGCGTGCCGATGATGCCCGTGGTCGCCGGGGAGGCGTCCACCCGCCGCCAAATCCTCGTGTACTCGATCATCCTGGTCGCGGTCACCCTGCTGCCGATCGTCGTCGGCATGTCGGGCATCGCCTACGCTCTCGCCGCAACCGTTCTCGGTGCCGTGTTTCTCCATCACGCGGTGCGGGTCGCCCGGGGCACGGATATGGAAGGACCAAGGGCTCTGTTCTTGTTCTCCATCCTTTATCTGTTCCTGATTTTCACCGGTCTCGTCGTCGACCGCGCGGTAGCCCTCCTGGTCTGAGTAACCGGGTGAACAACATCTCCTATCGTCAGCTGGAAGACCGTTTTCGCCGTCTCTCGGCTCTCGCCGATGCCGAGGCCATGCTTCACTGGGATCTGGCGACGATGATGCCCCGGGGCGGCGCCGAGGCAAGGGCGGAGCAGTTGGCGACCCTCAAGGCATTGCGCCACGGGTTGCTTACCGCCAGCGAGGTCGCCGACTGGCTCGCCGCCGCGGATGGTGAGCTCCTCGACGACTGGCAACGGGCGAACGTGCGCGAGATGGGACGGATCCATGCCCATGCCGTCGCTCTCGACGAAGCCCAGGTGGAGGCCCTGTCGCGGGCGACGTCTGCCTGCGAGTCCGTGTGGCGTGAGGCGCGGGCCGAATCCGACTTTGCCCGCGTCCTTCCCTCCCTGCGAACCCTGTTGGGATTGGTTCGCGAGGTTGCCGCGGCGAAGGCGGAGCGGTTGAAGCTGGCGCCCTACGACGCCCTTCTCGACGAGTTCGAACCGGACGGACGAGCCGCCGCCATTGATGAACTCTTCGCCGACTTGGCGGCCTTTCTCGGCCCGTTTCTCGCCGCGGTGGTCGAGCGTCGCGCGTCGCGACCCGCTCCGGTCGCGGCGGCGGGGCCGTTTGCCATCGAGGATCAGCGGCGGATCGCGGTGCGGCTGATGCAGGCCCTGGGTTTCGATTTCGATCACGGCCGCCTCGACGTCAGCCTCCATCCTTTCTGCGGCGGCACCCCGGACGATGTGCGGATTACCACCCGCTACGATGAGGCGGATTACCGCTCGGCGCTGATGGGGGTGATGCACGAGACCGGCCACGCTCTTTATCAAAGGAATTTGCCCATCACCTGGCGGGGCCAGCCGGTGGGCGATGCCCGTGGCATGGTCCTGCACGAAAGCCAGTCGCTCCTCATCGAGATGCAGCTGTGCCGTTCGCGGCCGTTCCTCGCCTTTGCCGCCCCGCTGTTGCGGGACGTTCTAGGGGGCAATAAGGCAACACCCGCGGACGCGGCCTGGGATGCCGACAATCTCTATCGCCACTACACGCGCGTAGAACCGGGCTTGATCCGGGTCGAAGCGGACGAGGTCACCTATCCGCTGCACGTCATTCTCCGCTATCAGCTGGAGCGATCGATGCTCGCCGGTGACCTCGACCCCGGCGATCTGCCGGAGGCCTGGAACGACGGGATGACCCGTCTCATCGGTTTGAGGCCGCCCGATGATCGCCTCGGCTGCCTACAGGACATTCACTGGTACGACGGAGCCTGGGGCTATTTCCCCACCTATACGCTGGGCGCCATGGCCGCGGCCCAGATTTTCGAGGCGGCTTGTGTCGCCGATGGCTCAATTGTCGACGGCATTGCCCGCGGCGACTTTGCGCCGCTCCTCTCCTGGCTTGCCCGATCGGTCCACGGCCAGGGCTCGCGCTATTCCAGCCGCGAGCTGCTCCTCCGGGCAACCGGCTCCCCGCTATCGTCAGCCGCCTTCAAGGCTCATCTGCAGCGTCGCTACCTGGACTGATCCGGATTCGCTCGGCACCCCCTGCGGCAAGGCATGGGCGAGTACCCGCGTCGGAAATGCTTGAACCTACGCGTTCGTCGTGCAGAAGTCGGTACAGTCCGATGCGCCGGGGAAACGCGCGCAATGACACCGGGGAGGAACGCGATGGTTACGCAGCGCAATATCTATGCGGCGGGATTGGAACGATGTGGCGCCAACTATGTGCCGCTGACCCCGCTGACCTTTATGGAGCGCAGTGCCTCCGTCTATCCGAAGCGCGCTGCAGTGGTTTACGGCGCCGTTCGCCGTACCTGGAAGGAGACTTACGATCGATGCCGGCGGCTGGCGAGCGCCCTACGCAGGCGCGGCATCGGGATCGGCGATACGGTCGCCGTTCTCGCCGCCAATATTCCCGAGATGTTCGAATGCCACTTCGGCATCCCGATGAACGGCGCCGTCCTTAACACCATCAACATCCGCCTCGACGCCGAGGCGATCGCCTTCATCCTCCAGCACGCGGAAGCAAGGGTTCTCATCGTCGATCCCGAGTTTGCTGCCCTGGCCGCCGACGCCCTGGCTGTGCTGCCGCAGCGCCCGCTGGTCATCGACATCGTCGATCCCACCTTCCCCGGCAGCACGGCGGTGGGCGATCTCACCTACGATGCCCTGCTCGAGGAAGGCGATCCCGATTTCGCCTGGGAGAACCCCGGCGACGAATGGCAGCCGATTTCCCTCAACTATACATCGGGAACCACCGGCAATCCGAAGGGTGTCGTCTATCATCATCGCGGCGCCTACCTGAACGCCATCTCCAACATGCTCACTTGGAACATGGGGCAGCACCCGGTCTATCTGTGGACCTTGCCGATGTTCCACTGTAACGGCTGGTGCTTTCCCTGGACGGTCGCCGCTGCCACCGGCGTCAACGTCTGTCTCCGCCATGTTCGCGCCAATCTGATCTTCGACTTGATCCGCAACGAACGCGTCGATCATTTCTGCGGGGCTCCCATCGTCCTCAACACCCTGATCAACGCCCCGGACGAGATGAAGGAGGGAATCGCGCACAAGGTGAAGGTGATGACCGCCGGCGCCGCCCCACCGGCCGCGGTGCTGGAGGGGATGGAGCGCATGGGCTTCGACGTCACCCACACCTATGGCCTCACCGAAACCTATGGCCCCGCCGTGGTCTGCGCGTGGCACGATGCCTGGGACAATCTTCCGATCGAAGAGAAGGCCCGGCTCAAGGCACGACAGGGCGTTCGCTATACCATGCTGGAGGCAATCATGATCGGCGAACCAACCTCGCTGGCGCCGGTTCCCCAAGATGGCCAGACCATCGGTGAAATCTACATGCGGGGCAACAATGTGATGATGGGGTACCTGAAGAACCCGGAAGCGACCGCGGAAGCCTTCCGCGGCGGCTGGTTTCACTCGGGCGACCTCGCCGTCTGGCATCCCGACGGCTATGTGGAGATCAAGGACCGGTCCAAGGACATCATCATCTCGGGCGGGGAGAATATTTCTTCGATCGAGGTGGAGGACGTCCTCTACCGACATCCCGACGTTTTGGAAGTGGCGGTGGTGGCCAAGCCTTCCGACACCTGGGGAGAGGTCCCCTGCGCCTTCGTCAATTTGAAAGAGGGCGGCGCGGTCACCGAAGCGGATTTGATCGCCTTTTGTCGTGCGCACATGGCCAGATTCAAGGTGCCGAAATCCATCGTCTTCGGTCCTTTGCCGAAGACCTCCACCGGAAAAGTCCAGAAGTTCCAACTTCGTAGCCGTGCCCGCGAGATGGGCGACCTACCCGGCTGAGCGGACATTCATTAAGGCGATCGCCGCCTCGTCGGTTGGCGATAAGCGGGACACCTGTATCCAGGGGCAAATTACACCGGCGGCTGCGAATCGCCGGCCCGACTCCGGCGCGTCTCGGCTCGCCTAACACCGCGCGTTCCCCCAATGGGGGGGTGCGCGCGCGGTGGCGTGGGGCCGCGCCGGTCAAGGGGTTGCTCGCCGTTACCTCAAATTGGGAAAATATTCTTGTAATAGGTCAATTTTCGTGGTTGCTTTGGCTTCTGCCGGTTTCGCTCGCTCGCACTAGGCCCTTACGCCGGCCTCGTATTGCGTCCTGCCCGCGAACCATGCCACTTCAACGCCTAGTAGGTGGAGACAGCAACCGATGAGTTTCACCCCTGGTAAGTTGGCCGTGCTCGCGTATGCGAACAGTTTCTCGTTATGGCACTACGAGAGCAAGGATGAGCTTGATCAGCTCGCCGCTCCGGGATACTTCGACGAAATTGTCGGCGTTCTGCGCCGTGGCGACCTTATTTTCGCCTCCAGGGCGGATTCGACCTTCCGCAAGGCGACAATGCTTCTCGTCACGGATGTATCCGACAGCGCGATTACGGTCGAGGTGTTGGCCGGCACCGCCGACGGCAACGGCGCAACGGATCTCGACGCCCTTGCCGACGTACGCATCGAACAGCCGCAGGTGGACCAGGTCCTGGCCTACGACGGGTCGGTCTGGGCTAATCGTCCTACATCCGGACTCCTTGGTGATGCCCACGCGGCCCTGCTCGGCAACCCCCATCAGACGTCCGCGGCCGATGTCGGCGCCGTATCGCTCAGCGACAAGGGTCAGCCGGGCGGCGTTGCCACTCTCGATGAGGAGGGTTCGGTGCCGGCGGCGCAGCTTCGCGCCCTGGCCCTCGCAAACTTGCGGGAGGTCGTCGCCAGCAATCCCCAGGTGGGGGATATCCTAAAGTTCGACGGCTCGACCTGGGTCACCGCAGCGGAAGCGGGCAAAGCCGGCGACGCCTTCGCCGCCTACCATGCCGGAAGCGGCGGAGCCGCCCATGCCACGGCGTGCACCGCGAGTGCGGGCTTTTTGTCGCCGGAAGACAAGCAGAAGCTTGACGGGATCGCCCGCCAGGCCGACGCCAATCCGCCCGCCGCCTCCGACATCGAGGTCGTATGCGGCGAAGAAGCGTCGCCGCGCACCTTCAGCCCGGCGCAAATCGGGCTTGCCATCGACAGTCGTCTCGACCGTTGGAGCCCTGGCATCCAAATCTCCAATGCCCAGCTCGCCCCGGTGCCGAGCGGTACCCTCAAGGGCCGGATCAGCCCGGACAAAGGGACGGTAGAGGACATCACCCCCGCCGACGCACGGCGCCTCCTCAACGTCGAGGATGGTGCCGTCGCTGCCGGGCTCAGCGGGGATTCCCACGCCGCCACTATCGGCAACCCGCACCTCACCACCGCCGCCGATGTGGGCGCGGTGTCGGTGAGCGAAAAGGGCGTCGCCAACGGGTTGGCGACCCTCGGCGAGGACGGAAAAGTACCGACGGAGCAGTTACCTGCGGCGGGCGCCGGCCTCTATTCCGCCGACCAGATCGCCGACAGCCCGACCCGGGTTCTGATGACGGCGGACGAACGGGCCAAGCTCTCCTCGGTTGAGGGAGGGGCGACCGCCGCCGGAGCGGCGGGCGACGTCTTTGCAACCACGCATGCCGGAGCGGGTGGCGACGTCCATGCCGCGGCGTGCACCACAAATGCCGGCTTCATGTCCCTGGAGGACAAGCAGAAGCTGGATGGCATCGCGCCGGCCGCCGAGGCCAACCCGGCCCTGGCGTCCAATGAGGAGCTGGTGGCCGGAACATGCGACGCGCCGCGTCTGCTGACGCCGGCGATGGTCAAGCAGGCGGTGGTCACCCATGCTCCGACGCTGGCGGCCAATGCCGTGGCCAACGCCGCCCTCGCCGACATGTCTCCGGCAAGACTGAAGGGACGGGCAGCGGGTACCGGCATCGGCGACCCCCAGGACCTCACCCCGGCTCAGGTCCGCAATCTGATCAACGTCGCCGACGGCGCCACCGCGGCCGGTACGCTGGGCGACAACCATGCCTCGGCGATCGGCAATCCCCACCAGACGACGGCCGAGCAGGTGGGTGCGATCCCGGCCGTCGCACTCGGCAGCGCCAACGGCGTCGCCACCCTCGACGCGACCGGCAAGGTTCCCGCCGCGCAACTGCCGACCGGGACGACCGGGAGCCTTAGCGCCGACCAGGTCGTCGACACGGCGGCGAAGGTAATCATGACGGCGACGGAACGCTCCAAGCTGTCCGCCATCGAAACGGAGGCCACCGCCGCCGGTAAGGCGGGCGACGCCTTCGCCACGGCTCACCCGGGCTCGGGTGGTCCGGCCCATGCCCCCGCCTCGCCCATCGCCGCCGGCTTCATGTCGGCCGCCGATAAGGAAAAACTGGACGGGATCGCACCGCTGGCAACGCCCAATCCGCCGCTCGCGACCTCCGATGAAATCACCGAGGGAACCCAGACGGAACCGCGCCTGGTAACACCGCTCCAGATCAAGCAGGCGGTGGCGACCCATGGGACACCGGCCGGCGTCGACAGTATCGACAACACCTTCCTCGCCAATATGGCAGCGGGGAAAATCAAGGGGCGCGCCAACGGGACCGGGGTCGGCGACCCGCAGGACCTCAGTGCCGCCCAGGTAAGGACCATCCTCAACGTCGCCGACGGCGCCGCGGCAACCCCACCCACGCTCGAAGATGCCGACATCGTCGCCGGCACCGCCACTGCTGTCGGCTCGCTCACCGCAGCCAAGCTCAAACTGGCGGCGCAGACCCACGGCAAGGGCGGCAGTGCCTTTAAGTCCATCGCCGTCAGCGGCCAGGCAACCGTCCCGGCCACCGCGCCCGAGGACACGCTCAGTCTCGTCGCCGGGGCCAATGTTACCCTCACCACCGATCCGGCGAAGAAAACCGTATCGATCGCGGCCTCGTCCTCCGGCGGTGGCGGTTCGGCCCCCTCCTTCGGCGAAATCTATGTGGCCGGGAAGCCGCTGGTTGCTGCCAACAAGGCGTGCGCCCGGCTCGAGCTCAAGGCCGGTCCCGGCATCGCCATCTCCAACAGCGCCGGCAGCAACAGCATCACCTTCACGACGATTTCCTTGGGGGCGTCCAGCTCCTACTGGAATGCCGCCAATCCGTCGTTTGGAGAATCCTCGCCCGGTGCCGGCGATGGCGGGCTAAATCCCAATAACACCGCGGTTCAGAACAAGGCGGTGTTCACCGATCTGTTCGACAAGATGGCAGCAGCGCCGGCTGATAACATGTTTCTGCAGGTTCCTGCCGGCACCTACAAGATGATCGGTTCGATCTCGCCCTCCGGCGGCGAGAAGGGCTACGACAACGGCTCGCGGCTGACCATCCTGTTCGAACGGTGTGTATTCCAATTCACCGGCAGCCGGACTGATTACAACCAGATCCAATACAATGCCGGGGGTTGGAAGACCCTGAACACGTTCGCCATCGCCACCAAGAAGCCGTTCAAGCGCGGAAACGTTGTTTCCGGCAGGCCTGTTCCGTTCCTCGATGCCAGCGGCTATCCGCGCCCCCACTGCGTCCTGTTCGACGTCGCCAAATGCTCGGCGGGCGACAAGGGGATCGATGTCAGAGGTTATCTGGAATTGAATGGCCCGAGCGGCTCGACCACGGCCGGGTTTGTCGGCATCAGTGCGGGGCGCGCCGACTATGGGTTCGCCAAGGGCTCCACATGGGACGCCGTCAAGATCACCGGCTGCAGTGTCGGGGTGCTCGCCCTCTACATCACCCAAGCCGGTGACATGGGGGATGGGTTAACCTCATCGCAATGGAATCTCCTCGACATCCGCGGTGGAACCCGAGCCCTCGTCCTCGACAGCAATGCCGCCGACATGATGAGCATTGGCAAGGCGACGTTCGCCTGTCAGGACACGTCCTATATTTTCAGGACCCACGTCAACATCGGCTCGGCCTTTTTCAACATCGTCTCCCTGACCGAGATCTCTCTCAGCAATCCCAACCCGAAGATATTCGAATGCATGGGGACCCTGAACATCGGCGCCCTGTATGCCCGGGGTGGTAAGGAGCCGGAGCGGGCCTGGTCGGTCATCAATGTCGCCGACGAAGGTGTTCTCAACATCGGCTGTCTCCATGGCGACAGCAATCACGATACCCAGAGCGGAGCCCATCTCACGCTCGCCAAGGCGGACAACGACGAAGCCTCTTTGGCGGGAAGCATTACTCTCGGCGGAACCGGCACCGATACGACTTCCAGCCCCATCAGTTGCGTCGTCGGCGTGGCTCCGGTCGCTAATGCCAAGCGGTATGTGAACGCGGTCGCGATCAACGTACCGGGCGGGGGCAAGTCTGCGCCGCCGGTCGGCATCATTGCTGACTATGGAAGTCCCAGCCCCTTGGCAACAGCAAGCACAAACGACTTCCTGACGTCGTTCAGCTACAATACCGGTTTCAAGCAGCAGAAAATCGCTAACGGCAGCCTAGTCAATTACTGACGCGGGCATTCGGCCTAATCCGAATTCCCGACAACCTCGTATGGCAAATACAAGCGAGACGACCGCGCCAGCGGTCTCTCGCCTTGCCGCGAGGCACCGCGCTACCCCGGCGGCGAGTAGTCTCGTCGTGGCGTAGTGATGGCGGCATCAATCCGGACGATGACCGGAGGTACCCGGAGACGGCGATGAGTTTCGATGTCGCAAGGCTGACCCGGATTGCCCACGAAGTTGGTGCGTCCTGTTGGTCCTATCGAACGGATGACGACACCCGGGAACTCACGGCCCCCGGTTACTTCGGCGAAGTCACGCGACTGCTTCGGCGAGGGGAACTGATCTTCGCTTCCTGCATGGAGGGGGGGGTACGGGCCACGACGGCGCTTCTCGTCGTTTCCATGCCGGGTGAACCCGTTCGGGTGCAATCCCTCGGCGGAGCCGGCGTCGCCGATGGCGGCGACGGCTCGCGTTCCAGCCTGGCGGCGTTGACCGATGTTCGCCTCGCGGCCGCCCAACGGGGCGACATCCTCACCCACGACGGCACCATGTGGGTGAATGCCCCCCTCCCCGACCCCACCGGAGACGCCCACGCCGCCGTGATCGGGAACCCGCACCGGACGACGGCTGCGGATGTCGGCGCCATCGCCGCCGATGAGAAGGAACAGCCCAACGGAGTGGCCAGCCTCGACGCCGACGGCAAGGTCCCCCTAGCCCAGTTGCCCGCCCTCTTCGGAGGACGGGTCAGCACCTGCGAAACGTTGGACGCCGCCGACCCTCGTTTTGCTGGAGGTCTCCGGCCGGCAAACCCGGCAGCGGCCAATGATGAAGCTCTGGCGGTCCTGTTCGCCGCGCTGCGCGCGTCCACGGCCGACCGCAAGTACGTGCAGTTTCCGGCCGGGACATTCGATATCAGCGCATCCATTGCGCCCTCGGGGAAGGCGCTGGGGTGCGGCGACGCTGTCGGCGGAATCGCGACGATCGAGTTCAAGAACTGTGAGTTCGTCGTCAACGGTACCGCCAGCGATTACAATGAGATAACCCTGAGCACTGAGGACGGCTGGCTGCCGCTCGATCATTTTTCGCTTCCGCCAAGTGGCGGCCCCTACCGGCTCGGTAGCGACCTTTTCGACACCATCGGTCAGGCACTCCGTAAACACGTCGTTTTCGACATCCGCAACTGTGCCGGACTCTCCTGCCTCGGCCGCCTGTCCCTTACTCGCCCTGGGACCCGTATCCCCCACTTGGCCGCGTTCGGCTCGTCCGGCGGCGCCGGCGGCGATGGCTCCGCGTCGGCGAGCAATGGTTCCGGCATGCAAGGGGGCGGCGTCTCCGATCTCCGCATCGAGAATTTTGCCATCGGCATGTTCGCATTGCGGCTCAACTCCTGCAGCGAAACGACCGCCGGCACCTGGAGCTTCGCAGATTTCGGCACCCTGAACTTCGTGTCCTGCGGCCGAGGCCTGGTCATCGAGGGCGAGCACGGCCACGGCATGAACATCCATCGCCTGATGCTGATGGGTGACCGGACCTCCTACCTGGCCGATGTTCACGGGATCAACATCGGCTCCTGCGTGCTCACCTGTGACGGCTCCCCGCCGTTACCGGGCGAGCTGTCTCCGAAGCTGCTGGAGGTCTCCCGCGCGGAGCTGCAGATCGGCACTCTCCATGGGCGCTCCACCCAACCTCGGGCCGGGTTTAGCCTCATCAACGTCTGTAACGGCGGACTTCTGCGCATTGGCCTCCTGCATCACGGGACGGCGGCTGCCCGCCCGCTGCAGTCGGGATGTTTGGTCACCGCGGTTTCCGCGGATAGCGGCGAAAGCTGCACCGCTGCCGCGGTCCACATCGGTGCCGCCAGGGCCGATCCGGAGAAATCCCCGGGGCTCGCCGCCATCGTCGGCATCTCGGCCAACAGCGGCGGCGCCCGGCGGCAGATCTGGGCCCAGGTCCACGATGGCGACGCCGATGGCGCGCCCATGCCGGTGATGGTGGTCCGCGACTACGGCGCCGCCGCACTCGGGGCCGCGACCACCAACGATCGGATCTACGTCCACATCGCCAACGGCGGACTGACCGTAAAGCGTCTGGTCAACGGAGAGCTGTCCGACTGGTGAATAGCGCCGTCGACGGCTCGCCGCCCACACCGGCGCGGCTTCCGCCCTCCGCCGCGGTTGCGCCGCGGGGACCGGCCGGCGGGACGGGCGCGGCGGCACGCATGGCACCCTGTGCGAGGAACGGAACCCTCGGACCGACCCGCCTCGTCAGGCGCGACCAGTGCTCGGTGGCGAGAACGACAAGAACCACCAGGCTGCTGAGCGTATCGCTCGGGCGGAAAAGTATGCTCTCGACGAAGTTGTAGAGGACGAGGGTGAAGACGACGGCGATCATCGTCGCGATCAGCCGCTGGTTCTCGGCTCCCAATTGCCGCCGCCGGCACAGGGGTACGGCCACCCGGAAAAAGCGGACGATCATGATCAAGACCAATCCCAGGCCGACCGCTCCCGCCTGTAGCCAGATATCGATATAGCCGCTATGGGCGGTGTTGATTTCGGCCGCGGGAAGCACCCAGCTTTGCGGCGGCGCGTTGATCGGATTGATGGCCGCCCCGGTGTCCCAAAAGGCGCCCCAACCGATCCCCAGCAGCGGATGGCTGGCGATGTTGGACTGCAGGTAGGCCCACAGCTCGGTCCGGCGGGTCAAGGTGGCGTCGCCGAAAACGAACTCGGCGACGGCGGAAGCGGGAATACCGAGAGCCGCCGCCGCCGCTACGGCCAATGCGATGGTGCTGATCAACACCGCCGGCACGATTACCGGCGCCGCCGACCACCGGGTGACCACCAGGTAAAGGAGTGGGAACGTCGCCCCGACGAGAACGAGAAGACCGAGGCTGGTCTTTGACTTGGTGAGGACCAGAAAAACCAGCCCGACCAGGATCACCGGGACCATCAGCGCTCGCAGACGTAGCCCGCGCCACGCAAAAAACGAACCGCCGATCAAGAGCAGGGCGACGAGGGTAATTACCCCGGCCAGGTTCTTGTTGGTGTGAATGCCCATGGCACCCAACGGCCCGAAGGCCAGCCCCGGCACCACCACCGTCGCCGCCGCATCGGCGAGGATCACCGCGGCCGCCGCCAGGGCGATCGGATAGACGAGAAGCCGCCAGGATCGGGCGACCGTCACTGCCGCCACCAGCAAGAACAGGACGAGCAGGTCGGCGAAGAGGCGGCGGATGGTCAGCGGCGGCTGCGCCGACCACAGCGTGGTGGCGGCGAGCCAGGCGTAAATCACGAGGATCAGTATGTTTTCCCTCACCACGGTGAGGGCCCGCCTCCGGTAGCAGAACAGGATGGGCAAACTGCCGGCGAAAACCCCGATCAGCATCAATTGACGACTAAGGTTGGTTCCCCCCGTCGTCGTCGGGACGACACCGCCGCTCAGGGGATTGCTGCCGATGAAACCGAACAGAAAATAGACGAACAGCAACGCGCCGACCCAGAGGGGCGCGTAGCGATCGGCCAGTTCGGCAATACGCGGTTGCCGGACGCCAATGTCAGACGCCGCGGAGACGGAAATGGTCATGGGTCGGAATCATAGGGCGATCGCCGCGCGGGTCAGTGAGGCGGATCACTGTGTGCGTCCCTTGCGCACGCTATGAAGGAACGACGCGGGATCGCTCCGGGGCGACCACTCCCGGGCGACCGGCCCTGACCGGGGATTGCCGCACACGACCGCAGCGAGGATGATCCGATGACCGCTCCAGCTCCCATGGCCTCGGCCCGCAGGCTGTTCTCGCGAACCGAGATCCCGATGCGGATCTGCGTCGACGGCTTTGCCATCCCGGTGCTGAACTGGTCGCTCGGCGGTCTCGCCCTGGCTAAACCCTGTCCGCTCACGCTTTCGCCCGGGCAGCGGCTGGCCGGCAGCCTCGAACTCGTGGTCGGAGGGGTCAACCTTTCGGTCAAGGTGGCCCTGCGACTCGCCCACGAACAGGCGGACCGCTTCGGCTTTACCTTCGTCGACCTCACCCCGGAGCAGATGGGCATGTTGCGCGCCCTGCTCGTCCGCGGCGGCGCGAGCCCGCTGGAGCGGGCACCGATTCCCGCCGATGCGGCCAATCGGCGCGCCCCGGCGGGGCGGAGGGTCTCCTCTCGCTTCAAGGGCAACCGCAGGGCCCGGCGCTGGCTCCTTCGCGTTGCCGCCGCCGCGGTGCTGATGGCGGCTACCACCGCGATCGCCGGATACGGGCTCTTGCAAAAGAGCCGGGTCGAATCGGCCCAGGCCGCCGTTGCCGTCTCGACCCGGATCGCCCGGATCAGCGACCGGGGCTACGTCGACCAGATTTACGTCAATCCGGGTCAGGACATCCGCGCCGGGGAGCCGCTGGTCAGTCTCCGGCGCCGGGCCGAGCCGTCCAAGTCGATCACCCTGGCCAGCCCGTGCGACTGCACCATCGTCGATGTGCTGGTCCAGCCGGGGAACGACATCGCCGCCGACCAGCCCCTCGTGCAACTGGCCGGCGCCGATGCGGGGGGCGCGTTTATCGAGGCGTTGGTGCCGGCGAGCGCCGATGTCGCCGTCGGCCAGGTAGTGCCGGTGGTGGTCGAGGGCAATGCGGCGGTGGGCAGCGGCCGCATCGTCGCCATCGAGCAACAGCGGTCGTCCGACGATCGGTTCGGACTGCCGCCGCTGTTGCGTCGCGATCCCCGGTTCCAGTTGGTGATCGTCTCCGATCTGACCGGCCTCGGCCCGCTGACCCCGGGCCAATCGGCGCGCCTCGACCTCAGCGAGGCCCGTTCGTGGCCGGAGCGGCTGGCGGCGGAGGCGGACAGGCTGGCACACCAGGTCAACAGCCTGATGGGCCCCGTACTCGGCATGGCAGCCGACAAGGATGCCGGTTAGCCGTCCGTCGTCGAGCCGGGTGCTCCGGCGCTCGCAAGATGCGGGTGGGAATAGGGTGAAACCTAACGTGATCGTTCGTCCCGCCACCGCAGGCGGAGGAGCACTGGGTGGCGCGCCGGCCGCGAAGGCGCCGTCGCCGCCCCGCCGGCGGGCCGTGGAGGAAGTCACCCTCAGCATTGTCGTGTGCACCTATCAGCGCCCGACGTTGCTGGAGGGATGCCTTCACTCCTGCCTTCAACAGTCGGTACCGGCCAACACCGCCTATGAGATCATCGTCATCGACAACGATCCGGCGGGTGCCGCCCTGCCGGTGGTCACCGCCCTCGGCCTGGCGAGCGAGCCCAGGCTCCGCTACGTCCAGGAACCGGTGGCGAACATCGCCTCTGCCCGCAATCGCGGCGTAGAGGAAGCGCGCGGCGAGCTGATCGCGTTCATCGATGATGATTTCGTCGTTCCGGAAGCTTGGCTGTCGACGGTGGTTCGCCTCATGCAGGACGATCGCATCGACGTCCTTCTCGGAGACGTCCGGCCGATCTTCGAGGGCGGGGGAGCGACGCGCGGCGTCACCCGGGCATTCACCCGCCATGCACCGGAGGTGAATGGCGTCGTTCAGGTCGGTCGCGACGGTTATACGCCCGGGGCACGCAGCGGCAATGCCGTCTTGCGGCGAAAGACCTGCTTCGCCGACGGCCAGGTCCGCTTCGACCCCACCTTCGGCCGCTCGGGAGGAGAGGATTCCGAGTTCTTCATGCGCCTCGGCCGCCGCCGCCCGCGCATCATCGCCTCGGCCGAAGCCTATGTCCTCGATTTCGTGCCCATCGAGCGGCAGTTCGAGGCCTATGTCGTCCGACGGGCCTGCCGCGAGGGTCGCAGCTATCGCCGGCTGATGCGGAAAAACGCACCGCGACCGCGGCTCAAGGCAGCCGACCTCGCCGTTCGCGGCCTCCTTCAGGCGGCGCGCACGACGCTGCTCCTGGCGGCGGCTCCGGGGCTCAGTCCCGAAAGACGGCTCGATTTGCGCATACGCCGTGGCCTGGCCCTGGGCAAGGCGGGTCTGGCCGGAGCTCCCCGCCCTGGACCCTACCGCTGAGCGGCGGCCGGCTCCGGCGCGTTTGGGTCGGATCTGCCGCGTAATTTCTCTTGCCTGAGGCGGCGCCCCCGATGCTAGGGAAGCACTCGGAGCGAGGCGCACCCGTTGGAACAAGACCCGGTCGAACCGCGCGGCAATGGCAGGCCCCGCATGTCGGAGCAGCGGCTGGTCGTTATCCTCTGCACGGCGGAGGTGCTGACCATGCTGGGTGTCTTCGCCTTTCCGGCGCTGCTTCCGTCCTTTGTCGACGTTTGGGGACTGACCAACACCGAAGCCGGCTGGATCGCCGGCATCTACTTCGCCGCTTACGCCGCGGCGGCGCCGGTGCTGCTCGCCCTCACCGATCACCATGACGCCCGGTTGATCTACTTGGGGGGCACCTGCGTCGCCGCCGCCAGCGCCTTCGGCTTCGCGCTCATGGCCGAAGGTTTCTGGTCGGCCATTCTGTTCCGCTCCCTCGCCGGCACCGGGCTCGCCGCCACCTACATGCCCGGCCTGCGCGTTCTCGTCGACCGCTATCGAGGCCCGCGACCGTCGCGCGCCATTTCCTTTTACACGGCCGGCTTCAGTCTCGGGACGGCAGTCTCCTACTTCGTCGCCGGACAGTTGGCGCCGTTGTTGGGCTGGCGGGCGACATTCGCGGTGGGCGGTGCCGCCGCCCTGATCGCCCTCCTTCTCGCCCTCTGCCTGGCACCGACGAAGCCACCGCAACGCCCGCAGACCAGGGCGATGCTGGACTTTCGTCCGGTGTTCCACAACCGGACCGCGATCGCCTACGTCCTCGCCTACGGGGCGCACTGCTGGGAGTTGTTCACCTGGCGGTCCTGGCTGGTGGCCTTCCTCACCCTGGCGGCGGCGAGCGAGCCGGCGGGACTATCCGGCATCCTGACGCCGACGGCGGTGGCGACATTGAGCGGCCTGGTCGCCGTCGCCGCCAGCATCGGCGGCAACGAGCTCGCCCTGCGCTTCGGGCGACGTCCAATGATCCGCCTCGCCGCGGTGGTCTCGGCAGCGATCGCCGCGACGATCGGTTTCACCGCCGCCCTTCCCTATCCGCTGGTGGTCGTCATAGCCCTCATCTACACGGTGGCGGTCCAGCTGGATTCGGCAGCGCTGACGGCCGGAGTCACCGCGGCGGCAACGCCCGGCCTCAGCGGGGCGACCCTGGCGCTGCACGCCCTGTTCGGCTTCGGCTGCGCCGGGATCGGCCCGGTGGTCTTTGGCGCCGTCCTCGATGCGACGGGCGGCAGCGGCGGCGGTAACCTGTCCTGGGGCATCGCCTTCACCGCGGTCGCCGTGGTCGCCATCCTGGTGGTGCCGGCGCTCTCTCTCGCCGGCCGCGGTCAGCCCTCGCGGCGCGACCGGGGATGAGCGGCCCGGTGAATCTCGGCAAGCCGGGTCGCATCCACCTCGGTATAGCGCTGCGTCGTCGACAGCGAGGCGTGGCCCAGCAGTTCCTGGATCGTCCTGAGGTCGCCGCCGCCGCCGAGCAGGTGGGTGGCAAAGCTATGGCGAAGCGCGTGGGGCGTCGCCGTCTCCGGCAGGCCCAGGCAACGCCGCGCCTGCCGCATCTGCCTCTGCACCACGCCCGGGTCGAGCCGCCCGCCCCTGGCGCCGAGAAACAGCGCCTCGTCCGGCCCCACCTGGAAGGGACAGAGGCCGACATAACGGGCGACGGCGTCGCGCACCACCGGCAGGACCGGGACTTCCCGCTCCTTGCTGCCCTTGCCCACCACCCTCAGTATCTCCCCTAACGGCGTGGCACGACGTGGCAGGGCCAGGGCTTCGCCGATCCGGAGTCCGCAGCCGTAGAGCAGGGAGAACAGGGCCACGTCGCGGGCCGCGATCCACGGAGCGGCAGCCGGGACGTCGGCGCTCTCGACCACCGCCAGCGCCTCATCGGCGGAGAGCGGCCTCGGCAGCATATGCGGCAGCTTCGGCGTGCGCACGGCAAAGGCAGGCGCCACGTGAGCGATGTGGCGGCGATCGAGAAAGCGGCAGAAGCTGCGGACGCTGGCCATCCCCCGGGCGATCGATGTCCGCCTTCGGCCGCGGTTGGCCAAGTGGGCGAGCCACGCGCGCAGGTCGGCGGGGACAAGGGCGGCGAGCCGGGCCGGCGTCGGCGATGCCCCGAGATGCCCGGCAAGAAACCCGAGAAAGGCGTCTACGTCGCTGCGGTAGGCGGCGAGTGTACGCGGGCTGACGCGACGTTCGTCCGCCAGCCACGATCGCCACTCGGCGAGTGCCGCCGCAAGGTCTCCCTCTCGATTGCCGGGCGGAGTTAGGTTCGGGTTTCCCACAAGCGGCTGAAGCGCCATGCGACCACCTCTCCCAGAAACTTCAGTAACTCCTTGCCCTGGCGGGGTGAGAAAACATGCGGAACCGACGATCCGAAGGCGAGCAGGGCGGCCGGCGCTTCGCCTTCGCAGCCAATGCCCAGCCGAACCAGGGCCGCCGACCGGATTGCCTCGCATTCCGGGCCGAACAGGGTCCCGTCGTCGCTGATATCTTCCAGCAGCACCACGTCCTTTTCGCCCGCCAGGCCGGCGACCGTGCCGGGCGGCAAGTGCGCCATCCCTTCAGGCACATCGTCGAGCGCTTCGACACAGATGCACGCCAGGTGCACGTCGAACAGCTGCGGCAGCTCCTCGCTCACCAGCTCGACCATCTCCTCCAATGACGACGCGTCGAGCAATGCCAGCACCGCCGCGTGCATACGAGCCTGCGTGGCGAGGTTGACCCGGCTGGTTTCGATGACGCTGGATGCGCATTCACGAAGACCGTCGATCTCGTTGGTCAGCACGTCGACCCAATGCCGTTGCAGGTCGACGACGGCGCCATTGTTCCACCGCGCCGGGGGGGTCATGTTCTGCAGGAGGTGTGGCCGGCTGACGAAGAAGTCCGGGTTCTGTTCGAGAAAATCGGCGACCTCTTGGTCCGACATCCCGCGCGGGTAACTGGCCTCCTCGCACAGCGGCGGGGAGAGAAAACCGTGATCGGCGTCCTGGTCCATAGTGAAGCCCCTAAGACACATGTCTGTTGCACATATTCATCTCTAAACTCGCTGCCATGAGCAACATGGATGCGCCGGGGGCTCGCGGGAAGGGAGGCTTGGCCGCGGAAAGCTGCGTTCAAGTGTTGCTGCCGCTGCCGCTCGATGAGGCCTACGACTACCGGGTTCCGGCTCCCTTGCGGCTTGATTTGGGGACGTTTGTCCAGGTTCCGCTCGGCCGCCGATCGGTCACCGGCGTCGTCTGGGGAACGGAACGCGGAGAGCTTCCGGCCGACCGCCTGCGCCCGGTCCAGGCGGCGCATCCGCTTCCACCGCTGCCAGAATCCTCAATTCGATTCGTCGAGTGGGTGGCCGGCTACACGGTCAATCGGGTCGGTGCGGTGCTCAAAATGGCGATGAGCGTACCGAACGCGCTCCGCCCCGTGGACGACCGGCACCATCTCGCCCTGAGCCAACCGCAACCGCCCATCGAGCTCACCCCGGCCCGGCGACGGGTCATCCAGGTCCTGGCCGACGGGCGCCCCCGACGGCCGGGCGAACTCGCCCGCGAGGCCGGTGTCGGTCCCGCCGTAGTTCGCTCGCTTCGGGACCTGGGCGTTGTTTTTATGCAACATACGGAAGCGATCGAGCGGCCGGACTGGCGCCGTCCGGGATTGCACCTGACGGAGGAACAGCGGCGAGCAGCGGAGGCCCTGTCGGTCGGTGGCGGCTTCGCCGTCCGTCTTCTCGATGGCGCGCCGGGCTCGGGTAAGACCGAAGTCTACTTCGAAGCGATCGCCGAGACCCTCTCCCGCGGCCGCCAGGTTCTGGTCCTGCTGCCGGAGATCGCGCTGAGTGCTCAATGGCTCAGCCGGTTCCGGGCACGCTTCGGCGCCCCGCCCCTCACCTGGCACTCGGAGATCGGCAGCGCCAGCCGTCGACGCACGTGGCGGGCGGTACTCGACGGCGAGGCTCCCGTCGTCGTCGGGGCGCGATCGGCTCTATTTCTACCGTTTCGCGACCTAGGGCTGATTATCGTCGACGAGGAGCACGATCCTTCGTTCAAGCAGGAAGACGGCGTTGCCTATCACGCGCGGGACATGGCGGTCGTACGGGCCCGCATCGGCGACATTCCAATTATCCTCGTCTCGGCGACGCCTTCCCTCGAAACCATCGTCAACGCGACAAGCGGACGGTACACCGCGGTCAGGCTCCCCGGCCGCCCCGCGCCAGCGCCACCGCCCACCATCGACCTGATCGATTTGCGCGCCGATCGCCCGCCTCGGGGGGAGTTTCTGTCGCCCCGGCTACGCCTCGCGATCGTCGATACGGCACGGCGCGGTGAGCAGACCCTGCTGTTCCTGAACCGGCGGGGATATGCGCCCCTGACCCTCTGTCGCGGCTGCGGCCACCGCTTCGGCTGCCCCGCCTGCACTGCCTGGCTGGTCGAGCACCGGGCACTGGGACGACTGCTGTGCCACCACTGCGGCTTCACCCAGCCGGTCCCCCGGCGCTGCCCGGTCTGCTCGGCCGATGCGCTCGCCGCCTGCGGGCCGGGCGTCGAACGTCTCACCGAGGAGGTTCGGCGACTGACCCCCGAGTTACGTCTGCTCGTCGCCACCAGCGATACCCTCACCGGGCCGGGAACCGCCGCAACCTTCGTCCGCCAGATCGAGGAACATGCGGTCGACGTGGTGATCGGCACGCAGATCGTCGCCAAGGGCTATCACTTTCCGCTTCTGACCACGGTCGGCGTCATCGATGCCGACCTGGGTCTGACCGGCGGCGACCTGCGTGCCGGCGAGCGGACATGGCAATTGCTCACCCAGGTGGCCGGCCGGGCCGGCCGCGCGGATCGACAGGGGCAAGTGCTGGTGCAGACGACGCTGCCGTCCCACCCGGTGATGGCGGCGTTGGCTTCGGGCGACCGGGACCGTTTCCTCTCCGCCGAGGAAGAGGCGCGGCGCGCCGCCGGAATGCCGCCCTTCGGCCGCCTGGCCGCCCTCATCCTGTCGGACCGCTCGGAGGAAAGGGTGGACCAGGCGGCACGATCGCTGGCCAGCACCGCCCCTAGCCTCGTTGGCGGATCCGTCCTCGGCCCGGCACCCGCACCGCTCGCCCTCCTGCGCGGTCGCTACCGGCGACGCTTTCTCGTCCTGGCCCCGCGCGCGGCCCCCCTCTCGGCGATCATTCGAGCCTGGATCGGCCGGGTCCCATGGCCGAAGTCAGTGCGACTGCAGGTGGATATCGATCCGCAGAGCTTTCTCTAACGGCCGAGGACCTGGCGGTCGGTTGGTCGCCATCACCGCCCCTGTCCCAGGCAGACCATCGTCGGCGCGCATGTCCGTCCAGCGGGGTCGGATAAGGCGCGGAAATGCGCCACTTTTCGCCGCAGCGGCGAAGGTAAGTCGGGTTGCAACGCCGAAATGAGTATGTTAGAGAACGGTTCCTCGCGCAATGACGAGCCTGTTCCGTCGTGCGTCGGATGCGGATCTTTCTCAGGATCCCTTGGCCATTAAGAACTAACATAATGAGGGCGCTTTCCGGTGACATCTGCAACCGCTGGTTCTACCGGCCTCGCTGGGCGTTACGCATCCGCTCTGTTTGAACTTGCCAGCTCGGCGGGGGCGGTCGATTCCGTTGCCGCAGAGATGCAGGCCTTGGATGGGCTCATCCAGGAGAGCGCCGACTTCCGCCGGCTGATCGCGTCGCCGGTGATCGGCCGGGCCAGTCAGTGGCAAGCCGTCGATGCGATCCTGAAAGCCGCCGGGATGAGCGATCTGGCCGGCCGGTTCATCGGCGTGATCACCGAGAACCGGCGGCTGTTCGTGCTACCGGACATCATTCGAGCCTACCTGCAGCGGGTCGCCGAAGAGCGCGGTCAGACCCGGGTCGAGGTCGTCTCGGCGAAGCCATTGACCGACGCGCAGCAGGAGGCGATCACCCGCGCCCTGCAGAAGGCGGTCTCCAAGCAGATCGCGCTCACGACGCGGACGGATCCAGGCCTGCTCGGCGGACTGGTCGTCCAAGTCGGGTCGCGAATGATCGACAGCTCATTGAAGAGCAAGCTAAAACGTTTGAGCCTTGCCATTAAGGGGGTCGCCTGATGGAAATCCGGGCCGCTGAAATCTCCGAGATAATCAAGAAGCAGATCGCCTCGTTCGGGACCGAAGCTGAGGTTGCCGAAGTAGGAACCGTTCTCTCCGTCGGTGACGGTATCGCCCGCGTCTATGGCCTGGACAAGGTGCAGGCCGGCGAACTGGTGGAGTTTCCCGACGGCACCAAGGGCATGGCCCTCAACCTCGAGGAGGACAACGTCGGCGTCGTGCTGTTCGGTGTCGACCGCGAAATTCGAGAGGGCGACACGGTCAAACGCACCGGTGCGATCGTCGACGTCCCGGTCGGGCGGGCGCTGCTGGGACGGGTGGTCAATGCGCTGGGCGAGCCCATCGACGGCAAAGGCCCGATCGAGGCGACCGAACGGCGTGTCGCCGACGTCAAGGCGCCGGGAATCATCCCGCGGCGTTCGGTCCATGAGCCGATGCAGACGGGGATCAAGGCGGTCGACAGCCTGATCCCGATCGGCCGCGGTCAACGCGAGTTGGTCATTGGCGACCGGCAGACGGGCAAGACCGCGATCATCATCGACACCATCCTCAACCAGAAGCAGGTCAACGAAACCGCCAAGGACGAGTCTGAAAAGCTCTACTGCATCTACGTGGCGGTCGGCCAGAAGCGTTCCTCTGTCGCGCAACTCGTGAAGATCCTGCAAGATAACGACGCGATGGCTTACTCCATTGTCGTCGCGGCAACCGCATCGGAGCCGGCGCCGCTGCAATATCTCGCGCCGTATACCGGTTGCACCATGGGTGAGTACTTCCGCGACAACGGCATGCATGCGGTTCTATTCTACGACGACCTCTCGAAGCAGGCCGTCGCCTACCGCCAGATGTCGCTCCTTCTCCGTCGGCCGCCGGGCCGCGAGGCTTACCCCGGAGACGTGTTCTACCTCCACTCGCGGCTGCTGGAGCGTGCCGCCAAGTTGAACCAGGACCATGGCAGCGGGTCGCTGACCGCGCTCCCGGTGATCGAAACCCAGGCGGGCGACGTCTCCGCCTACATTCCGACCAACGTCATCTCCATCACCGATGGCCAGATCTTCCTGGAAACCGAGCTGTTTTACAAAGGCATCCGGCCGGCGGTGAACGTCGGCATTTCGGTCAGCCGAGTGGGGTCCGCGGCACAGATCAAGGCGATGAAGAAGGTGGCGGGATCAATCAAGCTGGAACTCGCTCAGTACCGCGAGATGGCCGCCTTCGCCCAGTTCGCATCCGACCTGGACGCCTCGACGCAGAAGCTGCTGAACCGCGGAGCCCGGCTGACCCAGCTCCTCAAACAACCCCAGTTCAAGCCCTATCCGGTGGAAGAGCAGGTGGTGGTCATCTACGCCGGCACCCGCGGCTATCTGGATGCGGTCCCAGCCGACGACGTCACCCGCTACGAAGAGGGCTTCCTCGACAGCATTCGCGCCAACGGCGCCGACGTCCTCGAGGCAATCCGTACCCAGAAGGATCTGACACCGGAAACCGAGGACAAGCTGAAGGGGCTTCTTGAGCGCTTCGGCAAGTCCTTCTCCTAATTGCGCCGCCTCCTGACGATTGACAGCGGAAGGCGAGCGACATGCCAAGCCTCAAAGACCTCCGGGTCCGCATCACCAGCGTCAAGTCGACGCAGAAGATCACCGCGGCGATGAAGATGGTCGCGGCGGCGAAGCTGCGGCGAGCGCAAGCCGCAGCAGAAGACGGCCGCCACTATGCCACTAGCATGGAGCGGATGCTGTCGGGATTGATCACCAGCCTGCCGACGCTCGATACCGCGCCCAAGCTGCTGTCCGGTTACGGTGGCGATCAGAAGCACCTGCTCGTGGTGGTGACCGCCGACCGCGGCCTCTGCGGCGGCTTCAACTCGAACATCGTCCGCGAAACCCGTCGCCGCGTCTCCCAGCTCCACAAAGCCGGAAAGGACGTGGAACTGCTGTGCATCGGCCGCAAGGGACGGGATTCCTTGCGCCGGGAACACAGCAGCCTGATCGTCGATACGCTCGACAATATCACCCGCACCGGGGCCCGGTTCGGCCCGGCCCGGGACATCGCCCGCAACCTCCGCAACAAGTTCGAGGCGCGGGAGTTCGACGTCTGTACGCTTCTGTACAATACGTTCAAGTCGGCGATGTCGCAGGTGGTCACGGCGAAGCAGATCATCCCGTTCCCCACCACCTCCCTGCAGGGAGGCGAGGGAATGCAGACGGCGGCCTACGAACTGGAGCCCGACGAGGACAGCCTGCTCGAGACGTTGATGCCGGCAAGCTTGTCCATGCAAATCTTCGCCGCGCTTCTCGAGAGCTACGCGTCCGAGCAGGGGGCGCGGATGACGGCAATGGATAACGCGACGCGCAATGCCGGGGACATGATCAATCAGTTGACCCTGACCTATAACCGCAGCCGGCAAGCGACCATCACTAAAGAACTCATCGAGATCATTTCCGGCGCCGAAGCGATCTAACGAGCGCAGGCAGGGCACGCGAACGCCGGTCGAGGGAGCAGGAGCAGGAGCATGACCAGCAAGAACGCCGTCGGGACCATCACCCAGGTTTTGGGCGCCGTCGTCGATGTGCGATTCAAAGAAAGCGAATTGCCGCAGATCCTGAACGCACTGCATGCCGAGAACAACGGCAAGCGGCTCGTCCTGGAGGTTGCGCAGGAACTGGGCGAAGGCGTCGTCCGGACCGTCGCCATGGACACCACCGACGGCCTCGTCCGCGGCCAGGAGGTCACCGACACCGGATCGCCGATTTCCATTCCCGTCGGTCCGGAGAACCTCGGCCGGATCATGAACGTCGTCGGCGAGCCGGTCGACGAGCGCGGCCCGATTACGACCAAGAAGCTCTACGCCATCCATCGTCCGGCGCCGGAATTCGTCGACCAGGCGACGGAAGCCGAGATCCTGGTCACCGGGATCAAGGTGGTCGACCTGATCGAGCCCTACCTGAAGGGCGGCAAGGTCGGCCTGTTCGGCGGCGCCGGCGTCGGCAAGACCGTCATCATCATGGAACTCATCAACAACATCGCCAAGGCACACGGCGGCTATTCGGTGTTCGCCGGCGTCGGTGAGCGGACCCGTGAGGGCAACGACCTCTACCATGAAATGATCGAATCCGGGGTTATCCAGCTGGGTGCATCCGGATCGAAGGCGGCGCTGGTCTACGGCCAGATGAACGAGCCGCCCGGCGCCCGCGCCCGCGTCGGCCTCACCGGTCTTACCGTCGCCGAATACTTCCGCGACGAGGAAGGCCAGGACGTGCTGTTCTTCGTCGACAACATCTTCCGCTTCACCCAGGCCGGCTCGGAAGTGTCGGCGCTGCTCGGCCGCATTCCGTCGGCGGTGGGCTATCAGCCGACCCTGGCCACCGACCTCGGCACCCTCGAGGAGCGGATCACCTCGACCAACAAGGGCTCCATCACCTCGGTGCAGGCCATCTACGTTCCCGCCGACGACCTGACCGACCCCGCCCCCGCCACCACCTTTGCCCACCTCGACGCGACGACGGTGCTGAGCCGGCAGATCGCCGAGCTCGGTATCTATCCGGCGGTGGACCCGCTCGACTCCACGTCGCGGGCGCTCGATCCGCGGATCGTCGGCGAAGACCACTACAAGGTCGCGCGCGAGGTACAGCGCGTCTTGCAGACCTACAAGTCGCTGCAGGACATCATCGCCATCCTCGGCATGGACGAGCTTTCCGAGGACGACAAACTGACGGTGGCCCGGGCGCGCAAGATTCAGCGGTTCCTGTCGCAGCCGTTCCATGTCGCCGAGGTGTTTACCGGCACGCCCGGTGTCTTCGTCAACCTCGATGACACGATCAAGGGCTTCAAGGGGATCGTCGCCGGCGACTACGACCACCTGCCGGAAGCCGCCTTCTATATGGTCGGCACCATCGAGAACGCGGTGGAAAAGGCAAAGCGGCTCGCCGAGGAATCCGCCTAGCACGAGGTCCGAGGGCACTATGGCCGACACCTTCCTGTTTGAAATCGTCACCCCGGCCGAGCCGCTTTTTTCGGATCAGGTGGAACTTGTCATTGTCCCCGGAGCCGGCGGCAATTTCGGTGTATTGCCGGGCCATGCGCCGATGTTGTCGACCCTGAGGCCGGGCGTTATCGAGATTCGCGACAAGGCCCTCGCCGTCATCGACCAGATCTTCGTCGATGGGGGCTTCGCCGAGGTCACGCCCGAGCGGACGACGGTCCTCGCCGAGGAAGCCGTTGCAGTCAAGGACATAACCCGCGAGGACGCCGAGGAACGGCTGAAACGTGCCCACGACGCCTTGATGGTCGCCGACACCTTCGGCGTCCGGGTGGTGGCCGAGCGGGACCTGAAGGCTGCGGAAGCGATGATCGAAGCCTACGAAGCGTTTGATCGTTCGCCTGGAAGGGCTTAACAGGTCATAAAGTGATTCAGCCTTGGCAGAGGTGCCAGGCTGAATCATTGGGCCTCATCGGTTTCGCCCGGCGGCGGACCCGTGGAGCCAACACCTTCTGGGTTGCGGAGACCAGATGTTCTTGTACCTGCTGCAGCATGGTGAGGCCGTTCCGGAGACGGTGGATCCCGAACGCCCGCTGACCCCGCAAGGGCGCCAGGATATTGAACGCATCGGCGATTTCCTTGCCGAAGCCGGCGTCGAGGTGGGCCGGATCCTCCATTCGGGAAAGTTACGGACGCGGATGTCGGCGGACATCATCGCCGCAAAACTGGGAAGCTCCCCCGTTATCGAGGAGCAAAAGCGCATCATGCCGGGCGATTCCCCCGAATGGCTGAGGGATGTGGCGGTGACGTGGAAGGACAACATTCTTGTCATCGGTCACCACCCGTTCATGGGGCGGTTCGTTTCCCGCCTGGTGCTCGGCAAGGAAATGCCGGTTGTGGTCGATTTCACCCCGGGGGCGATCGTCTGCTTGGCCCGTCGCGGAGCGACCGGAGCTTGGTTTATTTCCTGGATGCTGACCCCGCCCCTCCTGCATCGCTGAACAGGCATCCCGCGCCGGAACGGTCGTGAGCGACCTCGGCGAAGGATGCAGCGCGCCCGGAGGACCGCTTCATCACGGCTGGTCCATGAGCACGCGCGAGGCTGCCGATCTGCAGCGTGCCCTCGCCGGATCCGTCGTCCGCCAGGATCGTTATGGATCGATCGAAACGGTTGCCGGTGTCGACGTGGCTTACGGGCGTCGCGGAGGTCCGGCTTCGGCAGCGGTCGTCGTCTATCGGCTGTCGGACCTTTCACCGATCGAAGAGGCTCGGGTCACCCTCCCGGTGAGCTTTCCCTATGTCCCGGGCCTGCTCACATTTCGCGAGGCCCCTGCGGCGCTGGCCGCTCTTGCGTCCTTGTCCCGGCTCCCCGATCTGCTGTTGTGCGACGGGCAGGGCCTCGCCCATCCGCGCCGGATCGGTTTCGCCAGCCACCTGGGGCTTTATCTGGGTCTTCCCTCCGTCGGCGTCGCCAAGTCGCGGCTGATCGGTGAGCACGCGGATCCGGGGCCACGTCCTGGCGACTGGACTCCCCTGGTCGATCGCGGCGAAGTGATCGGAGCCGTTTTGCGCACCCGGGCCGGAACACGCCCCCTCTATATATCCATCGGCAACCGGGTCAGTCTGGAGGGAGCGATCGCTTTCGTAAGGGCGTGCGGCAAGGGGTTTCGCCTGCCGGAGCCTTGCCGCCATGCCGACCGCCTGTCGAAGGCGGCGCCACCTCCTCGTGCCCAGGAGTGATGCCTCTCTACATCATCGACGCCGCCGGCCGGCCTCCATCGGGTTGAATTATGTGCAGCGCAGCATACGTGACCGTATTATGCCCATCATTCGCACACTGGCACCGGCCGAACTGGTCAAGTACCGGGACCACCTCCTGCGGCTGTCCACGGAGGACCGCCGCCTCCGCTTCGCCCATCGCGTCAGCGACGCCGCCATCGACAGCTTTGTCGGCTCTTTGCGACCGACGCAGAACCATATCTTCGTCGTCGAGAATGATGAGGGCCGAGTCATCGCCGCCGTCCAGGCGGCGCTGCGGGAACATGCCGGGGTCGAGCTGGCGTTTTCCGTCGATGTGGAGCACCGCGGACGCGGCCTCGCCGGCGCCCTGGTGGCGCGGGCGGTGCTGTGGGCCCGAAATCGTCGCTTGGAGTTCGTCTACCTCTCGTGCCTCGCCGAGAACCACCCCGTCCGCCGGCTCGCCCGTCGCCTCGGGATGCGCATCGAACTCGACAGCGGCAATGCCGAAGCAAGGATGACGCTGCCGCCCCCCTCCCACCTCAGTCTGCTGCGGGAGATGGCGTACGACATAGCCGCGCTGCGCCATGCGCGGTTGGCATACTGGCGGCAGCGTAGTCCCCTGCGCCGGCTTGCCGCCGCCCACCAATAGCCTTCCGGCAGCCCCGACCCCGGTTCGTCCGCATAGCGAATAGCCCTCGCGCCGCCACCGGCGAGGCGGCATATTTGAACGATGGGTCGGGAGATTGATCGGCGATGCGTCTGGTGACCTTCGCGCTTATCGCGCTCGTTTTCATCGTTCCGCTCGCCGCGTGCGGCAAGAAGGGCTCGCCCGAACGCCCGCCCGGCTCCGACTTCCCGCGCGTCTACCCCAACCCCAATCCGCCCCAATAGCCGGGACACGATCGCGTTGGACCACTTTCGCTACCACGGGCATCATCTCTGGGCCGAGCGAGTGCCGGTCCGCACCATCGCTGAGGCCGTCGGCACGCCCGTTTACATCTATGCCCGCGCCACCATTGAGCGCCACTACCGGGTGTTCGCGGACGCCTTCGCCGACCTGCCGGTGACGATCTGCTTCGCGGTCAAGGCCAACGGCAACCTCGCCGTCGTTCGCACGCTGGCCCTCCTCGGATCCGGTGCCGACGTCGTCTCCGGGGGAGAGTTGGACATCGCTTTGGCCGCCGGTGTCCCGGCGTCCCGCATCGTGTTCTCCGGCGTCGGCAAAACCGCCGAAGAACTCGCCCACGCCCTGCGCGCCGGCGTCATGCAGATCAACGTCGAGTCGGAGCCGGAACTCGAGCTGCTGAACGCGATCGGTCGCTCTCTCGGCCAACGCGCGCCCACCGCGATCCGCATCAATCCCGATGTGGACGCCCATACCCATGACAAAATCTCCACCGGTCGCAGCGAGAACAAATTCGGCATCGAGTGGACGGCGGCGCGTCAGATCTACGAGCGCGCGGCGCAGATGCCGGGGATCGCGCTGACCGGGGTCGCCGTCCATATCGGATCACAGCTGACCGAAACACCACCGTTTCGCGCCGCGTTTCTCCGGGTGCGGGATCTGGTGGAGATGTTGCGCGCCGATGGACTGCGGATCACCACCCTCGACCTGGGCGGAGGTCTTGCCGTCCCCTATGGCGACGAAGACGTATCGTTGCCGACGCCGGCCGATTATGCCGCCGTCGTGCGGCAGGCCCTGGGTGACCTGGGGTGCCGTCTGATCCTGGAGCCGGGTCGGCTGATCGTCGGCAACGCCGGGGTTTTGGTGACCCGTGTCTTGTTCGTCAAGGAGGGGGCGACGCGCACCTTCGTCATCGTCGATGCCGGAATGAACGACCTGGTCCGGCCGGCCATGTACGGAGCCTTCCACGCGGTGGTCCCGGAGACCGCACCGCAACCGAGTGCGCCGCTTCGTCCCGTCGATATCGTCGGCCCAGTGTGCGAAACCAGCGATACCTTTGCCGTCGGCCGTCCGTTCCCGCCCGTCAATGCCGGCGACCTCCTGGTCATCCGCACCGCCGGAGCCTACGGGGCGACCATGGCGTCGGCCTACAATGCCCGCCCGATGGCGCCGGAAGTCATGGTCAGCGGGGACGACTTCGCCATCGTCCGTGAACGCATCCCCTACGCTGAGCTGCTATCCCGGCATCGGCTACCCCCTTGGCAGCGCGATGCCGCCGACGATGCGCCGGCGCAGTCCCGGACCGGTCGATGACTCCTGCCCTGTCGCGCCGGCTTCGTGTACGTCTCCGTCTCTCCGCCTTGGCACTGTACTGGGAACGCCTGTGGCCGCGTCTGTGGCCGGCGGTTGCGCTGACCGGCGCGTTTATCGCGATCGCTCTCTTCGACGTTCTGCCGCGACTGCCCGCCACCGCCCACCTCCTTGTTCTGGTCGTGTTCGCCGGCGCTTTCGTCTGGGCGCTTGCCCACGCGTTGCCGGCGTTAGGGCCGGTGGGACGCCGGGCGGCACGGCAGCGGCTCGATGCCGCCGCGGGCGAGCGACCACTGGCCGCACTCGACGACCGTCTCGCCCTCGGTCGGGATGACGCGCTGGCAACCGCCCTCTGGCGGCGCCATCAACAACGGATGGCGGCCGCGGCGGAAACCCTGGCGGTGCGCTTGCCGGCACCGGGACTGCCCCGTCATGAGCCCTGGGGCGTTCGCGCCGGCGTTGTCCTCCTGCTGGTGATCGCCGTTGCCGCCGGCGGGCGCCACTGGCATGATCGGCTCGCTCGGGCGGTGGAGCCGCGCCTCGGCAGCGGGGGTCCGGCTGGCGCGGTGGAGGTGTGGATCACGCCCCCCTCCTATACTTCGCGACCGCCGCTCTTCCTTCGCGGTGACCGGAATGGTGCTTCCGACGCGGCCGCGTTGCAGGTACCGGCCGGGAGCAGGGTGCTGGCCAGAGTAACCGGCGTCTCTTCGGTTCCCCGACTGCGCATCGGCGACCGCGATTTGCCGTTTGCGGCGCTTGCAGGCGATCAGGGCGCTCCCACCGCCTACCGCAGCGAGGCCACCGTCGAGGCCGGTGATCGGCTCGGTGTATACGCCGGGCTCCGCGAACTTGCGGCCTGGCCGCTGCAGGTCATTCCCGACCGGGCTCCATCCGTCGACGCGCCGCGGCTCGGCGCCGACCAGGGCAACGGGCTTCTCGACGTCGGTTTCGAGGTCACCGACGACTACGGTGTAAGCCAGGTGGAGGCCCGCATACGTCTGAGCGGCGACGCCGACGATGAACCGGCCGAAGAGTTGCGCCTGGCCCTGACGACGGCCGCGGCCGGAGGCGCCGTCACCACCGGGAGGGCCTTTCTCGATGTTGCCGCCCATCCCTGGGCCGGCCGAAAGGCGACCCTGACTCTCGAGGCCACCGATGGCATCGGGCAATCGGGCATAAGCCCCACCGTCCCGATCGTCATGCCGGAGCGCATATTCTCCCATCCGGTGGCGCGGGAGATCGTCGCCGAACGGCGGCGTCTGATCGATCCTTCATTGCCGGTGAAGGCATCCGTCGCCACCGCGCTGACAGCCATCCTCGCCGACCCCTCCCGTTTCAATGGCGATACCGTCGTCGCACTCGGTCTCTCCGTCGCCCGCTGGCGCCTCATTGGCGACGAGGCCGACGGTCGCTCGGCGGCGGTGGGCTCGGTCTATGACCTTCTCTGGGACATTGCGTTGCGGCTGGAAGATGGCGGCATCGGCAGCGCCGAGCGGCGTCTGGCGCAAGCCCAGCAGCAACTGACCGAGGCTCTTCGCGCCGGTGCGCCTGAGAACCAGATCGAGCATTTGATGGACGCCCTGACCGAGGCGCTCGATGAGTATCTTGCCGCGGCGGCTGCGGAGTTAAGCCGCCGCCCGGAGATGCAAATGCCGTCCATGCCGTTCGGGCGGACGCTGCATGCGGACGCGCTGCGCGGCATGCTTGATCGGGCGCGCGAGTTGAGTCGGGCCGGTGCCCGCGAAGAAGCGCAAGCGCTGCTCAATGACCTGCAAGGCCTGCTGGAGAGCGTCCGTCTCGGCCTGCGCCAGGGCCCCGTCTCCGAGCGCCTCCGCGCCGCAGGAGAACTGATGCAATCTCTACGTGACCTGGAGGCGCGGCAGAGGACTCTTCTCGACGAAACCTACCAGAAACTGCGTCAACAACGGGAGCAGCGGCGCGGCGGCGGACGGCACGGGAACGAGGGCGCTGCTGAGACGGATGCCCTCGCTCAGCAAACCTTGCGCGGCGATCTCGGCGATCTTGCGGAAAAGATGCAGGACCGGTTGGGGATCATCCCCCGGCCGCTCGGCGCCGCCGATCAGGCCATGCAAGACGCCGCCCACGCCTTGACCGGCGACAGCCTGTCGGAGGCGGTGGGAGCCCAGAGCCAAGCTGCCGAGGCCTTGGGCCAGGCCATCGCCGAAGCGCAGCAGGCCATAACCAGCCAAATGGGAGACGGCATCGGCGGCTTCGGCGTCGCGGGTAGCGATGGCGGGGGCGATCCGTTTGGTCGGCCGGCCGGCGGATCGCACGGATTGGCGACCGGCAACGTGGGAATTCCCGAACGGGCCGAGATTGAGCGCATTCAGGATCTGCTCAGGGAATTGCGACGCCGCGCCGGTGAACGCGATCGCCCGGGCGACGAACTCGATTATATCAAGCGCTTACTTCGGCCCTTCTGACTCCGGCTCCCCCGGCCCCCGGTGCGCCCGTCAGCCCCGCTCGGCGACCGCCGGCTGGAAGCTAACTACGGCCCGCCGGGCGGTAATTGCCGGGCTGGGGATCCGGGCCACGAAGGGGATGCTTTCGCCCTCCGCCAGGGTTGGCCTGCCTGGCTGAACAACGACCGCCTGGACCTCGGACCGATCGGCATCGAAAAGCGTGACCCGCAGCGGAGGTAGCCCGCGCGGACCTGTAGCCACATTGGCCACGGTCCCGGCCACGACCAGGACGTCTTCGCTGCCGGTCCATTCCCGGCTGGAGGTGACGTCGCGGATATCGAGGCCGGCACCGGGTGGCGCCGCGGCCAGGCCGAAGTTGCTATAGATCGCCGCCGCGCCGGGCAAAGCGTGGGAGATCGGGCCCGCGGCGGCGATCAGAACGATCACCGCCAGGACGACGGCCGCCGCTGCCGCGGCGGTAACCATTTTCAGCCGACGGGAGCGCTCGGGCGGCGGCGGAGGTGCCGTTTCCCCATCGTCGTCGACGGCGGGCGACGGCCACTCCTCCCCGGCCGCGCCGGCACCCTCCGGCAGCGCCGGACCGCCCTCGTCGGCCTCGGAAAATACCAGCGCCTCCTGCGGGGGGAAATCGACCTCGCCGGTGGCGGCCGAAGGGGATTCGTCCGCCGGAAACCCGCCATTCCCCCTGCCGTTTTTTTCCGGCTCGGGTCCGTCATCGGAGAAAATCGGCACCGATTCGGACAAGCCGCTCAGGCGATCGTGGGAGACACCCAGCAAGTCGCCGCTTTCGGTCAGTCCCGACGCTCCACCGGTCGAGCCGCCACCGGCCTGACCTTCGTCCCAAGCTCCGTCGTCCTCGGCCGCCACCGGTTCCAGTTCACCCGGAACGGCTTCCCACTCGTGATCACAGGCCGAGCAATGGACGACGCGCGCGCTAAGTCCGAAGACCTCGCGATCGATTCCGTAATGAGCGGCGCAGCTGGGACAGACGACGATCATTTTGCGTGCAATGAAATGCAGTTTTGCCCGTTATAAGACTTTCCACGCCGGCAATGCAAGCAGACCGGCGCCCCTACAACACCACCGGTCGCCGGTGGCATTCCGGGGCAAAAATCAGCATCTCTGAAGCCCTTGGCGATGGTAAACATTGCATCGACGGTACGGCCATTTTCGCAGCGAGCATGAGTGTCGGCCGATCGGCCGGACATCAACGCCGTCGCGGCCTCCGCCGCGGCCGATGAGCCCCAAAATGGAGCACCCATTGGTTCGGTTAAAGCGGGCGTTGCAGTGGAAGTCAGAGCGTATGCGCCCCCGCCGGTGGCGCGCAGCGATCTCCGCGCCCCGGGCTACGGTGCCGCTTCCCTCTTCGCGCGGCCGCGCTAAGAGGGAAGCGGCAGCCTCCGCTCGCACTCTCTCAGGCGGAAACCGCCGTTGGCGATGGGTGAGCGGCTTCGGTCTTCTCGCCTGTATTGCCCTCGCCTATCTCTGGCTGGCGGGCTTGGTGCGGTTCGCCGACGAGATACCGAAGCAAGCCGCCGATTCGGCCACCCGTACCGACGCCATTGTCGTCCTGACCGGCGGCAGCGAGCGGCTGGCCACGGGTCTTCAACTGCTCGCCTGGGACCGGGCGCAGCGGGCGCTGATTTCCGGCGTGCATCCGAGCGTAGCGGTCTCCGATCTGCTTCGGCTGACGGGAGCGCCGGCGTCCTCCGGAAAACGGGTGGATGCAGGCTATGGCGCCCGCGATACGGCCGGCAACGCCACCGAAGCCGCCGAGTGGATGCAGGCGCGCGGCTACAAGTCGCTGCAACTCGTCACGGGAAACTACCACATGCCGCGCAGCCTGTTCGAGTTCCGCTGTGCAATGCCGGAGGCACAGATCGTGCCCCATCCGGTGTTTCCGCCGCTCGTCGATGCAGGAGCATGGTGGAGCCGTCCCGGTACCGCCGCGCTCATCATCAGCGAGTACAACAAGTATCTTTTCTCCATCCTTCGCCACAGGGTAACGGGCACCTTAGCCCATTGCAGGTAAATCGGTGACCACGGTTCGATCCGGACTTTTTGTCGTCTTCGCCGGCCTGTGGACGGGGATCCTGATGATTCTCTATCTGCCGCTGCTGGGGCGGCCGCGGCGGCGTCTTCAGGCGCTCCCCGCCTTCTGGTGCGCGGGCCTGCTCGCCCTGGCGCGCTTCTTCTGCGGCATCCGTCACCGGGTGCTGGGGCGTGAAAATCTTCCTTCCGGGCCGGTCATCATCGCCGCCAAGCATCAGTCCCAATGGGACGGCCTGATCTTTCATACCCTCCTTGAGTATCCGTCTTACGTTCTGAAGGAGGAGTTGCTGCGGGTTCCGTTCCTCGGCTTCTACCTGTCGCGAATGGGCAATATCGGTATCGATCGGAGTGCCGGGTTCCGGGCGATCAAGCAGATGCTGCCGGGCGTCCGGTCGCGCCTCGAAGAGGGCGCCCAGGTCATTGTCTTTCCGGAAGGGACGCGGGTCAGGCCGGGGCAGCACCAGCCTTATCATCCGGGTATCGCCGCCCTCTACCAACGCTGCGACGTCCCTCTGGTGCCGGTCGCCCTCAACTCCGGCCTCTTCTGGGGCCGTAACGTTTTCCATCTTCGCCCGGGCACGATCACCATCGAGTTCTTGCCGCCGGTGCCGCGTGACCTGGATCGCGACACCTTCCTCACCGAACTCACCACCCGGATTGAGACCGCGACCGACCGGTTGTGCGGTCTGCAGCCGGCCGCCCTCTCCTAGCGCTCATGCCATGCCGGCTCGCCGGCAAGAACATATAACGAACATTGATTGACGCCCGGGCGGCTCCCACCGTAAACTGGGCGCGTCCCGCGCAGTACACCGAGCGGCAAATCCGAGTCGCAACCTTCGTCGTCGGAGAACCAGCATGGTCCAGGTGGCTCCCGTATCGCAGCAAATCTGGGACATGAAATACCGGTTGAAGGCCGTGGACGGCTCTCCGGTGGACAAGGCAATTCCCGACACCTGGCGCCGGGTGGCTCGGGCATTGGCGGAGGCGGAAGCGGATCCGTCGGCGTGGGAAGAACCGTTCTTCGACGCCATGACCGATTTCCAGTTCCTGCCTGCCGGTCGCATCCTTTCCGGCGCCGGCTCCGGCCGCCGTGTCACCTTATTCAACTGCTTCGTCATGGGCGACATCCCGGACGACATGACCGGCATCTTCGAGCATCTGAAGCAGGCGGCGCTGACGATGCAGCAGGGCGGCGGCATCGGCTACGACTTCTCCACGCTGCGCCCGAAGGGTGCGCCGGTCATCGGCGTCGGCGCCGACGCGTCGGGTCCGCTCTCGTTCATGGACGTCTGGGACGCCATGTGTCGGACCATCATGAGCGCCGGCTCGCGCCGGGGCGCGATGATGGCGGTCATGCGCTGCGACCATCCCGACATCGAGGCGTTCGTCGAGGCCAAGCGCACGCCGGGCCGGCTGCGCATGTTCAATCTCTCGGTGCTGGTGACCGACGCGTTCATGCAGGCGGTAAAGGAGGACGCGCCGTGGGGGCTGACGTTCGGCGGCACCGTCTACCGGGTGCTGCGGGCGCGCGAGCTGTGGGACACGATCATGCGCGCCACTTATGCCTACGCAGAGCCCGGCGTCATTTTCATCGACCGCATTAACCGCCTGAACAATCTCTATTATTGCGAGACGATCCACGGCACCAATCCGTGCGGCGAGCAGCCGCTGCCGGCCTACGGAACCTGTCTCCTCGGGTCGATCAATCTGGCGCAGCTGGTCGAAAACCCGTTCAAGGCCAATGCCGGGATCGAGGCGGAGCGTCTCACCGACCTGGTCACCGTCGCCGTGCGTATGCTCGACAACGTCATCGACGTTTCGCGTTTCCCGCTGGCCGAGCAACAGGCGGAGGCGCGGGCCAAGCGGCGCATCGGTCTCGGCGTGACCGGGCTTGCCGACGCGCTGATCCTCGCCGGCGCCCGCTACGGCGGCAGCGCCGCGGTGCGGCTGACCGAGGAGTGGATGCGAACCATCCAGCGCGCCGCCTACCTGGCGTCGGCTGCGCTGGCGGCGGAGAAGGGGGCGTTTCCGCTGTTCGACCGCGAACAATACCTGGCCGGAGAGACGATCCAGCACCTCGACGACGACGTCCGCGCCGCCATCGGCCGCCACGGCATCCGAAACGCACTCGTCACCTCCGTTGCGCCCACCGGAACCATCTCGCTTTTCGCCGACAACGTGTCGTCGGGGCTCGAGCCGGTATTCAGCTTCCGTTACGTTCGCCACGTGCTGATGCCGGACGGCAGCCGCCGCGAGGAGCAGGTGACCGATTACGCCTTGCGCCAGTTCCACCGCCTGCACGGCGAGGGAGCGCCTCTGCCGGACTCCTTCGTCGACGCCCAGTCACTGAGCCCCAACGACCACCTGGTGATGCAGGCAGCGGTTCAGAAGTACGTCGACAGTTCCATCTCGAAAACGATCAACTGCCCCGACAGCATTCCCTTCGATGCTTTCAAGGACGTCTACGCCCAGGCGTACGAGTTGGGTTGCAAGGGCTGCACCACCTATCGCCCCAACGAGGTGACCGGCGCCGTGCTCGAGGTGCGGGGGAGCACCCAGGAACAGCAACTCGTTCAGCCAGAGCTCCCGCTGGCGGTACCGACGGTCGACATGAAGCCGCGCGATCTGGGGGACTCAGGCGCCATTGTGCAGATGTTCCGGCCCCTCGACCGGCCGGAAGCGTTGCCCGGACAGACCTACAAGGTACGTTGGCCGGAAAGCGACCATGCCCTCTACATCACCGTCAACGACGTCATCCAGGACGGGCGGCGACGTCCGTTCGAGGTGTTCATCAACTCCAAGAACATGGAGCATTACGCCTGGACGGTGGCATTGACCCGGATGATCTCGGCCGTTTTCCGCCGCGGCGGCGATGTTTCCTTCGTCGTCGAGGAACTGAAGGCGGTGTTCGACCCGCGCGGCGGCCAGTGGATGGGCGGCCGTTACGTGCCGAGCCTGCTCGCTGCCATCGGCGAGGTCATCGAAAAGCACATGATCGACATCGGCTTCATTCCGGCGCCGGGTGGCCGGGCGACACCAGAAGGCATGCGCCAAGTCGTCGGCCTCGGCCACGATCCGCGCTTCCGGCAATGCCCCAAATGTGGTATGCCGTCATTGGTCCGACAGGAGGATTGTGATACCTGCACCAGCTGCGGCTATTCCAAGTGCGGTTAACGTAGCTGGCCGCCCACCGAACGCCGGCCCTCCCCGGCACGTCCGGCGGCGAGGGTCTGCCCCCGACCGCCCGGCATCGAAACCCATCGGGCGGAGGGCGATGCTGGCGGTCCTGCTTGCCTGCTCGCTGCTCATCGCCCCGGCGGCGCCGGCTGGCGACGTGCCTCCGTTCCTCGCCTATCTAGCCTCGACGGCGGCGCCGGCGACGCTCATCGCCTATAACCCGAGCGGCTACGATCCGCGGCGGCCGCTGCCGGCGGATGGTTATCCGGCAGAGGAGATCAGGGCCGATCTCGCGGCGCTGCGGCCGGGCTTCGACGGTCTTGTTCTCTACGCCTATCAGCCGGGGCTCACCCCGGTAATCGTCGCCGCCGCCGCGGACCTGGGTTACCGGGCGGTCCTGCTGGGCATTTGGGATCCCAAGTCTGCGGTGGAGAGGGACGGCGTCGCCCGACTGGCGCGCCAATACGGCCACCGCCTGGCGCTCGCCGTCGTCATCGGCAACGAGGGAATCAACGACAACCGCTACGACCTCGCCGATCTGCGCGCGGCGGCTGATGATCTGACCCACCGGCTAGCCGCGGGTGACCACCTCCCGGTCACCACCAGCGAGCCCGCCGGCGACTACGGGTGGGCGCCGCTTCGCGCGTTCGGGGATTTCCTCGCCCCCAACATCCATCCCGCCCTCGATCGCCACGATCTGGCCCCGGACGCGGCGGCCGCCTGGGTTCGGCGAAAGGCGCTCGCCATCGGCCGCGCCGCCGACAGACCGGTCCTGGTCAAGGAAACCGGGGCCCCGCACGGCGGAGCGCCGTCGTTCAGTGTCGAAAGTCAGCGAGGGTTCTGGGCTGCCTATACCGGACCGGGCCTGATCGCGTTGGCGGATTCGTCGGCTGATTCGTCGGCGCGGTCGCCGGCTCCGAGGGTGTCGTTTGCCGCCGCCTTCGAGGCCTTCGATGCCCCCTGGAAGGCGGAGACGCTGGCCAGTCCGCTGGAGGGTCAGTGGGGATTGCTCTCCGTCGAGCGGACTCCGTATCCGGCGTTCATGGTTTGGACGGGACTGAGGGACGGCTCCGAAGCCCGACCGCCCTCCGCGTCATCGCATCCTTAATTCCATGTCGGCCCATAACAAGGCATCGACGCCGCTGCACCGGGTAGGAATCAGCGATGCTCCATGGAAGGGTGGATGAGCGGGAGCGCCGGGACCGGCTGCGGTTAATCCGCTCCGAGAGCGTGGGGCCGGTGACGTGGCGCCGCTTGGTCGACCGCTTCGGCAGCGCCGGCCGGGCCATCGCCGCCCTGCCCGACCTCGCCCGCCGGGGCGGCCGCACGGCACCGCTGATGATCCCGAGCGCGGACGACGTCGACCGGGAACTGGCCGAGCTGGCCCGACTTGGCGCCCGTCTCCTTGTCCTCGGCGATGCCGACTATCCGCCGGCGCTGGCTGCCATCGAAGACGCACCGCCGACACTGGCCGTGCGCGGCAATGTCGAGCTGCTCGCCCGCCGGTCGCTCGCCATCGTCGGCAGCCGCAACGCATCGATCAGCGGTCGCCGCCTGGCGGAAACGCTGGCCGCCGATCTCGGTCGCGCCGGCCTCGTCGTCGTCTCCGGAATGGCGCGCGGCATCGATGCCGCCGCTCATCGCGGTGCCCTTCCCACCGGGACCGTCGCCGTTGTCGCCGGCGGCATCGACGTCGTCTATCCGCCGGAGAACGCCTCGCTCTACGAGGCCATCGCCATGGCCGGTGCCGTCGTCGCTGAATCGCCGCCGGGGGTGCAGCCCCTCGCCCGCCACTTCCCGCGCCGGAACCGGATCATCGCCGGGCTGTCCGCCGGAGTTCTGGTGGTCGAGGCCGCCCTGCATTCCGGCTCGCTGATCACGGCACGGCTGGCGCTGGAGCAGAACCGCGACGTTTTCGCCGTCCCCGGCTCGCCCCTCGATCCCCGATCCCGCGGCGGTAACGACCTGATTCGCCAAGGTGGGGTGCTCACCGAGAGCGCCGACGACGTCCTGTCGACGCTGGGGGGTTGTCTTCGCCATCGCCCGCCGGCCGCGCCCCCGATCGTGGCTGCACCGTTAATCGAGGCCGATACGGGCGAGGGACCGCGGGCGCTGATCGCCGCGGCCTTATCCCCGACGCCGGTCGGTGTTGACGAACTCATCCGCACCTGCCAATTGTCCCCCTCCGTTGTCACCACTATTTTGCTCGAGTGGGAACTGGCTGGCCAACTGGAACGCCATCCCGGCAATCGGGTTTCACTTATTGCTTCCGATTCCGAGCAGGCGTGAACGAATGAATATCGTCATCGTCGAGTCGCCGGCCAAAGCCAAGACGATCAATAAGTACCTGGGGCCCGACTACACCGTCCTCGCCAGCTATGGCCACGTGCGCGATCTTCCGGCCAAGGATGGCAGCGTGCGGCCGGATCATGACTTCTCCATGGACTGGGAGGTCGATCCGCGGGCGCAGAAGCACCTGAAAGCCATTGCGGACGCCCTGAAGGGGGCAAACCGGCTCTATCTGGCCACCGACCCGGACCGCGAGGGCGAGGCCATCTCCTGGCACGTCTGTCAGGTCCTCGACTCCCGGCGGATGCTGGAGGGCATCGACACCAAGCGCGTCGTCTTCAACGAGATTACCCGCAGCGCCATCCTCGACGCCTTCGCCCAGCCGCGCGATCTCGATCATCCGCTGATCGAAGCCTACCTGGCCCGGCGCGCCCTCGATTACCTGGTGGGCTTCACCCTGTCGCCGGTCCTGTGGCGGAAACTCCCCGGCAGCCGGTCGGCCGGCCGGGTGCAGTCGGTGGCGCTGCGGCTCATCTGCGAGCGCGAAACCGAGATCGAGAACTTCGTCTCCCAGGAGTACTGGACGATCGAGGGGACTTTCCGGACCCCGGCCGGAGATCCCTTCCAGGCGACGATGACCTACCTTTCCGGCCGTAAGCTGGAAAAGTTCGACCTTCCCGACCGGGCGGCGGCCGACGCCGCGGTCGACGCCGCCACCGCCCGCACCTATACGATCGACAAGGTCGAGCGCAAGACCACCCGCCGCAATCCGGCTCCCCCGTTCATTACCTCGACGCTGCAGCAGGAAGCGGCGCGCAAGCTCGGCTTCAGCGCCACCCAGACGATGCGCACCGCGCAGCGGCTCTACGAGGGGGTGGCCATCGGCGGAGAAACCGTCGGGTTGATCACCTACATGCGGACCGATGGCGTGCAGATGGCCGCCGACGCGGTGGAAGCCTGTCGAACACTCATCGGCGCCGACTTCGGCGAGCGCTATCTGCCGGAAAAGCCCCGCATCTATAAGAGCAAGGTGAAGAACGCGCAGGAAGCGCATGAGGCGATCCGCCCCACCGACGTCGACCGCCGCCCCGAGCAGATTCGCCCCTACGTGGATGCCGATCAGTACCGCCTTTACACCCTCATCTGGAAGCGAACGATCGCCTGCCAGATGGCCGCGGCATTGATCGACCAGACGGCCGCCGATATCGCGTCGGACGATCGCCAGATCATCTTTCGCGCGACCGGATCGACCGTTGCCTTCGACGGCTTCCTCAAGGTGTATCGCGAGGGCCGCGATGATCCCGAACCTTCGGCTCAGAAGGCGACCACGGAGGCGGCGGGCGAGGACGGCGAGCGCCTGCTGCCCGATCTGAGCCCCGGCATGCCGGCGGAGCGGGTGGCCATCACCCCCGAGCAGCATTTCACCCAGCCGCCGCCGCGGTTCACCGAGGCGAGCCTGGTCAAGCGGCTGGAGGAACTGGGGATCGGCCGGCCGTCCACCTACGCCAGCATCATCTCGGTTCTGCAGGAGCGGACCTACGTCCGGCTGGAGAAGGGGCGCTTCGTCCCCGAGGACCGCGGCCGCCTGGTGACGGCTTTTCTCACCAGCTTCTTCGAGCGCTATGTGGCCTACGGCTTTACCGCCCAAATGGAGGAGAAGCTCGACGACATCTCGGGCGGCCGCGTCGACTGGAAGCGGGTCCTCGACGATTTCTGGCGGGAGTTCAGCGCCGCCGTCGACGGCACCAAGGGGTTGCGCATCAAGGAAGTCCTCGACGCGCTCGACTCCCTGCTCGGGCCCCACTTCTTCCGTCAGGGTGAAAGCGGCCGCGACCCGCGCGCCTGCCCCGCCTGCGGAGAAGGTCGCCTGAGCCTGAAGCTCGGAAAGTTCGGCGCCTTCATCGGCTGCTCCAACTATCCCGACTGCCGCTACACCCGCCCCCTGGTTCCGGTCCGGGGCGACGAAGTGGAGGCCGACATTGGCATCGGCAACGGCGGCCGGGAGTTGGGCGTCGATCCGGCGACGGGGCAGCCGGTGGCGATCCGCAAGGGGCCTTACGGCTATTACGCCCAGCTCGGCGAATCGCCGAAGGATAACGACACCGACACCAAGGCCAAGAACGGCAAGAACAAAAAATCCAGCGGCGAACCGAAGCCAAAGCGGACGGCGCTGCCGCGCGGCTTCGATCCCCAGACGATCGGTCTCGAAGACGCGATCCGCCTCCTGTCCCTGCCGCGCGAGGTCGGTACCCATCCGGAGAGCGGGCTTGCCATAATCGCCGGCCTCGGCCGGTTCGGCCCCTACCTGAAGATGGGCGACCAGTATGTTTCGCTGAAGGGCGACGATGACGTCCTGAGCATCGGTCTCAACCGCGCCGTGGACCTGTTCGCCCAGTCACCGAAGAAATCCGGCGGGCGCATCATCGGTCCCCATCCCGCCGACGGCCGACCGGTGAAGGTCAAGTCGGGGCGTTACGGGGCCTACGTGGAGCACGGCGCCGAGCGGGCGACGTTGCCGGCGGACCGCACCGGCGACACCTTGAGCATGGATGAGGCCGTCGCCTTGCTCGCCGCCAAGGCGGCGAAGGCGGCCGAGGGCGGGCGGGCGAAAGCATCCCCAAAAGCAGGGAAGGCCAAGTCGGCGGCGAAGACGACGAAAGCGGCTTCCGCCACAGGATCGGCGGCGGCGAAGGCCGCGGCGAAGAAGCCACGGGCGACCAAAGCCGGCCCCGCTCCGGCGGACAAAGAGCAAGAAACGGATGAGCCGCCGATGCCGAGGGAGCAGCGGCGGAAGGCCTCCGGCCGGTGATGCGCCGATATCCGTCCCTCCCGCATGACCGCTAAAGCCGCGCCCTTCCCGAGCAAGGAAGAGATCGTCGCGTTCATCCGCGAGAACCAGGGCGAGGTGGGTAAGCGGGAGATCGCCCGCGCCTTCCGCCTTTCCGGGGACCAGCGCACCATCCTGAAGCGCATCCTGAAGGAACTGGAAGCGGAGGGCACCCTCGCCCGCGACCGGAGCCGCCGATACAAGCAGCCCGGCCAGTTGCCCAACGTCGCCGTCATCGAAATCAGCGGCACCGATGTGGACGGCGATACAATCGCCCGGCCGGCAGCGTGGGACGGCCCCGGGACACCGCCGTTGATCTACGTGGCGCCGGAAAAGCGCAGCCGAAGCGGATTCGCCACCGGTGAAAGGGCCCTCGCCCGGCTGTCGCCCATCGGACCCGGCACCTACGAAGCGCGCATCATTCGTCGCCTCCTCGCCGCACCGCCCCGCACCCTCGGCCTCTACACGCTCGTCGCCGGCCAGGGTCGGATCCTGCCGGTGGACAAGCGGGCGCGCGAAGAACTGGTGGTCGCGCCGGGCGATGCGGGCGATGCCGACCCCGGCGATCTGGTCTGGGCGGAGGTGCGGACCGCCCGCCCGCTGGGGCTGAAGCAGGCCCGCATCGTCGAGCGACTCGGCCCCTCCATGGGGGCTCGCTCGATCACCTTGATCACCTTGCACGATCATGACATTCCCTCGAGGTTTTCCGAGGCCACGCTCGCGGAAGCGGAAGCGGCACGGGCAGCGCCGCTGGACGACCGCGACGACCTGCGCCGGCTCCCGCTCGTCACCATCGACGGCGAGGATGCCCGCGACTTCGACGATGCCGTGTTCGCCGAGCCCGACACGGATCCCGACAATCCCGGCGGCTGGCACCTCCTGGTGGCGATCGCCGACGTCGCCTGGTACGTGCAGCCGGGCAGCGCCCTCGACCGCACCGCCTTCGAGCGCGGCAACTCGGTCTATTTCCCGGACCGGGTGGTGCCGATGCTGCCGCAACAGCTCTCTAACGGCTGGTGCTCGCTGGTCCCCGGCGAAGACCGCCCCTGTCTCGCCGTGCATCTGTGGATCGATGCGGGGGGCAACCTGCGGCGGCGATCCTTCGTTCGCGGACTCATGCGGTCCGCCGCCAGGCTAACCTACCGGCAGGTGGAGGCGGCGCGGCACGGGGACACGGACGAGACGACCGCGCGCCTGGCGCGTTCGGTGATCGCCCCGCTCTACGGCGCCTATCAGGCGCTAGCCGAAGCCAGGCACAAGCGTGGCGTCCTCGAGCTAGACGTCCCCGAGCGGCAGGTCCGCGTGGATGCGGACGGGCACGTCACCGCCATTCACCTGCGCGAGCGCCTGGAGAGTCACAAGCTGATCGAGGAATTCATGATCCTCGCCAACGTCGCCGCCGCCGAGGCGCTGGAGGAACGCAAGACGCCCTGCGTCTACCGGGTTCACGACCAGCCCTCGGCAGACAAGCTGGAAGCGTTGCGCGATTTTCTCGACACCGTCGGACTGTCGCTGCGCCCGGGCCGGATGACCCGCCCCGGCGATTTCAACGGCATCCTCTCCCGGGTGGAAGGGACCCCGGTGGCCCCGTTGGTCAACGAGGTCGTCCTCCGCTCGCAAGCACAGGCTTGCTACGACACGGTCAATATCGGCCATTTCGGCCTTGCCCTCCGGCGGTACTGCCATTTCACCTCGCCCATCCGCCGCTACGCCGATCTGCTCGTCCATCGAGCCCTGATTGAGGCGTTCAAGCTGGGGCGGGGGCGGCTGGGCGCGGATCCGCCCGATCTCGCCCGTGCCGCCGAGCATATTTCGGCGACCGAGCGCCGGGCCGCCGCCGCTGAACGGGACGCCGTCGACCGCTTCACCGCCGCCTTCCTCGCCGAGCGGGTCGGCGCCACCTTCGCCGGCCGGATCGGCGGCGTCACCCGCTTCGGCCTGTTCGTCGCCCTCGACGGCACCGGCGCACAGGGCTTGGTGCCCATCGCCTCCTTGCCCGACGACTATTACGCCCATGACGCCCGGGGGCATCGGCTGGTGGGCCAGACCCACGGGCTGACCTTCCGTCTCGGCGACAAGGTGGAGGTCCGCCTGGTCGAGGTCAGTCCGCTCACCGGCGGCATTATCATGGAAATCCTCGGCGGGGTGCGCGAAGGCGGAACCCTCGGACCGCGCCGGCGTCCCGCCTCGAAGGGGCGCCCGCCCCCGGCCCGAAGCCGCCGGCCGCGCCCGGGGGCGAGGGAACGATGAGGACGGAATTCATCTTTGAGGGCGCCCCTTTCGCCCAGTGCCACGCCTCGACCATTGCCGAAACGCCCGACGGGCTGGTGGCCGCCTGGTTCGGCGGAACCCGCGAAGGCGCCAGCGACGTGGCCATCTGGACGTCCCGATGCGATGACGATGGCTGGCGGCAGCCGGATTGCGTCGCCGTCGGCACCGAGGGTCGGCGCCGCTACCCATGCTGGAACCCCGTCCTGTTCCAGCCGAGTTCGGGCCCCTTGCACCTCTACTATAAGGTCGGGCCCAGCCCCAGCCGCTGGTGGGGCATGCAGATGGCTTCGGCCGATCACGGCCGAAGCTGGTCCGCACCGATACGCCTGGGTCACGGCATCCTCGGCCCGATCAAGAACAAGCCGGTGGAACTGGCCTCCGGACATTGGCTCAGCCCCTCCAGTTGCGAACGCAGCGGCTGGAAAATCCACGTGGAGCGCACCACCGACCACGGCTCGACCTGGCATCGTGAGCATGCCCTGAACGATGGAAGAAGCTTCGCCGCCATTCAGCCGTGCGTCCTCCGCCACAGGGAGGGGCGCCTGCAACTCCTGTCGCGCACCCGTCAGGGAACGATCGCGTCCTGTTGGTCCGATGACGGACACCACTGGTCGCCGCTCGCCCCGACCACTTTGCCCAACCCCGACAGCGGCATCGACGCGGTGACCACCGCCGACGGGACACACGTGCTGATCTACAACCATGCGCAGTCGGCGCGCTCGCCGCTCAACCTCGCCGCCTCCGATGACGGCATCCACTGGTCGGCCCTCTGGGTGCTGGAGGCCGATCCCGGCGAGTATTCCTATCCGGCGATCATCCAAGGAACGGATGGCCGGCTGCACCTCACCTGGACCTGGAACCGGCGGCGCATCCGCTATGCCAGCCTGCGCATGGAGGAACTGGCCCCGGTCGCCATCGATAGCGGCCACTGGCCCGATCCGCCAGGCGCCTCCACCTGACCTCCTTCGAGTCGAGCGGACCGACCGGGCGCGGGTTGCATCGCCGGTAGTCATTGTTTCAAGCGGCTGCTGTGTTTGTTCCCCGCCTGTGCGATGCTGAAATAGATGATGGCGGGTCTCTCAATCGCACCGGTTCTGCTCCTGCTGTTGAGCCTTGTCGTTGGCTGTGTGCCGCGGGCTCAGCTTCCGCTCAGTCGTGCTGACGACCCGGTGGTGGACGCGGACACGGTCGCCGCCTTCCGCGCCGCCTACGCGGCGGTTGCCGATCGGTACATCAGCCCGATCAGCGTCGAATCCATCGGCGAAAGCGGTCTCCGGGGATTTAGCGAACTGGATCCGCGGGTTCACATAGACCGGGAAGCTGACCAGTTGATCCTCTACGCGGGCGGTTCGCCGGTGGGTGCCATCGCGGTTCCGGCCGCGACCGATCCCGATGCATGGGCCATTGCCACCTCGGCCCTGTGGCACCATGCCCGTATCCACTCTCCGGCAATTCGGGACGCATCGGCCGAACGGGTTTACGAGGCCGTCTTGGGCTCGATGGCACGGTCCCTCGACCCCTTTTCCACCTACGCCACGGCGACCCAGGCCCGGCAGGCCCGCGAGCGCCGCGATGGCCAACGTGGCCTCGGCTTCGCGTGGCTGTTCGAGAACCGATTCGTCCGCATCATCGCCATCTCCCCCGAGGGACCGGCGGAGCGCGCGGGGCTGCGTGTCGGGGATGCGATCGTCGGCATCGACGGCGAGCCCCTGTCCCGGCTCGATGAAGCCGGCTTCACCCGGCGCCTGGAAGGAGGGCCCGACGAGCGGGTGGCCCTCGCCGTGGCTCGTCCCGGCACCCCGCCCCGCATGTATTCATTGGCCCGCATGCCCATCATCGCGGAGACCGTCTCTGAGGAGAATAAGGCCGGCATCCTTCGTTTGACCGTTACCGGTTTTAACCAGGGCACCGCCGGCGCCATCATCGCCAAGCTGAGGGCACACACCCGCCCCGGCGGCACGCCGCTGCGCGGCATCATCCTCGATCTTCGCGGCAACCCCGGCGGACTATTGCAGTCGGCGGTCCGCGTCGCCGGCATCTTTCTCGACGGTGGCCCCATCGTCGAGGCGCGGGGCCGCCATCCAGACAGCGACCACGTTATCGTCGGCGCGGGACTGGACATGGTTCCGGGCGTGCCCCTCGTCGTTTTGATCGACGGAAATACCGCCTCGGCCGCCGAAGTGCTCGCCGCCGCGCTCAGAGACCGCGGCCGGGCGGTGGTGGTCGGCACCCGGTCGTTCGGCAAGGGGCTGGTGCAAACGGTTGTGCCGTTGCCCAATCAGGGAGAATTGGTGTTCACCTGGTCGCGACTGGTATCGCCCTCCGGCAACGATCTGCACACCCATGGCGTCGTTCCGGCGATCTGTACCTCGGGCGTCGCCGCCATCGATGAGATGGCACTCACGGCCGCGTGGTTCGCCGACGGCGGCCAAGCCGGGAACGGGACAGCAACGACCGGAGACGAGTCGTGCCCGCCCGCCCCTCGGTCGGGCGACGTGGAGCCGACGGTCGCCCGCTGGCTGATCGCCAGCCCGGCGGTCTATGCGTCGGCGCGGGAACGAGGCGAGGTCCTGGCGCTGAAGGGCCGGTAAGGCCCCCTCGCCCAGCCGCTCGGCTTGACAGGGGCGTCGTGACCTGTATTGTCCCCGGTCTCAAAGCGCGAGACGGTAAGGTGGCGAGGAATGGCCAAGCCCAACACGATATTAATCCGGCTGGTTAGCAGTGCTGGCACCGGCTACTTCTACGTGGCGAAAAAGAATCCGCGCACAAAGACGGAGAAGCTTGAATTCCGCAAGTACGATCCGGTCGCCCGTAAACACGTCGCTTTCAAGGAAGCCAAGATTAAGTAGCGGGCTTTTTCCGTTCGCGCCTGTTAGCCGCGAACGTGTTCCACCATCTGCCGCAGCTTCCTGACATCGTGGATCACAAGGGCGCGCTTGCGTCGCTCGAGAAGTCCTTTGCGGGCCAAATCGTTCATCACCCTCGCCACCGTTTCCCGGGTGGTGCTGACACGACTGGCGATATCGCTGTGAATCGGGATCGGGTCGATGACCGCCGAATTGGGGCGGCTCGCCTCAACGTGGGCCTGACGCAGGATCTCCGCCTGAACCCGGTTTTGAGCGGCGAGGGTGCTGAGATCCATGATCCGCTCGTTCGCCTGGCGAACGATCGACGTCAGCCGGCACATCACTTTGAGTGCCAACTTGGCATTGTTGTTGAGAAGCTCGACGAACGCGGTGCGCGATAGGGACAGGACCAGGCTGTCCTGAAGGGCGACGACGTTGGCCGACCGAGGCTGGCCGTCGAGGGCGGAAATCTCGCCGAAATAGCTCCCGGCGTCCAATTCGTCGAAGGTAATTTCGCGCCCGCTCATGGAATAGTTGACGATCCGAACACGGCCACGCACCAGGAAATAGACGTCGGTCGAGGTACTATCCCGATCGACGACATGCTCCCCTATGGAGAACCGGCGATAGCGGCAGAGCTGCTCAAGACCCGCCAGCTCCGACGGCTTCAGGTCGGTGAAGAGAGTGACTTGCGACAACAGGCTCCGGTCTAAGCTTCGACCTGCGGAACCCCGCACCGCATCGTGATTGGGCTGGCTGTCGAGCATCGGTAGCCTCGCTGCCGCATATTGGTTGCAGTTCGCGAATGATACACTCGCTAAAGGGGTATCGCCAGCGGTATGTTGCGCTAAAAGTGGCGCTAATGGGTTATGCGCTCGTATATCGAGCGAGAACGGGTCTCAGCGCAGCACGACCGTCTTGCCGTCGTTGATCAGAACCCGGTGCTCGATGTGGTAGCGGACCGCCCGGGCAAGGACGACGTTCTCCAGATCGCGGCCGACCCGCGCCAGGTCGGTCGGCCCATGGGTGTGGTCGACCCGCTCCACTGCCTGCTCGATGATCGGCCCGGCATCGAGATCGGCGACGACGTAATGAGCGGTAGCGCCGATCAACTTGACCCCCAGGGCATGGGCCTGGCGGTAAGGGTTGGGCCCCTTGAACCCGGGCAGGAACGAATGGTGGATATTGATGCACCGGCCCAGAAGCGGCTCACAGGCCCTCGGCGTCAGCACCTGCATGTAACGGGCGAGGACGACGAGATCGATGTCCAGTTCCCCGATCAGGGCGAGAATGCGAGCCTCTTGTTCCTCCCGCGTCGCCGCCGACACCGGTAGATGATGGAACGGGATGCCGTGCCAGAGGGCTAGCGGTTCCAGATCGGGATGATTGGAGACGATGGCCGGGATCTCTATCGGTAGATCTCCGGTTCGATAGCGGTAGAGGAGGTCGTTCAGACAATGGTCGGCCCGCGACACCAGGATCAGCAAGCGCTCCTTCCGGCGCGCGTCGTAGAGGCCCCAGACCATCTGAAAGCGCGCCGCGATCTGCGAAAACTGGTGGGCAACCACGCTCATGGCGGGCGTGAGCGGTCCCGACCGGAAGCACGTGCGCATGAAGAAGCGCTGGGACACGCAGTCGCCGAAGTGCGTCGATTCGGTAATGAAGGCATCCCGATCGGAGAGAAAGCTGGCGACACTGGCGACGATGCCCCGGGTGTCGGGGCAAGAGATCGTCAGGACAAAAAGCGGATCCTGGGTATCCGTCACGTTTGACCTTTTTCCCTCAATGACCGTCCGGCAAGCGCGCTGCCGAGATGGCCGAACCCAATGATCTAGACAAGGACGACGGCGCCGGCACGCCGCCGGTCGGCCGCGCCGATCAGGGATCCTCCCCGCTCACGCATCGCGGCGTGAACACCGCCGAAGAACAGGTTCTGCGCCGACCACGGATCGAACTCGCCAACCGGACCGGAGAGGGGAGGAAGGCTCGACGCCGGGAAACCGGGCTCGAACGACAGTCGGCCCTCCTCCAGATGAAGACGCGGCCAGCCGACCGCTTCCGCCAGGGACGCGCCCAGCACCAGCTGATTGAGAATGACCTGGAGGATCGCCGCCCGGATACGTGTTGATCCTCCCGATCCCAGCGCCACCAGCGCGCCGTCGTCCCGCTCGATCAGCGTCGGCGCCATCATCGAACTCATCCGCCGATCGGTGGGCCAGGCGTCCGGACCGTCGGGACATAGGTCGTCCTCGCCCAACATGTTGTTGAGAATGATCCCTGTCCCCGGAAGCACGTAGCCCGATCCCTCGCCGTTGGTGACCGACAGGGCAGCGGCGTTGCCGGAGCCATCGATGACGCTGATGTGGGTCGTCCCGCGCCGGGCAATCGGCGCCGCAGCCCGCAGTCGCCTCTGCGCGGCGGCGAGGCCCTCCGGCGTCAGGAGTTGTTCCCCCGCTTCGTCGAGCCGATCGTCCGGCAACCCGGCTCGGGCTTGGTCCGCCTCGGCGAGCGCGGCAACCAGATGGCGTAGATGAAGGGAGCTGCCGAAGGTGCCGGGTGCCAGGCCCTCGGTCGGCATCACCGCCAGGGCATAGGCGACGAGGAGGCCGCCGATAGCCGGTGGCGGGTTGAGATGGATGCGAGCGCCAAAGCGTTCAATCTCGATAGGTCGTCTGCGCTCGGCACGGTATCGCTCCAGATCGGCCCGGACCAAGTGGCCGCCGTGGCCAAGGCAGTCTTCGGCAAGGCGCCGCCCCATCTCGCCCCGGTAGAACAGGTCGGCGCCTTCGATGGCGATGTTCTCCAGCGCATCGGCATAGTCGGGCAGGCGAAAGACCTCGCCCTCCCCGATCAGCGCCTCCCGATCCCGCGGGCTGGCGAACAATTCCGCAGACTCCGGGCGGCTCTTCAACAGCGCGGCAACAACACTGACGACGTAGGCCTGCATCGCATCCAGCCGCACACCCGCGCGGGCGAGGGTACAGGCCGGCTCGATCAGGCGGCGGAGCGGCAGCCGGCCCAATTCACCCGCCGCCATCTCCAGGCCGCGAATGACGCCCGGGGTGGCAATCGTGCCGAGACCGACCCGAAAGGCTTGCTGCGTCTGACCGAAATCCGCGTGCACCGTCTGCACATCGGCGTCAGATGAGGATCGCCGCCGACCCGGTGTCTGGGCAAAAAAGTCGTAGACCAATGTGCGGCCGGCGCCCCGGCCTTCGTTCATCCGGCAAACGAGAAAGCCGCCGCCGCCGAGAGAGGCGAGGACCGGCTCAGCCACCGCCGCAGCGCACAGGCAGGCGAGGGCGGCGTCGACCGCATTGCCGCCATCGGCCAGGACCTCCGCCCCGGCCGCCGCCGTCGCCGGATTACCCGCCGCGATCACGCCTCTCGCCGTCACCTGTCGCTGCTCCTCATGGCTATTGCGCGGTGCTAGCCACTTGGCGGACGTGCTGTCAACCGCGCGACGCACCGGAAGTCTTTCGTTTTTCCTATCGGGCCGGCCGTGGCTGTGCTTAGAAGGGGCTGCATCGTGGATCCCCCTAGTCCCTCTACCCCCATAGTTGTTTGCGATCGATGAGCCCTCCCGCCGTCCCCGCCTTGCTGCCAGCCGGCCTGATGGATGTGCTGCCGCCCTGGGCCGCGTTCGAGGCGGCGACCGTGGAAAGATTGGTGGCCACGTTCACCGCCTTCGGTTACGAGCGGATCAAGCCGCCACTCGTCGAGTTCGCCGAGACCCTGCTTGAGGGCTCAGGGGTGTCGCTGACCACCGAAGCGTTCCGCTGGATGGATCCAATCTCCCAGCGGATGCTGGCGCTGCGTCCAGACATGACCATGCAGGCGGCCCGCATCGCCGCGTCGCGACTGCCCAGCGCGCCGCGGCCGCTGCGCCTCAGCTACGCCGGCCAGGTAACACGGGTGCGCGGTTCGCAACTCCGCCCGGAGCGACAGCTGGGTCAGGTGGGCGGCGAGATTTTCGGTGTCGACGCTATCGAAGCCGACGTCGAGGTGATCGTCATGGCCATAACCGCCCTGGCGGGGGCGGGTGTCGATCCCATCAGCGTCGATCTCGGCCTGCCGACACTGGTGCCGGCGGTTCTGGGCGGCCGTACCCCCAACGAGCGGACCGCAGCCAGACTGCGTACCGCTCTCGATCGTAAGGACATTACCGCGGTTCGCGATCTCGCCCCGACCCTTGGTGAGTCGACGGCGCAGCTTCTCTCGCAGCTGGTAGCCTGCTGCGGGCCGGCCGAGATCGCTCTGCCCCAGCTGGCGCGACTCGCCCTGCCGGCGGCGGCCGGCTCGGCACTGGCGTCGCTCAACGCCGTCCATGCGGGTCTGACCGCGGCGGCCCCCGCTCTCGCCATCACCGTCGACCCCATCGAAAATCGCGGCTTCGAGTATCATCAGGGCGTCACCTTCGCCCTGTTCTCCGCCGGCGTGTCGGGCGAGCTGGGACGAGGGGGTCGCTATCGCACCGGCAGCGGCGAGGCGGCAACCGGGGTCACCCTTTTCATGGACGCGGTCATGTCCGCGCTGGCACCGCCGCCGCCCCGCCCGCGGCTGTTCCTGCCCCATCCGGCCGACTACACCACCGCGCGCGGTCTGCGCGAAGAAGGCTGGACCGTGGTCGCCGGCCTGACCGAAACTGCCGATCCGGCGGCGGAGGCGCATCGCCTCGGCTGCACGCACGTATACCTCGCGGGCGACATCCGGAGAACGGTGGTCCGCCAACAACTCGGACCCGAGCAAAGTCCATGACGAATGTGGTCGTAATCGGCGCGCAATGGGGAGACGAAGGCAAGGGCAAGATCGTCGACTGGCTGTCGCAGCGGGCCGACGTCGTCGTCCGTTTCCAGGGGGGACATAACGCCGGCCACACGTTGGTCATCGACGGGATCGTCTATAAGCTCAGCCTGCTCCCGGCCGGGGTCGTCCGCAGCGGCAAGCTCTCGTTCATCGGCAATGGCGTCGTTCTCGATCCGTGGGCGCTGCTCGCCGAGATCGAAGGCCTCCGCGCCCAGGGGGTGGCCGTGGGTCCCGATAATGTCCGCATTGCGGAGAACGTCGCCCTGATCCTGCCGCTCCACCGCAACCTGGACAAGGCGCGGGAGGTGGCGTTGGGCAAGGCCCGCATCGGCACTACCGGCCGCGGCATCGGCCCCGCCTATGAGGACAAGGTCGCCAGGCGTGCGATCCGCCTGGGCGACCTGGCAGACCCTGATCTGCTCGCCGATAAACTGGCGGCGCTGCTCGTCCATCACGATGCCCTCCTGCGCGGACTCGGCCTCGAGGAGGTGGACGCAAAGGCACTGTTCGCCCAACTGGTCGACATCGCACCGAAGGTGCTGCCCTACGCCGACACCATCTGGAAGTCGCTGGACGAGGTGCGAAGAGCCGGCAAACGCATCCTTTTCGAAGGCGCACAGGGCACCCTGCTCGACATCGATCACGGCACCTATCCGTTCGTCACCTCGTCCAACACCGTCGCCGGACAGGCGGCGGCAGGATCGGGCCTCGGTCCCGGCGCGCTCGACTATGTGCTGGGGATCACCAAGGCCTACACGACGAGAGTTGGCAGCGGACCGTTCCCGACCGAGCTGGAAGACGCGATCGGCCGTCGGCTTGGGGAGCGCGGCCGCGAGTTCGGGACCGTGACCGGCCGTCCACGACGCTGCGGCTGGTTCGACGCGGTGCTCGTTCGCCAGGCGGTGAAGGTCAACGGCATCAACGGCATCGCACTCACCAAGCTCGACGTCCTCGATGGACTGGATCGGCTGCGGGTTTGCGTCGGTTACGCCCTCGACGGCGAGCGGCTCGATTATTTGCCCGCCTCGTCGGTGCGGCAGGCACGGGTAGCCCCCATCTACGAAGAGATGGACGGCTGGTCCGAAAGCACCCAGGGCGCCCGGTCCTGGGCACAGTTACCGGCGACGGCGGTAAAATACATTCGCCGCATCGAGGAGATGATCGAAGCGCCGGTGCATCTTTTGTCGACCAGCCCCGAGCGGGAAGACACGATCATGGTGCAAGACCCGTTCGTCGCATGACCTGGGTCCCGGGGTAGCCGGTCAGCGCATAGAGCGGCTAGCTCCGAGAGAGGAAAGGGACGGAGGGATGGCGCTCCCGCGCCGGCGGGCCTTGATCCTCGTCAACCGGAAAGCGGCGCGTGGCAGGCGATCGGTCGACGATGGCCTACACATCTTCGATGCGGCCGGCATCTCCTATGACCTTCATCTTGTCGACCGCCCGCAAAGCACCCGAGAGATGATCCGCCGGGATGGCGGCGCCTACGACCTGGTCGTCATTGGCGGCGGCGACGGAACGTTGTCCCATGCGGCGGATGCACTGGTTTCGATCGGAAGGCCGTTCGGCATCCTGCCCATGGGCAACGCCAATGACCTCGCCCGAACGCTTGGGCTTCCGACGGATATCACCGAGGCGTTCCGCACCATCGCCCTGGGACAGCAAAAGCGCATAGATCTCGCCCGGATCGAGGACCGTCATTTCTTCAATGTCGCCAGCGTCGGCCTTAGCGTGACCATCGCCAAGCGTCTCACCTGCGACATCAAACAACGGTGGGGGGTAATCGGCTATCTGGGATGCGCCTGGGAAGCGGTCCGCTCTCCTCTTCTGTTCGGCACCCGGATCACCTGCGACGGCGTACCCCTGGAGCTTGCGGCGATCCAGGTGAGCGTCGGCAACGGCCGATATTATGGCGGCGGCATGACCATCGTCGACGACGCGGCTATCGACGATAGTCGGCTCGACGCCTACGCCCTGCCGCCGCTGCCGCGCTGGCGGCTGATCGCCATCGTTCCGGCGCTGCGATGGGGCACCCATCGGCCGCTACAGGACATCTGCAGCCTTCACGGAACGGAGATCTCCATCGAGACCGACAGGCCGATGCCGATCAACGTGGACGGCGAAGTCATCGCCAAGACGCCCGCGGTTTTTCGCGTCGTTCCGCGGGCGTTATCGGTGTTCGTTCCGGCTACCGCTTCCGTCAGTGGGTGAGGCGCTGTTCGATAACCGCGTTCTTCACCGACTTTTGCAGCTTCTCGAAGGCGCGCACCTCGATCTGGCGAACCCGTTCGCGGCTGATTCCGTACCGCCGACTGAGATGCTCCAGCGTGGTGGGATCATCCTTCAGTCGCCGCTCGGCAAGGATCTGCCGCTCGCGCTCGGTCAGCGTCTTCAACGCCCCAGCGAGGAGCTGACGGCGGCTGCGCAGTTCTTCCGAGTTGCCGAGGAGCACTTCCTGGCTGTCCTCCTTATCGACCAGCCAGTCCTGCCACTCGCCGTCCCCCTCCTCCCGCAAAGGTGCGTTGAGAGAAGCATCCGGATTGCCGATGCGGCGGTTCATCTGAACCACATCCGATTTCGGCACGTTCAGCCGGGTGGCGATGGTGCTGACATGCTCGGGCGATAAATCGCCATCGTCGATGGCCTGCATCTGCCCTTTCAGCTTCCGCAGGTTGAAGAATAGCTTCTTCTGGGCGGCCGTGGTTCCCATTTTCACCAGCGACCAGGAGTGCAGGATGTATTCCTGGATCGCCGCCCGGATCCACCACATGGCATAGGTGGCCAGTCGGAAGCCGCGATCCGGATCGAACCGGATCACCGCCTGCATCATCCCGACGTTGCCTTCCGAAATGAGCTCTCCCAGCGGCAATCCATAGCCGCGGTACCCCATGGCGATTTTCGCCACCAGACGCAGGTGGCTCGTCACCAGCTTATCCGCGGAGGCTTCATCATGGGTCTCGACCCACCGACGGGCGAGCACCAGTTCCTCCTCCGCGCTCAGCATCGGGTACTTACGAATATGCTGCAGGTACCGCGCCAGGTTACGGTCCGGTGTCATCGTCAGATCTGCCCCGAGCCCGGCCATCATCCCACTCCTGTCCTCGCTCGACTCCCATCGCAGGCTTTTTGCGTTCGGTATGGCGATAAAACGCCTTCCTTTGTCTTTGAGTTCACCTTAACCATGTAGAGCGGTCAAGTATATATGCGCTTACAAGGCCTCTAAGGAGGCGATCATGTCACTGATATCGCGTGGTAAAATGGATTCAAATCGCATCCTTTGGCCCGTCTCCGGGTGGTTGAATCCGATCAAATAGGCGTGAAGCGCCTGACGCCGGAAGAGCGCGGCGGATGTCGGCGGTTGCAGCGCTCCCCCCCGACCCGATCCATAGACCGGATCGCCGATGATCCCGTGCCCGATGGAGGCCATGTGGACGCGGATCTGGTGGGTGCGTCCGGTCGAGAGCCGGCATTCCACCAGCGTGGCCTGCGTACCGACGCGATGCAGGGTGCGGTAGTGGGTGATCGCCGTCTTCCCGCCGCGTCGGGCCACCGCCATTTTCGTCCGGTCGTGCTCGGATCGGGCGATCGCTTTGACGATCCTCCCCGCCACCGGAACCGGGTGCCCGCGCACGAGGGCCAGGTAGGCACGCTCGATGGAACGTTCGGCAAATTGCCGGCTGAGAGCGACGTGGGCGCGGTCGGTCTTGGCGACGACGATCAGGCCGGTCGTGTCCTTATCCAGCCGGTGGACGATGCCCGGACGCCGCGGCGCCCCGATGGACGACAATCCTCCGGGACAATGGGCGAGAAGCGCATTGACCATGGTGCCGTCGGGCGTTCCCGCGCCCGGGTGGACGACGAGGCCGACCGGCTTGTCGATGACGATCAGCGCCCCGTCTTCGTAGACGATCGACAGCGGCAGAGGCTGTGCAACCGGCATCGGCGGCGGAGCTTCGGGGACGCTCAGCCGATACACGGCACCTTCGCTTGTCCGGTAAGCGGGATCGGCGACCACCGTACCGCTCTGATCGACGACGCGTCCGCTTTCAATCAGGACCTTGATCCGCGTCCGTGAGAGGGCCGGGACGGCGTCGGCCAGAAGCCGGTCGAGGCGACCTCGCGCCTTGTCTCCGGCAACCACAACGGTGTAAGTGAGATCGGTCATCGGTGCAGCGAGCTTGGGTGAGCCATGCCGGCAGTCAAGGCCTTGGTCATCGGGCTTGGGGTGCTCCTCCTCGCCGGAATTGCTCTCCTCATCTACGGCATCGTGCAGAAAACCGCCGATCCCCACTTTAAGCTGTTCGCCGCCAGCCGGACCATCGACGCGCCTGCATCGCCCTTCGGCGAGACCTCCCTGGCGCTGCCGGAAGCCTGCACCGTCGTCGAAATGGCCGCCGACGGGCCGCATCTGTTCCTGAGGACCGGCCCCGCCGGGCCTTGCGAGCGCATCCTGGTCATCGAAATCTCGACCGGGCGGACCCTTGGTAGTATCCGGCTGCGCCCTTGATCCTGCTGCCGGAAGCCCTGCGGAGACAGCTGCAGAGAGAGGCAGAAGCGGCCTATCCGGAAGAATGCTGTGGTCTGCTTGTGGGGCAGCGGCGCATGGACGCGATCGTGATCACCCGCGCGGTCGCCAGCAACAACATCGCGGTTGGACGCCGGCACGACCGCTTCGAGGTCGACCCGCAGGTGAGATTCCGCCTGAGCCGCGAGCTGGCGGGTACGGCGCAGGCTATCGTCGGCCATTATCACTCCCACCCGGATCACCCGCCCGAGCCCTCGGCCACCGACCGGGCCCTGGCCTTCGAGCCTGATCTCGTCTGGGTAATCGTCGGCGTGGGCCGGGGACCCGGCGCGGAGCGCCCGCGTGCCGGCCCGGTGCGGGGGTTTCGGATCGATGCATCGGGCGGAGTTGCCGAACTGCGGATCGCGATGGGCGGCACGCCGGTTCTCGAATGATATGGTGCGCGCACGGCACCAGCGGCCGGAACTGCGCGCGGACTGACGGGAAGAGCGACCATGGCGGCGGAGCCCATTCCACCCTCCAGTTATCTCATGCGGATGGCCGACGGGACGATCAAGCAGATCAATCCGTTCACCGGTACCGAGGTGTGGACGGTGCCGGGGCGCGGCCATCGCCCGCTCGGCGCCGACGAGCATCCGGGCGCGCCCATAGACCCGGCGCGGCGCGACCACCATTGCGCCTTCTGCATCGGCCGGGTCTTGGAGACACCGCCGGAGAAGTCCCGCCTTGTCCGTCAGGGAGACCATTGGACGACGCTGCGTGGCCTGACCGCCGACGAAATGTTCGCCACGGTGCCCGAGTTTCGTCGCATCCCTAACCTCTTTGAGATCGTGTCCTACGACTACTGGCAGAAGAATTTTAACTTGGTGCTGTCGGACGAGGCGGCTGCCCGCAAGGCGGCGTATCTCGCCACCGAAGCCGGCCATCGCCATGTTCTCGACGTGCTGCGCGCCCGCAACAAGCTGAGCGGCCTCGATAGCGACGTCTTCGATCGGATGCCGCCGGAAGACCGGCTCACCCTCGCCGATGGCTTCTTCGCCGGCGGTCACGAACTGATCGTCTACCGGCGCCATTACGTCGACGGCGCCCGGTCCGACGCTCAGTTGGCGTCCTCCGGGACGATGACGCCGGAGGAGCATTATCAGTACATCCGCTTCACCATCGATGCCTTGCGCGACGTCTACCTTGCCAACCGCTATGTGCGTTACGTTGCCGTCTTCCAGAACTGGCTGAAGCCCGCCGGCGCCTCATTCGATCACCTGCACAAGCAGCTGGTCGCCATCGACTCCCGCGGCGCCGCCAACGAGGCGGAAATCAGGCTCGCCCGCACCAACCCCAACATCTACAACGAGGCGGCGATCAATTATGCCGGCTACCGCAACCTCGTCTTCGCCGAGAACGATCACGCAATCGCCTTCGCCGGCTTCGGCCACCGTTTCCCCACCCTCGAAATCTACTCGAAAGGGGAGCGCAGCCAGCCGTGGAACCACTCGGAAGACGAACTGCGCGGTGTCTCCGACCTGGTCCACGCCTGCCACGCGGCGATGGGCCCGGGTATCCCGTGTAACGAGGAGTGGCACTACAAGGCGCCCGACTCGGACGTGCCCATGCCGTGGCGGGTGCAGATCAAGTGGCGGGTCTCCAACCCCGCCGGGTTCGAGGGCGGCACGCTGATCTACGTCAATACCATCGACCCCGAGACGCTGCGCGACAAGATGGTGCCAAGACTATTCCAGTTGAAGAACGAGGGACGGATCGCGCCGATGAAGATCGCCTTCGAATGCGCCTGCGTACCCAACTGTCTCAAGTACAATCCCGCCGTCCGCGAAGACGACAAGAACGATCCGGCCTTTCCGCCGCTGCGTCGCTAGCGTTGGTCGTGCACCTGCTGCAGCAGTACCGGGCCGGCACGCTCTTTTCCCTTATCATCGGCATCGCGGGCGACGCGGAACCCCACGTTGTTGGTACGGCCGTCCGGCGAGCCCCAAATGCGCGCCGAACTGCGCAGGAGTGCCGGGGAGTTGGCCCACGACCCCCCGCGCAATACGCGGGCAGGGCAACGGCCGGATGAGCCGGCGCGGGTCGCCTTCGCCGGCGTGATCGTCGCCTCAACCTGCCAGCAATCGGCGGTCCACTCCCAGACGTTGCCCAGCATGTCATATAGCCCGAAGGCGTTGGCCTTGAAGCTGCCGACCGGAGCCGTCCGGAGGTTATCCCACTGGCTCGCGCATCCATTGCAATTGGCCGCACCTTTTTCGACCGCAGCACCCCAGATATAACGGTCGGTCGAGCCGCCCCTGACCGCAAACTCCCATTCCTCCTCGGTCGGCAGCCGATAGGCGTGTCCCGACTTGCCGCTCAACCAGCCGGCATACGCTTGGGCATCGAACCAGTTCACATTGATGACCGGACGCCGTTCCCGCCCCCACCCGGCGGTGGCCGGGCTGAAGCCGCGGCATCCGCCGTCGGCGACGCAGGCGTCCCACTCGCCGAACGTGACCTCGTAGGCACCGAGGTAGAAGGGCTTGGCCACGACCACCCGGCGCTGAGGACGCTCGTCCGCTTCCGCCAGTGTATCGCCTTCCGGTGCACCCATGAGGAATTCGCCCGCCGGAACGAGCCTCATCTGCGGGCACTGGTCGCAGTCGCGGATCGGTGTCGGCGGCACCGAGGCGGCGGCGCGCGGCGCCTCGGGGACGAGGAGTGTCGGCGCGACGCCTTTTTCCGGCTCGGTCGGCGGCGCGCCAGCCTCACTCCCCGCCTGCGTGCCACTTGGCGGCGCCACGCTGACAGCCGGCTGTGCGGGGTAATCGGGGGGCGATGCGGGGACTACTTCGCGAACCGGGACCACTTCCCGCCTCGCCACCTGCGGCTTATCCCAGTGTAAAACCTGCCAAGCCACGGCAACCGCCACCCCCGCCGCCGCGGCGGCAGCGGTACCGAGGCCGATCAGGCGCCGGTATCGGCGCCAGCGTCGCGGTCGTGGTACGGAGGATGATGGCTGGGGTTGCAGGAAGCTCAGCCGCTCACGATCATTGGCGATCTGTTCGGCAAGCAGGCGGTGCAGATCGGCCAAACTCGCCGCCTGGGCCGCCGCCTGCTTGACCAGGATAGCGGCGATCGGACCGAGGTAAAGGGCCAGCCGATCCGCCGTCTGGGAGAGATCCGCTTCGGAAAAGTGCGGAACAAAAACTGTGTCCGCTTCCTCCATCAGCAGCGGGGACGCGGGTGAACTACGCAAATAGGCCCGAATTGCCGCCACAAGTCTCGCCATGCCATCGTCCCAGTCGACAAAGAGATCGACGCACTGCCGGTTGGCCAACTGATAGCGCATGGCTCCGGACGCCTGCGTCTCCTCGATCCGAACCGGAATGATCGCCAACCCCATATGGTTGGCGACGGTCAACTCCTTCTTGACCTCCACCGATTGATCCGCATGCGCCGAGAAAATCAGCACGCAGATCTTGGCCCGTTCCATGGCGCTGACAATTGATAGCTGAAAGTCGTCCCCCGGCTGAATGTGGCGGGAGCTGATCCAGCACGGGATGTGGAACAGCTGCAGCTCGCGCCAGACTTTTTCCGCCGCCAGTAAGTCTTTCGAACTAAAGCTTATAAATACACAATGATCATGCGTTTTATCTGAAGCGATTACCGTATCATTCTTTCTGCCTAACGGGCTAAACACCACATGCCCCCATATATTATAATAATACTATCAGCATCTTCTCAATTACCTAACGCAGTAACCTTAGTGCAGCGTCCAGACTTCGCCGCATGCGATTGAATGACAGATAAAGGTCACCAATTTCATCCGCCGATGCCCATTCCACTATCGGCGCATCCTTTTTGCCGGTGCTCACGTCATTGGCCATTTTAGAAATCGCGATAATGGGCGCAATCGCAAATCTATTTAAGAACACATTTAACATAACACCGATAACAATAAATCCCGCCACCAACGTGCCGATAAAAATCATAAAAACATTAGTTGTTCGCCGCAATGTCGCAGTCATGGGAACAGAGACAATCTGAGCGGCAACGACATCTCCCATCTTCCACCCGAACCCATTGCTTGTACCGTAAATATCTATCATTTCCGTCGGTGCATCCTTTGCCGTGCTGTGACAGCTTAGACAACCGGCATCGTTGATTCGGATCGGCAGCGCCAATACCTGCAGGGGCCCCAACGGGCCCTCGCGCACCAAGGTAATTTCGGGCACCGATGGGTTTTCGCGGAACGTGCGGATGATGTCGGCCTCCCAGTCGGAGGCCCGGTTCGCCGGGTTGGTGGGATTGAGCGCCGCCTCCCGGTAGGAGTACTCGGGGAAGTTCTCCCGGAAGGTGGTGAAAATGGACTGGGCCGCATGTGCGGCAACGGTCTGAGGGAAGAACTGGCCCTTCATCACGGGCAGGAGGAGCGGATTGATCTCCTTCACGGTGTACTGCCGTATGGCACGGGCCCCTTCCACCATGATGCGCGCTTCGGTCAGAGTATGTTCTTCCGCTGCTCTCCTGCTTGCCCAGTAGGTAAGCGTTCCGGCTGTGACCAAGCCGAGCGAAAAAGCGGCAAGTAAGGCTAAGTTTAGCTTGGTCCTCAATCGCATACGGTACTTCCGGCACTACTGGCATCCAACGCAGTGTTTCGGAAGGTACGTGTCGTAAGGCCGAAGTTTCACATGCTTACAATGCACGTGCTATTTGGCGAGCGAGCCCCTGTTTGACCCGCTGCGCGGACAGGCGCCGCTCTCCGGTCACGACGCATTGCTACCACCACGATTTCTCGCGTGCCGCACCCCCGATCCGTCTGGTAGGCCGACAGCTTACCCCAAAGGGAGTCCGGATCTCAACCTTCGATTCGTTCTAGCTTGTAAATGCGCTTGGGGTACCTGCAGCGGTACTACCAGTGGCCCTCACATCGGGTAACGACGCAGCTTGTCGGATCGGGGCTCTCCTGACCGCAGGCAATCAGCGCCGCATCCTGCGCCCCCAGCGGCGATACGTCGTCGGAGCGCGTCCAGGCGTTCCCGCGGCTGTCGGAGACGACGCACTCGGTGATCGGACCGTGGTTCGGGCTACAGCCGGCCGCCGCCGCCGCGGCTAAGATCAAAAGCGGATAGAATGGTAGCGACCGACGGTTCATTTCATCTGCCCCCTTGCCGAACAGGTGGAAAGGACGTCCTTCCGACCGCTGCATGGTACCTCCGCCGCCTCCTCGGCAACAGACCCGCGCAAGCGGAACGCGTGCCCTGCCTGTTCCTTTATCCTTCATCCACCGGCATGCATTTGCCGCATCGTGGGGGTCCGCCGAACCTGACGATGTGTTGAGGTGACGCTGCGGAGCGGGCGGCCTATGTTTCCGCTACCAAGGGTGGGAAAAGCGGAAGGGAAAGTCATGACCAAGGTTCTGGTTCTCTACTATTCCAGCTATGGGCACGTCGAGCGCATGGCGGAAGCCATCGCCGAGGGAGTCGCGGAGACGGGCGCGGAGGTGACGATTAAGCGGGTGCCGGAACTGGTGCCGGAGGAGATCGCGAGGAAATCGGGGTTCAAGCTGGACCAGAAGGCCCCGATTGCGACCGTGCAGGAGCTTTCCGATTACGATGCCATCATCTTCGGCACGCCCACCCGGTTCGGCAACATGTGCTCGCAGATGCGCAATTTCCTCGATCAGACCGGCAGCCATTGGGTCAGTGGGTCGCTGATCGGCAAGGTCGCCAGCGTCTTCGCCTCCACCGCCACCCAGCACGGCGGCCAGGAAACCACGATTACCTCTTTCCACACCACCTTGCTGCATCAGGGCATGGTGATCGTCGGCCTGCCCTACTCGGCAAAGGGGCTGGTGACCATGGCGGAGATCACCGGCGGGACCCCCTACGGGGCCACAACCCTCGCCAATCCCGACGGCTCGCGGTCGCCCAGCGCCAACGAGTTGGAGCTCGCCCGCTTCCAGGGCCGCCACGTGGCTCAGATCGCCGCCAAGCTCTCCGCCTGAGCCGCACCCGCCGCGGCGCGGAAGACCGGTTGCGCCTCGGCCGTCAGCGGTCGATGAGCGCCATCATCCGCTCGCCGTAGCGTGGCCCCGCGGTGGCGCCCACCGGTGCCGCGGCAGCGAGGGCATCCAGGTCTTCGCCGGAGAGGGCGATCGCGGTGGCGCCCACGTTCTCTTCCAGGAAGGTGCGGCGCTTTGTGCCCGGGATCGGCACCACGTCGGTCCCCTGGTGAAGGAGCCAGGCGAGCGCGATCTGGGCCGGCGACGCGCCCTTCCCCGCGGCGATGGTGCGCACGGCGGCGACAATGCGCAGGTTGATGTCGTAATTATCCCCTTGCAGCCGCGGCTCACGATTGCGGTAGTCGTCGGCGGGGTAGTCTTCCGCCCGCTTCGCCGCGCCGGTGAGAAACCCGCGGCCGAGGGGGCTGAACGGCACGATGCCGACGCCGAGTGCGCGCGCCGCCGGAAGCACATCCGTCTCTATGGTCCGCTCCCACAGCGACCACTCGCTCTGCAGGGCGCTGATGGGATGCACCGTGTGGGCCCGGCGGAGGGTTTCCGCCGATACCTCCGAGAGGCCCAAGTAGCGGACCTTTCCGGCCGCCACCAGATCGGCCATGGCACCGACGGTGTCCTCGATCGGCACCGCCCGGTCTACCCGGTGCTGGTAGAAGAGGTCGATGGCGTCGATGCCGAGACGGGCGAGCGACGCGTCGCAGACCTCCCGCACATGCTCGGGACGGCTGTCGGTGCCGTCGACGGCGCCGTCGGCGGTGATCCGAAAGCCGAACTTGGTGGCGATGACCAGGCCGTCGCGCCGGTCGCCGATCGCCCGGCCGAGCAGCCGCTCGTTCTCGAACGGTCCGTAGACCTCGGCGGTATCGAAGAAGGTGACGCCGAGATCGATGGCGCGATGGATGGTGGCGATGGCTTCGTTGTCGTTCGGGGTGCCGTAGAGCCAGCTCATCCCCATGCAGCCGAGCCCGAGTGCCGACACCCGAAGACCGCCGCCTCCGAGCGTTCGTTGTTGCATTTGCCGCCCTCCCGGAGCGGTGCCGCGACGCCGGCTGTGAACAACGCCGCGCCCGGCCTTGATCGCCCTACCGATTTGCCGCTAAAACATCGTCGACGTTAAATGCCGCGGTCCCCTTCGTCTAGAGGCCCAGGACACCGCCCTCTCACGGCGGCAACAGGGGTTCGAATCCCCTAGGGGACGCCAATAAAATCAAAGCCTTAGCAGCAGCAAGCCGGCACAAAAATCTTACTTCCTGCACAGTTACTGCAAAAAGCTGTTATCCTGCCGCATCGTTCTCAGGCAGGAGCGTCGCCCCCTTGGACATGGTCAAGCTGCCCTGCGGCCGGCGGGCCCGCGTCGTCCCCGGCGATGAAGCCGGCGAGTTCCGCTTTATTCTCATCGCCCCCAGCCTCGCCGATCGCCTCGGGGAACTCGGCTGCGACCGGGACGAGTGCGACGCTGCGGAGCGCCTTGCCCATGAATGGCGCGAGAGCGGAATGGAACGATACGGCCGATCGGTGTTCGCCGCGTCGGGTTCCCACGGGGGTATGACCTTTGAGGACGGGATCCGGGATGGCCATTGGCGCGCCTACGCCGAGGCAATGGCGACCATGGGACGGGATGCGCGCATCGTCGCGGCCGTGGTCATCGAGGGACGGAGAATCAGCGCCGGCGACGTGCCGCGGCTACGGGCGGGGTTGAGCCGGCTGGCGCGGGTGTTGCGGGGACGATGAGCGGGGCTACGCCCACCGGTCACCACAGCAGCGGGACCGCGAACAGCACCTGCAGGGCGAGGCAGAAGAGGCAATATCGGAGGTAGAGGCGGGTCACTGGGCACATGCAGGCCATGATGCCAGCAGCTGGTTAACAGCGCGTATGCGGTATGAAGGCGCACGGCGGCGGGCTGCCGCAACTCGGCCAAGAGCGGACTCGACGAGCTGAACCGGGCAAGGCTGCTCTACCCTTTTGCGGAATACCAAAGCTAAATTGATCTATCGGTTGGCGGGGTGGGTGGGCCCGTGCGAAACGGAGAACGTTTCACGAGGTTTCAAGGGGTGGACCAATCGTGGATCCCTGTGCACTTAAGCAGGCTCAGGTCTTCATGGTTCTCATTTTGAGATTTGTTGGATTGAAGGACGCTTGGCTGCCTTTGAGCACGGATCGGTTTTGATGTCGGACGAGGGGGTGATCTTTATCAGCTATCGTCGGAGCGATGCGGCAGGACACGCACGCAACCTTCATGAATACTTGAGCAGGCGGTTTGGCGAAGAGCAAATCTTCTTCGACCGTAGTACGATCGAGAGCGGTGACGTCTTTCCAGAAACCTTGCGTCGCGGGGTCGAGGGATGCGCTGCGCTTTTAGCGCTGATTGGACCCGAGTGGTTGGACGTCACAGGCAGCGATGGCAGACGACGTCTTGACGATCCTCGCGACTTCGTGCGCCGGGAGATTGCGCTGGCGTTCGAACTTCGCAAGAAGGTTATTCCGGTCCTTTTCGACAACACACCCGTTCCACCCGTCACCTGCTTGCCTGAACCGCTTAAGGCGTTGGCCGCCCGCGATGCGCTCACCCTTCGTGGCAAGACATACGAATACAATACGCAACGCTGTGAGTTAGTGCGGCTTCTGGCCAAGCTGCCGCCCATCCCGAAGCCCTTTCCAGAGAAGGGCGAGCCCGTCTCTGGCGTCGCTCCCGAGGACCTATCGGCACTTGTCGAGCTGGCTACCCGCGGCTTTCAGCAGGTTAGTGAGGCACAGCGCCAGACCATTGGAGCGCTCGAGAAGCAGCTCGGTGTCAACGAGGCTCAGTTCCAGGCGTTTTTCCAAATCATTGGCGAGGTAAAAGTACCACCAGAACAGCGGTGGGATCGCCTTATCGAAATCGCCGGCCAATACCGAGAGCTGAAAGCGCAGCTCGCCCCGGCAGCGGGAGACCCCTCCGAAGTTGCGCTGTTGAAGGAACAGGCGCGCAAAGCCCTGGACGCCGGTCAGCTGGAACCAGCCGACGAACTGCTCGCCGAAATCGAGCGGGCTCAAGACACAGCACTCTACAAACAGCGGCGACATCTAGAAGAGCATCAGCGCGAATTCGATCGCCGGCAGTTGGAGCGTGCCGCATCAACAGCGCAGCGTGGCAGCGTGGCACTGACTCGACTACGCTATCGCGAGGCAGCGCGCCACTTTGGCGCAGCGGCCGGACTAGTTCCACGGGAACACAAAGCTCAGGCTCTCGCCTACAAGGACCAAGAGGTGGACTCCCTCTGTCGTCAGGGCGACGAGTTCGGGGACAATGTTGCACTCGCCGACGCCATCGAGCTTTACAAGGAGTTGCTTAAGTTCAGAGCCCGAGAACACGCGCCGCTCGACTGGGCCAACACCCAGCACAACCTGGGCGCCGCACTCACGAGCCTTGGTGAACGGGAAAGCGGCACGGCTCGGCTCGAGAAGGCAGTGGTAGCCTTTCGAGAGGCGCTTAAGGAGCGGTCCCGCGAGCAGATGCCGCTCGATTGGGCTCAGACCCAGAATAACCTTGGCATCGCACTTTTTCGGCTGGGTGAACGGCAGAACGGCACAACTCAGCTGCACGCGGCCGTGGCAGCTCTTCGCGAGGCGCTGAAGGAGCGAACTCGCGAACTCTTGCCGCTCGGTTGGGCGCAGACCCAAAACAACCTGGGCAACGCGCTTGCGAGTCTCGGCCAGCGGGAGGGTGAGATGGCGCGTCTAGAGGAGGCGGTCGCATCCTATCTCGATGCGCTCAAGGAATGGACCCGTGAACGCGACCCCCTTGGATGGGCCGGGACACAGAACAACCTCGGCAGTGCGCTCAAGGAATTGGGGCTGAGGCAGGGCGACCCTGCCTTGCTGAAACAGGCGGTAGCAGCGTTTCGCATGGCGTTGCAGGAATGGACTCGCGACCGAGTGCCCCTTCGATGGGCCGGTACCCAGAACAATCTGGGTGTAGCGCTCTCGATCCTCGGCGTGAGGAACAACAGCACTGTACAGTTGAAGAGAGCCGTGCGAGCGTTTCGCGAAGCTCTGCAGGAGTGGACCCACGACCGAGTGCCCCTCGACTGGGCCGCGGCACAAAGTAATCTAGGCTCGGCGCTGTCGAACCTCGGAGAGCGCCAGTGCAGCTCGGCGTGGCTTAAGGAGGCAGTGATGGCCTGCGGGGAGGCACTAGCGGAAGCGACGCGCGAGCGAGCGCCGCTCCAATGGGCCAAGGCCCAGGACCAACTCGGCGTTGCGCTTACGAGACTGGGCGTGTTGGAGAATGATAGCGCGAGGCTGGAGGGTGCAGTGGCAGCTCTTCGAGAGGCGCTTAAGGAGAGGATCTGCGAGCGCGTCCCTCTCGACTGGGCCAAGACCCAGAACAACCTGGGCGGCGCGCTTTTGATACTGGGGGAGCGGGAGAGCGGCACGGCGCGGCTGGAAGAGGCGGTGGCGGCCTATCGCGCGGCGCTACAGGAACTGACCCGCGAGCGCGTGCCCCTCGACTGGGCCATGACCCAGTACAACCTGGGCGGCGCGCTTTTGATACTGGGGGAGCGGGAGAGCGGCACGGCGCGGCTGGAAGAGGCGGTGGCGGCCTATCGCGCGGCGTTGAGCATTTTTGATCCTGCGTGGGTGATCCAGACTAGAAGCAATCTTGAACGGGCAAAAAACCTCTTGGCGAAGAGGCGAGGCTCGTCAGTTTGATGAAATGGGCAAAAGAGCGTCTCCTATTGCCCGGGGTCACCGCCAGTAGAGTTCCCTCGTGGAAGGCGTCTTGCTCCCCTAATAGCGGCTTGGGGTAGTAAGCAGCCTCCACAAACTCGAACTGTAATGGTTTAACTCCCAAAGCGGACGCTGCCCCCGATGCCTGCTATGACTGCTCATGGGATAAACCGTCATTTGAGCAGAGGCCGGCCGGCATAGGCGAATAGAAGGCGCCGGACGGGAGGAGTTAGAGACCGCCCGACGCCAACGCCGCCCCGGTCAGTGCGTGACGATTGCGGCGCCCGTCAGTGCGTTGTGGCCGGCGCCTTCTGCGCCTCGTCGATGCGGCGGAGGAGCAGCCTCGCGAACTCGATGGCAGCCGCGAGGCTCAGCGACACCTGGACGGCGCAGCCATCGCCAATCGATATGATCTCGATGCCCTCGCAGGCGCCGATGAAAATCCCGCTCCGCTTAAATGCTTTCGCGCTGAACTCGCATCGCGTGAAATGCCCGCGGCCGGTAGTGTCTCAGTTTGAAAATACGACCATTTCAATTTGATCTAATAGGTATTTTATCATACACTAGGATAATGGATAAACCACGAACTGCGATAATGGTTGTCACATTTATGTGGATATAAGTTGGAACTGTGTGGATATGAGTTGAAATAGCGATGTTTGAGTTCGTATTTTATCCACATAGAATCGCCAAGCGCATTTTGGGGCGATGGAGGGTGCATGCCCAAGGGACCGCAGGGGCAGCGGCGGCCGGCAGACACGAATGCCTGCGCGGTCATGGTGGCGAAGATCGCCACGGGGGAGATCGAGGACACGGTGGGCATCGCGCCAGGCCGTCGCAGGAGTGGGGCAGCCGGCGGGAAAGCTCGGGCAGAGAGTTTATCTGGGGAGGAGCGCCGCGAGATCGCCAAAAAGGCAGCCGCGGCGAGATGGAAGTGATGGCAAGCGTTAATGACGTCGCGCAATACATACTATCGAAAACTGGTCAGATTTCTACGTGGAAACTGCAAAAGCTTGTATATTATTCACAGGCATGGTCTCTAGTTTTTGATGAGAAGCCGCTTTTTGATGAAAGAATAGAGGCATGGGCCAACGGTCCTGTTTGCCCATCGTTGTATGAATGTCATAGAGGAAGCTTCTATATCACAAAGATTCGTGGCGGGACCCCAGGGAACTTAGACGACGATGCCAGGGAAACTATAGACAAGGTAATAGAATTTTACGGCGGGTTTTCTGGGCAAAAGCTTAGCGATCTTACTCATATGGAAAGTCCGTGGAAGAATGCCCGTGGCGATCTTAGCCCTTCAGACAGGGGATCAAACGAAATTACACTAGAATCAATGGCCGAGTATTATGGAAGCCTTTAGTGGCGAAGAAACAAAAGGGGCCGAAAGTAAAGAGCACTCCAACTGCGCCTGATTCAATAAGAGTTGTAGTAGATCCCAATGCTTGGAAGGCAGATCAGGCAAGATTTCATTTTTCTGGGTTTGATATAGATTCTGAATGGGGCAAGGGCGCCCTGATAAGCTGCGATTGGCGTGACTTCCTCATCAAAATAGAACATTTTAGTACCATGACGTGGGCAGAGATACTTAAGGCAGCAGGCTCTGTAAGAAGCGGCACCAACAATCATGAAATTGAAATTAATCGATTATCAAAGAAAGCTAAGGATAGATTAAAAGAGTTGGCTCACGATACGGATACTGTGTTTTCTCTACATATGACCGGATCTTTGCGTCTCTATGGAATTAGAGATCGAAGCGTTTGCAAGGCGCTTTGGGTTGACCCGTGGCATGGAGACCCCAATCGCGCGGTGTGCCCATCCTCAAAGCGACACACATAGCTGAATAAAATGCTTGTTATCATCAATAAGCCAGCATACACTGCTGGTTATGAACAAGCTCGCCCCCGAAAAGCGCATTCAGATCCTCCACATGCTGGTGGAGGGTTCTTCCATGCGCGCGGCATCGCGGGTCGCTGACGTTTCCATCAACACCGTTACCAAGCTTCTGATCGATGCCGGCAAGGCGTGTGCCGCGTACCACGATGAGCGCGTTCGCAACGTGGCGGCTCGCCGGGTGCAGGTCGATGAGATTTGGTCGTTCTGCTACGCCAAGGCGCGCAACGTGAAGACGGCCAAGGCGGCGCCGGAAGCTGCGGGCGACGTGTGGACCTGGACTGCGATCGATGCCGACTCCAAGCTTATGATCGGTTGGCTGGTCGGTGGGCGTGACGGTGAGTACGCCCGCGAGTTCATGTGCGACGTTCGAGATCGGCTGGCGAACCGGGTGCAGCTCACCAGCGATGGCCACAAGGCTTACCTGGACGCGGTGGAAGAAGCGTTCGGCGACGACGTTGACTATGCGATGCTTGAGAAGCTGTTCGGCCAGGCGCCGGAAGGCCAGCGTCGCTACAGCCCGCCGGTGATCGTCGGCACCCGCACTCGCTGCTGCACCGGCAAGCCCGATCCGAGCCACATCAGCACGAGCTATGCCGAGCGGCAGAATCTGACCATGCGCATGAGCATGCGCAGGTTCACGCGGCTGACGAACGGCTTCTCAAAGAAGCTTGAGAACCATGAGCACTCGCTGGCGCTCTATTTTTTCTACTACAACTTCGTTCGCATCCACGCGACCCTAGGCATCTCGCCAGCGATGGCGGCCGGTGTCAGCGATCGGCTTTGGTCGATGGAGGAATTAATTGCTATGGTTGACGCTCATCCGAAAGAGCCAGATTCAAACTGAGACACTACCCCGCGGCCCCTCATATTGCCGACGATTGAAAGAAGTAATAGGCTTTTCTTAATGAGCCGCGATTCTGTCGGTAGAGCTTATGGCGTTGCATTGTGGCCTGGGCGCCAGAAGGCTATTGCCACCAGGAGGTCCCAGACGTGGTGGCGAGGCGCTTTTAAGGTCGCGCGGTTTGATCTGGCGGGGGGAGAATGACGATGAAGATCCGACTGATGATGTTGGCAGCGACTGTTTATTCCATCGCGTTGAATGCGTCGGCCGGTCCTGTAGACCAGCCTGACGTTTGGTTGCAGGGCTACGGCGATGAGACGCTTGTTGCGAGCAACCCAGCCCGTCCGAATACCGTTGTTGCTGTCATTCCGCAGCTCTATGGCACGTGCCTCGTGTACCGTTCTCTCGACGGCGGGCGCAGTTGGTCTGTGCCGTCTATAACCATTGGTGCGTGCAGCAGACCGGATATGGCGTTCTCGCCTGAAGGTCGCGCTTACATCGCCTATGTCACGTATGATCCGTTCATATCGAACCCGACGAATTACATCTTCGTCATACGCAGCGATGACGGCGGGGCGACGTGGACGGTGCCGTCGGTGGCGTTCAACGGCGTAGAGCGGGGTAAGGTTTACGATCAGCCGCGCATTGCCGCTTCTTCCGGCGGGCACGTGAACATGATCGCTATGGAGAAGGCGTATCCGGAAGTTCAGTCAGGGTGCGTACTCGGCTCCATATACGAGCTGAAGACAACGGTAACGCGGTCGTCAAACTACGCCAGCACATGGGCAGCGCCGGCTATCGTTAAGCTAAGCCATTGTCCGCAGACGATCCGCATTGCGTCCACGCCAACCGGTACCGTATCCGTTGCTGCAGACAACGATGACGCGACGATAAATTTCGCCACGTCCTCTAACGGAGGGGCAACTTACAAGCACCCGGCTGCTTTCGTTGTGAAGGACGCGGCGCCCCAGTATGGGTTCGACATGAAGATTGGAGCGAAGGGGACAACGCACGTTGTCTACACGCGTAACGGTGGATTACCCGAGCCGGGTGTTATCGGTTATACGTGGTCGGGCGCTCCGTATCGCAGTTGGGCGGCTCCTGTAACGATCAGCGACACCGCAACCAACTTGCAGTTTGCGCCAGAGTTAACGGTGCGGAACTGCGGTGGCACTAGTGCTATCGGTGTGGTTTGGGAGGATTCCAGGGTAGAGGTAGATGGGTCCTTGACGGATATTTTCTACACTGAGAAGCTCGCCAGGAACGACACCGTCTGGTCTCCGAACATCCGTGTCTCAGATTATTCCCATGACTCCCAGGAGCACATCGCCTCTGTGAATGGCGGTGTGTTCGTGACGTGGGGGTTCATCCGAGGTCAGACCGTAGGCAGCCGCGTCGTGAGTGGCCTGTCATGCCGGTAGACGTTCCTCCCCTTTCTGTAATGACAAGGCCGCGCAACGTTTCGAGCGCCAGCTTGTCGCGGTCGGATGGATGGCTTCTTTTTCGGCTTGCCATAGCCATCGCTGGGGACCGCGACGCAGGAGTACCGGATGTACCCGAACCGCCAAACGGCAGGCGGGTGTGGCGGCGGTTGAAACGGAAGACTACATCGCTTACGTTCGCAGGACGTTCTCAGCGCAGCCCCCATCAGCCAGCGACCGATCGCCGTCCCCCGCCAGGATCTCGCGGGCGAGCCGCTGCTTCCAAATCCTTGGGTTGGTCGCTCTCGCCCCGCAGTCGCGCCCGCCGGCGCCGCGTCCGCTCAGTCGCCATCATCGGTCGTATGCCAATCGTTGGTCTGCCCATTACAGCCCCCTTAGTTTTGTTTCACGAGATCGAAATGCCGCGCCTGGCGGACCCGCAGAGGAATCGCGCCAGGGAAGGACCCGCGCCGGCGCCAGCCCTCGTTCGTCGCTCGGCGTTCATCGCAAGTCGATTTTGATTTCGCCCATCTCGGTAATGTGCCGCGCGACGTGAATTTCGAGTTCCGTTTGCAGTGCGTGCGCGTCGACGCCAAGCTCGGCCGCCATCCCGGGGGCCACTCTCGCCGGCCAGCCGAGCCACGAATCCCGCGTCTGCCGGGCGAGGGCAAGCACATGCGCGGTCGCCTTCGCGCGATCGATTAGCGAGGCCTCCAGCTTCCGCAGTTTCAGCCGCTGCTCCGCCACCTTCAGCCGCTCGTTTTCGGCGCGCGCCTGCAGGTAGGTCATGCCGTCCCCTGCCTCTGCCAGCGTCTCGACGACCGCGTCGACGGCGTCCGCGGGCACCGGCCGCATCGATTGGCGGTCGCGCTGCATCGCCGGGTCGGTCGTCTCCGCACGGCGGGCATCGCTGGCGGCGGCATTAATCGAACCGTCGGGGAAGTGCACCAACTTGCCCAGCATTCGCGCTGTCGCAACCGCCGGCCGCGAGAGGCCGCAATGCAGCGCGTAGGCTCTCTCGCTCAGCCCAAGCCTTGTTATCGCCATTTCCCGGATCCTCATCGTGGCCAACGATGGTTAGCAATGTGGCTAACAATTGGCTTGCCGGCAACCCAAATTTTCGGGCTGGCGCTAGCGATGTTCAGCGCTCTGCGCGCCCGCATAGCAATTAGCGCCAGGAAGGACCCGCGATCGGTCATCGCGATCTATTTCGGTACATGGCCCGAAATAAGATCACGCCAGTTCGCCGCGACCGTCCTTAGCGTTTCCTGCTCCGCCGCCTCGACCTTCGCCGAGCGCTTCCATTCGCGCCGATCGATCAGGGATAAAATAGAAGCCTCGACGCGGGTGCGCAGGTCGGGAGGTGGCATGGCGTCCAGTTCCCAGCAGCGGGTGCCGTAACGGTCCCGAAACCAGTTATGTCGAGGGTCGCTGCGCTTGGTGGCCAGGTCGAACCCCGGCAAGCCGGCAAGATCGGATTCGACGAGGGCGACCCGGACAATCGAGACCCTGCCGCCATACCTGTCGAGCCGCGCCGGCAGGTCCGCCGCCGACATGTACAGGCCGGAGGGATCGTAGTCGCCGACGTAAATGGCGATAATCGGCTTCCAACCGCTGTCATCCGCGGCGTCGTAGACCGCGGTCGCCGACCCGAAACCATGCAACACCCGGAACGGAACACCGAAAGCGTCGAGCACTGGCTTAAGAGTGCCCCTGACGGTGCCCTTTTCCGACCACACTTCAACCCGGTTAGGCTGGTCCTGCCAGTAGTCGCGGCGGTAGTAGCGACCGACCTCGCCGATGCGCGCATCAATGTCGTCCCAAGCCGCGATTTGCTCAACTTCGCGGGTCTCGTCGACGACCCATCCCCACGGGATCACCCCATTTTCGCGAGCCCAGACGAGTTCCCGACCCACCCTCTTCACCGACCTTTCGGTGGACATGTCGGGGATCACCCCAGCCGCGAACAGCCGATAGCAGACGGCGCGCACTGACGCCGGCTGGATCTCTTCGAGAATGCCCTTCGCCGCCTCGATCAGGGCAAGGGTCGCCTGGTGCTTGCCACGGCCCATTTCCGTTCAATCCTCCCTTTCCCGTTTCACGCCTCGACGACGACCACCCGCCCGCCGATCAGCCGGGCGACTTCGGCCATCGCCGCGTCCCGGCCGCGTCGGTAGTCCTGCATTTCGCGTTCGTTCATCCGCTTCGGCACATCCGGTTCCCACTCGACATTCATCGACAGGCTCTCGCCCGGCCCGAAGGCGGGGATTTGCCATCGTGCATTTGAACCGCCGGCCGACGCGGAAGACGGTCGTCACCAGGGCGTCAGTCATGGCCGCCACACCTGGCCATGAGGGCGTCCGGCGCTCGCCCCGGATCCTGGATACTACGGGGGCGGGCGCGCCCCTTCGGGGGCGCCGCCCTATACGTAGTATAGGGGGTGTGTGCGCACGAAGCGGTAGTGAGCAAAATCAATGGGTTGCAGGGGGTGTGCACGAAGCGGCTTTTGGGGTGTGAGCACGAAAACTTTGCCGCGATAATCATCATGACGCCACAATCTCCACGATAGCCGAGACGTAATTCCGATTGGCGTTGAGGACGCTTTCGACGCGGATGCGGCCGGCTGCAAACAGCCGTTCCATGGCCTCCTTGAGCGCCTTCATTGAATGAGCCTTGCCAGCCGCCAGCGTCCGGAACAGCTTCGGGGCGTAGTGGTCCCGGCTGGCTGTGCTATGGGCTGCATAGCGACCGCTGGCACGCACCTCTCGCAGGCAGGTGAGGAACGCATCCTCGGCTTCCGCTTCCTTGTTCCGGCGCTCTATCGCCGCCACGGTGCCGATAGCCGGCGCGTCGACGGTGAACACGCCATCCGACCACCGCAGCTTGATCGCCTCGCCGTCGTCGGGGGCATTGTTGGCCTTGATCCTGGAAAGGATGCGGCCGCGGCTTCCGCCCTGGTCGTCGCCTTCGGCCGCCTCATCCGTCCGCAGGTACAGTCGAGCGCGGAACGCGTCACGCCAGGCGAGCCCGCCGGACGAGCCCGCCGCCTCATCGGTCGCCCTCATCCCGGCCAGGGTGACGTTCTGCAAGCCGACGATGGTCACGCCGAATTCGGCGCATAGCGGATCGATGGCGATGCGCCGGGCTTGCCGGATCGCGGCGTTGTCGAACGCCAGCACCGGCAGGAAGTCGGCGACGTTGTCGAGGATGAGGATGGTCGGCCGCAGGCGATCAATCGCCCGCCGCAGGTCCGCATGTGCCGCCGTGGTCGTCATCTCGCCAGCACGGCCGGCGATCAGCTCGGTATCGCTCGGGCGCGGCAGCACCCGCAACCCGGCCTCCATCAGGTCGGCGACCGTGGTCCGGTAGTGGCGGGCGATCGCGTCCAACCGGGTCGCCACCGCCTCGAACCCGTCCTCGGAATAGAACCCGAGCGATGAGCAGCGCGGCACCGGCAGCCCGAGCCAGGTCCCGCCGACCGCAGCCGCGGCCTGTAGCTGCAGCACCAGGTAGGACTTGCCGCCGCCGCCAGGTCCGGCGACGAGGGTCGTATCACGCTCGGGGACCCATCGATCGATGAGCCACGGGATCGCCGGCGGATTGCCGCTGGTCGCGATGAGCCGCTCGGTCGCCTCGCGCACCTGGTCCAGGTAGCCGCGGCGGCTGCCGTTCGGCCGCGCCGCCAGGCGGGCAATCTCCGCCAACGCCTCGTCCATGTCGGCGGACGGGTCAAAGGCGCGATCGGCGACCTCAAGCATGCGCCGTCGGTCCGAGTCGTCACGGACGATCGCGGCGTATCGGGGCGCCGACGTCCACGCCCCGGCATGGTCGATCGCGGCGTCCAGCTCCCCTAGCGCATCCTGGTCGCCGCGCAGTCGTCGGTGCAGGCAGTGGGCAGCGTCATCGCCCAGTCCCTCCGCATCCGCGAGGGCGACCGTCGCCTCATAGACACGGCGCAGCGGCACGTAGCCGATATCATCCGGGCAGACGACGGCGCGGACCGATTCCAGGCATCGGGGGTAGCAGATAACCGTCCCGACCATCGCCCGCTCGCTGGGCAGGTCATGCGGCAGCGGCCGGCCGGGCATGATCAGGGAGTCGGGTGGGGCGAGCGGCGGCAGGGCCGTCACCATCGCCGTCTCCCGGAGATGACCATGCCCGCCGGCGGCTGCACCCACCGGCCGCGCCGCCGCTGGTCGCGGTACCAGAGCGCGGCTATGCGAGCGTTAGTCGCCCGCTCAGCCGCCGGTTGCGGTCCGTGTGCTGATCGGGTACGCTGGGCACTCCGCAGCAGCATACCGATACCGGTCCGGTCGCCCCCCGACAGGGGCGGCCGGCCATCGGGCGTGCGCATGGGGTCACACCGCGTCGCCGGACAGCAGGCGATCGATCTCGCTGGCGGGCACGATCCGGCGCTTGCCGAGCTTGACCGTCCTTAGCTCGCCGGCCGCAATCAACTCATAGATCTTCGTCCTGCCGACGCCAATGATCTCGCCGAATTCAAGAATGCTGTAGCCCCGGCGCGGTAGGTTGCCGAGGGGTTTGTGTGCTCGGTTGTGCATTCGGTCCTCTTTTGACTGTTGCCGGATCAATCCGGCGCAAAGAGGACTTTGCCGCGTGACAGCAGACAGGGTCTAGGTTATAGCTGCTTTAACCAAATTCCGCGGCGGCAAGAACTTGCAGCAGCTCGTCACTTAGAAGCTGCAATCGCGATCGCATATCGACTGCGGGCAGCGCGATCGCCGGCGGCACCTTCCATGTAGTCGCTGGGTCAAGCCACTGTGATCCTAGCTCCCTCAGTATCTCGGCGAGCGCCAGGAAATGTAAAAATTGATCAGGGTTATGGGATTTAACCATTTGCCTGAACCCTTGCATGTCGAGAATGATGGCGTACCAAAAATGAGCGACCGATTTGTATTCATCCCAAGCTTTTTTTATGGCAGGGCCTCGATCTCTGCTAACAAATGCCAGGGAACTAACCGCAGCCTTTGCGCGCCATATTTTGGCAAGTTTAATGTCGTGCTGAGATGACGATGTGAGAATACGCAGGATATGCGCGGCAACATTGCCAGAAAAAGTAATCCCTTCCAAAATGCGAAAACAAGCTTCTTTGCTCCGTCCGTCTCCATAGGCTTCCCACACCTTTGGCGCATCCCGAAGCATCTTCACGAGCTTTCCTGAGATCATGGCGTCGCTGTTAGCGTAAAAGCCCGATAGGGCTTTGGCCAGTAACGCGGCGTTGATGTTCTTCTGCCGCCCACAGTGAGACGGGGCCATTAGGACCGACCACAAGTATATGAGTCCGAAAGGCCAGTTCAGCAGGGCATCTGCATCAAGATATCGTTGACTGTGTGCAAGTTCGCGAGACGCTGGCGGATCGATCGCGTCGCACATCATCTTGCTCGCGGCAGCGACGCCGTCCGGACTGGCAAGCGCGGCGCGAATAGCCCTTAGCAGCTCGTCTTCATCAACCATCGCACCCTCGCTCGGTGCCTCGCAGGAAGGGGACGGCGCGGCAGCCCGGTGCGAGAGCCGGGTTTTCGGGAGCGACCCTAGCAGCGCCGGTCTTTGTTCAGTTCTTCGATCTGATTTCGGTCCAGTCCTCGTTCAGCCCTTGGCTCGCTCAAGCGGGACGAGGTTGGTGTCGCCCTCGTTGCCAAGCCCGAGCGCCGTCCGTTCGATCGCCTCGCGCACGTAAGACGGGGCGAGGTGGCCATAATGCTTTTCGACCATGCGCGTGTCGCAGTGCCCCAGCACCTGCGCGACCACCATCAACGGCGCCCCGGCCATCACCCGATGGCTTGCCCAGGTGTGCCGCAGGCAGTGGAAGTTGGCCGGCGGCTCAAGCCTCGCGGCGGCACTGGCCTCCGCCAAAGGGCGAACCTGGTATGCCTTCCCCCATACCTTGCCGTCATCACGCAGAAGCATGGTGTCGCCTGCGGCGCGGCCGGTGGTGACAGATAGGAAGAATGTCCGCCCTTCGGCGTCAAGCGGCACATGGCGGGGCTTCCCTGACTTGGTTTCCCGGATCAGCAGCGTTCCGACGTCGCTGTTGAAGTCGGCAGCCTTGAGCCGCGTCAGCTCGCCATAGCGGCAGCCACTCACCAGCGCCGCCATAATCAGCCGGCGGAAGTCGGGACGGCAGGCATTGAGCAGTCGTCGGCATTCATCCCGAGACAGGTAGCGCACGCGTGCCGCGTCGGCGCCGCGAAAAGGCTTCACCTTCCGCCACGCGTCATCGGTCGAAACCTTCCCTTCGGCGAACGCATGATTCAGCGCTGCCTTCAAAACCGTCAGGATGCGGTTCGCAGTCGCCCGCCGGCCCCGGCGGCCGTCGTCATCGGCCGGGGCGTCGCGATAGCGCTGCGCTCCGCCGATCTTCGTGCGCAGCCGAGCGGGGCTATCCGCCAATCGGTTCTGCCAGTCGCGAATGGTTGAGGTGGTCAGCTTGACGATTTCGAACGAGCCGAGCCCCGGCCGAATGTGAGCTTCAATCGCCCGCTCGGTATCTCGGACGGACTTCTTGTGCCGGCGAAACCACGCCATGTAGTCGTTGAGCGCCATGCCGACGGTATAGGCGCCCTCAACTTCCGTAATATCGCCGCCGTCGGCCCTCCTGGCGAACCAGGAGAGCGCCTTTGCTCGGGCCTGACGGTAGGAGAGGTTCGGACCTCCTTCCGCCTCCACATGGTCGTCTGCCGGCCCCAGGGTGACCTGCTGCCGCTCACCCGTCACGTCATCGCGGAATCGGGCGATCCACATACCGCCACGCGCACCCTTGCGGTACCCGAGCGCCGTGTTGCGATCCAGGACCGTCCAATAGGGAGCATGCCGAGCCGTTAAGCTCGCTCGCGCCGTCCGGCTGTCCAGCTTCGCATCCCGCTTCGTCCGCGCCATCTACCGGTCCCACAGCAAGGCTGCAACCCAACTTACTGCAAACTTACTGTAAACCACGGATGAACTCAAGCGAACGATGGCGAGCGTGAGTGATGAAAATCAATCTGTTACACTGTTCGCCAATGTCCGCCAAAGGTCTATTTGCAACTCTCTCACGGCGGCAACAGGGGTTCGAATCCCCTAGGGGACGCCAGCACAATAAATGAATTAATCGGGCCCGGCCTGGGCTCGTGATAGGGTGCCGCCCGCGCCGGTACCGAAGGCCGCCTGCCCGGGTTGACGCCCGCCGTCCTGTCCTTTTTCGGGCATCCACCCGGCCTCCTTTCGCGCTAGCCCTTGTAAGGTGTCGTGCCCGTAAGGCAAACTCGCCGGCGATCCGTTGGTCGTCGTTCCGGCGAATCGGGGTAGCATTTTCGATCGGCCGACGACGGTCCGCCCAAGAATGGACGGTTGTCTGCCCGCGACATATGCACCGCGTCTGGCACCGCAATCGAGGGCTAAGACAACCATGCGTGTTTTCTTACAGGTCTGTGCTCGGTCAGAATTCGGAGACCGGTTCCGGGCGGGGCGCGGCTTGACCCACATCCCTTGGCGTCTGGTGTTGAGGCCGGCATTCGGCACCGGGGCAATCCTCGGGGCGGCACTGGTTGTTGCCAGCTGCGATGAACACGAAAACACCTACGTGGCGCCCCCTCCCTTGAAGGTGATCGTGACGACCCCGACCATCGAAACCATCGAGGAGAATCTCGAATTCACCGGCAATACGGCCGCCATCGAAACGGTGAAGCTGGTCGCACGGGTTGAAGGATATCTGCAGAAGATTCACTTCGCGGATGGTCAGCGGGTCAAGAAGGACGATCTTTTATTCACGATTCAGCAAGACCAGTACAAAGCCAATGTCTTAGAGGCCCAAAGCACTATCGATGCGGTAAAGGCAAAGCTTGAACATGCGGAGATCGAATACAGGCGCTATGATGCATTGTTCCAGCAGAAGGCGGCACCGGCGACCATGGTCGACCAATGGCGATTCGAGCGCGATGGGGCCCGGGCGGCGCTGGAAGCGGCACAAGCCAATCTGGAGAATGCCGATCTCAAGCTGAGCTACACCAAGGTGACGGCGCCGTTCGACGGCCGCATGGGACGTCACCTGGTCGACGCCGGTAACCTGGTTGGCTCCGGTGAAGAAACGGTTCTCGCCGAGATCAACCGCATCGATCCCATCTACGTCTATTTCACCATCAATGAGCGGGATCTGCTGCGGGTCATGCAGCAGGGCGAGAGCGAGCAGGCGGTGGCGCGGAGAAAGGACCAGGTGCTGTACATGGGACTGTCGTCCCAGCCCGGCTATCGGTACAGGGGAACCCTCGACTTCGCCGCGATCACGGTCAATCCGCAGACCGGAACGCTGCAGTTGCGCGGGATCTTTCCTAATCCCGACGGGCAGATCATCCCTGGACTGTTCGCCCGGGTGCAGGCTCCCTACACCCAGGTCCACAACGCCGTGCTGGTGCCGGCGCAGGCGGTCGGCTTCGATCAGCAGGGGAACTATGTCCTGACGTTGAACGACAAGAACATCGTCGAGCGACAGGCGGTCGAGACCGGCGAACAGGTGGGCGAAAAGCGGGTGATCACCTCGGGGCTGAAGGGCGATGAGCGGTTGATCGTCGAAGGGCTTTTGCGCGCCATTCCCGGCCATGAAGTCGCCCCGGAATGGGCGGCCGGATCGGCGCCGGGGTCATCCCCGGCAAGCCCCCCGCCCGCGTCCAGGGCCGGCTGAGGACGGAACGGGGTATCATGTCGAAGTTCTTCATCGAGCACCCGATCTTCGCCAACGTCATCGCCATCGTCCTCGTCATCCTCGGCATCTTTGCCTACACCAGCCTTCCGGTCGCGCAGTATCCGGAGATCGTGCCGCCCACCATTCAGGTCACCACCAGCTACCCCGGCGGCAGCGCCGAGATCGTCGCCAACACGATCGGAATTCCGATCGAGCAGGCGGTGAACGGCGTCGAAAATTCCATCTACCTGTCGTCGACCAGCGGCAGTGACGGCAGCTACACGCTGACGGTCACCTTCAATGTGGGCACCGATCTCGATAAGTCCTTGTCCCTGGTGCAGAACGCGGTCAACGGTGCGACCGCGCAGTTGCCGCCGGAAGTTCAGGCGCAAGGGGTGACGGTCAAGAAGGTCTCGACCAACATTCTGCTGTTCGTCAGCCTCTACAGCGACGACAACCGCTACGACGGCACGTATCTTTCCAACTATGCGACGATCAATCTGGTTAACCCGATTGCCCGTGTGCCGGGCGTCGGCCAGGTCAAGGTCCTCGGGGCCGGCTCCTACAGCATGCGCGTCTGGCTCAATGCCGACCAAATGCAGAGCTTCGGCCTCACCACCGTCGACGTCGTCAATGCAATCAAGGCGCAGAACACCCAGGTCGCCGCCGGGCAAATCGGTGGCCCGCCCGTCCAATCGGACCAGTTGTTCCAGTTCACGCTAAATGCCCTCGGCCGGCTCTCCGATGCCCAACAGTTCGAGGACATCATCATCAAGACGGTGTTCAATCCGCAAGACGGGTCCCCGCAGGTCGTTCGGGTCAGGGATGTGGCGCGGGTCGAGCTCAGTCAGCAGTCCTATGCGAACTTCGGCGGCCTGAGCGGCAAGGTCGCGGCGCACATGAGCATCTATGCCCTGCCGGGCGCCAATGCCCTGGATGTGGCCGATGCCGTCAAGTCAGCCATGGACAAGATGAGCGGCCGGTTCCCGGAAGGACTGCAGTACGCCACCCTTTACAATCCGACGAACTTCATCAAGCAATCGATCAACGCCGTTCTTCACGCCCTCTTCGAAGCCTTCGCCCTGGTCATGATCGTGGTGATCGCCTTCCTGCAGAACTGGCGCGCCGTTATTGCGCCGGCGGTCATCATCCCGGTGGTGATCATCGGGTCATTCATTGCCATGGCGGCGCTGGGGTTCAGCATCAACCTGATGACGCTGTTCGCGTTGATCTTGGCCATCGGCATCGTCGTCGACGACGCCATCATCGTGGTGGAGAATGCCTCCCACTACATCGAGCGGGGAATGAGTCCGCGGGAGGCGACGATCAAGGCGATGGGCGAATTGCTCGGGCCAATCGTCGGTGTCTCGCTGGTTTTGACCGCCGTCTTCCTGCCCGCCTCGTTTCTGCCCGGAATTACCGGCAATCTGTTCCGTCAGTTCGCCCTGGTCATCGCCTCGACGGCGGTATTTAGCGCCCTGATCGCGCTCACCGTCAGCCCGTCGCAAAGCGCGGTCTTCCTCAAGCCGCGTGGAGACAAAAAGCCGAACCTCTTTTTCCGCGCGTTCAACCGTGCCTATGGGGCGGCCGAAGGCGGCTACATCAAGATTGTCCGCTTCATGGCCGGTCATACACGGCTGATGGTCCTTGTTTACGTTGCGGTCATCGGCATCGCAGGGTTCATGTTTACCCGGTTACCGACCGGCTTCCTGCCGACGGAGGACCAGGGCTACTGCATCATCTCGGTCAGCCTGCCGCCGGGATCGTCCCAGCCGCGCGCCAAGCGCGTCACCGATCAGGTCAACGCCGTTCTCAAGGACGCGCCCGGCATCGCCGGGTGGGCGATGATCGGCGGCCTGTCCATTCTCGACAGCGCCAATCTGTCGACGGCGGTGTCCATCTTTCCGGTCTACGAGGACTGGGACAAGCGTCCCAAGGGACTGACCCAGGACAAGATCATCGCCGATCTGCGGCAGAAGCTCCGCGATATCCCCGAGGCGGCGATCGCCGTTCTCGTGCCGCCGGCGATCCCGGGCCTGGGGCAGGCGGGTGGCTTCCAGATGGTGGTGGAGGACCGGGAGTCGCTGGGGCTGGCCGAGCTGCAGAAGGCCACAGTAGAGCTGGTCAGGGCGGCGAATGGCCAATCGAACCTCGCCGGCGTCGTCTCGACGTTCAGCGCCAACAGTCCGCAATACTTCCTCGACATCGATCGCACCCAGGCGTTGTCCCTGGGAGTTCCGCTCGACGACGTGTTCCAGACGCTGCAGACCTATCTCGGATCTTCGTACGTCAACCTGTTCAACAAGTTTAATCAAAGCTTCCAGGTCCGGGTACAGGCGGATTCCGCCTTCCGCAGTCGGCTGGGCGACATCAGCCAGCTATATGTCGCCAACAAGAAGGGAGAAGTGGTGCCGCTCGGGGCATTGCTAAAGCTCACGCCGACGCTCGGCGCCGAACTGGTTACCCGATACAATCTCTATCCGGCGGCCAATGTTTTCGGCGGCCCCGCCCCAGGATCCAGTTCCGGCCAAGCCCTCAGCCTGATGGAGCAGGTGGCGAAGAATAACTTGCCGGGTGGCATGGACTTCGATTGGACGAGCATCTCCTACCAGGAAAAACTGGTCGGAAATCAGATCTATATTATCTTCGCTCTATCCGTCACCCTCGTCTTTCTTGTCCTGGCGGCGCAGTACGAAAACTGGTTCCATCCGGCAGCGGTAATCCTGACCGTGCCGATGGCGCTGGTCGGGATCCTGATCGCGCTGATGGTGCGCCATTTTCCGGTCGACCTTTACACCCAGATCGGCCTCGTGCTGATGGTGGCGCTGGCGGCGAAGAACGCCATTCTGGTCGTCGAGTTTGCGCGAGAGTTGCGCGCGGAGGGCAAGGACATCGTCGAGGCCGCCGTCGAGGCGACCCAGCGCCGGTTCCGGCCCATCGTCATGACCTCGTTTGCCTTCATTCTCGGCGTCCTGCCGCTCGTCACCGCCACCGGCGCCGGGGCGGCGAGCCAGCAGTCGCTGGGCACGGTGGTTTTCGGCGGCATGCTGGCTTCGACGCTGCTCGCCATTCCGTTCGTCACCGTCTTCTTCATCGAGATGGAGCGGCTTTCGGAATGGTCGCAGCGCAAGAAAAAGTCCGACGCGCCCGTTAGCCCGGCGAAGGTTCCGGGTGGGTAACGCAGGCCGGGCTGGGCTCGTCAGGGTGCGGCGCTCACCCCGGAGATTCTCCGGGCGAGGCTCCTTAGCGCTGGCTCAGCGGCGCCGCCGAGGGTGTGACGGCGATGCCGTCACACGAGGGCGGTGGGGGCCGGCTGCTCGGCGTTCTGTTGCTGGTAAAGGGCGGCGAAATCAATCGGGCCCAACATCAGCGGCATGAATCCCCCGTTCAGGGTCGCCGTCGCCACCACGTGGCGGGCGAACGGAAACAGCAGGCGCGGGCATTCGATCAGCAGTACCTGGCGGACGCTGTCCTCCGGGACGTTGAGGCTGAAGACGCCGCCGTAGGCCAGCTCGATGACGAAGGCGGTCATATCCGCCGCCTTGCACTCGGATTCGATCTGCAGCACCACCTCATAGACGTGGCTAGCCGCGTCCAGTGCCCGCGCCTGCACATCCACCTTGACCGAGATGTTGGGCTGCTGACGCTGCAGCTGGCCGAATACCTGCGGCGCCGACGGCGCCTCGAACGACAGGTCCTTCACGTACTGGGCGTTCACCACGACGGGCGGCGACGGCGGCGTGCTCTCGCCGTCCGCCTTCCCCGGCTCTTGGCGCTCATCGGTCATGACGGTGTCCCTCTGGCTGGTGCAACTTTATTTCATCGCCCAAGGGACGGCCGAAGGGACGGCCGGCGGCAGGGCGGCCCTGGCTAGCACGGATCGACGACCGCCGACAACCGCCGCGGTCCTCATCCGACGCATATCGCCCGCGCCCATCCGAAACGGACGTAGGGCTCTTTGTCGCGGCTCAGTTCTCGTTGTCGGGACGCAGGGAACGCGGCATCGGCAGCCGCGCCGGCACATCCACCGTCGGCTGCGGCTCGACCGGTTCGAACTCGCCCTCGATCACCACCTCCCCCGGTCGGCGCGCGGAAGGTCCGCCGGGCGAGGATGCGCCGGCGGCGGGTCCCGGAAACTCGTGTCTCCACACCACAACCTGGCCGCTCCGCCGCAGCCGCCAGGCGATGCTCCGTCGCAGCAGGGCGCGCAGCGGCGGCAGCAACAGCGCCACCGCCAGCACGTCAGAGGCCAGCCCCGGGAACAGCAACAGGCCTCCCGCCACCAGCACACACGCCCCGTCGAACGCCTCGACGACCGGCAGCCGGCCGGCGTTCAGGCTCTGCCGCACCTGCTGACCAATGCTCAGCCCCTGATGGCGCACGATTGCCGTACCGACGATGCCGGTCCCGACGACCAAGCCCACGGTGGGCCAGAAGCCCCAGAGGTCGCCGGCCTTGATAAGCGACAGGACATCCAGAACGGGAAGGGCGACAAACAGGAGGCAGAAGGCGAGGAGCATCGTTGTCAGGTAGTGAGCGGAGACGCGGACCGCCAGGGTCCCGCTCCGGGTCTCGCCCCTTCCGCGCGCCCTCGGCAAATGGCGCCCGGCAAAGGGGGATGCACCGCTGGACCTGGAACGGACAAGCCGGTAACCTTATTTCTAGGATATGGATTCGATGACTTCAGCCCCTGGGCGCAAGGAAAATATGCATCGTCATGGGTGATGGCTACTATCTCGACATCATCCTGTTCGCGCTTGTCGCCGCGTTCCTCGTGTTGAGGCTACGTAGCGTACTGGGTCGCCGGGATGGCTTTCAGGGTAAGGACGACAGCCGCCTCCCCTTCCCCGGCCGGGGCGAACGCGGGGAAGAACCGGTCCGGCTGCCCGAGCGGCGCGAAGGTCCCGCCGATGCTGCCCCCCTTGAGGATGAGCCACTGTCGTTGCCGCCGTCGCTGGATGCCGGCCTGACGCAGATTCGCGTCGCCGATCCTAGCTTCGACGAAAAGACCTTCAGTGCCGGAGCCCAGAAGGCCTTCGAACTGATCCTCCAGGCTTTCGCCCACGAGGATGTTCGCGCCCTGCAGCCGCTGCTCAGCCAGGACGTCTACAACAACTTCGTTCAAACCATCCGCGCCCGGCAGCAGGCGGGCGAGAAGCTCGAGACGACCCTGGTCGGGATCAAATCGGCGGAGATCGTCGAGGCCTACATGCATGGGCGAACCGCCCATGTCTCGGTCAAGTTCGTAAGCGAGCAGATTTCCGCCGTGCGCGATGCCAACGCTGCAATCATCGAAGGCGACGCCACCAGCGTCAACGAAGTGGTCGACGTCTGGACCTTCGCCCGCGATACCCGTTCGTCCAATCCCAACTGGACGCTGATCGCCACTGGCGCGCCCGACTGACCGGCGATTCTCCCAGGCCTCGGCCGGCGGGCCCGTGCCGGGCCCGCCGTTGGCCAAAAAGGGTACGTGGATCATCACCCTCCCCATCGGCAATTGACGCCCGCGGTGGCATTACGTCACAAGCACGCTGGGTGAAGGCGATGGGACGATGGCGACGGGCGCAATGGACATGCGACCGACTCTTTTTTTTGCCGGCAGGCGAAGTGTCGCCGCCGCGTGCCTGATTGCGATCCTTACAGTCCTCGCCGGCTGCGGATCGGACCAGGCCTCGCGAGCGGCGCCGAGGCTGCCGCCGGCACCTTCTCCCAGTGCGCCGCCCTCGGTGTTGCCGGGCTTCCACCTCGCTCCCGTCGCCTTCGAGCAAATCCCCGACTGGGCCAGCGACTCCCAGGGTGAGGCTCTCCTCGCCTTCCGCCGTTCGTGCGAAAAGATCAATGGCAAGCGGTCGGTAGGCAGCAGCGGTATAGGGTGGCAATTCGGCGCCGCCGGCCACTGGTCGGCGGCGTGCCGGGCCGCCGCCAATGTCGGCGCCGACCCGCGTCTGGCGCGCCGTTTCTTCGAACAATGGTTCGTCCCTTATCTCGTCCTCAGCGCCGGCTCCGACGAAGGGATGTTTACCGGCTATTACGAACCCATCCTTTCCGGCTCGCTACGGCGGACCGGCCGATATTACTACCCGCTCTACCGCGCCCCCGCTTCTACGGCGAGCCTGCCGAGCCGGGCGCAGATCGAGAACGGCGCACTGGCCGGGCGCGGTCTTGAGCTTCTCTGGGTGGACGACCCCATCGCCGCATTCTTCTTGCATATCCAGGGGTCGGGGCTGGTTCAGTTGGAGGACGGCGGGGTCTACCGGGTCGGCTACGCCGGTCAGAACGGTTACACCTATTTCCCGATCGGCCGCGAACTGATCCGTCGCGGCGAGATCCAGCCCGAAGACATGTCGATGCAGGCGATCCGGGTCTGGCTGCAGTCCCATCCGGACGAAGCACCGGCGGTGATGAACCTCAATCCGTCCTACGTGTTTTTCCGGCTCCGCGATGCCGACGCGCCGATCGGGGCGCAAGGGGTGGCGCTCACCCCCGGTCGCAGCCTCGCCGTCGATCCCTCGTTCGTTCCCTACGGCGTGCCCATCTGGCTCGACACCACCGATCCGGCGCACCTGCACCCGCTCCGGCGGCTGGTGGTGGCGCAGGATACGGGCGGCGCCATCAAGGGGCCGATCCGCGGCGACCTTTTCTGGGGCGCGGGAGAGGATGCGGAGCTTCGCGCCGGCCTGATGAAACAGACCGGCCGCTACTATCTTCTGCTGCCCCGGGCGGCGGCGGTGACGGCCGACCGGGCCGGTTCGCCGCGAGGCACCGGATTGGCGGCGTCGCGTTAAGATAAGGCCTTGCCAACATTGTCAAGAACGCCCACTCTGCGGGCATGGAAGGGAAGTCTCCCCACGTCGCACTGTTCGTCACCTGCCTGATCGACGCATGGCGTCCGGTCGTCGGCTTTGCCGCCGTGAAACTGCTGGAGGAGGCCGGCTGTCGGGTCACCGTTCCGCCGCAACAGACCTGCTGCGGTCAGCCGGCGATGAATTCCGGCGACAAGAACGACGCGAAGCGGGTCGCCCGCGGTGTGATCGAGGTCTTTTCCCCATTCGACTACGTGGTCGTTCCGTCCGGGTCGTGCGCCGGCACCATCTCCCGACACTATCCGGAGTTGTTTCAAGACGAGCCGGCGTGGCTCGATCGGGCTAAGCAACTGGCGGCACGCACCTTCGAACTGACCTCGTTCCTCGTCGATATCCTGGGCGTGGCGCCGCCGGCCCCGCCGTTGGCCGCGCGGGTCGCCTATCACGACTCCTGCTCCAGCCTGCGCGAGATGGGGGTATCGAAACAGCCGCGGCAGCTCCTTTCCGGCACCAGCGGCGTTACCCTCGCCGAACTGAAGGAACCGGAGACCTGCTGCGGCTTCGGTGGCCTCTTCTGCGTCAAGTATCCGGACATCTCCGAGAAGATGGTGCAGGCGAAGGTGGACGACATCGTCGCCACCGGCGCCGATACCGTGCTGGGCGGCGACCTCGGTTGCCTGCTCAATATCGCCGGCCGGCTGAGCCGGCAGGGTCACACCGTCCACGTCCGCCATGTGGCGGAAGTCCTGTCCGGATTGGCCGAAACGGCTCCGCCCATCGGCGAAACACCGTAACCTCGGGGGACTGATCCGAGGGGGCAAGGCGACGACGTCGTCGACGGTAAAGAGCGGCGGCGGGGGAGGAAGAAATGGATTCAACCGCTCGGCTGTTCCCCGAGAACGTGGAACGGGCGCTTCACGACGACAACCTGCAGGCATCGCTCACCCGGTTCAAACAGGGCTTCCCGGTCAAACGCCGCGCCGCCTTCGATCGGCTGCCGGAATACGAGGCGCTGCGCGACGCTGCCGTCGCCATCAAGGACCATGCCCTCGCCAACCTCGACGAATACCTTGAACGGTTCGAGGCCCGACTGACCGCCGCCGGCGGCAAGGTTCACTGGGCGAAGGACGCCGAGGAGGCCCGCTCGATCATCACCGGCATCTGTCGGGACGCGGGCGCGAAGACGATCGCCAAAGGCAAGTCGATGATCGGCGAGGAGCTCGGTCTCAACGAGCACCTCGAAGCCGAGGGGTTCCGGCCGGTGGAGACGGACCTCGGCGAATATATCGTCCAGCTCCGGCACGAACCGCCCAGCCATATCATCGCCCCCGCCATCCATCTCTCCAAGGAGCAGGTGGCGGAGTCTTTCCGCGCCCACCACAGCGAGTTCCCGCCCGAACGCCGGCTGGAAGAGCCGCGGGTCATGCTCGACGAGGCGCGGACGGTGCTGCGCCGCACCTTCCTCGAAGCCGACGTGGGAATCACCGGCGCCAACATGCTGATCGCCGAAACCGGCTCCATCGTCCTCGTCACCAACGAGGGCAACGGCGATCTCACCCTCAACACACCCCGGGTGCACATCGCCGTCGCCAGCATCGAGAAGGTGGTGCCGACGCTGGAGGACGCCGCCACCCTTCTCCGCCTCCTCGCCCGTTCGGCGACCGGGCAGGATCTGTCCGTGTACACCAGCTTCATCACCGGTCCGCGGCGCCCCACCGATCTCGACGGACCGCAGGCGATGCACGTGGTCCTGCTGGACAACGGCCGTACCGAGATGCTGCATAGCGAGTTTCGCGAGATGCTCCGCTGCATCCGCTGTGGCGCCTGCATCAACCACTGTCCCATCTACGGCGCCGTCGGCGGTCACGCCTATGGATGGGTCTATTCCGGGCCGATGGGGGCGGTGCTGATCCCCAACCTGATCGGCGTCGCCGAGGCCGGTCACCTGCCCAACGCATCCACCTTCTGCGGCCGTTGCGAGGAGGTGTGTCCGATGAAGATCCCCCTGCCGCGCATGCTGCGGACGCTGCGCGAGCGACAGTTCGACGCGGGACTGGGGGCGAAGCCGGTCCGCTACGGGCTTCGCGGCTGGGCGCTCCTGGCGACCCGGCCGGCGCTTTATCGTCTGGCGACACGCCTCGCCGTCGGCGCCATGGGCCTTCTCGGCCGCCGCTCCGGCCGCTTTCGCCGCCTTCCCCTCGCCGGCGGCTGGACCTCGGTGCGCGATCTGCCGGCGCCGCAAGGCCGAACCTTCCACGACCTGTGGCGGGCGCGGAGTGCCGGACAATGAGCGCGTCGCGCGATGCCGTCTTCACATCCATCCGCGCCTCCCTCGGCCGCGGCCGCCTCGACGATGCCGCCCGCCGCGCCATCGACCAGCGGCTGGCCAACCCGAAGGCCAACGTAGTGCCGGCGCGCGGCCAGTTGCAGGGAGAGGCGCTGATCGGGCTGTTCATTTCCGAGGCGGAACGGGTCAACGTCACCTTGGTCCGCGTCGATGGCTACGCGGCGGTTCCGGCCGCCGTCGCCGCCTTCCTGCGCGAAGCCAACCTGCCGGCCCAGCTGAAGCTGGCGCCGGACCCGCTGATCGCGACCATACCGTGGGCATCCGAACCGCTTCTCACCTGCATCACCGGCGCCGCGGCGGCGGAGGATACCGCGGCCGTGTCCGCCGCTTTCGCCGGCGTGGCCGAGACCGGCACCCTGGTCATGGTCTCCGGGCCGGACAATCCCACCGGCCTGAATTTCCTGCCCGAGGCCCATATCGTCGTCCTGCCTACGGCCTGCATCGTCGGCTGTTACGAGGACGCGTTCGCCTGGCTGCGTGCCTCCACCAAACCGGGAGAGATGCCTCGGGTGCTCAACTGGATCACCGGTCCGTCGCGAACCGCCGATATCGAACAGACACTGTTGCTCGGCGCCCATGGACCGAAACGTTTGCTGGCGATGCTGGTGGATGGTGAGCCGCGACCGGCGCACGCCTGAGCCGCACGACGCGGACGATGCGGCGCTGTGGCGACGGGTGACCGCGCAGGTGACGCCGCTTAAGCGGCCGCCCGCACCGCCCGCCGCCGCTGCCGTCGCCAAGCGGCCGACCGCGGCGCCATCGTCGCCGGAGGAACGCCCTCCGCCACCGCCCCGATTGCCCTCCACGGCGTCCCCGCCGCGAGCACCGATGGAGCCGTCAGGTCCGGCCGCGCTTGCCCCGGGGATTGCCCCCGGCATCGATCAGCGCACCCTCAACCGGCTGAAGCGCGGCCTGATCGCGCCGGAAATCCGCATCGATCTGCACAACATGACCCAGGACGAGGCCCATCGCGGCCTCGGGCGGTTCATCGCCGACGCCTATGCGGCGGGGCGCCGATCGGTCCTCGTCATCACCGGCAAGGGATACGGCCCCGACGGCGCCATCGGGGTGCTGAAGACCAATGTGCCGCGCTGGCTGAACGAACCGCCCAATCGCGAGCGGGTACTGGCCTTCACCCATGCGTCGCGCTCTTACGGCGGTGAGGGCGCCTTGTTCGTGCTGCTCCGCCGTCACCGGCCCTCCCGCTGACGTTGCGGGGCGGTGTCGCCCCTCCGCCCAGATTGCATTTTTCACCAACGCTGCGACGACCGTCACTGCCGCGGGGCCCAACGCCGAGGCAAGATGTGCCGCGTCAACACGCTCCCCGCTCCCGCCCCACCCCCCCCCGAACCGGGCCGGAGCGAGGGATGCGGCGGGTGCGAGGCCCTTCCCAAAGCTCGCCTCGCCCCGCCGCCCACTTTCCGAGGCGCGCCCGGCCTGGGATGTGCCGACCAGGGTGATGGCCATCACTGCCGCCGACGGCACCAACATGTAAGTTGGATCGCTCCGGGAAAAGAGGATCGACCATGGACGTCACCAGCCTCGCCCAGCAAGCCGTCGCCCTGCGCTCCGCGGCCGCTTCGCAGCAAATCAACCTCGCCGCGGTGAAACAAGCGCACCAGGCGGATCAGGCCGTGGTCGACATGCTCGCCCAAGCGATGCCGAGCGCCCCGACATCATCCTCCCGCGGCCAAAACCTCAACATCGTAGTTTGAAGGTCCCTGCCACCGTGGCCTGACGCCGCAGAAGCGTCCGCCCGCTACAAGATAAACTTCGCCAGGTCGGCGGATTTGGCGAGGGTGCCGACGGTGGTGCGGACGTGGGTGGCGGTCAGGGTGATGGTTTCGCCGGAGCGTTCCGAGGCGGTGAAGCTGATCTCCTCCACCAGCTTCTCCAGTACCGTCTGCAGCCGGCGGGCGCCGATGTTCTCGACCCCGGCATTGATCTCGGCGGCCAAGGTGGCGATCTCTTCGATCGCGTCCGGGGCGAAATCGAGGGTGACCCCTTCCGTCGCCATCAGCGCCTTGTACTGCTTGATCAGGCTCGCTTCCGGCTCGGTCAGGATGCGGACGAAGTCGTCGCGGGTCAGCGCCTTCAGCTCGACCCGGATCGGCAGCCGGCCCTGCAGTTCCGGCAGCATGTCGGACGGCTTGGCGATGTGGAAGGCGCCCGACGCGATGAACAGGATGTGGTCGGTCTTCACCGGCCCGCGCTTGGTCGGCACCACCGTGCCCTCGATCAGCGGCAGCAGGTCCCGCTGCACCCCCTCGCGGCTAACATCGGCGCCGCCGACGCGCTCGGAGCGGCCGGTGATCTTGTCGATCTCATCGAGGAAGACGATGCCGTTGTTCTCCACCTGCTCGATCGCCTCCTTGACCACCCGATCCTCGTCGAGGAGCCGGTCGGCCTCCTGCTGACCGAGGATGAGCCGGGCCTGGGCCACCGACATCTTCTTCGCCTTGGTCGGGGCGCCGCCGAACGCCTTGGAGAACATCTCGCCCAGATTGAGCATCCCCATCTGCGAGCCGGGCATGCCGGGAATATCGAACGTCGGCAGCTGCAGCGACGCCTGATCGGCCACCTGGACCTCGATCTCCTTGTCCTCCAGTTGCCCGTCGCGCAGCATTCGGCGGAATTTGTCACGGGTTTCGGTGGACGCCCGCTCGCCCACCAGCGCGCCGACGATTTTTTCCTCGGTGGCCAGCTCCGCCTTGGCCTGTACCTGCTTGCGCAGGCGCTCGCGGGTCATATGCAGGGCGATCTCCACCAGATCGCGGACAATCTGCTCGACGTCGCGGCCGACGTAGCCGATCTCGGTGAATTTGGTCGCCTCCACCTTGAGGAACGGCGCCTGGGCCAGATGGGCGAGGCGACGGGCGATCTCGGTCTTGCCGACCCCGGTCGGCCCGATCATCAGGATGTTCTTGGGCAGCACCTCTTGCCGCATGTCGTCGTCCAGCTGCTGCCGGCGCCAGCGGTTGCGCAGCGCGATGGCGACGGCGCGCTTGGCGTCGTCCTGGCCGACGATGTGGCGGTTGAGCTCGGAGACGATTTCCCGCGGGGTGAAGCTGGTCATAAGCTTTCGATCAGGACGTTCCGATTGGTGAAGACACAGATGTCGGCAGCGATGGCGAGCGCCCGGCGGGCGACCTCCTCCGCATCGAGATCGTCGCGGTCGATCATCGCCCGGGCCGCGGCCAGGGCATAGGCGCCGCCGGAGCCGATGCCGATCAGCCCGTGCTCCGGCTCCAGCACGTCACCCGAGCCGGTCATCACCAGCGACACCTCCTTATCGGCCACCGCCATCATCGCTTCCAGCCGACGCAGGTAGCGGTCGGTCCGCCAGTCCTTGGCCAACTCGACGCAGGCGCGGGTGAGCTGGCGCGGGTACTGCTCAAGCTTGCTCTCCAGCCGCTCGAACAGGGTGAAGGCGTCGGCGGTGGCGCCGGCAAAGCCGGCGATCACCCCGCCGTCGGCGAGGCGGCGCACCTTGCGGGCATTGGATTTGATGATGGTGTTGCCCATGGACACCTGGCCGTCGCCGGCGATGACGACCCGCCCTCCCTTGCGCACCGCGAGGATCGTGGTGCCGTGCCATTGGGAAAGCGACGGGGGATCGGTGGTCGGGGGCATGGGGCTCGTTGAGCTGCGGGCTAAGCTTCTCGCGGATCTAGGCCGGGCCGCGGGCGCGGTCAAGGCGCGGCGCGCCGGTGTCGGTAACACACCATCCGTCCGGCCGCCACCGACGATGGAGCCTCGCCCGCCGCCTGACCCGCACCCGGCCCCCGTTGCCTACCGCTTGGCGGGCCGCGACCGATGCTGTTAGAACACCCTCTCGGAACAAACGGTCCCCCGCCATGCGCACCGCGTCCATCGACCGCAAGACCCATGAGACCACCGTCCACGCTTCGGTCGACCTCGACGGGAGCGGCCGCGCCGACGTGGCGACGGGTATCGGCTTCCTCGACCATATGATCGATCAGCTCGCCCGCCACAGTCTCATCGACATCACCTTGAAGACGGCGGGCGACCTGCACATCGATGGCCACCATACCACCGAGGACACGGCGATCGCCCTCGGCCAGGCATTTGACGAGGCGCTCGGCAGCCGCCGCGGTATCCGCCGCTTCGGCGAGGCGCTTTCACCCATGGACGGCTCGCTGACCCGCGTCGTCATCGATGCCTCCGGACGCCCTTACCTCGTCTGGAACGTCCGGTTCACCCAGCCGCGCCTGGGGGCGCTCGATACCGAGCTGATCGGGCACTGGTTCCACGCGTTCGCCCTGAACGCGCGGCTGACCCTGCACGTGGAGGGCCTCTACGCCGACAATAACCACCATCTCTGCGAGGCCTGCTTCAAGGGACTGGCGCGAGCCCTGCGCCAGGCGGTGGAGATCGATCCGCGCCGCTCCGACGCCGTCCCGTCGACCAAAGGGGTGCTGGGAGGCTCGCTATGACCCGGACGCCCGACAGCAGGCCGGCGAAAGCGGCGATGACCGGATGATGCGCGTCTACACGGTTCACGTCCGCACCCCGGCCGAGCGTCTCGACCGCGACATCCATCTGGTCAAGGAAGGCTTCTCCTGGCCGGCGTTCTTCTTTTCCGCCGTCTGGGCGCTGTGGGTCCGGCTATGGCTGGTGGCGGTGGTGCTAATTGCATTGGACATCCTGTGGACGTTCGGTGGGGCGTGGCTGGGACTGCCGCTGCTCTCGACGACCGCGGTCTCCCTTGCCCTGGCCACGGTCGTCGGTTTCATCGCCAACGACCTGAGGCGGACAACGCTGTTCCGCCGCGGCTACATCGAGGTCGGTGTGGTCGCCGGCAGAGATCGCGACTCGGCCCTGCAGCGGTTCCTCGACCAGCACGGACATTTCGCCCAGGGCCTGGTTCGATGAGCGTCGTCATCATCGACTACGGCTCCGGCAACCTGCGCTCGGCGGCAAAGGCGTTCGAGCGGGTCATCGGCGAGGAGGCGCTGGGCTTGCACCTGGAGGTGACCTCCGATGCCGCCGTCGTCGCCGCCGCCGATGCGATTGTCCTCCCGGGTGTCGGTGCCTTCGCCGACTGCCGGCGCGGCCTGATGGCGTTACCGGGCATGGCCGATGCCCTCGCCGAGGCGGTGGTGGAACGGAAACGGCCTTTCCTCGGCATCTGCGTCGGCATGCAGTTGATGGCGACGACCGGCCGCGAGCACGGCGAGCATCCGGGGCTCGACTGGATCGCCGGCACCGTCGACCTGCTCCCCGCCGCCGGCAACGGCCTGAAGATCCCGCACATGGGCTGGAACGATCTGTCCCTCCTCGCCCCCGGCCATCCCGTCCTCGCCGGTCTCACCACCGGTTCCCATGCGTATTTCGTCCATTCCTACGGCTTCCGCCCGCGCGATCCCGGCCACGTGCTGGCGACGACGGCGTACGGTGGGCCGGTGGCGGCGATCATCGGCCGCGACAATCTCATCGGCACCCAGTTTCATCCCGAGAAGAGCCAGGCCACCGGCCTCCGGCTGATCGGCAACTTTCTCAGGTGGCGGCCTTGATCTTCTATCCGGCGATCGATCTGAAGGAGGGCCGTTGCGTCCGCCTGGTGCGGGGCGAAATGGCGACGGCGACCGTCTTCAACGCCGACCCTGCCGCCCAGGCCGAGGCATTCGTCGCCGCCGGCGCGGAATGGCTGCACATCGTCGACCTTGACGGCGCATTCGCCGGAAAGCCGGTCAATAGCCCGGTGGTTAAGGCCATCCTTGCCCGAGCGACGATTCCGGTTCAGCTCGGCGGCGGCATCCGGTCGCGCGAGCGGATCGATTTCTGGCTCGGCCGCGGTGTCTCCCGGGTCATCCTCGGCACCGCGGCGCTGCGCGATCCCGACCTCGTCGTCGCGGCCTGCCGCGACTGGCCGGGGCGCGTCGCCGTCGGTCTCGATGCACGCGACGGGCGCGTCGCCGTCTCCGGCTGGACGGAACAGACGGATGTGGCCGTCGCAGACGCCGCCCGTCGTTTCGAAGATCACGGTGTGGCGGCGTTGATCTACACCGACATCGGACGCGATGGGGTGTTGGCCGGACCCGACATCCCCGGCACGGTGGCATTGGCCCGCGCCGTCGCCATCCCGGTGATCGCGTCCGGCGGCGTCGCCTCGCTCGCCGATCTGGAGCGGCTGAACACGCTGGGGGGCGACCTCATCGCCGGCGTCATCGCCGGTCGTGCGCTCTACGACGGCCGGCTGGATATAGCGGCGGCGATCCGAGTGCTGCGCCAGCGGAACCCCGACGCCGGCCAGGGGGCACGGCGTTGCTGAAGGTCCGCATCATTCCCTGCCTCGATGTGGATCGGGGCCGGGTGGTCAAGGGTGTCAACTTCGTCAACCTGGTGGACGCCGGCGACCCGGTGGAGCAGGCGCGCATCTACGATGCGGCGGGAGCCGACGAACTCTGCTTTCTCGACATCACCGCCAGCCACGAGAACCGCGAGACGATTTACGACGTCGTCGGCCGTACCGCCGAGCGGTGCTTCATGCCGCTCACCGTCGGCGGCGGCGTCCGTGGCCTCGACGACATCCGGCGGTTGTTGCTGGCCGGCGCCGACAAGGTTTCCATCAACACCGCGGCGGTACAGCGCCCGGAATTCGTCGCCGACGCCGCCGCCAAGTTCGGCAGCCAGTGCATCGTCGTCGCCATCGATGCCAAGGCGGTTGCGGTCGGACGGTTCGAGGTGTTCACCTACGGCGGCCGCCGGCCGACCGGCATCGACGCGGTGGCATGGGCGCGGCGGATGTCCGACTACGGCGCCGGCGAAATCCTCTTGACCTCCATGGACCGGGACGGCACCAAGATCGGCTTCGATATCCCACTGACACGGGCCATCGCCGATGCGGTGCCGGTGCCGGTGATCGCATCCGGGGGTGTCGGGACACTGGAGCACCTGGTGGAAGGGGTCCGGGACGGCCACGCCTCGGCGGTGCTGGCGGCCTCGATCTTTCACTTCGGCACCTATTCGATCGCGGAAGCCAAAGCGCACCTGCAACGAGCCGGCATTCCCGTCCGCGCTACGGAGGCAGGTTTGGGGGCATGATCTTGTGAACAGCGTGGATGATCTTGACGCAACCGTCCTCGAACGGCTCTACCAAACCATCGTCAGTCGGCGGGGATCCGATCCGCAAGCGTCCTATACCGCCAAGCTGTTCGCCAAAGGACGGCAGAAGATCGCTCGTAAGGTGGGCGAGGAAGCCATCGAGGTGGTCGTCGCCGCGATGACCGAGACGCCGGAGCGCCTCGCCGACGAAAGTGCCGACGTGCTCTATCACCTGTTGGTGCTGTGGGCGGAGGCGGGCGTGCAGCCGCACGACGTCTGGGAAAAGCTGGCCGCCCGCGAGGGTGTCTCCGGCATCGCCGAGAAGCAGGCGCGCGGTAAGATCATCTGAACGGCGCCGCAACGATCGGACAGGGAAGACGGCATGGCCTACGACCCCAGCAATATTTTTGCCCGGATCCTGCGGGGGGAGATCCCGTGCGACAAGGTCTATGAAGACGACTACGCCCTCGCCTTCCACGACATCCGGCCGCTGGCCCCGGTCCACGTGCTGGTCATCCCGAAAGGCCCCTACGTAACCCTCGACGACATGACCTCGCTGGCGACGCCGGAGTTCGTCGGCGGCTTCTTTCGGGCCGTGTCCGAGGTGGCGCGAATGACCGGCGTCGCTGACACCGGCTACCGCTTCCTGGCCAACAACGGCACCGACGCGCACCAGGAGGTGATGCATCTGCACATCCACCTTTTCGGCGGCCGCGCGCTCGGCCCGATGCTGAAGCGCGCCTAGGCGGCGCACCGGGCGGACCCTCACCCATGCCTATCCCCGTGACCGAGCCCGAAGCCGATCGGGCGAAGCATATTCCATCGGACGAGCGGCTGATCCTGGCTTTGGACGTTCCCGACGTGGATGGAGCCAGGGATCTCGTTACCCGGCTCGGTCCCGCTGTTTGCTTCTACAAGATCGGCCTCGAGCTGTTCATGGCCGGCGGCTACTTCGAACTCCTCGACTGGCTGGCCGAGCGCGGCAAGCAGGTGTTCGTCGACCTGAAATTCTTCGATGTGCCGCAGACCGTGGCGTCGGCGGTTCGCCAACTGGCCAAACGGCCGGCGCGGTTCGCCACCGTCCACGGCAACGATGCCATCATCGAGGCCGCTGTCGGCGCAAAAGGGTCACTCGCCATCCTTGCGGTCACCGTGCTGACCAGCCTCGACCAGGCGGACATGATCGCCCTCGGGTTCCAGACCGACATCCGCGCCGTCGTCCTGGAGCGGGCCAGACGGGCATTGGCGCTCGGCTGCGACGGGATCGTTTCATCGGGGTTGGAAGTCGCCGGCATCCGCGATGCGCTGGGACCGAAGCTGATGGTCGTCGTTCCGGGCATCCGTCCCGGGGTGAACCGGCCGGTCGACGACCAGAAGCGCACCGTCGACGTGGAGGACGCGTTCCGGGCCGGGGCCGACTACATCGTCGTCGGCCGCCCCATTCGCGATGCCGCCGATCCGAAGGCGGCGGCGGAGGCGATCCAGGCCCGTATCCATCGCCTTTTCAACGGCTGACGTCTCGACAATCCGTTGCGCCGGGATGAGGATGGGCGGCAGTTCGACCATCCGGGGCGCTGCTTCGGCCGCGATGCGGTAGCCTCGAAGGTCGCGCCCGGGCACCGAAGATAAGGCCTCATGGCTCCTGCCGCGATCGACGACCGTCGCCGGATGATCATGCCGGTGCTGCATGTCATCAGCCTGTTCATCACCGCTCTCGGGCTGCTGATGATGGTCCCGGCCATCGTCGACGCATTCGCCGGCCACCCCGATTGGCAGGTTTTCGCCCTGTCGGCGGCAACCGTTACGTTCGTCGGCCTGGCGTTGGCGCTGACGACGCGCGGGCCGGCGTTCCGGCTCTCGGTGCATCAGGGGTTCCTGCTGACGACCGGGCTGTGGTTGTCGTCGGCGCTCGCCGCGGCGGTACCGCTGATGTACTCGTCCGAGTTGAGGCTGGGTCCGGCCGACGCTTTCTTCGAAGCGATGTCCGGTCTGACCACCACCGGCTCGACGGTGCTCGTCGGTCTCGACGACGCTCCGCCCGGCATCTTGCTGTGGCGGTCGATGCTGCAGGGCATCGGCGGCATCGGGTTCATCGTCGTCGGGCTCGCCATCCTGCCGGCGCTGCGGGTGGGCGGAATGCAGCTGTTCCGTCTGAAGTCCTCGGAAAAAACCGAGAAGGCGGTCCCCCAAGCGCGCCACTTCGCCCTCCTCCTCCTCGGCATCTACCTGGGATTGACCGTCGTTTGCGCCCTCTGCCTCAAGCTTGCCGGCATGGACTGGCTGGAGTCGGTGACGCACGCCATCTCCACGCTGGCGACGGGTGGGTTCTCCACCTCGGATGCCTCGATCGGCCACTTTCACAGCCCCACCATCGAATGGATCATCGTCGTCTTCATGCTGGCCGGCAGTCTGCCCTTCATACTCTACATGCGCCTCGTCCAGGGCCGGGCGACGTCGGTATTCAAGGACGAGCAGGTGCGCAGCTTTCTTCGCTTCACGGCCATGGTGAGCCTAGGGCTGACCGTCTGGCTGCTGGTGGTGCATTCGATGGATCCGCTGGAGGCGCTGACCCAGGCCACCTTTCACGTCGTTTCGGTGATCACCACGACGGGTTACGCCGCCGACGATTATTCGGCCTGGGACAGCTTCACCGCTTGCCTGTTTTTCCTCTCGATGTTCGTCGGCGGCTGCACCGGTTCCACCACCGGAGGCCTGAAGATCTTCCGCTTCGATATCCTGTTTCTGGCACTGCGCGGTTACCTGCATCGGCTTATCTATCCGCACAGTGCCAATGCCGCCATTTACAATGGACGGACCGTCGGCGAGGACGTATTCGCCGGGGTGTTGCTGTTCATGGGGATCTACCTGTTCTCCGCCGCCGTCGTCGCCCTGATCCTCGCCATGCTCGGCCTCGATCTGATCACCAGTGTTTCCGGCGCCGCCGCCGCGGTGAGCAATGCGGGTGCGGGCCTCGGTCCGATCATCGGCCCGGTGGGCAATTTCAGCCCTCTACCGGATGCGGCGAAATGGGTGCTGGCTGGGGCGATGCTGCTCGGCCGGCTGGAATTGTTCACCATCCTCGCCCTATTCACGCCGTCCTTCTGGCGGCATTGATCATCGAGACCGCTCGCCGGGTGCAGGTCGCCCCTGGACAAGCGGCTGGTCTTGCCCTTGCATTCTCTCGTCGACATCTAGCTGGATACGGGATTCGACACGCGGCCGCGCCGGGCGACCGCTTTTGCCGAAACGCAATGAGGGAGAAGGCGCGTGAAGATAGAAGCCGACGTCATCAGCCATCTGAACATTCTTCTCAAAAATGAGTTGACCGCGATCAACCAGTATTTCCTGCATGCGCGCATGCTCAAGAATTGGGGGCTTGTTGGTCTGGGGAAGAAGATCCAGGACGAGTCAATCGGTGAGATGCGCCATGCGGATAAGTTGATCGAGCGGATATTATTCCTCGAAGGCCTGCCCAACCTGCAGGATCTCGGCAAGCTGCGCATCGGCGAGAATGCACAGGAGTGCCTTTCCTGCGATTTGGCGTTGGAGACCGTGGCCCGCCGCGATGTGGTCACCGCGATCACTTTTTTCGAGGAGAACAAGGACTACGGTTCCCGCGAGCTTGCCGCGGACATCTTGGAAGACAGCGAAGAGCACATCGACTTTCTGGAGACGGAGCTGGGTCTGATCGATCTCGTCGGCCTGCCCAATTACCTCCAGTCACAGATCGGCGACGACTGACGCCGGAGCTGCGCATTCGTTCACGACGCTGCGCCGGCGGACGCTTCTTCCAACGCCTGTTGAAGGTCGAACCAACGTTCCTCGGCGGCGGCGAGGTCACGCTCGGCTTGGCGGAAGCGGGTCTGGAGGGACAGCGCTTTTTGCGCGTCGCCGGCGTACACGTCCGGCTGTGACAGGGCTTCGGCGATTTCGTTTTTCGTCGCCGTCAGGGTCGCAATGGTCCGTTCGGTGGCGGTGATCTCCCGCTGCAGCGGGGCTAGGGCGGCCCGGCGGGCGGCGGCGGCGCGTCGGGCTCGCTTGCGCTCCTCGCCGGCGTTCGGCCGCCGCGATTCATCGCCAGCGTCGTCGGCGGCGAGGATGCGGGCGCGATAGTCCTCGAGATCGCCCTCGAACGGACGAACCGTTCCCGCCTCCACCAGCCACAACCGGTCGGCGGTGAGTTCGAGCACATTAACGTCGTGGCTCACCATAATGACCGCCCCCCGGAAGCCGTTGATGGCTTCGATCAAGGCTTGCCGCGCTTCCACGTCCAGATGGTTGGTGGGCTCGTCGAGGAGGAGGATGTGCGGCAGGTGCGCGGTCATCAGGGCGAACAACAGGCGGGCCTTCTCACCGCCGGAGAGCGCGCCGACCCGCGTCTCCGCCCGTTCCTGGCCGAAACCGAAGCGTGCCAGGTGACCGCGTAGCCGCTCCGGCGGATCGTTGCGCCGCCGCCGCCCAAGCTCGACCAGCGGGGTCGCATCCAGGTCAAGCTCATCGGCCTGGTGCTGGGCGAAGTAGCCGACGCGCAGCTTGTCGGAGCGTAGCGTTCGCCCGGCGAGGGGGGTGAGGCGGCCGGCAAGCAGCTTCATCAGCGTCGACTTGCCATTGCCGTTGGCGCCCAGGAGCGCGATCCGGTCGTCCGCATCGAGCCGGAGGTTCAGGTTGCGAAGCACGACACGACCGTCGTAGCCCACGTTCACCGCGTCGAGGTTGACCAGCGGTGGCGCCAGCTCTTCCGGGTCCGGGAAGTCGAAGGTTATATCGCCGCTGCCGCGCCCATCGGCGACGGGTGCCAGCTTCGCCAGCCACTTCAGCCGCGACTGCGCCTGCCTCGCCTTCGAGGCCTTGTAGCGGAAGCGATCGACGAAGGCCTGAATGCGCGCCCGCTCCGCCTCCTGCCGGCGCCGCTCCTTCTCGTCCTGATCGAGGCGCAGCCGGCGCGCCTCTTCGAAACGGTCATAGCCGCCGGCATAGAGGGTGAGGCGTCCGCCGTCGAGGTGGAGGATCTCCCGGGTCACCCGGTTCAGCAGGTCACGATCATGGCTGACGATCAGGATCGTTCCGGGGTACGCGCGGAGGAACTCCTCCAGCCACAGGCTCGCCTCCAGGTCGAGATGGTTGGTGGGCTCGTCCAGAAGCAGCAGATCGGGGCGGGTGAACAATAGCGCCGCCAGAGCCACCCGCATCCGCATGCCGCCGGAAAATGTCCGGCAGGGTCTCTGCTGCATGGCCTCATCGAAGCCGAGGCCTTTCAGAATCCGGGCCGCCCGTGCCGGCTGCGCGTGCGCTTCGCGGACGTGCAGCCGCTCGTGGATGTCGGCGATGCGCTCCGCATCGGTGGCGGTGGCCGCCTCGGCGGCGAGGTGGGCGAGCTCGGTGTCCGTGGCGAGCAACGTGTCGAGTGCGCTTTCCGGACCGTCCGGTGCCTCCTGCCGGGTGACACCGACGCGCCACCGCTGGGGAATGCGGATCTGACCGCCGTCGGCGTCCAGGTCGCCGGTGATCAGGCGGATGAGCGTGGTCTTGCCGCTGCCGTTGCGGCCGACAAGACCGACCCGGTGGCCGGGAGCAATGGCGGCGGTGGCGCGATCGAACAGGACGCGGCCGCCGATACGGTAAGTGAGTTGGTCAATCTGCAGCATGCCTGCGGATTTAGCATGCGGCCGGCAGCCGCGGGAGGGTCAACGGGTCTGCCGGAGTAGCCGGGCGATGACTTGCCCGAGTTCCGCCTTGGAATAGGGCTTGGTGATCCAGGCGCCGCAGTGAGCGTAGCGAGCCGGTGCCGGCATGGCTTTCCTGGCATGGCCGGTGGTGAACAGGACGCACGCGTGCGGGTAGCGCTGAAGCGCCCGGTCGGCGAGTTCGAGCCCGCCGATCTCGTTGCCGGTCTCGGCCCCCACAAACAGAAGGTCCACCCGCTGCTCCTCGAGGCAAAGCAGCGCTTCTTGACCGGTGGCCGCTTCGATGGCCTGCAAACCCAGGTTCTGCACCATGCGGAGGGCAACATGGCGCAGACGGGCATCCTCCTCGACGACGAGGACGACGCCCGTCAGCGGTCCGTTCTGCGGCGCGGGCGGATCCTGGGCGCCGTCGGCGGCGCCGGCACGAGGCAAATAGAGATGGACGGTGGTTCCCTTGCCGGGCTCGCTCTGCAGTTGGACATGCCCGCCCGACTGCTTGGCGAATCCGTAGACCATGCTCAGCCCCAATCCGCTGCCCTTGCCGAAGTCCTTGGTGGTGAAGAAGGGCTCGAAGACGCGCTTCAACACCTCGGGTGGCATGCCGGTCCCGGTGTCGGCAATGCTGATCAGCGCGTAGTGCCCAGCCGTCAGCTCCTTGAACTCGGCCGCATATTCTTCGTCGAGTTGCACGTTCCGGGTTTCGATGACCAGCGTGCCGGTCCCGTTCATGGCGTCCCGAGCATTGACGGCGAGGTTGACGATCGCCCGCTCCAGCTCCGTTGCATCGATGTTGGACGTCCACAGGTCGTCGACGAAGTGAGCACGAACCCCGATCCCAGACCCCAACGTTCGCCTCAGCAGATCCAGCATGCTACGAACCACCTGGTTGAGATCGGTGACCGCCGGCTTCAGCGGCTGCCGCCGGGCGAAGGCGAGCAACCTGTGGGTTAGCTCGGCGCCGCGCTCCGCCGACCAGAGGGCGTCGTTCAGCAGGCTTTCGGCCTCGGCATTGCCCCGGGTCACCTCCACCAGCAACTCCAGGTTACCGACGATAATCGCCAGCAGATTGTTGAAATCATGAGCGATGCCACCGGTAAGCTGGCCGAGCGCCTGCAGTTGCTGCGTTTGCTCTATCGCCTGCTCGAGCGCCTTCTGCTTGGTGATATCTTCCTTCAGTGCGACGAAGTTGGCGACCTCACCCAGCTCGTTCTTGATCGGTGCGATCGAGGCCAGCTCCCAGATCAACCCCCCATCCTTGCGCCGGTTGTGAAACTCGCCCCGCCATACCTGACCCGATGTGATCGTTTGCCATAGCACCTCATATTCCTTCGGATCGGTGTGGCCGGATTTCAGAATACGCGGATTATTGCCCTTCGCTTCTTCCAGTGAATAGCCCGTCACCTCGCAGAATTTCGGATTTGTATATTCGATGTTGCCGTCCTTATCGGTGATCACCACCGATACCGGACTCTGGTGAATCGCCTGGTGCAGCTTGCGGATCTCCGCTTCGATCCGGCGGCGCTGGGTGACGTCGCGAACGTAGCAAGCCACTTCGCGGACCGGCGAATCCCGTCTGACCACCGGATAGATCCAGATATCCTGCCACCGACTACCGGCCGTCTTCTCCCAGTGCACGGCGGTCCGACGCCGGGCGGCCTCGCTGACGCCTCGCAGTCTCTCGTCGGCCAACGGCTCCGGCATCAACGCGCGAATGTTCTGGCCGACCGCCGGCGTGCCGCTGGCATGGGAGGCAAGCGCCGCCTCCGCCGCGTCGTTGACGACGAGGACGGTGCCGTCGGCCTGGATCAGCATGATCTCGTCTTCACTGGCATCGATGAGCGCCCGGGTCCTGAGACGACTCTCGTTGAGCTCCTTCTCCGCCTGCCTCCTGGCACTAATGTCTTCGATGACGGTAATGAAATAGAGCGAGGCGCCGTCGTCGTCGTGCTGGATCGCCAGCGTCAGGTTCACCCAGATCACCCGTCCGTCCTTGTGGATGTAACGCCGTTCAATGCGGGTCGAGGCGATCTCGCCGAACTTCATTCGACGGCGGCAGCGCCGGTCGGCGGCATGATCGTCGGGATGGGTGAGGTCCTGGAATGTCCGCGCCAGCAGTTCCTCGCGGCTATAGCCGACGATCTGGCACAGCCTGTCGTTGACCCGGAGCCAACGGCCATCGGGGTGAAGATGGGCGATGCCGACCGCTGCATTCTCGAACGTGCCGCGGAAGCGGGCCTCGCTGCGCCTCAGTTCGTCCTCCGCCTCCTTGCGCTTGGTGATGTCGCGCAAAACGCCGATCATCCGAACGGCGTCACCGCTTTCGTCGTAGAGATAGCGGCCGATCTCCTCGATCCAGGCGACCCGCTGGTCGTCGGCGCGGATGATGCGGTAGGAGGCGGAGTAGGGCGTGCGGCACGCTTGCGACTCGGCGAGGAGGACGACCACGTGCGGGAGATCCTCGGGATGAATGCTGTCCCGCCACCAGCTCACCGATGCCGGCGGATCCGGCTCCGAGGTCAAGCCGAAGATGGCCCAGTATTGATCGGTCCAGACCACCCGCCCGGCGCGCAGATCCCAGTCCCAGGTGGCGATTTCGCCGATTTCGAGCGCCAGGCTCAGCCGCTCTTCGCTGCGTAGCAATGCGCCTTCCGCTTCCTTGCGCCGGGTGATGTCGGTGCGGATGGTGCCGATGGCAAACGATTGGTCGCCCCGGCACAGGGCGAATTTTATCGTCAGATAGGTGTGAACCGTGCCGTCGTAGTGGCACAACTCCTCCTCGATCTCGCACGGCTCTCCCGTCGCCAGGACCTCGAGATCGCTCTGGGTCATGTCCTCGCTGCGGCCGGCGGGAAACGAGTCGAACAGGCTCTTGACGCCGGTATCCTGCAGAGACGGTCCCTCCAGCACGGCAAAATGCCGGTTGGCGAGCAGCACCCGCCCCTCCGCGTCCTTGATCGAGATGAGCGCCGGGGCATGATCCAGTACGGCGCTGAGCAGTCCCTCGCTTTCGCTCAGCGCCTCCTCGGCGCGGCGGCGGGCAGTGAGGTCGGTTCCGAAGGCCTGATAGCTGATCGGGACCCCGTCGTTGTCGAAATAGCCCTGAAAGTGCCATCGATACCAACGCCGGGTGCCGTCGGGGCCGTTCACCCACCGCTCACACATGGCATCTGGCGCTTCCGGCGTTATCGCCGCGATGGGGGCGAGATAGGGGGCGCGCTCATTGGCGGGGATTAGATCGATCCAACGACTGCCCATCAGTTCCGTCCGGCTGCGGCCGAAATAGCGGCAGCACGCCCCATTTACGAAGGTAAGCGTGGTATCGGCCAGAAACTGGCAGATCAGGTCGGGTTGCCTCTCGACCAGGACACGATAGTGCTCCTCGCTCTCGCTAAGGCGCGCCTCGGCACGAACCCGTTCACTGACCTCGATGAATACCGCGACCAGTTCCTCATGAGGCAGGTGATAGATGAAGGCCTCGCGCCAGGCATCGGTCCCGCCGCCCTCGTAGCGATAGGTAGGAACCGCCTGCGGCTGCCCGCTTCGCCACGCCGCCAGCAAGCCGTTTTTCAGCGGTGTCGCCGCGGCGTCGGGATAGACCTCCAACAGGCTGTGCCCGATCACCGCACCGCGAGAGATACGATCGCTCACCTCCGCCGAGCGATTCAGATCGCGGATGACGAAATCGGCGGCATCGCCCACCACCTCGAAGACCACCACGCTGGCGCCGATGTGGTCGAACAACACCCGGTATCGCCCCTCGCCTTTTCGCCGCCGGGCAAGTCCGGCCGCGTAGCCGGCGGTGCCAAGGAGAGCGCTCGCCACGACGACGAGGGTGAGCGCGCCGAGCGGTGCTTCGCCCTGATAGGAAAGGCTGGTGAGCGCGACGGCCGTCGCCCAGGCTGCGTGCGCGATCCCCATGCCTACGGCCAGCCGCATACCGGTTATTGCCCTCGCCGCCTGCCGCCGCACCCGACGCTGGCGCCCCATGTCAGTCGTTGGCATCGAGGCCGCTGGTGGTTGCGTCCGGCTCCGACCGATCGCTCTCCTCGCCGAGAACGGCGCGCAGTCGCGCCAGCGGCAGTGGCTTGTTGAGGATGACCACGGGACGAAGGCCCTGTTGTCTGGCAAGCACCTTCGTCTCGTTGGCGAAGTCCGGCACAAACCCGGTGATGATGATCACCCTGGCCTTGCTATGGCGCTTCGCCAGCCACAGGACGAGTTGGTGGCCGTCCATCTCCGGCATGATCATGTCGAGGATGATCGTGGTCGGCCGGAACGTGTCGTAGGCAGCGATAAAGGCCTTGCCGGTGTTGGTGACCAGCACCCGGTAGCCGAGCCCTTCGGCGACCGTCCGGACAAAGCGTCCGAACGCCGGTTCGTCGTCGCAGATGAGGAGGCGTCGCCCGGTCATCCCGCACGGTTCCCCAGGCGGGCCGGGTGACAGCTGGGGGCGTGCGGCTCGCTCGCGATGGTGCGCCGACAGAGCCCGTTCTCCGGTTGGACTGGCATGGTCGAGACTCCAGACGGCGGTCGGGCGAGGATGCCCGCCGGCGGGCGCAAGTATCGTGGGATGATAAACAGATAAATTGGATTTTACAAGAATTTAATCCTATATCCCACAGCCAGCGGCGCGGTCGCATCGGTCACGCCGATTGAGACGCCGGCGCAAGCCGGGTAGTCTTTTGCCGAGGACCCGATTTTGAGAGCGCCGATGCTGCTGTGGCTGCCGCAAATCCTGACCGCCGACGAGGTGCGCGCGTTGCGCGAGGCCGCCGCCCGCGGCGAGTTCGTCGACGGGGCTCAGAGTTCGCCGGGGCTGGCGGCGATCCAAGTCAAGCGGAACGAGCAGCTTTCCACCCGCACGACCCTGCACAAAGAAGTCGCGCAGGTGATCATCGGCGCCCTAAACCGCAGCGAAACCTTCCGTACCGCCGCCCTGCCGAAGGCGATTCAACCGCCGATCCTGTCCCGTTATCGCGCCGGGATGGGCTACGGCACCCACATCGACAATCCCATCCGGCGGTGGCCGGTGCCGATGCGCCTCGACCTGTCGATCACCCTGTTTCTCAACGAGCCCACCGATTACGAAGGGGGCGAGTTGGTCATCGAGACACCCTACGGCGAGCAGTCGATCAAGCTGCCGGCCGGGCACGCGGTGCTCTATCCGACGACAATGCTGCACCGGGTCGAGACCGTCACCACGGGTGAACGCCTCGTCGGCGTCACCTGGATCCAGAGCATGGTCCAGGACCAGGGCAAGCGGTCGTTGCTGTGGGAACTGGCCCAGGTCACCCAGTGGGCGCAGGATGTGGCGGCCAACAGCAAGCCATACCACCAGCTCTCGAATGTCCGTGCCAACCTGGTGCGGATGTGGGCAACCGACTGACGCGTCCATGGCAGGGGCTCGCGGGTCATTTGACCCGGGCGTTTGACGCATTGCGGCATAGGTGGTAGGCAAGGCGCCGGCGATATTCGCGCCATCAATCGCAAAAAAATTGAGGAGGGGGCGATGAAACTGCCGAGCCAGTTCTACAAGCCGCTCGCGGCGGGCGCACCGGAACCTGTGCGGGAACTGCCGGTTCGACCGGAGCGGATGATCCACTTCTTCCCGCCCCACATGGAAAAGATCAGGGCCCGGGTACCGGACATGGCGCGCCAGGTGGACGTGCTCTTGGGCAACCTCGAGGACGCCATTCCCGCCGACGCCAAGGAGGCGGCCCGCGCCGGCTTCATCGAGGTCGCCGCCGCCAACGACTTCGGCGATACCGCCCTGTGGACGCGGGTAAACGCGCTGAACAGCCCGTGGGTGCTGGACGACATCAACGAGATCGTCAAGGGGATCGGCAACAAGCTCGACGTGATGATGATCCCCAAGGTGGAGGGGCCCTGGGACATCCACTTCGTCGATCAGTACCTGGCGTTGCTTGAGGCCCGCTACGAGGTGAAGAAGCCGATCCTGATCCATGCCTTGCTGGAAACGGCGCAAGGGGTGAAGAACGTTGAGGAGATCGCCGCCGCCAGCCCGCGCATGCACGGCATGAGCCTGGGACCGGCCGACCTGGCGGCCTCCCGCGGCATGAAGACGACCCGCGTCGGCGGTGGCCACCCGTTCTACGGGGTCCTCGCCGATCCGGTCGAAGGTCAGAGCACGCGGCCGTTCTCGCAGCAGGATCTCTGGCACTACACCGTCGCCAAGATGGTCGACGCCTGCGTCTCCAACGGCATTCGCGCGTTCTATGGACCGTTCGGCGACATCAAGGACGAGGCGGCCTGCGAAGCCCAGTTCCGCAACGCCTTCCTCATGGGCTGCACCGGCGCCTGGTCCTTGGCGCCGAACCAGATCGCCATCGCCAAGCGCGTGTTCAGCCCTGACCCGGGCGAGGTGCTGTTCGCCAAGAAGATCCTGGAACTGATGCCGGATGGATCGGGCGTCGCCATGATCGACGGCAAGATGCAAGACGACGCCACCTGGAAGCAGGCAAAGGTCATCGTCGACCTGGCGAAGCTGGTGGCGCGCAAGGACCCGGAGATGGCCCAGGCGTATGGCTTCTGATGGCGCGGCGGTAGAAAGACGACCGAAATGATCAAGACAAAGACCAATCCCGGTAATTACTTCGAAGACTTCCGGTTGGAGCAGGAGATCGTGCACGCCACGCCGCGCACGGTCTCGCACGGAGATACGGCTCTCTACACCGGGCTCTATGGCGTCCGCTTCGCCGTCAACTCTTCGTCCGAATTCGCCCGCCACATCGGACTGCCGAGCGCCCCCTTGGACGACATCTTGGCGTTTCACATGGTGTTCGGGAAGACGGTCCCCGACATCTCCCTGAATGCCGTTGCCAACCTCGGCTATGCGGAGGGACGCTTTGGCGATCCGGTCTATCCCGGAGACACGCTGGCGACGACCTCGAAGGTGATCGGCCTCCGTCAGAACAAGGACGGCAAGTCGGGCGTCGTCTACGTGCGCTCCACCGGGGTTAATCAGCGGGGCGCCATGGTCCTCGACTATTGTCGCTGGGTCATGGTGCGCAAACGCGATGAAGCAGCGCCGGCGCCCGAGCCGGTCGTTCCCACGCTCGCCGAAGCGGTGGCGGTGGACCAACTGATCGTGCCGGCGAACCTGGAGCTGGGAGGCTACAACCGGGTGCTGGCGGGCAGCCCGGCGACATGGGAGGACTACGAGACGGGCGAGAAGATCGACCATGTGGACGGCATGACGATCGAGGAAGCCGAGCACATGATCGCCACTCGCCTTTATCAGAATACCGCAAAGGTCCATTTCGACCAGCTGATGCAGAAGGGGAGCCGCTTCGGCCAGCGTCTGATCTACGGCGGCCACATTATCAGCCTCGCCCGGTCGCTGTCCTTCAACGGTCTCGCCAACGCCTTCAAGGTGGCCGCCATCAACGGCGGCCGTCATGTCGCCCCGACCTTCGCCGGCAACACCATTTATGCCTGGACGCAGGTGACGGAGAAGCATCCCCTGCCCGGGCGCGGCGACGTCGGCGCGCTGCGGCTGCGTACCATTGCCACCAAGGACAAGCCCTGCGCCGAGTTTCCGCTGATGACGGCGGAAGGGACCTACGATCCTGCCGTCGTCCTCGACCTGGATTACACGGTGCTCGTACCGCGGAGTGTCGCATGACCGGTAGCCGGCGACGACTCGCCACCGCGCTGTTTCTGGGCGGCGCTACCGCGTGCGTCGCCGGCTGCACGACGGTCGATGCGACCGAAGACCAGGTGGTCATCCAATATAATAGCTATTATTCCAGCATGGCCTTTTCGCGGGCACAGAGCGAGTGCGCCCGGTTCGGACGGGTGGCGGAACTGGTCGCCACCCGGGCAGGCCAGCCCTCATGGCAGACCGCCTTCACCGCAACCAACGTCTCCACCTTCGAATGCGTCCCCCCACCGCCGCCTGCCGAGGGGAAGACGCAGCCTTCCCCCCCGGGATAGCGCGGGGACACGTCCTTCCGTCAACGGAGATCGAGGGTGAGCTGGGATCCCGAGGGTGGCGGGTCGGTGCGGGTCGGGGGCCGAAACAGGTCGGTCACCAGCGGCCGCATCGCCGCCGCCCCGTGCGCCAGCCCGAACCGCCGACAGGCGATGGCGAAGCGCGCCGCCAGCATCTCCGCATAGGCCCCCGATCCGCGCATCCGCCTTCGCCAGTCGCTGTCGTAGAGGCGCCCGCCCCGGCTGTCGCGGATTACCGCCTCGACCCGCGCCGTCCGCTCCGGATAGTGAGCGGCGAGCCATTCGCGGAACAAATCCTTCAGCTCGTGCGGCAGCCGAACGAGCGTCCAGCTCGCCCCGTCCGCGCCGGCGGCGGATGCCGCCCGAAGAATGCGTTCCAACTCGTGGTCATTGACGAACGGGATCATCGGCGCCGCCATCACACTCACCGGAACACCCGCGCCGGCCAGCGTCTCGATCGTCCGCAGCCGCCTCGTCGGCGACGCTGCGCGCGGCTCCATGATCCGGGCGAGTCCCGGATCCAAGGTGGTGAGCGAGATGCCCACCGCCACCAGCCCGACCGACGCCATCTCAGCGAGAACATCGAGATCGCGGCAGACCAGTGCCGACTTCGTGGTGATCGCCAAGGGGTGCCGGCATCCGGCCAGCACCTCCACCACCGACCTGGTGATCCGCATTCGCCGCTCGATCGGCTGGTAGGGGTCGGTGTTGGCACCGAGCATGATCGTTGCCGGCCGATATCCCGGACGTCGCAACTCCTCGGCAAGCAGCGCTGCGGCATTTGGTTTGGCGAACAGTCGCGTCTCGAAGTCCAGCCCGGGCGACAGTCCGTGAAAGGCGTGGCTCGGCCGGGCATAGCAGTAGATGCAGCCGTGCTCGCATCCCTGATAGGGATTGATGGATCGGTCGAACGGGATGTCCGGAGAGTTGTTGCGGGTGATCACCCGTCGGGTCGCGTCGTTGGCGACCGTCGTCTCCAGCGCCGGAAGGGGCTCCTCCTCCTGCCACCAACCGTCATCGACCCGCTCGTGATCGTGGGTCTCGAAGCGGGACCGGGGATTGCCGACGGCGCCCCGTCCCTTGGTCGGAGAGATCGGCCCGGCCGGGTGCATCTCTTCATACCTTCCGCGGCATTACTTCAAGAATGCCGCCGCTTCAAGCGGTCCGCCACCATGGGAACATTACAAGAACTATACAGCATCGCCTAGAATCGGCAACCCCCCGCGCTTGTTCCCCTCCCTTCCGTTAGCCCTCTCGGGTGTCGTTTTTGGGCAACAGTGCAATGGTGATCTGTTAAGGTAATCTTTGCGATCGCGGTGGTATCACCTATTAATCTTTATGGCCTCAGGAACATCATGACGTGCTGAGCGTTGTTATCCCCACTCTGAACGCCGCCGCTCAGCTGAAGGTACTGCTCGACGGGATTGCCAGGGTGCGCTCGGCGATGGCGTGCGAGGTCATCGTCGCCGACGGCGGGTCCAGCGACGCAACATCACTGGTCGCCAGCCAGGGCGGGGCAATCTTTTTGGAGGCGGTGCGGGGGCGTGGCCGACAAATGGCGTCCGGGGCCGAGGCCGCCGCCGGCGACTGGCTCCTGTTCCTGCATGCCGATACCCGTCTCGACCCCAACTGGGTCGGCGTCATCGATGGTTTCGTCGCCGATCCGGCCAACGCCTTCCATGCCGGCTATTTCCGCTTCGCCCTTGACGATGATGCCCGCGGCGCGCGTCTGCTGGAGCGGGTGGTCGCCTGGCGGAGCCGTTTCTTGGGATTGCCGTACGGAGACCAGGGGCTGCTCATCAGCCGGCAGTTCTACGACGTCCTCGGCGGCTACAAGCGCATTCCTCTGATGGAGGATGTGGACATCGTCCGCCGTATCGGTCGCCGCAAGCTGATCCCGCTCGACGCCACCGCCTTGACTTCCGCCGAGAAGTATCAACGCGATGGTTACGTCGTTCGCCCGCTGGTCAACCTTCTCCTCCTCGGCCTCTATCGGGTGGGAGTTCCTCCCCGCTACATTTTCTCCATGTACCGCTGAGGCACTCGCCCCCGCCGCAGTTCACCGCCTTACGTCCAGGGCGAAGAGAAGCGGTGGCGGTCAATGGCGCAGCTGCGAGCGCACAATGTAGCGCCCGTTCTCCACCCCGATGAACAACTCGTCCACCTGCGGATGGAAGACCGGGTCGCCCGAGTCGTCGAGCAGCAGGTTTTGCTCCGAGACGTAGGCGATGTATGTTGTCTCGGCGTTCTCGGCAAGCAGGTGGTAGAACGGTTGGTCCTTGCGCGGCCGCACGTTTTCCGGGATCGACAGCCACCACTCCTCCGTATTGGCGAACTGGGGATCGACATCGAAGATGACCCCACGGAACGGATAGATACGGTGACGCACCACCTGACCGATCTCGAATTTTGCGCAAGCGATCGGTGATCGACCCGGATCCGAGGCCATCGGCGTACGCTGGGAAAACTGCCGGCGTTTCAAAATGACGAGCTCCCTTCCGACGGGCTGGCGGTCTACGGTAATCGATGCAGGCGCTGCCTGGACACCCTACGTTCTTCCTGCACGGCTACCGCAGACAGGGCTTACCTGATGCCGTACAAAATCATTATAGTAAGCGCCGAGGGGGGCACCAACTCTTGGGTTGATGAAGGCGGCCCGGATCAAGATGCCACGTATCCGAATTGACATGATCTTCGATCCGTCGTGTCCCTGGTGCTACATCGGCAAGCGACAGCTGCGGGAATCCCTCGGGCTGCGCCCCAAAACTGCCGCCCATGTGCGCTGGTGGCCGTTCCTGCTGAACACCGATGTGCCCGCCGGCGGGGTGGACAGGCATTCCTACCTCTGTCGTAAATACGGCAGCGAGAGCCGCCTGAAGCGAATGCAGGCGGTCATCGTCGAGGTGGGCAAGACCGTCGGTATCGACTTCGCTTTCGATCGCATCCGGCGCACCCCCAACACGCTGAACGCCCATCGGCTGATCCGCTTTGCCGAAGCCCGCGGGCGCGGCGAGCCGATGCTGGAAGCGATCTTCGAGGCATATTTCGTCGAGGGGCGAGACATTGGCGATCCCGCCACTCTCGCCAACCTTGGTGCGGAAGTGGGCTTCGACATCAAGGTCGTGCGTGGCTTCCTTGCCTCGACCGCAGAGCGGGAAAGCGTTCTGGTGAGCAACGAGCGTGCGCATCGGCTCGGCATTAACGGGGTGCCCACCTTCGTGTTCGACCACCGGCTGATCATCTGCGGGGCGCAGGAGCCCTCCACCCTGGCGCGGATGATGGATGCCGCCCGGCAACTGCACCGGGTGGCCGATAGGCTGCCGGGCGCGGCGGCGATGCTGCAGATGTCGTCCACCGCCGCCGACCTCTTCGACTGATCGAAGCCGGTCGGCACCGGACGTCGTAGCTGCGCCGGCTCGCGGCCACCGGGGGCGGCGCTCCGCCACTCTCTTCCACCGCACATGCACTTTTCCGTCCCGCCGATAACGGCGGCTTAACCACCGCCGTGGTTTCATCCGTTTCGGCGGCTCAGGCGTGCGAACCGGGGTCCGGCGCGAGATCCCGGGCGCATCGGCGTCCTAGCTACCCTGGGAAAAACACCCTTTGAGAGAGTATTAATGAGTTATGCTATTCCAGGTGGTGATCCGCGTCACAGTCGCACGGTAGCCGCGTCGGTTAAATTGCCTCCACATTCTGTGGAAGTCGTGGACAACATGGACGCAACGGGTACCGAATCAGTTGCCGCCTTCTACGAGGCGAACGTCGATCCAGGCGCGTGGCCGAGAGCCTTGCAGGGCTTGGCGGAGACCTTCAACGCCGATGCCTGCGGTCTTATCAGCCGCGATTTTGCCGCCCGCGAGGCGCGGTTCGTCCAGGTTTACGGCCTCCTCCAGGCCGCCGTCGACGAGTACGCGCTGAAATCCGGCCGGAACGACGTATGGCTCGCCGACGAGAAGCGCCTCCGCGCCGACGCCGTCGTCGCCGCGAGCGAGGTGATCTCCGCCGGCTCCCTGGGCGACACGGCCTTTTACCGGGAATGGCTCACCGTCACCGGCATCGCCGATGCCCTCTTTTGCGTTCTCCATCACCACGAGCGGACGGTCGTCGTCTGCGCCCTCTATCGCCGCTCGGAGCGTCCGGCCTTCGGTGCCGATGAAATCAGCCGACTGCACCGTATGGCGCCCCGGCTCACCGGTGCCTTCCGGCTCGGTCTCGAGGTCCGCCGCGGCACCGCCGACCGCCAGGCGGCGATCGAGGCCCTGGATGTGGCGCCGATCGGCGTCATCACCGTCGATCGCGCCGGCACCATCATCCGTGCCAACCGCTACGCCCAGGCGGTCCTGGCCAGCGGCGAAGGTTTGGCGCGCAGCGACGGCGGACTGGTTTTCGAACGTCCCGGCCAACGCCTCAGGGTCCGCGATATTCTCGCCCAGACCAACAAGGTGCGGGCCAACGCAGGGCTCCCGGAAGTCGTTTTGCACACAGTTCCCCGGATCCGTCGCCAGCGGCCGCTGACCTGCCTGATCGCCCCGATCGCCGTCGCCGACCCAGGGCGGACGGAAGGACCGGCGGCGCTTGTGTTCGTCAGCGACCCTGAGCGCACCGTCGCCTTCGAGCCGATGCGGATCGCTCGCCTCTATGGACTGAGCCGTGCCGAGGCGCGGGTGGCAGCGCTGCTGGCACGGGGGCTACGACTGGAAGAAATCGGCGAGCACCTGGGCATCGCCTACGAAACGGTGCGCAAGCACCTCAAGCAGATCTTCACCAAGACGGGGGTCTCCCGCCAGGCGGAACTGGTGCGGGTGCTGGTGACCGGCCCGGCCGGTCTGGCCGTGGGCATCGGCTTCGCCGCGCGCGGCAGCGGCACCTGACTTTCGGGCAAAGACGGCTGCGACCGCAGTCCGCCCGCCATCCGACCCGGCGATCGTCCCCGGCCCGGCGCTGGTTGCCACACCGGCGGCGGCGCGTTTCCCGGCGGCTCTTGACAGGGCGGGCCCAGGCAGCGGAAATGCGCCTGTATGCGTTCCCGAGAATGCCAATGCCGGGGAGGGCCCGGAAGTCCTGTCGGTAAGCCGTCGGCACCGGCCGGTGCGATGCATGCGCTGGGGCCGGGCAAGCACCGATGATCCGGCCCGCCGTCGCCACCGACCTCGACGCTCTCGTCCACATCGAAGCCCGGGCCTTCGCCACCGATCGGTTCTCGCGCCGGTCGTTCCGCTATCTTCTCTCTCGGGCCAATGCGATCACCCTGGTCGACGCCGACGACGACGGCCGCGTACGCGGCTACGTGATGGTCCTGTTCAATCGCGGGACCTCGCTTGCCCGTCTCTATTCCATTGCCCGCGACCCGACCGACCGCGGGACCGGCCTCGGTGCCGCCCTTCTCACGTCGGCCGAGCAGATCGCCCGGGAACGCGACGCGGCTTACATGCGCCTCGAAGTGCGTGCCGACGCCGAAGCGACGGAGGCGTTCTACCGGTCTCATGGCTATCGGCGCTTCGACCTGCAGCCCCATTATTACGAAGACGATGTGGCGGCGGTGCGGATGCAGAAGTCACTGGCACCGCGCCCGGATCCGGCGTTGCTGCGCGTCCCCTACTACGCCCAGTCGCTGGACTTTACCTGCGGTCCGGCGGCACTGCTGATGGCGATGCGGGCCCATGATCCGTCCGTCCGCGTCGACCCCAGCGCCGAGGTGCGCATCTGGCGGGAATCGACCACGGTCTTCATGACTTCCGGTCTCGGCGGTTGCAGCCCTGAGGGCTTGGCCCTCGCCGCCCACCGCCGCGGCTTCACCGTCTCCATCTTCATCAGCGATCGGGGGGTGATGTTCCTCGAGTCCGTCCGCAGCCCGATGAAGCGCAACGTCATCCGCATGGTCGAAGAGGATTTTCGCCAGCAGTGCGCTTTGTGCGGGATCCCCGTCGAGTTCCAACCGTTGACCATAGACCTCCTTCGCGAAAGGGTCGCCCATGGGGACATCCCCATCGTGCTCATAAGCTCCTACCGCATCTCCCGCGAGAAGCAGCCGCACTGGGTCGTCGTGACCGGTTTCGATGACCGGTACGTCTATCTGCACGATCCGCACGTCGCCGAACACCTCGACAAAACCGCCACCGACTGCATGCAGATCCCGGTCAAGCTGTCTCGTTTCGTCGAGATGGCCCGCTACGGCAGGGTTCAGCACCATGCGGCGGTGTTTGTGGGCCCGGGCCCGCTCGGCAGGGAAGCCCCGTTGCGCGAACTGGAACGACGCGATGCCCTCGCCGCCGATCCGGTGACCAAGGACCGCGGCTGATGGCGCGGCACATCGTCGTCGTCGATCGGCGCGCCGATTTCCCCTGGCCGGCACCCGACCGGGTGGTGGTCACCGCCAAGGACTTCGTGACCGAGGCGGCGCGACGGCTGCCGACATCGGCGCGGGTCATCAACCTCTGCCGCGACTATAGCTATCTCGGCCTCGGCTACTATGCGTCGCTGCTGGCGGAAGCACGTGGCCAGAAGGTGATCCCGTCGGTCGAAGTCATTCTCGATCTGCATTGGAAGCGGCTGTTGCGGATTGCTCTGCCGGAGGTGAACGAACTCATCCGCCGCACCTTTCGCGCCGATCCCGTCCATCAGCCGCCCTTCCGGGCGATGATCTTCTTCGGCATCGCCGACGATCCCCGCCTGGCGGTCTCGGCCCGCCGCATCTTCGAGCTGTTCCGCTCCCCGCTGCTGACGGTGGAACTGAAGCACAAGGACGGCTGGTACGTGGCGGCGATCGAGCCGGCTTCGCTGGCGGAGATGAAGCCCGACGATCACGCCGTGTTCATCGATGCGCTCGACCGCTACACCCGCGCCGCCTGGCGGGGCGGCCGCGAAATGCCGGCGCCGGCCCGCTATGCGCTGGCCGTACTCCACGATCCGAAAGAAACGCACCCTCCTTCCAATGCCAAGGCGCTGGAGCGCTTCATCCGCGTCGGCCGGCAGATGGGGGTCGACGTCGAGTTGATCACCCGCACCGACTATGGCCGACTGCAGGAATTCGACGCCCTGTTCATCCGCGAGACCACGGCTCTCGACCACCACACCTACCGCTTCGCTCGCAAAGCCGAAGCGGAGGGGATGCCGGTGATCGACGATCCCAGGTCGATCCTGCGCTGCACCAACAAGATCTATCTGGCCGAATTGCTGCAGGCGAGCGGCGTCCCGACGCCCCGCACGCTGATCCTCGACCGCCGCCGTCTCGGCCGAGTGGAACGGGAGCTCGGCTTCCCGGCGGTGGTCAAGATTCCCGACGGCTCGTTTTCGCGCGGCGTGTTCAAGGTACGCGACACGGCGGAACTGATGACCCGCGCCGAAGCGTTGTTCAAGGACACCGACCTCATCATCGCCCAGGAATTCATGCAGACGGCCTTCGACTGGCGGATCGGCGTCCTCGATCGCAAGCCGCTCTATGCCTGCCAGTACTTCATGGCCCGCAACCACTGGCAGATCCTCAAACACGAGGGCCCAGGCAATCCCATCGAGGGTAAATCCCGGGCCATCCCCGTGGAGGCCGCACCGGCGGCGGTCGTTGATGCGGCAACGCGCGCGGCGAGCCTGATCGGCCGCAGCCTCTATGGCGTCGACGTCAAGGAAATGGAGGCCGGCGCCTTCGTCATCGAGGTCAACGACAACCCCAACATCGACGCCGGCGTCGAGGACCTCGTCCTGAAGGACGAGATGTACAGGGCGGTGATCAGCGAATTGATTCGCCGGGTGGAGAAGCGGATGCTGCCGGTTGTCAAGGATGACGCCGCGGCGAAGGCGAGGCGAACGCCCGCGCACGGTGCGCAAACCCGCGATCAGCGTCCCGCCGCCACTCCTTGAGGTGAGCGCGCCGTGGGCAACCGCTCGCTGACGACCCCCTAACGTCGAGAAACGCATGTGGATAAAATCGATACCCCGACGCTGCAATATCGCCCGAGAGCGGCTCGCGGATCGGCGGGAGGATGGCTTCATCCGCACCTTCGGCGTGTACCGTGGGAAGAATGTAGTCCAAAAGGGGATTTTTATACCCATGCGTCCATGGACGTGAAGAAGCTGTGGGCAGCATAGCCTCACGCGAGGAAAATACTCATCTCGCGGTAACTACTCGTCCAGATCCTATGACCTGAGGTTGCAGCCCCCACCGTCTGTGGGTAACTCTGTGCGCAAAAAAAGGCGCGGCTCGCCCGCCGAGGTCCCGGCTCCCATTACCGGGCGCGCATCGTCTTCTGCCGTCTGCACAAGGAGGACATCGGAGAATGACGGCGACACCGGACGAACGCAATCGCCATCGGCTCGCCCCCCGGCCGGCCATCTCGGCCCTCGCGGACTTGCCGCCTTGGGCCGCCGCCGCTAAGCCTACGCCGACCGTCCTTTTGTCGATGCGGAGGTCCGGGCCGGATGGAGATACACAGGCTTTCGCTTGCCGCCGGAGCACGCGACGCCACCGGCGTCGCCGTTGTGATCGATGTCTTTCGCGCCTTCACCTGCGAGCCGCTGATGCTGCACCTGGGTGCGCGCAGGGTCATTCTGGAGGGCGATCCCGAGTGCTGCCTCGCCATGCGCGGCGACGCCGTTCTCGTTGGCGAGCATAATGAGGTTCCCATTCCCGGCTTCGATCTCACCAACTCGCCGTCACAGATCCTCGCCGCGGGGCGCCCCCTGTTCTCCGGTCGCGACGTGATTCACCGCACCACCTCCGGCGTCACCGGGGCACTGGCGGCGCTGGAGCGGTGCGATCACGTGTTCCTCGGCGCCTTCGTCACCGCGACGGCGACGGCGGCGGCGGTGCGGGCGCTCGCTCCCGCGCACGTGTCGTTGGTGGCCATGGGGGTGCGCTCGACGGCACCGGCACCGGAAGACGAGCGCTGCGGCGATTACCTCGAGCACCTGCTTGCCGGGACGCCTTACGATCACGTGGACGCCTGCGCCGAAATCCTGGCAGACGAGACCGCGCAAAAGTTCCTCCGCGGGGACCGGCCGTACCTGCCGGCGGCCGATCCGGCCCTCTGCCTGCAGCGGGACCTGTTCGACTTCGCCCTCGAGGCCCGGCGCGACGGCAGCCTCGTCATCGCCTGCCCGCTCGGATAGAGGGTCGGATGTCGCTCTTCGGCTCCATCGCCACCATCGGTGGATTGACCGCGGTCAGCCGGATTTTCGGTTTCATCCGCGACCTGTTGATCGCCGCGTTCTTGGGCACCGGCCCCATCGCCGACGCCTTCTTCGTCGCCCTGCGGTTTCCCAACCTGTTTCGTTCGCTGTTCGCCGAGGGGGCGTTTTCCGCCGCCTTCGTGCCGATCTTCGTCGGCACCCTGCACGAGGAGGGCCGGGCCGCCGCCCTCGCCTTCGCCGAAGACACCCTGGCGGTTCTGACGACGTCTCTCCTCGTTTTCGTTCTCGTCATGGAAATCGCCATGCCGTGGGCGATCCTGGGGCTGGCGCCGGGTTTCGTCGGCACGCCCACCTTCGACTTCGCCGTCGACTTCTCCCGACTGACCTTCCCCTATCTGCTGTTCATCTCGCTCACCGCGCTGCAGGGGGGGATTCTCAACGCCTTCGGTCGCTTCGCGGCGCCGGCGGCAACGCCGATCCTCCTCAACCTGTCGCTGATCACCGCCCTTCTCGGCACCGGCCCGTGGATGCCGACCATCGGCCACGCGCTCTCGTGGGGCCTCGTTCTCGCAGGGATCGTCCAGTTCATATGGCTGCTGGGGAGTTGCGGACGCGAGGGCATCTACCTGCACATGCCGTGGCCGCGACTGACGGCGAAGGTTCGGCAATTGCTCCGCCGCGCCCTGCCGGTGGCGCTGGGCGCCGGGATCTACCAGGTCAACATCATGGCCGGAACCGTGCTCGCGTCGTTCCTGCCGTCCGGATCGGTCTCCTACCTTTTCTATGCCGACCGCCTGAACCAGCTTCCTTACGGCATCATCGGCGCTGCCGTCTCCACCGCCCTGCTGCCGCTGCTCTCCCGCCAGGTCAAGGCGGGCCTCGCCGCCGAAGCCATGCACAGCCAGAACCGGGCGCTGGAGTTCGCCTTCTTTCTGATGCTGCCGGCGGCGCTGGCGCTCATCGTCCTCGCCGTGCCGCTGATCGCCGTCCTCTTCCAGCGCGGCGCCTTCGACGCCCATGCGGTCGACGCGACGGCGGCGGCACTGCGCGCCTATGCCGTCGGCCTGCCGGCGTTCATGCTGATCAAGGCGCTGACCCCCGGGTTTTATGCGCGCGAGGACACGGCAACGCCGGTGAAGATCGCCGGTGTCTCGGCCGCCCTCAATATCGTCTTCAGCCTCGCCTTGATGGGGCCGCTGGGGCATGTGGGCATCGCCCTCGCCACCTCGGCCGCTTCTTGGGTCAATGCGGCCCTCCTGGCGATCGTCCTTCGCCGCCGTGGTCATATGGATGTGGACGAGAGACTAAGGCGACGGCTGCCGCGAACGCTGGCAGCGACGGCCCTGATGGCCATCGCCCTTTACGCCCTCGACCGGTTCCTGGGCAATTGGCTGGCCAGTCCGGTCATCCAACAGATCCTGTGGCTGTCGCTTATCATCGCCGCCGGCCTCGCCACCTTCGGCATCGCCGCGCAACTGAGCGGCGCCGCCTCGGTGGGCGAGCTCAAGGTCCTTCTTCGCCGGCGCCGGACGCCAGCCTGAAGCGGCGCCGAGCCCACCCCGCTTGACCGCCGCCGGCCATCCCAGGCATAACCCCCCGTCCATTTCCGAGCGCCCGACCATGAACCGCATCTTCTCCGGTATCCAGCCCACCGGCCATCTGCACCTCGGCAACTACCTGGGCGCCATCCGCAACTGGGTGCGCCTGCAGGCCGATTTCGACTGTCTTTTCTGCGTCGTCGATCTGCACGCGATCACCGTCTGGCAGGAACCGAAGGAACTTGCCGCCAACACCCGGCGCATCGCTGCGGCGCTCATCGCCGCCGGCATCGATGCCGAAAAGAACGTCCTGTTCCACCAGAGCGCGGTGCCCGGCCACGCCCAACTCGCCTGGATTTTCAACTGTGTCGCCCGCCTCGGCTGGCTCAACCGGATGACCCAGTTCAAGGAGAAAGCCGGAAAGAACCGGGAGAACGCCTCGGTCGGGCTCTACGCCTACCCCAACCTGATGGCGGCGGATATCCTTCTCTACAAGGCGACCCACGTGCCGGTCGGCGAGGACCAGAAGCAGCACCTGGAGCTGGCGCGCAACATCGCCGCCAAGTTCAACAACGACTACGGGGTCGACTTCTTCCCGGTGGTCGAGCCGTTGATCCTCGGTCCGGCGGCGCGGGTGATGTCGCTGCGGGACGGGCGCGCCAAAATGAGCAAGTCCGACCCTTCCGACTACTCGCGGATCAACATGACCGACGACGCCGATCTGATCCGGCTGAAGATCCGCAAGGCGCGCACCGATCCGGAGCCGCTGCCGGACGACCCGGAGGCGTTGGCGGAGCGGCCGGAGGCGGCCAACCTGATCGGCATCTACGCGGCGCTGGCCGATCTCACCAGCGAAGACGTCTGCCGTGAGTTCGCCGGTAGCCCGTTCTCCCGGTTCAAGGACACGCTTGCCGAGCTGGCGATCAGCCGCCTTGAGCCCATCAGCGCGGAGATGCGCCGGCTCGAGGGTGACCCGGCCCATATCGAGCGGATATTGAGCGACGGAGCCCGCCGCGCCGATGCCATCGCCCGGCCCATCCTCGCCGATGTCTACGCGGCGATCGGCCTCTTGCCGGCGCCGCTTGATTCAGAACGGCCGGACGACCACGTCTGAGCCTGCGGGCAAACCAGCGCGTTTCCCATATAAGGACCGGAAGGAACGGGCCGATGTTCATCCAGACAGAAACCACGCCGAATCCGGCGACCATGATGTTCATTCCCGGAGAAACGGTTCTGGGCTCGGGGACCGCCAACTTCACCCAGGCGGACGAAGGCGCGCGATCGCCGTTGGCGCGGCGGCTGTTCGAGGTGGATGGCGTGGTCGGCGTTTTCCTCGGCGGCGATTTCGTCACCGTGACCAAGGAACCGGATCAAACCTGGGATGTGCTCAAGCCGATCGTGCTGGGTGCGATCATGGACCACTACCTCTCGGGCGAACCGGTAATGGACGCGGACGGACCCGGAGGAGAAGCGGCGACGGCCGAGGACGACGGGATCGTGCAGCAGATCAAGGAGCTCATCGAGACCCGCGTGCGTCCGGCGGTGGCGCAGGACGGCGGCGATATCGTCTTCCGCGGGTTCGAAAACGGCGTCGTCTATCTGCACATGCAGGGCTCGTGCTCGGGCTGTCCCAGTTCCACCGCCACCCTGAAGCACGGCATCGAGAACATGCTGCGGTACTACATCCCGGAAGTCGAGGAAGTGCGTCCGGTCAACTGGTAGCAGAGGAAGCCGGGACCGATGAACGAGGTAGGCGGCACTAACCCTGCAACCCTGCTTGATGCCATCTTCCACCAAGGGCGGACGCATCGCTATTGGCGCGACGAGCCGGTCCCCGAAGCGGTGCTTCGCGAGGCGTGGGACATGGCCAAGCTGGGGCCGACGAGCGCCAACTGCAGCCCCGTCCGGATCGTCTTCGTCATTTCGAAGGACGCCAAGGAGCGGCTAAAGCCGGCCTTGTCCGAGGAAAACGTGGCGAAGACGATGGCGGCCCCGGCGACGGCAATCATCGCCTACGATCTGACCTTCTACGATCGGTTGCCGGAGTTGTACCCTCAGGCCGATGCCAGGTCGTGGTTCGTCGGCAATGACGAACTCATCGAGAAGACGGCGTTCCGCAACAGCAGCCTGCAGGGGGCCTACTTCATTCTGGCGGCGCGGGCGCTGGGTCTCGACTGCGGCCCCATGTCGGGGTTCGACAATGCGCGCGTCGACGAAGCGTTCTTCGCCGGCTCGCCGATCCGCTCCAACTTCCTCTGCAATCTCGGCCACGGCGACCGGTCCAGGCTCCATCCCCGCAATCCCCGTCTGACGTTCGACGACGCCTGCCTTATTATTTAACCATTGGTACCGGCTCAGCCGGCATCGTCGTCGGGCATCAATCCCTCCGCCAGCACCGAATCGGAGAGCACCGGATAGCGGCCGCGGGGGCTGAACAACTGGTAGTGCCACCATTCGTTACGGTAGAAGTCGAAACCGGCGTTGGTCATGATGCCGAGCAGGAGCGTCCGATTGCGTTCCGCGGTGGGACTGAGGCCATCGGTGCCATGCCAGGATAAGGGACGCATGTCGTCGAAGCCGGTGCCCATGTCCAGTTCGTCCCCGCCCGCGGCATCGGTCAGGGTCAGGTCGACGGCAACGCCCATGCTGTGGGGCGAACCGCGCACCGGATCGGCGATGTAGCGGGGATCGGGAAGGGCGCGCCAAAGCCGCCATTGCGCTTCGGCCGGACGGAAGCCGTCCAAGACTTTCAGCCGCAGGCCGAGGCGGCCGGCGAAAGTGACCGCCCGGTCCAGGCAGGTGGCGGTATCGGGATGCAGATAGCAGGCGGCGCGCCGGTAGATGGGGACACCGGTGAAGTTGCGGTCGGTGGCATAGACGATATCGAGGTCCACACCATGGGTCTGCGGGGTAATTTCGACGAGCATCGACGCTGGCTCCGGCGGCATTGGCGGTGCGCCGACCTTACCACGAGCGGGCCGCGGCGGGAGCCGATCCGCAGTTCGCGATGACAACGCTGCTGGCCCTGGAAACCGCGACCGCCGCATGTTCGGTGGCGGTTGTGCGGGATGGCATCGAGCGGCACCTCTTCGAGCTGGCCGAGCGCGCCCATGCCGAACGCCTGTTGCCGATGGTCGGGCAAGCGATGGCCGAGGCCGGCGTCGACTTCGTCCGGTTGGACGCCATCGGTGTCAGCATCGGTCCCGGTTCCTTCACCAGCCTCCGCATCGGACTGGCGGCGGCGCGTGGACTGGCACTGGCCGTGGATAAGCCCTGCTTCGGGATCACCAGTCTGGAAACGATCGCCGACGCCGCTTGTCCGGCGGCGCAGGATCGGGGCTGCAGCCACGTCCTCGTCGCTCTCGACAGCAGGCGGAGGGACCTGTTCGTGCAGGCATTCGCCGCCGACGGGCCGCCGCTGACGACGCCATCGATCATCGCCATCGACGGGCTTGTGGCCTATGTGAACGGGCTCGGTGGGGGGCGGCAGGGTGCCGTCGCCCTGGCCGGCGACGCCGCCGGCGCCATCGCTGCGCCTCTCGGGGCCGCCGGGGTTCCCCACCGCGTCCTAACGGATTGCCTTTATCCGACCGCTCTCTCTGTCGCCCGGCTTACCTTGCGGCGCTGGCGGGCCGGCGAGCGCCCCCAGGCGCCGCCGCGACCGCTTTACCTGCGCGCCGCCGACACCGGGCCGCCGATCGCCCCTCCCCCTATCGTGCATCCGTCAGGATAGGCGGGTGGCCGCAAACGGGGCCCGCTGGACCCTCGTCGATGCAGGCGGCGACGACGCAGGGAACTTAGCTATCGTCCACGCAACGGCATTCGCCGATGCCTGGGATGCCGAAACCTTCGCCGCCTTCCTCGCCCAGCCGGGCGGTTTCGCCCTCATCGCCGGTGACGACGAGACGACCGCGGGCTTCGTCCTCGCCCGGGCGGTGGCGGGGGAGAGCGAGGTGCTGACGCTGGCGGTCCGGCCCGATTGCCGGCGCGCCGGCTGCGCCACCCGTCTGCTTGCCGGCGCCATTGCCAGGGCAGCGACGCTCGGCGCGCAACGCATGGTCTTGGAAGTCGCGGTCGATAACGCCGCCGCCCTCCGCCTCTACCGCCGCGCCGGCTTCAACCCGGTCGGCCGCCGCCGCGGCTACTACTGCAGGGACGACGGCGATGCCGGCGATGCCCTGGTGCTGGCGCTCGGCTGGTGAGGAACGCGATCGCGTCGCCTCAACCGCCGGCCTTGCGAATCGTCAGTCGGTAAACGCCTTGCGGGCCGGCCGCAGGATCTTCAGGAACAAGTGAAAGAACTCGATGACCAAGCCCGCTCACCGCCCGGGGCACGTTGGCCAGCGGTTCCGCCCCCTTTAGCCGGATCTCGGCCATCCCGCCCGGCTTCATCTTCTCGATCAACAGCTTTGTGCGGACAAAGGTGAGAGGACAAACCTCTGCGCTGATATCCAGAAACAGCTCCGGCTCAGGAACCGAATCGGCATCACGTGTATTATCCATGCCTCGATCTTGCACTTGTAAATGGAGCTATATATATAAATTTTTGTTGAGCCATTTTAAGGACTGAGTTCGGATGAGTGAAAAATCCAATCTGAGTGAGATGCTGGAACTGACTACCGAGATCGTTGCCGCTCACGTCGGTAACAATCCTGTACCCGCTTCAGAGCTGCCCACTCTTATCCAGGATGTGTACAAGACGCTTGCCTCGGTGGGAACGGTTCAGGCTCCGTCGGAGAAGCTGAAGCCGGCCGTTCCGGTGAAGCGGTCCGTATTCCCCGACTACATTGTTTGCCTGGAGGACGGTAAGAAGCTGAAAATGCTGAAGAGGCACCTCAAAACCTCATACAACATGACGCCGGAAGAATACCGGGAACGCTGGGGTCTGCCCCCCGAATATCCCATGGTGGCCCCGAACTACGCCAAGCACCGCAGCGCCTTGGCGAAGGAAATCGGCCTCGGCACATCACGTCGCGGCGAGACCCGCAAAAGAGCATAATCGCCAGCAACGATCACGGCGGGGGGCGTGCCGGCTGCGGGAACCCTCGTTCACCGCCGGAGCATGCAAGGCCGGGAGGAATCATGGGTCACCTATCACGAATTGAACAGCTGTGCGTCGAAAAGGGCATGAAGATGACCGGACAGCGGCGCATCATTGCCCGGGTCCTCTCGGAAGCCACCGACCATCCGGACGTGGAGGAGGTTTACCGCCGCTCGGTACGACTCGATCCCAAGATCAGCATCGCCACCGTTTACCGCACGGTGCGGTTGTTCGAGGAAGCAAACATCCTCGAACGGCACGATTTCGGCGATGGTCGGTCCCGCTACGAGGAAGCGAGCGAAGACCATCACGATCACCTGATCGACCTTCAGTCAGGCCGGGTGATCGAGTTTCGCAGTCCGGAGATCGAGACGCTGCAGCAGCAGATTGCCGAACGCTATGGATTTCGACTGGTGGGTCACCGTCTCGAACTCTATGGCGTTCCCGTCGACCCTTCCGAAGCAACCGGCGGTTGATTTCGTGGTGCATCACTGTATGTCTGGTGGTGGCTTGACTACGGCCGCGGGGTCGTTAGCCTTCGTTTCTTCAGCGGGTGCGGAACGGGCCGCATCCCGGCGGGCGGTCCCCGCCGGTTCGCCATTGATCGGTTGACGGAGACGGTGCCGAAGACTCTTTGCATCAGGACCTATGGCTGCCAGATGAACGTCTACGACTCCGCCAGGGTCGTCGACGTTCTGGCGCCATTGGGCTACGTTCGCGTCGATGATCCCTCCACGGCCGACCTTATCGTATTGAATACCTGTCACATTCGCGACAAGGCGGCGGAGAAGGTGTACTCGGAGCTGGGCCGCCTGCAGCAGTTGCGTCGAACCCGCGTCGCCGCCGGAGGAACCGCGCCCCTGATCGCGGTCGCCGGCTGCGTCGCCCAGGCCGAGGGTCGCGAGCTCATCGCCCGCGCGCCCTTTGTCGACCTGGTGATCGGACCGCAGAGTTACCACCGCCTGCCCGACCTCCTCGCCGAGCGGGAGGCCGGTGCCGGGTCGCGCATCGACGTGGAGTTTCCGCCGGAGCCGAAGTTCGATCTGCTCCCGGAAGCCCGGGTCCTCCAGGGCACCTGCAGCGCCTTTCTGACCATCCAGGAAGGTTGCGACCGGTTCTGCAGTTTCTGCGTGGTTCCGTACACGCGCGGCGCCGAGCAGTCGCGGCCGGTTGCCCAGGTGCTGGCGGAGGCCCGCCGGTACGCGGCGGAAGGCGTCGTCGAGATCACCCTGCTCGGCCAGAACGTCAACGCCTACCACGGCGAGCGGGCGGACGGGTCGACGGCGGACCTGGCATCACTCTTCGACGCCCTGGCCCAGATCGAGGGTTTGGGGCGGCTGCGCTACACCACCTCCCATCCCGCCGACATGAGCCCGTCGCTGATTGCGGCGCATGGGCGGATCGGACCCCTGATGCCCTATTTGCATCTGCCGGTTCAGGCGGGATCGGACCGGGTGCTGGCGGCGATGAACCGGCGCCATACGGCCGACTTCTACCGTCGAATCGTCGATCGGCTGCGGACGGCGCGTCCCGACATTGCCCTCAGTTCCGATTTCATCGTCGGGTTTCCGGGGGAATCGGACGACGATTTTGCTGCGACTCTGGCCCTCGTCGAAGAGATCGGCTTCAGCCAAGCCTACTCATTCAAATACAGCCCGCGTCCGGGAACGCCGGCGGCGGAATTGCCCCAGGTGGAAGAGCACGTGAAGACCGAGCGGTTGCGCATCCTCCAGGACCGGCTCGACCGGCAGAGCCGGGCGTTTAACGACCGAACTGTCGGCCGCACCATCGAGGTTTTGTTCGATCGTCGCGGTCGGCACCCGGGCCAGCTTGCCGGCCGCTCCCCACACATGCAGATGGTGCACGCGGAAGCCGCCGAGAGCCTGCTGGGCCGTATCGTGCCGGTAGAGGTGACCGGCGCCGGGGCAAACAGTCTCGCCGGTCGCCTCCTCGATCGGGTCGCCGCTTGAGGCGTCCCGTGCAGATGCGGCCGTCGCGGGCAGCCCCGGCCACCCTGCAGCGGGTCCTTCCCGACAATCAGCTGGCTCTGGAGCTGTTCGGCGTCCACCACAGCCATCTCGCCAGGATCGAACAGGCACTCAATGTCCGCATCCACACCCGCGGCAACGAATTGACGGTCACCGGTGATGCGGAAGCGGTGGCGCAGGCGGGACTTGTCATCGACGGGCTCTCTCTCCGCATCGGGCAAGGGCATGCGGTCGCCGCGACCGACGTCGACACGCTTTTGCGGGGGGCGATGGCCGGTACCGGGATCGGTCATACCTTGCAGACGGTGAACCTCCGCCAGCGAACGGTGGCGACGCGCACGCCGAACCAGGCGGCCTACGTCAATGCCATCGACACCCACGATCTCGTCTTCGGCCTGGGCCCCGCCGGGACAGGCAAGACCTATCTGGCGGTGGCCAAGGCGGTCGAACGCCTGGTTAACGGCGAGGTGGACCGGATCATCCTGTCGCGGCCTGCGGTCGAGGCGGGCGAGCAGTTGGGTTTTCTTCCCGGAAGCATGCGTGAAAAGGTCGATCCCTACCTCCGGCCGCTCTACGATGCGCTCTACGACATGCTGCCGGCGCCGCAGGTGGTCAAACGCCTGGACAGCGGCGAGATCGAGGTGGCGCCGCTGGCGTTCATGCGTGGCCGAACCCTCGCCAACGCCTTCGTGATCCTGGATGAGGCGCAGAACACGACCGCGGTCCAGATGAAGATGTTCCTCACCCGCCTCGGCGACCACGCCCGGATGGTGGTTACCGGCGACCTTTCCCAGGTGGACCTGCCGAAGGGAACCCGGTCCGGCCTGCGCCAGGCGTTGGAGATCCTTGACGGTGTGGAGGGCATTGCCTTCGTCCACTTCACCGATGCCGACGTCGTCCGCCATCCGCTGGTGACCCGCATCGTCCGCGCCTACGAGCGCGCCGAGGACCACCTTCGGCTGGGCGCGGAGTACCAGAGTGAACCCCACGATGGCCGCCGCCGGCAGTCTTGACCTGGACGTGCTCGTCGATGCGCCGGCATGGGAGGCGGCCTTGCCGGAAGCCGACCAATGGTGCCGGCGGGCGGCCCGGGCCGCCTTCGCCCGCAGTTGGTTTCGGCCGCAGCCGGCCGCGGCGACCCTGGTGCTGGCCGACGACGTCCGGGTGGCCGGACTGAATCGCGCCTTTCGCGGCATCGACGCGCCGACGAATGTGCTTTCCTTTCCGGCGGAGAACGACCCCGCCCCGGGTGCCCCGCCGTCGGGCGACGGGGTCGACGATCCCGCCGAGCCCGCGGCGGTCCTCGGCGACATCATCATCGCCTACGAAACCGTCGCGGCGGAGGCGCATCGAGACGGCAAGAGCCTCGGCGCTCATTTGAGCCATCTCGTTGTCCATGGAATCCTCCACCTGTTGGGCTATGATCATCAGACGGATTCCGAGGCCGAGGTGATGGAGAACCTGGAAACCGCGGTGCTCGCCGGCCTAGGCATCGCCGACCCTTATGCCGGGATGTACGACGACTGAGCCATGGACAATAAGGACGACCCCGCCGCGCCCAGCGAAACCGCCAACGGCAGTACCCCGCCCCGCTCCAGCGGGGCCAAAGCCGATACCGCGATTGGACACGGCGTCCGCGGCATCCTCCGCAGCCTGGGGTGGTTGCGCAACGGCGACTCGCCCACCCGCGATGCCCTCGATACGCTGATGAATGCGGGCGAAGAGGGAGATGCCGCACTTGATGCCGACGAGCGAACCCTCGTCGGTAACATCCTCTCTCTGCGCAACCGTTCCGCCGAAGACGTCATGGTGCCGCGCGTCGACATCGTCGCCATCGGCGCCGACGCCGGTCTCACCGCTGTGATCGACCTGATGATCGAGTCCGGGCACTCGCGGCTGCCGGTCTATCGGGAAACCCTCGACGATGCCATCGGCATGGTTCACATCAAGGACATCCTCGCCTGGAAGGGCGAAAACGAGGCATTCCAGCTCGCCAAGATCGTCCGGCCGGTGTTGTTCGTCGCGCCGTCCATGGAAGTCCTGCAGCTGCTGCTGGAGATGCGGGCGACCCGATCGCACATGGCGCTGGTGGTTGATGAGTTCGGTGGGGTCGACGGATTGATTACGATCGAGGACGTGGTCGAGGAGATCGTCGGCGAGATCGCCGACGAACACGACCGGGAGGTGGTGCCGGGCGTGCTGTCGCGGCCCGACGGCAGCATCGATGCCGACGCCCGGGCGCCGCTGGAGATCCTCGAGCAGCATTTCGGGCCGACGTTGAGCGAGGACGAGCAGGAGGACATCGATACCCTGGGTGGGCTCGTCGTCTCCCTGGCCGGGCGGGTGCCCGAAAAGGCCGAGACGATCGAGCATCCGAGCGGTCTCGCCTTCGAAGTCCTCGATGCCGATCCGCGCCGGATCAAGCGGGTCCGGGTCAGCCGCGCCGACAGCGCCCCTCCCGCTGCAGCGGGCCGAGCGTGAGCGGGCGGGACGGCGCCCTCGGTCGTTTCGCGGTCACCGGCGGACGGGGCGAGCCGCAGACGCTGCACGGCCTCGACCGGCTCCGGGTACGCTTGGCCCAGCTCCGCGGCTGGCGCCGCATCGGAGCGGGAGTTTTGCTGGGCGCCCTGGCCGTTCTCGCGTTGCCGCCTTTCTACATTGTCCCTGCCCTCATCCCTGCCTTCACCGGTCTCGCCTGGCTTCTGGAAAGCGACGGTCGTGCCCGCAGCGCCTTCGCCACCGGCTGGTGGTTCGGCATGGGCTATTTCGTCGCCGGTCTCTACTGGGTGGCCAACGCCCTTCTGACCAAGCCGGACGAGTTCGGTCTGCTGGCGCCCCTGGCGCCCGTCGGCTTGTCCCTGCTCCTGGTGCCCAACATTGCCATCGCCTGTTGGCTCGCTCGTCTTCTCGCGCCGCGGCCGGGCATGGGCTTCATCCTCACCTTCGCCTCCAGCTGGACGCTGATGGAATGGGTGAGAAGCTGGTCGCTCACCGGGTTTCCGTGGAATCTCATCGGCAGCGTCTGGACCTTCTCGGACGCGATGATCCAGTCGACCGCGGTGATCGGCACCTATGGCCTCGGCATGGTCACCGTCGTCGCCGCTGCGATGCCGGCCGAAATCGTCCGCAGTCGCCACCGACGGGCCGGACCGTTGCCGGCGGTGATTGCTTGTGCCGTTCTGGCCCTGCTCTGGGTGGGCGGCGCGGTGCGCCTCGCCGCACAGCCGACACCGCTGCCGGTGGTCGAGGGCGTCCGACTCCGCTTGGTGCAGCCCAACATCCCGCAGAATCTGAAATGGCGCAGGGAGTTGGTCGCCCGCCACGTGGACGAGCAGGTGGCGATGGGCGCCGAGGCGGCCGGTCCGGCTCCCACCCATATCCTGTGGTCCGAAGTCTCGGCGCCGCTATTCCTCCTCGAGGATCCGCAGACCCTGCAGCGCATTGGCAACGCGACCCCGGCTCACGGCCTCACCATCGTCGGCACCCTGCGGCGCACGCTGAAGGGTCATTCGGTGGAACTGGCCAACAGCCTCGTCGCCATCGACTCCGCCGGGAGCGTCGTCGGCCTCTACGATAAGTCGCACCTTGTCCCCTTCGGCGAATACATGCCGTTCCGCGGCATCATCCCGCTTCCAGCCGTCGCCGCCGGCATGGCCGACTTCGTTCCCGGGCCGGGCGTGGTCACCATGCGTCTCCCGGGCCTGCCGCCGTTCAGCCCATTGATCTGTTACGAGGTGATTTTCCCCGGCCGGGTTGCACGGACCGACGACCGGCCCGCCTGGCTCCTCAACCTGACCAATGACGGCTGGTACGGCATTTCCACCGGCCCCTATCAGCATTTCGCGTCGGCGCGACTCCGCGCTGTCGAGGAGGGGCTGCCGCTGGTGCGCATCGCCAATACGGGCATCTCCGCCATCGTCGATCCTTTCGGCCGCGTCGTCGCCCGCCTGGGCCTGGGCGAACGCGGTGTCCTCGATGGACCGCTGCCGGCGGCGCTGGCCGGGCCCACACCCTACGGTCGCCTGGGAACAGGCTTGCCGCTGGCACTGGCGGTCTGCCTCGGCTTGGTGGGCTCGTTGGTATCCCGAATGGCGGGCAAATAGGCCCTAATGGGTAGATTCTCCCTAGAAAAAACAGATTTGACGCGAACAAAGGTTGCGCATTCGATCAAAATTTGCATATCATGGTAGCAATACGGGACGATGCGTGAACTTAAGACGCATCACTAACTCAAAGGGTGAGCGCTCAAGGCGCTTTACAACAATGAAATTTCGCGAACCGAATACTGTAGGCGCGGTAGAGGGAAAACCGATCGGTCGGCGGAAGGGACCGGCGGCATTTGGTGGAGGGGACGACGCTCTCGGAGTGCCCAATCCGGTGGACGTTCACGTGGGAAGCCGCGTCCGCCTGCGTCGCACTCTGCTCGGTCTCAGTCAGGAGAAGCTCGGCGAGGCCGTCGGCCTGACGTTCCAGCAGATCCAGAAATATGAGCGTGGTGCCAATCGGATCGGCGCGTCCAGGTTGTTCGAATTTAGCCGGATCCTCGATGTCCCGGTCTCGTTTTTCTTCGACGACATGAACGATCGCATTGCGGCTGGAGATCCGGCGATGGCGGCTGGCATGGCCGACCAACCGCAAGCATCCCTGGATCCCGACCCGCTGACCCGGCGGGAGACCCTGGAGTTGGTTCGCGCCTATTACCGGATCGGCGATCCGCAGGTGCGCAAGCGCCTGTTCGAGTTGACCAAGTCGCTCGGGACCACCGAAGATCGAGCCTGAGGGGACGGCCGCGGCCGTTTGCGGGAGCGACAGGAGCTGCGGGTCGCCTCGCCCTGTCCCCTCCGTCGTCGGGTTATTGGCTTGACGGAACCTGTAACCCTTGCGAGAAGGACGTGTCCGTCGCGAGGCCGATGGCATCGTCCCGGGAATTGGGCGCGTCCGACGCCGCATGTGGGAAAGATTATGGGCGAGAACGGTCGATGATGCCGTTCGAACGTCTGTTGTATCCGTATGCCGCCGGCCACCCGTAAATTAGCAGGAGCGGCCGGTGTGGAAGAACGACTACGTCTTTACCAGCGAGTCCGTGTCGGAGGGGCATCCGGACAAGATCTGTGATCGTATTTCTGATGCGATCCTCGACGGTTTTCTTACCGAAGACCCCCATGCCCGTGTCGCCGTCGAAACACTCTGCACCACCAATTTGATCGTCCTCGCCGGCGAGGTGCGCGGGCCGCAGTCGATGACGCCCTCGCGCCTGGAAGACATCGCCCGCCGTGCGGTGAAGGAGATCGGCTACGAACAGGAGGGCTTCCACTGGCGCCACGCCGAAGTGATGTGCCGGGTCCATTCCCAATCGGCGGACATCGCGCAGGGCGTGGATTCCCACGGCAACAAGGATGAAGGCGCCGGCGATCAGGGCATCATGTTCGGCTACGCCTGCGGCGAGACCGACGTGCTGATGCCGGCCCCCATCTACTACGCCCACGCCATTCTCAAGTCGCTCGCCGAGGCCCGCCACTCCGGCGCCGAGCCGGCCCTGGGGCCCGACGCCAAGAGTCAGGTCACGCTACGCTACGTCGACGGCAGACCGGTGGGTGCCACCGCGGTGGTCGTATCCACCCAGCATTTGGACACGGTGGGTGTCGACGAGGTGCGGGAAATCGTCCGACCGCACGTGGTCAACGTGCTGCCCGCCGGGTGGATGTGCGCCGAAGACCAATTCTACGTCAACCCGACCGGTCGTTTTGTCATCGGCGGGCCGGACGGCGATGCCGGGCTGACCGGCCGGAAGATCATCGTCGATACCTATGGCGGCGCCGCACCCCACGGCGGCGGAGCGTTCTCCGGCAAGGACCCGACCAAGGTCGACCGTTCCGCCGCCTATGCGGCCCGTTACCTGGCGAAGAACGTCGTCGCCGCCGGATTGGCCCAACGGTGCACGATTCAGCTCTCTTACGCCATCGGCGTCTCTCATCCGCTCTCCGTCTACGTGGATACCCATGCCACCGGAACGGTGGACGAGGAGCGGCTGGCCCGTGTGCTGCAGGAACTGATGGACCTCAGTCCGCGCGGCATTCGCCAGCATCTGCAGCTCAACAAGCCCATCTACGCGCGCACCGCCGCCTATGGCCACTTCGGCCGACACCCCGAGGCCGACGGCGGATTCTCCTGGGAGCAGAGCAATCTGGTGGACGCGTTGAAGCTGGCCTTCGACCACCATTGAGCCCATGGCGGCCCCGATGACCGGCGGGCAGCCGGTCGACGCCGGCAGCGGACCTGCGTCGACGCCGCCGTATGTCCTCTTCGGCCGCCGTCGCGGCCGGCGGCTGCGTCCTCAGCGCGACCGGCTGATGCAGACGCTGCTGCCGCAACTGGCGATTCCGGTCCCGGTTGTGGGGGTGCCCCTCGACCCCGCCGGTCTGTTCGCGGAGCGTCCGCGCGCTGTCTGGCTGGAGATCGGTTTCGGGGCCGGTGAGCATCTGCTCGCCCAGGCCCGGGCGCACCCGGAGGCGGGCTGCATCGGCTGCGAAGCCTACCTCAACGGCGTCGCCACCCTCGTCGCCGCCTGGCACACCGATCCGGTGCCGAATATGCGCATTCTCGCCGACGACGCCCGTCTCCTCCTGCCGCTGCTGCAGGCCGCCAGTGTCGAGCGGGTGTTCCTCTTGTTTCCCGACCCCTGGCCGAAACTGCGGCATGCCGGCCGACGGTTCATCTGCCCGCACACGGTACGGGAGCTCGCCCGCGTCGTCGTCCCCGGCGGCGAGGTGCGAATCGCCACCGATGCGCCGGCCTACGCCCGCTGGGCGCTGTTCCACATGTGTGCCGTGGGAGCCTTTCGGTGGACGGCACGATCGCCGCGGGACTGGCGCACGCCGCCGCCGGACTGGGTTGAGACGCGGTACCAGAAGCGAGCCGAACGGGCCGCCCGCTCCCCGATCTACCTCTCGTTCATTCGAGCCGCGGAGCGCTCGGGCTGATTTGCCGCGAAAAGTCTTGTGCAAACAAGAGACCCGTTTATATAGGCAGCAAGCGTGTGGTTGAGCTTCCGATCGCTCGCGGGGCACGGTCCTCCCGGATGGAGGAATGGGCCTCGTGCGAGAGCGGCGGTGTTTTTTTGTTTGCTGCCGTTACATCCGAGCGGGCGGCGATCAACTGAAAATTGCCGGAGGCAGGCACGGGGCAGATGGTAGCGGGCGACGAATTGGCCGGCCGCATCGCCGAGCTGGTCCGCCCGACCATCGAGGCGATGGGGTTTGATCTGGTACGGGCGCAGGTGCTGGGACGTCAGCGGATGCGCGTTCAGATCATGGCCGAACGCGGGGACGGCACCGGAATGACGGTCGACGACTGCGCCCTGCTAAGCAGGGCGGTTTCGGCGGTCCTAGACGTCGACGACCCGATCACCGGCTCGTATATTCTGGAAGTCAGTTCGCCCGGAATCGACCGGCCGCTGGTTCGCATCGAGGACTACCGCCGCTTCGCCGGGTTCGAGGCGCGTCTTGAGCTGGGACGTCTCGTCGATGGTCGCAAGCGCCTTCAGGGTCGGCTGGTTTCGGCCGGTGCTGATATGGTTCGGATCGACGTCGGCGGGGTAGTAAAGGAGATTGACTTCGCCGACATTCGGCGTGCCAAGCTGGTACTGACCGACGACCTGCTGGCGGCGCACGCGAAGCCGGCTGCTCCGGGCGACACGGCGGACACCGCAGGTGAGTTAGAACAAGCGAACGGAAACGGCAGGGAAGTGCTGAAAACGCAATGAGCCGGACTACCACCGAACCCAGCGCGGTCCATGCGCGCCCCGAGTTATTGCAGGTCGCCGACGCGGTGGCCCGCGACAAGAGCATCGACCGCGACGAGGTTCTGGAGGCGATGGAACAGGCCATCCAGAAGGCCGGCCGTTCCAAATACGGACACGAGCACGACATCCGTGCGCGGATCGACCGGGCCAGCGGCGAAATTTCCCTCGCCCGCTACCTGGAGGTGGTGGAGGCGATAGAGAACGAGGCCACCCAGATCACCCTCGAAGCGGCGCAGCGTCGCGACCCGACCTACCGGTTGGGCGACTTCCTGGTCGATCCGCTGCCGCCCATCGATTTCGGCCGCATCGCCGCGCAGACGGCGAAGCAGGTGATCGTCCACAAGGTGCGGGAGGCGGAGCGCCGCCGTCAGTATGACGAGTTCAAGGACCGCGTCGGAGATGTGGTCAACGGCTTGGTCAAGCGCGTGGAATTCGGCAATGTCATCGTCGACCTGGGTCGGGCGGAGGCGCTGCTGCGGCGGGAGGAAACGATCCCGCGGGAGCACTTCAACGTCGGCGACCGGGTGCGCGCCTATATCGTCGACGTGCGCGAGGAACCGCGCGGGCCGCAGGTGTTCCTGTCGCGCACCCACCCGCAGTTCATGTCGAAGCTGTTTGCCCAGGAAGTGCCCGAGATTTACGAGGGCATCATCGAGATTCGCGCCGTCGCCCGCGATCCCGGTTCACGCGCCAAGATTGCCGTGTTCTCGCGCGACTCGGGCATAGACCCGGTCGGCCCCTGCATCGGCATGCGCGGATCGCGGGTGCAGGCGGTGGTCGGCGAACTGCAGGGCGAAAAGATCGATATCATCCAATGGTCGGGGGATCCCGCCACCTTCATCGTCAACGCGCTGGCCCCGGCCGAGGTGGCGAAGGTGGTGCTCGACGAGGAGAGCAATCGCATCGAGGTGGTCGTTCCGGATGATCAGCTCAGCCTCGCCATCGGCCGCCGTGGTCAGAACGTCCGTTTGGCGGCGCAACTCACCGGCTGGGACATCGACATCCTGACCGAGGACGAGGAATCGCAGCGGCGCCAGGACGAGTTCCGCCAGCGCTCGAAGACCTTCATCGACGCGCTGAACGTGGACGATGTGATCGCCCATTTGCTCGTCGGCGAAGGCTTCTCAACGGTAGAGGAAGTGGCCTACGTCCCCATCGAGGACCTCACCGCGAATGAAAGCCTCGATACGGAGGTCGCCGCCGAGCTGCAATCACGCGCCCGCGCCTACCTGGAGGAGCGGGACGCCGGATTCACCAAGCGGCGCCATGAGCTCGGGGTCGGCGACGACGTGGCGGCCATTCCGGGACTGAAGCCCGGGATGCTGGTCGCCCTCGGCGAGAATGGGGTGAAGTCGCTGGACGACTTGGCGGATCTTGCCGCCGACGAACTGCTCGAAATCGTTTCCGCCGACTCGCTGAGCCCGGACCGGGCCAACGACATCATCATGGCCGCGCGAGCGCATTGGTTCGAGGCCGACGAACCCGCGGGTAACGGCGAAGCCGTACAGCCGTCGGCGAGCGGGGAGTGAGGTGGCTTGGAGACGCCGGTTGCGATTTCCGAACCGACCGCGGGACGGCACCTGCACGTGCCCGAGCGGCGGTGCATTGCTACCGGTAGCAGCGGCCCGACCACGGACCTCATCCGTTTCGTCGTCTCCCCGGACGGGCACCTCCTCGCCGACCTGGCGGAACGACTGCCCGGTCACGGCATCTGGGTCAAGGCGGACCGCCGCGCCCTTGAACGCGCCCGCCTGAAACACCTGTTTCGCCGGGCGGCGAAGGCGCCGGTGGTGGTGGCCGACGATCTGATCGCCGGGGTGGAAAACGGGCTCCTGCGTCGCTGCATCGACTTCATCGGCCTTGCCCGTCGCGCCGGACAAGCGGTGTTCGGGTTCGAGAAGGTGCGGGAATGGCTGATTGCCGGCCGCGGGGGTCTGCTCCTGGCGGCGGCGGACGGGGACGTCCGCGATCGCGCCCGCTTGCGGGGCCTTTCCGCCCATGTGCCGATCATCGACGTGTTCACCGCCGACGAGCTCGGTCAGACGACCGGACGCCCTCGTAGCGTCCATGGTGTCGTCGCCCCGGGCCGGCTCGCCGCCTCCCTCGTGCGCGAGGCCGGGCGTCTTGCCGGGGTGCGGGGATCCAGCGGGCTCGGCCCCGGCCCGGATGCGGATGCGCAACGCGGCCAGACCGATCGGATTGACGTGGCGAGATGACCGATATGAATGATCAGAACAGTCCGAAAGGGCCGACCATCGGCCGACCGGGCAAGCTGGAGCTGAAGAAGACTGTGGAAACCGGTCAGGTCCGACAGAGCTTTTCCCACGGCCGCTCGAAGATGGTGACGGTCGAGGTCCGCAAGAAGCGCACCTTCTCCACCGAACCCGGCGGTCGGGTGACCGAAGTTGGCCGCGGCGACGGAGAGGGCGGGCGCAGCGGACGCGGTGGTGCGGGAGGGCGAGAGGCGCCCTCGGGCCTAACCAATCGCGAGAAGGAGGCCCGGGTCCGCGCCCTGCAGGATGCCGCGCGGCGGGCCGAAGAGGAGCGCACCAACGCGGCGCTTGCGGCGGAGACCGCGGCGGAGCTGGCCGCCCTGCAGGTGGAAGCCGAAGAGGTGGCACCTCCCCCGGCTCCCGTCGATGTGGAAGCGCCCGTGGCGCCGGCAGAGGAACCGGCGGCCGAGGTGGCCGTACCCGAAGCCGGGTCCCCCATCCCGGCACCCGCCCCCATCCCCGCGGCGGAGCCCGAGGTGACCGAGCCGGCTTCGGCGGCGGCGCCACAGCCGGCCGCGGCCGCACCGGCAGCGCCACCGGCCAAACCGTCCGCCGCCGCGGCGACACCGGCGAAGCCGGGCGAGGCAGCACCGCGCCGAGACGCAACGACGCCGGCGGCGCGATCGGGCGCCGAAGCCGCGGACGGGGAAGGTGATGCGCGTGGCCGTGCCCGACGCGTCACACGGACGGACGTGAAGCGCGGCAGCGGTGCCGCCCGCCGCACCGACGGCGCTGCCCGCCGCACCGGCAAGATCAGCGTCTTCGACGATCCGGAGGATGCCGGAGAGCGCATGCGCAGCCTCGCCTCGGTGCGCAGGGCGCGGGAAAAGGAGCGGCAAAAGCAGCTGTTGGCGGCGCGGATGGAGGCGAAAGTGGTCCGCGACGTGGTCGTCCCCGAGGTGATCACTGTCCAGGAACTCGCCAACCGCATGGCCGAGCGGGGCGCCGACGTCATCAAGACGCTGATGCGTATGGGGGTCATGGCCACCATCACCCAGTCAATCGACGCCGATACGGCGGAACTGGTGGTCGCGGAATTCGGCCACAACATCAAGCGGGTGAGCGATGCCGACGTGGAGATCGGCCTGCGCGGCGCCGCCGATACGGATGCGGATCTGGTGACACGGCCGCCGGTGGTCACGGTGATGGGACACGTCGACCACGGCAAGACGTCGCTGCTCGATGCTCTGCGCAAGACCGACGTTGCCGCCCATGAGGCGGGCGGCATCACCCAGCACATCGGTGCCTATCAGGTTACCCTGGCCAGCGGCGACAAGATCACCTTCATCGATACCCCGGGTCACGCGGCGTTCACCCAGATGCGGGCGCGCGGCGCCCAGGTGACCGACATCGTCGTTCTGGTGGTCGCCGCCGACGATGGCGTCATGCCGCAGACGGCCGAGGCCATCACCCACGCCAAGGCCGCCGGCGTTCCCCTCATCGTCGCCATCAACAAAATCGACCGTCCGGACGCCAACCCGGAAAAGGTCCGCACCGAGCTGCTGCAGTACGGCATCCAGGTGGAAGATCTCGGCGGTGAAACCCTGTCGGTTCCGGTCTCGGCCAAGCAGGGAACCAACCTCGACAAGCTGGCCGAAACGATCCTGCTGCAGGCGGAGGTGCTCGATCTGCGGGCCAATCCCAGCCGCCCGGCGGAAGGCGTGATCATCGAGACCAAGATCGAACGGGGCCGCGGTGCGGTCGCCACCTGCCTGGTCCAGCGCGGTTCGCTCAAGATCGGCGATATCTTCGTTGCCGGCTCCGAGTGGGGACGGGTGCGCGGTCTCATGGATGCGGCGGGCGACGACGTGCAGGTGGCGGGACCGGGAATGCCGGTGGAAATCCTCGGGCTCAACGGGACGCCGGCAGCGGGTGACGACCTCATCGTCGTCCCGAGCGAGAGCCGCGCCCGCGAGGTGACCGAGTTCCGCCAGCGCCGGCTGCGCGATGCGCGGACGACGGCGACCCGCGGCACCGTCGAGCAGATGATGAGCCGTATCCAGCAGGGGCAGAGCAAGGAGCTGGCGCTACTGGTCAAGGCCGACGTCCACGGCTCCACCGAGGCGATCGTCGGCGCCCTCGAGAAGCTTTCCACCGACGACGTCAGCGTCAACGTCCTGCACGCCGGCGTCGGCGGCATCAACGAAAGCGATGTCACGCTGGCCCGCGCTTCCAACGCCCTGATCATCGGGTTCAATGTTCGCGCCAATCCCCAGGCGCGGGAGATGGCGCACCGCGACGGCGTCGAGATCCGCTATTACTCCATCATCTATGAACTCGCCGACGAGATGAAACAGCTGCTTTCCGGCATGCTGTCTCCCACTCTGAAGGAGCACATCCTCGGCTACGCCGAGATCCGCGAGGTCTTCAGCATCACCAAGATGGGCAAGATCGCCGGCTGCATGGTGACCGAGGGCGTCGTCCGCCGCGGCGCCAAGCTGCGGCTGCTGCGCGACAGCGTCGTCATCCACGACGGCGAGTTGGGTCAGCTCAAGCGGTTCAAGGACGATGTGCGCGAGGTCAAGGAGGGATACGACTGCGGTATCGCCATCGCCGGTTATCAGGACATCCAGGTGGGCGACACCATCGAGTGCTATGAGATACAGGAGGTAGCGCGTCAACTGTAGCCCCGGGGCTGCAGTGCCAAGCGGCGCTAAGACCGGATGCGACGATCGGCGGACGGGCCGAGCCAGCGGCAGCTCAGGGTCGGCGAGGAAATGCGCCATGCCCTCGCCGCCATTTTCGAACGAGGCGAACTGCGCGACCCCGAGTTGGCCGTGCCGATCACCGTGACAGAGGTGCGGATGTCACCGGATTTGCGGCAAGCGGTGGTGTTCGTCATGCCCCTCGGGGGTACCGGCGGCAGCGAGGTGCTGGCCGCGCTGATCCGCGCCCGCGGCTTCCTGCGCAGGCAGATCGCCGCCGCCGTTCGACTGCGAAGCGTACCGAACCTCACCTTCCGCATGGACGTCTCGTTCGATCGGGCCGGCCACATCAACGAGCTGTTGCACAGCCCGGACGTGGTCCGCGACTTGCGCGAGACGACCGCCGCGCCGGGCGAAGAGGGTGACGACGCCAACAACGCCGGGGATCGGGAGGACGGCGGAAAATGACGGGTGCGGACGCGACCGGCCGCCGGGTGGCCGCCGTGCACGGCTGGCTGATCATCGACAAGCCGTCGGGCACCACCTCGGCTCGCGTGGTCTCGGCCGTGCGGCGTGCCACCGGCGCGGCCAAGGCCGGCCATGGCGGCACACTCGATCCGCTGGCGACGGGCGTCCTGCCCATCGCCCTCGGTGAAGCCACCAAGACGATGGCGTACGTCGTCGACGGTGAAAAAAGCTATCGGTTCACCGTGCGCTGGGGCGAGTCCCGCAGCACCGACGATATCGAGGGCGAGGTCACCGCCCGTTGCGACCTCCGTCCCGACGAAGTCGCCATCCGCCGGCAATTGCCTCGCTACCTCGGCGACATCGAACAGATCCCGCCGACCTATTCGGCGATCAAGGTGGGGGGGCGACGGGCCTACGCCCTGGCGCGCTCCCAACAGCCGGTGACCCTGCAACCGCGTCGGGTCACCATCGACCGCATAGAGCTGGTGGCAATGCCCGACGCCGACCATGCCGTCTTCGAGGTCGCCGCGCGCAAGGGCGTCTACATGCGGGCGATCGCCCGTGACATCGCCCGCGACCTGGGCACCTATGGGGCGGTGGCAGACTTGCGGCGGTTGAGCGTCGGTCCGTTCTCCCTCGACCAGGCGATGACTCTGGATCGTATAGCTGCGATCGGGCATAGTACCGAAGCACTGGACGAAGTTTTGCTGCCCGTGGGCGCGGCGCTGGCCGACATCCCGGCGCTGGTCCTGACGGCGGCAGAAGCGCGAAGCCTACAACACGGCCGGCCCATTGCGGTCCTGCCGGTGGCTATTCGTTCACCCCTCCCGCACGCGGCGGCCGACGCGATCGTCTGCGCAACAGCCAACGGCAAGCCCGTTGCTCTGGCGCAGATCAAGGGTGGCGAGCTTCGGCCGGTGCGCGTGTTGAACCTATGACGAAGGGATTGGAGATGTCGATTACCGCTGGCCGGAAGCAAGAAGTGATTACGGATTACGCCACCCACGAGGGTGATACGGGATCTCCCGAGGTGCAGGTCGCCATCCTGAGCGAGCGTATCCGCAACCTGACCGAGCACCTGAAAACGCACCGGAAGGATTTCCACTCCCGACGCGGCCTGTTGATGATGGTGGGGCAGCGCCGACGCCTTCTCGACTATCTGAAGAAAAAGGAAGTGGGTCGCTACGAACGGCTGGTCGAGCGCCTCGGATTAAGGCGCTGAGCCGCCGCCCGCACGAGCCGCGGCTGACTGGCTTCTGCCGACCCGGCCCCCACTCCAATAAGGACTGAATGATGTTCAAGGTGTTTCGTAAGGAACTCGAGTGGGGCGGACGTCGCCTCGTTCTCGAGACCGGCAAGATTGCCCGCCAAGCCGATGGTGCCGTCCTCGTGTCGTTGGGCGACACCCAGGTCCTGTGCACGGCGGTGTACGAGAAGACGGCGAAGGCAGGATTGGATTTCTTTCCGCTGTCGGTCCATTACCAGGAGAAGAGCTTCGCCGCCGGCAAGATTCCGGGCGGCTTTTTCAAGCGCGAGGGTCGGCCGGCCGAAAACGAGATTCTAACCTCGCGCCTCATCGATCGGCCGATCCGGCCATTGTTCGCCAAGGGGTTCCGCAACGAGACGCAGATCATCTGCACGGTGCTGTCCCATGACCTGGAAAACAATCCCGACATCCCGGCGATGATCGGCACTTCGGCGGCGTTGACCCTGTCCGGCGTGCCGTTCTACGGCCCGATCGGCGGCTGCCGGGTCGGTTACATCGACGGCGCCTACGTCCTCAATCCGCAGCGGGACGAAATGCCGGTCAGCAAGCTGGATTTGGTCGTCGCCGGCACCCGCGAAGGGGTGCTGATGGTCGAGTCCGAAGCCAGCGAGCTTTCCGAGGACGTCATGCTGGGCGCGGTGATGTTCGGTCACCGCAGCTTCCAGCCGGTCATCGACGCGATCATCGAACTGGCCGAGGCCTGCGCCAAGGACCCGGTGGACCTGCCGCCGCCCATGGTCGGCTATGGGGATCTCGCCCAGCGCATCCGCGACCTGGCCGAGGCGGACCTGCGCGAAGCCTATGCGGAAACGGTGAAGGGCGTACGCCGCGAACGGGTATCCCAGGTGAAGCAACGGACATCCGATCAGCTCGGCCAGGACGAGAGCATCGATGCGGCGCTGCTCTTCCAGGCCTTCGACGAACAGTTCAAGGAGCTGGAAAAGGACGTCGTCCGCCGCGGCATCATCGCCAGCAATCGGCGCATCGACGGCCGCGGTCCCGAGGGCATCCGTCCGATCGACGTCGAGGTGGGCCTGCTGACCCGAGCCCACGGCAGCGCGCTGTTCACCCGCGGCGAAACCCAGGCGCTGGCGGTGACGACCCTTGGGACCGGTCAGGACGAGCAGATCGTCGACGCGCTCGCCGGCGAGTATCGCGAGCACTTTATGCTCCACTACAACTTCCCGCCCTATTCGGTGGGCGAGGCCGGTCGCTTCGGCTTTACCGGCCGGCGTGAGGTCGGCCACGGCAAGCTGGCCTGGCGATCGATCCGGCCGTTGATGCCGGCGAAAGCGGATTTTCCCTACACCATCCGGGTCGTGTCGGAGGTCACCGAATCCAACGGCTCGTCCTCGATGGCAACCGTCTGCGGCGCGTCCCTGTCGCTGATGGATGCCGGCGTCCCCCTGCCGCGGGCCTGCGCGGGAATCGCCATGGGCCTGATCAAGGAGGGCGACGACTTCGTCGTGCTGTCCGATATCCTCGGCGACGAGGATCACCTGGGCGACATGGACTTCAAGGTGGCGGGCACCGATCAGGGAATTACCGCCCTGCAGATGGACATCAAGATCACCTCGATCACCGAGGCGATCATGCAGGTAGCGCTCAATCAGGCCCGGAACGGCCGGCTGCACATCCTCGACAAGATGAACCGGGCGATCTCCACCGCCCGCGACGGTCTCAGCCAGACCGCGCCCCGCATCACCGTCATTCACATCAACAAGGAAAAGATTCGCGAGGTGATCGGCCCCGGAGGCAAGGTCATCCGCGAGATCTGCGAAGTCACCGGTGCCCGGGTCGACCTCGAGGACGACGGTACGGTAAAGGTGGCGGCGGTCGACCAGCGCTCGGCCGACGCCGCCATCGATTGGATACGGTCCATCGCCGCCGAGCCCGAGGTGGGCGTCATCTACAGCGGCAAGGTGGTCAAGCTGGTGGATTTCGGTGCCTTCGTGAACTTCCTCGGCAACCGCGATGGGCTGGTGCATATCAGCGAGCTGTCGCCACAGCGGGTGGCCAAGGTGAGCGACGTCGTGCAGGTGGGCGATCAGGTCAAGGTGAAGGTCATCGGCATCGACGACCGGGGAAAGATCAAGCTGTCCATCCGTGCCGTCGATCAGGCCACCGGTCAGGACATCTCCGCCTCTCTCGGATCGGCAAAGGCGGCGACCTGATCTCGGGCTCGCTGCGGCCGTCGCAGCGAGCTCAGCGGCCCAGAGGACGGGCCGACACCGCAAGGCTCGCCTTTTCCTACGGTGTCTATATATCATCTAAGGGGGGAGGGCGTTCGGCTGCGGCGGCATCGGGTCGTCTGTTCAGCCGGGCGCTCCCTTGGCTGAGGTTTTCAGATTTTGCTTAATCCGCTTCGGATCTCCGGTGCCGAGGTGCTGCCCATCGTCGAAGGCGGCAAGGGCGTTTCCATTTCCACCGGCCACAGCTCTGGCGCCTTTGCCCAGGCAGGCTGCGTCGGAACCTTTTCCGGCGTCAATGCCGACTTTCTCGATTCCGCCGGCCGGGTCGTGCCGCAGGTGTACAAGGGCAAGACCCGCCGAGAACGCTACGAAGAGCTCATCGCGTTCGCCATCCGCGGCGGCATCAACCAAGCCCGGGTCGCTCACGAATCGGCGGGCGGCGGTGGCCGGCTGCACATGAACGTGCTCTGGGAAGCGGCGGCCACCCCTCGGATCCTGGCCGGCATCCTCGATGGCGCCAAAGGCCTCATTCACGGCATTACCTGCGGTGCGGGAATGCCTTACCGAATGGCGGAGATCGCCGCCCGGTTCGGCGTCTTTTGTTACCCCATCGTGTCATCCGGGCGCGCGTTCCGGGCGCTCTGGAAGCGAGCTTATCATCGCTATCGCGACGCCCTCGGCGGCGTCGTCTACGAGGACCCCTGGCTGGCCGGCGGCCATAACGGGCTCAGCAATTCGGAGGATCCGCAGCACAGGGAGTCGCCCTACCCGCGCGTGCTTGCCCTGCGCCAGGAAATGCGCGCGTTCGGGCTCGCCGAGGTCCCCATCTTCATGGCCGGCGGAGTCTGGTTCCTGCGGGAGTGGCAGGACTGGATCGACAATCCGGAACTGGGCCCCATCGCCTTTCAGTTCGGCACTCGGCCGCTGGTCACCCGGGAGAGTCCCATCTCCGACGACTGGAAGCGCAGGCTGCTGAACCTGGAGGAAGGTGACGTCTTCCTCAACCGCTTCAGCCCGACCGGTTTCTACTCGTCGGCGGTCCACAACCGGTTCTTGCAGGAACTCATCGAACGCAATGAGCGGCAAGTGGCCTACACCCGCGAACCGGTGGGAGAGCACACCCGGCCGCTTTCCATCGGCGCGCGCGGCCGCACCGTGTTCGTCACGCCGGCCGACGAACGCCGGTTAGCCGGATGGATTGCCGCCGGCTACACCGAGCCGCTGCGGACACCGGACTCGACGATGGTCTTCGTCACCGCGGCCAAATCGGTGGAGATCCGGTCGGATCAGCAGGCATGCATGGGGTGTCTCAGCGCCTGCCGATTCTCCAACTGGGCCGAGAACGACGCCGGTACGACCGGGCGCCCGGCCGATCCACGCTCGTTCTGCATACAAAAGACCCTGCAGTGCATCGCTCACGGTGGCGATATCGAAGACAATCTGATGTTCGCCGGCCACAATGCCTATCGATTTGCCAAAGACCCGTTTTATTCCAATGGATTCGTGCCTACTGTAAAGCAGCTTGTCGACCGGATCCTCACCGGCAACTGAGGCAGGCGTCGGGGTCCCGGGTCCGTCGCTGTGACGTTTATCCTTTCGCCCCGGGGCGACGGACCCAGTCCATGATTGTCGCACCGTCATCCACTGATTATGTTTTTTAGCATGAACAAGCAGCGCCCATTCGGTCACGTTTTGGATCTGTTACGCCGCGCTAACCTGCGGCCGACACGCCAGCGGTTGTCACTGGCCCGGATTCTCTTCGAAGGGGGGGATCGGCACATTACCGCCGAGAAACTGCACGAGGAGGCGATCGTCGCCAACATCCCCGTCTCGTTGGCGACCATCTACAATACCCTGCATCAGTTTACCGCCGCCGGCTTGCTGCGCGAAATCGTCGTCGACGCGACCCGGTCGTACTTCGACACCAACATCAGCGACCATCATCATTTCTTCCACGAAGCCAGCGGCTTCCTCGAGGACATCCCCGCCGACGATATCGTCCTCGCCGCCTTGCCGCCGGCGCCGGCCGGCACCATGGTTCACCGGGTCGATGTCATCGTCCGCCTCGTTGGCAGAAATGATAATTAATATCAGTATGTTGCCCCGTTTTTTAGAACTCTTGAAATCTGTTTGACTTGGGCGTCCGGCCTCCTCATATTAAAATGCAAGGTACGTGGGCGTTAATGTGGCGCCGCGTGCTTGTGCGTGAGAGGGAGAATTAAGAGATGGCCGAACTCAAAGGGTCGAAGACAGAGAACAACTTGAAGGAGGCATTCGCCGGCGAGTCGCAGGCGAACCGCCGCTACCTGTATTTTGCGCAAAAGGCGGACGTCGAGGGTTACAATGACGTTTCGGCCGTCTTCCGCTCCACCGCGGAAGGTGAGACCGGTCACGCCCATGGTCACCTCGAGTTTCTCGAGAAGGTCGGGGACCCCGCCACCGGGCTGCCCATCGGCATGACCTCCGACAACCTCAAGGCGGCGATCGCCGGCGAAACCCACGAGTACACCGACATGTATCCGGGGATGGCGAAGGCGGCACGCGACGAGGGATTCGACGAGATCGCCGACTGGTTCGAGACCCTGGCCAAGGCCGAGAAGTCCCACGCCGGCCGCTTCCAGAAGGCGCTCGACACCATGTCCTGACGCCGGTCGCTAAGACCGGCGCGACGGCTACGGGGGCACTTCGCCCCCGGCCGCCATTTCCAGATGATGATTGAACGACCGGCCGATCGGCGGGATGTCGGGTGCGTTCCGCCGCAGCCCGCCGGGGGAGAATGCCGCAATGCGCGAGGGGAGCCTAGAGGCACCGACGCGCCATAAGATCGCATGGCGCGACGAGGCGTTTTACGACGAGACCAAGATCGACACCGAATTGCGGCGCGTGTTCGATATCTGTCATGGCTGCCGGCGCTGCTTCAACCTCTGCGACAGCTTCCCGCGCTTGTTCGATCTCGTCGACGCCAGCGAAAGCGGCGAGGTCGAAGGCGTTGCCAGCGCCGATTTCAAGCAGGTGGTCGATGCCTGCACGCTGTGCGACCTCTGCTTCATGACCAAGTGTCCGTACGTGCCGCCGCACCAGTTCGATCTGGACTTTCCGCACCTGATGCTGCGCTATCGGGCCGCCGAGTTCCGCCGCGGCGAGGTGCCGTTCACCAAGAAACAGTTGACCGAAACCGACCGCAACGGCCGGCTGGCGGCGCCGGTGGCCCCGATCGCCAACTGGGCCAGCCGCTGCGGCAACAAGATGACCCGGCCGGCGATGGAGAAGCTGGCGGATGTGCACCGCGACGCACACCTGCCGCCGTATCACGGCCGCACCTTCGAGTCGCGGGCGCGTAAGAACAAGCCGGAGATCAACCGCGAGGCGCCCGCCTACGGCCGCAAGGCGGTGGTCTACGCCACCTGCTTCATCAACTACAACAATCCCGACGTCGGCGAGGCGATGCTGAGGGTCCTCGCCCGCAATGGAGTCCAGACCGAGGTGGTCTATCCCGCCTGCTGCGGCATGCCGCAACTGGAATACGGCGACATCGGCCGGGTGGCCGACCGCGCCCGCAAGGTGGCGGCCGAGCTCCGGCCCTGGATCGACCAGGGTTACGACGTTATTTCCCTGGTGCCCTCCTGCAGCCTGATGATGAAGTTCGAGTGGCCGTTGATCGAGCCGGAGGATCCCAACATAACGGCGCTGAGCCAGGCGACCTTCGATGCCGCCGAGTACATCGTCGACATCGCCAAGCGGGAAGGGCTGGCGCCCGGGCTGACGCCGGTCACCGGCGGGATCACCTTGCACATCGCCTGTCATGCCCGCGCCCAGAACATGGGGCAGAAGGCGACCGAACTGTTGAAACTGCTGCCCGACAGCCCGCTGAAGGTGATCGAGCGCTGTTCCGGCCACGGCGGTTCGTGGGGGATCATGAAGGAATTCTTCGAGGTGGCGCTGAAGGTGGGCCGGCCCGTCGCCCGCCAGGCGAAGGAAAACAACCCGGCCTACGTGCTGTCCGAGTGCCCGCTCGCCCGCGACCACATCGTCCAGGGGATGGAGCGGCTCGACGGCCCGATGCCGCCGGTGGAGCCGGTGCAGCATCCGATCCAGATCATCGCCCGTGCCTACGGCGACTGAACCCCGTTAACCCGCGACGAGGAGCGACTTGCCGTGACCGCCCGCCAGATCACCCGTGCCGACATCCTGCCGATGGAGGAGTACGGCCGCATCCGCCAGGCCCGCCGGCAGGAGATCACCGCGCTGAAGCAGCATCGCCGCGTCGCCGTCGGACCGGACATCACCTTCTATTTCGAGTCCTTCGCGACCATGCTGCACCAGGTGCACGAGATGCTGATCATCGAGAAGGGGGGCGAGGCCCAGATCGAGGACGAGCTTCGCGCCTACAATCCCCTGATTCCGTCGGGGCGGGACCTGGTGGCGACGATGATGATCGAGATCGAGGACGCCGTTCGCCGCGGACGCGTCCTGGCTCAATTGGGCGGGGTTGACGAGCACATCTTCTTCGAGATCGCCGGCGGACGCGTCGCCGCCGTCCCGGAGGGCGATCAGGAGCGCACCACCCCCGACGGCAAGACCTCGTCGGTGCATTTCCTCAAGTTTCCCTTCACCGACGCCCAGATCGCCGCCTTCCGCGCCGCCGGCAGCCGCATCCTGCTGGGCATCGACCACTCCAACTACAGGCATCTGGCGATACTTCCGGAGACCGTCCGCGAGGCGCTGGCCGGGGACTTCGCCTGACCCCAGGCGGAGCGCGCCGTCGCACCAGCCGCCGCGGCGAAGTTTACGCCGATCCATCATCCCCGGCCGTGGCGGCGCTGCAGCCAGGCGGCGATGGTCCAGAACACCACCGCCCAGGCGGCACCGACGCACCAGCCCGCCAGCACGTCGGTCGGCCAGTGGACGCCCAGGTAGACCCGGCTCGCCCCCACCAGAAGGGTCAGCGTCACCGCCAGCAGGGCGAAGAAGATCTTCAGCCGCCGGTCCGCATGGGCGCCGGCGAGGAGCGCCCCCATGGTCAGGTAGACGACCGCCGACATGGTCGCGTGGCTGCTGGGGAAACTGGTGGTGAAGACCCGCGCCGCGTGCGGCACCAGGTCGGGGCGGGTTCGCTCGAACACCTCCTTCAGCCCCGTGACCAGGGCGAGCCCGCCGCCGGAGGCCAGAACCAGCACCAGGGCCGCCGCCCGCTTGCGGGCAAGGATGAGGAAGAGGCAGCCGGCGGCGACGGCGAAGACCAGGACGCCGTTGCTGCCGAGGGCGGTGAAGTCGCGGGCCGTCTCCTCCACCCAGGCGGGACCGATGGGGTTCCCCGGGTCACCCGGGTGCCGCAGCGCCAACAACAGGCGCGTATCGAGGGCGTGGGTACTCCCCTTGCCCACCGCCCCCGCCAGCCAGGCAAAGCCCAGCGTCGCCGCCGCGCCGCCGCCCAGCGCCAGGATCGGCCCCAGCTCGCGGCGCCCCGCCTTCTTTCCCGCCTCGGCATCCGCCCGGCTCACCCGGAAGCCTCATCGGATGGATGCTGAACAACGATAAGCAGGCGGTCGAGGAAGGGCGCCTGCCCCTTCAGGATTCTTTCCCTCGCCTCGGCAATGGGGAACCACGCCGCCCTGTCGATCTCGGGGTAGGTGCGAACCGTCCCGGAATGCTTCGGCCATTCCAACTCGAAGGCATTGCTCCTGACCTGATCCGGATCGAGATCGCCTTCCGCCGCCCAGGCGTGGATCACCTTTCCGCTCGGTTGGCGGAGCTCGCCCAACGGCAAGAACACACCATCGATGTCGACCCCGGTCTCCTCCCGGAACTCCCTGCGTGCGGCCGTCAGCGGCTCTTCATCGGCTTCGAACAAGCCCTTCGGGATCGACCACGCCCCCTTGTCCTTCCTCACCCAGAACGGCCCACCCGGATGCACCAGCATCACCTCCACCCCGCCCTCCCGATACCGAAACAGAAGCAGACCCGCGCTATGGATCATAATAATGATAAGCACTTCTACTAACTAATGTTAACATTTGCCCCGTATGGGGCATGTTTGGGTAAGTCTCTCGTCGTAAAGTTAACATCTAGCTTCTCTTCAAGAAGCAGATAGGGGGATTTCCATGAAACGACGAGTTCGGTTTGCCAGCATCGCGTTGGCCGTAATGTTCGTATGTACGCCGCCTGTTGGCGATGCAAATGCGGGCGATGGGGAGGTGGTTGTAGGAGAGATTCAAAAGGCCATCAATGACGCCAACGCCGCTGCATTGGCAGCAGACGATCTCCACTCCATAATGGACACTTACCGAGATGCCATAGATTCCATATCGTTGACCGGTGTTTGCAATACTGTCCAGGAGCAGTATCTAAATGCATCGCTTGATTGGGTCAACTGGACTATGGCATGGAATGGATGTTATTACGCTTATTACCTGCCATTAGCCAATGGCGGTACTTTTCACGATGTAAATAAATGGCTTGCATGCGTAACTCCCGTAAATATTGGTCTTGTTGAGGCTGGACGTCTTTCCGGGTCGTTGAATTACGATGCTCTCGTTGCTCCCTGCGAGACCGGCTTTCATCTGCCCGACATTCAGCCTGGACTACCGGGGGTGGTTTATAGAGCTGGGCTCGAGGCCTTTATGGAGCTGACGGATAAAGCCAGTACCATCAAGGAGTTAAAAACAAAGCTCGCCAAAGGCGTAAAAATTGCCACCAACCCACAGCAGTCTGGACGTGCTATAGTCAAACTCTACATGCTAAAATCGACTTGGAAGAAAATTGGCACGACTGTGCTGACTGATGTTGTGGCGGGTGCGACACGTAACCTCGTTATCAAATTAACCGCGAACGGACTTGCGGTTCTGGCTGGACCTGCTGGCCCTCGTGAATTACGGCTAGAATATACGCTGACGACTAAATCCGGGACGTCGTCTACCGTGGCGTGGGCATTTACATTGAATGACGCGAAGCGGAGCGTCGGTTACCCGATCCTGGGGCGCCTGCCCACACTGGTGCTGTAGGTAAAGCGATGCCCTACTCCACCGTTTCGCCCGGGTAGACGCCCCACACATCGGTGCGTTTCAGCCAGCCTTTCACGTTGTCGATCTTGACCCGGCACCAGGCGCCGCCGGCGGGGCAGGACTCGAGCTGGCCGGTCACCTTCGGTTCGACCTCGGCGAGGATGCGGCTTTGGGCGTCGGCGGAGGCGTGCAGCGGGTGGACCTCGCCGATGACCATGATCGAGCGGCGCCCCGACAGCATGCTGGAGTGCATCCAGCCCTCGGTCCCCTGCCAGTCGCGGATGCGCCGCCAGGTGTGGTACTCGGCGACCACCTCCACCGGCAGCCCGGCGCGCTGATAGGTCCACTTGATGGGATACTGTTCGCCGGGGCCGGTGCGCATGTTGGCCTCTTCGGCGCGCAGGGTGACGAATCGCGGTATCGGCAGTCCGGACGGCTCGGGCGCTGCCCGGGCCGTTTCCGGCCCCGCCGACACCATGACCCCGGCGACCAGCACCGACGCCGACACCCACGCCGCCGCCTGCGCCCGCCGCGCCCGGCGGCCAACGGAGATCGGCCGGGTTGCGAAAATTCCCATCAACGGCTTGCGAGTCATCGCGGCGACGATACCACATCGGTGCCGGCGCGGGTCAAGCCGCCCTCGGTGCCCTGGGGCACGCTGGGCGTACACTGGACACGCTGCCCGGTGCCTGCTAAGGCGGACAATCGAAGCGATCAGGCGCTCGAGAATCGGTATGGCCAAGGCGAAACCCATCGTCGTCGTTACCCGCAAGCTGCCGGACGCGGTTGAAACGCGGATGATGGAACTATTCGACGTCCGCCTCAACCTGACCGACGAGCCGATGAGCAAGAACCGGCTGCTGCAGGCGATGCAGACGGCGGACGTGCTGGTGCCGACGGTGACCGATCGCATCGACGAGGTGGTGGTCAAGGCGGCCAGCGATCGCCTGAAACTGATCGCCAATTACGGTGCCGGCGTCGACCACATCGACCTGCGCGCCGCGCGGGCCAAGGGGCTCACCGTCACCAACACCCCGGATGTGCTGACCGAGGACACCGCCGACATGACGATGGCGCTGATCCTCGCCGCCCCCCGACGGCTGACCGAGGGTGAGCGGGTGCTCCGCGCCGGTCGGTGGACCGGCTGGACCCCCACCTGGATGCTTGGGCACCGGGTCTCCGGCAAGCGCCTCGGCATCGTCGGTATGGGCCGGATCGGCCAGGCCGTGGCCCGGCGGGCGCGCGCCTTCCACATGCGCATTCACTACCACAACCGCCATCGCGTGCATGCGGAGATCGAATCGGAGCTGGAGGCGACCTACCACCAAAGCCTGGACCAGATGCTGGCGCGGATGGACTTCATCACCGTCCACTGCCCGCACACCCCGGCCACCTTCCACCTGCTCTCCGCCCGCCGGCTGAAACTGATCCCGCCGCACGCCTATATCGTCAACACCGCCCGCGGCGAGATCATCGACGAGATCGCACTGGTGCGCATGCTGCGCAACCGCGAGATCGGCGGCGCCGCCCTCGACGTGTTCGAGAACGAGCCGGCGGTGAACCCGAAGCTGATGCAGCTGGACAACGTGGTCCTGCTGCCGCACATGGGGTCGGCGACCTTGGAGGGCCGCCTCGGCATGGGCGATTGCGTCATCGTCAACATCAAGATGTTCTCCGACGGCCACATGCCGCCGAACCGGGTGTTGCTGGAAGATCTGGGATTTTAGCCTGGGCGCCGGGCGCGAGGGGGGAATCCCTGTCGTTGGTGACGCCGGCCTTGCTGACACTTTTCCTTTTTATGCTTGTTAATCTGAAGACAATCCTATATACAGGGTTCCGCGAACGCTTCGAGTCTGCGTTCTCTCCTCCCTCCCTTCCCCGACTTGGCGGGAGGAATCGATCCCGGTTCCTCCCGTCCTTTTTCCCTCCCGGTTCTACGCCGGTCGCGGGCCTCGCCTTCGGCTCCGCCCGTTCAGACAAACACCAGTCGCCGCGCCGTCGGGTCGGCCAAGAGGGTGACCACCCCCGCCACCTCGATCGGCACGTCGGCGCGCAGATCCTCGCGGGCGAGACGGGCGATGCGCAGTCCCATCTCGCAAGCAATGAACCGCACGCCCAATGCCACCGCCGATCGCAGCAGTTCGCCGAAGGTGGCGCAGCCGCACCGGCCGTAGGCATCGTCGATTTCCCCGCCGAGCGCGCCGCCCGACGCCGGAAGCAGACGCCAGCCGTCGCCCTCCACCAGCGAGCGCAGCGCGTCGTGGGTGAAGAAGAGGATCGCCCGCCCCCCCACCGCCGCCGCCGAGGTGGCGAGGACCAGCGCGTAGTGGACCCGCTCGAAGCTGCCCGAGAAGGCAATCACGCCGAGATCGGCGGCGCCTTCCAGCGGTAATGAATCCGGTTCGGTGGCCTCAGCCGTCGCCATCGGTTTCCCCCTGATGGTTGTTATTCAGATCCACGATTGTGGGCCGCTCGCCGCAGAGCGGGCAGCCCGGGTCCGGCCTGACCCGGATGCGGCGGAAGGTGCCGCGCAAGCCGTCGCAGACGAGAAGCCATCCGGCGAGGCTCTCGCCGATGCCGAGCAGCTCCTTGATCACCTCCGTCGCCTGCAGCGATCCGAGGACCCCGCAGAAGGCACCGAGTACGCCCGCCTCCGCGCATGACGGAACCGCACCCGGCGGCGGCGGCGCCGGGTATAGACAGCGGTAGCAGGGGCCTCGGGGCGGCCCTGCCCCATCCCCCTGCGGCGAAAACGAGCGGAAGGTGGCCAGTTGGCCGTCGAAGCGGAGGATCGCCGCCGAGACCAGCGTCCGTCGGGCGAAATGGCAGGCGTCGTTGACGAGAAACCGGGTGGGGAAATTGTCGCTGCCGTCGGCGACGATATCGTAGGCGCCGACCAGGGCGAGGGCATTCTCCCGGCTGAGGCGCTGCTCGTGGCCGATGACCCGAATATCGGGGTTGACCCCGGCCAGCGTCGCCCGGGCACTCTCCACCTTCGCCCGGCCGACGGCGGCGGTGGAGTGGACGATCTGCCGCTGCAGATTGGACAGGTCGACCCGATCGTCGTCGACGATGCCGATGGTTCCGACGCCCGCCGCGGCCAGGTAAAGGAGGAGCGGCGAGCCGAGGCCACCGGCGCCGACGACGAGCACCCGGCTCGCCAGCAGCTTCGCCTGGCCCGCACCGCCCACCTCGTCGAGGAGGATGTGACGGGCGTAACGGCGGATCTCGCCGTCCGTGAGTTCCCGGACCGGCACCACCGCTCGCCCGCCCTCGACCAGCGCGGTCACGGCTTCGTCCGATCAGTCGCCGCCAATACCCTCGAACAGCGCCGTCGACAGGTAGCGCTCGGCGAACGACGGGAGGATGACGACGATCATCTTGCCCGCCATCTCCGGCCGCTTGCCGACCTCGATGCCGGCGGCGAGCGCCGCTCCCGAGGAGATGCCGACCGGCACCCCCTCCAACCGGGCGACCAGTCGCGCGGTGACGAACGCGGTTTCGTTGGCGATCTTGATCACTTCATCGATCAGCCGCGTATCCAGCACCGCCGGCACGAAACCAGCACCGATGCCTTGGATCTTGTGGGGCCCGGGCAGGCCGCCGGAGAGGACCGGGCTGTCCTCCGGTTCCACCGCGACCATTCTGAACCCCGGCTTCCGCGCCTTCAGCACCTCGCCACAGCCGGTGAGGGTGCCGCCGGTGCCCACCCCGCTGATCATCACGTCGACGCCGCCGCCGGTATCGCGCCAGATCTCCTCGGCAGTGGTGCGGCGGTGGACATCCGGGTTAGCCGGGTTGGAGAACTGCTGCAGCATGATCGACCCCGGTGTCGCCCCGACGATCTCCTCGGCGCGGGCAACCGCCCCCGGCATTCCCTTCGCCGCCGGGGTCAGCACGATCTCGGCCCCCAGCAGCGCCAGCATCTTCCGCCGCTCCACCGACATGCTGTCGGGCATGGTCAGGATCAGCCGGTAACCGCGGGCGGCGCAAACGAAGGCGAGCGCGATGCCGGTGTTACCGGAGGTAGGTTCGACCAGGGTGGCGCCGGGGCCGATCCGCCCGTCCTTCTCCGCCGCTTCCACCATCGCCAGCCCAATCCGATCCTTAACCGAATGCATCGGATTGAAGAACTCGCACTTGCCGACGAGATCGGCGTTGACGCCCGCATGCTTTGCCAGCTTGGCCAGCCGGATCAGCGGCGTGTTGCCGATGGTCTCGAGAATGCTGTCATAGATGCGGCCGTGAATGGGCCCCGCCGTCCCGCGTGTCGCCGTTCCCTGATCGCTCATCCTACTCTTCCCTCTTACCGTTCCCTCGGTTGGCGTTGACACCGGCTCGCAGCAGGTCCCCGGTCAGATGGAAAAATCGAGGCTGCTACGGCCCTCGCTGGCGATTCCCTCACGGTTGGCGCGGATGCACAGATCGTCAATGGAGATTCGGTCGAGCCGGGCCATCACGTCCTGCTGCAGGTCCTGCCACAACGGCTGCACCACCTTTTGCCCGAGGAGTGAGCCGTTATCCCGATCGGCCGGCTCCTCCTCCGCCTCGGTCGTCCGGACGATGCGGACGATCTCGCCGATGCTGATGCGCCGCCGCTCCCGCGCCAAGCGGTAGCCGCCGCGCGGTCCCCGCACGCCGACGAGGACCCCGTGGCGGACCAGATTCTGCAGCGATTGTTCCAGGTAGCGCCGGGGGATGCCCTGCCGCCGGGTGATCTCGCGGCTTTGCACCGGCTCCGCGGCCGAATGGTAGGCAATGTCGAGAACCGCCTCGATGGCGAACAGTGTCTTCCGGGACAGTCGGAGCATCATCGGGCTCCTTCCGCCCTGGATCGGGCGGCGCGACCGGCGGAGATCCCGGTCGAGCCGAATCCGCCGCCGCCGCGATCGGTGCGGGTCAGTTCGTCGGTCTCGTTCCAGGCCACCCGGGTCACCGGCGCCACCACCAGCTGGGCAATCCGCTGTCCCCGTTCGATGGTAACGGCATCCCGTCCGAGGTTGATCAGGATCACCTGGATCTCTCCGCGATAGTCGGCATCGATGGTGCCCGGACTATTCAGGATGGTCACACCGTGATGGGCGGCAAGCCCCGATCGGGGCCTCACCTGCGCCTCGTAATCGGCCGGCAGGGCGATGGCGATGCCGGTCGGCACCAGCGCGCGGGCCATCGGCGCCAGGACCAGCGGCGCGGACACCGCCGCCATCAGGTCCAGGCCGGCGCTGAGCGGGGTGGCGTAGGCCGGCAAAGGCAGATCGGCGCCATGCGGCAGGCGGGCCACGGCAACGGTCAGCATGTGACCACCTCCGGTATCGCCAGCGCGTCGGCGATACGACTGACGAGGCGTTCGGCCACTCCCTCCTTGGTCATCTCCGGCCACCCCTCCACGCCCGTTTCGCTGATGAGATGAACGGTATTGCGATCACCCCCGAAGGTGCCGGTGCCGGGCGAAACGTCGTTGGCGACGATCCAGTCGCAGCCCTTGCGCGCCCGCTTCTCCCGCGCGTTGTCGATCAAACGGGAGGTCTCGGCGGCAAAACCGACGACGAGACGCGGACGCATCGGCCTCGTCGCGGCCAGTCGGGCGAGGATGTCCGGGTTTTCCGCGAGGCTGAGCACCGGTGGGACCCCGCTTGCCTGCTTCTTGATCTTATCGGGGACGATCTCGGCCGCCCGCCAGTCGCTGACGGCGGCGGCGCAGACGGCCACGTCGACGGGAAGCGCCGCCTCGCAGGCCGCGAGCATGTCCTCCGCGGTTTCCACATGGACCACCGATACCCCCGGCGGGTCCGGCTGGGCGGTGGGGCCGGCCACCAGCGTCGTCGACGCCCCCAGGCGGGAAAGGGCGGCGGCGATGGCGTGGCCCTGGCGACCCGACGATCGATTGGTGAGGAAGCGGACCGGATCCAGCGGCTCGCGCGTGGGACCGCTGGTCACCAAGGCGCGGACGCCGACCAACCGGCCCCGCTCGGAAAAGAACGCTTCCAGCGCCGCCAGCAGTTCCTCCGGCTCGGCCATCCGGCCGGGACCGTATTCGCCGCACGCCATGTCGCCCTCGTTCGGCCCCACGAAACGGACGCCGCGACCGGTGAGCGTCGCCAGGTTGGCCTGCGTTGCCGGGTGTCGCCACATCCGCACGTTCATCGCCGGGGCGGCGATCACCGGCTTGTCGGTGGCCAGCAGCACCGTTGCCGCCAGATCGTCGGCAAGGCCGGCGGCCATCCGCGCCAAGAGATCGGCGGTCGCCGGCGCGACGAGGACGACGTCCGCCGTGCGAGATAGACGGATATGCCCCATCTCGCTTTCATCGGTGAGGGAAAACAGGTCCCGGTAGACCTTGGCCTCGCTGAGCGCGGCCAACGACAAGGGGGTTACGAACTCCGCCCCGGCGCGGGTGAGGACGCAACGCACCGAAGCCCCCCGCTCCCGCACCCGGCGGATCAGTTCGAGACACTTATAGGCGCCAATCCCACCGGCGACGACGAGAAGAATGCTTTTACCCTGAAGTGATGTACTCATTCAGCTAATCAACGCAAGTGGGTTGTTAATACCTAACGCGTAACCAGCGGCTTACAAGGGCGGCTTCAGCCGTACGACAGATGGTCACCGGGTGATGGCATAAACTACCGCGACGAGGGCGACCAGCCACGGCAGCCAGGTAAAGCCGGCGCGGGTCAGACGGAGCAGCTTAACGTCGTCCTGATGCAGGCGAACGGCTCCGCTGGCCAGCCAGCCAGAACCCTTTTCCAGGGTGCGGCCGAACTCCACCAGCTTCCCGGCGGCTTCTTCCACCACCTCCGCCGCCTCCCGCAACCTCACATCGAGGCGCAGTTCCTCTTGCATCCACTCGCTCATCATCGGCCGCGCCAGCGCCCACATGTTGATCTCGGGGCAAAGGGCGCGACCGCTACCTTCCGCCACCAGCATGGTCTTTTGCAGGAGCAGCAGTTGCGGCTGTGTCTCCATGCCGAAGGTCTCGGTGACCCGGAACAGCTGGCTCAATAGCCGAGCGATGGAGATTTCGTGCTGGGGCTTGTCGAAGATCGGCTCACCGATGGAACGCAACGCCTGGGCGAACGATGCCTTCGAGTGATGACGCGATACCCAGCCGGCGGCGAAGTGGACATGGGCCGCCGCCTTATAATCCCGGTTGAGAAAGGCCAGCAGCAGTTGCGCCAGGTGGCGCCGGGTGGCCCGGTCCAATCGGCCCATGATGCCGAAGTCGACGACGGCGAGGCGACCGTCCGGCTGGATGAAGAGATTGCCGGGGTGCAGGTCGCCGTGGAAGAAGCCATCGCGGAACACCTGCTTGAAGATCACTTCGGCGGCGATCGTCAGGATCCGTTCGGGGCGATGGCCGGCGGCGATGATCGCCTCGCGAGCATTGATGGGCAGCCCGCTGACGCGCTCGATGGTGAGGACCCGTTGCCCCGTGCGCGACCAGTCGACGGCGGGGACGTGCAGGCTGCCGTCGGATGCGAAGTTTTCGGTCAGCTCGGACGCGGCGGCCGCCTCCATCCGCAGGTCCATCTCGTGGCTCACCGATTCCGCGAAAAGGGAGACGGAATCGACGAAGCGAAGCCTCTTCAGGTCGGGTCGAAGCCATTCGATGCGCTCCGCCAGCCAGAAGAAGAGGTCGAGGTCGCGGCGAAATGCGCCCTCGACCCCGGGCCGGAGCACCTTGACCGCCACCGGCCTACCGTCGCTGGTTTCGGCGAAGTGGACTTGGGCGATGGAGGCGGCGGCCACCGGGACATCGTCGAAGCGACGAAAGAGAACGTCCGCCGGCTTTTGCAGCTCCTCTTCGATGATCCGCCGGGCGACGGTTCCCTCGAACGGCGGCAGCCGGTCGCGCAGGTGAGCCAGATCGGCGGCGAAATCGTCGCCGAGAACGTCGGCGCGGGTGGACAGCGCCTGCCCCAGCTTGATGAACGTCGGGCCGGCGGCCTCCAGGGCACGGGCGAACTTCTCCCCCAGCCGTCCCTGGCGACGGCGGGAAACGGCCCGCAGTCCCTTCACCACCGCCCGCGGCGGATCGAGCGTCTCGATCGGCGTCAGCGCGTCGTTTCGCGCCAAGATCGCCATCAGTCCGAACATGCGCGAAAGGTTGCGGCCGGTCCGAAGCATGGTTACCGAGCGACCGCGCCCCTGCCTCAGATACGCCAGGCTGAATGGAGCGCGGCGATCCCTCCCGACAGATTGCGGTAGCGGACCTGGCCAAGTCCTGCCTCGGCGATCATCCGGGCGAAGGCGTCCTGGGAAGGGAAGCGGCGAATGCTCTCGGCCAGATACCGGTAGGCGTCGGCATCGCCGGCCACCAGGCGGCCCAGTGTGGGCAACACCGCGAAGGAATAGGCATCGTAGAGGCGGTCGAGAACGGGGACGGCGACGCGACTGAACTCGAGGCAGAGAAAGCGGCCGCCCGGCTTAAGCACCCGCGCCGCCTCCGCCAGCACGCGATCGATGTGGGTGACGTTGCGGATGCAGAAGGCGATGGTGAAGGCATCGACCGAGCCGTCGGCCACCGGCAGCGCCTCGGCATCCCCCGCCACCCAGGTCAACCCGTTCACCAGGCCGCGGTCGATGGCACGGTCGCGGCCCACCGCCAGCATCTCGCGGTTGATGTCGACCACGGTGATCGGCCCAACGCCCCGTGCCGCCAGCCGGAAGGCGATATCGCCGGTGCCGCCGCCCACGTCCAGCACCCGCATCCGTGGGTTTGGCGCCAGCCAGTCCACCATCGCCGCCTTCCACCAGCGATGAACGCCGCCGCTCATCAAATCGTTCATCAGATCGTAGCGGGGCGCGACGCGGTCGAACACGCCGCGGACCAGCGACGCCTTTTCGGCCTCGCCCACGGTCCGGAAGCCGAAGTGGGTGGAGGCGTCGGGTGCCGCCGGCGGCGTCTGCGCTGCTGTTTCGGGATCGGTCATGGTTGCGCACCATAGCGGAAGGCGCCCAAGCACGCTACCGTGGCGCCATGCCCGAACTGCCGGAAGTGGAAACGGTGCGCCGCGGCCTGATCCCGGTGCTGGTGGGCCGGCGGATACGCCGGGTCGACCTGCGTCGCCCCGACCTGCGGTTTCCGCTGCCGGCCGATTTCGCCCGTCGCCTCGCCGACCGCACCGTCCTCGGCATCGACCGCCGCGGCAAGTACCTGCTGTTCGCCCTCGACGACGGTCACGTCTGGATCGCCCATCTCGGGATGTCCGGACGCTTCCTCATCGACGCCGTCGGTGCGGACCAAAGCGACGCCGATGCCGAAAGGGAGCACGAGCACCTCGTCCTCTCTACCGACGCCGGTGCCGTCATCCGCTTTCGCGATCCCCGCCGCTTCGGCTTCATGGATTTGGCCGCAGCGGCTTCCATCCACCAGCATCCGATGCTGTCCCGGCTGGGTTGCGATCCGCTCGATGCGGCGTTTACCCCGGCGTGGCTCGCCGCGCGTCTTGCCGGTCGCCGCTCGCCCATCAAGACCGCCCTTCTCGATCAGGCGGTGGTGGCCGGGATGGGCAACATTTACGCTTCCGAGAGCCTGTTTCGGTCGGGCCTGTCGCCGGAGCGCCCGGCCGCCTCGGTCGTCGCCGGCCGCCGGATCGGCCGGCTAGCCCGCGCCATTCAAGGCGTCTTTGCCGAAGCCATCGGCGCCGGCGGGTCGTCGTTGCGAGATCACCGGCAGCCGTCCGGGGAACTAGGTTTTTTCCAGTTGCAATTCGCGGTATACGGGCGCGCCGGCGAGGCCTGTCCGGGATGTCGGTGCGATCTCGCCGCCACCGGCGGTATCCGTCGCATCGTCCAAAGCGGCCGGGCGACTTTCTACTGTGCCCGGCGGCAGCGGTAACGCCGTCGGCGACGGGCGGCGACCGCGGCGCGTTTATCGCTCTGGCCCATCGCTCTGGCCGCACCGGGCGGCCGGGACAATAAGTAAACACCAAGGAGGGAAGAAGGCATGGCCTACGAACACATCATTGCAGAGGCAAAAGGGGCGGTCGGCCTGATTACGCTGAACCGGCCCCAGGCCCTCAACGCGCTGAACGCCAAACTGATGATGGAACTGGCGGCGGCGGTGGACGCCTTTGAGGCGGATGAAGCCATCGGCTGTCTCGTCATCACCGGCAACGAGAAGGCCTTCGCCGCCGGTGCCGACATCAAGGAGATGAAGGATAAAACCTTCATGGATTGCTACCGCGAGGATTTCCTCACCCGCAAGTGGGAGCGGGTCGCCATGTGCCGGAAGCCGGTCATCGCGGCGGTTTCCGGGTTCGCCCTCGGCGGCGGCTGCGAGCTGGCGATGATGTGCGATTTCATCATCGCCGCCGACAACGCCGTCTTCGGCCAGCCGGAGATCTCCATTGGCGCCATCCCCGGCCTCGGCGGCACGCAGCGCCTGACCCGCGCCATCGGTAAGTCGAAAGCCATGGACCTGTGCTTGACCGGACGGCAGATGAAGGCGGACGAAGCCGAGCGCTCCGGTCTCGTCTCCCGCGTCGTTCCGCTCACCGACCTGCTCGCCGAGACGATGAAGGCGGCGGAAAAGATCGCCCGCAACTCGCAGCCGATCGCCATGATCGCCAAGGAGTCGGTGAACCGGGCCTTCGAGGGATCGCTGGCCGAGGGGCTGACCTTCGAGCGACGGATGTTCCACGCCATCTTCGCCACTGCCGATCAGAAGGAAGGGATGAACGCGTTCGCCGAGAAGCGCAAGCCAAGCTTCAGCAACCGCTGATCTTTACGCCAGCCGGGCCCGCCCTCCGGGGAGATGGTTGACGACGACGCGCGGGCAGCGGTAAAAAGTGCGCTTCCTTTCACCCCATTTTTCAACGGAAGCGGGCCCAGGCATGGCGCATCATCCTTCGGCGAAGAAGCGTATCCGTCAAACCAAACGGAGAACCCAGATCAACCGCACGCGCGTGTCGCGCATCCGGACGTACCTTCGCAAGGTGGAAACCGCGATCGCTTCTGGCGATAAGTCGCAGGCCCAGGAAGCATTCCACGCGGCGGAGCCGCAGCTCATGCGCGGACGCAAGCTGGGCGTGATCCATCGGAACACGGTAGCCCGCAAACTGTCGCGGCTTTCCGCCCGCATCAAGGCGATGCAGAGCTAGAGCCTGGCTCTTCCTAATCCCGCCCCTGCGCCTCGATCCGCCGCCTATCGCTGTTTCGTCTGCCCGCCGCTGGTATCGGCCGGCGGGCGCGGGTGGTATCGTCGCCGCGTTTTGAAGTCGTCGACAACGATCCGACGAGGCGCGGTGGGCTGCGCATTTACGGTAGAATGCCAGGGGCGACTATATCCACATTGAGTGTCAAGGTATTTTTTTGATTCGTTCCGGATTCGATCTCGTTGCGCCCAACAGGGCGCTTCATTACAGTTTTGTTAGTATCGCTGTTTTAATAAGATACACTAAACAAAAAGCAAGTAAGATGCTCGCAACGTTATCGAAATCGGCTATCACGTTCGGTGCGATCATGGGGACGCATTAGTTTTAAGCGCGAATGGGGAGTGCGCGGAGCTAGCTATGAACTGGGATGTGCGTACTGGGAGTTTTAGAAGCGCCAGTTTGGTCTCGAGGGTTTAGGTTGGCGGACGTAGGGGTCCGTTAGCCAGTCGTATCGCGATCATCGTGACGGACTGCCGTCGGCAGCGCCGTCAAGGGTATCGGGGGTTATTTGATTTCCTGAGCGGGTTTCGGAATGCAAGCGATTGCATTCGTGCCCTTGGTTTGCCCGTGGCGCGCTTTCGTTCCTTCCATCGCATCCCGTTATCGACCTCGGGTCGAACTCGTGTGAGACGGGAGCACCATGAGCCATATCGCAGCACCTCTCGATACGCAGTGGAAGAAAATCAGCGGCCTGCTGCGCGCCGAGATCGGCGAGGCCGCCTATCGCAGTTGGCTGAAGCCGATGGCGATCCACGGGCAGCAGAATGGAACGGTGACCATGGCCGTTCCCACCCGGTTCATGCGTGACTGGGTGATGGCGCACTATGCCGACCGCCTGTGCGCCCTATGGGGAGACGAGAACCCGGCGGTTCACGGCATCGAGTTCGTCGTCCATCGGGAGGCGGTATCGCCGTGTCAGACGGCGGGCGCACCGGGCATCCAGTCGCCGCCGCTGATGCCGGAGCCCATCAGCGACGTCATCGAGCGTCGGGAGGCGGAGATGACCGACCAATCGCTCTCAGCACCGCTCGACCCGCGCCTAACCTTCGACAACTTCGTCGTCGGCAAGCCGAACGAGTTCGCCTATGCCGCCGCCCGCCGCGTCGCCGATGCGCTCAAGGTGTCGTTCAATCCGCTGTTTCTCTACTCCGGTGTGGGGCTGGGAAAGACCCACCTGATGCATGCCATCGCCTGGCACATCCGTCAGCGCGAGCGGAACCGTCGCGTCATCTACCTGTCGGCGGAAAAATTCATGTATCGGTTCATCCGCGCCCTGCGCGAGCACAACACCGTCGATTTCAAGGAACAGTTCCGCTCGGTCGACGTACTGATGATCGACGATATGCAGTTCATCAGCGGCAAGGAGTCCACCCAGGAGGAATTCTTCCATACCTTCAATACACTGGTGGACCAGGGCCGGCAGATCGTCCTTTCCGCCGACAAGTCCCCGAGCGATTTGGAGGGCATTCAGGAGCGGCTGAAATCGCGTCTCAACAACGGCTTGGTGGCCGACATCCACGCCACCACCTATGAGTTGCGCCTGGGTATCCTGCAATCGAAGGCGGAGCGGCTCGGTCTACCCATCCATCGGAAAGTGATGGATTTCATCGCCCACAGGATCACCTCCAACGTCCGCGAGTTGGAGGGAGCGCTCAACCGGGTGGTGGCCCACGCCCAACTCATCGGCCGCGATATCAGCATCGAGACCGCCCAAGAGGTGCTGCACGACCTGCTTCGCGCCAACGACCGGCGCATCACCATCGACGACATTCAAAAGCAGGTGGCGGCCCACTACAACATCCGCATCGCCGACATGTCGTCGGCCCGGCGCGCCCGTGCCGTCGCCCGTCCTCGCCAGGTGGCGATGTATCTGGCGAAGCAGCTCACTTCGCGCTCGCTGCCGGAGATCGGTCGTAAGTTCGGCGGCCGCGACCACACGACGGTGATGCACGCGGTGCGTAAAGTCGAAGAGTTGCGCGCTCAGGATGCGAGCTTCGCCGAGGACCTGGAACTGCTCCGGCGGATGCTGCAGGGCTGACGTCCGTCCCTCGGTCCGACCCGGCGAATGCTTTCTCGCCCAGGCACCGCCGGGTTTTGTGCTCGCCAGGGCATCCCCCTCTGCTATACTTCGGCTGATCCGATATGGCGCGTGGTTTGAGACGAGTTCGCCGACAGTTCGCCCTTCTCGCGTCCTTGCCGACGATGCGCCGATGCCGGAGACGCCTCATCGTCCTAGGCCTCATGCCATGAAACTGATCATCGAACGGGCCGCTTTGCTGAAGGCGCTTGGCCATGTGCAAAGCGTGGTCGAGCGTCGCAACACGATCCCCATCCTCAGCAATGTCAAGCTGGAGGCGTCGGCGATCGAGCTGGCGCTGCGCGCCACCGACATGGATCTCGAGGTGGTCGAATCGGTGAACGCCAGCGTCGCCACCCCGGGCGGCGCCACCGTCCCCGCCCACACCCTCTACGAAATCGTCCGCAAGCTGCCGGACGGAGCCGAGGTCAAGCTCGACGCCACCGGCGGCGGTGACCGGCTCACCCTCGTCTGCGGCCGCTCCCGCTTCGCCCTCGCCTGCCTCCCGGTGGATGATTTCCCGGTGATGGCGGCGGGCGACCTGCCATACCGTTTCCGCCTCGGCGCAGCCAGTCTGCGCAGCCTGATCGACCGCACCCGTTTCGCCATCTCCACCGAAGAAACCCGCTATTACCTGAACGGGATTTACATCCACGCGGCGACCCATGACGGCGTCGAGGTCCTGCGGGCAGTGGCCACCGACGGCCACCGGCTGGCCCGGGTCCAAGTGCCGTTACCGGAGGGGGCCGGCGGAATGCCCGGGATCATCGTACCGCGCAAGACGGTGACCGAACTGCGCAAGCTCATCGACGAGGCCGACGGCGAGGTGGAGGTGGCGCTGTCCGACGGCAAAGTGCAGTTCACCGTTGGACCGGCAACACTCACCTCGAAGCTCATCGACGGGACGTTCCCCGACTACGAACGGGTTATCCCGGTGGCCAACGACAAGACCCTCGACGTGGTCTGCCGCGATTTTGCCGACGCCGTCGAGCGGGTGTCGGCCATTTCCAGCGAGCGGTCGCGGGCGGTGAAGCTGAAGCTGGCCAATGGTACACTCGAGTTGACGGCCTTCAGTCCGGAGCACGGCACCGCCACCGAGGAACTGCCGGTCAATTACGCCGGCGAAGCCATGGAGATCGGCTTCAACTGTCGCTATCTTCTCGATATCACTCAAAACATCGAGGGAGAGAATGTGCGTTTTCGCATGGCCGACGCCGCTTCCCCGACGGTTCTCGGCGAAGCGACCGACGGCAATGCGACGTACGTCCTGATGCCGATGCGGGTGTGAGGACGGACGCCCTTCGAGCGACAACCGTTGGTGATACTGAACGATATCGTGGATGAACGCGAGGACTGGGCGTCTGCGGCCGGGTCGGTCGCGGCCGCTGCCGTCACCGGTCTCGGCCTCAGCGACTTTCGCTGTCACCGTCGGCTGCGCCTGGATCTGGGCGGCGCTGGTGCCGCCCTCGCCCCGGTCGTCCTCGTCGGCGACAACGGCAGCGGCAAGACCAGCGTTCTCGAAGCCGTCTCGTTGCTGGCTCCCGGCCGCGGCCTGAGGCGGGCCCGCCTTGCCGACCTGGCCCGACGGGCGGCCGACGGCAGGGTGGCGCCGGCGTGGTCGGTGGCCGCCCGCCTGCGGACGCCGACGGGCGCCTTCGACGTCACCACCGGCTGGGCCGGTGACGGCGAGGGCGGCGGCGACCGGCGGCAGCTGAAGGTGGATGGCCAGCCGGCACGGAGCCTCGCGGTCCTCGCCGAGGCGTACGCGGTCCTCTGGCTGACCCCGGAGATGGACCGGGTATTCGCCGAAGGTACCGGTGCTCGCCGCCGCTTTCTCGATCGGCTGGTGCTGGCTCTGGACCCGGCGCACGCGGCGCGACTGCATGCGTACGAGCGGGCGATGCACGAACGCGCAACCTTACTGCGACAGGGCCGCGCCGATCCCGGTTGGCTCGCCGCCTTGGAGGAGAACATGGCCAGCGCCGGCGTCGCCATCGTCGCCGCCCGGCGGGAGACGGCGCAGCGGCTGAGCCGCGTCGCCGACAACCGGGCTGACCCCTTTCCGGCCGCCACCCTCGCCGCCGCCGGCGTGGTGGAGACATGGTTGGACGAGGCCCCCGCTCTTGCCGTCGAGGATCGGCTGCGGGATGCCCTCGCCGCCGCCCGACGCAACGATGGCGAGACCGGGACCACCGCCGTCGGCCCGCATCGCAGCGATCTGGACGTGCGCCACGCCCGCACCGGCCGCCCGGCCGCCGCGAGTTCCACCGGCGAGCAGAAGATGCTGCTGATCGCCATCGTTCTCGCCAGCGCCGATGTCCAGGGAAGCCTAAAGGGAACCGCGCCACTGCTGCTTCTCGACGAGGTGGCGGCGCACCTGGACCGGCGCCACCGCCTGGCGCTGTTTGACCGGGTCGGCAGGCTCGGCGCCCAGGCCTGGTACACGGGAACCGACCGCGAGGTGTTCCGGGCGCTGGAGGGAGCGGCCCGGTTCGTCCCCCTGGCACCGCGGACGGAGACGGCGGCCGTGCATCGGCTCCCGGTATCGCCCCGGTTCGACGGGCTCAACGAGAACAACAAGGAGCGCGAGACGCCCGATGAGTGAGCGCAGCAAAGCCACCGCCCCCGTCTACGACGCCACATCGATCAAGGTCCTGCGGGGTCTCGACGCCGTCCGCAAGCGGCCGGGCATGTACATCGGCGATACCGATGACGGCTCCGGTCTTCACCACATGGTGTACGAGGCGGTGGACAACGCCATCGACGAAGCCCTTGCCGGGCACTGCGATACCATCTCCGTGCAGCTGAATTCGGACGGTTCGGTGACCGTCACCGACAACGGCCGCGGCATTCCCGTCGACATTCATCAGGAGGAGGGGGTTTCGGCGGCGGAAGTGATCATGACCCGGCTGCACGCCGGCGGAAAGTTCGACCAGAACTCCTACAAGGTCTCCGGCGGCCTGCACGGCGTCGGCATTTCGGTCGTCAACGCGCTGTCCGAGCGGCTCGAACTGCACATCTGGCGCGACCAGAAAGAGTACTTTATGCGATTTTCCGGCGGCGAACCGGAGGCACCGCTGGCGGTGGTCGGACCGGCGCCGAAGGGCCGGCGCGGCAAGCCGCACACCGGAACCCAGCTCACCTTCCTGCCGTCGGCGGCGGTGTTCTCCAAGACCGAGTTCGACTTCGCCACCCTCGAGCACCGGCTGCGCGAGCTGGCCTTCCTCAATTCCGGCGTCCGCCTTCGTCTGTCCGACGCCCGTCTGGTGACGCCGCAGGTGGTCGATCTCCACTACGAAGGCGGGCTGACGGCATTTCTCGCCTACCTCGATCGGTCGAAGACGGCGCTCATCTCCAAGCCGGTGACGATCAAAGGCGAGCGCGACGGCATCATCGTCGAGGCGGCGCTGCAGTGGAACGACAGCTACCACGAGACGATGTTGTGCTTCACCAACAACATCCCGCAGCGGGACGGCGGAACCCACCTGGCCGGCTTCCGGGGTGCCCTCACCCGTAGCGTCCAGGCTTACGCCGCCCAGGCGGTGAAGAAGGAGAAGGTGTCCATCACCGGCGACGATGCCCGCGAAGGACTGACCTGCGTGCTGTCGGTGAAGGTGCCCGACCCCAAGTTCTCGTCGCAAACCAAGGAAAAGCTGGTGTCTTCCGAGGTGCGGGCGGTGGTCGAGGGACTGGCCAGCGAACAGCTGCAGACCTGGTTCGAGGAAAATCCCTCCGAGGGCCGGAAGGTGGTCGGCAAGATCGTCGAGGCGGCGGCGGCGAGGGAGGCGGCGCGCAAGGCGCGTGAGCTGACCCGGCGCAAGAGCCCGCTCGACATCACCACCTTGCCGGGGAAACTGGCCGACTGCCAGGAGCGGGATCCGGCGAAGAGCGAGCTCTTCCTGGTGGAGGGCGATTCCGCCGGCGGCTCGGCCAAGCAGGCGCGCAACCGCGCCAACCAGGCGATCCTCCCGCTGCGCGGCAAAATCCTCAACGTCGAGCGGGCGCGCTTCGACAAGATCCTCTCGTCGGGAGAGATCGGCACCCTCATCTCCGCCCTCGGCACCGGCATCGGCCGCGACGATTTCGACATCGAGAAGTGCCGCTACCACCGCATCGTGATCATGACCGACGCCGATGTGGACGGCAGTCATATCCGGACCCTGTTGTTGACGTTCTTCTTTCGGCAGATGCCGGAGATCATCGACAAGGGATACCTCTACATCGCCCAGCCTCCCCTCTACCGGGCGAAACGCGGATCGTCCGAGGTCTATCTGAAGGATGAGGCGGCGCTGCAGGAATACCTGCTCGCCCAGGTCATTGAAGACGGATCGGTGTTCGACAACTTGCAGGGCGAACAGATCGCCGCCAGCGATCTTCGCCGCCTCGTCGAGGAGGCTCGGGGAGTGCGTAGCCGCATCGAGCGCCTGGCGCAGCATGTTCCCATGCGGGTTGTGGAACAGGCGGCGATCCTCGGCGCGCTCGATCGCGCCAACCTGGGCGATGCGGCGCGGGCGGCTGAGACGGCGGGCGAGCTGGCCGCCCGCCTCGATGCGCTGGAGGCGCCGATGGACCGCGGTTGGACCGGCTCGGCGGAGGACGGCGGCAGTCTCGTCCTGACCCGCACCCTGCGCGGCGTCGGCGAACGCTACGTCATCGATGCGCATCTCATCGATTCGATCGAGGCGAGGCGGCTGAGCGAAAAGGCGGCCAGCCTGCGCAAGACCTACGACAGGCCCGGTACCCTGACGACGAAGAGCAAGACCTACCCGGTGGACGGGCCGGTCCAACTGGTGGATACGGTGGGCGAACTCGGTCGCAAGGGGGTGGCGATCCAGCGCTACAAGGGGCTCGGCGAGATGAACCCGGATCAGCTCTGGCAGACGACGCTCGATCCCAACGCGCGCACCCTGCTGCAGGTGCACGTCGCCCATACCGACGACGCCGAAGAGGTTTTCTCGACCCTGATGGGGGACACGGTGGAAACCCGCCGCGACTTCATCGAGACCAACGCGCTGAAGGTGGAAAACCTCGACGTCTGAGCGCCCGACGCAAAACGGAAGCGGCGGAGATCCCGTCGGATCCCCGCCGCTCTTCGCGCAGCTATTGCCGTCTTATCGATTCTCGGCCTGGATCGACCGGATCACCGCATCGGTGACCTCGCGGGTCGTCGCCGTCCCGCCCAGGTCGGGGGTGTGCAGCGACGGATCGGCGGTCACGCGCTCCACCGCCCGCATCAGCCGGGCAGACGCGTCCCTTTCGCCTAAGTGGTCCAGCATCAAACACGCCGTCCAAAAGGTGCCGACCGGGTTGGCGATGCCCTTGCCGGTGATGTCGAAGGCCGAGCCGTGGATCGGCTCGAACATGGATGGGAACTTGCGTTCCGGGTTGAGGTTGGCCGTTGGCGCGATACCGAGCGAGCCCGCCAGCGCCGCCGCCAGGTCGGAGAGGATGTCGGCATGGAGGTTGGTGGCGACGATGGTGTCGAGGGTCTTCGGCTTCATCACCATGCGCATGGTCATGGCATCGACCAGCATCTTGTCCCAGGTCACGTCGGGATAGTCTTTCGCCACCTCGGCGGCGATCTCATCCCACATGACCATGCCGTGCCGCTGGGCATTGGACTTGGTGACCACGGTCAATAGCTTGCGCGGGCGCGAGCGGGCCAGGTCGAAGGCGAAGCGCATGATCCGGGTCACGCCGGCGCGGGTGAAGATGGTCACCTCGGTCGCCACCTCCTCCGGCAGCCCGCGATGAGAGCGGCCGCCCTGGCCGGCATACTCGCCTTCGGAATTCTCCCGGACGATCACCCAATCCAGGTCTTCGCGGGCAATGCCGCCGAGCGGGCTGGTGATTCCGGGAAGGATGCGGGTGGGACGGATGTTGGCGTACTGGTCGAACGGCTGGCAGATGGCGAGGCGCAATCCCCACAGCGTGATGTGGTCGGGGACGTCGGGCGCGCCGACCGCGCCGAAATAGATGGCATCGAAGTCACGGAGCCGCTCGCGCCCGTCCTCGGGCATCATCACCCCGTGCTGCTTGTAGTAGTCCGATCCCCAGTCGAAGGATTGGACCGCGAGGCGAAAGCCGCCGTCCCGTTCCGCCAGAGCCTCGAGCACCTCAAGGCCGGCGGCGATCACTTCTTTGCCGATCCCGTCGGCGGGTATGGCGGCGATCTTGTATTCACGCATGACACTTCTCCCGGAATAGAACGTATTGATCAGACGGAGGATTAGGAAGCCACCTGCGCAGGCCGCCGGCGGGTGCTGGCGACGACGAGGGTCAGCACCGCAGAGAGGACCAGCAGGCCGGCGACGAAGTAGAGGCCACCCGTGAAGCTGCCGGTCAGATCCTTGATCCAGCCGATCACGAACGGTCCGGCGAAGCCGCCGAGATTGCCGATGGAGTTGATGGTGGCGATTCCGGCCGCGGCGGCCGACCCCGACAGGAACAAGGTCGGCATCGACCACAGCGGCGGCTTGGCCGAGGAGATGCCGATGTTGACGATGGTCAGCGCCAGCACGACCATGGCGACGCCCACCGCATTGCCGGCGAAGGCGAGACCGGCTGCGGCGAGGAGACAGGGGCCGACCACGTGCCAGGTGCGCTCGCCGCTGCGATCGGAGTGGCGGGCCCAGAACACCATGGCGATCACCGAGACCGTCGGCGGGATCATGTTGAGCAGCCCCACCGTCATCGACGACACGCCCAGTTGCTGGATGATCTGCGGTGCCCAGATGCCGAGGGTGTAGAGGCCGGCCGATGTCCCGAAGTAGATGAGGGCCAACGCCAGGACCCGCAGGTCGGCGAGGCCGCGCCACATGCTATGGCTGGCATAGGCGGCCTTGCCCGCACGCTCCGCATTCATCTCGTCCACCAGCCAGGCGCGCTCATCATCGGCGAGCCACTTCGCCTTTTCCGGCCGGTCGGTCATGTAGATGAGAACGGCGATACCCAGCAGCAGGGCCGGAATGGCTTCGATGATGAAGAGCCACTGCCAACCGGCGAAGCCCATGACCCCGTGCATCTGCAAGAGCGCCGCGGAGACCGGCGAGCCGAGGGCGGTCGAGATGGGGGCGGCGGCCATGAAGAAGGCGGTGACACCGGCCCGGTGGCGGGCAGGGAACCAGTAGCTCAGATAGAGGATGATGCCGGGGAAGAAGCCGGCCTCGGCCGCCCCCAAGAGGAAGCGCAACACATAGAAACTGGTCTCTCCTTGGACGAACGCCATCCCGCCGGAGATCAGGCCCCAGGTGATCATTACCCGGGCGATCCACAAACGTGCGCCGACCTTTTCGAGGACGAGGTTGGAGGGAACTTCGAACAGGAAGTAGCCGACAAAGAATATGCCGGCGCCGAAACCGAATACCGACGAGGAAAAGCCCAGGTCCTTGTTCATTGTCAGCGCGGCAAAGCCGATATTGACCCGGTCTATGTACGCGACGAAATATAATATCATGATAAACGGCACGATGCGCCAACTTATTCGACGCAACACCCGGCTTTCGAGCTCACTAGGCATGAGCCAGTCTCCTCACCAGCTAGTTTCGTTGATTACATTTGAGGTTGAACTCAAAATGTATTGCTAAGTTTACTGGTGATCGCCGGATACACAATTGATCCAGGTTTATTCAAAAAAGTGATCTAATCAGCGACGCGGTCGGAGGGGCACGATGGACCTGCAACAGCTTCGTTGCTTCGTCGCGGTCGCCGAGGAACTTCACTTCGGCAAAGCCGCGGGCCGGCTGCAGATGCTGCCGGCGGCGCTGGGACGGCATGTCCGCCTGCTGGAAGAGGAGATCGGGGCGCGGCTCCTGGAGAGAACGACGCGGAACGTCGCCCTTACCGAGGAGGGGGCGCTGTTTCTCGACGAAGCGCGGGCGCTGCTCAGGCAGGTCGATACCTTGAGCGCGCGCTTTCACCAAAGGCGACGAAGCCGGACGACGACGCTGAGGCTGGGGGTGATCGATAGCGCTGCCGCCGGGCTGGTTCCGATGGTCCTCCATGATTTTCGCCAACGGCGACCCGACGTCGCGGTCCAATTGGTCGAGAACAAGACCATCCGCCTGTTGCCGCGCTTGCTGTCGGGCAGCATCGACCTCGCCTTCGTCCGGCCGCCGGAGGTCGCCGACAAGGCGCTCGAGTTCTTTTTTCTTTTTCACGAGACGCCCATCGTCGCCGTTCCCGAGCGACACCCGCTCGCCGGACGGGAGCGTCTATGGATCGAGGATCTGAAAGATCAACCGATGATTGTTCCGGAGCGCCGTTCGCGTCCCCATAGTCACGATCTGACGCTGCAGCTGTTCGCCGAGGCCGGACTGCAGGCGCGCGTCGTCCTCTTCGCCGAGGAGAAGTATACGATCGTCAACTTGGTGGCCTCGGAGGCGGGTATCGCCATCGTCCCCCGCTGGACATCGCGAATGCCGGTCTCGAGGGTGCGTTACATCCCGCTCGTGGCGGAGACGGCCAGGGAAAAGCTGCCGTTGGCGGCGGCGTGGGTTGGCGGCACCCGCGATGGGGCGCGCGACGATCTGGTCACCATGCTCAGGACCAACGTCGAGGTCTACGCCGAACAGGCGTAAGGGCAGCCTACGCCAGCATGGTTTCGCCGGCGGCGAGGCGGCGGCGGGCCTCGGCGAGTTCGAGGCGGGGATGGTACTCGAAGTGGGCAAGGTCCTTCAGGCCGCTGAAGTCGCCGCCCCAGGTAAGACCGAAGGATCGACCGATGGCGCCGATCCGAGCCCAGCAACTGCTGTTCCATACCGGCTTGCCGCAGACCAGCGGCACCACGTCGAAAGCAAGACCGAAGTTGTGCCAGGAGTAGCCCGGGCGGGCGTTGGTGACCCGCTTGCCTGGCCGGGTCCTTCCCTGGGCGTAGATGCCGGCCTGCTCCTCGTAGGTGCGTAAGGTGGAGGTCACCAGCAGGTGGATGCCCTCCTCTTCCGACGCGGCGAGGAGCGCCCGCGCCTTCTTCTCCACGATCGGATTGAGATCTTCCAGACGGCGCGACCCCATGCCAGCCTCCTTGCTTAGGTGTAGGATGATATTCCTACACCTCGCGCAAGTCAAGGGGCTGAGCTAGAACCCGCCGGGGGCACCGCGGGAATCAATGCCGATGCGCCCTCGATCAGTCGGTCCCGCCGTGCAGGTCCCAATACCGTGACGGATCCATCATCGGCTCTTTCGGAGGAGAGATCTCCCGGCGAACGCCGTCGAATTCGGACTCGAACGGCAACGGCGACGGCGACGACTTGCGATCGCCGGTCGTGGACGACGACTCGGCGTCGTAGGGCGAGTGGGTCAACATCTATCCGCCTCCCAGCGGCAGTTTCGCAACGGCACACAACAAGGTGACCGAAGCCGATTAACAAAAAGTTTGCGCCGTGGGAGCCTTGGCGGGCTGCCTCTCGGACCGGCCGATGACCCTGCTGAGGTGGGAAGGTGTCCTCCGCAGGACTGAACCGAACCGCCGGCAGCCCGTTGCCACGGCGCGCAGGCGACAATTCCTTAACGGACTTGCGAACCGATTTAATCTAGGACGCTATCGAACCTGTTGCAGGCTGTCGATGATGCAGGGGCGCCTAACACCGCGGCTTTCCTCGGTTCGCCAACCGGTGTCACACGAATGCAACATCTTATGTTGCGACGCAGCACCGATTTCGACGACAGCCGGCGCTCCCGACGGCGGTCTGCGGCACCGCGACCTTCGGGCCCGGACAAGCACAGGGGCGGTGGCGAAGAGACAAACCGCCGCCGCGCCCGTCCTTTGCGGTGATCCGTTGCCGTGATATCGAACACCTGGAAGCTACGGGGGCTGCAGCGATGAAGTTCTTCCGCGTTTACCGACGGGTTCTCGGTTTGCTCAGGGCGGAACGGGGCCTGGCGATCGGTCTAGCCCTCGCCAACGTCGTCGTGGCGGTCCTCTACTATGTGGAGCCGGTGCTGTTCGGCCGCATCGTCGACGTCCTCGCCCACGCGTCGAATCAGCCCCAGGAGCAGACCTGGAGCGAAAGCCTCCATGTCCTCGCCATCTGGGCCGGGGTCGGCCTCACCGGCATCGTCGCCAATATCCTTGTCTCCCTCCACGCCGACCGGCTGGCGCATCGGCGGCGCCTTGCCGCCATGGCGCTCTACTTCCAGCACGTCCTCAGCCTGCCGCCCGCCTACCATACCGAGACTCATTCCGGCCGGCTGCTCAAGGTGATGCTGCAGGGCGTCGACACCTTGTTCGGGATCTGGCTGGCGTTCTTTCGCGAACACCTCGCCACCTTCGTCGCCATCGTCGTCCTGCTGCCCTGCTCCTTGGTGCTGAACTGGCAGCTCGGCCTGCTCCTGGTCGTCCTCATCGCCACCTTCAGCATCCTCACCGCGCTGGTGATCAGCCGCACCGAAAAGGCGCAAGGCGTGGTCGAGGAGTATCACTCGCGGCTGGCGATGCGGGCCGGCGATGCCCTCGGCAACGTGCCGCTGATCCACAGCTTCACCCGGCTATCCGCCGAGGCGAAGTCGCTGTCGTTCATCATGCGCCGGGTTCTCGCCGCCCAATACCCGGTACTCAATCTATGGGCGGCGGTCAGCGTGCTCACCCGCGCCGCGTCGACGATCACCGTCATCGCCATCTTCATGCTGGGGACCTGGCTGACCCTGCAGGGCAAGGTGACGGTCGGCGAGATCGTCAGCTTCATGGGCTTCGCCACCCTGCTGATCGGCCGCCTCGACCAGGGGATGGGCTTCTTCTCCCGCCTGTTCTTCCAGATGCCGCTGCTCGCCCAGTTCTTCCAGGTGCTGGACACCAAATCGACGGTCGAGGAGAAGCCGGACGCCATCGCCCTCGGCCACGCCCGGGGCGACGTCGAGTTCTACCACGTGAGCTATGCCTACACCCGGGAGCAGTCAGCGGTGAGCGACCTCACCTTCGCGGTGAAGGCCGGTACCTCGGTGGCGCTGGTGGGGGCTACCGGCGCCGGGAAGAGCACCGCGATGGCGCTCCTGCACCGGCTCGCCGATCCGCAGTCGGGTACCATCCGCATCGACGGCATCGACATCCGCGACCTCACCCTCGACTCGCTGCGGCAGAACATCGGCGTCGTCTTCCAGGACTCCACCATGTTCTATCGGACGATCGGCGAGAACCTGCGTGTCGGCCGTCCCGAAGCCACCGACGCCGAGATCGAGGCGGCGGCCAAGCTGGCGGAGGCGCACGAGTTCATCATGCGCCAGCCGAAGGGCTACAACACCCTGCTTGGCGAGCGCGGGGTCACGTTGTCGGGCGGCGAGCGCCAGCGTGTCGCCATCGCCCGGGCGCTGCTCAAGGATTCGCCCATCCTCATCCTCGACGAAGCCACCAGCGCCCTCGATGCGGCCACGGAGGCGCGGGTACAGAAGGCGCTGCAGGCGCTGATGCAGGGGCGGACCACCTTCGTCATCGCCCACCGCCTCTCCACCGTCCGTCAATGCGACCTGATCCTGGTCTTCCAGCACGGGCGCATCGTCGAGCGCGGCCGCTTCGACGAGCTGGTCCGGCGTGGCGGCGTTTTCGCCAATCTGGTCCACACCCAGCTCGGCAGCCACGCCCGTCGTGACGGCGGCGGTGTCGATGACGCCGGCTCGGTTCCGTCGCCCCCGGTGGAGGAGGAGAAATGACCTTCACCCTGGACGCGCGGCTCGCCGCCGACACCGTCCCCTGCGGCCGGCTGTCCCTGTCGCGCGTCCTGTTGATGAACGACTCCCGCTACCCATGGCTGATCCTCGTTCCGGAGCGATCGGGGGTCGGTGAGCTGTTCGAGCTGACCGCCGCCGATAGAGCGATCCTGGTGGAAGAGATCGCCCTGGCGGCAATGGCCCTGGCCGAGACGTGCGTCCCCCACAAGATCAACGTCGCCGCCCTCGGCAATATCGTCGCCCAGCTCCACATCCACGTGGTCGGTCGCCGGGTCGACGACCCCGCCTGGCCCGGCCCGGTCTGGGGCCATTCGCCGGCGCTGCCCTATACGCCCGCCGACGCCGCGGCTATGATGGGCCGCCTGCAGCCGGCGCTGGCCGCCGGGCCTTTGCCGTTCTCGCCGGCGCCGCCTTCCTGATGACGCGGCAGGCTTTGGAGGACGCGACCACCATGCGACAGCACACACGGCTCGCCACCGCCATCCTTGTCGCGCTGATCTTCGCCGGGGGGTGCCGGGCCATGGACGATACCGCTGCCCCGTCCGCCGTCACCGACACCCGCTGGCGGGTCGAGGACATCGACGGCGCCCGGGCCGACGCCGCGTCCTCGACCCTCCAGTTCCAGGGAGCCGACAAGATTTCCGGCAGCACGGGGTGCAACCGATACTCTGCCCCGGTCACCCTGACCGGCGACGGTCTCCAGATCGGCCCGGTGATCGCCACCCGCAAAGCCTGCCCGCCGCCGCTGATGCAGCAGGAGCAGCGATTTACCGCGGCGCTGGCCGCTGCCCACCGTTACACCGTCGACGAGCGCTACCTGCTGATCTTCGACGCTTCCGGCAAGGAGCGGCTCCGCCTCGGTCGGGATACCGGACCGGAATGACCCCACCCCGCGCCGCGGCACTGGTGGCGGTCGCCGCCACCCTGGCCGCCGCGCCGCCCCTCGCCGCCGACGCGCCGGCGGTTCTCGTCGTCTACGACGACGCCGGCGCGCCAGACAACCGAGGCCACTGGGCCGAAATCATGACCGGCGGCGACGGCGCCAGCGTCGGCATCGACATGGCCGACCGATCCCGCCCGACGGCGTCCGGCGAAACGGCGGTTCGCCTCGATTTTGTCTTCGGTCCGACGCCGGGATCATGGGCCGGGGTCGTCGTCACCAGCGCCCCGGGGTACTGGGGGGCCACGCCCGGCCCGGCCTTCGACCTCACCGCGGCCGATCGTCTCGTCTTCTCCGTACGCGGCGCCGCCGGCGGCGAAGCGATCCGGGTTAAGGTCGCCATTGCCGAGGATGCACCCGCGGGGGACTCCGCCCCGCTGCCGTTCGATACCGGTTGGCTGTCGTTGGATCGGAACTGGCAGAGGTTCGAACTGCCACTAGACGGCAGCGCGCTGAAAAGGGTGATCACGCCGTTCGTCGTCATCGCCAACCGGGCGCACAACCCGGCCGGGCGAGCCACCGTCTATGTGGACGACATCCGCTTCGCACCGGCCGGCAGCTGAGCGTTGGGACTACTTCTCAGGGGTGAACGGGGTAATTTTGGCGCCGCCCACCGCCGCCGCGCCCATCAGGCCCTGCGCCCCGAAGGCAAAGCCGATCACCGGCTTGTCCTGGCTCATGGTGGACGCCTGCTCGCTCGCCCCCTGATCGATCCAGGTTACTCCGGCTGCGGCGTCTGCCGTCCAACCGGAGCTGGCCTGGAACTGCGCGAGGGACTCCTTGGTCATGAACATCACCACCTGGGAGAACTTCTGCGCGCCTAGCTGGAGGCCGACCGACCCTCCGGCCAGGCTGTAAAAGCCCACTGGCTTGCCGTTCACCATCAGGACCCCTTCGCCGTAGGATCCGCCTATCCCCACCGCCGCCTGGGTGATCTCGGGAAAGACCAGGATCCCTTTCGCCTTCTCACCCACCGCCTTGCAGCCCCCCACGTCGGCAAAGCATTGCTTCAGGCTCGCCGTGGCGGTGGCCTCCAGCTCGCTGGCGGTGGCGGCGCCCGCCGGTGCGGCCTGCATGGCGAAAACCCCCGCGGTCAGCGTCGCGAACGCGATTCCTTTAACGCTCTTGTTCATCGTGGTCCTCCGTTGAATTGGAACGCAAACGCACCAACCCCGGCTTCGTTCCGTCCCGGGTGGGTTGGAGGAGATCCGCGAAGCACGAGCCGGCCGATCAGCTCCCCGGGACCGACGGCAGAGGAAACGGCAGCGCCACCTCCCCCTCGTCGGTGAACGCCACAACCCCCTCATTGGCGGCCAGATGCAACTGACCCTCCAGCGTGTAGGCTATTTTCTTGTTGTTACCCAGGCGACCCATCGCATCGAGCAGATCGCCGGTGCTTATGGTGACCGGCACGTCGATCCGTGCCGAGCCGTCGGCCGGCAGAACGAACGGCTTGAGGAGCACCCCCGATCCCATGCGCTTGCCGTTGACCCCCAGATTTAGGCTGACCGAGTCCACATCGAGCTCGCGGTCGGCCCGGTTCTGCAGGCCCAGCCCCAGCGTTACTTCTTGTGACACGATCCCCGATCGGGTCAGGCCCACGGCTTCCACCGTCACCTTCGGTGGCGCGACGGCGGGGCCGACCACAGAGGCGCAGCCCGCCAACAGCACGAGCGCCAACCAGCGGAGCGACCGCAGCCGGAGTCGGCCCCCTCTTCCGGCGAAATCCATGGATTTCGGTCCCGCTTTACGCCATCGACCCCGGCCGATGGGTCCGGGGTCCGTGCATCGATGCGAAAACACCGGGAGACGTCGGGTGCCTTCCGCCGCGTCTACCGGTGTCCCGCCCTAACGTCGTCGATCAGATCGAACGCCTACCACCAGACGGGCGCAATACCCTTTATGGTGCAACCGGGCGTCGTCGCCGCATGGCTGATCTCGCAGCCGGTGGTCACGCCCATGGTAATTCCACCGGAAGAGCATTGGGCGGGCGTGCCGGTGAATGTGTACCCGTAGATCGGACCGTCGTCGTCACCTTTGTGCGCCCAGCGCTGTGCCTGCACGGTAACATTCGTCATCTTCGACATGTCGACCCCGAGCTCCTTCAGGTAGGCGGAGATCGCGGAGGCGCATGCCACGTCCTGAGCGTGGGCCACGCTCCCTGCGCTGATCAACATCAATGCCCCGGCGAAGGGGGCCAGCAACGCTTTCTTCATCGTCATGTATCTCCCTACCAGGCGCTTCCCGGAACCCAGACTCAAGACGGCCGCGAGACGGCGGCCCATGGTGCGGCGGAACGACCACGTCCCCCTTTGCCGCGTAGAAGAAGTATTGCCGGTCTGCGGCGTTATCCGTCAAGCGGTGGAAATCTCGCGACACTTTGTTGCAACGATATCGTGCTTTTCTGCAACATGTGACCGTTCCCGCCACGGTTAGGACCGCCCCGGCGGCGTCGGAACAACCTGGCTCAGCCGGCGCAGGCAGCGCTCCCGGTCGGCGTCGAATCCCCCCGCCATCCACCAGCCTTCCACCTCGGTCAGCAGCCGACCCACCTCGGGTCCGGGCGGCACCCCCAGCGCCAACACGTCCCGGCCCTTGAGGGGAAAACGCACCGGCCGCCATTCGTCGATGGCCGTCAACAGGTCGAGCCAGGCGTGGCTTCGGGCCGAGGACATAATGCCGAGGGTGACCCGCTCGCCCGCCCAGCCGAGAAGTGCCATATCGCGCACCGGGGAGGCCCCGCGCCGGTAGAGGATGCGCTGAAGCCGGTCGCGGCCCGTGTCCGGATCCACCCGCACCGGCGGATCGCTCATCATGACGAGGCGATCGCGCTGCTGATTGGAGAGTCGCAGCCGGTGGGCCAGCCGCCGGCTTCCTTCGGCATCGACGGCGATCACCGCCGCCAGACGGCGGATCGGATCGGCGACGGCCATGCCCGCCGGCAGTCCCGGTCCCTCGAGCCAGGTGAGCTGCCGCAACCGCCCGAGATCGCCGCCTTCGGGCAGCACATGGGGGAGGACATGATCGTCGCCCATCAGCTCGAAGACGTCGGCGGGGTGTTCCGACATCAAAGTCCGGAGGACTTCGACCCGAACCCGCTCCCCCGACAGCAGCGGCAATCTGTCGGCCATGGCACGACAAGCCGCGAGCGCGTCCGGGTCGGGGGGGGGCTTGCCGTAGTGGGCGTAGAAGCGAAAGAAGCGCAGCAGCCGCAGCACGTCCTCGCCGATCCGCGCCCGCGCATCGCCAACGAATCGAATCCGGCCCTGGCCGAGATCGGCCAGCCCGTTGAAGTAGTCGTAAACGGCGCCGTCCGGGGTGCAGGACAGGGCGTTGATGGTGAAGTCCCGGCGTGCGGCGTCGGCGATCCAGTCGTCGGTGTAGGCGACCCGGGCGCGACGGCCGTCGGTCTCGACGTCGACGCGCAGCGAGGTGATTTCGAAGGGTACGCCGTTGATGATGGCGGTAACCGTCCCATGGTCGATCCCGGTCGGGACGACCCGGATGTGCGCAAGCTGCAGCGCCCGCATCACCTCCAGGGGCGGCTTGGCCAGCGCCAGATCGATGTCGCGAATCTTCCGCTTGAGGACCGCGTCCCGCACGCAGCCGCCGATGAACCGCACCTCCGAACCATCAGCGCCGAGAGCGGCGAGCACGGCGCGGGTCTCCGGCCGGGTCATCCAGGCTTGCGGTTCGAGTTGGCCGAGCGGCTGCGCCGCTAGGGCGACATCGCGGCCGACGGCATCGGGGGTTCGTATCCCGCCCGGATGCGGAAAGGTCACCGTCGTTCCGCCCGCGCGGAGCGCCGGCTGACATCCGCCTTGTGTCTCATTGCCGCCCCTCGAAGTGACCGGGAACGACGCGGCCGTCCTCGAGATGCGGTGCAACGTACTGCTTGTCCGTGTCCGCCCCGGTGCTCACGCCCGAGACGAAAGCGGTATAGGCAAGGACCGCGGCGAGAAGGATGCCACCGGCGAGGATCAACCAAAACCACGGACCCTGGGCCAGGGTTGTGCCCCCGCCGGACGCGTTCACCCTGCGCCGACCGATCGTCCCCCACCACAGCAGATAGACCAAGGTCGGCAACAGCAGCGGCACAAGATATTGGAGAAGAACGCGACTCATCGATGCCCGACGGCGATCTCATAGAAGTTCATCAGCATTCCCGCCGTCGCCCCCCAGATGAAGTGGCGGCCGTAGCGAATCGCGTAGAAATACCGCTCGACCCCCTCGAAACAAGCGGAGCAGCGCTCATGGTTGTGCGGGTCGAACAGAAACGACAGCGGCACCTCGAACACCTCGGCCACCTCGAATGAATCGGGACTGAGGGCGAACGGCGGGGTGACGATGCCCACCACCGGCGTCACGGTGAACCCGGTACGGGTAACATAGGTGTCGAGGCGGCCGATCAGGCGCACCAGGCCGGGGTCGAGGCCGATTTCCTCTTCCGTTTCGCGCAACGCGGTCGCCGCAGGTCCCTCGTCGCCGCTTTCAATCTGGCCGCCGGGAAAGCTCACCTGGCCGGCATGATGGGCCAGATGCGCCGTGCGCTGGGTGAACAGGACGGTGATCCCGTCCGACCGGTCCACCAGGGGGATCAGCACCGCCGCTGGCTTCAGCGGCAGGATCGGCAACATGCCTTCGTTCAGATCATGATCGCCCCGCTCCGCCGCAACCTCCTCCTGCGGCATCGTCGCCCCTTGCGGAATACGGCTGCGCCCTTCGAACCGGCTCTCGACCCAGGTCCGACCGATGGTCGCCCTCACGCCGCGTCGTCCGCCGGCCCAAGCGAAAAAAATGTCCCACCGCTCCACACGCCGAAGTGCCGCATGCCCTCGATCTCCGCCTCTTCGGCGAGCGCCGCCATCTCATAATAGACCGCGCGGCCGACGCGGGCCTCGCGGCCGCGATCGAGCTTTACGTAGGGAGCGGGCTCGCCGGTGCCTTCATCGATGATTACATAGAGCGGGTGCGCGGCATCGATGGTCACAATCTCGTCGACGTTGGTGCGGATGCTGAGATAGCGATCGCGACCCTGCCCGGCGAGGTACATCTCCACCGCCATGAAAGGGGCGTCTTCGACGTCGATCCTCGCCATCTCGGTCGGGGTCACCAGCCAGTAGTCGCCGTTGTCGGCGCGGCGCAGGGCCGATGCGAGCAAATAGACCAGTTCTTTACGCTCGATGGGAGAATCGTGATAATGCCACATGCCGTTTCGATCGATGCGAATCGCGAGCGCATCGTGTACTTTGCGGCCGCGCGGGGAGGGCGGCACGGCATCGGTGATCCGCGGCAGCGGCGGCAATCGGGGACCGGCTTCGGGACTCAGCGGGAAGGAATCTGGGTCACGTTTCGGCATGCGGCGATCGGCCAGGAGAGGAGGGCGGTGGCTCGGTGACCACCCTTATGGGGACTCCGCTCGAAGAGCCCGCCTATTCTGCGCACATTGACGCCGTAGATCAACTCGCCGCAAAGATCGCCCAGGCACGCGATGCCATCGGCCAGGTCATCCTCGGCCAGGAAACCGTCGTCGACGAGACGCTGACCACTGTCCTGGCCGGCGGTCACCTCCTCCTCATCGGGGTGCCAGGCCTGGGCAAAACCCGTCTGGTGGAAACGCTCGGGATCGTTCTTGGGCTCGAGGCGAGGCGGGTACAGTTCACCCCCGACCTGATGCCCGCCGACATCCTCGGTGCCGAGGTGCTGGAGGAACGGGGCAACGGCAGCCGTTACTTCCGCTTCATCGAGGGACCGGTGTTCTGTCAGCTGCTGATGGCGGACGAGATCAACCGGGCGAGCCCGCGCACCCAGTCCGCCCTCCTGCAGGCGATGCAGGAGCATCGGGTTTCCGTCGCCGGTCACTACCATCCGCTGCCATCGCCGTTTCACGTCCTGGCGACACAGAATCCCCTGGAGCAGGAGGGTACCTACCCGCTGCCCGAGGCCCAGCTCGACCGCTTTTTCATGCAGGTGGATGTGGGCTATCCGGAGCGGGATGCCGAGCGGCAGGTGCTGGTGATGACCACCGGGCCCCGCGACGTGCAGCCGCGGCAGGTTTTGAGCGGCGACGAACTCCTGGCGGCGCAGCGGCTGATCCGTCACGTCCCGGTCGGCGAGAGCGTCGTCGAGGCGATCCTCGATCTGGTCCGCGCCGGCCGTCCGGAAACCAGTTCGGAGCCGCTGGTGAAGGCGCATGTCTTCTGGGGACCCGGGCCGCGCGCCGCCCAGGCACTGATGCTGGCGGTTCGCGCCCGTGCGGTCGGACAGGGCCGGTTGGCCCCCTCCGTCGACGACGTGCTGGCGCTGGCGCACCCGGTGCTCCGTCATCGGATGGCGCTGAGCTTCGCCGCCCGCGCCGAGGGAATCTCCATCGGCGACATCATCGATACTTTGTGCCAGCGGATCGCATGAGCCCCATCGGGCGGCGGCGCCCCAAAGACCCGGGAACCGGCCCCGGTTCGTCCATCGGCGCCGCCCGTTCCGATCAACTTCTCGTCGCCGGCCAGAGTCTGGCCGCGGCCTGGCCGGCGTTGCTGGTGGCTGCCGAGCGGGTTGCCGCCACCGTCTGGCAGGGCGTGCATGGTCGCCGTCGCGTCGGCCAGGGCGACGCCTTCTGGCAGTTTCGTCCCTACATCGCCGGTGATTCGCCGCAGCGAATCGACTGGAAGCAGTCGGCCAAATCCGACGGGGTCCTGGTCCGGCAGTCGGAATGGGAGGCGGCGCAGAGCGTCTGGCTGTGGCGGGACGCCTCGGCCTCCATGGATTTCCGCTCCGGCGCGCGCCTGCCCAGCAAGCGCCAACGTGCCGAACTGCTGCTGGTGGCGGTCGCGGCGCTGCTCGCCCGCGGCGGCGAGCATCTGGCGCTGCTCGATGGGGCGGCGCCTCCCGGCACGGGCCGGCCGGCGCTGTTGCGGCTCGTCGCCGCCCTCACCGGGGCCACCCCCGGTCCCGCCGGCCTGCCTCGGGCGGCGAAACTCCCCCGTTTCGCGCGGATCGTCCTGTTCGGCGACTTTCTCGTGCCGCTGGACGAGGTGCGCGCCACCGTCGCCGCGCTCACTGCCGAGGGGGTCCGCGGTCATCTCGTCCACATCGTCGATCCGGCCGAGGAGGCGCTGCCGTTCGCCGGGCGCGTCCGCTTCACGGGACCGGAAGCGGAGGGCGACATCACCTTCGGGCGGGTCGAAGCGGTACGGGACGCCTACCAGGTCCGCTTCGCCGCCCACCGTGACGGGCTGCAGGCGATCGCCCGGGCTTTCGGCTGGTCCTTGCTTGCTCACCACACCGATCAGCCGCCGGCTGGCGCCCTGCTGTCGCTCTATTCCGCCCTGGCCGGGCCGCGGCGGGGCTGACCGGCGCGATGCTGACCCTCGGCCCGCTCGCCTTCGCCCTGCCGTGGGCCCTGGCCGCATTCGTGTTCCTTCCCCTCCTATGGTGGCTGCTCAGGTTCACCCCGCCGTCGCCGGTACGGATCCTATTTCCACCGGTGCGGCTCCTCTTCGGCCTCAGCGAGCGCGACAAGACCACGGCGAAGACGCCGTGGTGGTTGATGGTGTTGCGCATCCTTCTCGTCGCCGCCGCGATCCTCGCCGCGGCGCGGCCGCTGCTGCATCCGCGGCTGGAAGCCGGCGGCGGCGGTCCGCTGATGATCGTCGTCGACGATGGCTGGGCGGCGGCGGCCAACTGGCCGGCCATACGGCGGGCGCTGGCGGAACTGATCGAAGCCGCCGGAAGAACGGAGCGTCCGGTGGTGCTGGTCCCGACCGCTCCCGCCGCGGTCCCGGCGCCGCCGCCGGTCCTGCGGTCGGCGGCCGAGGCGGGCGAAGCGGCGCAAGCCCTGCAACCAAAACCGTGGCCCACCGATCGGGCCGCGGCCGTCTCCGTCCTGGTTGACGCCGCCCGGGCCAACGGCTGGCGGGCGGGGGAGGTCGCCTGGCTCGCCGACGGCATGGCGGAGCCGGTCCCGACGGCGGATCAGGCGGGGGCGAGAGCGACAACGACGGCGGCGGCCGACAACTCGCCGGGGGCGTTGGCCCACCGTCTCGCCCCGCTCGGGCCGCTGACCGTCTATCGCCCGGCGCCGGGCCAGCTTCCGCTCCTTCTCTCGCGCGCCGCTCCCGGCGGCGCCCTGCTCGATCTGACCCTGAGCCGTCCCGCTCCCGGGCCGCCGCTCGTCTCCTACCTCCGTCTGGTTGCCGACGGCGGCGACGTCCTGGCGCGCGAACCGGTGACACTGGCCGATGCCGCGACGACGGCAGCCGTGCGGCCCGACCTCCCGGCGGAATGGGTCGACCGTCTCGCCCGCCTGGAGATTGAGAACCAGGCAACCGCGGCGGCGGTCCTGCTGATCGACGAGGACTGGAAGCGGCGTCCCGTCGGCCTGGTCACCGACCTGCCGGCGACCGGCGAGCGGCCGTTGATCGGCACCTTCTTCTATGTGGAGCAGGCGCTTGCCCCGGCGTCAGAGGTTCGCCGCGGCCGGATCGCCGATCTCCTCTCGCGCGACCTCTCCGTCCTCGTCCTGGCCGATGTCGGCAGTCTCGACGCCGCCAGCGCGGCCAGCGTACGGGCCTGGGTCGACGCGGGCGGGGTGCTGCTTCGCTTTGCCGGACCGAGCCTGTTGAAGGCCGCCGATCGCGCCGATCCGCTGCTGCCGGTGGTCCTTCGGCCGACCGACCGCGTTCTCGGCGGGGCCCTGTCCTGGGGTTCCCCCGGGCACCTGGCGGCATTTTCGGAACGCGGCCCCTTTGCCGGTTTGAGCGCCCCGACGGACGTGGAAGTCCGCCGGCAGGTGCTGGCCGAGCCGGGTCTCGACCTGAGCGAACGCACCTGGGCCGCCCTTGAGGATGGCACCCCGCTGATTACCGGTGCCCGCCGCGGTCAGGGCTGGGTGGTCCTCGTCCACACCACGGCCAACGCCGAATGGTCGAACCTGCCGCTGTCCGGGATCTTCGTCCACCTGCTGGAGCGGATCGTCGGGCTCGGCCGCGGCACCGCGGTCGCCGCGGCAAAGGAACCCCCGCTGCGAGCGCTTGCCACGCTGGACGGTTTCGGCGTCCTTGGCGCGCCGCCCGCGGGAACCACCGCCATCTCCGCCGCCGACCTGCCGACCATGCCCGTCTCCGCCAAGCATCCGCCCGGCTATTACGGCAACGAGAACGGCCGGCGCGCCCTCGACCTGACCACTGCCCTCGGCCGCCCCCAGCCGCTGGGAGAACTGCCCGGCACCATCGCCGAGGCGCCCTACGGGGCCGGCAGCGAGCGGGATCTGCGCCCGTGGTTGTGGGGTCTGGCCCTCCTCCTTGCTCTGGTCGATTTCGCCGCCAGTCTCGTCATGCGCGGTTTCTTGCGGCTTCGGCCGGGCGTTGCCGGCTGTCTTGTCACCCTGACGATCGCCGGTACCGGGATCGCCTTTTCGCCGCCGCCAGCGGCCGCAGCGGTGCCGCCGGGCCCCGACGGCGGCATCGTCGTCGCCGACGGCACGGCCCCGGCCGCGGCACTGGCGACCCGGCTGGCATACGTGCGCACCGGCAACGCCAGCGTCGATGCGATAAGCGAGGCCGGCCTCGCCGGGCTGGTCTCCGTCCTCAACCGACGCACCGCCGCCGACCTCGGGCCTCCGGTGGGGGTCGATCCCTCCCGCGACGAACTCGTCTTCTATCCCCTCCTCTACTGGCCGCTGACTCCGAGTAGCGGCGCACTGGACGCGGCCGCGGCCAGACGGGTCGCCGCCTACCTGCGCACCGGCGGGACGATCGTATTCGACACCCGTGGCGACAGCAGCGGCGATCTCGCCGCCGTCGCGAAAGAGCTGGATCTGCCGCCGCTTATGCCGGTGGGCGACGACCACGTCCTAAAGCGGGCCTATTATCTCCTTGACGACCTGCCCGGCCGCTGGGCCGGGCGGTCGGTGTGGGTGGAGCCGGCGAGCGACACCATCAACGACGGTGTCTCCTCGGTCATCGCCGGCAGCGCCGACTGGGCGGGGGCATGGGCGATCGATGCCAACCGCCGCCCGCTGCTGCCGGTGGTTCCCGGCGGCGAGCGGCAGCGGGAGCTGGCGTACCGGTTCGGGGTGAACCTGGTGATGTACGTGCTCACCGGCAACTACAAGGCGGACCAGGTGCATCTGCCGACGATCATGGAGCGCCTGAGCCAATGACCGGGCAGATCACCATCGATCCCCTGTTGCCGCTGCCGGTGCTGGCCGCCGCCGCCGCGGCCGCCCTTGTCCTTCTCGCCGTTGTCGCCTTCCGCCGTGGCCGCGGCGTCGCTTGGCGGGCACTGGCGCTGCTCGTCTTGTTTGCCGCCCTCGTCGACCCGAAGCTGATCGAGGAGGAGCGCAGCGAGCGCGCTGATGTGGCGTTGGTGGTCGTCGACCAATCGCCGAGCCAGCGGCAAGGCGATCGGGAAAGGGTGACCGCCGCCGCCGTCGATGCCCTGACCGGGGCGCTTGCCCGTCTCGACCGGGTCGAGACCCGGGTCGTCCGCGTCGGTGCCTCGGGCGAAGCCGGAGAGACGCGCCTGTTCGAAGCGGTCGAGCATGCCATCGGCGATGATGCCGGCGGTCGGCTCGGCGCCGTCTTCATGGTGACGGACGGTCAGGTCCATGACGCGCCGCCCGCCCCGCCGCCCTGGCTGCAGAGCCCCTTGCACGTGCTGATCAGCGGCCGTCCGGACGAGCGGGACCGGCGGCTGACGGTAGAGCGGATGCCCGCCTATGGCATGGTCGGGACCACCGTCGAGGCGCGAATACGGGTGGACGAACTGGGCGAGAGCGGCGGCGGCGCACCCATCGCGGTCCGGGTCAGCATCGACGGCGAGCCGGTGTCCCGGCTGACGGTGCAACCGGGCGTGGCGGCGCCATTCGCCTTTCCCCTCACCCATGCCGGGGCGACGGTGGTGGAATTTGCCGTCGATGCCGCGCCGGAAGAGATCTCCACCGTCAACAACCGAGCCGCCGCCGTCGTCAACGGCGTACGCGACCGCCTGAAGGTTCTGCTCATCTCGGGGCAGCCGCACGCGGGGGAGAGGGCTTGGCGCAACCTGCTGAAGTCGGACCCGGGCGTCGACCTTGTCCACTTCACCATCCTGCGGCCACCGGACAAGGACGACGCCACGCCGCTGAAGGAATTGTCGCTAATCGTGTTTCCGGTCCAGGAGCTGTTCGAGACGAAGCTCGATGACTTCGATCTGATCGTCTTCGATCGCTACGCGATGCGGGGTGTGCTGCCGCTGCCCTACTACGACCGGATCGCCGACTACGTCCGCCGTGGCGGCGCGCTCCTTCTTGCGGTCGGACCCGAATACGCCGGTCATCAGGGTCTCTGGCATACCCCCCTGGGCGAGGTGCTGCCGGCGGTGCCGACGGGGAGGATCATCGAGAAGGGTTTCCGACCACGGGTCACCGAGCTCGGCCACCGTCACCCGGTCACCTCCGGATTGCCGGGCGAGCGCCACGTCGGCGATGCCGAGAACGACGGCGAGGAGCCCACCTGGGGCCAATGGTTCCGCTTCATCGAGGCGACGCCCACCGACGGCGCCTCGACACTGCTGCAGGCCCCGGACGGCCGACCGTTGCTGGTGGTGGAGCGGGTGGATCAGGGCCGGGTCGCCCTCCTCCTCAGCGACCAGATCTGGATGTGGTCACGAGGTTTCGAGGGCGGCGGTCCCCATGGCGAACTCCTTCGCCGGCTGGGTCACTGGCTGATGAAGGAGCCCGAACTGGAGGAGGAAAGCCTGACCGCCACCGCTACCAACGGTCGCCTTGCCATCGTCGGCCGCAGCCTCGCACCAGGCGACCGGGAGGTGACGGTCACCAGCCCCTCCGGCCGGGAGGAGCACGTCCGCCTCGACGGCGGGCCCGACGGCATCGCCCGCAGCGAGGTGCCGACACCGGAGGCGGGCCTGTGGCGGGTCAACGACGGGACCCGCACCGCCTTGGCCGCCTCGGGCCAGCTCAATCCCCGCGAATTCGCCGATGTGCGGGCGACCGACACCATCCTCGCCCCTCTCGCCCACGGCACCGGCGGCGGTATCGCCTGGCTTCCCGCCGGCGATCGGGGCACGGCGGAAATCCGGTTGCCGGACATCCGGCGCGTCGGCGTCGATGCCGCCGCCTCGGGCGACGGCTGGCTCGGGATCAGGCGCAACGGCGCCTACACCGTCACCGGCGTGCATCAAGTCTCGCTGCTACCGGGACTTGCCGTCCTCGCTCTGGTTCTTGCCCTCCTCGGCACAGCCTGGTGGCGCGAGGGCCGCTAAACCTGCTGACCGACCGTCGCACCCTCGGGACCGGGGCAGGCGTGCAACACGGCTCCGAGGCCTACTGGTGGAGAGTGATCAGGCGAGCGTTGTCGAACGTATCTCGAAACAGTCGTTCGGCCGCCTTGGTTTTCGCCACAATGACCACTGGCTTATCCAGAGCCAACGCCATTCCCGCTTCGTAATTCACCCAGTCCGACTGGATACTTGAATCGGATGCAATAATCACGACCCTATCCGCGCCGTTCATCTGCATACGGATCTTTTGGCGAAAGTCATCGCCAGTGGTCAGAGTGGTGTAAGGGTCAACGATATCTACGGCCTCTTCGGAAATGATGCCATGCTCACTCACGCAGCTTTTGCTTTATATCTATCGCTAACGCCCGATCTTCCTGTGCATAGGATAAAAATATCCGCTCGGTCATGGCTCTTCTCATTCAAATAGCGCACGAAGGTCATCAATCAGCTTCTTCCACTCCACTGCAGCGGAGCGTTGGCTGGATAACAGCAGAGGCGGCACACCCCGACCACGCCCTATCAATTCCGCGTCACGAAGATGATGCAGCAAGATGAAGGTCGGCACCCCAAACGCATCGGCATAGGCCAGTTCCATCCACTGCGATGCTCCCGAGTCGCCGCCTCTCGTGGCTCGCTATTCGGCGACGGCGCCGAGGAAGATCTCGCTCACCTTGCCCTGGGCGATGCTGATGATCAGCCCGCCATAGATGGATCCGGCGACGATCGTCTTGCCGCGCCGGGTGGCGCTCCGGTCGAGAAACGGCTGATACGCCTCCAGCACCTCTTCTTCGCTGGAGCCGACGCGGATGCCACGGCTGGTGGCCAGTTGGCTCGGTTGCGAGATGACGATGGCGGTGACCGACTTGGCCTCGCCCTTGCCACTGGAAACGACGTCGAGTTCCACGCCGCAGGCGGGAAAGGACAGCTTCTGCCCGTAGTCGTCGGTGGCCTCGAGAAAGGTTTCCTTGCCGCGGCTGACCGGACAGGGAATGGCGGCGATCGCTTCCTTCTCACCGAGACCGATATGAAGGGGGCCGATGCGTTCCTCCCGCAGGAGGCAGAACTCGTCCAGGTCGCGCTTCTTCACGCCCTTCTGCGGTAGGCATTGCGCCAACGCATCCTCGGCCACCACCGGTTCCGCGGGCGATACGGGCTCGGCGGCGGCGGCGGCCGCTGCCGTCCACGCCAACACCACCGTGGCGGCCACGATGACGCCCTGCAATGCCCGCCCTGTTCGCTTCGGCATGCCTCCCACCCCTGTCGCTGCGCGGGGCGCTCAACGCTCCGGCAAGCGCTGCATACCACCAACGACGCAAACGGGGGAAGGGCCGGTCACAAACCCGGCCGGTGCGGCTCAGGACGCCTCTAACTGCGAACGGGCCTCGGCGGCGAACACATTGAGCCGCTTTATCATATCGTCGCGACTGAGGGCGACGCCGCGCTTTTCGAAATCGGAGAGCACCTTGCGAATGACGTCCTCGTCGCCCGGCATTTCCAGATCGGCGACCACCACCTCCTTCGCGTACGCCTCGCGCTCCTCGGGAGCCAAACCCAAAACCTCCGCCGCCCACATGCCGAGGAGTCGGTTCCGTCGCGCCGTGACCCGGAACTCGGCCTCGTGCCGGGAGGCGTGCTCGTGCTCGTGTCGCTTGCCTTTGCGCCTGTCGACCATCTCGTCTCCCTCCTCGCCGCGATTATCGCGACTGCGTCCGATTCGCATCTCTGTCCAAACGTGAGATGGGGGATCGTGGCGGAGGGTCAACCCCACGGTCCGGCGGGCAGCGACGGGGCCCCTTGCCCGGCGCCGTGGCCACCTTATCTGGGAGAAGACGCAGACTTGGGGCTGACCATGGGGCGCACACGCGCACTGCCGCTTGCTCTTGCCGTTGTCATCGTGTGGGCAGCCGCGGCGATGGGGTCCATGCCCGCCGCGGCCAAGGATGAGGCGACTCCCGTGACCGGCCCCATCGCCGTCGCCGCCCTCCTCGCCGACGGGGCGACGATCGTTCCCGGTCGGCCCTTCGAGGTGGCGCTCCGGCTTACCTTGCCCGACGGCTGGCACACCTACTGGCGCAATACCGGCGACGCGGGGGCCCCCACCGCGATCGACTGGACGCTGCCGAGCGGGTTCGCCGCCGATCCCATCGCGTGGCCGGTTCCCTCCCGCTACACCACGGGCCCGGTGGTCAGCTACGGCTTCGGCGGCGACGTCTGGTTGCTGACCCGGATCACCCCTCCCGCCGACCTGTCCGCCGGGACGACCGCATCCCTCACCGCCGCCGCCGACTGGCTCGTCTGCGCCGATATCTGCATCCCGGAGCAGGCGACCCTAACCCTGCAGCTGCCGGTGGCCACCGTCGCCCGCCCGGCGGCGCCGGAGGTCCGCGCCGGCTTCACCACCGCCCGGCAGAAGCTGCCCGAGCCGTTTCCCGGCAAGGCGACGCTCGCCGCCGACGGCGATCGCCTGCGGCTCGACCTGACCATGCCTGCAACGGCGGAACGGTCGATCGAGGCCGCGTGGTTCTTTCCCGACCGGTTCGGGGTGATCGACAACGCCGGCGCGCAGACGCTCCAGCCGACCGACGACGGCATCCGCCTGGTCCTGCCCAAGGCCAAACCGGCGGTGCCCGGGCCGCTATCCGGCGTGCTCGTACTCCAACGTGGCGGCGAACGCCACGGCTATGACGTCATCATCGATGACCGGTCCTGAAGGGAGGCCCCCCGCATGCATCCCGTCGCCATCCGCTCATGCCCCTCACCCGCCGGCCGCCCGTGGTCACGGCGGCGGCGCGGCCTGATGACCGCCCTGATCGCCGTGCTCGTCGCGGTCATCGCCGGCGACCGGGCGCTGGCCGCCGGCCCGACGGTCGGCGAACCGGCACCGATGTTCAGCGCCAGCGACACCGACGGGCGGGCGGTCTCGCTCGCCGACCTGAAGGGACATACCGTGGTTCTAGAATGGACCAACCACGAATGCCCGTTCGTCGGCCGCCATTACGGGTCGGGCCAGATGCAGGCGCTGCAGGCGGCGGCCACCGCCGACGGGGTAACCTGGATCACCATCATCTCGTCGGCGCCGGGCGAGCAGGGCTACGTCGAGTCGACGCAAGCCAACGAGCTCACCGCCAAACGCGGCGCCAAGCCGAGCCACGTGGTCCTCGATCCCGACGGAGTGATCGGCCGCGCCTACGGGGCAAAGACGACGCCGCATATGTTCGTCATCGATGCCACCGGCATCCTCGTCTACGACGGCGCCATCGATGATCAGCCGCGCAACGCCGGTGCCGATCCGGCGACGGCCCGCAATTACGTGAAGGAGGCGCTGGCGGCGGTGAAGGAGGGCAAAGCGCCGGCGGTGGCGGTCACCCAACCCTATGGCTGCTCGATCAAGTACAAGAGCTGAGCCGAGGTTAGGGCGCATCTCCCGCCCGCACTGACCGCCGAAGCGTCTTTTCGCCATCGAGCCAGATTTCTAGCCCAATTGCGCTACGATCGCTATGCTGCGCGCTCGGCAAGGGTGGCGTGTTCCACGCGCCGCCTTTGCCGTCCAGGGGCGTCATCTAGACCTCAAATAACTCAACTCACTGCGATGGCGACCCAATGCCATCGCAGATATCAGGGCTGGAAACGGATATGAAAAGGATTCGCAGATGAAGGTGGGCGTCATGGGACCTATCACCGGGCCCAACGCGACCTTGGGCGCTCAGGTGAAGACTAGCGTCGAGCAAGCCGCGGACGACATCAACTTGGACTTCGGCGTGCTGGGAGACAAAATCGCGTAGCGGTCGGCGACGACGCGAGTGATCTCAAAAAATGCGCTTCGGTCGCCAACAAGTTCGTTAGCGATGGCATCACGCTCGTGGTCGGCCCCATCAACTCTGCCGTGGCTTTGCCTGCATCGGAGATCTTTGCCGATAACGGCATCTTGTGGATCACGCCAGCGGCCACCAGTGCGATAGTCACCGAGCGTGGTTTATGGAACGCCTTCCGCACCTGCGGACGGGATGACCAGCAGGCAGCGGTCGCCGCGGACTATATCGCCAGGAACTTTACCGGCAGGAATGTGGCGATCGTTCACGACAAGACGACTTATGGAAAAGGGCTGGCTGACGGAACCCAGAAGGCGATCAATGCCAGGGGCGTCAAGGAAGTGCTGTATGAAGGCGTGAACGTCGGCGACACGGACTTCTCGGGGCTGGTGTCAAGGCTGAAGGCGGCCAATGTCGAGCTCGTCTACTGGGGCGGCTTGTTTACGGAAGGCGGTCGGCTGGTCCGTCAGATGAAGGATCAGGGCGGCATGGCGAGCCTGATGTCCGGTGACGGCATCGCCAACGACCAATTCGCGGCCATCGCCGGCGAAGCCGCCGTCGGCACTTTGATGACCTATCAAATGGACCCACGCAACCGTCCGGAAGCGGCGGCCATCGTGAAGAAATTCAAGGAAGGCGGCCGTAACTTCGATCCGCAAGGCTATACGCTGAACAGCTACGCAGCGCTGGAAATCTTCAAGCAGGCGGCGGAGAAGGCAGGCTCGCGCGACAGCAAGAAAGTAGCGGCCGCGATGAGCAGCGGCATGACCTTCAAGACGGTCATCGGCAATGTCTCCTTTGACAAGAAGGGCGACATCGCCCCTTCCGGCTTTGTTATGTACAGCCGGAAGAAGGGAGCTGACGTCAAGATCACCTATTCCCAAGATTGATCGTCTTCGTACAACGTAGAGTATAGTATAGGTAAAGTGCCCGCTCCGTTCAGCGGGAGAGTGGCGAAGAAGCTGGGCGCATAGTGCTGTGCCCAGTTTCTGTGCCTAACTGGCCATGGTCGGTGAGTACGCTCGCAACCGGCGGTAACTCCTGCTCGCGCTTGCCGCCAATGAGAAGAGGGGGCGGTGGCGGTCACCCCAACCCTATGGCTGTTCGATCAAGTACAAGAGCTGAGCGGGGCCAGGCGCTTTCTAATCGCCCGCCCTGGCTGCCGCCGATCCGACGTCCGTTCAGTCGCGGTCGGACCGCATTCCCGGCCCGATCCGCGTGCGTCGGTGCACGGCTCGGGCGCGTTCCTCGAAGGCGCTGACCATGCGCGTTGCCGTCGCCGGCAGCATCGCCTCGATTCCCTTCTGCAGCAGTCTCGAGCTCACTTCCCAGGTCATGGCGATGGTCACGTCCACCCCGGCACCATCGCGAATGGAGGAGAAGTCCCAGCGAATGCGGAATGTCTTGAACAGCGGGTCGATGGAGGTGATGTCGATGTAATCGGGCCGGCTGAGACGGGTGTGGGTGCGGAAACGCTCACGGATGGGCCCGAGCCCGATCTCCTGCTCGGTGAAATAGCCGTTCTCCTCCCGCGCGTAGACGCGGGCCCGGCGCCACAGGCTGAGGAAGTCGGGGTAGCGCTCCACGTCCGCCACCAGATCGAAGATGGTGGTTGCGGGTACCGGGACGGTGCGGCGTTGGCTATGGCTGGTCATCGCCGGTCCACCCTTTGCGGTCGCACGTCAACCGCGGCCGCGGCCGCACCGCGGCTGGGCGCGGAGCCTACTCGGCGGCGCGGTCGACCGGCGGTCGCCATCTGAGCACCGGCTGGCGGGCGGCCCTGGTCTCGTCGAGCCGGCGGCGTGGAGCGAGGCGGGGAGCAGCGTGGAAGAACCCCGCATCGCCGGCCGCCGTCCGCCCGGCAAGACCCTTCATCACCCGGATAAACCGGTCGAGCGTCGCCTTGCTTTCGGTTTCCGTCGGCTCGATCAGCATGGCGCCTTGCACGACGAGCGGGAAATAGACGGTCATCGGATGGAAGCCTTCGTCGATCAGTGCTTTCGCCACATCCAAGGTGGTGACGCCGGTGCCTTCCAGGAAGCGGTCGTCGAAGAGAACCTCGTGCATGCAGGGTCCGGCGAACGGCGCGGAGAAGGCCTCGCCCAGTTCCGCCAAGAGGTAATTGGCATTGAGCACCGCGTCCGCCGAGGCCTGCCGCAGCCCGTCGGCGCCGAGCGAGAGCATGTAGGCGAGCGCCCGCACGAACATGCCGAACTGGCCGTGGAATCCCTTGATCCGCCCGATCGGCCGAGTGCCGGCCGTTGCCTGCTCGACGAGCCGCAAGCCCTTCTGGTCGGCGACCACGTAGGGCAGCGGCATGAACGGCGCCAGCGCGTCGGACAGCACCACCGGGCCACTGCCGGGGCCGCCGCCGCCGTGGGGGGTCGAGCAGGTCTTGTGCAGGTTGATGTGCATGGCATCGACGCCGAGATCGGCCGGCCGCACCCGGCCGATGATGGCGTTGAAATTGGCGCCGTCGCAGTAGAAGTAGGCGCCGACGGCGTGGGCGGCGGCGGCGATCTCGCGCACGTCGGTCTCGAACAGGCCGCAGGTATTGGGGTTGGTGACCATGACCGCGGCGACGTCGGGGCCCAGCTTCGCCTTCAATGCCGCCAGATCGACCCGGCCGCGGGCGTCGGCCCCCACCGCGTCCACCCGGAAGCCGCACGCGGCCGCCGTCGCCGGATTGGTGCCGTGGGCGGATTCCGGCACGAGAACCCGCGTCCGCCGCTCCCCCCGCGCCTCCAGGGCGTCGCGAATGGTCATCAGCCCGACCAGCTCGCCGTGGGCCCCGGCGGCGGGCGGCATGGCCACCGCCGGCATCCCGGTCAGGGTTTTCAGCCAGTGGGCGCAGAGGTCGATGACCGCCAGCGCCCCCTGCACCGTCGAGACCGGCTGCAACGGATGCAGATCGCCCAGGCCCGGCATCCGGGCGATCTTTTCGTTAAGCCGTGGGTTGTGCTTCATCGTGCACGAGCCCAGCGGGAAGAAGCCGGTGTCGATGCCGTAGTTCTTCTGGCTGAGGCGGAGGTAGTGGCGGACCACCTCCGGCTCGCTCAGCCCCGGCAGGCCGATGGGCCGCTGCCGTCGCAGGCCGCCCAACCGATCGCCCCGCCGGCCGGGGCCGAGGGGAGGCGGCTCCGGCAGGTCGACCGCGGTCATCGACGGCGATCCCTGCTCGAAGATCAGCGGCTCCTCGATGAGGAGGCCGCGGTTGCCGCTGATCGTCGGCATCGCTGTCCCCCTCATCTCAACGCCTCGGCGAGGCGGCGGGTGAGCATGGCCATGTCCTCGTCGGTGTTCATCTCGGTCACCGCGACGAGGAGCAGCGGCGCCGCCTCCGGCCTTTCCGGATAGAGCCGCGACAGGGGGACACCGGCGAGGATGCCGGCTTCGGCCAGCCGCTCCACGACCCCTTCGGCCGGCCGCGGCAGGCGCAAGGTGAACTCGTTGAAGAAGGTGCCGTTCACCACCTCGACCCCGCGGACGGCGGCGAGCCGGTCGGCGAGTTCCGCCGCCCGGGCGTGATTGTGCTCCGCCAGCCGGGTGAAGCCCCGTTCGCCGAGGAGGGTGAGGTGGATGGTAAAGGCCAGCGCACAGAGTCCGGAGTTGGTGCAGATGTTGCTCGTCGCCTTGTCGCGCCGGATGTGCTGCTCCCGGGTGGCGAGGGTGAGGACGAAGCCGCGACGGCCGTCGGCGTCCACCGTCTCGCCGGCCAGCCGGCCGGGCATCTGCCGGACGAAGCGTTCGCGCGAGGAGAACAGGCCGACGGTGGGACCGCCGAAGCCGAGGGCGTTGCCGAGCGACTGCCCTTCGCCGGCGACGATGTCGGCCCCCATCTCTCCCGGCGGGGTCAACAGGCCGAGCGAAAGCGCCTCGGTGACCACGGCGACGAGGAGGGCGCCGACGCGCCGGCAGGCCTCGGCGATCGGCGCCAGATCATGCAGCCGGCCGAAGACGTCGGGCGTCTGGACGACGACGCAGGCGGTGGAGGCATCGATCGTCGCCGCCAGGGCCGCCGGATCCTCGTCCGCCCCGAACGCCGGCGCCATCGGCACCAGGTTCAGGTCGAGGAACCGACCGTAGGTGCAGGTCACGTCGCGGTAATGGGGATGCAGGCCGCCGGCGAGGACGACGCGCGAGCGGCGGGTCAGCCGCCTCGCCATCAACACCGCCTCGGCGCAGGCGGTGGCACCGTCGTACATGGATGCGTTCGCCACCTCCATGCCGGTGATCAGCGCCACCTGGGTCTGGAACTCGAACAGGTACTGCAACGTCCCCTGGGCGATTTCCGGCTGATAGGGCGTGTAGGCGGTGAGGAATTCGCCGCGCTGGATCAGGTGGTCGACGGTGGCCGGAATGTGGTGGCGGTAGAGGCCGGCGCCGAGAAACGACGGGACCGCGGCCGGGCTGATGTTGCGAGCGGCGAATCCGGCGAAGATGCGCTCGACCTCCAGTTCCCCCCGGTGATGCGGCAGCTCGACCGGCCGGGAGAGGAGCGCGTCTAATGGAACGTCCCGATAGAGTTCGTCGACGGAGGCGACGCCGATGGCCGCCAGCATGGCCTCGCGGTCGGCATCGGTGAGGGGGAGATAGCGCATTCTGACTGATCTCTACGCAACTCGCACAATGAAGTTATAAGCCAAAATTGCGACCGCCAGGAGGGCACCGGGAACTGTCACGGCCAAGCAGATAACCCAAAACAGGAATTGGGCAACCGAAATTGGTCTACGATGATTCTTGCTAGCCTCAAGCCTTTCATTTACCAGATATACGTCCTCCGCCTGGGCGGCGCATTTCTGCCGTGCAACCGGGATGCCAGGTGGGAATTCACCGATAAGTAAAGCGCATCAGGCGACGCTTTGCACGTGGGCGGCGTACGCCGCCTTGTCCAACAGGTCGTCCAACTCGGCCGGATCGGTCAGCCGGATGCGGAAGAACCAGCCGTCCGAATGCGGCGCCGAATTGACCAGCCCCGGATCCTCGGCCAGCGCCTCGTTGATGGCGACCACCTCACCCGACGCGGGTGCATAGACCTCGCTCGCCGCCTTCACCGACTCGACCACCGCCGCCTGGGTGCCCTTGGTGACGGCAGCGCCGATTTCCGGCATTTCGACGAAGACGATGTCGCCCAGCTGCTGCTGGGCATAATCGGTGATCCCGACGGTGCCGACGTCCCCTTCGACGCCGATCCATTCGTGCTCGCGGGTGAAACGCAAGGGACCCATCGCACCTTCCTCTCTTTTAGCCTGGTTTGGCGTAGCGGTGTTCGACGAACGGCATGCGGACGACCCGGCCGGCGAGCGGCCTGTCGCGGACGATAAGCTGGAGCGGCGTGCCCGGCTCTGACGCGGCCCACCCCACATAGCCCATGGCGACCGGCTGACCCAGCGTCGGCGACAGCGTTCCGCTGGTCACCCGACCGATATTGCCGCCGGCGGCATCGAGGATGGGGGCTCCGGCCCGCACCGGCTGCTTGCCGTCGAGGCGGATGCCGACGCGCCGGCGCGCCGCCCCTTCCACCAACTGGCCGAGGATGAGGGACGCGCCGGGAAACCCGCCTTCCTGCCGCCGCCGCTTGTGCACGGTCCAGGCGAGGCCGGCCTCGATCGGCGTCGTCTCTTCGTCGATGTCGTTGCCGTAAAGACAGAGCCCGGCCTCGAGGCGAAGGGTGTCGCGGGCACCGAGGCCGGCGGGAGCGACCTCGGGCTCGGCCAGCAGGATCCGGGCGAGGGCCTCCGCCTCTTCGGCCTCGACGGATATCTCGTAGCCGTCCTCGCCGGTGTAGCCGGACCGGGAGACCCAGCACTTGATCCCGCCGACGGTGAGCGGCTCCGAGGTCATGAACAGCATCAAACGCGCCGCCGGTGCCAGACGACCCAGAACCGCCGCCGCCGCCGGTCCCTGCAGGGCGAGCAGGGCGCGCTCCGGCTGCCGGCGCAACTCGGCGGAGCCGCCGACATGGCGCTCGATGTGGGCAAAATCCGCGTCCTGGCGGGCGGCATTGACGATCAGCCAGACATAGAAACCGCCCTGGATCAGCATGAGATCGTCGATGATGCCGCCCCGCTCGTTGGTCAGGAGCGAATAGCGCATCTGCCCCGCCGGCATTGCCTTGATGTCGGCGACCACGAGCCCTTCCAGCACATCGCTGACGTCCTCGCCGATGAGCATCGCCTGGCCCATGTGCGAGACGTCGAACAGGACCGCCTTGGTCCGCGCGTGGCGATGCTCGGCCAGGATCCCCTCGTACTGGAGCGGCATCTCGAAGCCGGCGAACGGGACCATCCGTGCCTTCAGCTTCCGGTGAAGGTCAAACAGCGGAGTGCGTTTCAAAGGGGACGTCGAGGCTGGTTCGCCGGGCATCGGTGCTGCCATTCAGCTGGCGGGAAGGACCTGGTGCTAGCGTAAGCGCCAGGGGGTGCATACAGGTGCAACAAATGTCATCGGGCGCCGCCCAACCTGCTTCCGCGCCGGCCGACGCCTGCCGCTACTGTATCGGGACCGATCCCGGGATCAAAGCGCCGCGGACGTCGCCGTCGGTGCTGCGCTTGCGGTTATAGTCGATCTCGTCCTGCGTCAGCTGCATTCCCACCAGGATTTCATAGGCCCGGGCCCCGGCACCGCCGGGGTTGGGCACATCGACGGTAATCGGCGGATCGTCGTCACGGAAAGCGACGCGGTTGCGATTGCCGGAAAAGTCGATCGTCACCGGGAATATCTGCTTGGTCAGGATCTGTTGCGCGCTGTCGACGACGCTGACGAAATAGCTGAATCGCGCCTGCCGATCGGTGTTGGCGGGGCCGCGGCTGGCCACCAGAACCGGCGCCAGGACGACGAGCGAGACGGGCTTGCCGTCGCGCTTGTGGTCGCGGCAGGCCGAGCTCACATCGGCGACTTCGGCCTCGAAGTCGATGTCGAGAATGTCGCGACCGGGACCGGGGGCGAACCGGGTCATCGTTCCGGCTTCGCCGAGGACGGACACCCGCGGGCAGGCGGGAGCGACGTCCTTCTTTGACGAGCACGCCGCCATCAGCATCGGGACAAGGAGGAGTGCCACGGCCGTGGCTCCCCGTCGCCAGCATCGGAACGGGCTGCCGGCGGGCGGCACGGGAAACGGCGGTGGGCAGTCCGTAACGTGCGGCAACGTGGCTTCCTCTTCGACCGGGAGCGGAGCGGGCAACGAGCACCGTCTCTTGCGGCGTGCCGGGGCGGCTTGGCGCTCGCGCCGTAAAACGAGACTATCGTCGCCCGGATACTCGTGACAAGATAGGTTTATGGCCGTTTACACCGAGATCGCCGACGAAGAGGTCGCGACCTTCGTTACCGAGTACCGGCTTGGGCGCGTTCTCGCATGCAAAGGCATTGCCGAAGGCATCGAAAACACCAACTATCTGCTGGTGACCGAGGCTGGCACCTTCATCCTGACCCTCTACGAGCGTCGGGTACGCGGTGAGGATCTCCCCTTCTTCCTCGGCCTGATGGAGCACTTGGCGGCGCGGGGGATTCCCTGCCCGACCCCGGTGCATGGTCTCGACGGTGCCGCCCTGCGCTGGTTGAAGGGCCGTCATGCGGTCATCGTCACCTTCCTCGCCGGCATGTGGCCAAGGCGACCGACACCGCGCCACTGCGCCGGCCTCGGCGAAGCCCTGGCGCGGCTACACCTGGCCGGCGCGGATTTTCCCCAGCACCGGGCCAACGACCTGTCGGTGGGGGCATGGCGGTCGCTCCTGGGGCAAAGCGGCAAGGGCTGCGCGCACATCGCCGACGGTCTGTTCGAAGAAATCGCCGACGAACTGGACCTGCTGGAGAGCCGGTGGCCGAAGGCGCTGCCGCGTGGCGTCATCCATGCCGACCTGTTTCCCGATAACGTCTTTTTCGATGGCGACCGGCTGAGCGGTCTGATCGATTTCTACTTCGCCTGCACCGATTTCTTCGCCTACGACTTGGCGATCTGTCTCAATGCCTGGTGCTTCGAGACCGACGGCAGCTTCAACGTCACCAAATCGCGGCGGTTGGTGTCGGCCTATCAGGCGGTGCGTCCGCTCACCGTGGCCGAGATGGAGGCGCTACCCCTGCTGGCGCGAGGTGCGGCGGTACGCTTTCTATTGACGCGTCTGTACGATTGGTTGCACACCCCCCGCGAAGCCCTGGTCACCCCGAAGAACCCGGTCGAATACCTGCAGAAGATGCGATTTCACCGAGGTGTGCGGAGTTTGGGAGAATATGGACTCGATGCCGATCGCGCCGCCTGAAGAGAACGTGGTCGAGTTGTTCACCGACGGCGCCTGCCTCGGCAACCCCGGCCCCGGCGGTTGGGGAGTCGTGCTGCGCTGGCGCGGGGTCGAGAAGGAGTTGTCGGGCGGAACGCCCTTGACCACCAACAACCGGATGGAGCTGACCGCCGCCATCGAGGGGCTGTCGGCGCTGCGCCGGCCCTGCACCGTGCGCATCTATTCGGATTCCACCTACGTACGGGACGGAATCACCCGCTGGATCAACCTGTGGCGCCGCAACGGCTGGCGTACCGCCGACCGGCGCCCGATCAAGAACATCGACCTGTGGCAGAAGCTGGCGGAGACGATGGCCGAGCACGAGGTGGAGTGGCTTTGGGTGCGCGGCCACAGCGGCCACGCCGAAAACGAGCGGGCGGACCGGCTTGCCCGAGCCGCCGCCCGTCGGCAGCAGGCCGAACTGGCCCGCGCCGAGGAAGCCGTCCCGTCGCTCGCGCTCGACAGCTAGAGCCGCCTAGAGCTCGGCCAGCATCGCCTCGGCGCTGGTCTTCTCGTACGTTCCGGGCGGATCGATGTTCAGGTGCTTGACCACACCGTCATCGACCACCATGGAAAAGCGCTGGTTGCGCAGGCCGAGGCCCTTACCGGTCAGATCCAGCTCGAGGCCGGCGGCCTTGCACAGGACCGCATCGCCGTCGGCGACCATGGCCACCGCGTCGCCCACTTGGTGATCCTTCCCCCAGGCGTGCATGACGAAGACGTCGTTGACGGCGGTGCAGACGATGGAGTCGATCCCCTTCGCCTTCAGCTCGGCGGCGTGGGCGACGAAACCCGGCAGGTGTGCTTCCGAGCACTTGGGGGTGAAGGCACCCGGTACGCCGAAGAACGCCACCTTCTTTCCCTTGAACAGATCGTCGGTCATCACCGGCTCGGGACCATTGCCGCCCCAGAGCATGAGCTTTACCGACGGGATCCGATCGCCCACCTTGATCGTCATCGGCCTTTCCCTCCCCTCTCAGTTGTTGATTTGAGATCCGGTGCAGCGGGACCCGGCCGGGCCCTGCCACAAGATAACCGCACACATATGACCGCATCCGCCGACGAGGGAAAGCCCCCTTCGCCGGTTGCCTATTCAGCGCGCATCGGCGACCCGGTCACGGGTGGCGCGACCGAGCGCGTCGAGCACCGTCTCCGAGGTCAGCAGCTCCGGCAGCGCCTCGCCCGAGGGCAGGCCCGGACCGTAGACGGCATCGAAGGGGATGCCGTAGCGGCCGAAACCGGCGAGAAAGCGGGAAATTCCCTCGTCCGGCCGGGTCCAGTCACCGCGCATGGCGATCACGTCGCTCCCCTGCAGGCGGCTGCGCACCGGGTCGCGGGCAAGGACCACGGATTCGTTGACCTTGCAGGTGAGGCACCAGTCGGCGGTGACGTTGACGTAGACGATCCGACCGGCGGCGACCAGTCCGGCGATGCGGTCCGGCTCGAACCGCTGCCAACCCGCCTCGACCGCCGCAACCGGCATCTCCCGGTGCGGGACGAGGAACGCGGCAAGGGCGAGGACGGCGGCGGCAGCGGGCGCCAGCCGGTGCCAGCGCCCGTGCCGGCGGCGATGGGCCAGGCCGAGCACCGCGATCAGGGCGATGCAGATCGCCACCAGTGCCAGCGCCGCAGCGGCGCCCGCCTGCGCCGCCAGCACCGAGGCAAGCCAGGCGCCGGTCGCCAGTAAGGCAAAACCGAGGACGCGGCGCAGCCAGACCATCCACGGTCCCGGCCGCGGCAGGCGGGTGGCCAGGGCCGGAAACAGCGCCACGACGAGATAGGGCAGGGCCAAGCCGACGGCGATGGCGGCAAAGATCACCAGGATCTGGGCCGGACCGGCGGCGAGGGCGAATCCGATGGCGGTGCCGAGAAACGGCGCCGAGCAGGGCGTGGCGAGCAAGGTTGCCAGCGCGCCGGCGAGGAAATGGCCGGCGAGACCGCCCCCGCCGTGGGCGGCCGTCCCAGCCGCCGTCCCAGCCCCCGTCCCCGCCCGCCTGCCGGCACCCTGCGCCCCGCCGCCGACGGTCCCCAGCCAGGCCGGGAGCGGGATCTCGAACCATCCCCACAAGTTGCAGGCGAACAGGGTCATCACCAGCGTCATCGCGGTGAGGAACCATGGCCGCTGGAACTGCAGCCCCCAGCCGGCCGCCGCACCCGCCGCCTGCAGGCCGATCAGCGCCGCCGCCAGAACCAGGAAGGAAGCGCCGATGCCGGCGGCCGAGGCCAGAAACCCGAGACGGACCCGGCGCCGGTCGCCGCCACCGTGGCCGACCACCGCGAGCAGTTTCATCGACAGCACCGGCAGCACGCACGGCATCATGTTGAGGATCAGGCCACCCAAGAGCGCGAAGAGGAGACTGAGGCCGAACGAGCGCACCGGCACCGGTGCTTGCAGCGGCGGCGTAACCGGGGCTCCGGTGAGCGCGACCCGACGCTCGACGGCGCGATCGCCGTCGACGAGCGTCAGCGTCACCGGTGTGCCGGCAGCGATCTCGCCGCCAGCCACCGCGACCCGCAGCGTCACCGATGCGCCGTCGCCGCCGATCTCCACCTCCGGCGCCTCGAACGCCAGCCCGGCCGGTGCCTCGACGAACACATCGGGAGAGGCGAACGGCCGGGTCGAGCGGGCGCGGACGACCAGACGCGGCGGCGCCCCGTCGCTAAGGCCGACTTCGTCGATGACTATTTCCCCCGACCCGCCGGTGCCGGCCGCGGTGGGTACGCGCGCGGCGAAGGCGTCGAGGGCTGGGGCGAAGGCGCTGGGCCGGACGGGCCCGGCGGGGAGATCGAGAGCCAGGGACGCGGTGTAGGGAACGCAGATGTCCTTGCAGGTCAGGTAGTCAACCCGGGCGGCGAGCGCCAACGCCGTCGCCGGCGTTTCCAGCCGGGCATCGATGGGCAGAATGACGTGATCCTCATAGCCGACGGTCTCGAACCCCAGAACGGTGAAGCGCCGCGGGGCCGGCCACGACAGGCCGGCGCCGGCCAGGTTGGCGGAGCCGCTCCAATCGATTTCCGGCGGAAAGCCGGCATCGCCTGGCGAGCGCCAGTATATTTTCCATCCCGGTGCCATGACGAACTCAAGGCCGAGCGGGACCGACGTCCCCTCGCCGACGCCGTCCACCGCGGCGATCAGGCGCACTTTGCCGTGATCGGTCTCCGCCCACGGCGAAGCGGCGGCGACCGACGGTGCGGCGGCAAGAGCGGGAGGGGCGGCCGCGGTAGCAAGCGCCGTTGCCACGATCGTGGCGATGAGCGCCAGGGCGGCGACGATGCGGCCGGGAAGACCGCGAGGGGTTCTGGAAGCGGGCATCGGCATCCGAGATCGGTGGATCGGGTGACGAGGGTTATGTGGGATCGAGAAGGCCGCCGGAGCAACGGCCCGGATCCGTAGCAGCGGACGAACCCGCCCACAAACGACCCAGCGGACGGGCTGAGTGGACAATCCGCGGCCGGCCTGTGCTAAGCTTTCGCGGGCTGAAGCAGGACGGGAACCGGCGGCGTGGCGGTCCACGAGGACACTTACCTGGCGGGTCAGCTCCTGGTGGCGATGCCAGGGCTGAAGGATCCCCGGTTCGCAAGGACGGTGATCTACATGTGTGCCCACAATGCGGACGGGGCGATGGGTCTCGTCCTCAACCGCGTCCTCGATCAACTGAGCTTCGATGAGTTGCTGACCCAGATCGGCATCGATGCCTCCAACGTCCGCGAGCCAATCCAGGTGCACTTCGGCGGACCGGTCGAGACCGGCCGCGGCTTCGTGCTCCATTCGCCCGACTACAACCGGGACGGCACCCTGGTCGTTTCCACCACCGTCGCCCTCACCGCCACCGTCGACATTCTGCGGGCGATCGCCGCCGGGCGTGGGCCCAGGCGTCATCTCCTCGCCCTCGGGTACGCCGGCTGGGGACCGGGGCAACTGGACACCGAAATCCGCGCCAACGGGTGGCTCCACGTGGCCGCCGACGAGGCCCTCGTCTTCGATCCGGGCCTGGACGAGAAGTGGAACCGGGCGATGGCGAAGATCGGCATCGATCCACGCATGCTCTCCGATGCCGCCGGCCACGCCTGACGCCGGAAACGGTCGACGCTAGGAGAAACCCGGCGCATCCGGGCGGGCGGCCCTTCGGCAGCTACCCCAGGCTCACGTCCAGCACCATCATCACCGCAAAGCCGACGAGGAGACCGAAAGTCGGCATCACCCCCCGGCCTTGCCTGTGCGTCTCGGGGATCATTTCACAACTGATGACGAACAACATGGCGCCGGCGGCAAATGCCATGCCCCACGGCAGCAGGCTGCTGGCGATGGCGACCACGGTTGCCCCGATCAGCCCGCCGATCGGCTCCACCAGGCCGGTGAGAATACCCACCCAGGCGGCCCTCCAGCGGGAGTAGCCCTGGGTCGCCAGGGCGAGCGACACCACGAACCCTTCCGGAATGTTCTGAATCCCGATGCCGGCGGCAAGCGCCATGCCGTTCTCGATCCTGTCGCCGCCGAAGCCGACGCCGACCGCCAGTCCCTCCGGGAAGTTGTGCAAGGTGATGGCAATGACGAAAAGCCATGTCCGGCTGAGGCCCTCGCTCGGGCCGCCTTCGGGGCCTTTGATGAAGTGTTCGTGCGGCGCGTAGCGGTGCACCACCCATAAGCCGAAGCCCCCGAGCAGCATGCCCGTGGTGACGATCATGGAGGCGGAGAACCTGTTGACGCCCGCCTCGAGCGCCGCCTGAATTCCCGGCAGGATCAAGGAAAACGACGTCGCCGCGAGCATGATCCCGGCGCTGAACCCGAGCAGAACCACTTCCGTTCGCCGCGACGCCCCCCTGATCAGGAAAATCCCCAGCGCACCGACACCGCTCATAAGGCCGGCAACGAGGCTGCCGAGGAATCCGATGATGGGGAGCGGCAGTTCCTCGACGAACGATACGACCTCGGTCATCACGCTGATCGTTCTCCCTGCAACTGAAAAGGATGTGGAGCGGGTGGGCGCGCGGAACGCTAACCCAGGGGTGCCGGCCAGCATATCGCATGGGGCGGATGTAATCCCGTCGCTGACCGAGGGACCCGCACGGAAGCTCGGCTGATTACCGTCGGCCGACCGTGGACGGCGCGACGTTGCAGGCCTGCGACCCTCTTGCCGCTGTCTGGGGTAAACTAGGCCACTCATCCATCTTCCGCCTTTTCAAATGGGGGGAGGGGTGGCAAGTTCTTCTAAAGTGCATAGGCAGACGCCTCCCTTTAGCGCGGCCGCAGGGTAAGTCGGGCTCGGGACGGGGGTGAAAGGTCGGGGACACCGCCGGCGGCGGCGGTTTTGAGGGGGGCTCCGGCATCGATAGGCAAGCAGGTTGGTAAGCGATGATCAGGGCTCGGTTGCCGTACCGACGTCCGTCGAGGCGGGCGACGTCATCCGTGACCGGTTCGTCCTCGAAGCGGAAATCGGCGCCGGCGGCATGGGTCGGGTGTTCAAGGCGCTCGACCTCAGGAGGTTAGAGGCCCGCGACCGCAATCCTCACGTCGCCGTCAAGCTCCTCACCCACGCCTTCCGCGAACACCCCGCGTCCTTTGTCGCCCTGCAGCGCGAAGCCAGGCGGGCCCAGACGCTGGCCCACCCCAACATCATCAGCGTCTTCGACTTCGATCGCGAGGGTAGCCTCGTCTACCTGATCATGGAGTACCTGCACGGGCGGACGCTCAACGACATCATGGCCCAACCCGACTTCGCCGGTATCGGCTGGGACGGTGCCATGGGGATTTTGCGCCCGATCGGGGAAGCGCTGGCGTTTGCCCACAGGCATGGCATCGTCCATTCCGACCTGAAGCCCAGCAATATCTTCCTCACCGAGGATGGCCGGGTGAAGGTCATCGACTTCGGCATCGCCCGCGCATTTCGGCTGCCGGATGCCGCCGATGGCGATGCGACGCTGTTCGACGCCTCGAGCCTGCGTGCCTTCAGTCCGCTCTACGCCAGTCCGGAACTCATCGACGGCGATCCGGCCGACCCGCGCGATGACGTCTTCTCCCTCGCCTGCATCACCTATGAGCTGATTTCGGGGAAACATCCGTTCGGGCGCCGGTCGGCGGCGGTTGCCCGCAGGGCCAACCAGGAGCCGGAAAGGCTTCCCAACCTGTCGCGCGGACAGTGGATGACGATCCGGCGGGGGTTGTGCTTCGCCCGTGACGAGCGGACCGCCAACATCGACGCGTTCCTGCTCGGCCTCGATCCCAAACGCGTCCGGCCCGGCCGGGGGCGACCGGGGGTGGCGAAAGCGGCCCACCAGGTGCGCGACTACTTGGTCCGCCTCGATCCGCGGCCCCCGGCCAAGGCGTTCTGGCTGCAGGCAACGGCTCTCCTCGTCCGCGCCCGCGGTCTGCTCGCCCGCCTGGATCTCAGGCCGGCGGCGAGGGCCCTCTGGCGGCACATCGTGGCGTCCCTCGCCCGCACGGGTGCGCTTCTCGCCCGCCTCGATGCGCGACCGGCGGTCAAGCGGTTGATGGGGGAGTTCTGGCGGCACACCGTCGCCGCCGTAGCCTTCATCCGCCGGCAGTTGAACGCATTGGCGACCTCGGCGACCCGGCCGAACCTCCGGCGGCCAGCGGTGATGGCGGCAACAGCGATGGCGCTGATCGGCGGCTTCGTATGGCTTTATCCGTATCTCCCGGTGCTGGCGCCACAAGAGGAGCCGGCACCATCGGCGCCACAACAAGAACCAGAGAAGGCAGAGAAGGCGGCCCCGGCGCACGATCCCTTCGTCGGCCTAGCCAGCCTGCCGGGGGTGAACGAGGCGGCAATACCCGCGGCGCAGGCGCCGGCGGCCGAGGCCGTCCCGGATTTAGGCGCTGCTGCCGCCGCCGGCGCAGATCAACCCCTTCCCGTTGCGGAGAACCACGAGCCTCCGCTCGCCGCCGGAATGCGGTCCATCACCACCTTTCGCGACTGCGCCGGTTGTCCGGAAATGGTGGTGATCCCCTCCGGATCGTTCATGATGGGGGCGCCGCCGACCGATAAGGACGCGGAGCGCGAGGAATGGCCGCAGCGGAGGGTGACCATCGATCACCGCTTCGCCATCGGCCGCTTCGAGGTGACCGAGGCGCAATGGTCCGCCTGTGCCGGCACCGGCTTCTGCGGCCGCGATAAACGGAAAAAGTCGCCACCGCCCTCCGAGGTTCTCCCGAAGGCTCAGGTGAACTTCGATGATGCGCAGGCGTTTGTGCTCTGGCTCAACTCGGTAACGGAAGGCGGTTACCGTTTGCCGACCGAGGCGGAATGGGAGTACGCCGCCCGTGGCGGCACCACTTCACGCTATCCGTGGGGTGACGACGTTGGCGAGAATCACGCCAATTGCCGCGCCTGCGGGTCGGCGTCGGGGAATCGCGCCGCGCCGGTCGGCAGCTTTGCCGCAAACGGCTTCGGAGTCTTCGACATGATCGGCAACCTGTGGGAATGGACGGCCGACTGCGGCCTGCGGAGAAGCGCTCCGGAGGGTGCCGATGCGCCATGCTTGAGCCGGGTGCTGCGCGGCGGCTCGTGGGCGAATTCGGCGCAAGCGGTGCGGGTGAGCCAGCGCCTTACGTCGACCGCCACCATCCGCGATACCGTGGTCGGCTTCCGCGTCGCCAAGGATCTGCCCTAGGCGGCGGGCCCGGTTCGGGCCCCGCGAGCCGCCGGGGGTCAGGGCGCCAGGGTCGCCGCCACCTCGGCGAAGGCCGGCACCTTGCCGACGGGGCCGAGGGCGGCGAGCGTCGGTGGCGACGCCAGCAGCCGCGATGCGGTGCGGACCACCGCGTCCCGATCCACCGCATCGATGCGGCCCACCGTCTCCGCCATCGGCACCGGCCGATCGAACACCATCAACTGGCGGGCGAGCTGCTCGCAGCGGGCCGACGTGCTCTCCAGCGACATGAGCAGCCCGGCCTTGAGCTGGGCCCGCGCCCGGTCCAGCTCGCCGCCGCCGATGTCGGCGGCCACGGCGCGCATCTCGGTGCAGAGCAAGGGGACGAGCTCCTCCACCTCCTCCTCGCCGGTGCCGGCATAGATGCCGAACAGGCCGATATCGGTGTAGGACGCGGGGAAGCTGTAGATACTGTAGACGAGGCCGCGCTTCTCCCGGACTTCCTGGAACAGCCGCGACGACATGCCGCCGCCCAGCAACGTCGACAACACCGACATGCCGTAAAAATCCGGATCGCGGAAACCCAGCCCTTCGAACCCGAGTACCAGGTGTGCCTGCTCCAGGTCCCGTTCCTCACGCCAGTCGCCGCCGCGATAGGCGGCGGCTTCGCGCGACCCCTCGACGCTCTTGGGCATCGCCGCGAACGCTGCCGTCGCCATCTCCACCAGCGCATCGTGATCGACGCGGCCGGCGGCGGCGAGGATCATGCGCGGCGCGCCGTAGTGCTGGCTCATGTAACGGACGAGGACGTCGCGGGTCATCGCGCCGATCCGTTCCGGTGATCCCAGCACCGAGCGCCCGAGCGCCTGACCGGGAAAAGCGCATTCCTGGAAGCGGTCGAAGATGATGTCGTCGGGGGTGTCCTGCGCTTGCATGATCTCCTGGATCACCACCGTCCGCTCGCGGCTGAGCTCGTCGGCGTCGAGGGTGGCGTTCTGCAGGATGTCGGCAATGATATCGATGGCGAGGCCGACGTCGTCCTTCAGCACCTTGGCGTAGAACGCCGTGTACTCACGGGAGGTGTGGGCGTTGAGATGGCCGCCGACCGCCTCGATCTCCTCGGCGATGGCGCGGGCGTTGCGCCGGCGGGTTCCCTTGAACACCATGTGCTCGAGAAAGTGCGAGATGCCGTTGACCGTCGCCGCTTCGAAGCGGCTGCCCGCCTCCACCCACACGCCGACGGAGACCGTCTCCACGTGCGCCATGGCGTCGGTCGCCACCCGCATGCCGTTGGCCAGCGTCGATACGCGAATTCCGCTCATTCGTCTTGCCCTTGCCCGCCGTCTTCTTGTTGCCCGCCGCTGCCGCGCCGGCCGAGAGCCGCGGCGATGCATCCTTCGATCTCCTCCACCCTGGCACCGATGTTCCGGCAATGTTCCGGTCGCACCAGGAGGTCGGCCAATCCGGGCGGCAGCGACGGCCGCATCCCGGTCGCCGCCTCGACCGCTTCGGGAAACTTGGCCGGGTGGGCGGTGGCAACGGCGACGATGGGGCCGTCGACGGCCTTCCGCTGCGCGCGCGCCGCGGCAACGCCAATTGCCGTGTGCGGATCGATCAGCATCCCGGTGTCCGCATAGACCGAGCGCATCACCTCGGTAGTCGCCGCGTCGTCGAGGCGGTGGGCGGCAAAGACCCGCAGCGCCCGGCGCCAATGCGCTTCGTCCACGGCAAATACGCCCTCATCCCGGAACGCATCCATCATCCGGCCGACCGCAGTTGCATCGCGATCATAGAGTTCGAACAGATAACGCTCGAAGTTGCTCGACACCTGAATATCCATGCTTGGACTCAAGGTAGCATGCACCGACGCCTTTTCCATTGTTCCGCTAGAGAAAAAGCGGGTCAGGATGTCGTTCCGATTGGATCCGATGATCAGCCGGCTGATGGGTAGACCCATCTGCCGAGCCGCCCAGGCGGCGAAGACATTGCCGAAATTGCCGGTGGGCACCGCGAAGTTGACGATCCGCTCCGGTGCACCCAGTTGCAGCGCCGCGTGCACGTAATAGGTGATCTGTGCGGCGATACGGGCCCAGTTGATGGAGTTGACCGCAGCGAGACGGTAGCGATCGCGGAACGGCGCATCGTTGAACAGCGCCTTCACCAGCCCCTGGCAGTCGTCGAAGGTGCCATCCACCGCCAGATTGTGGACGTTGGCGGCGTCGACGGTGGTCATCTGCCGACGCTGCACCTCGCTCACCCGCCCCGTCGGATGAAGCATGAAGATGTCGATCGCGGCGCGGTCGCGGCAGGCCTCGATGGCCGCCGAGCCGGTGTCGCCGGAGGTGGCGCCGACGATGGTGATCCGCTCGCCGCGCCGGGCCAGGACCAGGTCGAACAGCGGCCCGAGGATCTGCAGGGCGTAGTCCTTGAACGACAACGTCGGGCCGTGGAACAGCTCCAGCAGCCAGAGATTGTCGTCGCCGGCGACGGGACGCAGCGGCGCCACGTCCGGCTGATGGTCGAAACGGGCGTAGGCGCGCTCACACAGCTCGGCCAGCGTCGCCTCATCGATGACCGGCCGGGCGAACAGCGCCAGCAACCGCGCCGCCAGATGCGGGTAGCTCAGCCGGCCGAGGTCGCGGAACTCGGCGGCGGACAGCCGCGGCCATTCGGTCGGCAGATAGAGGCCGCCGTCGCGGGCCAGACCGGCGAGGACGACATCATCGAAGGCAAGGCCGGACGCCCCGCCGCGGGTCGAAACATAAATCACCGGTGGACGGCCGCCTCCATGGCCTTTGCAAGGGCTTAGCCTAATAGGCGGTAGATCGTTCGGGCGCAAGAGCAAGCCACCGCCACGGTCAAGCCCGCCGATCTCAATTCAGGCGCCAGATGCCGAAGACGAGGACGGTGGCGAACAGGGTCCAGGTGAGGTAGGGGACGAATAGCCAGCCCGCCAGCCGGTCGACCCGGAAGAAGGCGACGGTGGTCATGGCGATCGCCCCCAGTAGCACGACGATCTCGATCAGCCCCAGCCACGGACTGCGCAGGCCAAAGAACAGCACCGTCCATAGCAGGTTGAGGGTGAGCTGGACCCCGAAACAGGCCAGTGCGAAGTTCACCTCCGGCCGGCCGCCATGGGACCAGATCCGCCAGGCCGCCACCGCCATCATCAGGTAGAGGGTCGACCAGACCGGGGCGAAGACCCAGTCGGGCGGCGTCAGCGCCGGCTTGGCCAGGGCCGGGTACCAGGTGTCGATGCTGCTGTAGGTGATCGCGGCGCCGATCGACGACACGCCGAGGCACACCGCCACGAATGCCAGGAGGACAACGATGCTTCGCCGCTCCGCGGGGGCATCCACCGACCGGTTCATGCGGGGATCGGTTCAGGCGTGGGTGGCATCGGCCACACCGGTGGGACAGGCCACACCGGTACCGCCGAGCCCGCAGTAGCCGCCGGGGTTCTTGGCGAGATACTGCTGGTGATAGTCCTCGGCGAAATAGAACGGCGGCGCCGGGGCGATCTCGGTGGTAATGGCGCCAAACCCCGCCTGCGTCAGCCGCTCCTGGTAGTGGCGCCGGGAGGCCTCGGCCGCCGCCCGCTGGGCCTCGGTGGCGTAGAAGATCGCCGAGCGGTACTGGGTGCCGACGTCGTTGCCCTGGCGCATCCCCTGCGTCGGATCATGGCTTTCCCAGAACAGCCGCAAGAGCGCATCAAAGGTTATCTTGGTCGGGTCGTAGACGACCCGGACCACCTCGGCATGCCCGGTGCGGCCGGAGCAGACCTCCTCGTAGGTGGGGTTGGGGGTCGTCCCTCCGGCATAGCCGACCGCGGTCGAAACGACACCGGGTATCTGCCAGAACCGGCGTTCGGCACCCCAGAAGCAGCCGAGCCCCAACACCACGGTCTCCAGTCCGTCGGCGAACGGCCCCGCCAACGGCGCTCCGGTGACGAAATGGTGGTCGGCCACCCGCATCGTCTGTTGCCGTCCCGGCAGCGCTTCCGCCGCCGTGGGCAGGGTCTTCGGCTTGAAGGGAGTCCACATGTACGCCTCCGTCGGCTGTTCAAACTGATATAAGGGTACGCGGGCGCGGCGGCGTAAGCCTCGTTCGCCGGTTGATATCCTCTTCCACTGCGACAGACCGCAAAGGGGAGCTACGATGAAGGTAGGAGTTATTGGCGCCGGCCTCGTCGGCAGCGCCGCGGCCTATGCCATGGCCCTGCAGGGCGTGGTCAGCGAAATCGTCCTCGTCGATGCCAACCGCAAGCTGGCGGACGCCCAGGCGGAGGACATCAATCATGCGGTTCCCTTCGCCGAGACGGTGACCGTCCGTTCCGCCGACTACGACGGCCTCGACGAGGCCGACGTCGTCATCATCGCCGCCGGCGTCAACCAGAAGCCGGGGGAAACACGGTTGCAACTCCTCGACCGCAACGCCGCCGTCTTCCGCCAGGTGGTCCCGCCGGTCCGGTCGGCGGCACCGAACGCCGTCCTCGTCATCGCCACCAATCCCGTCGATATCATGACCCAGGTGGCGACGCGCATCTCCGGGCTGCCGCCCAGCAGGGTGATCGGCTCCGGAACCATCCTCGACACCGCCCGCTTCCGTGCGCTGCTCGCCCGCCACCTGGGCGTCGCCGCCGCCTCCGTGCACTGCTACGTCGTCGGCGAACACGGCGACTCCGAGGTGCTGGTCTGGTCCAACGCCTCCGCCGGCACCATGCCCGCGGGCCTGTTCGCCAGCCAGGTGGGGCGCCCATTGACCGACGCGGTGAAGGCCGCGATCGACAAGGGGGTCCGCACCGCCGCCTACACCATCATCGACGGCAAGGGCGCCACCAACTACGGCATTGGCGCCGGCCTCAGCCGGCTGACCCGGGCGATCCTGCGCGACGAGCGGGCGGTGATGACGACCGCCATCATCAACGAGGAGGTGTGCGGGGTGCGTGACATCGCCCTGTCACTGCCGCGGGTGATCGGCGCCGCGGGGGTCATCACCAACCTCGAGCCCGAGAACGACGCCGCCGAGACCGCGGCGCTGGCCCGGAGCGCCGCGATCCTGAAGGAGCTCGCCGACGCGCTCGGGGTGTGAGCCGCCGCCGTCGATCACGCCGGCGCGCGGGTGATGCTGCCCTGCAGGTCCTGCAACTCGATGAAGTTGTCGGCCTGCCGGCGCAACTCGTCGGCGACCATCGGCGGCTGCGAGCGGACGGTGCTGACCACCGTCACCCGGACGCCTCGCCGCTGCACCGCCTCGACCAGGCGGCGGAAGTCTCCGTCGCCGGAGAACAACACCACGTGATCGAGGTGCTCGGCCATCTCCATCACGTCGATGGCCAGTTCGATATCCATGTTGCCCTTGATCTTGCGACGGCCAAAGGCGTCGGTGAACTCCTTGGTCGGCTTCGTCACCATGGTGAAGCCATTGTAATCGAGCCAGTCGATAAGAGGTCGGATCGGCGAGTATTCCTGATCCTCGATCAGCGCCGTATAGTAAAATGCACGGATGAGATGACCCTTGGTCGCGAACAGATCGAACAAGCGCTTGTAGTCGATATCAAAATTCAACGAGCGAGCGGAAGCGTACAAATTGGCGCCGTCGATAAACAAGGCAATTCGTTCATCAGGGTAAAATAGCATTGATTCTTTCCAATACGTCGGGATGTCGTGGGGGAAATCCGGCAAGCGCCGGACCGGTTGCACAAGCGGGCTATGTCGGCGGCGCCGTGAGGGGTGACCGGGCCTGGGAGAGGCCGATCACGAAAGGCCGCCCTGGATGACGTGGGTGACATGGATCGGCCTGGGAAGCAACCTCCCCGCTCCATCCTGCGGAGGTCCGGTTGCAGTGCTGGAGGCCGCCCTGGTAGCGATAGCGGCTAAGATAGCAGAGCTGTCGGCACGGTCGAAGTGGTATTGGTCGGCCCCGATTCCGCCGTCGTCGCAATCGCTCTACATCAACGGCGTCTGCGCCGTCGAGACGGACATCCCGCCCGACCGCCTGCTCCTGCAGCTGCATGCCATCGAGGCTCGCTTCGGCCGCGTCCGCACCCATCCCGGCGCCGCCCGTGTCCTCGATCTCGACCTGCTCGACTGCGGCGGCCGCATCCTCCGCCTCGGCGGCGGCCTCGTTCTGCCCCACCCGCGCCTCCACCGGCGCGCCTTCGTCCTCCGGCCGCTGGCCGACATCGCGCCCGGCTGGCGTCACCCGGTCCTCGGCCTCACCGCCGAGGCCCTCCTCGCCGGCTGCGGCGATCAATGGCTGGCGCCGCTGCCGCCGTCCCTCTCGCCCCGTTGCGGAACCGATTGGCGGGAGGATGAAATCGGCGGCGGCGACAATATGTATCGCCTGGACAATATCGCCAAGATTACCGAAGGGAAGCAAAGGGCCGGACAATGAACGATAGCCCCCCCGACACCGCACCTGCGCCTATTCCCGCCGGCGGCACCCCGGCCGACGGCACCCCTACCGGGACCACGCCGCGCGCCGCCACCGACATCGGCGCCTACACCTTTTTCAGCCGCGACACGGTGCGGTTCTCCGATGTGGACCGCTACCGCCACATCAACAACGTGGCGATCGCCACCTATTGCGAGACCGGACGGGTGGAGTTCGCCGAATTCCTCTGGCCCGGTTCCACCTCCGGCGACGGCGACGGCTGGGTGATCGCCAAGCTCGGCGTCAGCTTCCTGAACATGGCCTATTACCCGGGCGACGTCGTCGTCGGCAGCCGGGTCGAGCACATCGGCCGGACCTCCTGTCGGATCGGCCAGGGACTGTTCAAGGACGGGGTGTGCTTCGCCACCTCGGAGGCGGTGCTGGTCTGGATCGATCTGTCGGCGGGCGGACGGCCGGCGCCGCTGCCCGAAGCCCTGGTCGAGCAGCTCCGCCGCAACATGACCTAGCCGCGCTGTCGTGTTCAAGCCGATCGCCCTGCTTCTGTTCATCCTCGGGATCGGCGCCCTGATCGCCGCCGCCCAGCCGGGGGAGGAGCGGGGCGACCCGGCGAAGGCCATATCCGCCGATGGCGGCACGTCCTCCGCCGCGGGCGGGCTGATCGCCGGGCTGGAAGCGGGCGGAACGGCCCTCGCCACCGCCGCCGATGCCGTCGCCGGACAGGTGGAGGCGGAGGCGATGAATCTCGTCCTGGCGCAGGGAGCCCCCTACCTCGGGACGTGGATCAGGCGCACCCGCGACGATGCCCTCGCCCGCGGCACCCAGCCCATCCCCGCCGATATCCGCCGCCAGTTGCGCAAGTACTATCCGGAGGCGCTGCTCAAGCCGGTCCGCTGGCGGGTCGGCCTGAGCGCCGACGGCTCCCTGCCCGCCCGCTTGTTCCAGGCCTACGGCCGGGCGCTCACCCTCGACGACGTCATCATCTTCCGCGATGACGCCACCGCCCGTGACCCGGTGATCTGGGCCCACGAGGTGGCGCATATCCAGCAATATCAGCGCTGGGGAATCGAGGGCTTCGCCCGCCGCTACGTGGAAAACTTTCGCGCGGTGGAGCGGGAGGCATGGGACGTGACCGGCGACTGGGCGGCGCGTCAGGGCGATCCATCGCCGCCCTGAGCCGGTGTCCCCGTCGGTGCCCCCAGCGGCCGGCACCACGTCTCGCGGGTGCAGGCGACGAGGACGGTGGCGATCAGGCACCAGGCCGCCATCAGCGAGAAGCCGGCGCGGTAGCCGGCGAAGTCGTAGATCGGAACGCCGGCGACGGAGCCGCCCTGCCACGAGGTCTCCAGCACCCGACCGATCACCGGCTGCAGCAGCATCGGTCCGGCCATCACCCCCATGTTGCACACCCCGGCCGCCGATCCGGCGAGGGACGACGGCACCGACTCCTTGATCTGGGCGAAGCCGATGATGATGCCGCCGGCGGCGAATCCGCCGGTGACGACCAATAGCGTCAACAACCAGACGGGAAGGCCGGGAGCCCAGGCAACGGCCGCCCACGCCAGGGTGGCGGTTGCGGCGGTGGCGACGTAGAGGGGCTTGCGGCGGCCGATGCGGTCTGACAGGCCGCCCATGATCGGGCTGCTGATACCCCAGGCGATGAGCCCGGCCGAGGTGATCATCGCCGCCGAGGTCGGCGGCAGGTGGTATTGGCTGGTCAGAAACGGCAGTCCCCACAGGCCGCAGAAGGCGGTGACCGAACCCACCAGCGCGCCCGGCGACAGCGTCAGGAGCCAGGTATTGCGCGCGCGCAGGACCGTGGCCAGGGCGCGACCCATGCTTCGCCGGCGGAAGCCGCCGCCGCCGCCGCCGGATACGGCCGCGTAGCTACGGTAACCCTTCTGCTGCGGATCGTCGCGAACCACCAACCAAAGAGCGAGCGCCTGGACCAAGGTGACCGCGGCAAGCCCGAGCATGACCGGACGCCAGCCGAAGCCGTCGATGAGGAGACGGAGCGGCACCCCCGCCGACACGCCACCGGCGATGCCGAGGAACAGCGCCATGCCGGTGATCGTCGCGAACAGCCGCGACGGGAACCAGTGGCTGGCGAGCTTGATCAGGGCGACCCAGGCGACGGCGACCGACGCGCCAATGAGCAGCCGGCCGGTGGCGGCCCAGGCCACCCCGGGAGCGAGCGCGAACATGAGGGTGCCGGCGGAAGCCACCAGCGCTCCCGCGGCCATCAGCCGCCGCGGACCCCACAGATCGGCGAGAAAGCCGGTCGGGATCTGCATCGCCACGTAGCTGTAGAAATAGAAGGCGGAGATGTGGCCAAGGGTGGCGGCGCCAATGGCGAAATCGGCCATCAGCCGGTCGCTCATCACCGCCGGCGCCACCCGCTGGTAGAAACCGATGAAGTAGAACGTCGCGCCGACGCCCCAGACCAGCCACGATAGCGACAGCGGCGGATGATGTGAGCCCCGGCGCGAGGGGAGCGGCGCCGGGTCCACGGGGATTTAGCCCTGTTCCCAGGGCAGACCGTCCGCCTTCCAGCCGCCGACCGAGCCGCGGTGCCCGGCGCCGTCCTTATCGCCTTCGAATCCCGTCGCCACGTTGTAGCAGGCGGTATAGCCGCGCTTGGTCATGGCGATTGCCGCCGCCCGCGAGCGCGCGCCGGATCGGCAGAGAAAGAACAGCGGCGCGTCCGGGGCAATCCCGGCGCCTTCGATGTGCTCGGCGAAGCGGGCGTTCTGCTCCATCGTCGGATACAATGCCCACGGCACCAGAACCGGCTGTTTGGCGATGCCGCGAAGGTCGGGTACGCCGACGAACGACCATTCGGGGGGCGTCCGCACGTCGATCAGTACCGCCCGCGGGTCGTCGGCGAGCGTGGTCCAGGCTTGCTGCGGCGTTACGTCGCCGGCGTATGGCTTCTGCATCCTTGCTCTTCCCTGCCTCTCCCTAAGTGATACGGCCGTCGCCCGCCGCGCTCAATGGGGCCGGATCAGTGGTGGCCGGCCATTCGTCTCGCCTCCGCCTCACCGACCACCGCGAGCATGTCGGCGAGGCTGGTAAGCTTCCGCCTCGGCGCCGGCTTATCCGCCGAGGCGATCTCCGCCTCGTCGATGCGTCGCCAGTCGTCGAAGGTCACGAAGCGGGCATTGTGCTGATGGAGGACCCGTTCCAGACCGGCCCGACCCGCCTTTCCGGAGGGGCGGGTATCGGCCAGAATCTGGCACGCGCACTCGACCCCGTCCGGCTTGTTGGAGCCGATGACGCCGGTAGGACCTCGCTTGGCCCAGCCGACGGCGTACAGGCCCGGCGCAACCCGTCCGTTGTCGTTGGGGATGAGACCGCGGTCGGCATCGAAGGGGACGCCCGGGATGGGACTGGCCCGGTAGCCGATCGCCGATACCACCAGGTCGGCGGCGACGATATCGATCTGGCCGGTGCCGACGGCGCGGTCCGCGTCCACCCGGGTCCGCTCCACCCGCACCCCTTCCACCGCGTCGGTCCCGAGGATCGCCTTCGGGGCGGCGAAAAAGCGGAAGTGCAGCCGGCGCCGGCCCGGGATGGCTCCCTCGGCCGAAAACTGACCGGCAAAGTCGCGGAACAGCGCCAGCAGCTTCTCCTCGCCCCGCTTCGGCCGGGTCGTCGGGGACCGATCAAGCGCAGCGTCGCAGGGACCAATGCCGGCCGCGGCCAGGTCCGCCGGATCGACCACCGCCACCGCCTCGGCGAGCTGCCCCACCTCACGCAGTTCCGCCGGCGAGAACTTGCTGCCCCGCGGCCCGCGGCGGCCGAGAACCCAGACATCGGTCACCCCGGCGGCCTCGATCGCCGCGAGGGCATAGTCGGGGATGTCCGACGCGATCATCTCGGCCCGTGAGCGCACCAGGATGCGGGCGATGTCGAGGGCGACGTTGCCGTTGCCGACGACCACCGCGTGCCGGCCCAGCCGTGGCCTCAGGTCGCGGAAGTCCGGATGGCCGTTGTACCAGCCGACGAACGACGAGGCGCCGTAGACCCCCGCCAAGTGCTCGCCGGGGATGCCGAGGGAACGATCGTTGGCGGCACCGGTAGCGAGCACGACCGCATCGTAGAGGCGACACAGCTCATCCAAGCCCACATCGCGGCCCACCTCGACGTTGCCGTAGAAATGCACCAGCCGAGCGAGGAGCGTCTGCTCGAACTTGCGGGTGACCTGCTTGGTACTCTGGTGATCCGGGGCGACGCCGGCGCGAACCAGGCCGTAAGGCGTGGGCAATCGTTCGATGATGTCGACGGTGACGGCCTCACAGCGCTCGAGGACGGCTTCGGCGCAATAAAAGCAGGCCGGACCGGCACCGACGATGGCTACCGATATTCCCACGCTCATGGTCCCAACTGAGGCGGGTGCCGTCACGCACCCAAGGGTTGTCGCGCTCCTCCGACGTCAGCCGGCCACCATCCACGTATCGCCGCGCCGAAGCAGGGCGTTCAGTTGTTCCGTCAGCGGCGACGCTCCCGGCACCGGCTCCTGGTCGCCGAAGGCCTCATCGAGCGACATCGCCGGCTCGGCGTACAGCACCCCGAGCGCCACCGGCATCGCCGGCGGCTGCAGCGCCGCCAGCATCGTCGCCAGCGTCCGGTTGCCCTGATCATGGACGAGGATATCGTTCTCGCCGACACCGTCTTCGCCGATGGTGACCGCTTCGAGGGCGATGGTCTTCGGATTGAGGCGGAGGCCACGCTGACGGTCGACGCCGAAGCGCAAGGGCTCACCGTGGCGGACCAGCACCTGCGCATTGGCCGCCACCTCCTTCTCGGTGAAGTTGGCGAACACCCCGTCGTTGTAGACGATGCAGTTCTGGAAGATTTCGACGAAGGACGTGCCGCGGTGGGCGCGCGCCGCCTTCAGCACCTCGACCAGCTGCTTCTGCTGGGTGTCGATGGAGCGGGCGACGAAGCGGGCACCGGCCCCGAGCGCGAACAAGGTCGCCGACACCGGGCGCTCCAGGGATCCCGACGGCGAGGACGGGGTGCGGGTGCCGGAGCGCGAGGTGGGCGAATACTGGCCCTTGGTCAGCCCGTAGATCTCGTTATTGAACAGCATCAGCTGCACGTCGACGTTGCGTCGGAGCAGGTGCAGCAGGTGGTTGCCGCCGATCGACAGGGCATCGCCGTCGCCGGTGGCGATCCACACGTCGAGGTCGGGGTTGGCCAGCTTGATCCCGGTCGCCACCGCCGGCGCACGGCCGTGGATGGTGTGAAAGCCGTAGGTCGCCATGTAGTAGGGGAAGCGCGAGGAGCAGCCGATGCCGGACACGAACACCGTCCGCTCGGGGGATGCGCCGAGGTCGGCGAGCGTCTTCTGCACCGCCTTGAGGATGGCGTAATCGCCGCAGCCGGGGCACCACCGGACCTCCTGGTCGGTGGCGAAGTCCTTGAGCTTACGGACGACCGGGGCGGCGGCGGGGGGAGAAATGACGTTCATGGGACTGTTCCGGGTCACTGATCCAGGCGTTGCCGGACCGCCGCCTCGATCTCCTCGATCTTGAACGGCTGGCCGGCGATCTTGTTGAGCCCTTCGGCCGGCAGAAGGTACTGGGCGCGCAGCAGCGCCAGGAGCTGCCCTTCGTTCATCTCCGGCACCAGGATCCGGTCGAACCGGGCGAGCAATTCGCCGAGATTGGGCGGAAACGGGTAGAGGTGGCGAAGGTGGATGTGAGCCACATCGTAGCCGGCCTCCAACAGCGAGGTCACGGCACGGCTGATCGGCCCGTAGGTGGATCCCCAGCCGACGAGGGCCAGGCGGCCGGACTCCGGTCCCAGATCGACCCGCTGCGGCGGGATGTCGGCGGCGATCCGCTCGATCTTCTCGCGGCGCAGCTCGGTCATCCGCTGATGGTTGGCCGGGTCGTAAGAGATATTGCCGGTGATCTCATCCTTCTCGATACCACCGATGCGGTGTTCCAGTCCCGGCGTACCGGGGACCGCCCACGGCCGCGCCAGCGTCTCCGGATCGCGCCGGAACGGCTGGAAGTCCACCGCTTCGGTGAGCTGGCGGGCGGGATTGGGCGTCAACTCGCCCACATCGGGCACCCGCCAAGGCTGCGCCGCATTGGCGATGTAGCCGTCGGAGAGAACGATGACCGGGGTCATCGACCGGGTGGCAATGCGCACCGCCTCGATCGCGACGTCGAAGCAATCCGCCGGCGCCGAGGCGGCGAGGACGACGAGAGGACTTTCGCCATGGCGCCCATACAGCGCCTGCATCAGATCGGACTGCTCGGTCTTCGTCGGCATGCCGGTGGAGGGTCCGGCGCGCTGGGTATTGATGACGACGAGCGGCAGTTCGACGGCGACGGCGAGGCTGAGCGCCTCGCTCTTCAGGGCGAGGCCGGGGCCGGAGCTGGAGGTCACCCCTAACGCGCCCGCGAACGAGGCGCCGATGGCGGCGCAGCAGGCGGCGATCTCGTCTTCCGCCTGCAGCGTCTTGACGCCGAGCCGGCGCAGCGCGGCCAGGTTGTGCAGCACCGGCGACGCGGGCGTGATCGGGTAAGAGGCGAAGAACAGCGGCAAGCGGGCCAGGTGCGCCCCGACCACGAGACCGAGGGCGAGCGCTTCGCCGCCGGTGATCGTCCGGTATAGGCCGGGGGGAAGCGGCGCCGGCGGCACCGTGAACGACGGCAGGTCCCCCTGCACCTCCATGGTTTCGCCGAACGCATGGCCGGCATCGAGCGCCACCATGTTCGCCTCGGCCAGCATCGGCTCATCGGCAAACCGGCGGCGGATCCAGTCCCGGGTCGGCTGGCGGTCGCGATCGAACATCCAGTAGACGAGGCCCAGCGTCCACAGGTTCTTGCAGCGCAACGCGTCGGCCTGGGACAGGCCGAGCGGCTTCACCGCCTCCAGCGTCATCTTGGAGATATCGATCGGCAGCGTACGGAAGCCATCGAGGCTCCCGTCCTCCAGCGGGTTGACCGTGTACCCGGCCTTGCGCAAGGCGCGATCGTTGAACGTGCCCGCATCGACGATGACGATGCCGCCGCGCCGGATCTTCGGCAGCTCCACCTTCAGCGCCGCCGGGTTGAGCGCGACGAGAACATCGGGCGCGTCGCCCGATGTCTTGATGGCGCGGGCGCCGAAATTGATCTGAAAGGCGGAGACTCCGTAGGTCGTGCCGGCCGGGGCACGGATTTCCGCCGGAAAGTCGGGGAAGGTGGAGAGATCGTTGCCGGCGAGGGCGGTGACGGTGGCGAATCGGCCGCCGGTTAGCTGGATCCCATCGCCGGAGTCGCCGGCAAAGCGGACCACCACCGCTTCCCGCGGTTGCCGCGGCGTCGCCGCGGGATGTCCCGGTTGTTCGAGTGTCTTGACGGACATGATGCGTCGATACGTCCCAATCGGAGGCGAAACCATCGCGTTTCGCAGGATCGAGGTTGGCGCGGAGGCGCCGCGGATTATCTAGTAGTCGTAGGAAATATTGTACGGCCCGGGCCGGCTGGCAATGCGTCGGCGGTCGGGCTGCGACGTAGTATCCTCCTTGCCTCACTCCCGGTGCATGGTTACCACACGGATCCGCCGGCGAAAACCACCGCGTGATCCGGATTTCGCCAGGACGCCCCATGTCTCACCCCGACGCCGCCCTCTCGCTGCTTGATCGCCTGCTCGCCGACGCCCGTCGCGCCGGCGCCGATGCCGCCGATTCGATCCTCGTCGATCGGCGGGCGCTTTCATTGTCCTGGCGCCTGGGTAAGCAGGAAACCATCGAGCGAGCCGAAGGCGTCGATCTCGGACTGCGGGTTTTCGTCGGTCCCCGCCAAGCCATGGTCTCCAGTTCCGATCTGTCGCCCGCCGCCTGTCAGGCTCTGGTGGAGCGCGCGGTCGCCATGGCCCGCATCGTCCCCGAGGATCCCTACTGCGGCCTCGCTGCCGAGGACCAGCTTGCCGGCCACTTCGCCGACGTGGACGGCTGCGATGACGAGGAGGTGGACGTGGGCGGCCTGATCGCTCGCGCCGCCGCCGCCGAGGAGGCGGCGCTGGCCGTTCCGGGCGTCAGCAATTCGGAAGGCGCGGAGGCCGGCTGGGGTCTCGACCGCTTCGCCATCGCCGCCACCAACGGCCTCGCCCGGTCGTACCGCCGCTCCTGGCACAGCCTCGCCGTCTCCGTCCTCGCCGGCGATGGTACCCAGATGGAGCGCGACTATGACTATACCTCCGCCGTTTACGGCGAGGATCTCGCCGATCCGGCGGCAGTGGGCCGCTCGGCCGGAGAGAAGGCGGTGCGGCGCTTGCATCCGCGCAAGATCGGAACCGCCCAGGTGCCGGTGGTCTACGCGCCGCGGGTCGCCCGCTCCCTGGTCGGCCACCTGACCGCTGCCATCAACGGCCATTCGGTCGCCCGCGGCACCACCTTTCTCAAGGACAAGCTCGGCCAGCGCATCTTCGCTCCCGGCATCCGCGTCGTCGACGACCCGCTCCGACCACGCGGGCTGCGCTCGCGTCCGGTCGATGTGGAGGGGATTGCCGCCCGGCGCTGCGCCATCGTCGATGACGGCGTGCTGACCACATGGATGCTCGACCTGCGCTCGGCCCGCCAACTCGGCATGCCACCCACCGGCCACGCCGGCCGCAGCACCGCTTCGCCGCCGGCACCCACGTCTTCCAACGTCTACCTGGAACCGGGAGAGAGTTCGGCCGACGCGTTGATCCGGGAGGTGGGCACCGGGCTTTACCTGACCGAGCTGATGGGCTTCGGCATCAACGGCATCAACGGCGACTACAGCCGCGGCGTCAGCGGCTTCTGGATCGAGGATGGGGCGCTCGCCTATCCGGTGAGCGAGATCACCGTCTCCGGCAACCTCCTGGACATGTTCCGCACCCTGACCCCGGCCAACGACCTGGAATTCCGCTACGGCACCGATTCCCCGACGGTCCGCGTCGACGGAATGACCGTCGCCGGCCACTAGGGACTTCCCACGCCGCCGCGGAAGGGGTCAGGGGCGCCGGCGGGGTGACCCTAGAATAGCGTCTCCTGTTCCGCCGCCGCGACCCGCGAGCCGCGGCCGCGCTCGCCGCCCGATCCATCGACGGTGGCCGCCGCCTCGCCGTCGGCCAGGCGCAGGCGAACCCACATCCGCGCCCGAAGCTGGCCGATGCTGCTGATCACCTGGCCGAAGCGGTCGAAGACGAGGGCGAAGCCGCGATCGAGGATGCGCTGGTAGGAATAGCTTTCGAGGAGATCGGCCGCCCGCTGCAGCCGGTGCCGGCGCTCGGTCACCAGCCGCCCGATCGCCGCGTCGAGGGCTCGCGCCTCGCCCGCCAACTGCTGGCGGGCATGACCCAGCCGCTGCCGCGGGCTGAGCAGCCTGGCGGCGACCATCCCGAGCTGCCGCCGGCGCCGATCGAGCCCGTGGACCAGGGCGTTGGCCAGGCGCTCGCCGCGGTCATCGAGCCGCTGGCGGGCGTCGTCGATGAGCCGCTGGGGTTTCGGCAGGCCCCGCTCGGCGGCGACGAGGCGGGTGCGCTGTTCGGCGAAGGTGCGATTGATGGCGCTGGTCAGGCTGGAGCCGCGGCCGGCGACCCGCGCCATCAGCTCGAGGCGCACCGGTACCGCCAGCTCCGCGGCGGCGGTGGGGGTGGGGGCGCGCCGCGCCGCGGCCAGATCGATCAAGGTGGTATCGGTCTCGTGTCCCACCGCCGAGATCAGCGGGATGGAACTCGCCGCCGCGGCACGGACGACGACCTCCTCGCTGAAGGCGAGCAGATCCTCGAGCGAGCCGCCGCCGCGGGCGACGATCAGCACGTCCGGCCGCGGCACCGGAGCGTCGGTGCTGAGGCGATTGAACCCGTTGATGGCCACCGCCACCTGCTCCGCCGCCCCCGGACCCTGCACCGCCACCGGCCATAGCAGCACCCGCCGGGGGAAGCGCTCGGCCAGCCGGTGGAGGATGTCGCGGATCACCGCGCCGGTCGGCGAGGTGACGACGCCGATCACGTCCGGCAGGTACGGTAGCGGCGGCTTTCGCCCCGGATCGAACAGACCCTCCGCCGCCAGCTTGCGCTTGCGCTCCTCAAGGAGCTTGAGCAGGGCGCCTTCGCCGGCCAGTTCCACATGATCGACGATCATCTGGTACTTGGAGCGGCCCGGATAGGTGGTGAGCCGCCCGGTGGCGATGATCTCGAGGCCATCCTCCGGCCGTACCGCCAGCAGCATCGCGCAGTTGCGCCAGCAAACGCTGTCGAGGCAGGCGTCGGCGTCCTTCAGGGTAAAGTAGATATGCCCCGACGAATGGCGCTTGCAGCCGGAGACCTCGCCCTTTACCCGCACGCTGCCGAACTGCCCCTCGATCTGGCGCTTCAGCACCAGCGAGATCTGGCTGACGCTGTAGACGGGCGGGTTGTTGGCGGCGCTCTGGGTGCTAGGATGGGTCGTCATCATCCGGCGAGTATGACGGAAGTCCCGAGCGCCGGCAAAACCGAAGGCAGGGTGGGAGCGATGCGCGTTCTTGTGGTGGGTTCCGGCGGCAGGGAACACGCGCTGTGCTGGGCGATCGCCCGCTCGCCGTTGTGCAGCGAGCTGTGGTGCGCCCCGGGTAATGCCGGTATCGCGTCGATCGCCCGCATCGTCGATGTGGCGGCCGACGATGTGGACGGCCTCGTCCGCCTGGCCCAGAAGCAGCGGATCGAGTTCGTCGTCATCGGCCCCGAGGCGGCCCTGGTCAAGGGGCTCGCCGACCGCCTCGGCCAGCACGGCATCAAGGCCTTCGGCCCCAGCGCCGCCGCCGCCGAGATCGAGGGCTCGAAGGTATTCATGAAGGACATCTGCGCCCGCTACGGCATCCCCACCGCCGCCTACGCCCGCTTCGACGAACCCGACCAGGCGAAGGAATACATCCACCGCCATGGTGCCCCCATCGTGGTCAAGGCCGATGGCCTCGCCGGCGGTAAGGGGGTCATCGTCTGCCATAACGAAAACGAGGCGCATGCCGCCATCGACCACATCATGATCGAGGCCGCCTTCGGCGATGCCGGCGGACAGGTGGTCATCGAGGATTTTCTCGAGGGCGAAGAGGCCAGCTTCTTCGTCCTCGTCAACGGCACCCGCGCCGTCCCTTTCGCCACCGCCCAGGACCACAAGCCCGCCTTCGACGGCGACCAGGGGCCCAACACCGGCGGTATGGGCGCGTATTCGCCGGCCCCGATCCTGACCCCCGAGCGCATCCGTGTGGTCATGCGAACGATCATCGAGCCGACCATCCTCGCCCTCGCCGCCGAACATCGGCCTTACGTCGGCATGCTCTACGCCGGGCTGATGATCACCCGGAAGGGCCCGGTTCTCCTCGAGTACAATGCCCGGTTCGGCGATCCCGAGTGTCAGCCGGTGCTCATGCGGCTGCGCTCCGATCTCCTCGCCGTGCTCCTCGCCTGCGTCGACGGCCGCTTCGGCGAGCTCGAGCACCTCGACTGGGATCCGGACCCGGCGCTCCTCGTCGTCCTCGCCACCCACGGCTATCCCGGACACTACGGCAAGGGCTCCACCATCCGCGGTCTCGACGCGGCGGCGGCCGAAGGTGCGGTCGTTTTCCATGCCGGCACCCGCGCCAACGGCGGCGCCGTCGTCGCCGACGGCGGCCGGGTGCTGGGGGTGGGCGCCCGCGGCAGCACCTTCCGGGACGCACAGACCCTCGCCTATCGCGGCGTCGACCGGATCGACTGGCCGGAGGGGTTCTGTCGGCGCGATATCGGCTGGCGGGCGATCGACGCCGCACCCCGCTGAGGGTTCGGCACAGGGAGCGCAGGGAGTGGACATGGACGACGAAACCCGGACCAAGCTGGAGGCGGCCGCCTTCCGCGGCCTGGTCGGTCACCTGCAACGGCGTAGCGATGTGCAGAACATCGATCTGATGAACCTGGCCGGCTTCTGCCGCAACTGCCTCGCCAAGTGGGTGCTGGCGGCGGCGAAAGCGGAAGGGCTGGCGATGACCTACGAAGACGCCCGCACCTTCGTCTACGGCGAGCCGTTCGACAGCTGGAAGGCAAAGCACCAGACCGCCGCATCGCCCGACCAGCTCGCCACCTTCGAGGCGACCAAGCCGCTACACGCCGTCATCCCCGGCGTGTAGCCGGCCTCGGCCGCATGGTCACGCCGGGTGCTCCCTTGCGGTTATCCCTCGGCCGGGCAGTTGCGCAGGAACGACCCCATGTGGTGCGCCAGTTCGTCCGCCGGGTAGCGGTGGGACCGGCCGACCGGGCAGGCGCGGCGGGCGATGCAGCCCTCCTCCCGGCACGCCCGGCCGGCGGCGGAGCGCACGTGGGCGACGCAGCGCCCCACATCGTACCTTCCGGCACCGAGGGCCGCCGCCGGACAGGCGGCGATGCACGGCTTGTCGGCACAGGCGGCGCAGGGATGCGCCGAGACGGAGGGCGGCGGCAGGGGCAGCACCTCGGCCACGGCGAGCGCGGCCCGATACGCGTGCCAGAGACCGTAGACGGGGTGGATCAGGATGCCGAGCGGCGACGGATGAACCGGCTCGGCGCGCATTGCCCAGCGCTGGAACGGCGGGAACGGCGGCCCGTCCCCCGGGTAGATCGGCCGCGCGCCCAGCGATGCGGCGACAGCATCGACGGCCCGGCGAATCCAGTCGTCGAGCGGATTTGCGCTTGCATCGCACACCGCCGGCGGGACGTCGCGGCAGAACGCCTGCCACATGGCGGCGCCGGCATTGCCGATAACGAGCAACGTCCCCGCCCTCGCGGCGTGCGCCTCGCCCGCCTGCGGACGCACCCCGCCGCATAGCCGCAGCCCCAAGGGCGCTAGCGCCGCCTCCAATCCTGCAAGAGACACCATCTTGACCCCGACCCGGAGAGCGTCGGCTGGTCGCATCGGTGGCCCCGCATTGCCGACCGCCCGCTCATCCTCGCTCGACCACCCCCTGTGTTAAGGCTCGGTGGGGCGAGGATAATCGGCCGCCGTCGCGGCATGAAGCCCTTACGTGGGGGAATCGGTCTCGCGTTGATCTGCCGCCTGCTCGACCACGGTGAGGGCCTGACGCAACCCCAGCACCCGGCCGCGCAGAACCTCCAACCGAAGCACCAGGTCCTTTTCCTCGCGTTCAAGCGTTGCGATCTGCGCCGCTATTTCCGCAACGATGACCGGTGTCATGGCGCTTCTTCCCCGAGCGGTTCACACCGATGTAATGTCAACCCTTGCGCGGCGACAACCTGCAGCCACACAAGATATTATTTTCAATGGGTTGACCGCAGACGGGCAGCCAGCGAGGCGCTAAGGCGCCGGGAGCAAATCGACGAATCGGCGTTTAAGGCCTAGGTGGCTCTCACCCGATACATGCGCCCAAAGGAAACTCCCTTAAATGATTTTCGAGAAGTCAGCGCCTAGGCCCACACGAGGATTATTCATCATAAGACTTTTCTGCCCGCTTCTGGCCGTAGGTACTCTCCATCATTGCTGGATTAAGGCAGAAAATGGCAATGGGATGAAAGCAAGCCTCGCCAGGGCGCCATCGGAAAGTAGCCTTTGGGATTTTTGCCCTGCTCGTCGTCGTGATTGGCAAGCTTTCTTTTAGCGGACGGACGGTTATGCGGTACCTTCCGCTAGTCCAGCAGCGCCGCACGCACGAAACCGAAGCCCGCCAGGGCGCCCTCCACCGTTTTCGCGACGCCGGATGCGCACTCCCGCTCGACCACGACGCAGAACCGCTTCCATTGATCCGCCGTCGCCGGACCGTAGACGTCGAAAAAGCTCAAGCCCACCAACGAGGCGCCGGCGGCGGCGACGCGCTTTCGGATGACCCGCCCGCCGAGGGTCGCGCCCTCCAGCACGTAGGCGAAGCCCAGAGCCTCGTCGACCCCGCCCAGCGCCGGAAACCGGGCGTTCAGGTCGAGGCGCCGCTCCGCCACCTCGATTCCGAGGGCACGGAGGTCGTCCCGCAACGCCGGCAATTTAAGCCGCCGCTCGAAGTCCAGATCGGGAACGGTGCGCAGGTGGGGAAGCAAGGCGGCCTCGGCCACCGAATAGACGGCGAGGAACCCGCAGAGGACCGACCGGCGCTCCGTCGCCGTGATCAGTCGCCCTACGATGTCCAGTCGGTCTTCCAAGTCCTCGTGCAAGGGCTTGGTCGCCCGGCGGAGTTCCTCGACCACGCTCACGATGGGAACGATCCGTCGCTTCCAGGTCCGGGCGTGTGCAGCGGGACATCGAGGGTGACGCTCAAGCCCGGCGCGGCCTCCGTCCGGCACAGCTCGCCCCGCAACCGTTCGACCACGCTCTGCATCAGCTTGAAGCCAAACCCGGTGCCCTGCGGCCGCTCTGGGGCAGGCCCGTAGTCCCGAACCCGCACCTGAAGACGTCCGGGACGCCCTTCCGCCTCGACCTCGACCGGCCCCGGCCTGCCCCCGTAGGCATGCTTGACCGCATTCAGCACCAGCTCGGTGACGACCAGGCCAAGCGACATGGCCACTTCCGCCGGCACCGCGAAGGAGGCGGTGGTGGCCTGCAGCCGCAGTTCTTTCGCCCACTCGGCGCCGAGCGAATTGCCGATGTCGGTGAGCAACTCCTTCAGGTACGCTTCCGCGTCGACGTGGTGGGGTCGGTCCGTTCGGTACAGGCGACGGTGCACCGCGGAGACGGCTTGCACCCGGCCGAGCGCCTCCTGCAGCTGCACCCGCACCGCCGGGTCGGCGATCTCCCGCAACTGCATGCTGAGCATGCTGCTCAGCACCTGCAGACTGTTCTGGATGCGATGGTCGCCCTCCTGGAGCAGTCGATCCTTCTGCGCCAACAGTCCGTCCCGTTCGCTCACCGCCCTTTCCAGCGTCTCGTTCAGCCTGTTGATACTCTGGGTGTGCTGAAGTTCCGCCACCGCCTGGCCGATGCGCTCGGCGCCCTCTACGTCGGCCAACGACCAGGCCTTCGATCGGCCGCGGACGGTCTCGCGCCACAGCTCGAACGAGCGGCGGGGGTTAAGCGAACCCGTCGTGCCATCGGCTTCGGCCGCTTTGTGGGGGTTGCCCGCCCATTCGATCGTCTCGACCTGCTCGGCCCGAAACCAAAGCAGTTGGTGGGGCTCGACGGTGGAGACGGTGACGGCGAGCAGCCCGCTGGCGATCTGGGGAAATGCCGCCGCGGCGGCGTACGCTTCGGCCAGCGCCGCGGTGCTGAACGCGCCGCCAACACCGCGATTGAGCAGCCAGTCGGCCAAGGCCAGCGTCTGCGCCTCCTCGGGGCAGCGGCCGGCCGCCCACAGCCGCCCGCCTCGGCGCACCGCGGCGCCATCGGCGGGAATGGCCGCCAGCAGGTCCGCAGCGTGCGACGCGAGGGCATCCTCGACCGAGGCCGTCCGCCCCAGGGCCGCCAGCAACTGGTCTTCCGAAGCCCGAGACCTTAGCCGCACCCGGTACAGCTCCGCCTGTTGGAGGTGGGCCACCTGCTGCGACAGCGACGCGCCGATGACGCGGCAAAGGGTGCGGTCATCGAACGAGAGGCGCTTCGGCGAGCGGTGATGGCAGGCCACCAGCCCCCAAAGCCTGTGGTCGGCAACGATGGAGACCGACGCCGACGCCGCGACGCCCATGTTGCGCAGGTATTGGATGTGGACCGGCGACACGCTGCGCAGGTGGCAGTCGGACATATCCAGCGCCGGCCCTTGGCGGTCCTCGGTGACCAGCGCGGCGGGCGTGTAGCCCACGTCCGGGATCACCCGGATGACGTTGCGGAGGTAGAGCTGCCGGGCCTGCTGCGGGATGTCGCTGGCCGGGTACCGGTGGTTCAGGAACGGCGGCAGCTCTTCCACCTTGTCCTCGGCGACCACGCTGCCGGTGTCATCGGGGAGGAAGCGATAGATCATTACCCGATCGAAGCCGGTGACGGTTCGGAATTCGGTGGCGGCGACGCGGCAAAGCTGATCCAGGGTCTCGGCGCCGGCGAACCGGGCACCGATCCTTTCGACCGTGCGGGCCAGCTCGGCCCCCGATCGCCGTCGCGCCGGCGCCTCCTCCAGCTCCACAACAAGCTTCTCGCCGACGATGCGCCCCAGCACGTCCAGTTCTCTGCCGTCGGCGGCGAGAAATCCGCCGAGATAGGCGGGCGTCTCGCCCGCGCCGGCCAGGGAGGGCGCCGACGCGTTCTCATCCACCCTGTAGCTGAAGACGCTGCCGAGGAGCGCGGACGGAGAGGTGGCGAAGAAATCCTCGCACGCGCCCCCCGCCTGCGTGATGCGCAGGCTCTCGCGGTCGAGGACAAGGAGCACGCCGTGCGGCTGCACCGCACCCGGGACGTGGATCGGCTCGCGATCACACGTAGTGAGGTCGAGCTCCGTTTGTTCCTTCATGCAGCTTATCGTACCCACTTCAGCGAGAGGGCTGTCAACAGTGAGCCTTAACGAAGAAGCCGCGCATGTCCTTGCGAAGACTTCGCCGACCGGTCGGCGGCGCCAGCGACGCCGGGCCTACCTCACGAACCGAGCACCAGAGCCGCACACCGTTCCGCCAGGGCGGCGATGGTCTTCGACGGGTTGAGTCCGATGGGCCGCGGCACCGCCGCACCGTCAACGACGTAAAGCCCGGGGTAGCCGAACACCTGACCGGCGTGATCGACCGGACCGGCGGCAGGCGATGCCGCCATGCCGCAGCCGCCGAGGGGATGGGGGGTGATGAGGTTGCGGAATACGGTCCACGTCGGCGGCACCTTGGGTTCTCCGCCGGTGGCTCTGCTCAGCCGCTCGTGGGCGGCGATCAACGCGCCCACGTTCCGCTCCGAACGGCGGATATCCCAGTCCAGTTTCAGGCGCCGACGCCACGGCCGCAGCCAATCCCGACCGTAATAGAGCCGGCCGTCGCCGGCATCGATGGCTTGGCCGAACCAGGGCATCATGGTCGCCAGGGTGTCGCCATCGTAGGTCAGCTTGGCAAGGGCTCTCAAGACGGCCCAGCCCGGCCGCCAGCGCTTACGCTTGGCGGTCGAGCGAATGAAATTGCCGAGAACATCGGGAAACCCGCCGTCCTCGACGAAATAACGGCAGCCCCCTTGGCTGCCGTCGAGGAAATCGATCGCTGCCGTAATCGTCGGCCCCAGCGTCGGTGACAGCCGGCGATCGGTATAGAAGGCCGGCGTCAGAAAGTCGCCGTTGGAACTCCAGCCATACCCCAGGGCATCGCTGACCCCGGGCAGGGACCGGAACAGATCGCGCGAGCGGAAGAGAACCTCGGTCGAGCCCAGCGAGCCGGCGGCGAGAAACACCTTGCGGCCGCGCGCCACCCGCCGGTTGCGAACGCCTTCGCCGACCTCGTCATAGACGACGGCGAACCGGTCGCCTTCGGCGGCGATGTGGGAAACCAGGGACAGCGGCCTGATCTCGGCCCCATGGCGTTCCGCCACGGCGAGATAATTCAGGTCGAGCGTGTTCTTGGCCCTCGCCTTGCAGCCGATATCGCAATTGCCGCAATGAACACAGAAGCCCTGTTGCTGGCCGAAGGCGTTGGTAAAGGTTTTTGTCGCCTCCTCCGAGCCGGGCCGCCGCTCGGGAAAGGCCCCCGCCGGATCGAAGGACACGGCAAGCTCTACCTTACGCAAGCGGTGTCCTTCGCCGATCGCCTCCGCCGCGTCGCGCATCAGCCGGTAACGCGGGGTCAGCTGATTGTCCGGCAATACCTCCGGCTTCAGCATCGAGGCGACGCGCTCGTAATGGGGCTTCATCGCATCGAAGGTGATCTGGCTTGGCCAGCCGGAGCGGAAGACGACCGGGGGCGCGTCGATCGACACATTGGCGTAGATGAGTGAGCCGCCCCCCACGCCCGCGCCCTGGGCAACCCACATGTCGTCGAGAACCCGCAGATCGATCCAGCCGTTCTGCCGCTCCGGTTCGTCGATGTCGAAAAACCAGTCGTCGTCAGGCCCGCGCGGATAGTCTTCCGCCTTCCAGCGGCGGCCGCGTTCCAGAACCAGGACGCTGCGGCCGGCCTCGGCGAAGCGGCAGGCGATGACCGCGCCGCCGAAGCCGCTGCCGATGACGATCGCATCAAACATGTGTGGATGTCGCCGCTGCCGCCGACCGCACCCGGTTGCGGCCCGGGGAGCGGACGGACGCGGGTGAAGCCGCGGGGACACCGTCGGCCTGCCCGGCCCCGTAGATCACCACCGGCGCTTCGATCAGCTCCGGGGCTAGACCGGTGCCGGGACGGAAGAGATGCGTCGTGCCTTTCGGCACCTCAAACGTGTCATTCCCAAAGAACACCGGCACCGCCTTCTGCACCATCTCCGTCAGGCGCCCGACGGGAGCGGAGACGAGGGGCAAGGCGCGCTCCCAGACGCTTTCGACCTGACGCAGGCCGATGGGATAAATGGTCAGGCGCTCACGGGTGATCCTCATGCGAAGGAAGCATTTCCAGTCCTGGATCGCTTGCGAAGAATAGACCTCTTGTTCATGCCACCTAAGGACACAGTTCGACAGATAAAGGTAGATCCCGAACAATAGTCCTGCCGTGATCGTGCCGATGAACAGGGCGACTATGGGGAACAGCAATTGATGCACGTAGCCTGCGGTCGCTAGACCCAGTAACCAGTCGACAAAGACCGCCACCGAAATTGCCATACCTAGCTGGATGACAAAATGTAGCGTCCCCAGCAGAAGGCTTTTCCATCGGCTGCCGTTTTGCGGCGCCCCGCTCGATGCGAACGCGCAGAATCCGCAGAGCACCAGGGCGAAGATGACCAGTGTCCCCGGCCGGCTGAACAGGATCGTCGGGATCTGCGACAAACCCGACAAGGGTTGCCGCATCGCCGCCAGGAACACCGCGTCGACAAGGTGGGCTCCCGGAGAGATGGCCAGCAGGACGCTGTCGGTTTGAAGCAGCCAAACCAACGCCAGCATGGTGAGGGCGAGGACCGCACAGAACAGCTTATGGCGCCAGACGATCGAAAGCGCGCCTATGCGCATCGCCTTCGAGTCGGCGATCGACGGGAATTCGCTTTTGCGTTCCGCGTGACCCCAAGGCTTGATCCGCACCCTGTCGGGCTGCACCGTGGTGCCGAGGGTGAAGGCGCCGCCGCCACCACAGGTGATGAACTGCCTCCCATCGGCGGTCTCATGGCGGGCGTAGTGGTGAAGATCACCTGAAAGGAAAACTTTCACTTCGCCCTTTTCTTCCGCCTTCTTGGCGATCTTGACCAGCTTCTCCCACGCCTCCGGCAACGGCAGCGCCGGCTGGGCGTTGTTGTCCTCCTCGCCGCATTCGACCCATGCCGGCTTCGCCGTGCACAAGATCAGCTTATCACCCGGCGCCATGGCGTCGGCCTGGGCCTGGAAATAGCCCAGTTGCGGCGGGTCGATGTCGTCTTCCGTCGCAACGTCGACGCCCCAGATCCACCAGCCGTAGGGCAGGCGGAGGGAAAAATAACTGCGCCGCTGCTGGGCGAACAGCGCGCCGATCCACCGCCTGGCCTCCATCTGGCAGAACTGACGGACGAAACTGATCAGGCCATCATACCAGTCGTGGTTGCCGGGAATGACGAACAGCGGCCGGCTGTCCGCGTCATTGTCCGCTTTCGGATCTGGGGACCCCCAAGGCCGTGCCGCGTAGTAGGGATCGTAGGTGCGCTGCCGGTAGTCCGTCTGCGTCGCGTAGGGGTAGACCTCATCGCCGCCGAAGATCAGCAGGTCGGCGCGCGGCAGCACGTGGGTCGCGCCGGCCACCGCAGCGGCGCCGGCTTCCGCATTGGCCGCTTCCGGGACCGGCTGCGTCACCGCCTCGCCGGGCCGGCCGAGGAACAGATAATCCCGCCCGACCAGCCATGCGACCGAGTGGGTGGCGTCGAACCCGTCGCCGAGGTCGGCGACGTAATCGACCCAAACGTCGTCCCTCCCAACCGGTTTCGGTTCGATCCTGATCGGCTCATTGGCGTCCGGTCCGACGTCGAGCGCCGCAAGGAGTTCGCGGCGCCCGGTCTGCGTGCCGATGAGACTTGTTACCAGCGCCTTGACGCCGGTGACGGCCAGCAGCCGCAAGCTGAACCAACCCACCGGTTCCGGGCGGGCGATTTCGACCGTATCGGTCTTGACTTCGCTCACTTGCGACTCCCTGGTCCATAAGTGTACCAAAGTTCTCGGGAGAAAAACCCGGTGAAAACCACGATGGCGTGGAGCCGCGACAAGAAACCCTGCGCATCGCGACAATGCAGCGTCGTCAGCAGTGTGGCGAAATCGAGCGCCCCGAGCCTGAGGATACCGGCGGCGACGATCTTGCCTGAACGGTCCTCGCCCTCATGGACGCGCACAAACAGCGTGGTCGTATCGCGCCACAACCGCCAGAACCGTCCTTTGCGGACCGTCTTGCGGCCGGAGAACCAATACTGCTTGCCCTCTCGCCGGAACCCCATCTCGTAGACCATCTCCGTCAGGCCCGGATCGTCGGTCGGGCAGAAGAGTTGGAAGTTGCTGGTTGTCGCCGGCAGGGTGAAACCAAGGCGGGGGCTGTAAAGATGCGCGGCCATGGCGGAGCGATGGTCGGCGCTACCGACGAATGCCGCGACATCGCGGATATCGATCGTCGCTTCGAGCACGATCGGGGTGGCATTGGGGTCGCGATCGCCCCGGTCGGGATCATCGGTGCCGAAGCAGATGCGGCCGGCCATTTTCTCGCGGAAAGAGACGCCCGCCATCGGCTCGGTCATGCGCGTGGCGGACGCGTCCAACGCCACCCCGCCTGCCGCCCGCCGGGCAAGATAACGGCTGGCATCCATGTAGCCTTGGTCGACGAGCGCATCGCCGCTGACCTTGCCTGCCACGTACGCGGGATCCAGCGGGAGCGGATACTCGGGCTTGACCAGATGAACGACGATCGGCGCCTTGTGTCCGTAGGGGGCCTCCCCGCCGGCGATCGCCTGGTTGAGGCGGGCGATCTCGGCCAGTTCGCCATTCAACCAGCCGATGGCGCTCATCTCGATCATGTGCACGTACTGGTTTAGGAAGCCGGTGTTGAACCGGGGCGTGTTGCCGATACACCAGATGAGCCAAAGCTCGTTAGCGCCGTCGCGCACCGCCTGCAGCAGGTTGCTGTCCCGGATCCATACCGCATCCGTCCAGGTGGTGCCGCCGTATTGCACCGCCGGGGTGAACAGCGGCAGCGACAGCCCGGCCAACAGCAATGGCTCTTCGATCTCGCCGGCCGGGACCGCCTTCACCACCTTCTGGGCAAAATCGCAGACGTTGAAATGGGCGGAGACGGCTTTCGCCTTGCGTATCCTCGCCACGTCGATGCCGAGGTGGGGAAAGACGTGGGTGCGGACGCCGTCGAAATCTCCCAGCGCCGGCAGGTTCGGAAAGGAGAGGTAGGCGCGGAGGGAAAGCGGCGAGATGAACGCGGTCGGACGCAGCGTGCGCCAGCGCTGCGCCAGATCGGCCGGGGCGACGCCCGACAGCAGCGCGGCCAGGTTCATCAGTCCCCCCGACGTACCGTCGGCGTGGGAAAACCGCAATCCCGCCTCGTGCAGCGCCTGGACCGCGCCCGCCTGATAGGCGACGCGCATGCCGCCGCCCGGCAGGATGAGGGCGCGCCGGTTGGGCGCGTCGGGCGCGATCGGCGGCATTATTTGATCTGATCCCGCCCGCGACGGGCTTCGGTCCAAACGAGGAGGAAGGTCGCCGCCTCGAGGATCAGGAAAACGATGAACGCCGTCCGCGGCGTGCCATCGATCGCCCATGACCAGCTCCGGGCGAAGATGCCGAGGGCACAGCCGGCAAGAAAGATCGCCCCGTTCGGCCCACCGGCCAGAATGTCGCGGCGATGGCAGAGGCAGAACAGCCCGAATGCGGCCTCCGCCGCCCTCAAGACGCGGTATTGATTGAGGAAGGTCGCCCCCTCCGGCAACCCTAGCCAGAGAGGATCGAGGCCGAAAATGCGGGTCAGTTCCCACCCGGCGGCCACCACGCCGGTCACGCCGACGACGATCAGCACCAGGCTGTAGCCGATGAGAAAGAGGTCGGGGAGGAGTTTCCGCATCAGCCGAGCCTCCTCCAAAAGACCAGAGCCAGAGCGCCGCTCACGGCGTCGAAGACGGCTACAACCAGGACGACCGGAACCAGCACGCCTTTGAGCCAGCCCCAGGTGACGAGAACGGCGGCGGCGAGTTTCTGTACCGCGATCCAAAGCGGAATGGCCGGCTCTTCCGAGCGGGTCACCAGCGCCTGCACGAACATCGCCCCGGTGATGACCATAAACATCCCCACCGTGCGGAACATGTGCACCGCCGCCGGCCCAGCATCGGGCGCGATGATGGAGAGCACGCAACTCCCGGCCGCCACTTGCGTCAGGCCGGTCAAAACCGTGATCGCAGCGATACCGAGGAGGACCAGGCGCAGCAGGGCGTCGTTCATCGGTCTGCCCGCGCCTGCCAAGCCAGCCGAGCGAAATAGTACATCATCGCCAGCCACATCAGGACCCACAGCGACACCCGCAGCCGATTGAGGCAGGCCCATGCGCGGAAGGTCGCGGCCAGTTGGGTGGGATCGGTGATGCCGTTCTTCAGGGCCTCGTTGTGGGGAAAGATCAGAAAGATCGTGGTCAGCGTCGACGCGATCAGAGCGACGAGGACGATGACCGGCACCCACTTCAGGCCCGAGAGCCATTCGGTAATGAGCATGATGAAACCGGTCACCAGCATCACCACCGTCATATAGGTAAAGAAGCGTGTGGCGTTGTCGACCGGCTCAACGAAGATCAGGTAGTAGTTATCGACGGTAAGCTTCGGCTCCAGCGGAAATTGGAAGAAAATAAGCGATATGCCCGTACCCAGATAGATCGAGCAGCAGAGGAACAGGATCGCGTTGTTGAGAACCAGAAGCTTCGGCATCGTCACTCCCCGTCAACGTCGAAGCTCGGATCCCGCGCCGGCGGCGGCAGGCGGGTCTGGCCGTAGCCAAGCGGATAGGTGGTTTCCAATCCTTCGCCCAGCGGCTCTTGCGGGCGTTCTTTCGGCGTAACGAACCAGCAGTCGAAATAATCGTCCAATACGCCCCGCACGTCCGGGATATAGGCGGCAAAGACGGGTTCGGGGCGGTGCTCCAGTGACCGCAGCTTTTCGGCGCGCGGATGGTCACCCAGAATGAAGCGAGCCGAGCCCGGCTTCATCACATGCGCCCCGGCCCGCCCGCGGAAGTAAATGAAGGAACGCATGATCATCCCGCGAAACTGGCAATAGTTGGCGGCGCCCATATTTACGGGTATGGGGAAACGCCGCGGAACCTTGACGTCGAAGCGGCTGACCATCGCGCCGTCGAGATCGTATTGGGCGCTGACCCACTTCCGCCCCTCGACGAAGTCGAGATTGGCTTGGTGCTTTGGCATTCCCCAGATGCCTTTGCCGCCCTTTACCGACACCTCGGTCGACACCGGCAGGTCGACGACGAACTGGCCGGTCCCATAGGCGCGCTGGAACAGGGCGGGCAGCAGACGGGGCGGCCGGCGGCCGCCGCGGGTGCAGGCAAGCGCTATCGAGTATTCGATGTAGGAGCCGATATCCGTCTTCCGGTAGTCGATCACCGTGACCACCAGCAGCGCGCTCTTCCAGATTCTGAACGGTTGCACGTAGCCGTCCGGTATCAGCGCCGCTGCCGCCTCGTAATTGCATGGAAACGCCGCAATAATCGTCGCCGCCTGCCAGGAATCGACCGGCATGACGTAGCGGATTCCATCGACATAGGCATGCCGACCTTCGAGTTCGTTCTGTCGAGCGGGAAGGGCCATACGATCAGTCTCGTGCCAGTTCGTCCACAATCAGGGGAAAGACATCCACCGGCGCGTTCTTGCCGAGAAAGACGTCGAGATGGCCATAGCCTGCCAGCTGGTAAAGGCTGTGCCGTCCGGGGGCGTGGCTATCGAGAAAGTCATAGCTGCGCGCCTGGCTTTCCGGCAGGAAGCAGGCATTGAGCTCGCCGGCGAGGAGGACAACACGGGCATCGGTTTTCGGCGCCTGGCCGACGACATCGGCGGGGAGAACGTCGTTGAACCGCCCGGTCGAGACTAGGTGCCCCGCCGCGATGCACCGGGACATCTGATGAAAGAAGGTCATCGGCACATGGGCGAACTCGCCCTTGAGCCATTCATGGACGTCCGGGGACAGATTCTCGTGTTTCCAGAGGGTCGGGAAGCCGGCGCCATAGGTGAAAGAAGACCACTTGCACACGGCGTTGTTGCATTCGTGGTGGATCGCCCGCACGTAAAAGTCGAACAGCTTCGGCCACCCGGGCGGCGCGCTGATCCCCCATTGCGGATTGAGGTAGGGAACGTAGCGACCGAGCGAGGGCACGGCGTAGAGCGCCTTCAACCGGGCCAGGTGCGGCACGACCGGATGGAGGGAAACAGCGTTGGAGACGACGGCGGTCACCTGAGGCAACAAGCCGGCGGCCAGCGACATCATGAAGCTGGTGGAGCCCTGGCAATGCACCATCGCCTTCAGCTCGCTTCGGCCGGTCCGTTCGAGAATGGTGCCGACCGCTGCCGGAAAGTCGAATACCGCCGCTTCATCCAGTGTCCACGGGTTGGGCGGCTGGTCGATGCTGGCCCGCCAATCCAGGTTCCAGACGTCGAACCCGGCTTCGGCCAGTTGGATATCGATGGTGCCGGGGTGCGGCGGCTGAAAGATGTGGCTGCGTACGCCTGCGCCATGGGCGAGAAGGACGGGTCCCCGGTCGAGGCCGGACGGCAGGCGGGTCCGCTTCAGCCTTAGGGTCTTGGCGTCACCGGTCTGGAAACGGACCTCCTCGCGGATCGTCGCCGGTCGGGTCGCCCATGGTATCGCTCCACCGGCGGCGAGGATGTGTCCGTGGCTTTCCATCGGCTTTCCAATCCAGACAATGAAGAAAACCTAGCCTCTGGAAATATGGGGGCGGTCCCGACAACCTATCCCGGTCGTCTTCCGGCACCAGGCAAGCAACAGCCGGTGGACAGAACGCCTGTCCATTAAGGACGACTTACCGTATTGGTTGGTTGGGGAAGGCCCCATCCCCCATTTATCGTCCCAGCGTACCGCAAATGAGGTTAAGGGTCAATCTCACCCGTGTAGATCAGCGGCGCCGGACGAAGAAGTCTTTGAGCAGGTGTTCGGCCTCGGTCGCCCTGAGGCCGCCGATGATCTCGGGGCGGTGGTGGCAGGTGGGGTGGGCGAAGATGCGGGGGCCGTGCTCGACGCCGCCGCCCTTGGCATCGTAGGCGGCGAAGTAGAGGCGGCGGATGCGGGCGAACCCGATCGCCGCCGCACACATCGGGCACGGCTCCAGGGTCACCCAGAGGTCGCACCCGGTCAGCCGCGGCCGGCCCACCAGCCGCCCGGCTTCCCGCAGCACCAGGATCTCGGCGTGCGCGGTGGGATCGGCCAGCTCTTCCACCCGGTTGCCGGCGCGGGCGACGATGCGCCCCGCCGCATCAATGAGGACGGCGCCGACCGGCACCTCCCCCCGCCCGGCCGCCGCCCTGGCCTCCGCCAGCGCCGCATCCATGAACCCGCTGCTCGCCGCGAAGACCATCAGAGCGCCATCAGCCGCCACGGGCCGGTGCGCCGGTTGCGCCGGTGCCGGCCGCCGCCTAATGTCCGGTCATGCGCCCACCCGTCATCGGCATCACCCTCGACGCGGAGCCGCCCGGCGGTTACTCCAAGTTTCCGTGGCTGGCGATCCGCGAGAACTACGCCGGCGCCGTCGCCGCGGCCGGCGGGCTGCCGGTGATGCTGCCGCACGCGCCGGCGCAGGTGAACGACTACCTCGAGCTGATCGACGGGCTGATCATTTCCGGCGGCGCCTTCGACGTCGACCCGGCCCTGTTCGGCGCGTCGGTTCGCCATCCGTCGGTGACCACCAAGGATGCGCGCACCGCCTTCGAGCTCGCCGTCACCCGCGGCGCGCTGGCCCTCGACAAGCCGATCCTCGGCATCTGCGGCGGACAGCAGCTCCTCCACGTCGTCCTCGGCGGCAGCCTGATCCAGCACATCCCCGACGACGTGCCGGACGCGCTCGCCCACGAACAGCCCAATCCCCGCGACGAGCCGGGGCATACGGTCACCATCGTCGCCGGCACCCGCCTGCATGCCATCGTCGGCACCGGCGAGCTGGCGGTCAACAGCGCCCATCACCAAGCGGCCAAGGACGCACCGGACGGGGTCCGCGTCAACGCGGTTGCCCCGGATGGCGTCATCGAGGGGATCGAGGTGGCGGACCGCCGGTTCTGCCTCGGCGTGCAGTGGCATCCCGAGTTCTCCATCACCGCTGGCGACCGGGCGATCTTCGCCGCCTTCGTCGATGCCGCGCGGCAAACCTGACGCCGATCCCGGCGCCGCGGCGGAAGGCCGGGGCGAGCGGGTGGCGAAGGTGATCGCCGCTTCCGGCCTGTGCTCCAGGCGCGAGGCGGAAACGTGGATCGCCGCCGGTCGGGTCGCCGTCAACGGCACCGTGCTGGCGACCCCGGCATGGGTCGTCGGCGCCGATGATGTGGTCACCGTCGACGGCACGCCGCTGCCGGAACGGCCCGGGGTCCGGCTGTGGCGCTACCACAAGCCGGCCGGGCTGGTGACCACCCATGCCGACCCGCAGGGGCGCGCCACCGTGTTCGATCGGCTGCCGGCCGAGCTCGGCCGGGTGATCTCGATCGGCCGCCTCGATCTGACCTCGGAGGGGCTGCTCCTGCTGACCAACGCCGGCCCCCTCGCCCGCCGGCTGGAGCTGCCCGCCACCGCCTGGATCCGCCGCTACCGGGTGCGCGCCCACGGCAGCGTTACCCCCGCGGCGCTGGCGACCCTCGCCCAGGGGCTCACCATCGACGGCGTCCGCTACGGGCCGATCGAAGCGACGCTCGACCGGGTGAAAGGGTCGAACGTGTGGCTGACCTTGGCGTTGAAGGAGGGGAAGAACCGGGAGGTGCGCAAGGTCTTGGAACATCTGGGGTTGCGGGTCGGCCGGCTGATCCGCATCGCCTACGGCCCGTTTCAACTGGGCGGCCTGGCGGAGGGCGAGGTCGCCGAGGTCTCCCGCAAGGTGCTGCGCGAGCAGCTCGGCAAGGAATTCCCGCTCTGATGTCGCGGCTGCGGATAATCGGCGGCAAGCACCGCGGCCGGGTGTTCCGGCTGGCCGACGGATCCTCGGCGCGGCCGACGGCCGATCGGGTCCGCGAAGCCGTGTTCAATATCCTCGCCCACGGTATCGCCGGACCGGGTCTGGGCGAGGCGCGGGTCATCGACGTGTTCGCCGGCTCCGGCGCCTACGGATTGGAGGCGCTGTCGCGGGGCGCCGCCGGCGCCACCTTCATCGACCGCGACGCGGCGGCGCTGCTCGCCATCCGCCGCAACGCCGCCGGCCTCGGCGAGGTGTCCCGGGTCACGCTGCTGCATCTGGACGCGACCCACCTGCCGCCGCCGCCGTTCGCCGCCGGGTCGCCGTGCGGGCTGGCCTTTCTCGATCCGCCGTACGGGTCGGGGGACGCCTGTCCGGCGCTGGCCGGCCTGGCGGGCCGCGGATGGCTGGCCGAGGGCAGCGTCGCCGTGGTGGAAGTGGGATCGCGCGAGCCATTCGCCGCACCTCCCGGCTTCGCCGTCCTCGACGACCGGAGCTGGGGAGCGGCGCGGGTCCTCTTCTACCGGTTCAGTCGCTGAGGATCAGCTCGCCGCGCTCGACGCGGAAACCGCCCAGCCGGCCGAGAAACGACATCCCCAACAGCGACGGCCCGCGCATACGGGTGTTGACGACGGCATCGACGTTGCGCAGGCGGATATGGCCGATGCGCACCTCGGGGAGCGTCACCGGCGCCACCCGCACCAATCCGTTGGCCGTCTGGTGGGTTTCGCTGAAGTCGCGCTCGCGCGGCTCGATCCCCAGCTTGTCGGCGTCGACCAGGTTGAGGGCGACGACGGTGGCGCCGGTATCGACCACGAAGTGGACCGGAGTGCCGTCGATCTCGGCATCGACGAAGTAGTGGCCGTTGGCTGCGGCGGCGATGCGGACGGTGCGGCTGGCCCCGTCGCCGCCACCGTTAGCGGCGTCCACGGCGGCGGCCGGCCGGTCGGCCCCATTCCCCCGCATCGCGGCGAAGATCCGATCCTTGTGGGTGTAGACGCCGACGGCGACGGCGCCGAGGAGCGTCCACTGCAAAAGCTGGCGGAGCGCCCAGCCGATCATCGCCGGCTACGCTCCGCGCCGGCGCCGCGGTCAGCGCCGGCCGAACAGGCGTTCGATGTCGGCCCGCTTGAGCTCCACCCAGGTCGGTCGGCCGTGGCTGCACTGGCCGGCGTGCGGCGTCGTTTCCATGGCGCGCAACAGCGCATTCATTTCCTCGATCGTCAGCTTGCGACCGGCGCGGACGCTGCCGTGGCAAGCGATGCTGCCGCAGATGGCGGCGAGACGTTCCTTCAGCGCCAGCGCCTCGTCCACCTCGCCGAGGTCGTCGGCCAGATCGCGGATCAGTTGGCGGACGTCGGCGTTGCCCAAAAGCGCCGGAATCTCGCGGACGACGACCACATCCGGCCCGAACGGCTCCACCTGCAGCCCCAGCGCCGCCAACTCCCGGGCGCGATCGGCGACGCGTCTCGCCCGTGCCTCGTCCAGTTCGACGATTTCCGGAACGAGAAGCGCCTGCCCCGGCGGTGGTCCCGCCGCCAGCTGCCGCTGCAGCCGTTCGTGCACCAGGCGCTCGTGCGCCGCGTGCTGATCGACGAGGACGATACCGTCGGCGGTTTGCGAAAGTATGAAGGTGCCGAGGAGCTGGGCGCGGGCGAACCCCAAGGGCGGGATGCCGCCCGCCGCGTCCGCCTCGAGTGCCGGATCGGTCGCCCGATCGGTCACCTGGTTGATCGCCCCGGCGGGACGATCGGCCGCCGCCGGCAGCGGCAAAAAGAATGCCGCCGCGGCCTCGGCCAGCCCCGCCGGCGATGCGGACGATCCTGGGCGCGCGAAGGGCAGTGCCGCGGTGCCGGCGCCTCCGGCGGCGGCCCCGCCGCCTCCCGGCCGGCCGGCGCCGAGCCAGCCCGCCGCCACCGTCGTCGCGGTGCGGTGGCCCGCCTCGGCCAGCGCCCGCTTCAGCGCGCCGACGATCAGGCCGCGGACCAAACCGGCGTCGCGGAAGCGCACCTCCGTCTTCATCGGGTGGACGTTGACGTCCACCGCGTCCGGCGGCAGGGTCAGGAAGAGCGCGGCGAGCGGCTGCCGGTCCGACGGCAAGAGGTCGTGATAGGCGGCCCGGAGCGCCCCGTACAGCAAACGGTCGCGTACCGGCCGGCCGTTGACGACGAGGAACTGCTGATCACCCGTCCGCCGGTTCAGCGTCGGCAGGCCGGCGAAGCCGGTGAGGCCGACGCCTTCCCGTTCGGCCGCCACCGCCACCGCATTGTCGGCAAAACCCTCGCCCATGATGCGGGCGACGCGGGCGCGGCGGCCCGCCTCTACCCCCGCCGAGTTCGCCGCCGGCAGATCGAGCAGGGCGCGGCCACCGGCGTCGAGGGAGAAGGCGACGGCCGGGTGGGCCATCGCCAGCCGCTCCACATGGGAGACGATGTGGCCCAGTTCCGTCGCCGGGTTCTTCAGGAACTTCAGCCGCGCCGGGGTGGCGAAGAACAGGTCGCGCACCTCGACACGGGTGCCGTGCGGGTGAGCGGCCGGCTCGATCGCCCCCATGGCACCCCCATCGACGGAGAGCGACCACGCCGCATCGGCGCCATGCGGCCTGCTGATCAGCGTCAGCCGGGCGACGGCGCCGATGGACGGCAGCGCCTCGCCGCGGAAGCCCAAGGTGGCGATCCGGGTGAGATCGTCCTCGGGCAGCTTCGAGGTGGCGTGCCGCTCCACCGCCAGCGCCAGATCGTCCGCATCCATCCCCCGGCCGTCGTCGGTCACCGCGATCAGCGTCTGGCCGCCGTCGCGGACGGTGACGACGATGCGCCCGGCACCGGCGTCGATGGCGTTCTCCACCAGCTCCTTCACCGCCGATGCCGGACGTTCCACCACCTCGCCGGCGGCGATGCGGTTGACGACGCCTTCCGGCAGTCGGCGGATGGGCATCAGCCGGCTTTCAGCGCCTTGTAGGCATTGATCAGCCCGTTGGTGGACGCATCGTGGGCGGTGACCGGCCCGGCCGCCTCCAGCTCCGGCAGGATCGCCTTCGCCAGCTGCTTGCCCAGCTCGACGCCCCACTGGTCGAACGAGTTGATCTGCCAGACGATGCCCTGGACGAAAATCTTGTGCTCGTAGAGGGCGATCAGCATGCCGAGGGTGTAGGGATCGATCGTCTTGACCAGGATCGAATTGGTCGGCCGGTTGCCGTCGAACACCTTGTGCGGGACCAAAGCCTCCAGCGCCGGGCCGCTCAGTCCGCCCGCCTCCAGCTCGGTCCGCACCTCGGCGGCGGTCTTGCCGCGCATCAGCGCCTCCGGCTGGGCGAAGAAGTTGGACAAGAGGAGCGCGTGATGGTTGCCGATGGGATTGTGGCTGATCGCCGGCGCGATGAAGTCGCAGGGCACGATGCGGGTGCTCTGGTGGATGAGCTGATAGAAGGAGTGCTGGCCGTTGGTGCCGGGTTCGCCGAACAGGATCGGCCCGGTCTTGCAGGCGACCCGGGAGCCGTCGCGGTTGACGTACTTGCCGTTGCTCTCCATGTCGGCCTGCTGCAGGTAGGCGGGCAGGCGGTGCAGATACTGATCGTAGGGGAGGACGGCGTAGGTTTCGGCGCCGAGGAAGTCGGTGTTCCAGATGCCGATCAGCGCCAGGATCACCGGCAGGTTCGATTCCAGCGGCGCGCTGCGGAAATGCTCGTCCATGGCGTGCGCCCCGGCGCTGAGCGCATCGAAGTTGTCCATGCCGACGGCGATGGCGATCGACAGGCCGATCGCCGACCACAGGGAATAGCGGCCGCCGACCCAGTCCCAGAACTCGAACATGTTGGCGGGGTCGATGCCGAAGGCCCGGACCGCCGGCTCGTTGGTGGACAGCGCGACGAAGTGCTTGCCGACGGCGTCGGCCCCCAGCGCCTCCACCAGCCAACCCTTGGCGGTCTCGGCGTTGGCCATCGTCTCCTGGGTGGTGAAGGTCTTCGACGCGACGATGAACAGCGAGGTCTCGGGACGGAGCTTCTTCAGGGTTTCGGCAATGTGGGTGCCATCGACATTGGAGACGAAGTGGACGCGCAACTCCGGCAACTGGTAGGGCTTCAACGCCTCGGTCACCATCACCGGGCCAAGATCCGATCCGCCGATACCGATGTTGACCACGTCGGTGATCGCCTGACCGGTGGCGCCGCGCCAGGAGCCGGTGCGCACCGCATCAGAGAAGCTGCGCATCTGCTCCCTCACCCGGATCACGTCCGGCATCACGTTCTTGCCGTTCATGTAGATCGGGTGGTCGGGGGTGTTGCGCAGGGCGACGTGGAGAACGGCGCGATCCTCGGTGTTGTTGATGCGATCGCCCGAGAACATCCGTTCCCGCCACATCTCGATGCCGGCGGCGCGGCCCAGATCGAAAAGGAGCAGCATCGTCTCGGCGGTGATGCGATTCTTCGAATAATCCAGCAGCAGGTCGCCGAGGCGGACGGAGAATCGGTTGAAACGGTCGGGATCGGCGGCGAACAGGTCGCGCATGTGCAGCGTGCCGGTGGAAGCGGCGTGCCGCTCGAGGGCCTGCCAGGCGGGCGATTGGGTGATCGCGGGCATGGAATGAATTCTCCTAGGGCTGAGAGGAGGCGAGAGGCGTCAGCGCGAACACTAGCAGAACAGCGCTGGTAGGACCATATTCCTGATACCCTCCCCCTCGTTGTTTTGCTTTTGTCGCACGCCGCCGGGAAAGCTTATAGGGCCGACGTCCTGGGGGACAATGGCGGAACGCGTCCGGCCGCAGGCGATCGCCGCCCGTCCCCGCGTGGCGGGCGCTTAGGATGGGGGCTCGGGCGGCAGGGCAAGGCCGGCCGGCGGCGGCGCCTTGGCAAAGTGGCCGCATTCGCGGAACGAATGCGCCTCCGCGTCGTAGCAGTGACGGACGTGCGTCCACTCGACGCGGCCCCGCTCCTCATCCACATCGGCTTCATAGGCATCGATGGCGGTGAAGTCCGGCTTCAGCGCCACCCGCGCGGTGGGCCCGGATATGGGCCCGGCGGCGGCCTCGTCATCGATCAGCCAGGCATCATCGAAGGCGGTAACCGGATCTCCGCCCGCCGCGGCAATGAAGAATATCCGCAGGCTGATCATCCGGCAGCCGGCACATTCGTCGTTCGCATAGCGGCCGCCGTCATCGGCATAGGGTCCGTCGGCCACCAACCAGCCATCCTTGACCGGGTGGACCTTCAAGCCCGGGGAAACCCAAGCGTCGGCAACGAAGGTCGTCGCCGTGCCGCGACGGACCGCCAGCGGCGGCCCGCACACGCTGAGGTCCGGTGCCAGTTCCTGCGAAAAGAAGGTCATCGGCGTGATCACCGGAGAATTGTCGTCGGGCGGCGGGCTGTAGGCCACCACCGGGTTATCGGCGATGAAGATGCGGCCGATTTCGGCCCCGGCGGCGGGGGTGAAAAACGCCGGCGCCGGCGTCGTCGTCCCGCCGTCGGTGTCAAAGCCGCCCAACGGGTAGCCGCAGCGGCTGAGGCGCCAGCGCCTGGGCGGCTCCAGCCGCGCCGGCAGCATCGCCGCCTTGGCAGCGCCGGCCGCAGCCTCTCCCCGGGGGCCCTTCGGGCTCGCGGGCGGGCCCGGCATAACCGCATCGACCAGCAGCCGCAGCCGGGACAGCTCCAATCCCGCGGACGGCGGCAACTGATCCCACGGCACCAGGATCTCGAAGCTGTAACCGGAGTCCCTCGGCACCATAAAGCGGGCGATCGGTGCGCCCTTCGGCGCCAGCGGCGTGAGGCCGTCGCGCAACGCCGGCGGCAGCGCGGCGAAGGCGCGGCTGGCCAGGTCCTCCTCCCCCACCCCCGGCGCCAGACGCCAGTGTCGGGCGAACAGGTCGAGGAGATGGCGCCGGTAATCCGCCTGCTCCCGCACCCACGCCTCGCAGTCGGCGATGCCGTTGGTATCCTCCGCCAGCGACTCGACGTGGGCGCAATCTTCGGCGGCGGCCACAACGACCGGAGCGGACGCCTCGGTCCAACCGATCTTGGGCAATTTCGGTTCGGCCATCGCGACGGAGAGTTCCACCCGGTCGGCGCCCCCGGGGTCCTCGCCTTTGGCGACGAAACGCGGCGGCGGTCCGTCCACCAGTCCGGCGACGATCAGCCCGTCCTCGCTCTCCGCCAGCCAGACCCGTCCGCCGCGGCCGGTGCCGGCCGTCGGTTGCAGCAGCAAGGAGGGCGGCTTGTCCTGCCATTCGCCCACATCGCCATCGACGGTGAGGCCGCCGGCGGCGGCGCCGATAACCAGATCGGCGGCCAACGCCGGTGCCGGCACCGCGGCCATCGTCACCGCGATGCGGCCGGCGAGGACGACCACGCCCAGCGCCGAAGCGATCCCGGGTCGACGGGACGGTATCGATCGGTGCGCCTCCGGTTCCGGCATCGGGTTGTCCGCGTCAGCCGCCGGCGAAGACGGCGAGACAGCCGGGCGGCAGGTCATAAAGGGTGAGGCGCTTGACCGGCGCCGCCTTGTTCTTTTCCAGCTCAGCCCGCGCGGCGGCGGTGAACCACCAGTCGAGGGAGGAATCGCAGCCGTCATCCGCCGCCACCGGCGCTTGCCCGACGCAGCCGTCCGCGCCGGGCGGGCAGGCGAGGCGGACGTGAAAATGCGCATCGTGACCCCACCAGGGGCGGATCTTGGCCAGCCACGCGCGGTCGGTGACGGTCTGACACAACTCCTTCTTGATCGCCGGATTGACGAAGATGCGCGCCACCTCCGGCATCGTCGCCGCGTCGTGCAGCGCCGCGATCTGCGCCGGGCCCCAGTCGGCGGTGACGCCGAACCCGCCGTCGGCCACCATGCTCGGGGCGGAGAGTCGCTCCCGCTCGCCGTCGGTGAGCGGGTGTCCCGGCGCCGGCAGGAACCAGATGTCCACGTCGAGGCCGATCTGGTGGCTGGCGTGGCCGGACGGCATCGGCCCACCCCGCGGCTGTGCCATATCGCCGACGAGCAAGCCCGGGTATCCCTCGCCGCGCACCTCCGAGGCCAGCGTCTCGACGAAATGCACCAGGCTGGGATGGCCGTAATAGCGGCCGCGGGACAGCCGCATGACCTGGTAGCCGGCGCCGTCCAGCGGCAACGCCTCGGCGCCTTGGAGGCAGCCGCGGTTGTAGGTGCCGAATATCTCGGTCGGAGCCGGCGTGGGCGTGGAGAACGTGCCCCAGTCCTGCGCCCGAGCGGCGACGGCGAGCCCGCAGGCGGCAAGAATAAGAAGCCCTCGGCCGACCCGATGCGATCGCGCCATATCCCTGTGGCTCCTCGGCCGATCCTGTGAGGTATCCGCTCGCCCGAACGCTTTTAGAGCTTCGCCGGCGCCCGGCCAAGGAGCTATCGGGCCCGGCGGGAGTTCCGGGCGAGAGCAGGGACTTGCGCGGACGGCAGCGGGAATGCACCGCCGCTCCGGGCGCCGGTCGACGGCGCGCCGACGGCGGCTGATTCTTCCCGACCGTGTTCCCTCTCACTCCGCTTCCGGGGACTCTAGGCTATCGGTATGGTGACGAAGGAACCGCGAGCATCGCGCAACGCTCGGCCGCAACCGCCACCATCGGAGGATGACCATCCCGCCCGGAATGCCGCAGGGCCTACGATGGCTGATCGTCGGTGTCGTCAGCCTCGTTCTCTTCCTCGCCGCGGTGGCGGTCGTCTTCAGCGGCCGGCCGGACCATGAGGAAGCGACGATGCTGCTGCTGGCCTGCTTCTTCGTCTCGGTGGCGCTGCTGATGCACCGGGCGCTGGAGCCGCTGCAAGCGCTGCCGTCCATGTTTGCCGCGTTCTACTTCGCCTTCTTCTTCTCCCTGCCGGGCGTGGTGCAGATCTCCGCCAATACCTTCCAGATGGGCGATGTCATCTACAGCGATCAGGTGGCGGCCCGAGCCGCCACGGTAACGGCGGCATTCCTCGTCTGCTTCGTCATCGGGCAAGCTTTGGTCTCGCATCGCCGCTACGACGAGGCCAAGGCGACCATCGTCGAAAGCGAGACCCACCCCCGCACCCTGGCCATCCTCGCCTTTACCTCGATCGCCATCGCCGCCGGGGCGATGTCCATCGCCAGCTTCGGCGTCAGTGCCCTGGTGCAGACCCGGGGCGGTATCGTCGACGAGATCACCCGCAACCTCGCCGGGGTCGAGCGCGGGCTGATGCTGCATCTGCCGCGATCGCTGACGCTCGCCGGCGTCCTGGTCATGTTCTACGCGCTCGGCAAGTGGCGATACCAGCGACTGCCGGTGGCGATGCTCTCCGGCTGGATCTTTCTCGCCGTCATCGTCCCCGTCTACGCCATCACCAATTTTCCCCTGGCGCTGGCCCGCAACTGGCAGTTCGGCACCCTGATCACCGTCCTCATCATCTATGTCAAAGGCTGGCGGCCGTGGCTGCGGCTGGGGATGATCGCCGGGATGCTGCTGACCATGTTCAGCCTGTTCCAATGGCTGCAGGTGCTGCGCCGGGATGAGCTGTCGGACGCCGACTTCCAGTGGATCGACCCCATCTCGTACCTGAAGAACATGGATTTCGACGGCTTCCAGACGACGATGAACGCGGTGCTCTACGCCAAACTCTACGGACACACGTCCGGCGAGCAGCTGATCACCTCGCTCCTGTTCTTCATCCCGCGAAGCCTGTGGACCGACAAAGGAATCTCGTCGGGGCAAATGATCGCCGAGGCGCTCGGCTACCATTTCACCAACCTGTCCACCCCGTTTCCGGCCGAGATGTACCTGGACTTTTCCTTCCTCGGGGTCATTCCGGCCGGCATTCTCGCCGGCTACGTCTACCGCCGGCTCGACTATCTCTGCGCCGCCGCCATCGATTACGGGCGGCCCAATCTGCACCTGCTGCTGGTGGGGATCGTCGCCGGATTCACCATTTTTCTCATGCGCGGTTCGCTCTACGCCGTCACCAACATCTTTGCGCCGCTGCTGATCCTGATCGTCCTCCTGATCAAGGCCCCCGAGGCAAGCCGGTTCATCCTCGGCCTTTCCGGCCGGGCGCGGCGACGGCAGCCGACGCCGCCGGGTTAGGGTCGCGCGGCCGGTTGATCGTCCAACGGGGTCACGTCCACCGCGACCTCGACCGCGTGGGCGCCGCCGCCGAAGATGGCGCCGCTGACCGGGCTGATGTCGCCGTACTCGCGGCCCCAGGCCACGGTCACATGGTGATTGGACACCAGGAGATTGTTGGTCGGGTCCACATCCACCCAGCCATATCCGGGACACCACACCCCGAGCCACGCGTGGGAAGCGTCGGTACCGACCAGCTTTTCCGAGCCTTCCGGGGGGTGGGTGAGGATGTAGCCGCTCACATAGCGCGCCGGGATGCGCAGCGCGCGCAAACAAGCCAATTGCAGGTGGGCGAAGTCCTGACAGACGCCCCGCCGCTTGCGCCACACCTCGTCCACCGGCGTGGAAACGGTGGTCGCGGTGGGATCGAAGTGGAGCAAGCGGAAAAGCCCCCTGGTCAGGGCAAGGACTCCGTCCAGCAGCGGCCGTCCGTGCGGGAACATCGTTTTGGTGTAGGCGCGGATGTCGTCGTTGGCGTGCGTCTGTGGCGATTCGAACGCGTACTGCAGGGCATCCAGGGAGCTATCGGACGTGTCTTCGTTGAGCCGGTCGAAGACCAGGTCCCAGGGGACGGTCGAAAGCGGCTCCGGCGGCTCGACCGCCTGTACCGCGATTACGCTGCGCGCATGCAAGGTCAGGTGCTTGTGCTGATGCTGCAAGGTGATGAAGGAAACCGGGTTGCCGAAATAATCCACACCGGTGTCGTGGGTGGTCGGCGTCGGGGTGATGGTGAGGGCGGTGCGGAAGACGCTCTGGTGGTCGCACCGTCGCGGCGTCAAGTGGAGCACGTGGTGCGACAGAGACACCGGAATGGAATAGCGGTAATGGGTCTGGTGACTGACCTCGTAGACGATCGTTGGCCGGATCGGGTGTTCCCGAGCGAGGCCGGCGACACCGCTTCGGTCCAGGGGGGGGAAGCGGTCGCTCACAGGTCGACCGGCCTCCGGGCGGTGGCGTGGCTGAAGTAGTCTCGGCCGATCTGTTCCGACAGCCGCGGCATCGATCGGACGATGTGAACGAGGAGCAGGTCCAGCGCCGAACGGCGGCCGTCCCGATCCTCATGGCAGAGCTCGGCAATGTCGGCGAGCTGGATGTCGGTGAGCAGCAGCAGCACCTCCCGCTGCTGCGGGGTACGGGTGTAAAGGTCGGCGTCGCGCGGCAGTTGTTCGACGTGATCGGCCAGCACCCGCACCTGGAAGGCGATCGATCGCGGGTTGGTCTCGTCGAGGACGAGGAGGTCGATCACCGGCGGCACCATCGGCGTCGTCAGGTAGCGGGAGCGATAGGTCATGATGCTGTCGGCCAGCTCAAGGATGAGCACCAGGCCGCCGTCGGCCTGGGGATCGCCGCGCGCCAGCAGGCTGCGGAGAATCTCCGCCAGGTGTTGGGCACGCTCCAGACGGCGGCCCATGTCGAGGAAGCGCCAGCCGTGGTTGCGGGTCATGTTCTCCATTTCCATGCCGCTGAACGCCGAAAGCGAGCGGACGGCATCGTCCAGCAGCTCCAGCGCGGCACCGAACTCGATGCGTCCCGAGGCTTCACCCACATCGGTGCGGCCGGTCGCCAGCGCGTGCAGTCGGCTGAGGGTCCGCCAGGCGTCGAGGGAGAGGCGGTCGCGGGCGAGGGAGGCGGTGCGGTGCAGGTGTTGGACGGACTCCTGCAATCCATAGGGGTAGGTCGGGTCGAACATCAGGGTCGCCAGCTTGCGCTCGAGGAGTGCGGCCGGATTGGTCCTCACCTGCTTCCAGTTGCGCGGCGCCGCGGCGTGTTCGGTATCCCGATCCAGCAGCACCCTGAGCACCGAGCGCACCGCCGGCAGGTCGCCCATGGGAGCGGCATCCTCGGTGAGCCGGCTGACCACCGCCCGCAACGCCCTGACCAGGTCCTCGGTCCGCTCGGCGTAGCGGCCGAGCCAGAACAGATTGTCGGCGGCCCGGCTGGGTAGATCCTTGCCGGTGCGCTTGGGCTTGGCATAGCTGAGCGGCGAGCCCAGCAAGGTGATGCTGTTCACCGGCTCGTTGGAAATGACCCAGGTGTCCTTGGTGCCCTCGCCGCGGAACAGAACGCCGGCATGGTCGTCCCGCGACGCGGCCACCCGGGTCAGGCCGCCCGGCATGACGACGTAGCCGTCATTGGTGACCGCGAGGAAGACGCGCAGGCACATGGGCCGCGGCTCCAGGCGGCCGTGCGTCCACACCGGGGTGGTGGAGAGCCGGGTCATCTCCTGGGCGATGTAATAATGACCGCGGCTGGCGAGCCTGTTGATCACCGCCTGCCGCCCCTCGCGGCTCAAGTCGCTGCCGACGACGGCGGCTTCCCCCGCCGCCAGCAGCGGCCGCCGCATGAACGCGCCGTCCACCGCCAGCTTGTCGAGCCGTTCCACAACCGTGGCCCGATCGTCATCGCGGCCGCACCACCAGGTGGGCGTGCTGGGCAGCGCCAACTCCTCGCCCAGGATACGGGTGCACAGCGCCGGCAGATAGCGCATCAGCGCCTTGCTCTCCACCAGCCCGCTGCCGAGCGCGTTGGCGACGACGACCGAATTGGCCCGAGCCGCCTGAAGCAGCCCGGCCACACCCAAGCGCGAGTCCACCCGTAGCTCGAGCGGATCGCAGTCCTCCGCGTCGACCCTGCGCAGGACCATGTCGACCAACTTCAGGCCGTCCACCGACTTCAGGTAGAGGCGGCTGTCGCGCACGGTCAGATCGCCCCCCTCGGCCAGGGTGTAGCCGAGATACCGCGCCAGGTAGGCATGGGCGAAATAGCCCTCGACGTCGGGCCCCGGCGTCAACAGGACGATGCGCGGGCTCTCCCGTTTGGTCCGCGAAACCAGGTTATCGTGTGCCGTCTGGAAGTAGCCGGCGAGGCGGTGCACCTGGCAGACGCGGAAGAGTTCGGGCAGGCAACGGGACAGGACGATGCGGTTCTCCAGCGCATAGCCGAGCCCGGAGGGCGACTGGGTGCGATCGCCCAGCACCCGCCAGCGACCCTCGGCATCGCGGCCGAGGTCGGCGGCGTAGGCGTGCAGATAGGTGCCGTCGCGGGGCTTGATCCCGTGGCAGGGGCGAAGGAAGTGAGGATTGCCGTAGACCAGCGCCGCCGGTAAGGCCCCCGTCTTGAGCAGCTTCTGCGGCCCATAGAGATCGGCCAGGATCGCGTCCAACAACCGCGCCCGCTGGATCAGGCCGGTCTCGATTTGCCGCCACTCGTCGGCATCCAGCACCATCGGCACGAAGTCCAGCTCCCACGGGCGATCTCCGGCGGCCGGGGCGAGGTTGTACGCCAGGCCATTCTCGTGCAGGAGCCGACCGGCGAGGCGCCACCGGCGTGACAATTCGCGATGCGGCAGACCGTCCAGAACCTCGACGAACCGCCGCCAGTGGGGGCGGATCTGGCCGTCGGTCGTAACCATCTCGTCGGGAACGCCGGGAAGAGGATCGTAGGAGCGGAGGAGACCTCCCGGTTCGCCCGGTTCAATCGCCCAGGCGTCCGGCGACGGTATAGCACCCGGCGGATAAGGAGCCGGCAACATGTCCTCCTGACGTTAACACCGTCGCATGACCGTCCAAAATGTCTGCCGCCCGGTAGACCCATCAATCCCTTCCGGGGTGCCCAGGTCAAGCGCTCATCGACGGACCGCCCCGAGGTGGATCGGCCGGCCAGGCCAGCGCCGCAACCTCGCCATTTTGCCGAGCCCCCGAAACTGGTAGGTTTATCGCCACGTTTGCGCCTTGACCGGTCGTTGCGGGGTGCACATGACCGATGTGTTATTGGCCTCTAGTGCGGGCGACCAGGCGGCGGCGGCGCAACTGGGCGAAGCCCTGGAAGCGGCCGGCCTGGACGTTACCCGCGCCACCCTCGGCTCCGCCACCGATCCCGGGGATGGCGCCCGGTCGGCACCGTGCGTCCTCGCCCTGTGGTCGGCGCGGGCGGCCGCGGAGGTCGATCCCGGCCCGCTGATCAAGCTCGCCCTTTCCGCCTGGTCGACGGATCGCCTCATTCTCGCCGTCCTCGACGATAGCGACCGGCCGGCCGGGCTCAGGGACCTGCAGGTATTCGATCTCTCGGTCGATCGAAGCCGTACGACAAAACAGATCATCGACCGGGCCCGACAGCTGAAAGCCTTTGCGGCGGAAGCGGAAACGGCACGACCTCTTTCCCCGGCGGAGAGCCGGCCGCCGGCGGCGCCGAGACGCCGCCCCTACGTCCTGGCGATGCTCGCCCTGGTGACGCTGCTGATTTTGGCCGGTCTGGTGTTCAGAGGCTGGGTCGCCCATGACGAAACGACCGCTCCCGCACCCTCGGCGCAAGAACCGGTGCCGGGCGGGCCGGTCACCCGCGTGGAGCCGCCTGGCCCCCCGCAAAAACTGGCCGAGGCGAGCTTTCTCGCCGCCCTGTGGCCATGGGGCGCTGTCGGTGGCCTCCTGCTCTTCGCCGGACTCGTCATCGTCGGCATACGGCGGCGGCGAACTCGGGCGGCGGCAGACAGGGCAGCCTCGTCGACGGCTCCCTCCCCGGCTACCCCGCCTCGACCTGCCCCTGCGGCCAACGACGAGGCCCTGTCCCAGCAGATCTTCGTCTCCTACAGCCGGCAGGACACGCTTTCAGTCGACCGCATCGTCGAGCACATCGAGCGGGTCGGTTTTTCGGTGTGGATCGATCGGGAGGCGGGGGGTCACGGGACGCAGCGCTATGCCGCCCCGATCGTGCGCGCCATCCGCTCCAGCCAGCTGGTGGCGTTGATGTGCTCGCGCAACGCCTTCGCCTCCGATCACGTCGTCCGCGAGGTCTACGTGGCCGGCGATTTCCGCAAGCCGTTCATCGCGTTTCAGCTGGACCAAGCTCAGTTTCCCGATGATCTGATTTATTTCCTGTCCGGCTTTCCCCGCATTCCCGCCGACCCCCTCCAGCCGGAGCAGCTTCGGGAAGAGATCCGGCGCTACGTCTCCTGACCATCGCCATCGGGTTATCATCCCGGAGCAGCGCAAAAGTCTTTGATCCGAGGCGGGTTTAGGGTATATATTCCTATTATGCCGCCGATACCGCGCCCGCCCCGACTCCAGCCGCGCCAGGAGCGCTTCTGCCGGATATACCTCGAATGCGCCAACGCGGCGCAGGCGGCGCGGGCCGCCGGCTACTGCCCGCGGTCTGCCCGCAACACCGGCTACCGTCTGTTGCGCCAGCCGCGCGTCGCCGCCCGCATCGCCGCCCTCCAGCTGGAAATGGCGGACGACAGCTGCCGCAACATCGCCATCCTCCTCAGCAAGCTGGAGACGGTGTACCGGCGGGCGATCGAGGATCACAACTTCGCCGCCGCCGCGCGAGCGGTGGAACTGCAGGCGCGACTGGCCGGAGTCGGCGACCGTAAGTGGGCTGGAGGCAGGACGCCCCTCACCCCAGATCCCGACACGGACTGACCGGCGAACCGACCGCTACGGCGGGTTCACGGCCGCCGCCGACTTCAGAAGTTGAATTCCTCGGCGCCTTCGTCCGAAGCTTCGTCGGGAACGGCCTCGACCGGAATCGACTCGCCCCCCCCTTGCCCCTCGGCACCCCCGAAACGGCGCATCCGCTCGGCGGCCCGTTCGGCCTCCGCCGCCTCCGCCGCATGCAACATCCGGTAGTAATGTTCGCCGTGCTGAAAAAAGCTCTCGGCGGTTATCGGATCGCCGGAGGAAGACGCATCGCGGCCGAGGGCGAGATACCGCTCGTACACCTGTTGCGCCGTACCCCGAATTTTTCCGTCCGGTCCATTACTTTCAAACGTTTGATTCCGAAGGGGAATATAGCGTTTTCCGTTGCCGCGGTTACGCCCCCGTCTGACGTTTGGATTGTGTTTCATTGCACCAATAGACGTGTATTGATGGACGATCCATAGCACCTGCAGCCCTACAAGATCAGGCAACTCCCATGCCTGGGTTTGCCCACACAAGCGTGTGCGGGCACGAGCAGCAGGGCTTGTTACGGATCAACGGCGCCTTGCGGCGCAACCTACGCGGCCCATTCGGCCACTGCTTTGACATTAAACGGGAAGCGCCGGGCTTCCAAGACCTTTCTTCGCAACCGCGCCGTCCGCTGCGGTTATTTGCACGCAACGCGCTATCCCGGCCAGATCGCGGACGACGTCGACGCGGGGAAAGCCCGCCTCGGCGGCGAGCCGAGCGATGGGCGATGCCTGGGTATCACCCATTTCGAGAAAGGCGGCGCCGTCGGGGGCCAGCAATCGGGCGGCAGCCGGCAACAACCGGCGGTACGCGGCCAGCCCCTCCGCCTCCGCCAGGAGCGCCCGGCGCGGTTCCCAGACGCGGATCTCCGGCGCCAGGGCCGGCCATTCCGAGGCGGCGACATAGGGCGGATTGGCGAGGATGATGTCGAACCGGCCGGCGATGGCCTCGGCCCAGTCGCCGCAGACGAAGGCCGACCGCGAACCGAAGCCGAGCCGATCGGCGTTGGCGCGGGCGATTCGCAAGGCGTCGGCGCAGATGTCGACGCCAACGCCGGTCGCGGTGGGGAGCGCGTGCAGGAGAGCGAGAAGAAGGCAGCCGCTGCCGGTGCCGAGATCGAGGACGCGACGGGGCCGCCCGCCGCCACTGCCGATGAAGCCGAGGGCCGCCTCGATGAGGGTCTCGGAATCGGGTCGCGGAATGAGGGTGCTGCGGTCGACGGTAAAGGGCAGGCTCCAGAACTCCTTCTCGCCCAAGATATAGGCGACGGGTTCTCGCGCCAGGCGGCGGCCGACCAGGTCGGCCAACCGGGCCGCGGCCTCCGCCGACAACGGGGCGTCGGCGCGCGGTGCGACCAGGCCGTCCGGCCGGATGCCCGCCGCCCGCCCGACGAGGAGACGTGCCTCGAGTGCCGCGGTCGGAATTCCCGCCGTCGCCAGTCGCCGCCGCGTCCAGGCCAGCGCCGCGGCCAGCAACGGCGGCGGCCGGTCCTCGTTCATCCCTCCTCCGCCAGCCGCCTCGCCTGATCGTCGGCGATGAGGGCGTCGAGGATCTCGTCGAGTTCGCCGTCGAGGACCCGGTCGAGCTTGTGCAGGGTCAAGCCGATGCGGTGGTCGGTGACCCGGCCTTGCGGGAAGTTGTAGGTGCGGATGCGCTCCGAACGGTCGCCGGAGCCCACCTGGCTGCGCCGGTCGGCGGCGCGGGCGCTGGCGAGCCGTTCGCGCTCCAGTTCGTAAAGGCGGGCGCGAAGGATCTTCATCGCCTTGGCCCGGTTTTTGTGCTGCGATTTCTCGTCCTGCTGGGTAACGACGATGCCGGTGGGGAGGTGGGTGATCCGCACCGCCGAATCGGTGGTGTTGACCGACTGTCCCCCCGGCCCGCTCGAGCGGTAGACATCGATCCGCAGATCCTTGTCGTCGATGTGGACGTCCACCTCTTCCGCCTCGGGGAGCACCGCGACGGTCGCCGCCGAGGTGTGGATGCGGCCGCTCGCCTCGGTCTCCGGCACCCGCTGCACCCGGTGGACGCCGGATTCGTATTTCAGCCGGGCGAACACCCCCTGCCCGGCCATGGTCGCGGTGGCTTCCTTGAAGCCGCCGATCCCGGTCTCGCTGACGCTCATCACCTCGAACTGCCAGCGGTGCAGTTCGGCGTAGCGCTGGTACATGCGAAACAGGTCGGCGGCGAACAGCGCCGCTTCCTCGCCGCCGGTGCCGGCGCGAACCTCGATGATGGCGTTCTTCTCGTCGGCCACGTCCTTCGGCAACAGCAGCAGCTGCAGCCGGTGCTGGAGATCCGGCAGAACCCGCTTCAAGTCACCCGCCTCGGCGCGGGCGAGATCGCGCATCTCGGCGTCGCCCTCCAGGTCGTCGGCCATCTGCTCCAGCTCGACGATCTCGGCCCTGGTCTTGCGCAGGCTGGCGATCGCCTCCACGACCGTCGCCAGTTCCGCATACTCGCGGCTGAGCTGGACGAAGTTCTCGGGCAGGGTCGTCTGCGTCTGGGCCAGACGGGTGGCGAGATCGTTATAGCGGTCGACGACCCGCCCCAGTCGCTCGTCGAAATTCGTCATCGTCGTTCATCGTCCTCTTCGCCGGCATCGAACAACCGTTGCAGCAGCGCCTCCAGCCGGGCCAGCTCCGTTTGCGGATCGTCGCCGGCGGCCGTCGCCATCCGGCGCAGCGCCCGGGTCGGCAGGTGCAGAAGGCGGTTGACCAGCAGCCGGGTCGCCTTGTCGGCGTCTCCCCCGGCATCGCCGAGAGCCGCCAGCCGCTGCGCCTCGAAGCGCTCGCGCAGCCTGGTCAGGATCGGCACCGCCAGCCGCTCGACCCGGTCGGAGAGATAGCCGGCGATCGCCTCGTCCACCAGCGCCGCCGCCGCTGCTGCCGCCGCCGCCCGCGACTGCCGGCCGTCCTCGGCGAGCCGCTCCAGGTCGTCGAAGGTATAAAGAAAGGCCGCTTCCAGCCGATCCACCGCCGGGTCCACATCCGCCGGTACCGCCACGTCCAGCACCAGGATCGGCCGCTGGCGCCGTCGCTTCAGCGCTGCCCGCATCGCGTCATAGGTGATCGCCGGCTGGCGGGCACCGAGGCTGCCGACGACGATATCGGTGCCGGCAAGCGCATCCGCCAGGTCGGCAAACGGCACTACGTGGGCGCCGAGGGCCCGGGCCGCCGCCTCGGCGCGGCCGGCCCGCGGATGGGTCACGCTGATCCGGACCAGCCCGGCCCCCTGCAGCGCCGTGGCGATCAGCTCGCCCATTTCGCCCATGCCGACGACCAGCGCACTGACGGTGGCAAGGTCACCATGCACGCCCTTCGCCCGCTCGATCGCGGCGGCGGCGGCGGAGACCGGGCGGCGGCCGACGCCGGTCTCGCTGCGGGCCCGCTTGCCCGTCGCCAGGGCCGCCTGGATCAGCGTCTCGAGGCCGGCGCCGCAGCAACCGCAGACCCGCGAGGCCTGCAGGCTGCCCTTGATCTGGGCCAGGATGTGCGGCTCGCCGATGACCGTCGACTCCAGCGAGGCGGCCACACGGAAGACGTGGCGGACCGCCGCCTTGCCCGCCAGTCGGTAGACCTGGCCGGCCAGGTCGGTCCGGGTCAGCGCCGCCTCATCGGCCAATGCGTCGAGGGCGCGATCGGCGGCCGCCAGCGGATCGGCGGCCATGCCGACCACCTCCACCCGATCACAGGTCGCCAGCAGCAGTGCTTCCGGGATCGCCGCTTCGTGCAAACGGGTCAGGACGGCCGGCACCCTCCCTTCTTCGACGAACAGCCGGTCCCTGAGCGACAGCGACGCCGTCCGCTGATTGGCGCCGGCAACGAAGACCGACGGCAGCCCCGCGCCGGCTTCCGCCACCGGGGGTCACGCTGGCCGGGCGAGGCGATCTTCGGTCGCGGCCTCGATCACAGCCTCGATCGCGGTTCCGTCCAAGCTCACCTCTTCCTGCGCGCCCGAATCCATGTCGCGGACGGCGGCCACGTTGCGCGCCGCCTCGTCGGAACCGACGATGACGGCGATCCGGGCGCCGATGCGATTGGCCCATTTCATCTGCTTGCCGAGGCTGCCACCGAAGGCGAACTCCACCCGCCTGCCGCCGCCGCGCAGCCGCTCGGCCAGCCGCAGCGTCGGGCCCGCCTGCTCGGTCCCGAGCGTCAACAGGGCGATCGGCCGCGGCGCCGGCGCCACCGCCTCGCCGACCAGCAGCATCAGCCGTTCCACCCCGGCCGCCCAGCCGGTGCCGGCGGTGGGCGGTCCGCCCATCTCGGCGATCAGGCCGTCATAGCGGCCGCCGGCCAGCACCGTCCCCTGGGCGCCGAGGGCCTCGGTCACGAACTCGAAGGCGGTGTGGCAGTAATAGTCGAGGCCGCGGACGAGGCGGGGATTGCGCCGGTAACCGATGCCGACCGCATCCAGCCCGGCGCAGACGCGGGCAAAGAAGTCGCGCGACGCGGCATTGAGGTGGTCGTCGAGGATGGGCGCGCCGTCGATGATGCGGCGGTCGCCCGTATCCTTGGAATCCAGCACCCGCAGCGGATTGCGCTCGAGCCGGGTGCGGCTGTCGTCCGACAGGGCGTCGACGTGGGCGCCGAGGTAATCGACGAGGACGGCGCGATAGGCGGCACGGCTGTCGACGTCACCCAGGGTATTGATCTCGAGGGTGACCCGGTCGGTGAGGCCGAGGGCCTTCAGCACGTCGGCGGCGAGCAGAATCACTTCCACGTCGGCGAGCGGATCGGCGACCCCGATCAGCTCCGCCCCGACCTGGTGGAACTGGCGCAGCCGCCCCTTCTGCGGCCGCTCATAGCGGAACATCGGCCCCTGGTAGTAAACGCGCAGCGGAAGCTGTTGGATCAGCTTGTTGGATAACACCGCACGGGCGATCCCGGCGGTGTTCTCCGGACGCAAGGTGATCAGATCGCCGTTACGGTCGGCGAACGTGTACATCTCCTTGGTGACGATGTCGGAGCTGTCGCCGAGGGTCCGCTGGAAGACGTCGGTGAACTCGAAGATGGGGGTGGCGAACTCGCCGTAGCCGAACCGTTCGGCGGTCTCGCCGGCGATGCGCTCCACGTGCCGGCGCAGCCGGCTGTCCGCGGGCAAGAAGTCGCGGGTGCCGCGAACCGGACGGAGATCGACCATACCGCGGCGGTCCGGATCAGGCGCGGACGGCGGTCGCCGCCTCGATCGCGCCGGCGGAGCCGTCGCCGCGGCGGGGATAGCGGCTCTCCACGTAGTTCTCGACGATCGCGCGGAAGTCGCGGGCGAGCTCGGGTCCGCGCAGCGTCATCGCCTTGCGGCCGTCGATGAAGACGGGAGCGGCCGGCTCCTCGCCGGTGCCGGGCAGGCTGATGCCGATGTCGGCGTGCTTGCTCTCGCCCGGGCCGTTGACGATGCACCCCATCACCGCCACGTTCATCGTCTCAACGCCCTCGAAGGTCTCTCGCCACACCGGCATGCGCGCCCGGATGTAGTCCTGGATCTCGCCCGCCAGGCGCTGGAAGACGGTGCTGGTGGTCCGTCCGCACCCCGGACACGCCGTCACCAGCGGCATGAACGAGCGCAGTCCCATGGTTTGCAGGATCTGCTGGGCGACGATCACCTCCTCGGTGCGGTCGCCGCCCGGCTGCGGGGTCAGCGATACCCGGATGGTGTCGCCGATCCCCCGTTGCAGCAGCACCGCCAGCGCCGCCGCCGAGGCGACGATGCCCTTCGAGCCCATGCCGGCCTCGGTCAGCCCCAGGTGCAAGGCGTAATCGCAGCGGCCGGCCAGGTCGTCGTAGACGGCGATCAGGCTCTGCACGTCGGAGACCTTACACGAGAGGATGATGCGGTCGGCGCCGAGGCCGATGCGCTCGGCCAGCCGGGCGCTTTCCAGCGCCGAGACCACCATCGCCTCGTTGGTGATCTCGCCGGCGGATTTGGGCGACGCGGCATTGGCGTTCGCATCCATCATCCGCGCCAGCACCTCCTGATCGAGGCTGCCCCAGTTGACGCCGATGCGCACCGGCCGGTCGTAGGTCAAGGCGATCTCGACCATGGTCTGGAACTGGCGGTCGCGCTTGTCGCGGAAACCGACGTTGCCCGGATTGATCCGGTATTTGGCCAGCGCCTCGGCGCAGGCCGGGTGGTCGGTCAAGAGCTTGTGGCCGATGTAGTGGAAGTCGCCCACCAGCGGCACGTCGACACCCAGGGCATCGAGCCGGTCGCGGATATGGGGCACGGCCCCGGCTGCCTCGTCCCGGTCGACGGTGATCCGGACCAGCTCCGATCCGGCCGCAGCCAGCGCCGCCACCTGCGCCACCGTGCCGTCTACGTCGGCGGTGTCGGTGTTGGTCATCGACTGGACGACGATGGGGGCGTCACCGCCGACGGTAACGCGGCCGATGGCGACCGGGACGCTCGTCCGGCGCGAAGACGGCCCGAACGTGGAACTCATCTCGTGCTTACTCCAGGCAAATCCGTCGCGGCCATCGGGCCCCGCTTGCTGCTGTCTTGCCGCAGGCGAGCGGCCCCGTCAACGCCCGCTACTGCCGCCGCCACTGCCGCGCCGCCCAGGTGAACTTACTCGACCCTCGACAGATCCGCGCGCAGGCTCTCCACGTCAAGGGCCACATTGCGGCGCACGACGCCGGTTTTCCCCAATTGACCCGCCGAGGCGCCGTCGATGAACACTTCCAGGCCTCCGGCGTTGCCGGTGCGCAACACCAGCGCCGATCCATCCGGCACCGCGAAGGTGTCGCCGGCGTGCATCAGTCGGGAGAAAACGACGGCTCGGGTGGCGGGGTCGCGGATTTCCACCCAGGTGTCGCCGCTCGCACGGAGGGCGATGCGGGTCGCGCTCACGTCCGGGACCGCCGGTGCCGGCGCCTCCGGGGCGGAAGCCGCGGGCGGCGTCGCGTGGGGCGGCTCGCCGGACGGTTGAGTGGCGGGCCCGATGGCGGGCGGGGCCGATGGCGGCACCGGCGAGGCGGGGACAACCGGGGGAGCGGCCGGCGCCGGGACGGCGGGTGCGGTGCCGGCCGGACCATGCTCGCCCGCCCCCGGCGCGGCACCGGCAACGGCGGCGGGACCCTCCCGCCCCCCGGCCGGCCCCTCGATCGCCACCTCGACCTTCGGCAGCGGCGCCGCCGCGGCATCGGGCGAGGCCGTGGCCGTGGCCGCCTGGCCGTGACCGCCGGGGAGCATCCCGCGCAGGTGGTCCGGCAGCGGCAGGGTCAATTCGGCCACATCGAGATAGCGGGACGAGGTGACGTACCAGACGCCGTAGCCGAGGAGGGCGATGATCGCACCGATCAAGAGGATGGCACCCTTCGGCACGTTGCTTTCGCCGAGCGGCGCCGGAAAGTTGAGCTTGGCCGCCGGTGTCCGGGTCCCGGTTTCAAGCTTGAAGCGGCGGACGATGTCGTTGGCGTCGAGGCCGAGATGCTCGGCGTAGGTGCGGATGAAGCCGATGGTATAGGCGCCGCCCGGCAGCCGATCGAAATGCCCGGTCTCGATCGCTTCGAGAAAGGCCTGACGGATGCGCACGTCGCGCGCGACTTCGGCGATGGAGCGGCCGAGGTCGACCCGCCTCCGGCGCAACAGCGCTCCCACCTCGGATGCCTGCTCCCGGTGCTCCTCGCCAGCCCCGCTCATCTTCGCTCCGCTGCCGCTTCCATCCATGCGCGCATCCCGGCACCGCTGCCAAACCCGCGGTCGGGACGCCCGCATCCCGATGGTGGGCACGGAACAGCCCCGGATGGTCCCGATTGTCGGCAAACGATCGCCGGATGCAACCGACAATAACCCCAGCGGGTCAAATCAGCACGTGGTGGTCCTGTGCGAAGCACCGCAGGTGATCGCGGATGCTCTTTTGGTCACACTGACAAAGCGAATCGATGAATTCCTGCAACATGCCCAGGTGGACGGTCCGCAGCATCGCCTTCACCGGCCCGAGCGATGGCGGCGCCAGCGACAAGGTGCGGAAGCCGAGACCGAGGAGCGCCATGGCATCCAGCGGCCGGCCCGCCATTTCGCCGCACAGGCTGACGGCGACCCCAGCCCGGCGGCATTCTTCGACGATCGACTTCAGCACCCGGAAGACCACCGGCGACAGCACGTCGTATCGCTCGGAGATGCGATAGTTACCGCGATCACTGGCGAAGAGGAACTGGAAAAGATCGTTGGTACCGATCGAAAGGAAGTCGATCTCCTTCAGCAACGTGGGCAGTTGGAACAGGAGTGCCGGCACTTCCAGCATGGCTCCCACCTTGATCTGCCGCGGCGCCTCGCCGTTCTTTGCCCTGACCCGAGCGATTTCGATATCGAGCAGTTGACGGCCGAAACGGAGTTCGCCCACCTCCGCGATCATCGGGAACATCACATAGAGATCCCGGCCCGCCGCCGCCTGGATCAGGGCGCGAAGCTGCTGCCGCAGCAGCGCCGGGCGGTCGAACGAGACGCGGATCGCCCGCCAGCCCATGGCCGGATTCTCGTCGCGGCCGTGGTCCCAATAGGGCATCACCTTGTCGCCGCCCACGTCGAGGGTGCGGAAGACCACCGGCTTGCCGCCGGCGTAGGCGAGGACCTTGCGGTACAGGGTGCGCTGCGCCTCCACGTTGGGCATTTCCGAGCGCACCATGAACGGCACCTCGGTGCGATAGAGGCCGACGCCGTCGGCATCCAGTTCGGTCAGATGCTGGACGTCGACGAGGAGGCCGGCGTTGATCTGCAGACTGATGCGCTCGCCGTCGACGGTCTCCGGCGGCAGCGGCCGCTCCGCCGCGTACTGCTGCTTGCGCTGCTGACGGGCGATGACGCTCCGCCGGAACATCTGCCGTACGTCTTCGCTCGGCCGCACCAGGACCTGGGCATGCTCGGCATCGACGATCAGCATGTCGCCCGGATCGATCCGCTGCAGGGCGCCGCGCACCTGACCCACCACCGGCACGTCGAGGGCGCGGGCGATGATCGCCACGTGGGCGTTGGGCGATCCCTCCTCCAGCGCCACCGCCCGCAGCCGCGCCCGGTCGTAGTCGAGAAGCTGGGCCGGCCCGAGGTTGCGGGCGACGAGGACGATGTCCTGGTCGGCGGGGATGTCCGGCGCCGTCTCGCCGGCGCCGAGCAGGTGCTGGAGGAGCCGGTTGGCCAGATCCTCGAGGTCGTGCACGCGCTCGCGCAGATACTCGTCGGCAACCTGGCTCATCCGGGCGTGGATGTCGTCGTTGACCCGCTGCACCGCCGCTTCCGCGGTCAGCCCGGTGTTGATGGCATCGCCGATACGCCTCAGCCAGCCCACGTCTTCGGCGATCATCCGGTAGGTCTCGAGGATGTCGCGCGACGGTCCGGAGTCGGCGAGGCCGCTCGATCGGAACATGTTCTCGATGGCGCCGTGCATTTCCGCCACCGCGGTGCGCAGGCGCTCGTGCTCGAACCGGATGTCCTCGGCGACCATCCGGCGGATGAGGAAGCGGTGCTTGTGCATCACCGCGACTCCCATGCCGAGGCCGGCGTTGATGCGAGCCCCCTCCAGACGCATGGAGACCAGGGCGATATCGTCCGTCGGCGAGTGCTCGGCGCGGCCGACCAGGTTGCCGCCGGCGACCAGTTCCGCCAGCACCATGGCCACCGTCTGCAGCGCCTCGATCTCCTCGTCGGTATACTGGCGCTCCTCTACCGTCTGGACCGCCAGCACGCCGACGACGCGGCCGCCGTGCAGGATCGGCACGCCGGCCAGGGAGCGGAACGACTCCTCTCCGGTTTCGGGGCGGAACACGTAGTTGGGATGGCTTTGGGCGTCGGCGAGCGCCACCGGCCGGCCCTTCGCCGCGATCTCGCCGACCAGCCCCTCACCGACGCGCAGCCGGGTGCGGCGGACCGCGCTCGCCCTCAGTCCCTGGGTTGCGAACAGTTCCAGAACGTCGCCGGCACGGCGCACGTAGATGGAGCACACCTCGACCGCCATGTCGTTGGCGATGACCGAGACAATGCGCGCAAGCCGACTCTGCGGCGTCCCCTCGCTGGCCATGACATCGCGGATGCGGGCGAGAAGACGGCGCAGGACGAGGACGGTCTGGCCGTATTCCATACGGTTATCCGGCCTCCCGCCGCTGCTGCTGGATCAGCGCCGCCAGCGCCTGGTCGAGGAGTTCACGGAAGATCTCGGCGGTCGGCACCTCGCGGTTGACCATGCCGACGCTCTGCCCCGCCATCAGCGAGCCGTTCTCCACGTCGCCATCGAGAACCGCCCGCTTCAGCGCCCCCGCCCAGAACAGCTCGATTTCTAGTTGCGCCGCCTCCTGGCTGAGTTCGCCGGTGCGATAGCGGGCCGCCACCTGGCGCTGGGTAGCGTTGAACCGCTCGCTGCCGCCGTTGGCGATCGCCCTCACCGGGATCACCGGCAGGTCGGGATCGATCTGGACGGAGACCACCGCATCCCTTGAGCTCGCCCGGATGAAGGCTTGCTTGAAGGCCGGGTGGGCGATGGATTCGCTGGCGCAGACGAAGCGGGTGCCGAGCTGGCAGCCGGATGCTCCCATCTGCAAATAGGAGACGATGGCATCGCCGCGGCCGATGCCGCCGGCGACGAACACCGGAACGTCGCGAACCTGGGGCAGGATCTCCTGGGCGAGAACGCTGGTTGCCACCGGCCCGATGTGGCCGCCGGCCTCGGCGCCTTCGATGACCAGGGCATCGGCGCCGCTGCGCACCAGCCGCTTTGCCAGCGCCACCGACGGGGTGAAGCAGATCACCTTGCGCCGCCCTTCCTTCAGTCGCCGGATCGCCGGCGCCGGCGGCACCCCGCCGCCCAGCACCACATGGCTGACGCCGCTGTCGAGGCACACCTCGATGAGCCGGTCGAGCGCCGGGTGGAGCGTGATCAGATTCACCCCAAACGGGGCGGACGTGCGCGCCTGGGTGGCGGCGATCTCCGTCGCCAGCTCGTCGGGCCCCAGCGAGCCGCCGGCGATGACGCCAAAGCCGCCGGCATTGGAGATCGCCGCCACCAGGTGGTGTTCGGAGACCCACGACATGGCACCGCCCAGCACCGCATAGCGGCAGCCGAGGAACCCCCGGCCGCGCTGCCAAAGCCGGTCGAGCCTGGCTTCGGCTTGGCGGACCTCCGCCGCGGCGTCAGTGAGCGTCGAGTCCGTAGGCGGTGTGCAGCGCGCGGACGGCGAGCTCTGTATAGGCTTCATCGACGAGGACACTGACCTTGATTTCCGAAGTAGAGATCACTTGAATATTAATGCCCTTTTCGGCGAGCGTTCGAAACATTTTCGAGGCGATTCCGGCGTGACTGCGCATGCCGACGCCGATCACCGACACCTTGACCACGTTCGGGTCGGACAGCAGGCGCGCGTAGGCCAGATCGGTGCTCTCCCGGATGACCGAGATGGCGCGCTCCAGGTCGGCCTTGGAGACGGTGAAGGTGATATCGGTGGTACCGGCATCGGCCGAGATGTTTTGCACGATCATGTCGACGTTGATGCTGGCCTCGGCCAAGGGGCCGAAGATGCCGGCGGCTACGCCCGGCCGGTCGGCGACACCGACCAGCGTGATCTTCGCCTCGTCGCGGCTGTAGGTGACCCCGCTGACCAGCTCGTGTTCCACGATTTCGTCCTCCCCGACGACGAAGGTTCCAGGTCGGTCATCGAAGCTGGAGAGGACCTGCAGCCTGACGCCGTATTTCATCGCCAGCTCGACGGCACGGGTCTGCAACACCTTGGCGCCCACCGACGCCATCTCCAGCATCTCCTCAAAGGTGATTTTGTCAAGCTTTCTTGCGCGCGATACGATCCGCGGGTCGGTGGTGTAGACCCCGTCTACGTCGGTGTAGATATCGCAGCGATCCGCCTTCAGCGCCGCGGCCAGGGCGACCGCGGTGGTATCGGAGCCGCCGCGGCCGAGGGTGGTGATGCGGCCGTCATCGGCGACGCCCTGGAAGCCGGCGATCACCGGCACCTCGCCCCGCTCCAGGCGCTCGATCAGCGCCGCCTCGTCGATGGCGACGATCCGCGCCTTGGAGTGAGCGCCGTCGGTGCGGAAGGCGATCTGCCAGCCGAGCCACGAGCGCGCGGTGACGCCCAGCGTCTGCAGGGCGATGGCGGTGAGGCCGGCGGTGACCTGCTCGCCCGACGCCACCACCACATCGTATTCGCGGGCGTCGTGCAGCGGCGACAGGTCGGCGCAATAGTCCACCAGTTGGTTGGTCACCCCGGCCATGGCGGAAACCACCACCACCACCTGGTCGCCGGCCTCGCAGGCTTGCTTGACCCGGGCGGCGACGGCGCGGATGCGGGCGAGATCGGCTACCGAGGTCCCGCCGAACTTCTTGACAATTCGCGCCATACGTTCTGCCGCCTACCGTGCGCCGTCGGACAAGGTCCATGCAAGCGAGTGCATCCGCCGTGCCCGTTCTGTGCGCCCCCTCGGCGTGCTAAACGCGGATCGAACAATCGTGCGAAAAACGCGGCCGGTTGCAGTAAGACAGGCACCGCCTAAATACGTGCGGACGTGGCGCGAGGCAAGTGCGGGCCATCACTCGGCCCGCCGGACCACCAACAAAATCGGCGGGATTGGCCATAATGACGACGGAACTTCCCCTAACGATCAGCATCGGCACCGGCACCGCCTCCGATCAGGAAATCGACCGCTTCGCCCGGATCGCCAACGCCTGGTGGGACCCTGACGGGGCGTTCCGGGCGTTGCATCGCCTCAATCCGCTGCGCGCCGCCTATGTGCGGGACCAGTTGTGCCGACATTTCGGCCGTGAGATCGGCGCCGACCGCCCCCTCGCCGGCATTCGCATCATCGACGTCGGTTGCGGCGGTGGCTTGTTGAGCGAGGCGCTGGCGCGGATGGGGGCGACCGTGGTCGGCATCGACGCCGAGGTGGAGTCGATCGGCATCGCCACCGCCCACGCGGCGCAGGAGGGCCTCGCCATCGACTACCGGCTGGCGTTGCCCGAGGACCTGGCGGCAGCCGGCGAGCGGTTCGATGCGGTGGTCAGCATGGAGGTGATCGAGCACGTGGCGGACGTGGCGGCCTTCACCGCCGCCGTCCGGGCGCTGGTCCGGCCGGAGGGTGCGGTGGTCATCGCCACCCTCAACCGCACCCTCAAATCGCTGGCATTGGCCAAGATCGGCGCCGAATACGTCTTGCGCTGGGTCCCCATCGGCACCCACGACTGGCGGAAGTTCGTCAAGCCGTCCGAGCTGGCGACGGTATTTCGCCGCAACCGGCTGGCTCTGGGCGATTTGGCCGGGTTCGAGTACGATGTGCTGGGCGGGACCTGGACCCTCTCCCGCGACCTCGCCGTCAACTACGTCGCCTTCGCCGTCCCGGCGTAGCGCTTAGGTGCCGGCCGCCGCATCGGTTAGTCGCCATCGGTTAGTCGCCGTCGGTCAGTCGTGGCGGCGGCGCATCCACGGCAGCGACTGGATCTCGATCCCCTCCTCGTGCAGCGCGCTCGCCTCCTCGGCGCTGGCCTCGCCGTAGATGCCGCGGGCCGCGCTCTCGCCGTAGTGGATTTTGCGCGCCTCCTCGGCGAATCCGCGGCCGACGTCGTCGCAGGAGGCCTCGATCAGCGTTCGCAGCATGCGCAGGGCCTGTTGCATCGGCGGAGACTCCGATGACGGCGCCGACGGCGGCTCGGGCGATGACCCCGTGTCTGCCTCGACGGCGGCCGGCCCGACCCCGCACGACCCGGTACCAGATCCCGAGGCCGACCCCGGCGGGGCCTGGGCTTCCGGGCGAGAGCCGTCCGTCGCTCCGTCGCGATGCCTGTCGCCGCGGGCGACGAACAGCCGCACCGGCGCCTTGCTGACCGCGGTATCGCCGCAGACGGGACAGGCAATGGCGTTCTGCCGCGATTGCGCCTCGTAGGCGTCGCCGCTGCGGAACCAGCTCTCGAACCGGTGCCCGTCGCTGCAGATGAGGTCGAAAACGATCATCGCCGCCACCTCTCAGGCAAACGGCCGGTCGTGCCGCAGCGACGGGATCCGCCGCCTGGCCGCCTCCACCGCCGCCGGATCCACGTCGGCAACGATCACCCCCACGTCGTCGCCGCCGTCGGCGACGATTTGTCCCCACGGATCGACGATCAGCGAATGGCCGTAGGTCTCCCGTCCCTCGGCATGAACCCCGCACTGGGCCGGGGCAAACACCCAGGCACCGGTCTCGATGGCGCGGGCCCGCTGCAGGACGTGCCAGTGGGCGCGCCCGGTGGTCCGGGTGAACGCCGCCGGGATGGTGAGATAGTCGGCACCGGACTGGGCCAGCCGGCGATAGAGCTGGGGAAAACGCAGATCGTAGCAGACGCTGAGGCCGATCCGTCCCCATGGCGTGTCGGCGACGACGGCGCGGTCGCCGGCGATGATCGTCGCCGATTCCCGGTAGGACTCGCCCTGGCCGAGGTCGACATCGAAGAGATGGATCTTGTCATAGCGGGCGACGATGGCGCCGGCCGCATCCACCAGCAGCGACCGGTTGGCTAGCCGCCCGTCGCCGTCGAGCCGCACCGTCAGCGAGCCGATCAGGAGCCAGACGCCAGACACGCGCGCCGCATCGCGATAGGCGGCGAGCGCCGGATGGTCGGCCTCGGGCGGCGCCTTTTCCCGCATCAGCCGCGCCACCGGTTCCATCAAGCTGACGTTTTCCGGCAGGCAGACGAGTTGGGCGCCGGCATCGCCGGCACGGCGGATGAGATCTACCACCGGTGTGATGTTGAGGGCGATCTCGCGCGCCGAGTTGGTTTGCACGCAGGCGACCCGAAAGGCTTGGCCCATCGTCCGGCCGCCCTCAACCGGCGAGGCCGAGCAGCCGGTCGAGCTCGCCCTTGCGATCGAGCGCCGCCAGCTCGTCGGAGCCGCCGATGGGGCGGCCATCGATGAAGATCTGGGGGACGGTACGGGCCCCCGGCGCCCGCTCCTCCATCTCCTTGCGGGCACCGACGACGTCGGTCACGTCGATCTCCCGAAACGCCACCCCCTTCTTGCTCAACAGCGCCTTCGCCCGATGACAATAGGGACAAAAGGGGCTGGTGTAGATATCGATGGCGGGCATCGGCGGTGTTCTTTCGACGTCGGATTTTGAGGTTGCTCCGGATATAGCCGGTTGCGGGGGCGAATCAAACGTCGGTGGCGTCGCGGACGGTGCGGGCGAGAGCCAGCACGCTGACCTGGCGCGCCCCGCCGGCGAGAAGCGCGGCGACGCAGCCGTCGATGGTGGCGCCGGTGGTCATCACGTCGTCGACGAGGACGATGGTACGCCCGACCAGCCATCTCCCCGCCCGCGGCCGGGCGGCGAAGGCGCCGGCGACGTTGCGGGAGCGGGCCCGCGCCCCCATTGCCCGCATCTTTTCCGTCCGCCGGGTGCGGATCAGCGCGTCGGGACACACCGGCAGGCCGGTGAGGCGGCCGATCGCCGCCGCCAGCAGCGCCGCCTGATTGTAGCGGCGGGCGAACAACCGGCTCCAGTGGAGGGGAACCGGGACCAGCCCATCCGCCCCGTCGAGGACGGTGTCTCCCGCCCGCACCATCCAGCCGGCGAAGGCGGGCGCCGCATCGGTCCGGTCGGCGTTCTTGAAGGCGAGGATCAGCGGCCGGCTGGCATCGTCGTAGACGAGGGCGGCACGCGCCCGCAGGTAGCGGGGCCGGCGGCGGGCGCAACCGCCGCAGACGGCGCCGCCGCCGAGCTCGAAGTCGAGCGGAATGCCGCACACCTGGCATAGGGGCCGGCCGATGAACCTGAGGGACTGCCAGCAGCCGGCACACAGCGCCTGCTCACTCATCATCGTCTCGCCGCAAGCGAGGCACTGGGGCGGCACCAGCAGGTCGAGGAGCAGCCGTCCGGCCCGGCCGGCGAGACGACCGGCCCGCGGCAATGCGGCAAACGACGAAAGCGGTGACGGCGCCATTTGCACCCCTGCCTCGCAATGCCATATATGGCGGTTGTAGACTCCACTACCGCCACTCGCTCTCTCATACAAGCGCCCCTTGCCCCGCACAATGCCCGATCCGGCCTCCGACGGTATGGTGGTTTTCGATCGGCGCAGCGTCCGCGCCCATCGCGACCGCGCCGCCGATACCATCCATGACCACGATTTTCTCCTCCGCGAGGTGGGCGAGCGGCTCGCCGACCGCCTCGACGACGTCCGCCGGCGCTTCCCCTGCGCCCTCGACCTCGGCTGCCATGCCGGCACGCTGGCCGGCCTGGTCAACGGCCGCGGCGGGATCGAAACCCTGGTGCAGGCGGACCTTTCGCCGCGGATGGCGGCAGCCGCCCGGAGCGATGCCGTCCCCGCCGTCGCCGCCGACGAGGAGGCGTTGCCCTTCCGCGACGGTGCCTTCGACCTGGTGATCAGTCTGCTCTCGCTGCACTGGGTCAACGACCTGCCGGGAGCGCTCACCCAGATCCGCCTGGCGCTGAAGCCGGACGGGCTGTTCCTGGCGGCGATGCTGGGCGGGCAGACACTGAAGGAACTGCGGTCGGCCCTGGCCGAGGCGGAGGTGGCCCACGAGGGCGGGCTCAGCCCGCGCGTCGCCCCGTTCGCCGATGTGCGCGATGCGGGCGCGCTGCTGCAGCGGGCCGGTTTCGCCCTGCCGGTGGTGGACACCGAGACGATCACCGTCTCCTATGGCGATCCGCTCCGCCTGTTCCGCGACCTGCGCGGCATGGGCGAAACCAATGCCGTCATCGCCCGGCGGAAGACGCTGAGCCGACGGGAAACGCTGCTGGCCGCCGCCGCCCGTTATCGGCAGGCCTTCGTCGACGCCGAGGGGCGGGTCCCGGCGACCTTCCAGGTGATCTATCTCACCGCCTGGGCGCCAGACCCGTCGCAGCCGCGGCCGATGCGGCCGGGATCGGCGCGATCCCGCCTTGCCGACGCCCTCGGCAACGTCGACAATCCGCCGGGGACGGGCGGCGGCCGGCCGCCGCACGCCGGCTGAGGCGGCTTTGGGTGCCCGCAACGCAACAGGAGACGATGCCGGTGACGCCAGTGGAGGCGGAGATCGAGGACTGCGCCGCCCGCCTCGGCGGGCTCAAGGCGAGCCTCGGCGGCGGGTATTGGCAGGACCCGCTGGTCCAGGACTTGCAAGCCCGGCTCCGACACCTCGTCGGCACCTACGACGCCTGGCGCGAGGACGGCCCGCCGATGCATCGACGGGCGCGCCAGGCGGCGGCCTATCAAGCCCGCTTCGCCCGGCTGCTGTGGCCCGGCGGCGACGATGACTGAACTGGGGATGCCGATCGTAGGCGAGCTACCCACCGCTTCGCCCGAGGAATCGGGCCACGGCGGTCTGGTCCGCGCCACCCTGATCCGCCGCTATAAGCGGTTCCTCGCCGACGCGGCTTTGCCGTCGGGTGAGATCGTCACCGCCCATTGCCCCAATTCCGGCTCGATGCTGAGTGTCAATGTCCCCGGCTCGGAGATCTGGCTGTCGCGGAACCACTCCCCCGGTCGCTCCCTGAAGTACACCTGGGAGCTGGTGCGGGTGGGCGAAACCCTGGTCGGCATCAACACCGGTCGGCCGAACCGGCTGGTGGCCGCCGCCATCACCGCCGGCGACATTCCCGAACTCGCCGGCTATGACCGGCTCCGTCGCGAGGTGGGGTACGGCGGCAATTGCCGCATCGACATCCTCTTGGAGAAGGACGGACGGCCGCCGTGCTACGTGGAGGTGAAAAACGTCACCTTGAAGCGGCAACCGGGCGACCTTGCGCCGATCGAGTTTCCCGACTCGGTCACCCAGCGCGGTCGCAAGCACCTGGCGGCCCTGGCCGATGTGGTCGACGCTGGCGGCCGCGCGGTCATTCTTTATCTTGCCCAGCGTAACGACGGCTGCGGCTTTGCAATCGCCAGCGACATCGATCCGGCGTATGCTGAGGCCCATCGGGCGGCCGTAGCCCGGGGGGTGGAAGCGCTTTGCTATCGATGCCATGTCTCCACGACCGACATCTGGATCGCCGGCCGGTGGGACGTCATGGTCGGGCTCTGATAGGGAGTGACTGTGGCCTCGCATGAGGCGTGGAGGACGACCCAAACGGAATTGGGTAAGGAATGAACGATATGCGACGCAGCGCCCCGCTCACCGATGTGCGGTCGATCAAGATTCACGGACCGGAGGAATTCGCCGGTATGCGCCGCGCCGGCCACCTGGCGGCGGCGACGCTCGACTTTATCACCCCGCATGTGCAGGCCGGTGTCACCACCGAGGACCTCGACCGGGTGTGCGCCCACTACATCCGCGACCACGGTGGGATCGCGGCGCCCCTCAACTACCGGGGCTTTCCCAAGTCCATCTGCACCTCGGTCAACCATGTCGTCTGTCACGGCATCCCCAGCCCACGCAAGGAGCTGCAGGAGGGCGACATCGTCAACATCGACGTCACCGTCATCCTCGACGGCTGGCACGGCGACACCAGCCGGATGTACACCGTCGGCCGGGTCGGGGTGAAGGCGCAGCGCCTGATCGACGTGACCTTCGAGGCGATGTGGGAAGGCATCCGCGTCGTCCGGCCGGGGGCGACGGTGGGCGATATCGGCCACGCCATCCAGCGCCTGTCCGAGGCGGAGCGGTTTTCCGTCGTCCGCGATTTCTGCGGCCACGGCTTGGGCCGGATCTTCCACGACGCGCCCAACATTCCCCACTTCGGCGACGTCGGCGACGGACCGGTCCTGCGCGAAGGGATGTTCTTCACCATCGAGCCGATGATCAATGCCGGCCGCTGGGAGGTGAAGATCCTCGCCGACGGCTGGACGGCGGTGACCAAGGACCGCTCGCTGTCGGCCCAGTTCGAGCATTCGGTCGCCGTTACCGCCAACGGCTTCGAGGTCTTCACCCTGTCGCCCGCCGGCCTCGACCGGCCCCCCTACCCGGCCTGACGCCGACGGGAACGGGGGAGGCAGGGGGCTCGTTGCCGCCGACCGTCGGCATCGTGCCGGCCCACGCGGGCCATCGTCGGCGGCTGCGCGAGCGCTTTCTCGCCGGCGACGCGGCGGCGCTCCCCGATTACGAGCTCCTCGAGATGCTGCTGTTCCACGCTATCGACCGTGTCGACGTGAAGCCGCTGGCGAAGGCGCTGCTCGGAGAGTTCGGGTCGCTGGGCGGGGTGCTGGCGGCGGAGCCGGCGCGGCTCACCCGCTACGATCGGATCAACGACCGCACCCTCGCCCTGTTCAAGTGCGTCCGCGAGACCAGCCGGCGGATGCTGCGCGAGCAGGTGGCGGACCGGCCGCTGCTGTCATCGTGGTCGGCGCTCGTCGACTACTGCCGCGCCACCCTCGCCGACGAGCCGGTGGAGCGGTTCCGCATTCTCTTCCTCGACCGCAAGAACCGGTTGATCGTCGACGAGGAGCAGCAGCGGGGCACCGTCGATCACGCCCCGGTCTACCCGCGCGAGGTGCTGAAGCGGGCGCTGGAGCTGGGAGCGACGGCACTGATCCTGGTCCACAACCACCCCTCCGGCGATCCGACGCCGTCCGCCGCCGACATCGACATCACCCGTGCGATAATCGCGGCGGCGGAAAAGCTGAAGATCATCGTCCACGACCACATCGTCGTCGCCCGCAGCGGCGCCGCCTCCCTGCGCAGCCTGGGTCTGCTCTGAGCGGCCGGCCGGCCGGCGGCAGCGCCCTCCGGCTCATTCACATCCCCGCGCTTCGGGCAACCCCCCGGCGATCCGACCCCATATCGGTTTACGGGGGTTCTCTCGCCCATTGCCATTCGACCAAGCACCGGCCTGCCGGGCTTCACCGACATGGCCACGAGAAAACCCGGGTAAAAGGAGTGACAAATATGGATAAAGCAACCGTCAAGGAACGCCGCGAGGCGCCGCTGAAAACGCCGACGGACCTCGGGTCGAATGCCGGAAAGGACGTGGCGGCCAGCCTCAACCTGCTGCTCGCCGACGTGTACGCGCTCTATCTGAAGACGAAGAACTTTCACTGGCACATGTCGGGACCGCACTTTCGCGACTACCACCTGTTGCTTGACGAGCAAAGCGCCGAAATCTTCGCCATGACCGACCCCCTCGCCGAACGGGTGCGCAAGATCGGCGGCACCACCTTGCGGTCCATCGGTCATGTCGCCCGCCTGCAGCGGGTCCTCGACAACGACGCCGACTTCGTCACCCCCGATGACATGCTGGCGGAGCTGCGCGACGACAACGAAACGCTGGCCCGCAATCTGCGGGAAGCGCGCGCGCTGTGCGACGAGATGGACGACGTGGGGTCGGCCAGCCTGCTGGAAGGCTGGATCGACGAGGCCGAGCGGCGCACCTGGTTCCTCTTCGAAACCACCCGGCGAAGCTGATCCGGGTTCGGCCCGAGGCGGGGCGGAGCGCCGGCACCCGGGTGAGGTGACACCGGCGTTCCGCGCGCCCGCCTGACCCCGTAAGGCGACCCTCTCCAACGGCGTCGGATCCATCGTCGACGCCGGTCCGGCGGCACGGCATGATCCCGTGCCGGGGGCGACGGAGGTGGGTGATGGCGGATCGCATGCCCGGGAGAGGAACGGTCGCACGGGTCTTCCTGCCGTTCGCCTTCGGCTACTTCCTTTCCTACCTGTTCCGCGTCATCAACGCGGTGATCGCGCCGGCACTGGTGGCCGACCTGGCGCTGTCGCCGGCGGATCTCGGCCTTCTCACCGGCATCTACTTCATCACCTTCGCCGCCGCCCAGCTCCCCCTCGGCATCGTCCTCGACCGCTGGGGGGCCCGGCGCACCGAAGCAACGATGCTGCTGTTCGCCGTCGCCGGTGCCCTCTGCTTTGCCGCCGCGGACGGGTTCGCCGGGGTCGTCTTCGGACGGGCGCTGATCGGCCTCGGCGTCTCCGCTTGCCTGATGGCGGCGTTCAAGTCGTTCGCGGTCTGGTTCCCGGCGGCGCGCCTGCCGCAGATCAATGGCTGGCAGATGGCGGCGGGCGGTCTCGGCGCGATCACCGCGACGATCCCGGTGGCGGCCGCCCTCGAGGTCATCGGCTGGCGGGGCGTGTTCATGGTCATCGCCGCCCTCACCGGCATCGCCGCGGCGCTGATCCTTTTTGTCGTTCCCGAGGAGCGGCGGCACGGCCCCGCCGCGGCCGTTTCCCTGGCGGAGATGGCGGCGGGAACGCGCCGCGTGTTCGCCAGTCCGTTGTTCTGGCGGGTAGCGCCGATGACCATCGCCAGCCAGGCGACCTTTCTCGCCATGCAGGGGCTGTGGCTCGGACCGTGGCTGCGCGACGTGGCCGGGTTGGCGCCCGCCACCGTCGCTCAGGCGCTGCTCGTCGTTGCCGTCGCCATGGTCGCCGGCTTCATCACCCTCGGCTGGGCCGGCGCACGGACCGCCCGCTGGGGATGGGGGCCGCTCCCGGTCACCGCCGCCGGCATCAGCATCTTCGCCCTGGTCCAGGCGGCGATCATTGCCGGCGCCACGTCCGCCCTTCCCCTCCTCCTCCCCCTGTTCGGCTTTTTCGGCACCAGCGCCATCGTCGCCTACGCCGGGTTGACCCAGCGCTTCCCGCCGGCGCTGGCCGGGCGGGTCAACACCGCCATCAACCTCCTCGTCTTCGTCGCCGCCTTCGCCGTGCAATGGGGGATGGGCGCCATCATCGGCCTCTGGCCGCCGGCGTCCCCCGGCGTTTCCGCCGAGGCCGGCTATCGCGCCGCCTTCGGCGTCATGCTGGCTGCGGAAATGGCGGGCCTGGCGTGGTATTTCGTCTATCGGCGGTCGGCCGTGCCGGCAGGGTGAAGATCTCGGTCGCCGGCGCCTCCTGCTCCCAGCCCTGGACGATCAGCCGGCCGACCGCGGCGTTGGCGACCACCGCCACCCGGGTTGCAGCGTTGCGGATCGGCGGCACCACCCAGGAGAAATCGTTGGCAGAGCCGTCGCGCACTTCCTCCATCGCCCTCCAGCGTATCTCGCTGCCCTCGCCGCGGCGATGCCCCGGGCGGCTGATGCCCCGCCAGTGATTGCTGATGCTGGTGGGCGCCGGGTGCACCACCGCCCGGTTCTCCAGCCGTTCGATGACGCAGCCCTGCTCGGGGCCGATGCCGCTCAGGGAATAGAACACCGGCATACAGATGGGCGCTTCGCGCAGGGCGGCCAGCGCCTCGTCGTAGTCGTGGCAGGTATCCAGCACCTGGCGCAGCAGATGGGCCGGCGGGAGGCCGCCGGCGCGCCACAGGGTCCGGTGTCCGATCACCCAGTCGAGGTAGAGGGAGTGGGACACGTTCAGCATCGGCGGCTGGTTGATGGCGACGCTGAAGCGGCCAGGGGCCATCGCCGTCAGGACGCCGACGAACCCGGGCCAGGTGACGTTGTAGTAGGGACCCGCCGCTCCTTCCTGGCGGGCGACGACGATGGTGGAACCCAGCGTCGGCGCCGGCCAGTCCAGTGTCCGCAACAGCCGATTGCCGCTGCCCTCGATATCCGGACCGACCCCGCTGGTGCAGCTCCACTCGAAGGACAGGTTCAGCATCGTCGGCCCCGGCCGGCCGATCCGCCGGGCGATGGTGTAGATCTCACCGCGGTAGGGGTTCTTGCTGCGGTCGAGCCAGCGGCGGCTGATGGCGTCGCCGGCACGGAGCACGATCACCCCATAGTGCCGCTGGCAGCCGCGCAGCAGCCGGTCGAGCTGGAGGGGTGCCTGCGCCACCAGCGCCGGCGGCCCCTCGCTGCCCACATCGATCAACGGGATCGTCGCCAGCTTGCGGCGAAGGTGCGGCTCCGCCTCCCGCCTTCCCCCCGGCCCCGCCTCGCCTTCCGGCCGACCCTGACGCCGTGGCCATACCCTCATCTATCCCGCCGCCCCTGCCCATGGCTGATCGAGATGTGTAGGATCGCCCGCCCCGCCTTGGTCAAGGAGATGTGCCTTCGATGATTCCCCGCTACAGCCGGCCGGCGATGGCCGCCCTCTGGGCCCCGGAAGCCCGCTTTCGCATCTGGCTCGAAATCGAGGCCCACGCCTGCGACGCCCAGGCCGCCCTCGGCCTGATCCCCGCCGAGGCGGCCCGCGCCGTCTGGGAGCGGGGAGCGTTCGAAGTGGAGCGCATCGACGAGATCGAGCGGGAGACCCATCATGACGTCATCGCATTCCTTACCAATCTGGCCGAACACGTAGGTCCGGAGGCCCGGTTTGTCCATCAGGGGATGACCTCGTCGGACGTGCTCGACACCTGCCTCGCCGTCCAGCTCGCGCGCGCCGCCGATCTGCTCTTGGACGACATCGATGCACTGCTGCAGGCGCTGGAGCGGCGGGCGTTCCAGTTCAAAACCACGCCCTGCATCGGCCGCAGCCACGGCATCCACGCCGAGCCCACCACCTTCGGGGTCAAGCTCGCCGGCTATCACGCCGAGTGGCAGCGCAACCGCGCCCGTATCGCCACCGCCCGCACCGAGATCGCCACCTGCGCCATCTCCGGCGCGGTCGGCACCTTCGCCCATCTCGATCCGGCGGTGGAGGCTTGGGTCGCCGGCAAGCTCGGCCTCGCCGTCGAGCCGGTGTCGACCCAGGTCATCCCGCGCGACCGGCACGCGGCGTTCTTCGCCGCGCTCGCCGTCGCCGCCGCCTCCATCGAGCGGCTGGCGGTGGAAATCCGCCACCTGCAGCGTACGGAGGTGGGCGAGGCCGAGGAGTACTTTGCGCCGGGGCAGAAGGGCTCCTCGGCGATGCCCCACAAGCGCAACCCGATCCTGACCGAGAACCTGACCGGCCTCGCCCGGATGGTACGCGCGGCGGTCATCCCCGCCCTGGAGGACGTCGCCTTGTGGCACGAGCGCGACATCTCCCATTCGTCGGTCGAGCGGTTCATCGGCCCCGATGCGACGATCACCCTCGATTTCGCCCTGGCTCGCCTCGCCGACGTGGTGGCGCGGCTGGTGGTTCACCCGGAGCGGATGCAGGCGAACCTCGACCGGCTGCAGGGGCTGACCTTCTCCCAGCAGGTATTGCTCGCCCTGACCCAGGCCGGAATGAGCCGCGAGGACGCCTACCGGGCGGTCCAACGCAATGCCATGGCGGTATGGGCGGGCGAGGGAAGCTTCCTCGATCGCCTCGCCGCCGACACGGACGTCACCCGCCACCTGGATCGGGCGGCGCTCACCGCCCTTTTCGACCTCGCCCCGCACTTCCGCCACGTCGACACCATTTTCCGCCGCGTCTTCGGCCGGAGCGAAGGATAGCGACAGCCTCGGCCGGTCCGGCGCGGTGCTGCCCGCCGCCGCGCATGGGGCGACGAGGCCGCAGGCCGGTCACCGCCGTCGTTGACTTCCATCCGACATCGGCCCACCTTGGGGTGACCGCAACGGTGGTTTCTGGTGCTCCGGGCGCGTGTGTCGCGTCCTTCCGGTCGCGGTCCGGTTGATCAGACCAAAAACTTCCCAGACCTCTGCATACGAGGCACCATACGATCGTTTGGCAGCGTTGACGGCGGACGGCCGGGCGGCGCCGGATGATCGCTAACAGAAGAGATTCCAGTTTGCTTTCTTTTGAAGACCTTGGCATCGCCGCCCCGCTCCGGCGGGCGCTCGCCGGTTCCGGTTATGCGCACCCGACACCCATTCAGCAGAGGGCGATCCCGCTGCTGCTCGAGGGCAGAGACTTGCTGGGCGTGGCGCAGACCGGCACCGGCAAGACGGCGGCGTTTGCGCTGCCTATCCTCCAGCGTCTGGCCGCGGCGCGGCGAACCAACCGTGGACCGTCGGCGCTGATTCTGGCGCCGACCCGCGAGCTGGCGATGCAGATCGCCACCGCGGTCAAGACCTACGCCATGCATCTGCCGCTGCGCGAAGCGGTCGTCTTCGGCGGCGTGGGGCAAGGGCCCCAGGTCCGGGCGCTACGCGGCGGCATCGACATCCTGGTGGCGACGCCGGGGCGCCTCCTCGACCTCATCCAGCAGGGGCACGCCAAGCTGGATACGGTTTCGCACCTCGTCCTCGACGAGGCGGATCGGATGCTCGATATGGGCTTCGTCCGCGACGTCCGCCGCATCATCGCCCACCTGCCGCCGGCGCGGCAGTCGATGCTGTTCTCCGCCACCATGCCTGCGGAGATCGCTCGCCTGGCCGGCGAGATGCTGCGAAATCCGGCCCGGGTCGAGGTGGCCCCGGCCGGCACCGCGGTCGAATTGGTCGATCAGCGCGTCTTCCATGTGGCCACGCCGGAGAAGCGGGCGCTCTTGGCGAAGCTGATCGAGGATCCGGCGATGCGCCGGGTCATCGTCTTCACCCGGACCAAGCACGGCGCCAACAAGGTCGCCCAGCACCTGCTGCGGAGCGGCGTAACCGCGGCGGCGATCCACGGCAACAAGTCCCAGTCGGCTCGGCAGACGGCGCTCGACGACTTCCGAACCGGCCGTTCGAGGGTGCTCGTCGCGACCGATATCGCGGCCCGCGGGATCGACGTCGAGGCGGTGACCCACATCGTCAACTTCGAGCTGCCGAACGTCCCCGAGACCTATGTCCACCGCATCGGCCGTACGGCCCGCGCCGGCGCCTCCGGAGAGGCGCTGTCGTTCTGCGATGCGACCGAGCGGTCGTGCTTGCGCGACATCGAGCGGCTGATCCGCCGGCAGATCGTCGTGTCGGAGACGCCGCGGCCGGGCGGCGCCGCATCGGCAACCGGCGCCGCATCGGCGGCAGCACCAAAGCCACCAACACCGAAGGCGAAGGCGGCCAAGGCGCCGGCGACCAAGGCAACGCCTGTTAAGAAAGGTGCGCCAGGGGCGTCGCTGGCGACGTCCGCCCGCCGCCAGGCGCCCGGGGTCCGCGGTGGGCCAAGGCGGACACCATCCGGCGGCGTGAGGGTAGAAGGACAGCGGTGAGGCGGCGGAGGGGGCAACCAAGGGCGGCGCGTTCACCTGGCGCCGCCCGGCACGGCGGGCAAAGCGGGAGGGGCTAAGAACGGCCGGCGCCGATAGGAGGGAACCAGCGGGATGTTAGCGAAAACAGACAGGGTCCAGCGGATCGTGTCCGGGGCCGACGGTGATCCGTTCTCCTACCTCGGCATGCACATCGACGGGCGGGACCATCTCGTCGTCCGCGCTTTTGTCCCCGGCGCCGAGGGCGTCGGCGTCATTCGCGCCGGTCGCGCCGAGCCCGTCGCCAAACTCTCGCCTATCCATCGCGAGGGCCTGTTCGAGGGCCGTTTCCCGCATGAGGGCGGCCCGTTCCCCTACCGGCTGCGCGTCTCCGCCGGCGGCCAGGATCGCACCATCGAAGACCCTTACCGCTTTCCGCCGCTGCTCGGCGACATGGACGTCTACCTGATCGCCGAGGGCCGCCACCTGCGCCTCGACGAGAAGCTCGGCGCCCACCCGATGGTGCTGGAAGGGGTGGCCGGCGTCGGCTTCGCCGTCTGGGCCCCGAACGCGACCCGCGTCAGTGTTGTCGGCGACTTCAACGAGTGGGACGGCCGACGGCATCCGATGCGGCTGCGGACCGAATGCGGGGTCTGGGAGATCTTCCTCCCCGGCCTGGACGAAGGGTGTCTCTACAAATACGAAATTCTGTCGAAAGACGGCAAGCTGATGGCGCTGAAGGTGGACCCGTTCGCCTTCTTTTGCGAACAGGCGCCGGGCACCGCCGGAATCGTTTACGACTTGGGCCGCTACCGCTGGAGCGATCGCACCTGGACGGAGGGCCGCGGCGCGGCGATCCGCGTCGATGCCCCGGTCTCCATCTACGAGGTGCACCTGGGCTCGTGGCGGCGCAGCGTCGAGGAAGGGCGTCGCTTCCTCACCTACGCCGAATTGGCCGATACGTTGATCCCCTACGTCCAGGAGATGGGCTTCACCCACATCGAGGTGCTGCCGATCTCCGAACATCCGTTCGACGGGTCCTGGGGCTACCAGCCGCTCGGCCTGTTCGCGCCCACCAGCCGGTTCGGGCGCCCGGACGAGTTCCGCCACTTCGTCGACCGCTGCCATCAAGCCGGCATCGGCATCATCAACGACTGGGTACCCGGCCACTTTCCGCGCGACCCGCAAGGCCTCGGCTGGTTCGACGGCACCGCGCTCTACGAGCACGCCGACCCGCGCCAGGGCAGCCACACCGATTGGGGGACGCTCATCTACAACTATGGCCGTAACGAAGTGGCCGATTTCCTCCTCAACAATGCGCTGTTCTGGCTGGAGGAGTATCACCTGGACGGGCTCCGGGTGGATGCCGTCGCCTCGATGCTCTACCTCGACTACAGCCGCCGCCCCGGCGAGTGGATCCCGAACCGCTACGGCGGCAACGAGAATCTGGAGGCGATTGCCTTCCTGCGCCGGGTCAACGAGCACCTCTACGGCCAGTTTGCCGACGTGGCGACGATCGCCGAGGAGTCCACCTCCTGGCCGATGGTCTCGCGCCCGGTCTACCTCGGCGGCCTCGGCTTCGGCTACAAGTGGAACATGGGCTGGATGCACGACAGCCTGTCCTACTTCGGCCGCGATCCGCTCTATCGCAAGTACCACCACGACCAGCTGACGCTGAGCCTGACCTACGCCTTCGCCGAGAACTTCGTCCTCCCGATCTCCCACGACGAGGTGGTGCACGGCAAAGGCTCGCTGCTGGCACGGATGCCGGGCGACCGCTGGCAGAAGTTCGCCAACCTGCGCGCCTACCTGGCGTTCATGTACGGCCACCCGGGCAAGAAGCTCCTGTTCATGGGCTGCGAGTTCGCCCAGGCGGGCGAGTGGAACCACAACGCCAGCCTCGACTGGCACCTGCTGGACGACCCCATGCACGCCGGTGTGCAGCGGCTGGTCCGCGACCTCAATCACCTCTATCGCAAGGCACCGGCGCTGCATGGGTTGGATTGCGAGCCGGCCGGTTTCGAGTGGATCGACTGCACCGACTGGGAGAAAAGCATCATCTGCTTTCTACGCAAGGGCCGGACGCCGGGCGATGTCGCCGTCGTCGTCTGCAACCTGACCCCGATGGTTCGAGACGACTACCGCGTCGGCGTCCCCCGGGGCGGCCTCTACGTCGAGCGCCTGAACACCGACGCCGGCCTTTATGGCGGAAGCAACGTCGGCAACGCCGGCGCGGTGATGGCCGGACCCGTTCCCTGTCACGGCCGCCCCTTCTCGCTGCGGCTGACGCTGCCGCCGCTGGCGACCTTGATCCTCACCCCAGACCCCGGGCCGTAACCCCTCGCCCCGGACGGCGGCCGTCGCCGGATTAACCGGCCGTTTAGCCGCGTCCGGCAGGATACCGCCGGGCGCCTCCGGCGTCCCTCTGGCTATCGTGTTCGGCTTGTCGGGGTACGGCTGCCGTGGACCTGCTATCGCCTTTCATCCTGGCGGCGCTGCTGCTGACCGGCGAGCCGGCATCGCCGCCGCCGTTCGACTGCAGCAAAGCCGCTGCCCCCGATGATGTGTTGATCTGCGAGGACGCCGCCCTCACCCGCCTCGATGCCAGCGTCGGCCGCGTCTACATCCTTTTGCGACAGATGCTGGCGACCGAGGCGTCGGCGCGTCTGCGGGAGGATCAGCGGGCGTGGGTCTTCCGCCGCAATGCCGGCTGCGGCGTTGCCATGACGACGGTGCTGGACGGGGCCAACCGGGCACCGATGATCGGCTGCTTTCGGGTCGCCTACGCAGAGCGCTTGGCCCTGCTGGAATTGGCCTACGATCTGCTGCGGCCGCCGCCGCGGCGCGAGGAAGAACCGGCGGTGCCGCTGCAGCGGCTTTGACGACCGCGGCGCGGCGTCGCGCAAACCCCGCGACCTCGAGATCTCGACCTGGCGTTAGCCGCCGATCTGGATGTGGTCGCGGTCGAGCGGCATCGGGTAGGCTTCTTCCACCTCGTCGGCGGCCTCGGCGTAGAGGCGATGGAAGGCGGAGCGAACCTCCGGCTCGCCGAGACGGACCTTCGCGGCGCGGAAGTCGGCGATCACCGTCGCCAGGACGACGCCCGGTCGGGGTGCATCGAGATCGAGGCGAACAAGGCTGCGGGCATAACCCTCCGCCTCGGGGCCGGCCATCCCCAGATGCCGGGCTGCCCACAGTCCGAAGGTTCGGTTGCAGCGGCAGCGGGCCTTGAAGCGCAGCTCCTCGTCGAGTTTGTACTTGGCCTCGTGGCCCCTCTCGATCTCGCGCAAGGTCTCGGGCATTCCTTCGCCTCCCATTTTTGCACTTTTAATTTATGGCTTTTGCCCGGCGGGTGCAATGGCCCCGTCCGTCGTCCTTCCGCCCCCCGCTCCACTTCCGCCGTCCGGCCGCCATCACTCGCGCCCACCTTCGCGCTACCTCTGGCATAGCGGGCGGGGGCGGGCTATCTCCTTGACCAGAATGTGCACCCTCATCGTCCTTCGTCGACCGGATCACCCCTGGCCTGTGCTGATCGGCGCCAACCGGGACGAGTTGGATACCCGCTCGTGGCTCGCGCCCGGTCGTCACTGGCCCGACCGGCGAGAGGTGGTTGCCGGCATGGATACCCTCGGCGGCGGGTCCTGGCTCGGGCTCAACGACGACGGGGTCGTCGCCGCGGTCCTCAACCGGATCAATACCCTCGGCCCGGCGCCGGGGTTACGCAGCCGCGGCGAACTGCCGCTGGAAGCCCTGGATCACGCCAGCGCGGCAGCGGCGGCGGACGCGCTCGCCCACCTCGATCCGCACGCTTATCGTCCGTTCAACCTGGTTGTCGCCGATCGCGAACAAGCCTTCTGGGTTCGGGCCGGCGCCGGGCCCGCCGCGGCCGCCGGCGCCGCCTCCATCGAGGTGATGGCGCTGCCCCCGGGCCTCTCCATGATCACCGCCTATGACCGCAACGACAGCCAGTCGGCGCGCATCCGCCATTTCCTGCCCCGGCTCGCCGGCGCCGCCGTGCCCGATCCGGAAACCGGCGACTGGGGCGACTGGCAGGCACTGTTGGCGGCGCGGACGGGCGAGGACGGCGCCGGCCCGGGCGGCGCCATGACCATCGTCACCGCCACCGGATTCGGCACCGTGTGCTCGTCGCTGCTGGCGCTGCCGGGTCGACCCGGAAGCCGCTCGGTGTGGCTGTTCTGTGCCGGGCGTCCGGGCGAGCAGCCCTGGCGGCCGGTCGATCTGGCCTGGAAGAAGACCTTGGACCCCGGAATGGCCACGCCCGGGGCTGCCATGGGGTAAGATTGTTTTGGCCTGAGCAAGTTGCTATACCAATCGGGCGACTGGAACTGCCGCGTCCGCCGGCGGGAAACGAGGTCAGATGGCGCGTCGCAGACAAATCTTTGAGGGAAAAGCCAAGATCCTGTTCGAGGGACCGGAGCCGGGAACGCTCGTCCAGTATTTCAAGGATGACGTCAACAGCGGCAATATCAGGGCCAAGGGCGTCGTCAGCGGCAAAGGGGTGCTCAACAACCGCATCTCCGAGTACCTGATGACCCGGCTCGGCGAGATCGGCGTCCCCACCCACTTCGTCCGCCGCCTCAACATGCGCGAGCAGTTGGTGCGCGAGGTGGAGATGATTCCGCTCGAGGTGGTCATCCGCAACGCCGCCGCCGGCTCGTTCACCAGCCGTTTCGGCATGGCGGAAGGCACGGCGCTGCCGCGCTCCATCGTCGAGTTCTATTACAACTCCGATGATCTCGGTCGCCCCATGGTGACCGAGGAGCACATCACCGCCTTCGGCTGGGCGACGCCCCAGGACATCGACGAGATCATGGCGCTGTCCTTGCGCATCAACGATTACCTGAGCGGCGTTTTCGTCGGCATCGGCATGCGGCTGTTGGACGTGCGGGTGGAGTTCGGCCGCCTGTGGGAGGATGAGCAAATGCGCATCGTCCTTGCCGACGAGGTCTGCCCGGATTCCTGCCGGCTGTGGGACATGCGCAGCAATCAGCGGCTCGAGCTGGATCGCAACCGCGCCGATGACGCCCATTCGCTGGCCGACGCCTACCAGGAGGTGGCTCGCCGGCTGGGTATCCTGCCGGAAAGCGGCCCGTCCGATCCGCGCGGGCCGGACACCCTGCAATAATACTCCCGGCCCAACAATCGCTTCGGGCGCGGCATCGCCGGGTTCCGAATCCCTCGTCCTTCATCAGCAGAAGCGAACCATCCGACGTGCTTAAAGCCAGGGTTCATATCACGCTCAAGCGGGGCGTCCTCGATCCGCAAGGGAAGGCGGTGCAACATTCTCTCGGCACCCTCGGCTTCGACGACGTGGTCGAGGTGCGCCAGGGCAAGTTCATCGAGCTCGATCTGGCCGATACCGACCCCGACGCGGCGCGGCAGCGGGTCGAGGCCATGTGCCGCGAGCTTCTCGCCAACACGGTCATCGAGAACTACACCATCGACATCGCCGCTGCCGCCTGAACCGGCGGCGGGACAGGCGAGGCAAGACTTCGCTCAGGAAGCCAACGACATGCAGGCGGGTGTCATCGTCTTTCCCGGATCCAACTGCGACCGCGACGCCGCCGGCGCCATCGCCGCCGTCACCGGCCGGCCGACCCGGATGATCTGGCATAAGGCGAGCACCCTGCCGCCGCTCGATCTCATCGTCGTTCCGGGCGGCTTCGCCTACGGCGATTACCTGCGCGCCGGCGCCATCGCCGCCCACTCACCGGTGATGGCCGAGGTCCGGGCCCGCGCCGCCGACGGCGTCCTCGTGCTGGGCATCTGCAACGGCTTCCAGGTCCTCACCGAGTCCGGGCTCCTCGACGGGGTGCTGCTGCGCAACGCCGGCCTGCGTTTCGTCTGCCGGGACGTGCACCTGCGGGTGGAGGCGGCGGCGACGCCGTTTACCCGTGGCTATCGTCCGGGCCAGGTGGTGCGGATGCCGATCGCCCACAACGAGGGCAATTACTACGCCGACCAGGCGACGGTGGACCGGCTGTTGGACGAAAACCGGGTCGCTTTCACCTATTGCGACGGCGAGGGTCGCGCCGATGCGGAGGCCAACCCCAACGGCTCCTTGCGCAACATCGCCGGTATCGTCAATCGCCGCGGCAACGTCCTCGGCCTGATGCCGCATCCGGAGCGTCTCGCCGATCCGCTGCTGGGCGGCACCGATGGCCGGGCGATGTTCGAAGGGCTGCTCGCCGCCGTCGCCTGATTTGGCCTCGTCCGCCGACGGCGATTTCCTCCTTGCCACGGTGAAGACAGCTCTCCGCCGCAAATTTGCTGCGATGGCAACCTATCTCCTTACGGTGAGGGGGATGCGGATCATCCTCCCGAACGTGCCCGGCCGGTGCCGGGTGGTCCGAACCAAAGGAGGATAAGGTGAAAACGTTGGGTTTGGTCGCCGCGTCCCTGATCGCGGCGGTTGGCCTGACCGGCCCCGCCGCCGCCGACGGCTGGGGGTACAGCAATCCGCCGCCGGGATTCGACCCGCCGCCGCGGGTCTCCCTGTTCATGGGCAATGCGCCCTCGGCGTTCTACCGCCCGCCACCGCCGCCGCGCCGGTACTGCCCGCCGCCCGGGTACGGCTATGCCCCCCGCTACCGCACCCCGCCGGGCTACGGGTATGGCCCTTCCCGTTACGTCTACCGCGACGGCGGCCGGTCGGTGATCATCGTTACCCGCTGACTATACTTGGGCACCGCCGCGGCGGTGCCCGCCTTGGTCCGTGATGAGTACCCCCAACGGAAGACGGGGGCAGATAAAGAAAGGGGCCCGCGATGGGCCCCTTTCGTGTGCTCGGATCTCGGTGCGCCCGTCAGATGCGCAGGAGGGCGATGATGGTGGCCAGGGTGCCGATGGCGGCGAGGCCGTAGAGGAGCAGGGCGACCGCGGCGTCGGCGCGGAGGCCGAAGTCGTGGGCACATACCCTGAGCCGGTGCGCGGCGTGCCACAGGGCGAAGAAGATGATGCCGAACAGCACCAGCTTGACCAGCCAGTTCTCGATGAAACCGTGCATGGTGTCGAAGCTGAGCGCGCCCTGGAACAGGCCGAGCGCCGGCCCGATGCCGGTGACGATGACCATCGCCGGCAGGACGAAGGCACAGATGGTGCCCCCGGCGGCGAACAGGAACCAGAAGATGGCCTTCGGTGAAGGTTTGCTGACAGCGCTCATGGGGCTCACCCGATCCCGGCGAGAACGATGAAGAACAAGGAGACGACGGCGAAGATGGCGTAATGGGCGCCGACCAGGATGTTGCCCGGCAACACTTCCTCGCCGCGCATGATCCGGGTCGCCTGGGGGACCGCCTTGAACCACGAGGTGGTGTGGATGAGGAAGAAGGCGAGCGCGATCAGGTGGAAGATCACCCCGATCGGGCTGGTGACGGCATCGAGCCAGCCGTGCCAGGCCAGTTCCCCCTCACCCAGGCGGAACAAGCCGATGATCAGGATCACCGTATAGATGGCAACGAAGATCGAGCTGACCTCGTGCAGCATGTAGTGCTTGTAGCGGGCATTGGTCAGGAACCAGGTGGTCTTCGGCAATTCCCGGACGAAGGGCTTGCGTCCACTCATTTCTTTCCCCCCGGCAGGAGCGAGGTGACGTAGTCGATGGCGCTGGTCAGCTTGGCCTGCTGAATGGCGCCGGCGGGATCCACGTGCTTCGGGCAAACCTCGGAGCAGGCACCGACGAAGCTGCATTCCCAGACGCCCTCGTGGCTGGCGACGACTCGCTCCCGGTCGTGGCGGCCGCCGTCGCGGCTATCCATGTTGTAGCGATGCGCCAGGGCCAGCGCCGCCGGGCCGACGAACTCGCCGTTGGTCAACCCGTACTGGGGGCAGGCCGAGTAGCAGCACAGACAGTTGATGCACATGGAGTACTGCTTGTAGGTCTTCAGCTGCGCCGGCGTCTGCAGGTATTCCCCCTGCGCCACCGTCTTCTCCTCCTTGGGGATCAGGTACGGCTTGACGCTTTGCAGCTTCTCGATGAAATCGTCGATGACGACGACCAGATCGCGCTCGATCGGGAAGTTGGCCAGCGGCTCGACCCGGATGCGGCCCTCGGGAAAGTCCGACAGGAACGCCTTGCAGGCCAGCATCGGCTCACCGTTGATGACCATGCCGCAGCTGCCGCAGACGAACATGTGGCACGACCAGCGATAGGACAGGGTCCGGTCGATGTCGTCCTTCACCGCGTTGAGCGCATCGAGGACAACCCACTCCTCCTCGCACGGCACCTGATAGGTCTGGAAAAACGGCTCCTTGTCCTGCTCCGGTCGGTAACGCAGGACCTCGAGCTGAATGGTTCGCTGGCTCATGCGGCCTGTCCCCCTGCGGCGGCGCCGTAGACGCGCTCGGCCGGCTGCGATTTGGTGATGACGACGTCCAGGTACTCGATGCGCGGATCGGTGTTGGAGTTGAAGTAGGCGAGGGAGTGCTTCAGGTAGTTCTGGTCGTCGCGCTTTTCGTAGTCGAGGCGCTGATGGGCGCCGCGGGATTCCTTGCGCTCCAGCGCCGATACCGCCACCGCCTGGGCGACCTCCACCATGGCGCCCAGTTCCAGCACCTGGAAGAGATCGGTGTTGAACACCGTGCTCTTGTCTTCCAGCGACACCTCCCGATACTCGGCACGGGACTCGGCGACGACGCGGCAGGTGTCCTGGAGTGACGCCTCGTCGCGATAGATGCCGCAGCCTTCCTCCATCGCGTGGGTCATCTTGCGGCGCAGATCGGCCACCCGCACCTTGCCGGCGGGACGCTTGTAGAGCGCCTTGATCCGGCTCTCGGCGTCGTTGGCCTGGGCGGTAATGAGCTCCTCGCGGGCGGGCGGACGCGCCGACTTGATGTATTCGACCGCATGGCGGCCGGCCCGCGCCCCGAACACCAGCAGCTCACCCAGCGAGTTGGAGCCCAGCCGGTTGGCGCCATTGATGGAGACGCACGCGCATTCGCCGGCGGCGTAGAGACCGGCGACGGGGGTGGCGGCGTTGATGTCGGTGTGGATGCCGCCCATCATGTAGTGGACCACCGGCCGCACCGGGACCAGGTCGGTGACCGGGTCGGCGCCGACGTAGGCGCGGGACAGGTCGCGCACCAGCGGCAAACGCTCGTCGATCAGCTTTTCGCCCAGGTGGCGCATGTCCAGGTGGACGATGTCGCCCCACTTGGACGGAATGGTCCGCCCCTTCTTCTGCTCCTGCCAGAAGGCCTGGCTCAGCCGGTCGCGCGGGCCCAGCTCCATCGCCTTCAGCACCGGCGTCGGCGTCTCCGGCCCGAGCCCGTAGTCCTGCAGGTACCGGTAGCCGTCCTTGTTGAGGAGATAGCCGCCCTCGCCGCGACAGCCCTCGGTCAACAGAATGCCGCTGCCGGGCAATCCGGTCGGGTGATACTGGACGAACTCCATGTCCTTCAGCGGCACCCCGACGCGGTACGCCATGGCCATGCCGTCGCCGGTCTTGATGGCGCCATTGGTGGTGAACGGGAACACCTTGCCGGCGCCGCCGGTACAGATGAGCACCGCCTTGCCCCGGAACAGCTTCAGCTCGCCGGTGCGCATCTCGATGGCGGTGACGCCGTGGCAGCTGCCCTCGTCGACGATCAGGTCGGTGGAGAAGTACTCGTCGAAGCGGACGATCGACGGGTACTTGAGCGACGTCTGGAACAGCGTGTGCAGCATGTGGAAGCCGGTCTTGTCGGCGGCGTACCACGTGCGCTTGATCTTCATGCCGCCGAACGGACGCACCGCGACGTGCCCGGTCTGCTCGCGGCTCCACGGGCAACCCCAGTGCTCCAGCTGCACCAGCTCCTTCGGGATCTCGTTGACGAACAGGTCGACGGCATCCTGATCGGTCAGCCAGTCACCGCCGGCGACGGTATCGTGGAAGTGGTATTCGAGGCTGTCGTCCTGCTTGACCACACCGGCGGCACCGCCTTCGGCGGCGCAGGTGTGGCTGCGCATGGGATAGACTTTCGAGATCAGCGCAATCTTCAATTGGGGGTCAGCCTCGGCGCAGGCGATGGCCGCCCGTAACCCGGCGCCGCCGGCTCCGACGATTAGTATATCGGCGTTGATGACCTGCATGGGGTTCTCCCGTAGCCTCCCTTCCGAGGTTTGGCTGGGAGTATAGCGGGGATACCGGCGATTGCCAGCTTACCGCCGCGCCGCCGCTGCTCCGCAATCCGTAGGGGGGAGGTTGCAGGTGCAAATTGGTTCGCCAACGGCCGAGGACGAAAACAGGGGGGGGCCGACGCTCCCGCAGACGCGCGCCCGCGCCCGTATCCATGAGCTGACCCGGCAAGCGGGTCCGGTCATCGTCGCCCGTTCCGCGATCATGCTGATGGGACTCGTCGACGCCATCATGGTCGGGCGCTATGCCGCCGAGGAACTGGCGGTGCTGGGCCTGGCGCTGACGCTGGTGGCATCGCTGCTGCTCACCGGCATCGGCCTGATGATGGGGACACTGGTGGTCACCGCCATGTGCCATGGACGGGGTGATCTGACGGCCTGCGGCATCGTCTGGCGGCGATCCCTCCTTTACGCCTGCGTCCTCGGCCTAGGGATGGGGACGATCTGCGCCTTCGCCGATCCCATCCTCCGCGCCTTAGGCCAGGCGCCCGACCTGGCGGCGCAGGCCGCCCCGGTTGTCGCCGTCCTTGGGTTGGGGCTCCTGCCGCACCTGGTCTCGGTCGCCACTCAGTTCTTTCTGGAAGGAATCAAGCGGCCGGTGCCGGGCATGCTGGTAATGATTATCGCCAATGTCCTCAATGTTGCCCTCAACTGGGTCCTGATCTACGGACACCTGGGCCTGCCGGCGATGGGTGCCCTCGGCTCCGCCTGGGCGACAACCATCGTCCGCATCCTTCTTGCCGCGATGGCGGTGCTCTTCGTGCTGACGATGGCGGATCGGCACCTCTACCTCGCCACCGACGCGCTGGCTTCGCCGCCGCCCGCCCGTCTGCAGCGGCGTCTCGGCTACGCCAGCGGCCTCAGCGTCGGCGCCGAAGGGATGGCTTTCAACACCCTAGGCCTAATAGCCGGCTGGCTCGGAGCGATGCCGCTCGCCGCCTATACCATCGGCTTCAACCTGGTCGCCTTCGTCTTCATGGTGGCGGTCGGCTTCGGTGCGGCAACGGCGGTGCAGGTCGGCGCCGCCGCCGGTCGCGACGACCGCCACGAGGCCCGCCTCGCCGGCTGGACCGGCCTCGCCATGGCGACGATGACCATGGCCCTGATCGCGCTGGTCATCGCCCTTCTGCCCGCCCCCATCGTTGCCGTCTACACGGACGATGCGATTCTGGCCGGAATCGCCGCCCCGGTGATCGCCGTCGTCGCCCTCGTCGTCGTCGCCGACGGCGCCCAGGGGGTAATGGCCGGCGCCGTCCGCGGTCTGGGCGATACCTGGGTGGCGAGCGGCCTGCACGCCGGCGCCTTCGTCTTCATCATGGTGCCGTCGGCATGGCTGGCGGCGGTGGCCGGCGGCCGCGGACCGGTCGGACTGTTCGAGGGAATGCTGCTGGGCTGCATCGCCGCCTGGGCGGTGTTGGCGTGGCGGTTCCATCGGCTGACCACGATGCCGACGAGGGGGGGAGCGCTTTCCTCCGGTGCCCGGCTTGGGTAGGATTGGCGGTTCGCAAACGGCGAGGAAGAGCCATCCTGAGCGTCAAGCCACGGCGGCAGCGTCGATCGGGCCGAGGCGTCGGCGGCAGCGACCGCGGTTGGAGCCACTTCGTCACCTGGTGCCGGGCCCGCCGCCTGCGGCCCCTCCCGGCCCATCCATGGACCGTCGCCGCTTACGCCCGCTGGTGCGAGGGTCGCCATCGCCACGCCGGCAGCATCCCCGGGCGGATGCGGGCGATCGCGCGGGCCCACTTGCTGGCCGGCGTCCCCCCGCCCGACCGGCATCCGGTCGTCTTGCGCACCCTCGAGGTGATCGAGGTACGGGCCCCTACCCGCCCCCTGCGTTCCGACCTGTTCCCCGAACCGGCACCGGCGACCCTCCCGGAGCCCCCGGATCCGGCACCCGAGCCGGCACCGGACCCGACCGCCGAGCCAGCCGCGGAGCGGCCGCGTCACGTCATGCGCTCGGCGCCCCGACTGGTGGCGCGGCGGCCTTCTTCATCCTCGCCCGCAGTGGCGCGCCGCCGGGGCAAAAACAAGTGTCCCCCCGGTGAGGACTGATCATCCGGAGGGACATTGTCGACGGTTCGGGCGGGTTGACGGTTCGGGCGAACCCGAACGCTATGTCTGGCGGGCGAGGGTGCCGTGGGCAACGCGCGGCGATTGTTTCAGCAGTCGTTCGGCCAGATAACCGAATATCAGCCCGATGCCCCCCCAGAGTAAAACCTGGGTGGACCAGGAAGCGATCCTGAACCGCCACAGCGTGACGGCCGGAAAATCCGACGGGACTTCGTTGATGTCGGGCAGGAACATCTGCGCAACAGCAACGAGGACCATGAACAAAACAATCGCGCCGATCGTGCCGTTCCACCGACCGTGTCGGGCGACCCAGTGTTTCCCTAGGCTCACCGCTATGGCCGCAGCCACCAGTGAGAACAGGACCATCGTAAAGAACAGACCGGTCCGAATACCGATGGTCTCCGGCTGGCCGACCGCCGGCGGGTTCGCCGGATACTTGAGGCTCGGAACCCAATAAACGACGAAGAAGGCGCCGATGGCCAGCAGCAAGGCCAGGCTTCGGGCTTCGAGCGACCCGACCCGCCCGTACGCATAGGCGAAGACCAGGGAGAACAACCCCCCCAATCCGATCCCGTAGACGACGACCCCGGTCAACAGACCGATCGTGCCCTGGACGCCGCGGCTGACCAGTTCCTCTTCGTCGTCGCCGTGGTCGTGCACGGCCGCTCCTCCGGCCACCTCCTCCGCATGCTCGGCAGCATGCTCCGCCATCGCAGCATGCTCCTCGAACTGGATCGCCCGATCAACCTGCGGCTCGCCCAAGTACCAGGCAAGGCAGAACGCCAACAAACCCGCGATCAGTCCGGCAAGCATGCCGCGCAGCAACAAATTTCCGACCATTATCCGTCCCCGGATTAATGGCAGGGAAAGCCGAGAAGATGACGGCCGTCGTGCACGAACTCGTGCACGTACATGCCGGAAAAGATGCTGGTCGCCCCCTGCTCGGCACCCACGAAGTAAAGCATCAACAGAAGGATCACGCTGCCGAAAAGCGCCCAGGGGATCAGTTCGCGAACAGGGATCGGGGCCGGTATATGCCCCGGATGGGTGATTGCTTCAGCCATTTCGACTTCTCCTTGGGATGGTGCGTCCCGCTTGGGTTGGCGATCGTGCGCGAGCAGGTCTGACTTACGGTCGGGGCATCTCGCCGGCCGATCACAGTGGCGCAACCGTGCCGGACTCACACCGGCTTCCACCATCGCACGAAGCATCGACTGTATGAGTCGCTATCGCGACGCGTCAATATATTCTCGATGTTCTCGATCTCGTTGACGCGCCGGGATTCGCCGTGGTCGTCCGCCTGACACTGATCTGCCACGCCCCCACCGCCGCGGTGCGGGCCGCCGCCTTTCCCGCCGACGAACCCCTCGATGAGAGGGGAGAGGCCGCGGCTGCGGGATTGGGGGCGGCCGTAACCTTTCCGGCCGTTGAATGCTGGAGCGCACCCGAGCTCCGGGCCCGGCAGACGGCGGCCGCCCTCGGGCTCACCGCCACCATCGACGCCCGGCTCCGCGACGGCGACTATGGGCGCTGGCGGGGGTCGGCGCTGGCCGCCGTTCAGGCGAGAGAACCCGACGCGATCCGGCAATGGCTGGCCGATCCCGCCACTGCCCCCCATGGCGGCGAGTCCGTCCTCGATCTGCTGGCGCGGGTGGGCGGCTGGCTGGACCAGCTTCGCCGACCCTCGGCGCAGCGCGGCACCGCCCGACTCATCGCGGTGACCCACCCCGCCGTCGTCAAGGCCGCCATCGTTACCGCCCTCGCCGCGCCGCCGGCCGCCTTCTGGCGGATCGACGCGCCGCCGCTGTCCCGGGTCCACCTCGTCGGCCATGCCGGCCGCTGGAACCTGAGGTTGGCCGAGACCGACGGATGACGGCGATCGTGGCCGGTCCTTCCGCTGGCGACGCTTGTGACGCTCCGGCCCCGCCGCTATCGTGGCCGGCGCACCGCGGGTTGAGCCGCGGCCAAATCATTCGCCGGGAGGGGACGCCATGACCGACATGCTGAAGGAATTGCACGGGCTTTATTTCGAGGACCTGAAGGAGGGGATGACCGGCTGTCTCGGCAAGACGGTGACCGAGACCGATCTGGTGGTCTTCGCCGGCCTGTCCATGGACACCAACCCGGTGCACGTCAACGAGGAGTTCGGCAAGGCGACCATGTTCAAGGGCCGGATCGCCCACGGCATGCTGGGGGCGGCGCTGCTGTCGGCGGTATTCGGCACCAAGCTGCCGGGGCCCGGCTGCATCTACGTGGCGCAATCGCTGAAGTTCAAGGCGCCGGTGCGCATCGGCGACACCATGGTCGCCCGGGTGACGGTGAAGGCGCTGCACGAAAAGAAGAAATTCGTCGAGTTCGACACGGTGGTGACCGTCGGCGACAAGACGGTGATCGACGGCGAAGCCACCCTGATGGTCCCCGCCCGCAAAAGCTGACCTGACCTAACACCTGCCATAAAGATCGCTTTGGCGGGACGGTGGTTTAGCAGAACTGGGAAGTTGGCGCTTGCCCCGGTTTTGCATAAGTGATAAGAGAAGGAAAAGTTCCTATGCGCTGACGAGGACGACGGGGCGTCGACGATCTGAGGACGTTCCAGAATGACTCGTCATCAATTTCTCGCAAATCTTCGGCGATTTTGTCGCGGTACCGATCGAACTTTCCTCGTTGAACCCGCGCGTGGCAAAGGTTCGCACGCGCGGGTAACCGTGGATGGAAAAGCAACAAGGGTAAAATCCCGAGAATTGACGCCGCTTATGTGCAGCTGTTGCTTAGGCAATTGGAACTTCCCCGCCATGCCGTGGAGTAGGCTTTTTCCGGCCACCCGGCTCGGGAGATGATCTGCTATGCGATTCGCTTATCCCGTCGAACTGGTCGCGGTCGAAGAGGGTCCGCCGGAGGATCATTGTGTCCTCCTAACTTTTCCCGACCTTCCCGAGGCGAATACCTTCGGCAAGACGGAGGCCGACGCGCTGGCCTCGGCGGTGGACTGCCTGGAAGTCGCCCTGGCCGGCCGGATCAAGGATCGGACCGACGTTCCGGAGCCGTCGCCGGCCGAGGGTCGTCCCACCGTGACCCCGGGCAATCTCATCGCGGCGAAGGCGGCGCTCTACCTCGCCATGCGCCAGGACGGCGTGCGGCCGGCCGAGCTGGCGCGTCGTCTCGGCGTGGAACAGCCGGCCATCAACCGGCTTCTCGATCCCTACCACGCCAGCAAGCCGGCGCGGCTCGATGCCGCCTTCGCCAAGCTCGGGCGACGGTTGGTGATCTCGGTCGAGGATGCGGCCTGAGCGGTAAGGATCGGCATGGCCGGGCTTGACGGCGGCGCCCGCAGCCGTCAGGTAACCGGCATGCGCATCTTCAGCCATTTCCAAAACCTGCCGGACGACGTCCGCGGCGCCGCGGTCGCCATCGGCAACTTCGACGGGGTCCATCTCGGCCACCGCGAGGTGATCGCTGAGGCGGGCCGCATCGCCCGCTCCGGCGGCAGGCCATGGGCGGTGCTGACCCTGGAGCCGCACCCGCGCAGCATTTTCACCCCCGATGCGCCGCCCTTTCGGTTGACCCCCTTGCCGGTGAAGGCGCGGCTGATCGAGGAGATGGGGGTCGACCTGCTCATCGTCGTCCCCTTCGACCTGGAGTTCGCCAAGCTGGCACCGCGCGCCTTCGTCGAGAAGGTGATCGTCGGCGGGCTGGGGGCGCGTCACGTCGTCTGCGGCCACGACTTCGCCTTCGGCCACGGCCGCCGCGGCACGCCTGAGATGCTGCTGTGGATGGGCGACGAGTTCGACTTCGGCTTCACCTGCGTGCAGGAGGTGCGCAACGGCGGCGGCGAGCCCTACTCCTCCACCGGCGTCCGCCAATACCTCCAGGGCGCCAACCCCCGGGCCGCGGCCCAGCTCCTCGGCCGCCCGTTCGAAATCGAGGGGATCGTGGTCGGCGGCGAGCGGCGGGGTCGGCAGCTCGGTTTTCCCACCGCCAATGTCGGCCTCGGCGACTATCTCCGTCCCACCTTCGGCATCTACGCGGTGGAGACGGGCTGGCCGGCGGCGGATGATGGCGATGCCGGCTCCATCCGCTGGCGCCCGGGGGTCGCCAACCTCGGCGTCCGTCCCACCTTCGGCGCCGACGAACCGCTGTTGGAGGTGCACATCTTCGACTTCGACGGCGATCTTTATGGACGCACCCTGACCACCCGGCTGCTCCACTATCTGCGCCCGGAAAAGAAATTTGACGCCGTCGAACCGTTGCAGGCACAAATGGGCGACGACTGCGCCCGCGCGCGAGCGCTCTTGACGCCCGTCGATCCGGCGCTCCGGCGGGCGGCCCTCTGACCGGAACGGCCCGAGCCTTGGATTACAAATCGACCGTCTTTCTTCCCCGCACCGACTTTCCGATGAAAGCCGCCTTGGCGGACCGCGAGCCGCAGCTTCTCGAGCGGTGGCAGCGGATCGACCTTTACCAACGCCAGCGCCTCGCCGCGTCGGGCGCTGAAAAATTCATCCTTCACGACGGCCCGCCCTACGCCAACGGCCACCTCCACATCGGCCACGCCCTCAACAAGATCCTCAAAGACGTCATCAACCGGGCCCATCAGATGCTGGGCTACGACGCCAATTACGTGCCCGGCTGGGACTGCCACGGCCTGCCCATCGAGTGGAAGATCGAGGAGAAGTACCGGGCGGCGGGACGCAACAAGGACGAGGTGCCGATCGTCGCCTTCCGCCGCGAGTGCCGGGAATTCGCCCAAGGCTGGATCGAGGTCCAGCGCGAGGAGTTCAAACGCTTGGGCGTCGTCGGCGACTGGGTTCACCCCTACTCCACCATGGATTACGCCGCCGAAGCGGTGATCGTGCACGAACTCGGCCGCTTCCTGATGAACGGCTCGCTGTTCCGCGGCTCGAAGCCGGTGCTGTGGTCGGTCGTGGAGAAAACCGCGCTGGCTGAGGCGGAGGTGGAGTATCACGACCACGTCTCGACCACCATCTTCGTCCGCTTCCCGGTCGAGCGGGCGTCGCGACCGGCCCTCAACGGCGCCGATGTGGTCATCTGGACGACGACGCCGTGGACTATCCCCGGCAACCGTGCCATCGCCTATGGCCACGCCTTCGACTACGTGGTGATCGAGGTGGACGCGGTCGGTCCGGCGGGGCGGGCTCGGCCGGGTGATCGGCTGGTCATCGGCCGCGATCTAGTCGAGCACGTCTGCAGCGCCGTGCACATCCTCGACTACCGCACCGTCGACGAGCTGGCCGGCAAGGACCTTGCCGGGACCGTGTGCCGGCACCCGCTGCACGGCTTCGGGTACGACTTCCCGGTGCCGCTGCTGGCGGGCGACTTCGTCGATCTAGAGACCGGCACCGGCTTCGTCCACATCGCCCCCGGGCACGGCACCGACGACTGGGAGTTGGGCATCCGCCACGGGGTGCCGGTACCGGACACGGTGGGACCGGACGGGGTCTTCCTCGACCAGGTGCCGATATTCGCCGGCCACCGGGTGCTGACCCCGGACGGAAAAAAGGGCGATGCCGATGCCGCCGTCATCAAGGTGCTGGGAGATGCCGGACGCCTGCTCGGACAGGGGAGCCTGACCCACAGCTACCCCCATTCCTGGCGCTCCAAGGCGCCGCTGATCTTCCGCAACACGCCGCAGTGGTTCATCTCCATGGAAACCACCGGGCTGCGCACCGCCGCGTTGCGGTCCATCGACCGCACCCGGTTCGTCCCCGAGAGCGGACGCAATCGGCTGCGCGGCATGGTGGAGACGCGGCCCGACTGGTGCGTCTCCCGGCAACGGGCATGGGGGGTGCCGATCACCGTCTTCGTCAGCAAGCAGTCGGGCGAGCCGTTGCGCGACCAGGCGGTGCTGGATCGCATCGTCGCCGCCGTCGCCGAGGAAGGTGCCGACGCCTGGTTCACCTCCGATCCGGCCCGCTTCCTTTCTCCCGACCACAACGCCACCGACTACGATCAGGTGTTCGACATCCTCGACGTCTGGTTCGACTCCGGCTGCACCCACGCCTTCGTCCTGGAGGTGAGAAGCGATCTCGGTTCGCCCGCGTCCCTCTATCTGGAGGGCTCCGACCAACACCGCGGCTGGTTCCAGTCGTCGCTGCTGGAATCCTGCGGCACCCGCGACCGCGCGCCGTACGGCTCGGTGCTCACCCACGGCTTCGTCATGGGCGAGGACGGGCAGAAGATGTCCAAATCGCTCGGCAACATCGTCGCCCCGCAGGACGTGGTTCAGCGCTACGGCGCCGACGTCCTCCGTCTGTGGGTGGTTGCGTCCGATTATTCCGAGGATCTCCGGCTCGGTCCCGAGATCCTCAAGCAACAGACCGACGTTTATCGCCGCTTCCGCAACACGTTTCGCTACCTCCTCGGCAACCTCAACGGGTTCGAGGCCGGCGAGCGGCTTCCCGCCGAGCAACTGCCGGAGTTGGAGCGCTGGGTGCTGCACCGGCTGTCCGAGCTTTCCCGGCAGATCCGCCAGGCCTGCGACGAGCTGCAGTTCCATCCGGTCTTCACCGAGCTGCACAACTTCTGTGCCGGCGATCTGTCCGCGTTCTACTTCGATGTGCGCAAGGACAGTCTCTATTGCGATCCGCTCCATTCGCCGCGGCGGCGGGCGGTGCGCACGGTGCTGGATGCGGTATTCGACTGCCTGACCGCCTGGCTCGCCCCCTTCCTCTGCTTCACCGCCGAGGAGGCCTGGCTCGCCCGCCACCCGGAGACCGACGCCAGCGTTCACCTTCGTCTCTTCCCGGAGATTCCGGAAACCTGGCGCGATGACGTGCTCGCCGGCAAGTGGATCATCCTCCGCCGTCTGCGCCGGGTCGTCACCGGTGCCTTGGAGATCGAGCGGGCGGCCAAGCGCATCGGCTCCAGTCTGCAGGCCCACCCGGTTATTCACGTCACCCCGGAGTACCGACAGGCGGCGGCGGGAGTCGATCTGGCCGAACTGTCGATCACTTCGGGAGCGACCCTGACCGATGAGCCCGCACCGGCCGATGCCTACACCCTGGCCGAGGTTCCCGGGGTCCGGGTGGTGATCAAGCCCGCCACCGGCGAGAAGTGCGGCCGTTGCTGGCAGGTCCTCCCCGATGTGGGAACGGTGGCGGACCATCCGGAACTGTGCGGCCGTTGCGCCGCCGCGGTGGAAGACAAGCGGACCGTGGCCGAATGAGCGGCGGCAACATCCCCTCCCGCGGCTTCCAACGGAAAGCCGCCGGCACCGGCGGCCTCATCGCGGTCACGGTGATTGTCCTCGACCAGGTAAGCAAGTGGTGGATGCTCACCCGGGTCATGGACCCGCCGCGCGTCATCGAGGTAACGCCCTTCTTCAACCTGGTCTACGCCTGGAACCGCGGCGTCAGCTTCGGCGTGTTCAACTCGGATGCCGGATGGAACGTCTGGGTATTGCCGCTGGTCGCCCTCGCCATCTGTGTGGCGCTGGCGATCTGGCTCGCCCGCTCTGCCAATAGGATCACGACCACCGGCCTCGGGATGATCATCGGCGGCGCCATCGGCAACGTCATCGACCGGCTGCGCTTCGGCGCGGTGTTCGACTTCCTCGATGTCCATGCGGCGGGCTGGCACTGGCCCGCATTCAACCTCGCCGACAGCGCCATCAGTATCGGCGTCGTCCTCCTCGTCCTCGACTCGTTGTTCAGCTCCGGCGAACAGCGTAAAAGCAAGAAATGGCAGGAAGACGCGGGGAAACGGGAAACGACCGGATGATCATAAAAGGCAGGCTGATTACGGCGTCGTCGACGATACTCGTCGCCGCCGGGCTCCTTGTTGGCGGTTGCGAGGGGGTGAAGCAGGACCTCGGCATCGGTGTTAAGCGACCGCCCGACGAGTTTGCCGTCTTCGCCCGCGCCCCGCTCAGCATGCCTCCCGACTACGGGTTGCGGCCGCCGACACCCGGCGCACCGACGGAGAGCATGGCCGCCCGCGAGTCGGCCAAGGACTTGCTGGTGTCGCAAAGGACGACGTCCGGCGCCACAACCCCGGCAGCGGCCGCAACCTCACTGGCTTCGCCCGACTTTTCGCCCGGCACCACGGAGCTGCTCGACCGCACCGGTGGTCTCACCGCCCAATCAGCCATCCGCGAGCAGGTCAACCGCGAGACGACGGTGCTGGCCGATGCCGACCAGTCGTTCCTCGAACGGATGATGTTCTGGTCGGATAAGCCGCCGGAGGGCACGGTCGTCGACGCGCCGGCAGAAGCGAAGCGAATCCGCGAGGCACAGGCGCTGGGCGAGCCCGTCGTCGCCGGCGAGACACCCATCATCGAGCGCCGGCCGAAGGCCCTCCTGGAAGGGATCTTCAACTGATCCGCCACGGGAGCGGGGCCAACTGATCGGCGCCCGAAGATAAGCGCGGTGCGCCCAGGGCATGGCGCCAAACAGACTCCCGGCTTTGTATGAACGTCGTCGAAAAAGGTCTCGCCATGGGTTTCAGGCTGCGGACAACCACTGTTTGCCTTACCCTTTCCCTCATCACCGCCCTGCTCCCCGCGGCGCCGGCCGCCGCCCGGGTCTTCGACGCGGAAACGTTCACCCTCGATAATGGCCTCCAGGTGGTCGTGGTCAGCAACCACCGGACGCCGGTGGTCACCCACATGGTCTGGTACCGGGTCGGGGGGATGGATGATCCGACGGCAAAATCGGGACTGGCCCACTTTCTCGAGCACCTGATGTTCAAGGGAACGCCGACCACGCCGCCGGGCGACTTCTCCCGTATCGTCGCCCGTAACGGGGGCGACGAGAACGCCTTCACCACCTACGACTACACCGCCTACTTCCAGAACATCGCCAAGGACCGCCTGGAGCTGGTCATGGCCATGGAGGCCGACCGCATGCACAACCTCATCCTGACGCCGGAACAGGTTGGACCGGAGAAGCAGGTCGTCCTGGAGGAACGGCGGATGCGGGTCGACAACGACCCGGAGGCGCTCCTCGACGAGCAGGCCAACGCCACCCTCTATCTCAATCATCCCTACCGCAGGCCGCTGATCGGCTGGGAGCACGAGATCGCCGGCCTTTCTGCCGACGATGCGCTTGCCTTCTACCGGCACTGGTACGCACCGAACAATGCCATCGTGGTGATCGCCGGCGATACCACCGTGGAGGAAGTCAGGCCCCTTGCCGAGAAGACCTATGGCGCGGTGCCGCGTTCCGAGCTGCCGGCGCGCACCACTTTGACCGAGCCGGCGGCGAGGACCGACCGGCGGGTGACGTTGACCGATCCCCGCGTCCGCCAACCAGCCTGGCAACGCACCTATCAGGCACCGAGCGTCGACACCGGCGATCGGGCGATGACTTACCCGCTGCAGGTGCTGGCCGAGGTTCTCGGCGGGGGCGCCGACAGCCGCCTCTACCGCAAGCTGGTGGGCGAGGGCCTTGCCATCGGCGCCGGCGCCGGCTACGACCCCGTCCGCCGCGGACCGGCCGAATTCTCCGTCTATGCCAGCCCGCGGGCACCGGCCGATCTTGCCGCCATGCAGACCGCGGTGGAGGCGGAAGTGAAGCGATTGCTCGACCATGGCCTCACCGACGACGAGGTCGAGCGGGCGAAGAAGCGAATGATCGCCGAGGCGGTGTTCGCGCGCGACTCCCTCTCCGCACCGGCGAACATCATCGGCCGGGCGCTCGCCGTCGGTCAGACCCTCGACGACGTGGAAGACTGGCCCGATCGCATCGGCGCGGTAACCCGACAACAGGTGGAGGCGGCCGCACGGGTGGTGCTGATGGCGCCGGGTGCGGTTACCTCCCGATTGGAGGCGGCGCCGGCGGAGAAGCACAAATGAGCCGCATTTGGTCGAGGCTTTCCCGCCTTGTGGCCGTTGCCGTCGTTGTGAGCGGCACCGGACTGATCGGCGCGTTCGCCGTTGCCCGCCCGGCGGTGGCGGCGGTGGCGATCCAACGGGTGACCCAGGACGGCATCGAGGCGTGGCTGGTGGAGGAGCACAGTAATCCGCTGATCGCCGTGTCCTTGGCCTTTCGCGGCGGTGCGGTGCTGGATCCCGCCGGCAAGGAGGGACTGGCAACCTTGGCGATGAGCCTCCTCGACGAAGGCGCCGGTCCCTACAAGGCGGAGGCTTTCAAGCGCCGCCTGGAGGACCTGTCGATCCGGCTGTCCTTCGACGCCGACGCCGACAGCCTCAATGCCGGCATGCTGACGTTGAGCCAACATCGGCAGGACGCCTTCGAGCTGCTGCGGATGGCATTGAGCGAACCGCGTTTCGACGCCGACGCCATCGCCCGGGTTAAGAGCCAACTGCAGGCCGGCCTCCGCCAGGACGCCGAGGATCCCGATACCGTCGCCAGCCGGCGGTTGTTCGCCGAGATGTTTCCCGACTCCCCTTACGGGCGTCCCACCGACGGAACGCCGGAGACCATCGGCCGACTGGCCGCCGGCGATCTCCGCTCTTTCGTGCATCAGCGGCTGGCGCGAGGCAATCTGGTCATCGCCGTCGTCGGTGACATCACCCCGGACGCGCTGGCGACGCTGCTGCGCAGCACCTTTGGGGCGCTGCCGGCAACACCGGCGCCCGCCCACATTGCCACCGTTCCCGCCCGTGCGGACGGCAGCGTAACCGTCATCGACATGAAGGTACCGCAAAGCTCGGTCGTCTTCGGCCAACAGGGGATCCTGCGCGACGATCCGCGTTTCTATGCCGCGACCGTGCTCAACGAGATCCTGGGCGGCGGTGGCTTGACCTCGGTCCTGTTCGACGAGGTACGGGAGCAACGCGGCCTGGTTTATTCCGTCTATTCAGCGCTCGCCCCTTACGACCATGCGGCGCTGTGGATGGGCGGCGCCGGCACCCGCAACGAGCGGGTGGCCGAGACGGTGGAGGTGATCCGCTCCGTCTGGCGGCAGGTGGCGGAGAACGGCGTCCAACCGCAGCAGGTGGCCGACGCCAAGACGTATCTCACCGGCTCCTTCCCTCTCCGTTTCACCTCCTCGCAGCGCTTGGCCCGCCTGCTGGTCGCGACCCAGCTGGAAAACCTGGGCATCGACTACCTGGATCGTCGCAATAGCCTGATTGAGGCTGTTTCGGTCGATGATGTGAACCATCTGGCCCATGAATTGCTAAAGCCCGACTCGTTGCGCTTTGTCGTCGTGGGCCAGCCGCGTGACCTGAAGTCGACTCGCTGAGACGAATGAGACGGCGTTGAGCTTCGGCTCGGCGGCTGCCGGTCTGGCCGGTTTTCCGGCGAGCGTGTGGACGATCACAGACGGTTGGTCGGAATTTGGAGACAATTTCGCAATGAATCGTCCGCGGTTACGCGGCAGACGGGAAGCAGGCGGGATGGAGAAAGCGATGAAAAACAAGCTTGTGCGCGACGTGGTGACCGAGTTTGTGGTGCCGCTTCTTCTCGCCTCCCTGGTCATCGGTCTGGTCGCGTTCTGGCCATTCTCCCTATAGCTGGATGGCCGAAACGGGGGAATTGAAAAACGGGGGACCGAACGGTCGGCTTGGATAAGAAGGGTTCTTGCTGACCGAATACCGCCGCCGCAGTCGGGGGGTTGCGGCGGTGCTCCTTTATTCGGCACCTGGCGCTTCAGGAGACATCGGTCCTATAAAACGACCCCTTCGACCCACCCGGAGACAAACTGAAAACGACTAAACGCGGCGCTCCGCCTCGCCGGCAAGCACCGGCGGTTCGATCTCCCACAGGGAAGGGGCACCAAGACCGCTGACGAAGGCCCCATGCGCGGCCGCTTCGTCCTCGGTCGGCAGGACCAGGCGCGGGGTGCGGCGGCTGATCACCGTCGCCACCGCGCGGGCAGTGGCAGGGCCGATCAGAACCAGCCCCGGTTCCCGCCCCCCGATGAGCTCCAGATAGACCTCCGCCAGCAGCTCCGCGTCCTTCAGCGCCCCGTGCAGGGTGCGGTTGGAGAGATCGATGGAGAAGCGGCGGCAGAGCGCGTCCAGCGAGGCCGGTGCCGCCGGAAACTTGCGCCGCGCCAGGGTGATGGTATCGATGGCGCGGCTGGCACACAGCGGCGGTCGATCCACCCGGGCCAGTTCGGCGTTGAGGAATCCCAGATCGAAGCCGGCATTGTGGATGACCAGCGGCGCCTCGCCGAGAAACTCCAGCATGTCGTCGACCACCTGGACGAAGCGGGGCTTGTCGGCCAGGAACGCATCGGAGATGCCGTGGACGGCGAGCGCCTCGGCCGGAACGCGGCGGTCCGGGTTGAGATAGCGTTGGAAACGCTGTCCGGTGGGAACGTGGTTGATCAGCTCGATGCAGCCGATCTCGATGATCCGGTGACCGCTGCCGGGATCGAGACCGGTCGTTTCCGTGTCGAGGCAGACCTCACGCATGCGCTCTCCTACCGGCGGCGGCAGGCGCGGTCAATGGCGGGACCCAAGCGGCGGTAGTGCTTACGCTTGCCGGCCGGCTCACCTTGATGGCGGGAGAGAAGATCGGCGATGAGGCGGCGAATCGCCCGCCAGGTGACGGCACGGCCGAGGCCGGACGGGATGACCACGTGGGCGCGTCGGCGCTTTTCCGCATCCGCCGTCTGTCGGGCCCGGATCGCCGCCAGTCGCGGGTGACTCATCCCCGGCCGCCGCAACAGGCGCTGCGTCTGCAGGAATGTCGGAGCGGACACGACCACCACCACGTCACAGGCCGCATGGGCGCCGGTTTCGAATAAAAGCGGGATGTCGAGGACGACGATCGGCGCCCGCCGCCGCCGCTCCCGTCCGAGAAACGCCGCCCGCCGGCGAAAGACCAAGGGATGGACGATCGCCTCCAGCCGGGCCAGCGCTTCGGCGTCGCCGAAGACACGGGCGCCCAATCGCCCGCGATCGACGCCGCCCGCCTCGACGACACCGGGAAAAGCACCTTCGATCGCCGCTACCGCCTCGCCGCCCGGCGACAGCAGCCGGTGCACCGCCCCGTCGGCGTCATAGACGGGAATGCCGAGCCGGCGGAACATCGCCGCGGCGGTGCTCTTGCCCATGCCGATGGAGCCGGTGAGGCCGACGACGATCACGGCGGGGAGAGCCCGGCCAGCACGTGCGCCCGTAGGTCCGGGGTGACCTCCGGCAGAATGCCGAACCAGGCGGCAAAGCCGGGGCGCGCCTGGTGGAGGAGCATCCCTAGACCGTCCACCACGGCGAGGCCGCGGCGACGCGCCGCCGCCAACAGCGGCGTTTCCAGCGGGGTGTAGACGATATCGTAGACCACCGCCCGATCGGGCAACCGCGCCAGGCTCAGCTCCAACGGCGGTTGTCCGCGCATGCCGAGGGTCGTGCAGTTGACCACGAGCGAGACGTCGGCGAGCGCCGCTTCGCGTGCCGTCCACGAAACCGGATGGACACCGTCCCCCGATGCCGCCGCCAGCCGCTCCGCCCGATCCGCCCCGCGGTTGGCGATCCGCACTTCCGGCACGCCCTCCGCCGCCAGCGCGGCGACGACGGCGCGGGCGGCGCCGCCGGCGCCGAGCACCAGGGCGGGTCCCGCCGTCGGTTCCCAGGCCGGCTGGCTGGCGCGCAGGTGGGCAAGGAAGCCGAAGGCGTCGGTATTGTCCCCCTCCAGGCGGCCGTCGCTGTTGACGATGAGGGTGTTCACCGCGCCGATCCGTCGCGCCGTCTCGGTGGCCCGCCAAACCGCGGCGAGCGCTGCCTCCTTGTGGGGAACGGTCACGTTGGCGCCGGCGAACCCCAACGCCGCCAGCCCGGCAAACGCGGCGGCGGTTTCCGCCGGCCGTACCGGCAGCGGCACGTAGGCGCCGTCGATGCCGTGCTGGCAGAGCCAGTAGCCGTGCAGTCGCGGCGACAATGAATGGGCCACCGGCCAGCCGATGACGCCGGCGATCCGCGCCCTGCCGCTCAGGCCCGTCACCGGCCTCACCTTGGGACCAGACCGGCGTCGCGCAGGGCGGTCAACAGCGGCAGCAGCGGCAGCCCGAGAATGGTGAAGTGGTCGCCGGAGAGGGCCTCGAACAGCTGCACCCCCGGTCCTTCCATCCGGTAGGTACCGACGGTGGTCAATGCCTCGCGCCCCACCATGCCCAGGTAACGTTCCAGGAACTCCGGCGAAAACGCCCGCATCGTCAGTTCCGCCACCGCCACGTGATGCCAGCGGAGCTCTTCGTTGCAGACCAGCACCACCGCGGTGATCAGCCGGTGGGTGCGCCCGCAGAGACGCTGCAGCGTCTCCCGGGCGGCGGCCATGTCACGCGCCTTGTTGAAGAGCTCGCCTTCGCATTCCAGAATCTGGTCGGCGCCGAGGACCAGGGAACCCGGATGCCGCGGCGCCACCGCACGGGCCTTGGCTTCGGCCAGACAGTGGGCGGTTTCCGCCGGAGCCAGGCCGCGGGCGCGGCATTCCTCCTTCAGCGCCGTCTCGTCGATACGGGAGGGATCGACGCGGAAGCCGATCCCGGCCGCGGTCAGCATCGTCTGGCGGGTGGTGCTGGCGGACGCCAACACCAGTTCCAGCCGCTCGCCGCTCATTTCATCCCCACAGGGCTGTGGACGGGAGCGCTCCCGGATGTGGAGTGAATGACCCCGGCTCCACCGCCTGGGGATAGCGCCGCTGCTATCCCCACCTTCGCCCAACGGTGGGAAAAGCTGTCCCGCCGGGGTGGAACCCGGGGACGACCGGCTTCGCCCGAAGGGCATCCCCAGGTTTCACCGATTTCGCACAATTCGGACTTTGCTCCCGTTGCCAGCGGTTACGCCCCCTTCTCCAGACGTATGCCCTTGGTCGTCCCCAGGCGCCGGAGCCCCCGCCCGCGCCCGCTTTCGAGGGCGCAACTGGGGATCTGCGAAGGATCCCCATGATCCGCCCGCCCTACCTCTATCATCAACCTTTTCTTAAAGATAAGAGTCTGATAGGGGACGGGATCGACGGGCGGGCAGGAAAGACCCGGAAGCGAACCGTTGCACCGGTCACGGCGGGCGCAGGCGACAGAGTGACCACGAAACCCCTCATCGAGGCCCTGGCGGGCCGGCCCGGATCGCGGGTGCCGTGCTGGTTCATGCGCCAGGCCGGACGCTATTTGCCCGAATACCAGCGCCTGCGCGCGGAGGAGCGTGATTTTCTTCGCTTCTGCTATACCCCGGCGCTCACCGTCGAGGCGGCCCTGCAACCGCTCCGCCGCTACGCCCTCGATGCCGCGATCCTGTTCAGCGACATTCTGGTCATTCCCGACGCGCTTGGCCGCGAGGTCCGCTTCGTCGAGGGCGAGGGGCCGGTGCTGACGCCGTTGCGGCAACCGGGCGAGATCGGCCGGCTTAACCTTAACGCCGTCGAGGAGCACCTGGAGCCGCTCGCCGGCTCGCTGGCGCGGCTGGTCCCGCAGCTTCCGCCGGGGGTGGCGATGATCGGCTTTGCCGGCGCGCCGTGGACCCTCGCCCACTACATGGTGGAAGGCCGCGGCGGCACCGACGGCAGCGTCCTCCGCCGCCTCGCCTGGCGCGATCCGGACACGCTGCAGCGGCTGATCGACGTCCTGGTGGCCGCCATCGTTCGCACCTTGCGCCTGCAGATCGCCCACGGTGCCGAGGTGGTTCAGCTCTTCGACAGCTGGGCCGGCGGGCTGGCGGAGCCATTGTTCCGGCGCTGGGTGATCGCGCCGACGAAGCGGATCGTCGCCGCCCTGCGCGAGGCGGCGCCGCAGGTGCCGGTCATCGGCTTTCCGCGCGGCGCCGGCGCTTTGTACGAAGCGTACGCCCGGGAGACGGGGATAGATGCCATTGGCCTCGATACCGCCGTCCCGGCGACCTGGGCCGCGGTGCAGCTGCAACCGCTCTGTCCGGTGCAGGGCAATCTCGACAACCTGTTGCTGGTGGAAGGGGGCCCGGGTCTAGCGGCCGAGACGGAGCGGCTGCTGGCGGCCTTCGCCGGCCGCGGCCACATCTTCAATCTCGGTCATGGCGTGCTGCCGGAGACGTCCCCGGAACACCTCGCCCGCGTGGTCGAGATCGTCCACGGCTGGCGGCGGCAGGAAAGCGGATGAACCCCGAGGGCGGCGGCCATGATCGGGAGCGGATTGCCGTGGTGCTGTTCAACCTGGGCGGCCCCGACCGGCTGGAGGCGGTGCGCCCTTTCCTTCGCAACCTGTTCGCCGATTCGGCGATCATCGGCCTGCCGCAACCGTTGCGGGGCGTGCTGGCGGAATTCATCTCCCGTCGGCGGGCCCTGGTGGCCCGCGCCATCTATGCCCGCATCGGCGGCGGCTCGCCGTTGCTGGCGGAGACGGACCAGCAGGCGCGGGCGCTGGAAGCCGTCCTTGAGGCGCAAGGGCGGGATGCCCGCTGTTTCGTCGCCATGCGCTACTGGCACCCGCGCGCGCCGGCAACGGTGGCGGCGGTGAAGCGGTTCGCCCCCGATCGCATCGTCCTCCTCCCCCTCTATCCCCAATACTCCACCACCACCAGCCAGTCGTCCCTCGACGAATGGCAACGGACGGCGCACGGCGCCGGATTGAACGCGTCGACCGCCGCCGTCTGCTGCTATCCCACCGACCCCGGCTTCGTTGCCGCGCTGTCGGCGCTGCTGGCGGCGGGGATCAGCGAGGCGGCCTCGTTGGCGCCGACCCCGCCGCGGGTGCTGTTCTCCGCCCACGGCTTGCCGAAGCGTATCGTCGATCGCGGCGATCCCTATGCGTGGCAGGTGGAACAGACCGCCGCCGCCTGCATCGCTCGTCTCGGCACCACCGTTGCCGCGCCGGTCGACCATGTGGTCTGCTATCAGAGCCGGGTGGGGCCGCTCGCCTGGCTCGGCCCGTCCATCGACGACGAACTTGTCCGTGCCGCCGCCGACCGGGTGCCGGTGGTGGTGGTTCCCATCGCCTTTGTCTCCGAGCACTCGGAGACGCTGGTGGAACTGGACATGGACTATCGCGAACGCGCCGCCCATCTGGGCGTCCCCGGCTATTACCGGGTGCCCACCGTCGGCACCCACCCGGCGTTCATCGCCGGGCTTGCCCAACTGGTCGGGTCTGCCCTATCTCATTCCTCGGCTCAGCCCTCGGCGCTCGCCCCGGCCACCGGTGCTCGCCTGTGCCCGCGAGCCTTCCGGCGCTGCCCATGTCGCGCGCCAGGACCGTCCGCCTGAACAACGTCGGCAACCGTCATGGATTACCTCTGGCTGAAGGCGCTCCACGTCATCAGCGTCATCGCGTGGATGGCTGGCCTCCTCTATCTCCCCCGGCTGTTCGTCTATCACGCCGCGGAGCCGCCCGGATCGGCCACCGCCGCCATCTTCAAGGTGATGGAGCGGCGGCTCTTCTACTACATCATGGTTCCGGCGATGGTGGCGACCTACGTGTTCGGCATCTGGATGATCGTCGAGCTGGGCAGCGCCGCCTGGACCATGGGATGGCTGCATGGCAAGCTCGCCCTGGTCCTGCTGCTGACGGTGCTGCACGAGATGATGGGGCGGTGGCGACGGCAGTTCGCCCAGGACGACAATCAACACAGCCAGACATTCTTTCGCGTCGTCAATGAAGCACCGACCCTGCTGATGATCGGAATCGTTATCCTTGCGATCCTCAAGCCGTTTTGATCCGCCGCCGGGGAAAGCGAATTGACAAGCCCCACGCGGTTGCGTAATTGTTCAATGATAAATCCGAACTAAGAACTCACCCCACATCGTTCCGACCCGCACGCGTCGCCCGTAGCCGGCCGTCTTTTTCTGGTCATGGCCTAAGGGAGGGCGACGATTATGGATCCCGCAGTTTTCGCGCCCGCCGTGCACCCATCCGGAGCCCGACATCTTCTATGAATCTCAAGGAACTCAAGTCCAAGCCGCCGGCTGAACTGCTGACCTATGCGGAAGAGCTGAAGATCGAGAACGCCAGCTCGCTGCGGAAGCAGGAGATGATGTTCGCCATCCTCAAGCAGCTGGCCGAAAACGACGTGGCGATCTTCGGCGACGGCGTGCTCGAAGTATTGCAGGACGGCTTCGGCTTCCTGCGCTCGCCCGAGGCCAACTACCTGCCCGGCCCCGACGACATCTACGTCTCGCCGAGCCAGGTGCGCCGCTTCGGGCTGCGCACCGGCGACACCGTCGAGGGCGAGATCCGCGCGCCCAAGGACGGGGAGCGCTATTTCGCCCTGCTGCGGGTGACCAGCATCAATTTCGGCGATCCGTCGGAGGTGCGCCACCGCATCAACTTCGACAACCTCACCCCGCTCTACCCGCAGCGGCGACTCAGGATGGAGATCGACGAGCCCGGCCACAAGGACCTGACCAGCCGGGTGATCGACCTGATCACCCCCATCGGCGCCGGTCAGCGGGCGCTCATCGTCGCTCCGCCCCGGACCGGCAAGACGGTGATGCTGCAGAACATCGCCCACGCCATCGCCCTCAACCACCCGGAGTGCTACCTCATCGTGCTGCTCATCGACGAGCGGCCGGAAGAGGTCACCGACATGGCCCGCTCGGTGAAGGGCGAGGTGATCAGCTCCACCTTCGACGAGCCGGCGGCGCGCCACGTCCAGGTGACGGAAATGGTCATCGAGAAGGCGAAGCGGCTGGTGGAGCACAAGCGCGACGTGATCATCCTCCTCGACTCGATCACCCGCCTCGCCCGTGCCTACAACACCGTCGTCCCGTCGTCGGGCAAGGTGCTCACCGGGGGCGTCGACGCCAACGCGCTGCAGCGGCCGAAGCGGTTCTTCGGCGCCGCCCGCAACATCGAGGAGGGCGGCTCGCTCACCATCATCTCGACGGCGCTGATCGACACCGGCTCGCGCATGGACGAGGTGATCTTCGAGGAGTTCAAGGGCACCGGCAACTGCGAGATCATCCTCGACCGCAAGCTCGCCGACAAGCGCACCTGGCCCTCCATCGATATCACCAAGTCCGGCACCCGCAAGGAGGAGCTGCTGGTGGACAAGGGGATGCTGTCGAAGATGTGGGTGCTGCGCCGGGTCCTGATGCCCATGGGCGTCGTGGACGCCATGGAGTTCCTCCTCGACAAGCTGAAAAACTCCAAGAGCAACGCCGACTTCTTCGAAGCGATGAACAGCTAGGTTATGCTGCTCATTACAGGCACGGGATAGTCATTACCGGCGCCTTTCGGCAAGTTCTTTCCAGTTGCCGAAGACAAGGAGAGTGTGTATCAGCCATCGGACCAAATGGTGGTCGATATTCGCCGGTTTGATTAGCCCGTGAGCCACACGGTTTCTCAAGTTTATTCCGCGTGGATCTGCATAAAGGGCGTTGAAATATAGAGTGAGATCCGGCCCCAGAGCCTTCTTCAATTCTGCCGAATTGAGAATGTCGCCCATAGCAAGGGCAACGCTTACATCAGCGACGGTGGAATGGGCTTTCGTTACCGGCTTGCCTAATTGGCCTATCATGCTGCGAAGACCGCTTTCGATCTGCGGCACAAGCACATGCACCGCTTTGACCAGATCACCCGCATAGAAAGCTCTGGTACCTTCGATCAGGAAGGTTAGATCATCGAAGAGGCTGAGACGGTTGGCCCAGCTGACGAAGTGTTCGGGTACTGCATCATGAGCTTCCATTGTGCGCTCCAAGGCTATCTGTAACCAGATACCCGACAGCGCGAAATTCGTCTTGGTTTCGTGAAGAAGGCGACCGTAAGGATCGTTTTCGACGGAACCTATTACACCTGAAACATGGTCATCGGCGATGAGGTGGATCGGCATTATAGCTTGGATCGGAGCTTCCTCTGATCCTCTTCGGATCTGTTCTTCGATTTCAGATTGGTTTGGAAGTAAGTACCACGCTATTTTGGCAAATGTGGAATCGAGGTCGGCAACAACGATACCATCGGTAAAAATTTTGATGTCTTCGCCCGGGATGTTTATCTTTTCCTGTATTGTGTTAGTCTCATTGCCCGCCTGAGTTATCTTTTCTTCCATCAACCGACGTGCGCGCCGGCTCTCATCGCGTAGTCCAGCTTGGCGATAGGCATTGACGGCAGTTTGGAGAAAAGATGAGGCCACCATAGCGTTGTCCAGGTTGGCAGCGTGTTCATAAGCCCGCGCGATTACTTCCCTGAGTCGCCTACCATCGTCAGGTTGCCCAACGCGCATATAATACTTGATAAGTCTCTTGGCAACGCTTTCAATTGTATATGGATCAAAGACCCCTGGTTTTGAGAGTTTGCTGTAATATGTGGACAGTTCTTCGAGATCAGAAACGAGCTGTTGCCGGTCGTCATTCGTAACACCTGCGCGTTTTTCATTGATCAAACGATCGAAGGCGTACCACCATGGTCCCGTCCTCGCGGCGATTACGCCGCGATGAAGTTCGAGCAGCGCAGTTTTGGCCCGTTCAGTCCTTGCGCTATCGTGAATAAGCGACGCTAGATCAAGGGCGCGAATCACGACCTCAAACTTGTCGTAAGCCTCGGTTCTGAAAGGAAGGGATACGAGGTAGGCGTCGATGGCGAGGCGGGCCATTGCCGGGTCACGACGAGAGCAGCCAGCAATGACCTTGCACATTTCCCAGGCAAGATCAGCGTAGCGAGCTTTGAGTACTGGATGCTGAATGGACCTTGCCCGTTCGCTCCAATGGGCAATCACCCTCCCGTCGGCATCGGAAATGTCCGGGAAGCAAAGCTTTTTGCCGTCGTTCTGAGTTGCAGAGCTGATGGGGCCGAAGAACGTACCCCATGGATTCTCGCCTCTCGCGGGCCCGCATAGATCGAACGCCAGAATTTCGACCCAAGCTCCCAAGTTCTCTGCCTCACTCGGATTTTGCAGCAAACTGCGCGCTTCGCGAAGGGCCTGCTGAACGTCAAATTCCGCGAACAAAGCAGCGGACTGCTCGAACCCTTGAATCACAGCCTCTATACAGGGTGGCACAACCAATTCGGGCGGCATGGCTTACCCCTTTCAGGTTTCATGCCTGAACGCTCACGAGAGACGACTTTCTTAATACTTGCCTGATCGGTAACTAGGATCAGCGGCACGGCTGCCATGCAAAATGAAGCTGCCAATCGAAGGAAGGAACTACGGCAGCAGCACCGTCGAGCCGGTGGTCTTGCGGGATTCCAGGTCGCGGTGGGCCTGGGCGGCGTCCTGCAACGGGTAGGTCTGGTTGACGGTGATGTGGACGGCGCCCGACGCCACCACCTCGAACAGGGCGTTGGCCGACGCGACCAGCGCCTCGCGCTTGGCGTTGTAGGTCATCAGGGTCGGCCGGGTGAAGAACAGCGAGCCCTTCTGCGACAGGATCGCCGGCTCGAACGGCGGCACCGGTCCCGACGCATTGCCGTAGCTCACCATCATCCCCATCGGCCGCAGAGCGTCGAGCGATCCCATGAAGGTGTCCTTGCCGATGCCGTCATAGACGACGGCGACGCCCTCGCCATGGGTGATCTCGCGCGCCCGTTGGGTGAAGTTCTCGCGGGCATAGTTGATCACGTGGTCGCAGCCGTTGGCGCGGGCGAGCTCGGCCTTGGCGTCGGAACCGACGGTGCCGATCACCGTCGCCCCCAGATGCTTCGCCCACTGGCAGGCGATGAGACCGACGCCGCCGGCGGCGGCATGGATCAGCACCGCATCGCCCGCCCGTACGTGATAGGTCCGCCGCAACAGGTACTCGGCGGTCATCCCCTGCAGCATCATCGCCGCCGCGGTGCGGTCGTCGATGCCATCCGGCAGCGCCACCAGGCGATCGGCCGGCATCAGCCGCACCTGGGCATAGGCGCCCAGCGGCGGCCCGGCATAGGCGACCCGCTGGCCGACCGACAGCTCGGTGACGCCGGCACCGACCGCGTCCACCACCGCCGCCCCTTCCATCCCGATCACCGCCGGCAGCGCCGGCACCGGATAAAGGCCGGTGCGGTGGTAGACGTCGATGAAGTTGAGACCAACCGCGGTCTGCCGCAGCCGGACCTCGCCCGGTCCGGGATCGCCGACGGTCACCTCGTCCCAAACCAGGACCTCCGGACCGCCGTGCTGATGGATACGGATGGCGTAGGGCATGGCACTCCTCCCGCGAGCGTGGTTGTCCTATCCTGCATGGCGGAGCACGGTCCCTTCAAGGGCCAGCAGCGCCCTCTTGGTGGCGAGGCCGGCGCCGCCGCTGTAGCCGCCCAGGGTGCCGCCGCTGCCGACGACCCGGTGGCAGGGGATGAACAGCGGCAGCGGGTTGCGGGCGCAGGCGGACGCGATGGCGCGCGGGCCCGACGACAGCTCGCGGGCCAGATCGGCGTAGCTGCGGACGGCGGCGAACGGGATGGCGGCGATCGCCCGCCACACCCGCTGCTGATAGGGGGTGCCGGCGGGCTCCAGCGGCAGGGCGTCCGGCAGCGGTACGCCGGCGAAGTAGCGGTCGAGATGATCGAGCGCCTGTTCAAGAACAGGCGGTAGTGGCGCGGCGGCCGCGGGCGCTTCGCCCCAGCTCAAGGCGATCAGCGTGTCCGGCCGGGCGAACAGGGTGACGGCGCCCAGCGGGGTGGCTAAGGAGGCGGGAGACACGTCCCCGGCCAGGGCCATCTCCCGCCGCCGCATCATCCCCCTCCCCTACTCCGCCGCCAGCATCAACGCCAGGTCGGCCGGCGCGGTCACCGGCAGGCCGCAGCGGGGTCCGACGCAGACGTAGGCCGCCGCCTGGCCGTCGACCGGTGTTTTGCCGAACGCCGGATGGGCCGACGGCAGCGCCGCCCCGTCGGCGACCGACTGCACCACCATCAGCGGCCGGGCGGCGGTGAGCGCCGCCCGTCTCAGTGCCTCGGCAACCGGGTCGTCGGCGGCGCCGACGACGACCACCTGCACCACCGCCTCACCCAGCCATTCCCAGGAAGTCAGAAGCCCCGGAATGCTCATCAGGTATTGGGCATTCTCGCCCGAGAACAGGGTGCCGATGCGCTCCGCCCGTTCCCGGTAGCTGCTGTCGCCGGTGATCAGGTAAAGCCGCGCCAGGACCTCGACGGCGACTCCGTTGCCGGACGGTACGGCATGATCGGCGATGGACTTGGTGCGCAAGAGAATGTCGCGGGTGTCGGCGGCGGAAACGAAGTAGCCCCCCTGCTCCGGGTCCCAATGATCGCGGTCCAGCGTTGCCACCCACATCCGTGCCGCCGCCAGGTACGCCTCGTCGCCGGTGACCTCGAACAAGGTGAGACCGGCGCGGGCCATGTTGGCGTAGTCCTCAAGAATGCCGGGATGCGCCGCCCGGCCGCCGCACCAGGTGTGGAACAGCCGATCGTCCTTCGCCATGTGCCGACGGACGAAAGCAAAGGCGGCTCGCGCGGCGCCGAGCCAGTCGGTTCGCTGGAAGGCGACCGCGGCGCGGGCGAGGGCCTCGATGGCGAGACCGTTCCAGTCGGCGAGGATCTTGTCGTCGCGCATCGGCGGGACCCGCCGGCGCCGGGCCGCCAGCAGCGTCGCCCGGCCGCGGGCGAGACGAGCGGCGACGTCGTCCGCATCCGCCGGCGCTTCGCGACGGCGATGGAGGATGGTATGGCCCTCCCAGTTCCCATGCCGAGTGACGCCGTAGGCAGCGCCGAACTCCGGCGCATCGGCGCCCAGCAGGGCCTCGATCTCGGCCGCGGTCCAAACGTAATACTTCCCCTCCTCGCCCTCGGAATCCGCATCGAAGGCGCTGGCGAAGGCGAACGGGGCTCCGCCCTCCTTCTCCGCCCCTTCCCCGCCAGGGACGGCGACCCGCAGGTCGGCCAGCAGCCAGTCGACGGTCTCGGCGATGCGCTGGGCGTACAGCGTCCGGCCGGTCGCCTGGTAGACCTCGGTCAGGAGATCGACGAGAAGGGCGTTGTCGTAGAGCATTTTCTCGAAATGCGGGATGAGCCAGTCGGCATCGGTGGCGTAGCGGGCGAAGCCGCCGCCGACGTGGTCGTAGATGCCGCCCTGGCAGACGGCGTCGAGCGTCATCGCCACCGCATGGGCGAACAGGGGCGAACCGGTGCGGCGGGCGGCGCGCCAGAGGAAGCGGAAGAATACCGGCTGCGGAAACTTGGGTGCCCCGTTGGTCCCGCCGGTGAAGGGATCGACGATGCGCAAGGCGGTCGCCGCCGCTTCGTCGAGCGTGGCGGGTTTAAGCCCCGGCCCCGGCTCCGGTCGGGCAAGCTTGTTCAGGCCCTCCTTCAGGGCGGTGACGTTCTTCGCCACCTTGTCCTGCTGATCGCGGTAGACGGCGGCGACCTGATCGAGCACGTCGGCAAAGCCCGGTCGGCCGAACCGCGGCGCCGGCGGAAAATAGGTGCCACCCCAGAAGGGCTCCCCCGCCGGCGTCAGGAACATGGTCAAAGGCCAGCCGCCCTGCTGCCCCAGCATTGCCAGCGCCGCCTGGTAGAGGGCATCGATGTCGGGCCGCTCCTCCCGGTCGACCTTGACGTTGACGAACAGCGCGTTCATCCGCGCCGCGATCTCCGGGTCCTCGAAGCTCTCGTGGGCCATGACATGGCACCAGTGACAGGCGGCATAGCCCACCGACAGCAGGATCGGCCGGTCGAGGGCGGCGGCCTCGCTCAGGGCCGCTTCTCCCCAGGGACGCCAGTGCACCGGATTGTCCTTGTGCTGGCGCAGGTAGGGGCTGGCTTCCGCCGCGAGGAGGTTCCCTTGCGGAGCCACGGCGATTGGCGAGATCATCGGCGGCATCCTCCGGCCGTGCAGCGGATTCGACAGGTTCCCAGACGCCCGCGGTCGGGATTGTCAAGGGCGGACGCGACCTCTACGTTGGACCTGCGACCGCCCGGCGCAAGCGCAATCGTGCCGCACGGTTCCCGTTACAACAAGCCGCCTTCATCCAAACAACGCGGCGACTTGCAAGGAGCATGCAGGTGAAAATTCACATGGACGTGGACCTTACGCCGGAAGAGGCACGAGTTCTGTTCGGACTGCCGGACGTGCAGCCAATGCAGAAGGCGCTGATGGGCGAAATCGAGAACCGGCTGAAGAAGTCCATGCAGGCGATGGATCCGGACGCCTTGGTCAAGATGTGGCTGCCGGCCAGCCTGTCGGGGCTGGAGCAGTGGCAGAAGTTCGTCTGGTCGCGGCTGACCGGTGGCCGCGGCGCCGGGGAGAGCGAGGACAAGCCGGCGTGACCCCACTGCCGAAGCCCTATTACCGGGCGCACGTTTTCTGCTGCGTCAACCGGCGGCCGGCGGACCATCCGCAGGGGTCCTGTGCCGCCAAGGGCTCGGAGCGGCTTCGCAATTACATGAAGGTCCGGGCGAAGGAACTGGGCCTTGACGATGTTCGCATCAACCAGTCGGGCTGTCTCGACCGCTGCGAGCACGGCCCGACCATGGTCGTCTATCCCGAGGGCATCTGGTACACCTACCGGTCGTTCGAGGATGTGGACGAGATCCTGCAGGCCCATCTCATCGAGGGCCATCCGGTCGAGCGGTTGATGATCGATCGGAGCGGTTGAGGCCGGCCCTGTGGGTCAAGGACGACACCAACGGGGATGAGCGGCGGCGGCACGATCTATGCCCTCGCCACCCCCCCCGGCCGCGGCGGGGTCGCGGTCATCCGTATTTCCGGCGAAGATGCCGCGGCGGCACTGGTGCGCCTGTCCGGGGCGGCGATGCCGCCGCCGCGGCGGGCGGTGCTGCGGTCGCTGACCGGCGGCGACGATCGGGGCCGTCCCGAGCTCCTTGATCGCTGTCTCGCCCTATGGTTTCCCGCCCCCGCCAGTTTCACCGGAGAGGACGTGGTGGAATTCCACCTGCACGGCGGCCGCGCGGTGACGGCGGCGGTGCTGGCGGAGCTGGGCCGGCAGCCGGGACTAAGGCCGGCGGAACCGGGCGAGTTCAGTCGCCGCGCCTTTGTCCAGGGGAAGTTGGACCTGACCGCAGCGGAGGGTTTGGCGGACCTGGTGGCGGCGGAGACGGCGGCGCAGCGGCGGCAGGCCCTGGCCCAACTGGGCGGCGAACTGGGGGCGCTCTACGAGCGCTGGCGGGAGCGGCTGCTGCGCAGCCTCGCCCACCTGGAGGCGGTGATCGATTTCGCCGACGAGGATCTCCCGGCCGGCGTCGCCGAGGAGGTCGCCCGGGAGGTGGCGCGGTTGAGTGACGAGATCGGCCGCCACCTGGACGATGCCAACCGCGGCGAGCGCATCCGGGAGGGGATCGAGATCGCGGTGGTCGGGCCGCCGAACGCCGGCAAATCTACCCTGGTCAATGCGCTGGCGCGGCGGGAGGTGGCCATCGTCTCGCCGCATCCGGGCACCACCCGGGACCTGATCGAGGTCCCGCTGGACCTGGGCGGATACGCGGTCGTCCTCACCGACACCGCCGGCCTGCGCGACGTCGCGGCGGCGGCCGACGCGGGATCGGCGGAGCGGGCGATCGAGGGGGAAGGAGTGCGGCGGGCGCGGCAACGGGCCGAGGCGGCGGACCTGGTCATTGCGGTGCTGGATGGGGCGGTCTGGCCCGAGACGGACGGGGAGACGGTGCGGCTGGCGGAGATGCGGGAAGCCGTGGCGGTGGTCAGTAAATGCGACCTGGGACGGGTTCCGTCGGCGCCATCGACCACGGCGGGGAGGCCGCTGCTGGCGGTGGCGGCAACCACCGGACAGGGGCTGGATGCGCTACGGCAGGCGCTGACGGCGGTCATAGAGGCACGGTTCTCTGCCGGGGATGCCCCGGTGCTGTCGCGGCTTCGCCATCGGCAAGCCCTGACCGAGGCGCTGGCGGCGCTGGAAAGGGTCGGTCGACCGGACCCGAGCGCGATCGAAGAAGCGGCGGAGGAACTGCGGCTTGCGGTGGGCGCACTGGGGCGCATCACCGGCCGCGTCGATGTGGAGGCGTTGCTGGACGTTATCTTCCGCGACTTCTGCATCGGTAAGTAGGCGGTGATGGTTTCACGTGAAACACGGGCGGGCGGGGGCGCATCCCATCCCGCGTGCCGGCCGATCGTCGTCTGCCCCTTTGACAAACGCGGTGGGCCGAGAAGATAACCAGCTATGACCAATTCCCTTCCCAATGCGGTCGACGTGGTCGTGGTCGGCGGTGGTCACGCCGGCTGCGAGGCGGCGGCGGCGGCCGCCCGGCTCGGGGCGCAAACGCTGCTGATCACCCAGAGCCGTGCCCGCATCGGTGAGATGTCCTGCAACCCGGCCATCGGCGGCCTGGCCAAGGGTCAACTGGTCCGTGAGATCGATGCTCTCGACGGGGTGATGGCCCGGGCGATCGACCGCGCCGGCATCCAGTTCCGGGTGCTCAACCGCAGCAAGGGGCCCGCCGTCCGCGGGCCCCGGGCGCAGGCCGACCGTGGCCTCTACCGGCGGGCGATGCAGGCGCTGCTGGCGGAGCAGACCGGGCTGGCCATCGTCGAGGCGACGGTGGACGATCTGGAGACCGACGGCAGCGGCGCCATTGCCGGAGTCCGCCTGGGCGACGGCCGTCGCGTCGGTGCCGGTGCGGTGGTCCTCACTACCGGAACCTTCCTCCGCGGGCTCATCCATATTGGCACCCTGCAGTTGCCGGCCGGGCGCTTTGCCGACCGCCGGGCGGTGGGGCTCAGCTATACGCTGCGGCGGCTGGGGCTGCCGCGGGGCCGACTGAAGACCGGGACCCCTCCCCGTCTCGACGGGCGGACCATCGATTGGCACCGATTGGAGCGGCAAGACGGCGACGATCCGGCGGAGCCGTTCTCCTTCCTCACCCGACGGATCACCACGCCCCAGATCGCCTGCCACATCACCTACACCACCGAGGCCTGCCATGAACTGATCCGCGCCAACCTGGCGCGCGCCCCGCTCTATTCCGGGCAGATTCAGAGCCGCGGCCCCCGCTACTGCCCGTCGATCGAGGACAAGGTGGTGCGCTTCGCCGACCGGACCCGGCACCAGATTTTCCTCGAGCCGGAGGGGCTGGACGACCCGCTGGTTTACCCCAACGGCATCTCCACCTCCCTGCCGGAAGAGGTGCAGCGGGCCCTGGTGGCCGGCATCCCGGGGCTGGAGCGGTGCCGGATGGTCCGGCCGGGATACGCCATCGAATATGACTGCGTCGATGCCCGGGCGCTGGCCCCGACCCTCGAGTGCCTGGCGGTACCGCGGCTGTTTCTCGCCGGCCAAATCAATGGCACGACCGGGTACGAGGAGGCGGCGGGACAGGGCCTGGTGGCGGGGGCCAACGCCGCCAGACGGGCGGCTGGGGGCGACGGCATCGTGGTCGATCGGGCCGACGCCTACATCGGGGTGATGATCGACGACCTGGTCACCCTCGGCGTCGATGAGCCCTACCGGATGTTCACCTCGCGCTCGGAATATCGGCTGAGCCTGCGCGCCGACAATGCCGACCAGCGGCTGACACCGCGGGGCATCGCCCTGGGCCTGGTGGGGGCCGGGCGGGCGCGGCACTACGGGGCAAAGGCCGGGGCGCTGGCGGCGGGTCGGCGACGGCTGCAGGCGCTGTCGGCGACGCCGGCGGCGCTGGCGGCCAGCGTTGGCAATGGCGTCGGTGGCGAGGCGGGCAAAGCACCGGTGCGGAACGGCGGAGCCCGGAAGACCGCCTGGGAACTGCTGGCGGTGCCGACGATGAGCTTGGCGACCCTTTCGCGGCTATGGCCGGAGTTGAACGAGATCGAACCGGAGGTGGGGTCGCAGTTGGAGAACGACGCCCGCTATCAGGGCTATCTCGGCCGGCAGGAGGCGGAGGTGCGGGCTTTCCGCCGCGATGCGGCGCTGGCGCTGCCGGAGGACCTGGACTACGCGGGCATCGCCGGTCTTTCGGCCGAGGTGAGGGGCAAGCTGGCGCTGGCGCGGCCGGCCACCTTGGCGGCGGCGGCCCGCATTCCGGGGGTGACCCCGGCGGCGCTGACCGCCCTCCTCGGCTTCGTCCGCCGGGTCGCCGGCGGGGCGCGATCCGGTTGACGCCCATCAGGCACCCGGCGCGACGTTTCACGTGAAACAGCCGGCGACACCGCCCCTCACCGCCGATGCGGCCGCACGCCTACTCCGGCTGGACCCGGCCGTGATCGCTCGCCTCGCCCGTCATCTGGAGCTTCTTCAACGCTGGCAGCCGCGAATCAATCTCGTCGGAACGGCGACCCTCGCCGATCCCTGGCGCCGCCACGTCGTCGATTCGGCGCAACTGCTGCCCCTCTTGCCACCCGGGGCCCCGCGCCTGGTCGACCTCGGCAGCGGCGCCGGTTTTCCCGGCCTGGTTCTGGCGATCGCCGGTTCGGCCGAGGTGACTCTGGTCGACAGCGACACCCGCAAGGGCGCATTTCTGGCGGAGGCAGCGCGGGTTACCGATACCCGCGCCCGTATCGTCAGCGCCCGCATCGAATCGCTGCGGGGCGAGGTCTTCGACGTCGTCACCGCCCGCGCCCTGGCGCCCCTCGGCCGGCTGTTGGTTTTGGCGAAGCCCCTGCTCGCCCCCGACGGCCAACTCCTGCTCCTGAAGGGCCGCAATTTCGCCAGCGAATTGACCGCCGCCGGCGATCGGTGGAAGATGCGCGTCGCCACTTGGCCGAGCCGAACCGATCCCGAGGCGGTCGTCGTCCGGATCCACCACGTGGAGGAGCGGCCGCCCGGCCGGGGATCACCGCGAGAGGAAGCATGAGCTCTCAACAGCCCGACCGTCTGCCCGATCACCCCACTCCGCGGGTCCTCGCCGTCGCCAACCAGAAAGGCGGTGTCGGCAAGACCACCACCGCCATCAACCTCGGCACCGCCCTCGCCGCCGCCGGCGTCCGCGTCGTCGTCATCGATCTCGACCCCCAGGGCAACGCGTCGACCGGTCTCGGCATCGAGGCCGCCCGGCGCCGTCCCAGCACCTATGACGTGCTCATCGGGCGGACGTCGCTGACCGAAGCGATGCAGCCGACACTGGTGCCGGGCCTGTACATCGTCCCCTCCGGGGTCGATCTGTCCGGCGCCGAGATCGAGCTGGTGGGCCAGGCCGGCCGCGAATCCTACCTGCGCCGGGCCATCGCCGACCTGGACGGGGTCGACTACGTCCTGATCGACTGTCCGCCGGCGCTGGGCCTGTTGACCATCAATGCGCTGGTCGCCGCCGAGGCGCTGCTGGTGCCGCTGCAATGCGAATTCTTTGCCCTCGAAGGCATCAGCCATCTCCTGCGCACGGTCGAGCGGGTCCGGAAGGGATACAATCCCCGCCTCCACATCCAGGGGATCGTCCTCACCATGTTCGATCGCCGCAACAAGCTGTCGGATGTGGTGGCCAGCGACGTGCGCGCCCACTTCGGCGATACCGTCTATCGCACCGTCATCCCCCGCAACGTCCGCGTCTCCGAGGCGCCGTCGCACGGCCGTCCGGTGCTGATCTATGACTTCGCCTGCGCCGGATCGCAGGCCTACGTCCACCTGGCGAGCGAGGTGCTCCGCCGCGAGCGGGCGCGGGTCGCCTGATGGCGAGCGATGCACAGCGGCGGTTGGGGCGGGGGCTCTCGGCCCTGCTCGGCGAGGAAAGTGACGACTACGCCAAACTCGACCGGCTGAAAACGTCGCGCCAGGTGGGGGTCGACCAGCTCCGTCCCGGGCGGTTCCAGCCGCGCCGACGGATGAGCGAGGCGGAGCTGGACGAACTGGCCGCATCCATCGCCGCCCGTGGGGTGCTACAGCCGCTGTTGGTGCGACGCCTTGCCGATGATCCCGCCGCGTTCGAGATCGTTGCCGGCGAGCGCCGGTGGCGGGCCGCCCAGCGGGCCGGGCTGCACGAGGTGCCGGTGCTGGTGCGCGACTTCGCCGACGGCGAGGCGCTGGAAGTGGCGCTGGTGGAGAATCTGCAGCGACAGGACCTGTCGCCGCTGGAGGAGGCCGAGGGGTTCCGCCGGCTGATGGACGAGTTCGGCCACACCCAGGAGGCGTTGGCCAAGGTGGTCGGCAAGAGCCGCAGCCACGTGGCCAACTGCCTGCGCCTGCTCACCCTGCCGGACCCGGTTAAAGGGCTGATCGAGACCGGCGAGCTTACCGCCGGGCACGCCCGGGCGCTGGTGACCGCCGCCGATCCGGCGGCGCTGGCGGCAGAAGTGGTGAGCCGCGGCCTGACCGTCCGCGCCACCGAGGACCTGGCGCGGGAGGAGAAGGAGCCGGCAGGCGGGCCGCCGCCGGCGACCCGCGGCGGCCGTGCCCGGACGACCGAGCCGGCGAAGGAAAGGGACCCCAATACCGCGGCGCTGGAGCGCGATCTCAGTGCGGTCCTCGGCCTCGCCGTGGAGATCCGCTTCCGTGGCCAGGGCGGCACGCTGTTCTTGCACTACCAATCCCTGGATCAGCTGGACGACATCCTGCTGCGGCTCAACCGTCCGCAGCGCGCGGCACCGCGACGGGCGGACGGGGCGACGCTTCTCCCCGAAGGGGAAGACGGCGACGGCGACGGCAGCACCGATCCGTGATGGATGGGATGCGAGCCGCCCCGTGGGCCCTAAGGGCGTGACCGGGGGCGGCCGGGGGCATCGGTAACCGGGCCCGGGTGGGCGAGGCGGGCGACCCGCAGCAGTGCCCGCACCGCCAGGGCGGCCTGTGGCGCCCCCGTCTGCTTGCAGGCGATTTCGGCCCGGGCGAGGCAGACGAGACCTTCTTCGAGCCGAGCCTCGTTCCATTGGCCGACCTGGCGGGTAAACCCATCGATCAGGCGGAAGAACACCGGCGGACGCAGGGCGAGGACGGCATCGCGCACCGGACGGCCGGTCGCCACCTCCGCCTTGACCCGGTGCAGCCGCTGCAGGTGCTGGGCGGCGGCGCGCAGCAGCCCGATGGGCTCCAGCCCCTCTTCGACGGACAGGGCGCGGTTGAGGCCGGCGATGTCGCCGCCGGCCGCCAGCATCGCCAGCGATGACAGCGAGGCGAGGCGCTGATTGCCCACCACCGCGGCGACGTCCTCATCCTCGACGATGCCGGTGCCGCCGCGGCCGCAGTAAAGGGCCAGCTTCTCCAGCTCGCACCGGCTGAGCGCCCGATCCGCACCCAGGGTCGAGGAGAGGAGGGCGGTCGCGGCGGCCGTCGGTCTGAGGCCGAAACCGGCCAGGGTTTCCTCGATCAGGGCGCGCAGGCCGTCGCCCTCGTCGGGAAAGCAGGCGACGGCGGCGGCGGATGGCGCGGCCTCGAAAATCAGCCGCAGACCGGACCGTTTGCCCAGGTCTCCGGCTTCACAGATCACCAGGGCGGTGGCGGCGCCGTCGCCCAGCAACAGCCGGACCGCCTCGGCGGCCGGCTCGCCGGCATCGCGGATGCGGATGATCCGGCGGCCGGGGACGAGGGAGAAGGAGCGCGCCGCGTCGGAGAGAGCCACCGGATCGGCGCGAAGCTCGGCGGTGGTCATTTCGATCAGGCGGAAGGGGTCGGGGGTCTCGCCGGCGACACCGCGGACGAGATCGTTGCTCCGCTCCCGGACCAGGCCGCGATCGGCGCCGAAGAGAAGGACGGCAGCGATCGCCGGGTCCGGCCGCCGGACGAAGGACGTCCATTTGGCCGCCCCCAGCTTCAGGGTGTTCCTCCCACCCGGGTGCTTTCCGGTCCGACCGGTGCTTCCGACGCCGGCGGTAGATCGATGGCGGTGCCGAAGGGGGAGGCGATGGTGGGTTCCGTCGCCGGCGAGGGGACGAAGACCGCCGGCGGCGTCACCACCGGGGCGGTGGCGGGCACGGTCGCCGCGGTGCCGGTGGTTGGGGCGGTGGCGAAATGCACCGCCAATCTGTTGCGGATATCGCCGGCGATGCGCTCCAGGGTCCGGGTGCGGGCGTCGTTGATGGCGGTGATGGTGGCGAAGTCCTGGTCGAGGAGATCGTAACTGGCGATGGCGACGGAGGAACCGGTGAGCACCGCACCGCCGGTCGCACTGTCCACCATGTTGTAGGTTGCGCTCATGTAGAGGTTGGTCCGGGTGGCAAGGCCGGTGGCACGGATCGCCAGGGACTGCTGGAACTCGCCCAGCGCAACATTGAGAACGTACTTGCCGGGACTTCCGTTCGTCCCCGGCGTGTGGAGCAGGCGATCCAGCCGGTTGCGCAGCTCCTGACCCTGCCGGTTGGAGATCGGCGAGATGCTGATAGAGGCGAGATCGTCGGCCACGGCGCGGTCGGCGCCGCCGTCGGCACCGTCCCCGGCGGACGGCGGCGCATAGAGGGGATGAAAGCCGCACCCGCCGGTGCCGAGAGCGAGGGCGACGGCCAAGGTGGCGATGGCGGCGCGGCGATTGCGGTCAGACGACGACATTGACGATGCGGTTGCGGACGACGACGATACTGCGGGGTGTTTTTCCGGCGACCACTTTGGCGACGGCGGGGAGGGCGAGGGCGGCGCTGCGGGCGTCGTCGTCCTCGGCGTCACGGACGAGTTCGAGGGTCCCGCGAAGTTTCCCGTTGACCTGGACGCCCACGGTCACCCGCTCGTCGACGAGCTGGGCGGGATCGGCAACCGGCCAAGGAGCGTCCGCCAGCAGCCCGGCATAGCCCAGTCGTTGCCACATTTCCTCGCCCAGGTGCGGCAGCATCGGGCCGGCCAGCTGGACGAGGATGGTAAGGGCGAAGCGACGCAGTCCCGCTGCCGCCGGATCGTCTTCGTCATACTCGGCGATGCGGTTGGTCAACTCGCGCAGCCGGGCGACGGCGCGATTGAAGGCGAAGCGCTCCAGGTCGTCGGTCACCCGGGCGACGGTGCGGTGGCATTCGCGCAGCAGCGCCAGCGCCTGGGGGCGTCCGGCCAGTGCGCCCGGACTTGCGCCCGGCCCGATCGCCGCCTCCGCCTCCAGCGGGGCGACGGGACCGGTCGGTTCGTCGACCATCCGCCACAGCCGGTTGATGAAGCGCCACGCCCCCTCGATGCCGGCTTCGGTCCATTCCAGATCCCGATCCGGCGGGCTGTCGGAGAGCATGAACAGGCGGGCGGTATCGGCGCCGTAGTCGGCGACGATCCGTTCCGGATCGACCACGTTCTTCTTCGACTTGCTCATCTTCTCCGAGCGGCCGACGATGACGCTGCGGCCGTCACGGCCGACGACGTGGTCGCCGTCCAGCACCACCTCCTCCGGCAAAAGCCAGTCCCCGGCCACGTCGCGGTAGGTCTCGTGACAGACCATGCCCTGGGTCATCAGGCCGGCGAACGGCTCGTCGATGCCGAGGTAGCCGCAGCGCCGCAGCGCACGGGTGAAGAAGCGGGAGTAGAGGAGATGGAGGATGGCGTGCTCGATTCCGCCCACGTACTGATCCACCGGCAGCCAGTAATCCACGTCCCGGCGATCGAAGGCGGAGGCGGCGTGGGGAGAGCAGAAGCGAGCGAAATACCAGGATGATTCGAAAAAGGTATCGAAGGTGTCGGTCTCGCGCTCGGCGGCACCGCCGCAGGCGGGACACGCCACCTGCTTCCAGCCGGGGTGACGATCGAGCGGATTGCCGGGCAGGGTGAAGTCCACGTCCTCCGGCAGGGTCACCGGCAACTGGGCTTCGGGCACCGGCACCAGACCGCAGGCGGGACAACGGACGATGGGGATCGGACAGCCCCAATAGCGCTGGCGGGACACCCCCCAGTCGCGCAGCCGCCAGTTCACCGCCGGACCGCCGCAGCCGAGATCGCTGAGGCGGGCCGCGGCCCGTGCCTTCGCTTCATCCACCGGCAGTCCGTCGAGGAACGACGAATGGATCATCCGCCCGGGCCCGGTGTAGGCGACGGTACCGATGGGCTCGTCGTCCAGCCCGCCGCTACCGTTGTCGGCGGCGACGACCCGGACCACCGGCAGGCCGTACTTGCGGGCGAAATCCAGGTCGCGCTGGTCGTGGGCGGGACAGCCGAAGATGGCGCCGGTGCCGTAATCCATGAGTACGAAGTTGGCGACGTAGACGGGCAGCTCCCGGCTGGTGTCGAAGGGATGGACGGCGCTGAGGCCGGTGTCGTAGCCGAGTTTCTCGGCGGTCTCGATGGCGGCCTCGCTGGTGGCGCCCTGACGGCAGAGCTCGGCGAACCGGGCCAGCTCCGGATTGTCGACGGCGAGCGAGCGGGCGAGGGGATGGTCGGCGGCGATGGCACAGAAGGCGGCACCGAACAGCGTGTCCGGGCGCGTCGTGTAGACTTCCAGCGGCTCCTCGCGGCCTTTGAGCGGGAAGAACACGCGCGCTCCTTCGGACCGACCGATCCAGTTCTCCTGCATCAGCCGCACCCGCGGCGGCCAGCGGTCGAGCCGCGCCAGCGCCGCCAGCAGGTCGTCGGCAAAGGCGGTGATGGCGAGAAACCACTGGGCCAGCTTGCGGCGCTCCACCGGCACCCCGGACCGCCAGCCGCGGCCGTCGATCACCTGCTCGTTGGCGAGCACCGTCTGCTCGACCGGGTCCCAGTTGACCCAGGCCTCGCGCCGGTAGACAAGGCCGGCGGCGAGGAAGTCGAGGAACATCTTCTGCTCGTGGCGGTAATAGTCGGGGTCGCAGGTGGCGACCTCCCGGCTCCAGTCGTAGGAGAACCCCATCTGCCGCAGCTGTCTGCGCATGGTGGCGATGTTTTCGCGGGTCCAGGCGAGCGGGTGGACGCCGTTCTTGATCGCCGCGTTCTCGGCCGGCAGGCCGAAGGCGTCCCAGCCCATGGGATGGAGGACATTGAAGCCCTGGGCGCGTTTGAAGCGGGCGACCACGTCCCCCAGGGTATAGTTGCGCACGTGCCCCATGTGGATGCGCCCGGACGGGTAGGGGAACATCTCGAGCACATAGTATTTGGCCTTGGCCGGGTCGGTCTCGACCCGAAAGGTCTGCCGCTCCTCCCAGACCCGCTGCCATTTCGCTTCGGTCTCGGCGAACGAGTAGCGGGCCATGGGATCTCCTCGGATTCAGCGCCGTCGCGGTCGCGGTCGACGGCCGCCGTCAGCTCGCCTGCTGCAGGGTATCGAAGCGCAGCTGGCGGGCGCGGGTGAGGATGGCTTCCTCGATCCGCGTGTCGGTCCCGGTGGCGATGGCGGCGTCCTGCCATCCACCCTTGCCGTCCTGCACCTGTCGGAACACGGCGACACGAACGCCGTCGGCCCGCAGCGACCGGGAAAGAATATAGACGTTGAGCTTGAACCGCTCGCCGGGAGTCTCCGGCATCGCGTACCAGTCGGTAATGATGACCCCGCCGAACGGGTCGGCCGAAGCCACCGGCATGAAGGCAACGGTATCGAGGGAGGCGCGCCAGAGAAAGCCGTTGATCCCGACCCCGCCGCCCGACTGCGGGCCCGCGTCATCGCCGCCGCCGCCCAGCCCGAGGGAGGCGCCGCCGGGGCCGAAGAGGGAATCGCGCGATTCGTAAGGGGTGGAGTTGTGCCGATCGCGGCTGGGATAGACTCCTTCCGGCTGCACTCCTTCGCAGGCGGCGGTGACCGTCGTCGCCGCCATAATGGCGGCCAACGCGAATCGCTTGTACATTCGTGCTCGCATTACCCAGCCGTCTTCGTGGCGATCTGGTCGCTCCTAACCCGCGCCAAGCGTGGTGTCAACCGCAGCGAACGGGACGGTTCGCCTTTCGAACCCCAATCGTCTTGTGACCGCCGCGCCACAGTGCTGAAAAATAAGCACACTCCTAGGTGCTGTCTGCTTGATCGCTCCAAATCGCCATGCCTTGATACGTGGGCGGAAAGCAATTCATCGACGTCTCCAGGGGCGTCAGTGCCCAGGTATCAGGGACACTTCAAAGCGAGGCGAGGGTAAGGATGAAAAAGACACTGTTAGCGACGACCGCGCTCGCGACTGCCGCGCTCGTCGCCGGCGCCGCAGGGGACGCAACAGCCCAAGAATACACGTCCAAGTCTGCGGAGCGAATTAAGGTAGGACTGAGCGGTTATTTCCAGCAGTGGGGCGTTGGCGTCAGTCAGGACATCAAGGACGGGCCCGACGACATCACGCCGATCGCCGGTTCACACGGAAACACAATTAAGAACAATGTCGTCGACCAGAAGCACAATTCGGAAATCTGCTTCATCGGTCAGACGACCTTGGACAACGGCCTCACCGTCGGTATCAACGTCCAGCTTGAGGCCAACACCGAAGCCGACCAGATCGACGAATCCTACCTCTTCCTACAGGGTCCCTCTCTTGGTCAGTTCATCATCGGTGACGAGAACAACGCCGGCTACCTCATGCACGTGACCGCCCCCGATGGCGGCGTCAGCCTCGACTCCGGCGACTTGGTGAACATCCAGGCCTGGATCAATACCGGCATCAGCTCCTATTTTGATACGCCGACCGGGACCACCAACCTGCGCCTCACCGATAACGACTCGGGCAAGTTTACCTACATCAGCCCACGCTTCGCCGGACTGCAGGCGGGTCTGTCCTATATCCCGCAGGCGGAAGGCGGCGGCGACGACAACAACGGCTCCTATTTCGTCCGTACCCCGACCGGCTTCGGTACCGAGGTCAGTGCCGCCCGCAGCAAGTACGCCAACGGCTGGGCCGGCGGCCTCAACTACACCCAGCAGTTCGGTCCGGTGGGCGCGCAGACGTCCGGCGGCGTCATGTACTTCCCGCGCTCGAAGCAGTCCCCGATCGGCAGCAACGGTTCCGACCTGTTCGCCTATAACCTCGGCCTGCAGCTCGCCTATGGCGGGTTCAGCGTCGGCGGTGCCTGGATGGAGTCACCGAACCGGAACACCGTCCAGACGACCGTCACCAACCTGAACGGAACCGTCGGCCAGACCGCCACCTACTCGCTCGGCGGCTACAGCTGGACGGCTGGCGCTGCATACGAGTTCGGACCGTACAAGGTCGGTCTCGGCTATATGTATGGCAAGTCGCCGGGCGTCATCGCCGCCACCGGTCCGATGGCGACCCACCTGGGCGACGACCAGGTCCTGAAGCAGGCGATCCTCAGCGGCACCTGGACCATGGGACCCGGTATCCGCCTCGTCGGTGGCGTCTTCGCCTACGACCTGCAGACCGACACCCCGGGCGTCACCGGTTACAACAACCAGGGCGTCGGTGCCACCACCGGCTTGAAGCTGGCGTTCTAGTCGACCCATCGCTCGTAGCGTCTGAAGAGAAAGGGAGGGCACCGGGTGCCCTCCCTTTTCGCATCCGCCGATCCTTGCGGTTGAACCGGTAGGCCGAGCGATCGGGTGGGCGGTTGCCGCGCCGATGGGTATTTGCTTTTCTCCGTCGCTGCGGAGCAACAGCGCCCCCCGGGCGCCGAGGTCGGACCGTGACGCAGATCCTCTGGCTCGCCTCCTATCCCAAGTCGGGCAATACGTGGCTACGCGCGCTGCTCGCCAACTATCTGATCGGGGGCAGCGAGCCGGTCGCCATCAACAGCCTGCCGTCTTTCGCCCACGGCGACATGCGCAGCGAAGCGTACGCGCGCCTGGCGGGCAAGCCGGCGTCGACGCTGAGTTGGGGGGAAATCAACCGGCTCCGCCCGGCGGTGCATCGTCACCTGGCGGGGGACCGACCGGGGATCGTCTTCGTCAAGACGCACAGCGTCCTCGCTGCGGCCGACGGCGTCCCGACGATCACCCCGGAGGTGACCTTCGGCGCCATCTATATTGTGCGCAATCCGCTCGATGTAGCCTGCTCGTTCGCCGATCACTACGGCCTGTCGCCGGCGGACGGCGCCCGCGCGCTGTGCTTCAAGGGACTGGAGATCGAACCCAAGGACGGGCACATCCGCCAGATCATCGCCGATTGGACCACCCACGTGGAAAGCTGGCAGAAGGCGCCGGGGCTGTATCTGCATATGGTGCGCTATGAGGATTTGCTGGCGCAGCCCGAGGCGACCTTCGCCAAGGTGATCGACTTCCTCAGGATAAAACGGGACGAGGCGCGGCTGGGGGAGGCGATCCGCCATGCGTCCTTCCATAGCCTTGCCGCCCAGGAGTCGGCCGGGGGCTTCGTCGAGCGGTCGAAGAACGCCCGACGCTTCTTCCGTCGCGGCGTGGCCGGCGGCTGGCGCCAGGAGCTCAGTCGGGAACAGGCAGACGCCATGGTCGCGTTTCACCGCCCGCTGATGCGGCGCCTCGGCTACCTGACCGAAACCGGCGAGGTGTGGCCGTGAAGCGGACGACCCCGGAAGAGGCGGCGCTGGCCGATGCGGTCCGGCTGCACCGGGCGGGCCGGCTGGAGGAGGCGGCGGCGGGCTACGCCAGCATTCTGGCGATGCGGCCGCGCCACGCCGATGCGCTTCATCTGTCGGGGCTGGTGTCCCATCAGCAGGGCGACCACATGTCGGCCCGCCGGCGGGTCGAGCAGGCGATCGCTGCCGCACCGACGGTGGCGGCCTACCGGGTGAGCCTGGTGGCCATTCTCCTGGCTCAGGGGCAGGCCGAGGCGGCCCTGGCCGCGGCCGGCGAGGCGGTGGCCCGGTGTCCGGCCGAGTCGGGGGTGTGGCTGGCGCTGGGCAATGCCCACTTGGCCGCGGGCGAGGTGGAGGCGGCGATTGCGGCTTACGAAGCGGCTCTGGCCGCCGACCCGGCCTCGGCGGAGGCGCTCAACAACCTGGGCTCGGCGCTGCACCGTGCCGGCCGCCTCGCGGCGGCGGAAGAGACGCTTCGCCGGGCGGTGGGGCTGCGGCCGGGCCATGCCGGCCAACTGGCCAATCTCGGTCTGGTGGTGAAGGACCAGGGCCGCTTCGCCGAAGCGATGGCGCTCTACGAGCGGGCGCTGGCGGCCGAACCGGACCATGCGACGGCGCGTGCCAATCGAGCGACGCTGCTGTTGCAACAGGGCCGCTTCGAGGAGGGGTGGGCCGAGTACGAATGGCGCTGGCGGGCGCCGGGATTCACCAGCCGGCCGCGGCACTTCGGTCCGCCCGCCTGGGACGGTGGCGATCCCGCCGGGCGGACGCTGCTGCTTTACGCGGAGCAGGGGCTGGGCTCGGCCATCCAGTTCGTCCGCTACGCGGCGTTGATCGCCGATCGCGGCGCCCGGGTGATCGTGGAGTGCCAGCCGCCGCTCGCCCGTCTGTTCCGGGCGTCGCTGGCCGGGGCGGGCGGGCCGGTCTCTCACGTCGTCGGCCGCGGCGAACCGCTGCCGTCCTTCGACGCTCATGCGCCGCTGATGAGCCTGCCGCTCCGCTGCGGGACGACGTTGGCGACGGTGCCGGCGTCGGTGCCCTATCTCCACGCCGATCCCGCCGCGGTGGCGGCCTGGCGGGAGCGCCTGACCGCCGCCGATGGCGGTGCCGGCGGCCTTCGCATCGGCCTCGCCTGGGCGGGCAACCCCGCCCATGCCAACGACCACAACCGCTCGCTGCCGCCGCCGACGGCGGCCTCGCTCCTGGCGCCGCTGCTGGCGCTGCCGGACGCCCGGTTCTTCAGCCTGCAGCTGGGGCCGGGGACGGCGTCCACCGCGGCACAGCTGGCGGAAGGGGGTCTGATCGACCTGAGCGCCGAGATCGGCGATTTCGCCGATACGGCGGCGTTGATCACGGCGCTCGATCTGGTCGTCTCCGTCGATACCGCCGTCGCCCATCTGGCCGGTGCCTTGGCGCGGCCGGTCTGGATGCTGGTGCCGACCATCCCGGAATGGCGGTGGCTCACCGATCGCGACGACAGCCCCTGGTACCCGACGTTGCGCCTGTTTCGGCAGCCGACCCCGGGCGACTGGGCGGGCGTCGTCGCCCGCGTCGCCGCCTGCCTGGCGGGCATGGCCGCGGATCCCGGCGGGCCGCCGATCTCCCATCGATGAGCAGGCGCGGGACCGGGGACGGCCGGGCGGCGGAGATCGCTCGCCTCTTGGCGCAGGGGGTGAAGCATCACAACGAAGGTCGGCCGGACCGCGCCGCTGCCCTCTACACCCGCGTCCTCCGCCTGGCTCCCGACCAGCCGGACGCGCTGCATCTCTCCGGCCTCCTCGCCCGTACCGCCGGCGACACGGAGCGGGCGCGCGCGTTGGTGACGCGGGCCATCGCCGCCCGGCCGCGGCAGGCCGCGTTCCACAACTCGCTCGGCGTCATCTGCCTGGAGGCGGGGGAAGCGGAAGAGGCGCTCGGCCATTTCGCCCGAGCGCTCGCCTGCGATCCGCTCTACGCCGAGGCCTTGCTCAACCGGGGCAACGCCTCGCTCCGCCTCGGCCGCCTCGACGACGCCATCGCCGCCTACGACGCCGCCCTGGCGCTGCGGCCGGACTATGCCGAGGTGCTGTGCAATCGCGGCCGGGCGCTGCACCTGATGGATCGGCCGGCGGAGGCGGTCGCCGATCTGGAGCGGGCGTTGCGGCTTCGTCCGGCCTATGCCGCCGCCGCCCGCTACCTGGGCGATTCGCTGGCGGCGCTGGGGCGCGGCGAGGCGGCGCGCGCCGCCTACGGTCGGGCGCTGGCGGCTGTGCCGGACGACGCGGAGACGCTGGCCGGCCTCGCTAGTCTGGAAGAACGGCTGAACCGGCTGGAGGAAGCCGCCGCCGCCGCCGGGCGATCCCTCGCCCGGGATCCGCGCCAGGTGCGGGCGGCGCTGACCCTGGCCCGGGTGCTTCGCCGCCAGGGCCGGCCGGGCGAGGGACTGGCCCGGCTGCAGCCCTTCAGCGAGAAGGCGGGCGGCGGGACGGCGCAGGAGCGTCGGGAGGCGGCGGCCCTGGTCGCCTTCGAGCGGGCCATGCTCCATGACCGGGCGGGGGACTACGCCGCCGCCTACGCCGCCTTCGTCGAAGGGCACCGGAAGATGGACGCTGCCTGGCCGGTGAGCCCCGGCGACCGCGCCTTCTTTCCCGAGCTGAGTACCCGCCTCGCGGCGCGGTTCACGCCCGAGTGGGTCGGCACCTGGACACCGCCGCCGGCGCCGCCCGCCGACGAATTGCCGGATCCGGTCTTCCTGGTGGGATTTCCCCGCTCGGGCACGACGCTCCTCGAACAGATGCTGGATGCGCACCCGGAGTTGCGGACGCTGGAGGAAAAAGACGCCATCGACGTGGTGCGGCGGCGCATCGCCGGCCTGCCGGGCGGTTACCCCGATGCCCTGGCGACGCTTCCGGCGGCCGACCTCGCCGCGCTTCGCGCCCTCTACCGGGCGGAGGTGGCTCGCCACCTGGGTGGGGCCGCGCCGACCGGGCTGCTGGTCGACAAGATGCCGCTCAACAGCCTGGAGGCGGGGCTGATCCACCGGCTGTTTCCCCGCGCCCGCTTCCTGTTGGCGCTGCGCCACCCGGCCGACGTCGTGCTCAGCAATTTCATGCAGGCGTTCAAGCCCAACGCGGCCATGGCCCAGTTCAGCAGCCTGGCGTCGGCGGCGCGGTTCTATGCCGAGGTGATGGCACTGTGGCAGCAATACAGCGCCGTGCTGCCGCTCGCCGTGCACACCGTTCGCTACGAGGACCTGGTCGCCGACCTGGAGGGGGAGGCCCGGCGGATCATCGCGTTTCTGGGCATTCCCTGGCGCGCCGAATTGCTCGGCTACCGGGAGCGGGCAATGGCACGTCCGATCGCCACCCCGAGCTACCACCAGGTGGTCGAGCCCGTTTACCGGCGGGCGGTCGGCCGCTGGCACAACTACCGGCGGTTCCTCGACGAAACGGGGGCGCTCGCCCTTCTCGCCCCCTTCATCACCGCCTTCGGCTACGAGGAGTGATCGGGCGGGGCGGTCGGCGGCGAGGGCGGAACCAGGGCGCCGATGGCGGCATAGCCGGCGATGGGAATACCGGCCAGTCGGCGACGGGTCTTCGCCGTCACCCCGCCCAGCGCGTAGACCGGAACAACGGCGAGCCTGACCAGGCGGGCGAAGCGCAGCGGCCCGAGCGGCGTCGCGTTGGGATGGCTGGCGGTGGCGAACACCGGCGACAGCAGCACCGCGTCGACGCCGCGACGCCCGGCGAGGGCGACGGCGGCAGGACCGTGCGCGGCCTGGGTGACGAGGAATCCCGGCCGCCGGGCGCGGCGCCAGGTGCGGTACCCCTGACCGGCCAGGGCTTCCGGCAGATGCAGGCCGTCGGCGCGGAGCGCGGCGGCGAGCCGCCAGTCGCCCGCGATCAGCAGGCGAATCCGCCTTGCCCGACACAGGCGCTGCAGGCAGCGGGCGGCCGTCGCCCGGTCGGGCGCGTCGTAGTCGCGGAAGATGACGGCGGACCCGGCCGGCAGGCGACGGATGGCGGCCGCCGGATCGGGCAGGCGCACCCGGTCGGTCATCAGGATCAGCGCCGGCAGTGGCGCGCCGCCGCCGCCCCGCCCCCGCCCCGGCCGGCACCGTTTGAGCTGCCGTTCCCCCTCTGCTAGGGTTTTCATTCCCTGTTCGCCCCTGCTTGCCGTCGTTCAGCCGCCGAGGGTCAATGCATACGCCCGTTCCGGAAAACAAGGATAACATCGCCCGGCGGCTCGCCCGGGTGCGGGCGGAGATCGCCGCGGCGGCGGAAGCGGCCAACCGGGCGGTGGAATCGGTCACCCTGGTCGCGGTGACCAAGACCCATGGGGCGGCCGCGGTGCGGGAGGCGCTCGCCTGCGGTCAGCGTACCTTCGGCGAAAACCGGGTACAGGAGGCGGAGGAAAAGTGGCCGCCGCTGCAGGCGGCGTGGCCCGACATCCGCCTGCACCTGATCGGTCCGCTGCAGCGGAACAAGGCGCGCCGGGCGGTGCGGCTGTTCGACGTGCTGGAGACGGTGGACCGCCTCGAGGTGGCGCGCGCGGTCGCCCGGGCGATGGAAAGCGAAGGCCGTCGCCCGGAGGTGTTCATCCAGGTCAACACCGGTGAGGAATCGCAAAAGGCCGGCGTCCTGCCGGAGGAGGCCGATGCCTTCATCCGCATCTGCCGCAACGAGTTCCGGTTGCCGGTGGCGGGGCTGATGTGCATCCCGCCGGTGGACGAGGAGCCGTCGCTGCATTTCGCCCTCTTGCGCGAGATCGCCCACCGCAACGGCCTTGCCGGCCTCAGCATGGGAATGACCGCCGACTATCCGGTGGCGATCGCCTTCGGCGCGACCCTGGTCCGGGTCGGCACCGCCATCTTCGGCACCCGGCCGCCGCTGCCCTGATCCGTCAGCCGGCGTCGATGCGCAGGGCGTCGCCCGGCCGGCATCGGGCGAGGACGGCGAGGAGGTCGGCCGGGGCGAGGGCGACGCAGCCGGCGGTGGGGGAGCCGTCGGCGGCGGCGAGGTGAAGGAAGACGGCGCTGCCGGCGCCGGCGACGACCGGATCGTCGTTGTGGCCGAGGACGACCACCACGTCGTAGAGATGGTCGTCGCGCCACAGCCGCTCGTGACGGGCCGGGTAGGGCAGGGAGACCGGCCGGTTGTAGGCGACATCCGCCGGGTCGTCGCACCAGCCGTCGTCGGGGTTGATGGGCGCGAGGGGCAGCGCGGTCGCCGGCGCCGGCAGCCGGTCTTGGCGCCAGAGGACCCGGCGCAGGGGGAAGAGGCCGGCGGGGGTGGCCCCGTCGCCCTCCCGCTTGTCGGTGCGAATGCCGGCGCGGCCCAGCACGCACGGCAAGGTTCCGCCCGGCCACGACAATCGCCCGGTGGACACGGTCTCGGCGACCACGGTCAGCGCCGGCGTATAAGGCGAAAAAGACATTTCACCGAAACCGTCCGCCGCCGCGTCCCTCAGAGAAAGTGGCCGCTCTTGGTGGCCTTCGTCCGCAGGTAGCGCTCGTTGTGGCGGTTGGTGGGAAAGGCATGCGGGACCCGCTCGACCACGTCGATGCCGAGGCGGGTGAGCGCGTCCACCTTGGCCGGGTTGTTGGTGAGCAGGCGCACCCGGCCGAAACCCAGCTGCCGCAGCATCTGCGCCGCCGGCAGGTAAACCCGCTCGTCGTCGTCGAAGCCCAGTTGGCCGTTGGCGTCGAGGGTGTCGAAGCCCTGATCCTGCAGGGCATAGGCGCGGAGCTTGTTGACCAGGCCGATGCCGCGGCCTTCCTGGGCGAGGTAGAGGAGGAGGCCGCCGCCGCCGGCGCTGATCTCGCGGATGGCGCCGCGGAGCTGATCGCCGCAGTCGCAGCGCAGGCTGCCCAGCAGGTCACCGGTGAAGCATTCGGAGTGGAGGCGGGTGAGCACCGGGTTGGGCGGCTCCGGCTTGCCCAGCAGCACCGCCAGGTGCTCGAGGCCGCCATCCAGCGGGCGGAAGGCGATGATGCGCGCTTGCTCGGCGCCCAGCAGCGGAACTTCCGCCTGGCTCACCCGGCGCAAGGTCCGCGCCTGGGTGTGGTCGTACTGAAAGATGTCGCCGGCATCGACGAACAGGGAGCCGCGGCGGTTAGCCCAGGCGATCAGGTCGTCCGCCTGCGGGCAGCGGATGACCGCGGTCACCGCCGCCGGCAGCAGGCGGCCGATCTTGGTGAGGTGAACCGCCGCCGCCTCGCAGGCGTAGGCGCCCAGTTCGCTCACCATGAGCTGGCCGGCCGCGGGCAGCGGGGCGATCGACAGCGGGTCGGCCAGGGCGTAGACGAGATCGGCGGACAGGGCGTCTTCGGTGCCGACCAGGATGGGACGCAGGCCCGGCCGGGCCAGGCCGAGAACGGCGGCGCGGCGGGCGGTAATGGCGACGGAAGGTGCGGCGGCGCTGGCTTCGCGCAGGGCGGCGAGGCTCTCGGGGGTCGTCGCCTCCGCGGCGTGGACGAGGATCGCTCGGCCTTCGCTGCCGGCGACGACGACGGCGCGGCCGCCGCGCAGCTCGGCGACGGCGCGTTCGACCGCCAGCATCGACAGCGGTTCGCGCGACGCCGGAACCGAAACCAGATGACGGCGGAGACTCACGCGCCAGTTTCCTTCGTTTTCCTCGCGACCCGGCTCGGCTGTCCCGGACGGGCGTTCGCGCCAAGGGGCCGACGCCTCTCCTCCCGGGTCACGAATGGGCGTCACTGTAGCTCTTGTCCCGGGGAGCGGCGACAGTATTCTGCGCGGACGGGGCGGACATCGTCGAAACACCGGGGCGGGCGAGGTCGGACGTGAGCGCGGGAAAGCAGGTACTGCTGGTCGATGACGACACGACGCTCCGTGACATGCTGTCGGAGCAACTGGAGTTGCACGAGGAGTTTTCCGTCGTTGCCACCGGGACCGCCGCCGAGGGCCTGGAGCGGGCGAAGGCCGAGCTGTTCGACGTCATCATCCTCGACGTGGGTCTCCCCGACATGGACGGCCGGGAGTGCTGCCGGCTGATGCGACGGAGCGGGGTCAAGTCGCCGATCATCATGCTCACCGGGGCCGACACCGACGCCGACGCCATTCTTGGACTCGATGCCGGCGCCAACGACTACATCACCAAGCCATTCCGCCTGGGTGTACTCCTCGCCCGGCTGCGCGCCCACATTCGCCAGCACGAGCGCAGCGACGATGCGGTGTTCACCATCGGCCCCTATACCTTCCAGCCCAGCGCCAAGATGCTCATCAACAACGACACCCAGCGCAAGGTGCGGCTGACCGACAAGGAGGCGGCGATCCTCAAGTACCTCTACCGCTGCGGCGACCGGGTGGTGGGTCGAGACACGCTCCTGGACGAGGTCTGGGGGTACAACGCCGGGGTCACCACCCATACGCTGGAGACTCACGTCTACCGGCTGCGCCAGAAGATCGAGGCCAACCCGTCGGAGGCCCGCATCCTGGTCACCGAGCAGGGCGGCTACCGACTGGTCCCGTGAAGGCGGGATACCGCAGAGCTGCCGGCCGCCGATGACGCAGCCGGCGCCAGGCGCTGAAGTCGGGGCAAAAAAAAGCGCCCGGCCAGGGGGGTTAACCGGGCGCTTTATGCTCCCCTTGCGGAAAGCAATCGGATGGCAGGGGAACCATCCGAGAGGTGCCTCGCGAAGAGGCGACCCTCTGGGCTGATACGTGGGCGGAAAACCCCCGCACCTCCAATGCGCACTGCGCAGTGCTGACATGCGCGAAACACATAGCAAAAAAGGGAACCTGGAACCGACGAGGGCGTTCGTTACGGTCGTTCGCTCGGGAACTCGCCCGGACCCGGCAGCCGCGGATTGCGGAACTGGAACAGACCCTGATCGAGGGCGACGCCGAACTGGGGGTCGATCAAACTCACCTGAGTGGTGATCCCCTGGGCGTCGGTCACCTCCCATTCGGCGAGGGAGAGCGGGTCCTTGTGGAAGACCATGGTCAGGGTCCCCTCGCCCGGGGTGTCGGTGCGGACCAGGCTGAGGCGCAGCCGGCTGCCGTCGTCGGTGAAATCGACGACGGTGAGCGCCGGATCATCGAGGCTGACCCGGTCGGCCAGCAGGATGCCGGCGGGGGTGGCCCCCAGGGGCAGATAACTGACCTGGTCGAGGCCGCGATCATTGTAGATGAGGAAGGAGCCATCGGCGACGATCAGCACCGGCGGCGGTGGATCGTACTCGATGCGAAGCCTGCCCGGTCGGGACAGGTAAACCCGGCCGTGGGCCTGTTGTCCGTTGGACGAGGCCTGGATGAAGCGTGCCTTCAGCGTCCGGACGCCGTTGTAGTACTCCTCCAGCCGCCGCAGCTCCCGCCGCGCGGCGTCATCGAGAACCAGCGACGACGGCAGCATCGCCTGGGCGGGGGAGGGGGCGCTCGCCGGCGCGAGGGCGGCGAGGAGGGCGACGGGCGCCACGAGCATCAGCCGGGCACGTCTCGACAGCGGCATGATCGGGTTCGGGTCCTTCCTCTGTGATGTGCCCGGCCTCTGTGATCTCCCCGGGCGCACGCCTGCCCTGACAAAGCCGGTAGGGAGGCGTTTCCGACAGACCGGACGGAAGGTTCAGGCGGCGCTGCCCAGGACTTCGCGACGGCCGACCCGGTCCGGCTTCGAGACCATCCCTTCCGCTTCCATCCGCTCGACGATGCGGGCGGCGCGATTGTAGCCGATCTGCAGCCGGCGCTGAATGAAACTGGTGGAAACCTTGCCTTCCCGACGCACCACCTCCACCGCCTCGGTGTAGAGGTCGTCGCCCTCCGTATCTTCGAGGATCGCCGCCGCGGCCTCGTCCTCGGCCTCGGTGATGGCCTCGATGTATTCGGGCTCGCCTTGCGTTTTCAGGAACTTGACCACGGCGTCGACGTCGCTGTCGGAGACGAACGGGCCGTGGATGCGGGTCACCCGGCCGCCCGCCGCCATGAACAGCATGTCGCCCTGGCCCAAGAGCTGCTCGGCACCGGGCTCGCCGAGGATGGTCCGGCTGTCGATCTTGGACGAGACCTGGAAGGAGATGCGGGTGGGGAAGTTGGCCTTGATGGTGCCGGTGATGACGTCGACCGAGGGCCGCTGGGTGGCCATGATCAGGTGGATGCCGGCGGCCCGCGCCATCTGCGACAGGCGCTGGACGGCGGTTTCGATGTCCTTGCCGGCGACCATCATCAGATCGGCCATTTCGTCGACGACGACGACGATCAGCGGCAGCCGGGTCAGATCCAGCGGCTGTTCCTCGAACACCGGCTGGCCGTCGTCGTCGTAGCCGGTCTGCACCCGACGGACCAGCGTCTCGCCCTTACGCAGCGCCTCGTCGACCCGCTGATTGAAGCCGGCGACATTGCGGACGCCCAGCTGCGACATGGCCCGATAGCGCTCCTCCATCTCGCGCACCGTCCACTTCAACGCGGTGACCGCCTTGCCGGGCTCGGTGACCACCGGTGCGAGGAGATGCGGGATGCCGTCGTAGACGGACAGCTCCAGCATCTTCGGGTCGATCATGATGAACTTGCAGTCGGCGGGGGACAGCCGGTAGAGCAGCGACAGGATCATCGCGTTGATGGCGACGGACTTGCCGGAGCCGGTGGTGCCGGCGATGAGCAGGTGCGGCATGCGGGCCAGGTCGACGACGACGGGAGTGCCGCCGATGTCGCGGCCGAGGGCGAGATTGAGCGCGGCGGCGCCCTCGCCCGAACCGCTGCCGGAGCGGCCGAAGCTGTCGTCGCTCAGCAGCTCGCGTAGGCCGACGATCTCGCGCCGCTGATTGGGAAGCTCGATGCCGATGACGTTGCGTCCGGGGATCACCGCGACGCGGGCGGCGACAGCGCTCATGGAGCGGGCGATGTCGTCGGCGAGGCCGATGACCCGGCTACTCTTGATGCCCGGCGCGGGCTCCAGCTCATAGAGGGTGACCACCGGCCCCGGCCGCACCTTGACGATCTCGCCGCGGACGCTGAAGTCGTCGAGGACGCCCTTCAGCATGCGCGCATTCTGCTCCAGCGCCGACCGGCCCAGCTGGGCATCCGGTTGCAGGGGTGGCGTCGCCCGCAGCAGATCGGCGGGCGGCAGCCGGTGGCGGGACGGTGGGTCGAAGTCGAGGCGACCCTGGCTGCCGGCCTCGCCGCGGCGGGAACCGCGGCCGCGGGCGGTGCGGGCGGCCCGCCGGGCGGCGGGCGCGGATTCGACCAGAGCCTCCGGCGCGCGGGTCGCCCGCGGCGGGGCCCCGTCTTCCGTGTCGGCGTCATCGACGTCGTCGGCGTCGTCGGTGGGGAGGGGCGGCGGCGCGTGGCGCCAGCGTAGATCGTCGATGCGGTCGGCGAGGCCGGACCAGGCGGTGGCGGTCCGGCGGGCCAGGCGGCGACCGGCGCGGATGACGCCGGCGGGCGCCCGCACCATCTGGTGCCAGTCGGCGAAGGAGAGGCCGGCGCCGTAGGCGAAGCAGAGGCCGGCCAGCGCCAGGGCGATGAGGACGACCATGGTGATATCGCCGCCACCCACGTGGGCGCCGCCGAGGAGGGCGAGGCCGCCCCGCATGCCGATCGCGCCGACGACCCCGCCGGCACCGGCGAGGAGGGGGACGCCCGGCATCTCCGGCAGGCGCGACAGGGCGGTGGCCAACGCCGGCAAGGCCAGGGCGAGGGCGAGGGCGCGCAGCACCGGCCGCCGCACCGGCAAGTTGCGGAGCAGCCGCCAGCCCCAGGCCGCCGGCCCGAGGGCGAGAACGAGCGTCGCCCAGCCGAAACCCTGCAGCAACAGATCGGCGGTGTAGGCGCCCGGGCGGCCGAACAGGTTGGTCGGCGTCGCCTCGGTGGCATGATTGAAGGAAGGATCGCCGGGATTGAAGCCGGCGAGCACGGCGGACAGGAGGAGGGCGAACGCCAGCAGGGCGAGGCCGCCCAGCTCCGATACGCGCCGCCTGATCAGGTCCGCCGTGCCCACCGGCAGGATCGAGGCAGTGCCGGTCCGGATCATCGACGAGCGCCCATACGTGGCGAAAGCAATGGGTTCTTATAAAATGCTAACAAGTCGCGTTAAAGCGTCTTCTGTCGCCGCCGGGCTCTCGATCAGGGCGATCCGGATGAACGGGCGGCCCGGATCGCCAAACCGGCTATCCGGCTTGGCCAGATAGCGTCCGGGCAGCACACGCACCCCCGCTTCCGACCACAGGCGGACGGCCGCTGCCTCGCCGTCGCCGACGTCGAGCCAGAGGAAGAAGCCGCCGGCGGGGCGATAAAAGCCGAATCGTCCCGACAACAGCCGCTCGGCGATATCGAGCTTGCTGCGGTAGAGGGCCCGGTTGGCGGCGACGTGGGCCTCGTCCCGCCACAAGGCGGCGCTCGCCGCCAGCACCGGCAACGGCTGGGCGGCCCCGCCGAAGGCGCGCACCCGGCGGAAGGAGTCGATGACCCGGGCATCGCCGGCGACGAACCCCGACCGCAGCCCGGGAACGCTCGATCGCTTCGACAGCGAATGGAAGACGAGGACGTTGGCCAGCCCGCAGCCGAGGTCGGCGCACGCCTCGAGGGCGCCCGGGGGCTGCACCCGGTCGTAGATCTCGGCATAGCATTCGTCGACGACGAGAAGGGCGTCGCGGGCACGGGCGAGGCCGATCCAGCCAAGGAGATCAGCCCGGCTGAGGGAGGCGCCCTGCGGGTTGGCGGGGGAGCACAGGTAGATCAGCCGAACCCGGTCCAGTGCGGCGGGCGGCAGATCGTCCGGGCGCGGCAGGAAGCCGGTGGCGGCGGTGGCCGGCAGGTAGCAGGGTTCGGCCCCGGCCAGCACCGCCGCGCCGTAGTACACCTGGTAAAACGGATTCGGCATGACCACGACCGGCGGGTTCGCGGACGAGGCGGCATCGAGGACGACGGTGGCGATTAGGAACAGGGCTTCGCGGGTGCCGGCGACCGGCAGCACGTGCCGATCGGGGTCGACGAGGCCGGCGGGAAGCCGGTAGCGGCGGTTGAGCCAGTCGGCCACCGCCTGGCGGAACTCCGGGGTTCCCTCCACCGGCGGGTAGCGGCCCCAGCCGTCGCTGTGGCGGAACAATGTCTCCTGCAGCATGTCCGGCGGGGCGTGCCGCGGCTCCCCCACCGACAGCCAATGCTGGACCAGACCGCGTGGCGGCGAGACGTCGCGCAGCAGGGCACGAAGCCGGTCGAAGGGATAGTCAACGAGGTGGGCAAGGCGTGGGTTCAGCATGGGAGCGCGATGCTAGCCGGGCTCGCCCCGAAGCGCCACTCCGGAGCACCACCCCGAGCATCAGCGGCATCCGCTTGGGTGCACGAAGGATGCGGACCGGACGTCGCACCGCCGCGACGCCCGCCCCTGGGTTTCCCGCCGCTGGGTCCCGCCCGTGGGGTTATGGAGTGCCGCCACGCGGGCGGGTGGCCACGCCTACCACTTGGGCGGAATCATCTCGGCCGCCCACTCCTCGTAGGCGCTGATGAGTTGGGGGTCGTCGGCGATGGGGTACTGCTCCTCGGGGTCGTCCTTGATGGCGAAGGTTAGACGTCCGCCGCTGGCCGGTTCGACGGTCTTGGTGGTGATGTTCCTCGCGGCGTTGGCTACCGAGCCCCTCATCCGCCAAAACAGGTAATCGTGGGGATACCCGGTGTCGTCTCCGGAGAGGTACGGCAGCAGGTTGACGCCGTCGAGGTCGGCGGGTGGGGCCGTCCCGGCGAGGGCCGCGAACGTCGGCATGAAATCACGGGTCACCACCGGCCTGTGATAGACCTTGGGGTCGATGCCGGGAATGCGCATGACGAACGGAACGCGAATACCGCCTTCCCACGTGCTCCCCTTGGAGTCCCTCAAGGGGGCGTTGGTGGCGCCTATGCCCACTGCCCCGCCGTTGTCGGAGATGAACACGACCACCGTCGGGCGGGTGAGGGTATCGATCTCGGCGAGGATGCGGCCGACGCCGTCGTCGAGTGCCGAGACCATGGCGGCATAGAGCTGGCGATCGCCGGTGAGGTCCGGGTAGCGATCGAGGTACTTGGTCGTCACCTCATAGGGGATGTGAGGGGCGTTGAAGGCCATGTGGAGGAAGAACGGCCGGTCCCGGTTGTTCTCGATGAACTCGACCGCGTCCGCGGCGAAAACATCGGTCAGGTAGCCGTTCAGCGGCACCGCCACCCCGTTGCGCTGCAGCTTGTTCACGCTCTCGGGCTTCGGATCGAAATAACTTTTGGGCGTGGCAAGGGTACCGAAGAAGTAATCGAAGCCGCGGACGTTGGGGTGATATTCGGGCGCGGTGCCGAGGTGCCACTTGCCGATGGTGGCGGTGGCGTAGCCGGCCTGCTTGAACATGTCGCCCAGCGTGACCTGGTCGACGGGAAGACCGATGTCGGGATCCGGCGCGGTACTCGGCGGGTTGTTCTCATGCCCGAAGCGCTGCTGGTATTTGCCGGTCATGTAGCCGGCGCGGCTGGGACTGCAGGTGGACGCCGACGAGTAGCCCTGGCGCATGATCACCCCCGACGCGGCGAGGGCATCGATGTTGGGGGTCCGGATGTCCCCACTCCCTTGAAACCCCACATCGGAATAGCCCAGGTCGTCGGCGACGATGAGGACGACATTCGGCTGGTCCGGTGCCGCCTCCGCCGCCCCCGCCCATACGGCAAGTCCCAGCAGAGGAAGAACCACACCGACTGTCGTCCACAGTCGCCGTCGGATCAGGCCCCGTATCATCGTCTACTCCCCCTATGTGTATTTTGTTTCGCCACACCACGGTTGTCTCGGGTACGGGGAAGGCGGCGCAACTAACGCCGTACCGCCACCGGAGAAGGCGTGTCAGGGATCATACGGGGGTAAATGCACGCACACAAGGCAAAGGACGCCTTCGACTAGTCATTGAACGGGGGACACCCCAGTATAGGCACGTAATACCTGATGCCCAGAGCCTACGCACACTGGGCACAGCTCCGTTCAACGGGCCTGCTAGCGACAGTCGATGTCAAACGCAGAGATCACTGCCCCGGCAGGCGGTCTTTCCGTGAGGCGCTCTCTGTTGCTGTGCGGCGGAGGAAGCGGGCCGGACATCGCGCCGCCGCGACGCCCGGCCGCTCACCACGAGCTTGCTTACATCTTCCCTCTCCGGGCGCGGCTTACCGATCCTTACCACTTGGGCCGGGCCATCTCGGCGGCCCATTCCTGGTAGGCGCCGAGGAGGTTTGTCTCCGGCGGGGCGATCGGCGACTTTTCGCCCGGGTCGGTGTCGATGTTGAAGGTTTGGCGCACGCCTGTGCCCGTCTCGACGATTTTGATGGCGCCGTTCCGCACCGCGTTGGCCTTCGAGCCGTTCATCCGCCAGAACAGATAGTCGTGGGGGCTGCCGGACTTGTCGCCGCGGAGGTACGGCAACAGGTTGACGCCGTCGAGGCCGGCCGGCGGGTTCGTCCCGGCGAGCGCCGCGAACGTCGGCATGAAATCACGGGTCACCACCGGTCGGTCATAAACCTTGTGGCCGATGCCGGGGATGCGCATGACGAACGGGACCCGCACCCCGCCTTCCCAGGTGCTTCCCTTGCCGCCGCGGAAGGGGTTGTTCGTTGCGCCCTGCCCGAGGGGTCCCCCGTTGTCGGAAATGAAGACGACCACCGTCGGACGGCTCAGGCTGTTGACCTCGGCCAGGATCCGCCCGACGCCATCGTCGAGCGCCGAGACCATGGCGGCATAGACCTGGCGATCGCCGGTGAGGTTCGGGTAGCGCCGCAGGTAGTTGGCCGTCACCTGATGCGGGAGGTGGGGGGCGTTAAAGGCCATGTGGAGGAAGAACGGCCGGCTCCGGTTGCGGTCGATGAAGGCGACGGCGTCCTCGGCGAACACATCGGTGAGGTAGCCTCTCAGCGGCACCCCGACCCCGTTGCGCTGCAGCTTGTTCACGCTTGCCGTCTCGGCATTGAAATAGCTGTCGGGGGTGGCGAGGGTACCGAAGAAGTAGTCGAACCCTCGGGCGTTGGGGTGGTACCTGGGTGCCGCGCCCAGGTGCCACTTGCCGATGGTGCCGGTGGCATAACCCGCCTGCTTGAACATGTCTCCGAGCGTGGTCTGATCGACCGGAAGACCGATGTCGGGATTGGTGGTGCTTCCGGGAATATTGTTCTCGTGTCCGAAGCGCTGCTGGTATTTGCCGGTCATGTAGCCGGCGCGGCTGGGACTGCAGATGGAGGCGGACGTGTAGCCCTGGCGCATGACCACCGCCGACGCGGCGAGGGCGTCGATGTTGGGGGTCTGGATGTCCCGATTCCCCTGAAATCCCACATCGGAATAGCCCAGGTCGTCGGCGACGATGAGGATGACATTGGGCTGGTCCGGTGCCGCCTGCGCCGTCCCCGCCACCGCTATGAAAGCCAATCCGTGGAAGACGATGCCGGCCGTGCGGCGGAGCCGGCGGCTAAACAAACGCCAGGTCATTCACTATTACCCCTATCGATTAAGTAGGGTTTACCTAACCGCAAACACGTGAGCCGTCAACCGTCGGCGAAGTCACCCTCGCGCGGCCAATCAGGGGCACCTCCGCGCCACCGTCATCGATGTGTGGGCGCGGCCCTGTCGGATGATCGGAACCACCTCCAACACCGCCGCGAGCCGCCTCTGGGGATAAATGTCCCTCGGCCCCCGAGTCCGCCTTACGCACCACTGCCGGTGAAGGCGGATGAACGCCTCAGTGGGCGCCGAACAGGGCCTCGGTGGTTTCCCGGTCGACGTCCTCGGAGCCGGCCCGGACGTAGCAGACCTTCTTTTCGGTCCAGCAGTCGACGCCGTTGCTGAGGGTGAAGTGTGTGGGATCCCAGGACTTGCCCGCCTTGCGGATGCGCCGCTCGAGGATGGTGGCGGAGTCGTCGCCCAGGTGGGCGCGGGTCAACGGGACCGACGCGCCGAGATAGTCGTAGCAGGCGCGCGCCTTGCGGTCGCAGACGATGCGCTTGATCGGGAAAAACACACTACGCAATTCGCCATGGCCGGGCGACGGTACCACCATCGCGCCGACCGCGAGCCCGGCGACCATCGCCACCGCCTTCGCCCAGCTCCGCCGCATCTGCCGCATGAGGGACTCCTCGCTGCCACCTATTCCCGCTCCGGCGCCCCCTCGGCGGTTGCTCAATCCGCTCCTTTCGCGTATCGGCGGAAGGGCAGGCGGGCCATCCCCGCCTCGCCCGAAGGCCGGCCGCATGGCGGAACGCAAGGAGGCGCAAATCCGATGACGACGACAATCTACCACAATCCCAAATGCGGCACCTCACGCAACGTGCTGGCGATGATCCGCGCCGCCGGTGAGGAGCCGCGGATCGTCGAGTACCTACAATCCCCGCCCAGCCGCGACGAACTCGTCGACCTGATCGCACGGATGGGGATGACTCCCCGGGCGCTGTTGCGGCGCAAGGGCACCCCCTACGACGAGTTGGGCCTGGACGACCCGTCGCTGACCGACGATGCCCTCATCGACCAGATGCTGGCGCACCCGATCCTGATCGAGCGGCCGATCGTCGTCTCACCGCTGGGCGTCCGCCTTTGCCGGCCGAAGGAGGCGGTGCTGGAGATCCTGCCGAAGCCACCGGGTGGCGCCCAGGATGGGAGCTAGGTGGGCCGGTCCAGGCTGGAGGGACCGGCGACCCGCTGGAGCCGAAGACGAACCCGGCTCAGATAACGTGGAACAGGTAAAGGAGAATGATGACCGGTATCGGTATGCCGATCAGCCAAAGAAGCGCGCCGCGCATAGTCACCTCCGTTTGTACATACCGGCCCCCGCCTCTGCCAGGCCTTTTGGACCCGCTGATTCCATAACTCATGGCCCCTTGCTTGAGTTCCGTTTCGACTGCACCGCTGGCCCTTCCTTTGCGCTGGGACACCCGGCCCGCGAGCGAGGGCTTATCGGTACCGGCGCCGGCGGTCCGGTCGCGCTGAAGCGTTTGCGCGGCGGCGCCGGCGTGATACACGCTAGCGCGACCAACGGTACACACATGGGGTAAAAGGGTGACCCTCGCCGACGACGCGGCCGTCGTTCTCTTCTCAGGTGGTCAGGACTCGACCACCTGCCTCGCCTGGGCGCTCGATCGCTTCGCCCGCGTCCACACCGTCGCTTTCGATTACCGGCAGCGGCACACCATCGAGCTCGCCTGCCGCGGGGCGGTGATCGCCGCGCTCCGCGAGCGGTTCCCCGCCTGGGCGGCGCGGCTGGGCGAGGACCGGCTGATCGATCTCGGGGTCTTGTCGCGGCTGGGCGAAACGGCGCTGACCGCCGACGTCGAGATCGCCGAGACGAACGGCGGGCTGCCCACCACCTTCGTCCCCGGCCGCAACCTGCTGTTCCTCTCCGTCGCCGCCATCGTCGCCGGCCGCCACCGCGCCCGCCACATCGTCGGCGGGATGTGCGAAACCGACTACTCCGGCTATCCCGACTGCCGCGACGACACGATGAAGGCGATGCAGCTGGCGCTCAACCACGGTATGGACGCCGCCTTCGTCATCCATACGCCGTTGATGTGGCGGGACAAGGCGGCGACGTGGCGACTGGCCGAGGACCTCGGCGGGGCGCCCCTGGTCGAGCTGATCGTCGAGCACACCCACACCTGCTACCGGGGCGACCGGCGGCTCCGCCACGCCTGGGGATACGGCTGCGATGCGTGCCCCGCCTGCGCTCTCCGGCGCGGCGGCTACGAGCGATTTGTCGCCGGCGGCGGCGGTGTCGGGGGCGGCCGCGAATGAGCCGGGGGGCGGTACGGCGCATCGGCCTCGCCGTCGTCGTCCTCGTCGGCGCAACCGCCGGGCTCGATGCCACCGCAACCGCGGCGGCGCCGTCCCTGGCCGCCTGCCCGGGCGGTCCGCCGACGATCGCCGTCGACGTGGGCCACTCGCTGGCGGAACCGGGGGCGATCTCCGCCCGCGGCAAGCCCGAGTTCGGCTTCAACGTCGCCCTCGCCCATGCCGTCGCCGCGGCGCTCGCCCGTGCCGGCGCCTGGCCGAAACTGGTCAACGAGGATGGCGCCACGATCTCGCTGGGCGAACGGGTCGAGCGGATCAACCGCGCCCATCCCGACCTGGTCCTCTCCATCCACCACGATTCGGTGCAGCCGCAGTATCTCCAAACGTGGACGGAGGCCGGCCGCACCCTGGACTACAGCGATCGCTTCTCCGGCTTTTCCCTCTTCGTCTCCAACCGCAACCGCGCCGCCGGCGAGAGCCGCCGGTGGGCCGTCGCCCTCGGCGAGGCTTTGGTCGCCGCCGGGCTGACGCCGTCGCTGCACCATGCGGAGGCTATCGCGGGGGAGAACCGACCGCTACTGGACCCGCGGCTCGGCATCTATGCCTTCGACGGGCTGGCGGTGCTGAAGGGTGCGGCCGCCCCGGCGGTGTTGCTGGAAGGAGGCATCATCAAGAACCGCAGCGACGAGGAAACGCTGCAGACGGCGCAATTCCGCACCAAGGTGGCCGACGCCGTGGTGGTGGCGGTCGGCGCCTGGTGCACCGGGAGCAAAACCGCGCCGGGCCGGACGCGCTAGCCGGGTGGGCATCGCCCGTGGGGCGGGCCGCCCTGGCCCGCCCGCGGGCGCCGGCGGATCAGGTGATCTGCTTCTGCTTCAGCTTGGCGGCGATCCACAGGAAGACGATGGAGCCGACGACGGCGGTCACCAGCGAGCCGATGATGCCCGTCTGCTGCAGGCCGACGAGGCTGAACAAGAGGCCGCCGGCCAGCGCGCCGATGCAGCCGACGATCAGGTTGCCGACCAGCCCGAAGCCCGAGCCCTTGGTCAACTTGCCGGCGATCCAGCCGGCGACGAGACCGATGATGAGAAATCCGATGAGGCCTGACAGCATGATGGTCCTCTCCTGTTGTCGCGGCATGATGTGGCTAGACGGGGACCGCCTCGTCAAGCCACCCGGGTCCAGTCAAGTCGATTATCATGAAACCGCCGGTGGAAAAATGGCTCGCAAGCGGGCCGGTCGACGCCTGCGCCGACAGCGACGCCGCTACCTGGCCAGGGCGGTCTGTGGCGGATGGATCGGCATCGTCGGCAGCGCCGGGATCGGGCGATCGACGGCGGTCACCTGCACCGGATAGCCGCGCCGTTCCGCCAGCGCCCGCTCCACCGTCGGCCAGTCCACCCGTCCGGCCGCCGGCCCCGCCTTGGCCTCGAGTCGGCCCCGGATGTTGGGGATTTCGATCGGCTCGATGGCCCCCGTTTCCTCCAGCGCGACACCCTGCTCCAGGGTGGGATAGGCCTGGACGAAGAGCTCGCCCTGCCACCAGCCGATTTTGATCGGCTGGTTGACCACGTGGACGGGGGTGCCGACGGCGACCTGATCGAACAGGCGCTCGACACCGTCGGGATACATGCGGATGCAGCCCCGGCTCACCCGCCGGCCGACCCCGTAGGGCTTGTTGGTGCCGTGGATCAGATACCTGGGCCAGCCGAGGTACATGGCGCGGTTGCCGAGCGGGTTGTCGGGGCCGGGGGGAACGGCGGCCGGGAGGGTCGGATCGTCGCGGCGGGAGGACGCGGGGGGATACCAGGTGGGATCGACCACCTTGCGGACGACGGTGGTGGAGCCGATGGGGGTCGAGAAGCCGTCGCGGAACACGCCGATGGGATAGGTGTCGACGAGGCTTCCCCTCTTGAAGAAGTACAGGCGTTGCTCGGGCAGGTTGAGCACCAGGCCGTTGTGCGGCGCATCCGGGAGGATGCGGGCATAGGGCAACAGCACCGGGGTTCCGGCACCGGGCAACCATGGGTCGACGGTCGGGTTGGCCGCCCGCAACTCGAGAAAGCCGAACCCCCGGTCGAGAGCCAGGTCGAGGAGGGTGTCTTCATACTTGGTGGTGTAGACCTGCGGCTGGCCGATGGCCTCATCGGCGTGCACCGGTCCCGGCGCCGTTCCGGTCGACAGGGGCGGCACCGCCGCGGCCGGCGTCGGCGACGACAGCGGCGGCCGCGGCGGGGTGGCCGCGGGCGGGTTGGCAGTGGGCGGGGCGGCAGTGGGCGGGTTGGCCGCGGCCGATGCGGTGCCCGCCTGCCGGGCCGCGGCGGCGCGGTCGGCGGCGGTCAGGGGCGGCAGCGGGGTCGAGGTGACCGCCCGGGCCTCGGCCGATAGCGGCGCCGCCGCCGTGGTGCCGCCGGAAACGATCACCGGGCCGCCGGCCGATCCGGGGGTGATCACCCCCTGTGGCCGCGCCGGCGACGAAGCCGACGACATTGCCGCGGCCGCCTGCTGCTGCTGCTGGATGGTCGGCCGTGCCGGGATGGTGGCGCGCTGCACCGACGTCGCCTTGCCGCTCGCACAACCGCACAAGGCACCCACCAGCACCGGCAGCCATAGCGGCGTCCACCGCCGCCGTGCCATCTTGCCGCCGCTACCGTCGTTGCTCATCGGCTTCCTCGCCCGGGTTGGGTCGCCCGGCTGGGTCGCCCGGACGCAAACGTTGCCGGCGCGCCTCCCAGCACGCCAGGCGAATCAAGTATGGGAACGCTTGACGCCGATCGCCATGGCGGGCCGAAATGCGCTGCGCCGGGCCGTCGGCTCAATCGAGGAAGCGCTGCCGCGCCGCCGCCGCCGCCTGGCGGACGTTATCGGGCGCGGTGCCGCCTTCCGAGGTTCGGCTGGCGACCGAGCGCTCGATCCCGAGCACGTCGAAAACGCCTTCGTCGATGGCCGGCTCCACGTCCCGCATCACCGCCAGCGGCAGCCGGGCGAGGGCGACGCCGGCCCGCTCCGCCTCCTTGACCAGGGCGCCGGCGACGTGGTGCGCCTGGCGGAACGGCAGTTGTTTCGCCCGCACCAGCCAGTCGGCGAGGTCGGTGGCATCGGGAAAGCCGCGGCCTGCCGCCGCGCGCAGCCGGGCGCGATCGAACGTCGCCCCCTCGATCATGCCGGTCATCGCTGCCAGCGCCAGGGTCAGGGTGTCGACGGCGTCGAACACCGGTTCCTTGTCCTCCTGCATGTCCTTGGCGTAGGCGAGGGGAAGGCCCTTGATGACGACGAGGAGCCCGGTCAATCCACCGATGATACGGCCGGTCTTGGCCCGGATCAGTTCCGCCGCATCCGGATTGCGCTTCTGCGGCATGATCGACGAGCCGGTGGAAAAGGCGTCGGGGAGACGGAGGAATCCGAACTGCTCGCAGCACCAGATCACCATCTCCTCGGCGAGGCGTGACAGGTGCACGGCGAGGATGGCCGCCGCCGAGAGGAACTCCAACGCGAAGTCGCGATCGGAAACGGCGTCGAGGGAGTTGGCCGCCGGCGCATCGAACCCGAGCGCCGCCGCCGTCTGCCGCCGGTCGATGGGAAACGACGTGCCGGCCAGGGCGGCGGCGCCCAGCGGACAGACGTTGAGACGGCGCCGACAGTCGGCGAAGCGGCCGCGGTCGCGGCCCAGCATCTCCACATAGGCGAGGAGGTGATGACCGAGGGTCACCGGCTGCGCCGCCTGGAGATGGGTGAATCCCGGCATGATCCAGTCGGCGGTCGCTTCGGCGCGTTCGATCAGCACCGCCTGCAGCCCCCGCAGCATTCCGTCGACGGCATCAATGGCGTCGCGCACCCACAGCCGGAAGTCGGTCGCCACCTGATCGTTGCGTGAGCGCGCGGTGTGCAGCCGCCCGGCCGGCTCGCCGATGAGCGCGGCGAGACGCGCCTCGACGTTCATATGAACGTCCTCGAGGTCGCGGCGGAAGGCGAGTCGGCCGTCGTCCGCCTCGACGAGGACGGTTTCGAGGCCGGCAAGGATGGCGTCGGCGTCCGCTTGCGATATGATACCACGGGTAGCCAGCATCCGGGCATGCGCCTGCGAGGCGCGAATGTCCTGGCGGATCAGGCGGCGGTCGAAGCCAATGGAAGCGTTGATCTCCTCCATCAACGCCGAGGGACCGCCGTCGAAGCGGCCGCCCCAGATAGGACTGGCCGACGAAGGGCCGGAAGTGTGCGGGTCATGCATCAGGGAACACCGGATATGCGGAAAAACGGCCGGAGGCGGCTCGGCGTGGCGACAGGTCTCACGCTCGCCCTTATTTTCGCCATCTCTTCCGGCGGCGCAAGCACGGTTGCCCGCTCATGCGGCAAAGCGCCGGACACCATCGCCAAGTTCGACCCGGCGAAGGAGATGGTGACGGCGCCGAGTGAGCCGTTTACCGACGAGGAGGACAAGGAGCGGACGCTCGCCGACTACCGCGGCTCCGCCCTGGTCGTCAACTTCTGGGCCACTTGGTGCGCGCCCTGCGTAAAGGAGATGCCGTCGTTGGACCGGCTCGCCCGGGATGTCCAAAAGGACGGTCTCGTCGTCCTCGCCCTGTCGGCCGACCGCGAGGGCGCCCCGGTCGTCCGCAGGTTCTATGACAAGAACGACATCACCCACCTGCCGGTGAGCATCGACCGGATGAGCCGGGTGGCGCGGGCGCTCAAGGTGGGGGGGCTGCCGACGACGGTGATGTTCGATCGCGAGGGCCACGAGGTGGGCCGGGTGGTGGGCACCGCGGAATGGGACGCGCCGGAGACCCTGTCGTTCCTCCGCGCCTGTCTGCACCCGGCGGCCTGAGGCGGACCGGACCTGAGGACAGGGACGGGGGCGGATCGACGGCCATGACCCCGGCGCGCGTTCGCCTCGCCAGCTTCAACGTCGAAACGTTCGGAACGGCGCCGCCGCGGGCGGAGGGCGCCCGGCCGACCGAGCTCGACGAGCGCATCGCCCTGCTGCGGCCGCAGCTCATTCGCCTCGATGCCGACATCCTCTGCTTGCAGGAGGTGGACGGCCAGCGCACCGGCGGCGCCCGCAAGCGTCACCTCGTGGCCCTCGATCGGCTCTTGGCGGAGACGCCCTACGCCGGGTTCCACCGGCTGGCGACGGTCAGCCGCTCGTCCGGGCAGGTGCGCGACAAGCACAACCTGGTCATCCTCAGCCGCTGGCCCATCGCTCGCGGCGAGCAGATCCTCCACGATCTGGTGGAGCCGCCGTCGTGGCGGGCGCCGGCGTTGCGCCCCAGGGAGGGCGCCGCCCCCGTGGGAAACCAGGCCGACGGCGGGGGCACGGGCGAGGCCGAGCCGATGACCTGGGACCGGCCGCTGCTGGCCGCGGAGATCGCGATGCCGGGACACCGCCGGCCGCTGCATGTGCTCAACCTGCACCTGAAGGCGCCGCGGGCGGCCTGGCTCGTCGGCGGCAAGGACGACGCCTCCACCTGGCGGACGATGGCGGGCTGGGCGCAAGGGTTCTTCCTCGCCGCGGTGAAGCGGGCCGGCCAGGCGCTGGAGGCGCGGCTGCTGGTGGACCGGGTGTTCGATGCCGATGCCGAGGCGCTGATCGCGGTGACCGGCGACTTCAACGCCGATCTGCAGCAGGTTCCGGTGCGCACCATCCGCGGCGACGAGGAAGACGCCGGCAATCCCCGTCTCGCCATGCGGACCCTGGTGCCGTTGGAACGATCGCTGGCGGTCTCGCGGCGGTTCTCCGTGGTTCACCACGGGCGGCCGCAGATGCTGGATCACATCCTGGTGTCGCGACCGCTCCTCGCCCGTTACCGCGGCTTCGAGGTGCATAACGAGGCGCTCGGCGACGAGTTGGTCACCGCCGTCGCGGTGCGCGGCTCGCCGGAGTCCTTCCACGCCCCGATCGTCGCCGAATTCCGATGGGACGACAAAGAGTTAGAAGCCGAGGCGAGATCTTGACGACGACTTCCGGCGCCCATTAGGGTGGATCGGTGAACGGCCAGCGCCGGCGTTGGCCGGGCGGCGCCGGGGGCAGTAGGGCGGGAGCAGAGAAATCATGACGAAGTATGTGGGCGGCGCGAGGTGCGGACTCGTCGCCCGGATTGGGGCCGCCCTTGTCGTTGCCGGGCTGGGTGTCGGCTGCGCTTCCACCGGCGGACGGTGGGTGGGTCCGACCGACGATCCGGAGGCCTTGGCGCAAGCCCAGGCCGACTGCCGTGCCTCCGCCCGCGCCGACGCCGAGCGGACCCTGCCCGATCGTCCGTTCGGCAGCCCGAGCCCGTCGTCGTCGCAGCCCCAGGACGTGGCCGGTAGCTGGCGGTCGATGATGGACCGCTACTCGGCCAGCAACCGCGAAGACACGCTCTTTCAGCGGTGCATGACCGACCGCGGCTTCCGCTTCGTTCCCAACACGCCGTGACCGGGCGGGACGACGGAACGGTCGGGTGCGCGAAACACTCAAGGCAGAAAACACTCAGGGCAGATAGGTGAGGTGACGGGTCCGGCCGAGCGCCGGGGCGAAGAGAGCGGCCAGATGCTGGATCACCACATGGGGGACCGCCCGCAGCCGGGCGAAGGTTCTGCCCACGTCCCGGCCGCGGGCGAGGCGAGCTTCGGCGAGGACGGTATCGATGGTAGTGACACGGCCGTCGGGCAGGGCCACCTTATGAGCGGCGAAGATCGAGGAATTGAGCACGGGCGTTTTGTTCATCGTTGCAGTCCTTGTGGACGTGTATAACTGTTGTCGTGTGCAATCATAGGTCTATAGCCGGTTCGGGTCAAACTGCGATTATCGCAGTGCAGCGATCGTATTGCGGAATAAGATTAAAACAGTTGCAACCTACGATAGCTTTTTTCGGCCTCGAGCTCGGCGTCGGAGTTTCACCATGGACGTGATCCAGCCGGACCTGCCGTCTGGCGGCGGCGAGGCGACGAACGACCGCCTCGTTCGGTTGCGCGGCGCATTGAAGCGCCGTCGACTGGCCGGTTTTGTCGTACCGCGGACGGATGCCCACCAGGGCGAGTACGTAGCGCCCAGCGAGGAGCGGTTGCGGTGGCTGACCGGGTTCAGCGGATCGGCCGGTACCGCGATCGTGTTGGCCGACGAGGCGGCATTGTTCGTCGACGGCCGCTATACGGTGCAGGCGAAGGACGAGGTGTTCGACGGCTTCACCGTGTGCCATGTCGTCAACGAGCCGCCGTCCGAGTTTATCGCCCGTAGGTTGCCCCACCGCGGCCGGCTCGGGTTCGACCCGTGGCTCCACACCCGGGCGCAGGTTCAGGCGCTGACGGCGGCGACCCAGCACGCCAGCGGCCGCCTGGTGGCGGTCGCCGACAATCCCATCGATCGCCTGTGGACGGACCGGCCGCCGCCCCCGCTGGCGCCGCTGTTCGTCCATGCCGCCGCCTTTGCCGGCGAGGCGGCAGCCGACAAGCGACGGCGGGTGGCGGAGGATCTGGTCCGCAGCGGCGAGGACGCGGTGGTGCTGGCGCAGCCGGACTCGATCGCCTGGCTGCTCAACATCCGCGGCACCGATGTGCCCTATGCGCCGCTGCCGCTGGTCTTCGCCGTGCTGTCGGCGGACGCATCGGTGATCCTCGTCTGCGATCGACGAAAGCTGGCGGAATCGGTGATCGCCCATCTCGGCGACAACGTCCGCATCGTCGAACCGCCCTGCATCGGCGAGGTGATGGACGAGTTGGGCGCGGCCGGCCGCAAGGTCCGCGTCGATGCCGAAGGCACGCCCGAATGGATCGTCCGCCGGCTGACGACCGCCGGCGCCGACGTCGGCTTCGGCACCGATCCGTGCCAACTGCCGAAGGCGACCAAGAACGCCACCGAACAGGCGGGCATGGGCGCCGCCCACCGCCGCGACGGGGCGGCGCTGGTCCGCTTCCTCGCCTGGCTCTCCGCCGCTGCCGGCACCGGCCAGGTGAGCGAGATGGAGGCGGCGGAGCGGCTCGACGCCTTTCGCGCCGAGGGCGAATACTTCCGCGGGCCGAGCTTCCCCACCATCTCCGCCGCCGCCGGAAACGGCGCCATCGTCCACTATCGGGTCAGCGAGAGGACCAACCGGCAACTGGCAGCGGACAGCCTCTATCTGGTGGATTCCGGCGGCCAATACCTGGACGGCACCACCGACGTCACCCGCACCCTCGCCATCGGCACCCCCAGCGCCGAGATGCGGACCCGGTTCACCCAGGTGCTGAAGGGCCACATCGCCCTGGCGTCGGCGGTATTTCCCAAGGGCACCACCGGCAGCCAACTGGACGCCCTGGCGCGGCTGCCGCTATGGCGCGACGGGGTGGACTACGACCATGGCACCGGCCACGGGGTGGGCGCCTTCCTCGGCGTGCACGAGGGGCCGCAGCGCATATCGAAGCTGCCCAACCGCGTTCCGCTGGAGCCCGGGATGGTGGTCTCCAACGAGCCGGGATTCTACAAGGAGGCGGCGTTCGGCATCCGCATCGAAAATCTGGTGATGGTGGCGGCGGCGCCGACACCCGCCGGCGGCGAGCTGGAGCTGCGCCGACTGGAGACGCTGACCCTGGCCCCCATCGACCGGACGCTGATCGATGCGGCGCTGCTGTCGCCGGCCGAGGTGGCGTGGATCGATGCCTACCACGCCCGGGTGGCGGCGGACCTGGCCGGCCTGGTCGATGCGGCGACCGCCGCCTGGCTGGCGGAAGCGACCGCGCCGCTCGAGCGGGGGTAAGCCGTTCGGCGGCGATGCGACTAGCGGCGCCGGCCGCCGCGGATGACCGCCGGGCGCCGGCCCGGCCGCAGCAGCATCAGCGCGACGAGATGACTGTGCATGGGGTGTTCTCCAATTCCATTAAAGACCAGCAACGCGTGGCCGCAGGATCATGCTACTAGACACCCTAGCGGGGTGTTATGAAGCTTTGCTTATGATCCGGTGACGGCGCTGTGACGCTCGTCTCGTGCGGGCAAAAATAGCTTAGATCAGCACGTTGCGGTTGGGCGGCGGCGACTGCGGCGCATTCGCGACTTTTGTCGTTCGGCCCCCGCGCGCCCCCGATGTGGACCCCAGGCGGGGAATCGCCGGCAGCGACCGCACCCATCGCCGCCCCGCTCACGCACCGTCATAGTCGGCCCAGCAGTCGGGAGTCTCGAAGACCCGGACGTGGATCAGCTGCGGCAGGGCCGGTCGGGCCCGCTCCCAGATCCAGATGGCGATGAGTTCGGCGGTGGGGTTGGCCAGCCCCTCGACCTCGTTGAGGAGCCAATGGTCGAGGCGGGCGAGGAGCGGTTGGAACGCCGCCTCGACGGCGAAAAAATCGACGACGAACCCCGACACCGGATCGACCGGTCCCTCGAGGGTCAGCTCGACCCGGTAGGAATGGCCGTGCAGCCGGTGACAGCGATGGGTCGCCGGCACCCCCGGCAGCCGGTGCGCCGCCTCGAAGCGAAAAGCCTGGGTGATCCTCATGATCCGATCCTTATCGCCGGATCTTCACGGAATGCCGAGCAGCTTGTGCAGTTGCAGGCTCAGCCGCCAGCGCGGATGGGCGAGGCAATAGGCGAGGGCAAGCCCGGTGTGGCGGTCCCGGTCCGGCCCGTCCATGGGCTGGAGGAAAAAATGACGGAAGCGAAGCTGGGCGAACCGCTCCGGCGGGGCGCCCGGCTGCGGAAAGACCAGCTTCAGTTCGTCGCCCTTGGTCAGCCGCAACGGCGCCTCAGCCTTGGGGCTGACGCAAACCCAGTCCACCCCCGGGGGTAGCGGCAGGGTCCCGTTGGTCTCGACGGCGATGGAGAACCCGGCTTGTTTCAGCGCCGCGACCAACGGCGGGTCCAGTTGCAGCGCCGGCTCGCCGCCGGTGACGACGACGAGCGGCCGGCCGCCATCGCCCGCCCATGCCGCCGCCACCCGGGCGGCGAGGTGGTCGGCGGAGACGAAGCGGCCGCCGCCGTCGCCGTCGGTGCCGACGAAGTCGGTATCGCAGAAGGAGCAGAGCGCCCGGGCGCGGTCGGCCTCGCGACCGGTCCACAGGTTACAGCCGGCAAAGCGCAGAAAGACCGCCGGCCGTCCGGCCTGGCCGCCCTCGCCCTGCAAGGTGTAGAAAATTTCCTTGACCGCGTAGCCCATAGGTGCCGTTGCGTCCTCCTCGCCGAGGAAGATAGGGCGGCCGGCGGCGGGGCGCGAGGGAAACGGCCGGCGCACGGCGGCAAGTGGCCGCAAATGACGGATGTGACGTGCCGTCATATCGTATAACCTCGCCCACGCCAGCATCGGCTGAAAACGGGGATCGCGAGATGACGGGAGCGACGGCAGCGGCGGCGCAGGCACCGGTCGAGAATGCAAACGGCGCGGAGCGGCGGCGGCGCCTGCTGCACCGGCTGCGGGAGCTGGCGATGATCTCCGGCAGCGCCGTCAAGCTGGCGTCGGGGCGGACCAGCGACATCTACTTCGACATGAAGATGCCGATGTTCGATGCGGAGACGATCAACCTGATCGCCGACGAGATGCTGGACCGGCTGACCGAAGAGGGGGCCGAGTCCATCGGCGGGCTGGAGATGGGGGCGGTGCCGCTGGTCGCCGCGGTCGTCTGCCGGAGCTGGCCGGCACGGCCGGTCAAGGGCTTCTTCGTCCGCAAGACGGTGAAGGAACACGGGACGCAAAAGAGGATCGAGGGCCACTTCGATCCCGCCGGGTCGATCGTCCTCCTCGATGACGTGACCACCACCGCCGGCTCGGTGCTGGAGGCGGTGCGCGCGGTGCGGGAGCGGGGGGCGACGGTGCGGACGGTGCTCACCATCGTCGACCGGGAGGAGGGGGCGACGGAGAATCTCGCCGCCGAGGGGTTGCGGCTGCGCGCCCTGTTCACCCGCGCCGATTTCCGCGACTGAGGGCGGGGGACCCACGGCCGCCGCGGCGACCTGCCGAACGGATCCCACAGGACCGGCGGGTAGGGCGGCGCGTTAGCGTTCGCCGCCACCCCAGATCTGCTGCTCGCAGTAGGATTCCGACGCGTAGGCCATGCACTTGCTCATCAGATCGCCGGTGCCGCCGAAGGCGGTGATCGGGAACGACGGCGGCGGGTCGGGTTGCAGCCCGCACCCCGCCAGGACCAGGATCGCCCCGGCCGCCGCGGCCAGACGCAAGCTCCGGTTCATCGTTTCGCTCCTTTCGTGCCGCGCCCCGCCGGCACGTCGCCCGGGTCCGTGAGGGTTATGTGGCACGCGGCCGCCCACAACGCCAGCGCGGCTGTCGCCGCCGCCGCCACGTCGGATCACGGGCGGCCGCGATCGCCGCCGCCCCAGATCTGCCGCTCGCAATAGGACTGGGAACCGTACTGCATGCATTTCGTCATCAGGTCGCCGGTGCCGCCGAAGTCCACGTAGTCGAACTGCGGCGGCGGCGTCGGCTGCCAGCTGCAGCCGGCGAGGACCAGCAGGGTCAGCCATCCCGTCGCGACAAGACTGGCCCGCGTTGCCATCGTCGTTCTCCTCGGTCCTTGCCGCGCGCCGCCGCGCGTGTCCGCAAGAGAAGATATGGTCGTTCACGCTTCGCCTGGAAACGGCACCGATGCCCCGGCTAGTGATGCGGGAGAGAACAGGCGGCCAGGCACGCGGTGGGTCCTGGCCGCCGTTTTCTTCGGCCGGTGATCAGGCGGCGCCGCTCCTAGTCGGAGGCGAGGCCTTGGTGAATCTCCTCGCTCGCCTGGGTTATCAGCTCCATCGCCTTTGCCCGGTGACCGTGAAAGTCGTGCGCCGCCGATCCCAGCTCGGACTTGGCCTTATCCAGATCCTTCAGGGCGGCCTCCATCTTGGGATGATCCTCCTTCGCCGAATGGTCTTCCTTCGCCGTGCCGGGCGCACCGCCCGGGTGCACCGTGCCGGCGGCCGCGGGGTGCTGCGGGGCCTGTTGCTGGGCGAAGGCGATGCCGGCCGGGGCGACGATGGCCAAACCTACCGCCAGACTGGCGGCGGCAAAGACGGCGGCGACGCGAACGGTGGGAAGCGACATGGAAGAACCTCCTGATAAGCCGTGATGGCATAAGCCCGGCAGAGGTATTTCCGTGCGCGCCCGACCGCCAATTAAGTCTTGTCCAGAACCACGGGGTGGGTTCTTCCGGCAGGATCGCCGTGCCGGCGCGGGGCGGGGAACGCCCCGTGCGTATCGATGGGGATGATGCGGGGATACTAGCGTGGGGGGGGGCGGCTACCGGGATTATCCGTGCAGCGCCGCCCGGATGGAGGCGTCGAAGGATCGGCGCGCCGCGGCGAAGCCGTCCTGAGCGGCGAGGAAGGCGCGCGCGCCGCCGAGGCGTTCGGCCAGGTGCCGGGCGCCGACCCGTCCCCATTCGTCCCGTACCCAGGCGGTGAAGAAGTGGGGGGCCCGCTCGCGTACAGGCGTCGCGTTCGAGGCGGTCACCATGGTCAGGACACCGTGCGCCAACTCGTCGATGCCATGTCCGGTCTTGGCGCTGGTCCGGTAGATCGGGATGTGGTGGGCGTCGTTGGGGCGGGCCAGCCCGAGGCTTCCGCGCAGCTGGTGGTAGGTGCGGGTCGCCGCCGGTTCATCCCACTTGTTGACCACGAACGCGTCGGGGATCTCGAGGATGCCGGCCTTGAGGTACTGGATCTCGTCGCCGCCGAGCGGTGCCATGACCAGGAACACCCGGTCGGCCAGGTGCCGCACGTCCGCCTCGCTTTGCCCGACCCCCACCGTCTCCACGATGATGTAGTTGAAGATCAACGAAAGCACCCGGCACACCTGGAAGGTGGTCGGTGCCAAGCCGCCGAGCGCGGTTGCGGAGGCCTGGCTGCGGAAATAAATCCGGTCCTGCCCGGGCTCGAGGACCATCCGGGTCCGATCGCCGAGCAGAGCGCCGCCGGAGGAGGGGCTGGACGGGTCGACGGCGACGACGGCGACCGTCAGGTCGGGGTCGGCCGCGATCATGGCGTTGGAGACCCGGGACACCAGCGAGGACTTGCCCGAGCCCGGGCTGCCGGTGATGCCGATGACCCGGGCAACGTGGTTGCGGCGCTGGGCGCTGGCCTCCAGCACCGCCATGGCCTCGTCGCAGCGCGCCGCGGCGTCGCTTCGGCTGTCCTCGGCGAGGGACACGAGACGGGCGACGGGGTGACGCGCCCGGGTCAGCGCCTGTTCGGCGAGTTCGGTTGGGGTGACGGCTGGCCTACGGGGAGCCAAAAGCTGCGTCACGGTTGTTCCTCGAGCAGGCTGACCACGGACTCCATGATGTCGAGCAGATCGTAGTTCGACGGCGTGAACACCTTGGCCACGCCCAGGGCCTGAAGCTTGGCGAAGTCGGCGACCGGGATGATGCCGCCGACCACCACCTTGATGGACTGGTCGGCGCCCTCGGCCTTCAACCCGGCCATGATCTGCGCCGCCAGCTCGACGTGGGACCCGGAGAGCACGGACGCACCGATCACGTCGGCGCCTTCTTCGACCGCGGAGCGGACGATCTCTTCGGCGGAGAGCCGGATCCCCGAGTAGATCACGTCGAAGCCCACATGCCGCGCGGACACCGCGATGACCTCGGCGCCGTTGGAGTGTCCGTCGAGGCCGGGCTTGCCGACCACGATGCGCGGCCGGTGGCCGAGCCTGTGGGACAGCGCCTCGATGCGGGCGTGCAGCGCGTCCACCCGGTCGCCGGTGAGCCCGAGCCGCTGCCCGTCCACCCCGGTCGAAGGCCGGAACTCGCCGAACACCTGCCGCAGTGCATGGGACCACTCCCCGGTGGTGACCCGCGCCAGGGCACACTCGATGGAGGGTTCCATCATGCTGTCGCCGTTGCGTGCGGCCTCCTGCAACGCGGCGAGGGCCGCCTTAGCCCGTTCCGGGTCGCGGTTCCGCCGCACCTTGGCCAGATTGTCGAGGGTGTCGCGGGTCGCGCTGTCGTCGAGAATGAAAAGACCACCGTCGTCGCCGCCGACCAGCGGCGAGGGAATGCCGTCCGTCCACTTGTTCAGGCCGACGACGATCTGCTTGCCGGTGTTGATCCGGCTGACCCGTTCGGACATGGAGCGGACCAGGGCGGACTTCATGTAGCCGTTCTCGATCGCGCCGACGACGCCGCCCATGCCGAGAATACGGTCGATCTCGGCCTTGGCTTGGGCCTTGAGGGCAGCGACCTTCGACTCGATGACGACGCTGCCGGTGAACAGGTCGGGGTACTCCAGCAGGTCGGTCTCGTAGGCGAAGATCTGCTGCAGGCGCAGCGACCACTGCTGGTCCCACGGGCGGGGCAGCGACAGGGCCTCGTTCCACGCCGGCAACTGCAACGCCCGGCAGCGCGCATCGCGGCTGAGCGTCACCCCGAGCGCCTCGATCATGATCCGCCAGGCGTTATTTTCCGGCTGGACCTCGGTGAGCCCCAGCGAGTTGACCTGCACGCCGTAGCGAAACCGCGTGTACCGCTCGTCGGTGACGCCGTAGCGCTCGCGGGTGATCTCGGTCCACAGCTCGGCGAAGGCGCGCATCTTGCACATCTCTTCGACGAACCGCATGCCGGCGTTGACGAAGAAGCTGATCCGTCCGACGGCCTTTTCGAACTGTCGGTTGGTGAACCGGCCGCGTTTCTTGAGCAGGTCCAGCAGCCCGATGGCGTTGGCGAGCGCGAAAGAGAGCTCCTGCACCGGTGTCGCACCGGCCTCCTGCAGGTGGTAGCTGCAAATGTTGGAGGGGTTCCAGGTGGGGATCTCTTCGAGGCAGAACTCGTACATCTCGGCGATGATCCGCAGGCTCGCTTCCGGTGGGAAGATGTACGTGCCGCGGGCGAGGTATTCCTTGATCAGGTCGTTCTGCGTCGTCCCGGCAAGCTTCTTGAGGTCGACACCGCGTTCTCTGGCCAGGGCGACGTAGAGCGACAGCAGCCACATCGCCGTACCATTGATCGTCATCGAGGTGTTCATCTCCTCGATGGGGATCTGGTCGAACAGGACGTGGAAATCGTCCAGGCTGTTGATGGGCACGCCGACCTTGCCCACCTCGGGGCGAGCGATCGGATTATCGGAGTCGTAGCCGCACTGGGTGGCCAGGTCGAACGCGATCGACAACCCGGTCTGACCCCGGGACAGGTTGGAGCGGTAGAGTTCGTTCGACGCCTTGGCACTGGAGTGGCCGGCGTAGGTGCGGATGATCCACGGCTTGTCTCGGGTGACTTGGCCGTCGGCGCCCGTGATCTGGTGAGGTTGCGGCGCCACCTTCTCCGCGTCGCCTGCAACTGCCTTGTCGAGGGTGGATTGTTGCATGAGGAGAATCCTCCAAAGGTGAACCCCGACTGAGAGGGCGGCGTCTGGGAATTGGTTGGAAATGCCGTGACGGGTTTCGCCCGCCACTTTAGGTTAGCGGCTCAAGCTGCGAGGTCAATGACCGCGTCGGTGGGCTTGGAGGCCGGTGCCTTCGCGCGCGCATGGCCGGAATAGGGGCGGATCCGCCGCAGGGCAGCCCGCCGCAAGGGACTCTTTGCTGCATTTGCTAAAGGGTTACCCATCGCCCTCCCTCCCCTCGCCGTTTTTTCGTCGCTTTTGCCGTCGTCCCGCCGGCGGAACGGCCCGCGAAGTGCCGACAAAGAATTCGTGTAGGCCTGTCGGAGACGCGGGGCAGGTTAGCAAATTGTGCGTTGCGAAGAAAGACGCTCCGGTCTAAAAGATTCGGTCTCTCAAATCCGTGACGCAGCCGCTCGCTTGGTGTGCACGGCGCGCCCGAGCACGGGAGAGGCGAGCCGGGGGGTCGGACCCAGCGCTTGGGCTTCGCCGCCTTGAGATAATCCGGGACGCGATGCGAACCCGCAAAAGGAGGGACGAGAATTGTCAAAAGAATTGTATCCGGTCGGCGAACAACCCCCCGTCGGCGAAGTTCCGGCCAAGATGAACGCTTGGTTGGTGCGGGAGAACCGCTTCGGCCAGCCCACCACCGCCTTTCAAAAAGAAGTCGTGGACGTCCCTACCATCGCGGATGACGAATGTCTCGTCTACGTCATGGCTGCCGGAATCAACTATAACAATGTTTGGGCGGCCCTCGGCATCCCGGTCAATGTCATCAAGGCCCGCCAGAAGAAAGGCGAGAAGGAAGATTTCCACATCGGTGGGTCCGACGCGTCGGGCATCGTCTATGCGGTCGGCAAGGACGTCACCAACGTCAAGGTGGGTGACGAGGTGGTGGTTCATTGCGGCATGTGGGACCGCGATTGTCCCTGGGTCGTCGCCGGCAACGACCCGATGTATTCGCCCTCCTTCCGCATCTGGGGTTATGAAACCAACTTCGGCTCGTTCGCCCAGTTCACCAAGGTGCAGGCGCATCAGTGCATGCCGAAGCCGAAGCACATGAACTGGGAGGAAGCGGCCTCCTACGTGCTGGTCGGCGCCACCGCCTATCGGATGCTGCATGGCTGGCCCGAGCACGGCATGAAGCCGGACGACGTCGTCCTCATCTGGGGCGGTGCAGGTGGCCTGGGCTCGATGGCGATCCAGATCGCCAAGGCGGCGGGGGCGGTCCCGGTCGCCGTCATCTCCGGCGAGGACAAGATCGACTATTGCCTCAAGTTGGGCGCCAAGGGTTGCATCAATCGCAGGAATTTCGACCATTGGGGGATGCTGCCCCACTGGAAGGACACCGTCGGCTACAACACCTGGCTGAAGGGGGTGCGCGCCTTCGGCGCCGCCATCTGGGACGTCCTCGGCGACAAGCGGGCGCCGAAGGTGGTGTTCGAGCATCCGGGCGAGTCGACCATCCCCACCTCGCTGTTCGTCTGCGAGACCGGCGGCATGGTGGTCATCTGCGCCGGCACCACCGGCTACAATGCTACGGTCGATCTGCGCTACCTGTGGATGCGGCAGAAACGGGTGCAGGGCTCCCACTTCGCCAACGACGGCCAAGCCTACGCCATGAACGAGCTGGCGCTGGCGGGGCTCCTCGATCCGTGCACGTCCAAGGTGTTCACCTATGACGACCTGCCGCAGGCGCACCAGCTGATGCACGACAACATGCATCCCCACGGCAACATGGCGGTGCTGATCGGCGCCCCCGAGTTCAATCTCGGCAAGAGCGCGCCGGCGCCGGTGGCGGGGGCGAAGCCGAAGCTGCCGAAAGGCGATGTCCACGACACCGCCCACCCCTATCCCCTGTCGGCGCCGTTACCGAGCGTCGATCAGACGATCGAGGCGGAGTTCAAGGTGTTCGAGGACGGCTCGACCGTTCGCGAGCACATGCACAAGGGGATCATCGCCTGCACCATGGGCGACACCCTCGAGGATGCGGCGCGGATCATGATGGACAACGACGTCCACGCCGTGGTCGTCCTCGACAACGACAAGGCGGTGGGCGTGGTCTCCCAGACCGACATCGTCCTCGCCCGTCAGGGGCGGTCGCCGGACGAGACCCGCTCGCTCAAGGTCGCCGACTTCATGACCGAGGGCTGCGCCACCTGCGATGCGGCGACGCCGCTGTCGAAGGCGATCACCGACATGCTGCGCCGTCGCATTCACCGGCTGGTGGTCAGCGACGCCGACGGTAAGCCCATCGGCGTCCTGTCGATGACCGATATCGTCCGCAAGGTGCTCTCCTGAGGCGACGGGGGCCGGCCATCCGCCGGCCCCCGCTCAAGCCGTGCGGGGAGGGCGGGTCGGCGTCGTCCCGGGCGCCGATCGTCGTCATCCCTTTGGACACGGACGAACGGGCCGGCGCAGTGCGGTCGGCGGTAAAATGAACGCCGGCCGCGGCGTCGGCGAAGAGGGAAGGGAGGTCCGCAAAATGGATGTCGTGCAGGCCGAGGCCAGGAACATGGCCGAGAATGACCAACTCATCGTCGCCAACCTGATCGACACCTGCGTCGACGCGTTTTCGGCGGCGCAGCACCTGCTGGTGGAAGTGCGCAAGGGGGTGTCGTCCCGGGTGGTCCGCGGCGGCCGGCTCGACGGCGAGCTGATCGACCGCCACCAGTTCGCCGCCCACGGCTACGCCTGGCTCGCCACCTACGTGGCGTCGCTGCAGCAGATGCTGGCCTGGGCGGAGCGGCTGCAGGCCGATGGCGCGCTCAGCGAGCTGGAGACGCTGATGCTGCAGTCGGCCTACGGCGAGTACCTGGCGCAGATCGCCGGCGGCATCCCGATGACCCAGGTGGAGATCGTCCGGCCGGCCGACATGGGGGTTTCGGACGAGGCGCTGCACACCTTCCGCCGGCCGTCGGTGGTGACCCTGATCCGTCGCGGCAACACCGATGCGGTGCGCATCCGCATCGCCGAGCTGATCGCCGACGGCCACTTCGGCAACCCCGGCGTCGACGAGATGCTGGGCATGGTCCGCGACCAGTTCCGCCGCTTCGCCGAAGAGAAGGTGATTCCGTTCGCCCACGGCTGGCACGAGCGCGACGAACTGATCCCGATGTCGATCATCGACGAGATGGCCGAACTCGGGGTGTTCGGGCTGACCATTCCGGAAGAGTACGGCGGCCTCGGCATGGAAAAGATGGCCATGTGCGTGGTCACCGAGGAACTGAGCCGCGGCTATATCGGCGTCGGCTCGCTCGGCACCCGCTCGGAGATCGCCGCCGAATTGATCCGCTTGGGCGGCACCGACGACCAGAAGGCCCACTTCCTGCCCAAGCTGGCGTCCGGCGAGATCCTGCCGACGGCGGTGTTCACCGAACCCAACACCGGCTCCGACCTGGGATCGCTCCGCACCCGCGCGGTGAAGGCGGGCGACGTCTACAAGATCATCGGCAACAAGACCTGGATCACCCACGCCGCCCGCACCGACCTGATGACGCTGCTCGCCCGCACCGATCCCAACACCAAGGACTGGAAGGGCCTGTCCATGTTCCTCGCGGAGAAGCCGCGCGGCACCGAGGACAATCCGTTTCCGGCGGTGGGGATGACCGGCGGCGAGATCGAGGTGCTGGGCTACCGCGGGATGAAGGAGTACGAGCTGGGCTTCGACGACTTCGAGGTGCCGGCGGCCAATCTCCTCGGCCGCTCGGAGGGCCAGGGCTTCAAGCAGCTGATGGCCACTTTCGAGAGTGCGCGCATCCAGACCGCCGCCCGCGCCGTCGGCGTCGCCCAGAACGCCATGGAGTTGGGGCTCAAGTACGCCCAGGAGCGGCAGCAGTTCGGCAAGCCCATCTTCGCCTTCCCGCGGGTGGCGGTGAAGCTGGCGTGGATGGCGGTGGAGACGATGATCGCCCGCCAGCTCACCTACGACTCGGCACGGCAGAAGGACTCCGACCGCCGTTGCGACATCGAGGCGGGGATGGCGAAGCTGCTGGCCGCCCGCGTCGCTTGGTCCAACGCCGACAACGCCCTGCAGATCCACGGCGGCAACGGCTATGCCCTCGAGTATCCCATCAGCCGGGTGATCTGCGACGCCCGCATCCTCAACGTGTTCGAGGGGGCGGCGGAAATCCAGGCCCACGTGGTCGCCCGCGGCCTGCTGTCGGCCCGCAACTGAGGTGAGTTCCGAACCGGTCGCCGGCTGCCCGTGCCGCAACCATCCGTCGCGGGCAGCCGCCGATCCGTCGAGTGAGGTGACGACGCCGCTTCGATGACCCGATCCCACCATCGCCTCGTGCCGCTCGTCGGCCTCGTCTCCCAGTCGATCAAGGACGCGCTCGCCCGCCGCGCCGGGGAGGGCGGCGAAAGCGTCGACCACCTGATCCGGACGGCGCTGGCCGACACCCTGCAGCTCAAGCACGCCACCCTGTTCCGGGTGTCGACGGCACCGGCGGCGGTGGAGGGGGTCTCGCAAGCCGAAATGACCGTGGCCGCACTGCGGGCGCACGGCGACTTCGGCATCGGCACCCTCGACGGCTACATCGGCGAGATGGTCCTCGTCGATGGTCAGGTATTCCAGATCCGCGGCGGCGGCAGCATCGCACCGGGGGAGGATACGGCACGCACGCCCTTCGCCCTCGTCACTCGCTTCCGACCCGAAACCACCCATAGTCTGGAGGACTGCCGCCGCTACGGCCTTCTGCAGCGCCAGCTGGATGCCTGGCGGACGACCGACGAGTGCTTCTACGCGGTTCGCGTCGAAGGCCGCTTCGACGAGGTCCTCATGCGCGCGGCGACACCGGGGACCGAAGAGGCACCGCTGACCGAAGGCGTCTCCGCCTCCCAGGACGAGAACCGGGTCACCGACATCGCCGGCGTGCTGGTGGGATTCTGGTCACCGGCCTATGTCACCGCGCTGACCGTGCCCGGCTACCACCTGCATTTCCTCGACGAGGCGCGCCGGACCGGCGGTCACCTGGTGGATGTCAGGGGCCGCAACCTCACCGTCGCCATCCAACGCCTGACCGCATTCCACGTCTGCCTGCCGGAAACCGCCGATTTCCTCGCCGCCGACCTGCGGCTCGGGAGGGGCGCCCCCAGCCCGTAAGCCCATCGGTGAGTGGCGCGGGATTGGCGAATTTCGGTGACCGAGGGCGCGCCCGCGTCTATATCTTCAGGATGAGCATTCTTCCCATCCTCCTCGGCATTACCATGGTCCTGACGGTGCTGGTGCTGTTTGCCGGCATCATCGCCTTTTCCTTCTCGCCCTCGCTGAACGAGCGCTACGGTAACAAGCTCATGCGCTGGCGGGTCATCCTGCAAGGCGTGGCGCTGGCATTGTTCGGGTTGATGCTGGCGCTGCAGAGCCACTGAGGGAGGTTTCGATGGTCACCCTGACCCGCATCTACACCCGCGGCGGCGACAAGGGGGAGACGTCACTGGGGGACGGCCGGCGGGTACCCAAATACGATCTTCGCGTCGCCGCCTACGGCACCGTCGACGAGACCAACAGCGTCGTCGGGCTGGCCCGGCTGTCGACCGCCGGCGACGTCGACGCCATGCTGGCCCGCATCCAGAACGATCTGTTCGACCTGGGCGCCGATCTGTGTACGCCGCCGGACGGCCGCAAGGCGGAAGGGGCATTGCGCATCGTCGACGCCCAGGTGGAGCGCCTGGAGCGGGAGATCGACCAGATGAACGCGCGGCTGCAGCCGCTGAAGTCGTTCATTCTCCCCGGCGGCACCGCCGCCGCCGCCGCGTTGCATCTGGCCCGCACCGTCAGCCGTCGGGCTGAGCGGCTGATCTGCGAACTGGCCCAGCACGAGCCGGTCAACGACGCGGCGATCCGCTACATCAACCGGCTCTCCGACCACCTCTTCGTCCTCGCCCGCCACCTCAACGACGACGGCGCCACCGACGTCCTCTGGGTCCCCGGCAACAACCGCTGAGGCGGCTCAGGGCGATGCGCGGTCGGTGATCGATCCAGGCATCCGCCGGCGGCGAGCCGCTGGCGTCGTCGGCTACGGTTTGGTGTAGTGGTAGATCGCAGCGTCGCCGCCGTGGACGCAGCTCGGCTGCACCGGCGTGGGACAGGTGTATGGGGTGTCGGCGAGATAGATGTCATTGCCGAAGACGGCGATGCCCATCGTGAACGGATCGAGGACCCCCTCCTGGTCCTGGGCAAGGAGCGTTCCATCGGTGCCGTATACCTGCATCCAGGTATCGAAATTGCCAAAGGTGCGCGGGCCGCCCAGGCTGCCGCCGGTGTCACCGCCGACGACGATGTCGCCGTCGGCGGCAATGGCGAGCGCCGTCGCCGACTCGCGCTCCTCGCTGCCGATCTGCCGAAGCCAGAGCACGTCGCCGGCGCTGTTCCACTTGCCCAGCCAGGCATCGTAATAGCCGCCTTGGTAGGGGCCGGCGAAATCGCTGAAGGCTTGGCCCGACAAAACCAGATCGCCGTTCGCGTCGACCGCCGCGGCGAGGGGGAACTCGCCATCGCTGGTACCCAGCTGCCGCCGCCACAGGACCCGACCGTCCGCGGTGTACTTGATGATGAAAACGTCAAAGCTGCCCTGATTCACGCCGGACACGGCGCCCAGGGTATCGCCGGCGACGTAGATGTTGCCGGTGGCGTCGACGGCGACGGCCCAGACCTCGTCGTAGGTGGCGGTTCCGATCTGGCGGCGCCAAAGGCCGTGGCCGTCGGCGCGGAACTTGGCGAGCCAGCCGTCGCCGGTGCCCAGATAGCGACCCCCGATGGGCCCCTCGGTGTTGCCCACGACCAGGACGTTTCCGCTGCCGTCGGTTGCCACCGCGTTGACGAGATCGGTCTGATCGGTGCCGAAGCGGCGTGTCCACAGGCGGGTCCCGTCGGCCGCCGCGTATTTGGCGACCCAGGCATCGTAGTCGCCCGCCTCCCGATCGACGGCGTCGTTGGACGACGAGGCGATGAGGATGTCGCCGACCCGATCGGTGGCGACCGTGACCTTCCATTTGCAGTCGTACCCCGGCGTTCCCAGCCGTTTGCGCCACAATTGCCGGCCGTCGGCGGTGAGGCGGGCGACCCAGGCATCCCCGTAGTCGGTGCAGCCGCCGCGGGGGCAACGGAAGACGCATCCGGCAATGGCCAGATGGCCTTCGGAGTCGGTGGCGAGCGCCGTCACTTGGTCGGTGCCGGAGGTTCCGAAAGAGACCGCCCAGTCGGCGTCGAGCTGGGTGACGGCGCCGGCGGGTAGTCCCCAGCCGACGCTGGCGACGAGTGCACCCATGGCCAATAAGCGACTATAGCCCGTCATCATCCGATCCCCCATGCCAAACGATAAGACTAGACTACTATGGTACTACTTTTCCCTACGGGCCGACACGGCCGTTTGGTCTGTCCGGCCTCGCTCGGAAAATTGCATGAGTGATCGCGCGCCACGAGGTGGTGGGGCTGCCGACGATCAGGTGTTGGGGATCAGACGCGGTGCTCAGACGCTCATGTAGCCCCCGTCGACGAGGAGGTCGCTGGCGGTGACGTAGGACGACTGATCGCTGGCGAGGAACACCGCCGCCTCGGCGACCTCGTCCGGCCGGCCGACCCGGCCGAGCGGCGTGGTTCCGGTATTGAAGCCCTGGAAGCCGGTCATCATTTCCATGCTCTCGGACCCCATCTTGACCAAAAAGTCGGTCGGGATCAGGCCGGGGCTGAGGGCGTTGACGCGGATCCCCTTCGGCCCCAGTTCGGCCGCCAGCGAGCGGGCGAACGAGCGAACCGCCGCCTTGGTCGCGGCGTAGACGCTGGACATGGGGAGGCCCTTCTCGCTCACCGCCGACGCGTTGAGGATGATGCTGCCGCCCGTTCGCATCAACGGCAGCAGCTTCTGGATGGTGAAGAACAGTCCCTTGACGTTGATGCCGAACTGATTGTCGAAGTCGCGTTCGTCGACGGCATCGAACGCCCTGAAGCTGCCGACGCCGGCGTTGGCGAACAGCACGTCGAAGCCGTCGACGAAGGCGCCGTGGACGGCGGCCGCCAGCATGTCGAGATCGATCAGCGAGCGGACGTCGGCGCGGAAGCCGACGACGCCGCGGGCGAGCTCTTGCACCGCCGCCCTTACCCGATCGTCGTGGGCGCCGGTGATCATCACCTTGGCGCCTTCGTCGAGGAAGCGATCGGCGGTGGCGAAACCAAGGCCGGTGGTGCCTCCGGTGATCACCGCCATCTTGCCGGCGAGCCGCTTTGCACCGTTGTTCTTGTCCATGTGTGATCCTCCTGGAGAAAGGCCGAGACGGACGCTCATCCCGCTAACCGCCCGCTCTGCGGTCGCCCGAGATTGCCTTATCTGGAGGTGGGACGCACGCTGATTGAAGCAAGCGGATGCGTGTCGGGTCGGCCGGATGGGGCCGGCGTAGGCGACCACCGGTCGGGCCCCGATCGGCCTTACGGCCAGCTTGACCTCGTCTGCCCGTCTCCTTAAGTTTGCACCCCTGGTTCGGGGCCGTGTGCCGTGCACCGCGGGTGAAGGCGTCCAGCCGGGAACGGCAGCGGTGCCCGCAAGGGGACACACACCCGGTCGGGCGCCCCAGGCGGACGACAGAGAACCGGCAGACGATAAAGAAAACAACTCATCGCGGGTCGGTCGTTCATGAAGATCCTCGTCACAGCCAAGCGCGTGGTCGATGCCAACGTCAAGGTCCGGGTCAAGGCGGACGAAACAGGGGTCGAGCTCGCCAACGTCAAGATGGCGATGAATCCATTCGACGAAATCGCCGTCGAGGAGGCGGTGCGCCTCAAGGAGGCGAAAAAGGCGACGGAAATCGTCGTCGTCTCCCTCGGGCCGCCTCAGTGCCAGGAGACCATCCGAACCGCGCTCGCCATGGGCGCCGACCGGGGTATCCTGGTCGACAGCGCCGACGAACTGCAGCCGCTCGCGGTAGCCAAACTGCTGAAGGCACTGGTGGAGCAGGAAAAGCCGGACCTGGTGATCCTCGGCAAGCAGGCGATCGACGACGATTCCAATCAGACCGGCCAGATGCTGGCGGCGCTTCTCGGCTGGCCGCAGGGCACCTTCGCCTCGAAGGTGGTGCTGGAAGCCGGCGAGGCGATGGTCACCCGCGAGGTGGACGGTGGCCTCGAGACGGTGGCGCTGAAGATGCCGGCGGTGGTGACCGCCGATCTGCGGCTGAACACGCCGCGCTACGCGTCGCTACCCAACATCATGAAGGCGAAGAAGAAGCCCATCGAGACGGTCAAGCCGGCCGATCTGGGCGTCGACACGGCGCCGCGGCTGAAGACGCTGAAGGTGAAGGAGCCGCCCAAGCGTCAGGCCGGTGTCATGGTGAAGACCGTTGCCGAACTCGTCGATAAACTCCGCAATGAAGCGAAGGTCCTCTAGATGAGTGTCCTCGTCGTAGCCGATCATGACAACGCCGCCCTGAAGGCGGCCACGCTCAACACCGTGACCGCCGCCGGCAAGCTCGGCGACGTCCACGTCCTGATCGCCGGCTCCGGCGCCGGTCCCGCCGCCGAGGCGGCGGCCAAGGTGGCCGGGGTGGCCAAGGTGCTGCACGCCGACTCGCCCGCGTACGCCCATCCCCTGGCGGAGGCGCTGGCTCCCCTGGTGGCCGGGCTCGCCCCCGGCTACAGCCACATCCTCTCCGCCTCCACCACCACCGGCAAGAACCTGCTGCCGCGGGTGGCGGCGCTCTTGGACGTGGCGCAGATCTCCGAGGTCACCGCCATCGAAGGCGCCGACACCTTCGTCCGCCCCATCTACGCCGGCAACGCCATGGCCACGGTGCAGTCCTCGGATCCCATCAAGGTGATCACCGTCCGCACCACCACCTTCGACAAGGCATCGGCGGAGGGCGGCTCGGCCGCCGTCGAGACGGTCGAGGCGGCGGCGGATCCGCTGCTCTCCCGGTTCGTCGGTCAGGAGCTGACCAAGAGCGAGCGTCCGGAGCTGACCAGCGCCCGCATCGTCATCTCCGGTGGCCGCGGCATGGGATCGGGGGAAAATTTCCACATGATCGAGACGCTGGCCGACAAGCTGGGGGCTGCGGTCGGTGCGTCGCGCGCCGCGGTGGACGCGGGGTACGTCCCCAACGACTACCAGGTGGGGCAGACCGGCAAGGTGGTTGCCCCCGACCTCTACGTCGCAGTGGGCATTTCCGGTGCCATCCAGCATCTCGCCGGGATGAAGGACTCGAAATTCATCGTCGCCATCAACAAGGACGAAGAGGCACCCATCTTCCAGGTTGCCGATTACGGCCTCGTCGCCGATCTGTTCCAGGCGGTGCCGGAGTTGACGGCCGCGCTCAGCAAGTCCGGCTGAGCCACGGGGCGGCGGATAACCATGGAGATCACCAAAGTCGGCGTCGTGGGCGCCGGGGACATGGGGACCGGCATCGCCCAGGTGTGTGCCATCGCCGGGCTGCCCGTCTATCTCCTCGATGTGACCCAGGCCAAGGTCGATGCCGGCCTGGAGCGGATCGGCCAATCGCTGGAGGGTGCCGTCAACCGGGGGCGGATGACCGAGGGCGACGCCAAGACCGCCCGCGACCGGGTCAGCGGCGGTACCGACTACGCCGGCTTCGCCGACTGTCAGCTGGCGATCGAAGCCGCGGTCGAGGACGAGGTGGTGAAGAAGGAGATTTTCCGCCACCTCTGCGAAGTCCTCCCCAAGGACGCGATCATCGCGACCAACACCTCGACGCTCTCCATCACCCGCCTCGGCGCCCAGACCGATCGGCCGGCCCGCTTCATCGGCACCCATTTCATGAACCCGGTGCCGAAGATGGGGCTGGTGGAACTGATCCGCGGCATCGCCACCGAAGAGAGCACCTACCGCGTCCTGGACGAGTTCGCCAAGCGGCTGGGCAAGACCCCCATCAGCGCCGAGGATTTCCCCGCCTTCGTCGTCCACCGCATCCTCATGCCGATGATCAACGAGGCCATCTACACGCTGTACGAGGGCGTCGGCTCGGTGGAGAGCATCGATATCGCCATGCGCCTCGGTACCCATCACCCCATGGGACCGCTGGAGCTTGCCGATTTCATCGGCCTCGACACCTGCCTCGGGATCATGCACACGCTCCATGATGGTCTGGCCGATTCCAAGTATCGGCCGTGCCCGCTCCTGGTGAAGTATGTGGAGGCGGGCTGGCTCGGCCGAAAAACCGGGCGTGGTTTCTACGATTACTCGGGGGACCAGCCGGTTCCGACGCGCTAGGGCCAGGCCGGCGCCGGCCGAAATTCCTTGCTGGGTTTCCCGCGGTCTGCAATATCTAACGCTGCACCGGATGTTGCGTTGCGGTAAGGCTGCGGGGCGCCGGTTACCCAGGACGGACACGTGGAGCCTCTCACTTACGGCAACTTCCAGGTGCGGCTCGCGGCCTCGGAAGCGGATATCGAGGCCGCCCAGCGCCTTCGCTACCGGGTCTTCTACGAGGAGATGGCGGCGACTCCGACCCCTGAGATGCGGGCCCACCGCCGCGACTTCGATGCTTTCGACGGCGTCTGCGACCACCTTCTGGTCATCAACTCCGAGCCGGGCGACGGCGATCCGGTCGTCGGCACCTATCGCCTGCTGCGCCGCCCGGTGGCCATGGCGCACGGCGGTTTCTACACCGAGCAGGAATACGACCTCGACGGCGTGCTCACCTATCCCGGCGAGATTGTCGAGGTGGGACGATCGTGCGTCGATGCCGCCTACCGCAGCCGCGGCGTCATGCAGCTCCTGTGGCGGGGTCTGGCCCGCTACGTGCACGTCCACGATATCCAGCTGATGTTCGGCTGCGCCAGCTTTCCCGGCACCGAGCCGGATCAGATGGGCGCCCAGCTCACCTATCTGCATCATTTCCATCTGGCACCGAGTTCGCTGCGGCCGAAGGCGCTGCCCCACATCTATGTGCCGATGGAGCGGGTGCCGCCGGACGACCTCGACACCCGGGCGGTCCTTGCCGACCTGCCGCCGTTGATCAAGGGCTATCTGCGCGTCGGCGGCTTCATCGGCGACGGTGCGGTGGTGGATCACCAGTTCAACACCACCGACGTTTGTGTCATCGTCAAAACCGATCAACTCACCGAAAAGTACGAGAAGCGCTACCGGGTGGACCGGCCGACGGGCGAACAGGACGCGGCGTGAGGTGAAAAGCCACCGGCTGCTTACCGCCGTGCGGGCCCTGCCTTTCGTGGTCAGCTGTCTCTTGTTCTTCTGGGCCTATGCGCTCTGCGCCGGGCCGCTGGCGCGCTGGCGCCGGCCGTTGCAGGTGTGGTGGTGCCGCGTGTGCCTGTGGATGACCGGCCTCAGGTTGCGCAGCTACGGCCGGCCGGTGACCGAGGGCGTCGTCCTCTACGTCGCCAACCACGTCTCCTACCTGGACATCCCGGTCATTTCCCGGCTGGTCACCGGCACCTTCATCGCCAAGTCGGAGGTGGCCGGGTGGGCGCTATTCGGCTATGCCGCCCGCATTACCGGGACCATTTTCATCAACCGGGTCGGCAGTGAGGCCAAGTCACAGCAAGAGATGCTGGTGCGGCGGCTGGCCGGCGGCGAGCACCTGATCATGTTTCCGGAAGGGACCAGCACCGACGGCAGCGGCGTCGCGCCGTTCAAGTCGTCGCTGTTCAGTCTCGCCGAGGATCCGGCCCTGCGCGACCGGCTGATCATCCAGCCCCTGTCGCTGGCCTACACCTGCACCCGCGACGGCACCCCCCTCGTCGGGCCGCTGCGGGACCGCTATGCCTGGTTCGGCGACGCATCGCTGGCGCCGCACCTGGCGCGGGTGCTGGGGACCCCCGGCGGCGAGGTGGAACTGCGCTTCCTCGAGCCGATCCCCGCCGTTGCCGTCGCCGACCGCAAGATACTCGCCCGCCAGGCGGAAGCGGCGGTGAAGTCGGGGATCGACGCGTCGTTCGCTCCGTACCTCGGCGACGGCGAGACGGCGACGGCGTCGAGTGCTGGGGGTGCGGCGCCTACGGACCGAGGAGAGCCCGCAGCCTCTGCCTGAGCTCGTCGATGGGGAGCCGCCGCCCGTCCGCTTCGTAGTGCCAGAACACCCACCCGTTGCACGCGGTTGCACCTTGGACCTCGGCGCCGATGCGGTGGATGGAGCCGCGACGACCGTTGCATTCAATGGCGCCATCGGCGGCGACGCGGGCGTCGAGGCGCCCGTCGCGGTCGGTGAGGCGGTCGCCCGCCTGCAACAGGCCGTGCTCCAGCAGCCAGCCGAAGGGAACGCGAGGCGCCTCGCGCGGCGAGGGGGTCAGCAGGAGATTGGCCACGTCGGCGGCGGCCGCCGCCACCGCGGCGACGCGCTCTTCGGCGAGGCGCACGTACGTCGGGTCGCGTTCGATGCCGAGCCAGCGGCGGCCGAGCCGTTTGGCCACCGCGCCGGTGGTGCCGGAGCCGAAGAACGGGTCGAGGATGACGTCGCCGGGATTGGTGGCGGCGAGGATCGCCCGGTAAAGGAGCGCCTCCGGCTTCTGGGTGGAATGGGCACGGCGTCCGTCCGCCTTCAACCGCTCGCCGCCGGTGCACAACGGGATCAGCCAGTCGGAGCGCATCTGCAGGTCCTCGTTCAGACCTTTCATCGCCCAGTGATTGAACCGGTAGCGGGAGCCCGCGTCGCGGGAGCACCAGATCAACGTCTCGTGGGCGTTGGTGAAGCGCCGGCCGCGGAAGTTGGGCATCGGGTTGGTCTTCCGCCAGACGATGTCGTTGAGGATCCAGAACTGCAGGTCCTGCAGCGCCGCGCCCACCCGGTAGATGTTGTGGTAGGTGCCGATCACCCACAGCGTGCCATCGGGCTTGAGGACGCGCCTGGCGGCGGCGAGCCAGGCGCGGGTGAACCGGTCGTAGTCGGCGAGGTCGGCGAACCGGTCCCAGGCATCGTCGACCGCGTCCACCCGGCTGTGGTCGGGGCGGTGCAGGGTGCGGGCCAACTGCAGGTTGTAGGGCGGGTCGGCAAAGACCATGTCGACCGACGCCGCCGGCAGCGTCGCCATCACCTCCACGCAATCGCCGGGGATGACCCGGTCGAGCCGGAGCCCGTCGCCGCCGTCGTCGGCGGTGCGGACCATGGCGGCGGCGCTCTTGTCCATGGCGGCCTAGAGACCGGGGAGGCCGGCGGCCGCCTCGCGCACCGGGCGGAAGCTGGTGCGGTGATGGCGGCAGGGGCCGAGGTTGAGGAGGGCGGCGCGGTGCTCCGGCGTACCGTAGCCGACGTTGGTCCGCCAGCCGTAGCCGGGGTACTCGTCGGCCAGCGCCGTCATCAGCCGGTCACGGCTGACCTTGGCGACGATCGACGCGGCGGCGATGGAGAGCGACAGGCCGTCGCCACCGATCACCGCTTTCACCGGACAGGGGAGGACCGGCAGGACGTTGCCGTCGACGAGAGCCAGCACCGGGGCGACCGGCCCGTTGGTCTCCATCAACGCGTCCACCGCCCGGCGCATGGCGGTGAGGGTCGCCTGGAGGATGTTGAGGCGGTCGATCTCCTCGACCGAGGCGATGCCGACACCGATGCGGGCGGCGCCGGTCAGGGCGGCGAAGGCGTCTTCGCGCTGGGCGCGGCGGAGGACCTTCGAGTCGTCGATGAGGCGGGCGAGGGATCGCGGCGGCCGCCGTTCGAAGACGACCGCGGCGGCGACCACCGGCCCCGCCCACGGACCGCGGCCCGCTTCGTCGATGCCGGCGACGGGGCCCCCCGCCGCCGCTTCAAGACGGAAATCCGGCATGGACCCCCTCGGACACCCCGCGTCTGCCGTCGCGCTACCGGGTCGACCGCTGCCGCCCCCGGCCACGCCAGGACAAGGAGCCGCGATCACGGTTGTCCGGTCAAGGTCAAACAGCGAGACGCGACCTCGACCGCGGCCGGTTCGCATCGGTTGCCATCGACCCTCGCCGCCAGCTACCTTTGCCGGCAACGAAAACACCTTCCGGGGAGGATCCTCCGCGATGCTGTTCGTCATCTTCGGTACCGACAAGCCCGACCACCTGGCGATCCGTCAGCAGAACCGGCCGGCGCATCTCGCCTACCTCGATTCTCAGGCCGACCGGATCAAGGCCGCCGGCCCGACCCTCGCCGAGGATGGAACGATGAACGGCAGCCTGCTCATTCTCGATGTCGCCGACCGGGCGGAAGCCGAGGCTTTCGTCGCCGGCGACCCTTACGGCAAGGCCGGCCTGTTCGAAAGCGTCCACATCCGGTCGTGGAAGAAGGTGCTGCCGGCGGAGTAGGGCGGATGGCGCACTGGCTGGTGAAATCGGAACCCGACGCCTGGTCGTGGGACGATCAGGTGGTGGCGGGAACGACCAACTGGGACGGCGTCCGCAACCACCAGGCGGCCAACAACCTGAAGGCGATGCGGGTGGGCGACCGGGCCTTCTTCTATCATTCGGGCGACGTGCGGGCGATCGTCGGCATCGTCGAGGTTACCCGCGAGTACTATCCCGACCCCAAGGATGAAACCGGCCGCTTCGGGATGGTCGACGTACGGGTCGTGGCACCGCTGCCGCGCCCGGTCACCCTCGCCGCGATCAAGGCCGACGGGCGGTTCGGCGAGCTGCCGCTGGTGCGCCAGTCGCGGCTGTCGGTGATGCCCATCGACGACGAGGCATGGCGGCGCATCTGCGACCTGGGCTGCGTCGACGGCTGATCGTCGGCGGGCAATTTCCGCTGCGACGACGGCATGTTGCGGCCCGAATCGGGTTGGATCTCGCGCCCGCCGACCAAGCTGATATAACGGCGTTGCCGTTGGACCCACTGTCCTGCGCGGCCGATCGCGCGGCTGACCGATTACGGAAATCAAAGGGGGCGAATAGCCATCGGCGCGCCGCCCCCGCCTGTGTACGGAGGCGAGATCAAATGAGTGGAGCGAGCGCAAAACTGAAGCCGGGCGTCGTCACCGGCAAGGACTACGAGACCCTGGTCGCCAGCTGCAAGGCCGGCAACTACGCCCTGCCGGCGGTGAACGTCACCGGCACCAATACCGTCAACGCGGTGCTGGAGTCGGCGGCGAAGAACAAGTCCGACGTGATCATCCAGCTCTCCAACGGCGGCGCCCAATTTTACGCCGGCCAAGGCTTCCCCGACGGGGCGCTGGCGAAGGTGCTGGGTGCGGTCTCCGCCGCCCGCCACGTCCACATGATGGCCGAGCACTATGGCGTCTGCGTCGTCCTCCACACCGACCACGCCAACAAGAAGCTGATCCCCTGGGTCGAGGCGCTGCTCGATTACGGCGAGGCCTTCTTCAAGGAGACCGGCAAGCCGCTGTTCAGCTCCCACATGCTGGACCTGTCGGAGGAGCCCATCGACTGGAACCTGAACGAGTGCGCCCGCGTCCTGAAGCGGATGGCGCCGCTCGGGATGAACCTGGAGATCGAGCTCGGCGTCACCGGCGGTGAGGAGGACGGCATCGGCGGCGAGTTCGACGAGAGCGCCGACAACGCCAAGCTCTACACCCAGCCGGAAGACGTGCTGCAGGCCTTCGACAAGCTGGCGGAGATCGGCATGTTCTCCGTCGCCGCCTCGTTCGGCAACGTGCACGGCGTCTATAAGCCGGGCAACGTCAAGCTGCGTCCGGAGATCCTGAAGAACTCCCAGGACCTGATCTCGCGCCGCCACAACACCGGCCCGAACCCGCTCAACCTGGTCTTCCACGGCGGTTCCGGCTCCGAGAAGGAGCAGATCACCGAGGCGGTGGGCTACGGCGTGTTCAAGATGAACATCGACACCGACACCCAGTTCGCCTTCTCGGCGCCGGTCGGCAAGTTCGTCGACGATCATCCGAAGGCGTTCAAGTATCAGATCGATCCGGACGACGGCACCCCGTTCAAGAAGTACTACGACCCGCGCAAGTGGCTGCGTGACGCCGAGAAGGGCTTGGTCGAGCGCCTGGGCGAGGCGTTCCACGACCTGAACTCCACCGGCAAGACGCTGGCCGCCTGAGCAAGGTCCGGCGATGGTTCGCGGAGGGGCACGCGCCGCCCCTCCGCGGTCCCAAGGGCTTCCCGACCTACCCGTAGCGCAGCAGCGTCGAGCCGTGGTCGCGCAGCCAGGCGCGGGCCGGGGCGGGATCGGCGGCGGCGAGGTGGGCGCAGGTGGTCCAGAAGGCCCGGTCGTGGCCGGCCCGGGCCAGGTGCGCCACCTCGTGCGCGACCACGTAATCGAGGACGAAGGGCGGTGCCAGGATCAGCCGCCAGGCGTAGTTGAGATCGCCCTTCGGGGTGCACGATCCCCAGCGGGTCCGCATCTCCTTCACCCGCACCCGCCCGAGCGGTCGGCGGGGAACGCCATTCAACCGCGCCGCCTTGACCTCGGAGAGCTGGGTCAGCTCGGCCAGCGCCTGCCGGCGCAGCCAGCGGCCGAGAGTGGCGGCGAGGCGGTCTTCCCGCCCGCCGACCAGGATCACCCCGTCCGCCACGCGAACGTCGCGGCCGGGCGCGGCGACGATGCGGTGCGGCGCGCCGCGCAGAAGGATGACGGCGCCATCGACGAACGGCATCCGCGCCGGGCGGCGGTCCAGCAGGGCGGCGATCCGTTCGCGCTCGCGGGCGACGAAGGCGAGGCCGTCGGCGACGCCGACCCGTGGCGGCAGGGTCAGGATCAGCGCATCATCGACGGGGCACAGACGGAGGATGAGCCGCTTCGCCCGTGCCGTTCGGCGGACGACGAGCGGAATAGCCCGGCCCCCCACGTCGACGGTGGCGGGAGCGAGCTGATGGCGGCGGTCGCGGTGGCCCGCCAGCGTCAACACCGCTGCGATCCGCTCACGGCCAGTCGTCGGGGGCGAAGGGGAGGGCGGCGAGGGCGTCGGCCAGGGCGGCGGCGGCGGCCGGCGGCAGGGGGACCAGCGGCGGCCGCAGCTGCGCCCAGGCGCCGGCGGGGGAGAAACGGGCAAACAGCGCCTTCAGCGCCGCCGACAGCGGATAGGCGGAAACCAGGCGGCGGACCTCGGAGAGCGTCCTTTGCACCGCGGCGGCGTTTTCCCGGTCGCCGTTGCGCCAGGCGGCGTAGACCGCCGCCGCCAGCGGGGCGGCGATGTTGCAGCAGGCGGTGATGCAGCCGGCCCCGCCGCCGTCCAGCAGCGGCAACAACAGGTCGTCCGATCCGGAGAAGACGGCGAAGCCGGGAATGGCGGCGGCGACCGCCAGCATGTTGGCGAGGTCTCCGGAGGAATCCTTGATCCCGACCACCGTCTCGGGATAGCGGGCGACCAGCCGCTCGATCAGCGCAACGGACAGGAACAGGCCGGTCATCTGCGGGAAATGGTAGAGGTAGATGCGCAGCCGGGGGTCGCCGACCCGCTCGATCACCTCGGCGTAGGACGCGAACAGCCCGTCGTCGCTGACGTTCTTGTAGTAGAACGGCGGCAGGACGAGGCAGCCGCCCGCCCCAAGCTTGCAGGCGTGGGCGGTGAGCGCCACCGTGTCGGTCAGCGCGGCGCAGCCGGTGCCGGGCAGCAGCACCGCCGCCGGCACCCCGTTGCCGACCAGGTGGTCGAGCAGGTCCGTCCGTTCGCCGACCGAGAACGAGTTGGCCTCGCCGGTGGTGCCGAGGATGCCGAGGCCGTCGCAGCCGTGGCGAAGCAGCCAGCGGCAGTGCAGGGTGGCGGTGCCGAAGTCGGGGGCGAGATGGGCGTCGACGGGCGTCAATGCGGCGGCGAACACGCCGTGCAGCCGATCGTCGACGGCGGGGCTGACGGCAGCGGGATCGGGGTCGGTCACGGGCGGCTCACCTTGGCCAGTCGACGATGTGGTGTTCGAGCGGGCCGGCGCCGGCCGGTGCCACCGCCCGTCCGCGCACCGAGATGCCGGCGGTGTGCACCATCTCCGGATCGCCGGATACGAGGGGATGCCACCAGGCGAGGTCGCCGCCTTCGGCCAGCACCCGGTAGGCGCAGGTGGAGGGCAGCCAGTCGAGCCGCCGGATCTTCGCCGCGGTGAGCTGCTCGCAGTTGGGAACCAGGCGCCGCCGCTCGCCATAGCGCCGGCAGCGGCAGCTCTCCAGGTCGAGCAGGCGACAGGCGACGTCGGTGTGGCTGATGGTGCCCCACCGTCCCCAGCGCAGCTTTTCCAGGCAGCATTTGCCGCAGCCGTCGCAGAGGCTTTCCCACTCGCCGGGGGTCATCTGTTCCAGCCGTTTGCGGCGCCAGAACGGCCGGGACGGGGCGTCATCGGACGGGCTGGGCTCGGCCATGGTCGTCTGCAGCGTTGGGAGTAGGGGCGCCTATCGGTCCCGCATCCTATCCGTCCGCCTCCGCCCTGTCGATCAAATGGACGAAGGAGCCGACGACGCGGCCGCGGGCGAGGCCGGTGCCGCCGAGCGGCCGGCCCTCCGCATCGGCGACGCGGAACAGGGGTTGGCCGGGTCCCTCGCTGACGGTGCGGGCGAAGTGGAACTCGTGGCCGCGAAAGGCGCTGCCGGCGGCGCCGAGGGCGGTCGCAACCTCCAGCCGGGCGCGGCGGTAACCCAGGTGCAGCCGCCGCTCGGCAAACGAGGTGACCAGCGGCAAAAGCCTGGCCATCCGGTGCGCCTCCCCGGCGGCATCGATCAGCGCCTCGCCCATCACCATATAGCCGCCGCACTCGCCGACGATGGCGGCGCCGCGGCCGGCGGCGGCGGTGAGGCCGGCGAGGAAGCGGGCGTTGCCGGCCAGCCTGCCGGCGTGCAGTTCGGGATATCCGCCCGGCAGGTACACCGCGTCGGCGTGGGCGTCGGGTGCCTCGTCGGCCAAGGGGGAGAAAAAGGAGAGGGAAGCCCCGGCGGCCCGCCACCCCTCGATCACGTGCGGATAGCGAAAGGCGAACGCCGGGTCGTCGGCGACGGCGATCCGTTGCCCCAGGGGCGCAATCGGCGGCGCATGGTTGCCGGTGCCGTCGGAAACGAAAGCCGGGTTCGCCGGTCGTGCCAGGGCCAGCAGCCGGTCGACGGCGATGGCGTCGGCCAGCCGGTCGGCGGCGGCGTCGAGGAAAGCGGCGAGGCCCGGATGCTCCGCCGCCTGAACCAGACCCAGGTGTCGCTCCGGCAGTTCCAAATCGGCCATCCGGCCCAGTCCGCCGAGGCGGCCGACGTGGGGCACCGCCCGGCGACAGGCGTCCTCCACCATCGCCAGGTGGCGGGGGCTGCCGACACGATTGAAGACGACGCCGGCCACGTCCACGTCGGCGCGATGGCTGGCAAAGCCCCGCAGCACCGCCGCCGCGCTGGCCGCCTGGGCGCGTACGTCGAGAACCAGGATCACCGGCCAGCCGGTGCGTGCGGCGAGGTCGGCGGTGGAGCCGGCGTCGCCGACGGCGCCGTCGAAGAGGCCCATGACCCCCTCGCACACGACGATCCCGGCGCGGGCCGAGAGGGCTCCCACCAGCCGGTCGAGGGTGGCCGCCCGCATCGCCCACGGATCCAGGTTGACGCAGGCGGTGCCGCCGGCGGCGGCGTGGAAGGCGGGGTCGATGTAGTCGGGACCCACCTTGGCCGAAGCGACGGCGACGCCGCTGCGGGCCAGGTGGCGGATCAGCGCCAGGGTGAAGATGGTCTTGCCGGACCCGGACGCCGGCGCGGCGACGATCACCCCCCGACCGTTCCCTGGATCATGGCTGGGCTGGCGCACCGGCACGCTCATGCCCGCGGTTAGCGGACCACCGTCTTCAGCTCGGCGGCCATCTCCTCCGGCGACTGGGTATGCTGGAAGAAGCGGAGGAAGCGGCCGTCGGGACCCATCAGGTAGGTGAAGGTGGAGTGGTCGACGACATAGGCGTTCGGGTCGCCACCCGCCTTCGGCGGCACCTTCATGTAGAAGACCTTGTAGGCCTGGGCGGCGATTTTCATCTGCAGCACGGTGCCGGTCAGGCCGATCAGGCGCGGATCGAAGGCGGCGACATAGTCCTTCATCTTCTGCGGCGTGTCGCGTTCGGGATCGATGCTGATCAGGATGGGGACGATCTTGTCCGCCTTGTCGCCCAGCAGCGCCAGCGCCTGGGCGTTGCGGGCGAGCGAGGTGGGGCAAACGTCGGGGCAGTAGGTGAACCCGAAGTAGACCAGCATGTACTTGCCGCGGAAGGTCTCGTCGGTCACCGGGTTGCCGTCCTGGTCGACCAGGGAGAACGGACCGCCGATGTCCGGGGCGGCGGCGGGTTCCAAGGACGCGGCGATGGGTTGGCCGAAGTAGTGGCGGGCGGCGAGGAACCCCACCGCGCCGAGGACGAGGAGGGCGAGGACGACGAGGGCGCCACGGAAGGGTTTCTTGGCCTGGCTTGAAGTCATCGGCGGGATCATCCGGCTGTGGAGGGGAAATCGGGGCGGAACAGGGATTGTCAGGCTGCGGCGAGGCGCCAAGCGAGGTACGACAGCGCCGCCGCGTTGATCAGCATCAGCACCGGCGCCAGGGCGCGGGCGGTGGCGCGGAAGCGGCTGCCGGCCACGTGCCCGGCGAGGCCGACGGCGACGAGCGCCGGCACGGTGCCGAGGCTGAAGGCGAACATGGCGGCGGCGCCGGAGAGCGCGCTGCCCGAGGCGGCGGCGGCGGCCAGGGCGGCGTAGAGCAGGCCGCACGGCAGGAAGCCGAGGAGGACCCCCAGCAGGTAGCCGCGCCAGCGGATCGGCCGGTCGAACAGCGGCTTCGCCCAGCCGCCCACCAGCCGGCTCCAGCCCGCGCCGGTTCCACCGGCGGTGCCGGGGATCGCGACCCCCAGTGCCCGCAACGCGTAGGCGAGGAAGAGCAGCGCCGCCACCGCCAGCAGCGCCACCGACAGCCAGCGCCATCGGGTGGCGTCGATGACGCCGCCGGCGAGCGTCGCGGCGATGGCGCCGAGGCCGGTATAGGTGGTGGCGCGGCCGAGATGGTAGGGGGCGAGTGCCGCGCCGGCCAGACGATGCAACTCGCGCATGCCGCCGGCCGGCACCGCATCCAGGCGGGCCACGGTCTGCGCCAGGACGAACGGGCCGCACATGCCGGTGCAGTGGGTGAGGCTGCCGACGAGACCGGCGAGAAACAGGCTGGCCAACAGGCTGCCGTCGGCGGAGAGCGCCGCCCGGCAGGCGGCAAGGCCTTGCGCCAGCAGGCCCTGGAGCAGGGAAGGCTCGTCGATCACGGCGGCTCCGACACCTCGCTTCCGACCCGGCGGTTGCGCCGGCGATGTTGGGCTAGACTTGGATGGAATTCGCCGGTTGTCAAATTCGGCAGCCCCGTCCCGTCGTTGGCGCTAAACTAATCCCGATGAACGAAAGCGTGCCCCCCGCCGCGGATGACGGCGTCGCTGCGGGCGACCCCGCTCCGGATCAGCCGACCGGCCGGCCGCTGCGCAGCGGCTGGACCACCGGGACCTGTGCCGCCGCCGCCGCCGCCGCCGCCTGGCAGGGGTGGCTTACCGGCGGCTTTCCCGACGCGATGACCATAGGACTGCCGCGCGGCGGCACCGCGACCCTGCCGCTCGCCCGCGCCGAACTGGGCGAGACATCGGCCATGGCCAGCGTCATCAAGGATTCCGGCGACGACCCCGACGTCACCCACGGCTGCGAGGTGGTGGCGACCGTCGCCCCGGCGGCACCGGGGACGGGTGTCGTCTTCCGCGCCGGCGAGGGGGTCGGCCGGGTGACCTTGCCGGGCCTGCCGGTGGCGGTGGGCGAGCCGGCGATCAACCCCGGACCGCGGGCGATGGTCATCGCCGCCCTGCTGGCCGCTCAGGCATCCGCCGCCGGCGCCGGCGGCCCCGTCGCCGATGCGCCTCCCGATGTGGTCGTCACCATCGCGGTGCCGGGCGGCGAGGCGCTGGCGGCGCGGACGCTGAACGGCCGGCTGGGGATTCGGGGCGGCCTGTCGATCCTCGGGACGACCGGGATCGTCGTGCCGTTTTCCTGCGCCGCCTGGATCCATTCCATCCACCGCGGCATCGACGTGGCGCGGGCGGTCGGCCTCACCCACGTGGCGGCGGCCACCGGCTCGGTCTCCGAAGAGGCGGTGCGGCGGCTCTACGGTCTCGACGATGCGGCGCTGATCGATATGGGTGACTTCATCGGCGGTACGCTCAAGTACCTGCGCGCCCATCCGCTGCCGCGGCTGACCCTCGCCGGCGGTTTCGGCAAGCTGGCCAAGCTGGCGCAGGGCCACCTCTACGTCCACTCGGCCAAGTCGCGGGTGGACATCGCCGCTCTGGCCGGCGACATCCAACGCCTCGGCGGCGACGCGGATACGCAAGCGGCGGCGCAGGGGGCGGCGACGGCGGCGCAGGTGCTCGCCCTCGCCCGGGCGGCGGGATTGCCGCTCGCCGATGACGTCGCCGCCGGTGCGCGGCGGGTGGCGGCGTCGGTGCTGGCGGGGGCGCCGGTGGACCTGGAGGTCCTCGTCTTCGACCGCCAGGGCCGGCTGATCGGCCGGAGTCCCCCCATCGCGCCCGCCGGTGCGGCTATCGATGCGGCCGGCTAGGCTGCTGATCCTGGGCGGCACCGGCGAGGCGTCCGGGCTCGCCGCCGCGGCGGCGGCCCGCTTCGCCGGCCGGCTCGAGGTCACCCTGTCTCTCGCCGGACGGCTGGCGGAGCGGCCGCCGCCACCGGGCTACCGGGTGCGCCGCGGTGGTTTCGGCGGCACGGAGGGCCTCGTCCGCCATCTGGCGGCGGCCGCCGTCGACCTGGTCATCGACGCCACCCACCCGTTCGCCGCCACCATCTCGGCCCACGCCGCCGCCGCCTGCGCCGCCGCCGCGGTTCCGCGGCTGCTGCTGCTGCGACCGCCGTGGGTGCCGGCAGCGGACGACCGCTGGATCGAGGTGGCGGACGCCGATGAGGCGGCGGCGCGGCTGCCCGCCCTCGGCCGGCGGGTGTTCCTCACCACTGGGCCCGGCAGTTTCGCCGCCTTCGCCGCCGTCCCCGATGTGTGGTTCCTCGTCCGGCTGTTCGAGCCGCCGCCTTCGCCGTTGCCCCTGCCGCGGCATCGAGCGGTCATCGCCCGCCCACCCTTCACCGTCGACGACGAGACCGCCCTCATCCGCGACCACGCCATCGAGACGGTGGTGAGCAAGCAGGCGGGCGGCGCCACCCGGGCCAAGCTGCAGGCGGCGGCACGGCTCGGCCTGCCGGTGGTGATGATCCGCCGGCCGGACAAGCCGGCGGGCGCGCGGGTGGCGGACGTGGAAGGTGCGCTGGCCTGGCTGGCGGCGCGGCTGACCGAGCTTAGCCGCTCGGCGGGAGTCTGACCGGCCGCCCCGGCCCGGTTCAGCCGAGGACGCGGCCGGCGACGGCGTCGAGGCGGGCGAGCAGTTCCGGATCGCGCGCCTGGGGGGCGGTGACCAGGGCGGTGGCGAGGGCGGTGTGGCAGCCGTGGGGGCAGCTCTGCCGCCGTCCGGCCAGCTTCGCCACCACCGCCGCGACCAGCTCGCGCGCCCGCTGGGCGTTGTCCTTGAGGACGGCGATCAGCGCCTCGACGGTGACGCTGGCGTGATCGGCGTGCCAGCAGTCGTAGTCGGTGACCATGCCGACCGTCGCGTAACACATCTCCGCCTCGCGGGCGAGCTTCGCCTCCGGCATGTTGGTCATGCCGATGACGTCGCAACCCCAGGCCCGGTACAGCCGCGATTCGGCCAGGGTGGAGAACTGCGGTCCCTCCATCACCAGGTAGGTGCCGCCGCGCACCTTGGGGACGGCAAGCTCGGCGAGGCTGTCGCTAAGCGCGTCTCCCAGCCGTTCGCAGACCGGCTCCGCCATGCCGACGTGGGCGACCATGCCCTTGCCGAAGAAGCTCTTGGCGCGACCGAAGGTGCGGTCGATGAACTGGTCGACGACGACGAAGGTGCCGGGGGCGAGATCCTCGCGCAGCGAGCCGCAGGCCGACAACGAGATAACCTCGGTGACGCCGCAGCGCTTGAGGGCGTCGATGTTGGCGCGGTTGTCGATGGCCGACGGCGGAATGGGATGGCCGCGGCCGTGGCGCGGCAGAAAGACGACTTTCTGCTCGCCGAGGAAGCCGGCGAGCAGCTCGTCGGACGGCTCGCCCCAGGGGGACGACACCCGCTGCCACGCCGCCGCGGTCAGGCCCTCGATCTCGTAAAGTCCGCTGCCGCCGATGATGCCGATCACCGGCGGCGTGCCGGGGCGTGTAGCCGGGGGTGGCGCCGCCGATCCTGTCCCGGTCGCCATGCTCCGCCTCCTCTTTCGCCCGCCCGCCGTCTTGTCCGGCCCTTGCGTCCGGCGCGCGGACGAGTGAAGCAGCTTGGCGGAACCGGCGCAACCGGCGTATGGGCGATGGCCGTCGGCGGCCCTAGCCCCGGCGGCTGCGTTCCAGGCGATCGAGGGCGGCGATCTCCGCCGGCGGGCGACCGGCATCGGCGGGACGGAAGCGGAAGTGATCGAAGCGGGGCCGTTCGCCGCCGCCGGTGGCGGCCAGGCGCGCATCGGCCAGGCGTTCCAGCAGGGTCACGCATCCGCCGGCATCGGCGACGAGACGGCAGAACAGGGCGAACACCTTCGGCCCCATCCGGCCATCGACCGCACAAGCCGCCGGCGCCACCGCCACCACCGCGCGCTGCACCAGGCGGGTGCCGCCGCGGCCGCCGTGGCGGAACAAGGTGTCGGCCAGGGCCGCCGCGGCCAGCGGCGATGCGATCGAAGGAAACGCCGGGTGGCCGCCGATGCTGCGCAGCACGTCGTCGAAGTAGGCCCGGTAGGCGGCCGCCCGTTGGCAAAGGGAAAGCCGGCGGGGCGGCGTCGCCGGCGCCACCCCCGGCAGGCGGCCGGCGGCCACCAGGGCCTCGATCGTGGCCGGCAGCAGCCCGCTCGCGGCACCACTCTGCCGGTCTTCCCGCCAGCCGCCCTCGGCGGCGAAGATTTCCTGGTACGCACGCGCCTCCTGCGCCGAAATGGATGGCAGGGCGTGGATCGCCGCCGTCCAGGCCGACCAGAGCCCCGGCTGGGCGGCAAACACCGCGGCGCGGTAGGCGGGAACGGGCAAAGGGTCCCCGCCCGAAGGCGCGAGGGGGGCAGGCTCTTCGGGCGGGGCGCCGGCCGCGCGCTTTTCCTCGGCGGCCGGTCTTTCGGCATGGGGTGTTCCGCGACCGGGCGGGTGGCCGGTGGGCGACAGGGGGCATACTCCATCCATGGAGGCGGCGTTGGATCCCGCCGCGGCGGCTCAGCCAGCCGCTATAAGAACACTAGCACATTATAGGCTAAAATTCCTAGTTAAAAGGTAAAGGTCGCGCCGATTGCGTTTGGGCGAAATCAGGCGTTATCTCGACCCGATGGTCCGCCGTGCGCGCCGTGTCGAATCCGCAGGTCAGCCTCCCGACGCTCCCGATGACCGGGCCGCGGGGCGGAGGCCCGCATGCTCCCGGCGGCGGGTATGGATGCTGCTGCCGCTGGGTCTTTCGGTCCTGGTTCCCGCCGCCGGGGCTGCGGCGGCGCCGCCGCCTTCGGCCGTCGCCCACCCCGGCGCCGGGACGGATTCGGCGGCGGGGAGCGGCGTTCGCGTGGAGCGGGGCCGGATCAGCGCCAACATCGGTGAAGCCCCGATGGCGCCAATTCTCGGCGCCGTGGGCCGCGACCTGGGCGCGGAGGTCCTGGTTCGCGGCGATCTCGGCCTGACCCGGGCGCAGGCTTTCGCCGATCTGCCGCTCCTCGACGGGCTCGAACGGCTGATCCAGCCCAATCACCTGGTGATCGAATTCGCGCCGCAGCGGCAGGGGGTCGTTCCCCGCATCATGCGCATCCGGGTCTTCGGCCTCGGCGCCGCCACCGATCCCAGCATCGAGCCGGTGGTGCTGGGCGCCGCGGGCGGGAGCAATTCCGCCGCTGCCGCGCAGAACTCGCCCGTTGCCGGCTTCGACGGCCATCTCGGCTGGTCCTACGACAACCCCTCGCGCCTACCGCCGCTGGCGCAACGGGTGCGCCGCATCGGCAGCATCTATGCGGCGAGCGGCACCAGCGGCCTCGATGCGCTGCAGACGGTGGTGGCATCCGACCCGGATTCGGCCGCACGGGCGGCGGCGGTGCGGGCGGCGGCGGGGTTTGCCTATCAGGATGCGGTGCCGCTAATACAATCGGCGCTCACCGATGAAAGCATCGATGTCCGGCTTGCCGCGGTCAGTTCCATCAATCCCGACCCGAGCCAGCCGCCGATGTTCCTCGTCGATACGATCGTCAATGAAGAAGAGGATCCGCGGGTGCGTCTAACCGCGCTTGAACGACTCGGCCGTTTCAATGACGACGAGCAGGTTCAGGACGCCCTCAACGATATCGCCCTGTCGACCGATCCCCGCATCAACCAGGCCGCCCAGGCCCTGATCAATCACTAGCCTTCCGGCTGTAGCAACTTGTGCAGGTGGACGATCACGTACTTGATCTTGGCGTGATCCACGTGGCGCTGGCTGACGCCGCGCCACACCTTCAGCGCCTCGTTATAGCTCCCGTAGATGCCGACGATGTCGAGCCCGTTCGTATCGACGAAGTCGAGTCCCTGCGGGTCGCGGACCTCGCCGCCGAACACCAGGTGGAGCAACGGGGCTTCGGTCATCGAACTAGTACCAAATTGGTAAATGGGCGTAATGCAGCCACAAAGCCGGCTCAGCCTACCTCTTTCTTGCCGAGACCGATTTTCTTGGCGAACTCGGAACGCTGCCGGGCGTAATTCGGCGCCACCATCGGGTAATCGGCGGGTAAGTTCCATTTCGCCCGATAGTCCTCAGGCGTCATATCGTAATTGGTTCGCAAGTGGCGCTTCAGCATTTTCAGCTTCTTGCCATCTTCGAGGCAGATGATGTAGTCGGGGGTCACCGAACGCCGGATCGGTGCGGCCGGCTTCGGATGATCGGTGGTGGTCTCTACCTCTTCGGTTTCCAAAGAGGTAAGTGAGTTGAAAACGCTGTTGATGATCTCTGGGATCTGGGCAGTCGCAACCTGATTATTGCTCAGATATGCCGCAACAACGTCCACGGCCATCCTCAGAAGGTCATCACGGGTCGCTTTATCGCCGATTTGCTCGCTCATGGAAAAACTGCCAACAACAATTGCCAACTCGCGAAACGCTGTATTCAGCGAATCAGCGGCGGTGTCAAGAGACATCTATATCTGGTCTAGCTTACCCCGCGACTTTCCCTGCACGGCGGTGCCTGCGCGCGCGCCCGCGATGGGCGCCTGCCCGGCTCGCCCGATCGGCCGGTAGCGCCGCGACGGGCGCTCTCCCGGATGGGGGACAGCCGCCGCCGGCCGCCACCCTATTTATCGTCGCGGCGTGGTTCCGGCGTTGTCCCCGGTGCCCAATTGGGAGACAATCGGGCCTCACAACGTACGGCCGGGTGAGGAGCGACCGGACGTGGCCGATCAGCAAAATACGCAGGCGGACCAGCGGCGCGCGGCCCTGCCGGTCGAGGTGGCCCGTATCCTCGATCAGGGCCAATCCGGTGCCGTCGGGCAACAGGTCTTCGCCCGCGCCCTCGATGTCGTGGCCGACGCCTTCGATGCGCCGACGGCGACCCTGCACGCCGTCGATGCGGCCGGCGATCCCGACCGTCCCGATCTCGTCGCCGTCGCCGACCGCGGTCTTCCGGAGGCGGTGCGCGCCCACACCCGCCGCATCCCGTTCGGCCGGGGAATGGCCGGCATCTGCGCCGAGCGGCGGCAACCGGTCACCGTCTGCAACCTGCAGACCGATTCCTCCGGCGTGGTCCGGCCGGGTGCGCGCGAGACCGGCGTCGCCGGCGCCATCGTCGTGCCGCTGTTGGCGTCGGACGGCCGGCGGCTGATCGGCACCCTCGGCATCGGCAAGGCGGGAGAACACACCTACACCGAGGACGAGCAGCGCCTCCTGGCCGCTTGTGCGGCCGAACTGGCCCGAGCGCTGGGCGCCGGCCGGTGGACCGCGGACTAGCGGCGATCCCCGGAAACGGCGGCATGCGCGACGACGCAGAACGCCCGGAAGCCGGTTCGGTCGGCGACGAAGGACCGGCCGCGGCGTCCTTTCATCACACCCGCATCACCGTCAGCTTCGACTACCCGGTTTGCTTCACCAGCGGCCTGTTTCAGCCCGACAACCCGCTCCTCGCCCGGGTGGTCGCCCGCCGCGAGCCGGAACGCCGGCACCGGCTCATGGTCGTTATCGATTCCGGGGTGGAACGGGCGCAACCGAATCTCGCCGGCCGTATCCTCGCCTACGCCGCCCACCACGACGAGCGACTGGAAGTCGTTGCCGCGCCCCGGGTCATTCCCGGCGGCGAAGCCTGCAAGAAGGACCCGCGCCATCTGCAGACGCTCCTGGCGGCGCTGCATGGCCACGGCATCGACCGCCATTCGTTCGTGCTCGCCATCGGTGGCGGCGCCGTCCTCGACCTGGTGGGATTCGCCGCCGCGATCACCCATCGCGGCCTGCGGCTGATCCGCGTCCCGACCACGGTGCTGGCCCAGAACGACGCCGGCATCGGGGTCAAGAACGCCGTCAACGCCTTCGACTGCAAGAACTTCCTCGGGACCTTCGCGCCGCCGTGGGCGGTGCTCAACGATCTCGACATGCTGGCGACCTTGGAGGCGCGCGACCGCATCGCCGGCCTGGCGGAGGCGGTGAAGGTGGCGCTGATCCGCGATGGCGACTTTTTCCGCTGGCTGGAGGCGGAGGCCGACGCGCTGGCCCGCTGCGAGCGGCCGGCGATGGCGACGATGATCCGCCGCTGCGCCGCCCTGCACCTCAGCCACATCGCGGAATCGGGTGATCCCTTCGAGTGCGGCAGCGCCCGGCCGCTCGACTACGGCCATTGGGCGGCGCACAAGCTGGAGGGGCTGAGCGGGCACACGGTCCGTCACGGCGAGGCGGTGGCCTTCGGCGTCGCCCTCGACACCGTTTATGCCGCCCAGTCGGGGCGCCTCGCCGCGGACGAGGCGGAGCGGGTCTGCCGGCTCTTGGAGCGGCTGGGGTTCCGGCTGTGGCACCCCGCCGCGGATGAGGAGGACGGCAACGGGCGGCCGCTGTTGCTGCGGGGCCTCGACGAGTTCCGCGAGCACCTGGGCGGCGAGTTGACCATCGGTCTGCTGTCGGCGATCGGCGAGGTCGCCGACGTCAACCGCCTCGACGAGGCCCTGATCGGACGCTGCCTCGTCCGCCTCAAGCAACGGGACGCCGCCCGCGCCGACGGCGACCGCGCGTCGGGAGGCGATCGGTGCGGCTGAGCGACGGCACTCACCTCGGCTACTGCACCAACATCCATCCGGGCGAGAGCTGGGTCGAGGTGCGGGCGATCCTCGAGCGCGCCGTGCCACGGGTGCGCCAGCGGTTGGGCCGCTCCGGTCGCTTCGGCGTCGGCCTGCGGCTGGCGGCGGCGGCGGCGGACACCCTCTGCGAGGACGACACCGCGTTTGCCCAGTTGGCGCACATCCTCGCCCAGCACGACCTTTACGTCTTCACCATCAACGGCTTCCCCCACGGCGCCTTCCACGCCACCCGGGTGAAGGAGAACGTCTACCGGCCCGACTGGGCGGAGCCGGAGCGGTTGCGCTATTCCAACCGGCTGGCCGATCTGCTGGTCCGGCTGCTGGCCGAGGGCGAGACCGGCAGCATCAGCACCGTGCCGGGGGCGTTCAAGCCGCGCGCCGCCGACCCGGCCGCGGTCGACGCAATCGCCGACGGGTTGATCCGCCACGCCGCCCATCTCGCTCGCCTCGCCGGCGAGACCGGCCGCACCGTCGTCCTCGCCCTCGAGCCGGAGCCCTGCTGTCTGTTGGAGACGATCGCCGAGACGGTGGCGTTCTTCCACGACCGGCTGTTCGCCAGGGCCGCCGTCGCCCGGATGGCGGCGCTGGCCGGGCTCGACGCGGGCGGGGCGGAGGCGGCACTCCGCCGACACCTCGGCGTCTGCCTCGATGCCTGCCATGCCGCGGTCGAGTTCGAGGATCCGCTCGCCGCCATCGACCGCCTGGCGGCGGAAGGCATCGCCATCGCCAAGCTGCAACTGAGCTGCGGCCTCGCCGTGGCGCCGCTGACGGCGGAACGGCGGGCGGCACTCGCCGCTTTCGGCGATCCCGTCTACCTGCACCAGGTGGTGCAACGGCTGGGCGAGGCGGGCGACGTGACCCGGTTCCTCGACCTGCCGGATGCGCTGGCGGCGGTGGAGGAGGCGGCCGAGCCGGAAAACGCCATGCGGGAGTGGCGGGTGCACTTCCACGTGCCCATCTTCCGCGCCGAGCTGCCGCCCTTCGCCAGCACCCAAAGTTTCCTCGCGGCGCTGCTCCACCGCCAGCGGCAGCGGCCGATCGCCCCGCATCTGGAGGTGGAGACCTACACATGGGATGTGCTTCCCGCCGCCTATCGCGACGAGGGGACGGCCTCGGCCATCGCCCGCGAGCTGGCATGGGCGCTGGAGCGGCTGGCGCCATGAACGCGCGGGACGCCCTCGTCCTCGGCCGCGTCTCCAACCTGCCGACGGTGTGGAGCAACGTCCTGGCGGGCATGGCGCTGGCGTGCGCCGGGCTGGCCGACGCCGGGGTGACGGACGACGGGCTGGCCGACGCCCTGCCGGCGCCGTTGCCGCTGCTGGCGGCGCTGCTGCCGGCGCTATCGCTCGCCTATGTGGCCGGCATGTACCTCAACGACGCCTTCGATGCGGCGATCGACCGCCGCGAGCGGCCGGAACGGCCGATCCCGTCGGGGCGCGTCCCCCGGCGCACGGTGTTTGCCGCCGGGTTCGCCATGCTCGCCGCCGCCCTCGCCCTGCTGGCGTTGGTGGGATTGGCGGGCGTGACCGGCGGCCCCGCGTGGGCGCCGTTCGCCGCCGGTGCCGTCCTCTGCGTCGCCATCGTCGCCTACGATGCTTGGCACAAGGCCAATCCGCTGGCGCCGGTGCTGATGGGGCTGTGTCGGGCGCTGGTCTACGTCACCGCCGCCGTCGCCTTCGCGTCGCTGACGTCGACCGTCGTCGTCGGCGCCTGCATCCTCTGGGCGTATCTGATCGGTCTGACCTACGCGGCGAAGGAGGAGAGCCTGAACCGCATCGGCCACGCCTGGCCGCTGGCGTTCCTCCTTGTCCCCATCGTCTACGGGTTCCTCTTCGTCGCCGGCAGCCTGCTCGCGGCGCTGATCTGGATCGGCTTCGTCGTCTGGACCGGGATCGCCGTGCGGCGGCTGTTTCGCCGCCGGCCGGGGGACGTGCCGCGGGCGGTGGCGGCGCTGTTGGCCGGCATCTGCCTCCTCGATGCGCTCATCATCACCGTCGAGGGCCTGCCGGGCCTGGCCTTGGTGGCGGTGGCGCTGTTCGCCCTGACCCTGCTTCTGCAGCGGTTCGTCCCCGCCACCTGACGCTCAGCCGCCGAAGACGTGGGCGAGGATCAGCTCCTTCACCCGGGTCGCGGCGACGATGCCGTCGACCGTCACCGGCTCCAGCAGATCCGGCTGGGACGAGATGACCAGGGGCCCCTCCTCGATGCGGTCGGTGGGGCGCCCGTGCGATCCCCTGACCAGGAACGGGTCGAGCGGGATCACGTCCAGCAGCGTCCGCAAGCCCATCGCCCGCTTCGCCAGCCGCCAGCCGACGGCGAGCCGGGGCGCCCGCAGCGCCGGATCGAGGAACAGCTCGACCGGGTCGTAGCCGGGCTTGCGGTGGATATCGACGGTCCGCGCGTAGTCGGGCGCCCGGGCGTCGTCCAGCCACCAGGGGTAGGCGAACCAGCGGTCGGCGCGGCTGACGGCGATAAGCTCGCCGGCGCGCGGATGGTCGAGCCCCACCGCCCGCTTGCCGTCGCCGTCGAGCACCGTCTCGACCCCGGCGAGCCGCCCGAGAAGCGCCTGCACCGGGGCGATGTCGGCGGCATCGCGCACGTAGACGTGGGCGATCTGGTGGTCGCAGACGCAGAACGCCCGCGACGCCCCAGCATCCAAGAGCTCGCGGCCGAGCTCGTCGCGGGTCGCCAGCAGCCCCGCCTCGCGCAGGGCGCGGTTGGGCAGAACGGCGGCGGAGACGGCGGTGATGCCGTATTCGGAGAGGACGAGGACGGCGGCACCGGCATGCTCCGCCATCTCGATCAGCGAGCCGCAGAGCGCGTCGACGTCGTGCAAGGCGTCGGCGATGCGCGGATCGTCGGGGCCGAGCCGCTGCAGGCCGTAATCCAGGTGCGGCAGGTAGACCAGGGTCAGGGTCGGGGCAAAGCGGCTGAACACCGTCTGGGCGCAATCGGCGATCCAGCGGCTGGAGACGATGTCCGCCATCGGCCCCCAGAACCGGAACAGCGGGAACGGTCCGAAGCGCCGGGTGAGATCGTCGCGGAGATGGGCTGGCCGGGTGTGGACGTCCGGGATCTTGCGGCCGTCGGCGGGATACATCGGCCGGGGCGTCACCTGGATGTCCGCCCGGCCGTACATGTTGTACCACCAGAACAGGTTGGCGACGGTGAAGGCGGGATCACGGCGCTTGCCCGCATCCCACACCGGCTCGCCCTCCACCAGCGCATTGGACTGGCGCCAGAACATCACCTCGGCCAGCTCGCGGAAGTACCAGCCGTTGCCGACGATACCGTGATCGCCGGGCCGACCGCCGGTGAGGAAGGTGGACTGCACCGAGCAGGTGACCGCCGGCGTGATCGTCGCCAGCGGCCGCATCGCCCCCTGCCCGGCCAGGCGTGCCAGGTTGGGGGTGGCGTCCCCCAAGAGCGCCGGGGTCAGGCCGACGACGTCGAGGACCAGGGTTCGGCGCATCGCCGCTACTCGATGATCGCCGAATCTCCGGCCGCCTTTGCCGCCGTCTCCACCAGCGGTTCCTGGCCGCGCAGGACGGTGTTGCCCTCGAACAGGGTCCGCTGGTCGATCGCCGGCGGATTGAGCCAGTCGCCCTCCTGCATCTGGCCGGTCTGACCGTAGGCGGCGAGCGCGTTGGCGTAGCAGGTGCGGCGGATATGGTCGGCCTTGATGCCGCGCTCCGCCATCAGTGCCGCCGTCTTCGGCACCGCCAGCGGATCGGAGACGCCCCAATCGGCGCTGGAATCGACGATGATCCGCTCGCTGCCGTAGTGGCGGACGATCTCGACCAAGCGCTCCGAGCCCATCTTCGTCTTCGGATAGATGGTGAACGCGGCCCAGAAGCCGCGGTCCAGCACCTCTTGCACCGTCTCCTCGTTGTTGTGGTCGATGACGACGCGGGACGGATCGAGGCCGTGCTCCTCGCAGACGTCCATGGTGCGGCTGGTGCCCCGTTTCTTGTCCCGGTGCGGGGTGTGCACCATCACCAGCATCTCCAGCTCCAGCGCCAGCTCCAGTTGCTGGCGCAGGTACTTGTCCTCGGCCTCGGTCTGGGCGTCGTAGCCGATCTCGCCGACGGCGACCACGCCCTCCTTCGTCAGGTAGCGGGGCAGCACCTCCATCACCGCTTCCGCCAGCGCCGGGTTGTTGGCTTCCTTGCTGTTGAGGCCGATGGCGCAGTAGTGGCGGATGCCGAACTGGCCGGCGCGGAAGCGCTCCCAGCCCACCAGCGACGACAGGTAATCGACGTAGGAGCCCGCCTGGGTGCGCGGCTGGCCGACCCAGAAGGCCGGCTCGATGATGGCGACGATGCCGGCCGCCGCCATCGCCTGGTAGTCCTGGGTGGTGCGGACGCTGGCGTGGATGTGGGGATCGATGAACCGCATGCTCGCTGTCCTTGCTGTTTCGCCGCCGAGGTTCGGCCGGGGCGTCCCAACATAACGCTAATATAGCGCGCCGGCATGGGTTGCGAGCGTTGACCAGCTCAGCCGCCCCGCTTGCGCGTCGCGGCCGAGATCGCCGGCCGCCGCCAGCAACGCCCCGGCGTCGGGCCGCGGCGATGCCGCCAGTGCCAGGGCGGCGGCGGCTCGCTCGCGCTCGTCGCCGCTGGTCAGCACCCGGGCGAGATCGGCGATCGCCGCCTCGTCGGCGAAGCGGCCGACGCACCGCCACAGATCCGGGCTCACCCGCCGGCCCGCCGCCCACCGCTCGTGGGCATAATCGCGGAGCATCCGCGCCAGATCCCGGTTCTGCCGGGCGTCCAGACCCTGGATGGGATCGAGGGCGCTCTCCACGAACAGCGCCTTGAGGACGAGCTGGTTCCACCCCGCCTCGGAGAACCGCTCCGCCGGGTAGGGGTTGCGCTGCGCAACCGCCTCGAACACCGACTTCATGTTGGAGCGGGCCCCTTCCTCGGCGCGGGCGACGTGCGCGTCCGGATCGGGATAGAGGGGTAGGCCGCGGTAGAAGGTGATGAGTTCGGCGACGTCGGCGGTGACGAACAGCTGTTCGAGGACCGGGGCGAACCCCGGCCGCGCGGCGCGGGCGAGGACCAGCAGCAGGCGGCCCGCCTGATCCACCGACCAGCCGCGCGGATCCCAGCCCGGCCGCGCCCGCTCGGCCGCCGCCAGGTCGTCCGCGGTCAGCTCCAGATCCGCCTTGCCCAGCCGCCGCGGCACCAGCCCCAGCGCCACGAACAGCGCCCGCTCGCCGGTCTCATCGCCCGCCGCGATCCCGTCGGCGGTGGCGAGCAGCCATGCCACCGCATCCGCCCCCCCCTGCCGCGCCACCCACTCCCGCAATAGCGCTACGACCGCGTCCAGGTTCTCTGCCACCGGACCCCCCGTCGGAAACCGTCGCAACAACCTTATTTCCCGAATGCGGTGCGCGGAAGCTTGGACTGGCGGATGATCGACTGAAGGGTGCCGATGCGAATCTCGTCATGATCGGGCACCGGCACGGTACAGGTCCCTTCTGGTGTGACCTTCTGCATGACGATGTGGCTTCCGCGCCTGCGGACCTCTTCGAAGCCATGCCTTGCCAGGATCATGCAGACCTGCCGCCCTGACAGCAGCGGCAGTCTACCCAACCGCCACCTCGACCTGGGTGATGAACAGCTCGCTCTTGAGTCGCAAACGTAGTTCGTCAGCCGAGGCACATTCAAAGAACAATTCGAGGGCTTCCCTCAGATTGTCGCGGGCGTCCTCGATGGAATCGCCCTGACTGGCAATGTCCAGTTCGGGACAAAGCGAGATATAGCCGTCACCGTCACGTTCGATAATCGCGGTGAGCTTCATGGAACGCGACCTCCATATTTCTTACCGAAGAGGATCAAGTTCGTAGACCTCGCCGCGGGTCATGGCGAGGATCTCGTCGGTGCTCGGACCGGACCCGAAGAAGCCGCGCCACCGCGAGGAGCGGCCAGCAGTAGCGTGCGCCCCCGATGCCTTCTCAATAGCGACCTCACCGGCTTCCTTGAGTCGAAACGCGACCTCTCCGCCGGGGCTAACGCCAAGCCATTCGCGCACCGGCTTCGGCAGGGTGACCTGCCCGTTGCTGGCTATGGTATAGCCCATCGATGGCGATCCTTACCCTTGGATCGGCAAGTAATACCACAGCTGGCGCTGCCGCCCCATCTCTCCCGCGCCGGTCAGTCCAGCGGGATCTCCTTGATCTGGCCGCCGCAGGCGGTGAAGCATTTGTTGTAGTCGAGGATGCATTGGGCGTTGTCGGGGTCGGGGCAGGGGTCGGGGGATAGGCAGAGGGGACGGCGGGGGTTCTGCTGGCACAGGGTGTATTGCACCATCTGCACCTCGTAACGGGCATGGCACTGCTGGTTGACGATCCGGGTGCGGCCCTCGCAGGTCTGGCGGGTGCCGATGCACCGGTCGGCGCAGGTGCGCCCCTCGACCGTCGCCGGGTCGGTGTACTCGTAGCGGACCGGGATGCAGCCGCCGACCGTGCCGAGGGCAAGGACGGGCGCGACCAGCAGGGCGGCGCAAAGGGGAATGCACCGGCGCCGCACCATGTCTCTGTCTCTTCCCCTCGCTAACGCTATCCCCGCATCAGCCGCGGCAGCTCGCCGGCCAGGCCCATGGCGTGGCGCATGAACAGCCGCTTCAGCGCCGGCATCCGGTTGACTCCGGCGAGACCCAGGTCGCGGGCGAGGCGAATCGGCGCGATGTCATTGGAGAACAGCCGGTTGAGGCCGTCGGTCATCGCCAGCATCAAGGTGTTGTCGAAGCGCCGCCAACGCTGGTAGCGGGCGAGGACCTGCGGCGCACCCGGGTCGGCCTTCCGCCGCTTGGCGTCGCCCAGGACCTCCGCCAGCGCCGCCACGTCGCGGAAGCCCATGTTGAGGCCCTGGCCGGCGATGGGGTGCATGGCGTGCGCGGCGTCGCCGACGAGGGCGAGACGGCGATCGACGGCGCGCCAGGCGTACTGCAGCGACAGGGGGTGGGAGAATCGCGGCCCTTCCACCGTCAGGTTGCCGAGGAAATCGCCGAAGCGCCGTTCCAGTTCGGCCAGGAACTGGGCGTCCGAGCCGCCCATGATCAACGGCGCCAGCTCGGCGCGCTCGGTCCAGACGAGGGACGAGCGGTCGCCCGGTTGCAGCGGCAGGATGGCGAACGGCCCCGCCGGCAGGAAATGCTCGTGGGCGATGAAGTCGTGCGACCGCTGGTGACGGACGGTGCAGACGATCGCCGTCTGTCCGTAGCTCCAGCGGGTGACCCGGATCCCGGCCTCGTCGCGGATGCGCGAGCCGCGGCCGTCGGCGGCGATGACGAGGGTGGCCCGGAGCCGGCCGCCGGAGGCGAGGCGGGCCTCGACGCCGTCGCCGGCCCGCTCCAGCCGGGTGATGCGGTCGGGGGCGATCAGCCTGATCGCCGGCTCGGCGCGCATGCGGGTCAGCAGCGCCCGGCGCAGCAGCCGGTTTTCCAGCATGTAGCCGAAGGGCTGGTCGCCCACGTCGCGGTGGTCGTAGTGGAGGAACAGGCTCGACGCGCCGTCGGAGACGCGGATGTCCAGCATCGGCGCCGCATCGGCGGTGAGCGGCTCCCACAGGCCGAGGGCGGCGAGCATCCGCTGCGAGGTCAGCGCGATCGCCGAACAGCGGCCGTCGAAGCCGGCGTCGAGCGCCGCCTGAGGATCGCCCGCCTCGATGACGAGCGAGGTCAGGCCACCTTGGGCGAGGGCGATGGCGAGGGTGCCGCCGACGAGGCCGCCGCCGACGATGAGTACATCGGCCCAGATGGGCGGGGCCGGATTCGGATCGTCGCCGAGAGCGTCGCTCGGATGGTCGTTGACGCCCGCGGCCGCCTCCGGGATCGCTGCCGTCACGCTATTCCTCCATCAATGATTGCAGCGCCACCGCCTTTTGCGCGCGTCGGATTGCTTATGCGATGGCCGATTCGGCGACGGTGCACAAAAAATATGCATCTGGCGTTGGTCCGTTCGCGTTATCCCGGCCGCGTCTACAGTGCCCACAACAGGCCACTTTTCAAGCTTTTCCGGCGCAGCCGCCGCAGCGGCCCGATTCTTGGGCATTTCTGCAGGCGTTGGCACGGTTTGTGAAAACAACCGGCCCGGCAGCGGACGGTCCGCGCGCCGCGAGGTCGTGTTGCGGGGGAGGTATGGCCTCGCCGCCGCTCGCAAGGCCGCTCGACGCGAGAATGGCGCCGGCGGCCTATGGGCGTGAGATGTACGTGCGGACGTTGCGCATAAAGAAGGGGTCAAAGCGATGAAAATGATCACGGCCATCATCAAACCGTTCAAGCTCGATGACGTCCGCCAGGCAATCACCTCCCTCGGCGTGCACGGGATGACGGTCACCGAGGTTAAGGGGTTCGGCCGGCAGAAGGGCCAGACCGAAATCTACCGGGGCGCCGAGTACACGGTGCAGTTCCTGCCCAAGATCAAGGTCGAGGTCGTCGTCGGCGAGGACATGGCGGAACGGGTGATCGAGGCGATCATGGCCGCCGCCCGTACCGACAAGATCGGCGACGGCAAGATCTTCGTCCTCGACGTCGGCAAGGCGGTGCGCATCCGCACCGGCGATACCGACACCAATGCCCTGTAAATCCTCTAATTTGCGCCGCGATCGAAGCAGTGGTCCGGGCGCACGGCAGGCACGCATCAACGATCGCTGCAAGGAGACGAGAGCAATGAGAAGCAAGCTGAATGCAATCGGGCAGGGGATAGGCCGCGGGCTCGGTCGAGGAGGGCTGGCGGCGCTGGCGCTGTTGCTCGTCTCCGCCGCCACCGGATTCGCCCAGGAGATAGCCCAGGAGACGGTCACCGTCGTCGAGGAGACCAAGCCCGCCTTCGATTCCGGCGATACCGCCTGGATGCTGACGTCGACGGCGCTGGTGCTGATGATGACCATCCCCGGCCTCGCCCTCTTCTATTGCGGCATGGTGCGCAAGAAGAACGTCCTCGACGTGGCGGTACAGAGTTTCGCCATCTGCTGTCTCGCCACCGTGCTCTGGTTCGTCATCGGCTACTCCCTTGCCTTTACCGACGGCGGCGCGCTGCAGACCTACATCGGCGGCTTCGACCGGCTGTTCCTCTCCGGCATGGGGCTCGATACGTCCAACGCCCTGGCGGCGACCATTCCCGAGAGCGTCTTCATGACGTTCCAGATGACGTTCGCCATCATCACCCCGGCGCTGATCACCGGCGCCTTCGTCGACCGGATGAAGTTTTCCGCCGTGCTCTGGTTCATGGCCCTGTGGTCGCTGATCGTCTACGCCCCCATCGCCCACTGGGTGTGGGGCGGCGGCTTCCTCGGCGGCTGGGGCGTTCTCGACTTCGCCGGCGGCACCGTCGTTCACATCAATGCCGGTATCGCCGGTCTCGTCTGCTGCATCGTCGTCGGCAAGCGCAAAGGCTACGGCGTCGACAACATGGCCCCGCACAACCTGGTGCTCAGCCTCATCGGCGCCTCGCTCCTGTGGGTCGGCTGGTTCGGCTTCAACGCCGGTTCGGCGGTGAGCGCCGGCGACCGCGCCGGCATGGCCATGGTGTCGACCCAGATCGCCACCGCCGTCGCCGCCCTCACCTGGATGTTCATCGAGTGGATCCTGCGCGGTAAGCCGTCGGTTCTCGGCATCATTTCCGGCGCCGTCGGCGGCCTGGTGGCCATCACCCCGGCGTCGGGCTTCGTCGGTCCGACCGGGGCGCTGTTCATCGGCCTCGCCGCCGGCATCTGCTGCTACGCCGGCGCCGTCTGGCTCAAGCATGCCTTCGGCTACGACGACTCCCTCGACGTGTTCGGCGTCCACGGCGTCGGCGGGATCATCGGTGCGATCCTGACCGGTGTCTTCGCCGAGGCGGCGATCGGCGGCACTCCCGGGCTGATCGAAGGCAATCCGGGCCAGGTATGGACCCAGATCGAGGGTATCCTGGTCACCATCGTTTGGTGCGCGGTGGTCTCCTTCATCATCCTCAAGGTTCTCGACCTGATCATCGGCATCCGGGTCGAGACGGAGGAGGAGGTCGCCGGCCTCGACATCAGCCTGCACGGCGAGACGGTGCAGTAGGGGCCCCGCCGCGGTTGCCCCACCCCCCTTTCCTCGACCCTCCTCGCGGCCGGACGGTTTCCCCGTCCGGCCGCATTTTTCTTCCGCCGCTTCCGCCCAAGACCGGCCGCGGCTCCGGCACCTGCCCACTTGTCCCGGCGCGGCGAACGGTTACCTTCTTTTCTAGCGGCATCTCACCCTCTTTGGTCTATGGCGAGCGGGTCGGGTCGCGATAGAGGGTGAGCGGACGTCGATGATACGCCAGTACGAACTGGTCGAACGGGTCAAGGCCTACGATCCCGAGGTGGACGAGGAGGTCCTGAACCGCGCCTATGTCTTCTCGATGAAGGCGCACGGCTCGCAGACCCGCGCCAACGGCGATCCCTACTTCCTCCACCCGCTGGAGGTGGCCGGAATCCTCACCGGCTTCCGCCTCGATTCCGCCTCCATCGTCACCGGGCTCCTGCACGACACCATCGAGGATACGGCGGCGACGCTGACCGATATCCGCTCGCTGTTCGGCGACGAGGTGGCGCGCCTGGTCAACGGGGTGACCAAGCTCAGCCGGATCGAACTGCACTCGGACAAGACCAAGCAGGCGGAGAACTTCCGCAAGCTGGTCCTCGCCATGTCGGAGGACATCCGGGTGCTGATGGTCAAGCTCGCCGACCGGCTGCACAACATGCGCACCCTGCATTTCATCCGCGAGCCCGACCGGCGCCTGCGCATCGCCACCGAGACGATGGAGATCTATGCCCCGCTCGCCGAGCGCATCGGCATGCAGGAGCTGAAGAACGAGCTGGAAGACCTGGCGTTCATCGAGATCAACCCGACCGCCCGCGACTCCATCACCTCGCGGCTCAAGTTCCTGCGCGAGCAGGGCGGTGACCTGGTTTTGCGCATCATCGACCAGCTCAAGCAGACCCTGAACAGCCACGGCCTCAACGCCGAGGTGATCGGCCGGGAGAAGTCGCCGTTCTCCATCTGGCAGAAGATGCAGCGGAGCAACCTCAGCTTCGAGATGCTCTGCGACATCATGGCCTTCCGTATCGTCGTCGCCAGCGTCGAGGACTGCTACCGGGCGCTCGGCATCGTCCACGGCGCCTATCCGGTGATCCCCGGCCGGTTCAAGGACTACATCTCGACGCCGAAGCCGAACGGCTATCGCTCCCTGCATTCCGGCGTGTTGGGGCCGGAGCGGCAGCGGATCGAGGTGCAGATCCGCACCTTCGACATGCACGAGGTGGCCGAGTACGGCGTCGCCGCCCACTGGCGCTACAAGCAGAGCCTGGAATTCACCAGCGGCAAGCAATACCGCTGGCTGCGCGAGCTGTTGGAAATTCTCGAGCATGCCGGCGGCGCCGAGGAGTTCCTCGAGCACACCAAGCTCGACCTGTTCCGCGATGAGGTGTTCTGCTTCACCCCGAAGGGGGACCTGATCAACCTGCCGCACGGGGCGACCCCGGTGGACTTCGCCTATGCCGTCCACTCGGCCATCGGCGACAAGTGCGTCGGTGCCAAGATCAACGGCCGGCTGATGCCGCTGAAGACCATCCTTCACAACGGCGATCAGGTGGAGATCGTCACCTCCAAGGCGCAGACGCCGTCGCCCACCTGGGAACAGTTCGTCGTCACCGGCAAGGCGCGCGCCCGCATCCGCCGCTTCATCCGGCTGCGTCAGCGCGACGAATACCTGAGCCTCGGCCATTCCATCCTCGAACGCATCTTCGCCCAGGAGAGCTACAGCTATTCCGACAAGGCGGTGGAGGCGGTCGCCAAGAACTTCAAGCAGAACTCGGCCGAGGACGTGGCGGTGCAGGTGGGGATGGGCAACATCCAGGCCCGCGCCGTCCTCGAGGCGGTCTATCCCGGCATCAAGCGCAAGCGCAGCTTCTACGAGAAGATGGTGCCGCTCGCCCGGGCGCGGGCGAAAAAGAAGAAGCTCGTCGAGCGGGGTGGCGCCATCCCCATCCAGGGGCTCATCCCCGGCATGGCGGTGCACTACGCCGCCTGCTGCCATCCGCTGCCGGGGGACCGGATCATCGGCCTGGTGACCACCGGCAAGGGGATCACCATCCACACCATCGACTGCCAGACGCTCAGCCTGTTCACCGAACAGCCGGAGCGCTGGATCGACGTCGCCTGGAACGAGGAAGCGGACGCGCAGCAGGTCTATGTGGGTCGAATCGTGGTGATCATCGTCAACGAGCCGGGCAGCCTGTCCAGCCTGACCAGCGTCATCGCCAAGAGCGGCGGCAACATCACCAACCTGCGCATTGTCTCACGGACGACCCAATTCTTCGACATCCTCGTCGACGCGGAGGTGAAGAACGCCACCCACCTGATCGACGTCATCGCCGCGCTCCGCGCCACCCCTTGCGTCCACTCCGCCGACCGGTCGAGACGGTAAAAGGGGGGATCGGTAAGGGAGAGCGAGGAGATAGACAAAACAAAGCCCCCGTCGGCGAGGGCTTTGTTAGAGACGTTGCAAAATGGAGAGCTCGTCTAGTTACTTCCCGTCTCCAGAAGGTGAAGCTGAACCTTATCGTAGCACTGAACGTAAGTCGATTCCCGCTTCCCCACCTTGTCGGGCGGCAAATTATTATCGCGATGCTCGGTCACGCAGACCCTAACGAGGTCGTCGATGACCTGAGGTACAAGCTTTTCGAGGGGGACCTTCCAAGCGAACCTGGACGTGCGAATGCCCCAGTCCACATTCGCCCGGAACGCGGCCAACATAGGGTATAACCACCCGTTCGGAACGTGATGGGCCATCTGCTCGTGCAGGAACGGAAGGATGATGTTACGATTGTTCTGCGATCCGGCACGGGCCTTGCCGATCTTCATCCGCCCGAACTCGAATCCGATCCGCTTTGCAGCCGCCGGCGTCTCTTTCTTTATGAGGTCCGACAGCACCAGGATCTCCGGCAACCGTGGCACCAGCAATTCAGCCGGCGACGGGCGGCTTACCAAGTCCTTGGCGTAAAATTCAAGGGCACTTTTCGAGCGGTTCAACAAGTAGTGCGGGTGGCGCTTGCGATCGAATCGCTCGCAATTAAACAGCTCAAGCGTGACGAGGATTTCCGTGATATAAATATCTCCTGGCCCGCCCTGGTGATAGGCGATAGCGTCCTCCCCAGGCCTTCCCTTCATTACCTTGCGAATAGCATCGAAATGACCCTGGAGGTTCGCGATCGATGGGTCGTCAACCTGCTTGCTACGGTTTAGCCCCTCGGCGATTTCAGTGACCTTGGTTTCTTCGATCCCCTGCAGAATATGCAGGCGAACATAAGCCTGCTTTAGGGTCTTCGCCGTCACGTCATCGGCATTTTCGATGGCGTCTCTGATGGCGGCGTAGGTATGGCCACCGTTGACGATCCCGTGCCGGTCCGGGTCAGCGAGCGTAATTTTCAAGCACCCGGTTCCGCCTGTAGCGCGAGTGAACTCGGCGTCCTGTACTAGAAGGTAGATACCCTGGTTCTTGATCGCCATATCCTCCGGGTTCTCGGTCAAGGTTTCCGTGATGCCCTTGACCACAGGGCCCGATAAAATACCCTTTTGCGTCCTATTGGGCACGCGCGGGTTGACTTCCATAAAGTCATCGAGGTGATCCGGCAACGCTGTCACTTCGACGAAACAGTCACCCACCTTCGTGCCTTCAAGGCCCGGTATCGGAAGACTCCGGTATTCGTTGATGGGGATCGAAAATATAAAAGGAGCACGCGATGCGGGGGCATCGCCATACTTCGTCTTGGTCATTTTAGGTCTCCTGGCGAAAAGCTACGCTTGCCGCCGCAATTGCCCGCAGACCGACGCCAACCACTGACGCCTACAAGCCAATGAGCCCCCCTAGGATACTGAATCCGCGTCAGCGAGTCAAGGGGACCTTGGCCGCTGCGGCGGCGAGCAGCCCGATGCTCGCCGCCGCAGCGAAGCTGACTTTGGCCATGGCGTAACCCTCCTAGACCGATACGTCTTAATCGACGATTGTTCATTGCCGCTTCTCGATCTCCGGGGGTTGTCAGGCGAACTGCGCCACCGCCTGGATAGCCGGGCGGCATGATCACCCCGTCGGCGGGCTGCGTCGGCTGATCGGCGGAGATGGACGGTGCGTCCGCCGCCGTGCCGGTCGCGCCCTCGGTGACGGGAGCCTGTTGGGCCTCCGCGGTCCGCACCGGACCGTACCCAGCGGCAACCAAACCAGCCGCCGCTGCCGCAACCATGCGTCGCGGCGCGTATAACCTACAGCCATGAGCCTTTGACCCCTTCCGATCCCAGCGCGTCCGATCGATGCTCGTAGCACGGCCCGACCCCGGGCATCGCTAATGCTTCGCATTAGCGGGGTTCGGAAGGGACGGACTTACGAGTCGCTGCCCAGGTATTGGTGGACCAGCTCTCGCCATCCATCGGTCTCGATAAAGGCCAAAATTGAACGATTGATCTGTTGGCGAATGGGGGAATCGAGGGGCAGGCCGAATACGTAGTCGACGCGCATGAACGGGACGCCGACGATGGCGAGCCGGCCGTGAAAGCCGCGGGCGACTTCATAGCGCACCACCGGCTCGACGCCGACGAAGGCGTCGATCTCGCCGCGATCGAGCGCCGCCAGGCCTTCGCCAAATCCGGGGTATCCCCGCGCCGAAACGCCGAACTTTCTCTGCAGAATGACCTGTGCCGGCGAATCCCGGATCGTCCCGACCTGCACGTGCACCAGATCGGCCGGTCCCCGAATGTGGCCGGCGAGGCTGGTCACCGTGAGCGAGGAGGTTACTTGCGCGGTGAAGAGCGCGATCAGGATCACCGCGACAAACATCCAGATGACGCCAATCAGTCGTCCGAGCGTCGTCTTGGGCGCCTTGTCGCCGTAGCCGACCGTCGTCAACGTCACCGCGGCCCACCAGACGCCGTCGCGAATGCCCGGGGATGGGCGAGCGCTGAAGTGCTCCGCATTGACTTTGCGTTCGCACAACCAGACCACAATCCCGGCGACAAGCAACAGACCCAGAAGCACGGCGGTAATCTTGACCGTACCCTCTGAGAAAACGTCGCGCAGCGGTTCGAACCAGCCGGCTTGCCGTGCCTTTACCGGCACCGCGATGGCGAGGCCGCTTGAGTAGTAGGGGTGACTGAAATCGATGACCAGCTCGCGGTCGGCGCTGGCGGTGGCGGTGGCGACGGCGAGCAATTTTCCTTGCTGGAGCCCGGCAATGAGGTCGGGGATCGACATCTCCTGGTACTTGAACGACAACCCCAGGTCGTAGGCAACATGCTGCCAGAGATCGACGGCAATGCCCTGCCATTGTCCCTGGCTATCCTTCATGGCGAAGGGCGGCGCCTCGATGATGCCGACGGTGTAGGTCGTTTGGCCGTCGGCGGTCTCCGCGCACCAGCCGCTCGGCATCATCGCGAGAAGGCAGGCGAGCACCCAACAGCCGATCGCGGCGCGAAAACCCGCCTTACGCCGGACAAAGAGACCCTGCCGCATCCGCTCCCTCCGGTTCGTTCCCGTCACCACTACACGCCCAGTTGGGCGATCACCTCGCGCAAGGGGTCGCTCGACACCCGCATCATTCCCTGGAAAGGGGTCGCCAGTTCCTGGATGAGGAAAACGGCGCCAGATACCGACAGTGTGGCGGCAAATATAACCAAAATAACTGTCGGATTACGCGCCGCTATAAGTCCATAACCACTGAACAAGATCATTAGCCATATGATAACTATTATAATAAATGGTGGGGGTAACTCAGTTGTCCCTTGAATATACATATTGAACCGCACCTGTGCCATATCGGATAGCAAGTGGAGCGCCTGTGCTTTTAGGAATTCTTGCGTCGGACTATGCGGCGAGAGATCGGTGACCTCGCGCAGGAGAAACTCCGACGGCCCTCGCGCTTCCCCCGGCGCCAACGAAGCAGGGGCAGACCCGTCGGCCGGCCAGAGATATCCCAGGATCAGCTCGGCACTCTGGCGCAAAAGGGCGCGAGAACTCTGGGAGTCAGGCCCGTACTCGGCGAGCGTCCGATCGAGCAGGAGAACGTCGGCCGAAAGTTGCCGCACGGCGGCGGTCTGGGCATCGTAGGTACTTTTGGCGGTCGCAATCATCAGGCTGAGAACGAGGGCGACGAGCGTCGCAACCAGTGCCATCCCGAGTTTGATCACGTCCTTGGCTTCGGCACTGAGGTGCGAGGGTGGCAGCAGCCGCGCCACGGACATCGCCAGGATGGACCCGCCGAAGACGACGGCGACAACGACCATCGACACCGCCGCTGGAGTCATGGAGCCTCCCTGACTGGGTTGAGGTAGCGGTCCACTCCCTACGAGAACTGCGGGCGCGATAAGGACAAGCCACAGCCTGCGCTTCCCCCCAAGGATCAGTTTCGTGCCCTAGGCGCTATAGCAGACACGAACCCAACACAAGTGAACGCGTAAGCGATGAGGGCGTCGGATGAACCGGCCGTAACTCGCCCTTGGCGGGCCGCACGCCGGCGGGCTCGTCGCTGGCAGGCCGGGGGTACAGCCGGGGGGTTTACAGTTCGATCGGGCCGGCGACGATGCGGCGGTCGCGCAGGCGGCCGATCTCGGCCGAGCCCATCTTCAGCACGTCGGCGAGCACCTCGTCGGTGTGCTGACCCAGGATCGGCGCCGACCGTGGCGTCTCCCGGGGCGCGGCGCCGAAGTCCAGCGGTGAGCCGGGGACCAGATAACGGCCGATGCCGGGCTGGTCCAGCTCGGCGAACATCGGGTTGGCGGTGGAGCAGCGAGGGTCGTTCTCCACCATCTGGATGAACGTCTGGTACGGCCCCCAGCAGACCCCCGTTCCGTCGAACGCCGCCGCCACCTCGGCCAGCGTGCGGGCGGCGAACCAGGGCGCCAGCACCGCCGAGATGGCGTCGCGGGCCTTGAACCGGTCGCCCTCCTTGGTCAGGTCGACGTCGAGGAGCGGCTCGATCAGCCGCATCTTTTCCCCGGTGCCGGTGACGCTGCACAGCGCCTTCCACTGCCGCGGGGTGATGGCGACGACATAGATGTAGCGGTCGTCCCGGGTTTCGAACTCGCGGCCGTAGGCGCCGAACAGATAGTTGCCGAAGGAGTAGTGATCCTGGTGGTTGACCTGGGCCTCGGCGATCAGGCCGAGATTGCCCACCATGGCGATGGCCACGTCGGCCAGCGACACCTTGATCAACTGGCCATCGCCGCTGATCCGGCGGTGGCGGTCGGCGGCGATGATCGCCATGGCCGCCGACACGCCGGTGATGCAGTCCCAGGCCGGCAGCACGTGGTTGACCGGATTGACCGGTTTGGCGCCGTGGGCCGGGCCGGTGGCGAAGGGCAGGCCGATGGCGCAGTTGACCGTGTAATCCACCGCCGACGAGCCGTCGGGATTGCCGGTCAGGCTGAGCATGATCAGATCCGGCCGCGCCGCCTTCAGCCGCTCGTAGGACATCCAGCCGACCGGTGGGAAGTTGGTGAGGAAAATGCCGCCGCCGTCGCCCGGCTCCGCCACCAGGCGGGTGACCAGCTCCTGACCCTCGGGCGTGCGGGTGTCGACGGCGATGGAACGCTTGCCCTTGTTGAGGCCGACCCAGTAGAGGCTTTTGCCCGCCGCAGTGAGCGGCCAGCGGCGGCTGTCGAGGCCGCCGCTGAGGGGATCGAAGCGGATGACGTCGGCGCCCTGCTGGGCCAGCGTCATCCCGCAAAGGGGGGCAGCGACGAAGGCCGAGCCCTCGACCACCCTCATCCCGGCGAGAATTCCGTTCATCGTCGTCTCCGCGGTCTCCGTTGCCGTTGCCATCCTGACCAGCCGCCCGGCCGAAGTCCACCCGCGGCCGGCTTTTCGTGGCGTGACGGCGCGGCCGGCCTCAGCCGAGCCGCTGGATGAGCGCCATCGCCGCCTGGGGATTGACCGATTTGTGGCCGCTGATGACGTAGATGAACACATCGCGCCCTCCGCCCGACGGGGCAGCGGGTGCCAGCGGAGCCAGATCATCGGGGGCGCCGCCGCCGGCCCAGGTGCGCGCCCGTTCCGCCCACCGATCCAGCTCGGCCGGCGCGTAGCCCAGCGGCTGGTCGGCGCCGGTGCCCATCAGCCGGGCGTAGACGAAGGGAGCGGTCAGGTCGGCCAGCGACGGGTAGGGACCGTCGGCGGCGATGACCACGGCGACGCCGGCGTCGCGCGCCATCGCCACGAACTCGGCGGTGCGGAAGCTGGCGTGCCGCACCTCCACCGCATGACGGAGGTCGCGGCCGTCGATGCGGGGCGGCAGCAGCGCCAGGAAGGCGGCGAAGTCGTCGGCGTCGAACTTCTTGGTGGGGAGGAATTGCCAGTCGATGGGACCGAGCTTGTCCTTCAGCTCCATCACCCCGCCGGTGAGGAAGCGCTCTACCGTCTCGCCGGCGTCGGCCAGCACCTTGCGGTTGGTAGCGTAGCGGGGGGCCTTGACGGCAAAGACGAAGTCCTCCGGGGTTTCGTCGCGCCACTTGCGGAACGTGTCGGGCGACTGGCGGCGATAGTAGGTGCCGTTGATCTCGATCGAGGTCAGCCGGCGGCTGGCGTATTCCAGTTCGAGCCGGTGCGGCTGCCCTTCGGGGTAGAAGGATTTGCGCCAGGGCTCGTACGTCCACCCGCCGACGCCGATCCGAATCGTCCCTTCGCTGCGCCGCATCCTCGCCTCCCGCCGCACCCGCCCGCCGCACCCGCCGCCGCACCCGTCGCCGTTCGCGGCACCGCGAATACATGGTGCCTTCGGCGATCGCTGCCGAGCGCTCGGGTGCAGGCGGCGCCGGGGCAAGCGAAAACGAGCATCGCCCCGGGTGGTGCGGCGGCGACGACCCTGTTAGCCTCGGGCGACGCGCCGTCGCCGCCGGCGACAGGACAAGAGGAGCGCGATCATGGCGACCAGACGCGCAGGGCCGGACCACAACCCACCCGAGGAGGTCGAGGAGTCGAACGCCGCCACGCCCGGGCCGGAACCGTCGGCAGCCGATGAGGCGGTCCCCGATCCGCCAGAATCCGATAAGCCGCACACGGGCGAAGGCGATCTGCCGCTCACCGGCATCCGCGTCATCGACGTGGGCAACTTCCTCGCCGGTCCCTATGCCGCCTCCATCCTCGGCGAGTTTGGCGCCGATGTGCTGAAGGTGGAGCATCCCCTCGCCGGCGATCCGATGCGCAAGTTCGGCATCCCCACCAAGCGTCACGACGCCACCCTCGCCTGGCTGTCGGAGGGTCGCAACAAGCGCTCGGTGACCATCGACCTCCGCCAGTTGAAGGGGGTCGAGCTGTTCAAGAAGCTGATCGCCAAATCGGACGTGCTGATCGAGAACTTCCGTCCGGGGACGATGGAGGAATGGGGCCTCGGCTGGGAAGTGGTCCACGCGGTCAACCCCGGCCTGGTCATGCTGCGGGTGTCGGGCTATGGCCAGACCGGCCCCTACCGGCGCCGGCCGGGATTTTCCCATATCGCCCATGCCTTCGGCGGGCTCTCCTACCTGGCCGGTTTTCCGGGCGAGACGCCGGTGGTTCCGGGGACCGCCCCGTTGGGCGACTACGTCTCCAGCCTCTACGGGGCGATCGGGGTGCTGATGGCGCTCCGCCACAAGCAGCAGACCGGACGCGGCCAGGTCATCGACGTCGGCATTTACGAGTCGGTGTTCCGCCAGATGGACGAACTCGCCGCCGCCTACGGCTTGTTCGGCAAGATCCGCGAGCGCGAGGGCGCCGGCAGCTTCGTCGCCGTGCCGCACGGCCATTTCCGCACCCGCGACAACAAGTGGGTGGCCATCGCCTGCACCACCGACAAGATGTTCGAGCGGTTCGCCGAGGCGATGGAGCAGCCGGAGCTGGCCTCGTCCGGCCTGTTCGGCGATCAGCGGAAGCGGTTGGCGGCGCGCGACGAGGTCAATCGCATCGTCACCGATTGGGTGGGCGGCCTCGACCGCGATGAGGTGATGGCCCGCTGCCTGGCCAAGGAGGTGCCGGTGGGCAAGCTCAACTCCATCGCCGACATCTTCGCCGACGAGCATTTCCAGGCGCGCGGCAACCTCACCGAGGTGGAAGAGCCCGGTATCGGCCCCGTCGTCGTCCCGGGGGTGGTGCCGCGGCTGTCGCTGACGCCGGGGCGGATCAGCAGCCTCGGCCCGCCGCTCGGCAACGCCACCTACGAGGTGCTGCGCGAGCTCCTCGAACTGACCGCCGAAGACATCAACAAGCTCCGCCAGCAGCGCATCGTCTAAGCCGCGACCGATGCCCGCCGTTTCGCCGCTGGCGCTGCCCACCGAAAGGCCGATGCCATGACCGAGGCCGATCCCAACGCCGTTGCCACCGCGCCGCTGCCCCTGGCCGGCATTCGCGTCATCGACGTGGCGACGGTGATCGCCGCGCCCTACGCCGCCTGCATCTTGGGCGAGTTCGGCGCCGATGTCCTGAAGGTGGAGCATCCCATCGGCGGCGACGTGGCGCGCCGGTTCGGCACCCCGACCAAGCGGGGCGATACCCTGACCTGGCTCTCCGAGGCGCGCAACAAGCGATCGGTCACCATCGACCTGCACCGCAAGGAGGGGACCGAGCTGTTCAAGGGCCTGGTCGCCCAGGCGGACGTGCTGTGCGAGAACTTCCGCCCGGGCACGCTGGAGCGCTGGGGGGTCGGCTGGGACGTGCTGTCCGAGATCAACCCGCGGTTGATCATGCTGCGGGTCTCCGGTTACGGTCAGACCGGCCCCTACAAGGACCGGCCGGGCTTCGCCCGCATCGCCCATGCGGTGGGCGGCATCGCCTACCTATCGGGCATGCCCAAGGGGACCCCGGTCACCCCCGGTTCCACCACCCTCGGCGATTACCTGTCCGGCCTTTACGGCTGCCTCGGCATCCTGATGGCGCTGCGCTACCGTGATTTGACCGGCCACGGCCAGATGATCGACGTGGCGCTCTACGAGTCGGTGTTCCGCTGCACCGAGGAGCTGGCCCCCGCCTATGCCATGTACGGGACCGTCCGCGAGCGGCACGGCCCCCACATCGAGAGCGCCTGCCCTTACGGCCATTTTCCCACCAAGGACGGCAAGTGGGTGGCGCTGGCCTGCACCACCGACAAGCTGTTCGCCCGCCTCGCCGACGCCATGGGCCGGCCGGAGCTGGCCTCGTCCAGCCTCTACGGCGAGGCGAAGGCGCGCATGGAAAGCCGGCACGACGTCAACGAGATCGTCCGCGACTGGTGCGGCTCGCTCAATCGCGAGCAGGTGCTGGAACGCTGCTACGCCGCGGGGGCGCCGGCGGGCCCGCTCAACAACATCGCCGACATCTTCGGCGATCGCCACGTCCACGCCCGGCGCAACCTCCTCGCCATCGACGTCGACGACCTGGGCGAGACGTTGATCGTTCCCCGAACGATCCCGCGGCTGTCGGAGACGCCGGGACGTCTGCGCCACGTAGGACCGCGTCTCGGCGAGCACACGGATGAGGTGCTGCGTGACCTGCTCGGCCTGTCGGACACCGAGATCGCCGAACTGCGCCAAAAACGCGTCGTCTGAGCGGGGATCGCCGCGGACGGCACGCCTCCTCGATCGGCGCCGCCGCGCCGATCCGCCCCGGTTGCGGACCGGATCCCATTGAAAACGTGGCCAACGGCGACGGTTACGGATAGGGTGTGCGCGGGGGCAGGGGGACGCCGCCCATTCATCCATTGACGGTGGACAGGAGACCTGGATGACGGCAGCGAAGACGGCATTGGTGACCGGCGGCGCCGGTTACATCGGCAGCCATGTGGCCCTGGCCCTGCTGGGAGCGGGCTGGACGGTGGTGGTCATCGACGATCTGTCGACGGGGTCGCGCATGCTGGTGCCGGCGGAAGCGGTGTTCGTCGAGGGCGATATCGGCGATCCGGCGGCCATCGGCGAAACGCTTGGGCGATACCGTCCCGACGTGATTCTCCACTTCGCCGGCTCGATCATCGTCGCCGAATCGGTGACCGAACCGTTGAAGTACTACCGCAATAACACCGCGGCCAGCCTGACCCTGATCGAGGCCGCGGTGGCCCACGGCGTGGGTTCGTTCGTGTTCTCGTCGACGGCGGCGGTCTACGGGGTGCCGGAGCGGGTGCCGATCAGCGAAAACTCGCTGACCGCACCGATTAATCCCTACGGCGCGTCGAAGCTGTGCACCGAGTTCGTGCTGCGCGACGTGGCCGCGGCGACGCCCATGCGCTACATCGCGCTGCGCTACTTCAACGTCGCCGGGGCCGATCCCGCCTGCCGGACCGGCGAGACCTGCCACCTCGCGACCCACCTGGTGAAGATCGCCTGCGAAGCGGTGGTGGGCAAGCGAAGTCACATCGCCATCTACGGCGACGACTATCCAACCCCGGACGGCACCTGCGTCCGCGACTACATCCATGTGAGCGACCTGGCCGACGCCCACGTTACCGCCGTCGAGCACCTCCTCGCCGGCGGTGCCGGCGGTGTCTTCAACTGCGGCTACGGCCATGGCTATTCGGTCAAGGAGGTCATCGACGTGGTTCAGCAGGTGGGGGGGCGGCTAGACGTGCGTCTGGCGCCGCGCCGGCCGGGCGATCCGCCGGTGCTCACCGCCGACTCGACGCGGCTTTGTCAGGACCTCGGCTGGCGACCCAAGTACGACGACCTGCGGTTCATCGTCGAGACCGCCCTGGTCTGGGAGCGGCGACTGCAGACGATGGCGGCCTGACGGGCCGTCACGTCGCGGCATTTTTCGCCGCCGGTTCACCCGCTAACCGCAGCCGGCGGACAGAAGCCGCTGGGAAGACCGGACCCCATCCGTCGTCCCCCCGGTCGTCCCCCCCGGTCAGCGACCTCGGTCAGCGACCTCGGTCAGCTCGGACGGAATTCGCCCGCCCAGTTCTCCTGCTCAACCTCCAGCCGGACCGGCGTGGTGCCGGAGTTCTTCATCCCCAGCCGCTCCGCCGCCGCCTTGGAGAGATCGATGATCCGGCCGCCGACGTAGGGCCCCCGGTCGTTGATCTCGACCCGGACCGTCTTGCCGTTCCTCAGGTTGGTGACCGTCGCCACCGTTCCCAGCGGCAGCCGCTTGTGGGCGGCGGTAAGCTCATGCTGGTTGAAGCGCTCGCCGCTCGCCGTCTTGCGGCCATGAAAGCCGGGCCCGTACCACGAGGCGATGCCCTTCTGCACGAAGACCGGTGTCTGCGCCCGCTCTGCGAACGCGTTATCGTCCATGGTCAGGGCCGGGCCCATCACCAGGGCCACGGCAAGCCCCGCCCATTTCATCCGCTTAAGCATTGTTTCGACCTCTTGCTGTTGTCGTCCCGCGACATTCAATCAATGCGATCGAAAATCACTAACGACGCATCTAGGGACGATAGACCACCAGACAAGACACGAGGGGGGAGAGCAGCGGATCCTGTTGCCATCAAGGCACACCAACGTAGTCTGACCGGTTCGCAGGATGGACCGGGTGCCTAGTCGAGATATTAGCTGATGACAGTAATAAGTCTTACGTATTCTATCTCGGAGATGCGCTTTTACTTAGGGCGGCATTATCCGCCGTCGCCGCCCTATCGTCGAGGACATACCAGTCCTGATCGAGCACCGCCCGCTCCAGACGATAGCCGTGGCTCTCCAGCAGATGGCGGATGGCCATGCGGCGATCCTGCATCTCGTTGTGCTCGACGCTCATCGCGCCGATCCGATACTGATCGAAGGGGAAGTTGCGCAGCGCCTCGTATTCGGCGCCTTCGATATCGACGCTCATGTAGTTAATGAACGCCGGGGCGTTGGCTTCCCGCAGGATGTCGGCGAGCGTCGTCGTCGTCAGCTCGACGGTCTTCCCGCGCGACTTCGCATCCACCCACCAGCCGGCGTAATCGAGGATGCCGCCGGAAAACTGGCCCGGTTGCTGGAAGTGCACGGTGCGTCCGGCCTCGCTGTCCACCACCGCCTTGACCATCCGGCAGGTCCGGTTCTCCATGTGGCTGGGGAACGGGTCGATGCAGATGCCGTGCCAGCCGTGCACCTCGAGAAGCTTGGTGTTCGAATCCGCCTCGCCATCGGCGGAGCCGAGATCGACGAAGAAGCCGTCGCTCACCCCCGGGTAGACATGGTTGAGCAGCCAGAGATCCTGGCCGTAGAGGGCATAGGAGGTGGTGCGGCCGACGGCGTAGTCGACCACGTCGGGTAAGCGGTCTTCCGGATCGATGATTTCGCCCACGAGGTGGTAGAGGACGCTCGATTCGCCGGCGCGAAAACCGACAACGCCGCCGATACCGCCGGCGGCGAGGATCAGGAGGAGGACCGCGCCTCCCTTCGCCAAGCGCGTTCCGAAGCCGTTGGTTGCCATCCCGCCATTTCTCCTATACCCAGGTATGAGGCCGTAATCTCGGCGTTTTTGCTCCGCCCATCACCGTCCTGCGGGCGCCGGGACAACCGGAGTGCCGGTCGTCCCCGGGTGGCGTCCCCGGGTGGCGCCGCGGAACGGGTGGGGGTCGATCGCGTCCGGATGGCGGCGGTGACGCCGTGGGCCGAGCCGAACCGGGTCGCCAGCCAAACCGGGATAAAGGGACGGAACCATGGCCCGACATACCATCTGGTCCGGGGCGGGCGTCGTCGTCGCCAACATGATCGGCGTCGGCGTGATGATCAGCACCGGCTTCATGGCCCAGGACATGGGACCGATCCCGATCCTGGTATCCTGGGTCCTGGGCGCCGCCATTGCCCTGTCCGGGGCTCTCGCCTACTCCGGGATCGTCTCGCGCATCTCCGAGTCGGGCGGCGAATACCGGTTCCTGTCCGATCTGGTGCATCCGTTCCTCGGCTACCTGGCCGGCTGGGGATCGCTGATCCTGGGGTTCTCCGCCGCCATCGCCGCCGACGCCTACGCCATCGGCAGCTTCGTCAATACCCTCGTCGACGGCCCCGATCCGCGGGTCATCGGGACGGTGGTGGTGGTGGCGTTCGTCGCCGTCCATGCCGGTCACGCCAACCTCGGCTTTCTATCCCAGAACTGGCTCGCCGCCATCAAGGTCACCTCCCTGGTCGTTTTCGTTCTCCTCGGCCTCGCCTTCGGCAGCAACGCCTTGCCCACCTGGACGCCGCCACCGGCCCCGGACCGCAGTCTCTTGCGGGAGATGATCGCCAACCAGTTCTGGATCGCGTTCGCCTTCAGCGGCTGGAACGCCGCCGTGTATTTGGCCAAGGAATTCCGCGAGCCGGCCCGCGACGTCGGACGGGCGATGATCCTCGGTACCTGTTTTGTCGCCGGTCTCTACCTGCTCATCAACTGGATTTTCGTCGCCAACCTGACGCCGGTGGAGGCGCAAGCGGTCGTCCATTACGAGGAAAGCCGCATCACCCTCGCCCATCTGGTCGCCCACCGGCTGTTCGGCGACGCCGGCGCCATCGCCGTCTCGCTGTTCGTCATCCTCGCCTTCGTCTCGGCGATCAGCGCGATGATGATGGTCGGTCCCCGGGTCTACGCGGCGATGGCCAAGGACGGGTTCCTTCCTGCGGTCTTCGCCGCCCCTGGCGGAACGCCCCGGTTCGCCGCGGTGCTGCTGCAGGGCGGGGTGGTGCTGTTGTTCCTCTATGTCCACAGCCTGGCCGAGACGGTGCAGGCGGCATCCGCCTTTCTCATGGTGTTCTCGGCGCTGACCGCGCTGTCCCTGCTCCGCCTGCGCCGCACCCACCAGGCCGAGCCCAGCCGGCTGCAGACGGGAGCCGCGATCACCCACGCCCTGGCGATCGCCTGCATCCTCGCCGTCGGCCTGCGCACGTCGTCGGCGCTATGGCTGTCGCTGTCGGCGGTCTTCCTCCTCGCCGTCGGCGGCTATGCGGCCGCGGGTCGCGTGGCGAAAACATCCCGCCAGGCCCGCTACGAGGCGCAGACCGCACCCGCCGAGGACGCCCGCATCGGCGGCAAGGGGGAATGGCGGCCGCCGCTACCGGTTGCCGGCGACGATTAGGAGGGTGATTTCCCCGCGGGTGCGGTGCGGTAGATGTGCAGGGGAGGGACGGGATGCCAATATGAGGGAGGTCAGCCGCGCTCATAAAAATCAAAGGGTCTCAACCATGACACCAACCGCCGCCAGCATCGTCTTCCTCGATCGCGATACGCTCTCGCCCGACATCACCCTGCGGCCGCCGGCCTTTCCGCATACCTGGACCGACTACCCGGCGACCCGGCCGGATCAGGTGGTCGCGCACGCCGCCGAGGCGGACATCGTCATCTCCAACAAGGTGCCGCTGCGTCGTGGCGAGCTGGAGCGCCTGCCGCGGCTGAAGATGATCGCGGTGGCCGCCACCGGCTACGACATGTTCGACATCGCGTGCTGCCGCGAGCGCGGTATCGTCGTCGCCAACGTCCGCGGCTACTCGACGGCATCGGTGGCGGAGCACACCTTCGCCCTGATCCTGGCGCTGAAGCGCAACCTCGTCGCCTATGGCGAGGCGGTGCGGGCACACCGCTGGGAGAAAGCCCCGCAGTTCGCCATCCTCGACTACCCGATCTCCGATCTGGCCGGCGGCCGGCTCGGCATCATCGGCAAGGGCAGCCTGGGCGAGGCGGTGGCGGGGCTCGGCCGCGCCTTCGGGATGACGCCGGTGTTCGCGGCGAGGAAGGCGGCCAGTGTCGCCCAGCCCCCCTACACGCCATGGGAGGAGGTGCTGGCGACGAGCGACGTCATCAGCCTGCACTGCCCGCTCACCGCCGAGACCCGCGGCCTGATCGCCTGGCCGGAGTTCCTGGCGATGAAGCGCCGGCCGCTGCTCATCAATACCGCCCGCGGCGGCATCGTCGACGAGGCCGACCTGGGGCGGGCGCTCAAGGAGGGGGTGATCTCCGGGGCCGGCTTCGACGTCGCGGTCAAGGAGCCGCCCGACGCCGACAGCCCGCTGATGCGCCTGGTGGATCACCCCAACTGCATCGTCACCCCGCACGTGGCCTGGGCCAGCCATGAGGCGCAGACGCGGCTCGCCCATCAGCTCATCGACAACATCGAGGCGTTCGTCGCCGGGAACCCGGCCAACGTCGTCTAGGAGTGGGCGGCGGCGGGCCCGCTCAGGGCATCCCTGTCGGTCGAGGCGCGGTACATCTGGCGAATGCGGGCATGCACCGGCGCGGTTTCGGCGTCGATGATCGCCCGCTCGGCGTCGGAGAACGGCGGCCGGTAATAGTCCGGCTGGCTCAGTTGCGCCGCCTGCGACCGCGTCCAGGCTTCGTCCACCTCCAGCCGACAATGGTCGTAGAGGCGGCGCAGCATGGTCAGCGGGGTTGCGCAGAGGTCGGTGTAGTGGACGACGGTGGTCGCCTCGCGCAGCTGCGGATCGGCCTCGAGACGGTCGGCCAGATGCCCGTAGAGCGAGGCCCAATAGAGGGACCAGCCGCGGACTTCCTCTCCCCCCTGCCACAGCCGTTGCACCTCGTCGACGATCTTGCCGTCGCCGATGTTGATGGGGCGGCGGTCGAGGCCGAACTCGAAATGACCGGCGCGCCGCATGTAGTTGAGCACCCGCCGGTCTTCCGACTCCAGCCGCTGGAACAGCCGGTCCTGCTTCATCAGCGAGGCGATGTGGCCGACCGGATGGCGGATCGGCACGATGAACCGGGCGTCCGGGAACAGCCGGCGCAGATAGCCGAGCCGGGTCAGGTTATAGTTGCCCTTGGCCAGGTAGCGGGGGCGCTGGCGCAGGAGCAGGATCTTCTGGATGTGCTGCCGGTAGAACGCCTCGAAATCCGGACGGTCCACCGCCGCGTCGAGGACGGCCGAGAGGCGCGGATCATGACAGGCGGGGAAGAAGCGCATCCACAGCATTTCTTCCATCGCTTCGGGGCTGTCGCGGGTGACCTGGATGCGGTCCTTGTGGGCGCGTTCGATCGGCGTGTCGTCGCCGCGGCTGGCGCGATCGAGGAACCAGTTCCAGGACAACGGCGCCAGCAGCAGCGGAAAATCCCGGTACCGATGGGAGGCCACGTCCGGATGGGTCGCCAGCAGTTCGAGGAGGATGGTGCTTCCGGCCCGGGCCAGCCCGGCGATGTAGATGGGGCGGTCGATGGGCCTCTCGGCCATCGCCGCCGCCATCATCCTGCTCTCCAGGTTGCCGATGCCGGTAAACAGGCGGCCGTGCCGTTCGATCAGGCCGCTCAGCCAGTCATCCATGGCGGAGACGGCGATCTCACCCGACGCGGCGGTCACCACCGGGGTTTCCTGCCCTCGGGTGCAAGCGATGGTGGGTTCATTCGATCTTCAGACCGAACTTGCAGATGAGGGCGGCGACGACGAGCGACAGAAAGTAGGTCAGTTCCCAGGTCGCCATCCATTCCGGTACCCCCGACAGCAGATGTTTGAACGGGAACTGAAAGCGGATCTCGTCGGCGGCGGCGTCGGCGCGGATATAGCCCGCCTGGTTGCCGAGCAACGCATTCCACCACGTCCGCTTCTGCACCACCGGCGTCGGCGGATCGTCGGGCGTCCCTTGATAGACGGTGCCGGCGGCGTCGACGAACCGCACCGGTTGCGGCGCGTCGCCGACCATGAGGCGGGTCCCGTCGGCGGTTCGCTGCAGCGGCGGGATCGACGCCGGCAGCACGTCGGCCTGCGCCGGCACCACGTCCACCGGCACCGCCTCGCCGGGTGGCGGCCGATCGTAGCTGTAATAGACGCTCAACCAGAGGACGATCACCAGCACCGGCACCGACGACAGCATCGACGGCACCAGGGACTTGCCGAGAAGCCTGAACGATTGGGCCAGGTTCTGGCGGACCAGCCGCATGTAGGCATCGCGATCGAGATCGGGGTCGAGCATCTCCCGGCGCAATCCACGGGTCGCCCGTTTCAGCCGCGCCAGCCCCGGTTGGTCGGAGAGGGCGGCGTAAAGGCCGAGCGCCGCCACCCCGCTGGCCACACCCCAGAGCGCGACGCGCAGCATCACCGGCACCCAGTGCGCCAGCCATCCGTCGATGGCATTGAGCACCGGGAAGGTCAGATTGATCATCGCCTGGGATGGATCAATGGCTCGGGGTGTCGGCTGAAACCGGGCGTTCCACCGCCGGGACGCCGGCCGGCGTCTTCGAGCGGCGCAAGATGCGGCGCAACGGCCAGGCGATGAGGCCGCCCAGCGCCAGAAAGACGGCGGCGATCACCGCCCACAGGGCGCCCAGCATGGTGATCCCGGCGCCGGGACCCACATAGGCGGCGGCCGGCGACGCCGAACCCGCGATCAGCAGGAACAGGGCGAACCCGATCCAACGATGCATGACTACCACTCCCCATCATCACTAGCCTGGTTGAGCGCCTATTTGTTTGGCGTGTTGGCGGCCGTGCCGGGGATCCCCCGCATTCGCGGGAGCCTGCCTCGATCGAGGGCCGCAGGCGACGAGAACGCGTCTCATTCTATATGCGGCCCGTCCGGGGTTCAACCGGGGCGCAAGTATCCAAGCAAACAATTATTTTGATAAGGCATGCGTGGCAAAAGCGCATCTTTCGACTATTCCTTCCGCGATGGCTGTAAAAGGAATCCGACCGGGGTAAAGGTGGGGAAACCAGGCGAGCAGGGACTGGCAGGTGGAGCCGTCGCCGGTTATTTCCGGCCGGCCCGGTCGACACCGGTCCTCTGTCGCGGCCTGCCCGGCCCGATTGGCGGCGGCCAGGGGCCGAACGTTTTCGACCTTCGTCTCGATCGCGCCGGCCCGATTTTCGCTTTCATCGATCCCCGCCCCGGTGCCGGCCGGGATGAAGCCGTCCGGACGGATTGAGAATGCGAGCTAGACGCTGGTGCTCTTATTGGGGCAGAGTAACCCGATCGTTCAGGTCCAAACAGCCGACGGGGATGGACTCATGGGGACCGCATCCATGGGACAACAGTCGGGAAGCCCTTCTCCCCGATCCGGGCCTCTCGGTCCATCCAAGGGATCGTCCGGCAACGGGTGGTCGTCGCCGCTGCCTTGCGGCAAGCCGCTCATCGGTGAAGCGCGGCCGTCGCCGTCCGCACTACCGCCCACGCCGCCCGCTCACTCCGGTCCGGGTCCAGGCCGACTCCGCCGTTCATCACCCGTCGGGCCCGGCCGGCCGCAGCGGTAACGCTGATCCCGGGAACGCTAGAACGCCTCTGTCCTTCGAGAAACTCGTTTTGGGGGTACTATGACCGAGCCAAACTCAGAAGAGGCCGTGCGCAGGCTGGTCTATGATTGGTTCGAAAAGATCACCGACCATGCCCCATTCGACGAAATCGTCAGCCATTTCATCGATAATAGTCCGGAAATGCGGATGCGTTTTCCGGATCAGGACGTGGCCAATATTGAAGAATTTCGTCAATGGTACACGAACGTGATAAATAGGTACTTCGACCAGGCTCATGTCGTCAAGAGCTTGCGCATTCAAAGAGAAGAAAATATAGCGCTTTTGGATGTGCAGGTCGAATGGAGTGCGAAATATTGGCAGCCGCCAGAGCCAAGAAGCTCACGTGTAAGGATGGATGCCTTCCAACGATGGGTGGTGAGGCACAATCCTGAAACGGGGAAATGGGGCATAAAGACCTATCTTGTCGATAACTTGTTTAATGTGGCCGACGTAGGTCAGTAGCGCTCGCCGCGACGCCAGCCATGTTGCGTCCCGCACGACTATGAGGTGACCGTCATGACTACCCATGATTTCGTGGTCGTTGGCGCCGGTTCGTCGGGATGCGCCCTCGCTTACCGCTTGGTCCAGTCCAACGCGCGGGTCCTGCTGATCGAGGCCGGCGGCCGCGACGAGTTGGCGGAAATCCACGCGGAGCAGCTGCCGTCGACGATGTCGCTGTGGAGCAATCCCGCGGTCAACTGGGGTTATGTGACCGAGCCCCAGCCCGCCCTCCACGATCGGCGGATTCCGGTCGCCCGCGGCCGGGTCTGGGGCGGCTGCAGCTCCATCAATGCCATGCTCCACGTGCGCGGCAGCCGGTTCGACTTCGATCACTGGAACCAGCTGGGAAACGAGGGCTGGAGCTATGCCGACATCCTTCCGCTGTTCATCCGGATGGAGAATTTCGATGCATGGGTATCGGCGCAGCGGGGGCGGGACGGGCCGCTACCGGTCATCGTCCACGCCGATCCGACCCCGGTGTCCGAGTGCTTGTTCGAGGCGGCGGTGGGGCTCGGCTTCGACGATCGGGGCCGCAGCTTCGACTATAACGGCCCGACCCAGTGCGACAGCCCGTTTTACTATCAGACCAACAAGACCCACGCCCACAACCGGGCGAGCGAGGCGGTGGCGTACCTCTATCCCATTCTCGATGCCCCGAACTTTACGATCATCAGTAACGCCCAGGTCAGCCGGATAAAGTTCCAGGGCACCCGTGCCGTCGGCGTCGAGTATGTCCGCGACGGCAGAACCGAGGAGGCAACAGCGGAGTCGGAGGTCGTTGTCGCCTGCGGAACCTACGAATCCCCCAAGCTGCTGATGCTCTCCGGCATCGGTCCGGCGGAAACCCTCGACAACCACCAGCTTTCCGTCCTGGTTGATCTTCCCGGGGTCGGCCAGAACCTTCAGGACCACATGATCCTGGGTGTCTGTTATCTGAGCAAGCAGGAACACCCTTTCGTCCCGACGCTGATCGCGGAAACGGGGATCTTCACCCACAGCCGCGCCGGCCTCTCCGCCGCGGCGCCCGATCTGCAGATCAAATTCGGTGGCTTGAAGTTCATCGCCCCGGAGCTGGACCGGCCGGGGCCGGGCTTCACCTTTGCCCCGGTCGTCATCCAACCGCAGTCGGTCGGCTATGTCTCCCTCAGAAGCGGCGATTACCGGGATCTGGCCGTCCTCCAGCCGAACTACCTGAGCTGCGAGACCGACATCGAGGTGTTCGTGCGCGGGATCGAGCTGTCGCGCGACTTGGCTGCCGCGCCGGCCCTCGCCGCCTTTACCGGCGACGAGCTGGCACCCGGCCCCGGCGCCAGGAGCCCGGCCGAGCTGCGGGAATTCGTCCGACGCAACGCCAGCACCCTATGGCACCCGGTCGGCACCTGCCGCATGGGGCGCGACCGTATGGCCGTTGTCGACCCGCAATTGCGTGTCTACGGTACCCAGGGTTTGCGGATCGCCGACGCGTCGGTGATGCCGAAGATCGTCGCCGGCAATACCAACGCCGCCTGCGTCATGATCGGCGAGAAGGCAGCCGATCTTATTTTGCAGGCGCAATAACGAGTGAGGTGGCGGTCGGATCAAGCCTGAAGGAGGGGAGGAAGCAGGTGCCTGAAACAGACGGCGTTGCCCTTTACATGCAATTTGTCGACGCATTCAATCGTAAGGACTATGACGCGATGGATGCGGTGATGACCGCAGACTTCACCGACCACCATCCCGGCCTCGTCGACGTCACCTCGCTCGATGTCTACAAGCGCAATCTGGCCTTCGTCATCGATGCGCTGGAAATGAGGGCCGATCCGGAGGAGGTCGCGGAACGGGGCGACCGGGTGTTCACCCGGATCAGGCTCTCCGGTCGACACGTCGGCCGGTTTTTCGGCGTCGAGCCCACCGGCCGCGCCGTCACCTGGTACACCCACGAGATCTGGCGCCACGCCGGCGGCAAATTCGTCGAGCGCTGGGCGGTGGACGACCTGTTCAGCCTGCTGGCGCAGATCGGGGTGCCGTTGCCGCAGTGGCAGGATCCCGGCGCCGCGTAGAGAGGCGGGTAGTTGCCGATGACGACGAGCCAACAGCAAATCTGGCAGCTTACATGGCCGCACGGTCGCCTCACCGTGCACGCTCTCGGCGCCATGGTGGTGCCGGTGTTCATTCTGCCCGACGGACGGGAAATCAGTCCGATGTTGCAGCCGCCCTGGGTGGACCAGCCTCCCTCGGACGAACTGGCGGCGTTGCCGCCTCTCGTCCGCAACATGCGGGGCGAATGGCCGTGCGTCCCTTTCGGCGTCAACACCCCGGTGACCGATCTCGGCCCGTCCTGGGGCTACAGCCGGACCTACACCCCGAACCGGTGGTTGCACGGCTACGGCAGCAATCAGCCATGGCGCTGCGTCGCGCGAAGCGACGCTCGGCTGAAGCTCGGCATCGACTACCCGGACGAGGAGCCCATCGCCGGACTCGAGCGGATCATCACCCCGGACCCGGACGCGGCTGCCGTCGATATCGAACTCGTCGTCCATCCGCGACTGGACTGCCGTCTTCCGGTCGGCCTGCATCCCACCCTCGGGGTCAGCGAGGCGGTCGGCAGCACGCGGATCCGCCCCGGCCGTTTCGCCTTCGGTCGAACCTACCCGATCCGATTCCCCGGCCTCGTCCAGGAACCGCCGCAGACGGTCCCCGATCAGGAATTCGCCAGCCTGAGCGCGGTCCCGGGCACGTCCGGTACGAGCATCGACTTCACCCGACTGCCGTTCGAGCGTCGGTACGACGATCTGGTGCAACTGTGCGGCATCGACGGCACCTTCGAGGTCCACAACGAGGTGACCAACGCCGTCTTGCGTCTGACCTGGGATGCCCGGCAACTCCCGTCCTGCCTCGTCGGCCCGTTCAGCCGTGGTCGGCTCGGAGCCCCTTTCTCCGGGCGCTTCATCGGCATGGAGATCGAACCGTGCTGTTCGGCGTTCGGGCTGGGGACGGCCATCTCCACCGCACCCAACCCCATCGCCGAGCGCGGCATCGAGACCGCAATCACCTTCAGGGCGAATGAAGTGTGGCGGACCCGCTATCGCATCTCGGCTCACCCAGGGCCGGATGGAGGATAGGGGGTGCCGGCGGCAGGCGTCCCTCTCCCGAGCCCCGAGCAATCCTCTAGCTTTTCCGGAGGTCGGCGATGAATGCGAAGGAACTTGTCAGCGAGTACATGAGGACGGTTTGGGTCGAAAAGAACGTCTCTGCCATCGAGCGGTTCGTCGATGCCAACCTCATCCAGCACAATCCGAACCTGCCGAACGGACGGGATGCGCTGGCCGCCTTCGTCCCCGGGTTGTTCAATGAGATGCCGAACCTGCAGTGGCGGATCCTGAGGATCATCGCCGAAGGCGATATGGTCGTCGTTCACAGCCACGCCGTCCCGGCGCCGGACGCTCGCGGAACGATGGTCGTCGACCTGTTCCGGGTTGCCGATGGACGGATCGTCGAGCATTGGGACGTTACCCAGCCGGTGCCGGAGAGCAGCGCCAGCGGCAACGCCATGGACTGACGCCCGTTCGATGGGGGGCGTTCCGTGAGCGGTGGTGGCGCGACGCATCGGCGTTACCCCGCCACAAGGCCCGAAATCTGCATGGGGTGCGACGGCGCAGGGAGGTGGGTAGGCCTAGCGTCGGCGGTGCATCCGGCGCTTCCATGCCCTTCGAGGAGCGGCTAGGGTTTCTGCCCCGGCGGATCCACCGTGCCGCATGGGCTAGGGTAGGCGATGCGGTCCCGGGTGGGGGGCGGCGGGAGCAGATGACTGGGGGTGGCTGGTGCGTGACTCGCGGGCGGCAAGAATCATCGAAGTCCTCGCTCTGGCGAGCGGGGTCGCCTTTTTCGCCTTCTGCATCGGAATGGCGGCGGGCTATTTCCGATGGGCCCCCTTCAATGTGGCGAAGCAAGGGATCAAGGCGGCGCAATCCCTGCTGGCGCGCGAGGACATGTACCTCATTCCGCGAACCGTTGCCGGCAACGGGGTGACCATCGCGTCCGCCGATCCCGAGGCCACCGGGTACACCTTCCTCACCCATTACCGCGACGGGGGCTACGGGCCCACCCTGATCGACGCCAACGGGAACGTCGTTCACCGCTGGTCGATCCCCTACTCCAAGGTCTGGAAGAATGCGCCGCACCTGGACTACCAGGGCCAGGACGTCTCGATCATGACCATCGGTGCCCATCTGTTCCCCAACGGCGACGTGCTGGTGACCTACCAGGGCGGCAACCACCCCTACGGGGGCGGCCTGGTCAAGATCGATCGGTGCTCCAACGTCATCTGGTCGCTGGCGGAGAATGCCCACCACTGGTTCACCGTCACCGATAGCGGCGAGCTGTACGTGCCGACGCAGCGCTTCCATCGGGACGCCGTCGCCGTCTTTCCGCACCTGAAGGCGCCATTCTACGAGGACTTCGTCACCGTCGTTTCGCCGGATGGAAAAAAAGAAAAAGAAATATCCATGCTCAAGGCGATCTACGACAGCGGCCGGGAGGCCATCCTGTTGGCCAACTCGGCGCTTCAGCCGGGCGTCGATCAGGAAGACCCCCTCCATCTGAACGACGTCGACGTGCTGGATGAGGCGACGGCCAAACACTTCCCCATCTTCGCCGCCGGCGACATCCTCGTTTCGTTCCGGGAGATCAATGCGATCGCGGTCATCGACGGTCAGACCGACCGGATCAAATGGTCGATGACCGGTCCCTTCCTGCGCCAGCACGATCCGGATTTCCTGCCCAACGGCCACATTCTCGTCTTCGACAACCGGCCGGGCGAGGGCGGGTCGCGCCTGCTCGAGATCGATCCGGTGACCCAGGCGATCGTCTGGGAATACCGCGGGAGCCCGGATAGGAAGTTCTACACCAGTCGTTCGGGAAACGTGTCGCTGTTGCCCAACGGCAACCTGCTGGTGGTGGAAAGCCAGTCCGGCCGGGTGTTCGAGCTGACCCGGGACAAGAAGGTGGTCTGGGAATTCATCAACGGCGTGAACGACAAGGAACTGGGCGAGGTATCGACGGCGCAGCGGATTTCGCCGAAAGAGGCGACCTTCGTCGGCCAGCCCTGCCCTTGATCCTTTGGTCACGACCCGCCCGAGGACGACCCGCCCGTGGCCATAACCCGACGGCGGCGACGGGGGAAACCCGGCTTTGGCCGCTCCCTCAGCGGGCCGTCCAGCCGCCGTCGATGGGGATCGATGCGCCGGTGATGGATCGTCCCGCCTCCGATGCCAGCAGCACCACCATCGCCGCAACCTCGTCCGCCTGGACGAAGCGGCCGTTGGGCTGCGGTGCCAGGATGACGTCTCGGATGCAGTCCTCGGGGGAAAGACCGCGCAAGCGGGCCTGTTCGTCGATCTGACCGGCGACCATCGGCGTCCACACGTAGCCGGGACAGACGGCGTTGCAGGTGATGCCGTCCGTCGCCACCTCAAGGGCGGTGACCTTGGTCAGGCCGAGGAGGCCATGCTTGGCAGCCACATAGGCAGACTTGTAGGGCGAGGCGACGAGGCCGTGCGCCGAGGCGATGTTGACGATGCACCCCCATTTCCCCGCCTTCATCCCCGGCAGCGCCGCTTTCGTGGTATGGAAGGCGGCGTTGAGGTTGAGGGCGATGACGCGATCCCAGGCTTCGGTGGGGAAGGCGTCGATGGGCGCCACGTGTTGAACGCCGGCGTTGTTGACGAGGATGTGGGCGGTTCCCCAGGTCCGGGCGACGGTGTCGATCAGCCGCTGCGCCTCCTCCGGGCGGCCCAGGTCCGCCGCCACGAACAAGCCATGGGCGCCGCTCTCCGTCAGCAGCGCCTCGCCCGCCTCGCTGGGCCGGCGGCCGTTGAGGACGATGCGGCAGCCGGCGGCGGCCAGGGCGCTGGCGATGGCGAGGCCAATTCCGCTGGTGGAGCCGGTGACGATAGCGATCTTGCCGGCCAGGTCCGCTTGCATGGGTTCCAGCCTCCGTCTGCGGGCTTTGTCGACGCTTGCCCCAACCTCTGCCGATCATCGCGCGATCTTGAGCGGGAAGCCAGCGGTGCGGCCTTGCACCGGCGGCGTCCAGCTGATAGCTCGGCATATGCTTAACAAATACGACGCCGACAAACGGGGAGACGCGGCCGATGGCGCCCCCGGACTGGACCGGTTGTTTCATGCCCTCGCCGATCCGACCCGGCGGATGATCGTGGCTCGGCTCAGCCGCGGCGCGGCCTCGGTGAGCGAGCTGGCGCAGCCGCTGCCGATGTCGTTGCCCTCCGTCCTTCAGCATCTGCAGGTGCTGGAGTCGAGCGGCCTGATCCGCTCGCACAAGTCGGGGCGGGTGCGCACCTGCCACATCGTCCCCGAGGTGCTGAACGCCGCCGAGGACTGGATCGCCGAACAACGCCGGCTCTGGGAAAAACGCCCCGATTAGCGGGGTGCACCGGTGCGCGGCGGGCGAGCACGGGGGCGGAACTGCCGGGTTCACAAGACGAGGGAGAGTAGGTGATGAAGATAAACCCCTATTTGATGTTCGACGGTCGCTGCCAGGAGGCGTTCAGGTTTTATGCAGCCGTCCTCGGCGGCACCATCGAGATGATGATGACCTTCGCCGAAGCGCCCGATCCGTGCCCGTCGGCACCGGCGGAGTGGAACGACAAGATCCTCCACGCCAGCCTGATCGTTGGCGACCAGCGCTTGATGGGTGCGGACCAGCCGCCTCAATATCAATCCACGCCCCAGGGCTTCTCCGTCACCATCGACGTGACCGACGCCGCCGAGGCGGAACGCATCTTCGCCGCCCTCGGTGAGGGAGGGACGATCGGTATGCCTATGGGGGAAACCTTCTGGGCGGTGCGTTTCGGGATGCTGGTGGATCGCTTCGGAACCCCCTGGATGGTGAACTGCAGCCGACCGATGTGAGCCGTCGCGTCGGCGGCAGGGGGGACTCGGAGGCGATTGGCGCGATCATGGATTGAAACCCGCCCATGAAGATGGTGCCTTTCGGGTAACGGCGGGGGCCATTCGCGCAATTAGTATTGTGACCTCTCTACAACTCGCGGAAAGCGTGTTATAGATAGCGGCACCGCGCCGGGTGCGCCCCGAGAGGGGACGCGCCCGGCGTCAGGGTCGGTGTGGTCGGGCTGCCCGCAGCGCTCGAGGCGGCGGTGTGGGTGCGAAGGAGGCGGGGTGAGGGGACTGATCGTTGTCGTGGCCGTGCTGGCGGCCATCCTGGCATCGGCCGTGGCGGGGGCGCAGGAGGCGGAGCCTTACACCCTCAATCCGGGCGACGCGCTGGCGGTATCGGTGTGGCGGGAGGACGAACTGAAGCGAGAACTGGTGGTGCTGCCGGATGGCACCATCTCCTTTCCCCTGGCCGGAACCGTTTCGGTGACGGGGCTGCGCACCGATCAGGTGGAGGAACTCCTGGCGCAGCGGCTGGCCAAGTATATCCCGGATGCGGTGGTGTCTGTTTCCGTCATCGGGGCGTCCGGTTATCGCGTCTACGTCATCGGCGCGGTCAACCACCCGGGCGAGTTCCAGGTGCCGCGGCGGATCACCGTCATGCAGGCATTGAGCCTCGCCGGCGGTCTCACCCCCTTCGCCGGCGAGGACAGCATCAAGGTGCTCCGCCACGAGGGCGGCAAGACCATGGCCATCCCGTTCGAATACTCGGAGGTCAAGCGCGGCCGCGATCTCGACACCGACATCGAGCTGCGAAGCGGCGACACCGTCGTCGTCTCCGGGAACTCGCTGTTCTGAGGCCGCCGGCAACGGGAGCAGGGGCGGTGCGATGGCTTGCGGACAGGGGGCCGTGCGCGGCGGTAGTGGCCGGCTGCGGTCTGCTGGGACTGGCGGCGGCGCCGAACGCGGGCGCGGCCGAGTGGTATCTGGAGAGCGACCTGAACCAATACTTGGGTTACGAAAACAATATCGGCCTCGAAAGCAGCGGTGGCGACCAGGTGTCGGGATTCAATTCCACCAGCTCCATCGGTGTGGTCGCCGGTGGCCGGACGCCGGTGGCCGACGTGTCGCTGTCGTCCCTGTTCAACTTCACCGCCTATCCGACCCAGTCCGAGTTGAACTCCAACGACCAGTACATCACCCTGTCGGGAAAACGCCAGGGAGAACGCTGGACGGCAGCGCTGACCGGACAGTATATCCGTGATACTACTCGAACCAGCGATTTGGAGGATACGGGTGGACTCATTCTCGCCAACAAGCGCCGCGAGTTTTACAGCATAGGTCCCAGTTTCAGCTACCTGGTTGCGCCAACGCATCAAGTCAATCTGGGGGCCTTCTACAACTACAATCACTACGATACCAAGGAGATCCCGGATTCGGCCAACCTGGGTGGCCAAGTTGGCTGGACCCATGATCTCACCACCCGAACCCAGGCCTTGGCCACCGTTTACGCCGCCAAGATTAATTCGAACGACAACGAGCAAGGTAACGACAACAGCCGTTACTACACATTACTCCTCGGCGCCAGCCACAAGTTCTCCGAAAATCTGCAGGGAACGCTGGCCGTCGGCCCCAATTTCGCCGATACCGATGTCGTCCAGACCCAAGACGGGGCCCGCCGGTCGGACAGCCAGTTCCACACCGGGTATTCGTTTGACGCCACCCTCACCTACGCCCTGGAAGAACTGATCCAGTTGCAAGGCGACGTCTTTCGAGCCCTGGTCGCCAGCTCGTCCACGGGATCCCTGACCGAGAATACGGGCGTGCGCCTCGCCGCCAGCTATCGTCTTCTTCCGCACCTGTCCGTGGAGCTTCCGTTCGCCTACGTCCATCGGGAGCAGGTGGGGGAAGGGCGGGAGATTGATCAGGACCAGAGCCGCGACTATCTGTCCGCCGAGCCGACGCTGCTTTGGCAACTCACCGCCGACTGGGATTTTCGTCTTGGCTACGGAATCCAGTGGCAGATGACGGACGAAGGCAACGGCGTCGGCAACTCCGTTTTCGGTTTCCTGACCTATCGCCTGCCGCGGCTGGCGATGTCCCGGTGACCTCACGGAGGAGCGGCGTGAAGCGAAAGAGGGCATGGTGAACGCAGCGGCGGAGGAAAACCAGGCGGGGCTGCAGGACTACCTGGCGGCGCTGCGGCGGCGGATCTGGTATATCGTCATCCCGTTCGTCCTGCTCTTTCCGCTGAGTGTGGCGGTGGCGATCCTGCTGCCGCCGGTCTATCTGTCGTCCGGCCGGATTCTGATCGAAGACCCCGACATTCCCCGCGAGCTGGCGATCACCACCATCGCCAGCGCCGCCGACAAGCGGCTGCAGATCATCAACCAACGGGTGATGACGGCGGACAATCTCAGCCACATCATCGAGACCCACGACCTCTACGCCAAGGAGCGGCAGCGGCTGCCGGAAGAAGAGGTGGTGGACATGATGCGCGGGCGGATCAACATGGAGTTGATCACCGTCCAGAACGGGGGCGCCGCGGTCGCCTTCACCGTGTCCTTCGAGGATCGCCGGCCGGAGGTGGCGCAGGCGGTCGCCGATGACCTGGTGTCCCTCTACCTCAAGGAGAATCTGCGCGATCGCCAGTTTCGGGCGACCCAGACGGCCGCCTTCTTCGAGAGCGAGACCAAGCGTCTCGAAGGAGAGATCTCGGCGCTCGAGGCCCAGCTTGCCGATTTGAGGAAGACCCACTACGGCAGCCTGCCGGAGCAGATGGATTTCAACCAGCAACTGATTGCCCGGGCCGAAGAGGAGATGCGGCAATTGGACCGACAGGCGCAAACCACGAAGGATCGCCGCATCTATCTTCAGGCGGAGTTGGCGAAGATATCACCCAGTACGCCGGTTGCGGACTCGGGGGCGCTCGGTCCGGCAGCGCAGCTGAAGGTATTGAAGGCGCAATTGACCAGCGCAACGAGCCGGTACGGGGCCGAGCATCCGGACGTGGTGCGGCTTCGGCGGGAAGTGGAGGCATTGCAACAGGAGAACGGCGGTTCCGCCTCCGATGCGTCCTCGTTGCGGGCGGAGCTGAACCGGACCCAGGCCGAGTTGGCGACGGCGCGCCAGCGATACACCGACAATCACCCGGAAGTCCTTCGGCTGTCTCGGCAGGTGGATGCCTTGCGGGCTAGCCTCGCCAAGGCCAGCGACGGACCGCGGGGACCAGCGCGGGATGCCGACACGCCGGATAATCCGGCTTATATTCAACTCCGTGCTCAATTGCAGTCGGCGGACCTGGAACTTGAGGGGTACGAGCGGCAGCGGACGGTCATTCGGCAGCGGATCGCCGATTACGAACAGCGTATCGAGAACACGCCCAGCGTGCAGCAAACCTATCAGGGCCTGACCCGGGCGCTCGAGGCGGCCAACGCCGAGTACCGGAACATACGCGGCAAGCAGATGGCGGCGCAGATGGGTGAACTGCTGGAGACCGAGCGTAAGAGCGAGCGGTTTTCGCTGATCGAGCCCCCCTTCCTCCCCAATACCCCGATCAAGCCTAACCGGCGCAACCTTCTGATGCTGGGCTTCGTTCTATCCGCGGGCGCCGGGGTCGGGCTGGCCCTGCTGTTGGAGATGATAGACCGTTCCGTGCGCAACGCGCGCGAGCTTACCCGCATCGCCGGCGTCGCACCCCTCGCGGTCATCCCCTACATTCGCACCCAGGCCGAAATTACCCGCATCTGGAGGCTTCGCGCCGCGCTCGGGGTGGGGTTCCTCGCGGTCCTGACCGGGGCCATCACCGTCCTCCATTTTTATGTGATGCCGCTTGGAATGGCCTGGCTGATCGTGGAGGAACGGTTGGGGACCTCGCTATTGACCCGCGGCACCTGAGTCAACGGGTCACAACGGGCAGTATCGCCGATGGAGAAAATCCAACGGGCCCTCGAAAAAGCCCGGCGGCAGCGAGAAGCCGGGCTAGCCCCGGTGCGCGGGGCCGGCGCAAGTTCTTCGCCGATCAGGCCGGTGACGGAACCGCCGCCGTCAACGGGGCCGGGGCCGACCCTTACCCGGACTCTCGCCGTACCGCCGGACGTCCTCAAGGCGCACCGCATCCTTACCGGATTGGACGGGGTCGCGACGACCGACGCCTTCCGTATGTTGCGGACGCAAGTGATGCAACGTCTCGCCGCGCTCGATGCTTCGACGCTCGCCATCACCAGCGCCGGGGCGGGCGAAGGCAAGACGCTGGTGGCCGCCAACCTCGCGGTCATGCTGTCGCGCTTCGCCCATTTCCGGGTGTTGTTGGTGGACCTGGACCTGCGTCGGCCGGCGGTGCAGGCAACCTTCGGACTGCCCCGCACGAAGGGGGTGACCGACGTTCTGCTGCAGGATGCCGACGTTTCGGAATGCCTGATCAGTCCCGGCATCGAGCGGCTGGTGCTGCTGCCCTGCGGCGCCGGCACCAACATGTCATCGGAAATCCTGTCGTCGCCGCGGATGGCGGAGCTGGCGGCGGAACTGAAGAACCGCTACCCCGATCGCATCGTTCTTTACGACCTGCCGCCGCTGCTGCTGACCGACGACGTTCTCGTCTTCCTTAAGAACGTCGAGGCCTGCCTTCTGGTGGTGGAGCAGGGGTCGACCCACCGGGACGCGGTGGAGCGGTGCCTCGACCTCCTGCAGGACTCGCACCTGATCGGCACGGTGCTGAACAAGGTGCGCTCGACCAAGGACGGCTATGGCTACGGCTATGGCTACTAGCGCACCGCCGGGCGCCGGCGCCTTGGCGGACCGGTGAGGGAGCGGCCGCGGTGTACGAAGCTCACTATGGCTTGCGTGAAAAGCCCTTCTCGCTCATTCCCGACCCCGCATTCCTTTTCCTCAGCCGCAGTCACAAGCTGGCGCTGAACCTGTTGGAATACGGTCTCTCCGATCAGACCGGGTTCATCGTCATCACCGGGGAAGTGGGTTCGGGGAAAACGACGCTGATCCGCCGGCTGTTGGGGACGGCGGCCGCCGACCTGTTGGTGGGAATGATCACCAACACCCATGCCTCATTGGGGGAATTGATGACCTCGGTCCTCAGGGCCTTCGACCTGAAGACCGCCGGCATGGACAAGATCGACCAGTACTATGCCTTCATCGATTTCGCCATCGCCCGCTACGCCGAAGGCAAGCGCTGCGTGCTCATTATCGACGAGGCGCAGAATTTGACTCCGCCGATCCTTGAAGAGATGCGGATGTTATCTAATGTCAATGCCGACAAGGATTTCGTCTTGCAACTTATTCTCGTCGGTCAGCCGGAGCTCAAGGAAACGTTGCGGCGCACCGATCTACGTCAATTCGCCCAGCGGATCTCCGTCTTTCACGACTTGGCGCCGTTGGTGCTGAAGGACACGATCGGCTACATCCAGCACCGTCTCACCATCGCCGGCGGTTCGCCCGACATCATCGACGTGGGCGCGTGCGCGGCGATCCATCACTACGCCTTCGGGACGCCGCGCCTGATCAACATACTCGCCGATCTGGCGCTTGTTATCGGCTTCGCCGAGGACCGCCATACCATCGATGTGGACCTGGTGTTCGAGGCCCTGGATGCGCAGCAATCGTCGGGCCTCGAGATCTTGCGCAAGGACCCCGAGGACATGTCGCGGGAGGAGCGTAAGCGGGAGATCCTGCGGGAGGTGTCGAAAAACTGGCCCTTGCTCAAGGACGTATCCAAGGCGGCCGGCTAAGGAGGCCGACCGGCGTTACCCGCAGTACGGGAGCATGGCCATTTGCCATGCAGTGCCGGCGTTACAATTTTGTCACGGATCAGCGACGCAAATCGCTACTATGGGTTGGGCCAATGAACACACCTCAAGTGGGGGTTGATCTGTCCGCTGACATAAGCTAGTTTACCCCAACGATGGGCAACTGAGGATCGTTAAGATGACCGCCGAGGGGGGAAGTGCGGTACGCACTTCGCTCGCGCGCGAGCGCACTATTCTAAATCCGCTGGGGCGGGGGGTCGCCGTTTATACAACCGACGATATTCTTCCGCGCGACTGCTTTGTCCACATGATCCGGACCGAGCGGAAGCGCGTCGAGCGCTCCAAATCGCCTTTTTCTCTTGCCGTATTTAGCGGCGGTCGGCCGGGAATCGACCGGCTGGGACGGATGGGGCGGTTGATTCAGATCATTTACGAGCTGAAACGCGATACCGATGTGGTCGGCTATCTGCAGGACGACTCCGTCGGAGTCCTTCTCCTCGACACGACGAACGAAGGCGCGCGAACATTCGCCGACCGGGTTCTCGCCCGCTGCGGCACCGAAATCTCCGGCGGAGACCTGGTTTCCTTTCCCGACGCGCTGTTGGACGGGCTTCTGGCGGAGCAGGAAGCCTCCTTGTGCAGCGGTGCGGTGATCTTCGATGCCCGGCCCCTTCGTCCGTTTCAGGCGGCGGTGAAGAGGGCGCTCGATATCGTCGTCGCCGCCATTGCCCTGGTCGTCTTGGCGCCGGTGATGCTGGTCTGCGCGGCGGCGATCGCCGTCACCTCGCCCGGGCCGATCATTTTCCGCCAAGAGCGTCTGGGCAAGGGGGGCGCCCCCTTCGTCATCAACAAGTTTCGCTCGATGCACCATCACGCCGACGACGGGGTGCACCGGGAGCACGTGGCGCGGCTGATCGCCGCCGGCGACGACGGCACCTGTGGCACCGGCGGGGTCGGCTCGTGGACGACACTGCAGAACGATCCGAGGGTCACTCCCATCGGCCGGATCATGCGCCGGACCAAGCTGGACGAGCTCCCGCAACTGTTCAACGTGCTGAAGGGTGATCTCAGCCTGGTCGGCCCGCGCCCTCCCCTCGACTACGAGGTGAGGCAATACCAACCTTGGCACCTGCGGCGGGTGCTGCATACCCGGCCGGGAATAACCGGTATCTGGCAGGTGGAGGGGGACGACACGACGACCTTCGATGATATGGTGAGGATGGACCTGCGGTATGTGGATGGATGGTCTCTCCTCCTCGACTTGAAGATCCTGGCGAAGACGGCGGCGGTGGTGGTCCGACGGATTTTCGAGCTGCTGACGGAACGAAGCTTCCGTTGGCGGATGCCAGGGTGGATGCGGCTGGCGCCCCGGGGGCGGCGGCGTTCCCACCCCTGATCTTTGGGTACCTGCCATCCTTCCCGACCCTGACCTTTCTCATGTTTAAAGCGGTGTTTGTCTGATGTTGGACTGGGGTGATTCACCGGTCTCGATCCTTGTCGTCGGCGACCTCATGCTCGACCGGTACCTGATCGGCAACTGCGAACGGATCTCGCCGGAAGCGCCGGTTCAGGTGGTCGATGTCCACGAAAGTCGGTCACTGTTGGGCGGCGCCGGGAACGTCGTGCGCAACGTCCTGGCGCTCGGAGCCAGGGCGCATCTGGTGAGCGTCATCGGCGAGGACGTCGCCGGCGACGAGGTGGAGCAGCTGCTGCGGGACTGTGGCGCCGGCGCCGCCGGCGTGGTGCGCGATCGGCGCCGGCGAACGACGGAAAAGACCCGGTTGTTCGCGATCAACCAGCAAATCGTCCGCTATGACCGGGAAGTGCGGTCGACGCTGGCCGATCCGGTGGAAGACGCCCTGATCGATCATATCCGCGACCCCGGCGCCGTGGATGCCGTGGTCATTTCCGACTACGGTAAGGGCGTCGTCAGCGAGCGCCTCTGCCGCGAGGCGATCGCCTGGGCGCGATCGCGGGGAATCCCCGTTCTGTGCGACCCGAAGGGGCGGAAGTACGCCAAGTATGCGGGCGCGACCGTGCTCACCCCGAACCGAAAGGAGGCGTCGGACGCGACCGGTATCGTCATCGCCGACCGCGACAGCCTGCACGCCGCGGGTACCCAGCTGCGCGAGAGTCTGGGCCTGGACCACTGCCTCATCACCTTGAGCGAGGACGGGATGGCGCTGTTCTCGGCGGACGGCGTCCATCGCTATACCGCCCGGGCGCGGGAGGTCTACGACGTGACCGGCGCCGGCGACACGGCGATGGCGGCGCTGGCGGTCGGGCTCGCCACCGGCCGGTCGGCGTCCGAGGCCTGCCGCATCGCCAACGTCGCCGCCGGGATCAAGGTCGGTAAGCTGGGTGCGGCTACGGTGACCCTGGGCGAGGTGAACAACGAACTGTACGGTTCCCGCTATCGTTCTCCCTGTGCTGAAAAAATCACCACCAGAGACCGTCTCGCTCAGATCACGGCAGAGAAACGGCGAAATGGGCAGAAAGTTGTTTTCACCAACGGATGCTTTGATATTCTCCATAGGGGGCATGCTGAATACCTGCAACGGGCGGCAGAGATGGGAGATTGTCTGATTGTTGCGGTCAATAGTGATCAATCCGTGCGCCGGCTGAAGGGCCCGGAGCGGCCGATCCTGGTCGAGGACGACCGCGCGTACATGCTCGCAGCCCTCGCCTGCGTCGACTACGTCGTCCTGTTCGATGAAGACACGCCCTACGACCTGATCGCCGCGGTGTCGCCGTCGGTGCTGGTCAAGGGGGGCGACTATTCTCCCGACGAGATCGTCGGCGCCGATCTGGTTCGAGGCCGGGGCGGCGTCGTCCGTACCGTCCCGTTGGTCGAAGGCCGCTCCACCAGCAGCATCGTCCAGGATCTGCTCTGCCGGGAACTCTCATGATCATTGTCACCGGCGGGGCGGGATTCATCGGCAGCAATCTCGTCCGCGGCCTGAATGAGCTCGGGATCGACCGGATCCTGATCGTGGACAATCTAACCCGCGCCGAAAAGCATCTCAACCTCAATGGGTTGCGCTTTTGGGACTACGCCGACAAGGACGATTTTCTGGCGATGCTTCCGAGCTTGCCGGTGCCCGAGGTGATCTTCCACCAGGGCGCCTGCTCGGACACCACCGGGACAGACGGCCGCTACATGATGCGGAACAACTTCACCTGGTCGAAAACCCTCCTCGACTATGGGCTAACCCAGGGCGTTCCCTTCATCTATGCGTCGAGTGCCGCCGTTTACGGCGACGGGGCGCGCGGCTTCAGCGAAGGCCGGGCGTACGAGTACCCGCTCAACGTCTACGGCTACTCGAAGGTGGCCTTCGACAACTACGTCAGGATGCTGGATATTCCGGACGGTCGGCAGGTCACCGGGCTGCGCTACTTCAACGTCTACGGACCGCAGGAGAAGCACAAGGGGCGTATGGCCTCGGTGGCCTGGCACCTGTTCGGTCAGCTCGCCACCGACGGCGTCGCCCGCATCTTCGAGGGAAGCGAGGGATTTCTTCGCGACTTCATCCATGTGGATGACGTGGTGGACGTCAACCTGCACTTCATGCGTAACCGCCGCTCGGGCATCTTCAATTGCGGCAGCGGTCACGAGCGCAGCTTCGAGGATGTCGCCCGCATCTGCCAGTCGCTGGTGGGCCGCGGCAGGATCGAGCACATTCCGTTCCCCGAGGATCTCCGCGGCAAGTACCAGAGCTTCACCCGCGCCGATCTGACCCAGCTTCGTCGCGCCGGCTACGAGAGGCCGTTTCTCGATCTTGAGACCGGCCTCGCCCGTTACGCCGCGGTGGTCGAGGCCAGCGGTGGGTACTACCGGCCATGAGCCTCGTACGGGACGAACTGGTTCGCCACCGGGAGGTCGTCGACCGGGTTCTCGACGGCCTCGTCGGCGGTATCGAGCGGGCGGGGACGATGGTCGTCGACAGCCTCCGCGCCGGCGGCACCCTTTTCATCTTCGGCAACGGCGGCTCGGCCGCGGACGCGCAGCACATCGCGGCGGAACTGGTGGGCCGCTATCTGGCCAAGAAGCGCAAGGCGCTCCCGGCCATTGCGCTCACCACCGACACCTCGGCGCTGACCGCCATCGCCAACGATTTCTCCTTCGCCACCGTGTTCGAGCGGCAGGTGGAGGCGCTGGCCCGGCCGGGTGACGTCGCTCTCGGCATCTCCACCTCGGGCGAGAGCGAGAATGTTCTGCTCGGCCTCAAGGCGGCCCAGGCCGCCGGCGCCGCGACCATCGCCCTCCTCGGCCGCTCCGGCGGGCGGATCGCCTCCGTTTGCGACCTGCCACTGGTGGTGCCGTCCGACGAGACGCCCCGCATCCAGGAGATGCACATCCTCATCGGTCATCTGATGTGTGCCCATGTCGATACCGCGTTCACCGAAGGATAACCGCCGCGGCCCATAGTCGGCCGGCGGGGCTGGCCCTGAACCGCCCCTCGTCGCCCCTTGCCGCCGCCCCCATTGCTCGGATCTGCCCGGACACCCTTTGAGAAGTAAATCATGGACATCAACGGCGCGAAAATCCTGGTCACCGGGGGCTGCGGTCTCATCGGCTCGGCGACGATCGATGTTCTGCTGGCTCGCTACTCTCCCGCCCGCATCGTCATCATCGACAACCTGGTCCGTGGCTCGCTGACCAACGTCGAAAAGTCCCTCGCCGATCCGCGGGTCGAACTGGTGCGTGGCGACATTCGCGACGTCGATGCGGTGCGGCGGGTGACCGAGGGCATGGATGCCGTCATCCACATGGCGGCACTCAGGATCACCGCCTGCTCCGCCGATCCGCGCGAAGCGATGGGGGTCATGGCCGATGGCAGCTTCAACGTGGTGGAGGCGGCGCAACGCGCCGGCGTCAAGCGGATCGTCGCCGCATCGTCGGCGTCGGTCTACGGCCTGGCCGAGAGTTTCCCCACCACGGAAGAGCACCATCCGTACAACAACACCACCTGGTACGGCGCCTGTAAGGTCATGCTGGAGGGCCTGCTGCGGTCGTACCACGACATGTACGGGCTGCCGTACGTGGCCATGCGCTACTTCAATGTCTACGGCGAGCGCATGGACATTCACGGCAAGTACACCGAGGTGCTCGTCCGCTGGATGGAGCGCATCGACGCCGGCCAGCCGCCGCTGATTTTGGGCAACGGCCTGCAGACGATGGATTTCGTCTACATCCAGGACGTCGCCCTGGCCAACGTCCTGGCGCTCGCCTCCGATGCCACCGACGAGGTGTTCAATGTGGCGAGCGGTACCGAAACCAACCTCATTCAGCTGGCGACGACCCTGGTGAAGATCATGGGCTCCGACCTGGAGCCGGTGTACGGCCCGGAGCGCCAGGTCAACAAGGTATCGAGGCGCCTGGCCGACACGGAGAAGGCGGCGCGCCTGCTGGGCTTCCGCGCCACCATCGGGCTCGAGGAGGGGCTGACGCGTCTGGTGGATTGGTGGCGGGCGCAGCGTACCCGCGAACAGGCGGTGGCCTCGTCATGATCCCGATCACCAGGCCGGTGATGGGCGAGGCCGAGGCCGACGCCGCCCGTCGCGTCATCCTCAGCGGCTGGATCACCCAGGGCCCGGAAGTGGCGGGGTTCGAGCGGGAGTTCGCCGCGGTCGTCGGCGCCCGGCACGCCTGCGCGGTGTCCAGTTGCACCACCGCCCTTCACCTGGCGCTGCTGGCGGCCGGGGTCGGCCCGGGCGACGAGGTGATCACCGTCAGCCACTCCTACATCGCCACCGCCAACAGCATTCGCTACTGCGGTGCGACGCCGGTGTTTGTCGACATCGACCCGGCCACCTTCAACATCGATCCAGCCCTGATCGAAGACGCCATTGGTGCGCGGACGCGCGCCATCCTCTGCGTCCACCAGGTGGGGATGCCGTGCGATCTGGCGGCGATCGTCGCCATCGGTAGGCGGCACGGGCTGCCGGTGATCGAGGACGCGGCCTGTGCCATCGGCACGCAGATCCGCTGGGAGGGCCGGTGGGAGATGATCGGCCGGCCCCACGCCGACGCCGCCTGCTTCTCCTTCCATCCGCGCAAGGTCATCAGCACCGGCGACGGCGGGATGATCACCACCCCGCACCCCGACTGGGACGCGCGGTTCCGGCTGCTGCGGCAGCACGCCATGTCGGTGCCGGACACGGTGCGGCACGGCGCCCAGCAGGTGATCTTCGAGAGCTATCCCACCCTTGGCTACAACTACCGGATGACCGACATCCAGGCGGCGGTGGGCCGTCAGCAGCTGGCGCGGCTGGCCGGGATCGTCGAACGGCGGCGGGCGCTTGCCGATCGCTACCGGGTGTTGCTGGCGGACATTCCGGGGTTGGGGCTGCCGGTCGAGCCGGAATGGGCCCGGACCAATTGGCAGAGCTACGGCGTGCGCCTGGCGGACGGCTGCGACCAGCGATGGGTGATGCAGGCGATGCTCGACGGCGGTGTCAGCACCCGGCGCGGCATCATGTGCAGCCACCGGGAGGAGGCGTACCGGGACCTACCGTTGCGCCGGCCGTTGCCGCATTCCGAAGAGGCCCAGGACCGGTGCGTCCTGTTGCCGCTGTTCCCCGACATGACCGATGACGAGCAGGTGCAGGTGGCCCAGGCGCTGCATCGGGCGTGTGCGGCGGCGATGGCGGGCGGCGTTCCCGCGGGCGTCGTCCACCCGGCCGGACCGATGGTGGCGTCGGCCGGGCGATGATGGACGGCGCCGATCGCGTGTTCCCGCCGAAGGCGGCGATACCGGCTGACAGCAACGAGCCCCTGAGCGGGACGGAGGCGGTCGGCGCGGCGGCCAATGCCAGTGCCAATGCCAGTGCCGGCGACGGCGACGGCGAGGCCGCGCAAGCGCCGGCGGAAGAGCGCAGCTACGGGCAGATCCTGAAGTCCTCGGCGCTGATCGGCGGCTCGTCGGTCCTCACGATCGCCATCGGCATCGTCCGCGCCAAGGCGATGGCGATGCTGCTGGGGCCGGCCGGATTCGGCCTGATGGGGGTGTACGGATCGATCGCCGACCTGGCGCGGTCGGTCGCCGAGATGGGCATCAACAGCAGCGGCGTCCGCCAGATCGCCGAGGCGGTCGGGTCCGGCGACGAGGCGCGGATCGCGATGACGGTGGTCGTGCTGCGGCGGACGGCGGTGGTGCTCGGCCTGATCGGCTTGACGCTGCTGGTGGCGCTCGCGGTGCCGGTGTCGACCGTCACCTTCGGCAGCGACGCCAAGGCCGGGGCGGTGGCGCTCCTCGGTTTCGTCGTCTGCCTTCAGCTCATCTCGGCCGGCCAGGGGGCGCTGCTCCAAGGGATGCGCCGCATCACCGATATGGCCAAGATGGGCGTGCTGGGGCCGCTCCTCGGGACCGCCGTCGGCATCGCTCTCGTCTACACCCTGGGGGAGGAAGGGGTGGTGCCGGCGCTGATGGCCAATGCCGCCGCGGGTCTGGTGTTCTCCTGGTGGTACAGCCGCAAGGTAAAAGTGGCGCTGCCGACACTGACCCGGCCGGAGGTGGCGCGGGAGGCCTCGGCGCTGCTCAAGCTGGGGTTCGCCTTCATGGCCAGCGGGATGCTGATGATGGGGGCGGCCTATGCGGTCCGCACCATCGTCCTGCGGACGGAGGGCCTCGACGCCGCCGGACTCTACAGCGCCGCCTGGACCCTCGGCGGCCTTTACGTCGGCATCATCCTGCAGGCGATGGGGGCCGACTTCTACCCGCGACTGGTCGGTGCGGCCAACGACGATGTCAAGGGCAACCGGCTGGTCAACGAGCAGGCGCAGATCAGCCTGCTGCTTGCGGCGCCGGGGGTGATCGCCACCATCGTCTTCGCCCCCTTGGTGCTCCACCTATTTTACAGTCCCCAGTTCGCGGAAGCGATCGAGGTCCTGCGCTGGATCTGCCTCGGCATCGCGCTCCGGGTGATCACCTGGCCGATGGGTTTCATCATCGTCGCCAAGAACCGCCGGCTGATCTTCATCGTCGCCGAAGTGGCGTGGACCGCGGTCAACGTCGCGCTGACCTGGTTGGCGGTGCAGCGGTTCGGCCTCGCCGGCGCCGGCATCGCCTTCTTCGCCTCCTACGTCTTCCACGGGGTGATGATCTACACCATCGTCCGCAAGCTCAGCGGCTTCCGCTGGTTCCCGGAAAACATCAAAACCGGCCTGATTTTCCTCGCCTCGATCGGGTTTTCCTTCTGCGGGTTCTATATGTTCTCGCCGCTGCAGGCGACCGTTTGTGGGGTACTAATCGTGCTGTGTTCTGGCGCATACACCCTTCTCACCCTTGTAAAGCTGATGCCGTCTGAGCGTGCTCCAGAACGCATACGCCATGTTATTCAGGTATGTCGGCAGTTATACAAGTCTTAATAGAGTAACAAAAAATGATATCATTGCAGAAGCCACGCCTTATTTTTATGCGGTTTATCAGTCCAGGTCTTCCACAGTTTATTATTTCGCATCTTGAGGAGCAGGTGACCTGCCTCGAGCAATTTTTTGATGTTGCGGTAATTCAAGAGCCCGGCACCTACGATTATGATGAGCTCTGTGACCGATACAGGCCGGATATTACTATGCTGGAATCCGGAACCTATACAGGGGCACATGAAGTACGTAATGTGCACGCGAATCCACATATCCCTAAAGTCGTATTCCTTCACTGCGATGCGTACTGCAGATCCCGTCAGTACGCTTTGGTGGATGTAGATAAATGGGAGCCATCCGCTATCTTCACGCTATCAGTCTCCATTAGCTCCTATTTGCCGACGCTATCGGTAGACGTTTTTACGTGGCCAAATTTTGCTAATACGCAGATTTTTCGCAAGTATGAGCTGCCAAAAACGGTCCCTGTTCTTTTCACGGGCAGCCAAGCACTTCATTATCCCTGGCGAAATCGCGTCAATAGAGCGATCTCCCATTTTTACCCTACTCTTCAGACGCCGCACTTCGGTTGGCATAATGCTGGCCCCGCGGCAAAGCGGATGCTCACAGGAGAAGCCTATGCACGCCTGATTAGTGCAGCGTGGGTAGCTCCAGCCTGCGGCACGATCGCAAATGACATTGTTCGCAAGCACTTCGAAATACCCGCGTGTGGCACGTGCTTAATCACTCAAAAAACACCAGCTATCGAAGCGGCGGGCTTCCGGGACAATGAGAACTGTCTGTTTGCTGATGAGCATGACGTCATCGAGAAGCTGGACGCTTTATTTCGGGACTCTGATGCGGTGACGCGAATAGCCGAGGCGGGATACGGTCTGGTCGCAGAAAAACATACGATGGGGCACAGAAGCGAGATTTTTCAGTGGTACCAGCTTCATAAACGGCTCGTCGGCGAACAACGCATCATCCAACCCTCACCCTTCTCGCCGTTAAGCATCGCAGGTAACGAGGAAAATAAATACGATAAGCCGACCACATTCGATGCACGAGCAATTGATAGGATCTTGCTAAGGCAGGGATATAAACATTTAGAGGACCATAAATACGCCGAGGCGGCTTCCAAATTTCGCCAATGTCTAAATTACCATTATATACCTGAGCCCATAATAGGACTTGCCTTATGCGCACTATATACGGGGAAGCCGGATACGGCAATAGATATGCTTTCCAAACAAATGCAACAGGCCATCGATTTTGGAAGCGAGCCTGATGCCATTGAGTGCGCCTATTATCTGGTTGCTCTACTGTGCAAGGGAAGAAAAAAGGAGGCCTTACGGCGGCTGCGTGATATAGCGGAAATACAAGACGGAATCCCAAACTGGGCCAGCGTCGCCGTACATCTCGTGAACGATTGTGCTCCGTACGAGGACCTAAATCGTAAAAAGGCACGACCGCGGGCCACCGTACATCATTTGTTTATGTACTCGGCCGAAGAATGGTTTAGTGAAATCCGTCGCATGCTGCGTGCTTGCCAACAATGGGAAGCGGCCTCAAAGTTAAACTGGCCCAGTTGTGCGGCTATATCGCACGGCGCTGCGCGATCAACCATGCGGCGGATGCTCAGGCAATGGATGGCCGTTTTGCACCCCGGCGTGTGGTCCCAATCGGGTGACCTAGGTCGAAGCCGATGGGTAACGTATAAGTGGATCGTCAAACAGCGGGCGCTGCTCCCATTGCTTGCAAAATTGGAAGAGCGCTTTGGATACTTTCTTCCTTACAAATGGTCGTCCGTGTCGTCCATGCCGGAAGTCGTAGAAATCAAAAACATAATGCGTGCGGAAAGAATGAACACGGCGATGTTGGTGGGCGCGTGTAGTGGGGAATGGACAACCGAAGTATTTTTGGATGGCATAGAAAGCAATCCTCACATGCCGGTTGGGGTGTGCATTCCTTGCACGGGTACGGAACTCGGTAACCTTCAAGAACGATTATCGGGACATGATCGATTGCGCTGCCGACAACTGATGAATGGCGATCTGGAGATCGAAGGAGACGAACGCATCGATATGTTGGTTGTGGATAGCAAGAAGCTAATGCGCGGGGCTATCAAAATAGGTAGTCCCTTTCCCGACATAATCCTTATTAGTGATGTGGTGACAGAGTCGGGAAGTCGTCTTTGCCGACAATTTGCCACATGCCCGGAGTTGGAGCTGGCCTTTTACGGGAATGGGCGCCTCGGCCGGCAGGCTATGTTTAGAAGAAGGGCAGAGAGGGCATGAGCGCTCCATCTTACTCGGTTTTGATAAGAACGTTTAATTCGGCCAAGACACTCCCACGCACCCTGGAATCGCTGCAAGCGCAAAGTGTGCCGCCCGCCGCGTACATTTTCGTCGATTCCGGGTCGACGGACGAAACTCTGCTAAACCTTCCGGCAAACTCTATCGTGCACAGATACGTGGGGGAGGAATTTAATTACGCAGATGCGATAAACCAAGGATTGCCCCATGTGAAGACAAAATATGTGAGCATAGTCAGCTCACATACGACTCTGTCCGTGCCGCATGGGATGGAATACGCGCTGATGCTCCTTGAGCAAGAGGAGAAAATGGGCGCAGCGTATCTTGTACCGGATTTCCCGGGACCGATTAGATACGAAGTGATCGATCGTAAAACCTTTAATGGCTTTAATGGGCTTTCCAATAGCTGTTCAATTATCAAATACCATCTACTCCAAAAAAGGATATTTCGTCGAGAAATATTTTCTGCTGAAGATCAGGAATGGGCGGCTTGGCTATTGGAAACGGAGGGGCTGTGTACGGCACGCATTTCTGGGGCGATGGGGAATAACAATCCAAGAAGATACTCCATACGAAAGCGCGTGAATGACCATGTCTGTATCGCCTATTACGTCAAGCGCAACTTGCTGGAATGGAAGTATCTCGCGCATCTCATGGGAAAGGTCGTATACAGCCCCGGTCCTCGAGGAGGCATGAGGGAACGGTGCTTTAGTGCACTGCTTATAGCACGTTTGCTCTCCTGCAGGATTATGGAGCCGAGGGGGAAGTCTCGCTACTTCAGCATGCGCCGTAGGCCCTGTGTTGTCCAGAAAAGCCATTAAATGCGTTGAGGTGTCCGAGATGATGACCGTAGTGCTACAGAGTTGAAATGACTCACATGCAAGGCGCCGAACCACTCATCTCCGTCATTATGAGCGTCTTTAACGGGGCAGGCTTCCTGCGGGAAGCTGTCGACAGCATACGCGACCAGAGCTTTCGCGACTTCGAGTTCATCGTCATCAACGATGGGTCGACCGACGGTTCGGCCGCCATCCTCGATGGCTACCGGCGGCGCGACGCCCGGGTACGGGTGATCCATCAGGAGAATAAGGGGCTTGTTGCCGCCCTCAATCGCGGCTGTGCGCTGGCACGCGGCCGGTACATCGCCCGCATGGACGCGGATGACGTCGCCGTAGGCAACCGCCTGCTATGGCAAATGACGTTCATGGAGGCCCATCCAGAGGTCGGTGTTCTTGGTGGTGCCGTCGATGTCATAGATATAGACCATAATATGATTAAGGAATATTGCGCCAATCCGGAAACCGACCGGGAAATCAGAAATGTCATGCTTGATACATGTCCATTTTGGCATCCGACAGTATTTATGCGCAGAGAAATATTCCGACAACTGGGAGGATATCGGGATAACGTATTTGGTGCCGAAGATTATGATCTCTGGCTAAGAGCGGCAGAACACTGTGGACTTGCCAATCTGAAAGCGGTGCTCCTGCACTACCGGCTGCATCCCAGCCAGGTGACGGTGAGCAAAATCAGACAGCTGGCATTCAGCACGCTTGCCGTGCAAGCGGCGGCGAAGGCGAGGTCCGCTGGACGTCCCGATCCCCTGGATGGCGGTGTAGAAGTTACGCCGTCGCTATTGGTCGCCCTCGGCGTGGACGAAGTCAAGCAGCAGGCCGCACTAGCGGAGAGATATCTTTGGAGCATTGGTACGCTTTGTGCCCAGCAACAACATGGCGTGGCATTTAATGTATTTTCTGATATGTTGCTATCTTGTAAGTGGACAGCGGCGTGTAAGCGTACGACGGCGGACCTCCGTTTACTGGCTGGCCAACTTTACTGGAGGCGGGGGATGTTCCTCAAAGGGATCGCCAGTGCGACCTACGCCGCGCTGACTCGCCCGGTCATCCTGGGGCGGCCGGTAAAGCCGATGCTCCGCTGGCTCCGATTGCAGACTGCCCGTTGGTGAAGGCGTCCGGGTGCGAGTCTCCCCTGGCTGGGTTTTTTCATCCGAAAAGTAACAGCCCTTTAACAATGTAAATGATATGGAAGTAGAAGTAAGTGAGTGCACTCATCTCTATCATTATTCCGGCATACAACGCGGCGACGTGGATCGGTAGTACCATCGATTCGGCTGTTATGCAGGATTGGCAACGAAAGGAAATCATCATCGTCGATGATGGATCGACGGATGAGACACTTAAAGTTGCGCGAGCGAAGGAATGCAAATTTATAAAGGTTATTACGCAGGAGAATCGAGGCGCCGCGGTAGCGCGAAATAGCGGGCTGGCAGTTGCGCAAGGAGATTACATTCAGTGGCTCGACGCCGATGACGTGCTGGCCCCGGACAAGCTTTCAACACAGCTTCGCAGGGTTGAGGCCGGCGATGGGGCCAATGTGCTGCTGTCATCGGCCTTTGGGACTTTTATCTCGCGACCGCAGCGCAGCAAGTTTTCTCCGCACGCGCTGTGGCAGGACCTGGCGCCCATAGATTTTCTTCTGATGAAGTTCACGAACAACCTTTGGATGAGCCCGGGCGTATGGCTGGTTAGTCGTAGTTTAACGGAACGGGCCGGCCCCTGGGACGAGCGGCTGTCCCTTGACGATGATGGAGAGTATTTCGCGCGCGTCGTGTCAAAGAGTGAGGGCATCAGGTTTGTTCCTGAGGCGCGGGTCTACTACCGCCAAGCCCATGTGGGAAGCCTGAGCCGACGTATTTCGGATCGGGCCTGTATATCGTTATTGCTCTCATTGAGGCTTTGTATCGACCATCTGCTCTCGCTTGAGAAGAGCGAAAGAACGCGAGATGCGAGTCTGCAACTTCTCCAGAACTGGATTGATCGCGGCACCTACTTTTACCCCGATAGAGCGGAGTTAGTCTGCGAACTTAACCAGCTCGCGCGGGATCTAGGTGGCAGCGTGCGGTCGGCCCGGCTCGATTGGAAATATCGGCCGGTTAGAGCGCTGTTTGGCTGGAACGCGGTGAGGCGGGCAAAAGCATTGGTGGCCGACGTCAAGCTCAGGAGCCGAATCCTGGCGGAGACGTGTCGGACCAAAGTCTTGAGAAACAGGGATCACTCGGTGGTGGAAGCGTGCTGAATACCAAGACATCCTATCGGCAGGAACCGGGGATAGGCGAGGCGTTGTCGCGGTTCGTCGGCTGGCTCGACCGGTTCGGCGAGACGTCCTACGACCACCAGAGCTTCTTTGCCGGGGCGGTGGGCGGTCGGGCGAAGGCGCTCTACTACCGGCGGCCGAAGCTGGGCAAGCTGGCGGTGGCGCCGATGATCGCCTGCGAGGCCTTCTTGCCCCAGGCGCGCCGGTTGTTCTGGCGCAAGGAGCGGTTCCCCATCGCCGACGCCCACTATGCCATGGGCTTCGCCGCCCTCTACCGGCTGACCGGCGATGAGAGCCACTACGACCGCGCCGTCCATTTCCTCGAGGTCCTGGAAGAGAGCCGCTGCCCCGGCTACCGCCACCACGGCTGGGGCTATCCCTTCGACTGGGTGACGCGGACCGGGGTGATGGCGGCGGGGACGCCCCTGATCACCACCACCCCCTACGTCTACGAGGCCTTTGCCGCCGTGCACGCCATCGACGGCGATCCGCGCTGGCTGGAGGTGATGCGCTCGGCGGCGGAGCACGCGGCGACCGACATCCCCGACCGAGGGCTGCCGGATGGGTCGGCCACCGCCGGGTACAACCCGCATGACGGCACGGGCGGCGTGGTCAATGCCAGCGCCTATCGCGCCTTCATGCTGACCGGCGCCGCCCGCCAGTTCTCCCGCGACGAGTACCGCCGGATCGCCGATCGCAATCTCGCCTTCGTCTTGGCTGCGCAGCAGGCGGACGGATCGTGGTTCTACGCCATGGACGGGGTGCGCGATTTCGTCGACCACTTCCACACCTGCTTCGTGCTGAAGGCGCTGGCCAAAATCGAAGCGATGACCGGGGACGAGGGCTGCCGCCAAGCGATCGACGCCGGCGTCGCCTACTACGTCCGCCACCTGTTCGACGAGCAGGGCCTGCCGAAGCCGTTCTCACGGGCGCCGCGGCTCACCGTCTATCGCCAGGAGCTCTACGATTACGCCGAGTGCATCAACCTCGGCGTGCTGCTGAAGGGGCGCTATCCGGAGCTGGACGACCGGTTGCGGACGACCGTCGACGACCTGCTTGCCCGCTGGCGCAAAGCGGACGGCTCCTTCCGTTCGCGGCGACTGCTGCGCGGCTGGGACAACGTCCCGATGCACCGCTGGGCCCAGGCGCAGCTTTTTCGCAGCCTTTGCCTGCTATCCCGGGTGACGGAAGGCGAGCCGGTGCCTCAAGCCGCGCCGCGAGCCGGCGCCCGGACCCCGGTCATGGGCCGGAGCGGCTGACCATGTGCGGTATCTGCGGCCAGTTCAATTTCCGCCACCGGACGCCGGTGGATCCGGGCCGGATCCGGCGGATGGCCGACGCCATCGTCCACCGTGGCCCCGACGACGAGGGTTATTTCTTCTCCGCCGGCCTCGGCCTCGGTTTCCGGCGGCTGTCGATCATCGACCTGGAGGGCGGCCATCAGCCGATGGCCGACGCCGAGGAACAGGTCTGGGTCGTGTTCAACGGCGAGATCTACAACTTCCCCGAGCTGCGCCGGGAGCTGGAGGAGCACGGTCACGTCTTCCGCACCCAGTGCGACACGGAAGTGATCATCCACGGCTACAAGCAGTGGGGGACCGACGTTCTCAACCGGCTGAACGGCATGTTCGGCCTCGCCATCTGGGACGAGCGGCGCCGGCGCCTGGTCCTCGCCCGCGACGCTGCCGGCATCAAGCTCGTCTATTACCGGGTCGAGGGCGGCTCGGTGCTGTTCGCCTCGGAGATGCGGGCGATCCTGTCGGTGCTGGAGCGGACGCCGGAGGTGGACGTCACCGCGGTCAACCTGTTCCTGCGCTACCGCTACACGCCCTCGCCGCTCACCATCTACGACGGCATCCGCAAGCTGGCGCCGGGAACCATGGCGGTGTTCGAGAACGGCACCTGGCGCGAGGAGCGCTGGTATCGCTTCCGCCCCGACCGGCACCGGGTGCCGCGGTCGGACGGTGAGGCGCGGGAGGAGCTCCTCGCCATCTACAAGCGGGCGCTGAAGCGGCACCTGCTCAGCGACGTTCCGGTGGGACTGCTGTTGAGCGGCGGCGTCGACTCCGGCCTGCTGCTGGGGCTGATGAGCCTCCATGGTCGCGACTGGCCCGGCTATACCGTCGGCTATGGCAAGGGCGAGTACCGCGACGACGAGCTGGACGACGCGGCGGAGACGGCGCGCATCTTCGGCGGCCGTCACCTGCGGGTGGAGCTGAGCCGGGAGACGTTCGAGCGAGCGCTGCCGCGCATCGTCGCCTGTGTCGAGGAACCCATCGCCACCTCGTCGATCGTGCCCATGTACTTCGTCTGCCAGCGCGCCCGCGAAGACGTCAAGGTGGCGCTGATGGGCCAAGGCCCGGACGAGCTGTTCGGCGGCTATACCCGCCACCTCGGCATCCGTTACGGCGCCGCCTGGCGGCGGATTCCCGGCTGGGCCCGACACCGGATCGAAAGCGGCATCCAGCGGCTGCCGCGCAACGCGGCGTTGAAGCGGGGGGTCTATGCGCTGGGTGTCCCGGGCCGCATGCAGCGCTACCAGAATGCGCTGTCGATCATGCCGGGCGCCGACGTGGATGGCCTCTTCCACGACGACCTGCTGCCGCCCGGTGCCGGCGACACGGTGCGTGAGATCTGGAGCGATCTGGAGCCGGAGATGGAGGGCAGCGACGAGCTGGGCGGCTTCCAGGTGCTGGAGCTGCGATCGTCGCTCCCGGACGAGCTTCTGATGTACGCCGACAAGCTGTCCATGGCCCACAGCCTCGAGGTCCGCGTCCCGTTCCTCGACCGCGAGGTGGTCGAGTACGTGGAGGCGCTGCCGGAAACGCTCAAGGTGCGACGCGGCCGGCGCAAGTGGCTGCACCGGGAGGTGTGCGAGGCGTTCCTGCCGCGCTCGATCATCGCCCGGAAGAAGCGCGGGTTTGCCGTCGATGTGGTCGACGCCTGGTTCCAGAGCGCCATCGGCAGCAACGTCGACGACTATCTGCTGGACCGCGGGTCGCGGATGTCGGCGTTCCTGAAGCCGGCGGCGGTGCAGCGGCTGCTCACCGAGCACCGCTCCGGCCAGGCCGACAATCATAAAATGTTGTTCAGCCTGGTGGTGTTCGAGGAGTGGTTGCGGCACGACCGGGCGCAGGTGGCGCATGTGCCCGCATGAGGGGGATCTTCTGGTGTCGTTCGCTTTGTTCCGGGCCGGCCGCCCGGCCCGCCACGGCTGAGGTGTCGCCGTGACGCTCGATTACGTCCTGATCACGCCCGCCCGCAACGAGGCGGCGTTCATCGAAAAGACGATCCGGTCTGTGATCGCCCAGACGGTGCTGCCGAAGCGCTGGGTGATCGTCAGCGATGGCTCCACCGACGCCACCGATGCCATCGTCCAGCGTTACCAGGAGGGCCGGGACTGGCTGCAGCTGGTGCGATTGCCGCCGCGGCAGGAACGCAACTTTGCCGCCAAGGTGCTGGCCTTCGACGCCGGCTACGCCCAGGTGAAGGATCTGGCGTTCGACATCGTCGGCAACCTGGACGCCGACATCTCGTTCAGCCCGGACTTCTTCGCCTACCTGCTCGGCAAGTTCGAGGCGATGCCGGAGCTGGGGGTGGCCGGAACCCACTACACCGAGGGCGGCTTCCACTCGTTCCACGACAGCTACATCAATGCCGAGCACGTCAATGGCCAGTGCCAGCTGTTCCGCCGCGCCTGCTTCGCCGACATCGGCGGCTACAAGCCCAACAAGGGCGGCGGCATCGACTGGGTGGCGGTGACCACGGCGCGGATGAAGGGCTGGCAGACCCGGTCCTTCGACGAGCGCACCTATGAGCATCACCGGACCATGGGCACCGCCGGAACCAGTGAGCTCGGCGCCCGCTTCCATTACGGCAAAAAGGATTACTTCCTCGGCGGCCACCCGCTGTGGCAGGTCTTCCGCTCCGCCTTTCAGATGACGAAGAAACCCTACGTGATCGGCGGGGTGTTCCTGATGCTGGGTTACCTCCGCTGCTGGATCACCGGCTACGAGCGCTCGGTGTCGCCGGAACTCATGGCCTTCCACCGCAAGGAACAGCTCTCCCGGATGAAGCGGCTGGTGCCCGACCGGTTCGGGTTTGGACGCTAGCTTCGGATCAACCGGTCCTCAACCGTTACGGGAACATCGATGGCAGGCATAGTCCAATCCGGCCTGGATAGGCCGCTCGTATTCGCCAAAGACACGCTGGTCTGCGGAAAGCCCGCGTCCATCCAGTGTTACGAGCTCTTCGGCCAGCATTACACCAAGAGCGGTACCTTCTTCACGACGCTTCGTCTCGAAGACGAGTGGTACGAAGATGTGGCCGACCCGGAGCGGCTAATCGGCGCGCTGAAGCGCGACGGACAGATCGATGCCGATCTCTTCACCTTCTGGCAGCGGATCCCCGACGCGCGACCGGTGCATGATTACTATCATGAGCTTGAGGAAATCGCGGTTCTGCCGGTCACCACCTACAAGGACTGGTGGAACAAGCAGATAAAGTCGCGCGTCCGCAATATGATCCGCAAGGCGGAGCGGCAGGGGGTGGAGGTCAGAGAAACCGAATACGATGATCCCTTCATCAAAGGGATGACGACCATCTTCAACGAATCGCCGACCCGACAGGGCCGGCAATTCTGGCATTACGGCAAAGACTTCGACACGGTCAAGTCGCAGTTTTCCCGGTATGTGTATCGGGAGCGGATGGTCGGTGCCTACTTCGAAGGCGAGCTGATCGGCTTCATGATGCTGGGGGACGCGGGAAGGTACTGCCTGACCGGTCAGGTCCTGTCGAGCCTCAAGCACAGGGACAAGAATACCAGTAATCTCCTGATCGCCAAGGCGGTGGAGATTTGCGAGCAGCGTGGTTTCCCCTATCTCGTCTATTTCTTCTGGGGCGATGATAGTCTCTCCGAATTCAAACGCCGCTGTGGCTTCGAAGGGGTGAAGGTTCCCCGCTATTACGTGCCGTTGTCGTGGAAGGGGGAACTGGCGCTTCGTTTTGGCGCTCATCGCGGCTGGAAGGCCCTGGTCCCGCCGCGGCTGAAGGACTCGCTGAAGCGGGTCCGTTCGTCCTGGTACGAAAGGCGGGGCGGATGCCGGGCATCGCGGGGGTAATCGGGCCCGGGGCTGCCGACGCGTGCGCCCGCCTCGTCCGGACGATGATCGCGAGCCTGCAGCATCGGCCGGACGACGCGTCGGGAACGCATTTCCGCCCCGAACTCGGCGTCTACGCCGGGTGGGTGGCCCATCCGGGCTCGTTTGCCGCCTTGCAATCGGCCGGGCAATCGGCCGCGGCGGGAGCGGACGGGACGCGGCTGCTGTTCTCCGGCGAATGTATCCCGGCCGACGACGGTCATCCTCTCCGCGCCGGGGCGGGCGGCCTGCTGGACCGTTACGACGGCGGCGACACCGAGGCCTTCGTCGCGTCGCTGAACGGGCTGTTTGCCGGTCTCCTCATCGATCCGCGGCGAAAGCGCGCCTGGCTGTTTACCGATCGCTACGGCACCGAGCGGATTTATGTCTGCGAGGACGGCGAGCGGCTGCTGTTCGCCAGCGAGGCGAAGGCGCTGCTCAGCGTCCTGCCGGCGGCCCGGGCCTTCGATGACGCGGGGGTCGCCCAGTTCCTCACCTACGGCAGCACCTTCGACGGCCGCAGCCTGTTCCGCGGCGTCCGCTTCCTGCCCGGTGGCGCGCTGTGGTCGTTCGGGCCGGGCGGTGCGCGGACCGCGGGCGCCTACTTCGACCCCCGCGCCTGGGAGGCCCAGCCGCCCCTCGACGAAGCGGTGTTTCAGCGCCGCTTCGAGGAGACGTTCATGGAGGCGCTGCCGGCGTACGTCGCATCCGCCGACGGCGCCGTCGGCATATCCATCACCGGCGGTCTCGATACCCGGATGATCATGGCCTGCCTGCCGCAGGCGCGGCGCCGGGCGGTCTCTTATACCTATGTCGGCCTGACCGGCCGCACCCTCGATGCCCGGATCGGCCAACGGGTGGCCCACGCCTGTGGCCTTCCCCACCACGACCTGCGCATCGGCCGGAATTTTCTCAGCGATTTCGGCGCCCATGTGGATCGCACCGTCTTCGTTACCGACGGCTGCGCCGGGGCGCTGGCCGCCCACGAGATCCCCTATTCGCGCCTTGCGGCGGCGCTGTCGCCGATCCGGCTCACCGGCAATTACGGCAGCGAGGTCCTTCGCGGGGTGTCCACCTTCAAGCCGCTCCCCCTCGCCGAGGGCCTGTTCGCCCCCGCCCTCGGGCAGGAGACGGGCGCACGGACCGCACCTCCGTCGGCGCCCCCCTCCGGCCATCCGATCACCAACGCCGCCTTCCGCGAGGTGCCGTGGCACCTGTTCGGCCCCTTGGCCGCGGCGCGGAGCGAGCTGACGGTGCGCTCGCCGTTTCTCGACAACCGGGTCGTCCGCCTCGCCTTCCAGACGCCGCTATCGCTGCGGCGGTCGCCGGCCGCGGCGCTCGGGCTGATCCGGGCCGGCAACCCGGCCCTCGCCGCCATTGCCACCGACCGCGGCCTGGGCTTCGGGCGGAACGCCGTCGCCCAGGCGGCGCACCGGCTGTTCTGCGGCGTGACCTTCAAGCTCGATTATCTTTACGCCCATGGTCTGCCGCGCCGGCTGACCCGGCTCGACGGTGCCATCGCCGCGTTGGCGCACACCGGCCTCGTCGGCCTGCACAAGTTCCTCCCCTATCGCGCCTGGTTCCGCCGCGAGCTGGCTCCCTACCTGGCCCAGGTCCTGGGCGATGCCCGCACCCGACGGATGCCGTTCTGGGACGGGCGGCGGTTGCCGTCGATCGTGATCGACCACGTGGAAGGGCGCGGCAACTACACCGACGAAATTCACCGCATCCTGACCCTGGAAGCGGTGGAACGCACCCTCATCAACGGCTTCGGACGGACGGAAGCCGACAGGCTCGGATTGGACGCATGCGCATCCTGATCATCAAGTTGAACGCCACCGGCGATGTGGTGCGGACGACGCCCCTGCTGCACCGTCTGGACGGGGACATTACCTGGCTGACCCACCGCAACAACGTTCCGCTGTTGACCGGGCTGACCCGCCCGGTCGACTGCATGGCCTGGGAACAGCGGGACAGCATCGGCGCCGTGCCGTTCGACCTGGTCATCAGCCTGGAAGACGAGCCGGAGGTCGCCGCCTTCGTCCGCGGCCTGCGTTGCCGCCGGGTGTTCGGCGCCTACCTCGACGGGGATGACCGGCTCCGCTATAGCGAGGACGCCCACGACTGGTTCGACCTCAGCCTGATCAGCGCCCATGGCCGCGACAAGGCGGACGCACTGAAGTTCCGCAACCGGCAGAGCTATCAGGACCTGTTGTTCCGCGGACTGGGCCTGGAGTTCCGGGGGGAGCGGTACCTGCTGCCGGACCCGGTTGCGACCGACCTCGTGGGAGATGTGGCGATCGCGCCGGTGGCGGGCGCGGTCTGGCCGATGAAGAACTGGGCCCACTACGACCGGTTGCGGTCGCGGCTGCAAGGGGCGGGGCTGCGGGTCAACGTGCTGCCGCACCGACCGTCGCTGCTGGAGCACCTGGGCGATATCCGCAACCACCGCTGCCTGGTCAGCGGCGACAGCCTGCCGATGCACCTGGCGCTCGGCCTGGGCATCCGCTGCGTCACCCTGTTCAGCTGCACCAGCCCGTGGGAGATCTTCGATTACGGCCTGCAGACCAAGCTGATCTCGCCGCTTTTGGGGGAATTCTTCTACAAGCGCGGCTTCGATCCGCGCGCGGTGGAGGCGATCGGCGTCGACGAGGTCTTGAACGCGGTCATGGCTCATCGCCCGGGCGGGGTGCCGGCGCCGGCCTCCTGCGGCCCGGCCGCGGGCGAGGGTGAGCCGGTGGCCTGCGTGGGGCGCGCAAGATGAAGAATGAGCGTGCCTCGATCAATGAAGGGCGGCCCTTTAGCCCAGGGTCGCGACGGGTGCCGGCCTCCCCTGCCGCCTCCGCTGCCGGTGCCGACCGTGCCCACACCCCGAGCGTCGCCCTGCTGACCGGCGGCGGCGACCGGCCTTATGCATTGGGACTGGCGAAAAGCCTGATCGGCGTCGGCTTAACCATCGATTTCATCGGCAGCGACTTTTTGCAGGATGCGGAGCTGATGGACAGTCCGCGGGTGCGGTTTCTGAACCTGCGGGGTGACGTCAGCGCCGATGCGCCGTTCTCACGGAAGATCATGCGGATCCTTCGCTATTATGTGCGCCTCATCCGCTATGCGCCGACGGCGAAGCCGACCATATTCCATATTCTATGGAATAATAAATTTGAGCTATTCGATCGAACGTTGCTGCTATTATACTATAAATTGTGCGGACACCGGTTGGTTTACACAGTACATAATATAAACATCGGTGAGCGCGATGGCACCGATAGCATCGTGAACCGCCTGACGCTGCGGATGCAGTACAGCCTGGTTGACCATTTATTTGTCCACACCGAAAAGATGCGGGACCAGCTCGTAAAAGAGTTCTCGGTTCCGGTCAAAAAAATATCTGTCGTCGCCCTTCCGGTAAACAATACAATCCCGGTAACCAGCTTATCGCAGGCCGAAGCGCGGGCACGATTGGGCGTCGACGCCAGTGCTAAAGTCATCCTCTTCTATGGTGCGATCACCGCCTATAAAGGATTGAGCTATCTCGTTGAAGCGATGAGAATAGCGGCGAAAGACGACTCGAAGTTCGTATTGTTGATAGCCGGACGGCCAAGGGGATCGGTGAGCTATTGGAATGAAATCGAAAAATCGATATCGGGAACACCGTTAGAAGAGCGTGTGATCAGGCATATTCGATTTATTCCCGACGAGGAGACGGAAACATACTTCAAGGCCTCAGACCTCCTGGTTCTACCCTATACGGCCGTCTTTCAAAGCGGCGTCCTTCTGCTCGGTTACAATTTTGGGTTGCCGGTAATTGCGACAGATGTGGGGTCCCTCAAAGAGTACATAATCGAAGGCAAGACAGGACTTCTCTGCAGACCCGGTGATGCGGCCGATCTGGCAAAAAGTATACGGGCATACTTTTCCACCCCGATGTACAGGGACCGTGACGCGACGCAAACATTCATTCGTGAATATAGCGCGAAGGAATACTCCTGGGAGCGCATGGCGGAACAGACCATGGCCATATACGCAGGTACCATGCGCCGCGAAAGGAATTTATGATTATAGGCACGAATTCGGCCACCGGCTTGGCGGAGAGATAAAGGAAAAATCATGCCTCCGCCGCTGGCGCTTTTTCTGACCGTCGCGTTCGTCGTCGTCCTCTATGTGCGAGGCTTTCGCGCCGAGGAGAAGGGAAGCGGCGCACTATGGCTGCCGGTGACCTGGATCATGATCACCGGCTCGCGCTTCGTCTCCCAGTGGCTCAGTCTCGGCTCGTCCATCACCATCACCAATGGAGCCGAGGGAAGTCCCATCGATGCCGCGGTCTTCGCCGGCCTGATTCTGGCCGGGACGATCGTACTGATCCGTCGGAACGCCATCGCCAGGTTTGTCCAGAAAAACCCCTGGCTGGTGCTGTTCATCGTTTACAGCCTGCTGTCCATCGCCTGGTCGGACTTCCCCGAGATCGCCATTAAGCGGTGGATCAAGACGCTGGGCCACCCGGTGATGGCGCTGGTCATTCTGAGCGACCCGAAGCCGATGAATGCGCTCAGGATCGTGATGAAGCGCTGCGCCTTTGTGCTGATTCCGTTTTCGATCACGATGATAAAATATTATCCGCAGTACTCGCAGGGTTATGACGCTTGGACCGGACGGGTATTCTATGGTGGCGTGGCGGTGGATAAAAATTTCCTCGGCCTATTATGCACTATATTTGGTAATTTCTTCGTTTGGAGCCTGCTTACACGGTCGTCGATTGCCGACCGCCGGGCGCGGCGCGAGCAGGTGATCATCGCCAGCATCTTCCTGCTGATGATCTTCTGGCTTCTGTCGCGCGCCGACAGCTCCACCTCCTTGGCCACGCTTATCTTGGGGAGCACGACGATGGTGGTGCTCGGGTCCTCCAAGGTCAACAAGCGTCACCTCGGGATTTACGTGTTTGGCATCATCGCCGTGGTGTTGTTGGCGGAGATGGGGTTCGGGCTGTCGGCCGAGATCATCCGCTTGCTTGGGCGCGATCCGACCCTCACCGACCGGACCTTCGTCTGGCACGACGCCCTGAGCCTGCAACCCAATCCGCTGCTGGGCGCCGGGTTCGAGAGCTTTTGGCTCGGCCCGCGACTGGAGGCGATGTGGGCGAAGTGGACGTGGCGTCCCATTCAGGCGCACAACGGATACATCGAGATCTACCTCAATCTAGGTATCGTCGGCGTTAGCCTCTTGGCGGCGATCATCCTGGCAACCTACGGAAAAATCGCCCGCCAGTTCCTCTCGGACCCGGATTTCGCCCGGTTGCGGCTGGGGTATTTATTTGCCTTCCTTGCCCACAATATAACCGAAGCGACCTTTGTCGGCGTTCACCTGGTCTGGACGATGTTCTACATCATCGCCATCGAGTACCAGGGACAGCGGCTGACGGAGAAAACGCCGGCGGCCGAACGCCGACGCCCGTTGGTGATGGCGCCGCCTTCCCGCTCGGTCCCTTCCGCTGCCGGCCCTCGTCCCGGGCCATCGTGGAAGCTGTCGCAGAAGCTGCCGGCAGCGGGCTCGCCCCGGCGTCGGCCCTGATGTCGGCCATCCCCATCGTCCTCCACGGTGCGGAGGCGCAGGCGGCTCGGGTCCGGCCGAAGGTCCTTTACGTCTTCGATACCCTGCTGCTGGCCGGCGGGATCGGCTGCCGCTTCGTCGCCGAGCCGCCGGCGGATGGGCCGTGGATCCTCTACGGCGCCGCCGACGGTGTCCCCGAACAGGCGCTCCGGCGTTGCCTGGCCATCGGGCTTGACCCCGCGGCGTGGCGGTTCTTCGCCGGGTCGGCGGACGTGGTCGAGGCGGCGGAGATCGACGGACTGCCGGCGGTCTTTGCCGGACCGGTTCCGCCCGCGCCAGCCGCCGCCGCCATCCCCTTCGACATCATCGCCAATGCCTTCTATTTCCTCTCGTCATGGTCGGAGCGGCTGGATGGTGCAGGGGGACGCCGCACCTACGAGAGCAGTGTCTTCGCCCGGCTCGGCCTGCCGCAGGATATCGTCGACCGTTACCTCGGCCGGCTGCGGGGGGCGCTCGATGCCCTTTGCCAGCGGCTCGGGACACCCCGTCCCGCTCCCGTTCCCTGGCCGGAGGAGGCCCGGTTCGCCCTCGTCCTGTCCCACGATGTGGATTTTCTGCCCGACGGGATCGCCGACATCGTCAAGCAGGGCGGCAAGACCGTCGCCCGCCACCTGCTGCATCACCGCGACCCGGTGGATGCGGCGCGGGCGGCGGTGGGCCTCCTCAAGGCGCTGGCCACCGGCCGCGACCCCTACGGCTGCGTGCCGGAGATCATCGCCCGGGAGAAGGCGCTGGGCGTCCGTTCGTCGTTCCAGGTGGCGGTGGGGCGCCGTCACCCCAATGACGTCAACTACCGCATCGAGGACGACCGGGTCCGGGACTATCTGCGGGTGATCGGCGATGCCGGCTTCGATCTCTGCCTGCACGGCAGCTACCGGTCGACGGAGAACCCCGCGTGGTACGGCGAAGAGGCGGCGCTTCTGGCCGCGCGCCTCCGCCGGCCGCTCGGCTCGCGGCAGCACTTCCTGTCGTTCGACTACGATGCCCTGTTCCGGGCGCAGGAGCGGGCGGGGATCCGCTACGACATGTCCATGGGCTATCCCGACCGCCCCGGCGCGCGGGCCGGTTTCTCCTTCCCCTATTTCCCCTATTGCCTGACCGAGGACCGGCCGTTCGATGTGGTGCAGATCAGCCTGTTCCTCATGGACGTGACCTTGCGCGGCTATCTCGGCCTCAAGGGGGCGGCCGCCCGGCGGGTGATCGACGACACCATCCGCGACCTTGCCGAGAAGGGAGGCTGCGTGTCGGCGGTCTGGCATCCCATCGTCTTCGGCAACGCCCGCGATCCCGGCTACGCCCGCCTCTACTGGGAGATGGTGCAGACCGTCCGCGATCGGGGCGGGCTCGCCACCGACGGCCGGACCATCGATGCCTTCTGGCGCCACCGGGCGCGCGATTATGCCAGCTTTGCCCGCCTCTCCTGACCGGCCGGGTGGTCAGGATGCGATCCGACGACCGCGTCACCCCGTCATTTCCGTCCTCCGCCCTGGAGCGAAGGCCCCCAACAACGGAGCATCCCGCATGGCCTCAGTGCTGATGGCAGCCTACACCAACTACCGGCGCGATCCGCGGGTGCGGCGGGAGGCGGAGGCGCTGGTGGACGCCGGCCACAGCGTCGTCTTTCTCGCCTGCCGCCAGCCGGGTGAGCCCGACCGGGAGACGATCGCCGGCGTCAGGGTGGAGAAGCTCGCCGGACTGAAGCGCCGCTGCACCTCCTTCACCGACTACCTGGTCGATTACGTCATCTTCGCGTTCATGCTTTCCTTGCATTTGCTGAAGCATCCGCTGCGCTACCGGCTGATCCACATCAACAACATGCCGGACTTCCTCGTCTTCGCCGCCTGGCTGCCGCGCCTCTTGGGCCGGCCGGTGATCCACGACGTCCACGACCTGATGCCGGAGCTCTACGTGGAGAAGTTCGCTTCCGGCGAACGCCATTGGATGGTGCGGGCACTGGAATGGCAGGAGCGGTGGGCGGGGCGGTTCGCCACCGCGGTGCTGACGGTGGAGGAGCGGCTGCGCGACATCCTCAGCGCCCGCGGCATCCCACGCGAGAAGATCCACGTGCTGATGAACCTGCCCGACGACCGCATCTTCCGGCCCCGCCCGGCATTTCCCAGCAAGCCGGCGGACGCGCCGTTCGTGCTGGTCTACCACGGCACCTTGGCCCGCCGCCTGGGTCTCGATCTCGCCATCGAGGCGGTGGCCCGGGCGCGCCCGGTGATCCCCCGCATGGAGTTGCGGATCATCGGCGCCGGCGAGGAGCGGACGCGGCTGATGGAGCTCCGCGACCGGCTCGGTCTCGGCGACGCGGTCGTGTTCAGCGACGGTTTCGTGCCGGTGGAGGCGATTCCGGCGATGATCGAGGACGCCGATGTGGGGCTGGTGCCTTTGCGGGTATCCGGCGGCACCGACATCATGCTGCCCACCAAGCTGCTGGAGTACGTGCTCGTCGGCATTCCCTGCATCGTGCCGCGAACCCAGACGATCGGCCGCTACTTCGACGAGGAGATGGTGGCGTTCTTCCTGGACGGCAGCGTCGACTCGCTGGCCGACGCCATTATCCGGCTCTACCGCCATCCGGAAGAGAGGGCGGCGCTGGCGCGGGCGGCGACCGACCGCTTCTCCTCCCGCTACCGCTGGAACGCCCACAAGGCGGTTTATGTGGATTTAGTCTCCGGCCTCCTTGCCGACCATCGCCGCCGGCGCGTCTGCCAGCCATGCGGATGACGACGGCAGCGGCCGATGCGGGGTCATCGGCGGCTCGGTCAGGGCGTGGCGGCCGATGCCGAAGTAGAGGAGGCCGGCCGCCTCGGCGGCGTCCTGCTGCCAGAAGTTGCGGCCGTCCAGCACCGCCTCCACCCCGCCCTCCCGCCAGGCCCGGAAGTCGGGCCGGGCGAACTCGGCGTGGGCGGTGTTCAGCACCACCAGCGGCGCTCCCGCCACGGCGCCGGCGGTGAAGCCGTGGGCCGCCAGTTCCCGGGCGGTGTAGAACGGATCCTCGATCGTCATCCGCGCGCCGCGCAGCCGGAGATGGTCGCGCAAGGCGTAGGCCGGGCTGAAGGTGTCGACCTTCACCCCGGGACGGAAGCCGAATCCGAGAATGTGCACTCGTTGCCCGTCCAGCGTCTTCCAGGCGGCGGCGACGCGGTCGAGTTGCCGCCCCGGCTGCTGGTCGTTGATCTCGCGGGCGGCCTCGGAGATGCGCTGGGTCAGGCCGAGGCGCCGGGATTCGCGGGTGAGGAAGTAGGGGTAGACGGGGGTGCAGTGGCCGCCGACGCCGATGCCGGGCAGCAGCAGGCTCGCCTCGCCGTCCTGGTTGGCGGCGGCGCGGACGCGCTCGAAGTCGACCCCGGCGACCTCGCAGAAGGCGGCCAGCTCGTTGGCGAGGGCGATGTTGACGTCGCGATAGAGCATGCCGACGAGCTTGGTCATCTCGGCCGCCTCGAGGGTGCCGACGTCCTCCACCGGGGCGCCCAGGTAGTGCCGGTAGAAGTCCGCGGTGCGGTCGCGGCAGGCGCGATCGAAGCCGCCGACCACCTTCGGCGTGGTTTCGAGGCGCTCCAGCACCAGGTTGGCCTTCACCCGCTCGGGGCTGTAGCCGACGAAGAAATCGGTCCCGGGGCGGAGGCCGCTTTCTTCTTCCAACAGCGGGACCAGCTCGCGCCGGGTGGCGCCCACCGTCACCGTCGTCTCGTAGATGACCAGTGCGCCCGGGCGGAGCCCCTGGCCGACGGCGCGGGAGGCCGCCTTGAGAACGCTGAGGTCGATGTGTCGGTCGGGCGTCAGGTGGGCGGGGACGATGATCACCACCACGTCGGCGGTGCGCGCCGCCAGGGCGGTATCGACGGTGGCCCGCAGCCGCTGCTGGCGGTGAAGCTGGGCGATCAGTTCCGGCAGGCCCGGTTCCTCGTAGGGACATTGGCCGGCGTTGATGGCGGCAACCAGGGCGGGGTTGATGTCGCAGACAACGACGGAGCCGCCCTTCAGACCAAACATACATGCGAGCGGCAACCCCATGCGGCCGCCGCCGACCACGGAAATATTCATGCGCGGGTGTCCCCCTGTTTGTCCGGCCAATCCTGTCGATGCACCAAGGTACGAGCTTAGATCTTTTCGCCGCCGGCCACCGTGACGGCAACTACTCTACATCCGTGGTCGCCGCTGCGGCGAGATGTCGTCCCTCGCGTCATCGGGCGACGCCTTCGCCCGGCCCTAATTCCGGCCCGGGGTGGGCGACCAGGACTGCGGCCCCGCCGGGCGGAAGCGGCGGGTAATCCGGGCCGCCTGCCAGCCGAGGTTGTATCGCTGCGGACGGCTGGGAGGGAAGAGGATGTTCCACGGCAGCGCCAGCAGCTTGCCCACCACCCGGCCGGGGCGGATCAGGTTTGACCACAGGTGCCAACTCTCGACCGGTCCGAACGGCCGGCCGCCGATGAGATTGGCATGGACCATCGCCTCGATGATCGTCCGTTCCGGGCGGCCGATCAGGTCCTGGGTTGCGGAAAGCCGGGCTAGCAGCCGGGAGGGAAGATCGACCCCGTGGTAGCGGGAGAGGGAGGAGAGCAAGATCAGCAGCGAGGCGGCGGCAAGGGGGTTGTCGAGGCTTGCCAGGAGGCGATCCCAGTCGAACCGGGCCCCGGACGCGGCGAGCAGCGCCGCGGCGTCCACCACCGGCATGACGAAGCCCGGATGGATGCCGTGCATGGAGATATCGCGGACCCAATAGGAGGCGATGTAGGCCAGCTGAAGCTCGTCGCCGAGACGTCCGGCCGGGCGATCGTGGAAGTGCGCGTCCGCACACTGCGCGATGGCCTCATCCGGGTTGAACAAGCGGCCCCTTTGCAACGGCGAGTCCGCCGGAAACAAGGTGGTGTGGAGCTCGATCCAGACGGGACGCTCGGGATCCAGCAGCGGCTTACGGTGGTGGGCGCCGGGCCCCATCTTGTCCAAACTCGGACGGTAGCCTCGGAGCAGGAACGCGGCCTCCAGCGCGGTGGCCGCGCTGGCCGGAACCAGCAGGTCCACGTCGCCCATCGGCCGCAGATGGCCGACCGGGTAACACTGGCCGCTGACGGAGATGCCCTTCAGCAGCACCACCGGCACGCCCAGGTCGGCGCAGATGTCGACGGCCGCCTTGGCGCCCTCGACGCTGTCGTGGTGGCGGAACCGGGCGGTCAGATCGGTGCCGATCAAGGCGTTGCGCAGCGGCGGGGCAAGGCGGTCTTCCACCGCCTGGCAGGCCCGGCGCAGCAGAGGTCCGAGACCCGCCGCCAGTGCATGACCGACCTCCCCGGGAGCGGCCGTTTCCACCGCGGCGGCGACGTCCGCGGTGCCGTCGCCCGGCATTCCGTCGGCGGCATAGCGCAGGAGGTGCGGGATCAGCATGAGGCCGCTCCGTCCCTGTCCACCGCCGCCAGGATCAGCCGGGACGTTGCGGCCAGTTCGCCCGTCGCGACCGCGTAAGCGCGCGACCTCTCGGCGACGCGCAATGTCGGTGCCAGCCCCCTGTCGCCGTGGGCGAGCGGATTCAAGGCGCTCACGTACAGCCGGGCCGCCGCCTCGGCCGGCTTGAGCGGCCGGAGGACCGGGTGGGGGAGATGCGGGGCGTAACGCACGAAGAAAACGGCGGCGATGGGGTGCGGCGCGGCCGCCACCCCACCCGGCAGGCTGTGAGCCGGGATGTGAACGGTGCTGCCCAGGTCGAGCGCGGCTTTGGGTAAGCCATAGGGGGACGGCGGCCGTCGCTTCAGGCAGAGGGCGTGCGGGTAGGGATGAACCCGCACCGTTTCCGGCTCGATAGGGGCCAACTCGTCGCTGAGGTAGCCAAACCCGTGATGGAGCAGGGCCCAGGCGAGCGTCGACTTGCCACCCCCGGATTCGGCCGCGAAGAGATAGGCGCGGCCCCAGCGGGAGAGCACCGCGGCGTGGACGAACAACAGGTCGGCCCGGCGTTTCTGCAGCTCGACGGTCAGGCTCCGCTCGAGCCGGTAGAGCATCTCGCTGGCCGAGCCCATCCGTCGGGGTGGTTGCCCGCCAGGCGCCAGCGCGAGCGTGGGCCCGGCTCCGCTGAGGCGGTACGACAGGTCGGCGCGCTGGCACCGCCTGGCAGCGGCGAGAGCCGAGAAGTTGGCTTCAAGGGTGGGAAGGTGGAGGTGCGGATCATCGCAGCGAATTCGAACCGATTGCCCGACCGCCGACAACGTCATCGTGCCGGTCCGGCAGACCGAAGCCCGCGATTGGCCTGACCGTCTGCCGGTCAGGCCCGGGCGGAGAGATCCGCTCAGATCGCAACGGTGTAATTGACCCATGGTTCGATCATCGACAGCCGCCCACGGCCGCGGCGAGCCGGACCGACCGGACAAGCGCGGACGTGGGTCGAGGGCGTTTTGCGGACCTGATTTACAGACCGGCTTGCCAAGCCGTCAGCGTTCCCAGGGATGGCGGCGGCTATCCTGCGCCGGCCCGGATTGGGACGGCGAGAATCCCCAACTGGGTGCCGACGAGCGCCGCGGCGGGCCCTTCCTCGGCGGTTGCGGCTTCACCGAACCCGGTTTCGCCAGGGCCGGTGCAGCCTGCAGCGTCAGGATCACCGGGGCCACATAGGCGGCCTTCTCGATGAACTCCCGTCGCGATGGAACCTGCATTCATTTTCTCCTTGCCTACGCCGACCCCCTCCAGGTGGGCGTGTCCCGTCCAAATCTCAGCGGATCAACGATAACTCGCGTAGTCGCGTCACCATCTCCTCCGCGTCCCGCTTCGCCGTCTCCGCACTCACCTCAAACATCGTGGCCAGCTTTTTCACGATCTCTTGGATGGATGCGCCAGCGCTGGACCAGCGCCAGATCAGGGTTGCCGAGGGATTCAGTCGATGGACCAGGTCGCCTTCGGTATCCAGAACCAGAAGTTCATCGCCGACTTCCCGGACCACCAGGCCTGCTCGTTCAGGCAGCTCCGTTTCGTCATCTGGCAAGATCGTTTGCGCTCCGTCACCCGGCGCTGGCTGAGATCGCCGGCTGTTTGGCGATACTACTACGCTTCGGCGGATCATGCAATCCCAGCGAGAATATTTTTCATGACTGCCTCCTAAGGTTGGCGGCCGGCGGCGAAGGCTCTTCGATGGGGCGAGGGTCGGATAGTCGTCGAAAGCAGTGGCCGCACATAGCGCCGGCTGACGTCGAAGCTCCCAAAATCTGAGCAAAGAACTGCTACTCAAAAGGACGGGTTCATTTGGGGTCGTGGCAGCAGAGGATCGACCCCGTAGTGTGTCATTGCCCCCTTTGACAGTGTGGCCCATATGAGCATATAAAGGCTACAAATGAGCGATAAGCGGCCTTATGCGGGGTCTACCCGTAAAGAGGTCGTTGCTTGAGGTTGTTTGGGTGGCTTCCGTTAAATGGCGACATCTGTTGTCGCGCGCTCCCGCCCTGCCCTTCGCCCGGCCGGGTGCGCCGATGCGGCCTTTGCAGGTGACGACGGCAGCACTTGCAGCGGCGGCAGTGCGGGGAAGAACCGGCAATCCGGCCCTCCCACCACCGGCGGCGACCACCGCCGGTCAACGGCGGGTGGGGGTGCAAGCAGCACGCCTTCTTGCGTCGCATCACACGAATTTGAGCCCCGCCTCAAAATGGCCGAAATTCTGGAAAAGCCTCTGCCACACAAACCCAAGAGTGTGGTCGGTTATGGCCAATAACCAATGGGCATAAAGCGCCATGATTTAATTTTTCCCAGGTCATGGCTTAAAGATAACCTATCCAGAGACCTGGAATGAGGAGGACGGTGGGCATGCGGGTTTTTGTAAATGCCAAGAAGTTCCGTTTATTATTTGCGCCTGACGCTGGTGCGCGCTCTTGTTCCGCGCTTGGACGTGGAGTTCGTAATGCTGGAGTTGGCCTTCTCGCCACCGCAAATGCGGTATCCGGTTTCAGTCACGACGCGACCGCAGCAACGATCGCGGCGACGAACTGCGCGCAGTCCGCCGTTCAGGCGGCGATCGATAAATCTAACCAAGGAGATACGGTTACCGTTCCGTCGGGAAGCTGCAGTTGGACAGGCATAAGGCTGGCGAAGGCCATTCACCTGAAGGGCGCCGGAACCGCTGCCACCAAGATCACCCTCACCGGCAAGAGCACAATCACCAAGCAAGCGGCAGGGGTCATTCGGATCTCGGGTTTTGCCATCGGCAAGACCGGCGGAGGCAACGCGAGCTACGGATTTGCCGTCTCCGGTTCCTGGAAGAATGCGGAGCCAGTCGTAATAGAAGGTAACAAGTTCACCGTTAGTAATTCTGGATTGTTTACGCTCGATGTGCCTGGTGGAGTAATTATAGCCAACAACAGCTTCTCCGGCGGCTGGGACGACTCATTTATCCAGCTCAAGAATCCAAACGATCCTGAGGGCTCATGGAAAAGTGCAGATACCCTGGGGAATAGGGATACGAGCGGAAAGTTGAACCACTATATCGAAGGAAATACCTTCTATGGTGGCCCCAATCAGGGTATTGATTGCGATGATGCCGCTCGCTGTGTCTACAGGTACAATACTTCTACCTATTCATCATTTAATACGCATGGGTACGATACATCGCCACAGGGCGTCCGCCATTTTGAGGTCTACAACAACCAGTTTCGGCACCTCGGCGGAACCTCACAACTCGCCAACCAGAACTGGGACCTTTGGATCAGGGGGGCCACGGGCGTCATCTTTAACAATGATATGGATAATATCGCCGGGTCTTATTGGGGCAACAAGGCAGAGATAAAGCTGTCGATTCGCGGTGCCGAGGACGTACGACCGCAAGGGTCCTGCGCGAATGTCAAATATCCGGTGCCTCGGCAGTTAGGTCAGAATTATAACGGCTCCGGATATTTCCGCGATCCGATTTATATCTGGGGAAATAGCGGGACAGCCGCGACGGAGGCGGGTTGGAACTGGGGTAACTCCTGCAGTTTCAACTTTTCGACATTTTTTCAATGGGGACGCGACGCGGTGATCGGTACGGCCAAGCCCGGCTACGTACCGTTCAAATACCCGCATCCACTCAGGGCCACTTCTACCAAGAAGTAAGCCTGACGTGCCGGCGAATTCCTTCGGCCCCGAACATCAAACCAATGGAATCGTGGAAGGAATAACAACATGACTGCGGTCACGAGTGCAGAAGATGCGCGAGTGTCACATTCCTCCAATCGTTCCCTGATACGACTGATAGGGGGGTGTCGAGGTGTTGTTGTTATCGTCACGGTTCTGCTGGTCATGGGCCCCGCCATCGGTATCCCCGGCGAGGCAAGAGCCGCGGCAATTACCGCGGCCAGTTGCTCGCAGTCCGATGTACAGGCTGCCATCGATCGTGCCGGCAGCGGAGATACGGTGTCCATTCCGGCAGGAAGCTGCAGTTGGTCGGGCATAAAGCTGGCGAAAGCCATCCACCTGAAGGGGGCCGGAACAGGCGCCACCAATATATCCCTGACCGGCCCAAGTACGATCACCAAGCAGGCGGCCGGGGTCACCCGAGTCTCCGGTTTCGGCTTTAGCAAGTCGGGAGGAGGAAATGAAAGCCACGGCTTCTCCGTCTCCGGGTCGTGGAAGAGTGCCGAGCCGATCGTGATTGAGGGCAATAAATTCACGATCAGTGGCTCTGGCTTATTCACCCTCAATGTCCCGGGTGGGGTGATCATAGCAAATAATGATTTCACCGGTGGGTGGGATGACTCATTCATCCAGCTAAAGAATCCGGAGGATTCGGAAGGGTCATGGAAGAGCGCGGATACCCTCGGCGATCGGGATGCGAACGGAAAGCTGAATCATTACATCGAGGGAAATACCTTTTATGGCGGTACAAACCAGGGCATTGACTGTGATGATGCGGCGCGATGCGTCTATAGGTACAATGTGGCGACCTACTCATCGTTCAACTCACACGGATTGGCTACGTCTCCCCAAGGGAATCGTCATTTTGAGGTATACAATAACCAGTTCCTTCACCCCAATAGCACGGCACAGATCGCCAACCAGAATTGGTCGGTGTGGATCAGGGGAGCCACCGGCGTTATCTTCAACAATAAATTCGATGACATAGCCGGGTCGTATTGGGGGAATAAGCCAGAAATAAAGTTGTCGATTCGGGGCGCCGAGGATGTGAGGCCGCAAGGCGCCTGTTCAAATGTGAAATATCCGGTGCCACGGCAACTAGGCCAGAATTACAATGGCTCAGGGTATTTCCTCGACCCGATTTACATCTGGGGTAACACCGGCACCGCCGTGGCGGATGCGGGGTGGAACTGGGGTAATCCCTGCGGGTTCACCTTCAGCACGTTCTTCCAATGGGGACGCGACGGGTTCAACACCGGCGCCGCCAGGCCGGGCTACGCGGCGTACATATACCCGCATCCGCTCAGGAGCGCCTCGGGTTCGAGCGGCGGCGATACCGTCGCCCCCACCGTCGCCCTGACCGCTCCCGCCGCCGGCGCCACCGTGTCCGGCAGCGTCCCCGTCTCCGCCAGCGCGTCCGACGACGTCGGCGTGGTCGGGGTGCAGTTCAAGCTGGACGGGGCGGATCTGGGGTCCGAGGACACGGCCGCCCCCTATTCCCTCACCTGGAACACCGCGACCGCCGCCAACGGCACCCATAGCCTCAGCGCCGTCGCCCGCGATGCGGCGGGGAACACCAACAGCAACACCAGTACCGTCACCGTCGCCAACGCCGGCACCACCGCGCCGTCGATCACGGCGCAGCCCCAGAGCGCCACGGTAACCGTAGGGCAGAGCGCCACCTTCTCCGTCACCGCCAGCGGATCGACGCCGCTTTCGTATCAGTGGCAGCGCAACAGCGCCGACATCAGTGGCGCCACCTCGTCATCCTACACCACCGCCGCAACCACCTCCGCCGACAACGGCACTACCTATCGCGTCGTCGTCTCCAACAGCGCCGGCAGCGTCACCAGTGCCGGCGCGGTCCTGACGGTGCAGACATCGCAATCGGGCACCGGCCCCAGCGACAGCTACAACTTCAACGAGGGCAGCGGCACCACCACCGCGGACTCGTCCGGCAGCCGTCCGGGCACGCTGGTGAACGGGCCGACCTGGGTGACCGGCAAGAACGGCCGGGCGCTCCGCTTCGACGGCATCAACGACTATGTGAGCATCGGCAGCCGCTCGCTCGCCTCGTCCTTTACCGTGAGCGCGTGGGTGAACAATCCCGCCAACAGCACCTATGAGACGATTGCCAGCTTCGGCAGCAATCGCCAGTTCTCCCTCTCCAACGGCTCGCTCGCCTTCTGGGATGGGACCGGGAGCGAATACAGGTTCGGTACGGTGCCGACCGGCTCCTGGCAGCACGTGGCCTATACCTATGACGGGGCCCGGATGCGGGCGTACCTCAACGGCGCCCGGCTCGGTAATTCTCTCGTCCGCAGCATCCCCTCGGCGGGCGGGCAGACGCTGTTCGGCGCCTGGCCCATGAGCAGCAGCGCCCAGGACGACCGCCTGTCCGGATCGCTCGACGACATCCGCATCTATGATCGCGCTCTGTCGCAGGCGGAAATCCAGGCCGACATGGGCAAGGCGGTCGGCAGCAGCGCCGCCGCCGCCGCCAAGGCGAGGGCGGCGGTAGGCGCGGTGCAACCGGCCTCGGCATCGGCCGCGGCCACAGCCCCTTCGCCCACCGGCGACAGCGAGGCGACCCCCACGCCGACGGCCACGCCGGCCGCCAGCGGCGCCGTCTACTACGTCGACCAGACGGCCGGGAGCGACAACAATCCCGGCACCATGGCGCAGCCGTGGAAGAACGTGCCGGGCATGAACGGCGCCGCCGCCCATACCGGCGGCCACACCCTGACCGCCGGCGATACGGTCTATCTCGACCGAGACGACACCTGGACCCCCACCGGCTCGCCGCAGGGCTTCTATCTCGTCGGCGGCGTCCGCTATATCGGCGACGAGTGGGAGGCCGACGGGGGAACCAGCGGTCGTCGCGCCGTCATCAAGGCCGGCAACGACTTCAACGACAACGGCGTCGTCCGGTTCAGGGATCATCCGACCCTGCCGACCGTGTTCAAGGGCTTCGAGGTCAACGCCAACGGCATGTCGGCCAACGGCATCGACGTCAATCACGGCTTCTGGAGCCTGATGAACGGGGCGACCAAGCGGATCGAGAACGTCGAGGTTCACCACGTTTATTCCGAGCAGTCGAAAGGCGAGTACAAGTACGGCATCGCCATGAGCGACTACGGTGGAAGCAACGGGATCCTCGAAAACGTCGAAGTGATCAATTCTTCGGTACACGACATCTCGCGCGATGCCATCGTCCTTTATCCGAGCGACGATCCAAACTCGAGGATCGGCAAGATCACCGTGCGGGGCTGCGAAGTCTATAACACCGGCCAGGATCCGGCCTACTCGGAAGGACACGGCATCGTCGTCAAGGGATGGGTCTACGACTCGACGATCGAGAACAATTACATCCACAATGTCGACTCGTCCGCGGTCTTCATCAGCGGCCCGGAGAACGACGGCAGCCAGCGGTCGGCCCAGAACCTGGTCATCCGCAACAACATCCTGACCACGCAGGACAACAACGGGATCATTCGCCTGTACAAGAAGGGCGCGAAGGATGTGAAGATTTACGGAAACCTGCTGCTGGACAACGATCAGACCGGTGGTCTGGTCCTGCAGGGCAATTCCGGAACCCTCGACCTGCTGGTCTACAACAATACCTTCTACAACACCTTCGTCGATCTCGGTGGTCACAGCTCCACCGTGAACACGTTCGAGTTCAAGAACAACATCGTCCAGTACGGCAGCAACCAGCTGCGCAATGCGGCCTCGATCAAAAGCGCCAGCAACAACCTGCTGGTGGCCTCCAACCCCGGCCTGAAGAATCCGGCGCAGAAGCCCACCGGTTTTACCGGCACCTACGGGGTCGACAGCCGTCCCAACACCGACGGGTTCTCCCCCCTCGCCGGAAGCGGCGCCGTCGATCAGGGCGCCACCCTCGCCGCCGCCTACAACGGCAGCATCAACAGCGTCACCCGGCCGCAGGGCGCGGCCTGGGACATCGGCGCCTACGAGTTCGGCTCCGGCACATCGAACCTCCCCGACACCACCAAGCCATCGGCGCCGACCGGGCTCACCGCCTCGGCCGCGGCGGGCAACGTCATCAATCTCGCCTGGTCGGCATCGACGGATAACGTCGGCGTCACCGGCTACCGGGTGGAACGGTGCAGCGGCAAAGGGTGCACCACCTTCGCCCAGATCGCCGCTCCGACGGGAACCTCCTACGCGAATTCGGGTCTGACCACCGGCACCCTCTATCGCTACCGGGTCCGCGCCACTGACGCCGCCGGCAACCTCTCGGCCTACTCGACGGTCGCCAGGGCAACGGCGAAAGCGACGGCGCGAGCGGCGACCCTTGCCCTCGGTGACGCGCCGACGATACGGCTGGCGTCGACATCGGCCACGACCGGCACCGCGGCGGGAGGGAGCAACGCCGGCGGCGACAAGGGGGCACAGCCCCGGCCGACGGCGGCGGCAACGGCCGACCGGCTGCCGCTCCTGCTGCCGGCGCAGGAAGCCGATGCCGGCGGCGAGTGGACCTACGTCGATGCCGCCAGCGGCTTCGCCGATGCGGTGGTCATCGCCGGCGTCCCCAGCGTCAACGACGACCAGCCGGGCGTCGTTCGCCTCAGCAACGTCGGCGGATCCGGGTTCGAGGTGCGCTTCCAGGCGTGGGACTACCTGCAGCGCCTGAAAGCGTCCGCCCACGCCGCCGAGCAGATCCCCTACGCGGTGCTGCAGCCGGGCCGCTACAGCCTCGGCGACGGCTCCGTCTGGGAAGTCGGCACCCTGACCCTGGACGGAAACGCGTGGCAGCGGGTCACCTTCGACCAGGCATTCGCCGACACGCCGGCGGTGTTCCTGACCGTGCAGACGGCCAACGACCCCCGGCCGGTGACGGTACGGGCGCGGGGCGTCACCGCCGCGGGCTTCGAGGCGACGCTCCTCCAGGAGGAGGCGCAGCGGAACGGACACGGCGCCGAAACCGTCGCCTATCTCGCCGTCACCCGCGATGCCGGCGGAAGCATCGATGTCGGCGGTACGACGGTGCCCTATCTCCTGCAGACGACGGCGGTGTCCGATCGCTGGGTTCCCGTCCTCAGCCAGCGGCTGCGGCTGGAGGAGGACCAGTCGGCGGATAGCGAAGTGCGTCACCCGGACGAGAGCACCGACGTTCTCGCCCTCGGCCACCAGCTCTTCGCCCAGCAGGTGAGCGACAACGATGCCGATCCGACCGCGCTTCGCCGGCTGGCGCCGGTGAAGGGGGCGCCGATGGAGTGGGGCGTGGTCCGCGGCATCGACGGCGATTGGAAAGTGATGCCGCTCGCCAAGCGGTACACCAACCCGGTCGTGGTCGCCCGCTCGGTGAGTTCGCACGACCCGGCACCGGGTGTGGTCCGGCTGCGCCATGTCGCCGCCGACCGCCTGGAGCTCCGATACCAGGACTGGGCCGGCGTCGGCACCGCCCACGGCAAGGAGGACACCTTCTATCTGGTGGCCGAGGCGGGGCGCCATACGCTGGGCGATCTCCCGATCGAGGCGGGTGTCGGCGGCGGGACCGGCGGCGACTGGCAGCGGGTGGCGTTGACCGGCTTCGACGACGCCCCGGTCGTGCTGTCCGCGGCGCAGACCGCCAACGGGGCGAAGGCGACGAGCACCCGCGTCGGCAACGTGACCGCCACGTCGTTCGTCACCGCGCTCGACCTGCGGCCGGACGACGGGACCCGGTCGGCCGGCGAGCGCATCGGCTGGATCGCCATCGAGCAGGGCCGTGCGGTCACCGTCGAAGGCCGCCAGGTGCAGGCGTTCTCCGACCGGATCGACGGGACCTTGCGGTCGGTGCGCTTGCCGATCTCGACCCAGCACCGTTACCCGACGGTCGTCTCCGACATCGATGACGGCCTCGATCCGACGCCGGTCTTCATCCGCCATGCCAATCCGACCACGGGTCAGATCAGGCTGCGCATCGCTCGTCAGGAGGTGACCGGGACCACGGCCACCTGGCACCAGGAGGAGAAGGCCGGGCTCTTCGTCGGCGAGTAGAGCCACAGAGCGGTGGCGGGCGGTGGTGAGCGCCGACCCGTCACCGCCGAGCCGCCACCGCCGAGCCGCCACCGCCACCCGGCCGGTTCTGCGCCGGCCGGGCGGAGTTCCCGGGTTCCGCGTGAACGTCTTGCGTTATCTCCCGCTTTCGCTGTATAAACTGCTCCCGCAACTCGCGCTGACCTTTTCGGGAGATCGGGCGTATCCGGCTCCCCGCACCATGGGGTGGCGCGACGGGCCAGGGCGAGACAGGCGATCCCTTGGCCCAGCGTGGCGGCCCGATCTGATCGAATAACGCGCGACAGAGAGAGGCAACGAGCCGCGGTCCGGCCACGGACCCGGTCGATCCGGCCACGGGCGGCGGCGAGGCGAGGCCAACGAGGCCCAAAGGGCCCGAGGCGAAGGGGGACGAGGCCGAAGGGGCAGGGCCGCCAGGGGACGGATCAGGCAAGCCCAGAATAAGGGGGGGCAGATGCCCATTGCAGACGACGTCGTGCTGGGGCGGGATGTGAAGATTTTCCACCCGCCGCTGGTCAATCTTTACGGCTGCCGTGTCGGCGACGACACCAAGATCGGCGCCTTCGTCGAGGTTCAGAAGGGGGCCGAGATCGGCGCCCGCTGCAAGATTTCCTCCCATACTTTCATCTGTGAAGGCGTCACCATCGAGGACGAGGTCTTTATCGGCCACGGTGTGATGTTCATCAATGACCGCGTGCCGCGGGCGAGCAATGCTGACGGCAGCCTGCAGACCGAAGCCGACTGGTCGGTCGAACGCACTTTGATCAGGCGCGGTGCGTCGATCGGTTCCAATGCGACCATCTTGTGCGGGCTCACCATCGGCGAAGGTGCTGTCGTTGGCGCCGGCGCGGTGGTGACGCGGGACGTCCCCGCCGGGGCTACCGTCGCTGGAGCTCCGGCACGACGCCTTGCACCCAAACCGCAATCGCAGCGACTGAAGAGAACGTGATCGGACGTTCGCACGAAAGGGACAGTAATGGTAAGGCTAGGTGTGATCGGCTACGGCTATTGGGGACCCAACCTGGTTCGTAACTTCGCGGAGACTCCGGGGGCGGAGCTCGCCGGCGTCGCCGATCTCGATGAATCCAAGCTGGGGACGGTGCAAAAGCGCTACCCGGCGGTAAAGACCACCCGGCACTTCCAGGACCTCCTCGCCGATCCCTCCATCGACGCCATCGCCGTGGCGACGCCGGTGAGCACCCATTTCGAGTTGGGCATGGCGGCGCTGAAGGCGGGCAAGCACCTGTGGCTGGAAAAGCCGATGACGGAGACGTCGTACCAAGCGCGCAAGCTCGTCGACGAAGCCGATCGGCGCGGTCTTGTCCTTATCGTCGACCATACCTTTATTTATACGGGCGCCGTGCGCAAGATGGCCGAGATCGTCAAGGGCGGCGACCTCGGGCGCATTTATTATTACGACTCGACCCGGGTCAACCTCGGCCTGTTCCAGCGTGACGTCAGCGTCATCTCCGATCTCGCCGTGCACGACTTCTCCATTCTCGACTATCTGCTGGGCGAGCACCCGGTGGCGGTGTCCGCCAGCGGCATCAATCATTTCCCGGGAACACCGGAAAATCTGGCGTTCATCACCCTGTTCTATGACTCGGGCGTGATCGCCCATGCCAACGTCAGCTGGCTGGCGCCGGTCAAGGTGCGCCAGATCCTGCTGGGCGGCAGCAAGAAGATGATCGCCTACGACGATCTGCAGCCGAGCGAGAAGATCAAGGTTTACGACAAAGGCATCAGCTTCACCGACGATCCCGAACAAATTCAAGAAATGCGCGTCGGTTATCGGATGGGGGACATGTGGGCGCCCAAGTTGGCGATGACCGAGGCGTTGCGGGTGGAAGGCGAGCACTTCGTCGACTGCATCGTCAACGGCAAGGTCCCGGAGACCGACGGCCATCTTGGGGTGCGCGTCGTCGAGCTGATCGAGGCGGCGACCAGCTCGATGCGGGGCAAGGGTGAGACCGTCTACATGATGAGACGAGAGGGGAAAGCGGCGTGATCCCGTTTGTCGATCTGAAAGCTCAATATGCCTCGATCAAGGACGAGGTGAACCCGGCAATCCAGGAGGTCCTGGACACCTGCCAGTTCACCCTCGGCAGCAAGGTGGCGGCGTTCGAAGAGGCGTTCGCCGCCTACTGTCAATCGAAGCACGGTGTCGCCGTCAACAGCGGCACCAGTGCGCTGCACCTGGCGCTGCTCGCGGCGGGGGTGGGCACGGGCGATGAGGTGATCACCGTCCCGTTCACCTTCGTCGCCACCGTCGCGGCGATCCATTACGCCGGCGCCAGGCCGGTGTTCGTCGATATCGACGCCCGGTCGTTCACCATGGACGTCACCGCCATCGAAGCGGCGATCACCCCGCGGACCAAAGCCATCCTGCCGGTGCACCTCTACGGGCAGATGGCGGATATGGATCCGATCCTGGAGATCGCCAGGCGGCGGGGGCTGGTGGTCATCGAGGATGCCGCCCAGGCCCACGGCGCCGAGTACAAGGGCCGGCGCGCCGGCAGCCTGGGCGACCTGGGCTGCTTCAGCTTCTATCCCGGCAAGAACCTGGGTGCCTACGGCGAGGGCGGCCTGGTGACGACCGACAATGCCGACTACCTGCGCACCTTGCGCATGCTTCGCGACTGGGGGGCGGAGCGCAAGTACGAGCACGTGCTCAAGGGCTACAACTATCGCATGGAGGGCATCCAGGGGGCGGTGCTGGGGGTCAAGCTCCGGCATCTGGAAGCCTGGACCGAAGGCCGGCGGGCGGCGGCGGCCCGTTACGACCGGTTGCTGGCGGGAAGCGGGGTACCGACGCCGGCGGCGATGCCCTATGCCCGACACGTCTACCACGTCTATGCCATCCGAACCGCCGACCGGCTGGCCTGGCAGGAAGCGCTGCAGGAGAGGGGGATCCAGACCGGCATCCATTATCCGATCCCGATCCACCTGCTGCCCGCCTACGCCGACCTGGGCTACCAGCGCGGTCAGTTCCCGCGGGCGGAGAAAGCCGCGGCAGAGGTGCTGTCGCTGCCCATGTTCCCGGAGCTCACCGCCGCCCAGTGCGAAACGGTAGCCGCCGCGGTCAAGGACGTCGCCCGGTCGAAGGTGGCAGAGCCGGCCGCCTGAGGAGCGGGCATTGGCTGTGCCCGGTGGTGAGCCGCTGCTGATCTTTCCCTGCAACGGCAATGCGCTCGAGGCGATCGATTGTCTCGGCGACGGTCAGCGGCTGATCGCCTTCATCGACGATACGCCGGCGAAGCAAGGCAGCGTTGTGGCCGGTTACCCGGTCGCCGGTCGCGACCTCCTCGTCCGCGAGGCCGCGGCCGGCGTCCTGGCGGTGCCGGGCAGCCCGGCGTCCTACCTGGGCCGCCGTCAGATCATCGACGGGCTCGGCGTCGCCCCGGACCGGTTCGCCCGCGTCGTCCACCCGACGGCGCGGGTGTCGCCCTTGGCGGAGATCGGCCGCAACGTCCTGATCATGGCGGGCGTGGTCATCACCAGCAACGCCCGCATCGGCGACCACGTGTGCATCCTGCCCAACACGGTCATTCACCACGACGCGGTGATCGGTTCGTGGAGCCTGATCGGCGCCTGCGTCACCGTCGCCGGCAGCACCGTCGTCGGCGAGAACTGCTATGTGGGCAGCGGCTCCAGCATCATCCACGGGGTCCGGCTGGGGGCCGGCTGCCTGATCGGCCTCGGCTCCAACGTCCTTCGTGACGTGGTCCCGGGCGGCCGGGTCGCCGGCAATCCGGCCCGGCCGTTGTGAGCCGGGGCATCGTTCCAATATCTTCCCGAGATCGAGGGAAACCTGGTGGAGGGACGACGATGGCGCTGGACGAGGCATGCATTTTCTGCCGGATCATCCGCGGCGAGGTGCCGAGTTTTCGCGTCTACGAGGACGACCGCAGCCTCGCCTTCATGGACATCAATCCGGCCAACCCCGGGCATCTGCTGGTGATCCCGAAGACGCACGCGGAGACGCTGTTCGTTCTGGAGGAGCCCTGGCTCAGTGCCACCATCGTCGTCGCCGGCAAGGTGGCACGGGCGGTGCGCGCCGCCTTCGCCCCCGACGGCCTCAACATCGTCCAGGCCAACGGGCCGGGCGCGGCCCAATCGGTTTTGCACTTCCACTGGCACGTCCTGCCGCGCCGCATGGACGATGGCCTGCCGCTCAACTGGCCGTTACGGCCGGGTGACAGGGACGCCATTGCCGCCGCGGCGGAGCGCATCCGCGCCGCCCTGTGATCGGCGCCGGTGACCGGCCGCTCTCCTCCCCGCCGTCTCAGCTCATGTCGTTATCGAGGACGATGCGGTAGCGGGCGCGGCCGGCGCGCAGGTGGGCCAGCGCCTCATTGACCCGGGACAAGGGGAAGTGTTCGGTTACCGGCGCGATATCGTGACGGGCGGCGAACTGCAGCATGGTCGCGATCGTCGCCGGGCTACCGACCGGAGAGCCGCCGATGGACTTCTGGCCGGAGAGGAGCGGAAACACCGCGGCCGAGACCTGCGGCGCCGCGCCGACGATGTGCAGCCGGCCGCGCGGCTTGAGCGCGGCGATGTAGGCGTCCCAATCGAGGGGAACGTTGACGGTGTCGAGGATCATGTCGAAGGCGCCGGTGACCTTGCCCAGCGCGTCCGCGTCGCGGGTGTTGATGAAGTAGTCGGCCCCCAGCTTGTGGGCTTCGGCCTCCTTGTCGGCGCTGGTGGAGAAGGCCCACACCTCGCACCCCCAGGCGTGGAGGAAGCGCAGCGCCAGGTGGCCGAGGCCGCCGATGCCGACGACGCCGACCCGGTGGGTAGGCAGAATGCCGTTCTGGATGATCGGGTTGAACACGGTGATCCCGCCGCAGAACAGCGGTCCCGCCTCGGCTGCCGCCAGGCCGTCGGGCAGCGGGAATGCCCACGTCGCCTGCACCCGCACCTGCTCGGCGTAGCCGCCGGGGCGGCCGACCATCGTTCCTTCGGCGGTGGCGCAGAGGTTGTGGTCGCCCGACAGGCATTGCTGGCAGGCCATGCAGGCGCCGGAGTTCCAACCGACGCCGACGGTGTCCCCGACCTGCAGGTGACGCACGCTGTCGCCCACCCCGGTAACGGTGCCGACGATCTCGTGCCCCGGCACCAGCGGATAGCGGCTGAAACCCCATTCATCATCGATCATACTAAGATCGCTGTGGCAGATGCCGCAGTAGCGGACGGCGATGTCCACATGATCCGTTGCAAGGGCTCCCGCCTCATATTCGTATGATTGCAGCGGGGCTCCCTTATCCAATGCCGCGTAGGCCTTGACGATGGTCATGTTACACCCCAGCGTGAGATCCGGTCAGCGTCGGCGCATAGTACGGTGCCGACGCCGACAGGACCAGCCTACGGTGGGGCACGGTGGATCAAGGCTGAGCGAGCTTCGTCCCTCCGTCGTCCCATCGCGTTCCCGCGGCGTTTGCCGCCCCTTGTCGTTGTGATCATCGGCGCCGATCCCAATGTGCCAGCGCATGGACTCCCATCGACCCCCTCACCCCACCCCGATCACCCGCCGGGCGGCGCTGACCGTCGCCGCCGCCGTCGCCGCCACGGCGCTCCTGCCGCGCCGGTTGACGGCGGTGCCTGCGGAGACGAGCCACGTCCGGCCGATTCCGTTTTCCGGCGAGCTTCTGCCGGCGATCGGGCTCGGCACCTGGATCACCTTCAACGTCGGCGACGATCCGTTGCTGCGGGCCGAGAGGGCGGAAGTGCTCCGGGCGTTCTTCGACGAAGGGGGGAACCTGGTGGACTCCTCCCCCATGTACGGATCGTCCGAGGCGGTCGTCGGCTATGGCCTCAAGCACATCCCCGGCCCGGTCAATCTGTTCTCGGCGACGAAGGTGTGGGCGCCGTTCGGCGCTCGCGCCGAGGGCCAGATGGCGGAGTCCCGGCGGCTGTGGGGCCTCGATCGGTTCGACCTGATGCAGGTCCACAACCTCCTCAACTGGAAGGGGTTGCTGCCGAAGCTGCTGGAGGACCGGGACGCCGGCCTGTGCCGCTATGTGGGCGTCACCACCTCGCACGGCCGCCGCCACGACGAAATGGCCGAGGTCATGGCGGCGCAGCCCATCCAGTTCGTGCAGTTCAGCTACAACATCGTCGATCGCGGGGTGGAGCGGCGGCTGCTGCCGATGGCCGCCGACCGCGGTCTGGCGGTCATCATCAACCGGCCGTTCCGCACCAAGGAGTTGTTCTCGCTGGTCGGCCAGAGGCCGCTACCGGACTTCGCCGCCGAGATCGACTGCGCCAACTGGGCCCAGTTCTTCCTGAAGTTCGTGATATCCCATCCGGCGGTGACCTGCGCCATTCCCGCCACCTCCCGCATCTCCCATCTGCGTCAGAACATGGGTGCGCTGTGGGGGCCGCTGCCCGACGCAGAGATGCGCGCGCGCATGGTCCGCTACATGGACAGCCTGTAGCCAGCCCGTAGCCCTGGGAGGACCGGATGCCCTATCGGACCACCGACGATCTTCCGGAGCGGGTGCGCAGCCATCTCCCGCAGCACGCCCAGGAGATCTTCCTCGAGACCTTCAACAGCGCTTACGCGGAGTACGCGCCGGCCCACAAGCGCCGGGGCGGGGCGTCGCTGGAGGAGACGGCGAACCGGGTCGCCTGGGCGGCAGTCAAGCGCAAGTACGTCAAGCGCGGCGACCGGTGGGTCCCACGGGAGCCCACATAAGGGCCAGATAGGCCACGAGCGCCCTCGCCGCATTAGCGGTTGTCATCGAGCTATATCCTCATTTAGGTTAGTTATGGTGTGGCTGAACGCCCGGGGTCCCTAGGGGCACGTGCGTTATGGGCCAAAAATACCGCATGTGCGGGGGGGTGATCCTGGGGAGGCCAAGAGGTTCCCGCCGGTGGGTGCTGTCCGGAGCCGGGGGGCCTGCGTCGGCCTCGCCAACCGGCCGGCATCGCTGCGGCCGCGACCTTCCCTCACCCTTCGCGCCGTGATGGGTCGATGAGCGCGAACAGCGCGTGGAAAAGGAAGGAGTGGTGATGAAATCAACCGGTTCTGTGTCGTCCGTGGCGACCAGGCGGGCGGGCCTGATCGCCGCCGTCGCCGTCGCCGTTTTGCTGGCACCGGCGATCGCCGCGGCGGCGTGCACCAAGGCGTCCGGCAACGGCACCTGGGACGTCTACGCCACCGTCGTCACCGGTACGCCCGGCTGGAACCGCTGTTCGGTGACCGTGACCAACGGTGCCGTTTCGGGAACCTGTGTGACCCACACCAACGCCAGCAACACCGTCACCGGGACCCTCAACATCACCAGCAGCTGCCGGGTGACCGGATCCCTGACCCATGCGTTTGCGGGCGGTCCGACCTATACCGCGACGGTGGTCCAGGCCACCCTCGGCGCCGACGACAACGTGATCATGGGTGTGGCGCGCTCCAGCAGCGGGCTGGTGGAGAGCTTCCAGGGCCTTCGCCGCTAAGCCGCAAAGGCCGGGTGTCCCGTCCGCTTCGCTCGCGCGGTCGGGACACCCGGGAAACGGTGTGAACCGGCCGCCTTTCGGCGTGCCGGCTCACCGACGTCGTGTCGTGCTCGCCCGACCCCCCGCGCGAGCGACGACGCGACGTCACTTCAGGGTTTCGAGATAAGCAATGATGTTCGCCCGTTCGGTCGCGTCCTTGACCCCGGCGAAGGTCATCTTGCTCCCCTTGACCATCGCCTGCGGGTTTTCGAGGTAGGTATTGAGGGTCGCCACGTCCCAGGTCAGGCCCGAGTCTTTCATCACGTCGGAATACTTGTAGGTGGGATCGGTCCCGGCCTTACGGCCGACGACGCCGAACAGAGAGGGGCCGACCTTGTTCTTCCCCGGCTCCACGGAATGGCAGGCCGCACACTTGGCGAAGGCCTTCTTGCCGGCCTCGACGTCGGCGGCGTAAGCGCCGCTGCCGACGATCAGCAGGCTTGCGGCGAAAAGCGCGGTCAGCGCGGTTTTTTGCATGGCTTCGTTCCCTCATCAGGCGCCGATCATGGGTTCGGAGCGCGGCGCGACCGCTCCTCGACGTCCTTCCTTATTCGCCGACGCGCATCGCCAGCGCCGGCGGGCTGCAGCTCTCATGGACAATGGCGGCGATCACCGATGCGATCGCCGCATCGGTGCCGATGGCGCCGAGGTGGACGATATTGGTCCGGCCGCTGGCGGCAACGGCGTCATCCACGTCATCGGTAGCATGCCGTCCGCCTCCCGCGAAGAGCCCGACCACCAGCAGCGGTCCGCGAAGGCGAACGAGGGCGTCGGCCAGGGTCGGCTTCTGCTCCAGAAACGCGACCGCCACCCGGGTAGCGGCACACCGAACCTGCACCAGGGCCGCCAGCCGGTGGGCGCCGCGCGCCGAGGCGGGATGGCGCGACGAGCCATGGGCGACCAGCAGCACTGTCGTGCCCTCCGGCGGCCAACCCAGCCCTGTCGCGGCAGCGCCGGTGCGACGGGCGATCAGTTCCGCCAGATCCGGATGAGCGCCGAGGGGCGGACAGAAGCGCAGCCTGGTCCGGTAGCCGTCGCCGACGAGGGCGGATACGTCGCCGACCGTCTGCCCGTCGCACATGGTTACCGGCACGACGAAGAGCTCGCGGCGACGGACCCGGCGAATCACCTCGGGCGGACGGGGACCGGGACCGTGCAGGGTGGCCACATGGACGTCGCCGAAGCCGGGCACGCGGGCGAGCCGGGCGGCGTGACGACGAAGGTTGGCCACCGCGCCCCAGCCCTTGGTCGTGCCGTGACCCAGGAGGAGGACAGCCGCCTCGGCGGCGCCGGGTCCCTCCATCCACGGCGGCCACTCAGTGGCTGGTGCCCGTTGAAAGGTTGATCTTGTTGAAGACATTGTACTTTCCGGAGGGTTTGCACATCGGCAGACGCTTAACCTCGCTGAACGTGGCGGTGTCGTAGACCACCAGGGCGCCCTCCATTTCGGACACGCTGACCAGGGCGAAGCGGCCGTCACGGGTGAACTCCACGTGCGAGGTGAGTTGGCCAGGCGCCGGCCGCAAGGTGCGGACGACCTCAAGGGTGCGCGTGTCGATGATCTGGATCTGGTCGCGCTCGGTTCCGAGCGACGTATCGGTCCAGACGTAGGGGGTGTTCTCGTGGCCGCGCAGGAAGAAGCCCGGTCCGCCGGTGGCGATGCGCTTGATCGGCTCCCAGGTCTTCAGGTCGAAGACGGCGATGACCGGCTGATTCAGCACCGGCGTCGCCAGCACCGGCCGGCCCTGGTACTCGAAGGTGATGCCGGAGGCGAGATGGGGCATGCCCTCCACGGCGATCTCGGCGATCTTGCGGCCGACGTCGAGATTGATCACCTGACCGGCGCGGGCGTCGCGGGCGGCCCCGATGGCGTTGCGGTAGGCGGGATCGAAGAAGAAGTCGTCGAGGACGTCGTCGAGCGCGATTCGGCGCACCGGGAACGGGCCGGTATCGAGGGCGCCCTCGACCATCCCCGGCTCATAGCTATGGACGAAGCCCGCCGCCACCGGCTGCGGATGGTCGGCGTAGGGGATCTCCCACATCTCGTGCGCATCCTTCAGCGCCACGATGAAGCTGTTGCGGGGTGGGGCGGTGTAGATGGCGCTGACCCGCGACGGACGGGCCTCCCGGTCGACCGCCGGCAGCACCTTCAGCGGCGTCAGTTCCCGACTGTCGAAAATCACCACCGAAGGCGGCAGATAGTTGCCGGCGGCGACGTAGCGGCCGTCGGCGGAAACCGCGATGTTGCGCAGATTGATCCCCGCCCGCACCTCCGCCACCGGCTTCAGTCCATAGAGGTCGTACTTGCTGACCCAGCCGTCGCGCGAGCCCAGGTAGACGAAGCGGCCGTCGGGCGAGTACTTGGCGCCGCCGTGCAGGGCGAAGCGGGACTGGAACCGCCACAGGGGCTCGAACCGGTCGCCATCGAGGATGGTGACGTGATGGTCGCCGGCCTCGACGACGGTGAACAGATTGAGCGGATCGGCGTCGTAGACCGGCTTTGCCGGCAGCGCGTCCGCCGGTGTGTGAACGATGCGGCTCGCCTCGATCTGTTCCTTCGACCACGACGGCGGCGGCGACAGCGGCCGGTAGATCAGGTCGGTGAGCGCCGCCGTCTCCTCGGCGGAGAGAACGTCGGCAAAGGCCGGCATCTGCGTCGCCGCTCTGCCGTTGGCGATGGTTTTCGCCGCTTCTTCCTTGCGCCGCCGCTGCAGGCTCTCCGGCAACAAAGCCGGACCGGTGCCGCCCAGCCGATCGGCACCGTGACACGACGCGCAGTGCTGCTGGAACAGTGCGGCGGCGTCGGGCGGGGAGGCATCGACGTCGGCGGCAACCGCCGCCGCGGTCGCCCCCATCAACGCCGCCGCGACGGCGACGGCGCGTTCAAGCCGGCGCCGCAACATGGACATGCCTCGCGGCGGGCGCATCGCCCGGCCCGATCTCGTCGTCGTCGAGATAACAGCCCGGATCGGCCTCCCAGGGATCGCCGGTCGTTTGCAGGGCACGGATGCGGGTGTTGCCGCCGCAGATGTCGAAATGGGCGCAGGCACCGCAGCGACCCTTGATCCGCCTGGGCGTGAGCTTCAGCCCGGCCATGATCGGATCGGTGACATCGGGCCAGATCTGCGAGAACGGCCGGGTGCGCACGTTGCCGAGCGCGTAGTGCCACCAGAACGTATCCGGGTGGACGTTGCCGAGATTGTCGATGTTGGCGATGTTGACGCCGGACGAATTGCCGCCCCATTGCACCAGCTTGCGACGGATATGCTCGGCCCGTTCGGGAAAGCGGCGGTGGGTCCAGTGCAAGAGATAGACGCCATCCGCATCGTTGTTGCCGGTGACGAATTCCTTGCCGTCGCCGCGGCGCGCACTCTCCAGCGCCGCCTCGAACAGCAGGTCCATCGCCCGCCGGGTTTCGGCGAAGGTGGCGTCGTCGCGGCGGTTCTTGTTGCCGCGGCCGGCATAGTTGAGATGGGACAGGTAGAACTTGTCCACCCCCTCGGTGTCGGCGAGGCGCAGCAGCTCCGGGAGCTGGCGGGCATTGTCGACGGTCATGGTGAAGCGCAGCCCCACCTTGATCCCGCGCTGCCGGCAGAGGCGGACGCCCCGCAGGCTGGCGACGAAAGCGCCCTCCTTGCGGCGGAACGCATCGTGGGTGGCGCCGATGCCGTCGAGACTGATCCCCACATAGTCGTACTCGGCGGCGGCGATGGCCTCGATGTTGGTCTCGTCGATCAGGGTGCCGTTGCTGGAAAGGCCGACGTAGAATCCCATCGCCTTCGCCCGGGCGGAAATCTCGAAGATGTCGGGGCGCAACAGCGGCTCGCCGCCGGAGAGGATCAGCACCGGCACGCGAAAGTTCTTCAGGTCGTCCATCACCCGGAAGACCTCGGCGGTGGAAAGCTCACCCGGGAAATCGGTGTCGGCCGAAATGGAATAGCAGTGCTTGCAGGTGAGGTTGCAGCGGCGGATCAGGTTCCAGATGACCACCGGGCCGCTCGGTCCGCGTCGGGGCGCGATGGGGGTCGGCCGGAGGATCTCGTGCATGAACTGGCTGATGCGAAACATCGGACGCTCCTAGTCGACCAGGCGCAAGCCGGTTTTCTTCAGGATCCGCGACGAATAGAGGACGTCGTGGCGGCGCGCCCGCGAGCCCAGCAACCGGGCGATCTCGGCGACCTGGGCGGTGACCTCGTCGCGCGAGCGGCCGTGCACCATGGCGAACAGGTTGTAGGGCCACAGCGGCAGGTGTCGTGGCCGCTGGTAGCAGTGGGTCACGAAGGGGAGGTGACCGACCTCCGGGCCGGCGACCGCGATCTCGGCGTCGTCCACGTCCCACACCGACATCCCGTTGGCGGCGTAGCCCAGCCGGTAGTGGTTGGGCACCGCGCCGATGCGGCGGACGATGCCGCGCTCCGCCATCCGGCCAAGGCGCGCCATGACCTCCTCGCCGTCGATGCCGATCATCGCGCCGACGCTGTGGTAGGGCCTGGGCGTCAGCGGCAGCCCCTCCTCGGTCGCCCGGATCAGGCGGCGATCGATGGCGTCGATGGCATCCGGCCGTGGCCCGGGGTCGTTCACGCGATGAACCTCGCTTCGACGAAGTACTCTTCCAGCTTCGGCATGTCGTAGACGTGGAGGCCGGTGGCAACCTCGATCTCGGCGATCACCTCGCCGATCCGCCCCGGCACCTCGGTGGCGACGACGAACCACATGTTGAGCGCGTGCTCGCGGGCGTAGTTGTGCGCCACCTCGGGGAAGGCGTTGACGATGGCGGCGATGCGGTCGAACTCCGCCGCCGGCACCGCCATCGCGGCCAACGTGGTCGCCCCGCCCAGGCGGTCGGCGTTGAACATGGGGCCGAAGCGGCTGAGCCAGCCGTCGCGGCGGAGCCGGTCGATACGCTCGATCAGGGTCGCCTCGGAGATGGCGAGTATTGCCGCGGCGTCGGCGAAGGGGCGCTCGCTCAAGGGAAAGCCGCCCTGCAGGCCGTTGACGATGCGCCGGTCGAGGTCATCCATGGGCCGGCTCCGCGGCGATCCCGATGCCGTCCGGCCGCGCGTAGGAGGCGCCTCGCTGCTTGAAGGCGCGGGTGCTGAACAGCACCGCCTGCGGCAGGCGGCCAATGCCGGCGGCCTCGTTGGCGACGGCGATCTGGTCGTGGACGCAGCGGCGGTCCTTGCCGTGGATCATGCAGAAGAGGTTGTAGGGCCAGCCGGGGCGCCGCGGCCGGCGATAGCACAGATTGACGAACGGCAGGGCGGACAGGCTGCGGGCAGCGTCGGTCACCCGCTCGTCGGGCACATCCCAGACGACCATGGCGTTGTGGCCGTAGCCGAGGGCGCGGTGGTGGACGACGATGCCGAAGCGCTTGACGATGCCGGCGGCGACCAGGCGCCGCAACCGGGAGAGGACCTCGTCCTCGTCCAACCCGGACCGCTCCGCCAGCGCCGCGAACGGCCGCGGAACCAGGGGCAACCCGTCCTCCAGCGCCGCCAACAGGGCGCGGTCGGCGGCGTCGACGCTCATGACAGGGAAAATCCCAGGTCGATATGGTAGGCCTCGACCAGGGGGAGGTCGAGGCATGGGAGACCGGTCTCCGCCTCGATCGCCCGCAGCACCCGCTGCAGATGGTCGGCATCGGCGGCGGTCACGACGAACCAGAGATTGATCTCGTGCTCGCGCTCGTAGCAGTGGTTGACCTCGGCATGGGCGCAGACCAGCGCGGCGATCCGCTCCAGGTCGACGGGCGGAATGCGCAGGGCGGCCAGCGTGCTGGCGCCGATGGCGTGGGGGCGGACAACGGCGCCGATGCGGCTGATCTTGCCGGCCCGGCGAAGATCGGCGAGCCGGGCGCGCACGTCCTCTTCGGCCATGCCGAGATCGGCGGCGATGCGGGCGAACGGATGGGGCTCCAGCGGGAAGTCCCGCTGATAGGCGTCGAGCAGGCGGTGCGACAGGGCGTCGGTGGCCATGGTCATGAGCCCAGCCTATTGGCGCGGGCGGTGAAGAAGATGCCGCTCGGCCTCTCGGCGGCGATGGAGCCCACTTCCGCCAGGGTCCGTGGGTCATAGATGCGGACCCGATCCTCGTCGCGCACCGACACCCAGACCTGGTCGCCCTTGGGGGTGAACTCCAGGTGCATCACCCCCTTGCCCGGCACCAGCGTCCCCACCACCGCCAGCGACGGCACGTCGATCACCTGCACCGTGTCGTTGAGGGGATGGGCGAAATTCACCCAGATCTGCCGCCCGTCGGGGCGGGCGACGGCGAACACCGGCTGACCGTGAACCGGGATGCGCGCCACCTCCTGCCAGGTGCGGACGTCGACGACGAGCAGCTCATGGTGTCCCACCGCCGGCAGGAAGACCAGGCCGCCGGCGACGGCGACGCCTTCCAGGTGCGGCATCTTGAACACCGGCAGCGGCTCCTCGCCCTTGCCGTAGCCGTCCATCACCCGACGCACCCCCGCGTCCGGGTTCCACAGATCCAGCACCGCAAGGCCGTCCTCGCCGAACAGTCCGGCCACATAGTAGCGGCCGTTATCGACGGTGACGCCGTCGTAGGGCTGCCGGCCGATGCCGGTGTACTTGCGGACCGACGGCCGGGCCGGGTCGGCAAGGTCGGCGACCCAGATCTCGCCCGTATCGTAGAGGGCATAGACGAACCGGCCGTCGGCGGTTTCCACCAGCCCGACCACCTTGCTGGCGACGCCATCGCTCACCGCCGGCAGGTCGGCGACCAGATCGAGGGTGCCGGCGTCGAAGACCTTGATTCCGCCCGGCTCGTAGTTGGAGACCGCAATCAGCCGTCCATCGGCGGAAATGGCACCGCCGATGGCGTTGCCGGCCTGGACGATCCGTTTGACCAGCCGGCGTTCCAGCAGATCCACCTTGCTGAGACCGCCGTCGCGGCCGAAGACGTAGGCGTAGCGACCGTCGCGGGAGAAGACCACCGAGGCGTGGCTGAGGTCGCCCAGGCCCTCCACCTGACCGATGCTGGTGCGTCCGGTCTGCTCGACGATAAGCACCCGCCCGGACGCCCGTTCGACGACGACGCCGAGGTCACCGGTGCCGCGGATCGTCTCCGCCATCGCCGGGGCCACCAGCGCCCCGACGACCACAGTACAGACGACGAGGGCCGCCGCCAGCAGGTTCGGGAGGAGCCCGCGGAGGTACCGGCCCGCGGTCACCGTCGCGGTCATGGCGGCAGCGGTCATGGCGGCCCGCTCCGCAGCAATGCCACCAGCCACGCCGCATCCTCAGGCGAGAGTTCCGAGCGCCAGGGGGGCATCGGCGTGCCGGGGCGGCCGTCGAGGATGGCCTCGATCAGCACGTCGTCATTGCGATCCTGGAGGGACTGGGGCAGGAGCGGCGGACCGAGCCCGCCCTTCATGGTCATCCCGTGGCAGGAGCCGCAGTCCTGGAGGAGGAGGTCGGTGAGATAGGCCTGGCGCGCGGCGTCGGGCGCGGGCGCCGCCATGGCCGAGGCGCCGAGGACGAGAGTGGTCACCGCGGCGGACAGGCTAAGCGCGCCGCGCATGGGGGACCGCGCCCGGATGATCCGTGGTGCGGCCGTCCGAGGAAGGGCGGCCCGGGACCCGACAATCGGATACCCGTCCCGGCGCGAGCACGACCGCCAGTTCGACCACCTGTCCGATATAGAACAGGGTGGGGCCGTCGATGCCCGCATCGGCCACGGCGCCGGCAATCTCGCCGAGGGTCGAGATGAGGCACCGCTCGTCCGGCCGGGTGCCGTTGCAGACGGCGGCGACGGGGGTCGTTTCCGACAGCCCCTGCGAGATCAGCCGCACCGCGATCTGGGCGATGTTGGCCATGCCCATGTAGATGACGAGGGTGGTATCGGGATCGGCCAGGCCCTGCCAGTCCATGTCCAGGTCCATGTCGTCGCGGCAGTGTCCGGTGATGAAGCGGACACCCGAGGCGAGACCGCGATGGGTCAGGGGGATGCCCATCGACGCGGCGCAGCCGGAGGCCGAGGTGATGCCGGGCACCACGTCGAAGGGGATGCCGTGGGCGACGAGGTGGGCCGCCTCTTCGCTGCCGCGGCCGAAGAGATAAGGGTCGCCCCCCTTCAGCCGAACGACCTTTCGTCCCCCTTCGGCCAGGCGAACCAACAGCGTGTTGATCTCCGCCTGGGGCACCGGGTGGCTTCTCGGCTGCTTGCCGACGCTGATCCGGGCGGTCCCGGCAGGGATGAGCGCCAGGATGGCATGGGAGACCAGCCGGTCGTAAACGACGACATCCGCCTGGTCGAGGAGCCGGCGGGCCTTGATCGTCAGTAGATCAGGATCGCCGGGGCCGGCACCGACGAGATAAACAAAGCCTTCCTTGTTCACCATCTCCTCGCCCGTCTGTTCTTTGGGCCGGGTACGCGCTGGAACCCGGCCCGCTTTTTCTTGGTTTCTTCGCCAGACGTTGTTCTCAATAGACGTCGTTGCGCGTGTTGTACACGTTGAACTTACCGGTCGGGGTGACGACGTCCTTGCCTTTGATCACGTCCTTCACCTTCAACGTCTTGTCATCGATGACGACGATCGCCGATTCCTGGCTCTTGGTGTTCCAGACGGAGAACCAGACCTCGTCACCCGCCTTGTTGTACTCGCCCTGGACGACGCGGCGCACGCCATCCGCGATGCCGGACATCGCGCCGACGTCGAGGATCACCGGCTCCTTGTCCAGATTGGCGATGTCGAAGACGGCGACCGACGACGCGATCGACGCCTCGGGGTTGAGCGGCGTGTCGACGTAGAGGTGCTTCGATTTGGGATGGGTCTTGACGAACAGGGAGCCGCCGCCCTGACCCTTCAGCGTCTGGACGACCTTCCACGCCTGCTTCGGGTGCTTTTCCGGATCGGTGCCGATCAGGACGATGGTGTCGTCGCCCAAATGGCTGGTCGCCCACACCGGCCCGAACTTGGGATGGACGAAGTTGGCGCCGCGTCCCGGGTGCGGCCGGTCGCCGGTTTCGATGACGGCGACGAGCTTGTCGTCCTTGGTGTCGATGACCGCCACCTTGTTGGAGGCATTGGCGGCGACCAGGAAGTAGCGCTTGGTGGAATCAAAGCCACCGTCGTGGAGGAAGCGGGCGGAGCCGACCTCGACCTGCTTCAGGTTCTTGATGTCCGAATAATCGACCATCAAGGTCTTGCCGGTTTCCTTGACGTTGACCAGGAACTCCGGCTTGAAGTGGGAGGCGACGATGGAGGCGACCCGCGGCTCCGGATGGTACTCCTGGGTGTCGACGGTCATGCCGCGGGTGGAGACGATCTTCAGCGGCTCCAGGGTGGCGCCGTCCATGATCACGTACTGCGGCGGCCAGTAGGCGCCGGCGATGGCGTACTTGTCTTCCCAGCCCTTGGCCTTGGAGGTCTCCACCGACCGCGCCTCGGCGCCGATCTTCAGTTCGGCCACCGTCGTCGGCTTCTCCATCCACAGGTCGATCAGGTCGATCTTGCCGTCCCGGCCGATGACGTAGAGGTAGCGGCCGGAGGCGGAGACCCGGGAGATGTGCACCGCATAACCGGTGGGGATGATCTCGACGATCTTCTTGGTATTGCCGTCGATGAGGGCGATCTGGCCGCTGTCGCGCAGGGTGACCGAGAACAGGTTGTCCAGATCGAGGTTGTTCATTTTCTTGGTCGGCCGCTTGTCGACCGGGACCAGCACCTTCCAGGTGGCCTTCATCTCCTCCATGCCGAACTCCGGCGGCTGGGCCGGGTCATTCAGCAGGTACTTGGCCATCAGGTCGATTTCGGGTTCCTTCAGCTCGCCCGATGTGCCCCAGTTGGGCATCCCCGCCGGCGAGCCATAGGTGATGAAAGCCTGCAGGTATTCGAACCCCTTCTCCCGGGTGATGTCGGGGGTGAGCGGCTTGCCGGTCGCTCCCTTGCGCAGCACGCCGTGGCAGCCGGCGCAGCGCTGGAAGTAGATCTCATTAGCCTGGTTGAATTCAGCCTGGGTCAGCGATGGAATTCCAGGCTTGCTCCCCGGCGCCTCCAGCTTCTCGTCCTTAAGCACATCGAGGCTCGGCTCATATTTACCGCCGGGTGTCGTCTCGTGCTTCTTGATGTCTGCTTTCATATCCGCCGGCGGCTGCTGGGCTTGCGGCGCCTGCGCTTGCGGCGTTTGTTGTGCCTGCTGCGCGTATACCGCCGAAGCCATGATGCCGATTGCGGCCGAAGCCAGCAGACTCTTTATGATGGTCCGCATTCTTCCCTCCAGACCCGAATTCCGCAGGATACGGAACCGGGTACGCAGGCTGCCTTAACTTTAGTCAACTTTCCATGCCTAATATGTAGGCTATTGCCGCTTAACCAGCGTCAAGGCCGACCTCATCGCGGCGGTTACACTGCCCAAAGCGGGAGCTCCGACCATCCGCCCGCGGGCGCCGTCAAGGACAATGAAGCCGACAACAAAGGTCAACTTTAGCCCGTGGCACACCGGCTCCGTCCATGCCATTTGCGGCATTCTCGTCGTCGTGCTTTTTCTCGTCGTCGGTTTGAGCAGGGCGGAAGCCGAAGAGCGGACACTGTCGGCGGCGGAGCGGACGGCGATCTTCCCCGATGCGGACGGGGCGGGGCCCTTCCAGGGAAAGCCGCCGGCGGCGGAGCTTCGCCGCGGCGGCGAACTCGTCGGTTACGCGCTCTCCACCTATGACACGGTGGGCTCCACCGGTTACTCGGGCAAACCGCTCGACGTCCTCGTCGGTTTGGATCTGTCGGGCACCATCACCGGCGCCCTGCTGGTCCGCCAGACCGAGCCGATCCTGGTCATCGGCATCACCGAACGGCAGATCAGCGACTACGTGGCCGGCTTCGCCGGGATCGACATCGGCCTCGGCGGCACGCTGACCCGGGCCCCGGCGAAGGCCTATCCCGAGCCCATTTCCGGCGCCACCATTAGCAGCGCGGTCATCCGCGACGCGGTGATCCGCTCGGCACGCGCGGTGGCGGCGGCGCGCGGGCTGGGCGGAGCCGCCGGCGCATCGGCCGTCGGCCACATCGACCTCACCGGCTTCGCCCCCGCCACCTGGGCCGAGCTGACCGCCGACGGCTCGGTCCGCTGCCGCACCTTTGGCCGCGCCGACCTGGAGCAGACGGGGTCCGCACCTGGCGCGACCCCGGGCGCGACCCCGGGCGCGACCCCGGACACGGCCGCCGGCGCGGACCGGGTCCTGGACGTCTGCCTGGCGCTGCTGACGCCGGCCCGGATCGGCGAGAACGTCCTCGGCAAGCTGGCCTTCAACCGGCTGATGGCCGGCCTCGGCGACGCCGACCAGCCGATCCTGGTCGCCGCCGACGGGCTGTTCTCGGTGAAGGGTACCGGCTTCGTCCGCTCGCACCGCTTCGAGCGGATGCAGGTGGTGCAAGGCGAGCGAACCTTCGCCCTGACCACCGACGGCTACACCAACCTCGAGCGGCTGCCGATCGCCGGCGCGCCCGGTTTCCGCGAGGCGGGAATCTTCGTCGTTCACGCCGGCGCCGGCTTCGAGCCGACGGAACCGTGGCGGCTGGACATTCTGGTGCCGACGGAAGCATCGCCCGGCGCGGCGACGGCCATCCTCGGCGTCGACTACCGGCTCCCCCGGCGCTACCTCCTGGTGCCGCAAACGGAAGCCGCCGCACCGGCCGCCGATACCCTGCCGCTGTGGCAGCAGAACTGGCGCGATCGCTGGCCGGCGGCGGTCACCATGGGGCTGATGCTGGCGGTCCTGACCTCGATCCTGGTGTTCCAGCAGGCGGTGATCCAGCGTCCGCGCCTCTACCGGCGCCTGCGCCTCGGCTTCCTCGCCGTCACCCTGCTCTGGCTCGGCTGGACCGCCGGCGGACAGCTCTCCATCGTCAACGTGCTGACCTTCGCCCACTCGCTGATGACGGATTTCCGCTGGGAGTTCTTCCTTCTCGATCCGGTGATCTTCATCCTCTGGAGCTACGTCGCCGTCGTCCTCCTGTTCTGGGGGCGGGGCGTCTACTGCGGCTGGCTGTGTCCGTTCGGCGCCCTGCAGGAGTTGCTCAACGAGGCGGCGCGCCGGCTGCGGATACCGCAACTGCGGCTGCCGTTCTCGCTGCACGAACGCCTGTGGCCACTCAAGTACACCCTCTTTCTCGGCCTGTTCGCGGTGTCGCTGTCGTCGACCGAACTCGCCTTCGTCGGCGCCGAGGTGGAGCCGTTCAAGACCGCCATCTCGCTCAAATTCGTCCGCGCCTGGCCGTTCGTCCTCTACGCCGTGGCCTTGCTCACCGCGGGGCTGTTCATCGAGCGCTTCTTCTGCCGCTACCTCTGCCCGCTGGGCGCGGCACTGGCAATCCCGGCGCGGCTGCGGATGTTCGAATGGCTGAAGAGGCGGCCCCAGTGCGGCACCGAGTGCCAGATCTGCTTCCACCGCTGCCCGGTCCAGGCGATCCATCCGGAAGGGCAGATCAATCCCAACGAATGCATCCACTGCCTGCTCTGTCAGAGCATTTACGCCGACGATCACGTCTGCCCGCCGCTGGTCGCCCGGCGCAAGCGACGGGAGCGGCGGGCGGCGCTCAGCACGCCGAAGAGCGGCGTGATGGAGGAGGCCTAGATGGGGACCGGGAGGAGAGACGGTCGGTCTAGCGCCATGGGCGCACCGGCCATGGGCGCACCGGCCATGGGCGCACCGGCCATGGGCGCACCGGTCAGCCGCCGCCGGGTGCTCTCGATCATCGCCTCGGGGGCGACAGCGCTCGTCGCCGGCCGACCCACCGCTGCCGCCGCTGAGGCGGACGGTTCGGGCGGACCGGTCGATTCCTACGTGTGGGAAGGGACCGCGCTCGGCGCACCGGCACGCCTCGTCCTGCTGGGGGCGAGCCGGGCGGCGGCCCGCGATGCGGTCAACCTGTGCCTGGGCGAGGTGGAGCGGCTCGAGCAGCAGTTCAGTCTCTACCGTTGGGATTCGGCCCTGTCGCGGTTGAACCGGCAGGGATGGCTGGAGGCGCCGGGGCTCGATCTGCAGCATCTGCTCGATGCCAGCGTGCGCCTCGGCGAGCGGACCCGGGGCGCTTTCGACGTCACCGTACAGCCGCTGTGGACCGCCTATGCCGACTACTTCGGCGGCGCTTCCGTGGCAATGGCGGCGGAGCCGCCGGAAAGCGTGATTGCGCCGGCGCGCGCCCGGGTCGGCTTCCGCCGGCTGCAAATCACCCCCGAGCGGATCACCCTCGACGAGGGGATGGCGGTCACCCTCAACGGCATCGCCCAGGGTTACATCACCGATCGGGTGGCCGACCTGTTGCGCCTGCGCGGCTGGTCGCGGGTCCTCGTCGACATGGGCGAGATGCGGGCGTTGGGGCCGGCCGCCGACGGATCACCGTGGCCGGTCGGCATCGAGGTACCGCCCGGCGTGGAGCGGCGGCCGGTGCGGGTCGCCCTCGCCGACGGCGCCATCGCCACCTCGGCCGGCTATGCCACCCGGTTCGAGCCCAGCGGACGGTCGCATCACCTGTTCTCGCCGGCGAGCGGACGGAGCGCCGGCAGCTTCGCCTCGGTCACCGTCGTCGCCCCGCGGGCGACCCTGGCCGATGCGCTGTCGACGGCGCTTTACGTCCTGCCGCCGGCGGACATCGCCGCCGTCCTCGCCCAATGGCCGGGCGTGGTTGCCTATTTGACCACGTCGTCGGGGGAGGTGCGGCGTCTGCCGGCGGCCTGAGGGTCGCCAACGGCGGCGCTAAGCCCGTCGGCATCGACGATCCGGATCGCGTCCGTCTTCAGGACGAGCATGCCATCGGCCTCCAGCCGCCCCAGCACCGCCCGGAGCGCGCGGGGACTGGCGCCGACCGCGGTGGCCAGTTCCGCCTCGGTCAGCGGCAGGCTCGCCGCCGCCTCGCCGCCCCGCTCGGCGGGGGAGAACGCCAGCCGCAGCCCGGCGAGGAGACGCAGCACCCGCCGGCGAAGGCCGTCCGGCCCGGGATCGGACAGCTTTTCTTCCGCACATTCCAGATTGCCGGCCAGCCGCCGGAGAAAATGCAACAGGGTGTCGGGATTGCGCTTGATCAGGGCCCGCACCGTCTCGCCGTCGATGAAGCAGACGGCCGACGGCCGGACCGCCTTGGCGGTGCCCAGGTGCGGGCCGTCGCTGAGGAACGACCGCAGGCCCAGCACATCGCCCGGGTGGCGGAAGGTGAGCAGGCCGCCGGCCGCATGACCGAATCGACGGACGTGGGCGATCAGCCCGCTGGCCACATAGTAGAGGCCTCGACAGGGGTCCTCCGGCCGGAAGATGTGCTCGCCCGGCGCATAATCCCGCCGGATCTTGGCCCGGCTGAGGTGCTCCACGTCGTCGCAGTCCAGATCAAACCATTCCGTCCGGATACGGACCCGGCACGTGGCACAGTCCATCCACCAATCCTCCCAGGAGAGGAGCACAACCCCGCCGATTGATAAGGAGAGAGCCGGTCTCGGCCCTGTCTACACATCATCGCCGATAGCAAGGAGAGATGCGCCGGTCAAAACAACAGATGTTACACAGGCCGCAAACTTTAATATCATTTGAACGTAACAAACGAACCGGAGGCTATCCCGCCTGCTCCTTTTCTCTCACAGGCGACGGACCCGGTCTTACAGGAATGGCTTATATTTCATATCGATCTTGAGAATGTGGTCGACGATCCAGAAATTCAGCAGCTCCATGATTTCTTTGCTGATTTCCGGGTCGGGGGTGCGCGTGTACTCGTCGTAGAGCTCCTGCAGCTGCTCCTGGACGATGTGGTGCTGCTCCATGTGCGCCGTGAGGTCGGGGTAGCCGCTTTTCCGCATCAGCGCTTCCTCGCGGCGGAAGTGGAGCAGCGAGTACTGGATCAGCGTCCGCAGAATCATTGCCACGGCCGCTTCGTCGGCGCCGCTCAGCTTGGCCTCGTCGATGTGGTTGATCAGGCTGGTGATGATGACGTGATCGGCATCCAGGCTGTCGACCCCGACGCTATAGGCGGCGTTCCAGATGATCAGCGCCAAGACGGTCGGGCCCCGCGTGTTCCCGGCTCAGCCACGGCCCACGCTCGGCTGGACCGCCGCGGGCACCTCGCCCATCCGCCGGTCGGTCGTTCGCATATGCTCGATCACCCAGCGCTGCAGGGTGAGCTGTTCCGCCTCGCCGTAGGTCAGCTCCGGCTCGTGCCTGAAACGCGACATGAACTCGATGAAGTCTTCCAGCAGGTCGTCGTGTTCGGCCTTGTGCGCGGCATAGCCGGGGTCGTGCCGGTCGCGCATGAACTTTTCCTCGACGGAGAAGTGGGCGGCCATGCGGGCATGAATGCGGCCGAGGCAGGCGGCCATCGCCACCCGGTCGTCATGCTGGAGGAGTTCCTCGTGCAGTTCATTCAGGCGCGCCAGCAGATCCTGATGTTCGTGATCGAGGGGCTCGATGCCGATGCTGCAGTCGTCGGTCCATTGAAGAAGCGGGGGGTGGCGATGGGATCCCATGCGTTCACCTTTCAAGGGTTCCTGCCAGGCGCCACAGGGTCGGAATTCCCCGACGAAGCGCCGGCGTCGATCCAAATCAAGGGGCGGCTCGGGCGTCGTTCTGGAAGGCGGCGTAGCGCTCGGCCAGTTCGCGGCTGCCGTCGGTGCCGAGGGTCATCCCGAGGCCGCGGATAATACCCATTTCCTCCTTCTGGATATGGAACATCGCCGCGTGGATAAAGTCCATGGCCAGTTCACGGAACTGCGTCCATTGCCGCTGATCGAGGCGGGGAGGGCCGGCGGTGCGCGCCGTCCGGGCGAGGGCGGCGAGTTCGTCGGCCATGGCCCGGATGGTCGCGTGCTCGTCCAGCAGCATGGCGGTCACCTCGCCGAGCCCGGCCTTGTCCACCCGCGGGAACAGCTCCTCCTCCTCGAAGCGGAAGTGGCGGTAGATGTCGCGGTCGATGGAATCCAGCAGCTCGTCGATGAAGCGGGCGTCTTCCGCATCGCCGCGGTCGAGCGGCCGCTCGCGGTCGGTCATGATCCGCGCCTCGACGGCATTGACGATGGCGAGCGTATGCAGGTGGTCCTGGTGCAGCAAGGCGCCGATGTCTTGCGGGTGTGTCACGCGGTTCCCTCCTTCCAGCCGGCTGGGTAGGTCTTGAGGTGGGTGCGGGTGCGGTGCAGCACGGTCACCGCGAACCAGGCAAAGGCGCCGGCGGCGACGGTTCCGGCGAAGCCGGCGGTGGCCACCAGTGCCGGCAGGGCGAGAAGGGTTCCGAGCGCCAGCGCGGCGACGGCGACGAGGTGGCCGTAGAGATGGGCCTTCAGCACAGCCTCGCTCACCAGCTTGGCCGGTGCCAGCGGCCGCGCCTTCAGCCGGGCGATCTGCATGGAGGCGAGAAACGGGAGCACCCGTTGCAGGACGCCGGTGAGCAGCGACAGCAGCCAGCCGTGCAAGGTGACGGCGATCAGCAGCGGGGCGCCCTGCGGCGGCAAAAGGCCGAGGGCGAGGGCGGCGGCAAGGACGAGGGCGAGCGGCAGGAAGCTCCACGCGGCGAAGATGAGGATGAACTCGGGACCGAGGCGCCGGCGCATGCGACGACCGACCGAGAGCGCCATCGCCCGGATGTGCACGGCGGCGCCGGCGACGCCGACGAGGGCGGCGAGCGCGGTCACCGGCGCCCAGTCGGCCAGCTCGCCGGCGACGGCGAGGACCAGCGCCCCGACGATGATGGCGAACGCCCGCGCCACCATCGTCTCCGGCGGCGACTCGGCGATGGCGAACATTGGCACCAGCACCAGGCTGAGGCCGAGCGCCATCATCCCCATGAAGCCGAAGCCGGCGAGGGTGGCGTGGGCGAGGGCGAGGCGGCCGTGGTCGGGGAGGATGCCGAGCCGGTAATTGGCGGTGAGCGCCAGGGCGAGGACGACCGCCGCCGCCAGCGCGGCGAGGGCGGCGACCATATGCCGGCGCAGCAGCGGCGCCGCGGCCGCCGCCCGCAGCATGCGCGCCATGGCGATGCCGTAGATGAGTACCGCCGCCAGGAGGAGGACGGCGCCGGCGGCGATGAGAGTCGTATCGATGGCGGCAAAGCCGGAGACGAGGAGGACGGCGCCGGCGGTCAGTGTGGCGAAGATCGCGTAGCAGACCCGTCCGTTCGTCGCCGGCTGGGCAAGGATGACCGGCAGCATCTGCAACGACGCCCCCATCGCGGTGCAGAGAAAGACCCCCAGGGTCAAGATGTGAACCGCCGCCAGCACCGGCCCCGGCCCGCCGGCGAACGTCGGCCACTGGTCGGCGACCGGAATCAACGCCGCCCAGGCGAAAATATGGGCGAAGATGGCGGTTCCGAAGAACAGGGCGGGGATGCGCTCCGGCAGCAGCCGCTGTTTCGCCCCGCCGAGGTTGACCGGTCCCAGCATCACCCCTTCTGCCTGACGAGGCGGATGCGCACATCCCCGGGCGCCGCCGAGAGCAGCGTCGCCGACCAGCCGCGCTCGGCCAGCTCCGGATAGAGGGGCAGCGGATCGCGGGGCAGATAGGCGATGATCACGCCCGCATGGTGATCGCTCTCGATGAGGCGGAGGATGGCGATCATCGGTTCCGGCGGCGGCAGCCCGCGCACGTCCAGGTGCACGCCGTCGCCATCCGTCCACAGCCGCTCACTGTCCGCATCGCCTGCGGACCGGACACGGTTCCCATCTTCGGGTATGCATCCGCCCATGTCGCCTCCTTCCCAACCCCCCCGGTGGCCCGCGCGTAGGCAGAACCGATGGTCGGCGATCGGCACCGCGCTGACCTTGACGCACGTCAACCCGCCACGTCCACCGAAGTTCCCCACTTGTTCTTCTGATCTTCGCTATCGTTGTTTAGCGCACAATCGGCGCTAACGCCTCTCATACGGGGCAGGAACTTGACTTGTGGGTTGAAAGTCGACAGGTGCCACAGTAACCTGCAAGCGCGTTGGTGAGGCGCGCGACGTTCAGGTCTCTCGATCGTAAAGAACGAGGCCGAGCGGCGTCGTATCATCAGAAAACATAGGGGGACATCATGAGGTTTAAGTTTCTAACGCTGGGGGTTGCTTTTGCTAGTTTTTGCAACCTTGGAGTGATCGATGCCATGGCGGCGGACCTGATCACGCCCGTTACAGACAATGCTGCGATCAAGACCGAAGCGCCTGCCCCGCAGACGGCGGCCCAGCAGCTTGTGCGCGTGGATGCCGATGGGCTTGTCGCAGCTTTGTCAACCAGTCACATCGGAGCACCGGTGGTGCTCGATCTGCTGCCTGGTGTCTCGGTGCCGCTCGTCCTGGATCGGACAGATCCCGCCCCGACGGGCATGTCCGCTTTTGCGGCACATAGCCCCGGTGATGTTGCAAGTTCGGCGACTATCGTGGTCAATCAAGGCACCGTCTACGCGGTCATCAACTACAAGAATGCGACCTATGAAATATCGTATCTTTCCAATGGGATACACAAGATCAGCAAAATTAATCAAGACAAATTTCCTGGCGATAAGGTGATTGAACGTACGGGCCCTAGTTTGCCGCCACCAAGCGCCGAGTCATTGAAGTCGACAGATGTAACGGTGGCGGCGACCGTCGGGGACGACGTGGTGGCGCCCGAAGCGGCGACAAAGACCATCATTTCAGTCACGATACTCGCAACATCAAAAGCGAGCAGCCATCATCCAAATTGGCTTTCGATTGCCCAGGCGGCGATTACCGATGCGAATACTACCTTCTCCAATAGCGCTGTAGCCCTCACCTTCAAGATCACATCGTACGCAAATCTCACTAACTACGATGAAACAAACAAGACCTTCGACCAGATGCTAGCCGATTTGAGCGCAGCGCCTGGGATCCAGTCCTGGCGGGATTCGACGAAATCTGATCTTGTGGCGTTTTTCCGCGACGATACCGGACTGGGGAATGCCTATTGCGGGTTGGGCTATCTTCCCGATCCGCCATCGGCGGCAACTTCGGCATATGCCTATTCGATCGTCAACATCAGTTGCGCGGTAGGAAACCACTCATATGTTCACGAAGCCGGCCACAACATGGGCCTGCGTCATGACCGGTATGTCGAAGGTGCACTCGGCACGCTGCAGTCAAAATACAACTATGGCTTCTCCAATGTCGCTGCGCGTGTGCGCACGGTCATGGCCTACGCCGACTATTGCAGTTCGCAGGGCGTGAGCTGCACCCGCGTTGCATTTCTGTCCAATCCAAACAAGAAGTCGAACGGTGGCGCCCTCGGGGTCAAGGTTGGTGCAACCAATCCTGCCTTCAACGCGCGACGTCTGAAAGAGACAAAGGCGACCATCGCCGCTTATCGGTAATCCAAACGCGGGGATGTGGCGGTAGAGGATCGCGAGCGACGAGCCAGCCGCTGGTGTCGCTTATCGGCACCGCCGTGTACCGCCTCACGCATCAGGCTTCCCCTTCGTCGAAGGGGGAGCCTGATCACCGGCCGGCCGGAGACTCAGTCCTGGCAGAACCGGCGGAGTGCCGGGATGTCGTGGAGGGCGATGGTATCGCCCCGACTTTCGACCCCCAGCCCGGAAAGGCGGCCGAGGGCGCGGGAGAGGCTCTCGGGGGTGATCCCCACCTGCCCGGCAATGATCGACTTGCGGTAGGGCAGGTGCACCAGGGTGCTCTTTTCGCCGGCATCGTCGGCCAGCGACAACAGGACCCAGGCCAGCCGCTGGGTCGGCGACCACCCCTTCAGCCGGCGAATTTCACCCAGAAGCTGTAACTGCCAGCGGCAGAGGGAAGCGAACACCAGGCTGGCGACGGCGCTGTCGCTGCGCAGCAGTTCGAGGAAGGGAGCGGCGGCGATGGCGGCGACCCGCGCCCCGGCCATCGCCTCGGCGTTCACCGGATAGCGGACCGGACCGAAAAGCGCCGCTTCGGCGAATGAGTGGCCGGCGCTCACCACCTCGATGATCGCCTCGTCGCCCTCCCGGTTGAGGGCGAAAAGCCGTACCGAGCCCTTGAGGGTGACATGGAACCGGTCGGCCGGGTCGCCGGCGGAGAACAGCAGGGTATCCTCGTCGAACTGACGGACGGTGGCGCCGCGCAGGATCAGCGCGGTGGCCTCCGCCGAAAGCCCCAAGAACAACGGAGTGGCCGCGATCGTCGCGGTGTCTTCAGCACTCGGCAGCATGATTCGCCACCACGGAAGCGGTACCCGGTTCGTCGCAGAACTCCCGCAGAGCGGCTGCGTCGTCGATGCGGAAGGCGTCGCTGGCGCGATGATAGCGAACGCCGACGCTTTGCAGCTTGACCAGGATGCGCGACAGGGTTTCGGGCTGCATGCCGAGGTGGTGCGCCAGGAGCTTCTTTTCGAACGGCAGCCGGATCTCGCATCGACCCTCGCGGCGCTGCGCCAGTTCGAGGAAGTAGCCGCCCACCCGCTGGGCCGCCGATTTCATCTTCAGATCCATCAACTGGCGCACCAGGCCACGCAAGCGTGCCGACTGCTGGGCAATCAGGGCCTGGGCGATATCGGGGTTGGCATGGAACAACTCGGTCAGGGCGTCGCCAGCGATGGTGATGAGTTCGACCGGACCGAATGAGCGGGCGGTGACCGGGCAGGTGTCTTCGCAGCAAATGCACCATTCGCCGAAGGTCTCGCCCGGCCCGCAGATGCGGGCCAAGTGCGCCGGGTTGTCGTCACCGTCCAGGTAGAGCGCCACATGGCCGGCCAAGACAATGAAGAAGGCGGTTGCCGCGTCGCCCTGGCGGAAAAGCGTCTGGCGGGACGCGTAGGTCAACCGCCTCGCGTCGGCGGCGAGCCGGGCCAGATCGTCAACGGATGCTTTCGCCAGGAAGGGCGTCAGCCGTAAGGCTTCGATTATCGACAGGTGTTGCACATGCATTTGGACCCAGGTCCGATCACATCCGCCGCGGGTCGACCGAGCTTAGCGCACGACGGGGTGTGAAACCAGGGTGCCCGCTTCGGATGGAGACCCCAAAAGCGGCGGAATCCGAGGAAGCTCGGGTGCAGAAAAACGGACCGACCACCCCACATCCATGAGACAACTCTCCGGCAGCGCGTCAGGAAAGGGTCCCGAGCCATGGCCATCCGACTGAACCACACCATCGTCGTCGCCCACGATCGGCAGGCATCGGCCCTGTTTCTGAGCGAGATGCTGGGGCTGCCGGCGCCGACGGTGCTGGGGCCGTTCGCGGTCGTCGAGGTGGGGGATACCACCCTCGACTACATGAATGTGGGGGACTACACCCGGGGCAGCTCGGACGCCATCGCCTCGCAGCACTACGCCTTCCTGGTCAGCGAGGCCGAGTTCGACGAGATCTTCGCCCGCATCCGCACCCGGCGCCTGGCCTACTGGGCGGACCCGTGGCGGCAGCAGCCCGACACCATCAACCAGTGGGACGGCGGCCGCGGCGTCTACTTTGAGGACCCGAATGGGCACCTCCTGGAGGCGATCACCCGCCCCTACGGCAGCGGCGGCAGCACCACCGACACCCCCCACCCGCTGGCCGCGTCGGCCTGAAGTCCGACGCCGGCGACACCAATGCCCTGAGGTCATTCAGCCATGAGCATCCAGCACATCGACGCCCGTGACGTTCTCGATGCCAACGCCCGAACGGCGGTACCCTTTCGCGCCCGCATCGTCGGCCACTTCCGGCGCACCGGCCCGAATTCCTGGGACGACTACGTCTTTCAGGCGGTGGAAAACGGCGAGACGGTGGATGTTTTTGCCGGCGTGGCGATCCAGGTGGAAAGCGATCGGGCCGAGTTCCGGATGCGCCAGCACGGGGAAGTGGAGCGGTTCGTCTGGGAACCGGTCGAGGGCGAAGGCTGCGAGCCGGACGCCCGTAGCCGTTTCCTCGCCGAGTGCTGCCGCGCGTTCAGTGAGGATCAGGGCGTCGGCGCCGCGGCGGTGATCGCGAGCAAGCTCACTTCGACGCCGCCCAAGCCCTCCCTCGACTGAGCGGCCGTCCAGGGGGTCAAGGACGCTCTATTCGGGGGGCGAGGGGAAGTCGGGCGGGCGCGGGCGGCCCGCCCTGGTGATCACGTCGCTCGCTTACGCCTTGCCTTGGGCGGCGACGGCGGCGGCGGCGGCCTTCACCTGTTCCTCGTCGGCCAGGTAGCGGTCGGAGACGACCTGGAGGTTGTCGTCCAGCTCGTAGGCCCGCGGCAGGCCGGTCGGGATGTTGAGCTCGATGATGTCCTGATCGGAGATCTTGTTGAGGTGCTTGACCAGCGCCCGGAGGCTGTTGCCGTGGGCGGCGATCAGTACCGTCTCGCCGCGCCTCAGGTGCGGGACGATGGTGTTGGCCCAGAACGGCATCACCCGGTCGAGGGTGATCTTGAGGGACTCGGTCGACGGCAGCACCACCGGATCGATCATCCCATAGCGGCGCTCGAAGCGCGGATGGGTGGGATCGTCCATGTCCAACGGCGGCGGCGGGATGTCGAAGCTGCGGCGCCAGATCTTCACCTGGTCTTCACCGAACTTCTGCGCGGTCTCGGACTTGTTCAGCCCCTGCAGGCTGCCGTAATGGCGCTCGTTGAGCTGCCAGGCGCGAACCACCGGGACCCACATCTGATCCATCTGGTCGAGCGCGATCCACAGCGTCCGGATCGCCCGCTTCAGCACCGACGTGAAGCAGATGTCGATCTGATAGCCTTCGTTCTTGATCTGCTGGCCGCTTCGCTTCGCCTCTTCCATGCCCTTCGGGCTCAGGTCCACATCGATCCAGCCGGTGAACCGGTTGGCCAAGTTCCATTCGCTTTCCCCGTGGCGCAGCAGAATGAGTGTCGCCGACATGCTCCTCGTCCCTCCTGACCGGCTTGTGATGGTCCCGACCGATTGGGATGGCTATGGCAGGTCGGGCGGCCGGCAGTGTACCGGGTTCGCTCGCCGGCTTCAAACCCGGCTGCAGGCGAAGCCGCCCGGGTCGAGGAACCGCCCGCACCGCGGCGCGGGGCCGGGGATCGGGTCGGCTCAGGCGGCGGGAATACGGTCGTCGGCGAAGCCGCGGCCGCCGAAGGCGTGCGGCGATCCCCACAGCCGTTCGATGGCGTAGAACGTCCGCACCTCCGGTCGGAACAGGTGGACGATGACATCGCCGGCGTCGATGAGCACCCAGTCGGACTGACCGGCCCCCTCCACCATCGCCCGGCCTTCGCCGTGCGTCTTCATCCGTTCGATGAGATGTTCGGCCATGGTGCCGATGTGGCGGTTGGAGGTGCCGGATGCGACGATCATGTAGTCGGCGATCGTCGTCTTGCCCGCCAGGTCGATGACGACGACGTCTTCCGCCTTGTCGTCGTCGAGGGACGCTGTCACCAGCGAAAGCACACGGTCGGCTTTCGGCAGCGTCGTGTCATGGGCGATGATGGCTAAGGTCTCCTAAGCTGTGACCGACTGCAGGGCGGGGGGAGGCGGGGTGGGGTGCAAATAGGGCGGCGACGGCGGCAAAGCCTGGCCGGCCGCTGCGGCGCGCCCGGCCCGGATGCGGGTTGCCGATCCGGCGTGCGGCCGATTGTGGAAGAACACCCAAGCCGGTGCTTGCATGTCTGCCAGTTGCCGTGCCCTTGTCTCCGCGATGCGTCGGGAAGCGAAACGTTTCGCCGCCTTCCCCGACAGTATCCGAGGAGAGTAAGGGGGGCGGGCGAAAACTGCAATCGGAATGGAGGCGAAGATTGTCTGCCAATCTTTCCATTCGCCGATTTGCTCCAGATTGTCGGCGCCCATCAGCCACATGAAACGGCAACGGGGATAACGCGGAACCAGTGCCTTCAGGGTGTCGGCGGTGTAGACGGTGCCGAGCCGATGCTCGATGTCGGTCACCCGAATGCGGGCATGATCGGCGACCCGGGCCGCCTGGGCCATGCGCTCGGCCAACGGCGCCATGCCGGCGGTCGGCTTCAGCGGGTTCTGCGGCGAGACCATCCACCAGACTTCGTCCAGCCGCAGCCGTTTCAGCGCCTGCAAGGAGATGTAACGATGTCCGGCGTGGGCCGGATTGAACGACCCCCCGAGCAAGCCGATGCGCCGCTTCGTCACCGTCGCCGCCGCCTCTAGACTTGCCGGCGATCCCGCCGGAGGGTCCGCCGATCGCGCCGCCAGCCACGGTGACGCCGGGTGAAGGACGGGGGCGAAGACGGTCGCGCACCGTCGCCGGCACCGTTGGTCCGCCACGGCGATGCCGGTCCGCTCACGGCCGACATTGGCCGGTGCCGCGGACGACGTATTTGAAGCTGGTGAGCTGCTCCACCCCCACCGGGCCGCGGGCATGCAGCTTGCCGGTGGCGATGCCGATCTCGGCGCCCATCCCGAATTCGCCGCCGTCGGCGAACTGGGTGGAGGTGTTCACCATGAGGATGGCGGAGTCGAGGTTGTCGACGAAGGTGCGGGCGGCGACGGCGTCCTCGGTGAGGATGGCGTCGGTGTGGTTGGACGAGTGGGCGCGGATGTGCTCGATGGCCGCCGGCAGTCCCTCGACGACCTTCACCGCCAGGATCTTGTCGAGATACTCCGTGTCCCAATCCTGTTCGCTCGCCGGCTGCACCCGCGCGTCGAGGACGCGGCAGGCGGCGTCGCCGCGGATCTGACAGCCGGCCGCGATCAGGTCGTCGAAGATCGGCGGCAGTACCGTCGCCGCCACGGCGCGGTCCACCAGGAGCGTCTCCGTCGCCCCGCAGATGCCCGGTCGGCGCATTTTGGCGTTGAAGGTCACCTGGCGCGCCAGTTCCGCATCGGCTTTGGCGTGGATGTAGGTGTGGCAGATCCCCTCCAGGTGCTGGAACAACGGCACCCGGCTCTCGGCGGTGACCCGCTCGATCAGCGACTTGCCGCCGCGGGGAATGATGACGTCGATGACGCCGGTCATCCTCAACATCTCGCCCACCGCGGCCCGGTTGGGGGTCGGCACCAACTGCACGCTGGTCTCCGGCAGGCCGGCGGTGACCAGGGCGACGGCGAGACATTCGTTGATCACCGACGAGGTGGCGAAGCTCTCGGACCCGCAGCGGAGGATGGCCGCGTTGCCCGCCTTCAGACACAGGCCGCCGGCGTCGGCGGTGACGTTGGGGCGGGATTCGTAGATGATCCCGATGACCCCGATCGGGGTGCGTACGCGCTCGATATGCAGGCCGTTGGGGCGGTCCCAGGCGGCGATCACCTGGCCGACCGGGTCGGGCAGGGCGGCGATGGCCTCGAGCCCGGCCGCCATCGCCTCGATCCTGGACGGATTCATCGCCAGCCGGTCGAGCATCGCGGTGCTCAGTCCCTTGCGCTCGCCGGCGGCGAGGTCGCGGGCGTTGGCGGCGAGGATGTCGCGGCTGCGGTCGCGGAGAATGATCGCCGCTTCACCCAGGGCCAGGTCCTTGGCCGCCGTCGGCGCCACCGCCAGTGCCTCGGCGGCGCTGCGTGCGGCGGTGCCGATGTGGTGCATCAGGTGCTTGAGGCTTTCGCCGGACGCCTCCTCTGGGGGTGCGATTTCGGCGGGGTCGGCGAGGGTGGTCATCGTTTGGCCCGTCTCGTTTCCAGAGCCAGATCGTCCCGATGAACCAGCTCTTCCCGTCCACGGTAGCCGAGCCGATCCTCTATTTCACGGGTTTTGTGGCCGATGATGCGCCGCGCGTCGGCGGCACCGTAGCCGACCAGGCCGCGGCCGAGGATGGCACCGTCGCCGGTCTTGATGACGACGGCGGCACCCTTTTCGAAATCGCCCTCGACGGCGGTGACCCCGGCCGGCAGGAGGCTCTTGCCGCGGGCGAGGGCGGAGACGGCGCCGGCATCGACGACGAGGGCGCCGGCCGGCTTGAGGGTGCCGAAGATCCACCGTTTGCGGGCGGCTCCGGGCGTCTGCGCCGGCAGGAACCAGGTGCACGTGCCGCCGTCGGCGATGCGGGCGAGGGGGTGCAGGCCGGCGCCCGGGGCGATGACCATCCGGCAGCCGGCGGCGAGCGCGATCCGCGCCGCCTCCAGCTTGGTGATCATCCCGCCGGTGCCGTAGCCGGGATGGGTGTGATCGGCCATCGCCTCGATCTCCGGGGTGATCTCCCGCACCTCGGGCACCAGCCGCGCCGCCGGGTCCTTGCGCGGGTCGGCGGTGTAGAGGCCGTCGATGTCGGAGAGCAGGACCAGCGTATCGGCGGAGACCATGGCCGCGACCCGGGCACTCAGGCGGTCGTTGTCGCCGAACCGGATCTCGTCGGTGGCGACGGTATCGTTCTCGTTGATCAGCGGCACCGCGCCCCGGCGCAAGAGCGTCGTCAGCGTCGCCCGGGCGTTGATGTAGCGTCGGCGGTGCTCGGAATCGTCCAGGGTCAGCAGCACCTGGGCGACGGTGATGTCGAAGCGGGCGAGGGCCTCCTGGTAGGCGTGGGCGAGGCGGATCATCCCGGTGGCGGCGGCCGCCTGCTTCTCGTCGAGGCGCAGCCGGCCGGCGGGGAGGCCCAGTTGGCGCCGCCCGGCGGCGATGGCGCCGGAGGAGACGATGACCACGTCGCGGCCGCCGGTCTTCAGGCTGGCGATATCCTCGGCCAGGGCGGCGAGCCAGGCGCGGCGGATGTCGCTCCCGGAATGATCGACCGGATGATCGACCGGATGATCGCCAAGGTGATCGCCGGGATGTTCGACCGGATCGTCGACGAGGAGGGCCGAGCCGATCTTGACCACGATGCGGCGGGCGATGGCGAGCTCGCTGCTGAGGCGGAAGGGGCTCACCGGCCGGGCTCCGGGGTCGATAGGGCCGGCGGCGGTGACTGTGCCGGGGCGGGGTGGGCCGCATCGATGCGGGCGAGGATGGCCTCGATCAGCGGCCCGGTACCGGCGCCGGTGGCGGCGGAGACGGGAAACACCCGGCCGTTGGTGGCCGCGGCGAGCGCGTCGGCGCGGGCGGCGATGAGGTCGTCGGGGAGCGCGTCGATCTTGCTGAGCGCCACCAGTTCCGGCTTGGCGGCGAGGCCGGCGCCGTAGGCGGAGAGCTCGTCGCGGACGATGCGCCAGCGTTCCGCCGGGTCGGGCAGGGTGGCGTCCACCAGGTGGACGAGGACGCGGCAGCGTTCCACGTGGCCGAGGAAGCGGGTGCCGAGACCGGCGCCGGTGTGGGCGCCTTCGATCAGGCCCGGGATATCCGCGAGGACGAACTCGCGCCCCCCCGCACGGCCGCTGCCGCCGCCCACCCCCACCACCCCCAAGCTCGGCCACAAGGTGGTGAACGGATAGTCGGCGATCTTCGGCCGCGCCCGGCTGAGGGCGGCGAGCAGGGTGGACTTGCCGGCGTTGGGCAGGCCGATGAGGCCGGCGTCGGCGAGGAGCTTCAACCGCAGCACCAGCCAGCGCTCCTCCCCCGGCTCGCCGGGATCGGCCCGCCGCGGCGCCTGATTGGTGGACGACTTGAACACCGCATTGCCGCGGCCGCCGCGGCCGCCGCGGGCGACGACGGTGCGCTCGCCGGGGTGGAGGAGATCGGCCAGCGGCACCATGCCGTCGGCGTCGAAGACCTGGGTTCCCGCCGGCACCGCCAGGACGACGTCCTCGGCGCGGGCGCCGGTGCGCTCGCGGCCCATGCCCTGGCCGCCGTTTTTTGCCCGGAAGTGGCGCCGGTAGCGGTAGTCGATCAGCGTGTTCAGCCCCGCCACCGCGGCGACGACGACGTCGCCGCCGTCACCGCCGTTGCCGCCGTTGGGGCCGCCGAACTCGATGAACTTCTCGCGCCGGAAGGATGAGCAGCCGTTGCCGCCGCTGCCGCTCTGCACGAATACCTTGGCTTCGTCGACGAATCGCACGCAGCGAACCCGATCTTCCGGCCGCGGCGTTCCTGCCCGCCCAGCCTCCCGTTGTCCGGGTTGCGGTTACCGCCGGCGGGCAGCGCCCTGCCGGTCAGACCGGCAGGACCGAGATGTAGGTGCGACCGCGATAGCCGCGGCGGAAGGCGACCCGGCCGCCGCCGGTGGCGAACAGGGTATGGTCGCGGCCGATGCCGACGTTCTCGCCGGCGTGGAACTTGGTGCCCCGCTGGCGAACGATGATGTTGCCCGGAACGACGATCTGGCCGCCGTAGCGTTTCACCCCCAGCCGCTGGCCGGGAGAGTCGCGACCGTTACGTGAACTGCCGCCGGCTTTCTTGTGGGCCATGGTTCCTACTCCTCGCTATCGGCGGCCACCGCCGCTTCGGCCGGCACCGGGTCGGCCGGTACCGTCGCCTGGGCGATGGCCGGGGCTTCGCCGGTGGGGCTGACGCCGCGGATGCGGACCACGGTCAGATCCTGGCGGTGGCCGTTCAGCCGCCGGTGGTTCTTGCGCCGCTTCTTCTTGAACACCAGCAGCTTCGGGCCGCGGGTCTGCTCCACCACCTCGGCGAACACGCGCGCCGCCGCCGGCACGGCGGGGCCGACGAGGGGCGGGGCATCGCCGCCGGCGAGCATGAGGATGTCGTCGAAGACGACCGCGTCGCCGGGAGCGCCGGCCAGGCGCTCGACGACCAGTCGGTCGTCGGCGAAGACGCGGTGCTGCTTGCCGCCGGTGCGGATGACTGCGTACATGGGACCGCCAAAGAGCCTAGAGAGATATTGCCGCCACAGAATGGACAACCGTTCGCGGGAGAGGCCCCGCGGCGGTCGGCTGCATACGCCATTTCACCCGCCCGTGTCAACGCCGCGCCCCCGAGGACACTGAGGGGCCAGTTGGGGGGCCGCTCGAGGCCGCTCGCGGGGCGTCCTCTGGTCAGCGCCCGTGGATTGGGGCACTCTAGGTGGCGAACGGGGTGTCGCCGACGGGCCAGCCCGGCCCGCCGCGGCTGGCTCGCCGCGGAGCGGAGGGCACGGTGAACGACATTTTCATCAGCTATGCCCGCGAAGACAAGCCGTGGGCGCGACGTCTCGCCGACGCGCTCGAGGCGCGCGGCTGGTCGGCTTGGTGGGATGCGGAGATCCCGCCGGGGGAGACCTGGGACGAGGTGATCGAGCGGGAGTTGACCACGGCGAAGGCGGTCGTCGTCCTGTGGTCGGCGACGGCGGTGAAGAAGCGCTGGGTGAAGACCGAGGCGGCGCTGGCGCTGGACGCCAACAAGCTGCTGCCGGTGCTGATCGATGAGGCGCTGCCGCCCCTCGCCTTCCGGCCGATCCAGGCGGTGTCGCTGGTCGACTGGCGGGGCGGGGCCGACCACGAGGGCTTCGTCCAACTCATCGGCTCCATCGAGCGGCTGGCCGGCAAACCGCGCCAGCCGGCCGCGGGATCCGGCCTCGCCGACGTGTCGCCACCGCCCCCGATGCCGTCCCCGGTGGTGCCCCGGGCCGACGACCGGCGGGACGACACCCGGCCGGCTCCGGGTGCGGAAAACAGCGGGAAGGCGGCGAGCCGGCGGCGCTGGCCGCTGATCGTCGGCGCCGGCGGCGCGGTCGCGGCCGCCGCGATCGCCGGGCTGATGCTGCTTCCCGGCCCCAGTCGGACCACCGGATACAGCGCGAGCGTGGTCAACCAGAAGGGCGAGGGCTACACGGCGAGCGTGACCAGGAGCGAGCCCGGCGCGGCCGCGGCGCCGGCTGCCCTGCCTGCGACCCCGAGCGCCGCCGCTAGCGGCGACCGCAGCACCGGTTTCGACCCCGCCCGCAACGCGCCCGGCGCCCCGCCCGGCCGGTATCCGCTGTCGTCGGAGCGTCTGCTTACCGATGTCGATCTCGCCGGGCTGTCGGCCGACGAACTGCGGCTGATGCGCAACGAGATCTTCGCCCGCCACGGCCATGTGTTCAACGACCCGGCGCTGCGCGCCTACTTCTCGGCCCAGTCGTGGTACCGACCGGCGAACGGCAACGACGCCGTGCAGCTGTCGGCGATCGAGCAGGCCAACGTCGCCAAGATCCGCGCCTTCGAACAGGCCACCGCTGCGGCCGCCCGCTGAGCCGCGGCGAAGACGGCGGCGGCGCGCGGCGGCGCGTGGCGGCGAGGTTGCGGCGCGGCCGGGTTTGCATTAGCGTCCGCGGTCCATCGCCGGAACGCGCAGAGCCGCCGCCCGGCGCATGGGTGCGGAGGGGTGCCGGAGCGGTCGAACGGGGCGGTCTCGAAAACCGTTGTACCCTTTACCGGGTACCGTGGGTTCGAATCCCACCCCCTCCGCCAGTCGCCCCGCCCAAACCGTTCTCCGCAAACCTACCGCTGCCAGAAAATCGCGTACTATCAAAGACCTTTAGCCCGGCACCCGGGTACCCTGTCCCTTGCCGAACCGCCCAGAATGTTCTCTCTTTGGCTCCATTCTCCGCGGGGTGGGAACTGAGCTACTTCGGTACTCACGTCAGCTTTCTAGTAATCTCAATGGCTTATATGGCGCCCGGACGAGTACCATTTCGAAAGCGGGACCGGTCGGGCGGTATGCTCTCAGGGCTTGCCTGGAACAGGCCGAGGCCGAAGTGGCAGCCGAAGCCAAGGGCAATGGGGCCGGAAACCGGCGCATCGAAGATGAGCTCCCAGAAACTTCCGCGCGTGTCGGGCTGGACCAAGCTGCGCTTGCTGCGGAAGCGATGGAAATGGACGGGACGGCGATGCCGCTGGTCGACAAGGAATTCCGTCGGCTCTGGCTCGGCAAATCCGCGCAGACGACATTCTTTGCGGATTTGATCGGCTGGCCCGAGGGTGCGCTTCAAATGCCACGGGTGCAGATAGGGGGTCACCGATCGCCACCGCCGGGACGTCTCCAGGATCCGCGAGTCGTAGGCGAAGGTGTGGGCGGTGCCGATGCCTTCGAGGGCAACCCGCCATTCGCCACCGTCCGGCTGCCACAACCTCGTTAGCTCGGCAAGCACCGGCCAGCAGTCACGCGGTAACCCCGCCGTCGCATGGACGATCACGTGATCGATGCGGCCGTCCTCGTCGGCATCCTCGGGCAGGAAGAAGGCGTGGCCATGGGACGGATCGGGCTGGCCGTGTCCCGACAGCACTGCGGGGATGGCGTCGCCGCCCCAAAGACGCATCAGCTCGCGCCGCGTCAGCTCGCCGATGCGCACCGCGTCTTCCATCAACGGTAGCGGCTTGCCGGCCAGAACGAAGCGCGCCGTGGTCAGCCGGTCGCGATGGGGGCGCCGTTGCGAGGGTTGCCTCGGCGACGATGGCGACAAGGCGTCGGCGGGGCGCCGGTAGATCACCTGGCGGGAGGCGGGAGGCCGGCTCCATCCCGCCTTCTGCCAGTCAGACGTGTCGGGCGACAGGGCGTCGATCAGCCGCTCCCCTGCCGTCGCCTCGATCTGCTTGCGCAGGCGCGGGTGCGCCTTGGCCGCGGCGAGCAATGCCGGCCGAGCCGACCGATAGGCTTCGGCGTCCATCGCCGCCAGCAACGGCACCAGGTCGGAAACCTCACCGGTCATCGGGTCGACTTCATCCTCACCCGGTCGACACCGACAGCGCTCGGGCGCCGGCGCCGGGTCGATCTGGGCCTCGATCCAGCTCTCGGCGCGACCGAGATAGCCGACGCGTTCGACCAGGTGCGCCGCGAGCGCCTCCTCATCGGCGCTCAACGTGACGTTCTCCCATACCACCTTCAGGGGCTCCGTCGGCTCGACGCGGGCGAAGGCGTCGAAAACCAGCGTCCGGTCGTCGGGACCCGACTTGAACCGCGGCATGTAATGGCGGGTGTGGGTGTGAACGGCCGCCGGCAGCTCGTAGAGGGGCAGATCGGCGGCGAGCCGGTCGATCAGGGCGGCGAGACAGTCGCGATCGTAGCGGTCACGGTCGGCCTTGCGATGCCAGGTGGCGACCAGGGCGCGCAGCAGCCGCCACGGCTCCGGCGGCCATGCGACATCCGCTTCGTTGACGTGGCGGCCCCAGGGGGTGGCGTGGTAGCGTCCAGCGACGAACCGGATCGCCAGGGCGAACATGCGGCCTACTTCTCGTAGCGGACGGTGGTCACCCGCGGCTCGGCGAACCGGCCCTCGGCGGCGACGGCGGCGATCAGCCCGGGCAGGTCCTCGGCAAGGGCGGCGGTGTCAGGGACCGCGAACCCGCCCGGTTGGGTGACCCGAATGCCGGTGCATTGCAGATCGCACGCCGTGCGCAGGCGCAGGCCGACGTCGAAGAACCGGCGGATCTTGAACAGTGCCAGGGCAATCAGCAACTGTTCCACCGTCGGCCCGAGGCCGAAGGCGCGGATCTGCGCCAAGTCGATATTGAAATAGGCGATGATGCGTGCCGCCGTGTATTCGTCGCGAGCAAACGGCACATTGCCGAACCCGGCGGCGGTGTCCCCTTTCGGGTTTACCGCATCGTTCTTGACCCCGCCGCTGGCGGCGACGACTGCCTCCTCGGCTTCGATGAAGGACGAGAGAACCCGAGGGAGGCGGAGGCGGCCGCCGGCCAAGTCCTTCTTCGCCAGAAATACCCCATGCAGCACCGCGTTGGTATCGAGCCGTACCAGCACCGCCGCAAGCTTACGGATATCGACCCGTCCCTCCTCCATGTCAGCGAGATCGGCCTTAAGCTGATCGAACACCGACTTGTCCTTGCCTTCGAGGATGTAGGGGGAGTTCAGCCGGTGCGCTTCAAGAACCGAATTGGTCAGCGGCTGGCCCTTCTTGTCGATCACCTTGACCAGCGGCAGGCCGCGTAAGGGCTCGACCCAATCGTCGGCGACTTCGTCCCAGCACACCGCTTCCAGCCGGTTGGCCATGCTCTGCGCCGATTCGACCAGCAGCATGTCGGCGCCGGTCGGGCATTTGTAGGCGGCGGCGCCCAGGTCAGGAAAGCCCGTCGGCTGGAAGCGGGTCCCCTGCAGGGGCGCCAGCTCCGCTTCCATCAGCAGCCGGTGCTGGGCGGTAAGGGCATCGAAATCGAGACTCATCACACGGATCCTTCCTGCAGGACGGGCACGGATGGCGCCGCCGGCTCCGGATAAGCGGTGGCCACCAGGCGACGCACCGCGTGGGCTTGGATCGGGATCAGCAGAGCGGCGGCGAGGCGTCGGCCATCGAGACCGCCCCCATCGAGCCCGTCGAATGAGCGGCCGAGGCCGGCAAACCGGGCGCGGTCCTGGGCCTGGCGGATGGCGCGGGCAACCCGGTCGTGCCCGCTCAACAGGTGGCCAAGAAGTGTCGCCGGCAGCGGCAGCCTGGCATCGGGACCGAGCAGGCCTTCCTTCCGAAGCACCAGGTCCGGGGTGAACAGGGGCTTCAGCGCCGCATAGGCAGCAGGCAGCGGAAGGACGGGCGTCGTATCGTGTCGCTGCAACCACCAGCGCTCCTCCACCAGTGCCAGTCCGCGAACCAGGGCCTCGATCCGCTCGTCGTCGGTGGCAGCGGCGAGAAAGGCGGCGATGGCGGCGAGATCGGCTTCGGGCCCGCCGGCCAGCGGCTTGTCGGTGGCACCGGCGCGCTCCGCGTCGATGAGCCGCCGCCGCAGCACCCGGGCGAGCTTGTCGACCAGCGATCCCTCGCCCCAAACCACCCGCTGCTGCGATGTTTCCGCCCAGCGCCCGCCGTGATCGGCGACAGGCGCGATGTGAGCGAGGAGCGGTGGCGAGTCGCCCGATCGAGCGCCCGTCCCGCCGCCGAGTCCGGCGATCGCCGCGGCCAAGCAAAACTCGGCGCTGGCGTCTTCGGCATCCCTTGCCCAATCCGTCCTCAGGCGTGGCAGGGAGCGGACGACCTCGCGCGCCTTCGGGCTATGGGCGAGGTAATGGACCACGTCGCCCAGCGCCATCAGCGCCGCCTGCACCCGCGCCGGATCCCTTGTTTCCGTCTTCCCGGCAGGGGCGGCGAGGTCGAACAGCGCTTGGTCGAGGCGGCGGCCGATGCTCGCCAGCCGCGCCGGCGCCTCGGCGTGGCGAGCGAGGCGACGAAACGACTGCAGCCAGCCGCCCGCATCCAGTTGATCGATCAACTCGGCGCGGGCATTGCGCTCCACCCGGACCTGGGTCAGCGGGGTGGCGAGGAAGGCCTTGCCGGCGCGCTGCATCAAGCCGTAGCGCTGGAAGCGGGAGATGCCGCGATCGACGCCGAGCTTGGAGACGGCGCGGATGAAATCGAGGCCGTCGCGCGCCGGGCGGCGGCCGAGGGTGACACGGCCCTCCGCCAGCAGCCCGCGCACCTCGGCGAAGCCGGCGGGCCGCCCCCACAGCGGCATCCACAGCTCGGCGCGACTTGATCCCTCGTCTTTCAGGGCCGCATGGCCGCTGCCGGCGGCGGTAGCGCGAACGGTGAAAGGGAAGCTGAGCGCCGCGCTGTCGTCCGTCTCGTTGCGCCGGGTCGCCGCCGCGGCGAAGACCAGGGCGCCTTCCAGCATGAGCACGAATTCCCAGGGATTAACTCGGGACCCGCCCTCCGGCCCGGTGGTGGCGTTGGGACCTCCAGCCGCACCGGGAGCAAACTGACCGACGGCGACGCTGGCCAGCCCCGGCACCGCCTCGCCGAAGAGAGCCTCATCGAGGAAGGCTCCGCTCGCCGGCGTCGCTCGCCCCGTTTGCGGATCGATCAGGTCCAGCAGCCGCTGCATGAAGTTATTGGTGAAATCGAGCCGTCCGTCGTTGCCACCGGTACCGAGCAGCGGTGGGTAGAGGGACTTCTGCCCGCCGAGGAGAACCGCGGCGTCGAACCAGGCCAGCGCATCGTCGGAAAGCACCGCGCGCAGTCGCAGCAGGAACCGGTCTTTCTCCTCCTTCTTCGGACTGGCCTGCAGCCCGCAGGCGTCGCGCACGCGCGCCGCCGTCACGATCGTCGCTGCATAGCCGGCAAATCGCGGCACCGCTGCCGCCGCCGTCAGGGCCTCGATGGCAATCCGATTGTCGCCCGGGTAAAACCCGCTGCCGCCGTTCCACGGCGCGACGATCGGCGTCGGGGTGTAACGGTCGAGGAAAAACGCCCGCAATCCGTCGGCATCGAGGGCGGACGAGAGGACGAAGCCGCCGCCGTGCCAGCGGCCCCGGACCTGCGCATCCGCCTGCTCGGCGACGAGCCGCAGAATGCCGAGCGCCTTCAGGTAGCTCGCCAGCGGCGCCGGCGCGCAGCCGGTCAGCGCCAGCTCAAACATCGTCATCGCCCGCGTGCTGTTCGGCCGCCGACGCCCGCCAGTCGGCGATGCGGACGAGCGCCTCCAGCCAGGCCAGGCGGAACGGCCCATGCCGAGCCAACAGCCGCTGGGTGCGCGCCGCCCAACTGCGTCCAGAGGCCCCGTCGCCGAGCACCATCGGCGCGAGAGAAAGCTGGACCGGCGGCAGCCGCTCCTTGCCGCCCACGTCCACCTCCGGCAGCTCATCGCCGTGCCAGATACCGCGGGCGAACCATCGGCCGTCGCGAGGATTGTTCGGCTCCCGTTCTCCCGGCAACGCGCGAATGCCGAGCCGCACCTTGCCGTGGTGGGCGGCGATCAGGTAGGCGACCAGATCGGGATCGACGTCCGATGCGCCGCCGACACCGCCCCCAGCGTCGCCGTGGGCGAGCCACGCCAGCGCCGAAGCCAGCTCATGGCGGAAGAATCTCCGCTCGTATCCCTGCATCCGGCAGGCCGACTTGGCCAACAAGCCGGCGGGCCGCATTTTCCCCTGATCCGGGCAATCAACGATGGCGTCCTGGAAAACATGGTGGGCCTTGCCGACGTCGTGCCAGCGGGCGGCACGGACGACCGCGGCGCGCTCCGCCTGCCACGCTCCATTCGCCTCGATCCCCCGGTCGAGCGCCGCGCACAACCGTTCGGCCTCCGCTTCCGCGTGGGCCAGATGCCGGCCGAGGCCGACGTAGCAGCGGAGCATGCTCCGCCGATCATCCGCTATCGCCTCCGGCGGAGGCGCAGTGGCGACCGCCGGTGCCACCGGTTCGACGGTCGCCTTGCTGTCGGCGCTGAAACCCAGCTCCGGGTCATAGCCGCCGAGCGTGCTGTCCAGCAGGATCGTCAGCCCGGGGCGAAGGCGGGTCGGGTCCAGCTTCACCCAGCGTCTATCCAGCCCGTCCCACACGAACGCCCCCGCCCGCCTCTTCAGGAACTCGCGGAAGCGGCCGACGGCGACGGGGCACAACTCTTCCCGCATCGGCCGCGACGCATCGGCGGAGGGCTCATTGTCGATCGTCCGCCAGAAGACCAGCACGTCGGTGTCGTCGGCGTCGCGCACGTAGGGGGAAATGTCGATGTCGAAGCCGCTCAAATCCGGATCGGTGTTGAACAGCTCGATCAGATCCTTGCGCCGCAACACCGCCACCGCCGCGTCGTCGGCGGGGAGGACGAGGGCGGCCCACGCTTGCGGACTGGCGCTGGGGAGACTGGCGAGCCTCTCCGCGGCAGTAATGCCGCGGCCTCATTGAAGCCATGTGATCCCATCGGGTAGGGCGTGAGGAGCGACTTATTTCCGCGGCAGTAATGCCGCGGCCTCATTGAAGCGCGTGGAATCTCCGGCCGTCCCTGCGGAGTTCTTGATTTTATTTCCGCGGCAGTAATGCCGCGGCCTCATTGAAGCACGCCACGTGCGGGCATCGTAATCGCCCTTGTCCTCATTTCCGCGGCAGTAATGCCGCGGCCTCATTGAAGCACGAAGGGGGCGAGCGACGTTGGCGATGGGTTTACGCTTGTTTCGATCCCAGGATGCCAACCGGGCAAGGCGTTCCACCGCCGACCAGGCGCCAGACCTCGCCCGCGGGCGCCGAGATCCGTGTCGACACGGATACCTTTGCCATCATACCCCCCGTGGTTCATGTGATCTCAGTCCCGGGCGCGCGGCACTGGGTGCCAGCCGCCGGAGGGCCCGGCGACAATTTTCCGCTGTTCGTCTCAACCACTCTGTAGCACTCGGGTCAGGTCTTCCAGTTGCATCCCCTTTGGCTGTCGCCGTCGAGGATTGCTTCAACGATGTGGGGGAGTGCAAGTCAGCCGCAGCAGTCGGTTGACGAAACTTCGCGTCAGATTCTCGGCCTCGGCGACCTCGCCCGCTGACCGATACCTGCGCTCTTCCAGCATCCGCTTCCGCCGATGCGCGCGCGCCAGCGCCCGGATCAGCGTCTCGTCCCGCCTCGGTTTCGCTGGTGCCCAAGCGTCGCCGCCGCCGGGGGCGATGATCACCTTGCGGCCGCCGCGGTGTTTCCAGGTCATCGGGATGGTGACGATGATGGTATTGCCTTGGAGGCGCCAATTCTGGCCGTTCGTGGTGTGCTTCAGGGTCTTCATGGCGGGATGGCTCCCCATCAGTCGCGGCCCGGCGCCCAGCCGGCCGGCGCGAGCTCGAACCCGGAGAACAGAAACGCCGGGGCGACCGTGCAGCCGACCAGCGTCCACCGCCCGAGGCTTTCCGCCGATTGCCAGACATGCGCCTGAACCACGGCGTGTGGATGCTGACCGGCGACGAGGTCCTCACCCAGGGTGATCGAACGAACCCCGACACCATCCTCGGAGAGGCTCAACCGCAATGGGGCCCCGGCGTAGTGGTGCCAGACTTCGACCGCATCGATCCGGTGCCACGCCGATCGCTCCCCGGCTCGCAGGAGGTAATAGATGACGGTCAGCGCGCCGCGTCCCCCATCCACGGGCTGATGGCGAAACGTCTCGCGATAGAAGCCACCCTCCGGATGTGGGCTGAGCGAGAGTCGATCGATGATGTCTTCGGCTTCGGCCCGATCGTGTGTCGTCCGCTCGCTCATGCCGCTTTCGCCTCCCGTGACCGAAGTTCCTCGACCAGCGTCTGCAGCCCTTCGGCGCGCGGCATCACGTGAATGCCGTCGGGCGCGAGATCCACCCGCTCGACCAGCAGCCGGACGATCCTCGCCTGCTCGGCCGGGAACAGCTCGTCCCACAGCGGCGCGAAGTCGGTGATCGTCTGGAGACGCGGGTGTAGATCGCGCAGCGGATCTTGCGGACCGGAGACTTCACGTGCCGCTCCGATGATTGCGAAGCCCCCAGAAAAGCGGCCCGGACCAACGCGTGCCGGTGATGGCGCGGGCAATGGCGGAGAGCGACTTGTACCGCCGGCCCTGATGGGGGACCGCTCGCGAGCGGCCTCGCGGCGGTCATCGGCGATCTCCGGTATAGGGTGGGGTTGACAAACCGACCGGCAGGCGAAGTCGGTAGCCGACGCCGGTTTCGGTGACGATATGTGCCGGCCGCTCGGGGTTGTGCTCCAGCTTCTGGCGGAGTTGGCGGATGTAGATGCGTAGGTATTGCACGTCTCCCGCCGCGCCCCAGACCTCCTGCATGATCATCCGGTGGGTCAGCACCTTGCCGGCGTGGATCACCAGCAGCCGCAGGATGTCGTACTCCTTGGGCGACAGTTTCACCTCCTCACCGCCGAGGGTGACGAGCCGGTGGACCAGATCGACGCTCAGATCGCCGCTGCAAAAGACCGGCTCGGCCCCTGCGACCTGCACCCGGTGGCGCAGGGCGGCACGGATGCGGGCGATCAGCTCGCCCATGCCGAAGGGTTTGGTCACATAGTCGTCGGCGCCCAGATCCAGCGCCTCGATCTTGCCGCGCTCATCGCTTCGGCTCGACAGGACGATGATCGGCACCTTCGAGAAGCCGCGCAGCGACCGGATGACGCCGGCGCCGTCCTGATCGGGCAGGCCCAGGTCGAGGATGACGGCATCCGGCCGGTCTGCTCGCGTGCGCCGGATCCCTTCCGCGGCGGTCTCCGCCTCGACGATGCGATAGCGCTGGGCCGACAGGCTGGTCCGCAACAGCCGGCGAATGGGTGGCTCGTCGTCGATCACCAGGATCAGGGGCCCGTCGCCGCCGGTCACGCCGCGTCCACCGCCGGTTGTTCCTCGGCCTGCCGCTCCGGAAAGGTCAGGGTGAACACCGCGCCGCTGCGATCGGCGCGGTTGCCGGCGGTAATCGTTCCGCCCAAGGCTTCGGCGAAGCCATGGCAGACGGCAAGGCCGAGTCCTGTTCCCGGCCGCTTGCGGTCACCGGCGTCGAGGCGGTGGAATTTGGTGAAGATGCGCTGCAGCTCGTTCTCGGGCATCCCCGGTCCTTCGTCGAGCACCTGGAGGACGATACTGCCCGCCTCCCCCCGCTTCACCTCGATCAAGACGGTCGAACCGGCGGGCGTGTACTTGGCGGCATTATCCAACAGATTGATCAGCACCTGCTCCAGCAGGACCGCGTCGAGCGGCACCATCGGCAAATCCGGTTCGATCCGGAGTTCGACACGGTGCTGAACCAGCATCCGGCCGCATCGCTCCAACGCCGCGCCGACCGCCTCGCCGACGTCGATCATCTCCCGATGCAGGTCGATGGCGCCCGCTTCCAGCCGGGTCATGTCGAGAAGGTTGCGCACGAAGCGGTGCAGGCGTTCGCCTTCGTCGCGAATAGTGGCGATGAGGTCCTTTCGGGCTTCGGGGCTGTAAAGCGCATCGTAGGTCTGCAGTGACGTGGCGGCGCCCAGGATGGCGGCGAGAGGCGTCGACAGATCGTGGGAGATGGAGGTCAGCAGGGCGGCGCGCAGCCGTTCGGTCTCCATCAGCACCCGCGCCTCGTCGATCTCGCTGGCGAGCCGGACCCGTTCGATCGCCACCGCCGTTTGATCCAGCAGCGCGTCGAGCAACCGGCGCTCATCGGGGGTGAACAGCGGGCCGGGTTGCTCGCGGTCGAGGCCGAGCACGCCGACCGGGCCGCGTCCGGTGCGGATCGGCATGAACAGGCGCTTGCCGCCGGGCAGCGTTTCGGCGCCGCGTCCGGCCGGCCGGTTGTGCTTCCAACTCCAGTGCGCCGCCGCCAGATCGGCCCCGTCCAGTTGGTCCTCGGGAGGATAACCGACCCGGACCAGGAGCTGCTCTTCCTCGGGGACCAGGATGACGACGTTGAGCTTCAGCATCGAGGCAATCTGAAACGCCACCGCCCACAACAGGTCGTCGAGCGTTGCCACGCCGGCCACTTTGCGGCTGAAGGTATAGAGCGCTTCCGCGGTTCGGGCGCGACTGCGCGCCGCAATCGCCTGGTCGCGCACCCGCCCGGCCAAGTTGCTTGCCACCAGGGCCACGGTCAGAAAGAGCACCAGCGCCAGGACGTGCACCGGGCTGGTGATGGTGAGCGTATATAACGGCGGCAGGAAAAAGAAATTGTAGGCGAGGACGCTGGCCAAAGAGGCCACGATCGACGGCCACAATCCGTAACGGCCGGCGATCAGGATGACCGCGATAAGGAACACCAGGTCGACATTCTCGACGCCGAGGACCGGCTGAAGCAGCAGCCCGAGCGAGAGCGCACCAACCACCGCGGCACACGACACGACGTAGGCAACCGGACCGGGCGCCGGGGACAACTGCTTGGTGCGGATGGTCTTTGGCGCCAGGGTCTCGCCGCCGTCGGTTTCGTCGCCGCTGGTGACATGGACGCTGATGCTGCCGGCCTTGCGAACCAGATCGTGCACCACCGATCCGTGCAGCAGCTCGAACCAGCGGGAGCGGTTCGACTTGCCGACGACGATTTGGGTGACGTTGTTGTCGCGGGCAAACTGAAGGATCCCCTCCGCCACATCGACCGCGGGGACGGTCATCGCCTCGCCGCCGAGCCGTTCGGCCAGACGCTGGCAGTCGGCGATGCGGTCACGCTCGACGGTTGTCAGCCGGTGCGTTCGGGCCGTCTCGACGTAAACCGCGGTCCATGGTGCATGCAGCCGATCGGCGATGCGCTTCGCTTGCCGAACGAGAGCGGCGCAGCGCTCACTCTCGCTGATGCAGACGACCACCCGCTCCCCCGCCGCCCACGGGCCGCGGATGGCGTGGGTGCGCATGTGCGACAGCAATTGTTCGTCGACCCGTTGCGCCGTCCGTCGCAACGCCAGTTCCCGCAGTGCGGTCAGGTTGCCGGGGGCGAAGAAATGGTCGAGCGCCCGCTGTGCGGTCTTCGGAACGTAGACTTTTCCCTCCCGCAGGCGCTGGATCAGGTCAGCGGGCGAAATATCGATCACCTCGATGTCGTCGGCGGCATCGAGGATGCTATCGGGTACCGTTTCGCGAACGCGGATGCGGGTGATGCGGGCAACGACGTCGTTGAGGCTCTCCACATGCTGGATGTTCAGCGTGGTGTAGACGTCGATGCCGGCCGCCAGCAGCTCCTCCACATCGAGATAGCGCTTCGGATGTCGCGATCCGGGAGCATTGGTGTGGGCCAGCTCGTCCACCAGCACCAGGTTCGGTCGCCGCGCCAGGATCCCGTCCAGGTCCATCTCGTCGAGGACAAGCCCGCGATGGCTGACGACGACGCGGGGGACGACCTCCAGCCCGATCAGCAGCTCTTCAGTTTCGCGGCGGCCGTGGGTCTCGACCACGCCGACCACCAGGTCGACCCCCTCGCGCCGGCGTGCCTGGGCGGTGAGCAGCATCTCGAAGGTCTTGCCCACCCCCGGCGCCGCGCCGAGGAAGATCTTCAGATGACCGCGCTCCTCCCGTTGCGCCGTCTTGAGAAGCTCGTCGGGAGAAGGCCGCCGGTCATGGCCGTTATCGCTTGTTGCCATCACTCGCTGCTGCTCGTGGCCGAGGCTGAGCCATAGCCAGAAAGCTTACGACTCAATGCCGTCGAGGGCGAGATTGAGCTCCAGAACGTTCACCCGCGGCTCGCCGAAGAATTTGAGCAACCGCCCGCTCGTATGGGCGAGCACGACGCTGCGGACACGCTCCACAGGCAGATTGCGCGCCTCGGCGACGCGAGCCACCTGAAGCTCCGCCGCCGCCGGTGAAATGTGCGGATCGAGCCCGCTCGCCGATGCGGTGACCAGGTCTGCCGGGACCACGGTCCCCGGCTCGGTGCCGAGGGCGGCCACGTCGTCTCGTACCCTGGCGATCAGCGCCGCGCTGGTGGGGCCGAGGTTGGAGCCGGAGGACGCCGAGGCATCGTAGCCGTCGGCACCGGCGGCGGATGGCCGGCCGTGAAAGTAGCGGTCGCTGGTGAAGGCCTGGCCGATCAGGGTGGAGCCGACGACCGTACCGGCACGCTCAATCAGGCTGCCGTTCGCCTGCTCCGGGAACAACACCTGCGCCATGCCGGTGACGGCGAACGGGTATAGCAACCCGGTGATGATGGTGAACACGACACTCAGAACGAGCGCGGGACGCAACTGCTTCAACATTATCTTCTGCCTCAAGCGATTCCGAGAGCGGAGACGGCGAGATCGACCAGCTTAATGCCGACGAAGGGGACGATGATCCCGCCGAGCCCATAGATCAGGAGGTTCCGGCGCAAGAGCGCCGCGGCACCGCTCGGCCGGTAGTGGACGCCGCGCAGGGCGAGCGGGATCAGGGCCACGATGATCAGGGCATTGAAGATGATCGCCGAGAGGATGGCGCTCTCGGGACTGGCGAGCCCCATGATGTTCAATGCCTGCAACTGGGGATAGAAGGCGACAAACATCGCCGGGATGATGGCGAAGTACTTGGCGACGTCGTTGGCGATGGAGAACGTGGTCAGGGCACCGCGGGTCATCAGCAGCTGCTTGCCGATGGCGACGATCTCGATCAGCTTGGTCGGGTCGGAATCGAGATCGACCATGTTTCCCGCCTCGCGGGCGGCCATCGTCCCGGTGTTCATCGCCACGCCGACATCGGCCTGAGCCAGCGCCGGCGCGTCGTTGGTGCCGTCGCCGCACATGGCGACCAGCTTGCCTTTCGCCTGCTCGTCGCGGATCAGCTTCAGCTTGGCTTCCGGCGTCGCCTCGGCGAGGAAGTCATCGACCCCCGCCTCGGCGGCGATGGCGGCGGCGGTCAGCGGATTGTCGCCGGTGATCATCACGGTGCGGATGCCCATCCGCCGGAGCTCGCCGAACCGCTCGCGGATGCCGCCCTTGACGATGTCCTTCAGGTGAACCGTGCCCAGCAGCCGCTCGTCCCGGGCGACGACGAGCGGCGTGCCACCGGATTTCGCCACCTGGGTGAGGGTGTGGTCGAGTTCCTTCGGCATCGCCATGTGGGGATGGTTGTTTTTCGCCCGCACATAGGCCATCACCGCGTCCGCCGCGCCTTTGCGGATGGCGACGGTGCGGGTCTGCCCATCGGGTCCCTGCATGTCCAGGTCGACCCCACTCATGCGGGTCTGGGCCGAGAAGGGAACGAAGTGCGCATGGCGTCCGGCCAGCCGGCGACCGCGGATGTCGTGCTTCTGCTTGGCCAGGACGACGATCGACCGGCCTTCCGGGGTTTCGTCGCTGAGCGACGCCAGTTGCGCGGCTTCCGCCAGTTCGCGCTCGCTCACTCCCGGCAGCGGGATGAACTCGGTCGCCTGCCGGTTGCCGAGGGTGATCGTGCCGGTCTTGTCGAGGAGCAGGGTATCCACATCGCCAGCGGCCTCGACGGCACGGCCCGACATGGCGAGAACGTTGAAGCGCACCAGCCTGTCCATGCCGGCGATGCCGATGGCCGACAACAGGGCGCCGATCGTCGTCGGAATCAGCGAGACGAACAGCGCGATCAGGGCGATCATCGGCACCGTGCCGCCGGCATAGGCGGCGAAGCTGGGGATGGTGACCACGGCCAGCACGAAGATGATCGTCATCCCGGCGAGCAGGATGTTGAGGGCAATCTCGTTGGGCGTCTTCTGCCGTTCGGCCCCCTCCACCAGGGCGATCATCCGATCGAGGAAGGTGGAGCCCGCCGCGGCGGTGATGCGCACCTTGATCCAGTCGGAGATCACCTGGGTGCCACCGGTCACCGCCGAACGGTCGCCGCCGCTCTCGCGAATCACCGGCGCCGATTCCCCGGTAATCGCCGCCTCGTTGACGCTGGCGACGCCTTCGATCACTTCGCCGTCGCCGGGAATGAGATCGAGCGCCTCGACCAGAACCACGTCGCCCGGCTTCAGGTCCAGCGCCGAGACCTGCCGCCAGCTCACCGTTGCCGGATCGCCCAGCAGTTTGGCCGATGTCTCGGTCCGGGTCTTGCGCAGGCTCGCCGCCTGGGCCCGGCCGCGTCCCTCCGCCACCGCTTCGGCGAAATTGGCGAACAGCACGGTGATCCACAGCCAGGCGACGATCTGCGCCGAGAAGCCCGCATGGGCACCGCCGGTCACCAGGTCGCGGACGCACAGCACCGTCGCCAGCGCGGCGACCACGGCGACCACGAACATCACCGGGTTCCGCGCCAGGCGCCGCGGATGCAGCTTGCGGACGGACTCACCCAAGGCATCGACGAGGATGTGGCGGTCGAACATGGAGGTGCGGGCGCGCCGCGCGCGATCCGGGGTCAACCCGGCATCGATGGCGACCGAACCGTCGTCGCCGGAAAGCAGTTTAGTCATCTTCGGCTGATCCTTCAGAAGGCGAGCCCGGCCTGCATCGAGACGTGCTCGACGACCGGACCGAGGGCGAGGGCAGGGAAAAACGTCAGGCCGCCGACGATGACGACGACGCCGGTGAGCAGGCCCACGAACAGCGCCCCATCGGTGGGGAATGTCCCTTGCGAGGCGTGCAGGGTCGGCTTTGCCGCCAGCGCACCGGCGATCGCCAACATCGGGACGATGACGAAGAAGCGGCCGACGAACATCGCCAGCGCCAGGGTCCAATTGTAGAAGGGGGTGTTGGCGGAAAGCCCGGCGAAGGCGCTGCCGTTGTTGGCGGCGCCGGAGGTAAACGCATACAGCACCTGGCTGAAACCATGCGGGCCGGGGTTGGAGATGCTCCCGGTACCCGCCGGCAGCACTACCGCAATCGCCGTCAGCACCAGCATCATCAGCGGCAGGCAAAGGATCGCCAGCATCGCCATCTTCACCTCGCGCGCCTCGATTTTCTTGCCGAGGTACTCGGGCGTCCGGCCGACCATGAGACCGGCGATGAACACGGCGAGGATGGCGAACAGCAGCATGCCGTAGAGGCCGGCGCCGACGCCGCCGACCACCACCTCGCCAAGCTGCATGTTGATCAAGGGGATCATGCCACCCAGCGGCATGAAGCTGTCGTGCATGGCATTGACGGCGCCGCAGGAAGCGGCGGTGGTGATGGTGGCGAACAGGGACGAAAGGGCGATGCCGAACCGGACCTCCTTGCCCTCCATGTTGCCGCCGGCGGGGTCGAGGCCGAGGGTCACCAGCGCCGGGTTGGCCTGCGCCTCCGCCCAATAGGCGACGGCGACGCCGGCGATGAACAGAATCATCATCGCGCCGAGGATGGCCCAGCCCTGCCGCTCGTTGCCGACCATGCGGCCGAACACATTGGTCAGCGCGGCGCCGATGGCAAAGATCGCCAGCATCTCGATGAGATTGGAGAGCGCGGTGGGGTTCTCGTAGGGGTGGGCGGAGTTGGCGTTGAAGAAGCCGCCGCCGTTGGTGCCCAGCATCTTGATGGCGACCTGGCTCGCCACCGGGCCTTGCGCGATCACCTGCTGCGCGCCTTCCAGGGTCGTCGCCTGGACGTAAGGATTGAGATTCTGCGGCATGCCCTGCCAGACAAGGACAAGCGCGATGATCGCTGACAGAGGCAGCAGCACATAGAGGGTGATCCGGGTGAGATCGACCCAGAAGTTGCCGATCGTCGTCGTCGACTTCTGCGCGAAGCCGCGAACGAGGGCGATGGCGAGGGCGATGCCGGTCGCGGCGGAGAGGAAGTTCTGCACCGCGAGCCCGGCCATCTGGGTCAGATAGCTCATGGTCGCCTCGCCGCCGTAGGCCTGCCAGTTGGTGTTGGTGACGAAGCTGACCGCGGTGTTGAGCGCCAGATCGGCCGGGACCTGGGGCAGCCCTTGCGGGTTCAGGGGTAGATCGGCCTGCAGCCGCATCAACCCGTAAAGAACGAGGCAGCCGGCGAAGTTGAACAAGAGCATGGCGACCCCATAGGTCAGCCAATGCTGCTCGACCCGGGGGTCGACGCCGCCGGCACGGTAGATCAGCCGTTCCACCGGTGCCAACACCGGCGACAGCGCCGTCCGCTCGCCGGCGACGACCCGGGCGAGAAAGCCCCCGAGCGGCCGGGTCAGGGCCAGGATCAGAGCGGCATAGAGAATGATTTGCAGCCAGCCGATAACCGTCATCTCGTGCCCTCCTCGGCTCAAAACCGTTCGGGGCGAACGAGGGCGAAAACGAGATAGGCCAAAATGGCCAGGGCGACGCCGCCGCCGAGCAGATAGTCGATCATCATCGGAGGCTCACAGCCGCTCGCAGAGGAACGCGTAACCGACGGTCGCCGCGAATGCCGCCGCGACGGCCACCAGGACAGAAAAATCGAGCATTGAAAGTTCTCCTTCCATTCCCGTTAACAATGACCCGTCCGGTCATAGGCAAACGAGGTGGAAGGAGGCCCGATCGCATAGGAATCTCGTATACGGCCGGAGCGTGATCCGCTGTGCCCTCCGGAGACTTGGTGTGCCATATCGGGGAGGCCTGAGCGGTTGAGAGGTGGTCTTTTAGCGCTCGTTGGGCCCGCAACGGAGACCGGTGCTATAGCTGGCGTGGGGGGTTGGCTGTCCCTTACGTATGGGCCGCGAGGCGGCATTGGCTATGAGACCATCCGCCGCTGGGTGTGTCGTGCGCCACGGTTGTGAGACAAGCGGCTGCGCCATTCATGCGGCCTGATCCAAGGCCGGTTGCTGGTCGGCCCTGATCTGAACGGGTGTGTATCCGTTTAGATCAAATCTGACAGAATTTGATCTAAACGGATACATGTCATCTCCGCGCACGGCTTGCGCTTCGGCGGTCACACGCTGTTCATCAAGGACATGCACGTAGTGTAAGCTTCCTCGGTATCGAGGAGCAGGTCGTCAAGACGTCCTCGCCGCTGTCCTCGGAATACACCTTGGAGGCGGGCGGCGCTGGCTGCGCATCCGGCCAACCCCAACCTTGAACAGCAAGCTAACGCCGCCTAGCCTGATCAACCAAGCCGACACCTCACCAGCTTACTGAACACACGACTGCTTGGATCGAGGTCTCGGTTATCACGGCGATATTCCATGACGAGGCTGTATTGGCCCGCTTCGACTGCCGCACGCTCCATAGCGGAAACATGCTGCGCCGTCGGCCGTGCGTAAGACTCGCCCCGACCGTCGGCGGCTCGCTGCAGGCATGGCAACGTGGGCTGACCCGGGTCTCATGGTGCTTTGCAATGGCCTGCGTGGCGATGTGGGCCGGTAGCGCGGCTGCGGCCGGCAACGTGGAGAGGGGTACGGCGGTGTTCGAGAACCAGTGCGCCGTGTGCCACGCCACGGCGCCCGAGTTCCACAAGGAAGGGCCCTCCCTCGCCGGCGTCTACGGCAGGCGCGCCGGCACCGCGCCGTTTTTTGCCGGCTACAAGGGGTTGCGCGGCGCCGACTTCGTTTGGGACGAGCGCACGCTCGACGCCTGGCTCGCCGACCCGCGCGGCTTGCTCGACGGCAAGAACACCGCAATGACGCTGCGGCTGAACGATGCCGGCCAGCGCGCCGACGTCATCGCCTATCTCAAAACATTGCGCCAGTAGTCGGCAAGGCCGGCGACGCGGTTGTCGGTCGCGGCAAAGAGGTCAGGCTTCGAGCCGCCGGCCAATCGGGTCCGATCGCCGCGAGTTCGTGCGCCACCATCTCCACCATCTCGTCCAGGCGCGCGGCGACGGCCGGGCTCAACTCCAGGCCGAGGTCGAGGCTGGCGGGCTGAACGCCGATGACGGTGACGTGGGCGGGCGAGGCGTCGAGCAGCCGCAGCAGCGCGAGCACGTCCTGCAGGCCGAGCTGGTGCGGCGAGGATCTGGTCCGGAAGAGCGCCGGTATTTCGTCGCCTTCGAGGCGGACGACGGTTCCGGGCGGGCCCCCGGTGGCTACGGCGTCGACAAGGATCAGGTGATCCCGGCCGGCGATGAGGTCGAGCAGATCCATGCCGCAGGTGCCTCCGTCCACCATCTCGACCCCCTCCGGGACCCGGTAGCGCTGCGGCAGCGCCTCCACCACGCGAACACCGATCCCCTCGTCGGAAAGCAGGATGTTGCCGACGCCGAGTACGAGAACGTTTGCAACGCGACGATGCATGCCCTCGCAGGCATCCGCCTGCACCACGAGCCCGCCGCCGAGCGGCGCCGTCATAGCGCCCTGACCCGCACGAGTTCACTCCCGTTGCCGTCGAGCATATGGATGGCGCAGGCGAGACAAGGGTCGAACGAGTGCACGGTACGGATGACTTCCAGCGGCTTCTCCGGGTCGGTGACGGGATTGCCGATCAGCGACGCCTCGTACGGCCCCATCAAGTCCTTGTCGTCGCGTGGCCCGGCGTTCCAGGTGCTGGGCACCACCGCCTGGTAGTTGGCGATCTTGCCGTCGCGGATGACCGCCCAGTGCGACAGCACGCCGCGCGGCGCCTCGTGGGCCCCGAAGCCATGGATCTCGCCCTTGGGGAAGGTCGGCTTGTTGAACGTGGCGAAGTCGCCCTTGGCGATGTTCTGCATCAGCAGGGTCCACTGCTGATCGAGCGTCTCGTACAACACGGCGCAGCGGACGGCGCGGGCGGCATGCCGGCCGATCGTCGAGTGCAGCGCGGCGAGCGGGATGTCGGCGCCCGCGACCTTGCCGGCAATCGCCAACAGCCGGCCGAGGTTGCGCTTCGTCGGTTCGTGACCGGAAAGATACATGGCCAGCACGTTGGCGAGCGGCCCGACCTGCGCGCGCTGGTCATAGAAGGTCGGCGCCTTCACCCAGGAGTACTTGGCGTTGTCCTCGAACCCGGTGTACTTGGGCACGGTCTCGCCGTCGTAGGGGTGCAGCGGCGCGCCGGAGCCGGCATACCAGGCGTGCTTGGCACTCTCCTTCACGCCTTTTTCGAAGAAGCCGTCCTGGTAGTTGGCGAGAGGGCGGAAGGTGCCCAGGTCACCGGCGTGAATGTAGCCGCCGGGCAGTGCGAACTGCGTGTTCTTGCTGTCGAGCGGCATGTCGGGGACGGAGAGGTAGGTGGTGACCCCGGCTCCGTAGCGGGTCCAGTCGGCGTAAAGCGCACCGATCGCGGCGACGTCCGGCAGATAGACCTGATTGACGAAGGCGCCGATCTCGTCGATCAGCGCCTTCACCTTGTAGAGCCGCTCCAGCGTCAGCGTCGACTGGCTCTCGGGGTTGATCGGATTGGAAACGCCGCCCACCGCCAGGTTCTGGATGTGTGGCGTCTTCGAGCCGAGCACGCCGACGATCTGATTGGCGCGCCGCTGGTAATCGAGCGCCTGCAGGTAGTGTACGACCGCCAGCAGGTTGACCTCCGGCGGCAGCTTCATCGCCGGGTGCCCCCAATAGCCGCTGCCGAACACGCCGAGCTGGCCGGAGTCGACGAAGCCCTTGATCTTCTGCTGCACCTTGCTGAACTCTTCGACGCTGTTCAGCGGCCAGTCGGAGAGGCTCTGGGCGATGCCGGCGGCGGCCTTCGGATCGGCCTTCAGCGCCGAGACGATGTCGACCCAGTCCAGCGCCGAGAGCTGGTAGAAGTGGACGATGTGATCGTGAATGCCGTGCGCGGCGATGATCATGTTGCGGATGTACTGGGCATTCAGCGGCACTTCGAGAGCGAGCGCGTTCTCGATCGCGCGCACCGAGACGATCGCGTGCACGGTGGTGCAGACGCCGCAGATGCGCTGGGCGAAGATCCAGGCGTCGCGCGGATCGCGCCCCTGCAGGATCACCTCGATGCCGCGCCACATCTGCCCCGACGACCACGACTTGGCGACCTTGCCGTCTTCCACCTCGCAGTCGATGCGGAGGTGACCTTCGATGCGGGTGATCGGGTCGATGGTGATGCGCATGTGAGGACCGCTCCGAAAGTTCTCGTTGCTCCGTCCCGTTGGGGTTACCGGGGCGCCGGCGCGCCCTTGACCGCGTGCAGTACCGGCAGGTTCTTCACCAGCAGGCTGTACATCAGGACTTCGAAAGAAAAGATGGCGAGGGTCACCAGGATCTCGCCCGCGGACGGAAAATAACTCCAGCCATCGCCCGGGTCGTAGCCGATGAGGTAGGAGTTGAGGCGGTAGAGAACGCCGTTCAACAGCATCGCGCAGGCACCGAGGAAGATGGATCGAGGATTGGTCCGGTTGGCCTTCGGCAGCAAAGCGACGACGGCGGCGGCGCCCATCAAGAACTCCAGCCAGAAGAACCAGGCCCTGACGTCGCCGGCGAAGGCGAGCGGCCAGGCGCCGCGCCAGACGACGTCGCCGTAACGGACGACCATGAAGACGATCTGTACCCAGACCATGATGCCGCACAGGCCGGCGAGGATACGCGTCTCGAAGGGCCGCTTCAGGGAAGCCGAGGAGAGCACGGATTCGAAGACGACGACGGCGTAGCCGAGGGTGAAGGCGGTGAGCAGGAAATTCAGCGGCAGCAACTGCGACTGCCACAGCGGCGACAGCTTGTAGCCGAGCAGGATGACGACCGTCCCCATCGACGACTGGTGCATCATCGGCAGCAGGCAGCCGAGCGCGGTGAAGATGAACAGCACCCGGTACAGCGCCCTGCGCGATTGCGTCATGCCGAAGCGCTCAAGTACCGCCGGCGCGAACTCGACGAGCAGCACCAGGATGTAGACGAAGATGCAGAGTGCCGTCTCCAGCAGCACCGAGTTCGCGTTCCACAGCCATGGCAGCAGGATGTTGTGGCCCTGCCACCAGCGGCCCAGATCGATCATCACCGCGATCGCGCCCAGCACGTAGCCGAACAGGCTGGCCATCAAGGCCGCTCGGACGATCGGGTGATACTGGCCGCGGTTGAGGATGTAGACCAGCAGCGCGATCACCAACCCGCCGCAAGCGAGCGCGGTGCCGATGATCAGGTCGATGGCAATCCATATGCCCCAGGGATACCCATCGCTGAGATTGGTCACCGAGCCGAGGCCGAAGACGAAACGTTGCGCGAGAACGACCACCGCGGGAACCAGCAGCATCATCAGGACGATCACGGGAACGGTGAAGAGCTTGCCGCCGACCGGCGCGTGGTCGTGCGTTGCCATGGCCGTTCCGGCCCGCGCCTCTGTCCTCCCGGTCTCGTCATGATGCGTCTTCACGTTGCGGTAGGCGAGCGCCGCCAAACCGGCCAGAACCACCGCCGGCGCGACCATCCCTTTGTAGAGGAGGTGCTGAACGCCCTCGGTTTCCGCCGCGTACATGTGGTCCGGCACGTTGCCGTACGGCAGCCCGAGCTTGTCGAACGGGACGGCCGAAAGGTAGAGCGCCTGCGTTCCGCCGAGGACGTTCTCGCCGTAGACCTCCGGCCGATACGCGACCTGGACGACCTTTTCGTGCGGCGGGGTCGGCCGCCCGTAGCGGCCGTTGATGTCGCCGCGCGGATATTCGTAGCGGTCGCCCGGCTTCAGTGCCAGGCGCCGGTGCGCTTCCTCGCGGAGGTCGGTGACGCGGCCGAACAAGGTTGCTCCCGTCGGGCAGTGTTCGACGCAGCCGGGCAGTTGGCCTTCCGCCAACCGATGGCGACACAGCTCGCATTTCCGAATTCTGCCGAACGCACTGTCGAATTCGTACCTCGGCACCTGGAAGGGGCAGGCAAAGACGCAGTAGCGGCAGCCTATGCAGCGCTCCGGGTCGTTGCGCACGACTCCCGTGTCCGGGTCCTTGATCATCGCCGAAACCGGGCAGCAGGAAACGCACGACGGATCGACGCAATGCAGGCACTGGCGCTTGACGAAGGCGAAGCCGTCCGTGGCGCTGTCCTTCCGCTCCATCGTGCCGTCGCGATAGACCTTGATGATGTTCAGGGTCTTGCCGGAGAGATCCTTGGCCGTATCCCAGGTGCCGGTGTTCCAGTCCCGCTGGTCCGGGGAAACGTCGGCAGGCATGCCGTTGGCGGCCTTGCATCCGGCGACGCACGCCTTGCAGCCGACACAGAGCGTGGAATCGTACATCAGGCCGAGTGCGTCCGGCAGTCTCGGTTTCCCTTCGCGCGCGATGGCGTTTGCCTCGCTGACCGCCGCCACGGCGCCGGCTCCGCCCGCCGCACAGGCCGCGGCACCTTCCAGGAATTGGCGACGATTGACTGACATTCCTGACCTCTAGCGCGACTCCGACCGGTCGTCGTGGGATGATCGCTCGATCGCCTTGTCGTCGGCGGCCGGCTGCCTGCCCAGGCGGGAGGCAAGCACGGCGCCGGCGCCGAGTCCGGCGCCGACCACCGCGCCCGCCAACGCCGCCGCGCTGGCCGTTGCCCCCTGGCCTCTCTCTTCGGCGACGCGGGGGAATGCCGTGGGCGGTGTGACTGTAAGGACGTTCGCCAAGGAGTGGATCGGCTTGGTGAAGCCGATGCCCTGCTCGGTGCAGCCGAAGCACGGGTGGCCGGTGCCGACCGGCCAAGCCCCGGCGCCGACGTCGCCGAACAGGATCGCCGGACAGTTGGCGTAGGTTTCCGGCCCCTTGCAGCCGAGCTTGTAGAGGCACCATCCTTCGCGGTGCCCCTGATCGCCGAACTCCAGCGCGAAGCGTCCGGCGTCGAAGTGCGGCCGGCGCTCGCAATTCTCGTGGATCAGACGGCCGTAGGCGAACTTCGGCCGGTTCTTGTCGTCGAGATCGGGCGCCTTGCCGAAGGTGACGAGATAAAGAACCGTGGACAGGAAATTATAGACGTTGGGAGGACAGCCCGGAACGTTGATCACGGTCTTTCCGGGCAGCACTTCATGCACCGGCCGGGCCTCCGTCGGATTGGGGTCGCTGGACGGGATGCCGCCCCATGACGCGCACGAGCCGATGGCGATGATCGCCGCCGCGCCCTCCGCCGTTTCCTTGACGATGTCGAGGATCGGCCGCCCCCCGACCATGCAGTAGACGCCGCCATCCTTTGTCGGGATCGAACCGTCGACGACGAGAACGTACTTGCCCCAGTTCTGCTTGATCGACTGCGCCTTGAACGCCTCCGCCTGATGCCCGCAGCCGGCGCACAGCGTTTCGTGGTAGTCGAGCGAGATCATGTCGAGGATCAGACCCTCGACCGTCGGATGATGGGCGCGCAGCAGCGACTCCGTGCAGCCCGTACACTCTTGAGCGGAGAGCCATATGACCGGCGGCCGTCCCGGTGCGGTCGCCGCTTCGGCGATGCGGAGGCCGAGCGAGGGCGATAACCCCAGCGTCGCCGCGACCCCGGTGCAGAACTTCAGAAAGTCGCGCCGCCTGAGACCACCGAGCGCGCCCGCGTAGCCGTCCAGATCGCCGACCTGATCGAACACTGGGCGCAACTCGCCCGTCATCATGAACTCCTCCCTTCGCGATTTATTCTTATTCACCGTCTTTTCGACGGATGTTACATGTCTCGATTAAAACGACTTTAAATCATGCAGCATCGATATCAATAGCAAACTTTCTGTTTATTGTGAGATTAATAATAGATCTCATCCTATTAGAGACCCTACAGGGAAACGCGACGAACGAGTACTGCGGATTGCGGAAAGCCGTGCCCCAAAGCTGCCTGCTGCTCCCGCTCACAGCGAGCCTGATGGCCGAAGCAGCGCCCGAACTCGGTGCTGAGCGCTCCCTAAAAGCCGCAAGGCGCGGCGTTCTCTACCGGGCGTTCACAGTCGCTGCGGGTTTTGGGGACAATAGAGCCGTTCTTAAGCGAACCCGGGGTCCGCACCATCTTCGATTTGCGTAGGGCCGCCGGGTGCAGGTCCTACGGCAACGGCCTGCTGGGCGAGGCGAGCGCGTTGTCGAGCTACTTCAGGACAGACAAAGCCATCCGCCAGCGAAGCCGCCGGATATAGTCACGGCACGCCGTTTCGCTGCCGAACCCCCGGGCCGAACTTTCGAAACGTCCGAGGTAATCAACCCAGGCCACGGGATGTCTTGAGCTTTCCACCCGCTGACGCTACCGCGTACGAACGGGATACCAAATTTCTACCATTTTAACAACACACCGGCTCCAGCCCCGATTAACAAGCCCCCAAGTAGGGCAAGACCTCTATCGAGAAAGGCATTTCTCATCAGTTCATCTGTTCCTTCCTGAACAGAACGTCTTTGAGCTACGATTACGGGTCTGTCAGTATCGGCTGCTGTTTGCTCGATCCCATATAAATCGATATTTTCATTATCCAACTTCGCAAGTTCAATTCCTGCACCCATCGCCCCAACTTCAATCATAATTCCAGCGGCCAAAGCATACACGGCTACCAACTTTTTCATGTTATCGCCCCCTAAGCTGATAACGCAGCGGATGATAGCACCACTAGACCATTATGTCGGTGAGACGCCAGTCAGTTGAGGTGCCCCGCCTCGAAAGTGCGGCTAAGGCGTGTTGGAGCGCTGATGGGAATGGCATCGCTGGGCGGACACCGAGGTGCGGTCCTGACCTTCGCGCATCAAAAAAGATGACGACGTGGCGGCGGGAAAGAGATAGCCTGAAGAGTGAACGCATCCGGCCGGGCGACGGGGGTGCTCGGGGTGCCCCGCGAAAGCGGCCACAGAGCCGCGACGGGCGCGAAGCGGGCGTTCGGGAGGAAAGAGTCGCATGCACGAACTGGCTCTCTGCCAGAGCGTCGTGAATACGCTAGCAGAGCAGGCCATCATTCATCGCTTCGACCGCGTGACGGCCGTCCGGCTCGAAATCGGCATGCTGTCTTGCGTTTCACCGGAAGCGATCGAATTCTGCTTCGCGGCGGTCACGCGCGGAACTCTGGCTGACGGCGCCTGCCTGGAACTGATCAGGCTGCCCGGGCAAGCTTGGTGCCTCGACTGCGACGCCACGGTAGCGATCGGCGAACGACACGAGGGCTGCCCGCGCTGCGGCGGCTACCGGCTTCGCCTGACCCAGGGCGACGAGATGCGCATCAAAGATCTGGAGGTCGCCTGATCATGTGCACGGTGTGCGGATGCGGTGCTTCGGCTGTCAAGCCGCCGCGCGCAGGCGAACGCGATCGGTTGGCCTTCGATCGCGCCGCCCAGCCTTCGGACCACGTGGATCGTCATGATCATGGGCACGATCATCATCACGGCGATGATCACTCCCATGCCCACGGGCACGCGCATGAGCATTCCCCCGCGGGAAGGACGAGCAGCGGCGCGGCGAGGCGGCTGGTGCGCGTCGAGCAGGACATCCTCACCGAGAACGACCGACTGGCCGCTGGCAACCGCGCCTTCTTTGCCGACCGGCGCATCCTCGCGATCAACCTGATGTCCGGCCCCGGAGCGGGCAAGACGACACTTCTGGCAAGGACCATCGCTGACCTGTGCGGCGGGGTGCCGATCGCCGTCATCGAGGGCGATCAGGAAACCAGCTTCGATGCCGAGCGCATCCGCGCCACCGGCGCGCCCGCGATACAGATCAATACCGGCAAGGGCTGCCATCTCGACGCCCGCATGGTCAGCGCCGCGCTGCCGATTCTTGAGCCCGAACGAGGCTCGGTCGTCTTCATCGAGAACGTCGGCAACCTGGTCTGTCCCGCTGCCTTTGATTTGGGCGAGGCGGCGCGGGTGGTGCTGCTGTCGGTCACCGAGGGCGACGACAAGCCGCTGAAGTACGCCAATATGTTCGCTGCCGCGGACCTGATGCTGATCACCAAGATCGACCTGCTGCCGTTCGTTCCGTTCGACCTGCAGCATTGCGCGGCATTGGCGCGCCGGATCAATGCCGAGATCGAGATTCTCGAGGTCTCGGCCACGAACGGCGCCGGCCTCGGCTCCTGGTACGATTGGATCGCGCGCCGCCGCGCCGCCCGCAGGGTGCCGATGGCCATCGGCACGGACGCCGGGTGAAGCACGTGCTAGCTGGTCTGCCGGCGGACGATGCGATCGGGTCGGTTGTAGAACTGCCTCGGCCGGTTCCGCCCGTGCTGGCGGTCGGCGCCTTCCTGAAGAACACCCTCTGTTTGGCGAACGAGCGGACCGCGCTGCTTTCCCGCGATGTCGGCAATCTGGAAACCGTCGGATCGGTTCGTAGCTTCGAGGCGTGCGCCGAACGCCTTCTGACCATGGCCGGCGATCTGCCCGTTGCGGTGGCGCACGATCTCCACCCTGACTTCCACAGCACCCGTTGGGCCGAAGCGTTTGCGGCGAGCATGGGCATCGAGGCCGTTCCCGTGCAGCATCACCATGCCCACGTCGCCGCGGTCATGGCGGAGCACGGAACGGAGGAACCGACCCTCGGCCTCGCGCTCGACGGATTTGGGCTTGGACCCGACAACGAAGCCTGGGGCGGCGAGTTGCTGTGCGTCGACGCCGACGGCTACCGGCGCCTCGGCCACCTCGCGCCCTTGCGGCAGCCCGGCGGTGACAAGGCAGCCCGCGAGCCGTGGCGCATGGGTGCTGCCGCGCTGTTCGCCCTCGGCCGTGGCGACGAGATCGCGATCCGGTACACCGGCATCCGCGGCGCCGAGGTGATCGCACGAATGCTGCGGCAGAACGTCAACTGCCCGCCGACCTCCAGCTGCGGCCGGCTGTTCGATGCCGCCTGCGGCCTGCTGGGGATCAAACCGTTCGCCGCCTTCGAGGGCGAAGCACCGATGGAGCTGGAGCGGCTGGCGGCCGCGCCCGAGATCGATCCGGCCGGGTGGCGTCTGCGCGACGGCGTGCTCGATCCATTGCCCCTGCTCGAGCGCTTGACGGGCATGAGCCCAGGGCAAGGCGCCAATCTATTCCACGGCACGCTCGCGGCCGCGATGGCCGAGTGGGTGCACGAGGCAGCCGCGAAGACGGGGATACGCCGGGTCGCCCTTTGCGGCGGCTGCTTCCTCAACCGCGTGCTGACCGAAGAGCTGACCGCGGCTTTGCGGCGCGGCGGACTAACGGTGTTGCAGCCGATACGGCTCAAACCGGGTGACAGCGCGGTCAGCCTGGGGCAGGCCTGGGCCGTGGCGATGGCGATGGCGATGGCGAGGAGATAGGCGCGGATGTGTCTTGCGGTGCCGGCCCGGATCACCGAATTGCTGCCCGGCGGGTTGGCCAAGGCGGAGGTCGGCGGCATCGTCAAGGAACTGAACCTCAGCCTCGTCGATGACGTGGCGGTCGGCGATTTCGTCATCGTCCACGTCGGGTTCGCCCTCGCCCGTCTGGAGCCGGAGGAGGCGGCGGCAACGCTCGCGTTGTTCGCCGAGGCGGGCGTCCTGTCGGATGACGGTGCGCAGGAAGCGACAGCATGAGCGTCCGCTTCGTCGACGAGTTTCGCGATGGCGGCTTGGCGAAGACGCTCGCCGACGCGATGCGTGCCGAGGCAAAACCCCACCGCCGCTACAACCTTATGGAATTCTGCGGTGGGCACACCCATGCGATCTTCCGTTATGGCGTGCCCGACTTGCTGCCAGAGAACGTGCGGATGATCCACGGTCCCGGCTGCCCGGTCTGCGTGCTGCCGATTCCGCGCGTGGCGCACGCGCTGCAGCTCGCCCTCGACCATCGCGTGATCCTCTGTACCTACGGCGACATGCTGCGCGTGCCGGGACCGCAGCGCCAGACGTTGCTGAAGGCGAAGGCGGGCGGCGCGGACGTCAGGATGGTCTACTCCTGCCTCGATGCGCTCGCCGTCGCGCGTGCCCATCCCGACCGGCAGGTGGTGTTCTTCGCCATCGGCTTTGAGACGACCACGCCGCCGACGGCGGTTGCGCTGCGGCAGGCCAAGGCTCTGTGCCTGACCAACTTCAGCGTGCACTGCAACCACGTGCTGACGCCGCCCGCCATCATGGCGCTGCTGGATAGCCCCGAGGCGCGTGACGGGAAGGCCCTGGCACTCGACGGCTTCGTCGGTCCGGCGCACGTCAGCGCGGTGATCGGCAGCCGTCCCTTCGAGCCGTTAGCCGAGCGCTACCATCGACCGGTGGTGATCGCCGGTTTCGAGCCGCTCGACGTCATGCAGGCGATTCTGATGCTGATCCGCCAGCTGAACGAGGGGCGCGCCGAGGTGGAAAACGAGTACACACGCGTCGTCACCCGCGACGGTAACCTCAAGGCGCAGACCCTGATGGCCGACGTGTTCGAGCTCCGCGATCGCTTCGAATGGCGCGGGCTGGGCGAGTTGCCGTGGAGTGCGTTGCGCATCCGCGAGGAGTACGCCGAATTCGACGCCGAGCGGCGCTTCTCGCTCACGAAAACAACCGAATCCGACAGCAAGGCCTGCGAGTGTCCGTCGATCCTGCACGGCCTGAAGCAGCCGACCGACTGCCGCATCTTCGCCACCGTCTGCACGCCGGAAAACCCCATCGGC
>JAXMDM010000003.1:192500-887329 GCA_046348835.1 Rhodospirillales bacterium | reverse complement strand
GCGGGGGCGGAGGCGGCCGTCTCGGCGTCGTCGGCGGAGACGACACGGTTGCGGCCGGTTCTCTTGGCGGTGTAGAGGGCCTGGTCGGCGCGCTCGACAAAGCGTCGGATCGGCTCGCCCAGTTGCAGTTGGGCGACGCCGATCGAGACGTTCACCCGACCGAGGGTTCCGCCGGTCTTGCGGTTGACCACCGACTTGGTGGTGATTCGCCGGCGGATGTTCTCGGCCAGCTTGCACGCGTCGGCGGCGGCGGTCCGGGGCAAGATGACGGCGAATTCCTCGCCGCCGTAACGCGCCGCCGTATCCTGGCCCTTGATCGAATCGCGCAGCGTGCCCGCCAGCAGTTTGAGCACCTGATCGCCGATGGCATGGCCGTAGGTGTCGTTGAACTGCTTGAAATGGTCGATGTCGAGGAGCAGCAGCGACAGCGGATCGCCCATATCCATGGCTTCCAGTGCCGCTTCCCTCAGCACGAAATCCAGCATCTTGCGGTTGGCGAGCCCGGTCAGCGCATCGGTCATCGCCTCGCGCTTGGCGCTCTCCAATTCTTCGCGCAGGGCGCCGATTTCCCGCGAGGACTGGCGGAGCTGGCCCTCCAGCTCGCAGCTCTGACGTGCCACCGCACGTGTCTTCTCGATGATGGCGGTAAGGAGGCGACGCAGCGCCTGCGGCTGGGTGATCCCCTCGGCAAACTCCCCCACCCGCTCCAACGATTCGCCGTACTTGGCCTGGGCGCTGGCGGCGGTTTCGAGCGCGCCCAGCACCGCGGTCAGCTCGGCCTCCACCTTCTCGGCGATGAGGCGGATCGGCAGCACCTCCACCGGAGCGGTGAAGAACCTCCGATAAAGCGTCTGGTTGCGTTCGTTGCTGAACTCCTCGCGGCTTTCGAGCAGGGCGTCGAGAACCGTGTTCAGGTCCGGGACATCGCCCGAACAGTAGCTGTACCAGATGGCGTAGTTATTGGGATTGGGTGCGATCGTCATGGCGCGCATGCGCCCCAAGGCTTCCTCCGAGAGCCGCTCCGCCCGCTCGATCGCGTGGGAAAATTCCATCTCGCCCCCCCAAGCAGCGCTGGTGTCGTTTGACGGTGCCAGGGTAGCCGGCGTCGCTTAATGCCGGGTAAAATCCGCCGCCTTGCGGCGACGGGTTCAGGCCGACCGGTCGAGGCGAATGCCGCCGCCGATGCGCGGCGATCGGTTGCTCGTTTCGTTTTCCAACCCGGCCGTTAGCCGCGCACGCACGGCCGCCGGCCAGGGCACGCTCCGACGGCGCCCCAGGTCGACGTGGACGCAAAGCGTCTCGCATGTGGCCACCGGGCGGGCATCGCTGCCCGCGACCGCCATCTCCTGGAAGGCGACCAAGCGACGGTCCCCCACCTCCAGCATCCGGCTGCGAACGACGACGCCGGCGTCCAACAGCACCTCCCGGTCGTAAACGACATGATGTTCGGCCACGAACACCGAACACCCTTCGTCGCGCCTGTAGGCGCCGCCGAGGCCGAACCAGGCGAGTGCGTCGTCGAGGGCATGGTCGAAGAGGAGCACGTAATAGGCCACGTTGAGGTGGCCGTTGTAGTCGATCCAGTCGCTTAACACCGTCGCCTGATAGGGCGGGATCACGAGGGGTCCCGCCGCCTCAACCGGCCGCCTGGGCGTCGACGACCGACTGGCTCCGCGACGGACCCAGCTCCTGCTCGATCGCCTTGCCGCCGCCGAACAGGTACACCCGGTCGGCGATGTACTGCCAGGCCGGCTGGTGGGAGATGGCGAGGACGGTAAGGCCGTGCTCGTCGCACAGGGTGCGGATGTGGGCGCAGATCGCCGCCTCCGTCTCCGGATCGAGACCGGTGGTCGCCTCGTCGAGGATCAGCAACTTCGGATGGTGCAGCAATGCCCGCGCCAGCGAGATGCGCTGACGCTGGCCGCCCGAGAGCTGATGCCCGCGCTCGCCGACCCCCCAGTTCATACCATCCGGCTTTTCCTCGACGAACTCCCACGCGCCCGCCAGGCGCAGGGCCGCCTCCACGTCCGCCTCGGTGACCCCATCGGCCCACAAGCTGACGTTGCGGAAGATCGTGTCGTGGAACAGGGTGATCTCCTGCGGGACGTAGCCGAGGCTGTTTCGCCAAACCTCCAGGTCGATGTCCATCAGATCGACGTCGTCGATAAGGATCCGCCCCTCCTGTGGACGGTGCAGACCGACGATGAGGTCGACCGTCGTCGACTTGCCGACTCCGGACGGCCCGGCCAGAGTAGTGATCCGGCCGCGGGGAACGGAGAGCGACAACGCGTCGAGAACGACCCTCTCGCCATAGCTGAAGCCGACATTCTCGAGGCGGATCCCCTTGTCGAGCGTCGGCCGGGTGCGACCGGTCGAAACCTCGGCGGCGTCCCGGGTGGCCTTCAGCATCGACTCGATCGCCCGATACTGATCGTAGACCTGGGTGAACTTGTGCAGCATCCGCTGCATCGGCGCGATGGCACCGAAGGTACGGATGAGCAGAATCCCCATGATCAGCACGTCATGGAGGGGAAGCTCCAACGGCCCGAGGGCGAGGAAGAAGCCGGCGGCGAGCAGGCCGCCGATGACCGGCTCCTGCAGGTCCGCGGCATAATCGCCGCTGAGGATGCGGGTCTGCAGCGTCTTCGCCAACTCCCGCGCGTCTTCTTCGAAGATTCGGTTGAAGTGCTCGGTGCGGCCCATGGCGCGGATCTGCTTGATGCCGATCATCGCGTCGGTGAAGCGGGCGGCATGGCTGCGCATGTGCTCACGATGGCGACGGGAGGCGGCGCGGCCGCGCTGCACCATCTTGCCGAAGGTATACATCAAGATGAAGGTGATGATGAGCGTCACCACCAGCAGCTTCCACGAGACGATCGCGGCGAGGCTCATAAACAGCACCGCCTGCAGCGCGTTGGCGAGAATGCCGGTGGCGTAGGAAAAGGCCTCGCCGACCGCCGCCGCCTCCGGTCCGACCGAATGGACCAGCCGGCCGAGCGGTTGGCGAATGAAATAGCTCCATTGCGACCGCATCAGCGCCCGGGTCAGATCGAGCTGGTAACGGCAACTGATGTCGCCGACCAGATCGCTCACGTAACGGGTGACGTGGACCGAGAGCACCGCCTTCAGGGTGAGGCCGATGATGATCACGGTCAGAAAGAACAGGGGGTCGGCCGACAGTCCGACGCCTTCCAGTGCTTCCTGGATGGCGACGCCGATCCCCTTCGCCTCCTTCATGTGCGCCGCCGTCGCCAGCAGCGGAAGGATCATGGTCAGCCCGAGCAGTTCCAGCAGGCTGGCGAAGAACAGGCCGACGACGACGATGAACCGCTGGCGACCGTCCACCAGCCGCAGGACCCGCCCCAACGCCTTGATCCAGAGCCAGACCTTCTTCGGCGTGCTACGCCGCTTCTTCTTGGTCGGCAAACTCATGCCTTTCTTTGCCCTTCGCAGACCCCTCGGGACGCCGTCGTCGTCGGGACGACGGGGCATCTTGTTGGCTCATCGTGCGTCGGTCGCGGGCGGGGCTCAAGGGGGATGTGGGGGAGGTTCCGCTTGCGTCAGCGGGCACAGGGCCGCCGAAGGACCATCATCGGAAGACTGTTACCCAGAAACTTCGCCCGCCTGCGGCCGGCAGGGGGCCCGGTACTAAGACCGGGCCCTCGCGGTAACGATACCTATTTCGTGTAGTAGTCGTACTTGCCGTCCTTCCACTGATACATGACGTAGGTCGGCTGCTTGACGTCGCCCTTGTCGTCGAAGGAGATCGGACCCAGCACGGTCGGGAAGGTGTTGTTGCGCATCGCTTCCACCACCTTGGTGGGGTCCAGCGTTCCCGCCTTCTTGACCGCATCCACCCACACCTGCACGGCGGCATAGGTGTAGAGGGTGTAACCCTCCGGCCGCAGGTTCTTGTCGGTGAACCGCTGGACGATCGCCGCATTGGCCGGATCCTTGGTCGGGTCGAGGCCGAAGGTCATCATCGTGCCCTCGCCCAGGGGGCCGGTGATGCTCCAGTATTCGCTGGTCACCAGCGCGTCGCCGGAGATCAACTGCGTCTTCAGACCCTGCTCGCGCATCTGCCGGGTGATCAGCCCCGCCTCGGTGTGGTAGCCGCCGTAATAGAGGACGTCCACCTCTGCCTGCTTCAACTTGCTGATCAGGGCCGAATAGTCCTTTTCACCGCGGGTCACCGTCTCGTAGAGGACCTCCTCGACGCCACGGGCATTGAGCTGCTTCTTCGTCGCATCGGCAAGACCCTTGGAGTAGGTCTGCTTGTCATGGACGATGGCGATTTTCTTTCCGGGGAAATGCTCGATGATGAAGTTGGCAGCGACGACGCCCTGGTTATCGTCGCGTCCGCACACCCGGAATACGGTGGTGCGGCCCATCTCGGTCAGCTGAGGGTTGGTGGAAGCCGGAGAAATCTGGATGACGCTGGCTTCGTTGTAGACTTCCGACGCCGGGATCGACGACCCGGAGCAGTAGTGGCCGACCACCAGCCTGACGCCACGGGAGACCACTTGGTTGGCCACGTCGCGGGCCTGACGGGGATCGCAGGCGTCGTCGCCGACGACCAGCTCGATCTTCTGTCCCAGCACGCCGCCGGCGGCGTTGACGTCGGCGACCGCCATCTCGGCGCCGGCCTTCATCTGCGCGCCGAAGGTGGCGTTGTCGCCGGTCATCGGGCCGACCACGGCGATCGGGATATCGGCAAGGGCGTGCGCCGCCGGCAGGGCCAGCAGGCCGGCGAGGACGGAGAGCAGGTATCGCTTCAGGGTCATGGATCGTCTCCTTCTGATGGACTCTCGTGGTGCAGCCCCCGCGTGGCGGCGATGACAGGACGGTTAGCCGGGAGGCATGGGTACATCGGGCGACTCCGGTGGGCGCTCGGACCAGCCGAACAAGCCCCGACGTTGATACAGCCACGGATACTGGCCGACCATCTTTCGTGCGCGGTTGCTCCTGAAGGATACGATGCCGAAGAAGAGCATGACCAGGGACGTCACGACGTAACCCGGAAGCGAAACCAGAATTCCCCCGAATAGAGCAAATAAAAGAAAACGTGCGGCCGCCGCCAGCAACAGACAGTACACGATCACTTGCCACAGCGGCCGCCAATTGGCCGCCAGCGCTTGACCGGTAATCCATGCGGTGCCGCCGCCCAGCACCACCACCACCCCCAGGAAGGCGGCAAGCGACGGGCCGACGATGCCGGTCAGCACGCCGGCGTCGGTCATACCTCCCCCTCCAGGTACGCCGCCCGTACGTCCTCGTTATCGAGAAGGTCGGCGGCGGCGCCGGTGAGGCTGACCTGGCCGTTGACGAGGACATAGCCGCGGTTGGCTATGCGCAGCGCATGGTGGGCGTTCTGCTCGACGAGAAACACCGTGACGCCCTCTTTCTCGTTGATTTCCTTGATGATACGGAAGATTTGCCTGACCATCATCGGTGCCAGGCCGAGTGACGGTTCGTCGAGGAGAAGGAGTCGCGGCCTGCTCATCAGCGCGCGGCCGATGGCCAGCATCTGCTGCTCGCCCCCCGACAGCGTTCCGCCGCGCTGGCCGGAGCGCTCCTCCAGCAGCGGAAACAGACCGTAAACCCGGGCGAGGTCGGCTTCGAAGGTGTCCGCCGGGGCGGCGGTGGCACCGATCTTCAGATTCTCGAGTACCGTCATCCGCGGGAAGATGCGCCGGCCCTCCGGCGCATGGGCGATGCCGGCGGCGATGATCCGGTCGGTGGGCATCCGGGTGATGTCGTGACCATCGAAAGCGACGCGGCCGTGGGTGGGACGCGGCTGGCCGCAGATCGTCATCAAGATGGTCGTCTTGCCGGCGCCGTTGGCCCCGATCAGGGTGACGATCTCGCCGCGACCGACGGTGATGGAGACGCCGCGCAACGCCTTGACGCTCCCGTAGGCGGCATGCACACCGACGATCTCCAGCAGCGGATCGGCGCCGGAGGGGCGCATGGGCGGGCTCATCGGCCGCCCGCTTCGGCGCCGGCGACGCCCCCGCCGGTCTCGCCGGGGCCCTCGCCACGCTCCTCCTCGCCCGCGTCCACTTCGCCCAGGTAGGCGCGAATGACGTGGGGGTCGTGGCGAATCATCAAGGGCGGACCTTCGGCGATCTTACGGCCGTAGTCGAAGACGACGACGTGGTCGGAAATGCCCATGACCACGCTCATATCGTGCTCGATCAACAAAAGGCCGATGCCCTGCCGCTCCTTGATCGACAACAGGAGCTGGTTGAGTTCCCCCGTTTCCCGCGGATTGAGCCCCGCCGCCGGCTCATCGAGGCAGAGCAGCACCGGCTCGATGCACATCGCCCGGGCGATCTCCGCCCGCCGCTGCTCGCCGTAGGACAGCGCCGAGGCGGGATCGTCGGCCCGCTTCAATAGATGGACCCGGTCGAGCCAGTGGCGGGCCAGATCGACCGCCGCCCGCTCCGCCTGCCGGTAGCGGCTGAGGCCGAGGAGCCCCCCCAGCGTCCATTGGGACGCTCGCATCAGCTTGTTGTGCTGGGCGACGATCAGGTTCTCGAGAACGGTCATCGCCGGAAACAGGCGGATGTTCTGGAACGTCCGGGCGACCGCCGCCTGCTGGGCGATCCTGAAACCGTCCATGCGCTCGAGGAGGAACCGGCCTCGCCTGGGATGATCGAGGGTCAACCGGCCGACCGAGGGCTTATAGAAGCCGGTGAGGCAGTTGAAGATCGTGGTCTTGCCGGCGCCGTTGGGGCCGATGATGGCGGTAATGGCCCCGGATTCGGCCACGAACGAGGCGTCGTCGACGGCGACGAGGCCGCCGAAGCGCATCGTCAGGTGCTCGACGACGAGAAGCGGCGACCGAAGCGAACCGCCCGCGGCAGACGGGCCTTTGGCGGGGCCCTCTCCGCTCATCCCGAAGCCTTTTCGCCCGCCGATCCCGCCAGCACCGTGGCCTCCGGCGGCGGTAATCGGTCGCCCATGCGGATGGTCGGCTGACGAAACCCCACCAGTCCGGTCGGCCGCAGCACCATGATCACCACCATCAGGCCGCCGAACGCCAGCATGCGGAACTCATCGAGGCCGCGCACCAGCTCCGGACCGCCGATGAGGACCACGGCGGCGATGACGACCCCGATCTGGCTGCCCATGCCGCCCAGCACGACGATGGCGAGGATGATCGCGGATTCGATGAAGGAAAAGCTTTCCGGCGAGATGAACCCCTGGCGGGTGGCGAAGAAGCAGCCGGCAAAACCGCCGAACATGGCGCCGATGGCGAAGGCGGTGAGCTTGGTGTTGGTGGGATTGATGCCGAGGGAGCGGCAGGCGATCTCGTCCTCGCGCAACGCCTCCCAGGCGCGGCCGATGGGCAGCCGGCGCATGCGCAAGGTGAAGGCATTGGTCAGAAGCGCCATGGCGAGGATGAGATAGAAGAGAAAGATCTGACGGTGGGCGGGCGAGTAGGCGATGTTGAAAAAGCTGCCAAAGGTGGGCCCGTCGGCCGACGACGCGGCGAACGGCAGGCCGAAAAAGCTCGGCCGCGGAATGTTGCCGATGCCATCGGGACCGCGGGTCAGGGCGTACCAGTTGATCAGAACGATGCGGATCATCTCGCCGAAGCCGAGCGTGACGATGGCGAGGTAGTCGCCGCGGAGGCGCAGCACCGGAAATCCCAGCACCAGACCGAACGTGGCGGCGAGCATGCCGGCGATCGGCAGGCATACCCAGAAGCCGAGGTCGAAGTGCGTCGCCAGGAGGGCGAAGCTGTAGGCGCCGACGGCATAGAATGCGACGTAGCCGAGGTCGAGCAGCCCCGCCAAGCCGACGACGATGTTCAACCCCCAGCCGAGCATGACATAGGTGACGACGAGGATGCCCACATCGAGGACGTAGCGGTTGGCCCAGAACGGAACCGAGAGGGCGGCAGCCAGCGCCAGCACCTGCACGCCGCGACGAAGCACGCGCGCACGGCCGCCCTCCAAGTGGAGCTTCTTGTAGCGGCTCCCCGCGTCCTGCTCGGGGGTGGCGAGTATCGGCGCCCGCGAACGGCGCCGCTCGAGCACCGCGGCGATGATGAAGCGGCCGGCGAAGACGGCGGCGACGGCGATCGCCACCCAGGGCCATCGCGTATGCAGCTCGAGCCCGGCGCCGCTTAGCGGCTGGACGGTTTGAAAGCCCACCAGCGGCACGGCCAGAAGCAGCGCGACGAAGGCGGCGAGCAGCGCTTCCTTGAATGGATAGACGAGGCCGGCCATCTCACACTTTCTCGATTTCCGGACGACCAAGCAGGCCGGTGGGTCGGAAAATCAGCACCAGGATGAGGATGGCGAATGCCGCCACGTCCTTGTATTCGATGGTAAAGTACGCGGACCAGAACACCTCGATCATGCCGATCAGGAGCCCGCCCAGCATGGCGCCGGGCAACGAGCCGATGCCGCCCAAGACCGCCGCGGTGAACGCCTTGATCCCGGCGAGAAAGCCGATGAAGAAGTCGATGACGCCGTAGCGGAAGGTGAACATCATCCCGGCCACGGCGGCGAGGGCGGCACCGATGACGAAGGTGATCGAGATCGTCCGATCGACGTTGATCCCGACCAGCGCCGCCATCGTCCGGTCCTGCTGACAGGCGCGCTGGGCGCGGCCGATGGAGGTGCGGCCGATGATCCAGGAGAAGACCACCATCAAGACGACGGTGGTAACGACGGTCATGATCTCCATGTAGCTGATGCGAACGACGAACTCCGAGGGGTCGGTGAGGACGATGCCCCCTTCGAGCACCGGCGGCAGCGATTTGGTCCGGGGCCCCTGCAGGATCTGCACGTAGTTCTGCAGGAAAATCGACATCCCGATCGCCGAGATCAGCGGCGCCAGCCGTGGCGCCTGGCGCAGAGGTCGGTAGGCGATCCGCTCCAGCGTCCACCCGTACACCGCGGTGAACAGCATCGCCGACAAGAGGACGATCAGGATGGCGAGCGGCACCCAGGTGATGCCGAGCGAGCCGATGAACAGGAAGGTGATCAACGCCACGAAGGCTCCGATCATGAAGATCTCGCCATGGGCGAAATTGATCATCCCGATGATGCCGTAGACCATCGTATAGCCGAGGGCGATCAACCCGTAGATGGAACCGAGAGTGAGGCCGTTGATCAGCTGCTGAAGAAAGTAGGACATGCCGGCGGCGTCTCTCCTCGGAGCGCAGGGACAAATTGTCCAGGAAGCGAGACGGCTGCCCACCGCTGCGCATGAGGGTGGCGACTCCGGTCCACCGGCTTTTGGCGCCCCGCCCCTTGGCGATGTTTTCCCCGGCTCCCGCAACCGGAACCCAGGACGATGCAAGGAGAGGACCACAGCATCATCCTTTGCCTCCGTCTTAAAGCAGAAAGAGGGCGAGAAAGGGAGACGAAAGATGGCGGTCGGGACCCCGATCCGGCCCTCGCCCGACGTCAGGAGCCGTTGTGCCAGTAGTCCTCGTCGCGTGAGACGATCAGGTCGCTGTCCCGGCTGCGGCCTTCGGCCTTCCGCTCGCCTTTCATGTGGTCCATGAAGCGGCCGAGGGGGGAGTTAACGAAAACGTGGCCGCCTTCGTTGCCGATTCCTTGGCCGATATCGTAACTGACCGAGCCGCGCCGCTCCACCCGCCGGCGAATGACATCGAACAAAAACGAATCATGGTACTCGCGCTCCTTGAACAGCGCGTGTGACGTGTACAGCCGTTCAAACTCGGTAAGGAACACGCGGGTCGCCGGGTGACGCAGGTTGTAGCCGACGAACCCGCACTCGGAGAATCGCGGCCGCCGCAGGTAGCTGATGAAGCAGTCGGGCGGCATCACCTCCTCGAGGAAGCCGAGCGGCACATCGGCGAAGACACGGATATCGGCGTCGATCCAGAATAACACGTCGGTGTCGGCGCGGCGCGCGGCGTCGAAGATGGCGAACGGCTTGTGGCTGAAGCGAACCGCGTCCCAGCGATAGCCCACGCCCCAATCCTCGACGTTGCGAACGCGGAACAGCGGATTGCGGATGCGTACCTTCACCTCCCAATGCGGGCGTGCCTGCAGGCCGTGGGCGGTGGGATTGTTGCGATGGTGCTCCTTGAAGGCGACCAGCTCGGGGCATTCGCGCAGCAGGTCGAGCGAGATCAGCCGCGGATCGGACAGGTCGGGCTCGAATCCCTCGGCGTAGAGGTAGAGGCTGACGGTGCGCGGCCAGTGGCGGAGAAAGCTCTCGACCATGTCACGGCCGTAGAGGCGCCAGCCCTCGCCGTGGCAAGTGGTGACGGCGGCGAAGCTGCGTCTTACCGACGCCGGGGAGGCGGCGGGGATGAAACTGGACACCGGGTGGCCTTCGACGCGCCCTTTGGCGTCATCGAGCGGCTCTTTCGGCGCGTCGCCCACATCGTTCATACCATCTGCATCCGGTGAGCGGACGAACGCTCTCGGCCGATTTCGCTATAGGCCGTCAGCGTCTTCCGGGCGATCGCTTTCCAGGAGAACGGCTCGAGAGGGGCCGCACCGCGCGCCGGCGCCGTCACCGCCCACTCCAAAGCGGAGGCAACCACCGCGGCGTCAAGCTGACCTTCATAGGTGCGCACCCAGTCTGCTCCGACCGCCTGCTGCAATTCCCCCATTGCTCCCAGCTTCGGTACCAGCACGGGTCGGTCGAACGACAGTCCCAACAAAGCGCTCCCGGAATTAAGGATATCCCGATAGGGAAATACTAGCAGATCGGCGGCGTTCAGAAAGAGTTGGACATCCTCGTCGGCAATGAAGCGGGTTTCGAGGTGGATTCGCGGATCGCCGCCCGCCGCTCGCGCCAACTCGTCGGCCATGTCCACGCGCTTGCTGAGCCGCCCGCAAACAAACAGCGTAACCGGCTTCTCCAGCGACCGCACCGCGGCGATCAGGCGAGGCACGTTTTTATAAGGCCTGATCTGCCCGAAATAAGTGACAACCGTGGCATCGTTGCCGACCCCCAGCCGCCGCCGCGCCTCGGCCTTGTCGATGCGGTTGGGGTAGCGGTCCCGATAGTGACCGTGCGGGATGACGAACGACGGCAGGGACGCCAGGTGCGGGAAACGCTCATGGGCCAGATCGAGGCCGGTCTGGGTGAGGCCGATGACCCCGTCGACGCGATCGAGAACGGCGTGCCAGAAGCGGCGTTCCAGATCGGGGAACACAAGGTCGTGCGGTTTCAGATCGTGAACGGTCCAGACGATTCGGGTCCCCTTGCGCCGTGCCTGATCGAGGAGGCGGCGGAACTTGAGCTCGGACCAGCGGGCATGCAGCCACGACTTGGTCTCCAGCAGGCTTTCCGGCCAATGGATATGCAAGATGTCCCAGTGCGAGAGAAGCAGCGGCCACGAGGCATACTCCCGGACCTCGGCTCCTTCCTCGCGGATGGCGGTGTAGAGAAGATCGTTGTAGGGGTTGCGGGTTCGGTTCTTGAATGCGGGGCGGGCCATGATCCGCAAGGCTATCTCCTCGGTCGGCGCCGGCGGGGCAAGGGAAACCCGCCGGGGTGGGCAACCGCCGCCGCCCGTTCTGCGACGTATGCCGCCCGACCGTCGGGGGCCGGCGGTCCGTAACCCATAATGCCGGGGATGCGCCCCGTCGAGGTGATGGTGACCAACAAACACACCGGCGCCGCCGGCCGGCGCCCGACCCTGTGGTTCGACCTGACCGATCTGGCCGTGTGGAGCGGCGCGCTGACGGGCATCCAGCGGGTCATGGCCGGTCTCGCCACCGAATTCCTCCGTGAACCGGGTTTTCGCGGCGGCGATGCGGAGACCGGCTCTGTCCCTTTGTTGCGCTTTTGCTACTTCAAGCGGCACGAAGGCTTCTTTGCCCTGCCGGACGATGCGACGCGCCTCCTTCTCGGACGGGTCGGCCTGGGTGGCGCGCCCCTGCTGCGGGCCAAAGGGCAGTCCGTCATCGGCTCGCTGCGGCGCCGCCTGGTGGGCGAACGGGCGCCCTTCGCCCCCGGCGATGCCCTGTTCTATGCCGGAATCGTGACCAACCAGGCAAAACTGCGATTCCTCGAGACCACGGTCGAGCGGCTGGCGATGCCGGTGGTGGTCATCGTCCATGACGTCATCCCGCTCAAATTCCGTGAATGGTGCAAGGTCCGTACCTTCCAAACCTTCGAGCACTGGTTTGCGTTCGTCACCCGCGCCAAGCTGATCCTGACCCCCTCGGACCATACCCGAAAGGACGTGGAGCACTTCGCCTCGCGCGCGGGCATCACCTGCCCGCCGCTGGCCGCGGTGCCGCTGCCCCATACCCTGCCCCATCGATCCGCCACCTTCACCGACAAGGATGGCGGCAAAGAGGCGGACGTCGAGGCCGGGCCCCCGCCCGGCCCGGCACGGGCCGTGCCGGCAGTATCGACCGTCCCTTTGCCGGAATCCCCCTATGCCCTCTATGTTAGCACCATCGAGCCGCGCAAGAACCATCGGCTGCTGTTTTACCTGTGGAAACGCCTTCTCGACCGTCACCCGACGGACGCGGTGCCGGATCTGGTGCTATTGGGCAAGCAAGGCTGGCAGTCCGACGACTTCGTCTCCGAGTTGTCCAATGCCGCGTTCCTCGGCGGCAAGATCCGCTGGATCGCCGAGGCCGACGACGCTCTTCTCGCCCAGGCCTACCAACGATGCGCCTTCACCGTCTTTCCCAGTTTCTATGAGGGTTATGGCCTGCCCGTGGCGGAGAGCCTCGGCTTCGGCAAGCCGTGCATCGCTTCCGACCAGGCGTCTATCCCCGAAGTGGGCGGCGATCTGGTCGACTATTTCGATCCCTACGAACTCAGCCAGGCCTACGCCCTGGTGGAAACGGCCATCTTCGACGAAGCGTTCCTCGCCGGCCGCAGCCAGCGCATCCGCGAGCGGTTCCACCCCACCGGCTGGCCGGAATACGCCCGGCACATAGGGGCCGAGATCCGGTCCGCCATCGGCTGAAACCGCCCTTTGACCGACCGGCGGACCACGCCCCGCCGTCCAACGGCGATTTGACAGAAGGCAGGCGTTGCGGCTATATCGCCCGCACTTCCGGGAACGTGGGTGCGGATGCGCCCCGTCCTGCCGCGTCGGCGGCGCGGACCTACCGGAACAATAAATCCTGAAAATGAACATGGACATGACATGACCAAGCGCATCGAAGCGAAGTACAAGATCAACCGCCGCCTCGGCGTCAATCTCTGGGGCCGGTCCAAGAGCCCGCTCAACAGCCGCGATTACGGGCCGGGCGAGCACGGCCAGCGGCGGAAGAAACCCACCGACTTCGGCACCCAGCTGATGGCGAAGCAGAAGCTGAAGGGTTATTACGGCAACATCAGCGAAAAACAGTTCCGCAAGTACTACGCCGAGGCCGTGCGCCGCCGCGGCGACACCTCGGAGAACCTGATCGGCATCCTCGAGCGCCGTCTCGACGCCGTCGTCTACCGGATGAAGCTGGTGTCGACCGTGTTCGCCGCCCGTCAGTTCGTCAATCACGGCCATGTCCGCGTCAACGGCCGCCGGGTCAACATCCCGTCTTATCTGGTGAAGGACGGCGACGTCATTTCCGTCGGTGAGAAGGCGAAGCAGATGGCGGTGGTCATCGAGGCGCTGGCCTCGCCCGAGCGCGACATCCCGGAATACCTGACCCTCGATACCAACAAGCTGCAGGGCACCTTCATCCGCGCCCCCAAACTCGCCGACGTCCCCTACCCGGTGCAGATGGAACCCAACCTGGTCATCGAATTCTACTCGCGGTAATATGAGTAGGGTGAGGCGCCGCACAATGTAGCTTTTAAGTCTTGAGGTTCTGCAGCTACTGGTGTTTCGCTTATCAGAGCAATGGTTGATCTGCTTATAGCTTGGCTAGGCAATGTCCCCGAAGCAATTTGGGGAGCGTTAGCCACTGCCGCGCTCGGTGGAGTCGGCTATGTGGTCAAACGACACATTGATCAGAGACCTCAACTGACGACTATCGAAAAAGCGAAGCATCTGCTAGACTTGAGCGATGGACTTAAGAAAAGTGGCACATCCTTCGATGAATTGCAGAGATTAGAACAGCGCATTATGACGAAGACGACACGCCGAAAGGACAACAAGAAAGGTTTAGAGGAAGAGGTCAAGGCTGCTACGAAGGAAGATACGAAAGAGCTATTGACTCAGTACGAAATGAATAAGCATTCGTACGACGCTTTCAAAGTTGCCGATGCCAAATTGAGATATATCATCACATCATTGGAGATTCTTTTAGGCGATAAAGAACTAGGGAGATTCCGCTTGGCTCAAGATGCCTGGGAAAAGTTTAGAGAACTTCAGGCAGATTTTGCCGGTTCTCAGTTCGAAGGTGGAACCATTGCTCCGCTTATGATCAATTCAGAACTGTTGGACAGTACGCTCGAAAGAGCGGCGTGGCTGCAAAGCCATGTGGATTTTCTTAAAGAGATTTAGTGTGGGTTATCCACAGTAGTTTCTTGTTCCTCTCCAATAAGCAACTGCCATGACCTTCAGCATCAAGAACCGCGAGGCGGATCGACTGGCGCGCGAACTGGCCCGCTGGCGGAATAAGTCCATTACGGCGGTGATCACCGACGCCCTTCGCGCCGAGTTGGAGCAAGAGAAAGCCGGGGCGCCCGCCATGGCGGATCGGCTGATGCGCATCGGCGCCCGCTACGCCGCGCTGCCCAACCTTGACGTCCGCTCCGACGAGGAGATCTTAGGCTGTAGCGACGATCTCCCCTAAAGCGATTACGCGGCGGGGGCGCCGGCGAACTCGACGCCCTTGTCCTTCAAGAGTTGCTGCAGCTCGCCCGAGGCGTACATCTCGCGAACGATGTCGCAGCCGCCGACGAACTCGCCCTTGACGTAGACCTGCGGCAGCGTCGGCCAGTTGGAGAACTGCTTGATCCCCTCGCGGATGGAGGGATCGGTCAGCACGTCGATGCCCTTGAACTTGACCCCCAGGTTGGACAGCGCCTGAACGACGGCGGCGGAAAAGCCGCATTGGGGAAACATCGGCGTTCCCTTCATGAAGACGACGACGCCGTTCTCGTCGATCTCCTGGCGGATGCGGCGGAAGACGGGGTTTTCGGTGGTCATGCGGGCAATCCTTCCTTGCGTCTTGTTGGCCGTGAGGCGCTCAGTCGTGCGGGCGGGCGGCCGCCGGGAGATACGCGCAGCAATGTCTAGCCGGGGACGGATGTCTGCAGGGCGAGGGCGTGCAACTGGCCGCCCATCCGCCCCTGCAACGCCTGATACACCATCTGATGCTGCTGGACCCGCGACTTGCCGCGGAAGGCGCTCGATACCACCAGGGCGGCATAATGATCGCCGTCGCCGCGCAGATCCTCGATGGTGACTTCGGCATCGGGAATCGCCGCCTTGATCATCGCCGCGATATCGGCCGCATCCATCGCCATCGCTTCAGCCCCTCGTGCCCGGCTCGTCACGCCCGGCCATGTACGCTGGCAACCAATCCCGGTGCCGAGCGGCCACCGCGGACAGAGATATGGCGTGAGCGCCGCCGACCGTCAACCGGTCGTCGCCGGCAACGCCGATGGGGGTGATCCCCACCTTGCGCGCCTCCGCTTCCGCGGCGAACGCGGGGAGCGCGGCCGGCGGCAGGGCGACCAGGTAACGCCCCTGATCCTCGCCGAACAACCAGCCGGCGAGCGTCGTCGCCTCCACCGGGAAGGCGCTCGTCTCGACGCTGGCGCCGATGTTGCCGGCGATGGCCATTTCGGCCACCGCCACCAGCAGGCCGCCGTCGGCGATATCGTGACAGGTATCGAGATCGCCCGCCTCGATCCGAGTGCGAACGAAGTCGCCGGCGCGGCGCTCCGCCTCCAGGTCGACCGGCGGCGGCGCCCCCTCCTCCCGTCCGTGAACCTCCCGCAGCCACAAAGACTGGCCGAGCCAGCCGCCGGCGGCACCGCCGGCAACGAGAACGAGGACGTCCCCTTGCCGCTTCAGCGCCGGCGTCGCCATCCGCGCCACGTCCCCGATCAGACCGACCGCCCCCACCGTCGGCGTCGGCGGGATGCCGCGGCCGTTGGTTTCGTTGTAGAACGACACGTTGCCGGAAACGACCGGCACCTCCAGGGCGCGGCAGGCTTCGCCCATGCCGGCGAGGCAGTCGGCGAACTGGCCCATGATCTCCGGCTTCTCCGGGTTGCCGAAATTCAGGCAGTCGGTGATGGCGAGCGGCCGGGCGCCGGTCGCCGTCAGGTTGCGCCAGGCCTCGGCAACCGCTTGCCGCCCGCCGGTGCGCGGGTCGGCGAGGCAGTAGCGGGGGGTGCAGTCCGAGGTGACCGCGATCCCCTTCATCGTGCCCGGAATGCGGACGACGGCGGCATCGCCGCCGGGGCGCTGCACCGTCGATGCCATCACCATGTGGTCGTACTGCTCCCATATCCAGCGCTTCGAGCACAGATCGGGCGAGCCGAGAAGGCGCAGCAGTTCCCCCAGCGGATCGGCGGTTTCCGCCATGGCGGCACTTGCCAGCACCGGTTTGGGCGGCGTCGGCTGCAACGGCCGATCGTACGCCGGCGCCGCCTTGGCCAGCGGATCGATGGGCAGATCGGCAACGATGGCGCCACCGTGGCGGACCACCATGTGCCGGGTATCGGTGATCCGGCCGCAAACGGCGAAGTCCAGTTCCCACTTTTCGAAGATCGCCGCCGCCTCCGCCTCGTGCCCCGGCCGCAGCACCATCAGCATCCGCTCCTGGCTTTCCGACAGGAGGATCTCGTAGGCGGTCATTGCGGTTTCGCGGGTCGGCACCCGGTCCAGGTCGAGATCGATGCCGACGCCGCCCTTCGACGCCATCTCGAACGACGACGAGGTGAGCCCGGCGGCACCCATGTCCTGGATGGCGATGATCGCGTCGGTGGCCATCAGTTCCAGGCACGCCTCGATCAGCAGCTTTTCGGTGAACGGGTCGCCGATCTGCACCGTCGGCCGCTTCGATTCGTTCTCTTCCGAGAACTCGGCCGAGGCCATGGTGGCGCCGTGGATGCCGTCGCGGCCGGTCTTCGAGCCCACGTAGATGACCGGATTACCGACGCCGGCGGCGGCCGAATAGAAAATCCGGTCGGCGCGGGCGAGACCGACGGTCATGGCGTTGACCAGGATGTTGGCGTCGTAGCCGGGGTGAAAGGTGCACTCCCCCGCCACCGTCGGCACCCCGACGCAATTGCCGTAACCGCCGATCCCGGCGACGACGCCGGCGACGAGATAGCGGGTCTTCGCATGGTCGGGGGCACCGAACCGCAGCGAATTGAGGTTGGCGATGGGCCTCGCCCCCATGGTGAACACGTCGCGGAGGATGCCCCCCACCCCCGTCGCCGCTCCCTGATAGGGCTCGATGAACGATGGGTGGTTGTGGCTCTCCATCTTGAAGACGATCGCGTCGCCGTCGCCGATATCGACGACGCCGGCGTTCTCGCCGGGTCCGCAGATCACCCATGGCGCCTTGGTCGGCAGCGTCTTCAGCCAGCGCTTCGATGACTTGTAGGAGCAGTGCTCGCTCCACATCACCGAGAAGACGCCGAGTTCGGTGAGATTGGGCGCCCGACCGAGGATGGCCAGAACCCGGTCATACTCCTCGGGCGAGAGCCCGTGCTGGGCGACGAGCTCGGCGGTAATCTCGGTCATCGGCATTGGCCAGGGCTGTGGCGTGGGTGACGGCACCAAAGGATGGTGTGATCGCGGTGGGTCATAGCAGACGCGCGCCGGGCACGCCAACGCCGCCAGAAGCCACCCACGCCAATCCCGGTCAGAACTGCAGCGAGCAGACGCGGACGACGTTGGGGAGGTGCTTGATCTGCTCCAGCACCGGCTCCGGCGGCGCCTCGTCCACCTCGATCAGGGCGATGGCGTTGCCGCCGGGGTGATCGCGGCCGAGATTGAAGGTGGCGATGTTGATGCCGGCGTTGCCGAGGATGGATCCCAGCCCGCCGATCAGCCCCGGCTTGTCGTTGTTGGAGACGAACAGCATGTTGGGGCCGAGGCGCGCGTCCATGGGGATGTCGGTGATCTCGATGATCCGCGGCTGGTCGCCGTTGAAGATGGTGCCGGCGATGGTCCGCGACTGCCCTTCGGTGAGCACGGTCAGCCGCATCTGGGTCTGCAGGACGCCGCGGCGCTCGTGCTTGACCTCGCTGACGACGATGCCGCGTTCCTTCGCCACCGAGGGCGCATTGACCATGTTCACGGACTCGAGCTGCGACGACAGCAGCCCTTCAAGGACGAGCGCTGTCAGCGGCTTGGTGTTGAGCTGTGCCGCCTGGCCCTCGTACTCGATGGTCACCGACTTCACCGCGCTCTTGATGATCTGGCCCATGAAGCGGCCGATCTGCCGGGCGAGGCCCATATAGGGCTTCAGCTTCGGCATCTCCTCGGCGCTGACCGACGGCATGTTGAGTGCGTTGACGACGGCGCCGGTGAGGAGGAAGTCGGCCATCTGCTCGGCCACCTGCAGCGCCACCTTCTCCTGCGCCTCGGTGGTGGACGCGCCCAGATGCGGCGTCGCCACCACCTGGGCCATGCCGAACAGCGCCGAGTCCTTCGCCGGCTCGACCGCGAACACGTCGAGGGCGGCGCCGGCCACGTGTCCGGAATCGAGCGCCTGCTTGAGGTCGGCCTCGACGACCAGGGCACCGCGGGCGCAGTTGATCAGGCGCACCCCCGGCTTCATCTTGGCGAGGCTTTCGGCGTTGATCATGCCGCGGGTGGCATCCGTCGTCGGCGCGTGCAGGCTGACGACGTCGGCGCGGCGGTAGAGCGTGTCCAGGTCGACCTTCTCGATGCCGAGGTCGTCGGCCCGCTGCGGCGACAGGTAGGGGTCGTAGGCGATCACCTTCATCTTCAGGCCGCGGGCGCGGTCGGCGACGATCGAGCCGATGTTGCCGCAGCCGATGATGCCCAGCGTCTTGCCGGCCAGTTCCACCCCCATGAACTTGGACTTCTCCCACTTGCCGGCGTGGGTCGAGGCGTTGGCCTGGGGGATCTGGCGGGCGAGCGCCATCATCATCGAGATGGCGTGCTCGGCGGTGGTGATGGAGTTGCCGAAGGGCGTGTTCATGACGACGATGCCACGGGCGGTCGCCGCCGGCACGTCCACGTTGTCGACGCCGATGCCGGCGCGGCCGATCACCTTCAGCTGGGTCGCGGCGGCGATGATGTCCTTGGTGACCTTGGTCGCCGAGCGGATGGCGAGGCCGTCGTAGTGGCCGATGATCGCCTTCAACTCGTCGGGCTTCAGCCCGGTCTTGACGTCGACGTCGACGCCGCGGGCGCGGAAGATATCGACCGCCTGCGCGCTGAGGCTGTCGGAAATGAGAACGGATGGCATGGGAGGAAGTCCTTCAGGCGGCTTGGCGTTCGGCCTTGAGCGTCGCCCAGGCCCAGTCGAGCCAGGGAAACAGGGCTTGCAGATCGGCGGTCTCGACGGTGGCACCCGCCCACAGGCGCAGCCCCGGGGGCGCGTCGCGGTAGGACCCCAGGTCGTACCCGGCGCCCGCCTTGTCGACGAGCTGGACCAGTTGCTTGGCGACGGCAGCGCGGTCGGCCTCGGCAAGACCGGTGAACCAGGGATCGACGATGGCGAGGCAGACCGACGTGCGCGAGCGGAACCGCCTGTCCGTGGCGAGGAAATCGACCCACGGCGTCGCCGCCACCCACGCCTCGATCGCTTCGAGGTTGGCGGTCGAGCGGGCGATCAGCGCCTTGGCGCCGCCGATGCTTTCCGCCCACTTCAGCCCGTCGAGGGCGTCCTCGACCGCCAGCATGGAGGGGGTGTTGATGGTCTCGCCGGCGAACAGGCCCTCGGTCAGCTTGCCGCCCTTGGTCATCCGGAACAGCTTCGGCAGCGGCCACGGCGGGGTGTGGCTCTCCAGCCGGGCGACGGCGCGCGGCGACAGGACCAGCATGCCGTGCTGGGCCTCGCCGCCCATCACCTTCTGCCAGGAGTAGGTAACCACATCCAGCTTGTCCCAGGGCAAGGGATAGGCGAAGACGGCGGAGGTGGCGTCGCACAGGGTCAGCCCCTCGCGGTCGGCGGCGATCCAGTCCGCGTCGGGGATGACGACGCCGGAGGTGGTGCCGTTCCAGGTGAAGACCACGTCGCGGGCCGGATCCACCGCCGCCAGATCGGGCAGCGCGCCGTAATCGGCGTCGAGAACGCGCACGTCCTTCAGCTTAAGCTGCTTGGTGACGTCGGTGACCCACTGCGAGCCGAAGCTCTCGAACGCCACCACGTCGACGCCGCGGGCACCCAGGAGCGACCACATCGCCATCTCGATGGCGCCGGTGTCGGATGCGGGAACGACGGCGAGCCGGTAGTCGGCGGGCAGCCCCAACAGCGCCCGGGAGCGGTCGATCACCTCGGCCAGCCTGGCCTTGCCCGGCTTCGAGCGGTGCGAGCGGCCGACCAGCGCGTTCGCCAGCGCATCGGCCGACCAGCCGGGGCGCTTGGCGCAGGGACCAGAGGAAAAGCAGGGGTTGGCCGGCGTGACGCCCGGCCGGGGCGGAATGCTCATGCAGGTTATCTCCCATCCTTACAGATGGGTCGCGGCCCGTTGGGAGGCCGTGGCCCGCCGTGCTTATAGGCGCCGCCGGCAGCCGCGGTCAATCGAGCAACGCAACGCTCGGCTACGCTTGACGCGCATGTAAGGATTCCTTACGTCTGCCATGCAGCCGCACATAGAGAAGCACCCATGGACATCGCAAAGGTTACGTCGAAAGGGCAGCTGACCCTACCGAGGAGCGTGCGGGAGCACCTCGGCATAAAGGCTGGGGATTTCGTGTCGTTCGCCATCCAGGGCGACGTTGCCGTCGTCCATAAGGTAGCAGTTCACGATAAGGACTATCTGCAGAGCATCGAGCAGACGCTGGCGGAATGGAACAGCGAGGAAGACGAGCGCGCCTGGGATGATCTATGACCGCTTCGATATCGTCGTTGTCCCCTTTCCTTTTACCGACCACCCGCTGAGCAAGCGGCGGCCGGCTCTCGTCGTCTCGACCGAACAGTTCTGCCGCCAGCACCGTCACCTGATCCTCTGCATGATTACCGCAGCCACTCGCTCTCATTGGCCGAGTAACGTCGAGATCACTCAATCGGGCGCGGCGGGGCTGCGGGCGCCATGCGTCATTCGCCTCAAGCTGTTCACCCTCGAGATATCGCTCATCCTCCGCACGCTGGGTCGCCTCGCCCCTGCCGATGCGGCAGCGGCCACGCGCGCCCTTGCCCTCAATCTCGGGTTGCCCGCACCTTAAAAACGGGAGTTCAGCACCCCGGCAGGCTCAAGATTCTCTCTCACCCCCCGTCGGCCTTGTCCGGCGGTGGGAGCTGCGGATCGGGGGTGTTGGCGGCTTGGCCGCGATGTTTCTCTAGGAGGTGGATGATGTAGGCGGCGGTCTGTTCGATCGAACGATGGGTGACGTCGATGACCCGCCAGCCGTGACGGGAATAGAGGCGGCGCGCTTCCCGCACCTCCTCCATCACCGCGTCGAGTTCCGCATAGTCGGTGGCGTCGTCCTCGTGCAACCGCTTCAGCCGCCCCTCGCGCACCTTGGCCAGATGCTCGGGATTGATGGTCAGGCCGATGATGAGCGGCTGCTTCGCCCCGAAGACGCCGCTCGGCAACGGCACCCCCGGCACCAGCGGGACGTTGGCCGCCTTGATGCCGCGCGACGCCAAGTACATGCAGGTGGGAGTCTTGGTCGCCCGCGACACCCCGATCAGGATGACGTCCGCCTCGTCCAGGTAATCGGCGGCGACGCCGTCGTCGTGGGCGAGGGTGTACTTCATCGCCTCGACCCGGCGGAAATAGTCGTCGTCCATGACATCGCGGGCGCTGCCGCGGAAGTGAACGGGCAGGTCGTAGTGGCCGGCCAGCATTCCCACCAGTGGCTCGAGGGCGAACAGGCAGGGCACCCGGAGGGCGTAGCAGCCCTCCTCCAGCGCCTTGCGGGGGGCCTCATCGGAGATGCTGTGGACGACGAAACCGCGGCGCTCGCCGATGGTGGCGAGGATGTCGGGGATCTGTCCGAGGTTGCGCACCATCTTCCACAGCCGCCGGTCCACCTCGATCCCGTCGAACTGGGCGACGGCATTGCGGGCCAACATCTCCACCAGTTCGCCCGAGGCATGGGAGACCAGGTAGAGGACGATGGTTCGCTTTTCTGTTTCGTTCATCCGCCGCCCCTTGCCCCCGCCCCTTTGCCAAGGCCTTGCCCGTCAGCGGTGATAGCCGCCGTCCAGGCGCAGCACGGTCCCGTTGATCATGACGTTCTGAATCACGTGGCCGACCAGCATGGCGAACTCCGCCGGATCGCCGAAGCGGCCGGGGAACGGGATGGTGGCGGCCAGGCGGGCGCTCAGATCGCGCTCCATCTGGAACAGGGTTGGGGTGGAGAACAGGCCGGGGGCGATGCCGACGACGCGGATGCCGAACGCGCCGAGCTCCCGCGCCGCCGGCAGGATCATGCTGACGACGCCGCCCTTCGACGCCGCATAGGCGGCCTCGCCGCTCTGGCCCTCGTAGGCGGAGACCGACGCGGTGAAGATGATGATGCCGCGCTCGCCGTCGCGCATGGTCGGCAGCCGGGTCATTTCGTACGCCGCCAGCCGCATGACGTTGAACGTACTCATCAGGTTGACTTCCACCAGCCGGCGGAAGTCCTCCAGCGGCATCGGCCCATCGTCACCGACGATGCGCTGCGGGTGCGCATGGCCGACGCAATGAACGACGACGCGGGCCGGACCATGGGCCTCGCGGGCGCGGGCCAGGGCCGCCTCCATCGCCTCGGCGTCGGAGACGTCGCAGGCGATGCCCAGCGCACCGAAGCGCGATGCCATCTTTTGCAGGGCCCCGGCATCGATGTCGATCATCGCCACATGGGCGCCCGCTTCGACGAGACTGCGGGCGGTCTCGGCGCCGAGGCCCGACGCGGCGCCGGTGACGACCGCCGGACACTGCCAAATCTCCATCTCCGGTGCTGCTCCCTGCCCTGTTGCGGCTGGCGCAGACTCAAAGCGGTGAGGCGCCGGCCGGTCAGCATAGCGATCCGGCGGCGGCGCTCAAGCCGGACGCGGTCGCAGGATCAGCGGATGTCGAAGGAGTAGACCTGCTCGGCGGTGCCGCGGACGACGGTGACCGGACCACCGCCGCCGGCCCCGCCGCCGCCGTTGCGGGCCTGGCGCCACGCCTGCAGGTACTGGGCGCGGCGGGCGGCGAACTCCTCCTCCCCGGCGGAATTGCGGGCCCCAAACGAGGCGCTGGATGGCGGCGGCGTCACCCTGACCAGGCCCGGCTGATCCACCGGCGCCGCCACCGGGGCGGCGGTGCCGCGCCGCACCATCGGCATCTGCAGCTGGCGGACGAACCGGTCGATGGTGGGATCGCCGCGGCCGGCGAGGATGGGGGACCGGGCTCCCGCCGGCGGCGGTGGCGGCGGCGGCGGCAGGGCGGCCAGTTCGGCCTCGCCCATGAGGCCGTCACGGAACCGGTCCCACATCGCCACCACTCGATTTTGATAGGGAATCTTGTGCTCGGGGGTGGCCGAGTGGTAGCGGCCGGCCGCCTCCTGCCACGAACCCTGTTCCTGAAACAGGTCGCGCAGATACCCCGCCGCGTAGGCGACGTTGGTCGCCGGATCGAACGCGTCCTCCAGCGAGTCGAAGGCGTCGGGGTGATAGTAAAGGTTGATCTGCATGCAACCGACGTCGATGTTGCGGACGCCGTTGGCCTGCAGGTCCCGCACCTCGGCGATGGCCGCCGCCTTGGTCGGCAAATAGCGGCCCCGGCCTTCCGCCATCACCGCCCACGGCCACGCCACCCGGGCGCCGGTGACCGGATCCTTGCGCCCGGATTCGTTGAGGGCGATGGCGGTGAGCAGATGTTTCGGGGTGACCCCGGTCCGTTCCTGACGGGCGATGGCATCGGCGCACAGCCGACCGGGGTCGGCGAAGGGGGACGGCAACGCCGTCGCCGGCCGCGCCGCCAGCGCGACGGCAAGGAGCGAAACGGCGACCAGTCCCCTGGCCAGTTGCGAGCGAGCCGCATCTGCTAGTCGCATGCCAAACGCTAGCCCGCTATCTTCGGTTGAGACAAGACGGAACCTCCGATCGCCCCTGGATGCAGCCGGAGTGATGCCGGGGAGCCACACCCACCCGGCTAAATCGTGCCGGCGCGCCTTCTTTGTGCACCGCGAGCGGTTACCGAACGGTTATCGGCGGGGCTCAGCCGGACCCGGTCCCGGCTTCCGGGCGCGGAGGTCGCGCATCGACCGGGGACGCCGGGGCGAATGATCGCTGCGACGGCGGTAGGCGACGGCGGGGGCGACGGCCATGGCGGGATAGGCCGGGGCCATAGGCCGCCCGGGCACGATGTAAACCGCCCCTTCGGGCGTTGTCGACGCGGTGCGGGCGGGCCGGTTGGAACGGGCGGTGGGAACGGGGCGGCCGAGGTCTGGGCCGCCCCCCTCCGCGGTGTCGCCGTCTGCGGCTACTGCGGCACCACCTCGATCGCGCTGATGATCGGCGGCTGTTCGCCGCTGGCGGAGAAGTCGATGGCGAGGGTGCCGTCGGTGACGGTGACACCGTCGACCGTCTTCACCAGGGCCGTCTTGCGGCCACCGGCGTCGCGGATGACGTCGATGCCGCGGAGGGTCTTGCCACCGACGTTGACGTCAAACACCCGCTGCCCCCGCTTCACCTCCGGCAGGATCTCGGCGAAGTACAGCTTGACCGTGTAGGTGCCGTTGGGGACGTTGAGCCGGTAGCCGCTCATCCCGTAGCGGACGGTCTGATACAGCACCTCGTCGCTGGTCCCTTCGACGGTGACCTTCGGCCGCTTGGCGGTTTCGCCGCCAATGAAGCCGCGATCCTCCGACCAGGTTTCGCCGCTCGTGGTGACGGCGCTCCTGGAGCCGGCGTCGATGCGCAGCGTGCCGGCCGCGGACGACGCGACCGCTGCCGCCGCCGGGGGTGTGGCCGCCGCCGCCACTGGAGGCGTCGCCGGAGCAGCAGCAGCGGTGGTCGCGGCGCCGCCGCCGATGGCGACGATCATGACGTGGTCCGGGACCTGCAGTGCCACGCTGCGGGTATCGGCATAGGTCCGCAGCGGCTGGTTGCCGGTGGCGATATTGGTGATGTTGGCCGGCTCGTAGACGGCGACGTTGGTCGCGGCAGGCAGCTTCAAGGTGACCGCGGCGCGGGCGTCGGTGGGACGCGACGCCTTCCAGATGAGCAGGTAGAAGGTGCCGTCCTTCTTCTGCAGCAGCACCGTCTTGATGTCATTGGTATCGCCGGTCAGCGTGTAATTGAGGGAACCGGGGCTCAGGCTCGCGCCCTCGGGGTCGTCGAGGATGCTGATGACGTTGCGCATGGCGTACCAGGCCGGCAGCGGCCGCCCGGTGGCGTCGACCAAATTCCAGCACCCATCGTCGCCGTCACCCGAGAAGGTAAACTGGAATGTCTTGTTGTTCGGGTTGAACGAGAAAAAGTAAGCTTGGTAGCGGGTGAGAAACTTCGCTTTGATCTCCTCGGCATTACTGCCGGAAAGGCAACTGCCCGTTTCCGTCATGTAGCCCGGTTTGTTGCGAGCGACGCCGCCATACATATTATTAAGCAGAGTCGGCCGGTACCAACTCATCTTATTCTCCGGGAACGAGTTAAATGAGTAGTAATGGTAGGTGGCGAAATCGGTCCATGCGTCGATGTTGCCGATTTTCTTCGTCGCTTCTTCGAAGAATGGCTTGCTTCTCGCCCATACCGATGGACCGAGGACCGGCTGCGATAGCCCTTTGACGTTTTTTATGTAATTATAAATGAATTCCTGCACGTCGCGCATCTGGGTGGCGTAGTCAGGGTTGTACCGGGTCCGCACCGCCGGATCGTTGGAGGGGTCGCCGCAGCGAGTCGATTGGCCGTTGTACTCGTTCGGCCCCTCGAAGGCGGCGATCCACTCGGTTCCGTCGGCGAGGATATTGCGATCGATGAACGCGCCCCATTGTTCCTGCGGGATGAGGCGAACGGCCCGGCGCGCCGGATCGTTGTCGCACTTGTACTGCTCCACCGGGTGAACGAGAGCCACGGTCTTGATGCGTCCGTTGGTGGAGGCGTAGAGGTTGCGGTACATCTCCGTGCCCTGACGCCTGACGTCGCCGCGGACCAGCCGAACGCCGAGATCGATCACCAGCTGCGGATCGCCACCGGTGTAGACCACGCCCAGCGAGTTGACGTAATCGGCAGCGCGCTGCGCCGTGGTCCGCACGTCCTCGGGCTGTCCCGCCTGGTAGAATGTCGCCGTCTCACTGTCTTCCTGCTTGTCGGCGAAAGCCGGGCCCGCCGTCAGCAGCAGGCAGACACCGACGCCGACCAGGGACAGCGGCCGCATCGATTGCGGGGAGGGGCAACGCCAGTACCGTCCAAGCCTCATCGCATCGTTCCTCCGCAAGCATGCGGAACCGGCGCTCTTGGACCACGCGATCCCGCGTCCGGCCGCATGTGAAAGATTGGGTATAAGGGACTCCCCCGGGCCATGGTGGCCGCTGCGGAAACCGCCGCATAGTTAACTCTTGGCAAATTCCGGAGCCCCCCGCCCTTCGCGGTGAAGATATAGGCGGAAGCGTTCCACACCGAAACCCCGGAAGCCCACCTCGACCGTATGGCCGGCGGGATCGGTCGGCCCGGTTAATCGGTTGACCCCTTATTGGGTATAACTCATAAGAACCGTGGCGCGTCCGTGGGGCGGCACCGGCCCGGGTCTTGTCGCCCTTGTGATCCGCGCCACCGTAGGGGGCGGCGACTTCTGTTAAACAATGTTAAGCAAGCGGACAGCTCCGCCGCCGAGACACTACCCCGGCGGGCGCTTGGCGTGCGGGAACCGGGGCGGCGGGTTGGCGGGGCGGTGAGGCCGCCAGGGTGGTAGCGGTCGGGGTTCGGGTGGACCATATTGTGGCGGTGGGGACCGGAGCCGGACGGCTTGGCAAAGGCAAGGGGTTAATCATCGGATGAGCAAGCGGGACGGTGGCTGGGCAGTCATCGGAGGCGGCCTTCTCGGCCTGACGATGGCGCACCGGCTTACCCAGGCAGGGGAACGCGTCACCGTCTTCGAGGCGGCCCCGGAACTGGGTGGCTTGGCGTCGGCCTGGCGCCTCGGCGACGTGGAGTGGGACCGTCACTATCACGTGATCATGCTGTCGGATACGTCGCTGCGCGGTCTCCTCGGCGAGATCGGGCTCGGCGATGAATTGCGATTCGATCAGACCAAAACCGGGTTTTATACCGGTAAGGGCTTCTACCGGATGTCCTCGGCCCTGGACTATGTGAAGTTTCCGGCTCTGTCCCTGCTGGACAAGGTCCGTCTTGCGGCAACGCTGATGTACATCTCGCGGATCAAGGACGGTCGGGCGCTGGAGAAAATCCCCCTCGCCGACTGGTTGACCCGCCTCTCCGGGCGTCGGGTGTTCGACCAGATGTGGCGCCCCCTGCTCGCCGCCAAGATGGGCGACAACTACAAGATCGCGTCGGCGTCGTTCATCTGGTCCTACGTCGCCCGCATCTACGCGGCGCGCCGGGGCGGCATGAAGCGGGAGATGTTCGGCTACATCCCGGGCGGCTATGCCCGTATCCTCCAGCGCTTCAGCGAGCGCCTGACCGCGGCCGCGGTGAGCATCCGGCTTTCGTCCCCGGTGCAGGCCATCGAACGCCGCGCCGAGGGTCTGGCGGTGACCACCCCCGACGGGACCCGGGTGTTCGACCGTGTCGTCGTCACCGCCGCCGGGCCGCACGCGGCACGCATGGCGACAGGCCTGAACGCCGACGAGAAGGAGCGCCTGAACGGCATCGTCTACCAGGGCATCATCTGCCCGTCGGCCCTGATCGACCGGCCGCTGGCCGGCTACTACCTGACCTACATCACCGACGCCTCGATCCCGTTCACCGCCATCGTCGAGATGTCGGCCCTCGTCGACAAGGCGGAGAATTTCGCCGGCGCCTCCCTCGTCTATCTTCCGCGCTACGTGACCGCCGACGACCCCTACTGGCAACTGGACGATGCCGAGATCGAGCGTCAGTTCGTCGCCGGCCTCGCTCGCATCTATCCCGACCTCGGGCCGGCCAATGTCCGCTCCTTCCGGGTCTCCCGGGTCCGCCAGGTCTATGCCATCTCGACCCTCAACTACTCCGACCGGCTGCCGCCGATGGTCACCTCGGTGCCGGGGCTCTACATCGTCAACTCCGCCCACATCGTCAACGGCACCCTCGCCGTCAACGAGACCGTTGGCCTCGCCGACCGCGCAACCCCCGAGGTGCTGGCGGCGGCGGCGAAGCTTCCCGCACCATCGGTGCCAGCCAAGGAACATGCGGCATGAATGCCTCGTCCGCCAAGCCGGCAGCCAGTCTGTCGCTCGACCTCGACAACCAGTGGTCGTACATGAAGACCCGCGGCGATGCGGCGTGGGTTGACTATCCCTCCTACCTCGACCTGGTGGTGCCGCGTTTTCTCTCCTTCTTCGCCAAGCGTGGACTCACCATCACCGTGTTCATCGTCGGCCAGGATGCGGCCCGATCCGAGAATCATCGGGCGCTGCGGTCGATCACCGACGCCGGCCACGAGGTGGGCAACCATTCCTTCCGCCACGAGCCGTGGCTCCATCTCTATACGCCGGACGAGCTGGCGGCGGAGATCGGCAACGCCGAGGACGCCATCGCCGATGCCACCGGCCAGCGGCCGCGCGGCTTCCGCGGCCCCGGTTTCTCCCTGTCGCGGGATACCCTCACCGTCCTCCAGGGGCGTGGCTACCGTTACGATGCGTCGACATTCCCGACCTTCATCGGGCCGTTGGCGCGCGCCTATTACTTCTTCACCGCCCGTCTGTCGCAGGACCAGCAGGAACAACGGAAAGAGTTGTTCGGCGGGGTCAAGGACGGGCTCAGGCCACTCGACCCTTACCGCTGGCAGCTTGACGGCGGTTCCATCCTCGAGTTGCCGGTGACGACCATGCCCGTGCTGCGGCTGCCCTTCCATGTCAGCTATCTGATTTATCTTGCCCGCTTTTCGCCCTGGTTGGCGCGCACCTACTTTCGCCTCGCCCTCGATCTTTGCCGGCTGACCCGCACCGAACCGTCGCTTCTGCTGCATCCGCTCGACTTCATCGGCGCCGACGATGGCCTCGAGCCGCTGTCCTTCTTCCCCGGGATGGACGTGCCGTTGGAACGCAAGCTCGCCTGGCTCGACGGATTCCTCGCCGACTTCGCCAAGCGCTTCGAGGTCCTGCCCATGGGCAGGCACGTGGACGCCATCGAGGCGCGTCGCGCACTGCCGACGCGACAGCCGCGGTTTACCGGCGACACCGTCGCCGCCGGTGCCTCGTCGTAGCGCCGGACGCCTGCCCGCTACCGTCATCGCGCGCCCGGTACCGTGGGTGGCGGCGGTGGCGGGGCGGCAGCGGCGGCGGCGCAAGCCTCTTGACCGCGCTTGTCCGTCCGTACATGTCTACCGCGGATAGACCGATCCTCGCGGAGACTGCATGACCAAAGAAGAAATGCTCGAATTTACCGGCGTCGTCACGGAGTTGCTGCCGAATGCGATGTTCAGGGTAAAGCTGGAAAACAATCACGAAATTCTCGCCCATACTGCCGGCAAGATGCGCAAGAACCGGATCCGCGTGCTCGCCGGCGACCGGGTCAACGTCGAAATGACGCCCTACGACCTCAGCAAAGGGCGCATCACCTTCCGCTACAAGTGATCCGCCGGGTGGCGGAAAAGCCGCCCCGCAACCGGCCGCCCCCTGCGCCCGCCCTGCCGGACCCTGCCGTGCATACCCCCGGTCTCATTCTTGCCTCCGCATCGCCGCGGCGGCAGGCGCTCCTGGGGCAGATCGGCTTCGCCCCCGCCGCTATCGATCCGCCCGCCATCGACGAGACACCACGCCGCGGGGAGTTGCCCCGCGATCTGGCCCGCCGCCTTGCCGCGGCAAAGGCGGAGGCGGTCGCGCCGGCGTGGCCGGGTCACTTCGTCCTCGCCGCCGATACGGTGGTCGCCTGCGGCCGGCGCGTCCTGCCCCAGGCCGGCGACCGGGCGACCGCGCGGCGTTGCCTCGCCCACCTTTCCGGACGCGGCCATCGGGTCTTCGGTGGCGTCGCCCTGATCGCCGCCGACGGTCGCCGGGCGTGTCGCGTCGTCGTCACCCGGGTGGCGTTCCGGCGCCTCGATCCGGTCGAGATCGAGACTTACCTCGATGCCGGCGAATGGCAGGGGAAGGCCGGCGGCTACGCCATCCAGGGACGTGCGGCGGCCTTCGTCCGCCTGCTCGTCGGCAGCTATTCCAACGTCGTCGGCCTCCCCTTGTACGAGACGGCGAACCTTCTCGCCGGCCACGGCTGTCGCGCCGAGACGCCGATCTGGGAGACCGCCGCTGCGACCGCCGAGGCCGACGCCGCGATGCCGGCGGCGCCCCCTCCCTCCGCCGATGACCATTGACACCATCCTCGTTTCCGCGCTCGGACCCGACCGGCGGGCGGCATGCCTCGCCCGCGGCCGGCTGGTGCGGTTCCTGCTGACGCCGCCCGAGGGCGCGCCGGGAGCCGGCGCGAGTGCGGGCGACATCTACCTTGGCCGCGTCGTCGGGGTCGATCGCGGTCTGGCCGCCGCCTTCGTCGATATCGGCGACGCTCGTCCCGGTTTCCTCGGCTTTGCCGACGCCCTCGATCCGCGCCGCCCGCCCGGCGACGGCGATGCGGTGGTGGTGCGGGTCCTGCGGGCCGCCGCCGGCGGCAAAGGAGCGAAGCTGGCCGGCCGGCCGCCGTCCCCGCCGGACATCGTCGCCCGCGCCCGTTCCGAACGGCCGCCGGCCCGCCTCCACGCCGCCCCCGATGCGATCACCGCCGCCGTCGCCGCCGCCCTCGATCCGGCCGCCGGACAGCCGCTCGCCCGTATCGTCGTCGACGATGCCGACACCTTGCTCGCCCTGCGCCGGACACTGCCGGCGGCCGGGTCCCTGCTGCGCCACCACCTTGACCCCGCACCGGTGTTCGCCGAAGACGGCGTCGACGATCAACTGGCGGCGGCGATGGCGCCCTGGCAGCCGCTGCCCGGCGGCGGGGCGTTCGCCATTCGCGAGACGCCGGCGGCGGTCACCGTCGACGTCGACCTGGGTGCCGGCGGCGGCGGGGCGGCGGCGGCGCGCGCCGCCAATATCGAGGCGATGAACGCCGTCGCCGATGCCATCGTCCTCCGCGACCTCGCCGGACATATCATCATCGACCCCATCGGCCTGCGCGATCGCCGGCGCGGCGCCGTCCTCGCCCGCCTGCGCGAGGCGCTCGCCGCGGCCGAGGCGCGGCTCGGGGCCGACGGACGGATCATCCGCTTCGGCGGCTTCACCCCCCTCGGGTTGATTGAACTGGTGCGCGAGAAGCGCGGGCCGTCGCTTCGGCAGCAACTGGGCTTCGGCGATGAAAGCCGCGACGACGAAAAGGCCGCCTGGGTTGCCGCGGGCGATGCCCTGCGCGCCGCCGTCGCCGAGGCCGCCGCTCACCCCGGCCGGCTCCCCGCCCTGCGGGTGAACGAGGCGGTGGGCGAAGCCCTGGCCGGGGTGATGGCGACCGCCCGCAGGGCCGCCGAGGCGCGTGTGGGCGGCCCCATCCCGACGACCGTCGCCGCCGCCCGGCCGCCGGCCGCCTGGTCGCTCGAGGGGAGGGATTGCCGATGACCGCGGGGCCCGTTGGCTCGTCGACGCCGCCGCGCCCCTGTCCCATTTGCGGCAAACCGGCGGAGTGCCGTTACCGGCCCTTCTGCTCGAAGCGCTGCGCCGATGTGGATCTCGGTCGCTGGCTCGGCGAACGATATCGCATTTCGTCAGCCCCGTCGGACGAAGGGGAAGGGGAAGAGGAAGACGACGACGAGACCCCGTCGGCGACCGAGCCCGACCATCGCCCCGACTCCTGATCCGTCTTGAGGCCGTCGCGGTCGCTCTCATTCCTTGTCCCCGTAGGGGCAGGAGAGACCGCACCTAGGCTATGGGATTGATCCCATTAGGAGTTATTCCTCATTTATTTTTCGCTCATATCGCAACGTATTTTGTTTAATACACGCATAAATTACGCTAAAGACGTGATGCAGATCACATGACCCTTATAACTGGTATGGCCATAATCGCCATTGGCGGCTGCATGCGTACGCGGCAGCCGCCCCACGATCACGAAGCATGAGGATGAAGAGGGGACCCTGACCGAATGGATGGTGCACATTTACGCGTTTCCGTTGCCATAGCCGCGCTTACCCTGCTGATCAGTGCGGGGCTGATGGGTGCGGGCGCCCCGGCTTTCGGCGCCGACGCCAATTCGGACGACGAGGCGGTCCTTACCGCCCACGAAGCAGACCAGCCCGGTCGCATCGACTACGGCTACGGCATCGGGGTAAAGCCGCGGGCCCCGTCCTCGATCGCATCGGCGGCCGCGGTGGCGGCACCGGCCGGCGCCCCGTCAGCCGGCGCGGAAGCGAAGACCCTGGGGCTTTTCGGCAGCCCGAGCGGGCCTGGCGCCTTTTCGTGGCCGATCGTCCCGCTCCATGTCGCCCTGCTCCCGGACGGCCGGGTGTTCAACTTCGGCACCACGGAAGACGGCAAGCAGGGCGGGTTCGTCTACGACGTCTGGGATCCCGCCATGGGAACGGGCGCCGCCGCCCATACGACCCTGCCGACGATCCCCAACGGCCGGCCGCTGACCGATATCTTCTGTGCCGGTCAGGCGCTGATCGGCACCAGCAAGCTGCTGATCGCCGGCGGCGACCTGACCATCGACGGCAACCGGAACCATTCCATTGCCGATGCGGAGATTTACGACTGGTCTGCCGACCAGCTCCTCAGTGCCGGCCAGATGGCGTACCCCCGCTGGTATCCCACCGTCGTTCCGAGACCCAACGGCGAGATGGTGATCCTCGGCGGCCGTCAGGATTTTATTCCGGGAACAGAGACCGAGGGCATTAAGGGCGTGGGTGTCCTCTATCCGGAGGTTTACGCCGAGGGCGCGGGGTGGCGCACCCTTACCACCGCCGGCAACGACAGGGCGTACGGGGCCAAGAACTGGTTCTATCCGCGCGGCTTCCAGGGCGGCAACGGCAAGATCGTCATCATTGCCAACACCTCCGGCAAGATGTTCTACCTGGATCCCACCGGGACCGGGACCATTACCGGCGTGGCGCCGGGAGCCCGGCCGGGTGGCGCCCAGTTGCCGGCCTTGATGTACCGCTCCGGCAAGATCCTGACCGTCCGCCAATTTCAGAAGGTCGATCTGGTCGACGTCAACGGCAAGAAGCCGGTGATCACCGCCGGCCCCGATACGGACCAGGTGCGGTTCTGGGCCAACACGACCCTGATGGCCGACGGCAAGGTCCTCCTCAACGGCGGCTCCACCGTCGGCAACAAGGACATCGGCACCGCCTACAAGGCGCAGGTCTGGGATCCGGACCAGCCGGCCCAGTGGGCCGATGCCGCCGTGGCCCAGAAGATGCGTCTCTATCACTCGACGGCGCTGCTTCTGCCGGATGCCACGGTGCTGACCGCCGCCGGCGGCGCTCCGGGTCCGGTCCGCAACCTGAACGCCGAAATCTACTACCCGCCCTATCTCTACAACAGCGACGGGACCGCGGCGGCGCGGCCGACGATTTCCGTCGCGCCCCAGACCGTCGGCCTGGGCAGCGCCTTCCAGATCACCGTCAGCGAACCGGTCAGCCGGGTGACCTTCCTGCGCATCGGCTCGGCCACCCATTCGCTGAATGCCGACCAGCGGTTCTTCGACCTGGCCTATTCGGGCGGGACGCAGTTGACGGTCACGGCTCCCAGCAACGTCAACTTTGCCTTGCCCGGCTATTACATGCTGTTCGTCTTCAACCAGGCGGGCGTACCCTCCGTCGCCAAGATCATGCGGCTGTCGTAAGACGCTCGGTCGGAGGAATGTGCAGCGACCGACGAGGAGAGGGCGGGACCGAGAGGTCTCGCCCTCTCCTTTTTCTCCGACCCTGGCCGGGCAACGCCGCCGCCTATCGCCCTCGCTCGTAGCGGCCGCCGCCGCCATCCCCCGCCCCCATCACGCCCAGCTCCGTCATCGGTCGCCGTGGGATCGACCCCGGGGAATGGCTCGGGACACGCTCCCTGCATCTCTCCCTCGGGCGAAGATGAGGGAGACCGGGTGGCGGTAAACCCACCCGGCCACCGCTTTGGCCGATAAAGATCGCCTAAACGATCGAGCCGGTTCATTCCCGTACCACCACCGTATAGGGGTTTCTGTAGCGAATCCCTACCCCAAACGGGCATTTTATCTGCGAATATCACCCCGGTTTCCTAAGCTGTCCTTCGAATACTTGTGCAACTAAGGCAGACTGTGAGATACATCACATATCGCTCATTGATTGTGGTTCAGAGTTCCGTTTGGGGTGTGCTGGACGCGAGGAGTGCGGTGGTCGCGTGAACATGACGCGAGCGAGCGACGGTAGAGGGGAGGCTTACCGATGGGTGGTGCACATTTACACGTTTCCGTGGCGACGGCCGCGCTTGCCTTACTGATGGGTGCGGGTGATCCGGCTTTCGGCGCTGAAGTCAATTCGGATGATGATGCGGTCATCGCCGCCCACGAAGCCGATCAGCCCGGTCGCATCGATTACGGCTACGGCATCGGGGTGAAACCACCGTCGCAGCCCTCGGTCGCATCGGCGGCGGCGCTGGCGACGCCGGCCGCTACGCCGTCAGCCGGGGCGCAGGCGAAAACCCTGGGCTTTTTCGGCAGCCTCAACGGACCCGGCGCCTTCCCGTGGTCGATCATCCCGCTCCATGTCGCCCTACTCCCGGACGGCCGGGTGTTCAACTTCGGCACCACGGAAGACGGCAAGCAGGGCGGGTTCGTCTACGACGTGTGGGATCCCGCCATGGGGACGGGCAAAGCCTCCCATACGACCCTGCCGACGATCCCCAACGGGCGGCCGCTGACCGATATCTTCTGCGCCGGTCAGGCGCTGACCGGCGCCACAAAGCTGCTGATCACCGGCGGCGATCTGACCATCAACGGCAACCGGAACCATTCCATTGCCGATGCGGAGGTCTACGACTGGTACAGCGACCGGCTCACCAGCGCCGGCCAGATGGCGTATCCCCGCTGGTATCCCACCGTCGTTCCGAGACCCAACGGCGACAGGGTGGTCCTCGGCGGCCGCAAGGACTTTGTTCGCCGCGGCAGTGGGGAAGGGGTCAAGGGGATCGGCATCCCCTATCCCGAGGTTTACACCGAAGGGGCCGGCTGGCGCACCCTCACCGGCGCGGCCAGCGACTTGGCCTACGGGACCGATAACTGGTTCTATCCGCGCGGCTTCCAGGCCGGCAACGGCAAGATCTTCATCGTTGCCAATAGCTCGGGCAAGATGTTCTACCTGGATCCGACCGGGAACGGGACGATTAACGGCGTGGCGGGGTCGGCCCGGCCCGGCGGCGCCCAGTTGCCGGCCTTGATGTACCGCTCCGGCAAGATCCTGACCCTCCGCCAGGACAAGAAGGTCGACCTGATCGACGTCAACGGTGCGACGCCGGTGGTCACCGCCGGCCCCGATACGGACCAAATGCGGTTCTGGTCCAACACGACCCTGATGGCCGACGGCAAGGTCCTCCTCAACGGCGGCTCGGCCGTCGGCAACAAGGACATCGGCACCGCCTACAAAGCACAGGTGTGGGACCCGGACCATCCCGGGCAGTGGTCCGATGCCGCCGGCGCCCAGAAGATGCGCCTCTATCATTCGACGGCGCTGCTCTTGCCGGACGCTACGGTGCTGACCGCCGGCGGCGGTGCCCCCGGTCCGGTTCGCAACCTGAACGCCGAGATCTACTACCCGCCCTATCTCTACAATGCGGACGGGTCCCTGGCGGCGCGGCCGTGGATCGGCTCCGCTCCCTCGCACGTCAGCCTCGGTAGCACCTTTCAGATCATCGCCAACGAACCGGTCAGCCGGGTGACCTTGCTGCGCATCGGCTCGGCCACCCATTCGCTGAATGCCGACCAGCGGTTCTTCGACCTGGGCTTTTCGGGGACGACGGATTTGACTGTCTGGGCACCCAGCGACAACAACTATGCCCTGCCCGGCTACTACATGCTGTTCATCTTCAACCAGAAGGGCGTGCCGTCCGGCGGCTGGATCCTGCCGGTGTCGTAAGGCGCTCGGTCGGAGGCATGTGCAGCGACCGATGCGAGGAGGCGGGACCGAAGGTCTCGCCTTTTGTTTCGCCGCCGCCGCCCTCGTCACTCAGCCCCCATGCGCATGACCGATGGGACACGGGCGTATACTGCAAACGGGCATTCTATCCGCAGATATTCACCTCGCGTCGCCAAAGTTTCCTTCGAATTCATTTGTAAATAAGGTGGAAATGTGGCGTAGATCACATATCGCTAATAGATTATACGATCACAATTCCAACCGGCGGCCGCACGCGGGACTGCAAGCGCCCGTCACCTGACGCGAGGTCACGAGGACGATAGAGGGGAGGGCTTCTCGATGGATGGTGCGCATTTACGCGTTTCCGTGGCTATAGCCGCGCTTGCCTTGCTGATGAATGCGGGGCTGATGGGTGTGGGCGACCCGGCGTTCGGCGCTGACGTTAATTCGGACGATGATGCGGTCATCGCCGCCCACGAAGCCGATCAGCCCGGTCGCATCGACTATGGCTACGGCATAGGCGTGTCGCCGCCGCAGGCGGCGATTCAGTCCGCGGACGAGGTGGCCTCGCCGCAAGCCGCCCCGCAGGCGAAAACAACCGGCGCCTTCGCCGCACCGGTCAATTGGCCGATCGTCCCGCTCCATGTCGCCCTGCTTCCTGACGGCCGGGTGTTCAACTTCGGCTCCACGGAAGACGGCAAGCAGGGCGGGTACGTCTACGACGTGTGGGATCCCGCCATGGGGACGGGCAAAGCCTCCCATACCACCTTGCCGACGATCCCCAACGGACGGCCGCTGACCGATATCTTCTGCGCCGGGCAAGCGCTGCTCGGCACCAGCAAGCTGCTGATCACCGGCGGCGACCTGACCATCGACGGCAACCGAAACCATTCCATTGCCGATGCGGAAGTCTATGACTGGACCGCCGACCGGCTCCTCAGTGCCGGCGAGATGGCGTACCCGCGCTGGTATCCCACCATCGTTCCGAGACCCAACGGCGACATGGTCATCCTCGGTGGCCGCAAGGACTTTACTCCGAAATCGGGCTCGGAAGGGGTGAAGGGGATCGGCATCCTCTATCCCGAGGTTTACACCGAAGGCACAGGGTGGCGCACCCTCACCGGCGCCGGCAACGACCAGGCCTACGGGACCGATAACTGGTTCTATCCGCGCGGCTTCCAGGCCGGCAACGGCAAGATCTTCATCGTTGCCAACACGTCCGGCAAGATGTTCTACCTGGATCCGACCGGGAACGGGACCATTACCGGCGTGGCGGGGTCGGCCCGGCCGGGTGGCTCCCAGTTGCCGGCCTTGATGTACCGCTCCGGCAAGATCCTGACCCTCCGCCAGAACAAGAAGGTCGACCTGATCGACGTCAACGGTGCGAAGCCGGTGGTCACCGCCGGCCCCGATACGGACCAAATGCGGTACTGGTCCAGTACAACCCTGATGGCCGACGGCAAGGTCCTCCTCAACGGCGGCTCCGCCGTGGGCAACAAGGACATCGGCACCTCCTACAAGGCGCAGATCTGGGACCCGGACCGTCCCGGGCAGTGGTCCGATGCCGCCGTCGCCCAGAAGATGCGCCTTTATCACTCGACGGCACTGCTTTTGCCGGACGCCACGGTACTGACCGCTGCCGGCGGCGACCCCGGTCCGGTCCGCAACATGAACGCCGAAATCTACTCGCCGCCCTATCTCTACAATAGCGACGGGACCGTGGCGGCGCGGCCGAAGATCACCAGCGCCCCGGCGGCGGTCAAACTGGGGAGCAAATTTCAGGTGGGCGTCAGCGGACCGGTCAGTCGGGTGACTTTCCTGCGCATCGGCTCGGACACCCATTCGCTGAATGCCGACCAGCGGTTCTTCGACCTGGCCTATTCGGGCGGGACGCAGTTGACGGTCACGGCTCCCAGCAACGTCAACTTTGCCTTGCCCGGCTACTACATGTTGTTCGTCTTCAACCCGGCGGGCGTGCCGTCCGTCGCCAAGGTCATGCGGCTGTCGTAAGACGCTCGGTCGGAGGATGTGCAGCGACCGACGAGAAAAGGGCGGGGCCGAAAGGTCTCGCCCTCTTCTTTTTCGCCGATCCCGACCGCCGACGTCGCGGCACCGCCCTCCACGCACCGCCGCTCATCCCGGCGGCGGCTCAATCCACCGCCGCCCTCGCTAGGGCCCTCGCTAGGGCCAGAACATCGGCCGCGGATCGGCCGGCCGCACGGAGCACGCGGAGGCCGAGATCGCCGTCCCGCTTGGCCAGTCGCCGCCCCGCCCGGTCCCTGACCAGGGCGTGGTGATGCCAGAGCGGCACCGGCAGACCGAGCAACGCCTGCAGCGTCCGATGCACATGGGTGGCGGCGAGCAGATCCCGGCCGCGGGTAACCAACGTGACCCCCGCCGCCGCATCGTCGAGGACCACCGCCAGATGATAGCTGGCGGCCGCGTCCTTGCGGCCGATCACCACGTCCCCGAACGGGGCCAGGTTCACCCCCTGCCCCCCGACCGTCGCGTCCACCCAGGCGAGCGGTCCCGTTAGTCGCAGCGCTCGTTCGGCGTCGAGCCGGATGGCAAAGGCATCGCCGGCGCGTCGTCGCCGTATCGCCTCCTCGGTGCCGAGCGTTCGGCACGTGCCCGGGTATACCGGTGATCCCCCGATCCCTCCTGCCTCGGCACCGGCGGCACGGGCGATCTCTTCGGCGATCTCCTTGCGGGTGCAGAAGCAGGGGTAGGTCACGCCCATCCCCTCCAGCCGATCGAGGGCGTCGCCATAGACGGCAAGGCGCTCCGACTGCCGCACCACCGGTTCCTCCCAGGTGAAACCGAGCCAGGCGAGATCCTCGAGATGACGGGCGATGAACGCGTCGCGGCAGCGGGCGCGATCGATGTCCTCGATCCGAAGGAGAAACCGTCCGCCGCTCCGACGCGCCTGGTCCCAGGCGAACCACGCGGCGTAGGCGTGCCCCAGATGGAGATCGCCGGTGGGGCTGGGGGCAAACCGGGTTACCGCCATGCGCTCCTCCTTCGCCCCGATCTCCACCGACTTCCCGGCCAACGACAGCACCGCGACGGCCGCCGCAGGCCGCGTCGACGTGCAGCGCCTCCTTGCCGGACGTCACCGGCGGGCAAGAGAGGCATTCCGGTCCGGCGGAGCCAACATTACCGGCCCCGCGTGGAGCAACCAAAGAGTCGCACCCTGACGTTTTTGCGACCAGGGGTTACGCATCAGCAGATATTGTCTATGCTTAGGACCCGATGAGGGGGCACCCGGTTGTCCGGTGATTAGGGCTGCCCGGTGAATGCCACGCGTGCAGGCAAACACCGGCAAACGACAAACGATCCAACATTGTTCCAGGGAGGTGAAGATGGCGTTGTTCGACACGTTGATTCGCGAGGTCACCCAGAAATTCAGTCTCGGCGGCGGAACCGCCGAAAAACTCGTGGCCGAATTGCTGCGGTTCATGACCAGCCCGCAGAACGGGGGGCTCAACGGCTTTCTCGACCGGTTCCGCAAGATCGGCCTGGCCGACGCCGTCCAGTCCTGGATCGGTCGGGGCGAAAGTCAGCCGCTCACCCCAACGCAGACCGAGCAGGCGGTCGGCCGCGGCGTGCTCGATCAGATCGCCGGGCGGACCGGACTGCCGATCTCCTCGCTCGGCGCCGCGATCTCCTTTCTGATCCCCAAGATCGTCAATCTCCTCACCCCCGACGGGGCCGTGCCGGCCACTCTGCCCGCCGCGGTCACATCTTATCTGGCTGCCCCCGCCGCCGCCGCGGCACCGGCCGCTCAGGAAGAAAAATCGTTCCTGAGCCGCTTCTGGTGGTTGCTGGCGCTGATTGCACTCCTCGCCATCGCCGCCTGGTTCAGCTTCCTCAGGCCGGAGCAGAAGGTCGTGACGGCGCCAGCCGCGCCGACAACGCCGGTGCCGGTCCCGCCCGCTCCGCCGGCGGTCGCGCAAATCGAACCCAAGCTGTCGATCACCAACTCCAACGGCCAAATCAGGTACGGCGGCACGGTTAAGGACGAAGCGTCCCGCGACACCATCATCGACTCGCTGAAAAAGGCGTTCGGCGAGGGCAACATCTTCGGCACCATCGCCGTCGATCCGACGGCCGCGCCCGCCGCTTGGCTGGACAAGCTCGGCGCCGCCTTCGACAAGTTCAAGCTGCCGGGGGTCGAGGCCCTGTTCGAAGGGGCCAAGGTCTACGTCGGTGGGGCCATTTCCGACGTGCAGCGGTCGAACCTGATGGAGCAGTTGAAGGGAATCTTCGGCGGCACCATGTCGTACGGCTCGCTCACCGATCGAGCCGACGCCGCGATCCGCTCCGCCACCGACAAGACCCTGGCCGCCATCGCCGCGCTGAAGTCCGGCTTCTCCGCTTCCGACCTGGTGCATGCGCTCAACCTGTCGATCATTCACTTCGAGACCGGAAGCGCCGCCTTGTCCAGCGACGCCCGCGCCCTCCTCGAGAAGGCGGCGACCGCCATCAAGGCGGCCCCCGCCGGAACCCGGATCGAAGTCGGCGGCCACACCGATTCCACCGGCGACCCCAGCACCCACGAGCCTCTGTCGCAGGCACGGGCGGAGGCGGTTCGCGCGGTCCTGATCGAGGACGGCGTCGCGCCGGAGATGCTGGTGGCAAAGGGCTATGGCGCGAGCCAGCCGATCGCCTCCAACGACACCCCGGACGGGCGTTTCCAGAACCGGCGGATCGAGTTCGTCGTCATCCAGTAAGGCGAGGGGTTCCACCCCGCTGCCGTCATCCGGCCGGCCGGCAACGGCCGGCCGGACTCGTCTCGGCCGGCACCCGGCGGTAGCGCCCGGCCACCTCAACGGCCTTGCGCCCCGCTCGGGCCCTTGCTTCAATCCCGGCCCCGCTCCGCCGCTCAGTCGGCAAATCGGCTCGGACCATTCATTTCACTCACGCCGGATCCGACCCATCAATCACTGGATTGGGAGACGCTTCGCATGATCGACCTGCCGGAATACGCCGACGGCCTGCCCAATATCTCCGGCCACGAAGACGACATCTCCAAGGCGCTGCGTGCGGCCGCTGGTCAGGAGGTCTTTCGCCCCGAAAGCCGCATCGACTTCGGCCGCATCAAGTCCGCCGCCGCCATCGCCCTGCACATGCATCAACCGCTGATCCCGGCGGGAGGCCATGACCTGCGGACGGCGAAGATCATCAGCAACCTCAAGTACATGATGGACAACCAGGGAATCGGCGACAACCACAACGCCGGGGTGTTCGTCTGGTGCTACAAACGCATGGGCGAGTTCATCCCGCAACTCGTCGGCGAAGGCAAAGAGCCGCGGGTCATGCTGGAATACTCCGGCACCCTCTTCCATGGTCTGCGCGACATGGGCGAGCATCATGTCATCGATGCGCTGAAGACCATCACCATCAACCCCGATTACCGCCGCTGTGCCGAGTGGCTGGGCTGCCCCTGGGGTCACGCCGTCGCCCCGTCGACGCCGGTCCAGGACTTTCCCCTCCACGTGCGCGCCTGGCAGCACCATTTCGCCGCCATCTTCGGCATCGAGGCGCTGCAGCGAGTCCGCGGCTTTTCGCCCTCGGAGATGGCGCTGCCCAACCATCCCGATGTGGCCTATGCCTACGTCAAGACGCTGCTGGATTGCGGGTTCACCTGGCTCCTGGTTCAAGAGCACACCGTCGAGCGGCCGGAGAACGGACACGGCCCGGAGCAGAAGCACCTGCCGCACCGCCTGGTGGTGAAGAGCTCGAAGGGGGAAACCGCCGAGATCATCGCCCTGATCAAGACCCAGGGCTCCGACACCAAGCTCGTCGCCCAGATGCAGCCCTACTACGAGGCGAAAAGCCTCGGCCGCATGACCCTCGCCGGCCACAGCGTCCCGCCCTTGGTCACCCAGATCGCCGACGGCGAGAACGGCGGGGTGATGATGAACGAGTTTCCGGGCAAGTTCATGGAGTGCGTGCGCGAGGCGTCACACTCCGAGACGCCGCTGATGAACGGCACCGAGTACCTGGAATACCTGTTTGCCAGCGGCGTCAAGCCGGCCGACCTGCCGGTCATCCAGCCGATCTTTCAAAAGCAGATCTGGGATCGGATGAAGCCGGGCGACGGACCCGACGCGCTCGCCAAGGTGATCGAGGCTTGCAAGAAGGACGACCACCGCTTCCACATGGACGGCGGTAGCTGGACCAACAATATCTCCTGGGTCCAGGGCTACGAGAACGTGCTGGCGCCCATGGACAAGGCGAGTTCGGATTTCTTTCAGAAGGTCCTGTCGAAGAAGAAGCTGGCCACCGACGATGCCCGCTACCGCAACGCCCTCTACCACCTCCTCTCCGCGGAGACGAGCTGCTACCGGTATTGGGGTCAGGGGATATGGACGGAGTACGGGGCCGAGATGGCCCGCCGCGCCCACGATATCGTAACCAACGACTTCTAGGGGGCGCTTAGGGTCGCCGTCGTCGGAATCGTAAATGGCATCGCGCCACGGGTGGGGCCGACCAAGCCCCACCCTGATGCGAGATGTCCGGGCCGTCGATGTTATTTCTTCTTGCTGGTTCCAGTCAGATCCGCCATTGCCATCTTGTACTTGTGCACTCCGTCGCTATACTTTCCGGCACCGCACAGCTTGTCGCCCTCGCTCTGCAGCTTCTTTGCCTGTTCGAGCTTCTTTGCGTTCGGGTGGGCGGTGAATGCCTGCTCCAGATCGCCTGCCATCGTTTGGCAGGTATCGGCCGTCGCTTTCGTCGAGTGGGTTGCCGCGAACACCGGTGCGGTCGCGCCCAACGCGAATGCGATAGCAACGAGACCGGTCAAAGGCTTGTTCATGGAAAACTCCTGGGTTAATAGACGCGCAGAGTATTAAATGTCCTCTGCCTAACCCAGGATGGACGCAACATTAACACGGCGTTAATTCTGCGTATGATTACTTCTTCTTCACGTCCGCTTATCGGCGGCTGGCTGTTTTCGCCACCGCCGGCGGATAATTTGCGGTTATCTAACCGGGCGTCCGACCCGGTCGTAGCCGAAGCGGCTGTTGTTGCCGAAGCCGGATTCGCTCGCCCCGATCCGTGCACCCTCCGGAATCGGCGGCAGCCGGGCCGGATCCCGTGTTGGGTCGAGCAGATCGGAGCGACTGCCGCGGGAGGACGAAACGGACGGACTGCTCAAGCTCATTGCGTTTGGGCGCATGGCGGCGTCGTCGGGGTCGGTGAACCTGGGCGTCCCGTCGCTGTTGTTGCCACCCTGGTCATCGATGGTGAACGCCCACGCCGCCTGAGCGGAGACCAGCGCGAAGGCCAAGACTGCGGCACAGACAACCGGTTTCATCCCGCCTCCTCTCCATTCCGTACCATATCCATTCTCATAGCATCGGCGCACCGCGTCGCTTAGTCAATGGCGCTACCGCCGCTGAGCGGCGCTTGGGTGGACGCGGAGCAATGACGGAACAAACGGCAAGGGCCTCGTGGGGCGGTGCGCTCATTGCCGAGGCGGCCGCCTACCGGGCGGTGGAGGGGAACGTCTACTTTCCGCCGCACACGGTGCGGCATGGGCATCTGCGCCCGTCGTCGCACACCAGCGTCTGCCCGTGGAAAGGCATCGCCCACTACTACGACGTGGTCGTCGGCGACCGGACCAACGCCAACGCCGCCTGGTATTACCCCGACCCCAAACCCGCCGCGGCGGAGATCAAGGACCACGTCGCCTTCTGGAAAGGAGTCGCCGTCACCACGACCTAGGCGGGGGTCGCTCGCGCCGCCCCGCTCTTCCCGTCCGTCCGCCCCGCCGATCCGGCCACGGTTACTGGCAGGCGGCCGGGGTCGCCGTACACGCCGCCGATATGAGGGTGAAGATATTGGCACTGGTGAACGGCGAAGCGCCCATCAGTTTGACTTCGTCGGCGACGGTACCCCAGCTGGTGACCCCGATCACGATGTTATGCACGGCGGCCTCGCCGAAGTTGGTCCCGGTGAGCGTCGGCGGCATGCCGAGGTTGAGCACCCACGGCCCGCCGCTCGATCCGCCGGTCATCAGCGACCCGATGAGGGTGTTGTTGGCCATGCTGGCGTCGGTGTAGCCGAACGCATCGTTCCGCTCCATCAGTTCCCCGTCATCCAGGCCGACGGGATAACCTACCTGCGTAACCTGGGTGGTTCCCCAGGGGGTGAACCCGTACCCGTTCGCCCCGACCCCCAACCACCCGGTGGACGAGCCGATGTAATTCACCCCGTCGACCGTATTCAGGGTGAGGATGGCCACATCGTCCTGGCAGACGACCCCCGCCTGTGCACAGGCATCGGTACCGTCGAGATAGGAGCTCAAAGCCGTCGCCGTTTTGGTCGTGGACACCCCGAATGGGGCTATCCCGTTGTTGTAGGCGGGCACGAACTGCCAGTTGGAATAAAACTGACCCGTGCCGAAGTCGGCGACGCAATGGGCCGCCGTCACCGCCAGGCCGCGCGCGATCAGCGACGCCGAACAAACAAAGGTCTGGCCAAACTGGTTATTGAAGAACAACTTGCCGATCGGCGCAAACGGGTAGTGGACGTCCGTATCATCGCCCGAGGCGTTGACCTGGGAGGTCGTATACGGCAAGCCCTGGGTTCCGAATTCCTGCGGGGCGACCGTATCGGCGCTGGGAGCGGCGGTACGACCCGAGGCCGCCTGGCCGGCGGCGGGTGCCCCCGGAAGCAGGTCTTGCGGCACCAGCGTCACCGGCGTCAGCTTGCCGGAGCCAGCGCGGCCGAGATAGGACCGGGGCGGGGTGAGGCTCGCCGCCTGCGCGGACAACGCCGCCTGGGCGGACTTGGCAATGGCCTCGGTGACCGGGGTGGGCGTGGCGTAGCCCTGCGGCAGCGGCGCCGGGATGGCGTTGGCGAAGTCGATCCCCTGACCGGGTTTCTGTCGGGAGACGGGACTCCTCGTCACCCCGCCCGCCGAAGCGGCCGCGGGAGATCCGCCCGGGGACGCCGACGCCCCCTCGGCAAAGGCCGCCGGCAGCTCCAGAGCCATGGCCACACCGGCCACCCCGACCGCGGTCGCGACCCTCGTCGACAAACGACATCCCCAGCGGCCGCGCCGGCCTCTCGGTTGATGGATTCGGCTCATCGCGACCCCCCTGCCTTTGAGCGAGCATATCGTTGGCGGCATTCCCACGATCTCGTGACACAATGTACCGAAATCCGGCGTCCCGCAATGTGCGCAGGAGGCGGAGGCCAAGGGAGGGGTGATGGAGACGGGCGAGGTGCGGATCGAGGACTGGATCGGGCGAACGGAGTGCATCCGCGACCGCATCGGCGCGGAGCGGGTGCAGGCGCTGCAGGCGACCCTCGATCGCGTACAGCCGCTGCTGCAGGAGGGCGACCCGTTGCCGCCCCTGTGGCACTGGCTCTACTTCTGGACCATCGTTCCCCGCAGCGGTCTCGGTCGCGACGGCCACCCGGCCTTGGGCGGATTCCTCCCCCCCGTCGGCACCGCGCGGCGAATGTGGGCGGGCAGCCGGGTACGGTTCCCGGGCGACCTTGCCCTCGGCGACTGGGCGGAGCGGCGGTCGACGATCGCCGATGTGGTGAGCAAGACCGGACGCAGCGGTCGGCTGGTGTTCGTCACCGTCCGCCATGAAATCGTCGGGCCGGCCGGGCCGGCGATCGTCGACGAGCACGACATCGTCTATCGCGAGGAGCGGGGTGCCGGCGCCGCCGCACGGCCGGGCACCGCGGCACCCTCCGGCGCCGCATGGAGCGAGGAGGTCCGGCCCGACCCGGTGATGCTGTTCCGCTATTCCGCCCTCACCTTCAATGGCCACCGCATCCACTATGACCGGGACTATGCGACGACGGTCGAGGGCTATTCCGGGCTCGTCGTCCACGGACCGCTGCTGGCGACGCTGATGATCGGCTTGGCGGTCCGCTCGTGGCCGGCACGGACCATCGCCGGGTTCGAATTCCGCGGCCATCGGCCGATCCTCGATACCGCGCCGTTCACCGTCGCCGCCGCGCCGGCCGGCGAAGACGCGCTCGACCTGTGGATCGCCGATGCCAACGGATGGCTGGCGATGAAGGGGCGGGCCGACTTCGTTAGCCTCCCGAAGCGCCGGGTTTCCGAGTGAAGATGTGCGGGGTTGACGCGCCGCGGCCGCACTTCTATCAGACTGCCTAACCCGGGTCCGTTGCCGGCGCGCGGCATCCCTACGTGCCCCGGTACCCCGCCCCGAAGCGCTCGCGCCGGGCTGCCGCCGCCCCCTGAGGAGGGGGTGTCGCCCTGGTATCTTGCGGTATTTCGGATAAACTGCCGCCGCAGGTCAGATGAGCTGTCGCCGCACGAACGTCCTCTAGGGGGAGCAGAGAATGTCCGTTCAAGACCATGATGAGATCGTAAGACGCGCCCATGCTATTTGGGAGCGCGAAGGTCGACCCGAGGGTCGGGCGGCGGAGCATTGGGAAACGGCGGTCGCCGAACTGACCGCCGAAGCCGAGGCAACGGCGAAAGCGAAGGCGGAAGAGGAAGCGCGGGCGAAGGCGGAAGCAGCGGCCAAGGCCGAGGCAAAAGCCAAGGCCGAAGCCGAGGAAAAGGCCGAGGCGGAAAAGCAGGCGAAGGCCAAAGCGGAAGCCGAGGCAAAAGCCAAGGCAGAGGCCGAAGCCAAGGCCAAGGCCGAAGCCGACGCGAAGGCGGCGGAAGACGCCGCCAAGCGCAAGGCGGCCGAGGACGCCGCGAAACAAAAGGCCGAGGAGGCGGCAAAGCCGAAGGCCGCTCCGGTCGCCAAGCCCAAAGCGCCGGCCGAAAAGAAACCGACCATGGAGAAGAAACCGGCGAAGGCGCCGACGAAGAAGCGGTGAGCGTGCGGGCGTCATCCGCACAACCATCAAGGCAGCATAGGAAGGCATACCAGAGCACCGAGCCGTCTGGAGATGCCTCTTCCCCTCCTCGTGCCGTCCTCACCGAACGAAGACGATCGCCGCGTTGATCCGGTTTCGCCGGTCGCGCCGCGGATGCTGAAGAAACGCCGCATAGGGTTCTCGCTACGGGATGGATAAAACCATGAACAGTCAGACGGGGGACGACAGCGCAATCGATCGGGTCGTTCACGGCGATAACGACGATCCGTTCTCGATTCTCGGCATGCACATCGAAAAGCGGAACGGCGTCGATACGGTGGTGGTCCGGACCTTTCAGCCGCAGGCGCGCAAGGTCGCGGTGGTTGACAGTGCCACCGGGTCGGTGGTCGCCGATCTACCGCTGCTCCGCGAGCAGGGCTTCTTCTCCGGACCGATTCAGGGGAAAAAGGACCGCTTTCGCTACCGGCTGCGCATTCTCCCCCACGGCAGCGAGGATACCTACGAGACGGAAGATCCCTACCGCTTCGGACCGGTTCTGGGCGAGTTGGACATCCACCTGCTGGTGGAGGGAACGCACCTCCGGCTGTTCGAGAAGCTGGGCTCGCGGCAGATGACCATCGACAACGTCGCCGGCGCCGCCTTCGCGGTTTGGGCGCCCAATGCCAGGCGGGTCAGCGTCATCGGCGATTTCAACGGCTGGGACGGTCGTCGCCATCCCATGCGCTGTCGCTATGAATGCGGCGTCTGGGAGATCTTTCTGCCCCATGTCGCCCCGGGCGACGTCTACAAGTACGAGATCAAGGACCGGTTCGGCAGCCTGATGGCGGAAAAGGCCGACCCCTTCGCCGTCGAGGCGGAGATGCCGCCGCGGACGGCGTCGATCGTCCCCGACCCGACCGAGTATGTCTGGCACGACGAAGAGTGGATGCGCAGCCGCGCCCACCACAACGACCGCGACGCGCCGGTTACCATCTACGAGGCGCACCTCGGCTCGTGGAAGCGCGTCCCCGAGGAAAACAACCGCTACCTGACCTATCGCGAACTGGCCGACGATCTCATCCCCTACGTCAAGGACCTGGGCTTTACCCATCTCGAGTTGATGCCGATCCACGAGTATCCGTTCGACGGCTCATGGGGCTATCAGCCGACCGCCCTCTTCGCCCCCACCTGCCGTTACGGCAAGCCCAACGACTTCAAGTATTTCGTCGATACCTGCCATAAGAACGGCCTCGCCGTTTTGATCGACTGGGTGGTCGGCCATTTTCCCGGCGATCCGCACGGCCTCTCGTTTTTCGACGGCACGCACCTCTACGAGCATTCCGATCCGCGCAAAGGCAAGCACATGGATTGGGATACGCTCATCTATAACTATGGGCGCCGCGAAGTCTGCAACTTCCTGTTGTCGAACGCCCTCTACTGGATGGAAGAATTTCACATCGACGGTTTGCGCGTCGATGCCGTCGCCTCCATGCTCTATCTCGACTACAGCCGCAAACAGGGGGAATGGATCCCCAACATGTTCGGCGGCCGCGAGAACCTGGAGGCGATCGACTTCATCAAGCGGATGAACGAACTGGTCTACGGCCACCACGAAGGGGTGATGACCGTCGCCGAGGAATCGACCGCCTGGCCGATGGTGTCGCGGCCCACTTACCTGGGCGGCCTCGGCTTCGGCTACAAGTGGAACATGGGATGGATGAACGACACCTTGCGCTACATGTGCAAGGAGCCCATCCATCGCCGCTACCACCACAATCTCTTGACCTTCGGCCTCCTTTACGCCTTCACCGAGAACTTCATCTTGCCGATTTCCCACGACGAGGTCGTTCACGGCAAGGGGTCGCTGCTCAATAAGATGCCGGGCGACGGCTGGCAGAAGTTCGCCAACCTCCGCTGCTACCTGACCTTCATGTGGACCATGTCGGGCAAGAAGCTGCTGTTCATGGGCTGCGAATTCGGCCAGGGCGAAGAATGGCAGCACGACAAGAGCCTCGACTGGCATCTCCTCGAATATCCGCTCCAGCACGGCATCCAGACCCTGGTTCGCGATCTCAACGCCGTCTATCGTTCGCAACCGGCGCTGTACGAATCGGACTGTTTCGCCGAAGGCTTCACCTGGATCGACTGCCACGACTCCGACAACAGCGTCATTTCCTACATCCGTCGGGCCAAGGATCCCGAAGACATCGTTATCGTCATCTGCAACTTTACCCCGGTCGTCCGCGCCGATTACCGCATCGGTGTTCCCTTCGAGGGCGCCTACGCCGAGATCCTCAATACCGATGCCTCCTGTTACGCCGGCAGCGGCGTCGGTAATTCCGGTCGCGTCGACGCCGATTTGATCGGCGCGCACGGCTACCCGTTCTCTCTCTCCTTGCAAGTGCCGCCTCTCGGCGCCGTCGTGCTCAAGCCGTTTCCCCGCGAACGCCCGACCATCGAGGCGGACGTGGAGGACGTCGAGGTCGTAGAGATCGTGGAAAGCGGCGATGACACCCCAGAAGCAGCGGCGGCCGGCGATGCCCCAACAAAGTCGGGTTCAGCCGGGTAGCCCCTCCCCCCTCGGCGCCACCTGGGACGGACGCGGCGTTAATTTCGCCCTGTTCTCCGAAAACGCCGAGCGGGTGGAGTTGTGCCTGTTCGATGCCTCGGGCAAGCGAGAGACCGAGCGGATCGTCTTGCCCGAGTACACCAATATCGTCTGGCACGGCTACGTGGTCGGCCTGCATCCGGGCCAACTCTATGGCTATCGCGTCTACGGCCCGTACGAACCCCGCGCCGGACACCGGTTCAATCCCAACAAGCTGCTGATCGACCCCTACGCCCGGGCGATCGACGGGCAACTCGTCCTCAGCGATGCCCACTTCGGCTATCGCCGCGACTCCAGCCGGGCCGACCTGTCCTTCGACAAGCGGGACAGCGCCCGGATGACGCCGAAGTGCCGGGTGGTGGAGCCCGCCTTCACCTGGGGGCCGGAACGGCTTCCCAATGTCCCCTGGGCGCAGTCGGTCGTCTACGAGCTGCACGTCAAGGGCTTCACCAAGCGTCATCCCGAGGTCCCGGAGGCGGAACGGGGGACCTTCGCCGCGCTGGGCTCGCCGCCGATCGTCGATTACCTGGCCAAGCTGGGGGTGACCGCGGTGGAGCTGCTGCCGGTCCAGCCGACGGTCGACGAGCAGCATCTCGTCTCGAAGAACCTGCGCAATTACTGGGGCTACAACCAGATCAACTATTTTGCGCCAGACCCGCGCTTCCTCCACCACGGGCAGATACGCGAGTTCAAGATGATGGTGGCGAACCTGCACGCCGCCGGGATCGAGGTCATCTTGGACGTGGTTTACAATCATACCGGCGAAGGCAACGAGTTCGGCCCGACGGTCTCGTTCCGCGGCATCGACAACGCTTCGTACTACGTCCTCGCCGCCGACCGGCGGCGCTATGCCGACTACACCGGCTGCGGCAACTCCATCAACGTCCGCCACCCGCGCGTCCTGCAGATGATCATGGACTCGCTCCGCTACTGGGTGGAGGAGATGCATGTGGACGGCTTCCGCTTCGATCTGACATCGACGCTCGGCCGGGAACCCCACGGCTACGATCCCCATGCCGGGTTCTTCGATGCGGTGCTTCAGGACCCGGTCCTGTCGCGGGTCAAGATGATCGCCGAACCCTGGGACGTGGGCATCGGCGGCTACCAGCTCGGCAACTATCCCCCCGGCTGGGCGGAATGGAACGACCGCTTCCGCGACACCGCCCGCCGCTTCTGGCGCGGCGACGGCGGCGTCATCGGCGAGCTCGCCGGGCGAATCAGCGGCTCGGCGGACATCTTTCAGCGGCGCGGCCGGCGCCCCTGGGCCAGCATCAATTTCATCACCGCTCATGACGGCTTCACCCTCAACGACCTGGTCAGCTATACCCGCAAACGCAACGACGCCAACGGCGAACACAACCGCGACGGTACCGACAACAACCTGAGCTGGAACTGCGGCGCCGAGGGGGTGACCACCGACGCCCACATCCTCCAGCTTCGCCGTCGGCAGATGCGCAACTTCATGGCGACCCTGATCCTCGCCCAGGGCACCCCCATGATCACCGCCGGTGACGAGTTCGCCCGGACTCAGCACGGCAACAACAACGTCTACTGCCAGGACAACGAGGTGGGCTGGGTGGACTGGGGCGGACGCAGTGCCGACGACCTGGAACTCAGCGAGTTTGTCCGCCGCCTGTTGAAACTCCGCCGCGACCATCCGGTCTTCCGTCGCACCAAGTTCCTCACCGGGCTGCCGATGAGCAACGCGGAGCTGCAGGACGTGACCTGGCTGGCTCCAGAAGGTCGGGAAATGGCCCCCGCCGACTGGCATGCCGCCGAGGCGACCGTCCTCGGCGCGCGGCTGTTCTTGCCGCGGGTGGCCGTGGCGGGGGGACCGACCGACGACGATCTGTTCGTCCTGCTGATGAGCTGCCGCGACGACCCGGTCGCGTTCGAGCTGCCGCAGGCACGGCACAACGGCTGGAGGACGGTGTTCGATACCGCCCGCACCGACGCCGAGATACGAACCCAACTCTTTGCCGGCGGCCAGGCCTACCCAATGCTCGGCCGTTCGTTCGTCCTCCTGGAGGACGCCTGAGGCGCGGGAAAACGACAGACAATGCCAACCTCTCAAGATCTCGATCGCCTCGCATGGCTCGCCGGCGTCGAACCCGAATACTGGGACATCTGGGGCCACCACCATCCGGTCGACGAGGCGGGCATGCGCGCCATCCTCGGCGCCCTCGGCTGTGGCGCGGCCAACGAGGGCGAGATCGAGACCAGCCTCGGCCGGCTCGAGGACGCGTCGTGGCGTCGCACCCTGCCGCCGGTGCTGATCGTGTACGAGGGTGCCGCGGTCACCGTCCCGGTGGTCCTGCCGCGCCAGGCGCTGGCGCTGCCGATCGACTGTCGGGTGGTGCGTGAAGACGGCAGCTGCACCGAGTTCGTCTTCCGCCCCACCACCGTCGCCATCGACGCCGAACGGCGGCTCGACGGCGCCGATCTGGTGCGGTTGACCCTTGCGGTGGCGGGCGAGCTCCCGCTGGGCTACCACCGTCTCGTCCTCGGCGACGACGAGACGGCGGCGGCACGGAAGGCGGAAATGCGCCTGATTGTCGCCCCCGAGCGCTGCTACCTGCCGCCGGTGCTGGCCAAGAGCGGGCGGATTTGGGGGCTTTCGGCACAGCTCTATTCGCTGCGCCGGCCGGGCAACTGGGGCATCGGCGACTTCACCGACCTCGCCTCGGCGATCGATATCGCCGCCGACCTGGGCGCCGACATCCTCGGCCTCAACCCGTTGCACGCGCTCTTCCTCGATCGGCCCGAGTGGGCGAGCCCCTACTCACCCTCCAGCCGACAATTCCTCAACCCGCTCTACATCGACGTCGAGGCGGTGCCGGAGTTCGCCAACTGTCCGGAGGCGGCGACGCTGGTTCGGCATGCCGCCGACGAGATAAACGCGTGGCGCGATGCCTCCCACGTTCCTTACGCAGACATCGCCCCGTTCAAGCGCAAGGTGCTCTACGCCCTCTACGAGTGGTTCGTTCGCCCCGAGTACGAGAACGCCCATCCGCAGCGACAGGCGGCGTTCGAGCGGTTCTGCGAAGCCGAAGGCGTCCAACTCGTCCGCTTCGCCCTGTTCAATGTCCTCGCCGAGACGTTTCCGGGCAAGCCCTGGCAGGAGTGGCCGGCCGGCTATGGGCGGCCGGACACGCCCGAGTGCGAAGCCTTCGCCAAGGAGCATGCGGCCCGGATCGAGTTCTACATGTACCTGCAGTGGATCGCCGATGAGCAACTGGGCGCGGCCAAGGCGCGGGCGGACACCAGCGGGATGGCGGTCGGTCTCTACGTCGACCTGGCGGTAGGGGCGGCGCGCGAGGGTGCCGACGCCTGGGCCAACCCGGAGCTGATCCTGCAGCAGGCGAAGGTGGGTTGCCCTCCCGACCCCTTCAACATGTTGGGCCAGGACTGGTCCATCCCGCCCCTGCATCCGCAGCGCCTGCGCGAGCTGGGGTATGAGCCGTTCATCGCCATGCTGCGCGCCAATATGCGCCACGCCGGGGCGATCCGCATCGACCACGTGATGGGTCTGATGCACCTGTTCTGGATCCCGGCGGACCAGCCGCCGGCCAGGGGTGCCTACGTCAAGTATCCCTTCGACGATCTGCTGGCGCTCGTGGCGCTGGAAAGCCAGCGGGCGCGCTGCCTCGTCGTCGGCGAGGATCTGGGTACGGTGCCGGACGGCTTCCGCGAGCGCATGGCCGCCGCCGCCGTTCTGTCCTATCGGGTTCTCTACTTCGAGCGCATCGACGACCGCTTCAAGCGCCCGGGCGAATACCCGGCGCTGGCGCTGGCCTGTGTGACTACCCACGACCTGGCCACCCTGTGGGGCTATTGGCGCGGGGCCGATATCGCCCTGAAGCACGAGTTGGCCCAGTATCCCTCGGAAGAGGCGTATGAGGGCGAAAAGAGGGCCCGCGTCCATGAGCGCCACCTGCTGCTGCAGATGCTGGCGACGGAAGGTCTGCTGCCGCCCGGTCGCGATCCCAACAACGTCGACGCGGCACCCATGGATGCCAAGCTGGCCGCCGCCCTGCATGCCTTTCTCGCCCGCTCGCCGTCGCAGATCCTCCTGGTGCAGATCGACGACCTGATGGAGGAGCAGGAGCAGATCAACCTGCCCGGCACCAACGAGGAGCGGCCCAATTGGCGGCGCAAACTGTCGCAGCCGGTGGAGGCCCTGCCCCGCATGGGGACCGTCCGCTGCCTGGAGCCGGTGCTCCGACAACGCGAGGGAACCGTGCCGGTCCCGCGCTGATCCGAGGCAAGACAGGCGACGCGGGCGCCTGAACGCGTTCAGCGACCCGCCCTGTCTCCCGTCACCTCTCTCGTTGCAAGTACGACTCGTTCGCCTTACTAACTGTTGCCCCGCGCGTCATAAGACACGCGCGGGCGCTTTGTCATCGCAGCCTTCGTCGCACCACAGAAGAATCACATAGAGGCGACGTGGTTCGGACCAGGGAGAGAGCAGAGCAATGGCGAAGAGGGAGACGGCAGAGCATAGCCGGCTGTTGGAAGCGGTGGGGAATAATGTTCCTTGGAAGAAATGGGGACCTTATCTAACCGAGCGGCAGTGGGGAACGGTTCGCGAGGACTACAGCAGTGACGGTGATGCTTGGAATTACTTCACCCACGACCAAGCCAGATCGCGCACTTATCGCTGGGGGGAAGATGGACTCGCCGGAATATCCGACGACGAACAACGGCTATGTTTCGCCCTCGCCCTGTGGAATGGCAAGGACCCGATCCTCAAGGAGCGGCTGTTCGGCCTAGCCAACAGCGAGGGCAATCACGGCGAAGACGTCAAGGAATACTATTACTACCTGGACTCGACGCCTACCCACTCCTATATGAAGTATCTTTATAAATATCCGCAGGCTACATTTCCTTATGATGATCTAGTTAAGACTAATCGCAGCCGGGGTAAGCTGGAACCTGAATATGAGTTGATCGATACCGGCGTATTCAACGAAGATAAATACTTTGATGTCTTTGTAGAGTATGCAAAAGCGGCACCAGAGGACTTTCTCATCAAGATTACTGTCCACAACCGTGGACCCGAGGCCGCGGATCTCCATGTGCTGCCCACGTTGTGGTTTCGGAATACCTGGTCATGGGCGGCGGGGGCCCCGAGACCCCTCCTTCGCGTCAACAAAGCCGGTTCGGGTCAGCCGGTTATCGAGGCGCAAGTCGACGAAGGCACCATGCGTTGGCTCTATTGCGACGGCAACGCTCGGCTGCTGTTTACCGAGAACGAGACCAACCAGGAGCGGATATTCGGCAAGCCCAATCCGCAACCGTACGTCAAGGACGGGATCAACAACCATGTGGTCGGCGGCGAGGCCGACGCCGTCAACCCCGCCCTGATCGGTACCAAGGCGGCGGCCGACTACCTCGTCAGCGTCCCCGCCAACGGCAGCATCGAAGTGCGGCTGCGGCTCACCGACACGGCGCCGTCGGCCGGCAGCAACCCGTTCGGCAAGGACTTCGATGCCGTGTTCGCCTTGCGCAAGTCCGAGACCGACGCCTTCTACGCCGCCATCACTCCCCCCGGAACATCGGCCGACGACGCCAACATCATGCGCCAAGCGCTTGCCGGCATGCTGTGGTCGAAGCAGTATTTCTACTACGACGTGGGCAAGTGGCTACAGGAACACGGCCTCGATCCGATCCTCGATTCCAAAACCAAGATGCGCAACCGCGACTGGTCGCACATGGTCAACGCGGACATCATCTCGATGCCCGACAAATGGGAGTATCCCTGGTACGCGGCGTGGGACCTGGCGTTTCATACCATCCCGCTGGCCATGGTCGATCCCGGCTTCGCCAAAGAGCAGCTCGACCTGATGCTGCGCGAGAAGTACCTCCACCCGAACGGGCAGATACCGGCGTACGAGTGGAACTTCGGTGACGTCAATCCGCCGGTTCATGCCTTTGCCACCTGGTTCGTCTATCAGCTCGACCGCGAGCTCAGGGGAGGGAAAGGCGATACCGCCTTCCTCAAGCAGGCGTTCCAGGCCTTGCTGCTGAACTTCACCTGGTGGGTGAACCGCAAGGACATCGATGGCAGCAACGTCTTCTCCGGCGGCTTCCTCGGTCTCGACAACATCGGCGTGTTCGACCGCTCGTCGCCGCTGCCCACCGGCGGCCACCTGGAGCAGGCGGACGGCACCGCGTGGATGGCGTTCTTCGCCTCGATGATGCTGAGGATGGCCATCGAGCTCGCCCTCGACGATCCGAGCTACGAGAGCATGGCGGTGAAATTCGCCGACCATTACCTCCGGATCGGCGCCGCCATGGACCGCATCGGTCAACAGAACGACGAGCTTTGGGACGAGGAAGACGGCTTTTTCTATGACGTTCTCCACTTCCCCGGCGGGAACGCCTGTCGTCTGAAAGTGCGCTCGATGGTGGGTCTGCTGCCGTTGTTCGCCATTGCCGTCGTTCCGCAGGAGGCGGTCGACAAGCTTCCCCGCTTCGCCGCTGGCGTCCGGGAAATCCTGGCCAAGTTTCCGGAGCTCACCGCCAACTTCCACGATCCTCTGCTCCGCGGGTTCGGCAACCGCCACCTGCTCTGTCTGTTCAACGAGGGCAAGCTCCGCCGAACCCTTGCCTACATGCTCGACGAGAACGAGTTCCTCAGCGAGTTCGGTATCCGTGCCCTCTCCCGGCGCTACCGCGATCAGCCTTACGTCTTCGATTGGGGCGGACAGCAGTTCAAGGTCGCCTATGTACCGGGGGACTCCGACACGGGCATGTTCGGCGGCAACTCCAATTGGCGCGGGCCGATTTGGATGCCGGTCAACCTCATGCTGGTCCGGGCGCTGCTCATCCTCTACCAATACTTCGGCGACGACTTCAAAATCGAATGCCCGACCGGCTCCGGCAATCAGATGACTTTGTTCGAGGTGGCGAAGGAGATCGGCAACCGTCTCGTCAACATCTTCCGAAAAGATAAGGACGGCCGGCGGCCGGTGTTCGGCTCGGTCGAAAAGTTCCAGACCGACCCCCACTGGCGGGATTACCTCTGGTTCTACGAGTATTTCCACGGTGACACCGGCGCCGGTGTCGGCGCCAGCCACCAGACCGGCTGGACCGGCGGCATTGCCAAAGTGGTGCAGTTGTTCGGGTCGGTCAAACCGGAGGATATGCTGCAGAACTTGAATCGCGCCGGCATCCATTACGAGCGGCCGCCCGACGGGAGAACGCGCACAAAGGCAACCAGTTGATCTCAATGCTGAGGGGGGCAAGTCCATCGCGTCGGGCTGCGGAAGGCCGGCGACGCGTTCATTCGCTCGATCATGGCATGCACCGGTTTCCCTCCGCATCCCGACCCGTCGCCAAAACGGGGACACTAAGTAGCATCTGGAGGACTTGGACATGAGACACGAAGACGCTCGCCGCTTGCTGCCCATTGCCGGATTGGTGGCCCTTGTCGGCCTGTCGGCCTGCGCCAGCCACAAGAGCCCGCCGCCGCCGCCGCCGCCGCCGGCCGCCGAGGCTCAACCGACGGAGCCGACGCTTGTCGCCGAGGAATACGTCGAGGGCGACGCCCTGGTTCAGGCGGTCAACCGGAGCACCCGCACCGTAACCCTGCGCAGCGACGATCAAAAGGTCACCACGGTACAGGTTCCGGCCGACGTCGACCTGAACCGGGTCAAGGCGGGCGACCGGGTCAGCCTCGGCGTCTACCAGTCGATTTCCGCCCGCGTGCTACCCGCCGGGTCCGCCCCGCTCGGGGCCACCGTCGCCGCCGGCAGCACCGCGCCCGGTCAGCCGGAAGGACGCGCGTGGGCGCAGCAGGTGGTCGTCGTGGCCGAAATCACCCAGGTCGATCTCACCAATCACACGGTCACCGTGACCGGCGCCGAAGGAAAGGTCCACACGATCACCGTGAAGGATCCTGAAATGCAGCAGCGGATGGCCAACCTCCAGGTCGGCGACCTGCTGGAATTGACCTACGCCGACGTGATCGCGGCGAAGGTGATGCCACGCAAATAACCGCGATCCCGGGTTTGAGGGAGGAACGACTTTGGCTGGCCACCGCCATGATCGTAGCCAAGGCGTTCCTCACCTCCTTCCTGCCAACGGTCGCTGGCGTCCCCTTATGTGCGGCCTTCCCGTAGCCGTCGGGCGCCGCACCGGGGTGCACGCCCGGCGACGAGGACGACGGCGATGAGAACACTCGTCGAGTTCATCAAGACGACGCTGATAGGCGGCCTGCTGGTGGTCCTGCCGCTGTACCTCTCCTTGTTGCTTCTGGCGAAGACGGTGGGCGGGCTGCTCGCCCTCATCAAGCCGGTCGCCTCACACCTTCCGGTGACCATCGAGCTCCGCCAGTTTGTCGCAATCCTGCTGCTTGCGGTGATCTGCTTCGTGATCGGGCTGATCGTGCGCACCGCACCCGGCCGCCGCGCCAAGGGCGCCTTCGAACGCTCGGTGATGACCAAGATTCCGGGCTACACCTTTGTCCGCGACCTGATCGGGCGGATCACCGGGCGCGCCGACGACCCGGCCCTGGCTCCGGCTCTCGTCGAGCTCGAAGAGGCGCTGGTGCCGGCGCTGATTGTCGAGCAACTGGACAACGGGTGGTATACGGTGCTGGTGCCGTCGGTCCCGACCCCCATGGCCGGAGCCCTCTACATCCTGCCGGGGGAGCGGGTGCACCCGGTGGACGTTTCCTTCACCAAGGCGATCGGCGTCTTTTCCAAGTGGGGCGCGGGCGCCGGCGAACTCGTGGCGGCGATGCACTCGCCGTTGCCGCGAGATCCGCAACCGCCTCGTTGACGGACGGCGCTGCCGCAGCAAGGAAGGAGCTCTACGTGCTCAAATCGATACCGACATTGTTGATCGTCATCGTCGCCTACCACATCGTCATCATGATCGGGGAAACGACGCTCGCGTCCAATGTGTTGGCGGCCACCCTACCCTCCGGTGCCGCCTGGTCGCTGGAGGTGGGCGATCTTTTGGTCCTGGTCGGGATGGCCCTTCTCGCTTTCGAGATCATCAAAGCCAGCCGCTTGCGCACCCCCGCCCTCGATCACGCGCTTTCGTTGATCCTGTTCGTCGTGGCGCTTCTCGAGTTCCTGCTGGTGACGGCGTGCGGCACCGACGTCTTCCTTCTCCTTACCGCCCTAACGCTGATCGACGTCATCTCCGGCTTTGCCGTCAGCCTGTCCACCGCCCGCCGCGATATCTCCATCAACTAGTCGGTGCGGTGCGGCGATGCAGGTTGGCTCCCGCCCAAGGACCAGCCCTTTCGTCCTTGTGATCGCCGCCGCCGTCCTGGCGATCGGCGGCCCGGCGCTGTCGGCGGCGCCGCAACAGGTGAACGCGCCCGGGTTCGTCGGCAGCACCGCCTGCGCCGGCTGCCATGAAGCGGAAACGAAGGCCTGGCATGGCTCGTACCACGATCTGGCGATGGCGGAAGCGACCGAGGCCTCGGTTCTCGGCGACTTCAACAATGCCACCTTCACCCATGCCGGCATCACCTCGCGGTTCTTCAGGCGGGACGGCAAGTTCTTCGTCAACACCGAGGGAGCCGACGGCAAGCTCGCCGACTTCGAGATCCGCTACACCTTCGGCGTAACCCCGCTGCAGCAGTATCTCATCGCCTTTCCCGACGGCCGGATGCAGGCGCTGGGCCTCGCCTGGGACAGCCGGCCGAAGGAGAAGGGCGGCCAGCGCTGGTTCCATCTCTATCCCGACCCGACGCCGAAGCCGGGTGATCCGCTCCACTGGACCGGCATCGATCAGACCTGGAACTTCCAGTGCTCGGAGTGCCATTCCACCGAGCTGCGTAAGAATTACGACGCCGCCAGCAACACCTACGCCACCACCTGGGCCGAGATCCATGTCGGCTGCGAAGCCTGCCACGGACCCGGCGCCGCCCATGTCGAATGGGCGAAGGGAGACCGGCAGGGACCGGATGGCCTTGGCGTTCACTTCGACGAGCGCGAGGGGGTTCACTGGCTGCCGGATCCCGCCACCGCCACTGCCCACCGCAGCCTGCCGCGCACCAGCGCCAAGGAACTGGAGATGTGCGGCGTGTGCCACGCCCGCGCCAGCAAGTTCGCCGAGCCCTGGCGGCCGGGCGAACAGCTCCTGCAGACGCACATCCCGTCGCTGCTGTCGCCCGGCCTGTTCGAGGCGGACGGCAAGATGCTGGACGAGGTCTACAACTATGCGCCGTTCCGGCAGAGCAAGATGTTCATGGCCGGCGTCTCCTGCAGCGACTGCCACGACCCCCACTCGCTGAAGCTGGTCGCCGAGGGCGACGCCGTCTGCGGGCAATGCCACGACGGGGACAGGTTCGCCACCGCCGCCCATCACCACCACGACCCGGCCTCGGACGCGGCCCGCTGCGTCAGCTGTCACATGCCGAAGCGGACCTATATGGTCGTCGATCCCCGCCATGACCACGGTTTCCGCATCCCGCGGCCGGACCAGTCGATGCGCTTCGGCACCACCAACGCCTGCAACGATTGCCATACCGACAAGGACGCGGCGTGGGCGGCGGCGGCCATCGAGCGCTGGTACGGGCCGACCCGCAAGGGCCTGCAGACCTGGACCGAGACCTTTGCCGCCGCCCGCGACGGCAAGCCGGAGGCGGCGGCGATGCTTCTGGGTCTGGCCGAAAACGAGGATATGCCCGCCATCGCCCGGGCAACCGCGCTGGACAGCCTCGCCGCCTATCCCGGCCCACAGACCGCCGCCGTTGCCCAGCACCGCCTCGCCGATGCCGATCCGCTCGTTCGGCGCGCCGCGCTGGGGGCGCTGCAGCCCTTCCCGGTGGAGCAGATCTGGCCGCTGGCGAGTCCGCTTCTCGCCGATCCGGTGCGCGGGGTGCGGATCGAGGCGGCCGCCCTCCTCGCGTCGATGCCGACCGAGCGGCTGGCCGCCGGGGATAAGGCACGACTGGCGCGCGGCATCGACGAATACATCGCGGCGCAGCAGATGAACGCCGACCGGCCGGAGCACCGGGTGAACCTGGGGAGCCTGTACGCCCAGCAAGGACAGTTCGGGCGGGCCGAAGCCGAATTCGCCGCGGCGAAAAAGCTCGACCCGACCTTTGCTCCGGCCTACGTCGGCCTGTCGCAAACCTACGCCCAGCAGGGTCGGAATGCCGACGGCGAGCGCATCCTCCGCGAGGCCCTGGCGCGGTTGCCGGACGACGCCAGCCTCCATCACGCCCTCGGCCTCAACCTGGTCCGCCAGCGGCGCCCTGCCGATGCGCTGGCGGAGATTGGCCGGGCGGCTACCCTCGACCCGGCGACCGCCCGTTACACCTACGTCTATGCCATCGCCCTCAATGCCGCCGATCGCAGGGACGAGGCCATCGCGGCGCTGGAGGCGAACCACGCCCGCCACCCCGGCGACCGGGATACCCTCTATGCGCTGGTTACGATCAACCGCGACGCCGGCCGCACCACGGCCGCGGTCACCTGGGCGGAAAAGCTGGCCGCCGTCGATCCGTCCGCCCGGCCGCTGGTCGACCAGCTGCGGCAATCGCCGCCGCCGCGCTAAAGCCCTACGCCGGTTCGCGGCTCGATGTGCACCTCAGGCCCGCAGCGCCGCTGCCTCCTTCGCCCGACGGCTGATCGTCTCCCAATCGCCGCGCTCGATGGCGTCCCGCGGCATCAACCACGAGCCGCCGACGCAGGCGACATTGGGGAGCGCCAGATACTCGGGCGCGGTCTCGACGGTGATCCCTCCCGTCGGGCAAAACATGACCTCCGGGAACGGACCGGCCAGCGCCTTCAGCATCGCCACCCCGCCCGCCTGCTTCGCCGGGAACAGCTTCAACTCGCGGAAGCCGGCAGCGCCGGCGGCGATGACATCGGACGGCGTCATCACCCCCGGCAGCAGCGGCAAGGCGCTCGCCCGCGCCGCCTCCACCAGTTCCGCGCTCAGGCCCGGGCTGACCCCGAAGCGGGCTCCCGCCGCCAGGGCATCGGCGATGTCCTCGGAGCGGGTGATGGTCCCGACGCCGACGATCGCTCCCTCCACCTCGGCGCCGATGCGGGCGACCGCCTCCAGCGCCACCGGGGTTCGCAGCGTCACCTCCAGCACGCGGACGCCGCCGGCAACGAGGGCGCGCGCCAGCGGCACCGCATCCTCGATGCGATCGATGACGATAACCGGAATGACCGGACCGGTCCGCATGAGCTCCAGAATTGTCATCCGCCGTTCTCCCCGGTGTAGGCAAAGCGGTCGTGCACCCGCTCCGCCTCGACATCGGTCAGGGCCGGACCGGGATGGACCGCGGGGTCTTGCACCTCCGGCGGCATCCATGTGGTCGCCCCCTGCTCGGCGGAGGCGACGTTGGCGCGGAAGGTGGCGAACAGCTCGCGCCCGAGGCCGAAGCTGGAGGGCGTCAAGTCGGCGTGGGCGGCGCGGCGCTCGGCGAATTCCTCCGCCGAAACCAAGGCCTCGAGAACGCCGGCGCGGGCGTCGAGGCGGATGACGTCGCCGTCGCGGATCTTCGCCAGCCGCCCGCCCGCCGTCGCTTCCGGGGTCACGTGGATCGCCGCCGGTACCTTCCCCGACGCCCCCGACATCCGGCCGTCGGTGACCAAAGCCACCTGGAAGCCTTCGTCCTGGAGCACCGCCAAGGGCGGCGTCAGCTTGTGCAACTCCGGCATGCCATTGGCACCCGGCCCTTGCCAGCGGACGACGGCGACGAAATGGCGGCGCAGTTCGCCGCGCTGGAACGCCGCCATCACCTCTTCCTGGCTGTTGAAGACGAGCGCCGGCTGTTCCACCAACTGATGCTCCGGCTTGACCGCCGAGACCTTGATGACCGCCCGCCCCAGGTTGCCGCTGAGCACCTTGAGACCCCCTTCCGGCGAGAAGGGCCGGGAGATCGGCCGGAGGATGCTGTCGTCGCGGCTCTCCGCCGGCGCGTCCCGCCATGCCAGGACGCCGCCGTCCAGGTATGGCTCGCGCCCGTAGGCGCGCAGCCCCGGGCCCGCGTTGGTGAGAACGTCGTCGTGCAGCAGTCCGGCATCGAGGAGCTGGCCGATGAGAAAGCCCATGCCGCCGGCGGCGTGGAAGTCGTTCACGTCGGCGGCGCCGTTGGGATAGATCTTGGCCAGGAGCGGTACCTCCGGCGAGAGGTCGCTGAAGTCGTCCCAGGTGATGTGGATGCCGGCGGCCCGTGCCATGGCGACCAGGTGGATGGTGTGGTTGGTCGACCCGCCCGTCGCCAGCAGGCCGACGATCCCGTTGACGATCGCCCGCTCGTCGATCACCCAGCCGATCGGCGTATAGTGATCGCCGAGATTGGTCATTTCCAGCACCCGTCTCGCCGCGGCATCGGTGAGCGCGTCCCGCAGCGGCGTATTCGGATTGACGAAGGCGGCGCCGGGAAGGTGCAGCCCCATCACCTCCATCAGCATCTGGTTACTGTTGGCGGTCCCGTAGAAGGTACAGGTTCCGGGCGCGTGATAGGCCTGCGATTCCGCCTCCAGCAGCGCCTCGCGGCCCACCTTCCCCTGGGCATAGAGCTGGCGGATCTTCGCCTTCTTCTGGTTCGGCAGCCCGGACGGCATCGGCCCGCCCGGCACCAGGATGACCGGCAGGTGACCGAAGGTGAGCGCGCCGATCACCAGGCCCGGCACGATCTTGTCGCAGATGCCGAGACAGAGCGCCGCATCGAAGGTGTTGTGGGACAGGGCCACCGCCGTCGCCATGGCGATGACGTCACGGCTGAACAGCGACAGCTCCATCCCCGGCTCGCCCTGGGTGACGCCGTCGCACATCGCCGGGACGCCGCCGGCGAATTGTGCCACGCCCCCCGCCTCGTGCGCCGCCCGCTTGATGATGGCGGGAAAGCGCTCCAGCGGTTGGTGCGCGGAGAGCATGTCGTTGTAGGCGGAGACGATGCCGATGTTGGGCAGCTTGCCTTCGGCGAGGATGCATTTTTCGCCGGGACCGAAGGCGGCGAACGCATGGGCGAGGTTGGTACAGGACAGGTGGGAACGCACGGTGCCGCGACTTCTCGCCTGGTCGAGGCGGGTGAGATAGGTGGCGCGGCTGTTCTCGCTGCGCTCCCGGATGCGGCGGGTGACCTCCGCCAGGGTGGGATGAATGGCCATCGTCTTCCTCCGTGGGCGGCACGCCTCGCCGCCGATGGGCACGTCCTTCACGTGGCGCGGATCGTCCGCACCCCGCGCTGAAAGCGGGCGATCTGCGCATACTCGTCGGTCAGCTTGCCGGCGATACTCAGATAGATGGGCATCAGCTCCGCATACACCGCGACGTTCTCCGGGATCGGCAGGTGACGATGGGTCGCCCCGACCATGCCGGCGACGACATCGAGGGAATCGACGATGCCGAGCGAGTACAGCGCGACAATGGCGGCGCCGAGGCACGAGCTCTCGAAGCTCTCGGGCACGACGACCTCGCGATCGAAGACGTCGGCCATCATCTGCCGCCACAGTCCGGAGCGGGCGAAACCGCCGGTCGCCTTCATCGTCTTGGTCGGCCCGATCAGGTCCTCGACCGCCGGCAGGATGCTGAACAGGCTGTAAATGACCCCCTCCAGCACCGCCCGCACCATGTGCTCCTTGTGGTGACAGGCGGCGAGACCGAAGAACGATGCCCGCATCGAGGCGTTCCACCAGGGCGCCCGCTCGCCGGTGAGATAGGGATGGAAGATCAGCCCCTCGCTGCCGGACGGTACCCGCTCGGCGATGCGGGTGAGGACGTCGTAGGGGTCGATGCCGAGGCGCTTGGCGGTCTCCGTCTCGGCGGCGGCCAATTCGTCGCGAACCCAGCGGAAGGCGATCCCGCCATTGTTGACCGGCCCGCCGATCACCCAGTGCTTCTCGGTCAACAGGTAGCAGAAGGTGCGTCCGTTGGGGTCGGTCAGCGGGCGATCGACCACCGCCCGCATCGCCCCGCTGGTGCCGATGGTGACCGCCACTTCGCCCGGTTGGATGGCGTTGACGCCGAGATTGGAGAGAACCCCGTCATTGCCGCCGAGGACGAAAGGGACCCCCGCCGGAACGCCGAGATCGGCGGCAACCTCGGGATCAAGGCCTTCCACGTGATGGGTGGGCGGGACCGGCAGCGACAGCCGCTCGGGGGTGATGCCGGCGATCGCCAACGCCCCCTCGTCCCAGTCGAGCTTGCGCAGATTGAACAGACCGGTGGCCGACGCGATCGAATAATCCACCAGCCATTGGCCGAACAGGCGGAAGAACACGTACTCCTTGATCCCGACGAAGCGGGCCGCGCTGCGGAAAACGTCGGGCCTGTCCGCCTTCAACCACACCAGCTTGGCCAAGGGCGACATCGGGTGGATGGGCGTCCCGGTGCGGAGGTATACCTCCAGCCCGTTCATTTCGTTGAGGATGCGGCGGGCACAGGCGGCACTGCGGCTGTCGGCCCAGGTGATGCTCGCCGTCAACGGCCGGCCGTGCGCATCCACCGCAATCACGCTATGCATGGCGGCACTGAAACCGACGGCACGCAGGTCGGCGGCGGCGACGCCGGCGGCGGCCACCGCGCCGCGGATGGCACCCAAGGTGGCGGCGAAGATTTCCTCCGGATCCTGTTCGGCGACGCCCGGTGCCGGGGTGTGCAGCGCATAGTCGACGGTGGTGTGCCCCTTCACCTTCCCGTCCAGGTCGAAGACGACCGCCTTGGTACTCGTCGTCCCGATGTCGACGCCGATCACGTGGGGAAGTTCGGTGCTCATGGCCGCATCCTTCCTCACACGAACAGGCTCAAGATCAGGATGAAGATCAGGGCAACCACCGAGAGGATGGTCTCCATCGCCGTCCAGGTCTTGAACGTCTGGGCCACCGTCATGTTCAGGTACTGCTTGACCAGCCAGAAGCCGGCGTCGTTGACGTGGCTCAGCATCAGCGATCCGGCGCCGGTGGCCAGCACCATGAGCTCGCGATTGGCGTCGGGGATCAAGGTGGTCAGCGGCGCCACCAGGCCCGCCCCGGTGATGGTGGCGACGGTGGCCGACCCGGTGGCGACGCGGATCAGGCCGGCGGCGAGCCACGCCAGCAGGATGGGCGAGATCTGCGTCTGCAGGGCCAATTCGCCGATGGCCTTGCCGACGCCGGTGTCCACCAGCATCTGCTTGAAGCCGCCGCCGCCACCGATGATCAGGATGATCGACGCGATGGGTGCCAGGCTCTCGTCGACGAACTTCAGCACCCGTTGGGCATTGAAGCCGCGGGCGTAGCCGAAGGTGAAGAAGGAGAGAATGAGGGCGGAAAGCAGGGCGACGATGGGATCGCCGATGAAGTCGAGCCAGTGGCGGGCGGTGGTGCCCTCGGCGAGGGCGATGTCGGCGAATGACTTGAACAGCATCAGGAAGACCGGCAGCAGCACCGTCAGCAGGGTGATGCCGACGCTGGGAAGCGTTTTCGCCTCCGGCTCATGGGCGAGCTGGGCCGCCAGTTCCGGTGTCGGGTGGGTAATGACGTAGCGGCCGATGAAGCTGCCGAAGAGGGGGCCGGCGATGATCGCCGTCGGGAAACCGACGATCAGGCCGTAGAGGATGGTCTTGCCGATGTCGGCGCCGAAGATGCTGATCGCCAGCAGCGGGCCGGGATGCGGCGGCACCAGTCCGTGCACCACCGAAAGCCCGGCCAAGAGCGGGATGGCGATCTTGACCAACGGCATGTCGACCCGCTTCGCCATGATGAAGACGAGCGGCATCAAGAGCACGAAGCCGATCTCGAAAAACAGCGGGATGCCGACGATGAAGGCGACGAACATCATCGCCCAGTGCACCCGCTCCTTGCCGAAGCGGTTCAGCAGGGCGCGGGCGATCTGATCGGCACCGCCCGACTCCGCCATCATCTTGCCCAGCATGGTGCCGAGGCCGAGGACGATGCCGACGAAGCCGACGACGCCGCCGAAGCCGGTCTGGAAGGACTTGACCACCTTTTCCGCCGGCAGCCCGGCGATCAGACCGAGAAAGATGGCAGCAAGCGAAAGGGCAATGAACGGGTGAACCTTGAAACGGGTGATCAGGATGATCAAACCGACGACGGCGATGAGCGCATAGAGCGGTAGGGCAATGTCGTCACTCAGGCCGAACATGTCTTTGCGTCCTCCTCCCGGGTTAATGCCTGCCTCTTCTTCGGATTGCCCAGACGGCCAGGCAGTCAGTCGGCGGAACCCCCCTCGTCGGAGCCACCTCGTTGCCCGCGCGGCAGACGTTTGACCTGCAGCTGCCGCTTGAGGCGGATCAGATTTTCGGCGATGCGCTCGCCGCCCTTCATCCCGATGCCGGCGACCAGAACATCGATCACCGCGAGATGGGCCAGCCGCGACATCATCGGCGTATAGAGATCGGTGTCCTCGGGGGCGGCGACCGGCAGGGTCAGCGACGCGGCCAGCGCCAGCGGTGAATCGGGACTGGTGATGACGATCACGTCGGCGCCGGCATCCCTGGCGGTGATCACGCTTTCGAGGATGTCCTTGGTCCGACCGGTGTGGGATATGGCCACCACCGCATCCCCCGGGCGCAGCGTCGTCGCCGACATCAGCTGCATGTGCGGGTCGGTATAGGCCACCGTCGGCAGCCCGAGCCGGAAGAACTTGTGCTGGGCATCCATGGCGACCACGCCGGAGGCGCCGACGCCGAAAAACTCGATCCGCCGGGCGCCGGCCAGAATGTCGACGGCGCGGCCGACGGCGTCCGCATCCAGGCCCTCACGGACCCTGAGCAAGGTCCGCAGATGGTTGGCGAAGATGGACCCGATCAGGTCGCTTCCGCCGCCGATGGCGGTGATCGCCACGGCATCGAAGCCGTCCCGGGCGGCCAGCGACTGGGCAAAGCGGATGCGAAAGTCGCGATAGCCGCGAAAGCCGACCGCGCGGCAGAAACGGACGACGGTGGGCTCGCTCACCCGCGCGTCGGCGGCCAGTTCGGCAACAGTCTTGTGGATGGTGGCGGCGGGGTCCTGCATCACCGCTTCCGCCACGCGCAACTCCGACCGTCGCAACCGCACGTCCTCCCTCCCCAGGATTCGGAGCAGTTCCTTCATGGGGACGAACTTTCTTGTAATTCTACAACATTATTCCTCTCACCGGGGCGCCGCGTCAAGGACGATGTCGGCCAATCGGCATAAATGATCCCGGAAGGGGACGAAGAGGAAACGATCGTGCGCCGGCCTCAGAGGGCGTGGCGCGTCAAAGCGGATGTTGCCGCAGTTGGCGAGGCGGGACGGGCGGCATAGGTGGCGTTGGTGGCGCACAGGGCGTACGGCGGGCGTGTGGCGGGCCATCGTCATCGCGACCTCCATGAAACGAAATAATCTGGCTCGTGACGCGCCCCGGCGTATCCCGTCCGTTCCTGTCGAATTCACCCCGATCCGACAAACCCGCGGTCTTGAGTGTCCTCGGACGCGGCAACCGGCCGACGCTACCGGCGGCGAAAAAAGGGCGCGAATGTGGCAGGCCGATGCACCGGCGCCACCATCAACCGCTTATTTGCCAACCGGAAAGGCGAAAATTGCATCGCCGTGCTTTCGTCCGGAGCGGAAACAGTGTACGCGCAACCATCCCCGGACGTTACGCGTTGACGCCGCAGTGCGCCGGCACAAAGGAGGGTTAGTCGAACCGATGAAGGCCAACGGAGCAAACGGAACTCGCGCGACACTCGATCTTGACGCCGTACGGCGGGCCTATCGCCGTTACGCGCCAACCTACGACCTGCTGTTCGGTCCGATTTTTCATCGCGGCCGCGCCGCCGTCGCCGCACGGGTAAACGAACTCGAAGGCACGCGGGTGCTCGAGGTCGGCGTTGGGACCGGGCTGGCGCTGATGATGTACGATCGGCGGAAGGAAATTACCGGGATCGACGTCTCCCAGGAGATGTTGTCGCGGGCGAAGGCACGGGTCGCCAAGCACAGCCTCAACAACGTCCGCCAAATCTCCCAGATGGACGCCGAAACCCTGGAATTTCCCGACAACAGCTTCGATGTGGTGGTGGCCAGCTACGTGATGTCGGTGGTGCCCGATCCCCACCGCTGCCTGGCAGAGATGGAGCGGGTGTGCGCGCCGGGCGGCACCATCCTCATCTGCAACCATTTCGTCAACGGCTCCGGTAGCTTTATTTCGCCAAAGCTGCAGCCGCTGTCGCGCTGGCTGGGCTGGCGGCCCAACTTTATCCTCGACGACCTGCTGCAAGAGAGCCCGCTGCGGCTCGAGGGGAAGGGACCGATCCCGCCCGCCGGGCTGTTCCATCTGGTGACCTTGCGTAAGGACAACTGACCCCGCGGCCCCGGTCAGTCTTTCGTTCGGCTCGTTGGGGGAAGCCGAGATCGGGATCCTCGTCCAATGGCGATGGATCAGGGCCGAGCATCATTTCGCACCAGAGTGCCCAAGCCGGCGATTTCACGGCGCAACATGGGGTCGCGCAGGAGCGTCATTGAATGGCGTTTTTCGGACCCCACCGTTCCCCCGCCGGCGGCAGGGGCCGGCACCGGCGCCGATGAGGGCCGCCGCGCGAAGGCGGCCGCCTCCGCTTGGCCGCCGCGGCGCCATCGCTCGGCGATGGCACCAAACGCGTCGACGTGAGATCCTGTCGTTTCCTTGAGAGGCGTTCGCCTCCCATCAGCAAGGGGTCACGGGACATGCCGACGATCACCACCGACGAAGGCATCGAGATTTTCTACAAGGACTGGGGCACGGGTCGGCCCATCGTGTTCAGCCACGGCTGGCCGCTGTCGGCGGACGATTGGGACGGAGCGATGCTCTTCTTTCTCGGCAAGGGGTTCCGGGTGATCGCCCACGACCGGCGCGGCCACGGCCGCTCCGCCCAGACCGACGGCGGCCATGATCTGGATCATTACGCCGACGACCTGGCGGCGGTGGTCCGGCATCTGGACCTGAGGGACGCGGTGCATGTGGGCCATTCCACCGGCGGCGGCGAAGTGGTGCGCTACCTGGCGCGCCACGGCGAAAGCAGGGTAGCCAAGGCGGCGATCATCTCGGCGGTGCCGCCCTTGATGGTGAAGACGGCCGCCAATCCCGGCGGGCTGCCGAAGGAGGTCTTCGACGGGCTCCAGGCGCAGTTGGCCGCCAATCGGGCGCAGTTCTACTACGACCTCCCGGCCGGGCCGTTCTATGGCTTCAACCGGCCGGGGGCGAAGGTGATGCCGGGGGTGATTTGGAACTGGTGGCGCCAGGGAATGATGGGCGGTGCCAAGGCCCATTACGACGGCATCGTCGCCTTCTCCCAGACCGACTTCACCGAAGATTTGAAGAAGATCGCCGTCCCGGTCCTGGTGATGCACGGTGAGGACGACCAGATCGTCCCCTACGCCAACGCCGGACCGCTGTCGGCCAAGCTGCTGAAGAACGGCATCCTCAAATCCTATCCGGGATTTCCCCACGGCATGCCCATAACCGAAGCGGCAACCATCAACGCCGACCTCCTGGCCTTCATCGCAAGCTAGCTAGAGACCGGCCTCCGGGACCCTGGGGCGACGGGAGGGGGAGCGGGATGGCAGCCGCAATGCGCGCTGCATCGCGCCTGATCCGCCCTCCCCCGTTGCCGCTTCCGAAGGGCGGCCTACTTCGGGCGAGAAACACCGGGCGGATAGAGGCCGGAGAGACGGGCGATGAGGACCGCGACGTAAAACACCCCCGCGATCTGTTCGAGAATGGCCAGGGATTCGGCCTGTCGGGTGGCTGGCGTCAAGTCGCCATAACCCGTCGAGGTCAGCGTGGTGAAGCTGAAATAGAGCATGTCGTAGTAATCGGGCGGCCCGGGGCGATTGGCGTTCACCAGGAAAGAGCCGGGATCGATGTGGTTGGCGAAGGTGTAGAGCGTGGCCCAGAGGAACGCGCCGAGAATGTATATCGCCAGTGCCGCATGGAGTTTATCGGCGGTGATCCGACCGCGTCGCATGAGGTAGGATAGCAGGCGCGAGATGGCAAAGAGCAGGAAGCAGGACAGCACGATGATGCCTGCTCTGAAGGCAACGACATCCCTCGTGAATAAGAATATCCCCTGGAGTACAAACAATATCACTGCGAATACGACAGCCGACCACATTTCCCTTCGGGAATGGCCTACGGCATATGTTATCGCGACAACGATCGCTGAGACGAGCAGCAAGAGAATTATCCGACCCCAGTTCGAACCGACCAGGTACGGATAAATCACGATAATAAGCCCGAGCGCGGCCAACACGTAACTGCATCGCCCCTTTAACCTGAGCAGCGTCGCGAGTTCCTCGTCGGGCCCCTTCGTGGCTGTCGGCTGCCGCATGTTCATCGTCCTGCTCTCCCATCGGGTCGGTCAGCAGAGTGCGAATCGCCGAGCGGGTCCAGAGCAGAATGACGCCCCGGCCCTACCCGCCCTCGGGCCGAGGCCTATGGAGACGGGTGCGAAAGTGCCGCCGCCCATCCAAGAGAGGCCGGCGCGCGGGACCGGGTGAGGGGCGGATGCCCATCGATAGGTTATCCCCTCACCCTGCCCCTCTCCCCCAAGGGAGAGGGGACGTTCCGCCGGCCTGCTCTGACCCGTCAACAGCTGGCGGGCGAGATCGGTTTGACCGGGGAGCAGGTGCCGGGCGCATCGACCACCGGTGCCACGACCGCATCGAGATCGAGCCGATGGGTCAGGGTTCTAGTCGGCGGTGGTGCCTACCCGTCCGGTCGGCAATAGCCGGGATTTTTATCGCCCGAAGGCGGCCGCTGGCGCTGCCCCTGATCGCCAGCCCATCGCGGACCGGTTGCTGCCGGCTACGGACAACTGACGCCGCTCAGGATGCCGCTGCCGTAGACGTCCGTCTCATAATCATAATCGGAATCGGTCTTGTCGCTGTGGTCGGTCCAGGCGGCAAACACCCTCCCTTGGCTCGCGGCTAGGCCTGGAAACATCGCGAAGGAGGTTAACGAGGACTTTCCGGACACCCGCACATTCTTCGACCAGGCCGCCCCATTCTTAGCGATCTTACGCGCATAAAAGATGTCGGCATAGCGGTCGGGATCGGTTGCGGGCGACAGCCGCTCGTCTTGCCAGACAAGATGCAGAATGGTGGAGGCTCCGCATTTCTGCGTCGCGAGCGAGGGAGAATGCTGAGTGCGAGGCAGTGCGTCGTCGTTGACAGTGACCGGTTGCGACCAAGTGGTGTAAGGGGGGCCCGGGCTCCAGATATACTCGATATCGCCTGCGTCGCCCTGGCCTCCTTCGCGCCCGTATACAAGATGTGCCGCTCCCTGGTGCCCAATCTTTACGGAAGTTGCGGAGGTGAAGATGCCGCATCCCTGGGTTTCAGCAGCCACCGGCGGGGAAAACGTGGCGCCATGGTCTCCCGACCGCAGCACCTCGATGGCTTCGTTGATGCAATGGTCACCGTCAGGCCTCTTATCCCTAAAAAGGGTCACAAGCACCTCGCCGCCGACGCCACCAGCGACGTCATGACCCCAGACAGCACTCAAGTCCAAATTCCCAGTTGCCAGAAGCGGCGTCGCCGTCCATGTCTGTCCGTAGTCGGCCGAGTTTGCGAAACCGATCCCTTGATAGTTTCCCTGATAAGGTTCGATTTCCGCAGTCAGATACAGCCATTTGCCGTCGGATTCGCGGACCGGCGTTGCCAGCCGCGGAGAGGAGTACCCGTAAAAACCATCTTCCTGTAGGGCGATCACCGGGCTGCTCCACGTCGCGCCGTTGTCGTCCGATCTGGTTACCAGGATGCGTGGCAGCTCGCCCCAGGTATTATAATCGGCGAAGGCGACGTAAACGCCCCGACCGTCGGCGGCATAGGACGCGGCGGCGGATTGCGTGTCGTAATCTCGTGCATCCGGCAACCCCAACGGCCCGGACCAGGTTCGCCCGGCATCGTCGCTGCGATACACGGCGAGTCGCTTTTGTCGTTTTTGCTCATCAACCGTTACGACCACCACGACCACAAGCTGGTTGGGCCTTTTCGGATTGACGGCGATGGCCTCCATCTTTTCCGATACGTTGGGCCCAAGGGCGATCGCCACATCGTTAAGATCCTTCGGCGCCTTCGGCGCAACCGCCGGTCCGAAATCGTCGTCCGTAGCAGCGCGAACCGGCGACGGCGTGACTGCCGCGAAGCTGGCGCTAAACACGCTCGCCCAAGCGATGAGCGTCGCAACCCGAAGGTGCTTCAATGGCTTCCCCCCTATCAAACCGACATGTCCCAGATGCCGGCTTCGCCGTCGAAAAATCGTACTTCAGCGCTAGGCGGCGTTCAATCCTTGCGCGATTTCCGGCCAGGTAGGCCTGGGCGACCCGGGCTTCGTGCGCCCGTCCATGGCCGCCGGTCCGTCTTTGATTTTAGTTAATTGGCGCGCCCGAGAGGACTTGAACCTCCGACCCCAGGATTAGGAATCCTGTGCTCTATCCGGCTGAGCTACGGGCGCAGCGGCGAAACCGCTTTGTCCTCAACAGATCGCCGCTTTTGCCGTGGCCGGCAACAAAAAGGTGCGTTGGTGCCGGAACTCGGCGCGTGGGCCGCCGGATGCCGCCTCGAATTTCCGCCCCGCGGCAGCCCCCCCGGGGGAGCGGCGGTCAGTCGGGAGAGGGACGTCCGATTTGAGGGGCCGTTTTGACCGTGTGCCGTCCCTTCTCGAAGGCAACGATGCTGTCATAGAAGTGCATCGACAGCGTCGTCTGGGTGAACTCTGTCGACGGTAAAGCCCCCCGCGCGTGGTCGGCGTTAAGCGCGTCGATCAGCTCCTTGCAGGTCTCGATGAAGGACTCTTTGCGCCGGTAGCCGCCCTCGTACTCGGACCAGTACGCGGTGTGCAGATCTTCGACCATGTAAACGCCGTTCTTGCACAGTCGCGGATAGAGGAAGAAAAAAGAGGCGTGGATGTGCGACATCATGTGGCTGCCGTCATCCAGAACCGCATCCGGGGCGCCAAATTCGCCACACACTTCCGCCAGGAACGCGGGATCGGACTGGTCGCCGATGCGGATATCGATCTGATCCTCGGCAAACCGCCGGCATTCCGGATTGATATCCAAGCCGACTATTCTCGCATGCGGGCCGAAGAACCGCTTCCACATCTGCAGCGAGCCGCCTTCGCCGCAGCCGATTTCGACAAACAGGACATCGCTGTTTACGAATTTGCCGAAGTGGCGCTCATAGGCAGGGAAGTAATGCTTCCACTTATGGATTATTCGCCCGTCGTTGGTCAGGAAATCGGCGTATAAATTCATCTGGGTGCGCTCTCTCGCCGGTTACGACCGCACCCGCCGGAGTGGCGGCCGGTCGCATCGCCCGCCTACCCTTCCTTCGCCGGCTGATCCGCCGCGATCGCCAGGTCGAGACCGACCAACACCCGGTCCCGGTCGGAGAGATCGCCGACGACGCGGCGAAGCGGCAGCGGCAGTTCGCGCACCAGCGTCGGCGTTGCCAGGATGCGCTCGTTCTCGGCCAGCTGCGGTCGCTCGAGCACATCGATCACCGCCAGCTCGTAGGCGCCGCCCAGCTCGTGATTACAGATGTCGCGCAGCCCGGCGATGGCTTGCTCGGTGCGCGTTGTCCGGCCCGCTATATACAGTTTGAGGACATAGGTACTCATGTCGAGTCCTTCCGTGCAAGCGCGTCCCCGATAAGCACCCCCCGGGCTTGAGGAGGAGCGGACGGATTACGACGCGGCGGCGACCAAGGCAAGCGTCCGAACTCGCCGGTCCTTGCTTGCCGGCGCCGCCGGAGGCAGGACGTCCTTCGGCACCGTCCGCCGTCCCTCGCCTCTTCCGCGACGGGCACCGATGGCATAATAAACAGGGACGCGCCGGCGCCAGCATCAAGGACACCGAATGACGCAAAAACGCATCCTGATCGTCGATGACGAGCCCCGTTTTGCCGCCTTCGTCGAACGGGTCGCCGATCGTCTGGGATATGCCGTCGAAGTCACGTCGCACGGCCGCGACTTCAAGGCCGCCTATATCAAGCAGACGCCGGACATCGTGGTTATCGACATGGTCATGCCCGACATCGACGGCAACGAGTTGGTGCTGTGGCTGGTGGAGCAGAACTGCGCCGCCGATATCGTCATCATTACCGGCTATCACCCGGATTATGCGGTGAACGCCCGCCTTCTCGCCGAGTTCAAGGGGTTGAAGTCGGTGCAGACGCTGAGCAAACCGATCGATGTCGGCCGGTTGCGCGAGGCGCTCATCGAAGCCGGGCGCACGCAGCCCCCACCCGCGGCCCACCCCAAGGGTGCACCCGACGGAGGAGCCGTCGGGTGAGCGATCGTCGGTCGCTGGCGGCCCTCCTCCTGTTGATGATGCTGGGAGGACTGGCTTTCGGCGCGATCGCCATCGGCTTCCTTTACCGCGCCTCGGCCGATCAACTGATGGCGGCGGCCGAGGATGCGGGCCGGGCACTGGCGGCGGCGGACGCCGGCGAGGGTGCGTCTTCGGGGTCTTCGCCGCGATTTTCGGCCGCCGGCCGCCACGGTACCGCCATCGGCCGCCTCGAGGACGGCGTCGTTACCCTCGTCGACCCAATCCGGGTCCCCGGCGGCGATCTCGCCCGCTCGTCGGCGATCCCGCCGGCCGCCGAACTTCTTGAGACGATGCGCCGCCCCCTCGCCGGCGAAAGCGGCACCACCACCTTTATCGCCAACGATGGACGCCGATTTCTCGCCGCCTTCGTTCCGGTCCCCGGGCACGACCTCGGTGTTGTCTCCTACATCCCGATCGACGACGTGCGCTCGCCGCTGCGCGCCGCCGGCTGGAACCTGCTGTGGTTCGGCGTTCCGCTGCTGCTGATGGCGGTGGCGGTCTCGGCGCTGCTGGGACGCACCCTGCTCCGGCGCAACGCCGCCAGCCGCGGTCGCGCCAACGACCTGATGGGGCTGTTGCGGACGTCCATCGTCGTGGTTCACCCCGTCGACAACGATTGGCTCGTCGCCGACATCAATGACGCGGCCGCCCGCAGCGAGGCGGTCCGACGCGAAGAGGTGATCGGTCGCCGCCTCGTCGCCGCCCTGCCCGCCCTGTGCTCCACCCAGATCCTCGACACGGTGCGGCGGGTGGCGCGGACCGGGGCCGCGGAGCAACTGCCGGCGGCACCGCCGCCGCCGGGTGCGGCGCCGCTGTGGCGGGAATTCTCCGTCCACCGGTTGCCCGACGGCGATGTGGTCATTGCCGCCGACGATGTGACCGCCCGCCGCCGCGCCGAGGAGGCGCTGCGCGAAAGCGAGGCGCGTTGGCGTCTGATCTTGGAGACGGAAGAGCAGGCGATCGTCATCCTCGATCGCAAGCTCGATATCCGCTTCGTCAACCGGGCCGCGGAAGCGCTGTTCGCCAAACCGTCGCAGGATCTCATCGGCGCCCCTTTCGGGTATCCACTGGTGCGCAACGAACTGGCCGAGATCGAGATCCTCCATCCCCATCATGGCATCGCCTATGCCGAGATGCGGGTGGTCCCCACCCGGTGGGCCGGCGAGGAGCAATACGTGGTGTTCCTCCGTGACGTGTCCGCCTACAAGCGGACGGAGGGGGATTTGCGCAAGCTGTTTCAGGCAATCGAGCAAAGCCCGGTCTCGGTTGTCATCACCGACGTCGACGGCAGTATCGAATACGTGAATCCCAAGTTTACCGAGACCACCGGATATACCTACGCCGAAGTGGTCGGCAAGAATCCGCGTGTCCTCCGCTCCGGACTGACCTCGTCGCTTGGGTACCAGGCGCTCTGGCAGACGATCTCCAGCGGCCAGGTTTGGCACGGCGAATTCTACAACCGGCGCAAGAATGGCGAGTACTTCTGGGAACTGGCGTCGATCGCCCCGGTTCGCGACGTCCGCGGTCAAATCACCCATTACGTGGCGATGAAGGAAGACATCAGCGAGCGCAAGGCCACCGAGGAACGCCTTCGTCATTCCCAAAGGATGGAGATGATCGGTCAGCTCACCGGCGGATTGGCCCACGATTTCAATAATCTCCTGGCGATCATCATCGGCAACCTGCAGTTGCTGGAAGAACGTGACGACACCGACCCGGAATCACGGGAATTGATCTCCGACGCGTTGTGGTCGGCGGAACGGGGCGCCCAGCTCACCCACCGCCTCCTGGCCTTTGCCCGGCGGCAGCGGCTCAACCCGCAGAGAACCGATCTCAACGGCGTCGTCGGCGAGATGACCGGCCTGCTGCGCCGCACGATCGGCGAGAAAATCCGGATCAATGAATCCTTTGCGCCGGATCTGTGGGAAACGATGGCCGATCGGAGCCAGCTGGAAAACTCGCTGCTCAATCTGGTGGTCAACGCCCGGGACGCCATGGCGGGCGAGGGTGTGCTCCAGATCCGCACCGCCAACATCCAGTTGCCGGCCAGCTCCCCGCCCCGCGGCGAGGAGACGAGGCCCGGCGATTACGTGCTCCTGGAAGTGGCCGACACCGGGGCCGGGATGTCTTCGGAGGTGCTGGAACGCATCTTCGAGCCGTTTTTCACCACCAAGAAGCTGGGCGAAGGCTCGGGCCTCGGCCTCAGCATGGTCTACGGTTTCGTCCGCCAGTCGGGCGGACAGATCTTCGTTGATTCGACGCCGGGCAAGGGAACCACGGTCCGCCTATGCCTGCCGCGGGCGCGGGACGCCGTCGATGAGGGCGGCGTAGCGGTGCTCGGCGCTTGCGTCGATGACGATCCGGATCCGCGCGCCATCGCCATCCCGGACCTGCGCCACGATCCATCGTGGCCGATGTCGCAGGCGCGCTCGTCGCCCCCCGTGGACGCCGCTGCGGCGGCCCCGGACCGAGGTGACCTGATGGGCGGCATCGGCAACCGCGGCGGGTCGCATTCAAGCCAACCGCAGCTGCGCTAGGTGACGATAGTCACAGTTGTTGCCGGCAGTTACAGCTAATGTTCCTACCGATTGGTGAACGCGATGCCATCGCGTCGCCGCCGGACACTTACCGGGTCGACGGCCCCCGCGCCGACGGGCGGTGGTCGACCGATGACGGCGGCGGAAGGGTGGCAACCGCGGGGGGCAGTGGGCGACAGTGGGGCGAGGAAGGAAGTGACGACACGGCTGCAACGCTACCGCCGTCGGGGGGACGACCGTCCCACGGAGGCGAGATGACGGGCCCCGACCGCGTCTGGGCTTGTGTCGGATCCAGGCAGGACACTATACTCTGCCTTGCTTCGAGATGTGTCCTGTTGCGTGAGAAATTGGGGCCATTACACAACCTTTATGCCGTGGTTGACGTGAGCCAAGGTTGGAAAAGGCATCACTTGCGGGACGGACACATCGGCCGAACCCCCGTCCGGGGAGGTTGGCGACCGGTTAGGGCGCGCCCACCTCTCACGCTCGGGAAAACGGCCAAGCGGGGGGTGTCAGGTTTCCGGACCGGCTTCGACCCGGCCTCGGCCGCTTCGATTCTCCCTAATGGGGAACTAAAAGCGGCCTCGGTCGCTTCTCACATGGATATGGGGCGGCACCGGCCGGCGGGCCGGGCCGCATGGTGATGGGGGACGGAGTGGTCGTCGGGGGTGCCGGCAACGTCAAATGCGTCCTCACCATCTTCGGGACGCGGCCGGAGGCGATCAAGGTCGCACCGGTGTTGCGTGAGCTCGCGCTGCGCGGCCGCTATCGGACCGTCAATGTGGTGACCTCGCAGCACACCGATTTGCTGACGCCGTTTCTGCGGCTGTTCGAGATCAGGACCGACCATGATCTTGCCGCCATGCAGCCCGGCCAGCCGTTAAATCAGCTGCTCGCACGGGTGATCGCGGCGGTGGACCCGATCCTCGCCGCCGAGGCTCCCGATCTGGTCCTGGTACAGGGGGACACCACGTCCGCCCTCGGCGGCTCGCTCGCCGCGTTCCAGCGGCGGATCCCGGTGGGACACATCGAGGCCGGGCTTCGCTCGGCCAACCCGATGAGCCCGTTCCCGGAGGAGATGAACCGTCGCCTCATCTCGCAGCTTTCCTCCTACCACTTCGCTCCCACCCGCCATAACGTCGATCTTCTCGTCGGCGAGGGTGTGGCGGCGGACGCCATCTTCCTCACCGGCAATCCGGTGATCGACGCCGTCGGCTGGATCATGCGGGCGATGCCGCCGTCTCCGGCCCTCAGGGCGATCCTCGATGCGGTGGCCGGGTTGCGCCTGGTCGTGCTCACCACCCATCGGCGGGAAAACTTCGGCGAGGTGATGCGGGGTCACCTGGAGACGCTGCGCCGGTTCGTCGAGGCGCACGACGACGTCGCCCTCGTCTTCCCCGTCCACGCCAACCCGGCGGTGCGGGAGGTGGCCAACGGCGTTCTGGCCGGGGTGCCGCGGGTGCAACTCATCCAGCCGCTCGACTACGCCGACTTCCTGCACCTGATGGCGGCGGCGTGGCTGATCGCGTCGGACTCCGGCGGTGTCCAGGAAGAGGTGCCTACCCTGGGCAAGCCGCTCCTGGTCTTGCGCGAGAACACCGAGCGGCCGGAGGCCTTGGACTGCGGCGTCGCCCGTCTCGTCGGGCACTCCGCCGAACGCTTTCACGCGATGCTAGAGGAGGCGGCCGAAGGCGACAGCTGGATGAAGCATGTCCGCCAGGTCGACAATCCATTCGGCGCCGGGGACAGCGCCGTTCGCATCGTCAATGCCATAGAACGGATTCTTGAGCACGAAACGGATCCGCGCAGCCATCCGGGGAGGAGCAAGGTCGATGGACACGCCGCTTAGCCGGCCCACACGGCAACACATCCTCACGGTCGTCCTCGAGGACTACTGCCACGTCGGGCCGGTGAGCCGGGTGGTTCCGCCCGACTACTGGCACCGGTTCGAGAGCCGGGTGGAAAGCAACACCCGGCGCACCCTCGACCTGCTCGACCGGGTTGGCGCCAAGGCGACCTTCTTCGTTCTCGGCTGGATCGGCGAGCATCAGCCGCAGATCGTCGCCGAGGTCGTCCGGCGCGGGCACGAGGTGGCGAGCAAGGGCTACTGGCACCGCTCGATCCGACAGATGACCGCGGAGCAGTTCCGGGCCGACGTCCGGCGGGCCAAAGAGGTGCTGGAGCAGGCCACCGGTCAGGCGGTGCGCGGTTACCGCATCCCCCGCGGCGGTTTCGGCGAAACCGATTTATGGGCGCTGGATGTGCTGGCCGAGGAGGGCTACGTCTACGACTCCAGCCTGCGGCCCTTCGCCGCCGCCTTCGCCGACCAGCCTCACCGTCGCTTCATCCACCGTCAGGAGACGACGGCCGGCCCGATCTGGGAAGTTCCCCTCTCCACCTGGAAGGTGGGCCAGTTCAGCATCCCCATCTCGGGTGGAAACTTCGTCCGTCAGCTTCCGCACGCCATCATCCGGCGATTGATCGATCGCTGGGACCGGCGCACCGACGAGCCGATCGTATTCTACTTCCACGTGTGGGAACTGGATCCGGAGCAGCCGCGGATCACCGCGGTGTCGCGGCTCCAGTCGATCCGTCAGTATCGCAACCTCGAAGCGATGGCGTCGCGGATCACCTACTACCTGGAGAAGTACAACTTCAACACCGTCGGCGCTCATCTCGGTCTTGGGCCGGCACCGGCGGTCGCGGTGCAGCCGGCTTCGACGGTGGTGGCGCCGGCCACCATCACCCCGACCCTTCCGGCGTCCGACGAGCCGAGAATTCCCATCTCCGTGGTCATCCCCTGCTACAACGAAGAAGCGGGGATCGGCTACACCGCCAACACGCTGCGCGCCTTCAGCGACGGGATGAAGGACCGCTACGACGTCAGCTTCCTCTTCGTCGACGACGGCAGCCGCGACAAAACGTGGGAACGGTTGAATGCGCTGTTCGGCGCCCGCGCCGATTGCCAACTCCTCCGCCACTCCCAGAACCGCGGTGTCGCCGCGACCGTGCTTACCGGCATCCGCCATGCCCGCACCGATATCGTCGGGGTGATCGACTGCGACGGGACCTACGACCCGTTGCAGCTGCGGGCGCTGGTGCCCATGCTCACCCCCGGCGTCGACATGGTGACGGCATCGCCCTATCATCCCGAAGGCGAGGTGCTGAACCTCCCGGCGTACCGTCTCATCCTGTCGAAGGGCCTCTCCCTTCTCTATCGTCTCTTCCACAAAAATAAGCTCGCCACCTATACCGCCTGCTTCCGCGTTTATCGCCGGCGCGCGGTCGCCGACATGGTCCTGCGGGACGAGCGTTTCGTCGGCATCGCCGAAATCCTGAGCCGTATCGACCGCGCCGGCGGTCGTGTCGTCGAATGCCCGGCCGTCATGGAAGTGCGGCTGCTCGGATCGTCCAAGATGAAGACGCTAAAAACAATCGTCGGACATCTGCAACACATCGCCCGACTCATCGTCGAACGCACCGCGTCGACGATGCTGCCCGGCCATCATGGTTCCAAGGAGAAATGCCGTGACACAGCCCGCTCGACAAATTGATCCGGTTATCGTCCTGCCCTCCGACCAGGAGGCCAGCGGCCGGACGCTGGGAAAGGAGGAGCTGGCCGAGCTGGCGAAGGTCATCGAGAGCGGCACACTGACCTGCACCAAGGGGACGGCGTGCGCCACCTTCGAGAAGCAGTTCGCCGACATGCTGGGAGCCAAGTTCGCGGTGGCGCTGGCGTCCGGCTCGGCGGCGGTGCATGTGGCCGTCGCCGCCATCGACCCCGAGCCCGGTGACGAGATCATCACCACCTCCATCACCGACATGGGCGCGCTCACCCCGATCCTCTACCAAGGGGCGATCCCGGTGTTCGCCGATGTCGAACCGCTGACCTGCAACGTGACCGCGGAGACCATCGAGGCCCGGCTGAGCGATCGCACCAAGGCGATCATCGTCACCCACCTGTTCGGCAATCCGTGCGAGATGGGGCCGATCATGGAGCTGGCCCGCAGCCGCAACCTGCCGGTGATCGAGGACTGCGCGCAGGCCTTTCTCGCCAGCGAGAACGGCAAGATGGTGGGAACCTTCGGGGCGGTCGGTTGCTTCAGCCTGCAGCAGGGCAAGCACATCACCACCGGCGAAGGCGGCATCGTCGTCACCGACGATCCGGCGCTCGCCCGGCGGATGCGCCTGTTCGTCAACAAGGCCTGGGGCTACGGCGACACCAACCCCGATCACTATTTCCTCGCCCTCAACTATCGGCTGACGGAGCTACAGGGTGCGGTGGCTCTGGCCCAGCTCGGCAAGCTGGAATGGAGCGTCCGCCAGCGGCGGGCGATGGCAAAGCGGTTGACCGACGCCATCGCCGACCTTTCCGGCATCACCCCGCCCCATCATGCCGCCGGCGCCGAGCACAGCTTCTGGCGGTACTCCGTCTGGGTCGACGGGACCGTCGTCAAGGGTGGCTCCCCCGCCCTCGGGGCCGGCCTCAAGGGCTACGGCATCGCCACCGCCCCCCGCTACATCCAGAAGCCGGCCTTCCGCTGTGAGGTCCTGCGCGATCAACGGACCTTCGGCAACAGCCGTTTTCCGTTCACCCTCGCCCGGCCGGAAGCGGTGGATTACCGGGAGGAGAACTTCCCCGGCACCTTCAGCGGGCTCGAACAGATCCTGGTGCTGCCGTGGAACGAACGGTTCACCGAAGAGCACGTGGACTTCATCGCCGACAGCATTCGCCGCGAGCACGCGCGGCTCACACGGGGTTAATCCGACATGGCTGAATCCTTGCGTCTCGGACTGGTCGGCGCCGGCGCCATCGCCCAGTCCTATTTCAAGGCGACCGAGAACTGTGACGAGGTGCGCTGGGTCGGCATCGCCGACGTTCGCGCCGACGCCGCCGCCGCCGCCGCCGAGAGCATCGGCTGCAACGCCTATCGCTCGCACGAGGAACTGATCGAGCGGGGCAATTGCGACGCCGTCGTCATCTGCACCCCGCCCGCCACCCACACCACCATCGCCCTCGACCTGATCGCCAATGGCATCAACGTCATGTGCGAGAAGCCGCTGGCCACCGACGTCGCCAACGCGCGCCGGGTCTGCGACGCCGCCCGCGACAAGGGCGTGGTGATGGCGATGGCATCGAAGTTCCGCTATGTGGACGATGTCATCCGCGCCAAGTCGCTGATCGCCTCCGGGGTCCTGGGCGACATCCTGTTGATGGAGAATGCGTTCACCTCCAACGTCAAGATGGGCCAGCGTTGGAACGCCAACCCGGAAGTCTCCGGCGGCGGCGTTTTGATCGACAACGGCACCCATTCCGTCGACATCGTCCGTTACCTGCTGGGGCCCATCGACCGGGTTCTGGCGGTGGAGGGCAAGCGCATCCAGTCGCCGGCGGTGGAGGACACGGCGACCGTGTTCCTCGCCACGGAGAGCGGCGTCAGTGCCAGCATCGATCTGTCGTGGAGCCTGAACAAGGAACTCGACACCTACATCAAGGTGTTCGGTTCCAACGGGACGATCTTCGTCGGCTGGCGGGAGTCGAAGTTCCGCCAGGCGTCCAGCCCGGAATGGACCGTGTTCGGTCACGGCTACGACAAGGTGATGGCGTTCCGCCGGCAGATCCTCAACTTCTGCCGCGGCATCCTCGGTCTCGAGTCGCTGTTGATCTCCACCGCCGACGCCGTCGCCTCGGTGGAGGCCATCCGCGCCGCCTACGAGTCGCTGCAGCAGGGTCGCTGGGTCCGGTTGGCCTCGGTGTCGGCGGCGCCGACCCTGGTCGCCGTCTGAGGGCCCGGCCTCCATGGCGGTGCGCATCCATCCGACGGCGCTGATCGAGCCCGGGGTCGAGATCGGCGACGGGACGTCGATCTGGGACAACGTCCACGTCCGCGGCCCGGCCCGTATCGGCCGCGACTGCATCGTCGGCGAGAAGAGCTACGTCGCCTACGACGTGGTGATCGGCGATCGGGTGAAGATCAACGCCTTCGTCTACATCTGCGCCGCCGTTACCGTCGAGACGGGGGTGATGATCTCGGCGGGAACCACCTTCACCAACGACCGGTTCCCCCGCGCCACCACCCCCGACCTGTCGGCACTGCGCGGTTCGGGACCGGACGAGCACACGCTGCCCACCCTGGTCAAGGAAGGGGCGACCATCGGCGCCCGCGCCGTTATCGGCAACGATCTCTCCATCGGTCGCTTCGCCATGGTGGGGATGGGCGCGGTGGTGACACGGACGGTTCCCGACTTCGCCCTCGTCGTCGGCCATCCGGCCCGGATCATCGGCTTCGTCTGCCGCTGCGGCGAACCTTTCGTCCGCTTCCCGGCCGGAGAGCGGCCGGCCGACGGTCACCACAACTGCAAGGTGTGCGACCTCACCTACAGCATCGGCAACGGTGAGGTGAAGGAAACGGCGGTCGTCGATTAGTCGACGGGTAATGCAGGGGCCCGGCTGCGGGGAGTAGCCAGAGCCGGGCCCTTTCATTCGCGGCCGATCGGAATCGTCCCAACTCCTGCCTTCTGCTGCTTCCCTCCTGCTCCCCATCCGCCGCCTATCGCCGTTCGGACTTCGGTTGCGCGCGCAACCGGGCTCGTCGCGGTCAATCTTGCAAGACGCCGCGGCATCGGCCTTGCGGCCGACGCATCCTCCGCCGGATTCGCCCGGCGGCGAAGATGAACCTTCTGCAAGCCGTCGCCGGCGCCCGGTGACGTGCCTCTCTTTGCGCCCCATCTTTACTTGGAGGCCGCGATAGGGGATCCTGTTGCGGGTGCGAATTGTTGCGGGAGGTGTGAGGAATGTACGCCGATCACACGCTGACCCCGAAGGAGGCCATCCGGCTCTGCGCGCTCGGAACCCTTGCTTCGGCGCCCCTCAGCTACGGGGCGCTCGCCGTCGCCATCCGCCACTTCGTGAGCCGCGTCATCGGCCCGACGCCCGAAATCATGGGCCACTCCATCGAATTGCTGCGCTATGAGGAATTGATCGAAACGGTCTGCGGCGAGGGCGATCAGGCGATCTTGCGCCTCACGCCGGCCGGCGAGGAGGAGCTGCGGTCCCTGCTCACCGCCAACCTGCGGCCGTCCAACACCGAACTCAACCACCTCATCGTCGCCCTCAAGTTCCGCTTCCTCCATCTACTCGACGAGGGCGAGCGGCTGGCCCAGGCGGAACTTCTCATCGACGCCTGCGACAACGAGATCGCCCGCCTCACCGATCTGCGCCGCCACCATGCCACCGATGCCGGGTATCTCACCCGCTGGCTGGACTACGATCTGCGCGCCCTCGACGAGCGTCGGGATTGGCTGTCGGCGCTGCGCCAGGAACTGGCTGGCGCGCGCTGACGGGTTCGGGCGGCGTTTTCTCTAGCTCGGGTCGGGCGTCGCTGCCGCCGTTTCGCCCACCGGCTCCGGGGGCGAGCGGAAGCGGGGCGACCGGGTCAACCGGGACAGGCTGTCGGTCATTCTGCGGCGGAAGCGAAGGAGTGTACCGATGTCGTGCAACCGGCGGTCGAGAAATGCCCAGGTCGCCTGCTGCTCCTCCGACTCGTCATCGAGCCAGAACATCACCGTCGCCGCATAGACCGCCGCCAGCGAGGCTCGCCGGGTGTAGTAGCTGAAGTCGGTCGAGCGATCGCCGGCGGCATACCAGATGGCGTTGACGGTTTCGTAGGTCATCCGCACCGCCGCCGGCGGCGAGGGTGGCAGGGCGAGGTAGGAGATGGCCCGACGCACCGCTTCCCGATGCCAGCGGCAAGCGTCGAGGCGGACCCGTATCGCCCGTGCCACCCGTTCCACCGGACTTAAGGTCACCATCTCGTCTACGGCCGTCACCAGGGCCTCGGTCATCTGCCGGTCGAGCATCGCCGACCAGTGCCCGATCAGTTCGCTCACCCCGCCGGGAAATGCCAGTTGTGCCGCTTCTTCCGGCAGATCGAGATCGGCCAGCCCGGCGCTGACCGCCTTGCCCGACCAGCCTTCGAAGGCGACATGCGGCAATACCGCCCGGACGACCTCGTCGCGATCCACATCCGGCGTCGTCCTGTCGCTCATCTCTCCAACTCCTCTAGGGGCTATCGGCTAATGGTTGGTCTCCGGCCACGGCCGCCACCCGGCTTCGCTGCAGCTCCTCCACAAAGGCGAGCGTCGAGAGGTCACGCATCCGCCGCGGATAGAGGATGCCGTCCAGATGATCGGTCTCGTGCTGGACCACCCGTGCATGAAACCCCTCCGCCACCCGCTCGACCCGTGTCCCATCGGCAGCGTAGCCGCGGTAGCGGATGCGCAGATAGCGCGGCACCTGTCCGGTCAGCCCGGGAACCGAAAGGCAGGCCTCCCATCCGAGCGCCTGCTCGTCGCCCAGCACCTCGATCTCGGGATTGATCAACCGGGTCAGCGGCACGGGACCCCTTTCCCCGCTGCCGCCGTCATCCGACCGCGCCGGCGGCACGTGGAAGATGATGACCCGCAACGGCACGTGCACCTGGGTTGCGGCCAGACCGACACCACCGGCATCGGCCATCGTCTCCTCCATGTCGGCGAGCAGGCGGGCGATCTCAGGCGCGGTGGGATCGGCGACCGGGGCCGCCGGTCGGCTCAAAATCGGATGTCCCATGCGCGCGATCTTCAACAGCGCCACGGCGCTCTTCCTTCTCGCCACCACCGTCTCTGCCAGACATCGGATGTTTCCCCGGCGCCGACAAGCCCTTCCCGAAGCGAGGCCGATATGCTAGAAACTGCGGCCCCGCAGGGGTATCCGTCCTATCGGACACAGCAACAGCAGTGGAGGCGACCGCGCCGTGCAAGTCATCGTCCGCGACAACAACGTCGATCAGGCCCTCAAGGCGCTGAAGAAGAAGATGCAGCGCGAGGGTATCTTTCGGGAGATGAAGCTTCGGCGCTCCTACGAAAAGCCCTCCGAGCGACGCGCCCGCGAAAAGGCGGAAGCCGTCCGCCGCGCCCGCAAGATCGAGCGCAAGCGCCTCGAACGCGAAGGCTTCTAAGCACCCGCCTTCTTCCCTAGACCAGGACGATCGGATCGCCGTTTCCCGCCATCCGGGCGGGGGCGCCTTTTTGCCGTCGGCGACGATACGTCGCACGGTGAGCGGTGTGGCGATGAGACCGACGCGTGGCGATTCGCCGCCGCATCGGTCTCATCCAAGAATCCCCCTCAGCAGCAGCCGCGGCGGCCGGGGCCCGAGTAGCGGGCGTTGAGGCGGTCGCGGAGGAACGCCTCGCGGCTCATCGGCGGCCGGTCCGGGTGGTGCTGCCGGCAGTGGGCCACATAGCGGTCGTAATCCGGAATACCGATCATCAGCCGGGCGGTCTCGCGGGCGCCGCACCACAGTCGCCGCAGCCGCTCTGCCACGGCGACCTCACTGCCCGCCTTTCTTCCGTTATGCATGGGCCGAAACCTCCCGAGCGGTGACGTATGGGGAGACGTAGCCTCGCCACGCGGCCAGCAACCCGTAACCGATCATGGCGAGGACAACGGCGACGAAGAGCGCGCACAGGCCGGCATCCAGATAGTTGTTGAAGACGATGCGCTGCATCTCGGCGATGCTCTTCGCCGGGGCCAGGACCTTGCCCTCCGCCAACGCGCTGCCGAACTTGTTGGCGCTGGCGAGGAAGCTGATGGCCGGGCTCGGGTGGAACAGCTTCTGCAGTCCTGCCGTCAGCGTGCAGATGACCAGCCAGGTCGCCGGGGCGATGGTCACCCAGGCGTAACGCTCCCGCTTCATCTTGAACAGGACGACGGTGGCCAAAGTCAGCGCGATCGCCGCCAGCATCTGGTTGGAGATGCCGAACAACGGCCACAGCGTGTTGATGCCGCCCAACGGGTCGACCACGCCCTGATAGAGGAAGTAGCCCCAGGCGGCCACGCACAGCGAGGTGGCGATCAGGTTCGACGCCCACGATTGGGTCTCGCGCAAGGGGGCGTAGAAGGTGCCGAGCAGATCCTGGATCATGAACCGGCCGACGCGGGTGCCGGCATCGATGGCGGTGAGGATGAACAGCGCCTCGAACAGGATGGCGAAGTGATACCAGAACGCCATCATCTCCTTGCCGCCGAACAGGGTCGACATGATGTTGGCCATGCCCACCGCCAGCGTCGGCGCCCCGCCGGCACGCGACAGGATCGACAGCTCGCCCACGTCCTTCGCCGTCTGCGCGAGAACGTCCGGGGTAATGACGAAGCCCCACGACGAGATCACCTGCGCCGCGTTATCGACGCTGGTGCCGATGATCGCGGGCGGACTGTTCATCGCAAAGTATTCGCCCGGCTGCAGAATGACCGCACTGATCATCGCCATGATGGCGACGAACGATTCCATCAGCATCCCGCCGTAGCCGATGAACCGCGCGTGGGTCTCGTTTTCCAGCATCTTCGGTGTCGTGCCCGACGAGATCAGGGCGTGGAATCCGGAGACCGCGCCGCAGGCGATGGTGATGAACAGGAAGGGGAACAGCGCCCCGGCCCACGCCGGCCCGGTGCCGTCGATGAACTTGGTGGTCGCCGGCATCTGCACGTCCGGCTGGACGACGAGGATGCCGACGGCGAGGGCGAGGACGAAGCCGACCTTGAGGAAGGTGGAGAGATAATCGCGCGGTGCCAGCAGGAACCACACCGGCAGCACCGAGGCGATAAAACCGTAGCCGATCAGCAGCAGCGCCAGGGTCGTCCCGTGCAGGGTGAGGGCCGGTCCCCAGGTCGGATGCGCGGCCACGTCCTGGCCAAAGACGATCGCCGCCATCAGCAGGACGAAGCCGATGATCGACATCTCGCCGACGCGGCCGGGGCGGATGAACCGCAGATAAAGGCCCATGAAGATGGCGATCGGGATGGTGGCGGCGAGGGTGAATGTGCCCCACGGGCTCTCGGCCAATGCCTTGACCACGACGAGGGCGAGAACGGCGAGAATGATGATCATGATCATCAGCACGCCGAACAGGGCGATGACTCCCGGCACCGGCCCCAGCTCGCTCTTGATCATATCGCCGAGCGAGCGGCCGTCGCGGCGGGTCGAAATGAACAGGATGATGAAATCCTGCACCGCACCGGCGAACACGACGCCGGCAAGGATCCACAAGGTGCCGGGAAGGTAGCCCATCTGCGCGGCGAGGACCGGGCCGACCAAAGGTCCGGCCCCGGCGATGGCGGCGAAGTGATGACCGAAGAGGATGTACTCGTTGGTCGGAACGTAATCGAGGCCGTCGTTGTGCCTGACCGCGGGGGTCGGGCGATTGGGATCCAGCTGCAGCACGCGCTCGGCGATGAACAGGCTGTAGAATCGGTAAGCGATCAGAAACACGCACAGGGCGGCGATCAGAATCCAGACGGCGTTGATCGACTCGCCCCGGTGCAACGCCACGGTGCCGAGCGCGAAAGCGCCGAGGACGGCGAGTGCCGCCCAACCGGCGTAGGACAAGGTGCGATTCATCGCTTCAAGAGCCTCCCAATCGCGGCGCCACCCGGGCCGCGGTTACCTTCTCATTGTCGTCTTCCGGGTGTCCTGTGCCGCGGAACGAAGGCCCACCGGGGGACGTGCTCCCCCCTTCCCCGGGAACGGAAAGCGCGCGCCAAGAACACAAGGATCGACCCGGACCGAACGAATTGCGCCAATCATTGCAATTAATTGTCGCCCGCAATGGCGCCAGATGTCAACGCCGCTCGAATCGCCCGATCGGTCCAAAATGCGGCAACGTCGATAAAACACTAGTTAATCTATTAGGAAACTGGTAATAGCTGTCGCCGCGCACCACGAGGCGGTTCCGCGCCGGCCGAAAGGAGACGAAACGATGGGCCCAGCCACGCGATTGGCACCTGCCGACATCGATGCCGTAACCTCGGCGCCCCGCCCGACGTTAACCGCCCCCACTCCGGGCTGTTTCCGCCTCGATCGGGTCCCATCTTGGGCAAAGTTTGCACGTCCGCCGTTGAGGGTGATCCGTAATCGCGATATAGTTGTGACCTCCGTCGGTGGGGTGCGAAAGCGGTCGGCGGGGAGGGAGGGTCGCTACCGGCTGTCGCGGACGCGTTCCTGCGGACGGCTCTTGCCAGTGGCTGGGTCTGCCGTCTTGTTGGCTGTCATCTGCGCTTGTCGCGTCGGTCCTGGTCGTCGCCTTGGGTTGAAAACAACCCCGGCCGTCTCTAAACGCGCGAATTGCGGGGCAGACGCGCAATGACAGAAAGATCGGTTCGACCTTCCCACGCGGGCGGTCCGGGATCGGCGCTCGGCCGGATGTTCGCGCGCCTCATCCGGCCCGGCGTCAAGCCGGCGGCCGGCGGAGGGGTGGAGGATCCCGAGCGGTCGACGGCGCTCACCGATCGCGACGCCCCTCCGGTCACGACGGTCGCCGCCACCTTCGATTACCCCGCCGCGCAGGCGATCGAACGGGCCGGCGACTCGTCGGGCTTCCGCGTCGCCGTCATCGGCGCCGGCCTCAGCGGCTCTCTTCTCGCCGTCCATCTGCTCCAGCACTGCCGGCCGGCGGACCGTGTTTTCCTGATCGAAAGCCGCGCCGGCTTCGGCCGCGGCCTCGCCTACTCCACCAACAATCCCAACCATCTGCTCAATGTCCGCGCCGGCAACATGAGCGCCTTCCCCGACCGGCCCGACCACTTCCTCTCCTGGCTCCAGCGCCGGGCTCGCGACGCCGACGAGCCCGAGCCTACCGCCGACTGCTTCGTCTCCCGGCAGCTTTACGGCGCCTACATTCGCAGTCTCCTGGCCGACCGCATCTGGGCCGGCGGCAAGGGTCGCAATCTGGTCCTGGTTCCCGATACCGCTCAGGCGATCACCGAAGACGGTCGCGGTTTTCGCGTCGTCGTCGAGGTCGGCCGCAGCTACCCGGCGGATGTGGTCGTCCTTGCCGCCGGCCACTTTCCGCCCGGCAGCACCCTCGGCGCCTACCGGGGCAATCCGTGGGACGCCGAGGCCGTCGCCAAGCTCCACGCGGATGATTCGGTCGCACTCATCGGCACCGGCCTGACCATGGTCGACGTCGTCCAGTCGCTTCTCGACGCCGGCCATCGCGGGCCGATCGTCGCCATTTCCCGGCGCGGTCTGCTTCCTACCGAGCACACGCCGACCGTACCGCTGTCGCTGGCCGCCGAGGATCTGCCGCGGACAACCTCGATCACCCGGCTTACCCGCTGGCTCCGCCGGCGGCTGGCCGTCGCCGCGGTCGAGGGTACCGACTGGCGAAGCGTCGTCGATGGCCTGCGGCCGCACCTCCCCGACCTTTGGCGCCGGCTACCCATCGACGAGCGGCGCCGCTTCCTGCGCCACCTGCGGGCCCGGTGGGATGTCCACCGGCACCGGATGGCCCCGGAGGTGGCGGCGATCATCAACGCCGCCCGCGCTCGCGGCCAGTTGACCGTCCGCGCCGCCCGCGTCGTCGCCATCGATGCGACCGACGAGTCGGTCCGGCTGTCGTTGCGCTCCCGCGGCGCGGATGTGGTCGAAGCCATCGAGGTGGCGCGGGCGATCAACTGCTCGGGACCGGAAAGCGATTACGAGGCCACCCGCGATCCGCTCATCCTCAACCTTCTCGGCAAGCGGCTGATTCGACCGGACCCACTGCGCCTCGGGCTCGACGTCACCGAGGACGGCGCCCTCATCGCCGGCAACGGCGTGCCGTCGGCGCGGCTGTTCGCCCTCGGGCCGATGACCCGGGGCACCTTCTGGGAGGTCGGCGCCGTCCCCGACATTCGCCTGCATGCGGCGCGCCTCGCCACCCGCATCGCCAGATTGCGCGATCTTGCCGGCGCCGCCCGGCCCCTGGGCGCGGCGAGACGGCGGTGATGAGGGAACGCGGATAGCCCATCGTTCCCCCCTCCATCGACCCTTCGGGCGGCGGCGACCCGGAATCGGCTTCCGGACGCCGACGGCCGTCAGGACGCCGGCTCGAGGCGGAGGATCCGTCCTTCCGGGTTATCGGTGAGGAGGTAGAGGAAGCCGTCGGGGCCCTGACGTACGTCGCGGATGCGCTCCTCCAGCTTCTGCAGCAGCCGCTCCTCGTGGGTCACCTGGGTGCCGTCGAGTTCGAGCCGCACCAGCAGTTCGAACTTGAGCGAGCCGATGAACAGATTGTTCTTCCATGCCGGAAACTTGTCGCCGGTGTAGAAGAGGGCGCCGGACGGCGCGATGGACGGATCCCAGTAGTAGATGGGCTGCTCCATTCCCTCCTTCGCCGTCCCTTCACCTATCTTCAGGCCCGTATAATCGCGTCCGTAGGTGATCACCGGCCAGCCGTAGTTCTTGCCCGGTTCCGGAACGTTGAGCTCGTCGCCGCCCATCGCCCCGTGCTCCGCCGTCCACAACCGGTGCGTCGCCGGGTTCAGGGTCGCTCCCTGCACGTTGCGGTGGCCGTAGGAATAGATTTCCGGGCGCGCGTCGGTGCGCCCGACGAAGGGGTTGTCGGCGGGGATGCTGCCGTCGGGATTGATGCGCACCAGCTTGCCGAGATCGCTCTGCAGGTTCTGCGCTTCGGGCTTTTGGAAGCGCTCGCCCAGGGTGACGAACAGCGTGCCGTCGGGAGCGAAGACGAGGCGCGAGCCGAAATGGTGGGCGTCGTCGGAGGACACCTTCGGCAACTGCTGGAAGATCACCCGCACATCCTCCAGGCGGTCGTCCATCAGCCTGCCGCGCGCCACCGAGGTCGCCGCCCCCTCTTTCTTCAGATCGCCCTCGGCAAAGCTGAAGTAGACGAGGCGGTTTTCGGCGAACTTGGGGTCGAGCACCACATCCAGCAGTCCGCCCTGACCGCATTCGCAGATGGCGGGCAGCCCGCCCAGCGGCGCCGACAGCTTCCCGTCCTTGTCGACGAGTCGCATCCGGCCGGGGCGCTCGGTCACCAGCATCCGCCCGTCCGGGAGGAACGCCAGCCCCCACGGATTCTCCAGCCCGGTGGCGACGGTGACCACCCGCACCGCCCCCTTCTCGGACGGAAATACCTGCGCGGAAGCGGGCGCGCCGCAAGCGGCAGCGACAGCGATGAGGGCGAACGCGGCGATCAGGCGCGGCGACGGAAGGAAGGGCATAGCGAGGACCTGGCTGTTCGGTTCAACCGAAAGATGCGGTCTCACCCCCGTCCCGGCAAGTCCGACCCGTAGAGCAACCCGGATTCTCTCACGTGCCGGGGCCAACCCGGCCTGCCACCTAATCCTGCTCGCCCGTCGGCGTCGTCCCCGAAAGTTTCAGCAGCCATCCGTCATAAGCCCTGTTGGAGCGGTCAAACAAAAACCCCCGGGGAGAGCCCGGGGGTCTGCTTGGCCGCTGCGGCCGCAACTGGAGCAGGAACTACTCGCTGCGGGCGACGCCCATGAGCTGGAGGATCCAGACGAACATGGTGATGAAGCTGCCGTAGAGCATGAAGGCGCCGAAGATCGCCTTGCGCTGGGTCACCTCGCCCGCGTCGCTTTCGTAGTACCAGTTCTTGATCTGCTGCGTTTCGTACGCGGTCAGTCCGGCGAAGATCACCGGAACCAGGATCGACATGAGCAGATGCAGCCCGCTCGACTGGACGAAGATGTTGACGACGAGCGCGATCAGCACGCCGAAGCTGGCCATCACCAGGAATCGCCCGATGGCGGTCAGGTCCTTCTTCGTCACGTAGCCGAACAGGCTCATCCCGGCGAAGGCCGCCGCGGTGACGAAGAATGCCCGGGCGATGCTGTCGCCCGTATAGAACGCGAACATCGGCGCAATCAGCGCGCCCCACATCCCGGCATAGACCCAGAAGCAAATCTGGGCGGTTCCGATGCTCTTCGACAGCATCAGCTTCGGCGCGAAGAAGCCGAGACCGAGAACGCCGAGGAACAGCACCCACTTGAACGGCCCGAGCGCGATAGCCTGCATCACCGCCGGGTTCATCGCCACAAGCATGGAGACGAGGCCGGTGAACGCGACGCCCAGGGCCATATAGTTGTAGACCCGCAGCATATATTCGCGCAGGCCGACGTCTATCTGCGCGGCCTCGACCTGAGCCCGGGTCATTGATCCGGTACGTTGGTCAAACCGCGTATCAGGTCCAAAAGCCATCGAAGCCCTCTCGCTAGGTGAAAGAAAATACGCTGTCTTGTATATGGCCGGTTCCGCCCTCGGTTCAAGCGAACCCGCTGGCAGGGTTCGTGAACCGCGCCGGTTCCCCTGCCGCCCCGGCAGCGCCATATATGCTATCTGCTTCGAGGTTCGCCCCGCTCTCGACGACGGAAGGCCATCAATGACCGGATTTCGCACCGCCCACGCGGTCGTGGACGACTGGCGCACAGCGGCGGAGCGGGTCGGCGCCGGCTTGTCCGGGAATGCCGGTGCGGAACGGCCGGAAATGGGATTCGTCTACGTCTCCGACCGCTTCGCCGGGTCGTATGCGGACATCGTCGCCTCTCTGCGCCAAGGCACCGGCGTCCGCGACTGGACAGGCTCGGTCGGTCTCGGCGTTCTCGCCGACGACGAGGAGTTGAACGATCGGCCGGCCATCGCCGCCGCGGTGTTATCGCTGCCGGCGGGAAGCTGGCGCCTCGTCGCCGATTCCGCCGTCCTGCCGACGGCCGACGGCGCCGGCCCCGGCGACGACGCCCTCTTTCCCGTCGCCGTCGTCCATGCCGATGCCGGCCATGCGGACACGTCCGCGCAGATCGCCCGACTGGCGGAACGGAGCGGCGCTTTTCTCGTCGGTGGCCTCGCCTCGTCCAGACAGGCGTTGCCGCCGGCGCCGCCGCCCTTCACCGGCAGCGCCGTCTCCGGTGTGCTGCTGCGGGAGGACGTCGCCCTTCGCACCGGCCTCAGCCAGGGCTGCACCCCCGTCGGGCCGGTTCACCGGGTGAGCGGCGGGCGCGATCAGGTGATCACCAGCCTGGACGGCCGCCCCGCTCTCGACGTGTTCTACGAGGATATCGGCGACGACCTGGCCCGGGATCCCGCCCGCATCGGCGGCTATATCCACGCCGCCCTGCCGTTGGCCGACTCCGACCGGGCCGACTACCTGGTCCGCAATCTGGTCGGCATCGATCCGCAGCGCCGATGGCTCGCGGTGGGAGCGGATATCGCGCCCGGCGACCGGATCATGTTCGTTCGCCGCGATGCGCAGAGCGCCCGCCAGGACCTGGACCGCATGCTGGCCGACGTCTGCCGGCGCCTTGACGCGCCACCGACGGGAGCGCTCTATTTTTCCTGCGTCGCCCGCGGCGAGCGCCTGTTCGGGCAGCCGGGGACGGAACTGGCGATGATCCGCCACGCCATCGGCCCGCTGCCGCTGCTGGGATTCGCCTGCGGCGGCGAAATTTGCAACGGCCGGATTTACGCCTACACGGGTATACTGGTGGTCTTCACTTGAGGGAGCGGGTGTTTTCGCTTCCTCGGCCGTGACGCCATCGGCCGGACCCGCGGGGGAATTGCCATGCTGCGCCTGTTCGTGGGCCTCTCCCTCCCGGACGACATCCGCCGCGACCTTGCCGCCCTCTGCATCGGACTGCCGGCGGCGCGGTGGGTCGACCCGCAGACATTGCATATGACCCTGCGTTTCATCGGCGAGGTCGACGGTGCCGTCGCCGAGGACGTGCACGATGCCCTGAGTCGCGTTGCCGCGCCCGGCTTCTGCCTCGCCCTGTCGGGGGTCGATTGCTTTGCCTCATCGGGCAAGGTGCACACCCTGTGGGCCGGGGTGGCCAAGGAGCCGCTCCTCGTGCACCTACAGGGCAAGATCGAGCGGGCGCTGGTCCGCGCCGGCATCGAGCCCGAGCGTCGCAAGTTCAAGCCGCACGTGACCCTCGCCCGCTTCCGGAGCGGGGCGCCCGACCGCCTTGGGCCCTACTTCCAGCGGCATAGCCGCTTTTCTTCGGAACCGTTCCTGGTCGATCGCTTCGTCCTGTTCCGCAGCCACCTGGGCAGCGAAGGCGCCCACTACGAGGTCTTGGCGACATATCCGCTAAAATGGGGCGCCACCTCCGAATCCCCCCTCGAAGGCAGCGCCCCCGTGCCAGTGCCGGGCTCATAAGGCCGGCGCGACACGATCTCCCTCTTTCAACCGCAGTTTGCCCTCCATCGCACGACCGCCCTTCTTCTGTTCTGGCCGTGCGATCTGTTTTATTAATTAACGTTCATCTTAGCCCTCCGCTTCGGCAATATCAATAAAATACCATGAACTTGCCGATTACTTACTTACCGACATCTGATAATCATTATTATTCGGTATGGCGTCAACTATCCCGTAAAACGCTCTACTTGATTACAAAGTTACGGTCGTACCTGCGCGTGATCAGGCGTAGTTAAGCCGCTCGGGCAATTCTGCCATGCGCGTGAAGACGACCGGGGCACCGGCGCGCTGCAACATCGCCCCATATCCGTCCCGACAGTGGGAGGCTCCGGCAAACCCCAGCACCCGCATGCCGGCGGCGCGGGCGGCGGTAATTCCGGCCACCGCGTCCTCGATCACCACGCAGGCGGCGGGATCGGCGTGCATCTCGCGGGCGGCGTGGAGGAACAGATCGGGGGCGGGCTTGCCGCTGGCGACCATGCTCGCCGAGTAGAGATGCGGCGCGAAGAAGGGAAGAAGCCCGGTCAGGCCGAGGGTGAAGCGGATCTTCTCGGGTGTGCCGGAGGAGGCGACGCAGCGGCGATAGGGCAGCCGCGGCAGCATCTCCGCAACCCCGGCCACCGGCTGCAGCGAGGCGGCGAAAGCGGCGAAGTCGGCGGCGCGAACCCGTTCCTCGAACCCCGCCGGCAACGGCCGCCACTCCCGCTCGATCAGGGCCAGCACATTACGCATGCTGATGCCGGTGAAGCGCTCCAGGCACGCCTCCGTCGTCAGCGGGTAGCCTTCGGCCGAGACCTCTCGCGCCAGCACCGCCGCCGCCAGCAGCTCGCTATCGACGAGCACCCCGTCGCAGTCGAAGATCACCAGATCGATCGGCTCGCCCATCCCGCCCTGCCGCCGGTTATCCGCCCGACGGCAGGGATAGCAGGAGGCTCAACGGACGGCGACCGCCACGATCATAGCCACCGCCATCGCCATCGCCGCCGGGGACGGCCCCGGCAAGCGCTAGTTTGGCGGGAACTTGGCCAGGATGGCGTCGCTGCGCCCCTTATTGCTGCCGTCGAGCGCCCCGTAGGTGAAGCCTGCGAGATAGGCGTTGCCGGCTTTGTCGACGGCGACGGCGTTGCCGCCATCGTCCTCGCCAAGCGCATCGATGACGCTCTCCCACTGCAGGGCACCGACCTTGTTGTACTTGACCAGGAACGTCTTGGCGCGGGTGCTGATGTCGCTGCGGCCGGCGAGGTAAACGTTTCCGGCCGCATCGGCAGCGACGCCCCGGCCGTAGTCCGACGGAGGCAGCGTGTACTCGCGGATCCACGACCGGCCCCCCGACGGCGTGTACTTGGCGACCCAAGCGTCGAACCCGCCATAGGGGCCCGGCACGATGCGGCCGTTGCTGGTGCCGGCGATGAGGATGTTACCGCTGCCATCGAGGGCAATGGCGTCCGCCGACGCCTGGGTCTTGCCGACGATTTGCTCTTTCCACAGCAGGTTGCCGTTACCGTCGTACTTGGCCAGCCAGGGATCGTAGTCGGTCGCCTTCGGATCGGCACCGTCGAGCGGACCATGGGTGGCCCCGGCGATGATGACGTTGCCCTGTTTGTCGACGGCGACCGCGTTGGCCTGATCGTCCTGATCGGTGCCGATCTGCCGGATCCAGAGGATAGCACCGGCGGCGTTGAGCTTCGCCACCCAGGCATCCTCATCCAGGTCCGAGCCGTACCTCACGCCGCCGAGAACACCGGCGGTATAGCCGGAAACGTATATGTTACCGGCGGCGTCGGCGGCGACGCCGGTCGAGAGGTCGGTGCTGGAGGTGCCGATCTTCTTCGTCCACAGGGGCTTGCCGCCCGAGGGCGCGTACTTGACCACCCAGCCGTCGCGCGAACTGCAGCAGTAGTAGACGGAGACGAAGATATTGCCGTTGCCGTCGGTTGCCACCCCGTTGGCGGCGTCGAACCCGGACTTGCCGAGCCGCGCCTGCCACTGATAGGCGCCGGCACTGTTGTACTTGACGATCCACGGGTCGCCGTTGTCGATCTGACCGGCGGCGACGATGTTGTTGGCCGGATCGATGGTCACCGCCAGGAACTGGTCGTAGCTCGATCCGCCCTGTTGGTCGATCCACAGCGGATCCGGACCGGCCGCGGCTGCGGTAACCGTAGCGGTCGAGGCGAAAAGCCCGGCCACAACCGCAAGGCGCACGTTGCGTGCGCGTCGAACCCGCTTCATCGGCATACCCCCCTAAAGACCCTTCTTCCTCCCACTTTGGTCGGAAGCTCTACAAAGTTAACAATAGTTAATAATTGAATCCCTAATGGTCAACCCGCGACCCGGGCACCCTGATTTCTGTTGCGGCGGGATAGCAGCAACTCAACGGAGGGCGACCGCCGCGATCATCCCCCCGCCAGGCGCTGGTTTGGCTGGGAAGTTGGCGAGGATGGCGGCCGTCGAGCGGCAATGCTCATCTCGCCGGCTTCACCTGCGGGAGTCCGGGCCGGGCAGAACGGCAAAGCGTTCCCTCTCCCTTAGGGAGAGGGTCAGGGTGACGGCGATAATCCATTGATTTCCCGGCAACCGCCCCTCACCCGGCGCTGCGCGCCGCCCTCTCCCCGAGGGGCGAGGGCAGTTTCGCACCCCTCTCCTATGGGGCGAGGGCATAGTAACCCCCTCACCCGAGATCGGCGCGAAGATGGGCGATCAGGCCGGCAACGCCCGCCTCGATCAGGTCGAACATCTCGCGGAAGTGGCCAGCGCCGCCGTGATAGGGGTCGGGGACGTCGGGGCGACCGGCTTCGGGGGCGAAGTCGAGAAACAGCCGCAGGTCCGCCGGCGACCCGGGAGGACGGATGGAGTTCAGCGCCATCAGGTTCGCCCGGTCCATCACCAGGATCAGATGGAAGCGGCGGAAATCGTCGGCGCGCACCTGGCGCGCACGCAGGCGACCGAGGCTGACCCCGCGCCGCTTGGCCTCGGCCAGGCTGCGCCGGTCGGGCGGCCGGCCCAGATTCCAATCGGACGTGCCGGCGCTGTCGGCGAAGACCCTCGGTGCCAGCCCCGCCTCCGCCGCCCGCTGCCGGAACACGCCCTCCGCCGCGGGGGATCGGCAGATGTTGCCGAGACAGACGAACAGGATACCGAGCGGCTCAACCGTGGGCTTGACCATGGGGCGATCCTTGACGAGGTTGATCATCGTACGACGCTGTCTGCCCCTGCCAGGATGTAAGGTCTATGCGCAACCGCCACCCCCGAAGCGGCCGAGACGCGGCGAGAGATCCGGGCCGCCCGGGCGGCCCGGGCGGCCCCGGTGGCATCGTCGTTCTCACCGGCGCCGGCATCTCCAAGGAATCCGGGCTCGACACCTTCCGCTGCGCCGACGGCATCTGGGCCAAGGTCAATCTCGAGGACGTGGCGACGCCGGAAGGGTTTCGCCGCAATCCGCCGCTGGTGCACGAGTTCTACAACCAGCGCCGCCGCCGCCTCAACGACCCGGCGATCCGACCCAACGCCGCCCATACGGCGCTCGCCCGGCTGGAGGCGGAATGGCCCGACGATGTCTTCGTCGTCACCCAGAACATCGACGATCTGCACGAGCGCGCCGGCAGCCAGAACGTCCTCCACATGCACGGCGAGTTGCGCAAGATCCGCTGCGAGGCGTGCGAGACGATCCGGGACTGGAGCGAGGACCTCTCGGTCGATCATGCCTGCCCGTCCTGTGGGCAAGTCCGTTTCCTTCGCCCCCATGTCGTCTGGTTCGGCGAGATGCCCATCGGCATGGACGCCATCTATCGCGCCCTCGACCGCTGCACCCTGTTCGTGTCGGTGGGCACCTCGGGCAGCGTCTACCCGGCGGCGAGCTTCGTCAGTCACGTGCGCATGTACACCCGCGCCCACAGCGTCGAGTTGAATCTGGAGCCGTCGTCGGGCGCGACCCTGTTCGCCGAGACCCTCTATGGGCCGGCGAGCCAGATCGTCCCCGCCTTCGTCGACCGCCTGCTCGCCACCGTGGCCTGATGATGCGGCCTGGCGCGGCCTAATGGGGCCTGACCGCATTGGTACCCGGTCGGGTGTTGCCGGACCGCCCGTGGGGCGTGCTAACGGTACAAGCGCGCGCATTTGCATTGGCAGAACCCACAACTTTTAATATACTGTTGGTATTCGGTGCGGCCATAACGCGAGAACAAGGCGGCCGCCATCAGGGTAACCGGTGCGGGATCGAGGGCGGCAGATGAGCGCTCAGGACACGCTTCAGGATTTGGACAGCCGTCGGCGGGAAGACCGCCAACGGCAGGAACGGCGGTCGGGACAGGACCGGCGCGGCGGCCGCGACCGGCGCGGCTCCATACCGCATCAGCCTCCGTCCGAGGAGCCTCGCCCCTACGGCTTTCGCGAGTTCTCCGAGCGCCGCGACTGCCAGGACCGGCGTCTCTACGGCAGCGACGGTCAGCCCTACGAGCGGCGCCGAAGCACCCGCTTCGACGACGACGCCGATCTCTGCGCCGTGCTCACCAAGGACGAGATCCGCTTCCTCTTCGCCCAGTCCCGCCGCCGTTAGCGCCGCAGCCGGGACTCCTGGTCCGGGCCGACGGCGGTTCGGCGTCAGTGGCGGATGCAGATCTTGCCGAACTGGGCGCCGGAGGCCAGGTAGTCGAGCGCCGGGTGTAGTTCGTCGAAGCCATAGACCCGGTCGACCACCGGCCGCAGCCGGTGCTGCTCGACCGCTCGTAGCATCGCCTCGAAGCCGTCGCGGCTGCCGACGGTAATCCCCTGCAGCCTGATTTGGCGGGTGACGATCGGTCCCATATTGACCTCCCCCCGCCCCCCGGCGACCACGCCGATCAGGCTGATCGCCCCCCCGGTGCGCACGGCGCGCAGGGTCTGCGGCAGCGTCGCCGCGCCGCCGACCTCGACTACATGATCGACCCCGTCGCCGCCCGCCTGTTCCCGCGCCGCCCGCCCCCACGCCGGCGTCGCCGTGTAGTTGATGGCGATGTCGGCACCGAGGGCCCGCGCCCGATCGAGCCGTTCGTCGCGGCTGGAGATGACCACGACGCGGGCGCCCTGCAGCTTGGCGAACTGGAGGGCGAACAGCGAAACCCCGCCGCAGCCCTGGACGAGAACGGTGTCGCCGGCGCGCACCCGGCCCTCGGTGACGATGGCGCTCCAGGCGGTGAGCGCGGCGCAGGGAAGCGTCGCCGCCTCCTCATCGCTCAGATGGGGCGGCACCTTGACCACGCCCTCGGCGTCCACCGCCATGAACTCGGCCATCACCCCGTCGAGCGGCCCGCCCAGGGTCCGTCGCAGCCGCTCCGCCGTCGCCTCCCCGGCGATCCAACCCTGGATCATGGTGGGGCAGACCCGGTCGCCCACTCGGAGCCGGGTGACCCCGTCGCCCACGGCGACCACCACCCCGACGCCGTCCGAGACCGGAATGAGCGGAAGGGTCCCGGTGAGGGCGCCGTAGCCGCGCTTCGGCACCAGCAGGTCCCGATAGTTGAGCGACGCCGCCTTCATCTGCAGCAAGACCTGCCCCGGCCCGGCGGCCGGCTCCGGCCGTTCGGCCAATTGCAGATGCGCCATTGACCAATCGTCTTGCACCTGAAAGACGCGCACTTGAGGTTCCTCCCCGTTGTGTCCGGCGCGGCCTAGGCGTTTCGCCTGGCCCCCAGGCGCAGGCGCAGCGCGTTCAACTTGATGAAGCCCTCGGCGTCGCGCTGGTCGTAGACGCGGTCGGCCTCGAAGGTGGCGATGTCCTGGTCGTAGAGGCTGTAGGGAGAGCGGCGGCCGGTGACGATGACGTTGCCCTTGTAGAGTTTCAGCCGCACCTCGCCGCTGACCCTGGCCTGCGACTGGTCGATCAGCGTCTGCAAGGCGAGCCGCTCCGGGGAAAACCAGAAGCCGTTGTAGATGAGCTCGGCATAGCGCGGCATCAATTCGTCCTTCAGGTGGGCGGCGCCCCGGTCGAGGGTCAGGCTTTCGATCGCCCGATGGGCGATGAGCAGCACCGTGCCGCCCGGCGTCTCATAGACGCCGCGGGACTTCATTCCGACGAACCGGTTCTCCACCAGATCGACGCGGCCGACGCCATTGGCACCGGCGATCTTGTTGAGCCGGTCGAGCAGCGCCGCCGGGGTCAGCAACTCGCCGTCCACCGACACCGGATCGCCGGCGGCAAAACCGATGACGATCTCGGTCGCCTTGTCGGGGGCGGCCTCCGGCGACACCGACAGCCGGAACATCTCCTCGTCGGGGCCGACCCAGGGGTCCTCCAGCGCCTTCCCCTCGTAGGAAATGTGCAGGAGGTTGGCGTCCATGGAATAGGGCGCCTCCCCTTCCTTGTCGGTCGGGACCGGAATCTGGTGCGCCCGGGCGTACTCGATCAGCTTCGCCCGCGAATCCAGATCCCACTCCCGCCACGGCGCGATGACCCGGATGTCGGGTTCGAGGGCATAGTAGGTGAGCTCGAAGCGGACCTGGTCGTTGCCCTTGCCGGTCGCCCCGTGCGCGACCGCATCGGCGCCGACGCTGCGGGCGATCTCGATCTGCCGCTTGGCAATCAGCGGCCGGGCGATGGAGGTGCCGAGCAGGTAGGTCCCTTCGTAGAGGGCGTTCGCCCGGAACATCGGGAACACGTAATCGCGGACGAAATCCTCACGCAGGTCCTCGATGAAGATCTCCTTGATCCCCATCATTTCCGCCTTCGCCCGCGCCGGCTCCACCTCCTCGCCCTGGCCGACATCGGCGGTGAAGGTGACGATCTCGCAATCGTACCTGTCCTTGAGCCAACGCAGGAGCACCGAGGTATCGAGCCCGCCCGAATAGGCCAGGACCACCTTGCGAACCGCCTGCGACATACCGCCATTCCTCCCTGCATCGTTGGCGGCGGAGTATAGGGGGCCGGGCGGCTTCAGCAAGGGAGCGCGGGAGATGGACGGCGAGAAGCGGCGGAAAAACAAGGCGCGCCAAAAAACCCGTGTGCCGTCCGCTCCCGAGAAGGAGGCGGACGGCACACGCCCCGTTGGTCGAGGTCGTTCAGACGACGAAGGGAACGATAATCAGCGAAACGATGGACAGGAGCTTGATCAGGATGTTCATCGCCGGCCCGGAGGTGTCCTTGAACGGATCGCCGACGGTATCGCCGATGACCGCCGCCGCGTGCGCGTCGGTCCCCTTCTTCTCCCCCGGAAGGCTGCCGGCTTCGATGAACTTCTTGGCGTTGTCCCAGACGCCGCCGGCATTGGCCATGAACAGGGCGAGGACGACGCCGACGATGGTCGCCCCCATGAGCATGCCGCCCAGCGCCGCCGGACCGATGAACACACCGACGATGACCGGGGCGGTGACCGCCATCAGCCCCGGGGCAATCATCTCGCGCAGCGCGGCATTGGTGGAGATGGCGACGCAGCGGGCGGTGTCGGGTTTCGCCATCCCCTGCAGCAGGCCGGGGATCTCGCGGAACTGGCGGCGGATCTCGGTCACCATCTCCACCGCCGCCTTGCCGACGGAACTCATCGTCATCGAGGCGGCGAGAACGACGACGATGGCGCCGAGGAAGGCGCCGACGACGACGCGGGGATTGGTGATGTCCATGGCGATCTCGTGTGCCGTGATGAGTTCCACCGACTGCTTGTAGGCGACGAACAGGGCAAGGGCGGTCAGTGCCGCCGAACCGATGGCGAAGCCCTTGCCGGTGGCGGCGGTGGTGTTGCCGATGGCGTCCAGGCCGTCGGTGATCTTGCGCACCTCTTCCGGCAGTTCCCCCATCTCGGCGATGCCGCCGGCGTTATCGGAGATGGGACCGGAAGCGTCCAAGGTCATGGTCAGACCGACCGTCGCCAGCATGCCCACCGCCGAGACCGCGAGACCGTAAAGGCCGGCGGATTCGAAGGCGACCAGGGTGGCGGCGGCGATCAGCAGTAGCGGCACGGCACAGGATTCAAAGCCGACGGCAATGCCGGTGATGACATTGGTAGCGGCACCCGTCCTCGACGCATTGGCGACCCGCAGCACCGGCTTGCTGCCGGTGTAGTAGGAGGTGATCCGGCCGATCAGCACGCCCGCGATGTTACCGGAGATGATGGCGAAAAAGATCCCCCAGCCGTAGCCGAAGATGAGAAGGACGAGCAAGGTCAGGCCGATGAAAATGCCGGCGGTGGTCAGGTCGGCGATGGCGAGCGAGCGCGCCGGATCGACGCCCTTGAGGAGGCGCAGGCCGAAGATACCGACGAGCGAGGCGGTCAAACCGACCACCGCCATCAACAACGGCAGCGCCATCAGCATCAGATGCATGGCGCCGGTCTCTTCGCCGACGACGACGGGAATGCCCACCGCCGATGCCATGCCCAGAAGCCGCGTCGGCATACCGTTGAACAGGGCGAGCAGTTCGTCCGATGTCAGGGTGGCGGCAATGGTCATCGTCGCCACCAGCGCGCCGACGTAGGATTCGTAAAGGTCGGCACCCATGCCGGCGACGTCGCCGACATTGTCGCCGACGTTGTCGGCGATCACGCCGGGGTTGCGCGGATCGTCTTCGGGAATGCCGGCCTCCACCTTGCCGACCAGATCCGATCCCACGTCCGCCGCCTTGGTGAAGATGCCGCCGCCGACGCGGGCGAACAGGGCAATGGAGGACGCCCCCATGGAGAAGCCCCAGACGATGTTAACGCTGGAGACGTTGCCGAACAGATAGAACAGCAGGCCGAGCCCCATCAGTCCGAACGAGGCGACGGCGAGCCCCATCACCGCGCCGCCGTTGAACGACACGTTGAGGGCGGCACGTTCACCGGAATACAGGGCGGCGGCGGTAGTGCGGACATTGGCCTTGGTTGCCGCCTTCATCCCGACGAATCCGGCGAGCGCGGAAGTCACCGCGCCGAAGACGAAGGCAACACCCATTTGCACATTGTACTGAAAGGTCAAGAGGATCGCCACAACCACCATGAAGATGGCAATCCGCATATACTGCTCTCGCAGATAGGTCATTGCCCCGAGTTCAATCTCGGAGGCTATATGTCCCATCCGTTCGGTACCAACCGGCTGACGGACAATGCTGATATAGAGGGATATTGCCGCGAGCATGCCCACGGCGGCGGCAACAAGTGCGACGATCCCTGTATTAACTCCCGAGGACATTGTGCACTCCACTGCAAAAGCTGAAACGGTGTAATGGGCCAAATACCCGATAAGTTCGGCCTGTGTTGCAGCTTCGTCTCTGACTGGCGAATAGCGTAATGCTACCCGTATTCGCTCTACAATATTCGGTCTGCACGTTGGTTCGCCATTCGGCGTTGTTGACCGGACCGTCCCGCCTCCCGATCGCGACCCATAGCAATTCTTATACCGATCCTTATCTTCTGTAATGACATACGTTCAGTCTGTCTATCCCTTCCGGATGACGCATGCTTCTTCGGCCGGTGATGTTGCAACGGCTGGACCAGGTGAGGAGAATGGCCGCTTACCGACGTGCCGTCGGCGACCGGCTCGGCCGAAGGCATCCCCCGGATCAGGAGGTCCCGAATGCTCGTCCGCCATTTTATGGTTCGATCCGTCGCCGCCACGTCGACGGTGCTGGATACGGCACCGCTCAGCGCCGCGCTGGCCCGGATGATCAAACACCACCTGCAGCAGCTCATCGTCATTGACGCCAATGACAAGTACGTCGGCGAGATTACCTCGTTCACCCTCGCCAAGCTTCTGCTGCCGGAGGGAGACCAGTCGGCGCAGGAAGCCGAATGGGAAACCGTCGGTGACGTGGATCAGCGCATTCAGCCGCAGCTCGGCCGGCGGGTCGCCGATTTCGTCGACACCAACTGTCCGGTGATGAGGCCGGACACGCCTTTGGGCGAAGCCCTGGTTTTGCTCGCCGAGGGAACGCTCCGCATGCCGGTGGTGGATCCGGCGACCGAAAAGCTGTGCGGCGTCATCTCGGCGCTCACCATCCTGCGCCGCTACCAGTTCTGAAAGTGCGCGGGCCGATGGCGCACCGCGTTCGTCTGCGTCAGCCCATGGCTGCATTGCAGTGGCGGCGGTGGCGGTTGGCGCAAACCTGTGCTAGAGGCACCGCGCCTAGGGTTGAAGTCGTCGTAAAATGGAGGGGATTAATCGATGAAATGCTTGATGTTGCTCACCGGTGCCGGTCCGATGGTGGTCCTGACCACCTGTGACTCGCCCACATCGCCACCGTTGTTGAGCAAGCTTGCCGCCAAGGGGATCGAGAAGTTCATTGCCTATGAAATTCCGATCGAAGTCGCCGAGAAGCGCTACGGGACCCATTTCGCCGCCGTCGCCCACGACATCCATGAAACCGATCAGCTTCGCGTCCTCGACTTCAATGGTCAGCGGGTCTACGGTCTGTTCAAGTTCGAAGAGCTAGGCCCGCCGGTCCGTTACGAGTCACCGAACTCGCTCATCGAACTGCACCCTTAAGCGCATAAGCGCACTTGCCGCCTCACGGGACGCCGCCGGACGGATCACCCGGCGGTTGTCGCCGGCAGCTTGGGCGGCACCCCGGCCCACGGCATCAGCGGCACGCTCGAAATCGAGCTGTGCGGCGAGCCGGTGAGGACCCGGTCCGTGTAAGCCACGTAGACCAGGACATTCCGCTTCGCATCGAAAAAGCGGACCACCTGCAGCGACTTGAAGATCAGCGAGCGGCGCTCGTCGAACACCGTCTCCCCATCCTTCAGCGTGTCGCGGACGACGATCGGGCCGATCTGCCGGCAGGCGATGCTGGCTTCGGCGACCTCGTCGGCGATTCCGGCCGCGCCCTTGGCGCCGCCGCGTTCGGGACGGGCGACGTGGCAGGCGACGCCGCCCACCTCCGGATCGTCGAAGCCGTCGACGACGATCCGATCATTGGGGCCGAGCCAGTGGAATTCGGTGGAAACCGATCCCACTTCGCCGCGGGGGCGGCCGCCGAACAACCACCAGCCTCCGCCGATCAAGCCCAACAACAAGATCAGCCCGAGCCATACGCGCAACCGCATCTGCTGTGTTCCTCCTAGAGCCGGACTGGTCTGGTTATGGGGTCGCCGTACCCGTGGGTGACAGGGCACCGTCCGCACCGGCGGACGCGACGGGTGGCCCGTCCGGCGATCGAAGCCGCCGGTGCCGCTCGCTGGCGGACTTGAGCTGACCGCAGGCGGCCATGATATCCCGCCCCCGCGGCGTCCGGACCGGAGCGGTATAGCCGGCGGCGTTGAGAATCGCCGCGAACCGGGTCATCGCCTCGTCGCTGGAGCACGCGTAGGGCGCCCCCGGCCACGGGTTGAACGGAATAAGGTTGAACTTGCAGGGAATGCCGGCCACCAGCTTCGCCAGCGCCTTGGCGTCGGCGGGCGAGTCGTTCACCCCCTGCAGCATCGCGTATTCGAAGGTGATGCGGCGCGCGTTGTCGGCGCCCGGATAGTCGCGGCAGGCCCGCATGAGTTCGGCGATGGGATACTTCTTGTTGAGCGGTACCAGCACGTCGCGCACCGCGTCGGTCGGTGCGTGCAGGCTGACCGCCAGCTTGACCCCCAACTCGGCCCCGACGCGGTGGATCATCGGCACCACCCCGGCGGTGGACAGGGTGATCCGTCGCCGCGAAACCGCGATCCCTTCCGGGTCCATCAGGATCCGCAACGCCGCGGCCACGTTCTCATAGTTGAACAGGGGCTCGCCCATCCCCATCAGAACGACGTTGGAGACCATCCGTTGGCCCACCGGCGCCGGCCATTCGCCATAGCTGTCGCGAGCGAGGAGAAACTGGCCGACGATCTCGCCCGACGAAAGGTTGCGCACCAGGGGCTGGGTGCCGGTATGGCAGAAGCGACAGGTGAGCGTGCACCCCACCTGCGAGGAGACGCATACCGCGCCGCGGTCCTCCTCGGGGATGAACACCGTTTCCGCCTGATTGCCGTCGTCGAACCGGAGCAGCCACTTCCGGGTGCCGTCGGCGGAATCGTGGCGCACGCTAACCGTCGGCCGGTCGAGGCGGAAATGGCGGGCGAGTTCGGCCCGCAACGGCCGCGACAGGGTCGTCATCGCCGCGAAGTCGGAGACGCCGCGAACGTAGAGCCAGTGCCATAGCTGGCGGGCGCGGAACGGCGCCTCGCCGATACCGGCCATCGCCTCCACCAGCGCCGGCCGCTCGATGCCGATGAGGTTCGGTCGCGCCGCCGTCGCCGCGGCGGCGGCGGCCGCGTTCAGCACTTGGGACATGGCACCAAGGGACCGCCCGCCGCCGACCAGGCACCGATCCCCCCGGCGATGTTGTAGACCGGACCGTAGCCGTCCGCGGTGAGCATCCGCGCCGCCATCGCCGAGCGGTTGCCCGAGCGGCAGATCAGCGCCACCGGCCTGTCCTTGCCCGCCACCGCCTGCACTTCGGCGAGAAAGCCCGGAACCGGGCGTCCGTCGGCATCGAAGGCGGTGATCAGGCTGCTGCCGGGAATGACCCCGGTCGCCCGCCACTCATCCGGGCGACGAACGTCGATCACCAAGGCACCTTGTTCGCGCAGGCCGACGAGGCCGGCGGCATCGACGGCAACGACGGACGGGGCGGCTTCCTCGGCGCGGGCGCCGCCGCCATGGATTGCCCACCCGGCCACCGCCAGCCAAAGGCCCGCCACAGCCGCCGCCAGCCGATGCCGTCCTCCTCTGCCACTCATAACGCCGCCTTCCGCCGCTCTCGACACCCATCAGCCGCATACCCGGCTGCGTTTGATGTGAAGCAAACCGCCCGCCCGTGCAAGGAGGCGGAAGCGAGGAACCAACCGATCAGGCGCCGCAGGCCTGGTCGATGGCAGCCATTGCGGCGGTGAAGCCGGTCAGGGCATAGGTGTCGGTTATGGCCGTGCCGCGGCTCGAGGTGCCCTTGAAGACGAGATCGCTGCCGCCCTTCATCGCCTGGACCAATTGCTTGTCGGCGGCGGCGTCGGTCGCCCAGGCATTGGACTCCTTGGTGAACAGCTTGAAGGTTCGCGACCCGATGCTGACCACCGGCTCGCTGCCGGGCTTGAAGGTATAGCCGGCCTGGAAGCTCACCTCACCTTTGACCTTCTCGGCCGGGCGGTGGGTGACCAACAGGTAGGCGGGATCGCGGCTGGTGTACTTGCCGTCCATCTTCTTCGGCTTCGAGCCGACGTAACAGGTGAGCTTCCCACCGCTCTTCTCGGAAAAAGCCGTCCACGCGCCGAACGTTCCGAGCACATCTTGCGCCGCCGCCGGCGACGCCAGAGCGACGGCAACGGCAAGGGCGGCGAGGGGCATCAACACCGGTATGGATTGCATGGGCCCTACGTACCAAATGTCGGGATGATTGCCAGGGTATTACCCTCACGGCGGAAAGACAAAGAGAACAGCGGGGTTTGTATGGACTCCAAGGCCGATGCCAATCCGGTTCTGGTCGAGGTCGTGCGCGGCGATTCGTCCGAGAGCCGGCATCGCGGCGCGGCCTGCGTTGCGGGGGTCGACGGCACGATCGCCGCCTGGGGCGACATTGACGCCGCGATCTTCCCCCGCTCGGCGGTGAAGCCGCTCCAGGCATTGCCGCTGGTGGCGACCGGCGCCGCCGACCGCTACGGCCTGTCCGCCTCCGAACTCGCCATCGCCTGCGGCTCCCACGCCGGCCAGCCGCAGCACGTGCACACCGTCGCCGATTGGCTCGCCCGCATCGGCTGCGGTCCCGATGCCCTCATCTGCGGACCGCATCCGCCGCTGGACGGGGCGGCGGCGCGGGAGCAGTGGCGGCAGGGCGCGCTGCCGTCCCGCTTGCACAACAACTGCTCGGGCAAGCATGCCGGCTTCCTCACCGTCGCCCGCCGCCTCGGCGTACCGACGGAGGGCTACGGAGCGCCGGAGCACCCGGTGCAGCGGCGGGTGGCGGCGACGCTTGCCGCGCTGGCCGGCATCGAGCCGCCCGTCTTGACGTGCGCCGTCGACGGCTGCGGGGTTCCCACCTTCGCGCTGCCGCTCGCCGCCCTCGCCCGCGCCTTCGCCCGCTTCGCCGCGGCAAACGGCGACGGGAGCGATGTGCCGGGTGCGGCCCGCATCCGCGCGGCAATGCGAAGCTATCCCCAGTTCATCGCCGGACCCGGCCGCTTCGATACGGAAATCATCGCCGCCGCCGCCGGCCTGATCCTGGTCAAGGCCGGAGCGGAGGGCGTGGCGTGCGCCGCAGTTCCGGACCGAGGTCTCGGTATCGCGGTCAAGATCGACGACGGCGCCGGGCGGGCGGCGGAAGCGACGATGGCGGCGCTCCTCCTCCGCTTTGCCGGACCGACGCCGGCGGTCACCGCCCTGCTCAGACAGTACGCCGATGCGCCTCTGCGCAACACCGAGGGACGAACCGTCGGCGCCATCCGCGCCGTCGCCGGCTGGCCATAGCCGGCTGGCCATAGCCGGCTGGCCATAGCCGGCGACGGCCGCTGGCTCAGCCCGCGTCCGGCCGCCGTTTGCGGAACCGGGGGGGGCCGAAGACCGGCGGCGGCAGCGGCTCGCACGGCCCGCCCGGAGACTCCGGCCGGCGCGGGAAGCGGCCGAGGCTGATCAGCCGGTCGTAGAGGACGATGGCCCCGGCGATGCCGACATTGAGGGCGAACCGGGTGGGGACGCGGACGATAAACGCACAGCGCTCGACCATCGCCGGCGTCAGCTCGCCGCGCTCGCGGCCGAAGACATAGGCGGCCGTGCGCGGATGGCGGAAGCTGGGCAATTCGATGGCATCGTCGCGGATTTCGACGCCGACCAGTTGGCAGCCGAGCGGCAGCAGCAGCGAGGCCACGTCGGCAAAGTGATAGAGCGGCACCTGCGCTTCCGCCGCCGAGGTATCCGCCTTCCCCCCTTCGCGCGTCGCATAGGCGGCGGCGACGGTGAACATGAACCCGGCGCCGAAGGCGTGCGCCGTGCGCAACAGGCTGCCGACGTTCATCGCCTTCGACACCCCCTCGATGCCCACCCCGAAATAGCCGCGCACCGGCAACTCCCTCTCCCATTGACGCGGAACGCCGTTGATGCAGTCTGACCAGCTTCGGCAAAAGCCGCGGATCAGACAAGGAGGCGGATGATGCGAGCGGTCGTATGCAAGGCCTGGGGCGAGCCGAGCGACCTGGTGCTGGAAGAGGTGCCGACGCCGCCGGTGGGGCCCGGCCAGGTGGGCATCGCCGTCCATGCCGCCGGACTCAACTTCGCGGACAGCCTCATCATCGCCGGCAAATATCAGGTCAAGCCGACGTTGCCGTTCTCGCCCGGCTTCGAGGTCGCCGGGAGGATCGTCAGCGTGGGCGACGGCGTCACCGACATGGCCGTCGGCCAGCGGGTGTTGGCGATCGTCGGTCACGGCGGCTTCGCCCAGCAGGTCACCGCCGAAGCCGGCCTGGTCTTCCCGCTCGCCGAGGGCGTCGACGATGTGACCGCCGCCGCCATGCCCATCGCCTACGGCACATCCCACATGGCGTTGACCTGCCGGGCGGGCCTGGCGCCCGGCGAGACCCTCCTCGTCCACGGGGCGGCCGGCGGGGTCGGCCTGACCGCGGTCGAGATCGGCAAGCGGCTGGGTGCCACGGTCATCGCCACCGCCACCGGCGACGAGAAGCTGGCGGTGGCGCGCGCCGCCGGGGCCGACCATCTCATCGATTCCCGCAGCGAGGATCTGCGCGACCAGGTGAAAGCGCTGACCGGCGGGCGCGGCGTCGACGTGGTCTATGACCCGGTCGGCGGCCGCTTGTTCGACGAATCGCTGCGGGCGACCGCGCTCGGCGGCCGCATCCTCGTCATCGGCTTCGCTTCCGGAACGGTGCCCCAGATCCCGGCCAATATCCTCCTGGTCAAGAACATCTCCGTCCTGGGCTTCTTCTGGGGCCAGTACCAGACCCTGGCGCCGCACCGGATGCGGGCGTCGTTCGCCGAACTGGTCGACTGGCTGGCCAAGGGCGAGATCCATCCGCACGTCTCGCAGACCTATCCCCTCGACCGGGCGGTCGAGGCGCTCACCCTGTTGAAGGCGAGGAAGAGTACCGGCAAGGTGATCCTCAAGGTCGCCGGCTGACGGCAAGGCGTCAGGTCAGGTCTGCAGGAAGCGGACCCGATTGCCCTCGAGGACGGCGCAGGTGAGCCGGTCGCTGAAGAACGCGCCGGTGTCGATACCGATGCGGTGCGCCAGCACCTCCGGCCGGCCGCTGATGGTGTGGCCGTGGACGACGCACAGCCCGTCGTCGCGCGGCTTGCCGAGAAACGGCTCGCGGATCCAGAGCAGGTCCTGCGCCTCCTGCAACTCCAGCGGCCGCCCGGGTCGAATGCCGGCGTGGACGAAGACGTAGTCCCCCTCCATGTGCATAAGCGTCAACTCGGTGAGGAAGCGGAGGTGGGTCGCCGGCAGCGCGCGGCGCAGCCGGGTACGAAGATCCGCCAGCACCGCTTCCGACGGCCAGGCATGGTCCAGGTCGACACCATAACTGGCGAGAGTCTCGACCCCGCCGTTCATCAGCCAGCCGAGGGAGGAGGTGCCGGCGGCGAAATCGAGCATCATCGCTTCGTGGTTGCCCTGCAGGTGGATCGTCTGCATGCCGTTCACCGGCTTCTCGATCAGCCGGTCGAGGACCCGGTTGGACAGCGGGCCGCGGTCGACGTAATCGCCGAGGTAGACGAGAACCAGCTGCAGGCCCTGCGCGCTGGCGGCGTCTTCCTGGATCAGCGCCTGTATCCGCAACAGTAGATCGATCCGGCCGTGGATGTCCCCCACGGCGTAGACCCGACGTCCCTCCGGAATCCGCGCCGGGCGCCGCGAGACAAAGTCGGCTCCGTTAACCAAGCGCTCAGCTCCTTTGCGTAGATTCCGATTCCATGCCGGGTCGTTCCGTCGTGGCCATCGGACGATTGCTCATCTTGTCTGTCTCTGCCGCCTCACCCAGCGCCCACCTGCTCCGCGACCTGCAGCGCACCCCCGCCGCCGCCGGCTTGTGCGCCGTCCGCTTGCACTTGTCCATTCCGCCCGGGGAAAGCCGGCCGTGGCTGCGAGCGCTGTTTCGCCAGCCGCTCGAACCCCTCGAGGCCGCCGGGCGGGTGCGATCCTACGCGCTCGCCGATACCGATCATGTGGTGTTGTGCGACGATCTGTCACTCGATCTCATCGAGGACGTGGTCTGCCGGCTCAACCAGATGCTGTCGCCCCCGCAAGCGGAGCCTTTGCCGGTCAAGACGGTGGACGCCAGTTGGTTCGATCTCACCATCGCCGACCAACGGGCCGCCGTCGCCGGCCTTGCCGCCGCGGCGGCGGCGGCGGCGCGGGTCGAGGGGGGGCCGCGGCCCATGACCGCCGGCGACCTGGAGGCGCTTGCCGATCTCGTGACCGCCGACCGCGTCCGGCCGCTGCTGCGACGGCAGCGAGCCCTGCTGCTCCGGTCGGCGGAGGAGATCAGCCCCCTCTTCACCGAGATCGCGGTCGCGCCGGGCGCCCTGCAGCAGGCCATCGCGCCCGACATCGATCTCCAGGCTCGCCCTGCCCTCCTCAGATGCCTGGGCGAACGGCTGGACCGAGCACTGCTCGGCGCGCTCACCGGAATGCGCGGCACCGGCCCTCCCCTGCCGGCGGCGGCGCCGCTTTCCTTCGCCCTCGGGCTCGCCTCGCTCGCCCTGCCGGAATTCGCCGCCTTCATCGCCGACCGGGCCGCCTTAGGCGATGCGCCGGCACAGGTGCTGATCCAGATCGGCCTCGACGACGCCCTCGACGACTTCGCCGCGTTCATCGAGGCCCGGGACTGGTTGCGCCAACAGGGGTTCGGCATCTTTCTCCATGGCGTCTCGCCCGCTACCCTCGAACTGCTGGATCCCTCCGCCTTCGCCGCCGACTTCATCAAGGTCCGTTTTCCGCCCAGCCGCAGCATCCAGCCGCAAATGGGCCGTCTCGCCGCTGCGGTACGCGGCATCGGTCGCGAGCATCTAATCTTCGCCGACATCGACAGCGAGGAGACGGTGATGGAAGCGCTTCGCCTCGGCGTCCGTCAGTTTCAGGGGCGCTTCATCGACACGCTGGTGACGGCGATGCTGGCCAAGGGATGGCTGTAGCCATGTCGCGACCGCTCCCGCCCGCCGCTTGTGCCGCGGGAGCCGCAGCCGATGCCGCACCCCGGCGCCCGCCGCAAGGCCCGGTGAAAGGCCCGGTGCCGCTCGGACTGTTGGAAAAGCTTCACCGGGCCCTGGCGCAGACGGACGTTTCGGGCTTCGTGCGCCGCCGCCGGGTCTACCGCCTCGCCGGCGACGCGCCGCCCGTTCCCGTGTTGCAGCGGCTATCGGTCTCGCTGTCCGAGCTGTCGCACGCCCTCTTACCCGTGGGCGACATCGCCGCCAGCCGTGCCGTCGCCCGCTACGTCGGCGAGAGCATCGACCGCCGGCTCCTGGCTCTCCTCGCCCCCGTCGACGGCGACTTGTCGGGGATTGGCCCCGTTGCCCTGCCGATGACACTTTCTACGCTAATGTCGGACGCGTTCCGCCGCTTCGACGAGCAGATGTTTCGAGTCCGCCGCAATGCCATTGTTCTCGAGATCAGCCTCACCGATATCTTCGACAACATCGAGGACTCTTGCTTCGCATGCCGCTTCGTCCGACACCGCGGATATGGGATCTGTCTCGTCGGCGCCGACCTGCGGCTGGTCGCGGCGATCGACTGGAGCCGCCTGTGTTTCGACTATGCCGCCGTCCATGGCGACGCCACGCCGCCGTCCACCCCGCGTGCGGCTGCGCCCGTGAACCGGCTGGCATCGGCGGTGGAACGCATCGGTGCGGCACGGCTGATCCTCACCGGCGCCGACAGCGGGACCGCCGTCGCCGCCGGCACTGCCGCCGGCGTTGAGCTGTTTCTCGGCCGACATGTGGAGGACCTGCATCGTGAGCACACGCGTCGCCGCCGGTTGCGGGCCGGCCTCCGGCGCGACTGACGCCGGGGGATCCCACCCTCCACGTCATTTCCCCGGCCGCCGATGAAGGACTTCGCCGCCACCCCCCCGATCGTCGTTGAACGCCTGGTCAAGCGCTTCGACGGCGTTACCGCCGTCGACCGGGTCAGCTTCACCGTTGCCGAAGGGACGGTAACCGCACTGCTCGGCGGCAACGGCGCCGGCAAAACGACGACGCTCTCCCTCCTCCTGGGTCTGCTGACGCCCACCAGCGGCCGCATCACCGTGCTCGGCCAGGACATGAGCCACCGTCCGGAAGCGGCGCTGGCGGCGATGAACTTTTCATCCCCTTATGTCGATCTGCCACGCCGCCTCAGCGTCCGCGAGAACCTGCTGGTCTACGGGCGCCTCTATGCGGTGCGCGACCGCTCTGCCCGCATTCATGACCTTGCCCGCGAGCTGGATTTCGCCGCATTCCTCGATCGACCGACCGGGCTGCTGTCGGCCGGACAGCGGACCCGGGTGGCGCTGGCCAAGGCGCTCCTCAACGATCCGCGCCTCTTGCTCCTGGACGAGCCCACGGCGTCACTGGATCCGGATACGGGCGACTGGGTACGCACTTACCTGGAACGATGGCGGGCCCGCTCCGGTGCCACGGTCCTCCTCGCCTCCCACAACATGGCGGAGGTGGAGCGCCTGTGCGACCAGGCGATCGTCATGCGCGCCGGGCGCATCGTCGACCAGGGGTCGCCGGCAAACCTCATCAGCCGCTACGGCCGGAGGACCATGGAGGAGGTCTTCCTCGATATCGCCCGCGCCCAGGCGAAGGACGCGCCGGCGGACGAGCGCGGGTTGCCATGAGCGCCGCCGGCCGGTCGTGGCAGCGAATCGTCGGACTGCTCCTGCGCCATCTCTATGTGCTGCGGCGGTCGTGGCCGCGCCTCTTGGAGCTGGCCTACTGGCCGACCGTGCAGGTGGTGCTGTGGGGCTTCGTCACCGCCTTCTTCATGCAGCACAGCTCGTGGGTGGCACAGGCAAGCGGCGTCCTGATCTCCGCCGTCCTCCTCTGGGACGTGTTCTTTCGCGGCAACCTCGGGATTTCGGTGGTGTTCATGGAGGAGATGTGGGCGCGCAACCTCGCCCAGCTCTTTGCCAGCCCGCTGCAGCCGATGGAACTCATCGTCGCGCTGGCGATCATGAGCCTGCTGCGCACCCTGATCGGCGTGCTGCCGGCGGCGTTGCTGGCGCTGCCGCTGTTCGGCGTTTCGGTGTTCGATCTCGGCCTTCCCCTGGTGCTGTTCTTTCTCAACCTGCTGGTCTTCGGTTGGGCGGTGGGCCTCGTCGTCTCCGCCCTGGTGCTGCGTCTCGGCCTCGGCGCCGAAAGCCTCGCCTGGGTTGTCGTGTTCGCCATCGCCCCCTTGAGCGGCGTCTACTATCCCGTCGACGTGCTCCCCGCCTGGCTGCAGCCGGCAGCCTTCGCCCTGCCGACGTCCTGGGTGTTCGAGGGGATGCGGGCGATCCTCTTCGACGGCACCTTTCGCGCCAATCTGCTGATCCGGGCCGGACTGCTCAACGGGTTCTACCTGACCGCGGCCGTCCTGTTCTTCCTGCGCGTGTTCGAGATCGCCCGCCGGCGGGGGCTGCTGCTGTCGCAAGGAGAGTGAGCGGCGGCGGTCAGCGACGGTCGAGCACCTCGAGGGCCAGCGGATCGTCGAGGGCGATCATCGGGCCGTTGAACGCCTCGATCATCCCGCGCACGCGCACCGTGCGGCCGCCGAGGGCGGCGGGATCGAGGCCGGCGGCGGCGAACCGCGGTAACGCCCGGGCCGGGATGACCACGGTGAAGTCCGTCTGCCAGTCCTCGCCGAAGTTGAGATAGAGGCGCGGCCCCACCCGCATCGCCTGGACAACCCGGCCCTCCACCAGCTGGTAGCTGCCCGCGTCGCCGGCGACCTCTTCCGCCGTCCGCACCCGGTAGCGCCGGGTCGCCCAGATGCCCCGCCGGCTGCGGCGGGCCGCCTCCTCGCTCGCCAGCAGCGATCGGGCGACGCCGGTGTCGCCCACCTCCGGCACCACCCGCGCCAGCCCGCCCGTCACCAACGGGTCTTGGATCGGGACGCCGTCGTCGCGACGCACCGTGGCGACGAGCCGGCCATAGCGGTCGGTCGGTGGAACCGCCGGCGCGAGGACCAGGCATTGCCCGTCGACCATGTCGGCGAGGGCGCGGCGGGCCGCTTCCGCCAACCCGCCCGCCCGGTCGTCGTCCCCGCTATCGCCGTCCCCGCTAGCGTCGGCGCCGGTGTCGGCAGCGGTGGTGTCGGCGGTGGTGTCGGCAGCGGTGGGGGCGAGGATGCCGGCCAGGCGAATCTCGCGAGGCCCGGTCCCCGGATCGTCCACGGTCAGCCGATCGCCGTCTTCGACGCCTGCCGCGCGCAGGCAGGCGGGCGCGCCGGCCACCCCGCCGTTCCCCGCCGCCCCGTCCGGCAGGCCGGCCGCGGTGGCCGGGGCGGCCGGGGCGGCCGGAGCCTCCTCCGCCGCGGTGGCCGAAGGTGGGCGCGGCAGCGCCAGGGTGACGGCGAGGGCAAGGGCGGTCATCGCTCGCATGCCCCTTGATTAACCCGTTTGGGCCATGACGGCAAGCGCGCTGTCGCCGCCCTCGGCTCTGCGGCAAAGGGACACAGGCGGATGCCGGATAGCGGGCGCGGCCGGTATCCCTGCGGACGCGGTGACGTGTATTGGCCGGGAGCGAAACCGCGGCCATAATGCAATACCCGGTGCCTAAATGCCGGGAGGAGAAAACGTCCGGCGAAAGAAGACCCCACCGGCATGGATGTCCGCCACACCCGACCCGACCTATTCCCCGAGATCGAGCCGTTTGCCACCGGTCTGCTGCCGCTCGACGGGCGCCATCAGATGTACTGGGAGCAGTCCGGCAACCCCCGCGGCTTTCCCGTCGTCTTTCTGCACGGCGGACCCGGCGCCGGGGCGGCGCCGGCGCATCGCCGGTTCTTCGATCCCTACGCCTACCGCATCATTATCTTCGACCAGCGCGGCTGCGGACGGTCGACGCCGCACGCGGAGACCGCCGACAACTCCACCCCGCACCTGGTGGCGGACCTGGAGGTTCTGCGCCGCCACCTGGGCATCGGCCGCTGGCTCCTGTTCGGCGGCTCGTGGGGGTCGACGCTGGCGCTCGCTTACGGCCTCCGTCATCCCGACCGCTGCGCCGGCTTCGTCCTGCGCGGCATCTTTCTCGGCACCCGCCGCGAGGTGGAGTGGTTCCTCTACGGCATGCGGACGTTCTTTCCCGAGGCGTGGCGGGCGTTCGCCCGGCAGGTCCCGGAGAACGAGCGGAGCGACCTGCTCACCGCCTATCACCGCCGGCTGATCGATCCCGATCCGTCGGTGCACCTGCCGGCGGCCTACGCCTGGAGCCGTTACGAGACCGTCTGTTCCAGCCTGATCCAGCGCCGCGACGACCTCCTCTACGGCGGCAACGACGCGGCGGCGCTGGCCCTCGCCCGGATCGAGGCTCACTACTTCGTCCACGACACCTTCCTCGCCCCGGACGAGCTGATCCGCGGCCTGCCGGCGCTGCGCCACCTGCCGGCGGCGATCGTCCAGGGGCGCTACGACATCGTCTGCCCCATCGTCACCGCCGACGCCGTCGCCCGCGCCTGGACCGGCGCCAAGTACGTGGTCGTCGCCGATGCCGGCCATTCGGCCATGGAGCCCGGCATCCGCACCGCCCTTGTCCGCGCCACCGAGACGATGAAGGCCCGGGTGACCTAGGGACCCCTCACCCCACCCCTCTCCCCGCCGGGGAGAGGGAGGGACCCGCGGCAGCGGGCATGGCGACGGGGGTGAATCGGCCCGGCCGGCAGCCCTCAGCGCGGCCGCACCACCGCCATCGTCCCCTGCGCGATCGCCGTCAGCGACTCCTTGCCGTCCTCGGTGCGGGTGAGGATATCGGCGCGGCAGACCGCCAGCCGGCCGCCCGCCCTGAGCACGATGCCGCGGGCGATGAGCAGCACCCCGGCGCCGGGCGCCATGAAGTTGCACTTGTACTCGACCCCGACCACATCGGCGCCGGCCTCCACCAGGGTGAACGCCGCCGCCCCCATCACCGCCTCGCCGAGAGCGCCGACGACACCGCCGTGGAAAACCGCGTGGTGCTGGCCGACCTCGGGGCGGTAAGGCAGCAGATACTCGGCCCGCCCCGGCGCCACCGCCCCCACCCGGACGCCGATGAACCCCAGAAACGTCTGCGCCGCCGCATATTCGGCGGTCGCCTGCCGGAAGTCCGGATTGCGCGCCGGAAAATCGCTCATCTGCCGCCCCGCCTCACCATTGTCGTCACCCCAGTCATTGGCTTGTCGTCATGACGTCCTCACACGCGCCCGGTTGGTCGTCGTCTTCAGCGCGTGGCCCAATCGTCGCGAGTTTACGCCGGACCACTGTAACGTCACTGGGTCGGTCCTGCCCACCCGCGCTGTGTCGTCCGATGTCGTCAATTACCGCCTCGTCACCGCCCCACCTTGGCTGTCGGCAGCGGCTGTTAGGACAATGGTCCTTTTACGTGGATTTGTCGATGATGTTTCCCTTGAGGGGTCCATCGGCTTATCGAAGGGAGCCTGGACATCTATCGGGACCAATATCATTGCCTACCTGGAAACCCTCAAATAGCCCTGCAACTTGAACCGCCGCGCCGGCTCGATCGTGAGAGACGCGGCGGTAGCTCTTGTGCGGCTGTGGTCTGTCCTCGCCATCTGCGGAGCGAAATGCTCGGCTATTGCGCGCCGCCGGCGTCGCCGCTCCCCTGCCAAGCAGGAGGCTGTAGGATGCGTCGCACAAGCAAGTAGGTTCTCGCACTTTTAAATAGAATGATACTATCTTGCGCATTACTGATGCGACGAGGCAACGCGGCTCTATGATCCGCCAATACCTTTATTTGTAACTGGCCTTACGCACATGCCTCTCTAAACTTATTTTTGACGATAACCCGTTGGCAGCTTATCTGCTCTCGACGGCTAGGGGATATAGCTATGAATACGCAAAAAAAAGCGACTATCGCTTTTGCGGTGGCGACAGTTCTTGGTTGTCTTTTCGCACAGACAAATATACCCGTAGCCCATGCCGTACCTTCTTTTGCGCGGCAGACCGGACTCGGTTGTGATTCCTGCCATACCAACTTTCCACAACTGACGCCCTTCGGGCGCCAGTTCAAGGCGCACGGCTACCTGCTCACCAATAACGCCGATAGCTGGAACAAAGGCCTGCTCGACGACAACAACCTGCCGCACCTAGCGTTCATGGTTGACGGCGGCTTCACCCGGACCAACAAGGGCCAAGAGGGTGGTGCGGCGCCTGGCTTCGGCGATAACAATAACTGGGCGCTGAACCAGCTCAGCTTCTTCTACGGCGGTATTGTTGTGCCGGACTTCGTCGGCGCCTTCATTCAAGGCACTTACAATGGGCCGAATGGCAGTGCCGCCTACTGGAGCCTCGACAACGCGGACCTGCGCCTCGCCCGCGACTTGACCGTCGGAGGCAACGAGCTGGTGCTCGGCTTCTCCGCCAACAACAACCCGACCGTCCAGGACCTGTGGAACACGACGCCGGCGTGGAGCTTCCCCTACATGACGTCCGTCCTCGGTCCCTCCCCCGCTGCGAGCGCGCTGATTCAGGAGGATCTGGCGCAGCAGGTGGCGGGTACCAGTGTCTACGCGTTTTACGATCAGCATCTCTACGCTGAGCTTGGCGCCTATTACGCGCTACCCTACTCGGCACAGCGGGCGATCGGTCTACAGAAGGACGACGTCCTCGCACAGAACGAAATCAAGAGCGCCGCGCCCTATTGGCGGCTCGCTTATCAGCAGGACTGGGGCGATCAGAACATCGAAATCGGCACCTTCGGTCTCGCCGCGCCGATCTACCCACAACGGATCAGCGATGCCGGATCCGACTGGATCACCGACGTCGGATTCGACTCCCAGTACCAGTGGCTCCCGGACCCCCATACCGTCGTCGTCCAGTCCTCGCTCATCAACGAATTCCAAAATCTCAATACCAGCCAGAAGCTCGGCCTCTCGTCAAAAAGCAGCAACCAGCTCTATAGCTTCGCGCTCTCGGGCATGTACATGTTCGATAAGACTTATGCCGGGACGATCGGGTTTCAGAACTGGTTCGGCCCGAAGAACGCCGACTTTTACGGCACCGACAATGGCGCGCCCGACACCGATTCCTGGATATTCGAGGTCGATTGGCTACCGTTCAACAAGGATGGCGGTCCCTGGTTCTGGCCGAAGAGCAACCTGAAGCTTTCGCTGCAATATATCGCCTATTCGCAGTTCAACGGATCCAGTCGCAACGCCTCTGACAACAACACACTGTTCTTCAACGGCTGGCTAGCCTTCTAAAGGATGCCCGGTTTCGCTCCCAATGGACGCAGGCGGAACCTTCCGTCTGCGTCGTTGTGGTGACGACAGGGTGTTGGGTCAATTCCCCAATTATCCACTGTGCCGGCGGGACAATGCCTGCGAGACTTCGTCCAATTTAGCGTGACGAGCTTGTCCGTGTTTCATTCACTCAGGCGGCTTCTCCGGAGGCCAAATAATTAAGCCCAGCACCTCGCTTTCTTTTCCCTACCCCGCTCCTTCTTTGCGTCGGCTGGCTTGGTCCACCAGGTAGACGATGGAGCGGTAGGGGACGCCGCCTTCGTCGGAGAGGCCGATCTCGCAGGTGCGGCTGTGGGAGTAGCCGGCGCGGCAGCCGGGGGGCAGATCGGATTTCAGCATGCGGAGCGCGTGGACGTTGAGCTCCGGGGTGGTGAAGCCCTTGTCGCCGGCGAAGCCGCAGCACAGAACGCCCGGCGGCATCACCGCGGTCTCGGCGCAGGCGGCACCGATCGCCCGCAGCTTCGCCTCCAGCCCCATGCGGCGGCCGGAGCAGGTGAGGTGCAGCGCCACCGCGCCCGGCTGCTTCTCCACCTCCAGCCGCGGCAACGCCTGGTCGTGGATGAACTCGACGATGTCGAGCGGCCGGAGGTGCTCCGGCAGCTTCTGCTTCAGGCGCAAGGTGCACGGGCTGGTGTCGCAGACGATGGTCAGCCGGCCGTCCTCGCTGGCCTCGGCGAGGGCGCGCTCCACCTCCGTCGACTTGGTGTCGGCAATGTCGTAGAGGCCGCGGCTCTCGAACGGCTGGCCGCAGCAGAGGTTGGTGAGCCCGCCCGGCAGGACGACGCGGAAGCCGGCCTTGTGCAGGAGCGCCATGGTCTTCTGCGGCAACGGCGTCGCATCCGGCTCGCCCGCCGCCGGGCCCATGGTCCGTCCGGTGCAGGCGGGCAGGTAGACGACGGTGGGCGCGTCGGCGGCGAGGCCATCGCCGTTGGCCGGGGCTTTGGTGCTGACGGCGGCGGCGCGCGGCATCGACGGCCGCCACGCCGGCAGCCGCCCACCCGACCAGCGCCGCGCCGCGCCGCCCAGGCTTTCCATGCGCTCCGGGCCCAACGCCCGCGCCGTCAGATCCACCAGGCGCAGGCCCTCGCGCACCCCGGCCATGGCGGTGCCGTAGTGGTCGGCGAAGAATCCGGCGAGGTGGCGGGAGACGGCGGTCTGGCCCTGGCCGCGCAGCTTCTTGGTGAGGAGGCCGGTCTCGATGCCGACCGGGCAGGCGAGCGCGCACAGGCCGCAGGCGGCGCAGGTGTCGAGGCCCTGATAGGCGTAGGTAGCGATGTAGGCCGCCCGTGTCGCCTCCTCGCCGCTGCCGGCGAGGCGGGCGATCTCCCGCCAGCCGACGATGCGCTGGCGGGGGGTGAAGGTCATCCCCTGCGACGGGCACATCTTCTCGCAGAAGCCGCACTCCATGCAGGAGTCGACGAGGGCGTCGGCGGCGGCCATCGGCTTGACGTTCTTGATGTGGACCTCGTGATCCTCGTTGAGGATGACGCCGGGATTGAGCAGCCCGTCGGGATCGAGGAGCATCTTGATCCGCCGCATCAGGTCGTAAGCCTGCGCCCCCCACTCCAGCTCGACGAACGGCGCCATGTTGCGCCCCGTCCCGTGCTCGGCCTTCAGCGAGCCGTCGTAGCCGTCGACGACCATGTGGGTCACCGCGTCCATGAACCGGCGGTAGCGCTCGACTTCCGCCGGCACCGAAAGGTCGGGGGTGATGACGAAGTGCAGGTTGCCTTCCAGGGCATGACCGAAAATGAAGGTGTCGGCGAAGCCGTGCTCGACGAACAGCCGCTGCAGATCGGCGGTGGCGGCGGCGAGGCTCTCGATGGGAAACGCCACGTCCTCGATGATCACCGGCGTGCCCGTCTGCCGCATCGCCGCCACCGACGGGAACAGGCCCTTGCGGATGTTCCACAGGCGCTCGAACTCCGCCGGATCGGTGGTGAATTCGATCGGCCGCAGCGTCCGCGCCGCGGCGACGGCCTGGCCGATGGCGCTGATGTGGCCGGCAAGGGTGTCGGCGTCTTCGGCGCGGGTCTCCACCAGGAGCGCCGTCGCTCCCGCCGGCAGCTCGCGGATGAAGGCGGGTAGGCCCGGCTTGCTCTCCACCGAGCGCAGGCCCTCGCGGTCGATCAGCTCGACGGCGGCCACCGGCGTCCGCTTCATGGCAATCACCGCCTCGCAGGCGGTGACCACGTCCGGGAACAGCATCAGCGACGTCGCCTTGTGGGCGTATTCGGGAACGGTCCGGTAGGTGATCTCGGAGATGAAGCCGAGGGTGCCCTCGGAGCCGATCATCAGGTGCTGCAGGATGTCGATGGGATCGTCGAAATCCACCAGCGCGTTGAGGCTGTAGCCGGTGGTGTTCTTGATGGCGAACTTGCGGCGGATGCGGGCGGCGAGCGCGCCGTCGGCCCGGATCTCGTCGCGCAGCAAGGCGAGGCCGTCGACCAGGTAGGGGTGGGTCTGGCGGAAGCTCTCCCGGCTGGCGGCATCGCCGGTGTCGAGGAGGGTCGCGTCGGCGAGGATGATACGCATCGCCGCGAGCGTGTTGTAGCTGTTCTGGGCGGTGCCGCAGCACATGCCGGAGGCGTTGTTGGCGGCGATGCCGCCCACCTTGCAGGCGTTGATCGACGCCGGGTCGGGGCCGATCTTGCGGCCGAAGCGGGCGAGATGGCGGTTCGCCTCGCTGCCGATCACCCCCGGCTTGAGGCGGATGGTGGATGCGTCGTCGGCGACGGTGACGCCGCCCCAGCCGTCGCCCATGAGGCAAAGCACGGAATCGGTGACCGCCTGGCCGGAAAGGCTGGTGCCGGCGGCGCGGAAGGTCACCGGCGTCCCGTACATCCGGCACATGCGCAAGAGGCCCTGCACCTCGGCCTCGGTATCGACCACGGCGACCACCTCCGGCACCAGCCGGTAGAAGCTGGCATCGGTGCCGTAGGCGAGCCGGCGCAACGGGTCGGTGACGATGCGCGACCGCGGCAGCAGGGTTTCCAGGGTACGGATCAGCGCCGCGTGGGGCGTGGCGGGTGCGAAGTCTTCGTTGGTGATGGCCTGTGCCACGGCGTTGCCTCCTCATGAGCGAAGCGCTGTTCGGCAGCGGCATCGACCGGCGACGCCGCCCATCCGTTCGGGACCCGGCCGGCCTTCGCCTCGGCCGACCGGGCCCGCCCCGTCAGTGGTGACCGGCCGCGATGGGGATCATCCACGGCAAGACGTAAGCCTGGATGTAGGTAATGACGCCGACGACTACCGCGAAAAACAGGCTGTGCTTGAGGGTGAAGCGGAACAGGTCGGATTCCTTGCCGACCAGACCCACCGCGGCGCAGGCGACGGCGATCGACTGCGGCGAGATCATCTTGCCGGTGACGCCGCCGGTGGTATTGGCGGCGACGGTCAGCACCGGATTGACCCCGATCTGCATGGCGGTGACGTTCTGCAGGTTGGCAAACAGCGCGTTGCTGGCGGTATCGGAGCCGGTCAGGAAAACGCCGAGCCAGCCGAGGAAGGGCGAGAAGAAGGGGAACAGGTGGCCGGTGGCGGCGAAGGCCAGGCCAAGCGTCGACGAGATGCCCGAATAGTTGGCGATGAAGGCGAAGCCCAGCACCAGACCGATGGTGAAGATGGGTTTGATCAGCTCGACGAAGGTCTCGCCCAGGGTGCTGAAGAACATCCCCGGCCGTACCTTGAGGATGAAGGCGGAGATGACGGCGGCGGCGAGGATGGAGGTGCCGGTGGCGGCGAGGATGTCGAACTTGTAGACGGCGGCATAGGGGGTCGGCTTGGGGACGATGGGCTCGCCGCGGATGACCAGGTTGTCGAGGCCGGGAATGTGCAGCGACAGCACCCAGGCGCCGAGGGAGGCGTCGGGATTGAACAGCGCCTTGAACGAGGGCAGCGTCCAGATGGTCACCATGATCGTCAGGATGATGAACGGCGACCAGGCCTTGACGATCTGACCCAGCGAGTACTGGCCGGACGATCCCACGGGCATCGCCGCCGCACCCACCGAGCTGCCGGACGCGGCTAGCCCATGGGTCTTCTGGCCGGTGCTGGTCTGGAAGGAGAAGCTGTGCTCCGGCTGCCAGACCTTGAGGAAGAGGGCAAGGGCGATGAGGCTGACCAGGGCCGAGGTGATGTCCGGCAGCTCATAGGCCCAGAAGTTGGAGGTGAAGAACTGGGTGACGGCGAAGGCGCCGCCGGCGACCGCCACCGCGGGAAGTGTCTCGATGACGCCGCGGCGGCCGTCCATGATGAAGACCAGCCAGAACGGCACGAAGAACGACAGCAGCGGCAGCTGCCGGCCGGCCATCTGGCCGATGATGAACGGGTCGATGTTGGTCACCTTGCCGGCGACGGTGATGGGAATGCCGAGGGCGCCGAAGGCGACCGGGGCGGTGTTGGCGATCAGGCAAAGGCCGGCGGCGTAGAGCGGGTTGAAGCCGAGACCGACGAGGAGCGCGGCGGTGATCGCCACCGGGGCGCCGAACCCTGCCGCCCCTTCGAGGAAGGCACCGAAGCAGAAGCCCACCAGCACCATCTGCAGCCGCTGGTCGGCGGTAATCGACAATACCGAGGCACGGATGACCTCGAACTGGCCGGTTTTCACCGTGAGCTTATAGAGAAAAACCGCCGCGACGATGATCCAGGCGATCGGCCATAGCCCGTAGAGAAAGCCGTATACGGTGGCCGCTATGGCCATGCCGATGGGCATGCCGTAGGCGATGACGGCGACGAGAACGGCGAGCGCCACCGTGATCAGCGCGGCGACATGGCCTTTCATCCGTAGGCCGGCGAGGGCGACGAAGAAAAAGACGATGGGAATGACCGCCACCAGCGCCGACAGCCAGAGGTTGCCGCCGACCGGTGCATAGACTTGTGGCCACGTGGGCATGTTTATTACCTCCTCCCCTTCCTCGTGCGCCGCGCGCACGAAAGCGTGTCGGCCGGAAACCCGGCCGCGATAGTCATGTAATTGCTGCGGGAGCGGAGCACGGCCGGAACGACCGTCTGGCCCGGAGCCGGCCCGTCACCGGGCCGTGGGGCGAGGCAAGTCCTGCAATCTTGGGCTCAACGCATGCCGTCGGCAGACAGAGATGCCCTGCTGGCGGAACACCATTGCGAGTCTCCTCCCCGATTACGACGCCGGCCCGACACCGATCGAAGCGGCGAGCGTGGCGCAGCGCGGCGTTTGTTATTGACGGTCCGCCATCGCACAAAGTCGACAGCACCGCTCAGTTTTGCTACGCTAGCAAACTTCTTGTCGCTTTCAAAGCGGCATCAAGAGTTGGTTGAAGTCAGACCGGCGACCAAAGCCGCCGGGGGATTGTGTTTGCCCTTCTTCTCAACCTGAGCGTCGGGCGTTTTTCGCCTTCCCCGGCGCCGCAGGACTTTCCTCCAATTTCATCCCCTCCGGCCCCGGTGAGTCACCCACGCCGGAACCGGCGGCATTCCCGCGCGGCGCCGGCGGCGACCGCGATCTCCCGCGATCCCCGCCCGCCGATGGCGAGCCCCCGTGCCCGCAGCCGGCACATCTTTTGGACTCGAGCCGGGTGCGTGGCTTATGAAGCGGATCAACCAGGAGCTTGGTCATGGCAACGAGCCTGCTCGTCCTGCTCGACGATATCGCCAGCGTCCTCGACGACGTCGCGGTCCTAACCAAGGTCGCCGCCCGCAAGACCGCGGGCGTCCTCGGCGACGATCTGGCGCTGAATGCCCAGCAGGTGGCGGGGGTCAGGGCCGACCGGGAGTTGCCGGTCGTTTGGGCGGTGGCCAAGGGCTCGTTCCGCAACAAGCTGATCCTGGTCCCGGCGGCACTCGCCATCAGCGCCTTCGCCCCCTGGGCGGTGATCGCCCTGCTGATGGTGGGCGGCGCCTTCCTTTGCTACGAAGGCGCCGAGAAGCTGGCGCACAAGATGTTCCACCGCAAGGCGAAGGAGGACAAGATCGAGCGGGCGATGGCCGCGGCGAGCGCGCCGGCGCCGGTGGATCCGGTGGCGCTGGAGAAGGACAAGATCAAGGGCGCCATCCGCACCGACTTCGTCCTTTCCGCCGAGATCATCGTGATCACCCTCGGCACCGTCGCCGGCGCCGCCCTTCCGACCCGGGTCGCGGTGCTCGCCGGCGTCGCCGTGATCATGACCATCGGCGTCTACGGAACCGTCGCCGCGATCGTGAAGCTGGACGACGGCGGGCTGTACCTCAGCCGGCGCACCGGCGACGGCCTCGTCGCCCGGATGCAGCGAAACCTGGGGTTCGGCATCCTCAAATTCGCGCCATGGCTGATGAAAGGGCTGGCGATTGTCGGCACCGCGGCGATGTTCCTGGTCGGCGGCGGGATCCTCGTCCACGGCATCCCCGTGGTCCATCACTGGATCGAAGATCTCGCGCACCGGCTGACGATGCTTCCTAGCGTCGGCGGCACCCTTGAGACGCTGGCGCCGATCCTTCTCAACGGCCTCGCCGGCATCGTTGCCGGCAGCATCATCCTGCCCGTGGTCACCGGCATAAAGCGGCTGATCCGTCCGGCGACAGCGAAGCATTAGCTGCCGCTGACCGCAAAGCTGGCGATCGAGCACTGCCCTCCGGAGGCAGAGGCCAGAGGGTCGCGTAGGGAGGGGTAAGCAGTGTTCAACACTTTTGCCGCAGGTCTCGACTGGTTCGGCATCGTTATCTTTGCCATAACCGGCGCCCTGGTCGCATCCCGCAAGAAAATGGATATCGTCGGATTTATCCTCTTGGGGACGGCAACCGGGATCGGCGGCGGCACCATCCGCGATACGCTGCTCGGAACGCTTCCGGTCTTCTGGGTGACGGAGCCTGGCTACCTGGTCACCTGCGTCGTCGTATCCGCGGCAATGTTCTTTCTCGCCCACATTCCCCGGTCACGACACAAACTGCTTCTCCGCTTCGATGCCATCGGGATGGCCGTTTTTGCCGTAACCGGCGCGGAAAAGGCGCTGCTCGCCGGAAGCGGGCCGGTGGTGGCCGCTGCCATGGGGGTGATTACGGCCACCTTCGGCGGCATCATCCGCGATCTCTTGGGTGGCGAAAGCCCGCTTATTCTCAGCCGCGAGATCTACGTTTCGGCCGCCCTGGCGGGAGCGGCGGTCTTCATCGCGCTGCTGGCATGCGGGGCCTCACGGGAGGTCGGGTTGGCATCCGGCTTCGCCGCCGGAGCGGCGCTTCGCCTTGCCGCGCTGCGCTGGGACTGGTCGCTACCCCGCTACCGGGTCGATCGCGGCCGCGATGCGGATCCCACCCAGCCATGACGAGCGAGAGCGTTATCCTCGACAGGAGAGCCGCCGGTCAGCCGGTCGTCAGGCACTTGACGACCGCTTCGGCGACGGGTCGCGCACTTCCCGGGTTTTGACCGGTAATCAGCAGTCCGTCCCTGACCACGTGCTCGGCAAACGGCAGCGACGCTGTCTCGTAGAGGGCTCCGCGTTTCTTCAGTTCGTCCTCCAGGCTAAAGGGCACGGCCTCGGCGCGATCGGCCAGCTCTTCCTCCTTCCAGGAGAATGCGGTCAGCTTCTTTCCCTTGATCAGGTACTCGCCGTCACTCGTCTTCACCTCCAGCAGGCCGGCGGGGCCATGGCAGACGGCGGCGGCGACGCGGCCGCTTTCGTAGAACCGCGCCGTGAGATCGGCGAGGGCCCGGCTGCGGGGGAAGTCGAACGAGACGCCGTGACCACCCGTCATGTAGATGGCGTCGTAGTCTTCCAGCTTCGCATCCTCGACCTTCATCGTATTCTTGAGGCGGTCCATGAACGCCCGATCCTTGTAGCGCTCGCCGGTCCCCAGATCGTCGAGGACCTTGTGGGTGAGGCTTTCCGCATCGATGGGAACGGTGCCGCCACTGGGCGAGGCGATGTCCATGGCGTACCCCGCTTCCTCGGCCACGTCGTAAAAGTGGGTCAGTTCCCCCAGCCACAAGCCGGTGCGGTAACCGACCTTTTCGTATTCTGAGACATTGGTGACGATGGTCAGGATTTTCTTGGTCGCACCCATGGTCCTTGTCCCTTTTTATCTCCCGTGCGCCTTATGATATTGGGTGCGCCGGGCCTCCGGGAGAACCCCTCTTCGCGGCGGCATGAACCCGCTTCTACCTATCGAGGTGCGGAGCCTTGGCTTGCTCCCGAAGGCGCCTGCCGCTATCGTCTGCGACGCCAACACCGCGGCACCCGTAGCTCAGTGGATAGAGCGCTGCCCTCCGGAGGCAGAGGCCACAGGTTCGAATCCTGTCGGGTGCGCCAGTGTTTTCGGGGGTTAGGCGGAGGAAGCGGCGGGGTGCATCCTCCCCTGCATCCGCCGGGGACCCCCTCCCCCGTGCGCGTATAACGGTGCTCCAACACAACACGCGGCAGCGCCCTCGATGAACAGGCGCAAGACCGTCGTCTACCCGGACGCGGTTTGGAAACTTGTCGAGGATTACCGCTACGCGGGGCGGCACCCAACGATGCAGGACGCGCTTGTCGCCCTCGCCTGGGAGGCGCTCGGGGATGGGGGCAAGGCGCCCGCCGCGATACCGCTCCGCACCTCGGGCGGAAGCCGCCGCGGAGCCGCCGCCGCCGCGCGTCCGCCGCCTACGACGCTAGCGCGCGCGGCGTGGCCCGAGGCAGCGGTGCCGAAACTGCGGTGGGACGGGGCAAAGTTCCCTCTCCCTTGCGGGAGAGGGGCAGGGTGAGGAGCTTAATTTTCCAGCATCGACCCCTCCCCCGGCGCTGCGCGCCGCCCTCTCCCTGATGGGCGAGGGCACTTTCGCGCCAGTCTCCGAGGGGGTGCCGATTTCGATGCGCCGTCATAGTGTGGGCTCGACACTCAAGAGCAGGCTGAGCGCGAAGATCGCGAGCAAGATGACCGCGGCCCACAGGTCTGTAATCATCGCGATGTTTTCACGCCGATTGCGCTGCGGCCGACGCAGATGGTTGAGCCCGGCAAGACCGAAGAACACACCGCCTACAAAGGCGATCGGCAGCGCCCAGATCGAGAAGACGATCGAAAGCACGCCGGCGAGACCGATTGCGGTGTTGGCGAACCCCAACTCTTGCGCCAATACATACGCCTGGGGCTCGTCAACACCCAAGATCGCCTTGGTGGTGAAGCCGGGCCGCATTATCTGTGAGACGCCAGCCAGTAGCAGCCGCACACCTACCGCCCAGAAGACGAACCACCTGGTTGCAACGATAAGAAGTTCACCAACTCCTGTCGCTGTCGCGAGTTCTGCACCGATGCAGACCAGCGGAGCGACAACCATGGTGACCAATACAATCGCGAAATACATTAAGGTCTATTCGCGGTACGGGGGACCCTGAGCTCTCCAGCCTCCCAGGGAAAGCTGGAGAGCCTCGGGTTTTCCTGAGGTCTATGCGTGAACCGACATCAGTCGACCTTCACCACCGGCGGCGGCGTCCAGGTCCCGTCGAGGATCGACGGCTTTGTCTCCTTCGGCCAGTACATGCGGAGCATCGGCAGGAACGGCCCCTTCGGCGCCGGCAGCCAGTTGGCTTCCTTGTCCTTGCCCGGCGACTCGTTCTGCAAATAGAGCGTCACCGAGCCGTCCTTGTTGTGCACCAGATTGTTGCGCGGACTGACGGTGAACTTGTTCAGCGGATTGGGGACGAACCACCAGCCCTGGTCGATCTCGTACATGGTGACGGACCAGAAACCGTCCACCGGCGGCTGCTGTCCCTTGGCGAAGGTCAAGGTATACTTATGGGCGCCGGAGAGCTTCGCCCCGCTGCTGTCGACCTCCGTATAGGGATAGACGGCGTCCTGATCGAGATTGGCCGGCCACCCGAACGCGCCGACGACCGCCCGCTTCATGTAGTCGGTTCCATAGGCACCGACCTCGCTGATCACCCAGCCGTCGACGATTTTACCGAGGCTGGCGCGCTGCGAGGCGATCTTGTCGAGGGCCTCCTCGGGCAGGGTCTTCAGCGCATCCTGGGTGGCCGGGTCGAGCGCCGACAGGTCGAACTCCTGGCAGGGCACGATGCCGATCCTGGCCATCTTGGCGAGGATCGGTGCGTCTTCGGGCGCCGGCGGTGCGTCCTTGCACATCAGCCGCGCCATCATGTCGAAATAGCCCTTGGTCCCGAGATTGAGGATCACGTCCTGGGGCTTGTCGGTCATGGAGAATCCCGGGTCGGGATTGACCGGCGGCGGGGTAAAGGTCCAGTCGGACTTGCCGAACGCCGACAGCGGGCGCAACGAAAACTGCGCCTGGAGCGCGTTGACCGCCTTATAGTCCTTCTCGCTGCCGTCGGCATAAGTGCGGCCGAGGATCAGCATATAGCGGGTCGGCGACTTGACCTGCGTCATCCCGTGGGGGACGGTCCCTTTCCAGCCCGGCCCGGTGAGGAGGAATTTTTGCCCTTTTCCCCCGGTGGTCCGGCTGCCCGCCGACTCGATCACCGGCATCCACAGGCTATACATCGGAAAGAGGTAATAGCGGGAGCCCATGTCCGGATGGCTGAAGACCGTCGGCTCCTTGCCGAGATCGATCCAGGCGAGCGAATAGAGGGTGTCGGCATTGGGCGCCGACACGCCGCGGAAGTCGGCCGGCGGGTAGCGTTTGACGTTGATGAACTGACCCATGGGCCCGCGCAAGCCCTCGGCCTTGTCGACATTGGTCATCTGGACGCGGGTGACCTCGGTGGTGATGAGCGAATAGCCATAGACATAGGCATCCAAGGCGATCGACTTCGCCTCTTCCGCCGTGGGGGCGTCGGCCGCTCCGGCTCCTCCACCTATTATTACCCACGACAATAACGCGAGGGCCGCCAGCTTCGCGAGTTTCATAGAGATACTTACTCCGTCGTTGTGTTGCCGTCGGCGAAAGGAGCCCAGTTGGCCACCAATCACGGGGATATGCGAGAGCGGCAAGGAGAGCAAAATTTCGATCCCCCCTTTGCCGAATAACCGACCGGCTCTCCCTTCGCAACATCGCCGTGTGGGTCCGGCGTTTGCCCGACCATTTCGCATCACCCGTGCGCGCATTGAAATGAAGCATAGGAAAAGGTAGAGTTTCTCTCCTTTATTTGTCCGACTCGTTGCGCGAGCCGGTCGAGCGTCGAATATCGCCAAATTCAGGGGGGGCTCAAGATGAAGATATTCTCCATCTACACCGATCGGTCTCAGCAAGCCTTTTGTCGAGGCCGGCGGCTCGTGGTCCTGGTGGCGCTGGCGGTCCCGGGCTGGGGCGGTCATGCCCTGGCCGCCGCAGAGACCGTGCCACAGCCGCTGCGCAGCGATATCCAGGTCCAAAAGCTCCTGGTGACTGAAAATCCCAACGTTGCGCCGACCCGGATTGCCAAGGATCCGCGCGACGACACGCTCTTCTACCTGAAGCTCTCGGGCGATCTCTATCAGGTCGACAGGGTGGCCAAAACCAGCACCTTGGTCGCCACTTCCGCCGACCACGGTGTTCGCCTTGCGCAAGGGATGGCCATCGCCGCCGACGGAACCATCTACCTCGTCGGCAACGGAAACGTCGGGAGCAACGAGACGCGGGGGACCATCGTCAAAGGCGTACCCCAGCCGGGGGGGCGGGTCTGGTCGGTGCTGGCCCGATCCGCCAGCTACCCGAGGAGCAAGACCGCTTTCGATCACCGAATGAACGGCATCGTCGTCGATCCGACCGGAACCTATGTTTACGTCAACAGCGGGTCCCGCACCGATCACGGCGAAGTCCAGTCGACGGGCGGCCTCTATCCGGGCCTGCGCGAGGCCGGCCTCACCGCGTGCATTCTCAAGCTGCCCGCCAATGGCACAGGCATCGTCCTGAAGAACGACCGCGCGTGGCTGAAGAGCCATGGGTACGTCTTCGCCGAAGGAACACGGAATACGTTCGACATGGCGTTGGATGCCGACGGCAACCTATTCGGGACCGAGAACGGCCCCGATCGCGACATGTCGGACGAGTTGAACTGGCTTAGTTCCGGCAACCACTACGGCTTTCCCTGGCGCATCGGCGGCGCCGACAACCCGCAGCAGTTCGACGATTACGATCCGGGCACCGATCCCCTGCTCAACCCGCTCTTCAACGCCGTCAGCAAGGGCTATTACCGCAACGACCCGCAGTTTCCGCCGCGGCCGGCGATCCCGCTGGTCGAACCCATCCCTAACTTCGGACCCCATGCCGACAGCTTCCGCGATCCGAGCGGTGCGATCAAAGATGCAAGCGCGCTGCACACCTCGACGGGCACGTTCACCGCTCACCGCTCTCCCCTCGGGCTGGTCTTCGATCGGGCAAAGTTTTTGGCCCCGGAGTTTCGCGGCGACGGGTTCATGCTGAGCTGGACGAAGGGCGACCCCTCCGGCGACACACGTGCCGGCCCGTTCAAGGATCCCGGCCAGGACCTGTTGCATCTGCAGCTGACGAAGACGGCAACCGGCTATACCCTCAGGGCGACGAGGATCGTCGGCAAGTTCAACCAACCGGTCGACGCCGAGATCATCGGCAACCACATCTACGTCCTCGACTACGCCGGAACGCAAAGCATCTGGGACGTGACCCTGCCGCTGTAAGGGCCGCAAGCGGGGGACGGAGGCGCCACCCTTTCCGAGCGGCGCCCCGTCGTCGACGACTAATTGCCGGATGGCATCGGCAGGCTGAAGCCCTGCTCCTTCAGCAGATCGCGGATGTTCGTGAAACGCTGGTACTGGGTGATGGTGATGGGACCCGCGTAGCTCTCGCTCTGGAGCTTGCGCGGCGGGTACTGGACGTAGGTCTTCATCAGCTCGGTGATCGCCTCGTTGGCCGGAATGATCGCCCAGGTGTGCTCGGTGAAGTTGTTCATGAAGATATCGTAGCGCTCCTGGGGATCCTGCAGGAGGTCGAAGACCTGCGGGACCGTGGCGACGTAGCTCTCCGCACCCTTCCAGCCGAGGTTGGCATCGACGGCCAATCCGCCCGTTTTCGCCCCGTCATCGCCGCGCAGGTTGAACACGTATTTGAGGTTGCCGACCCGCGCCGCCCCCGGAGACAGCTCGTTCTCGGTGAAGTAGAACCAAGAGTGCCGCTGGGGCGTGCCGTTGCCGGTCCAGATGGGGGTCATGTCGTAGCTGTCGAAGATGATCGGCTTGCCGTCGCGGTCGTCCTTGGGCAGGGAGGTGCCCGCCACCGAGGCGAAGGTGGCCATCAGGTCGAGGCCGCCGGCGATGTCGGCGCTCTTGCTGGCGGGCTTGACCTTGCCCGGCCAGCGCACCAGGGCGGGCACCCGGTTGCCCCCCTCGCGGACCGTCCCCTTGGTGCCGCGGAACGGCGTGTAGCCGGCATCCGGATAGACGTCCTGCCAAGCGCCGTTATCGACGGTGTAGAACACGATGGTGTTCTGGGCGAGCCCGAGATCGTCCAGCTTCTTCAGCAGATCTCCCATCCGCGAGTCCAATTCGACGACCGAATCCGCATACTTGGACTTGGAGATCGACTTGCCGATGAAATCCGGGTGGGGCAGGTTCGGCTGGTGGTTCTTCATGAAATTGACGTTGATGAAGAACGGCTTGTCGGACTTGGCCGCCTCGTCGAGGAATTCGAGCCCCGCCTTCTCCACGTAGGCGTCGAGATAGGGAATGCCGACCACCCCCTTGTCCGGCGTGTCCACATACTCGCCGTTGACCTTGAAGTCCTCGGTGACGGGTCCGCCGGCGTTGCCCGACAGCGATCCCTTGGTCACCCGCTGGAACATGTCCCGCAGTTCCGGGCTCATGTCCGGAAACCACTTGGGATCGGGGTAGGTGTAGGCATTGAGATGGTAGAGGAAGGTGTAGCGCATCTTGTCGTAGCCCTGGGCGTTCGGCAGTGCGTAGTCCGATTCGCCCAGATGCCACTTGCCGGTGAAGTAGGTGTTGTAGCCGGCTTGCTTGAGCACCGAGGCCAAGGTCCACTCGGCGTGGGGAAGCCCGCCGCCCTGACCCTGGAAGGCGACCGTGGTCATGCCGCTGCGATTGGGGATGCGGCCGGTCTGGATCGCCGCCCGGCCGGGCGTGCAGCTTGGCTGGCCATAGAAGGACGTGAGGGTCATGCCTTCCGCGGCGATGCGATCGAAGCTGGGCGTGGGCATGCCGCGCAGGTCGCCGCCGACGTAAGGCCCGAGGTCGCCCCAGCCGGTGTCGTCCGAAACGATCAGGAGAATGTTGGGTTTCTTCGCCGGTGCATTGGTCTGAGCGTGGGCGACGGTCGCCCATGCCAGAACAACGGTCGCGGCGACCACGTAGAAAGGCTTGGAAAATCGCAGTCTCATCGCACTGCCCCCATTTGCATTGCCGGTAAACCACTGATTTAGCTTAGGAAAGATCCGTCGCCAATCCTTCATATCGACAACGAGCCATCGGTTTGGGGAACGATCGGGCCGAAGCGCGCCCCCGTCGTCCACCGTAGCACCTCGGTTCGCCATCGGCTTTGCCGAACGCGGCGACGGCACTATAACGGACAAGACCGCGAGAGCCCGGATGACACCGGATCGACGTCCTCCCACAACCATCGCCGCAGCCTTACAATGTCGTCTCGGCCGACAGCACATCAAGTGATGGGATATGGAGATGAACTCCGAGGATGCCGACGTGGCCGCAGCGCTGGATGTCCTCTCCGCGCGTGGGTGGCTTTCGCAGCGGTCGCAAGCGACGCGGCGGCGGTTGGCCGGCATCGCGCGGCTGCGAAATTTCAGGAATACCGAACCGATCTATCTGGCCGGTGATGCCCCCAACGGCATTTTTGGCCTGGTCAGCGGCTCAATCACCGTCTCTTTCCCCCGCGGCGACGGGGAAGACTATGTGATGCACCGGTTCGGGGCAGGCGTTTGGTTCGGGGACCTCGCCCTGTTTTCCAGAGGCGTTCGTCTCGTCTCCGTCCATGCGACGGAAGCGACGACCGCCATCCATCTCCCGCCACAAGACCTGGAGAGGTTGGTCCACGACGAGCCCGCCCTGTACGCGGACTTCTACGAAATGACCTACGAGAACTTCCTCACCGCGTTCAAGGTGATCACCAACCTGGCCATTCCTTCCGCCGATAAGCGGGTGGCCGACAGACTCGTTTTGGAGACGGCGACACGCGCCGATTCGGCCGGCTGGATCGCCCTGTCTCAGCCGGAGCTGGCGCGACTGATCGCCGTCTCACTGCCGACCCTGCAGCGGCTGATCCGGCGCTTCGTCGGCGAGGGCATCGTCGAGCAGGGATATGGGTGCCTGCGGGTGGTCGATCCCGACGCGCTACGCCGCATCTGTCAGCAGTGACCCGCCCGCAGCGGGTCAGATTCCGTGCTGGGGACGCTTGGAATTGCTACGGGAGAGATTGCGATAGCGAGACAGCGCCCACAGCGGGAAGTAGGCGCTGTAACCATGGTAGCGCAGGTAGAAGACGCGCGGGAATCCCACGGCGTTGTAATGCTCCTCCCGCCACTTTCCGCCGTCGCGGGAGGCGCTGAGCAGATAGTCGATGCCGCGCTTGACCGCGGTGCTGCCCACCTCGCCCGCCGCCATCAGGGCCAGCAGCGCCCACGCCGTCTGTGACGGCATGCTGACCTTGGCCTCTTCGTCGCGGCGCTCGGCCCAATAACTGGCGCAGTCCTCGCCCCAGCCGCCATCCTCGCGCTGCCGACCCTTCAACCAGGCCACCGCCTTGCGGATGTAGGGAGCCTGGGCGTCCTCGCCGATGGCATTCAGCGCCACCAGCACCGACCAGGTGCCGTATATGTAATTGGTGCCCCAGCGGCCGAACCACGAGCCGTCCGGTTCCTGCTCGTGGCGGAGGAACGCCAGGCCACGGGCGACCGCCGGATGTTCCCGGCCATAGCCCAGCTGCGCCAGCATGCCGAGGCAGCGGCCGGTGACGTCGGCGGTCGGCGGATCGAGCAGCGCGCCGTGATCGGCGAACGGGATGTTGTTGAGGGCGTAGTGGACGTTCTCGGCATCGAAGGCGCCCCAGCCGCCATTCTGGCTCTGCATCCCCAGCACCCACTCGACGGCGCGGGAGATGGATTCGGCATTGCCTTCCGGATCGGCCCGGTGCAACGCCATGACCACGGCGGCGGTATCGTCCACGTCGGGGTAGTGGGGATTGGCGTACTGGAAGGCCCAGCCGCCCGGCCGCACATTGGGTCGGTTGACCGCCCAGTCGCCGACCACGTCCAGCACCTGGCGGTCGCGCAGCCACTGGGCGCTGTCGGCGATTCGCGACGCGTTGTCGCCGCCCGCTTCCAGGTTGGCGTGCATGGCGAGCGCTGTATCCCACACCGGCGATACGCACGGCTGCAGATAGGCTTCGGTCTGGCTGCGATGGACGATGAGCTTGTTAATGGCACGGCGGCAGATCAGCCGATCCGGATGGTCCGGACGGTAGCCGAGGGCATCCATCGCCATCATCGAATTGGCCATCGGCGGGAAGATGGCGCCGAGGCCATCCTCGCCGTTGAGGCGTTCGTGAATGAACTCCATCGCCCGCTCGATCGCCTGCTTCTGCAACAGCGGCGCGATCAACGGCTCGGCGCGACGGCCGACCTTGTCGGCGGCGAGAAAGACATTGCCGAGCCAGTGGCCGGTGGGGTTGACCAGATAGTGCTTCTCTTTCTCCGGCGGGGTGGTGAACAGCTCGCGGATACCGATGCCGCGCGGATTCCTCGCCTTCGGCTTCAACGCGGCGACGACGAACAGCGGCACCATCGTCGTCCGTGACCAGTACGACACCTTGTCCAGATGGAACGGTGCCCATTTTGGCAGCAGCACCGCCTCCGGGCGGATGAACGGCACCGCCCGCCACGGCACCTGGCCGAACAGGGCCAAGCCGTAGCGGCAGAAGACGTTGGCGCGCGCCGCACCGCCCATGTCGAGAATGACCTCGCGGGCGCGGCGCATGTGCTGGGCATCCGCATCGTCGCCGATCATTTTCAGCGCATAGTAGGCCTTCACCGAGCAACTCACGTCGGGCGGGCCATCGAAATAGAGCGACCAGCCGCCGTGCGCCTCCTGCGTTTGACGCAGATAGACGCCCATCTTCTGCTCGACGGGGTCGTCGATCTCACCGAGGAAATGATTGAGGAGCACGTATTCCGACGGGATCGTCGCGTCCGCCTCCAGTTCGAACACCCAATGGCCGTCGGCCGCCTGCTGGCCGGCAAGCCAGCCGGCGGCATCCTCGATGGTATGATCGAGGGCCTCGTCGCCGGATTCGAACCACGCCCGCAAGGCGGTCATCCGCGCCTTCCCGCCATCCATGCGTCGTCCCTTTCTGTGGTGTAACTTTTCTTCGAATAGGGCAGCAACCGGCGTGCCGTATGTGTCACCCCCATGTCACAGTGCGCTTTTGGTGCGACAGATGCGGTCCATTGTCAAGCACGGGCGGCAAAGGCCCCGGCATTTGCCGCCGCTCTGTTGCCCGAACGCACGCTTCCTTCGAGGGTGGCCGGGAGGCCGGTATCGGTCCAATCCCCGGCAAGGAACAAATTGAGCCATCGCGTCTCGCACCGCGCCCGGCGGGCAACCTGCTCGGGGGTCTGGCGGAAGGTGGCCCGCTTTTCCCGCACCACCCGACAGGGGGGCACCACGGCCGGGGTGCCGCTGCCGAGGGCGATCGCCACCTCCGCCCACATCGCCGCCGCCAGCTCGCCGGCGGGTTGATCGAGGAGGTGGTCGGCGGCGCTGATGGTCACCGAGGCGACGTCGCCGCGGATGAAAAGCCAGTGGCAGAGGCCACCGATCAGCCCCAAGAGGCTCGGTTCGGGATAGGTCCGATCGAGGCGGAAGTGGCCGTTGACGATGGCGGCATGGGCATCGGGGGTGACGATGGGGAGCAGATCCGCCGCCACCGGCGCCGGTACCGCGACGATGACCGCGTCGGCGGGTCCGATGTCGATGCGCTGGTCGGCCACGGCGAGGGCGACGGCGCGATCGCCCGCCACCTCGATCCCCCGGACCCGGCTGGCAAGGTGTACGGTGACCCCTCGCCCGGCGAGGAAGTCGAGCGCCGGCTGGACGAAGCAGTGGCCGAGGCCCTCGCGGGCGATCAGCGGCCGGCAGGCGGCCTCGCCGCGGCCGAAGGTCTCCCGCAGCACCGGCCACAGCAATCGCGCCGCGCCGGTCTCGGCCGGGGTGTTGAGGACACCGACCGCGAGCGGCTCCCAGAACCGGCGGAAGACCGGGCCGTTGCCGAGGCAGCCGGCCACGGTCTGGTCGGGATGGGCGCGGGCCAGGCGCAACCCGGCCAGGTAGTCGGTCGGCCGGCTCCCCGGCACCCGGCGCGCGGGAGAGAAAATCCACCAGGGAACGGGTCCGGCCGACGGCCTGACCGACCAACGCTGGCCGGAGTCCAGATCGAGGAAGGGAAATTCCGCCGGTGCCGGCCCGGAAAGACGGTCGCCGGCGCCGATGGTGGCGAGATAGCGGGCGATCGCCCGGTTGCCGCTCAGAACCAGGTGGTTGCCGTTGTCGATGACCCGGCCGACCACTGGGTCGGCGTAGGAGCGGCAGCGGCCGCCGGCGTAGGGCGCCGCCTCGTAGAGGACGACGGACACCCCGGCGGCGGCAAGATCGACCGCTGCCGTCAGCCCCGACAGGCCGGCGCCGATGATGTGCACGGTACCGGGCACGGGCGCTACATCACGCCGTGACGGAGCGCCACCCAGAGCTTCTCCGCCGGCGGCAGCGCCACCGGCTCCGCCCACCGGGTCCAGCCACGGCGCATCAGGCGGACCAGGGTGCGGCGGTAAACCTCCATCATGATGATGGCGGGGCGTACCTGCCGGCGGTCGCACGCGGCGAGCATCGCCGTCGCCTCGTCGAAGCGGCGGCGGGCAGCGCCGGCCAGGGTCTCGCAGACGGTGGCGATGCCGGGATCGGCGAGGACGCGCTCGGCGTCGGCATGATCGGCGATGCCCGCTTCCGCCAGCATATCGGCAGGAAGGTAAAGCCGGTCGCGCAAGGCGTCCTCCTTCAGGTCGCGGAGGACATTGGTCAGCTGCAGCGCCTCACCCTCGCAGGCGGCGAGGTGGTCGCCCTGCGGCTGTGCGACGCCGAACACCCGCACCGACATCCGCCCCACCGCCCCGGCGACGCGGTCGCAATAGAGAGCCAGTTCCGCCCGGTCGCGCATGCGCACCTGCGGTTCGGCGTCCATCTCCATGCCGTCGACGACGGCGAGAAAGTCCTCCCGACGGAGGCCGAAAGCGGCGATACAGGGAGCGAGGGCGCGACTGATGGGGTTGCCCGGACGTCCGCGGTAAAGGGCGTCGATCTCGTCACGCCAGCGGGCGAGCTCCCGCCGCTTGGCGTCCAGCGGTCGCTCGTCGTCGGCGACGTCGTCCACCTCGCGGCAGAACGCGTAGACGGCAAACATGGCATGGCGCTTGGCCGGCGGCAGCAGCCGCATCGCCCAATAGAACGACGTTCCCGACCGCCGCACCGCCGCCTCGACGTGATCGCGGTCGGCGTCCGCCGCCGTGTCCCCCAGCCCATTCCTCGCCACCAGTGCTCCCCCTGTCATCGCCGCCGTCCTTTCGGCAGACCTTCGGCGGTCCGCTGCGCCGTCATCCGCATCCGCATCCCGTCGTCAGACCAGCTGCGCCACCGCCCCACGGGCGCAGCACCAGGCGAACCCCGCCTTGGAGAGCTGAATGCGGCCGGCGAGCGGATCTCCCGCCTGCAGGCGGCGGACGAGCGCGCGGGCAATGGTCAAGATGGCCGCCGATTCCATCGCCAGACGGCGGCTGCGCAGGGCGCCCGGCAGGCGTTCGGCCTCCGATAGCAAGGCGCCGGTGGCGGCGAGGCAGCGATCGAGGACCCGGCGGAGCGGCGGCGGCGTCCGCGACCCGTTGAGGTCGGCGACCTCCGCCCCCTCCTCCCGCATCCAGTCGAGCGGCAGGTAGACCCGATCGAGCTTACGGTAGTCGTCCTGACAGTCCTGCAGGTGATTGATGACCTGCAGGGCATTGCACAGCGCGTCGGACGCGGCGTAGCCCTCGCGGCTGCCGCCGTGCAGGTCCAACAGGAAGCGGCCGACCGGGGCCGCCGACCGGTCGCAGTAATCCACCAGCTCCGACCACGAGGCGTAGCGTCCCTTCACCGCGTCCTGCTTGAAGGCGGAGACCAGGTCGAGGCAGTGGCGGCGGGTGATGCCGGTGGCGTCGAGGCACTGGCGCATGGCATGCGCCTTGGCATAGGCGGGATCGTCCTCCTCGCCGTTCAGCGCCCGGGCGAACCCGTCGAGGCGGGCGACCTTCTCGTCCGGGGAAAGATCCGGGCTGTCGGCGATATCGTCGATGGCGCGGGCGTAGGCGTAGAAGCGGGCCACGTGGGGACGCAGGGCCGCCGGCAACAGCCACGACCCGACGGGGAAGTTCTCGTAGGCGGCGTCTTTGCCGGAAGGGGCCTCGACCCCGTTCTCCTGCCGCCGGTGCGCGCCCGCCGGTTCCCCCACGCTCAGCGGAGCAGTGGTCATCTCAGCCGGCGTCGCCGTTGGCGTGAATGCGCTGGCGCATCTCATCGAGGAGGCCGGCCAGGCTGCCGCCGGAATTGCGGATCACCGAGGAGAAGTCCGACCGCTGGGTCTGGCCCATGCTCACTCCCTCCACCATGACGTCGACGATCTGCGGACGCCCGTCCTGGTCGCGGACACGCCAAGCGATGGAGACGGGTGCGGCACCCGTGCGCTCGATCTCGGAATTGACCAGCACGTCGCCGTCCGGCTGATCGACACTGCCGGTCACCTTCAGTCCCTGGCCGGTGTAGCGTTTGAAACGATCCACGTAGGTAGAGACGATGAGTTCCTCGAACAGCTTGAGGTACTCGGTCCGCTCGTCGGGGGTGGCCGTCCGCCAGTAGCGGCCGAGGACGAATTGGCCGATCGTCTCCACGGCGAAGTTCTGTCGCAGCAATTCCCGGGCCCGCGCCTCACGCTCCGCCTGCGGGATGTCGGGCGGCGTCAGCGCGGCGATGGCGTTGTCGGCCAGCCCTTCGATGAAGGAACGGGCGGACGCGGCGTCCATCGCCGCTCGTCCCGGCGTCGGCACCAGCAGGTATACGAAAGCGCATAGGCAAAGGGCGATTCCCAGCACGCCCGCGCTCGGGAAGCGACGTCGGGGCATGGCGTCGTTCGTCACTCTCGTCGGTCTCCCTTCTGAGTCGTGTGGCCGGATCCGCGCCCACGTATTCACTGCGGCCGGCCCGAATCAACCAGAGCCGGCGATGAAATCAATCAAAACCTGATCGCCGACGGGTCAACCGACCGTACCGCGGACGACGTCGCCCTCTGTCGCGGCCCTCTGCCGCGGCAAGCAGGAGGTACGGACGAACAGCAGCGACCGCAAGGGCTGACGACACACGCGGCCGGAGTTGCGCCACCGGCGAGGCGGTCGTCCAGCCGATCGGTCAGGCCGACTGGACGGCGGACGGACGGCGGTGGCCGCGGGCCGCGAGTGCGGTCGACAGCCATTCGGCGATCCGCTCGGCCACATCCCGCCAACGCCGGTCCACCATCATCGCGTGGGCCATTCCCTGAAAAATCTCGCCCTCGGTGCGGTAGGTGCGGGCGGTCTCCGCCACCGCCCCGGGAAAGACGAAGTGATCGTCCTCCGCCCCCAGCACCAACACCGGAATGTCCAGGCAAGGCGTCGACGGCGGCAGGTCCAGTCCCATCAGATCGAGGATCACGGCGATGGATTCCGCCCGGAACCGGCGCATGTAGCGGTCCACCTCGGCGTCCGGCACCCCAGGGGAGAAGAGCGCGCGGCGGACGCTCGGACTGGCCGTCCCGTCCGCCCCCGCCGCCTCCATCATCGCCAAATCCCAGAACAGCCCCGGATCGGTCCAGATCATCCCGAACAGGCTCGGAACCATGCCGTGGGGCGGCGCCGACGCCATCAGCACCGCCGCCGGTAGCCGCCGCCGGTGCAGGACCTTCTGCACCACCATGCCGCCCATGGAATGCCCGATGAGGACCGGCGGCCGGTCGAGATCCGCCATCACCCGCTCAACGTCGGCGACGTAATCGCCGAGCCGGGCGAAGGCCAGCCGCTCCCTGCCCTCGCTGCGACCGTGGCCGCGCAACGACAGCGCGTACGCCGCGTAGCCCCGTTCGGCGAAGTACGGGAGGAAATGCTCCTCCCATATCCAGGCGCCTCCGTAGGCGCCGTGCACGAACAGCAACGGCGTCGCCTGCGCCGCCCCCTTCGGCCGGCGGCTGATCACCTCGAGCTGCATCCGTCTTCCCGTCCCGCGATCCGCAATTGTTCCATACGCCTGCAACCATACGCGCTTTCCCGCCGGCGCAGAAGCGCCGCCAGCGCATAGGTTGCATCCGGCGTGTCAACCCCATATGGTGATCTCGTGGAACAATCACCCCACATATGGGACTATGGGATCCATGTACAGCGTCCCGAAGCGACGATGAGCGGCCGATCCGATGGGCGGGGCGACTTCCTCCGCGGCCTGCCGGCGACGCGGTTCGCCACCGTCCTCGCCGATCCGCCGTGGCGGTTCGAAAACCGCACCGGCAAAATGGCGCCGGAGCACCGAAGGCTCAGTCGCTACGGGACGATGGGCCTCGACGAGATCGCGGCGCTGCCGGTGGCGGAGGTGGTGGCGCCGACGGCGCACCTCTATCTCTGGGTGCCCAACGCCCTGCTGCCGCAAGGCGTCGACGTGCTGCGGGCGTGGGGTTTCGAATACAAGTCGAACCTGGTCTGGCACAAGGTGCGCAAGGACGGCGGCTCCGACGGCCGCGGCGTCGGCTTCTACTTCCGCAACGTCACCGAGCTGGTGCTGTTCGGGGTGCGGGGGAAGAATGCCCGCACCCTGGCGCCGGGACGCCGCCAGGTGAACTACCTGGCATCGCGCAAGCGCGAGCACAGCCGCAAGCCGGATGAGCTCTATCCGATCATCGAGGCGTGCAGCCCGGGGCCGTACCTGGAGTTGTTCGCCCGCGGCGGCCGGGCGGGATGGGTCTCCTGGGGCGATCAGGCCGACGACTACGAGATCACCTGGAAGACCTACCCCCACCACAGCCTGGCGGCAGAATAGGCACCCCTTCCGCCGCCGCGGCTCAGTGCCGCTGCTCGAGGACGACGGCGGCGAACGGCGGCAGGGTCAACCGCAGCGAATAGGGGTGACCGTGGGCCGGCACCGCCTCCGCTTCGACGCCGCCGGCATTTCCCTGGTTGCCGCCGCCGTAGGAGGCGGCATCGGTGTTCAGCCGCTCCATCCAGAACCCCGGCCCCGGCACCCCGATGCGATAGTCGTGGCGGATGACGGGGGTGAAATGGCAGACGACGATCACCGGCCCCGCCTCCTTCGCCGCCGGCGATGCTGCCGTGGGAGCGGCCGCTGACCGAGGCGGCGGAAGCACCTCGTCCGCCGCGACCGGCGTGCGCAGGAACGCGATCACCCCCTGGTCGGCGTCGGCGCAATCGATCCAGGTGAATCCGCGCGGATCGCAGTCGCCCTCGTAGAGGGCCGGCGTGGACCGGTAGAGGATATTGAGATCGCGGATGAGTTCCTTGATCCCGGCGTGCAGCGGGGCTTCCGCCTGGTGCCAGTCGAGGCTGATGTCGGCATTCCACTCCCGCTCCTGGGCGAACTCGTCGCCCATAAACAGCAGTTTCTTGCCGGGATGGGTATAGACGAAAGCATAGAACAGCCTGAGGTTGGCGAACCGCGACCAGGCGTCGCCCGGCATCCGGCGCAACAGCGAGCCCCGACCGTAGGCCACCTCCTGGTGGGACAGCGCCAGCACGTGGTTCTCGTTGAACACGGTGGCCGAGCCCTGGACGATCTCGTCGTGGTAATACTTGCGGTGCACCGGGTTGCGCGACAGATAGCGCAGCACCTCGCGCGCCCAGCCCGACTGCCACTTGAAGCCGAAGCCGAGGCCGCCGAGGAAGGTGGGATGGGACAGCCGCGGCCAGTCGGAGCGTTCCTCGGCGGTGCTGAAAGCGCCGGGGAACCGGCTGTAGAGCGCTTCATTGAGGCGGCGGAGGAAATCCACCGCCTCCAGATACTCGTGCCCGCCGAAGCGGTTCGGCTGCCACTCTCCGCGCGAGCGGCCATAGTCGAGATAGAGGATGCGGGCGAGGTCGCCGATATGCAGGCCGTCGACGTGATACTCGTCCATCCAGAACAGCGCGTTGGACAAGAGGTAGTTGGCGACCTCGCGGCGACCCAGGTCGTAGGTGAGCAGGGGCGATCCCGCAAGGTGGCGCTGGCGCGGGTCCATCGGCTCGTAGAGATGACTGCCGTCGAAGTCGCGAAGCCCGTGCGGATTGTCGGAGAACCCCACCGGTGTCGCCCAATCCAGGATGACCCCGATCCCCTTGGCGTGAAACCGGTCCACCAGCAGCCGAAATTCGTCGGCGGTGCCGAAGCGGCTGGTGGGCGCGAACGGCGCGAACGGCTGGTACCCTTGCGAGGCATCGAGATCGTACTCGCCGATCGGCAGCAGCGCCACGTGACTGAACTGCATGTAATCGACGTAGCCGACCAAGTCCTCGGCCAGTTCCCGGTAGGTCAGGTAGCGATGTCCCTCCTCCGGCTTCCGCCGCCACGACGCCAGGTGCACCTCGTAGATGGACACCGGCGCCCGGTGCGGCTCGACCGTCGCGCGCGCCTTCATCCATGCCGCGTCCGACCAGCGGAAGGTGGCGAGTTCGGTGACGATGGCCGCCGTTCCCGGCATCCGCTCCACCTGGAACGCATAGGGATCGCACTTGTCGCTGAGCCGTACCCCGGCGCCGGACTTGACCTCGTACTTATAGAACTGGCCCGGAACGACCGCCGGCAGGAAGATATCCCACACCCCGCAGTCGTGGCGCAGCCGCATGCCGTGGCAGCGGCCATCCCAATTGTTGAACTCGCCGATGACCGCGACCCGGCCGGCATGGGGCGCCCAGACGGTGAACGCGGTGCCGGTGACGCCTTCCATCGTCCGCGCGTGGGCACCCAGCATCCGGTAGCCGTCCAGGCGATCGCCCGAGGCGAGATCCTGAACGTCGGCATCGCTCAGCACCGGGGGGAAGCGGTAGGGATCGTCGATCTCGCTGATCCCGATCGCCGACTCGATGCGCAGCCGGTAGGCAAACCGCACGTCGCGACCGGCGATCGGCCCGGCGAACAGCCCCTCCTCGTGCACCCGCTCGAGGCCCGCCACCCTTTCGCCGGAGCCGGCGTCGATGATCGCCACCGACTTCGCCTCGGGAACGAAGCAACGGACCACCAGTGCCTGGTCCTGATCGATCCAGTGCATGCCGAGGAAGCCGAACGGATCGCGATGGTCGGCGCTGACCACGCCGTGAACGTCGTGATCCGGCGCCAGCCGCTGGCGCGGCACGTGAACCGGCTTAACCGGCGGCCGGGCCGGCGCCGATGCCGCCGCGGGGACGGCCTTGCCGGCGGCAGCGCCCTTGCTCGCGGCAACCGGCTGGGCCGCGGATGACGGTGCCGGCCGGGCCGGTTCCGCCACCGGCGAAGCCGCCGACGGGCTCTGGCGCGGGGCGGCTGCAGGCGCGGCAGATGCGGGCGGGGCAGATGCGGGAGCCGCGGGCGCCGGGGATGCCGGAGACAAAGGCTCCGGGCGAGGCGGCGCGGCGGCGGCTGCGGTTGCCGGTGCGGGCCGCATCGGTGCCGCCGGACCGGTGGCACCGGCACCGGCGTGAGGCGCGGCCGGAGATGCGGGCTTGGTCGGCTCGCTCGCCGCGGCGGCCGGCTTCGTCGCCGCGGCGGTAGCGGCGGGCTTCGCCGGCTCGGCCGGCGCGGTCGGGGAAAGGGGCTTCGCCGGCACGCTTGCGCTCGCCGCGGCTAAGGGCTTGGTCGGCGCGGCGGGAACGGCAGTGCCCGGCGTCTCCGCCGGCCGCACCGCGATCGTCGGCGCCGCCGCGGTCGTATCTCCCGTCGCCGCATCCGCCTTGGCCGCGGCTCCGGTGCCGGCCCGGGTTGCAGCCGGCGCCGCAGATTTACCGCTACCGGCGGGCGGCCAAGCCTTCCCGCTCTTGTCCTTGTCGGTCATCACCCTCTCCTCTGCGTCGAGCCGTCCTTCCGGCCGCGGCAGCGCGCCCCCGCGCCGGGTCGGCGCTAACGGCATCCCGTCCGCGCGCCATCCGCGCCGGCGACGGGCCCCTTTGGCTTGACCGGCTGGTATTACACCCTCCCCTTCGTCCGCGACAACCTGCCATGCCGATCGGGCGGCGATCCGGCCCTTGCCGGGGACCGCAGCGCGTCTCGCGGCATTTCCGAGGTTGGAAGCGGAGCGGAACTGACGCTATGCTACGCCGCCGACGAGACGAATCAGCAAGAGCGGCAGGGAATCGCCGCGGGGAGGGGTTCGAATACGCCGGGGCGGCCTCCGCCTGCGGCGCGCGTCACGTCCACGTCGGCCAGGCCGACATGCTCGCTTCCGGTCATACCGGGTAGACATTCCGGCAGAGCCAGTCACTCGCGGCCGACCCGCGATATCATCGTCGATGCGGAGACCAGCCCATTCCGCGGCGGGACGCCGCTACGAGGCAATGCAGATGTGGCAACAGGGAGACAGAAAACAATGAGGATTGAGAAGTCTGCCGAACCAAGCAAGCTGTGGGAAATCGAGAAAGCGGCGATTTTCGACCAGATCGCCATGGACGAAGAAAGCCTGATTCGGAGCTTCCTGTTCCACCTGACCTGCACGCTCGCCAAGGACCAATATACCGCCACCGATCAGGATCGGTATCAGGCGCTCGCCCTCGCCGTCCGCGACAGGCTGGTCGATCGCTGGATTCAGACCCAGCAGACCTACCACATCCAGAACGTCAAGCGCATCTGCTACCTTTCCCTCGAGTTCCTCATCGGCCGGGCGATGGGCAACAACGTCATCTGCCTGCTCCTCGAGGATACCTGTCGGCGGGCGATGCGGGAGCTGGGTCTCGACTGGGACGTGCTGCGCGACGTGGAGACGGACGCGGCGTTGGGTAACGGCGGCCTCGGCCGCCTCGCCGCCTGCTTCCTCGACTCCATGGCGACCCTGAAGCTGCCGGCGATCGGCTACGGCATTCGCTACGACTACGGCATCTTCAAGCAGTCCATCGACAACGGCCAACAGGTGGAAGAGCCGGACAACTGGCTGCGTTTCGGCAATCCGTGGGAAGTGGCCCACCCGGAGCTGTCATATGTCGTCAACTTCGAGGGACGCGCCGAACCGCGCCGGGTCAACGGCGTCACCCACTGGGACTGGGTCGGCACCCGGCCGATCGTCGGCATGGCCTACGACACCCCGATCGTTGGGTACGGCTGCTTCAACGTCAACAACCTGCGACTGTGGTCGGCGCGCGCCACCGCCGAGTTCCATTTCCAGGACTTCAGCCGCGGCTCCTACGTGGAAGCGGTGGAAGACAAGCTGATGGCGGAGAACCTGACCAAGGTCCTCTACCCCAGCGACGCCGTCTATGCCGGTCGCGAGCTCAGGCTGCGCCAGGAATACTTCTTCGTCTCCTGCTCGATCCAGGACATCGTCCGCCGCTTCAAGGTCGACAACAGCGACTGGCTGTCCTTCCCCGACAAGGTGTTCGTGCAGATGAACGACACCCACCCGGCCCTGGTGGTGCCGGAGCTGATGCGCATCTTCCTCGACAAGGAAGACGTCGAGTGGGACAAGGCGTGGGAACTGACGGTCAACAGCTGCGGTTACACCAACCACACCTTGTTGCCGGAAGCCCTGGAGCGGTGGCCGGTCAGCATGTTCGAGCGCCTGCTGCCGCGCCACCTGCAGATCATCTACGAGATCAACAGCCGCTTCCTGCGCAAGGTCGCCACCCGCTATCCCGGCGACTTCGATCGCCTGAAGCGGATGAGTCTGATCCAGGAAGACTCGGAGAAGTCGGTGCGGATGGCGAATTTGGCCGTCGTCGGCTCGTCGTCGACCAACGGCGTCGCCGCCCTGCATACCCGCCTGCTCAAGGAAGGGTTGATGCACGACTTCTATGAGTTCTACCCGAAGCGGTTCAATAACAAGACCAATGGGGTGACGCCGCGGCGCTGGTTGCTCAAGGCGAACCCGAAGCTGTCGACGTTGATCCGCGAGAAGATCGGCGACGGCTGGATCAACGATCTGGCTCAACTCAAAAAAATCGAGCCGTTCGCCACCGAGCCGGAGTTCCGCGCCAACGTCAGCGAGGTGAAGCTGGCCAACAAGGTGGCGCTCGCCGACTACGTGAAGCGGACGCTCGGGCTGACCATTCCGCCGGAGTCGATGTTCCAGGCGCAGGTCAAACGCATCCACGAGTACAAGCGCCAGCTCCTGCTCTGCCTCTACGTCATCACCCTCTATAACCGGCTGAAGGACAACCCCGGCGCCGATGTGGTCCCGCAGACCTTCATCTTCGGCGGCAAGGCGGCGCCCGGCTACTACATGGCGAAGCTGATCATCAAGCTGATCCACCAGGTCGGCGGCGTGATCAACTACGATCCGGACATGCGCGACCGCCTGAAGGTGGTGTTCATCCCCGACTACCGGGTGTCGCTGGCGGAGAAAATCATCCCGGCGGCCGATCTCAGCGTGCAGATCTCCACGGCCGGCATGGAAGCGTCCGGCACCGGGAACATGAAGTTCGCCATGAACGGTGCGCTGACCATCGGCACCCTCGACGGCGCCAATATCGAGATCAAGGAGGAGGTGGGCGACGAAAACATCTTCATCTTCGGTCTGACCGCCGAGCAGGTGGAGGAGTTGCGCGGCCATTACAATCCGCGCAGCTTCTACGAGAACGACGAGGAAATCCGCCGGGCCATCGACCTGATCAGCAACGATTTCTTCAGCCTGACCGAACCGGGCATCTTCCGTCCGATCGTCTCCAGCCTGATCGAGCACGGCGACTTCTATATGCACCTCGCCGATCTGCGCAGCTTCATCGACGCCCAGCAGCGGGTGGCGGATCTGTTCCGCAATAAAGATGCCTGGACCGAAAAGGCGATTCTCAACATCGCCCGCACCGGCAAGTTCTCGTCGGACCGGACCATCGCCGAATACAATCAGGAGATCTGGCACTGCAAGCCGGTGACGGTGGTGCCGGAGGCCCACAGGCCGCGCCGCATCTGAGGTCGAGGCGGCATTCCGGACCGGGCGGCGGGTTACGGACCCCGCCGCTTTGGTCCTCGGCCCCTCCCGCGCGGAGCGCGCCGGCGACCGGGCCGAGAGCCGGCGTCAAGGCGCCAGGCACGGGATAAAACGGCGGCGCGGAGGTCGGAGCGCGTTGCCGGCGACGAACAGGGTGGACTTTTCCTGCGGCGCACAATCATACTGCTCCCGCCGGTGCCGCAAGGGGTTCCGGCTCCGTGCAGTCCAATCATGGTGCGGTGCGGCAACTTCAGGGGAAGGCCGCCAAGTGAGCCGTATGGGGCTGCCGAAATCGACAAGGCGCGATCAAGGACGCTGACCGATGTTCATTATGATGGTTTCGGCGGAATTGGCTCCGGTGGCGAAGGTCGGAGGCCTGGCCGATGTGGTCTTCGGCCTCAGCCGCGAGCTGGAGATCCGCGGTCACAGCGTGGAGATCGTGCTGCCGAAGTACGACTGCATGTGGTACGACGAGATCTGGGGTCTCCATAAGATCTGGGACAATCTCTGGGTGCCATGGTACGGCTCCGGCGTCAATTGCTCGGTCTGGTTCGGCTTCGTTCACGGCCGCAAGTGCTTCTTCATCGAACCCCATTCCGCGGATAACTATTTCCAGCGGGGCAGCTTCTACGGTTTCCCCGACGATCCGCTCCGCTTCGCCTTCTTCTGCAAGGCGGCGATGGAGTTCATGCTGAAGGCCAACAAGCGGCCGGACGTCATCCACTGCCATGACTGGCAGACGGGCCTGGTGCCGGTCCTCCTTTACGAGATTTACGAGCGGCTGGGGATGGGCCGGCAGCGGGTCGTCTACACCATCCACAACTTCAAGCATCAAGGCATCACCGGCGAAGCGGTGCTCTGGGCCACCGGTTTGTGCCGCCCGGAATACTACTTCCATTACGACCGGATGCGCGACAACTTCAATCATACCGCCATCAACCTGATGAAGGGCGGCATCGTCTATTCCAATTACGTAAACACGGTCTCGCCGCACCATTCCTGGGAGGCGCGCTTCACCGACCAGGGCTACGGTCTCGGGCAAACGCTGGCGATCCACCATTACAAGTTCGGCGGCATCATCAACGGCGTCGACTACGACGTGTGGAACCCGGAGATCGACCGGTTCATCCCGTCGCACTATCACGTCTGGAACATCGACGCCAAGTACGCCAACAAGGACGCCTTGCGCGACCGCCTGTGGATGCGCAAGGAGTTCAAGCCGCTCGTTGCCTACATCGGTCGCCTCGACGCCCAGAAGGGCGTCCACCTGATCCAGCACGCGATGTTCTACACCCTGGAACGAGGCGGCCAGTTCGTGCTCCTCGGCACCGGCGGCGACCGCGGCATCAACAACCACTTCTGGCACCTGAAGCACTACCTCAACGACAACGCCGACTGTCATCTGGAGATCGGCTTCAACGAGCAGCTGGCCCACCTCATCTACGCGGGCGCCGACATGGTCGTCGTTCCCAGCCTGTTCGAGCCGTGCGGGCTGACCCAGATGATCGCCATGCGCTACGGCACGGTGCCGGTGGTGCGGGCGGTGGGCGGCCTGGTGGATACGGTGTTCGACCGCGACAACGCCGACAAGCCGCCCGAGCAGCGCAACGGCTACGTGTTCAAGGACGCCGACTTCGCCGGGGCGGAATCGGCGCTCAGCCGGGCGCTGGGCCTGTGGGGAGCCTACCCGAAGGAATTTCGCCGGCTGATGTCGAACGGGATGGCCACGGACTATTCGTGGGCCACCTCCGGCCAGCACTACATCGACGTCTACGAACACATCCGCTGCAAATAGCGGCACCTACGGCCCGCCGGCGTCGGCGCCGGTCCCCCGACCGGCCACCGGTCCGGGGGGCGTCCGAGGGGCGGCGTCCGGGGGGGCTTGGCGCTCAGGCGCCTGCGACGTCGGGGCGGGTCGCCGGCGTCTCTTGAGGAACGACCTCCTCCACCACCTCGATCGGCTGATTGGCCAGGTCGCCCAGCATCTCCCGGGCCCGGGCCAGATGATAGGCGACGCCGTCCAGGTCGTTGTGGGTCTTGTAGGTCCAGGCGTCGCCCCAATAGAAGTTGCAGCTGGTCTCCGCCCGCAGCAGCATCCATTGCGCCTCGCTCAGATGGTGGCCCACGTCCGGGGCGTGATCCGGGGCGTGCTCCGCCACCTTGCGCAGCCAATGATAGTCACCGCTCAGTTGATGCACCCGCGTCATCGTCTCGCGCTGGGTCTGGCCACCCTGCCACTGGTGGAAATCCCAGCCGTGGTGGGTGTCGGTGTTCCAGGCGCCGCGGCGGACGGTGACGTGACCGTGGGCCCCAAAGCGATCGAGATAGGCTTCGATGTGGGTCGGGCGCAGCGGCGATTGGCCGGCGCGGATCTCGTCCATCGCCTGCAGGTAGAAGTAGTTCCAGAAGTTGGCCTTCGGGTTGACGTTGCGGAACCAGCCGCCGTTATCCCCGTCGGTGGCGGTGGTGACCAGCGGCGGAAAATCGCACCAGCGGGTCCGCTCCACCAGCTCGTTGATGAACCAGCCGTAGTCCATCCCGGCCAACTGGGCGTTGGACAGATCCCTGTCGCGGACGACGACGACGATCTCGGCCCCCTCGTAGGTGCACCAGTGGGGCCGGTAGCGCAGCTCCTGCCAGTTCATCTCGCCGACCGGATCGACGTATTCGGAATCGACGATCACATACCGGTAGCCGGCTTTCACCAGATGCGGGATCAGCGCCATGTCGAATCCCAGCTCCGGCGGCCAAAAGCCGGGGAAGTGGGCGCGCCAGAAGACGTGCCGGGCGAGCGCCAGCCAGCGGCCGATGTGCTCGTCCCAATCCGCCTGCGGGGTCAGCGCCAGCACCGGGTGGTAGTAACCGGTGCCGAGAATGGAAAAGACCTGGGTGTTCTGCAGCGCCCAGAGAAGGGTCCCGCAGTCGACGATGCCGTAGACCTTGCGCTGGAAATCGGGATGCGACAGCGTCTCCAGCAGGCTGCCCGACATGGCCAGGTGGACGCGGGCGATGTCGGCATAAGGCCACAACGTCCGCGGCATCCGGTCGTAGGCGAAGAGAATCTCCTTCGCCTCCCAGGCGTTGGTATCGAGAAGAGCGTCGAGGTTGCTTGGCGGTTGGTGCAGATTGAGCACCAACGCATGGAAGATCTCCTTCATATCGCCCCTTTTTTTCGCGCCCGGCGTGCCCGGCCGGAAACGCTACAGCGCGGCGGCGGCCGGGGCAATGCTCGAATGCGGCCGAGCGCAAGCCAGGGACCGCGGAACCGGGACAAAGGGGATCAGGCCGGCTCCGGAACCGATGTCACTACCATCTCGGTTACCGCCCGGAACACGTCGGAGAGGCGCAGCACGCCCACCACCCGCTCGCCGCGGACCACCAGCAACGACAGCAGCCGATCCCGCACCAGTTGATGGACGGCGACGTCGAGCGGCGCATCCTCCTTGATCATCTCGGCGTGGGTCAGCTGCCGCAGGAGGTCCTTGGCTTGGACTTTCTTGGCCTTCTCCGCCAGATTGACGAACATCGCGTGCGTCCACAGGAAGTAGTCGTTGGCGATCACCTCGATTTGATCTTCGTAGCGGGGCTCGAGGCCACGAAGCATGTCCCACTGGGAGAGCTTACCGATCACCTGGCCGTCCTCGGACTGCACCAACACCGCACGATCCCTCGGTCGCGCCGGTTCGCTCCCCGACCCCGCCGGCGCCCGCTCCAGACTCTCTATGGCGTCCAGCAGCGAGGCATCCTCGGAAACGTGACTGTACGCATCAAGGGTGACCATCAAGTCCTTAACGATCTTCGTGGTCGTCGGCATAGCAAACCTCCCAGCGCCGCCCGTTCTGTCGGGCGACAGGCGTTCTAAGGCGTGGCGGCGACCGACCCGCCCCGGTGCGGAAGCGGAGGGGTCAGGCGGACAAGCCGGTCCCGGCCAGTCGAACATTTAGCATCTGGGCGCGACCGAACGAAACCGCCAGCGCCGGCGGCCGGCGCGGCCCGGTTCCTAGCGTCGGATCTGCAGGGCATGGGCGAGCGTCGATTGCATCTTCTGCACGATCCGGAAAGCATCACGCAGATGATGGCGCTCGATCCGCGTCAGCTCCTTCGGCGAGACGAAGTTGTCGGGACGCTCACCGGCACGGATCTGCCGGGCCTGATGGTCGAGGCGCACCGAGGCAATCATCGCCAGGGCATCGATCAGGTCGTGCATGCCGCTGTCGCTGATCACCCGGGCCTCCCGCGCCACGATCAGCCGATCGCGGGTGTTCGCCGATCTGACCCCGGCCTGGAGGGCGTAAACCCGGGCCAGATCGATGATCGGCACCGTTCCGTGCATCTTCAGATCCAACCGGTTGTCGTACTCGCCGCCGCGCGACAGGACGAACCGATTGAAAAAGTTGAGCGGCGGCGCGTGCGACAGGGCATTCCCGGCCATGTGGGCGATGAACAGAGTCCCGGACCGGGCCGCCTCGCTGGTGACGTCCTGCAACTGGTCGAACAGCCGGGTCTCGCCCCGGATCGGCCGCAGGTCGAACATGACGCTGGAGAGCATCTGCGCCGTTGGTTCCGGCTCGGCGATCCAGGCGGAGAAGTAGTCGATCCACCGGGACAGCGGTTGCCGCCATTTCGGCGTCATCGCCATCATCTCGCCCGGACAGTAATCGTAGCCGCAAGCATGCAGGCCGCTGCAGACGAACCGGGCAAGTTCACGAAAATAAGCACCGTGCCGGTCCTCGACGTAGCCGTTGTCGAGGATCATGCAGTTGTCCTGGTCGCTGACCCCGGTCTGCTCCTGCCGCGCCTGGGAACCGCTGCTCAGCCAGACGTAGGGCACCGGCGGCGGCCCCAGCTGCTCCTCCGCCAGCTGCAGCAGCCGATGGGCGGTGATGTCGGCGATGCTGCTCACCGTCAGTCCGACGTCGTGAGCGGGGATGTCGGTCGCCACCAGCATGGCCAGGAGCTGCGGGATCTGGGCCACCACCTTGGCCATCGCCGCCGGCGCCCTTTCCCCGCGGATGGAGGCGGCGAAGAAGCCGAAGCCGCTGTCCTGGCGGCGATCGAGATCCGCCTCCGACAGCAGGCCGACGAGGCGGCCCTCCTCGATCACCGGCAGAAACGGCGTGCCGGACCGGCGCATCGCCAGCACCGCCTCATAGGCGATGGCGTCGGGCGCCATGCCGGGCGGCGCCGGCGTCATCACCGAATCCACCGGCGCCTCCGCCGCGGTCCGGCCAATGAGCACCCGATCGAGCAGGTCGGCGTCGGTCACCAGCCCCTTGAGCTCGCCGTCGGCGGTGACCGCCAGGCAGGAAACGGACCGATCCCGCATCAGCACCGCGGCGTCGCGCGCCGGCCGGTCGGCCTCGATGGTCAGCGGAGAGGCGGTGGAAGACGCGGTGATCAGGTCGCGGACGCGCAGCGCAATGAGATTGGCCGGGACCTCCGTGCTGAGCCGGTGCCCGGTCTCCGCAAGGCCGCGTCCGCTGCCGCCCAACGGCGCAAAGAAGCGGTCGAACCGGGCGTGCGCCACCCGCAGCCGGGCGAAGGTGGCGTCCGGGAAGCGGTAGACGCTGGACTCTTCCAAGGCGACGGCGTCGAAGGCGGAGAGCCCGTCGGTGAGCAGCGCCTGCACCCCGAAGGTTTCGCCGCGGAGGCGCTGCGCCCACAGGTCGCCGTTCTCGGCCCGGATGCCGATGTTTCCCGAGCGCACGATGTAGAGCCAGCGCACCGGCCGCCGGGCCTCCAGCACGACCGTCTCGGCGCCGACGTCCATCGTTTCGACCTGGGTCGACAGGGACTGGATGACGTCATCGGGCAATGACGCGAAGGGCTCATGCGCCCGCAGGAAGGCCAAGACCTCGGCGCGTTTCGCTCCCATTTCCCCCCCATTCTGGACCGGCCGCTACGGCCTGGCGGGTGTTCCGTCCCCGCTTCGCCCCGGCACGGTCTTGAGCAGCGCACGATGGGGCGCCGCGGCTTGCCTGTTTGGACGGATCGCCATTGTAGCGCAGGCACAAGGAGATGCCAGTCGGGGATGATGGCGTCGGGGATGATGATGACCGCGAGGCGAGGACGGTTGGTCACCCGCGCCGGCTTAACGGGAGGGCGGTCCTTGCCAGCTTCTCGGCGACATCCGTGGCCCCACCGGCGGCGGCTGCGGCCCGATGGAAGGAGGCTGCGGGCCGATGGAGGGCGGCTGGCCCACCGGGCTGCGGCCGAAGGCCCCTGCGCCGCCGCGTCCGGCCGGGGCGGCAAAGCCGGGCGGAGGAGGGTTCACGCCGACACCACCGCAGGCGGCGGCGCAGGAGCCGGCGGCCGTGCCAGGCGGATGGGTTCCGTAGGGGCGATAGCGGTAGGGATAGCCGAAGTAGCCATCGGGGACGAACGGGCCCTCGGGAAAAAGGGAGAGCACCCCGGGCCAGCCGGTCGGGTCGTCGGCCTCCAGCCGGTCGTACACCGCCCCGCCCGATTGGGTTTCGTCGACGACGAGAACCCGCTGGCCACCCCCGAAGCCCGGTGGCTCGGGACCTGCCGCCGGCCAGGAACCGGCGCACCCGGCCGCCACCCAGGCAAACAGGCCTGCAGCGGCAATTGCCGGACCATGGCAGGCCTGCCTCGTCCCGCTCTTGTCGTTCACCGTCCTCAGGCTCGACCCAAATGTGGCAACCTCGAGTTCGCCGCCGGCCCGATCCCGGCGGGCGGTCAAAGCCATCGCATGCACCGTAGAATCACATATTGCACCGCGACGATCACCACCACCACCATCAGCATTTCGAAGAATGCATGGGGATCGTCCTGGCCCGGGATCCCGCCGATGTTGGCGCCCAACATGCCGGCGATGATGCCGGGCGGTAGCAGCAGGGCGGCGAGCGCGGTAAGCCTGTTGGAGGTCTGGGCGATCTTTTCGGAAAGCTGTGCGGTCAGGTCTTCGTGGAGGATCAGGGTCCGGTCGCGAAAGGCATCGAGGTCTTCGATGTGGCGGACCACCCGATCGATCGTCCCGCGCAGGCGCAGCCGGTCGCGCTCGTCGAGCATCGGGGTGTCCTCGTTGCGCAGCCGATAGAGGGCGTCCCGCTGCGGACCGAGGTAGCGCCGCAGGTGGATGGCGCGGCGGCGCACCTCGGCCAGCGTCTGCCGAAGCTCGGCCGAGCCGAGGCGCATGCAGCGATCCTCCAGTTCCTCGATCTCGTGGTTCATGTCGTCGAGCACCGGCTCCATGTCGCGCGCGGTCTTCTCCGCCACCTGGATCAGCAGCCGGCCGGCGGTGCGCGGACCGCGGCCGGCCTTCAGCGCCAGACGGATATCGCGCAGCGCGTTCAAGGCGTGGGATCGCTCGCGAAGACTGATCAGACGGTGAGCATCGATCCAGATATGCACCGGGACCAGTTCCACTTCGTCCCGCTCGGCGAGGTTGATGCCGCGCAGGATCAGCAGCAGGCCGTCCTCGAACGGCTCGATGCGCGGGCGCGAATCTTCGGCAAGCAAGGCCTCGACGACCAGGGGATCGATGCCACTGCGGCCGACGAGCCAGCTCTCTGCCTCGGGCGTGTCCTGTTCCAGATGGATCCAGAGGAACCCTTGGCCGGGCCGCCACGTTTCGACCCCGGCCCAATCGAGATCCACGCAGCCTCCTTGCCCATCCAGCAACGAGGCAAAACGCAGCCCCGGTTCGATTCCGGCCTGAATGTTGAGGTTGAGCATGGTCGTTGCCCTCGGTACCCGGTCTGGCCTTCGGCGCGTCGCCGCATTTCGTCCGGAGTCCCGGCGACGGGTGGTCGGGGTCCCGGCGGCGGAGCGAGTCGATTGTCCCGGCACGCCGAATGCATTATGTGCCTATAGTCGACTTTCTCACGCCGAAAACCGGTGGCAAAGGGGCGGCTGGGTGTCGCATGCGGTCTAAATGCCGGTACGGGCACGGACGCAGCCGGGACGGGGAAGAGGGATCGGACGGACGGTGAACCAGCAGCCATCAGCAAAGCGCGAGGCACCCGCGGCTTCGCCGCCCAGCGGCGCGCGGACCGCAAACGGCGCCCCGTCCGGGACGCTCCCCGGCCGGGTGGCCGCACGCGACGCACACGCAGTCGACGCACCCGCACGTGCCGCCGCGGCGGCACCCGCCCAAGGCGAACTGCTTGCGGTCGCCGAGCGGGTGCGCACCGCCTTTCCCCACCAGATGAAAGAGGCGGAGCTGGTGCTGATCGACGTCGATCCGCGCCACCTCTATGCCTTCTGGACGGTGCCGGCGGCGCACGCCGAACGTGTTCTCGCCCGCATCGACGGCGCCGCGGCACCGATGGTGCTGCGCATCTCTCCCCTCGATACCGCCGGCGACGCCATCGCCGAACCGTTCGACACCGAAGTCCTCGGCCTGCAAGGCACCTTTTACGTCGACGTCTGGGATACGCCGCGCCGGTACAGGGCCACCCTCGGCTACCGCCTGGCCGACGGCACCCTGGTGGCGCTCGCCGCTTCCGCCGTCGCCACGCTGCCGCCGTCGGCGCCGACGGAGGACCGGACATGGCGGGAGATCGCCCTGCCGGCGCCGACCGAGCCGCCGCCGATGGCGCCGGCGGCGGGACCCGCTCCTGCCGCCCCGCGAACGGCCCCACCGCGAGCGGAAACACGCCGACCGGAAATACCCCGGCCTGCGCCTCTCGCAGCGGCGACGACCGGCGTCCCCGGGGCGGTGCCGGTCACGGCGGCCGACACCGGAGCGATGAAGGTCGGGGCGCGGCGTGAGGGGATCGCGGCGCCGATGGCCTCGGCCCCCGAAGCGGGGACCGCTGCGACCGCGACCGCCCCTGGGACCGCTGCCGTTGCCGGCGAAGGCCGCGTCGGTGCCCAGGCCCCGTTGCCGGTGCCAGCCGATACGCGGCGGGATATGCCAGCGGTTACGGCGGCGACGGTGCCCTCGCCGCCGCGGCTCGTCGGGACCGCCGGGGGCGATGCGACCCCGCCGGCGACGTCGCCAACCGGCGATCATGGGACGGCTGCGGCCCCGGCCCCGGTCCCGGCCCCGACGGTCGCACCGCGGCGATGGTCGGAGCCGCCGGGTGCGGGCGGCGAGCGGGCGGCGACGTCGGTCGCGCCGCCGCTCGCGGGTCAGCCGGCGGAAGGAGAGGATCCGCTACCGCCTTTCGCCCATGCGGACCATCGGCCGCGGTCGGAAGCGGGGCCAAAGGTGGCCGAACGCCCATTCTGGGAAATGGCGGAGCCCCCCGTCGCGGCGGCCGTGTCCGGTTTCGACCGGTCATTCTTGGAGTTGCCGGCGGCCGGGCCGGGTCCGTCGGAGAGCCACGAGGCGGTCGGCGCAACCGGCTGGGCGGGAGGAGACACGCCCGGAACCGACGGTGCCCCCGCGGCCGAAGCTCCAGCTCACGCCCCCCCTCACGCCCCCGCCGACGCGGCCGACCATCCGTCCGAAGGCCCCCCGGCGCTGCCGCTGCCGCCGGAGAACGTGATCGCCCTCTCCAGCTTCCTTCTCAGCGGCGATACGGTGGAGCTGGAGGTCAATGCGGAACTGCACGTCTTCGGTCGGGTCAAGCCGGGCAGCCGGCTCCTGCTGTTCGGCCGGCCGGTGAGCGTCAGGCCCGACGGCACCTTCTCCGTTCACCGGCCGCTCGGGTCCGGCGCCGCAATCATGCCGGTGCTGTTGACCGATGCGGAACAGGCCAAGGCGACGGCCGGCGACCCGGTGCAAGATTCGGAGAAAGACGAGCCGCCGAACGACAGGCACGCAGACGCCTTGCCCGGAGAAATCGAGTGAGCGGATACCTGGCTTTCGTCCTGCACGCCCATCTGCCGTTCATCCGCCACCCGGAGTACGACAGTTTCTACGAAGAGAGCTGGCTGTTCGAGGCAATCACCGACACCTACATTCCGTTGTTGCGCGTCTTCGAGCAACTGGTCGCCGACGGGGTGCCGTTCCGGATCACCATCTCCTTATCGCCGCCGCTGATCGCCATGCTGGAGGACGACTTCCTGCGCGGGCGCTATCTCGCCCATCTGCGGAAGATGATGCGGCTGGGCGACAAGGAGATCATCCGCAATCACGCCGACCCGGCGCTGGCCGAGGTGGCGCGGATGTACCGCCGCCTGCTGTATGAAACCGAGACCTACTTCGAGGCCTGCCAGGGCGATCTCGTCGGCGCCTTCCGCCGCCTCCAGGACCACGGCGTGGTGGAGATCGCCACCGCCGCCGGCACCCACGGCTACCTGCCGATCCTGAAGACACAGCCGACTTCGGTCAGGGCGCAGATCCGGGTGGCCGCCGAGACCTACGCCCGGGTGTTCGGTCGCCCGGTTCCGGGCTTCTGGCTGCCGGAATGCGGCTACTACCCGGGGCTCGAGGAGGAAATCGCCGCGGTGGGCGGACGCTATTTCTTCACCGACACCCACGGCATCCTCAACGCCAGCATGCAGCCGCGCTACGGCTACCTGGCCCCCCTCGCCTGCCCCAACGGTACCGCGGCGTTCGGCCGCGATCCGGCGTCGTCGCGGCAGGTGTGGAGCGCCCACGAAGGCTACCCGGGCGATCCCTGGTATCGGGATTTCTACCGCGACGTGGGATTCGATGCCGACTTCGAGTACGTGCGGCCGTTTATTCTCGACGGACACACGCGCGTCTTCACCGGGTTCAAATACCACCGCATCACCGGGCCGACCGAGACCAAGCGGGCCTACGAGCCGGAGCGGGCGCGCCAGCGGGCCGACGTGCATGCCGCGGACTTCGTTCGCCGCCAGATGGATGCGGCGACGCGCTGGGCGCCGCACATGGACCGCCCTCCCGTCGTCGTCGCCCTCTACGACGCCGAGCTGTTCGGCCATTGGTGGTTCGAAGGACCGCGCTGGCTCGACTACGTCATTCGCAAGATCGCCTACGACCAGAAGACGGTGGAATTGATCACCCCGTCCGACTATCTGGCCCGCCATCGCCGGCTGCAGGTGGCGTCGCCCTCGGCGTCCAGTTGGGGCGACCGCGGCTATTCCAGCTTCTGGCTGAACCCGGGCAACGACTGGATCTACCGCCATCTCCATGACGCCGCCGGGCGCATGCATGCCGCGGCAAGCCGCTTCCGCGACGTCGGCGATGGTGCCGGCGGAAACCTGGTCGAGCGCGCCCTCAACCAGGCGGCCCGCTCCCTGCTACTGGCCCAGGCCTCCGACTGGGCCTTCATCATGAAGACGGGCACCGGGGTCGAGTACGCACAAGGCCGCATCCGCGACCACCTGGCGCGCCTGCACGCGCTCTTGGACGCCGTCGACGGCGGCACGGTCGACGCCGGCGACCTCATCGCCCTCGAAACCATGGACAACATCTTTCCCGATCTCGACTTCCGCATCTACGCGTAGGCTCGAGACGCCGCCACCGCCGACGAGGATTCCGACCGCGCGGACGCGCTCCGCTCCGGTCGCTCGCTGCCAGGGGATTGACGAATGACCTACTGCCTGGGTGTCAAGGTGAACGAGGGATTGTTCTTCGCCAGCGATTCCCGCACCAACGCCGGTGTCGACAGTGTCGCCACCTTCCACAAGCTGTTCACCTTTCACCAGCCGGGAGAGCGGCTGATCGTGGTGATGACCGCCGGCAATCTCGCCGTCACCCAGGAGGTGATCACCCGGCTCCAGCAGGGCCTGCGGACGGGCGACCCGTCCCGCGATCTTTTCCTCGCCCCGACCCTGTTCGACGCCACCCGGGTGGTGGGGGCTCTGCTACGCGCGGTCATCGACCGCGACAGCAGCTACGTCAAGTCGTTCGGCGGTGACGTCTCGTCGTCGTTCATCGTCGGCGGCCAGATCGCCGGCGACGAGCCGCGGCTGTTCATGGTCTACCCGGCCGGCAATTTCATCGAGACCGAGCCCGCCACGCCGTACTTCCAGCTGGGCGAAACCAAATACGGCAAGCCGATCCTGGAACGCTCCCTGACCCTGCAGTCGCCGCTGTCGAAGGTCGCCAAGCTGGCGCTTTTGTCGTTCGATGCGACGATCAGGGCCAACCTGTCGGTGGCGCCGCCCATCAACCTCTTGCTTTACCGGACCGACAGCCTGGTCATCGGCCGCCAACAGGAACTCAAGGACGACGACCCCTATTTCGCCAAGGTGTGCAACGCCTGGAGCGAAGGCATCCTCGCCCTGGTCAACGCCGTCCCCGATCCGCCATGGGCGCTGTCCTGACTCCGGCCCCGGCCCCGGCCCGCCGCAACGGCGTCGGAGCTAGTGCCCGCTATCATTCCCCGGCCTCCCGCGCCGTGCGGCGCAGGTCGTCGGGTCCGGGCGGCGCCGGGTTATCCGGGATCTCGCCCGGTTTGTAGCCGGGCAGCAGGCGCGCCGGGAAGATCACCAGCAACGAGACGCCGGCCATGACCAGCAGCGCCATCTTGAGGGCGCGCAGGCGCGACTCGGTGTTGACGCGCACCGCCTCCTCCACCTGCTGCGGGGTCGCCGTCGTCCCCTCCAAGATGTTGAGCAGGTGGTCGTTGCTGACGAAGGTGATGTTCTCCAGATCGATCTGGGATTGCAGTTCCACCGGCAGGCTGGGGTTGTCGGCCAGCCGGTAGAGAATCATGCTGCTGAGCAGGCCGACGAGGAGCGCCCCGGCGACGGCGGTGCCGACACCGGCGGCCAGGTTCTGGGTGGTGCCGCGCAACGAGCCGACGTCGCCGGCGATTTCCTTCGGCGCCGCGGTGACCAGCACATTGAAGACGAGGGTGACGAGCGCGCCCTGGCCGATGCCGAAGGTGATCAGGCCGAACATCACCGGCACCGCGCTCCAATCGTTGCGGACGACGAAGGCGAGCCAGAGCAGCGCCACGGTGCAGAGGGCGAAGCCGGCCTGGCCGATCGCCCGCGGGGTGAATCTTTTGTACAGCCTGACCACCAGCATCGCGGTGAAGAACACGGTGAGATTGAACGGCATCATCGCGATCGCCGTTTCCAGCGGCGTCCGCCCCTGGACGATCTGGATGTAGAGCGGCACCGAGAAGTTCAGCATCGCCTCCAGCATCACCACCGCGAACATGCAGATCACCGCCGCCCGCTCCTGATGGGAGGTGATCACCCGCAGGTCGAGGAGCGGCGTCCTGCCCGCCGCCTGCTGGCGCCGGGTCCAGACGATGAAAACCTGGAGAAGGACGATGCCGACGACGATCATCACCGGCGCCGGCGAGAAGCCGAACAGGTCGAACGGCGCCCCCGGCCGCGCCACCCCGAGCCCCCAGCGGTTGAGGTTGTTGAAGCCGAAGGTGATGAGGAGGATGGAGGCGGCCGCAAGCACCACCCCCGGAATATCGATGCCCACCTCCGGCCGGCCCAGCGCCGGCTTCAGCTTGAAGCTGAGGAAGAAGACGATCCCCGACAGCACGATCAGGATCGCGAACACCGGCCGCCAGCCGATGAAGGTGCCGAGCATGCCGCCGATCACGAAGGCCGCCACCCCGGCGGCGGCGCGGGCCGAGCCGAGGGTGCCGACGGCCGTCGCCTGCTGCTGACCGTGGTAATGGTGGGCGATGAGCGCCACCAGCGAGGGGACGATCGCCGCCGCGGCGAGGCCGGCGAGAAGCTGCGCGGTGAGCATGACCCCGGCGGCGGGGCTGAACGTCATCAGCACCTGGGCGACGCCGAACAGGGCGACGACGCATCGGAAGACGATCACCGCGCCGAAGCGCTGGCACAACTTGGCGCCCAGCATGACGAAGCCGGCCACCGCCAGCGAGTAGAGGACGATCCCCGTCCCCACCGTCGTCGGCGGCACGCCGAAGCTCTGCACCATGCCGCCCATGGAAACCGGCAGCGCGGAGACGTTGAACGACATCAGGACCTGGCCGAGGGCGATGGCGATCATCGGCACCCACGATTCGCGGTATTCGGCTGCGCGGGCCGCCGGTGCCGGTGTTGCGTTCATCGCGGGCCTCCCCGAATTTTGCTTTAAGCGAACGGCATCGACACGAACAGGTCCATGCCCAGGCGCTGGGAAAGGAACTTGGCGACCAACTGCCCCTTGACGCTGTTGCCGGCGGCATCCAGCGGCGGGGCAAAGGTGCCGAGGCCGCCTTTGCCCGGCGAGACGGTGACGATGCCGCCGCCGATGCCGCTCTTTCCCGGCAAGCCGATCTGGTAGAGCCAGTCGCCCGACGTCTCGTAGAGGCCGGCGGTGGCCATCACCGCCAGCGCGTAGTGGCAGACCGACGCATCGACCACCCGCTCCTGGGTCAGCGGGTTGACCCCGCCGTCGGCCAGGGTCGCCCCCATCACCGCCAAGTCCCGGGCGGTGACGTTGAGCGAGCACTGGCGGGTATAAAGGTCGACCGCCAGGGCGGGATCGCAGTAGACCCGGCCGAGCGCGTGCAGCAGGTTGACGATGCTGCGGTTGCGGAAGTTGGTCTCGGACGCGGAGGCATAGACCTCGTCGTTCAGCGGCAGCTCGCGTCCGGCGAACCGACAGAGGCCCTCGTAGATGAACCGCCACTTGGCCTCGGCGGTTTCGCCTGGGGCGAGGCTGGTGGTGGCGATGGCGCCGGCGTTCACCATCGGGTTGGTTCGCCCGTCGGCGTTGCGTTCGATGCCGGCGAGGGAGTTGAACGGCAGCCCGGTGCTGTTGGCACCGACCTTCCCGTGTGCCGCGTCGGCGCCGATCGCCTGACAGACGAGGGCGAAGACGAACGGCTTCGACACGCTCATGATCGAGAACGGGTACTCGGTGTCGCCGACGGCATAGACCCGGCCGTTGACGGCGACGATGCAGATGCCCAAGAGGTCGGCCGGCACCCGCGCCAGGGCGGGATAGACCTGCGACACCTGGCCTTCGGCATTGTCGCGGTAGCGGGCGTGGGCCTCACCCACCAGGGCGTCCACCTGCTCCGGCGTCGGCAGGTGGCCGGTGGAGATATAGGGAAACTCGGCCTCAGCTTGCCCCGGAAGCCCCTCCTCCATCCCTCACCCTCCCCCTCTCCCGCCACCGGGTCGGATCGTAGGACCATAGATGGGGAAGCCGGATGAAGGATGGTAGCCCGGACAAGCGAAGCGAAACGGACTTCTCTTATGGGGTCTTAACACCGAAGCGCATCGTCAGCAGCAGACCATGCCCGTTGCCCTCGCCCGTCCGGGAGAGGGCGGCGCGCAGCGCCGGGTGAGGGGCGTATGCCGGGAAATCTTTATCACCCTCACCCTGCCCTCTCCCTTAAGGGAGAGGGACCGTCTAGCCGTTTTGCGCCGGTCTCCTATCGGCCGCACCTTCACACCGGCGCGGCGAAGGAACAGGCTCAACGCGCGGATACCCGCATCGCCACTCCGGACGAAAGCCTCGACATCATTGGGCGGAGGAAGAAGACACACCGATTCGGCTCCGATAAGGCGCCCCGCTCGGGCTCTTCAAGGAGGGCCGAGCGGTCGATGACCATCAGCGGGGCAAGCCGTGCTCGTCGTACTCCAGGATCTCATCCGCCGGGCCCCATCCAGCACCGGCAGAGCGGCACAGCGTTTGGCGATCTCGTCCAGTTCATTTGCGAGGGACGACGAACGCCGCCTAGCGATGCGCTGCAGCCGCTCGCGCACGGCAACCGTCACCGCGTCGGTCAGCGACTCCCCGCTGGCTTTGGCCAACTGGCGAATGAGCCGGTCGGCCTCGGGATCCTTTATGTTGATGGGCATCGACAAATGTATAGACGTTATAGACGTCATGATCATCTCGCTCCCCCGCTCTGTCGTGTCAACACGTACCCACTACATGCGACCGCTCTATCCCATCGACTTTAACAGTGGGTCTCGGTCGCATCCGCTGAGGCGCGGCTCTCGACCCGTAGCCTCGCATGCAGCGGAGCGGAATGCGGGAATCCTTCGCAGGCAAACCCGGATTTCGCTGACGCTGCATCCGGGCTACGCTTGCTGAGCTTAGTCATGCCCCCGATTAGGTTCTCCATATCGCTCGATCCGAGAGAACTTCCAAAAGTGCTTCACACATTTGCGAGTATTTCCGGGATAGGCATGTGGAATCAGCGGATTAAAAATCTACGTCGCGAAGAAGAATATAATCCATATTTGAGAAACTATTTTCTTGATAGGCACAGATTAGAGTTAGCACTTGGTGATACTCTGAAATAAAAGAAAAATACTGGTCGCCTTCCATGGTCCCCTAGAAACACAGATGAGTATAGGCTGTTTGCATTTTTGGGTATATTCATTCAAGTTCACAAGCATCTGTCCTGTGCCGGCAAAAGGAGATTGCTAGGATCCCTTCAAACTGGTTTGGAAAAGGAATTTGGCCTCGGCCCCTTGGCCTTCGAGATGACGACCGCAGCCTATCTCATGTCGCAGGGCTTTGCAGTTGATTTCCATGACTTTGATTCAGGGGGAGGTTATGATTTCCTAGCAATCTCCGGTTCGACCGAAATCGAAGTTGAGTGCAAACACGTATCAGCAGATATTGGCCGTCAAATACATCGCGCAAAAATTTATCAACTCGGAGCTGCATTAAGATCTACTATCGAGTCATTCTTATATAGTAACAGAGGCGGCAAACTGGTTACTGTCGCTTTACCTGGCCGGTTAACAAGCGACAAAGAGCACCAGCATGCCCTCGCACACCATATACGGACTGCCCTTTTTGACGAGCTTTGTCATATTGAAGATTTAATTTGCAGCATATCTTCACAATCATTTGATGTTACAGCATGCCCTTTTTTTAGAACCAATCGTGATGTTACAGAGGACACGATCCGAACATATTTAGAACAGGAGCTTGGCATCAATAACAGAGCAACTCTAGTAGCTTTGCGGCGACCAACTTCTGCTTTGATTATTTCCTTCCATAGCGTAAAGCCAGATAAGGTAATTCCGAGTATCCTAAAAACTCTTAAAACAGACACAAAGTCGCAATTCTCAGGAGCGCATCCAGCTTTTCTCTGTATTTATTTGGCCGACCTCGACCACAAGCAACTACGTTATCTGGCAAATATCGAGCATTCAGGGACGATAACGGGTTTCTCCTCCATAGTGAGCACTCTCTTCGAAAGTAGACCGCACCTACACACCATCGCCTGGATGTCAGAGGGCGAGGTTCGCATCACAAGGAAACGGTCTCATAATCGCATTGACACTTCTACGCGCGAAGCGGCCCCGTGTTATGCTTTCAAAAATCAACGTCACCCAGCGGCTAAAGAGGCACTATTGAACCGGCTTTTCATTGCTAATCATTGAAGCGCCTCTTTTGGCGGCAGCAAGCCGCACTCGTCGTAACCCAGGATCTTATCCGGCGTGCAAAAATCTAGCACCGGCAGGGCGGCGCAGCGTTTGGCGATCTGGTCGAGGTCGTTGGCGAGCCGCAGGGGCTGCGGATGTGCAGCCCGCCGTCACCGCTTCGTCTGCCACTTCCGGTCTAAGGCGATCCTCGATACCGATGGCTTGGTCCCCACTCGGGCTACATGCAGGGGCTGCGGTAGTCGACTTTTTCCCAGGTGCCGATGCGGTAGATTTCGCAGGGGTTGACGTCGGGGTCGAGGCGGACGCCCTGGTGGGCGTTGCGCCACAGATGGCGCTTGCCGGTCAGCAGTTCCTCCACCTGGAAGGTCTCGCCCGGCTCCAGGCCCATCTCCTCGAGCGGGAATTCCAGTTCGGCGACGTGCGGGTCGAAGGGATCGAGGTTGACGGCGACGAAGATCATGTTGTCCCGTTCCTTGGTCATCTTGCCGTAGAACAGGATGTTGTCGTCGTCGGAAGAATAGAAGCGCAGGTTCTCCAGCTCGTGCAGCGCCCGGTTGTTGCTGCGGATGGCGTTGATGCGGGTGATGAAGTCCTTGATGTTGCCGGGCCGGTCCCAGTCCCAGACCTTGTATTCGTATTTCTCCGAGTTGAGGTATTCTTCCTTGCCCGGGATCGCCGTCGCCTCGCACAGCTCGAAGCCGTTGTACATGCCGTAGACGCTGGACAGCGTCGCGGCGAGGACGAAGCGGATCATGTGCGCCGGCCGGCCGCCATTCTGCAGGAACGGCGGATTGATGTCGGGGGTGCTGGGGAAGAAGTTGGGGCGCAGGTATTCCTTGACCGGGCTCTGGGTCAGCTCGGTCAGGTAATCGGTGATTTCCTTCTTGAAGTTGCGCCAGGTGAAGTAGGTGTAGGACTGCTGGAAACCGACCTTGGCCAGCATCTGCATCACCGGCGGCCGGGTGAACGCCTCGGCGAGGAAAATCACTTCAGGGTCGCGGGCCCGCACCTGGCCGATCATCCACTCCCAGAACGGCACCGGCTTGGTGTGCGGATTGTCGACGCGGAAGATCTTCACCCCCTGGTCGACCCAGAACAGGACCACGTCCAGCAGCTCCTGCCACAGCGCCGCCTGTCCCGGGCCGTAGAAGTTGACGTTGACGATGTCCTGATACTTCTTCGGCGGATTCTCGGCGTACTTGATGGTGCCGTCGGGGCGGACGGTGAACCACTCCGGGTGCTCCTTCAGCCACGGATGGTCGGGCGAGCACTGGATGGCGAAGTCGAGGGCGACCTCCATCCCCTGGGCGTGGCAGGCGCGGACGAAGCGGCGGAAGTCGGCAAGCGTGCCGAGGTCGGGATGGACCGCCTTGTGGCCGCCTTCGGCCGAGCCGATGGCATAGGGGCTGCCGGGCTCCCCCGGCCTGGCGACGACGGCGTTGTTGGCGCCCTTGCGGTGGGCCATGCCGATGGGATGGATGGGGACGAAGTAGACGACGTCGAACCCCATCGCCTTGATCTCGGGCAGCCGCTCCTCGCAGTCGGCGAAGCTGGCGCTCTTGCCGGGGATGCGGCCCTGGCTGCGGTGGAACATCTCGTACCAGGCGGCGAACCGGGCCTCGACCCGATCGACGGTGACGGCGAAGATGCGATCGAAACGAACCGCCAGGCCGCGGTCGACGGCACGGGCCATCGCCGCGCGCAGCCCCGCATCGAGGAGCAGCGAGGCGCGGACCTCGTCGCCGTGGGTGTCGAACGCCGCCAGTGCCTGGCGCATGCGGGCGAGATCGTCACCGGCAGCCGCGCGCACCGTCGCCGCTTCCACCAGCCCCCGCCCCTCCAGCAACTCGACGGTGACCACCTGGTCCGCCGCCAGCTTCTTCTGCACCTCGTCGCACCAGCTCTCGTAGACGTCCGCCCACGCCTCGACGGTGTAGACATAGGTGGTGTTGTCGGTCAGCGGGAAGCTGCCGACCCAGAAGTCGAGGCCGGGGTTCTCCAGCCGCAACGGGGCCTCCGACCAGGCCGTTTCATGCTCGCGGCGGTAAAGGACGCAGGCCGAGAGCTTGTCGTGGCCGTCGCGGAAGATGGTGGCGTGGACCTCCAGTTCGTCCCCCACCTCCCGCTTGACCGGGTAGCGGCCGTCGTCGACCGAGGGTCCCACCGCCTCGATGACGATCGCGCGACTGACCAGCCCCTTCGCCAGCGTCGGATCGATGCGGGTATCGCCGGGGGTGGCGCTTTGCTGCGGCCGAGGCGTTGCGGTCACGGTGGTGGGCATGAGACCTCCTTCCCTCTTTTATCGCCGGCGGCACCGCCGGCCGCTCAGGGGCGGGTGAAGATCCGCACCTCTCCCGGGCCGAGGGTGACCTCGGTGCCGGGCTGAAGCGGCGGCCTGCCGCCTTTATCCGCGCCGGCGGCGGGGGTGATCTCGCGGCCCTGGGTGATGTCGCCGTCGAGACCGTCCAGCCGCGCCGTCACCGGCGCCCCCTGATCGCTGTTGATCAGCGTCACCGTCCAGTCCGGACCGCGCATGGCCCGGCGCACCAGGCAGACCATCCGGCCGTCGCCCAACAGCATCGCCCGCTGCGGTCCTTCCTCGTTGAGGACCGGGGTCGCCGCCTTCATCCGGTTGACGTCGCCGATGTAGTCACAGATGTCGAACAGCGGCGTTTCCCAATCCTTGGTCCGCGTCTCCACCACATGCAGCTTGCGGCTGAAGCCGTATTCGAAGCCGATCGGGATCATCACCCCGGTGGAAAAGGCGGCGGCGAACAGATAGGCGTTGCGCGCGCGCAGCTCCAGATCGCGGGGATTGTTCAGTCCCTTCTGGCGCAGTTCGCCCACCAGGCGCTCGGTGTCGTGGGTTTCGGGGAAGGCGATGGAGGGCGCAATGGAGCGGAATTTCTCGTACTGCTCCAACAGCCAGCCCTGGCGGAAGTCCCACCATTTGGAGCTGTTGAACAGGTAGTCGAAGCCGGCGGAGCGCAACGCCTCCACCTCCTCCAGAAGGCCGCCCAGGTTTTCGGCGACGAACACCGCGTCCGCCTCCACCTGGCGGCCGGCGCTGATCAGCGGCCGCCAGACCGCCTTCGGCACCTTGTAGGCGGCATCGCAGCGGAAGCCGAGGATGCCGAGCTTCATGTAATGGCGGATGACCTCGGCGAAATAGCCGATGATTTCGTCGCGCTCGGGTCGCTCCGCGTAGTCGATCTCGGCCAGGTCGCCCCAAACCGTCCGCTTGCTGGTATCGTTGGGGTCGACGGCGAAGGGCGCGGCGAGGGACCCGTCGGGGTTGCGCACGAACCAGTTGGGATGCTCGCTCGCCAGGATCGAGTCCTGCGCGGTGTGGTTGACGACGAGATCCATCATCACCCCAATGCCGTGCCGTTCGGCCGCCTCGGCAAAGCCGCCGATCAGCCTGTCGGCGGACTCCTTGGCGTGGCCGCGGAACATCGGGTTGAGCGCGTAGTAGTCCTTGACCGCGTAAAGGCTGCCGGAAAAACCGGTGTAGTGGAACGGGTTGAGGAAGACCCAGTTGAAGCCCATCGCGGCGATCCGCTCGAGATGAAGCTTCCACGCATCGATGGAGCCGACCAGAGGCGGAAACAGGTTATAGATCCGGGCGCCTTCGGCCACGTCGTCCTCCTGCCTTTTTTTGGTTCGTTCGGGCCGCCGCCGGTCGTCCCGCGTCGTCAGGGCTGGGGGTCGGCCTCAGCCACAGCCTTGTAGAGTTCGAGGGTCTGCTTGGCAATGCTCTGCCAGCTGAAGTGCTCCAGAACCCGTTCCCGGCCGGCGGCGCCCATGGCCGGGGCAAGCCCGGGTTCGGCGAGGAATCGGTTGATGGTGTCGGCGAGGGCGCGGGCGAAGCTCTCCGGATCGGTGGGATCGTGCGGCGGCTTCGGCGCCAGATCCAGATCGACGATGAACCCGGTCTCCCCGTCGACCACCACCTCCGGGATGCCGCCGACATTGCTGCCGACCACCGGCGTCCCGCAGGCCATCGCCTCCAGATTGATGATGCCGAACGGCTCGTAGATGGAGGGACAGCAGAACACCATGGCGTGGGAGTAAAGCGCGATGGTGGTCTGGCGGTCGACCATTTCCGGGATCCAGACCACCCCCGGCCGCCGCGCCCGCAGCTCCTCGACCGTGGCCTCCAGCTCCGCCTGCAACTCGGGCGTGTCGGACTCGCCGGCACACAGCACGATCTGCATCCGCGGATCGATGCGGTCGGCCGCGGCGAGGAGGTAGCGCAGCCCCTTCTGCCGGGTCATCCGACCGACAAACAGCACGTAAGGCGCATTGCAGTCGATGCCGAACCGGGCGAGCGCGCCCCGATCGTCGATCGGCCGGTACTCGTCGGTATCGATGCCGTTGGGGATGATGTGCATCCGCGCCGGATCCACCTGGAACAGGCGCGAGATGTCGTCGGCGGTGCTCTTGGAGACGGCGATCACCGCGTCCGCCATCTCCAGTGCGGTCTTCTCGATCCAGCTGGAGAAGTCGTAGCCGCGGCCGATCTGCTCCCGCTTCCACGGACGCAGCGGCTCGAGGGAATGCACGGTGATGAACAGCGGCTTGCCGTAAAGGATCTTGGCCAGAATGCCGCCGAAATGGGTGTACCAGGTGTGACAGTGGACGATGTCGGCATCGATGCCCTGGCCGTTGAAGGCGAGGCAGGTGGCGAGCGCCTTCAACGGCGAGATCAGCGCCACCGGACAGCCGGCGAACTGGCTGCCGTCGACCTTGGTGCCGCGGACCGTCAACTGGTCGGCGACGTAGGATTGCTCGTGGAAGCTGCGGACCTCCACCGCGCACAGCCTTGCCAGCTCGCGCGAGAGGTACTCCACATGGACGCCGGCACCGCCATAGATGAACGGAGGAAACTCGTTGGTGAGAAAGAGGACGCGCATCACGTTTCGCTCCGTCGGCGGTTTTCAGCTTTCTACGCCCGGGCGTGAATTAATCAACCGCATATCCACCGGGGCGCGGCCAGAAGCGGTCCGAGGGACGCAGGGCGGAGCGCCGGCGGGAGCCGACCTAGATCGGCTGGGTCGCCAGGAAGCGACGGCTTCTCCCCTCCAGCACCAGCGCGGTCAGGCGGTTGGAGTAGCAGGCGCCGGTATCGATGCCGATGCGATTGCTGCGAACGTCCGGGTCGCGGCTCATGGAATGGCCGTGGACGATGATCTTGCCGTAATCGACGTCGGAGTCGAGGAATTCATCGCGGATCCACAGCAGATCCGCCTCCGTCTGCATCGCCAGGTCCTTTTCCGGATCGACCCCGGCGTGGACGAAGATGTAGTCGCCGATCTCGTAGGCGAAGCGCAGGTGTTCGAGGAAGGTGACGTGGCGCTGCGGCACCGCTCGGGCCAGGTCCTGCCACATCCGATCGAGGCGCCCGCCATGGTCGACACCCTCGGCAATGCGCACACCATAGCTGTAGACGGTGGCGTCGCCGCCGTACTGCAGCCACTCGTTGCCGCCCTGGCGGAGCTTGAGGAAATCGAGGAACTGCTGGTCATGGTTGCCGCGCAGGCAAATCGTGGTAAAGCCCTGCAGCGGCGCCGTCGCCAGCATCTCGATGACCTCGCGTCCCTGCAGGCCCCGGTCGACGTAATCGCCCAGGTAAACGACCTGCAGGGCAAGACCGTGCGCCGTGGCGGCGTCGTCGACGATGAGGCGCTGGATCTGCTCCAGCAGATCGGCCCGGCCATGGATATCGCCGACGGCGTAGAGGCGAACCCCGGCCGGCAGCGACGCGGTGTCGGCGGAAAGCCGCGGCCGCGGCCGCCGTGCCAACAGGCGTCTGATCATCTGGGCCGGCATCGGCTCAGGTCCACCGCGGCATCAGCAACCGGCTCTATGACCGTCATCCCACATCACAACAGCCCCCCACAGGCGACCTTTCCCACCCGCATCGTAACGTCCCCCGATCCGGACACCAGCGCGCCCCACTGCAGCCACAATAACCGACTCACAATACCAGATCGACCGCTGGCTCCTGTGAAGTCCCTCACAGTCGCCGACCCCGAGGGCGGCTACCGTGCGCGCTGGGCCCCGACGCTAATGTCGGTGCGCTTTGCGGGACTGCAATGGCCATGCAAATTATCCGGCATCTTGTGGCAATGACCGCCGCCGTGCTCCTCGCGACCACGTCCGGCGCGCCGGCCGCCGATGCGGACCCGCCGCTGCCGCTGGCGGTCAAGCAGCGCCTCACCGAGCTGACCGAGGCGCCGAGCGCGCGCGGACAATGCTTCGATGCCGAGGCGGTGGCGGCGGTTGCCGGCGCCGCGCCCGCCTATGCGGACGAAATCGCGCTGTTCGCCGGCCGCCGGGTGCAGGACCGCGCGCCTCGCGGTGCCGACGACTGCTCCTGCCTGATCGAGCTGGCGACGGCGCTCGGGCGCGCCGTTCCCGCCCGCGCCCAAACCTTGGCAAGGCTGATCGCCCAGCCGTCGGCGGCGTGCGGCCGTCTGATCGTCAGGGGAATCGACGCGACCCCGGGCGGCGACGGCAAGGCAACGGGCGATACCCGCACCGCCAACAACGGCGCGCCGCGCCAGGATGCCTGCACCGCGACGCGGACCTGCTCAACGCCGCTGCTGCGGCCGCAAAGGGATGTGATCGGACCGACGCGCCTCGGGGGCGACAGTTAGCCCCAATCGGGAAACGCGGTTGAATTTATCACTAGGTACCGGTAGGAACTCGATAGCTTTGCATGCGCCGGCAAGCATTTTTGCTAGATGCACCGGGCGGAACTCTTTAGGGGCTGGGGAATAAGCATGACTGGGTTATGGAAAGGACTCGGGCTGGCCGCAACGACGCTGTTGTGCACGTGGGGCGACCTGGCCTTTGCACAACAGGCGGAACCGGGTGCGCAGCCCTTCACCGTCCGCCCGGCGCCGCGGGGCCTGCCAGAGGAAAAGCAGCCGCTGGTCCGGGGCGATACGGTGGCCTCGCGACCGCGGCCGGAATATGACCCCCTCGGCGTACGCGCCGGCAGCTTCCTCATCTTCCCGCAGCTGAGCGTATTCCAGGGCTACAACAGCAACGTCTTCGCCGACGAGCACAACGAGAAGGACGATTTCTTCTTCAATCTGATCCCGGCGGTCTCGGTCCAGTCCGACTGGAATCGTCACGCCTTCAATGTCTCCTCGGGCGCCAGCTACACCAAGTATTACGAGTACACCCGCCAGGACTACACCGACTGGTTCGTCAACGGGAACGGTCGGGTCGACATCACCCGCGACGCCGCACTGTTCCTCGGCGGCGGTTTCGCCCGCCGGCACGAGCTGCCGGGTTCGCCCGACTTCGATACCGACGCCCGTGAGCCGACCCCCTATAACGTTTCGAACGGGTTTGCCCGCTACGTTCAGCAGTTCGGCAAGTTTCGCGCCACCATGGACGGCACCATCGACTACTTCAATTACAAGAACGGTACCGCCGTCGACGGCGCCAGCATCGATAACGACGACGATGATCGCCTGGTCTACGGCGGTGGCCCGCGCATCGGCTACGAGATCTTCCCCAACTACGAGATCTTCGTCCGTGCCGTCGGCAATCACCGTCAGTATGACGATACGGACGGCACCCCCACCCCCGATCGCTCATCCAGCGGTTACAGCGCCGTCACCGGCGTGTCGCTCGATCTGGGCGGCCTCGTTTTCGGCGAGGTCTACGTGGGCTACCTGCAGCAGTTCTACGAGTCCAACGACTTCGATACGGTCGGCGGCGTCGACGCCGGTCTGGGTTTGACCTGGAACGCGACGCCGCTGACGACGGTAACCGCGCGCGTGTCCCGTCAGGTCAACGACACGACGCAGACCAACGCGTCCGGCGTCTTCACCACCCAGGCCGGTTTCGACGTGGATCACGAATTGATGCGCAACGTGATCCTCAATGCCAACTTCGCCTACATCAACGACGACTACGACGGTATCGACCGCACCGATAACTTCTATGTCGGCGGTGTCGGGGCACGGTACCTGATCACCCGCAACTTCAACGCCAGTCTCGGCTATCGCTTCGTTCAGCGCGACAGCTCCGGCAGCGACGACGTCAATGACTATACCCGTAACCTCGTCCGCATCGGCCTTCAGGCACAGATGTGAGGCGCGGCGAGGATCGGTGTTCCTGTTCTCATGGGTCTAAGAGGGGTTTGCCGATGAAGCGGCATGGTTGGGCTCGGCCACATTCCTTACTACGAGGCGGTTTTGTCGCGTTGTTGATGCTGCTCGTCGCGGCCTGCTCGTCGAGCGCGCCGCCCCCCATGCCGTCCGCACCGGCGGCGGGCGCACCGATGGCGGCCGCACCGGCGCCTTCCACCGGGGCGGCGGCGCGCGCCCAGGAGGGATACCTGCTGGGCCCGGGCGACAAGATCCGGGTGACGGTGTTCGGTCATGACGAGTTGTCGGGCGAGTTCGAGGTCGATGCGGCCGGCAACGTGGCGCTGCCGCTGATCCAGTCGGTTCCGGCCCAGGGGATGACGTCCGACGCCCTCGCCAAGGAAATTGCCGACCGCCTGGAACCCGACTATTTGCGCGATCCGAAGGTGAGCATCGAGGTGCTGACCTATCGGCCGTTCTACATCTACGGCGAGGTGATGAAGCCCGGCAGCTATCCCTACGTCAACGGCATGACCGTGCATAATGCCATCGCGCTGGCGGGAGGGTTCTCCTATCGGGCGCGCCAGAGCACGGTGCGGCTGCGGCGAACCACCGACGGCCAGCAGTCGGAAGCCGACGTGCCGCTGGATACGCGGGTGATGCCGGGCGACGTCATCGAAGTGCGCGAGCGCTACTTCTAGGCCGCAAGCGCCGTCGGAACGGGCTCGAAAACTCTGCTACCGCAACCACCGCAGTCGCTCAGCAGCGGCTGCGGTGGCTCCCCGGCTACGGAGAACGGCATGGCGCTCAAGGTTCCGGTGCTGCGGCTTCCTGCCAACATCGCCGGGTGGCAAAAGCGGCTGGTCGCGGTGCCGTTCGCCGTAATTTCGCTTGTCCTCGTCGTCGGCGGTCTGCCGCGGATGATCGCCAGTCTCGTTTCCGCCGGCGGCGAACCGGTTATCCGCAAGATCCAGAAGCAAGAGCCGGTTACCATCGAGGAACTGGCCGACGTCATCTCCGCCCAGGAGCACGGCCTGTTCTGGGTCAGCGATGCGGGCATGGAAGCCCCCCTCGGCCTGGCCCATTTGCTGACCGCGGAGAAGCTGCCGCGCGACGATCCGCAGGTCGGCATCCATCTTCAGGCGGCGCTGCAGGATTTGCGCGCGAGCCTCGGCCGCGCCCCGGCCAATCCCTACCCGTGGACGCTCCTCGCCTATGCCGAATTCCTGCGCTCCGGGGCGTGGACCCCGGAAGCGGTGGTGGCGCTCAGGATGTCGCTTCTGACCGGTCCCTACGAGCCGCGTCTTCTCTGGTCGCGGCTGCGCCTCAGCCTCCTCGCCTGGGACAATCTGGGAGAGAGCGACCAGCGCCTGGTGGAGCAGCAAATCCGCTTCGCCTGGGATCAGGACCCGAAGGATCTGGCCCGCCTCGCCGTCGACCTCAACCGGGTCAACCTGGTCAGGGCGGCGCTCGAGCAGGTCCCGGATGCTCCCGCCGCCTTCGAGGAAGCCCTCAGCCAGGTGACCAGCTGAGCCGCCTCGGCGGCGGCGGCCCCGCCGGCCGCCCCCTTACCAGGGGTCTTCCGGCCGCCGGCTGGACCAACACTGCGCCGCGGCGATCCCCATGAGGAAGGCGTAGGTGACGGTGATGGCCGGGATCTGCAGGCTGAAGTCGACGATCCCGTGGACGGCGACGAGAACCGTCGCGCCTAGCCCCACGCACGGATAGACGGCGTTCTGGCGGCGGCGGCGGACGCCGATCACGCACAGGACGGCGAGCCCGGCCACCGCCGCAAAGAGGGCGAGCGACGCCGGGATGCCCAGCTCCAGCATGTTCTCCAGGTAGACGTTGTGGGCCTTGGCGAAGGTGCCTTGGATGTCGGGCGTGCGGTAGAAGCGGAACACCTCCTCGAAGGTGCCGTAGCCGGTGCCGAGCGAGCCGGCATCGTGAATGCCCTCGGTGACCCGCTCATAGACCAACGGCCGGTCCTCTTCCTCGAACGAGGTGGTCAGCAGCCGCTTGACCAGCACATCGCCGTTGATCAAGAGGAAACTCACCAACAGCGCCCCACCGACGCCGCCCACCGCCAGCGCCAGCCGGCGATCCACCGCCCGGGTGGAGGCGGCGGCGATGAGAAAGGTGATCAGGCCGAGGAGTGTGGCCAGCAAGCCGCCCCGGGAGTGGCTGAGGAACAGCGCCAGGAGCTGGGCGAGCCAGCCCACCACCAGCGGCCATCCCTTTTCCGCCACGGTTTCGATCACCCTGAGGACGCCCTCGGCGCCGGCGGTGCGCCGGCCCGCCGCGGTCTGGGTGATCATCACCATGATCAACCCGGAGGTGCAGATGAGCCCGAGCCCGGCGTAGGTGGCAAAGCTGTTGCGGTTGACGAAGGTGCTGGTGAGGTCGTCGAGATAGGCCGTCTTCTGGAAGAAGAGGATGAGATCGAGGCCGAGGAAATACATGATCAGGCCGTAGAGGGCATAGGCCATTCCGGCATAGCTCACCCACAACAGCCCCTGCCGGGCGCGGGCGTTGCGCCGGCCGAACTGAAAGGCGAGCCAGAAGACGCCGCCGTAGGTGAGGAGGCGGATGACGGCACCGATGGTGGCGTAGGGGTCGACCGACACCGCGCCGTGCAGGTCCCAGCCGAGGGCGCCTCCGGCCAGTCCCCACAGCGGGTGCTGCCACGTCCCCGGCAGCCAGCCCCGCCCGGCCTGCAGCCAGGCCCAGATGACGGCGACGGCAAACAGCAGGAGAACCGGCCACAGCGCCCGCAGCCCGAAGGCGGGGGCCTGGCGGCCGAGCAGGATCTGCGCCGACCAGACGGCGAGCAGAATGCCGACGACGACCGCCAACAGCGCCCAACTCCAGCCGTCGACGCTGCCGAACGGCAGCGGCGAGGCCACGATCACGACGAGGAGTGTCCAGAAAAGGATGGGAAGATCGGTACGCGGCGCCGTCGCCATGGGGGGATCCCTCGCCTGAAGCCGCCGCCGCGCCCAGGTCCCTACACGCATAGGTATAGCGCCAACGGTCGTGGTGCACCGTGCCTAATCGTTGAACAGGCCGATTGCAACATCCTTCTGCTCACGCCGCGCCGCGACGTCGAGGCAGTCGCAGCGTCACCCGGAGGCCGCCTTGCGGCCGATTGCCGAGCTCGATGCCGCCGTGCGAAGCCTCAACCGCGGCGCGGACGACGGCGAGACCGAGGCCGACCCCGCCGGTGGCCCGCCCGCGCGATCCCTCCGACCGATAGAACGGCTCGAACACCCGTTGCCGTTCCTCCGCCGGAATGCCGGGGCCGTAATCGTCGCAGACGATCTCGATCCGGTCGGAATCGGCGGAGAGTGCCACCTCGGCGCGTTCGCCGTACTTGACCGCATTGTCGACGAGGTTGGCCAGCGCCCGCTTCAGCAGTCGCGGCCGCCCGTACCAGGGCAGTCGGGCCGGGCCGGCGTAGCGCGCCGGACCGCCGGTGTCCTCGGCCTCCTCGCACACGGTCTGGAGGAGAACGGCGAGATCGAAGGCGGTGTCCTTCTCTTCCACCGCCGCATTGCGGGCGTAGGCCAGCGTCGCCTCGACCATCGCCTCGATCTCGGCCAGATCGGCCAGTGTCTTCGCCTGTTGTTCGCCGTCGTCGATCAGCTCCGCCCGCAGCCGCAACCGGGTGAGCGGCGTTCGCAGATCGTGCGACATGGCCGCCAGCATCTGCAGCCGGTCGCGGAGCAGAGCCTGCAGCTTCGCCTGCATCCCGTTGAAGGCACGGGCCGCCCGCTCCACCTCGCGGGGACCTTCCGGGTCCAGCGGCGGCGCATCCACATCGCGACCGAGACGAACCGCGGCATCGGCGAACATCGACAGCGGCCGCGCCGCCCGCCGCACCGCCCAGAACGAGACCAGCGCCACCGCGACGGTGGTTCCGACGACGATAAAGAAGAAGGGCGTGGTCCAGAACGGACGGAAGGCGGTGGCGGCGGCGATGAAGTTGAGCCAGGTTGCGTCGGCGAGGCGGACCGAGCCGTAGAAGGCTTCGTCGACCGGGCGACGACCGGACGGGCCTTCCAGTCCCAGCCGATCGCCGCCGCCCTGAACGAACGGCGGGTCCGGCGGCTCCGGCCAGCCACCCCCGTCACCGGCCGGCGGTCCGGCCGTCGGATCGAGGCCGGTATGGACGCCGGGTCTGGTGGCGGCACCGCCGCCGGCGGCGAACGGCCCGGGTGGGCCGCGTCTTGGTCCCGGCGGCGGAAACGGTCCCATCGTCAGTCGCAGCCGATCGCCCCACTCGGCGCCCAGTTCATCCAGCAAGGCGGTGCGCATGAGCCCCACGGCGAGGCCGTGGGCGTCGGCGGCGGCCACCGGCTGCTGCGACCAGAACAGGCGCAGGCCGGGCTGCCGCATCGCCCGGACCAGCGAGCGCCGTTCGTCGGCATCCGCCTGGTCGAGAACCTGAACCGCACCGGCGATTCGCTCGGCAAGCTCGCGGCCGCGGGCGCTGGTCACCAGGTCGAAGCGGTCGCCCGTATAGACGAGCAGGCCGACCAGGTTGGAGACCACTACCGCGGCGATGAGCACCAGGGCCGTCCGACCCACCAGCGTCGCCGGCAAGAGCCGGCCGATCATCGCCGGTTGACCTCGGCGGTGAACATGTAGCCGCCGCCGCGTACGGTCTTGATCAGGTCGGGTTCCGCCGGATTGGCCTCGATCTTCCGACGCAGGCGGCTGACCTGGACGTCGATGGAGCGGTCGAACGGCTGGGCGTCGCGGCCGCGGGCCAGGTCCAGCAACTGATCGCGGCTGAGCACCCGCCGCGCATGGGTGACGAAGGCGGCGAGAAGGTCGAATTCGCCGGTAGACAGCGGCACCAGGACGTCATCGGCCGAGGTCAGCACCCGTCGATCGAAGTCCATCGTCCATCCGGCAAACCCCACTCGGCTGCCCGCCCCGGCGCCCATCGCGTCGCGCCGCTGCCGGGCCGGCGCCCGGGTGCGGCGGAGCACCGCCTTGATCCGGGCGTACAACTCGCGCGGGTTGAAGGGTTTGGCGAGGTAATCGTCGGCCCCCATCTCCAGCCCTACGATCCGATCGACCTCCTCGCCCATCGCCGTCAGCATGATCACCGGCAGATCCGAGGACGCCCTCAGCGTCCGGCACAGGGAAAGGCCATCCTCTCCCGGCAGCATCACGTCGAGGACAACGAGGTCGATGGCACCGCCGGCAAGGACCTCGCGCATCTCCCGGCCGTCGGCGGCGATGCTGGTGCGCAGGCCGTGCTTGGAGAGGAAGCGCGCCAAGAGGTCGCGAATTTCGCGGTCGTCATCGACGATCAGGATGTGCGGATCGGCCGCCATAGCGACTGCAGTATATCGGCAGCATCGTCGCCACCCGCGGTAATTTCGGTAACGGAAGGTTACGGCAAGGGCGAATTGTAACCGTCTGTCACAAGACGGCGGAGGGCGAGACATCGGCGTGCAATCATCGCCCCCTACCTTTGCTCCCGTCGGGCGGGGCAACGGATGCGCTGCCCGTAGGCAGTAAAAGGATAGAGAGATGCAAAGGAAACTCATCGGAACAGCGTCCGCTGTTCTGTTCGGTCTGGGCCTGGCGACCGCGGCGATGGCGCAAGGTGGCCCCGGTGGTCCTGGCGGTGGTCCTGGCGGCACTCCGGGGGGCGGTCCGGGGGGCGGTCCGGGGGGCGGTCCGGGGGGCGGCGGGCCCGGACTGTTCATGCTGCAGCGGTTCGACACCAACGGCGACGGCAAGGTGACGGAAGAGGAGTTCCGCGACGGCCACGAACAGATATTCGCTGCGATGGACACCAACCATGATGGCGTCGTCACCGCCGAGGAGATGATCGCCTATATCAATGCCCAGAACGCGAATCGGAAGCTGGCGCGCATGGATGCCGACGGCGACGGCAAGGTGACTCGCGACGAGTACGAGAAGTACAGTGCTGCCCGCTTCGCCCAGGCCGACGTCAACCACGACCAGGTCGTGACCGCCGACGAACTGGCGAAAGGCCCGGGCGGCAAGGGGCCGGGCGGCTGCATGGGTCCGGGCGGTAAAGGCCCGGGCGGCAAGGTCCCTGGCAGCCAGGGCGGCAAAGGTTCGGGCGGCGGGGGGACGCAGCAGCAGTAACCCTCTCGGCCCTCTTCCGGCGCGGGCGGCCCCTTCGCAGAGGCCGCCCGCTTCCGCAGACGGCGCCGGGGCGACGACCGTCGTTCCTGCAGGTAGCTTGATCGTCGGCGCTCGCCCCTTTAGGGTCCCGCGCACGATGGGCAGGCGGCACCCGGCTGCCTGCCCTGCTTGTTTTGTGACCACCCGGAAAGGCCCGCCCGATGAGTACAGCTTCCTACAGCATCAAGGATCCCGCGCTTGCCGAGGCGGGGACGCGCCGCATCGAGTGGGCTTACGCCGACATGCCGGTGCTGAAGATGCTGGTCGACCGCTTTTCCAGCGAGAAGCCGCTCGAGGGCGTGCGCATCGCCGCTTGCCTCCATGTCACCGCGGAGACCGCCAACCTCGCCCGGGTGCTAGTCGCCGGCGGCGCCCAGCTGACGCTGTGCGCGTCCAACCCGCTCAGCACCCAGGACGACGTCGCCGCCGCCCTCGCGCTGTGCTACGGCATCTCCGTCTTCGCTCACCGCGGCGACGGTCACGACGATTACTACAAGCGGATCCATGCCGCGGTGGATATCAAGCCGCAGATCACCATCGACGACGGCGCCGATCTGGTGAACCTGCTGCATACCCAACGGCGCGATCTTTTGGACGGCGTCTTCGGCGGCAGCGAGGAGACCACCACCGGCGTCATCCGCCTGCGTGCCATGGCCGCCGACGGCGCCCTCGCCTACCCGATGATCGCGGTCAACGACGCCGATACCAAGCACCTGTTCGATAACCGCTACGGGACCGGGCAGAGCACCCTGGACGGCCTCCTGCGCGCCACCAACATCCTCCTCGCCGGCCGCACCTTCACCGTGTGCGGCTACGGCTGGTGCGGTCGCGGCGTCGCCAAGCGGGCGGCGGGCATGGGCGCCAAGGTCATCGTCACCGAAGTCGATCCGGTGCGCGCCCTGGAGGCGTCCATGGACGGCTACCGGGTGATGCCGCTGATCGACGCGGTTCGGCAGTCGGACGTGGTCATCACCGTCACCGGCGACAAACACGTGGTCGACCGGCAGCACCTGGAAGCGATGAAGGACGGCTGCATCCTCGCCAACAGCGGCCACTTCGACGTCGAGATCAACCTCGTCGCCCTGAAGGAGATGGCGAACGAGATCGTCGTCGCCCGCGACAACGTCGAGGAGTACCGGCTGAAGGACGGCCGGCGCATCCGCGTTCTGGGCGAGGGTCGTCTGGTCAATCTGGCCGCCGCCGAGGGCCATCCGCCGGCGGTGATGGACATGAGCTTCGCCAATCAGGCGCTGGGCGCGGCCTATATCACCAAGAATCACGCCAGCTTGGAGAAGCGGGTCTACACCATGCCGGAGGAGATCGACCACGAGGTAGCGGCGCTGAAGCTGGCCTCGCTCGGGGTCGCCATCGACTCGCTGTCGGCGGAGCAAGAGGCGTACCTGACCTCTTGGCAGGAAGGCACCTGACACCGGCGATGGCGCGGCGCGCATCCACCGCCGCCGCCGGCCTCGTCCTTTTCCTGGCCGGCCTCCTCGCCCCCGGAACCGGGTCGGCGGCCGATCCGTTGCCGCAACTGCACCTCGATCCCGACAGCATCACCGTCTCCGGCATCTCGTCCGGCGGCTTCATGGCGCACCAGTTGCACGTCGCCCACGCCGCCCAGATCAAGGGAGCCGGCATCATCGCCGGCGGCCCCTGGTCCTGCGCCGGCGAGAGCGGCTTCCCGGGAAACCTGGTGCAGGTCTTCGCCCGCTGCATGCACCTGCCGGGACCGCTGCCCTTCCTCGGTCCCCCCGACGTGGCGCCGATGCTGGCGGAGGCGAAGCGGCAGGCGGCGGCCGGAAACATCGACGATCCGGCCCGGCTCGCCGGCGCGCGGGTCTACCTGTTTTCCGGCGAGGAGGATACGCTGGTGCCGACGAGTGTCGTCGCCGCCGTCGGCACCTTCTACGGCAACTTCATCGATCCCGCGACGATCCACGTCGAGACCTCGGTCGCGGCCCCGCACGCCATGGTGACCGACGGCTGGGGCGCCGCCTGCGAGAGCACCCAGTCGCCGTTCATCAACAACTGCCGCTTCGACCTCGCCGGCGCCATCCTGAAGGAGATGTACGGCGACCTCGCCGCGCCTGACGCCGGGGCCGAAGCCGCCGGCGAGATCATCGCCTTCGACCAGACGCCCTTCGTCGAGAGGGGCCGGACCAGCGGTCTCGCCCTCACCGGCTATCTGTTCGTCCCCGTCGGCTGCCGAAGCGCCGAGGCGCGGTGCCGACTGCATGTCGCTTTCCATGGCTGCGCCCAGACCGCCAGCCGCATCGGCGAGGCCTTCGTCCGCCACGCCGGCTACAACCGCTGGGCCGCCACCAACGGCATCGTCGTCCTCTATCCGCAGGCGGCCCCGGTGGAGCGCACCTTCCTCGGCCGGGCCCTGCCCTGGCCCAACCCGGAAGCCTGCTGGGACTGGTGGGGGTTCACCGGACCCGACTACGCGCTGAAGTCCGCCCCCCAGATCGCCGCCGTCGAGGCGATGATCGACCGTCTGACCAGCCCCGCTCCGCGGCCATAGGCCATAGACGGGGCCCGCCCTCCCCGCGGGGAGGGCGAACGGCTCAGTGGCTCATCAGGACCGGGACGGTCATGTGGGTGAGGAGGTGGCGGGTGACGCCGCCCAGCACGATCTCGCGCCAGCGGGCGTGCCCATAGGCGCCGGTGACGATGAGGTCGACGTCCTGCTCCTCGGCGCAGGACTGCAGCACGCCACCGACCGAGATGTCCTCCCCCTGGACGTCCTGGGCTTCCACATCGATGCCATGACGGACCAGGTGCTGGCAAATGTCGCCGATTCCGAGCCCCCCCAGGTCCTCCCCCTTACGTGGCGAATTGACCGCGAGGACGATGACCTTGGCCGCCCGGCGCAACAGCGGCAACGCGTCGTTGATCGCCCGCGCGGCGAGACGGCTGGCGTCCCAGGCGACGAGGATGCGTTCGCCGATGACCGGGAACGCCCCCTCGGCCGGAATGACCAGTGAGGGCCGGCCGATGGTCAGGAGCAGGTGGTCGGTCGGCTCGCCGCTCCCCTCCCCCTGGTCGTGCTGACCGATCACCGCCAGGTCGACGTAGCGGGCGTGGAGCGCGATGGTGGGGGCGAGGACGCCCTTGACCCGGCGCCATTCGCCGCCGATGCCGGCGGCACTCAGGGTCTCGGCGAACGCCGCCTCGGCCTGTTCCGCCTGGGTTCTCATCGCAACCCGGTGCATCTGCTCGATCTCATCCGGGATCTGGGTGACGATGTAGCCGGAAAGGTGCAACTCGGGGACGACGAAGAGGCCGATGAGATGGGCGCCGTGGCGGGCCGCCAGCGCGGCCGCCGCATCGAGACGGCGGCGTCCCTGATCGCTGGCGTCGACGTGAACGAGCAGATCCTTGAGCGACATCTTGATCCTCCCTTGGGGCTCGATGCGGGTCCCGATGCCCGGATTCATGGTTGGGCGAAGGCAACTGCCAGCACAAAAGGTATAGCCTGTTGCGCCGCAGCAACAAGGGCGTGTGTAGAGGAACCGGCACCGACCGTCGCCCCCCCTGAAAAGCCCGACCACCCTTCCCACATACGGACGGGCTGATGCCCATGGGCTAGGGAGATGACCGCGCATGTTCGGCTTGATGCCGGCGCCGGGATTGGGTTGTCCTGACCTCCAATGGTTCAACGTCGCTCAGCCGCTGTCGCTCGCAGACTTGCGCGGACGCCTGGTCATCCTAGACTTCTGGACGCCTTGCTGCGTCAACTGCTTGCAAGCGCTTCCGACCCTCAATTTGCTTCAGAAAACTTACTGTGACCGCCTTATCATCATCGGCGTGACTTCACCGAAATATCCGGCTGAGCGCGATCCGGAGGCGGTCGCCCACGCCATAGCCCGCCACGACATCCGCCACCCGGTTGTCCACGATCCCGACCTCACCTTGTGGCGGGCCTACGACGTCTCCGCCTGGCCGACCCTGGTGTTCATCGACCCGGAGGGGAACATTCTCGGCCAGCTGCAGGGCGAGCCGCAGGCGGAGCGGCTGATCTCCGGCACCGGAGAAATGATCCGCTCCTGGCGCCGCACCGATACGGCGCCGCTGCCACCCTTGCCGCTGACCGTGCCCGCCCAGGCGGCGGGCGCCCTGCGCTTCCCCGGAAAGATCAAACCGCTGATCCGACCGGGAGGTCCGAAGCAATGGGCGGTCGCCGACACCGGCCACCACCAGATCGTGGTGTTCGGCGACGACGGCGAGGAGGTGGCGCGCTACGGCCGCGGCCAGCCCGGCTTCGCCGATCTGGGCGCCGACGATAGCGCCTTCCGGGCGCCGGAGGGGCTGGTCTGCGACGCCCGGTTCATCTATGTCGCCGATACCGGCAACCATGCCATCCGCCGCATCGACCTTGCCGGCGGTGGGGTGACCACCCTTGCCGGCACCGGCGCCAGGGGTCCGGCGCTGTCGCGGCCGCTCGCCGGCCGCGATGCCAGCCTGGCCTCGGTCTGGGACCTGGAAATCCTCGGCGACGACCTGTTCTTCGCCAATGCCGGCACCCACCAGATCGGCGCCGTCGATCTGGCCTCCGGCATCGTCCGGCCGCTGGCCGGCGGCGCCGGCGAGGACCTCATCGACGGCGACGCGTCGCGGGCGCTGCTGGCTCAACCCAGCGGCCTCGCCCTCGATCCGCAAGGCCGCGCCCTCTACTTCACCGACAGCGAAGCGTCGGCGGTTCGCCGGCTGTCCCTGTGCGCCGCACCGAAGGTGGAGACCATCGTCGGCGCCGGCCTCTTCGACTTCGGCAGCGCCGACGGCGACCTGGCCGACGCCCGGATGCAGCATTGCCTCGGCCTCGCCTGGTGGGCCGACGGGCTGATCGTCGCCGACACCTACAACAGTCAGCTCCGGCTGATCGATCTGGAGCGCCACCGGGTGTCCCGGCTGAGCTCCGGCGGCCATATCCAGGGTCCGGGACTGAGCGGCGGCGAGCCGGCCGGGGTGACCGCGGACGGGGCCGACCGGCTCTTGGTCAGCGACACCAACCATCACCGGATCATCGAAATCTGCATGCGCGAGCGGCGGGCGCGGGCGTGGGCGGCGTAGCCGAAATGCGACAAAGGAACCTGCGGCGCCGCCGGCAATATCCCGCCTCGTTTACCCGAAAGCGGCCCGGGCAAGGCCGGATCATTGCGATCCGCCGCCATGCTCTTGGCTTTTTCGCGTTTCGTCTCGCGAGCGATGCTGTTAGTTTACCGGCTTACGTCCAGGGGGAACGGCAACGACAGGTGGCGGCGGCGTACCACGCGCGCCTTCTGCGGCGCCGGGAGAACACCCGAGAAGACAGGAACGGGCGTTAGTGGATCCCATCTTGACCGACCAACTCGCCCCGCAGGGGGCCCAGTCGGCGCGAGCAGCCCGCGATATCGCCTATTCGGCGCACCCCTACACCAACCTGAAGCGGCATCTGCAGACCGGCCCGCTGGTCATCACCCGCGCAGAGGGCATCCACGTCTACGACGAAGACGGCAACGCCTACATCGAGGGGCTGGCGGGGCTGTGGTGCACCTGTCTCGGCTTTTCCGAGGAGCGCCTGATCCGGGCGGCGGAGCGCGGCCTGCGGCAACTGCCGTTCTATCACGGCTTCGGCGGCAAGGCGGCGGCGCCGACCATCGACCTGGCGGCGAAGCTGGTGGAACTGGCGCCGGTGCCGATGTCGAAGGTGTTCTTCGCCAACTCCGGCTCGGAAGCCAACGACACCGCGATCAAGCTCGCCTGGTACTACAACAACGCCCTCGGCCGGCCGCAGAAGAAGAAGATCATCGCCCGCCAGCGCGCCTACCACGGGGTGACGCTGGCGTCCGCCAGCCTGACCGGGCTTGCCGCCAACCACCGCGATTTCGACCTGCCGCTCCCCCGCTTCCTCCACACCGACTGTCCGCACTACTGGCGCGGCGCCCGGCCGGGCGAGAGCGAGGAAGACTTCTCCTGTCGCCTCGCCGAGGACCTCGAAGCGCTGATCCTGGCCGAGGGGCCGGAGACGATCGCCGCCATGTTCGCCGAGCCGGTGATGGGCGCCGGCGGCGTCATCGTTCCGCCCGCCGGCTACTTCGCCAAGATCCAGCCGATCCTCAAACGCTACGACATCCTCCTCATCGCCGACGAGGTGATCTGCGGTTTCGGCCGCACCGGCCACTGGTGGGGCTGCCAGACCTACGGCATCGCCCCCGACATGATCACCTGCGCCAAGGCGCTGTCGTCGGGCTATGTCCCCATCTCGGCGCTCCTCATCGGCGAGCCGATCTGGCAGGCGATGCTGGCGGAGAGCGAGAAGATCGGCGTCTTCGCCCACGGCTACACCTATTCCGGCCACCCGGTCGCGGCGACGGTGGCGCTCGAGACGCTCGCCATCTACGCCGAGCGCGACATCGTCGGCCACGTGCGCCAGGTGGCGCCGGTCCTCCAGGAGGGCTTGCGCCAGCTGGCCAACCATCCGCTCGTCGGCGAGGCCCGGGGAGTCGGCCTCGTCGGCGCCCTCGAGCTGGTCCGCGACAAGGAGAGCAAGGAGCCGTTCGCCCCTTCCCTCGGCGTCGGCGCCTACTGCGCCAAGCGGGCGGAGGCGCACGGCCTCATCGTCCGGCCGCTGACCGGCGATATCCTCGCCGTCTCGCCGCCGCTGATCATCGACAAGGACGATGTGACGCGGTTGCTCGATTGTCTCGGTCGGGCGTTGGATGACACCCGCGCCTGGCTCGCCACCCCGGTCTGAAACCGACAAGAACAAGGGAGGACAACCGTCCGATGGAATACCAGCAGTTCTTTCAAAGCCGGATCGACACCTTGAAGACCGAGGGCCGCTACCGGGTCTTCGCCGACCTGGAGAGGCAGGCCGGGCGCTTTCCCCGCGCCACCTGGTACCGCAAGAACGGCGAGCCGCGCGAAATCACCGTCTGGTGTTCCAACGACTACCTCGGCATGGGTCAGCACCCGGACGTGCTGGCGGCGATGCATCAGGCGATCGACCGCTGCGGCGCCGGCGCCGGCGGCACCCGCAACATCTCCGGCACCAACCACGCCCACGTGGCGCTGGAGCGGGAACTGGCCGACCTGCACGCGACCGAGTCGGCGCTGATCTTCGGCTCCGGCTGGGTCGCCAACCTGACGGCGCTCTCCACCATCTGCCGCCACATGCCCAACTGTCTCGTTCTCTCCGACGTCAAGAACCACAACTCGATGATCGAGGGCATCGTCCGCTCCGGTGCCGAGAAGAAGGTCTTCCGCCACAACGACCTGGGGCACCTGGAAGAGCTGCTGGCGGCGGCCGAGCCGGGACGGGCGAAGCTGATCGCCTTCGAAAGCGTCTATTCCATGGACGGCGACATCGCCCCCATCGGCGCCATCTGCGACCTGGCCGACCGCTACGGGGCGATGACCTATCTGGACGAGGTCCACGCCGTCGGCATGTACGGCCTGCGCGGCGCCGGCGTCGCCGAGCGCGACCAGCAGATGCACCGCATCACCATCATCCAGGGCACGCTGGCGAAGGCGTTCGGGGTCATCGGCGGCTACATCGCCGGCACCGCCGCCATGTGCGATTTCGTCCGCAGCTACGGTTCCGGCTTCATCTTCTCCACCTCGCTGCCGCCGGCGGTCGCCTGCGGCGCGCTGGCCAGCATCCGCTACCTGAAGCGGCACCCGGAACTGCGCGACCGGCACCAGGAACGGGCGGCGACCCTGAAGCGGCGGCTGCGGCAGGCGGGGATCCCGGTCATGCCGTCGGTGAGCCACATCGTTCCCGTCCTCGTCGGCGATCCGGTCCTGTGTAAACGGGCGACGGACGAGCTGATCGAAAATCACGGCATCTACGTCCAGCCGATCAACTTCCCCACCGTCGACCGCGGCACCGAGCGCCTGCGCTTCACCCCTTCACCCCTGCACACCGACGCCGACATGGACCACCTGATCGCGTCCCTCGCCGACGTCTGGCACCGCCTGCACCTGAAAGCCGCGGCGTAGGGCGGCGACGGGACGCACCTCTCGGGAGAAAATTGTTGCTCTGCCTCGAAACCGAGCAGGAAGAGGACGGCCGTTGGATCGCCGAGATTAAGGATCTACCGGGTGTCCTTGCGTACGGTACGACGCGTTTGGAAGCGATCATCCGGGCGGAAGCGCTGGCACTGCGCGTGCTGGCGGACCGTCTCGATCACGGCGAAGCGGTACCCGACCTTAAGGGACTGTTTGCTGCGTGAGCCGTTGGCCGGCTGTCAAGGCCTCCCGCGTGCTTGCGGCGCTTCAACGAATCGGCTGGCGCATCGAGCGGCAATCCGGCTCCCATCGCGTCCTACGCCGTGACGGTTCGCCGGACGTCGTGTTCGCCTTTCGCGATTCTGAAGAGATCGGCCCGCGCATGCTCGCGCGTATCGCCCGACAAACAGGACTGCGACCAGAGGATCTGTAAAGCCACAGATGTAGCATTGGTGGGTCAGCCGAGATTGGCGGCGAGGGCGGCGAGGAGATAGCAAGAGTGAGCCGATGAGGCCGAAAACCGCCGCCGGCGGCGTTCACTCGTCGGACCCGGCCTTCTTCCCCGACGCGGCGACCGCGGCACGCATGACCACCTCGACGCCCATCTCCCCCTCGTCGGCAAGATCGGTACCCAAGTTCCGTTCGATCGCCTCGATCCGCTGCCGGATGTCGCGCAGGCCCTGGGCGATGACCCGGCGATCGTCATCCGGTCGCCGCTCGACGTCTTCCGCCGGCCGGACGGCCACCTCCATCGACCGGCTATCGACCAGCAACTCGCAGCGCAGGCCGACGTTCAAGTGGTGCAGGATCTCGCCCAGCATGGCGAGATCGACCGGGGTTGCGGCGTCGCCTTCCAGGCGCGAGATCGTCGATGTGCTCACCCCGACCGCTTCGGCAAGGGCCCCTTGCGTCATGCCGCGCGTGGTTCGCAGCGACTTCAGCGCCTGCTTGAAGGCAGCGACGAACACATCGACGACGCCGATCCAAGGGGGCGGCGACACGTCGCGCAAGGCAGCCGTCACCTCCTCCTCCGCCTCGTCGGCCGGCAGCGCTTTTCCGGTCAAGACGCCTTCCGAAAGCTTGACGACCATCCGCTTTGCCTCTCACCGACTTCGAGAAGCGGTTCGTCTCAGGCCCGGCACCAAATGGACTGAGCCAGCGCTTGCGACAGCGACATGTAGAACGTGGCATCCTGGGGCGTCAGCTCGTTGCGCATCATGGTGCCAAGAACGCGGAATACCTTTTTCACCTTGCGCGCCGCCCGCCAGTGGCTGCGGCCGACGTCGGCGAGGAAGTCGAGGACCTCCGGCTCTACATCGACCCGGTACGCGCCCATGCCTTGCTCATATAATCCGCCAGGCGCAAAAAATCAAGGTAATTTGCATGACGCGCAAATATCAGGCCTTCCGCGATCACTCGCGGGGAGAGGCGAACATCGGCGCCATTTCGGCGGCGCGGAGCAGCGCCTTGGCCTTGTTGACCGTCTCCTGCCATTCCACCGCCGGATCGGAGTCGGCGACGACGCCGCCGCCGGCCTGGACGTAGACCTGGCCGTCCTTGACGACGGCGGTGCGCAGCGCGATGCAGGTGTCCACCTCGCCGGTGGCCCCCAGGTAGCCGATGCAGCCGCCGTAGATGCCGCGCCGCTCCGGCTCCAGCTCGTCGATGATCTCCATCGCCCGCACCTTCGGCGCGCCGGAGACGGTGCCGGCGGGAAAGCCGGCGAACACCGCGTCCAGCGCATCGAAGCGCGGATCGAGGGCGCCGGTGACGTTGGAGACGATGTGCATGACGTGGCTGTAGTGCTCGATGATCATCTTCTCGGTGACCCGGACGCTGCCGACGCGGGCGACCCGGCCGACATCGTTGCGGCCGAGGTCGAGGAGCATCAGGTGTTCGGCCAGTTCCTTCGGATCGGCGAGAAGGTCGGCGGCCAGGTCGCGGTCCTCATCGGCGGAGGCGCCGCGGGGACGGGTGCCGGCAATGGGGCGGATGGTCACCGCCCCGTCCCTAACCCGGACCATGATCTCCGGGCTGGAGCCGACCACGGCGAAGTCGTCGAAGCGGAGGAAGAACAGGAACGGCGACGGGTTGAGCCGGCGCAGCGCCCGGTAGAGACAGAACGGATCGTCGCGAAAGGGCGCCCGGAACCGCTGCGACGGCACCACCTGAAAGATGTCGCCGGCGAAGATGTACTCCTTCGCCCGCGCCACCAGCGCGAGGTAGTCGTCGCGGCTGATGTTGGAGACGGGATCGGCGGGGGCGGACGGCGGCGGCACCGCTCCGGCGGCGGGATAGGTGACCGTCCGCCCCAGGTCGGCCACCGCCACCGCGAGGCGGTCGAGGGCGGCGGCATGGGCGGCACCGGCGTCGATGCCCGGCCGCGGCCACACCGGCGTCACCATCGTCACCTTGTCGGCGATGGTGTCGAAGACGGCGATCACCGTCGGCCGCACGAACAGGGCGTCCGGGACGCCCAGCACATCCGGGTTGGCGTCCGGCAGCCGCTCCACCAGGCGGACGACCTCATAGCCGAGGTAGCCGACCAGACCCGCCGCCATGGGCGGCAGCCCCGGCGGCAGGGCAATGAGCGATTCCTCGACCAGCGCCCGCAGCGACTGCAGCGCACCGCCACCCTCGCCCGCCGGACAGGGGCGGAAGGCGGCGGGATCGGTGAGCGCATCGCGGTTGATCTCGGCCCGGTCGCCGAAGCATCGCCAGACCACGTCCGGCTCGATGCCGATGAACGAGTAGCGTCCCCGCACCGCCCCGCCCTCCACCGATTCGAGGAGGAAGGAGTTGGGCCGACGGCCGGCGATCTTCAGCATCGCCGACACCGGCGTCTCCAGGTCGGCGACGAGATCCGTCCACACCACCTGCGCCCGGCCGGCGTCGTAGGCGGCGGCGAAAGCGGCCGGTTCCGGCGAGACCCGCATGGCGCTAGTTGGACCGCGGCGTCTGCATCACCACCGCGTCGTTGATGGCGACGGGGTAACGCAGCTTCAACGCCGCCAGATACTGGGCCAGCAGATCCTCCTTCAGCGCATTGGTCGCCTCGTCCAGCTGGCGGCGGACGGCGGGGGTGGTTTCCGCCGCCTGGGCGACCGGAACCTCGGCCGTCTTCAGCACATAGACGGCATCCGGGGTGGTTACGATTGCCACCTGGCCGGCCGCCCCCTCGAGCGCCCGGCGCAGCACCTCCTGCGGCAGCCCCGACTCGGCGCCGCCGCTGCGGTCGACCGGCCCGGCGGTGGCGACGCCGAGGCCGAAGTCGCGGGCGGCATCGGCGAGGGAGCCCGTCCCCCCCGCCCGCTCGGCGACCTTGGCGGCGGTGTCCTCCGCCTTCTGCCGGCGTGCCTCGGCCCGCCAGGCGTCGGTGACCGCTGCGGCGACCGCCTGGAAGTCGCGCTCGGCCGCCGGCGTCACCTCGTCGACACGGACGAGGAAATACTGATCTCCCTCGTCCTCGACGAGATCGCTGGTGGAGCCCTTGGCGGTGGCGAATGCGGTCGCTGCCAGTTTGGACGGCAGGTCCGGCACCGCCTGGTCGTTGGCGTCCTTGCCGGCGGCGGTCAGCGCCGGGATCTGTCGCAAGGGAAGGCCGACGCCGGCGGCGATGTCCTCCAGCGACTGGCCGCGGCCGAGCCCGTCCTCGATCTTGTTGCCCAGGTCCACCACCTGGCGCTCGGCCTTCTCGCCGATCAGTTCCTGGCGCAGTTGCTCGGCGACGTCGGCCAATGGCCTGACGCTGCCGGCATCGATGGCGAGGACATCGATCACATGCCAGCCGAGGCCGGTGTGCACCGGGTCGGCGACGACACCGGTGGCCGCGGCGGCGAACACCGGCTGGCGCAGGTCGGCCGGCAACTGGTTCTCGCTCACCGGGCCGATGCGAGCGACGGCGGCGTCGCCGAGGCCGGCGGCACGGGCCGCATCCTCGATGCTGGCGCCTTCCTTCAGGCGGGCGACCGCCTGCCGCGCCGCCGCCTCGTCCGACGCCAGGATCTGGGCGAAGCGCCGGCGTTCGGGAACGGCGAACTCGTCGACCCGCTCGTCGTAAGCGGCCTTGACCTCCGCATCGTCAACGGTGATCTGCGGCGTCACCGCCGAGCGGTCGACGACGAGCATGGTGACCGCCCGCAGTTCCGGGGTCATGTAATCCTGCACGTGCTTGGCATAGTAGGCCCGCAGCGTCGCCTCGTCCGGCTCGGCATCGAGGCGCTGGCGGTCGAAGCCGAGGCGCACGTAGTCGATGGTCCGCTTCTCGGTCGCGTAGTCGCGAATGGCATCGGCGAGCGCCGCCGGAAGGACCGCACCCCCCTGGACGCTCTGCAGGATGGCGCCGATGTCGAGCTCGCTGCGCAACTCGGCGAAGAACTCCTGCTCGCTCAGCCCGGTCTGGCGGATGAACGCCTGCAGCACCCGCGGATCGAACTGACCCTCGGCATTGCGGAACCGCCGGTCCTCGCCGATCAGCTTGCGCACCGCATCGTCGCTGCTGCCGATACCCAGCGCGGCGGCCTCCTCCTGGATCAGCGTGCGGTTGATCATCTGATTGACGACGCTGCGGCCGAGGCCCAGCGACCGCATGGCCTCCGCGTCCAGCCGGCCGCCCAGCTGCTGCTGCACCCGCCGCGCCGTCGCCTGGTATTCGTGATCGAAGGCCGCCTGACTGATCTCCCGATCGCCCACCTTGGCGGCCCACTGGTTACCCGATTTCGGCCTGAACACGTCGGCGATTCCCCAGATGAAAAAGCTGAGGATGAGGATGGCGAAGAGGATCTTGACGACGAAAGATCCCGCGTAGTTCCGGATATTTTGCAGCATCTGAGCCGATTCGCATGGAGATGGAAGAGTTGGGACGCCTTAACCGTGGCGGACCTCAATGCGGGCGGTCCGGCGCGCCCCCTTTATCACGCCCGCTCCGCCGACGCCAAGGGAACCGGCCCGGCCGCCAACTCGGCCCTAGACCGCCGGCCGTCGGTGCTCGCCCTTGGTCGGGGCGAAGGCGTGTGCTAAGAAGCGCGTGAACGCAGACGGCGCCCCGGGGACGCGCGGGCGGCCGGCTCGTTTGCATGTCCAGCGCAACAAGAAAGGAACAGGGGTCATGGCGCGGCGGAAACTGATCGCGGGCAACTGGAAGATGAATTGTCTGAAGGCGGACGCCAAGGCGCTCGCCAGCGACCTCGCCCAGCGGATGAAGGCCGCCCCCGGCGCCCGTTTCGACATGCTGATCTGCCCGCCGTTTCCGCTGATCCCGGTGGTGGTCGCAGCGGCGGAAGGATCCGGCATCGCCGTCGGCGGCCAGGACTGCCATGCCAAGGAGAAAGGCGCCCACACGGGCGATACCAGCGCCTGGATGCTGAAGGACGCCGGCTGTTCGGCGGTGATCGTCGGCCACTCGGAGCGGCGCACCAACCACCACGAGACCGACGCCGAGATCAAGGCGAAGGCCGAGGCGGCGCTGGCGGCGGGGCTGCTGGCCATCGTCTGCATCGGCGAGACCCTGGAACAGCGCGACGCCGGCAAGACGCTGGAAATCAACCGCACTCAGCTGCACGGCTCGCTCCCCGACGGTGCCACCGCGACCAACACGGTCATCGCCTACGAGCCGGTGTGGGCGATCGGCACCGGCCGCACCGCGACGCCGGCGCAGGCGCAGGAAGTGCACGCGATGATCCGCGCCGAATTGCAGGGCCGGCTGGCCGACGGCGATGCCATGCGCATCCTCTACGGCGGCTCGATGAATGCCCAGAATGCCGCCGAACTGCTGGCCCAGACGGACATCGACGGCGGCCTGATCGGCGGCGCGTCGCTGAAGGCGGGCGACTTCTGGACCGTCGCCGAAGGCAGTCCGCAATAAATTCTGATCGCGAACGGGACGAGGATCGATGCTCGCACTTCTTTTGACCATTCACATCCTGGTGGCACTCGGCCTCGTCGGCATCATCCTCGTCCAGCGCAGCGAGGGCGGGGCCCTCGGCATCGGCGGCGGCGGCGGCATGGGCGGTTTCCTCGGTGGCCGCCAGACCGCCAACCTGCTCACCCGGACCACCGGCATTCTCGCCGCGGTGTTCATTCTGACCAGCCTTGTCCTCGCCCGCACCGCCGGCGAGCAGCGCGCCGCCGGCCGCCTTTTGATGGAACCGCCGCCGGCCGCCTCATCGACGGCACCGGTTCCCGCCCCCGCGCCGGCCGTCCCGCCCGCCGCCGAGCCTGCCCCGGCTCCCGCCGCGCCGACATCGCCCGCGCCTCCCCTCGCCCGCTGAACGGGGGACCGCGGGTCGTCCCGAATGCGCAGGAAGTGGCGATCCCATATGGGTTTACCGCCCCGCACCGACGCCGTCGCCGGTGGTGACATGGCACCGCAAAGCCCTTACAAGCCTGGGGCGATGGGCGGGTTGAGATCGTACCAGATGCAATGACGCGCTTCATTTTCATCACCGGCGGGGTCGTGTCGTCGCTCGGCAAGGGTCTGGCAACCGCCGCGCTGGGCGCCCTGTTGCAGGCGCGCGGCTTCCGGGTGCGGCTTCGCAAGTTCGACCCCTACATCAACGTCGATCCCGGCACGATGAGCCCCTACCAGCACGGCGAGGTGTTCGTCACCGACGACGGCGCCGAAACCGACCTCGACCTGGGTCATTACGAGCGCTTCACCGCCGTGCCGGCGCGACGCAGCGACAGCGTCACCACCGGCAAGATCTACTCACAGGTGATCTCCCGCGAGCGCCACGGCGACTATCTCGGCGCCACCATCCAGGTCATCCCCCACATCACCGACGCCATCAAGGAGTTCATCCAGGCCGATCTGGACGGCGAGGACTTCGTCCTGTGCGAGATCGGCGGCACCGTCGGCGACATCGAGAGCCTGCCGTTCCTCGAAGCCATCCGCCAGATGCGCAACGATCTCGGCCGCGACCGGGTGATGTACCTGCACCTGACGCTGATCCCCTACCTGCCGGCGGCCGGCGAACTGAAGACGAAGCCGACCCAGCACTCGGTCAAGGAACTGCTCAGCGTCGGCATCCAGCCCGATGTCCTCCTCTGCCGGGCCGACCGGCCGATCCCGGCCGGCGACCGGAAGAAGATCGCGCTGTTCTGCAACGTGCACGAACAGGCGGTGATCCCGGCCCTCGACCTGGAGACCATCTACGCGGTCCCCATCAGCTATCACGAGCAGGGGCTCGACGACGAGGTCTGCCGCCATTTCCGGCTCGAGGCGCCGGCACCGGACCTGAGCCGCTGGCGGGACGTCGTCGCCCGCGCCACCCGGCCGGAGGGTGAGGTGGCGATCGCCGTGGTCGGCAAGTACACCGGCCTGCCCGATGCGTACAAGTCGCTGGGCGAAGCGCTGGTGCACGGCGGCATCGCCCACAACGTCCGGGTGAACATCAACTGGATCGACAGCCAGGTGTTCGAGGGCGATCAGCCCTCGGCGAGCCTCGAGGGGGTTCACGGCATCCTGGTCCCGGGCGGCTTCGGCGAGCGCGGCGCGCTGGGCAAGATCGCCGCCGCCCGGTTCGCCCGCGAGCGCGGCATCCCCTACTTCGGCATCTGTTTCGGCATGCAGATGGCGGTGGTGGAGGCGGCCCGCCATCTCGCCCACATCCCCGATGCCGGCTCGACCGAGTTCGGCCCCTGCGCCGCGCCGGTGGTGGGCTTGATGACCGAATGGATCCGCGGCACCCAGAAGGAGAGGCGGCTCTCCGGCGGCGACCTGGGGGGCACCATGCGCCTCGGCGCTTATGAATGCGTGCTCAAGCCCGGATCCCGCGCCCACACGATTTTCGCTCAGGATCGCATCGCCGAGCGCCACCGCCACCGCTACGAGGTGAACAACAACTACCTCGGGACGCTGGAGCGCTGCGGGCTCACCTTCTCCGGCATGTCGCCGGACGGGCTGCTGCCGGAGATCGTCGAGATTCCGAGCCACCCCTGGTTCATCGGGGTCCAGTTCCACCCGGAGCTGCGCTCCCGCCCGTTCGAGCCGCATCCCCTGTTCGCGTCGTTCATCAAGGCGGCGGTCGATCAGGCGCGGCTCGTCTGACATAGGCCCAAGGAGAACAGATCGTGGTCAGCCCCCCTCACCTGCCGCGCCATCTGCACCTGAATGACCTGGCCATCGGCAACGATCTGCCGCTCGTCCTCATCGCCGGGCCGTGCGTCATGGAAAGCCGCGCTCACGCCCTGGAAACGGCGGCGGCACTGGTGGAGACGACCCGGGATCTGGGCATCGGACTGATCTACAAGACCTCCTTCGACAAGGCCAACCGCACCTCGCTCGCCGGCGCGCGCGGCGTCGGCATGGACGGCGCCCTCCAGGTCTTCGACGAGATCCGGGCGACGCTCCACGTCCCGGTGCTCACCGACGTGCACGAGCCGGACCAGTGCGCGGCGGTCGCCAGCAGCGTCGACGTGCTGCAGATCCCGGCCTTTCTCTGCCGGCAGACCGATCTCCTCATCGCCGCCGCCAAGACCGGGCGGGTGGTCAACGTCAAGAAGGGCCAGTTTCTGGCGCCCTGGGATATGGACAACGTCGTCGCCAAACTGGTTGGCGCCGGCAACGACCGGGTCATGGTGTGCGAGCGCGGGGTGAGCTTCGGCTACAACACGCTGGTCAGCGACATGCGGGCGTTGCCGATCCTCGCCCGTAGCGGCTTTCCCGTCGTCTTCGATGCCACCCACTCGGTGCAGCAGCCGGGCGGCAAGGGCTCGGCCTCGGGCGGCCAGCGGGAGTTCGCGCCGGTGCTGGCGCGCGCCGCGATCGCGGTGGGGGTGGCGGCGGTGTTCATCGAAACCCACCCCGATCCCGACAACGCTCCCTCGGACGGGCCGAACATGATACCAATGCGCCAGCTGCCGGAGCTCCTCGTGACGCTGCGCGATCTCGACCGCTGGGCAAAGGCACACCCCTTGGCGCCGATCCACTGAGGAATCCCGAAGCGGACTTCGCCCACAACCGCCCAGGCCAGGCCGACGGACGCTCCGGCGGCACCGGCCGATGCGGCGGCATATCCATCTGGCCGGAGACGTCTGGTCGTCGGCCTTTCTTTGTAATGGGAGGGTTAACAACATGAGCGCTATCGAAGACGTGAAAGGTCGCGAGATCCTCGACAGCCGCGGCAATCCGACGGTGGAGGTGGACGTTCTGCTGGAGAGCGGGGCGATGGGCCGGGCCGCCGTCCCCTCCGGCGCCTCGACCGGTGCCCACGAGGCGGTCGAGTTGCGCGACGGCGATGCCAAGCGCTACGGTGGCAAGGGGGTCACCAAGGCGGTGAACTCGGTCAACGGCGAGATCGCCGACGCCATCGGCGGCATGGATGCCCGGGAGCAGGTGGAGATCGACCAGGTGATGATCGACCTGGACGGCACCGCCAACAAGAGCCGCCTCGGCGCCAATGCCATTCTCGGCGTCAGCATGGCGGTGGCCAAGGCGGCGGCGCAGGAAGCCGAGCTGCCCCTCTATCGCTACATCGGCGGCTCCCTCGCCCGGGTCCTGCCGGTACCGATGATGAACATCGTCAACGGCGGCGCCCACGCCGACAATCCCATCGACATCCAGGAATTCATGATCATGCCGTTCGGCGCCGCGACCATCGCCGACGCCGTGCGGATGGGCGCGGAAGTCTTTGCGGCGCTGAAGAAGGAACTGAAGAGCGCCGGCCACAATACCAACGTCGGCGACGAAGGCGGTTTCGCCCCCAACCTTAAGAGCGCCGACGAAGCGCTCGGCTATATCATGAAGTCGATCGAGAAAGCCGGCTACAAGCCGGGCGACGACGTCTACCTCGCCCTCGACTGCGCCTCCTCCGAATACTACAAGAACGGCAAGTACGAGCTGGCCGGCGAAGGAAAATCCCTCAGCTCCGCCGACAACGTCAAGTATCTCGCCGACCTGGTGTCGCGGTTCCCCATCGTCTCGATCGAGGACGGCATGGCCGAGGACGACTGGGAGGGCTGGAAGCTGTTGACCGACGAGCTCGGCGGCAAGGTTCAGCTGGTGGGTGACGACCTGTTCGTCACCAACGTCACCCGGCTGTCGGAAGGGATCGACAAGGGCATCGCCAACTCGATCCTGGTCAAGGTCAACCAGATCGGCTCGCTGACCGAGACCCTGTCGGCGGTGGAGATGGCGCACAAGGCGGGATACACCGCGGTCATCTCGCACCGGTCGGGCGAAACCGAGGACTCGACCATCGCCGACATCGCCGTCGCCACCAACGCCGGCCAGATCAAGACCGGCTCGCTCAGCCGCTCCGACCGGATCGCCAAGTACAACCAGTTGATCCGGATCGAAGAGGAATTGGGCACCGCCGCCCAGTTCGCCGGCAAGCGGGCGCTGAAGCGGCTGTAGCGGATCGCGCCCCCTCACCCTCCCGCTTCCGCGGGCCCCTCCTCTCCCGCGCGCCGCGGGAGAGGGTCGGGGTGAGGGTTGGTCAGGCGGCGCGCACCTGGGCGATGAACTGATCGACGAAACGTTGCATGTTGGCCGAGTGCTCGAACAGCCGGTCGGCGGTGGTGAGCACGCCGGCCGCGGCGGAACCGGTCTCGGCGGCCGCCTGGGTCACCCCGGCGGTGTTGACCGAAACCTCGTCGGTGCCGGCGGCGGCCTGCTCGACGTTGCGGGCGATCTCGCTCGTCGCCGCCCCCTGTTCCTCGACCGCAGCGGCGATGGAGCCGGCAATCTCCCGGATCCGGGCGATCGTCTGAACGATTCCCTCGATGGCGCCGACGGTGCCGTTGATTTCCCCCTGCACCGCATTGATCTGGGCGGCGATATCGTCGGTCGCCTTGGCCGTCTGACCGGCTAGCGCCTTGACCTCGCTGGCAACGACGGCGAAGCCCTTACCGGCATCGCCGGCCCGGGCCGCCTCGATGGTGGCGTTGAGCGCCAGCAGGTTGGTCTGCCCGGCGATGCTGTTGATGAGATCGACCACCTCGCCGATCTTCTGGGCGGTGGAGGCCAGATTGCGGACCGCGCCCTGGGTCTTCTCCGCCTGTTCGACCGCCGTTTCGGCGACGGTATTGGACTGGCTGGTCTGGCGGCCGATCTCGCCGATCGACGCGGCCAGTTCCTCGGCCGCGGCGGCGACCGTCTGCACGTTGCCCGACGCCTGTTCAGAGGCATGCGCCACCGCCGCCGCCTGACGCGAGGTCTCTTCGGCGGTCGCCGACATCGCCTGGGAGGTGGTCCGCATCTCGTCCGCCGACGAGGCCAGCGCATCGATGAACGCCTTGACCTCGGCTTCGAACTTGTCGGCGAGCGACCGCATACCGGCCTTGCGCTCTTCTTCGGTGCGTTGCTGTAGCGCCTCCTGCTCCGCCGTCAGCCGCATCTTCTCGACGGCATTCTCCTTGAACACCGCCACCGCCCGCGCCATCTCGCCGAACTCGTCCTTCTTGTCGACGAGCGGGATCTCGGCCGCGGTATCGCCCTCGGCAAGCCCCTGCATGCGGGCGCAGAGTTGAGAGAGGCGCCGGACGATGCTGCGGCCGATGACGATGTTGGCGACGCTGACGGTGACCAGCAAGATCGCCGCCACCAGCGCCAATCGCCCGGCGATCTCCCAGAACACGGCGTTGATGTCGTCGACGTAGTCACCGGCTCCCACCATCCACTGCCACGGCTCGAAGCCGGTGGCGTAGCTGATCTTGGCGATCGGCGCGGCGGCACCCGGTCGCGGCCAGTGGTAGTGAAGGAATCCGCCGCCTCGTTTCGCCAGCTCGATCAATTCGGCGATGACACGAACGCCGTTGGGATCGACAACGGCGATCATCTGGGTGCCTTCCTTTTCCGGCATCGGTCCGTAGGCCTGATTGACGCCGGAATAGTCGAAGGCAAATATATAGTTGTTATTACCGAAACGAATGCTGCGAAGAGCCTTCTTCGCCTGCTCCTTGGCTTCCTGCTCGCCGATCGCACCTGACTTTGCTTCGCCGTAGTAATGGTTGATGGTGCCGAGGGCGACCGCGACCGTTTCCTGAAGTTTTTGTTCGCGGCCCTGCATCAAAGCCACGTCGAGATCATAGAGAGCGACTGCCATCAGCACCGCCATGCCGAGGGTGAAGATGAGTCCGCTAACCACCAGTCGCCGACCCACCATGGATCGGAGAAGTGCCATTACAACCATTGCCTGCAATCCCTGTGGACGAACGTACGCGTTGCCCTTTATGGGATCGCCGGCCTTACCCATGGCTTAACGAGGGCTTCGCTGGCGCTGGCGGCCGACCGGCACCGCGGCACTGACGCACGGACGAGCGCTATTCCGCCGCGCGCACCGCCGCCGGCAGAGCCACGCTCCCCCCGTCGCCGCCGTCGAGGATGCCGGCGGTGGCCAGCTTCGCCCGCACCGCGTCCGCCTCCTGCTGCCGCGCCCACATGGCCGCATAGCGGCCGCCGGCGGCAAGCAGGTCGCGGTGGCGGCCGCGCTCGACGATCCGGCCGCCGTCGAGAACGATGATCTCGTCGGCATCGACCACCGTCGACAGGCGGTGGGCGATGATCAGGGTGGTCCGCCCGCGCGCCACCTCCTGCAGCGACGCCTGGATCTCCTTCTCCGTATGGGTGTCCAGCGCCGACGTGGCTTCGTCGAGCAACAGGATCGGCGGATCCTTGAGGATGGTCCGGGCGATGGCCACCCGCTGCCGTTCGCCGCCGGAAAGCTTCAGCCCGCGTTCGCCGACCATGGTCCGGTAGCCGTCCGGCAGCGCTTCGATGAACTCGTGGATGCGCGCCAGCCGGGCCGCGGCCTCGATCTCCGCGTCGGTGGCGGTGGGCATCCCGTAGGCGATGTTGTAGCGAATGGTGTCGTTGAACAGCACCGCGTCCTGGGGAACGATGCCGATGGCGGCGCGCAGGCTCCGCTGGGTGACGTCGCGGACGTCCTGACCGTCGATCAGGATGCGGCCGCGGGTGACGTCGTAGAAGCGGTAGAGCAGACGCGAGATGGTGGTCTTGCCGGCGCCGCTCGGCCCGACGATGGCCAGCGTTCGCCCGGCGCCGACGCTGAACGCCACGTCGGCAAGCACCGCCCGCCGGTCATCGTAACCGAAGCTCACGTCTTCGAAGTCGATCCGGCCGACGCCCACCCAGATCGGCCGCGCGTCCTCCCTGTCCTCCACCCCCGGCCGCTCGTCCAGCAGGCCGAACATCGCCTCCATGTCGATCAGCGACTGCTTGATTTCCCGGTAGACGAACCCCAGAAAATTGAGCGGCAGGTAGAGCTGGATCAGGTAGGCGTTGACCATCACGAAGTCGCCCACCGTCATCGACTTCGCCGCCACCGCTTTTCCCGCCATCAGCATCAGGACGATCAGGCCGACGGCGATGATCACCCCCTGGCCGATGTTGAGCAGGCTCAAGGTCATCTTGCTTTTCACCGCCGCGGTCTCGTAGGCGCGCAGGGCCTGGTCGAAGCGTCGACCCTCGTGCGCCTCGTTGCCGAAGTATTTGACCGTCTCGAAGTTGAGCAGGCTGTCGATCGCCTTGGCGTGCGCCTCCGAATCGGTGCGGTTCATCTGCCGGCGGTACTTGGTCCGCCATTCGGTGACGGCAATGGTGAAGGCGATATAGATGCCGATACAGACGAAGGTCACCGCCGCATAGGCGAGACCGAACAAGAACCAGAGGATGCCGCACACCAGCAGGATCTCGACGATCGTCGGCAGGATGTTGAACAGCATGAAATTGAGGACGAACTCGATGCCCTTGGTGCCGCGTTCGATCGCCCGGCTCACCGCGCCGGTCCGGCGCCCGAGGTGGAAGCCGAGGCTGAGCTCATGGAGATGGCGGAAGGTGCGAAGCCCGGCGGTGCGGATCGCCCGCTGCCCGACCCTGGCGAACGCCGCGTCGCGCAACTCGCCGAAGGCCTGGGTGAGCATGCGCGCCACCCCGTAGGCGACGATGAGGGCGACGGGGATCAAGCTCAGGTTGGTGAACGTGTCGGCGGCCAGCGCATCGACGACGTGCTTGTAGATGACGGGCACGCCCACGTTGACGGCTTTGGCGGCGATCAGAAACAAGACGGCGGCGACGACGCGGCGACGAAGTTCGGGCGCGTCCTTGGGCCAGAGATAAGGCAGGAGAGTACCGATGACGGCTAGCTCGGCGCCGATGCCGCTAGGTCGAGTATTGGGCGGAGCATCATGAACCGCCGTGTCACCGCGTAATCTCGATCGCATGCCCTCTCCCTGCGCCTTTTTGTCGAATGACCAGACTTGCCGGGTGGGTACAAGTCAGTGGCTCACCCGGGACTTTTACCTGTTTTACCTATGATGATACGCACGCACCGCCCTACCGCCAAGCGCCCGCCATTCACCCTTCTTGGCTGCGGCCCCAGGCGGTCGGATCAACCCCGGGCGGGCTACCATCCGGCCGCGGCTATGGCGGGCTCGACCGCCAGGCGTTCCGCCGTGCGCGGCGGTTCGGGGAGGATGAACCCATACGCGGGATAGGGGGTCGCCCCCATCTGCCCGGCGGGCGGCCACCAGACGCGGACGAGGGTCCAATCGTTGGCGGCGGATACGTCGATGACCGGCAGGTCTTCGAATACCTGGCCGCGGACCCAGTTCGCCTGCGTCACCCGGATGTCGCGCGGAGAGTCGACGGCGGTGACGACGCCCACGTGGCCGTTGACCAACCTGGACGTGCGGCCGAGGACGAGGACACTGCCGACGGCGGGAGTATGGGAGCGGGCATACAGTCCCGCCGCCTTCCACCACCAGTCGGCGGCGTTGCCATAGAGCTGGATGCCGGAACGGGCGCGAGCGAACGGGACGCACTCGACGTCGTCCGCCCTGCCCTGCCCGGGTCCGGGGCCACGACCGGCCGTCGATGCGACGGGGGGCGTATGACTACAGGCGGCGGCCGCGAGCACCGCCGCCAGCGCCGCGGCGAGCCGGTGTGGCGCGCGCGGGCGGCCCCGTTGCCGTCGACCTGTGTGGCGCCCCGCCATGAACGAAGAGTAACCGATCCGCCACCGGCGTTACAGCCGTGGCGCCCCGCCGCCATCACCGCCATCACCGCCTGTCCTCGCCGGCGCCGACGATCAGCGGATGAGGACCAGCGCGTGGCGCTTTTTCCCCGCTGACAGCTTGATCCGGCCGTCGGCGTCGGCGTCGCCGGGTCCGACCACCAGGGTCTCGTCGCTGATCGGCCGGTTGTTGAGGCGGCCGCCGCCGCCGCGAATCAGCCGCCGCGCCTCGCTGTTGGAGGCGGCAAGCCCGGCCAGACGGAACAGCTCGACGACCGCAACCCCCGCCCCCAGCACCGGTCGGTCGATCTCGATCGTCGGCAGCGCATCCCCGGCGCCCTGCCCGCCGAACGTTTCCTCGGCCGTCGCCGCCGCCTGCCGCCTCGCCGCCTCGCCGTGGCAAAGCCGGGTCGCCTCGTCGGCGAGCACCACCTTGGCGGCGTTCAGTTCCGCCCCCTGCAGCGCTTCGAGGCGGGCAACCTCGCCGTCGGCAAGTTCGGTGAACAGGCGCAGGAAGCGGCCGACGTCGGCATCCTCGGTGTTGCGCCAGTACTGCCAATAGGCGTAGGGGGAGAGCATGTCGGCGTCGAGCCAGACCGCGCCGGCGGCGGTCTTGCCCATCTTCGCCCCGCTTTGGGTGGTAACCAGCGGCGTGGTCAGGCCGAAAAGCGGCCGATCGTCGATCCGCCGCGCCAGTTCGACGCCGGCGACGATGTTCCCCCACTGGTCCGACCCGCCCATCTGCAACACGCAGCCGCGGCGGCGGGCGAGCTCGAGAAAGTCGTACGCCTGCAAAACCATGTAATTGAATTCGAGGAACGACAGCGGTTGCTCCCGTTCCAGCCGCAGCTTCACCGATTCGAAGCCGAGCATCCGGTTGACCGAGAAGTAGCGGCCGTAGTCGCGCAAAAACGGGATATAGGCGAGGCGGTCGAGCCACTCGGCGTTGTTCACCATCACCGCGTCCGTCGCCCCGTCGCCGAAGCGGAGAAACTTCTCGAAGACGCGGCGGATGCCGGCCATGTTGGTGGCGATCTCGTCGTCGGAGAGCAGCCGGCGGGCCTCGTCGCGGCCGGACGGATCGCCGATGCGGGTGGTGCCGCCCCCCATCAGGACGATGGGCTGGTGACCCGCCTGTTGCAGCCGGCGCAGCAGCATGATGGAAACGAGGCTGCCGACGTGGAGGCTGGGCGCGGTGCAGTCGAAGCCGATATAAGCGGTGATCGGCCCGGCCGCCGCCAAGCGGTCGAGCCCGTCGAGGTCGGTGCACTGATGCAGCGAGCCGCGGTCGCGGACGGTGTTGAGGAAGCTCGAAAGGAGACGGGTCATTCTAGCGACGATGCGGGGTTTGCCGGGGACGGGCCGCCGGCCGGAACGGGTGGCGTTGGGTGCCGCGGCCGAACCGCGGCGGCGAGGCTCGATGTAGCATGCCGTTGCTAGCGGGAACAGCGCCGGCGGGCGCTGCCGGGGCTTTCGCCGGCGCTTTCGTCGAGGCCCGGCCGCTCGTCGCCATCGGGCTGATGAGCGGAACCTCCCTCGACGGGGTCGACGCCGCCCTCGTCGTCACCGACGGCCGGACCATCACCCGGCGCGGCGACGCCTTGACCCTGCCCTATCCCGCCCCCTTCCGGGCGCGGCTGCGCGGCCTCCTCGGGCGGGCGCCCGAGCCGGCCGATGCGCCGGTCATCGCCGAGCTCACCGACCGCCACGCCGAAGCGGCGGAGCGGCTGATCGCCGCCGCCGGCATCGCCCCCGCCGCCGTCGACGTGGTCGGCTGCCACGGTCAGACGGTGTTGCACCAGCCCCTGGCCGGCCGGACGGTTCAGATCGGCGATGCGGCGCGGCTGGCCGATCGCCTCGGCATCGCCGTCGTCACCGATTTCCGCACCGCCGACGTCGCCGCCGGCGGTCAGGGGGCACCGCTGGTTCCCCTCTATCACGCCGCCCTCGCCGGCGATCTGGCGCGGCCGGTGGCGGTGCTCAACCTGGGCGGCGTCGGCAACCTCACCTGGATCGGCGCCGACCCGCCGGCGGGCGATGCGCCTTCGCTCCTGGCGTTCGACACCGGCCCCGGCAATGCGCTCATCGACGACTGGATGCGCATGCGCACCGGCCGCGCCTGCGACGAGGACGGGAAAATGGCCGCCCGAGGCCGGGTGGACGGCGAGCGGCTCTGCCGCTGGCTCGCCCATCCTTATTTCCGCCAGCCGACGCCCAAGTCTCTCGATCGGGACGCCTTCGCCGCGATGCTCGCCGATGCCGCCGCCCTCGACACCGCCGACGGAGCGGCGACGCTCACCGCCTTGACCGCCGGGGCGGTGGAAGCTTCGCTGCCTTTGTTGCCGGCACCGCCCGGCCGCTGGCTCGTCGCCGGCGGCGGCCGTCGCAACCCGACGCTGATGCGGCTGCTGGCGGACCGCCTCGCCGCCGCCGACGCCCGCATCGGCGTCGACCCGGTGGAGGCGGTGGGCTGGCGCGGGGATTGGCTGGAGGCGGAAGCCTTCGCCTTCCTCGCCGTGCGCGCGGTGCGGGGCCTGCCGCTCAGCCTGCCGACGACGACCGGGGTACCGCAGCCGCAGCCGGGCGGCCGGCTGGTGTGGCCGCGCCGGGAGACGGGCATCGTCGCCTAGGGCGTCGTCGCCTAGGGCATCGTCGCTTAGGCCGCCTTGGCCAGAACCCGGTCGAGGTACTTCTCCACCGCCGCCGCCAGCGGGCCCATGTGGTTGGAGAACGAATGGTCGGCGCCGTCGATCTTCATCAGCTCCACCCGCACCGCCTTCTGGTGGCTGAGCTTCTTCGCCAGCTTCTCGGCGTCGGCGATGGCGAAGATCTCGTCCTTCTCGCCGTGGATAAGCGCCCCCGACGCCGGGCACGGGGCGAGGAAGGTGAAATCGGAGACCCCCGCCGGCGGTGCCACCGCGATGAAGCCATCGATTTCGGGGCGGCGCATCAACAGCTGCATGCCGATCCAGGCCCCGAACGAATAGCCGGCGATCCAACAGGACGACGCGGTGGGGTTGATGTTCTGCATCCAGTCGAGGGCCGCCGCCGCATCCGAGAGCTCGCCCTGGCCGCCGTCGAAGCGACCCTGGGAGCGGCCGACACCGCGGAAGTTGAACCGCAATACCGAAAAGCCGCGCCGCTGGTAGGCCTGAAAGAGTGAGAAGACAACTCGGTTGTTCATCGTCCCACCCTGCAAGGAGTGCGGGTGAAGGATGAGCGCGACCGGCCCGCCCGGTTGCTTCGAATGATGGTAGCGCCCCTCGAGCCGCCCCTCCATCCCATTGAAGATTACTTCGGTCATGTGGTTCGAACTTTGCTGGTTGGGATTGGTTCGCGCGCCACCGGAGCGAGCCCCTATGCCACGATCGAGGCTCCCGGCGAAGCCCTGAAAAACTTGATGGATTTAGTCGGACATCATATATACGGTGGCGTCAGTCGGTGGCGACCGCCGTTGGCGTCAGGCGGATCGCGGAATAAAGCCTTACACCATATCGAACGGACCATGCTTTTCAAGAGTGTCAAGGAAGACATCCGTGCGTTTATGGCGCGGGATCCCGCCGCCCGCTCCTACGTGGAGATCATTCTCTGCTATCCCGGGCTGCATGCGATCTATGTTTATCGCCTGGCGCACTGGTTGTGGCGGCGCGGGTTTCTGCTGACCGCCCGTTGCGTCTCCAATCTGGGCAGGCTGGCCACCGGGATCGAGATCCATCCCGGCGCCACCATCGGCCGCCGCTTCGTCATCGATCACGGCCAGGGGGTGGTCATCGGCGAAACCGCCGACATCGAGGACGACGTGACCCTTTACCAGGGCGTCACCCTCGGCGGCATCTCGCCCGCGGTCAATTCCCGCCAGCAGGTGAGCGTCAAGCGTCACCCGACCTTGAAGTCCGGCGTCATCGTCGGTTCCGGGGCGCAAGTGCTGGGTCCGATCACCGTCGGCGAGGGGGCGCGCGTCGGCGCTAATTCGGTCGTGACCCGGGACGTCTCGCCGGGAGTCTCGGCGGTGGGAATCCCGGCCCACATGGTGCTGCCGAAAGACAAGCAGGAAGCGGGGCGATTTTCTGCCTACGGCACGCCGGCCGGCGGCTGCCCCGATCCGGTCGAGGTGGACATCGAGAATTTACGCGCGCAGGTGTCGGGACTTCTCCAGCAGGTGGAGTGCCTGAACTCCCGCCTGCAGGCGCTGGAGGGAGGAAGAGCGCGCGCTGCGGCGTCGTGACCCGGCGCGCAGGTGTGCATGGCGGCGCTGCCGCGGTCGTCCGCGGATCGCCAGCGAGCGGCGCGGTTGAATGGGCGCGGACAGGAGAACGCAATGAAACTCAGCACCAAGGGCCGCTACGCAGTCATGGCCATGGCTGATCTTGCCCATCATTCCCGGGGCAAACCCATCGCGCTGGCGGAAGTGGCCGAGCGCCAGGAGATTTCGCTGTCGTATCTGGAACAGTTGTTCGGCCGCCTGCGCCGGGGCGGCCTCGTTTCCAGCGTCCGCGGCCCGGGGGGCGGCTACATGCTGGCGCGCGACCCGAAGGCGATGCGCATCGCCGACATCATCCTCGCCGTCGACGAGCCGATCAAGGCCACCCGGTGCACACCCGGATCGCCGCAGGGGTGCCATTCCCACCGCGGCCGCTGCCTCACCCACGACCTGTGGGAGGAGCTGGGCAACCAGATCTATCTTTACCTCAGCTCGGTCACCCTCGCCGACGTCTGCGAGCGCCGCATCCTCGGAACGAGCCGGCTGATGTTCGCCGCGGCGCCGCAGGAGGAAACGGAGCCGGCGAGACGGGCCGGCTAAGCGCCCGTTGCCGACTCCGTCCCGGTCCCCCATGCCCCACTTCGTCTACCTCGATCACAACGCGACGGTGCCGATGAAGCCGGCGGCCAGAGCCGCCGTCGAAGACGCGCTTTCGCTCATCGGCAATCCGTCCTCGGTGCATCGATACGGCCGGGCGGCGCGACGCCTGATCGAGGATTCGCGGGAAAAGGTGGCGGCGCTGGTGGGGGTTTCGCCCGCCGCCGTCGTCTTCACGTCGGGGGCGACCGAAGCCAACGCCCTGGCCATAGGCGGTCTCGGCCGCCGCCGCGTCCTCGTCGCCGCCACCGAGCATGCCTCGGTGCTGGCCGCCGCTCCCGACGCCGAACGGATCGCCGTCGAACGCAGCGGCCTCGTCGACCTCGGCGACCTGGAACGCCGGCTCGCCGCCTCGCCCGAGCCGGCCCTCGTCTCGGTGATGATGGCCAACAACGAGACCGGGGTGATCCAGCCGCTGGCCGAGGTGAGCCGTCTCGCCCGCCGTTTCGGCGCCCTCGTCCATACCGACGCGGTACAGGCGGCGGGCCGGGTGCCGCTGCAGATGGAGGCCCTCGGCGTCGCCTCCCTCGCCCTGTCGGCGCACAAGCTCGGCGGCCCGGCGGGGGTCGGCGCCCTCGTCGTCGACCCTGCGTTGCCGCTGACCGCCCTGTTGATGGGCGGCGGCCAGGAGCGCGGGCGGCGAGCGGGAACCGAAAACCTTCCCGGCATCGCCGGCTTCGGCGCCGCGGCCGAGGCCGCCCACGAGGCGCTCGCCGACCAGCCGCGGCTCGGCGCGCTGAGGCAGCGGTTGGAGTCGAACCTGCGGGCGGCGGTGCCGGGGGTGGTTGTCGTCGGCGCCGACGCCCCACGCCTCGCCAACACCAGTTGTATCACCATGCCGGCGGTGGCCGGCGAAACGCAGGTCATCGCCTTCGACCTTGCCGGCGTCGCCGTGTCCGCCGGTGCCGCCTGCTCGTCGGGCAAGGTGGCAGCGAGCCGGGTGCTGAGCGCCATGGGGGTTGGCGAGGAAATTGCTAGGTGTGCAATCAGGGTCAGTCTCGGCTGGACGACGACGGAAGCCGACATCGAAGCCTTTATTGCCGCCTGGCTCGCGATCCACGGCCGGGCCGGGCGGGAGCGGCAGCGCCGGGCCGGGGCCGACCTGTTGATCGGGGCGGGCGGATGAACACGGCAGCCGCCCGCGTTAGCATCGAGACGGAGCCGCGGATGCCCGTCTACCTCGATTATCAGGCGACCACGCCGACCGATCCGCGCGTCGTCGAGGCGATGCTGCCCTACTTCTCCCACGCGTTCGGCAACCCGCACTCGCGCAGCCATCGCTTTGGCCTCGCCGCCGAGGAGGCGGTCGAGCAGGCGCGACGGCAGGTGGCCGGCCTGATCGGGGCCGAGGCACGGGAGATTGCCTTCACCTCCGGGGCGACGGAGGCCAACAACCTGGCGATCAAGGGAGCCGCCCGCTTCGCCGCCGGCCGCTCCGTCGACGGAGGCCGGCGCCGCCGCCTGGTGACCGTGGTCACCGAGCACAAATGCGTGCTGGAAAGTTGCCAGGCGATGGCCGAGGAAGGCTTCGAGGTGGTGCGGCTGCCGGTTCAGCCATCGGGGCTGCTGGATCTCGATCGCCTGGCCGATGCGCTCGACGAGACCACCCTCCTCGTCTCGGTGATGGCGGTCAACAACGAGATCGGCGTCATCCAGCCCCTGGCCGAGATCGGCCGTCTCGCCCGCGCCTGCGGCGCCCTCTTCCACACCGACGCGGCGCAGGCGGCGGGGAAGATCCCGTTGGACGTCACCGCGATGGGGATCGACCTCGCCAGCCTCTCCGCCCACAAGCTCTACGGCCCGAAGGGGATCGGGGCCCTCTATGTTCGACGGCGGCCCCGGGTCCGCCTGGTGCCGCTGCTGTCGGGGGGCGGTCAGGAGCGGGGGCTGCGCTCGGGCACGTTGCCGACCCCCCTGGTTGTCGGCTTTGGCGACGCCTGCCGCCTCGCCGGAGCGGAAATGGCCGAGGAAGCGGCCCGGATAAACGTGCTGCGCGAACGGCTGTGGTGCGGTCTTGCCGAGCGGGTGAGACATGTTTATCTCAACGGAGACCCCGATCGACGGATCGCCGGCAATCTCAATGTCGCCTTCGACGACGTCGATGGCGAGGCATTGATGGCAGCCCTCGACGACGTCGCCGTATCGTCCGGCTCGGCGTGCACCTCGGCCTCCATCGAGCCGTCGTACGTGATCCAGGCGCTCGGGGTGGGCCGGGCGCTGGCCGAGGCCAGCATCCGCATGGGCATCGGCCGCTTCACGACCGATGCCGAGATTGATTACGCGATCGTGCGCATCGCGAGCGAGGTCGAGCGGATCAGGGCCGGCCGCTCGCGCCTGGCGCCGTCCGGTCATAGCGGACCGCGCGCTGTAGAGGACGACAGGAGATGACCGTGAGACCGATGCCGCCGCAACCCATTTCGGTAACCCCCGCCGCCGCCGAGCGGGTGAAGACGCTGCTCGCCGCCCACGCGGGGCCCACCGCCGGCTTGCGCATCGGCGTCAGCTCGCGCGGCTGCTCCGGGCTTTCCTACACGATGGAGTATGCCGATCAGAAGCAGGCGGCGGATTTGGTTGTCGAACTGGATGGTGCGACGATCCTGATCGATCCGAAGGCAACCATGTTTATCTTCGGCACCGAAATGGACTACGTAGAGAGCCAGCTGGAATCCGGCTTCGTCTTTCGCAATCCCAATGAGAAGGGCCGCTGCGGCTGCGGCGAGTCCTTCCACGTCTAGGTCTCTCGCCTGTCCGGCGACAGGCGTTCTTAGCCATCCCGCCCGACCTGCCGTTGCCGGAGAAACGTCCCCACATGCCGAAGATGACCTTCATCTCCCCGGATGGGCAAACCCGCAAAGAGGTTGAAGCACCGGTCGGGCTATCGGTGCTGGAAATCGCCCATCGCCATGGCATCGACCTGGAAGGCGCCTGCGAGGGCTCGCTCGCCTGCTCCACCTGCCACGTGATCGTCGATCCGGACTGGTACGAGGAACTGGATCCCGCCAGCGAAGAGGAGGAGGACATGCTGGACCTCGCCTTCGGCCTGACCCACACGTCGCGGCTCGGCTGTCAGATCAGGATGTCGGACGCGCTCGACGGCCTCACGGTCACCTTGCCGTCGGGCACCCGCAACCTGATGTCAGACGACTGATGGCGACCGCGGATCAGGCCCACGGAGGCAAGGATCGTTTTGCCGATCATTTCGGTCTGTTCCGCCAGCTGCGCAGCGCCGCCGCGGCGGATTGGGAAGCCTACGTCCGGCATCCGTTCGTCCGTGCCCTCGCCGACGGCAGTCTGCCGGAGGAATGCTTTCGCCACTACCTGATCCAGGACTACCTGTTCCTCGGCCATCTGGCCCGTGCTTACGGTCTGGCCAGTTTCAAGGCGGAGAACCTGGACGACCTCCGCGCCGCCGCCGATGCGCTGAACGCCATCATCAACAAGGAGATGCACCTCCACCTGGACTACTGCGGCGGCTGGGGGCTGACCGCCGCGGATGCGGCCACCGCGGCGGAAGCGCCGGCGACCATCGCCTACACCCGCTTCGTCCTCGACCGCGGCGTCGCCGGCGACCTGCTCGACCTGTGGGTGGCGCTCACCCCCTGCGTCATCGGCTACGCCGAGATCGGCGCCGGGCTCGCCGCCGATCCCAAGACGGGCGGCGTCGGTAACCCCTATCGGGCCTGGATCGAGACCTACGCCGGCTCCGACTATCAAGCCGTGGCATGGATACACGGCGAACGGATGGAAAGCCTGATGGCCCGTCGCGGCGGCCCCTCGCGGATCCCGAGCCTGATCGAGACCTTCCGCACCGCCACCCGGCTGGAAACGGCGTTTTGGGATATGGGCCTGGCGTCCCCCGCCTACGTGTGACGAGGGCGAGCGGGAGGGGGCCGGCCCGTAACCGACGCCCCTCCCTGATGCTGGTCGCTCAGCGCCGGTTAGAACTTGTAGCCAAAGCCGAAGCCGAAGATCCACGGGTTGAGATCGAAGTTGCGGCTGTCGATTTGGGTGGACCCGGCGCGCGCCTTCACGTCGGGAGAGAGCAAGATAAATTTGGCGTCGGCGTTGAAGACGAAGTTCGAATTGGGAAACTGGAGATCGAAGCCGAGCTGGAAGGCAGGACCGTATGCATTGTCGATCTTGACGCTGTCGGCGACCGGCCCATCAGTCGTGTCGAAAAAGAAGGTGTAGTTGAAGCCGACGCCCACATATGGGCTTATCATCTCGTCGGAAAAGAAGTGGTACTGAGCGAGGAGGGTCGGCGGCAGGACCTTTGTCTTGCCCAGGTCGATGTTACCGATCGATGTCTTCGAAGCACTGAGGGAATGCTGCGTAATCGCCGCAATCAATTCCACCGAGATGTTCTTCGTAAAGAAATAGCTGAAATCAGCTTCCGGTGTATAAGTTGTACTGACCTGCAGGTCGCCACCAATAGGGTTGAGGGAGCCGCTTTCGTCCGGCTTCACCACAATGCCACGAACGCGGACGAGAAAATTTCCTTCCTCGAAGGCGTTGGCCTGGACTGGGATCACAAACGATCCGATAAAAAGGGCCAGGGCGACAAGTGCTGTTTTCTTCTTCATTTCCGTTCCCCTGTCTACGGGCGCGCCACCACGCACCGCGTCGCCGGCACGCCCACGTGAGGTTATGTATTTATTAAGAATCCTTAAGGATTGCGCGGGATAGGGTCAACAGCGCAGGCGCGCCGGCGGGTGAGGACGCGCCAGGTATGTGTCCTAGTAACAACACTTATTGCATCTAAGTCGCATTGCCGGCTCGCGGGAGAATCCTTCAGCGGCGGAAACGTCCTGCCGCTTGCCGATCCCGCCGCGCCGCGAGACGTTCGCCACCCGGGCGCCCGCCGCCTTCATCGAAAAGATCGGCCAGGCTCTGCATCATCGTGCCGCCGAGTTCGTCGGCATCGACCAACGTCACCGCCCGCCGGTAGTAGCGGGTAACGTCGTGGCCGATCCCGATCGCCGTCAGTTCGACCGGGGACCGGGTCTCGATCCACTGGATGACGTCGCGCAGATGGCGTTCGAGAAAATTGCCCGGGTTGGCCGACAAGGTGGCATCGTCCACCGGCGCGCCGTCGGAGATGACCATCAGGATGCGGCGCTGCTCGCTGCGGGCGAGGAGGCGAGCGTGCGCCCATAACAGCGCCTCGCCGTCGATGTTCTCCTTGAGTAGCCCCTCGCGCAGCATCAGCCCGAGGCAACGCCGCGCCCGCCGCCACGGCTGCTCCGCCGACTTGTAGATGATGTGGCGGAGGTCGTTCAGCCGGCCGGGCCCCTTCGGTCGGCCCTCACTCACCCAGCGCTCGCGGGAGAGCCCGCCCTTCCAGGCGCGGGTGGTGAAGCCGAGGATTTCCACCTTGACCCCGCAACGCTCGAGGGTTCGGGCGAGGATGTCGGCGCTCATCGCCGCCACCGATATGGGCCGCCCCCGCATCGAACCGGAGTTGTCGATAAGCAGGGTGACGACGGTGTCGCGGAATTCGGTTTCTTTCTCCTGCTTGAACGACAGGGGATGCACCGGATCGACGACAACCCGGGCGAGCCGGGCGGAATCCAGCAGACCATCCTCCAGATCGAAATGCCAGGCGCGGGTCTGCTTGGCCATCAACCGGCGCTGCAGGCGGTTGGCGAGGCGGGCAACGACCCCCTCCAGGTTGGCCAACTGCTGGTCCAGTTGCTCGCGCAGCCGCGTCAGTTCCTCGGCATCGCAGAGGGAAGACGCCTCGACCACCTCGTCGTAGGCCTGGGTGTAGGCGCGGTAGGGCGGAACCTGCGCCGTCGAGGACGGCTGCGGCACGGCACCCTTGAGCGTCGGGCCGGCCGGCGACGTACCGCCCTCCCCCGGCGGCTGATCGTCGCCCACCGCCTCTTCCGCCTGGGCCGTCTGCGCATCATCCTCCCGATCGCTGCCGCCGACCACCGACGCGCCGGTATCGCCCTCGCGGTCGGACCCTTTGGTCTCCTCGGAACGCTGGTCTTCCGTCTCGTCGGGTTCTCCCTCAGTGCCCTCTTCGCTGTCACTCTCCAGGGCAGGATCGTCCTCGTCGATCAGACCGAGGGACAAGATCATCCTGAGCGCCGCCTCGGCGAACGCCGTTTGGTCCCCCATGGACTCGGACAATCGCTTCAGATAGGGCCCGGCGTGCTCCTGCAGGTGCGGCCGCCAGGGATCGACCAGGGGAGCCGCCTGGGCCGGCGTGCGGACCCCGGTCAGCCGTTCCCGCAACAGCAAGGCGATGGCGTCGGCGGCGAACGACTCGTCGCGCCCCTCGATCCGGGCATAGCCCTTGACCCGGCAGGTGTGCTCCAGGAGCGCGCCGAGGTTGGCCGACACACCGGTCATTCGCCGGCTGCCGAGCGCCTCGACGCGGGTCTGTTCCAGGGCATCGAACACGGACCGCCCCACCTGCGAGGTGGGCGTGCGCCGGCGATGCAGATTGGCGTCGTGATAACGCAGCAACAGGGCCGCCGAGTCGGCGGTTCCGCGCAGGCGGGCCACGTCCTGCACCGCCGGCCGTGGCGTCGGGTTGGGCAGGCGGACGCGATTGCCGCGCAGGCCGGTCTCGCCGGCGCCGTAGCTGATGCCCACGTCGGCCCGGCCCGCCATGGCGCGCAGGGTCGCGGCGGTCACTCGCTTGAGGAGTGCCAGGCTATCTTCGTTGCGTTTCGACACGGTCCCGCAGCACCACCGACCGCAGCGCCGAATCCGGCAGGTCCTCGTCGAAGCACCGCTGGTAGTATTCGGCCACCGTCGGTCGCTCCACCTCGTCGCATTTGTTGAGGAAGGTAAGCCGGAAGGCGGTACCGATATCGCCGAAAATACCGGCGTTCTCCGCCCAGGTGATCACCGTCCGCGGCGACATGACGGTGGAGATGTCGCCATTGATGAAGCCGGCACGGGTCAGGTCCGCCAACTCCACCATCGCCGACACCGTCTCCCGACCCTCGCGACTGCGGTAGCTCGGTACCTTGGCCAGGACGATCTCCACCTCGGAGTCATGGTCCAGATAATTGAGTGTGGCGACGACGTTCCAGCGGTCCATCTGCCCCTGGTTGATCTGCTGGGTGCCATGGTAGAGGCCGGTCGTATCGCCGAGGCCGATGGTATTGGTGGTGGCGAACAACCGGAAGAACGGGTGCGGGCGAAGAATCCGGTTCTGGTCGAGGAGGGTCAGCTTGCCTTCCACCTCCAGCACCCGCTGGATGACGAACATCACGTCCGGGCGGCCGGCGTCGTATTCGTCGAACACCAACGCTGACGGTCGTTGCAGCGCCCACGGCAGGATGCCTTCGCGAAACTCGGTGACCTGGGCCCCTTCCCTGAGGACGATCGCGTCCTTGCCCACCAGATCGATGCGACTGATGTGGCTGTCGAGGTTGACCCGGATGCAGGGCCAGTTCAGCCGCGCCGCCACCTGCTCGATGTGCGTCGACTTTCCGGTACCGTGGTAGCCCTGGATGAGGACGCGACGGTTGAACGCGAAGCCGGCGATGATGGCCAGCGTAGTGTCGCGGTCGAACCGGTAGGCGTCATCCAGATCCGGGACGTGGTCGTCGGCGACACTGAATGCCGGCACCTCGATGTCGCTATCGATGCCGAACGTCTGCCGCACCGAGAGGGTTATATCGGGCGCTCTCGGCACGCCTCCTTCCGGGGTGGATGCGGCAGAAGGATCGAGGGACATGCGCTGCTCACGACTCTGTTTCGACTTGGAGCGGATAACCTAGGGGTCCCCCGACGCCTCGGGGGTATCCCTTCTATGCATGTAGGCTGTTCATCAGCGTCCGGTAGGCCTCGCTGATCACCTTGAAGCGTTCTTCGGCCGCCTTGTCGCCGTTGTTGGCGTCGGGGTGGTAGCGTTTGACCAGCGTTTTATAGCGGGCCTTGACCGTCTGGGCGCTGATCGGCGGGGTCAGCTCGAACACCACCATGGCATGCTCGGTCGCCGTGCGCGGACGCTTCGGCGGCGGTTCGGCGCCGGCATCCAGGTCGTCGAACCAGCGCAGGTTGGGACGGAAGGTCGCTGCCGAGCCGAGCGGCCAGGACGGTCGCTGCCAGACCGTGTCCCGCCGCATGTCGGCCTCGATCTCCGCCTCCGACATGCCCGTGTAGTAGTCCCACGCCGCGTTGTAGAGGCGGATGTGCTCGAGGCAGAACCACCAGTACTCGCGGAGCTGCGCCCGCGACCGCGGCGCCCGGTGCACACCCTCCCCGGCGCACCCGTGCCAGTCGCAGCCGCGGCCGGAAAACGGCGGCTGTGCCCGCTGGGCAAGGGTGTCGGCCCTGGAGGAACGGCTGCGCTGATCCATGAGGATCACTATGGGTGGTCGGGACAAACGGCGCAAGCCGCGGCCGTGTGGTCGCCGGGAGGGTGGGTTGCCGACGCCGCAATCGCCCTTGCCTGCCGGCGGCCGGCCGGCGAAGCTGCCATCCCGTTCCGTCCCGTCGCCCGGAGTGAGCCCCATGGCCGTCGCCGACCAGATCCGCCGCAAACTGACCGATGCACTGGCCCCGACCCGGCTCCGTCTCAGCGACGACTCGCACCGCCATGCCGGTCACGCCGGCGCCCGCCCGGAGGGCGAAACCCACTTCACCGTCGAGATCGTCAGCGACGCATTCGCCGGGCTGAGCCGGATCGACCGCCACCGCCTCGTCCACCGCATCCTCGCCGACGAGCTCAGCGGTCCCGTCCATGCCCTCAGCCTGAAGATGCTGACGCCGACGGAAGCAGTCGGCGGCTGACCCGGACGGCCCCGGGCGGCCCCGGGCGGCCACCGCAGCGACAACCGGCAGCCGGGCTTCATGTTTCAGGACTTGGGCCTATGGAACTGCGGCCTATGGAACTGCGGCCACTGGCGGGCGACGATGTCGCCGTCGGCGGCCAGCGCGTGGCAGGTATCGATCACCGCCGGGCGACGGCCGCCGCTCCCTTCCCGCCGCGCCCGCGCCGCCATGATCGACTGCATCGCCGTGGTCGTCACCGGACCCAGCAAGAGCTCGGTCAGATGGGTGCAGCCGTTGACGCCGCCCAGCCGCTCCAGCACCCGCCGCCGCCAGCCCGGACCGACGGTGAGACCGGCCAGGTCCGCATAGGACGGAACGATGTCGCCGCAGGGCGTGAACGGCCCGGCCTCCGTCCATGCCTCCACCGCATGGACGCGCAGATCCTCATCGAGGGTGAGCCGCAATCGCATCAGGTGGATCGGCTCGCCGGCGGCAATCCCGTCCCGGTCCTGGTTGGCGAACGAGTAGGTCTTGGTGTCCTCGAGGCTGCCCTCGATGTCCCACAGGCCGTCGTCGCGCCGGTAGCCGTGACAAACGATGCGGCGGCTGTGGATCAGCTTGCGGGGAGCGGCCTTGCTCAGCATCGATGGAGTCTCCTCGGGCGTCAGCCGGGGTCGCAGCCCGGATCCGGAGTTCCGAAGACGCCGGCGGCCTGGCGGTCGAACTCCCGTTCGAGGCAGCGGTGCAAGAGATCGCACAGGCGCCGGCGCGAAACGATGCCGAGGAGGCGGCCGTCCGCATCCGCCACCGGCAGGTGGTCGACGGCGCGCAGCCGCATCAGTTCCAGGGCGTCGAGGCCGCTGTCGCCCGGCGCCAGGACATCGACCGCCCCCTGCAGCGCCGTCCCCACCGGGCGATCGAGGGCCCCCGGCCCATCCTTGGCCAGGGCGCGGACGATGGCGGTGGCGTCGATCAGGCCGGAAAGCCGGCCCGCCGCGTCGACGACGGCAAGGGCGCCCTCGCCGCCGGCAGCCCATAGCCGTGCCGCTTCGCCCAGCCCGATCGCCGCCGGGATCGCCTCGATGCCGTTGCCTTCGATCAGATCGGGGACGACGGTGAGGCGGATCATCGCGGGGGCCGGAGTGGATCGACCTGGCCCGGGACCGGGGTCACCCGGACGGCGGTGATCTGGTGGCGATGACGGCGCAGCACCTCGCAATGCAGCCCGTGCAAATCGAAGGTGTCGCCCACCTCGGGAATGCGCCTCGCCTCGTGCAGCAGCAGTCCGGCGAGGGTGACCGCTTCCGCATCCGGCAGTCGCCAGCCGAATTCGCGGTTGAGGTCGCGGAGGGTGACGGTGCCGCGGATGACGAGCCGCCCTCCCGCCTCGCGGCTCACCCCGGTCATGGGAAGATCGTGCTCGTCGTCGATCTCGCCGACGATCTCCTCGAGGATGTCCTCCAAGGTGACGATCCCCATCAGCGCGCCGTACTCGTCCACCACCAGGGCGAAATGCTCGTGGCGGCGCCGAAACGCCTCGAGCTGGTCGAAAAGCGTCGTCGTCTCCGGCACGAACCACGGCGGCGCCGCCAGCTCGGCGACACTGCAGCCCCGCAGCTCCCCTTCCGGCCCGTGCGCCGCCCGTAGCAGCGCCTTGGCATGGATGACGCCGATGACGTTGTCCGGCTCGGCCCGCCAGACCGGGAAGCGGCTGAACGGACTGGCGAGGACCTGGGCGACGATCGCCGCCGGCGCATCGTCGGCGTTGATCATGGTGACCAGGCTGCGATGGGTCATGATCTCGCCGATCTCCACCTCCTGCAGATCGAGGATCGAATGGAGCATGGCCTTTTCCTGGCGCGCCTCCTTGTCGCCCGCCGCATAGAGGGCGATGGCACCGCGCAGTTCCGCCGAACGCGCCCCGAGGGTGCTGCGCACACGGACGCCGGCCAGCCGCAACACCGTCTGGACGACGGTGTTGACCACCAGAATCACCGGCGTCAGCACCCGGATCAGGATGACCAGCAGCGGCGCCACCCGTAGGGCGACGGTGTTGGCCCGGCGGAAGGCGTACGTCTTCGGCAGGACCTCGCCGAAGATCAGCACCAGAAAGGTCATCCCAACGGTGGCATAAGCAACGCCGGCGTCGCCGAAAAGGACGATGAGGGCACTCGTCGCCAGCGCCGAGGCCAGAATGTTGACCAGGTTGTTGCCGAGCAGAATGGCGTTGAGAACGCGGTCGATTTGGCCCCGCAGCCGGTTGACCACGGCGGCGCGGCGATTGCCGCTTTGCTCCAGCTGATACATGAGCGGCCGCGACGCGGTGGTGATCGCGGTTTCCGAAGCGGAAAAAAAGGCGGAGAGGAGTACAAGCGCGAAGGTCGAGATGATTGTCAGCGTCATCGCAGGATGATGGGTTGCAAAGGTCGGCTTAGCCGCTGAGGGCCTCGGCCAGGAGGGCTTCGACCGCCGCCTCGGGGGTGCTGCGGTCGACGAAGGCATCACCGATCCGGTGCGCCAGGACGAAGGTGAGGCGGCCGTCGGTCACCTTCTTGTCGGTCCGCATGTGGTCGAGCAACCGCTCCACCGGGGTGGCGGCGAGGAACCGGAGATCGGTCGGCAGCCCCACCGCGGCCAGGTGCCGGCGCACCCGCAGGGCGTCGGCGGCGTCGCAATGGCCGCGGCGGACCGACAGATCGAAGGCCAGCACCATGCCGAGGCCCACCGCCTCGCCGTGGCGCAGGGCATCGCCGAACCCGGTCTCCGCCTCCAGCGCGTGGCCGAAGGTGTGGCCGAGGTTGAGCAGCGCCCGCAGCCCCGCCTCCCGCTCGTCGGCGGCGACGATCGCCGCCTTCGCCCGGCAGCTCACCCGCACCGCCTCCATGCGCAGCCGCGCATCGCCGGCGAGCAGGGCCGCCCCGTTGGTTTCCAGCCAGGCGAAGAATTTTGCATCCCGGATCAATCCGTATTTCACCACCTCGGCGTAGCCGGCCCGAAGCTCGCGGTCATCGAGGGTGGCGAGGGTGCGGACGTCGGCGAGCACCAGCCGCGGTTGATGAAAAAGGCCGACCAGGTTTTTGCCGCTGCGGGAGTTGATCCCGGTCTTGCCGCCGACCGCACTGTCGACCTGGGCGAGAAGGGTGGTCGGAATCTGCACGAAGTCGAGGCCGCGCAAAAGGATGCCGGCGGCGAACCCGGCCAGGTCGCCGATGACCCCGCCCCCCAGGGCGACGATCACCGTGCCACGCTCGATGCGCATGGCGAGCAGCCGTTCCGCCAGCGCCTCCAGGGCCTGAAAGCTCTTGCTCTGCTCGCCCGGCGCAACCACGACGGCGGCGTTGGCGATGCCGGCGGCATCGAGCGACGCTTGCAGCGGGGCAAGATAGAGGGGGGCCACGTGGGCATCGCTGACGACCACCACCCGGCGCTGCGGCACCAGCGGCAGGAGCAGCCGGCCGGCGTCGGCGAGCAGCCCTTCGCCGATATGGATGTCGTAGGACCGGGGGCCCAGATCGACCCGCAGCGCCGGCGGCGTCGACGCCAGCGCCGGTTCCGCAACCGCGCTCATCCGGTGCTCACCCCGTCCCGGTCGCCATGGCTGTGGCGGGCGACCGCCGCCGCCACCTTGTCGACGGTCAGCTCGATCGGCACGTCCTCGCTCTCCACGGTGACGTCGGCGAGAGCGTAAATCGGATAGCGAAGCGTCATCAGCCGGGCAAGGACCGAACGCGGGTCACCGGTGTTGAGCAGCGGCCGCCCGGGCCGCCCCTCGGTCCGCTTGACCAGCACATCGAGGTCCGCCTTCAGCCACACCGACGATCCATGGGTGCGGATGCGCTCGCGGGTGGCCGGATCGAGGAACGCCCCGCCGCCGGTAGCCATCACCTGCGGCGGCTCGGCCAACAGCCGGGCGATCACCCGTCGCTCCCCCTCGCGGAACGCGGGCTCCCCGAATCGGGTGAAAATTTCCTGCACCGAGCAACCGGCCGCCTTGACGATTTCGTCGTCGCTATCGACAAAGGCGACGCCCAGCCGCTTCGCCAGACGCCGGCCGACACTGGTCTTGCCGGCCCCCATCAGGCCGATCAGGACGATCGGGCGCGCCAGTGGCAGGAGCATCGGCGAGCGTCCTGCCGGGATCGGTGGCAGTCCGTCCGGCCGGCTCTGTTGAAAGCCTGCCATCGCGCGTCTAGTCTCCCCTCGGTGTCATCCCAAGCCGGAGCCTAGCAGAGTTTCGCCGATTTGTTGCGAGCGGCCGTCGCGCCGACGACAGGTTTTTCGGCGCTGGCACCCTCACCCTCGATAATCCTGTGCGAGTGATGTTCCCATGCCGCCCCTCCGCATCGCCCTTCTGGTTGGTCTCGTCGTCGTGATCGCCATCGCCGCCTTTGCCCTGATCGGCACCAACGAGCCGCCGGTGACCCGGGTCGAGCAAGTGATTCCCAATGACCACTTCCCCCGCTAGCCGGCCGGTTTCGCCTCGGGGCGGGACCGACGGGCGTCATGTGGAGGCGTTTCTGGAGATGCTGGTGGTGGAGCGGGGGGCCACCGCCAACACCATCGAGTCCTACCGTCGCGACCTGGCGCTGTTTGCGTCCTTTTGCCAGCGAACCGGTGTCGTCGTCGAGGCGGCCGGCACCGATACCCTGCGCGCCTTCCTCGCCGCCGAAGCGCGGGCCGGCCGCTCGCCGCGGACGACCGCCCGCCGGTTGTCGGCGCTGCGCCAGTTCTTCCGCTTCCTCTACGGTGAGGAGGTGCGCCCCGACGATCCGTCGGTGGGGATCGACGCGCCGCGCCGCGGGCGGCCCCTGCCCAAGTACCTGAGCGTGGCGGAAGTGGGACGGCTGTTCGACGCCGCCGTACCGGCGAAGGGACCGGACGCGCTGCGGTTCGCCGCCCTCCTCGAGATTCTCTACGCCGCCGGGCTGCGGGTTTCCGAACTGGTGGGCCTGCCGCTCTCCGCCCTCGTCGCCGACGGGACCGCGCTTCGGGTGCGCGGCAAGGGCGGCCGGGAGCGCGTGGTCCCGCTGACCGAGCCGGCACGGGCAGCGATCGCCGCCTACCTGCCGGTCCGCGACGCCTTTCTGCCGCCGGCGGCGAAGCGGGGACGGGCGGCGCCGTCCCCTTGGCTGTTCCCGTCGCGGGCCGGCAGCGGCCACCTGACCCGCGTCCGCTTCGGCCAGCTTCTGAAGGAGGCGGCAACCGCCGCCGGCCTCGATGCGGAGCGGGTGTCGCCGCACGTGCTCCGTCACTCCTTCGCCAGCCATCTGGTCGCCCATGGCGCCGACCTGCGCAGCGTCCAGCAGATGCTGGGTCACGCCGACATCGCGACGACGCAAATCTATACGCACGTCCTCGACGACCAGATGCGACGCCTGGTGGAGACGGCGCACCCGCTCGCCCGGCGGCGCCGGGTGGGGACGACCGGGAAGGAAAAGGAACCGTCGTGAGCCTGCATACACCGCCGCAGCGGCCGACCCGGCCGAACCGCTCGCAGCTCACCGTGCCGGGATCCAGTCCGCGGTTCATCGACAAGGCGCAGCGGCTGGCCGCCGACATCGTCCTGTTCGACCTGGAAGATGCGGTTCCGGTCGGCGAGAAGGAGAACGCCCGCCGCACCATCGCCGCCGCGATCAACGACCTGGACTGGGGGGAGCGCACCTTGTCGGTGCGCATCAACGGCCTCGACACGCCCTTCATGTACCGCGACCTCATCGAGGTGGTGGAACAGGCGGGCGAGCGCCTCGACCTGGTGATGATCCCGAAAGTCGCCCATCCCGCCGATATCTATACGGTCGATGTGTTGCTGACCCAGATCGAAGCGGCGAAGCGACGGACGAAGCGGATCGGCATCGAGGCGATGATCGAGTCGGCGCTGGGGATGGAAAACGTCGGCGCCATCGCGGCCGCCAGTCCGCGGCTGGAGTCCCTCCATTTCGGTTCGGGCGACTTCGCCGCGTCGACGGGAATCCGTACGCTCGCCATCGGCGGCGACCATCCCGATTACACCGTCCTCGGCGCCGCCGACGCCTCGGGCCGACGCCCGGCGTATCCGGGGGATGTGTGGCATTATGCCCTCGCCCGGCTGGTGGTCGCCGCCCGCGCCCATGGCCTCAGGCCGGTGGATGGTCCCTTCGCCGGGATCGGCGACGACGAGGGTTTCCTTGCCGCGGCGAAGCGGGCGGCCGCCCTCGGTTGCGCCGGCAAGTGGGTGTTGCATCCGAGCCAGGTCGAGCTGGCCAACGCCGTCTTCACCCCCAGCGCCGAGGAACTGAAGGACGCCCGGGCCATCCTCGGCGCCCTCGCCGACGCCGGTGCCGCCGGCAAGGCCGCGTTGACCCTCGGCGGCCGGATGATCGACATCGCCTCCATCCGCCAGGCCGAGGCGATGGTGCGCACCTACGAGGCGATCGCGCGCCTCGCCCCGTCCGGCGGCCGGGCGCCCTGAGCCGCACCTTCGCCGTCGCTGCCGCGCCCTTGTCCGTGCTAAGAAACCGGCATGAGCAATTTTCTCGAGTTCGAAAAACCCATCGCCGAGCTAGAGGCGAAGATCGAAGAACTGCGCCACCTGTCCAGTTCCGGCGAGATCAGCATCGCCGACGAAGTGGGCCGGCTGCAGAGCAAGATCGAAAACCAGCTTCGGCAGACTTACGGCAAGCTGACCGCCTGGCAGAAGTGTCAGGTCAGCCGGCACGCCGACCGACCCCACACGCTCGACTACGTCGGCCGCCTAATCGATGATTTCACCCCCTTGGCCGGGGACCGGAAGTTCGCCGAAGATCCGGCGATGATCGGCGGCCTCGGCCGCTTCCGCGGCCACACCGTGGTCGTCCTCGGTCAGGAGAAGGGCGCCACCACCGAGAGCCGGATCCGCCACAACTTCGGTATGGCGCGCCCGGAGGGCTACCGCAAGGCGGACCGTCTGATGCGCCTCGCCGAACGGTTCCGGGTGCCGGTGCTGACCTTCGTCGATACCCCGGGCGCCTATCCCGGCGTCGACGCCGAAGCCCGGGGCCAGGCGGAGGCCGTCGCCCGCTGCATCGAGACCTGCCTATCGCTGCGGGTGCCGCTGGTCAGCGTCATCATCGGCGAAGGCGGCTCGGGCGGCGCCATCGCTCTGGCTGCCGCCGACCGGGTGCTGATCCTGGAACACGCCATCTATTCCGTCATCTCCCCGGAAGGCTGCGCCTCGATCCTGTGGCGCAACGGCGAGAGCGCACAGACGGCGGCGGAAGCGCTGAAGCTGACGGCGCAGGATCTGGTCCGCGTCGGCGTCGTCGATCGGATCGTCCCGGAGCCCTTGGGCGGCGCCCATCGCGATCCGGCGGCGGCCATCGACAGCACCGGCCAGGCCGTCTGGTCGGCGCTGGCCGAGCTGCTGCAGCGGGATGGCGACACGCTGGTCGCCGAGCGTCGCCAGCGGTTCCTCCAGATCGGCCAGGCGCTGTGAACATGATCGAGGCTTTGACTGACGCGAGGGACTGGCGATGACCGCCAATGGTCGGATCCTGATCGGCAAGGCGAAGGACGCGGTCTACCTGGACCTGAGGTTCGCCAATCGGCACGGGCTGATCGCCGGGGCCACCGGCACCGGCAAGACGGTGACCCTGCAGCGCCTGGCGGAGGGGTTTTCGGCCGCCGGGGTTCCGGTGTTTCTCGCCGACGTGAAGGGTGACCTGTCCGGCCTGTGCGTCCCCGGAACCGGCAGCGGCAAGCTCGCGGCGCGGGCGCAGGAAATCGGTCTCACCGACTACGCTCCGGCCTCTTTCCCCTGCCTGTTCTGGGACGTCCTCCAGGCCGAGGGACATCCGGTAAGAGCCACCGTCTCCGAGATCGGCCCCCTCCTCCTCGGCCGCCTGCTGGAATTGAACGACACCCAGGAAGGGGTGCTCAACGCCGCCTTCGCCGTTGCCGATCACGAGGGCCTGCTGCTCCTCGATCTGAAGGACCTGCGGGCGATCCTGAGCTATGTGGCCGACAACGCCGCCGCCTTGCGCAATACCTACGGCAACATCTCGGCGACCTCGATCGGCGCCATCCAGCGCGGCCTGCTGGTCCTGGAGCGGGAGGGCGGCGAGCGCTTCTTCGGCGAGCCGGCGCTGCGGCTGGCCGACATGATGCGCACCGACCGCCGCGGCTACGGCTACGTGAGCATCCTCTGCGCCAGCGAGCTGATCCAGAAGCCCCGCCTCTACGCGGTGTTTCTCCTCTGGTTGATGTCCGAGCTGTTCGAGGAACTGCCGGAGGTGGGCGATCCGGAGAAGCCGAAGCTGGTGCTGTTCTTCGACGAGGCGCACCTGCTCTTCGACGGTGCGCCGAAGTCGCTGGTCGACAAGGTGGAGCAGGTGGTTCGGCTGATCCGCTCCAAGGGCGTCGGCGTCTATTTCATCACCCAGAGCCCGGCCGATGTGCCGGACGACATCCTGGCCCAGCTCGGCAACCGGGTTCAGCACGCCCTGCGCGCGTTCACGCCCAAGGACCAGAAGGCGGTGAAGGCGGCGGCGGAGACCTTCCGCGCCAATCCCGCCCTCGACACCGCCCGTGCCATTCTCGAACTGGGGGTGGGAGAGGCGCTGGTGTCCACCCTTGAGGCCGGCGGTGTCCCGGCGATGGTGGAGCGCACCCTGATCGCCCCGCCGGTCTCCCGGGTCGGCCCGGCCACGGCCGAGGAGCGGGCGGTCGTCATCAATGCCAGCCCCGTCGCCGGCGCCTACGACCGCACCATCGATCGGGAGTCCGCCTACGAGATGCTGGCCGAGCGGGCGGCGGCGGCACCGTCAGCGGCCGCGGCCGACCGCCCCGCCGCCGGCCGCGGCCGCCCGCGGGCGCCGGCGGCGTCGACCACCGAGCAGATCGTGGCGTCGGTAGCGAAGAGCGCCGCCCGATCCATGGGAACGACCGTCGGCCGCCAGTTGGTTCGCGGCCTCCTCGGCTCCCTGTTTCGCTCCCGCTGATCCGCCCCGCCTTTCCTCCGCCGCAACAAAACATCCACGGAGCGCTATGCCCGAGCTTGGCTTTCTTCTCGATCCCCAGGCGCTGGCGGCCTTGGGCTCGGTCGTCCTCATCGACATCGCCCTCGCCGGCGACAATGCCATAGCGGTCGGCATGGCGGCGGCGGGATTGCCGCCGTCGCAGCGGCGGCGGGCGATCTTCATCGGCGTGATTGCGGCGGCGGTGCTGCGCATCGGCTTTGCCGCGTTCACCGTCCAACTGCTTAACGTCATCGGCCTGTTGCTGGCCGGCGGTCTTCTCCTCCTCTGGGTGGCCTGGAAACTGTGGCGGGAGCTGCGCGGCGGCGCTCTGCGGGAGGAGGAGCGCGCCGCCGAGGCGGTGCTCGCGGATCTCGAGCCCGAAGCGACGCCCAGCAAGACACTGGCGTCGGCGATCACCCAGATCGTCGTCGCCGACGTTTCCATGTCACTCGATAACGTGCTCGCCGTCGCCGGCGCGGCGCGCGATCACGAGGTGGTGCTGATCATCGGCCTGGCGCTGTCGGTCGCCCTGATGGGGGTGGCGGCATCGGTGATCGCCCGCCTGCTCCGCCGCCACCCGTGGATCGCCTACGTCGGCCTGGCGATCATCGTTTACGTGGCGCTGGTGATGATTTGGGACGGGACGCGGGCTGTTCTTTCGACGATGCAGCCTTGACCGCCGGCTTGTCGACCGCGGAGGCGGCCACCGACGCCTTCGGCCGCGGCGACGCCAGCGCCAGCTTCGGCTCCTCCCGTCGCGGTGCGGCGACCACCGCGGCCGGCTTTCCCTTCGTTGCCGCGACCGTGGTCGTCTTGGCGGTCTTGCCCGACTTGGCGACGACGACCGGCTTGCCGCCCTTGCCCTTGCCGGCCTTGGCCACCGCCGGCGAGGCTTTCGACGTCTTCGCCGCCGTCGCCTTGCTCGGCTCGGCGGCGCGGCGGGCAACGGCGGTGTCCTTGGTCTCCCAGCCGGTACCGAACCGGGTCGACGAGGCGAAATTTGCCTGCGGCATCGTTGCCGTCGGAGCCGTGGCGCCGATGACCGGAGCGGTGGTGGCCATCCGCGTCGGCGGCCGGGACAACGTCCGTGCCATCATCCGGTCCTCGGCGATCTCGCCGGCGGCGCCCGACGCGGCCGCCTGGAACTGCGCCGCCCGATCGATATCGTCGCCGCGCGCGGCGAAGGTTGCTCCGGTCGCCGCCAGGGCGACCTGGGCATCGGCGTGCCCCTGCTCGGCGGCGGCCTGAAGCCACCGGCGGGCTTGCGCCGGATCCTGGGCGACGCCGCGGCCGCGGGCGTAGGCCTGGCCGAGGCTGTACTGGGCATCGGCCTGCCCCTTCGTCGCCGCCGTCTGCCAATAGCGAATCGCTTGCCCGTCGTCGCGGGACACCCCCTCGCCGTGGGCGTAGAGATTGCCCAGAAAGGCCAGCGCGTCCGCGTCTCCCTGGTCGGCGGATCGCTGGATCCAGCCGGCGGCCGCGGCGCGGTCGGCAGGGGACTGGGCATTGACCAGGAGATGGGCGCCGAGGTTGTACTGCGCCGGGGGATGGCCGAGGGCCGCCGCCTGCTGCCACAGCGACATCGCCTGCGCTTCGTCGCGCGTCGTGCCGATCCCGCGTGCGTAGGCGATGCCGAGGGCGTTCATGCTATCGGCGTTGCCCTGCCGCGCCGCCTCCGACCACAGGGCGATCGCCTTGTCGATGTCGGTCCCTCCGGCCCAACCCTCGGCATAGCTCATGCCCAGGCTGAACTTCGCCTGAGGATCACCCTGTTCGGCCATTTCCCGGATCGACCCGAGCGCGGCGCCGTCGCCGCCCCGGGCCCGGGAAGCGAGGCTGCCGTCCGCAGCAGTCGCTTCCCCCTGAATGGCCGCAGGTGACGTGCAGCCGGTGACAAGCAGCGGCACAGGCAGGGGCAGCAGCAGCAGGGCAAGCGGCCACCGGTTCAGGAACGCTTGGCGCATCGGCTCCAACCTCTGGTGGGACAATCGGGTGAAAAGTCTACTCACTGTGTCGACGAAGGGAAGGGTATAGGGGCGAATGAGACGCAACCACGAACGGTTCGATCGCCATCAGCCGGGCTTACCGGGACTTAGGCGGATTCGGCGAGATCCCGGTTGGAGCCGGGCTACCCCCGCTGCCGCAGCCCCAAGACGTGGCGAGTCGCGAATCGGCCCCTCCCGATACGAACATTGTGGCGGAAATGCGGCCAAGCCCGGGCGGCTGCCGCCCACGAATAGAGGCGAGAGAGGCGATTGGGGCGTCAGCGATCGCCGGGCAGCGGACGATAGGCGACCCGGCCGGCGCCGTTGACGTCGCCGCACAGCCGCATCTGCCCTAACCCCCAGTCGTAGATCCATTCGTCGCTGCGAACGGTGCAGTACTCGGCCAGCTGCGCCGGGGCGCGCACGCTATCGAGATCGCGACCGATCAGGTGTTGCATCCCGCCCATAATGCGCTCGGTCAGGCTGGGCGGCCGGCCCGGCGCGGCCTCGGCCTCCGACCTGGACTCGGTCGCCGACGGCGCGGACCGCAGGTCCCGGCGCAGGCTGCTCAGCAGCGCCGCGTCGATCCGGTCATCCGTCGCCGGCAGCCCGGCCGCCTTCCTGTAGGCGAGGACCGCCGCCCGGGTCTGTTTGCCGGCGACGCCGTCGTCGGTACCGGGGGCGTAGCCAAGGATGGCCAGCAGCCTCTGCGCCTCTGCCACCCCGGCACGGCCGCCGACCGCGTCCTTGCGGATGCGCTCGGGCGGCTGGACGGGGGCTGCCGAGGCCGTCGCGGGCGGGGTGGCGGACGGGTCCGGAGACTCGCTGCGGGGCCGGGGTGTCGCTGGCGATAGCCGCAAGGGTGCTTCGCCGGCGCGGTGCGGCGCATCGGCGGTGGCCGCCGGCGGCAATCCGGATCCCCGCGCCGGGTGGGATCGTGCCGGAAGGGATTCGGTGGCGGCTGGATCGTCCGTCGGCGGCAGGCCCGCCACCACCGACTCCGGAATGTCCCCGGTCGCGCCGCCGGCGCCGCCATGCCCGCGCGGAACGGTGAACCCGCCGCTCCCTTGCCGCGGCTGCGCCGCGAACGCGGCCGCCCCAAACAGTTCGCGTCGCCCCTGATCATCGATGCTATAAGAGATCGGGTGCCATTTACCCCCGCCGGCGTCGCCGGTCGCGGCCGCGTCGGCGGACGAGATCGCCGCACTTGTCCGCGCGACCGCGCCGCCCGACGCCGACCACTCGCTACCGGCGACCTGAGACGCGATCAATCCCGCGGCGGCGGCTCCGCAAACGAGAGCCGTGCCGGCTTTGCCGAGGCGCCACATTCGACAAGCCTACTGTCTTCATGGTTTTACCCATGTCTTCATGGGTAAACGGCGGTTGTCAAGTCCCGGACATGGGCGCAGAGGGTCGGAACCGGCGGCGATCATTCGCCGGCCCCGCCTCACTCGTGATGCTCGGTGTCCACCAAATCGCTGAGGCCGCGTTTCAACTGGGTGAGACGCCAACTCGACACCTGATAGGCCCAATCCCGCAACCTCTCCGCCAGGGACTGGACTTTCGCCACCGTCTCCGGCGGTGCTCCCTCGGCGGCCGACGGCATCAGGCGGACCCAGTTGGTCTCGTCGCGCTCCACCAGATCCATGTCGATGACCAGCCCGTCGAAGGTTTCGATTCGCACGCGGGTGGTATCGGCGGGCGGAAAGTCGACCTCGGCAGCGGGCTTCACGTCATCCAACTGGATCGAGGTCAGCGCCCCGGCCAGGCCATCGGCGATGTCTGGACTTTTCGGCCGCGAGCCGTGCGGAACGGTGCCGAGGACGAGATGGGGCTCGGAGGGATCCTGTTTCGAGGCCAGGATCGTCTCGCCGTTCGGCCGCTTGATGCGCACCGCCCGTACCTCGCTGGCGGGGACGTCGATGATCTCGGGCTCGGCCCAGTCGTGCGCCGCCAGGGAGGGATCGACGGAGCCGCCGGCGGCGAGCCAAGCCTGCGCCTCTCCCGGGACGCGGACGTAACGGCCGCCATTGCCTGCGGAAAGGCTGTCCTCGCCCACCAGCAGGCGGGCGACCGGTGTCCCATCGTGGTCGAGGAGGGAAATCTCGGTGGAGCTGGCGCCGGGGCCGGCATCGGCGACGCCGATCTTGCCGTACCGATCGGGTCGGTCGGTCTTCGGCTCGACCCGGCGGAGCTGCGCCAATCCGACGACGAGCGACTTGATCTTCTCGAACGAGGCGGGATAGCCGCCGTCGCTCTCGATCACCCAGTCGTTCTCACCCTGCGCCAGGGTGAGGGTGGCGTCGCCGCTGGTCAGTTGGATCCGGCTGATCCGGTTGGCCTTGTCCAGCAGGCCCGGGAGCACCGGCTCGCCGACGCCGGCGACCGACACCGGTCGCGGCTGCCCGACCACGAGGGCCGCGGCGACAGCGACCGCGATCCCGGTGACGCAGAGAAGGATGAGGAAGCTTCTCAGCCGCATGACAGACCTCCCGTCAGACCGGCTGCTGGGTCGCCCGTCGCCGCCGGATCCGCCGGACGACGATGACGACCAGGCCGATGCCGGCGAGAACCAGCGGCACCGCGGCGATGTTGAGGAACTTGACCAGCCCTTCCAGGTTCTCGATGTCCTGACGGAGGGCCAGTTGCACGTCGCGCAACTGTTTGCGGACGGCGAGGATGTCGTTCCGCCCCTGCTCGATCGCCCGCTGGTCGTCGGCGCTGAGCAGAACCTGCCCCTGCTCGCCCCGCTGGTTGCGGATCGAATCGAGGCGCTGCTGCAGACCCTTGAGCTGCTCCTGCAGCCCCTGCTCCTTCGCCCGGAACTGCTGCTCCGCCTCCATCTGCAGGTTCTCGACCAGGGTGAACGGCCGGTAGGACGAGCCCCGCCCGCGCAGCCCGGCGAGGGAATCGCTGCCGGCCAGGTTCTCGATGGCGTTGATGATGAAGTCGCCGTTGTTGGCGATCGGCATCAACACCTGCTCGCCGAAGAAGTTGCCGCTGTTGATCCAGAACTGGTCGTAGACGAAGTCGGCATCGGCCACCACGATCAGGTTGACCGGGGCGCCGGTTGATGCCGCGTCGGCCGGGCCGGATGCGTCCTTGCTGGCGGCGTCGGCGTCGCCGGGGAATGCCGCGGGAGCGGGTCCGCTGACCCGGGCCGCCAGCATCAGCGGCGTCCCGCCCGACTGGAAGCTGCGCAGGATGCCGGCCACGTCCGGGTTGAAGCGAACGCGATTGGCATCCACCGGGGCCGCCCGGGGTCCGGTGGAGATCAAGGGCGTGATCGTCGTCTTGCCATCCCCGGTCTTTTCCAGGATGCCGGCGGTCGCCAGGTTGAGCCGCTCGATCGATGCCATCACAGGATCGCTGGTGTCGAGATTGTCGCGGGACAGGCTGAGCCAGGCGATGTAGTCGGCGACGGCGCCGCTGCGGCCGGTCGCCACCCGCCGCGCCGCATCCAGATCACCCGCCACCTTGTCGGGGACCATGCGCAGGCCCCAGGCCGCCATCAGCCGGTCCACCTCTTCCGCCGGTGCCGGCTCGGTGGCGATGGGCCCGTGCCCCGGCATTGTCTCCAGCACCGGATCGATCAGCACCAGGGCCGGGCGGCCGGCGTGCACGTAGCGGTCCACCGCCTTCAGCGCCGCCTCGTTGATGCCCTTCAGGTCAATGACCAGCAGTGCCTGCACGTTCTCGGGAATGCTGTCGCTGTCGGGCGGCAGCATCTGCACCTGGAAGAACTCGCCGAGCTGCGACAGCACCGTCAGATCGGGCGGGCCCGACGGCATGCCGTTGGGATCGCGTTCCGGCGGCAGCGCCGAAATGACCCCGAGCACCGGCTTCTCGGTCGTCGCCAGACCGTGGATCAGCTTGGTCAGGTCGTATTCGACGAACCGCTCGCGCTCGAGGTTGAAGAACGGGATGGCGTCGTGGCCGTCGGTCTGGTTGGACCCGGCCAGGCCGAAGTAGCCGAGGTCGCCGGCCTGGGTGACCGGCACCCCCTGCATGCCGTCGCCGACGGCGCGGTCCTCGGCGTCGGAGAAGGGCTCCGGGTCCAGCACCTGCAGCCGAAGATTGCCGTTCGCCAGGTCGACGTAGCGCTGCAGCAGCTCCCGCACCCGGCCGAAGTAGGCGGCATAGGGGGGCGATGCGTCGGCGAGGGTCTGGGAGAAATAGAGCCGGAGGTCGATGGGCTCGGTGAGCCCGGCGAGCGTCCGCCGTGTCCCGTCGGCGAGGGAGAACAGCCGGCCCTCGGTCAGGTCCACCTGGACGCCGCGGCCGGCGGTTTGGGCGATGACGTTGACGGCAACGAACAGCACCGCGGCGACGATCAGGCCGAGGACGGCCAGGCGCGAGCCCTCGCGACGCTTCAGCCAGGCGATCGGCCCGCTCATGCCGCCCCCGCTCATGCCGCCCTCTTGGCGTCGACGGCGACCACCGAGGCGAACAGCCAGAATGCGATCATCGAGACGAAGAAGACGACGTCGCGCAGATCGATCAGACCCTTGGTGATGGCGCTGAAGTGGGACAGGAAGCTGAGGCTGGCGACGAAACCGACGACCGATTCGGGCATCAGCCGGCGTACCGTATCGAGGACAAGATCGAGACCGCTCATGGTGAACAGAAAGCAGACGGTGGCGGCGAGGATGAAGGCGACGACCTGATTGCGGGTCAGCGCCGACATGCACGAGCCGATGGCGAGGAAGGCGCCGGCCATGAGGAAGCTGCCGACATAGCTGGCGACGATGACCCCGTTGTCCGGCTCGCCCAGCACGTTGACGGTGACCCACATGGGAAAGGTGAGCGCCAGCGCCACGGCGACGAAGACCCAGGCGGCGAGGAACTTGCCGATCACCGCCTGGGTGGTGGAGATCGGGAGCGTCATCAGCAGTTCGACGGTGCCGGTCTTGCGCTCCTCGGCCCACAGCCGCATGGCGATCGCCGGGATCAAGAGGAGGTAGAGCCAGGGGTGAAAGGCGAAGAAGCTCTCCAGCGTCGCTTCCCGGCGGTCGAAGAAGGAGCCCAGGTAGAACGGCAGGGCCGCCGCCAGACCGACGAAGATGACGATGAAGATGTAGGCGACCGGGGTGGCGAAATAGCCCTGCAGCTCGCGCTTGAAGATGGCGATCACGTTGCTCATCTCCCCGCCCTCCCGGCCGCGGTGGGCGTGGTCAGGACCCGGAAGGCATCCTCCAGCCGGCCGCGCTCGACGATCAGGGCGCTGGGAGCGATGCCGGCACGGTCGAGCGCGTCCGACACCCGCGCCAGCCGACTGACGCCCGCTTCCGCCGGAACGTAGAACACCACCTGACCGCCGTCGCCGGCGGTCTCGCCGAGGCGACCGGCGGCGAGGGGAGCCAGGGCGGCGCGGGCGGCGGCGGCCACACCGGCGGGCACCGTCGCCGACACGGTGTTGTGGGTGGGAAGTCTCGTCAGCAGCTCGTCGGCGGTACCGTCGGCGACGATCCGTCCGTCGGCGATGACCACGGCGCGGCTGCACACCGCATCCACCTCTTCGAGGATGTGGGTGGAGACGATGATCGCCTTATCCTTGGCCATGCTGCGGATCAGGGTCCGCACATGGTGCTTCTGGTTGGGATCGAGCCCGTCGGTCGGTTCGTCGAGGACCAGCACCGGGGGATCGTGCAGCATCGACTGAGCCAGCCCGACCCGCCGCTTGAAGCCCTTTGACAGGGTCTCCACCGGGCGATCGACCACCGTCGCCAGCGACACCAGATCGACCACCCGGTCGATTCGCCGCGCCTTTTCGGCGCCGTGGAAACCACGGACCTCGGCAACGAAGCGAAGAAACCCGACGACGCTCATGTCGCCGTAGAGCGGCGCGCCTTCCGGCAGATAGCCGAGGCGACGACGCGCCTCCAGCGGCCGGTGGACCACATCGAAGCCGTCGATGGACGCGGATCCGGCGCTCGGTTCCAGGAAACCGGCAAGCATTCGCATCGTCGTCGTTTTCCCCGCCCCGTTGGGGCCGAGGAATCCCAAAACTTCCCCGGTGGCGACGTTCAGCGAGACGCCGTCGACAGCCGCGAGCGTACCGAAATGCTTGGCGAGACCTTGGGCAACGATCATTCAGTGATCCGTTTGTGACGGTGATGTTGCGTTTGCGAACGCGCGAGGGCGAGCGGCGGGCAGCCTAGTGGATTTTTCTCACCAGGCAAGAGCCGGCAACGGACAGAAGGAGAACCTTACCGAACTTTCATCGCCCCATTGGGAGTGCTGGAATTATTCTGCCACGGAGGACTTATTTTGCCAACGGACCGGGATCTGCCGGCATCTAATGGCATCTGGTGAGACCCTTAAAGGGGCCTCCGAGACGTTAAGAGGACCTTAAAGGGGGCGACGTGATAGGTTTATAGTCCTTGCCGGGGCTTCGGAATAAGCGGGCGCGGGCACGATAGACCCCGGCGCGAGAGATCCCGAAGCGACGGATGATATCGCGGATCGGCACGCCGTCCCGAATCGCTGCCTCAACCGCCTCCCGCTGCTGCCGCCGGTGGCCGGCGGGCCCCAGCGGAATGTAGACCTTCTCACCCCCCATCGCCTCGCAGAGGGTGGCCAGCACCGCCTCGCCGCAGACGAGGGCGATCGGGCTGAGCGGGCTTGGTTTCGCCGGCAGGGAAACCACGCCAAAGGCCAACGCGAGCGCCATCGCCGCCCCTTCGCCGTGTGCATCGGCGACCCGCCGCCACAACCACGACTCCTGGCTCATCGGCCGGTCTGCCGCAGTGCGCGGCGCGGACCGGCGTCCGTCTGCTCAAAGGTCACAGATTGCGGCTTTTGGCATAGGACGCCGCAAGCTCCACCAACAAGGGAGCGACTGCCGCCAGCGCCAGCCCCCACCGAGGGTATCATTGCAGTTCCTTTGCGCTGTCGAGCAACCCGCCGAACAGATTGGGTCGGGCGTTCGGAAACCCTTCCAGCCATATGGCCAGGCGCGTTTGCTCCAGAACCTGGGCCGCGAGATCGAGCGAGAGATGCGCCAAGGCTCGGGCGATGGTGGGAGGTGGACCTTCCCATTCGTCCGGAATGGGCCTGCCGGAAAAAGCCGATCCCCAAAGCATAAGGCGAGCGTCATCAAGCACCCTATCGGCCTCCACGAGGTTCAGGCCGGTCACGCTCTGGTAAGCAAACCCGGTTAGTTCATCCACCTCCTGTTCGGTCACCCGAAACACCCCCTCTCAGGCAACCGCATCCTGGATGAAGTAGCCGAGATCCTTGCAGGCAATGACTTCCGCGACACTCTCGCCGACGCGCACCCGGAACCCGCCGCGGAAGCCGATGTCCTTGTCGGGGCTGGAGCCGGCGACCCGATCGCCGTACTGCGCCGTAAACCCGTACGTAGCAGCGCCTTTGGCGGCCCTCAGTTGCGGGTCGAGCCACAGCAGTGCTGCGTGTGGGCCCCATACCTGCTGCAAGAGCGGCGCCTGGCCCTGGCGGGCGGTATTCAGCCAAGACTCGCCGACGAGCACCGCATCCAGCTCGAACAGCTCGGCGAGCTGCTGTCGCTTGGCGAAGCCGTCGTCGCTCAGCGGTCCGTGCAGCGCCTTGATCAGCTTCGGATGGCGCTTCAGCACATCGAAGGTCTTGCGGCCAAACACCAGCGTATTCGGCCGAATAACCAGCTTCTCGATGCCGGCTTCGATGTCGGAGATCGGATCGGAATTGGTGTAGTCGCTCCAACGGTTGGTTCCGGTGAGCTGCACCTTATTGCCGGTAGCATAGTTGTCGTCATCGAACACCTTGCCGGCAACGCGCATTTCGCGATCCAGCAAAATCAGATCCGTCATCATCATCACTGCGTGGTCGATCGGATTGTAGTTCTTCGGAGCATTGTCCATATCGACGCCGGGGACGGGATCATCCAAAGCATAATCCAAGGTCACCCCCTTCTCTTCGGTCGCATCAAAGGTGATTTCGTTGGGCCTGCCGCGGCGACCGACGAAAGTGCTGGGGACGGTGAAGCCTTGTGACAAGTCGTGCCTGCTGTAGGTGAACTCCATGCGGGCGACCGGAATGCGTTGTAATACCGCGTCCGCAATGTAGCGCTTGTTGCGATAGGCAATCGAGATCGCCGTACTGTCGGGCTGGACGGGGAACGGGAAGTTGCTCATCGGAACCTCTTCAGCAAAAGCCGCGGATGGCACATCCGCCGCAGCAAGTTCGAAAGTGACGGCGCCGTGATCGCCGGCCGAAAGCTCCACCGACTGCAACCCTTTCACTGCCGGCGGTTGGGCGCCGAGGAAGCCGAGGTGCCGGAGGTAGAAGGATCCGGGCTTGGGGTTGCTTGTGGCGTACGGCGGATAGAACGCGGCGGAAATCTTCTTGAACCGGCCCGCGCGCACCAGTTCGGCGAAGCCGGGATCGACCTGACGCGGGGTTGCCAGCAATGAGCCATCGGCAAAGGTGAGATTGGCAACCCAGCCGTAGGCGGGGGAATCGGTCTTCGGGTGGCCGATGACGATCGGTGCCTCGTGCAGCCCCCGATCGTATCTATCGGCGATTGCCCGCACATCTGCGTCGGAGAACGCGATGGGCGTGCCGTCGGACGCAACGTGGGTGCCGGCGCGGAAGAGGTGGATTGGCCGCATCGAATGCGACTCTGTGGGGGAGATAGAGTTGCGCGCAACCGTCTCTGTAGTGTTACCAGGACGGAATAAAAGCGATGAAGGAACCTGCGGGCGGGCGCGTCCGCATCCTGGCGGAGCTGAGAGTACGGTCCCCCGCACGGGCCACCTCGCCCGGCAACCGGCCGTCGGGGCGCAGCCCGGCCGGCGCCTGCGAGGATGATTATAGGGACTGGCTGGGCCGAGTCCATGCCCGGCGACTGCCGGGGTTCGGCCCCAGAAGAGGGGTGGGCGGCGGAGCCGGCGAGGGGCGAGTCCGTCCGCCTCCTTTAGGGCTTGCTCCGAAGAGTCTGCATGGGGCCACCTCGCGCGGCAACCGGTCGGAGTGCAGCTCGACGGCGCCTGCGAGTTCAAACAAATGAGAGGGGACCGGTGCGCGCGGAGTCTATTTCCTGGATGTGGGAGCCCTATGCGAGGTGGCCGCACGAGCGCCCGGCGCCGGTTGACGGAGCCACCTTCCGACCGACGCCTTCGCTGGGGATGAGAATAGCGCAGCGTCGCCAGAGTTCCAGAAGAGGAGCGGGCGGCGGAGCCGGCGCTCGGCCGGGCTGTACCGCCTGGCGCCCATATTCCCGTTGCCGGGAAGATGGTTCAGTCGGCCGCCTAAGTGCCATTTTCCAGGGCCGAGGCGGGGGCAAATCGAATATCACGTCTCGCTGTTGCCGGAGGCGGCGCAGCAGGCGCTGCAGGAGCCGGTAAGAGAGCCTTCAGACACGCCTAAGGCCTCTGAAAGAGAGCCCTCAGACGCCTCTTCGGCGACGTGCTTTCCCAAAAATCGACGCCGCGTGAGGGAACCATAATTGACGATCGTGGTGCGGATGCTGATCGCCTTATGGCCAGAAAAGGCCGTCGCGCTCGATAGCGGCTCGCGTATGCGATCAGCTCTATCGCCGAGTAAGCCCGAAAAAGAAGAGGCAGACTCACCCCTGCGGGGGGCCACACTCATCACATTTTCCCGACTCAGATGTGGGGGTGATCGCCGCCATGTCGTCGCGCCGAGCTGGAATCGGGAGCGCGCGGGGTCTATTCCCCTGGATGTGGGAGCCCTCAGCGAGGTGGCCGCCTGAGCACCCGGCGCCGGTTGACGGAGCCACCTTCCGACCGACGCCTTCGCTGAGGATGAGAATAGCGCATCGTCGCCAGGGGATCCAGAAAGAGGGTCACGAGCCCGTAAGAAGCCCGCTGGTGATTTTGCCGCACCAACCCCCCATCCGCGGCAGCACCCCACCTCTTAGGCACCTCTTAGACGCCTTAAATGGCCATTAAAAAGCTACCTGAGGTCCAGTTTGGGGGTGACGGCAGCGCCCCCTTGGTATCACAGGCCCTTTTGCGCCCGGCAGTCGCCGGGGGGGTGGACTCGGCGCCAGCCAATCCCCATAAATTGCAGTCGCAGGCGCCGGCCGGGCTGCACCCCGATGGCCGGTTGCCGGGCGAGGTGGCCCGTGCGGGGGACCATACTCACGATCCGCCGGACGGCTCATTATCCTGCGGCCGCCGGGGGCGATTGCCGTCGCCGCCAGTAGCGGTGGACGGTGGAATGCCCGGGCGCGCGCTTCTTGCCGAAGCGCTTCACGCATTCGGCCGCCACCTCGGCGAAGGTGCAGTGGGGCAAAAGATCATCGACGAACGCCCGCAGCGCAGGGTCCGTCTCTATCTTTAACAACCCCGGGCGATGATCGCGGATGATATGGCGGGCAATCATGCCGCGCTCCGCACCGCCACCATCGCCCGCAACGCCTGGATAACCTTGCTGGCGCGCGCTTTGGGCAGGAAGCGCAGGGACGATACCTTGAACTTGTTGTCGAGCCACTTGCCAAGGCTGGCATCGGTGCCTTCGCCGCCGGTGAACTCCGCCCAGAGGTTGCGGATCAGGGAGACTTGACCCGGTGTCGCCATCCCGGGCCGCGTGCCCAGGTTCGCCTTATGGAAGTCGCTCTCGAAGCCAAGCCGGCGGAACTCCTGCATCAGCAGCTCGAAGCCGAGACGATCCAGCTCGCGTGTGCGCTCGATGCCGGCGATGTTGGCCAGGATGGCGCGGTAATCCTCGTCTCGCAAATGGAGCGCTTTCCGGGCCACCGCGATCAACGCGATCTGTTTTGCCGAAAGGGCCATCCTCAGTCACTCCGGTGCCTGGCTGCACCGCTCGCTAAGAGCGAGCGCCCTCTCACGGATGACCTGCAAAAGGTCTCCGATGCGGTCGACGAGCATATTGCGGGTCCATGTCGGGTTCGGGTTCGTCATAATCTCCTCCGCCGCCCAGGCCAGGTTCGACAGGATCCGCGCTTCCGATTCGACGCGGGAAGTCGTAAGCCAGGCCTCCGCTACAGCTTTGCTCAACCGCTTCTGGATCGCATCATCGTGTTCGTTCATAACTCCACCCCTAAGCTGCGTGCGGCTTCCTCCAGCTCGCACAGGCCGATTGGCCGGTTGCGCGCCGCGAAGCGGGCTTCGCGGATGACGTTGTCGGGTAGCGCCAGGCCATGGCCGAATTTCGCCAGGCGCTTGAGAAAAGAGAGTTCCTTGGTCCCGCCGATGCCGTGATGGCGCGCCAGCGCAGCCACGTCGGCAGGCACCAGCCCCTTCACCTCGCGTCGCTGGACGATGCGCCGGTCGAGCTGTGCGTACTCCGGCTTGACCAGGCCCTTGCCGGTATAGAACTGGTTGATCACCGTTTCGTTGCCGGCAAGGACGATCGCCACGCCCGTCTGATCATGCAGGGCTTTCAAGCCTTGCAGCGCTGCCGGCGTCAGCTCCTGGGCCTCGTCGATCAGCAGAACGACGCGTCCGGCGGCTTCGCCAAACTCATCGCCCGACACGGCGGAAAGGTCGCTCTCCATGCGGCGGCGGATCGCGTGGGCGACGGCGCGATGCTTGTGGTGGATGCCGCGATCCACCTCATAGGCGCCAACCAACCCGGCCAGCACGTCGAGCATCGCGGACAATGATGCGTCGGCCGGCGCGAAATCGGAGTAAAAGGCATGCTCAGGGTGCAGCTGGCAATAGCGGCGCATCGCCTTCGTCTTGCCGATGCCGGGCGCACCGACAATCGCCGCCATCCATCGGCGCTCCCAAGCCTTGTGGATCACTTGGAGGAATTTAAGCGCCGTCTCCGTCTCGATGAAGCCAGACGGCTTGGGCTTGTTCTCGAACTCCAGGATGTTCTCAGCCATCGCGGCTTCTCCCGCTCAAAACAAGTTTCCGTAAATCCGCTTCCGGCGTGCGGCTTCCTGCTCCAGCGGATCGGTGGCTTGCTCTTCAGCCTGGACGCTCTGTACCGCCCGCACCGCCTTCATCTTCTGCGCGGCCAGGCGCACTTCGGCGTCTAACAGAACGACGCTCGCCGACCTGGCGTGCGGAATCGGGCCGTGCGCCTTGATCCGGTTCTCCAACCGAAGCACCGGCGCCAGTTGCTCGTTGAGCATCCGGTATTGCCCTCGCTGTCCGCTGTCCCGTTTCCGTTGCTCGGCAATGCCGGCCCGGTCGTTCCAAGGCAGCGCGCGCACCAGCTCGGCGACGCCAAGGAACTTCTTCCCGGAGAAGACCGCCAACGCCGATCGGTCGCCGAACACGGGAGCGACGATCGACACCTTGCCGATCCCAGAGCGTGACGCCGCCTCGCAGGCGTAAGTCTCGCCGTCCAGGGAGAACATGCCACCTGCGAGAAGGCGAGCCGTGCGCAGTGGCGCGAGCCTCAGCCGCGCATACTCTTCGTCCAGGACCTGACTTCGCCACGGCGAATCGGCCTTCAGGAAGCGAGCAAAGCGCTCGTAAGGCGTCTCGCCAGAAAGGTGGCCGCGCTGTTGGGTGCAGTGATAGCCGGGGACGACATAGCTCTGGAACAGGCTCACGAACTCTTCGAACGTGCCCGGAAAGCCCTGCGGATCACGCCCGAGGTTCTCGGTCTTCTTCTTGAAGCAGTCGCCGCCGATGTAGCCGACAAAGCGGGCCAGATATCGCTTGAGAATGGCGATGTAGCCTTCGATAGGCTTCGATTGCGGGTTGTAGGGAGCGGCGCGAAGGAGATCGCAATTCTGATAAACACCTAGCCCGTTCAGCGCTTCCGTGACCCAGTCGATCCGGAACTCGCTGCCGTTGTCTATATAGAGCGTCCTCGGAATGCCCCAGTCCTGATCGCCGAACATCGCGATCAGCGTCTGCAAGACATGCTCGCGCCGGATCATCTTGCCCTTCGGCATCAGGAAGATCCGCAGGAACACCCGGCGCGTCGCCATGTCGAGGGCGAGAACCGCCTTCGGCGTGGCCAGCGTGCCGTCGTCGCGCCGAACGAGGATATCCATGTGCCAGACGTCCATGACGACGCAGCCCATAGGATCCAGGCCAGACCAGTCACGCTTCACCCGCGGCCGCATCTTCGCGGCCCATTGACCCTTGTCGAACCGATGAACGGCGAGTTCCTTGAACTCTCGCTGCCGCTCCACGAACTGCCGGGGGAGCCGGCAGATGCGCTTCAGGCGGCTTTCGGGGAGGTCGATGCCGAGGGTGCGTGCGACCTCCATTGCGGGGGACACCAGGTCGAGCGCAACTTCGTTCGCCGATGCTTCCAGGTGGTCCGAGTAGTAAAGGCCGGCGCGCCTCGACAGATCGTCCCGTGCTTCCTCCAGACGCTCTTTTGAGACCCCTGCCGCCCGTGCGGCCGCGTCGAAAGCGCGTGAGATCACCACCTGGTCTTTGCCCTGATCCGCCCGCGCCTTGCGGACGATGCCGGTAACGCCCCGTTGCTCGTACGCACGCACCCAGGCCCGCAGTGTGCGTGCGGGAACGCCCTCCCGCTTCGCCGCCTCGGCGATCTTCTCCGCCCGCTCGCGGCTGTGCGGCAACGTCGTCTCGACCACTTCGCCCGCCAGGCGCAGCCGCTGCCGCTCCCGCTCGCCGAAGTGCACCGCCTTCTTGCCGATGTCGGACATCCAGTCGGCCGGGGGTTCGATCCGCACCGGCGCAATTGCCCGCGGCTTGCCGCCCTTCAGCTCCCAATATCGGGCTTGCCAATCGGCCGGCAGACTGTCGAGCGGGACGGCATAGCGCCACCCACGGCTACCACCAGGGCCGACGATCTCAACCGCCTGCAGCCTCAGCCCGCGCCATGTCTTGCCCGCAGCGCATCGCGCAATGGCCATGCGAGCGATCCTCTCAGACACGCCATGAAGGCGCGCCAGGTCTTTCACCGACAACGCGACGCCGCTACTCATGCCTCGGAGCCGCGAGACCCGCGGCCCTTATAAGCCTGCGGCGGACCGCACGCGCCTTCGGGCCGTTGGCCGCTCCCAGCAGGCTCAGCGCCGCATATTGGCGGTGTTCGCCATTGCGCTGGCACCAGCGGTTTAGGCTGTCGCCCTTGGCAATCAGGCCGGCGCGAACTGCTGCGTACAGGCCTTTGCCGGCCTCGTGTTGTCGCATCTCCATGATTCGTGTACCTTCGGGAGACCACATACACAAAGTACGCACACGAGGCCCACAATGTCAAACACGGAAGTTACACATAATGTGGGCACGCGGCTGCGTTCGATTCGGCTTCGTGCCGATATGTCCCAACAGCAGTTTGCTGACCTTCTTGGATTGAAGCTGCGCACATACCAGAGCTACGAACGAGCGGAACGACCGCTTCCCCTATCCGTCCTGGAGCGCCTGTCCGAGGTATCATCCGCGAACCCGCTATGGGTTCGAGATGGAATAAAACCTATGGACTTTTCGGATTGGGGTGATCGAAAAATGATATCGGCAATAATGCCGAAGGCAAGAGTGCTGGATGCCGCTAGACTTGTTGAGTACGTACCGATTTTTATGCTGGGAGATACGAAAGACGACCTGGGTGATGATGGCGGAAGGCCATCACAAGTTTCAGATGCTTTTCTTTTTCATTTCTCGTTTCTCACAGAGCGGATTAATGTTTCTTCTAAAGATGCCCGCCTTATCGCTGTTCGTGGTGACTCTATGGCACCATTGCTTCAGGACGGTGATCTTGTGCTAATTGACACCAGCGACAATGAGCCTAGCTCTGAAGGGATCTATGCTGTGCGCCTAGCAGGACGCGTCTTTATAAAGAGGCTACAACAGCTACCAGGGGGTAAGCTCACGATCAGCAGCGACCATCCCTCTTATGAGCCGATCGTTCTCGATAGAGATAATATTCCTAGTGACCTTTGCATCATCGGTCGGGTCGCTTGGGCTAGCCGGACGTTCTAAATTCCGCCCGTTAATGGATCCGCAATGGCCCGAATCGGCGCTCTCTGCCGCCAGCCGACTTATCGCTAAGTCGTTATTATCACATGAACATTCGCAAAAAGTGACGGGGATCCGCAATCAGGTTGCGCAATGAGGCGATTGCGGATCCCTTTTCCGCCGCTATGCCTTTGATTTCTAACGCTTCCTGTTTCCATCCGTGGCAGAATAACTATAGCACCGTGGCAGAATAATTATCGCAACATCACCATGGGCGCGGAAGGCGCGGAAGAATTGCGCGGCGCAGCGGAATCAGCCCCCGGGGCGATGGCCCCATTCGGGCCTAATATATCCCGATAATCCACACCAAACGGCACCGCGCTGGACATATACCGTTGCCGATTCACCCCATTTGGGCATAATAGCGCCGCTCGTGTCCCCCGTTTTTTTGGTTCGGACCCGCCACCCCTGGCTCCCCCGCCCGCCCGCCAGTGCCCCTGCCGTCGGATCGGCGCCGCCCCTCGCCGGTGGCGTCGCCTCGCCCTCGCGGTGGCGATGGCGCCGCTGATCGCCCCGCTGGCCCCGGGGTCGATCCGGGCGGCGGAAACGGCGGCGGCGGTGCGACAGATCGAAGCCCTTCGGCGGACGATCGACGCCCAGGAGGAGCGGATCGACGCCCAGGCGCGCGCGCTGGATGCCCAACGGGCCGCCCTGCTGAAACAGCGCAGCCAACTGGACTCGCTGGAGCGGCGTCTCGCCGGCGGCACCGCCGCATCGCTCACCACGGCGACCGACGCGACGGCGGCCGTCACCTCCCCGGCGGCCCCACCGACCCCGGTGCCATCGGCGATCCCGGCTACGGAAACGGCGAGCGCACCGCCCGCCCCCTCCCCCGCCGCGCCGCCGGCGATCCAGGTGCTGGCCGATGTGGGCGGGGTGCTGACCCGGCGCGGCTGGCTGGTCCTCGAGCCACAGCTGGAATACCAGTACGACACGTCGAACCAGTTCTTCTTCGACGGGGTGGAAATCGTCGACACCGTGCTGATCGGCCTGATCGACGCCAACCAGAGCCGCAACAAGACGCTGACGACGGCGCTCGGCGCCCGCTACGGCATCACCGACCGGCTGGAGGCGGACGTGCGCGTCCCCTACGTCCTGCGCGACAGCGATTTCACCCAACAGCAGATCGCCACCGGGGCGGAACAGTCGGTCGGCCTGCGCAACAACGGCATCGGCGACGTGGAGTTCGGTCTGCACTGGCAGGTCAATGACGGCAGCGCCGGTTGGCCCTATTTCGTCGGCAACGTCCGGGTGAAATCGGCGACCGGAGAGGGACCTTACGACGTCAGCGACGACCAGGCGCCGCTGGGATCGGGCTTCTGGGCGGTGGAACCCAGCCTGACGGTGATCTATCCGACCGAACCGGCGGTCCTCTACGCCAATATCGGCTACCTGCACGGCTTCGAGCGCGCCATCGACAAGACCTTCGTCGACAATCTGACCGGCGAGGCGGTGCGGGTCGAGGACGTGGAGCCGGGCGATACCTACCGCGCCAGCTTCGGCATCGGTATCGCCCTCAACGACGCGCTCTCGCTCAGCCTGGGGTACGCCCACGACTGGGTGCAAGCGACGAAGCAGACCTACATCGCCGACGGCGTCCGCCAGTCGGCGAAGACCGACAGCTTCCAGGTGGGCCAGTTGGTGTTCGGCGTGTCCTACGCCGTTTCCGATCGGGTCGGCATCAACGTCGCCACCAGCGTCGGGGTCACCGACGAGGCGCCCGACACCCGCGTCGCCATCCGGGTGCCGATCGCGCTGCAGGTGATGAACTGATCGAAGGCGAGATCAGCGGCGAGATCAGCGGCGAGATCAGCGGCGAGATCAGCGGAACCGGGACGCCGGTCCGGCGGCGCCGACGGTGCGGGCGGCCGCGGCGGCGCGAATCGCCGAGGCGAGGCCGGCGATCTCCACGTTGAGGGTCACCTCGCGGCTGATCGCCCGATGGCTTTCGGTGTTCTCGATGACGCCGGCGAGACCCCGGCCGGTGACCGTGGTCCCCGGCACCTGCAACCGGTAAACGCCGGCCGGCGTTCCCGGCTCCAGGGTGAAGGCGTCCGTCGCCACCCGGTCTGCGCCCGCGCCGTCGGCAATGGTGGTGCGGATCACCGCACCCAGGCCGATTTCCAGATTGCCGATGCGGAAGCCGCCGGTGGCAACGGCAAGGGCGGCCTCGTCGAGGGGGGCGAAGCCGGCCAGCCGGTCGCCCCCGGCCGGCGCGTCTTCGGCCGCCGCCGCGGTGGTGGCGGCAACGAGGCACAGAAGGGCGAGCGGATAGCGCATCGGGTCGGCCTAGAACCGGGGAAAGGGGGCCCGGATGCCGGTGATGTCGGCAAGACTGCCGCGGTCGAGGGCGGTGCCGAGCGGCGCCGGGGCGGGCGCCGCCCATTCCTCGTCGCGGTTGAAGGCGGTGCGGGCGAGCGTCTGGCCATCGCGGATGAGAAAGGCGATGCCGGACCACGCCGCCTCGAACGCCTGGCGCCGGAGCACGCGGATGCCCTTGGCCGGATCGCCCACCAGGACCGTGTCGCCGCGGATGCCCTTGATCAGGACGAAGTGGCGGTAGCCCTCCGCCTCCATCAGGGTGATGGCCGGCAAGCCCGCCGCGGCGAGCCGGTCCAGGTTCACCCTGAAGCCGTCGGCGGCAAGGCCGCGGCCGGCCAGGTACCGCTGCATGTCGAGGAGAGAGAACCCGAGGCGGTCGATTTTCGCCGGATCGCCCGCCGCCCGCATGGCGGCGGCCACCTCTTCCTCGGAAACCGGTCGCCGGTAGTGATAGGTCAACAGGCTGGCCAGAGCGGCGGCGCCGCAGCTGAGGTCGTGGGCCTGCCGGTAGACGGTCCGGAACCGGCGCTCCTGCAGGCTTTCGACGCCGACGCGGTAGGTCCCGCCGGCGGCCGGGCCAAGGATGTCCACTTCGCCCGCCGCCGCGGCGGTCGCGGCGCCGATTCCCGCGCCGACGAGGAGCGCGAGGACGGCGGCGCGGCGCGGACGGCCACCTGCCCCGGCCGCCGTCATTTGACCGCGACGTTGAGTTGGTAGCTGACGGCGGTGCTGACGGCGGATCCGGTGTTGAAGATGACGGTCGACAGGCCGTCGAGACCGCCGATGGCGTTGTTGCCGATGGCGCCGGCGCTGACGTTGGTCAATGTCGTCTGACCGACGGTGGCGGCGATCTCGGAATGGTTCCCCAACAGGTCGCCGGCGACGAACGACGGGCGGGCGGCGCCCCCTGCCTCGCCGGCAAGTTCCGCCCCGGCGATGGCGGTCCAGCCGGCGAGCGGATCGGCCGGGGCCGCCTCGCCGGCCACCGCCGGCAACGGCAACGTCGACGCCGCGATCAGAGCCGCGATCAGAATGGCGGCGACGCCGACAGCGGCGCCAATCCCTTCAGGCGCTCGGCGGCGGCCGGCCATGTGCACCCGGGCGTCCCCGCGTCGCTCGGTCACCGGAGCCCCTCGATCACTGAAGCTTGGCGTTGATGGCGATGCTGTTGGCGACGTTGGCGACGCCGGTGTTGGCGGTGATCATGTTGATGCCGCTGGTCCCGCCGAGGTTGACGCCGTTGACGTCGCCCGGATTCATCGCCCCGCCGACGCTGCCCACATTGACCCCCTCGGCCATATTTGCGGTGACGTCGCCGAGATTGGTCAAGGTCTCGCCCACCGTGTTCTGGAAGCCCGGAACGTTGATCTGCGGCGCAGACTGGGCGGCGGCGGCGGCCGCGCCACCGGCGACGGCGAGGGTCATCGAGGCGACGAACAAAAAGGCGCGGGTAACCATGGGCATTCCTCATTCGATCGCGTGAAGCGGGACTTCTCGTCGGCCGTACGTTGTCGGGCGCCGCCGGATAGGAATGGCCCTTATGGGGTATTTTTACCGAAATTGCAAGTCTCTGCCGCGCCCATAGCACCGACCGATGCCGCATCCACGGCGATCGGCTACAATGACCGGCTCCCATCGGCCTGTCCCGGCCGGCGCCCACCAACGAGCCTTTCTTTACGGAGCAGCCGTGGCCGAATTCATGCGCAAGGGAAGGTTCCCTGCCCCGGTCGACCGGAGCGCCGTTGCCGCCGACTGGGCCGGGCGCGGATTTTCCTGCGATCTCTTCGTCGATCCGCCCGGCCGGGCGTGGGTCGATTTCGTCCATGACAGCAACGAGCTGGTCACGGTGACCGAGGGCCGGCTGGAGATCACCGTGAACGGGACGCGCGCCCTCGCCGACCCCGGCGACGAGGTGTTCATCGCCCGCGGCCACCGCCATTCCGTTCGCAACGTCGCCCCTGTGCCCACCCGCTGGCTCTACGGCTACGACGATTGACGCGGGGGCGCCGTTCGCCGACCCCGGCCCCGTCGCCCACCGTCCCCATGGCCTTCCTTGCCAAGGGCGCTCCGATCGACGAGAGATAAGGGATTGGGGGCAGACCGGTGTCTGCGAGGGACCCGAGAGGGAACGACCGGGCGGAGCGAGCGATGCGAACGTATGGGCGGGCATTGATCACCGGGGCGACGGGCGGAATCGGCACCGCCTTCGCCGCCGCTCTGCCGGCGTCGACGGATCTGCTGCTCACCGGCCGCACCGAGGCGCAACTGGCGGCAGCGGCCGAGCGTCTTCGCCGGCCCGGCCGGATCGTCGCCACCATCGCCGCCGACCTGGCCGAGCCGGCCGGCGTCGATGCGGTGGCGAAGCGGGCCGATGCGTTCGGCATCGACCTCCTCATCAACAACGCCGGGCTCGGTATCCTCGGCCGCTTTCTCGACAACGACGTGGAGGGCGAACGGCAGACGGTCATGGTCAACGTGGCCGCCGTCGTCCTGCTCACCCGCCACCTCCTTCCCGGCATGCTGGAACGGGCCCGCGGCGCCGGCCGGCGCGCCGGCCTGATCATCGTCTCTTCCACCGCCGCCCTCGCCCCGGTACCGTTCTTCGCCTCCTATGCGGCGACCAAGACGTTCGACCTGCACTTTGCCGAAGCCCTCGGCGAAGAAATGCGCGAAGACCCCATCGACGTCCTGGCCCTGTGCCCCGGCCCCATCCGCGGCTCCGCCGCCGCCCGCGGCAGCTTCGATTTCGGCCGCATCCCCAGCGCCGTGGACCCGGAGCGGGTGGCCCGGGAGGGGCTGGCCGCCCTCGGCCGCGACCGGGTCCGGCTGGTGGGGCGGGTCGATCGGGCGGCGCTCGGGCCGGTGATGCTGCCGCGACGGCTGGTGGCAACGGCGGTCGGAACGGCGATGCGATTCTTCGTACCCGAGCGGCGATAAGCCGGCTTCCGGCGCTTCGCGGCACGCCCGTCGCCGGCGCTGGCGCTCCCCCTTGTGCGGATCGGCGGGTTGGCTAAGTTCGGTGGAGGCGTGGCGAGGTGCCGCGCCTGACGGGCTTCCCGGAGGCCTCAAACGAACGGACGTGAATCGGGCGGACGTGATCGGGCGGACGTGGCGCGGCGCAGGACACTGATCGAGACGCTGAAGGAGATCGGGCATCGGCAGGATGACGATATCCCGCTCGCCGAGACCGCGCTGACGCTGGCGGCGTTGCAGCGTCCCCACGTCGACCTGGCTCCCTATCACCAGCACCTCGCCGACCTAGCGGTGCACGCTGCCGAGAAGACGTCCCGCGCCGACAGCGTGGAGATGCAGACGGCGGCGCTGCGCTCGGTCCTGGTCGACCGTCACGGTTACCACGGCGACAGCGAAACCTACGACGACCTCCGCAATGCCAACCTGCTGGACGTCATCGATCGCCACCGCGGCCTGCCGGTGAGCCTGGGCATTCTCTATATCCACGCCGCCCGCGCCTACGGCGCCGACATCGTCGGCATCGACTTCCCGTCGCACTTCCTGCTCCGGCTGGCGGCACGCGGCCAGCGGGTCATCCTCGATCCGTTCTACGGGGCGAAGATGATGCACGCACCCGAGCTCAGGGCGCGGCTGAAGACCCTGCGCGGGCAGGAGGCGGAGATCGCGCCGACCCACTATCGGGCGGTGGGCTTCCGCGACATCCTTCTCCGCCTGCAGAACAACATCAAGCTGCGGGCGATCGGCGCCGGCGACCTGACCCGGGCCATCGACATCCTCCAGTCGATGACCCTGATCGCTCCCGACCGCGGCGAGATCGCCTGGGAGACGGGGGTCCTGCTCAGCCGGCTCGGCAACGTCAAGACCGCCATCGCCACCCTCGAGTCCTACCTCGCCGCCGGCGCCGTCGCTTCGGGGGCAGCCCAGATCGAGGAACTGCTGCGCCGGCTCAAGGCCGGCGTGCAATAGCGAACCCCGGACGACGGCATAGGACGGTATAGACGGTGTAGGGGGCCTATGCGGCGCGGGCCTGGACCTTGTCGAGGAGAACGAGGAACTGGGCCAGCCACGCCGGGTGCGCCGGCCAGGCGGCGGCGGTGACCAGGTTGCCGTCGGTGACCGCGTCATCGAGGGCGATGTCGGCGAACCGCCCGCCCGCCAGCCTCACCTCCGGCGAGCAGGCGGGATAGGCGGAAACGTGCCGGTCGGCGATCACCCCCGCCGCCGCCAGGAGCTGCGGGCCATGGCAGATGGCGGCGATCGGCTTGCCCGCCTCGCCGAAGTGGCGAACCATCTCCAGCACCCGTCCGTTCAGCCGCAGGTATTCCGGCGCCCGGCCGCCCGGAACCACCAGCGCGTCGTAGGCGGCGGGATCGACCTCGTCGAAGCTGGCGTTGAGGGTGAAGTTGTGGCCGGGCTTCTCCGAATAGGTCTGGTCGCCCTCGAAATCGTGGATGGCGGTACGGATCTTGTCGCCCGCCGCCTTGTCGGGGCAGACCGCGTGCACCTGGTGGCCCACCATCTGCAGCGCCTGGAACGGCACCATGATCTCGTAATCCTCGCCGAAATCGCCGACGATCATCAGGATCTTCTTCGCGGCCATCGCAATCCTCCTCTCCTCGGACCCCGCAGCGGCGCAAAGGCGGCGTACGGCGGCTGGTCTTGGCGTTTAGATCGTGCGGTTCATATGGGGTCGAAGGCCGGGCACGATCACATTTCCGCAGGGCCCGTCTCCCCCGTCACCCCGCGGACGGGTGCGAGAGGAGTGCACCACACAGAAGAAAGGGGCTCTTTCGAGCCCCTTTCCCATGCCGTCGCTGGTCTCGGTTCGCGAATTTGGCGATCAGAGGCCGCCCAGTCCGTGCGGCGTGCCGACACCCGTGCAGACGTCCCATCCGGCCTTGGCGTTCGTTGACGTGCCGTTGGTGGGGTTGCCGCCATTGTGGCAGGTGCCGGTCTTTACGTCGTTCAGCACGGTGGCGTTGCCGATTTCGCCATACAGCAGCGCCTGCTCCGTCCCGGACGACGTGGCTGTGGACGTCAAGAAGTGACCAGCGGCGTTGATCATCCCGGCCATCAGCGGCGACGTCAGGCTGGTGCCGCCGAGGATGTAATACCCGGTCGGGACGCCACAGCAGGTCGTCGAGAGCCGGACGATCATCCCGGTCGCCGGGTCGGCATCGGCGGAAATGTCGGGAGCCCCGCGATGACCGTGGAGCTTCGTGGTCCCTACGATGGTCTGAAACGCCGGTGTCGGCTCGATCGTGCTCAGCCCGCCACCGCCGCCACCGTTACTGTTGTCCCACGGCGTTTCGGAGGAGAATGCGTAACTGCTGTTGCGGACGACTTTCGTGCCGCCAACGCCGATCACGTTCGGCGAAGTCGACGGAAAGTTGACGTCGGCGCTCCAGGGGGGATTGGAGTTGTTCTTGTGGTCGCCGGTGGAGGCCAAGAAAACGACTTTCGGATTGACGAAATATGAATTCCACGCCTGCTGACCGGAAAATTCTGGACCACCCCAACTATTGGAGACTTCACCGCCGCCGGCCGCTGCCACCGCTGTACCCGCCGCCGTCTCGGCGAGGAGCATGTCGCCATACGAATCCGAATACGCCTCGACCAAGATGAGTTTGGCATTCGGTGCCATGGCATGCGCCGCCTGGACGTCGAGCGACGCCTCTATCGCCCAACCGCACTGGTTGCTGTCCTGGCAGGCGGGAGGTGCGGGATTGTTGGCGCTGCAGGTTCCATGCCCCGTACTGTTATCGGTACATTTGATAATCTTCAGGCTCGGCGCCGGGAGGCCAAAAATGGTCGAGAACGCCTTCAAATCGGCCAGGACCGATTTGTTGTGAAAGGCGTCAACGAAGCCGATCGCCTTGCTACCGCCGCTGGCCGGGGTCGTGACGATATTCGGATCACACCCGCTCGTACGCGACGTATAGGGAGGAAGGAGGTACACACAAGCAAGCGACGCCGGAGTCTCGCACGACCCTGCATGGCAGTCGAACGGCGCCGCCAGTGGCGTGTCCGGGATCACGAATTGCAGATGGGTACGCACTTCGCCTGCCGGTTTCGGCAGACTTGACATCGGCAGAACCAGTGTGCCGCCCGGGACAGCGCCGATAGGCTGCACCGTCGTCGTGCCCAAGGGCATAAGCCCGTCGTTGTCCACCGCGATTGCCGGCATAGTCATTCCGGCCAATAACACAGCAGCCGTGGGCGAGAGCCAACGCATGATTTTCATCAGTAACCCCCTTTAACTTTACCCCAAAACCGCACCACTCTGGCGAGGCGCAGCATACGCATGGCGATAAAGCGGAATCCCGCAATCCCCTGTCACCCAAGAACCAGCACTGGTGTTCTTTCTCGACTGCATAAACGCGAGAGCAAGTGCGCAGAATGCCGCTCTCGTTGCAAACACTAGTTCCTGATGTTCATAATTAGTTGCGTTCCCCCTCTACCGCTTCGGATAAGGTACCGCTTTTTCCACTCGGTTGCCAAGCTCGCCGCTGCCTGCGCGTGGCCTATTTTTTGGTCACAACATGCTCGACTTGGTGGTCCAATTATTGGCATGGTTAATGCTAAAAATAGCACTGACCCGATGCCAGAATCGAAACCGGTCGTTGAGACGATTAGGCACCTTGACGATCCCCATATTGCCCTATGGAGAATGGCCAAACTGCGCCGGTTCAATGGCGCCCAAGATCGCCGAATCGCGCCTTGCGCGGGACGGTGCCGCGATGCGATCGAACGGGCGGATGGCCGTCTCGCCCCTTTTGATCCATCCGTCGGATGGCGGCCGCGATGAAAATGCCACAAATCCCCTACTTTACACAGATTCGGTGGCCTGAGAGCGTGGCAACAAAGCGAGCCATGCTATATATTGGGTTCGTGCAACTTTAGCGATGCATCGTGATCACAGTCGGCGCAGAAGTACGGCTGTTTGGGTGGCGGATCCGAGGATTACGACAGACGATGAAACCCGTGTTTCGCAGCGTGGTCATGCCGACGGTGGGGATGCTGCTGATGGCGGCGGTCGCCCTGGGTGCGCCGGCGACACCGGTTCTCGCTGCCGACCCCGGCGATAGCGGCAAGACGCAGACGGTCACGGTTGCGCCGGCGGGGGATGAGGCAGGCCGCGGCACGGTCAACCTGCAGGGCTTCGTTCAGCCTCTCGACACCCGCTCGCTCGCCCCGCTGCGCACCACCACGTCGGTCGTCTCCCATGGCGGCATCGAGACCGGTACCGTCAGCGCCCCGGCCACGGCGGGATCGGGCGCCGCGGCTGCCCCGCATTCGCCGGTCCTCGACCTCGGAACACCGGCCCGGGGCAATGGCGGCCTGATCGGCGGTTACGCCGGCTACCGGTTCAACGAGGAAAAAGATAGCCCCGGCTCGGGCTACGGCATCAACGTTCAGGTGGCATCGGACCCGCTGGCGTCCGCCGACATCGTCCGGCTGCAACCCGGCCTGGACTACCGGACGTTTCTCTCTCCCTCCTGGCAGGTCAGTTCGCGCCTCTACTCCACCTACGCGGTCGAAGGTGCCAGCGGCATCAGCGGCGGCCGCACCGGCCTCGGCGCCAGCGACGAGGCGTCCGGTTTCCGCGACATCGGTCTCAGCCTCGGTCTCGGCTATGCCCCCTCCGAGAGTTGGACGGTGCAGACCCAGGCCGCTTACGCCCGCCAATTGCGCGCCCTCGAGTCCGACACCATTGACGGCGAGCCGGCCACGTATCAGTTCTTCGGCGGCGTCATCATCAACTATAAATTCTAAGCAGCGGCCGCCCTCCGCCGACGGATCGCCACTCCCTTAAGCGGACACGCGGCTTTCGCCTGCAGGCAGCAAAAAGCCATGGTCCCCATTCGTGCGCTGGACGGCCCGAGGATATTGCCGGAAGGGGGAGCGCGGCCGGACCGCCTCGTCGTCTTCCTGCACGGCATCGGTGCCGACGGCAACGATCTGATCGGCCTCGCCCCGCTCTATCACGGCCTGTTCCCCCGCGCCGCCTTCGTCGCCCCCAATGCCCCCTTCCCCTACGATCTGGCCCCCTTCGGCTACATGTGGTTCAGCCTGCAGGACTTCCATCCAACGACGCGATGGGATGGCGTCCGTGCAGCGCAGCCGGCGCTGGAGGCCTTCCTCGCCGCCGAACTCGCCCGCCACCAACTGGCCCCGGAAACGCTGATCCTGATCGGGTTCTCGCAAGGGGCGATGATGGCGTTGCATGTGGGTCTGCGCACCGCCGTCGCACCGGCGGCGATCCTCTCCCACTCCGGGATCCTGGTGGGCGCCGAGCACCTGGCCGACGAAATCCGGGTGCGGCCACCGGTATTGCTGACCCACGGCGCCGATGACGACGTGCTGCCGGCCGCCGCCTTGTCGATGGCCGAAATCGCCTTGCAGGCGGCAGGGGTGCCGGTCGAGGCGCACGTTCTGCCCGGGCTCGGCCACGGAATCGACGAGAACACGCTGCGGCTGGCCTTCTCCTTTCTCGCCCGCCATGTCCTCGGTCAACCTGCCTGATCGTCCCCGGCCCGGGTAATCGTCTCCATCGCATTCACGGAACGGTCACGGCCGAAGTGTTTGGCAAGCCGCACCGGGTGTTGTACCCTCCGCCCGCCCGTACGGACCAAACCCGGTATGCGCAGGGATGGACACCTATTCGGCCCTGGTACTGAACGCCGATTTTCGTCCTCTGAGCTATTTCCCGCTGTCGCTTTGGCCTTGGCAGGAAGCGGTCAAGGCGGTGTTTCTGCGGCGGGTGCACGTCGTCTCCGAATACGACCGGTCGGTACGCTCGCCCAATCACGAGATGCGCCTGCCGAGCGTCATTGTCCTCAAGCAGTTCGTGCCGGTGGCGCGGCGACCGGCGTTTACCCGGTTCAACGTCTTCCTCCGCGACAGCTTTTCCTGCCAGTACTGCGGCGGGAGCTTCGCCGCCGAGCGCTTGACCTTCGATCACGTGGTGCCGCGCGCCCGCGGCGGCCGCACCGAGTGGACCAACGTCGTCACCGCCTGCGAGCCCTGTAACCTGCGCAAGGGCCATCGCCTGCCGCAACAATCCGGCCTGTTCCCGCTGGTGCGGCCGCACGAGCCGACGGCGTTCGAACTGCAGAACAACGGCCGCGGCTTTCCGCCCAACTACCTCCACGAGAGTTGGCGCGACTTTCTCTATTGGGACAGCGAACTGGAGCCCAATTGAGCCGCTTCCCGGAGCGAACAATCGATGCCGGTTGAATCCGCCGCCGCCCGCCTTCGCCGACTGCTGGACGGCCCACGGCCGCTGCTGATGCCCTGCTGCTTCGATGCCTTGTCGGCGAAGCTGATTGAAGCGGCCGGCTTTCCCCTCACCTTCATGAGCGGCTTCGCGGTGTCCGCGGCGCGATTGGCGCTCCCCGACACCGGACTGATCTCCTATGCGGAGATGCTGGATCAGGGCCGCAACATCTGCGCCGCCGTCTCGATCCCGGTCATCGGCGACGGCGACACCGGGTACGGCAACGCGGTGAACGTCAAGCGCACGGTAACCGGCTATGCCCGCGCCGGCTTCGCCGCCGTCATGATCGAAGACCAGGTGGCCCCGAAGCGCTGCGGCCATACCCGCGGCAAGCAGGTGGTCCCGCACGGCGAAGCCGTCGCCCGCGTCCGCGCCGCCGTCGACGCGCGCAACGAGGGCGCCGATATCCTCATTCTCGCCCGGACCGACGCCCGCGCCACCCACGGCCTCGGCGAGGCGCTGGCGCGGGCTCGGGCGTTCCGCGCCGCCGGCGCCGACATCCTGTTTGTCGAGGCGCCGGAAAACGAGGACGAGATGCGGCGCATCTGCGCCGAAGCGCCCGGTCCCCACCTCGCCAACATGCTCGAGGGGGGATCGACGCCGCTGCTGTCGCCGGTCCGCCTGGGAGAGATCGGCTACGCCCTCGTCGCCTATCCGTTGACCCTGCTGGCGGCGTCGATCGCCGCGATGCAGGCGGCGCTGGCCGATCTGGCGACGGGCGTCGCCCCGTCACCGCGCCTTGTTCCCTTCACCGAGCTGCGCCGCCTCGTCGGCTTCGAGGCCTACGATGCGGAGTGTGCGCGCTACCGCACGGTGGTCGAAGGATCGGCATAACGTTGCCCACAAACGGGGTTCCCGAGAAAATTTGGCTGGTCGTCGGGGCGGCATCGGGGTAATCGTCCCCGTCCCAACCGTGGCGAGAACGGCTGCGGCAAAAATTGCCCCGGATCTTACGGTCGGGAGATCAAGAACGGATTACGGGAGGAAAAATCTCCATGAAGCAAGTGAAACACGCGGGCTCGGTGCTCTTGCTAGGAGCAGCCATGCTCGTCGGCAGCGGCGCCATGGCCGCGGACACCAACCCCATCGTCGTCGGCCAGCTCGTCGCCCAGACCGGGGCAACGGCACCCGTCGCCAAGCTCTACGGCCAAGGCGTCGCCGACGCCTTCGCCTACATTGACGCCCATGGCGGCGTCGACGGCAGGAAGATCGATCTGGTCACCGTGGACTACGGCTACGATCCGGCCCGGGCGATCGCCATCTACAACGACTGGAAGCAGACCCTGAAGCCGGTGGCGATCCAGGGCTGGGGCACCGCCGATACCGAAGCGCTGGTGGACTATGTGACCAAGGACGGCGTGGTGTTCATGTCCGGCTCGTCGTCCGGGCACCTGACCGACCCCACCGGCCGCTCGCCCTGGACCCAGACGCCGGCGCCGTTCAACTTCTTCTACGGACCGTCCTACTCCGACGGCTGCCGCGCCCTCGTCCAGTTCGCCGCCGAGCAGTGGAAGCGCTCCGGCACCGCCGCCCGCGGATCCACCTTCCTCGGCGATCTCTATCGGCCGAAGTTCGTCTGGATGGGCGACAACCACCCGTACCCCAACGCGCCGAAGGCCGCCTGCATCGACTACGCGCGTGACCTCGGATTCGAGGTGCTGCCCCCGATCCGCTACTCCCTGACCCCCGGCGATTTCTCGTCCCAGTGCGAGACGCTGAAGCAAGACGGCGCCAACTACGCGTTCCTGGCCAACACCTCGGAGGCCAATGTCGCTTTGGTCAAGAGCTGCGCCAAGGCGGGTGTCAACACTCAGTTCCTGACCAACATCTACGGCTGGGACCGGGCCGCCGCCAAGGACGCCGGAGACGCCGGCAATGGCGTGGTCTTCGTCGTCAGCGTCGCCCAGTGGAACGAAGACGTGCCGGGGATGAAGCTGGTCCGCGAGGTCTCGCGGGAATCCGATCCCAATGGCCAGGTCGACTACCGCTCCGCCCACTACATCCGCGGCGTATGCTCGGCCTTTTTCATGCGTGACGCCATGGCCGCGGCGGCCAAGGCCGGCGGCATCACCGGTCCCAACATCAAGAAAGCCTTCGAAGAGATGCGCGACCACGTGCCGGAAGGACTGGACGGGGTCTGCCTGAAGTCCACCTGGACGCCGACCGATCACCGCGGCACGACGACGGTCCGGCTCTATCGCAGCGACTACAATTCCGGTGCGATCACCGAGACCAAGGTCTTCGAGACGACCATTCCGCTCCGCCCCGACTGGCTCGGCTGGTAGCCGGACCATCCGCCGCGTACAAACGACAAAACGCCACAACAATGGCGACCGGCCGGCTGCGGCCGGGATCGCCGATCAAGGAGACCAAGAATGAGCAACGGTAAAACAACGGCGACCGCCGTGCCGCTCGCTCGCGAGGCCGATGCGATGCTTCCGGCAACCATCACCCTCGCCGACGTTACCGCCAATCCGGCACCGCTGGGACTGCTGTGCTTCGCCCTGACGACAATCCTGCTCAGCATGCACAACGCCGGGCTGTTCGGACTCGACGCGATGATCCTGGCCATGGCCGTGTTCTACGGCGGCACCGCGCAAATCTTCGCCGGCGTGTTCGAATGGCGGAAGAAGAACACCTTCGCCACCACCGCCTTCATCTCCTACGGATTCTTCTGGCTGACCCTGGCCGGAATCATCGTCTTCCCCAAGCTGGGTCTGGCCGAGAAGCCCAGCGAGGTGGCCATGTCGGCCTATCTCGCCGCATGGGGACTGCTGTCGTTCGTGATGTTCATCGGCACGTTCCGCCTGAACCGGGCGCTGCAGGTGACCTTCTTCCTTCTCGTCATCACCTTCGCCCTGCTCTCCATCGGCGATTTCATGGGCTCCGCCACCCTCAAGACGATGGCCGGCTGGGTGGGAATCGTCCTCGGGCTGGCGGCGGCCTACACGGGTCTCGCCCAGGTCCTTAACGAGCTGTACGGGCGGGTGATCTGGCCGCTGGGCCCGGTCATCATCAACAAGTAGCCGACCCTCCTTCCGGCGGTCGGCCGATGGCTGGCCGCCACACGTCCTGAACGCGGCATCGCCTGGCGGTGCCGCGTTCGCTGTTTTTGCCGGACCGTTGTTGCCGTCAGAACCGGGTATCGGACACCGGGGTCCCCGCCACCCAGCCGACGATCGCCTGGGCGGCATCGGCGGCGAGCTGGTCGATCAGGTGTTTGACTTCAGGCGGATCGGAAGCGAACGGATCGACGCTGCGGGAGGAAATGAGCACCTTGTCGGTGAAGGCGAGGAGGACCCGGCCGTCGGCGCCACGGACGCGGACCTCCACCTTCGCCGCCGGCCCCGCCAGCCATTCGCCCAAAAACAGCTGGTAGAAGTCGCTGCCGTCGTCGGCATCGAGCATCCGGCCGTCCACCACCAGCCAGTCGCCCGGGACCTGGTCGGGGACGCTGCTGCGGACCAGGGCAAAGGCCTTGCTCGCCCGTAACGCGCCGACGAGGGAGCGCTCGAAGCGCAGCGCCGCCCGTTCCCATTCGCCGCGCTCGGGCTCGATCCGGCCGACCGCCATCACCTGAGGCGGCGACGGCGGCGGTTCCGCCACCTCTTGGGTGTAGGACGTACACCCGGCGAGTGCCAGGATCAGCAGCCAGGCCCGGCCCATCCATCGCCCCGTCGATGATAACCCTTATGGGTAATTTATATCCCCACTTGGGTGTCTCTGGAAGGGCTGATTGCTGGGGCGCTCAGGCGACCAGGCGATACTCGATCGTCGCCCCCTTGCGGTCGAAAGCGGCGCCGACCCAGTGCTCGTCCAGGTCGTAGAATACCGCGCCGTCGAGCACGCCGGTGATATCGTAGCGATTGGCCGGGCGTTCCGTGTCGCCCACCACCACCGTCGTCTGACCCGCCGGCCGCACCGTCTGGGGCTTGAGATTGCCCTTCTTGGGGTTGATGAGTTGGTCGCGGCCGAGCGCCAGCGGCGTCCAGTAGGTGGCGAGCATGATGTCGGCGGGGGCGGTGACCCGGCCCTTGCCGGTCTCGATGACGAAGCCGCCTTGGGTGGCGTGGCCCTTGGCGGCGAAGCTCTTGCCGTCGTCGTCGCCCTCGCTGGTGAACGACTGCAGCCGTCCCCCCGCCCAGGTTTCGCTGGTCTTTTGGGTGTAGCTGAACAGGCGGACCCCCAGGACCTTGGCGTCGATGTCGACCGCCGAATCGGCGACGAACCCGTCTCCGGCGGTGCGGAACTGCACCTGGTGGCGGCCGATCACGTTCCCCAGCGCCCTGACCTCGAACAGCGCCGGCGGCGGCGGCGTCAGCGGCCCCTGCGGCGACTGGGCGCGCAGCCGACCGGCCACGGTCATCGCGGCAACCCCGCCGAGACCGAGGAAAAGAGCCCGTCTGCGGCTGACACCGGCACCGCTACCGCCGGAAACGCTGCGCATCGTCTGCGTCCTTTGCAAGTTCTGACCAAGACGTTGAGCTAAGTTGGGGCGGCCACCGGATCAAGCATGCTGTCATACGTGAAAGCCGCATCTTGCGATGCTAGTCTCGTCGCCGATTCGCGCGCCGTCGACGCGCCGGCGAAGCCGAGGGAGGTCCGGGTCCATGGCGATCAAAGTAGAGAAGCCGACGGAACAACAGGTTGTAGAGATGCGCCGGTGGCCCACTTGGTCGAAGGAGCCGAGCAGCTTCGACTGGGAATACGATACCGGCGAAACCTGCTATCTGATTACCGGCGACGTCCGGGTAACCAGCGAAAACGGAGACGTGGTGGAATTCGGCGATGGCGATCTGGTGACCTTTCCCGCCGGCCTGAAATGCCGGTGGGACGTTCGTCGGCCGGTCCTCAAACATTATCGCATGGGGTGACGGCGTGAGCCTGCCCTCGCTCCTCTGCGCCGACCCGTCCGCGCTATCGTCGATCCCTCAGCAGGGGTCCCTTGATCGCCCCGAGTTGCACGGTGGCGAGGTCGACGCCTTCGCCGAGGCCTACGGCATCCCCCGCGAATGCTGGCTCGACCTGTCCACCGGGATCAACCCGATCGCCTTCCCGGTCCCGGACCTCGCCGCCGACTACTGGCGCCGGCTGCCCGACAGCGGGCTCGACGGCTGGCTGCGCGAGGCCGCCGCCGGGTATTACGGGGTTACCGATCCGGCCCATGTGGTGCCGACGCCGGGATCGCAGGCGGCGATCCAGTGGCTGCCGCGGTTACTTCCCGAGAGCCGCGTCGCCATCATCGGTCCCACCTACCATGAGCACGCCCGTTCCTGGTCCGAGGCCGGCCACACCGTGATCGAGATCGAGACGGCCGATGCCATGCCGGAGCGCGCCGATGTCCTCCTCTGCGTCAACCCCAACAACCCGGACGGGCGGCGCCACGAGCCGGAGGCCCTGCGCGCCATCGCCGACGGGCGTCTCCTGGTGGTCGACGAAGCCTTCGCCGATCTCACCCCCGAGATCAGCCTCGCCGGGGCGGTGGGCGACGGCGATTGCGTGGTGCTGCGCTCGTTCGGCAAGTTCTTCGGCCTGGCCGGGCTCCGCCTCGGCTTCGTCCTCGCCGGCGAGCCGCTGGCGACGCGGATCCGCGACGGCATCGGCCCGTGGGCGGTCTCCGGTCCGGCCGCCGCCATCGGTGCCGTCGCCTTGGCCGACGCCAGCTGGGCGCGTGCCGCCCGCGTCCGCCTCACCGCGGCGGCGGGCCGGCTGGATGGGTTGCTGATGCGCAACGGCCTCACCATCGCCGGTGGCACCGGCCTTTTCCGCCTCGCCACCTGCGATCGCGCCCGCGACCTGTTCGAGCATCTGGCGCGGGCGGCCATCCTCGTCCGTCGCTTTCCCAACCGGGCCACCTGGCTGCGGTTTGGCCTACCCGCCGACGACGGCGGCTTCGATCAACTCGCCCGCGCCCTCGACGGGTGGCGGCCGAAGGCGGGCGCGGCTCAGACGGCGTCGACCCAGTCGCCGGCCCAGGAGCGACGCCGCCCGGGTCCGGGCGATCCGCATCCCCTGCGCCGGTCCACCTTCGCGCCGGGCTTGCGGTGATCGTGACCGCGCCCTTCCATGGCCGAGCCGGTAGCTATTCCGCCGCCGGGTGCGGGCGCGCATCGCCGACCACCGGCGGCTCCCGCCCGTGGTAGGGATCGCTGTGGTCGTAGCAGGCGACGTCGCCCAGGGTGTGATAGCAGACCACTCCCACCGGCAGCACCGGTTCGTCTTCGCGGCAATAGGTCAGCCCCTGGCGGTTGCGGAGAATGGAGCAGTCCTTGCCGGTAACCAGCGAGGCGATGTGGTCGAAGGGCGTCTTGCCGGTGGCGGCGGTGGTCCCGATGGCGAGGCCGGGTCCGGCGACGACACCCGCCGCGGGCACGCAGCCCATGGGCAGCGCGAGAAGCAGGGCGAGCGAAAAAAGCGGCAGGGGTCGGGATAGGCGCCAAGGGATCATCCGCCGATCCTGGCATCGCCCTGGATAATGGGCCGTTAACGGGCGGCCCCGTGCACCGCGGTTGTACCGTCGGACGCGATCGGCTAACACCACCCGAGGCGGGCAGGGCGACCCGCGAAGCGGACGGGCTTGAGGGATTGTGACGCGATGGCGGCGATGCAGACGCCGGTATGCGACTTCGGACGGGAGGCGGTCGATTTCCGTCTGGCCGATCCGTCCGGACGCACCTTCACCCTCGCCGACGTGCGCGGCACGGCCGCGACGCTGGTGATGTTCATCTGCAACCACTGCCCCTATGTCCAGGCGGTCATCGACCGGCTGGTCACCGATGTGGAAGCGTTGCGGGCGGTGGGTGTCGGGGCGGTCGCCATCATGGCCAACGACTACAGCCGCTATCCCGACGATGCGCCGGCGCGAATGGTCGAGTTCGCCCGTCGTCATCGCCTGGACTTCCCCTATCTCGTCGACGAAACACAGGCGGTGGCGCGGGCCTACGGCGCCGTCTGCACACCCGACTTCTTCGGCTACAATGCCGACCTCCGGCTCCAGTACCGCGGCCGGATCGACGATGCGGGGCCGCGCGGCTCCGCCCCCAAGGTGCGCGAGCTCTACGAGGCCATGGCGCAGATCGCCCGCACCGGCACCGGCCCGGCGGAACAGACGGCGAGCATGGGCTGTTCGATCAAGTGGCGCAGCGAGCCCTGACCGGCGCGGCGCGGCCGACAAGGAACCGATAGATGGCCAAGGACGACCCGCTGCAGGATAGCCTGTTGCGCGAGATCGCGGAGGATATGCGCCGCGACCAGTTGCTGAATTTATGGAAGCGTTACGGCTCGGTCCTGATCGCGGTCCTCGTCGGCATTCTGCTCGCCGTCGGCGGTTACCAGATCTGGAAACATTTCGAGCGGCAGCGCCTGGCCGAAGCGTCGATGCAATTTGCCGATGCGGGGGCGCGCGCCGCCACCGACCCTGCCCTCGCCGCCACCGCATTCGCCGCCCTGGCCAGCGACGGTCCGGCCGGCTATGCCCTTCTCGCCCGGTTGCAGGAGGCGGCGCTGCTCGCCGGCCAGGGGGACCGTGCCGGCGCCATGGCGGCCTACGACAGCGCCGCCCGCTCCACCGATATTGCCGTCTATCGCGACCTGGCGACGCTGATGTCGGTGCTGGTGGCGATGCAGGCCCCCATTGCCGAGTTGGATACCAACGACGTGCAGGGCAAGCTGTCCCGGCTCGCCGCTGACGGCAATCCCTGGCGCTACTCGGCGCGGGAGCTGCAGGCCCTGTTGGCACTGAAGTCGGGCCAGAACGCCGAGGCCGACCGTCTGCTGAAGCAGCTGGTCGCCGACCCCGGCGTGCCGCCCGGCGTCCGCGAGCGGGCCGAGGTTCTGCTCGCCACATCGGCCGCGAGATGAGGCGTGAGGTACCCCCATGGGATCGCCACGATGAGGCACATACAGTGATGAGACACGCACAGTGAGGACCGGTACGGCCACCGGCCGGCGGCTGGTCCTCGTTCTGGCCATGCTGGCTTCGGTCGCGGTCGGCGGCTGCGACACCTGGTTCGGCGAGGACAAGACGCCCCTTCCCGGCACGCGCATCGACGTGCTGCAGCCGCAGCGGACCATCGCCCCCGACGTCGCCCTTCGCGCCGACCAGATCGTCCTGCCGCCTCCGGTCGCCAACGCGGACTGGCCGCAGGCCGGCGGCGATGCCGATCACGTGCCCCAGAACGTGCAGTTGGGGTCCGGCTCCAGCCTTCTCTGGCACGCTTCCATCGGCACCGGCATTCACCGCGACCGGCCGTGGCTGCCGTCGCCGATCGTCGCCGAAGGCCGGCTGTTCACCATCGACTCCGAAAATCAGATCACCGCCTTCGACGCCGCCAGCGGCCAGCGGGTATGGCGGGTCGATCTCAGCCAAGACACCGATGACGACGACGCCATGTCCGGCGGCATCGCCTACGCCGACGGCAGGGTGATCGCAACCACCGGCTTCGGCGAGGTCTTCGCCCTTAGCGCGGCGACCGGCAAGACCATGTGGCGGCGCCAGTTGGGGGTGCCCATCCATGCGCCACCCGCCGTCGGCGGCGGTCGCGTCTTCGCGATCACGGTGGAGAACGCGCTCTATGCTCTCGATCAGACCGACGGGCGCGACGTCTGGCCGCCGCACCGGGCGATGTCGGACACGGCGCGGCTGTCCGGCAGTGCCGCGCCGGCGGTATCCGGCGATGTGGTCGTCGGCCCCTTTACCTCGGGCGACCTGGTGGCGCTGCGGAGCGACAACGGCCGGGTCCTGTGGGCGGACTCCCTGGCGTCCAGCCGCCGCACCGACGAGGTGACCAGCATCGCCCAGATCCGCGGCCTGCCGCTGATCGATCGCGGCCGGGTCTTCGCCACCAGCCAAGGCGGCCTGCTCGTCGCCAGCGACCTGCGCAGCGGGCAACGCATCTGGGACCGCGACATCGGCAGCCTCGACACGCCGTGGCTGGCCGGCCGCTACCTGTTCCTCATCTCCACCACCGGCGACCTGGTCTGCCTTTCCGCCGACAACGGCCGGGTCTACTGGATCTCCAAGCTTCCCCGGTACAAAGATGAAGAGAAGAAGCGCGACGCCATTCTCTGGTCGGGGCCGCTGCTGGCCGGCGACCGGCTGATCATCGTCGGTACCGGCGGCGAGGCGCTGTTCCTCTCGCCCCTCGACGGCCGTGTCCTGTCCCGGCTGACGCTGCGGGACGCCGCGAGCACGCCGCCCATCATCGCCGGCGGGCGGCTGTTCGTGGTCACCGACGACGGTGACGTCAGCGCCTTCCAGTAGTAGGGCGGTCGATGGGCCTCACCGTCGCCATCCTCGGCCGGCCCAATGTCGGTAAGTCCACCTTGTTCAACCGACTGGTGGGCAAACGCCTGGCGATCGTCGATGACAGGCCCGGGGTGACCCGTGACCGACGGGAAGGCGAGGCGAAGCTCGCCGATCTCACCTTCGACGTCGTCGATACCGCCGGCTTCGAAGATGCGCGCGGCGACGAGCTGGCCGCCCGCATTCAGGCACAGACCGAGCGCGCCCTCGCCGGCGCCGATCTGGCCCTGTTGCTGATCGATGCCCGTGCCGGCATCACCCCCATGGACGAGGCACTCGCCCGGATCGTGCGGGCGAGCGGCCAGCGGGTGATCCTGATCGCCAACAAGTGCGAAGGCCGGGCCGGGACGGGGGGGCTCCTGGAGGCGTTCAAACTCGGCCTCGGCGAGCCCGTCGCCCTGTCCGCCGAGCACGGCGAAGGACTGGCCGAGCTCTATGAGGCCCTTCGTCCCCAAGTGGATGCCGCCGCCGCAGCCAACGAAGCGACGGCCGAGGACGCCGACACCTCGACGCTGCAGCTCGCCGTGGTCGGCCGCCCCAACGTCGGCAAGTCGACCCTGATCAATCGGCTGATCGGTGCCGAGCGCCTGATCACCGGGCCGGAGGCGGGCATCACCCGCGACGCCATCGCCGTTGCCTGGGAGCACGACGGCCGACCGGTGCGACTGGTGGATACCGCCGGCATGCGCCGGCGCGCCCGCGTCGACGACGCGCTCGAGGTGCTATCGGTCCAGGACACCTTGCGCGCCGTGCGCTTCGCCAACGTGGTCGCGCTCGTCATCGATGCAACCGAAGGCCTGGAGCGACAGGACCTGAGCATCGCCCGGATGATCGGCGAGGAAGGACGGGCGCCGCTGCTCGTCGCCAACAAGGCCGATCTGGTCACCGACGTCGCCCAGCTCCGCCGCCGCCTCGCCGAACGGATCGAGACCTCGCTGCCGCAACTGCGCGGCCTGTCCACGGTTCTGCTGTCGGCCAAGACCGGCCGCCACGTGGACCGGCTGCTGCCCGCCGCCTTCGCCGCCTACGACATCTGGAACCGTCAGCTGGGAACCGGACCGCTGAACCGCTGGCTCGCCGACGCCATCGCGCGCAACCCGCCGCCCATGGCCGACGGCCGCCCGCTTCGCATCCGCTACGTCACCCAGACCAAGGCCAGGCCACCCACCTTCCTGTTCTTCGCCAATCGCCCGGAAGCCCTGCCGGACGCGTACCAGCGATACCTGGCGGGAGGACTGCGCGACACCTTCGGGCTGGCCGGGGTACCGCTGCGGCTCAGCTTCCGCAGAAGCCGCAATCCCTATGCCACCGACCGCTCCTGAGCCGGGCGCCGTTTAGAAGCCGCCGCCGGTGCGGAAATCACCGCCACCGAAATCGCCGCCCCCGCCGCCTCCGCCTCCGCCGCTCCAGCGCCCACCGCCGCCGCTCCAGCCGCCGCCCCATCCACCCGGCCCGGGTCTCGGCACCTGGTGTCGGTTCATCTGGTCCCAGAAGCCGTCGCGGCTGAGCGCGCCGCGCAACAGTTCGCCCAGGATCGAGCCGACGAAGGCGCCGCCCGCCGCATCGAACATGCCGCGGTTGTAGCCGCGGCGGCGATAGTCCCGGCGCACCGAGCCGATCTGCTTCAACCGCTCATCCAGGGCCTGGCGGGCGCGGTTGGCCTCTTCCAGGGCGCGGCTCACCTCCGCCTCCTCGTCATCGATCTGTTCGAGCCGTGCCACCGCATGGTCGTCGTCGGCCGTCGGCGTCGCCGCCGCCGCCGCCCACAGCGTCTGCAAAGTCTGGTCGCGCAGCGCTTCTTCAATCACCCGCACCGCCGCCTGGGTCCGCGGATCCTCGCCGCGGACGATCATCGTCCGGCGACCGATGGCGTCCACCAGCGTCTTTCCCTTCGCCTCGATCGCATCGTCGAGCTTGTCCACCGCCGCCTCCGCTTTCGCCACCTCGTCCCGCAACGCCGACGGCTCCGGCTCGGCCATTGCCGCCTCCTGCATCGCCTTGAGCCTGGCCGCTTCGTCGGCCGCCGCCGCCTCCACCCGCTCGGTATGGCGGGCCAGGCGCTCGGGGATCTCCCGCAGCATGGCATAATCGGCGCGGGCCTTGTCGAAACCGATCATCCGCGCCACCCACCGGTCGAGGGGACGGGTGAGAAGCCCGCCCGTGTAGGCGGCGGTACCGAAGCCGCGCCGCCAGAGGTACTGGAAGAGCGGATCGCTCTCGTACGGTTCGCCCTTGCTGGCCCGATCCGCCTTCGCCTGCTCCGTTTTCTCCCGCGCCTGCGCCGCCACCTGCGCCGCCGCCGCGGCCGCCGCCTGCTGCCGCTGATACTCGGGCGAGCCTTCCAGGCGCTGCCGGATCGCCGCCTCGCTCGTCTCCAGGGCCCGCTGCCGCTCGGCGACCAGGGCCGTCGCCTTCTCGCGCTCCGCCCGCAAGCGGGCGGTATCCGTTTCCTGGTCGGCGATCTCCGCGTCGATGGCCGTCGACGTCGTCGATCGGGCATCGAGAACGGTGCGGACGTTGTCGTCGACGGCGGTCAGGCGGGCGATCAGCTCATCCTTGTTGCCGCTCGCGAGGCGAATACGGGCAATGGCCTGATAGCTGTCCGCCTTCTCCCGGCGCAGGCGCAGGAGCCGGTCGTTGAGCGCCGCGATCTTGCTGTCGGCGTCGGTGGTCTGCTGGCGCGTCTGCCCGAGGATGTCGTCGATGTCGCCCAGTACCTGCATCCCGCTCAACATCGCTCACCACCGCAAAATGGCGCCGCCGGCGGTCGGCATGGTGTAGACGGGCTCCAGCATCCCCACCCGCTTTTCGCCGACGCGGTTGTTCTGGATGATCCCGTCGTCCTCCTTGTCGGCGCGCACCCGATCGAAGGTCCGCTGGTCGACGCGCAGCCCGAAGGTGCTGACCTGTGCCGTCTGGTTGTCCTCCTCGCTGGTCACGGTGACCGGTACGGGATGGCCCGCCGCATCCACCGCCTCGACGATCAGATAGTAGTTGCGGCCGCCGGGGTTGAGCTTAGGCACCCGCCAGACGCCGCTCGGCTGGTTGGGCCGGGAGACGATGCGGAGCACGTAGGACTGTTCCAGCGTCTGTCGGAGCTGGGTCAGTTCGGCGAGCTTTGCCCGCGCCGACGCGGCATCGCCGGCCCGGACCGCCGCCGCCCCCTGCGCCGCCAGCGCCGCCGCCCTGTCCGTCGCCTCCGGGCTGCGGCTGATGGCTTCGATCCGGGCCTTCTCGGCGTCGAGAGCCCGCGGCAGCGTTTCCCCGAGGTCGCGCGTCTGCTGGGCGACCTGCTGCTGGGCCGGCCACTCCACCACCAGCCAGTAACCGCCGGCGAGAACGGCGACGGCGGCGATGGCGATCGCCACCCGCTTCAGCCACCGTCCGCGGTTGACATAGGCCAGCGCCAAGGAGCGGCGGAATCCGGCGCTGGGCGGCTTGTAGACGAACCGGTCCTCGCGCAGGGCGGCGACGCCCTCTTCGAGGATGTGGTCGGGGACGTCGATGCCCTGGCCGGCGTAGAGGGCGCGCAGGCGCTCCTTCAGCCGACGGTCGCGCTCCTCGCCGGAAAGTTCGCGTTCGACGACGGCGTCGGCGTGGCGCAGCGTATCGACCACGTCCATCGCCAGCATCACCTCGTCGAGCGGCACCGCCTTGGCCCCGGCTGCCGCTCCTCCCGCCGCGGCCACCGGTTCCCCCGCCACCGGTTCCGTCGTCGCCATGCCGCTCAGCCCTGGCTGGCGGTGATTGCCGTTCCCTCCTGGATCAGCCGGGCGATCCGACGCTTGCCGTCTTCGACCGCGTCGCGGATATCGGCGGCGTTCCGGGTGCTGAGTTGGCGCATCTCGTCGACGATCTCGAGCGAGCGCTGTTGATAGTTGACCACCGATTCCACCAGCTTCTTCACCGACTCGGCGCGAATGGTCGGTCCGTACCCCGCCTTCAGCGCCTCCTCCTGGACCTTGCCGCCGATCTCGGAGAGGGTTTCGAGGCTGGCGGAGATGCCGTCCTTCATCGTGTTCAGGGTCTCGGTCCCCTCGTGCAGGCCGACCAGACCGGTGAACGAGGCGCTCAGCGCCGTCAGCACCGACTCGTTGGTGGAGAAGAAACTGACCGATTGCTGATAGACGCGCTCCTTGGCGCTCGTCGTCTGCATCAGCCGGGCCATGATCACTTCCGACGTGTTGTAGCCGACGGTCAGGTTGTCGCTCAGGTCCTTGGCGATCTGGTAGCGCTGTTCCTCGTCCTGCAGCGCCCGCAGCTTCTCGTCGCGGGCCAGTTCCAGCTTCGCCCGCTCGGCCGGCTCCACCGTCGTCGCCGCCGCCTCCACCGCCTTCGCCGCCTCGTCCATGTGCGTCCGCGTCTCGGCGAGGCGGGCTTCCGCCTTCTTCAGGACTTCGAGCGCCATCACCTCGGCTTCCTTCAGCGCGCCGCGGAAGTCCCGGTAGGCATCGAGGATCAGGTGCTCGCGCTCGAACTGGTCCCGGGTCGCCTTGGAGACATCGAGATAGATGCTCTTGATCTTGTCGAAGCGGGACGAGATGTCGCCCCGGGTCGCCTTCTGCCAGATGTTGGCCAGCCGCTCGAAGGTGTCGATGCGGCCGTCGGCCATCTGATCCACCATCTGCTTGGCGTCGTCGCGGATCGAATTGAACGCCTCGGCGATCTTCTTGTAGCGCTCGCCCACGTCCATCGCCGAAATCTGCTCGCGGACCACCTCGTTGAACACCGACATCTGATCGAGGGTGCGGGCGATGAGGGTGATCCGTTGCTCGTCCAGATCGGTGATCCGGTTGAGGAGCGCGGTGATCGGTGCCGCCTCCCCCCGCTTCTCCGGCAACAGGCCCAGATCGCGAAGGCCGGTCAGGGCCTTGTCCAGATATTGCATCGGCTGCAACGTGGTGACCGCGCCGCTGGCCATGGAAAGCCTCCCCTACCCTGTTATCGGCGGCGCCGTCCACAGCGTCGCCCCCGTCGCCGGTCCGTGGCTTCGAGCTTGTTGCACAACGGCACGATCTTAACACGAACCCCGGGAGAAAATGATCCGATGATGCGACGCATTCGCGATCGGATCGTCGACGGCCGAAAAGCGGCCAGTTGCGGGCGCTTACGCCTTTTCGAGACGCATCGCCCCGGTGTACTTTGCCGGGCCTCCGATACCATCAGGTCGAAAAGATGGCAGAGCACGACGACGATCCCTCCCGGTTGGGCAGCTTCAGCACCCTGGCGGTGGCCAATCCCGATATCGACTCGCTGCTGCAGATCGCCTGCCAGGAGATCCACGACGCGCTCGACGTAAGCCACGTCAAGGCAATGGAATATCTGCCCGACGAGCGGGCGCTGCTGATCCGTGCCGGCATCGGCTGGAGAGAGCACGTCGTCGGCGAGCACCGCCTGTCGGCCGGGTTCGAATCGGCGGCCGGGCTGACCCTGCAGACCGGCATTCCGACCATCGCCAACGACCTCGCCAGCGAGGAGCGCTTCCACGTCCCGCAACTGCTCATCGACCACGGCGTCCGCAGCGCGGTCAACTGCCTGATCAAGGCCGACGATTACGTCTTCGGGGTGCTGGAGGCGGACAGCGACAAGCCGCGCCATTTCGACGACAAGGATGTGCAGACGCTGCAGGGGTTCGCCAACATCGTGGCGCTGGTGGTGGCCCAAGCCACCCTGGCGAAGGAAAAGATGGAGCTATCGAGGAAGATCGAGCTTTCCTTCAAGGAATTCGCCCATCGAACAAAAAACAACAACCAAATGCTGATATCGATCGTCTCCTTGCAAAAGAGCAAAGCGCAAATACTGGAAGTTACCCACGCCCTTGACGAAGTGCTCGCTCGCATATCCGTCCTCAACGCGATCGACGGATTGCTGTCGTTCGTCGATGAGGCGGAGCAGGTGGATGCCTCCTATTACGTCACGTCCCTGGCCGGGAAGATTTTTTCCGGCCTGTCCGGCTCCTCGCCGCAGGTCCGCCTGGTCACCGATCTGCAGCCGGGGGTCCTCGGCCGGGCCCAGGCGCAGGCACTCGCCATCATCATCAACGAGTTCATCACCAACAGCTTCAAGTACGCCTTCAAAGACCGCGGCGGCGTCCTCACCATCCGCATCCAGTTCCACGACGACACCGCCGAGATCGACCTGATCGACGACGGCCCCGGCGTCGCCGACGATGCGACCGACGGCCTCGGGATGCAGATCATCAAGGCGATGGCCCGGCAGATCGACGCCGAAGCCGAGTGGCAGAAGGGCGAGACCCCCGGCGCCCGCCTCCGCCTGACCATCCCCACCCGCATCCCCGTCGCCCGCAGCGCTTCGTGAGGGAAGGAAAAGCGATGACGAGAGCGCGTGTCTTGATCTTCGCCGCCTGCTTGGCGGTGTTTTCCTCGGTGGTCTCTACGGGGTACGCCCAGACGGCGCCGCGCAAGTTCGGCCGCGGCCTCGCCGAAATGACCTGCGGCTTCCTCGAACTACCCGGAAACATCGTCAAAAAGACCGAGGAACAGGGCGCCATCGGCGTCCCCATCGGCGTCGCCTACGGCCTCGGCATGATCGTCGCCCGCGAGCTCATCGGCGTCTACGAGTTCGTCACCGCCCCCTTCCCGGTACCGGCCGGCTACCGGCCGATCCTCACCCCCGAGTACCCGTGGGATTACTTCAAGTAGGCAACCGCAGCGAAGCGGCGGGTCCTTATCACCTGGATATTGGCGTCGCAAAGATCGAAAGATCTCCGCCGGAGAAGTCGTCGTCGCTCGCTCTGAGGATCGTACCATGGCCCAACGTCTCGACTATCGTACCATCGCCGCCGACGGCATGAAGGCGCTCGGCACCGCCCACGCCTACGTCGCCCGCTCGGGCCTACCGAAAACGCTCATTGACCTCGTTTATCTACGCGTCTCGCAGATAAACGGCTGCGCTTACTGTATCGACTTGCATTCGCGCGATCTCCTTAAGGACGGACTCACGATCGAAAAGCTCGTGCTCGTGCCGGCTTGGCATGAGGCCGGTAGTCTGTTCTCGCAACAGGAGCGTGCGGCGCTGCGTTGGGCGGAAACGGTGACGCAGGTCGCCGAGACGGGCGTCCCCGATGCGGAGTTCGAAGCGGCAGCCGAAGCGTTCAGCGACAAACAGCTCGCCGACCTCACCATCGCCATCAGTCTGATGAACGCCTACAACCGCCTCGCCATCAGCTTCCGTCGGGAGCCGGCGGCCGCGACGGGCGGGTCTAATGCGTAGCCCGTCGATGCGGCCGTATCTTCGGGCTTTCGGCGGGTTACGCTTCGCCAATTGCCCTACGATTTCCAGCTTCTCCGACAAGGGCCTATCAAGGACAGGCCTTGAATCTATCCGTACCGGCGACCCAGGCGGATAAAAGCATCCGGCGGAATACGCCTCCGCCCTACCGAGCTGTTTAGCGGTTTATCCCAATTGCATAGATAAGCTGCCTCTGGTAGGTATGCTTGTATTTCTAACCTCGACTTCAGCGATAGGTCGCTTTCGAACTTTGTGCCCCAGTTTAACCCTACGGGTACTGGCCGCACCATTTAGTTAGCGGATAATGGTCCAAGATCTTAAAACGCTCTCATTAAGTACCATTGCTGAATGTGTGGGACTTATAGTTGCCGTTGCCTTTGTAGTTTCCGTCATTTACGATTGGGGATTTGTATTCGCCCTTGGGCTTGATTTTTCCTATTTGCCCACCACGACTGCCGATACTTTTCATACCGGCCTGCTGTGGTTTCCACGTCTTCTAGGTTTGGTCTTTGCTTATTTCGTAATAGAATTTCAGCTTCAGCGTGTAGAAAGAGGATATACAGAACAAGAGATAATTCAGTTATCCAACAATCCTGAAAGGATACGAAGGTTCAGAGAAAGCCCATATAAAGCTTTCGCATGGCTAGCCACGCTAGCATGCTTCACGTGGATTCTCTGCGGAGACCTTATAACCTCTGTTCAGCCGCTGTGCGTTGCGATTGTGTGGTTTATTTTTGCTAAATGGTGTTACTCGTCCCCACTGATAAAAATGCGGCGCAGAATAGGTGTCCACCGCGCTTTTACCCTCCTCCCTATTATAGGTAGTATTGCGTTCTTTACCGGATACAACGCGGCTGTGGATGCCGCCATACGCAAGCCATTTGATATAACGATCGAACGACAAACTCCCTTAGTTGCTGTTTCCGGACACCTCCTTCGAATATTCGAAAGAGGACTTTTGCTGGTCGAAGACAAGCAGGTGATTTCGTTCGTGCCTTGGGAGCAGATAAGTGCCATTCACGAAAATACGGCGTATAAGCCATTTCGCGGTGTGCTCTGTGAATGGCTCAACTTTTGCCCTCAACCGGCAGATGAACAACCAAGTCGTCACCCGGGTAATGACGTTTATCGTGCTATAAAAATAACATAGTAACTGCATAACGCTCTGACACAAATATCATGAACTTGACCGTAAAAGAAATGATGGCAGCAAGCGTCCCCTACTCAGTATCCGTCTCTGCTTGCTATATGTTCGGATATTGGGGCACATTTAAAATTAATCCTCTTGAGTTTATTGGTTTTGCCGATTTGGCGAAACTTGCCGTATACCCTTTCGTAGCATCTTTCGTGTTTATGTTAACCGGAATGTTGATCGCACATATTTCTTCCGCGCATGTTTTTCCAGTTGGAGGTGGGAGTAACTCTAAAATTGGGGTATTTGGCAGTACTGGCGGTGGGGCATCCCGCCTTACACCATGATCATTATCCTTGTCGCATTATTTGTACCTGAACCAGGAAATTGGTTGGCCGTTTCGATACTTGTGTCACCTCTTTCTGTACTACTGACGCATATTGCGAAATTTATCGAGCTTTTCCCAAATGCTCAGGTCCGATCCACTATGCTCTACTTACTTTTATTCTTGCCATTCATCGGTTTCTGGTATGGCAGACAGCAAGCGTTCGCAATCAAGAATGGAGCGGCCGAGCAGGTCCTAGACGTTGTACGTTCCAAGCTATCTCTGGCCAATGATGAGAAAAATCCGGTCGCATATCTCGGCTTGCTCGGCAATACCTACATCTTACGTGAAGCAAAGACTGGCCAGATCGTCTTGCTCAAACAGAGTGATGAGTCACCTTTATTCCTAGCTCCCAGGCGATAATAAGCTCGGGTAGGTCGGAATAGCCGAAGGCGTATTCCGACGGATGGTTGTCACAAGCCAACTCATGCGGCGGATTACGCTTCGCTTCAATCCGCCCTACGCCACTTGCCCGCGATGGTCGCTCCTGGCGAGACCCTCGCGGCGGCGCCTCACGCCCCGAGCTTCTGGCGCAGGAGCTGATTGACCGTCTGCGGGTTGGCTTTGCCTTGGGTGGCTTTCATCACCTGGCCGACGAGCCAGCCGATGACCTTGTCGTTGCCGGAGCGGAACTGGTCCACCTGCTTCGGATTGGCGGCGATGACCGTGGCACAGGCGGCGTCGATGGCGTCGGTGTCGCGCATCTGGCGCAGGCCCCGTTCCTCGACGATCGCCGCCGGATCGCCGCCGGTGTCGGCCATGATCTCGAAGACTTCCTTGGCCAGGCGGCCGCTCAGCGTGCCGTCGGCGAGCAGGTCCAAGAGCCGGCCCAAGGCCGCGGCGGAGATGGGCGAGCGGGCGATGGGCAGGCCCTTGGCGTTGAGCACCGCGAACAGGTTGGTGATCACCCAGTTGGCCGCCTGCTTGCCGTCGCGGCCGGCGGCCACCTGCTCGAAGTACTCGGACGCCTCCTTCTCCGCCGTCAGCACCGCCGCATCGTAGGGGGTGAGCCCGTACTGGCGGATGAACCGGTCCTTGCGCTGGTCCGGCAGCTCCGGCAGCGTCCGCCGGATGTCGTCGACCCAGTCCTCCTCCAGGACCAGCGGCAGCAGGTCGGGGTCGGGAAAATAGCGGTAATCGTGGGCGAACTCCTTGGTCCGCATCGACCGCGTCTCGCCGCGCGCCGAGTCGAACAGCCGGGTCTCCTGCACCACCTGACCGCCGTCCTCGTAAAGCGCCACCTGGCGGGCCGCCTCGTGCTCGATCGCCTGCATGACGAAGCGCACCGAATTGACGTTCTTGATCTCGGCGCGGGTGCGCAGCGCGTTGTCGCCGGCCGGCCTGACCGAGACGTTGACGTCGCAGCGCATGGAGCCCTGCTCCATGTTGCCGTCGCAGGTGCCGAGATAGCGCATGATCGAGCGCAGCTTGCGCAGGTAGGCGCCGGCTTCCTCGGGGGAGCGGATGTCGGGCTTGGAGACGATCTCCATCAGCGCCACCCCGGCGCGGTTGAGATCAATCAGGGTCATCCGCGGGTGCTGGTCGTGCAGCGACTTGCCGGCGTCCTGCTCCACGTGCAGGCGCTCGATGCCGATCTCGCGCGTCGTCCCGTCGGCGAGGTCGACGGTGACCCGCCCCTCGCCCACCAGCGGCTGCTGGTACTGGGAGATCTGATAGCCGGCGGGAAGGTCGGGGTAGAAATAGTTCTTCCGCTCGAAGACGCTCTCCAGGTTGATCCGGCCGTTGAGGCCGAGACCGGTGCGCACCGCCTGCTCGATGCAGCGGCGGTTGAGCACCGGCAGCATGCCCGGAAACGCCGCGTCGACGAACGAGACCTGGCTGTTGGGCTCGGCGCCGAAGGCGGTGGCGGCGCCGGAGAACAGCTTCGAGTCCGAGATCACCTGGGCGTGCACCTCGAGGCCGATAACGGCCTCCCACTCACCCGTCCTGCCCTGGATGCGATAGCTCATGCGGTTCCTCGAAGCGGCTGCAGCAATCCTTCTAAGACCATGGGCGTGGTTGTCCAGGGGATCTTGAACTAGAGAGGTGCCGCGGCGGGCGGGTGGTGTCTCAGTTTGAAATCCGCCGCCCTTGACTCGAGGTCGCGTTACCGTCCCAGCTTCATATATGCTTACCGATAAGCAAGAACCGGAGGGCAGCATGCCGAAAGGACCGAAGGGCGAGAAGCGACCGGCGGACGTGATCGGCAACGCCGTGTTGGTCATGAAGATTGCCACGGGCGAGATCGAAGATACCCCAGAGGCCGACGACGGCAAGGATCCGAACGCGAAGGAGCTCGGGCGAAAGGGCGGGCGGGCGCGAGCGGAGGCTATGACGCCAGAGCGGCGGGCAGAGATTGCTCGGAAGGCGGCGGCGAAGCGGTGGAGAAACTCGGTTGACAAATAGGTAGTTTTTTCGGGTATGGTTGCGCTGGGGGAAGAGCAACCACCGAGGCGCTGATGGACGCTGCCATTTCTGACCAGTTCCTTCTCGATCAAGTCCCTTTGCGATATCGCGCGTTGATTGCGCAAGCGATTTGGGACGCCAGGGCCACTGCGGCTACCTTAGCAATGGCAGAACCAATCCTTCAGGTTCCAAGCGCGAAAGACAATCACGGGCGGCTGATATCATGGGGCGTGGACCACGGCATTGAGAGCCTCATTCGGTCGGGGCGCTGGCCGGTGGCATGTCGTTGGTGCTACTTCGCGCAGCCGACCGGTCGCTATTTGGAGATCCGCCTGGCGCATTCCGTCATGACCATCAGTCGAGTCCCAAACCCGACCATACAACCACGTGACGTGAAGTTTCGGCAGAACGCGAGGCTAAACAACCAGCCTTCCCTTCCGTTGAGAGATTTCGACGACACCCGATCTGTAGCTGGTCTCCCGTCGTTCCTCCTGATCCATGGCGGCGAGACGGAGAGCGCGTTCGCGCACATCGCGGTGCCGCACCCGATCAGCCGAGACTACATCTACAAGACGCCTAACCTAATGGACATGGTTCATGACGCTAGTTCTGACCTGCCGCCCGTTGAAAACACCGACACGGATGCAGTGGTCGATTTGAAGGACGAAATCGAAAAGTGGCGCCGGAAAAATGGTCACGAGTAACAGCATCCTGGGCTTTCCTATCGCCACCCGTGGGGGACCTAACGGTCGTTTGATTCCGGGTCGACTAAAGGACGCGCGTCTCGCCAATCGCCTAAACCAAGCTGAGCTTGGCGCGGCGATTGGAAAGACACGGCAGGCTATCTCTGCTTTTGAGCAGGGCGAAAAGACCCCAGAAGCCGCCACGCTCGCGAAAATTGCGGCAGTGCTGCAGCAACCGATCGCGTACTTCACTGCACCCGATCGCGAGTGGTTCGGCGCATTCGGCCCGCGCTTTTTTCGCGCGTCCGGATCAGAAACCAAACGGCGCAACCTGATGTGTGACGCCTATGCGGGTTGGGAGGTGCAGATCGCCCGCTACCTCGACAACCTCGTAAATTACCCGCCAGTAATGCTTCCTTCAGTTGTGCCGGCTGATCCGAGCGGCATTTACGAAGAAGAGGAAATTGAGAATGCTGCCGCGGAATGCCGAAAGCTCTGGGGCCTAGGGTATGGCCCCATCTCAAACGTGCTAGCCCTCGCCGAAAGCAAGGGGATTATCACGGCCCGCCTGAGGATGGACGGCGAGCGCATTGAGGCGTTCTCATTCTGGAACGGCGCGCGACCGTTCATTTTCCTGGCATCGGAGAAGGAATCCGCCGTTCGCGCCCGGTTCGATGTTGCGCACGAGATCGGTCATCTCGTTCTCCATCGCGGGGTCGGGCAGGAAGACATCGAGGATCCAAAGATCCTAAAGCGTATCGAGACAGAGGCAAATCGCTTCGCCGGTGCGCTCCTGCTGCCACGCCAATCGTTCCCGAACGAGGTGTTCACCACGCGCCTAGATGCATTTGTCGCGTTGAAGGAACGGTGGAAGGTGGCGATCCAAGCGATGGTCTTCCGTTGTAAGGACCTCGGAGTCTTCGACGAGTACCAAATCACCAATCTCTACAAGCAGATTTCAGCACGCAGATGGCGCACCAAGGAGCCGCTTGACGACCCGAGCCGCTACCCTCTCGAACAGCCGCGCCTTCTAAAAAAGGCGGTTGAGATGGTCCTTGCGGCCGGCCGCAAGCGGGCGGAAGACCTAAGAGGCGAGTTATCCCTGGCACCCCGAGTGATAGAGACGCTCTGCAACCTCGATGACGGGACGCTATCCGCCCGCGAGCCCGTACCGCTGCAGCGGCCTACCTTGAAGTAATTGCTGCTCTTACTTGACGCTAAGCATGAAAGTTCATATCATGCACGGTATGAACAAGCTCCCAATCGCCACCCGTTCCCAAATCCTGAACCTCCTCTGCGAGGGCTCGTCCATGCGGTCGGTCTCACGGCTGACCGACACGAGCATCAACACCGTCGCAAAGCTTTTGGTCGATGCCGGCAGGTTCTGCGCCGGTTTCCACGATGCCAAAGTTCGGGATGTGAAAGCTCGCCGGGTGCAGGTCGATGAGATTTGGTCGTTCTGCTACGCCAAGGCGCGCAATGTGAAGATGGCAACGGCCGCCCCGGATGGCGCCGGCGACGTCTGGACCTGGACGGCGATCGATGCCGACTCCAAGCTTATCGTCGCTCACCTCGTTGGCGGCCGGGATGGCGAGTACGCCCGCGAGTTCATGTGCGACGTGCGTGACCGGCTGGCGAACCGGGTGCAGCTCACCAGTGACGGCCACAAGGCTTATCTGGACGCGGTGGAGGAGGCATTCGGCGCCGATGTCGATTACGCAATGCTCGAAAAGCTGTTCGGCCAGGCGCCGGAAGGGCAGCGTCGCTACAGCCCGCCGGTGATCGTCGGCCCCCGCACTCGCTGCTGCACCGGCAAGCCCGATCCGAGCCACATCAGCACGAGCTATGCCGAGCGGCAAAACCTGACCATGCGGATGTCGATGCGTCGGTTCACGCGGCTGACGAACGGCTTCTCAAAGAAATTCGATAACCACGCCCACATGGTTGCGATCTACGCCGTTTGGTACAACTGGATCCGCGTCCACAAGACGCTTCGCGTCACGCCAGCGATGGCGGCCGGTCTGACCGATCGGCTTTGGACCTGGCGCGAGATTGTCGAGATGATGGATGCGGACCAGCCGGCGAAGAAGCGCGGTCCCTACCGGAAAACGGCCGATGCAATTTCAAACTGAGACACTACCGGCGGGCGCCGGTGCTGGCGGCATTGCCGCCAGCGATGGTAGACTACGGCCCCGATCAAGGCCGGTAAACGATGCCCGCGTGAACATCTATCTCCCCATCGCCGAACTCAGCCAGAATGTTCTGTTGCTGCTGGCCGTGGGCGGATTCGTCGGCGTGCTCACCGGCATCTTCGGCGTCGGCGGCGGCTTCCTCCTCACCCCGCTTCTCATCTTTCTCGGCATTCCGGCCCCGATCGCGGTGGCCAGCGCCGCCAACCAGGTGCTGGGGTCGTCCATCTCCGGCGTCATCGGCCACTGGCGACGCGACGGCGTCGATGTCCGCATGGGTGTGGTGCTTCTCGTCGGCGGCATCGCCGGATCCAGCGGCGGCGTCTGGGTGTTCGGCTCGCTGAAGAAGGTCGGCCACATCGATCTGGTCATCTCGGTCTGTTACGTCGTGCTGCTCGGCAGTATCGGGGCGTTGATGCTGTGGGAGAGCATCTCCGCCGCCCGCCGCCGCCGGGCCAGCGGCGGGACGCGGACGGCGCGGGGGCCGAGGCGATACCCGTGGCTGAATGCCCTGCCGCTGAAGATGCGCTTCCGCAAATCGCGTCTCTACATCTCGCCGCTGCTGCCGGCCGGGGTCGGCTTCCTGGTCGGCTTCCTCTCGGCGATCCTCGGCGTCGGCGGCGGCTTCATCATGGTGCCGGCGATGATCTACCTCATCGGCATGCCGTCACAGGTGGTCATCGGCACGTCGCTGTTTCAGATCGTCTTCGTCACCGCCAACGTCACCTTCCTGCAATCGGTGACGACGCAGACGGTGGACGTGGTCCTGGCGGTGATGCTGCTGGTGGGCGGCGTCGTCGGTGCCCAGGCCGGGGTGCGCATCGGCGCCCGCATGGCCGGCGAGCAGATCCGCATTTTGCTGGCGCTGATGGTGCTGGGGGTGGGCGCGGTGATGCTCTACGGGCTGGTGGCGACTCCGGTCGACCTCTATTCGGTCACCCGCATCGATTGATCCCCGGACCGACCTACGCCGCCGCCTCGTCGGCGGCGAGCATCCCGGGCGCCGGGTCCCCCTCTGCCGGGTCACCCTCTGCCGCGTTGCCGTCCGCTGCGCCGGCGCGTACCCGCGGCAGGAACAGCTCGACCGACGTCCCGCCGCCTTCCTTGCTCACCACCCGCACGTGGCCGCCCGACTGTTTGACGAAGCCATAGACCATGCTGAGGCCGAGGCCGCTGCCGCTCGCCGGCCCTTTCGTGGTGTAGAACGGTTCGAACGCCCGCTCGGCCACCTCCGGCGTCATCCCTATGCCGGTATCCCGCACCGCCAGCATGACGTACTCGCCGGCGACCACCGGCTCGGCCCCGGCCATCTTTTCCCGTTCGCCAAGATGGGCATTGACGGTCTCGATGGTCAGATCGCCGCCGGACGGCATGGCGTCGCGGGCATTGACGATGAGGTTGACGATGGCGCTCTCCAGCTGGACGCGATCGATCAGGGTCGGCCACAGGTCGTAGGCCAGTTGCTCCTTGATGCTGATGGAGGCGTGGAGGGTGCGGCGGAGCAGATCGGTCATGTCGTGGATCAGCCCGTTGATGTTGGTCTCGCACGGATGGAGCGGCTGCTGGCGGGCATAGGCAAGCAGCTGATGGGTGAGCTGCGCCCCGCGCTGCGCCGCCCACAGGGCATCACTCAGCAAGTCTTTGTCCTCGCCGTCGATCCGTTCGTCGAGGAGCTGCAGGTTGCCGATGACGATGGCGAGGACGTTGTTGAAGTCGTGGGCGATGCCGCCGGTGAGCTGGCCCAGCACCTCCAGTTTCTGGGTCTGCTTCAGCCGCTCCTCGGTGGCATGGCGGGCGGTGACGTCCTCGAACAGGCAGACGATGTCCCCTTCCGACAGGCGGTAGATGCGGCAGTCGCGCCAGCCGGGGCGGCGTCCGTCCGCATAGGCGAAATCGTGCAGGCTGGTGGCCACCCCGCTCTGCCGCACCGCGCGGCAGAGATCGAGCATGCCGGCGGCGACCGCGGCGGGAAGAACCTCGCTGATCCGCCTGCCGATGAGCTGGTCGCGCGGCTGCCGTTCGATCGCCTCCCCGGCCGGGTTCATGTCGCGGATGACGAAGTCGCGGCCCTCGTCGACGGCGCGCAGGACGATGATCCCCTGATCCATCTGCTCCACCAGGTGCCGGTAGCGCCGTTCCTTGTGGCGGAGCTGCCATAGCATCGGCTCGGTGATCCGAAAGAACAGCGTGGTGCCGAGGGCGACGAGGACGACGCCCAGCAGGCCGATGGCGATCGCCGCCCGGATGAACGGGTGCCGCAATTCGGCCATGTTGATCTCGACGACGACCCCGGCCCCCAGTTCGGGCAGCGGCTCATAGGCGGTGACCACCGGAACGCCCTGGTAATCGAGACCGACGACGGTGCCGGCCTCACCGGCGATGGCGCGGCGCATCGCCCCGCCGGGACCGTCTTGGCTCCCTGCGTCGGGCTTGAGGGGCAGGATCAGCGGTTTGTCGATCGGGTTGGCGCGATCGCGGATGCGGTAGACGATGGTGTCGCCGCGACGTTCCGCCAGGGCGAACTCGCCCGTTTCACCCAGCCCGTGCGCCTGGGAGCGGGCTTCGGTTTGCATGCGGAGCGCCGTCTCCCGCGCTTCGTCGGCGCTCATCCCGCTCTGCTGCAGGCTGTCGCTGATGGCGGCGATATTGGCCGCCATGTTCCGCGCCAGATCGGATAATCGCTCCCGGTCACGCTCGAAAGCCACCTCGTAAAGGATCAGCACGGCGATGCAGCCGAGGGCGACGGCCGCCGCCGTCATGATCAGGACGAGAAGCAGGACCCGTCTCTGGCCGGTCAGCCGTAAGAACCGGTCCTCCCGCTCGTCGTCGCCGGCAATTTCCCTTCCCGCCCCCACCCGCTTCTCCTCGGCCCGCTCCGATGGCATCCGTCGACGGTGCGCATCCCGAAGTATATATCCGCGACCGAACCGTGGCAGAGATTCCATATCGCCGTTGACAATCAGCGTCGGTCACCCGTCGGATGGAACCGACCCCCCGCCGAGCAACTTCTCCCTGATCATTTTGCGGACTTTACGTTAGACTGTGATCAACAAGGACCTCGGGGAACGACTGACGATGGATCAACTGGTCGAACAGCGAATTCGAGCTTTGGCCCGGCCGCTTTGGGAGTCGGCGGCGCGGCCGTACGGCGTCGCCATGGATTTCTGGCTCATGGCGGAGCAGATGGTTCTGGAGATGATGGCGGTGACGACGCGGGTGCAGAGCACCGCCATCGAGATGCCGCGACAGCGGACGGACCTGCCGGAAGCGATGCCGGTCGACCAGGTGCGCCAACTCGCCGAGTACATGTGGGAGTCGGCGGGCCGCCAGTATGGCATGGCGCAAGACTTCTGGCTGGCGGCGGAACGCCACGTGATGGCGATGATGCGCGCTGCCGCCGCCACCAGCCCGGCCGGTGAGGCCGTCGAACCCTGGATCCGCGAATTGCCGAGGCTGTCGCCGGCGGCCTACATGGAGCAGATCCAGGCTGCCGCCCACAACCTCTGGGAGGCGGCGGGACGGCAGTACGGCTGCGCCCTCGACTTCTGGCTGGAAGCCGAAAAGCAGACGCTGGCCACATTGGCGCGGATGTCGGCAGCCCCGCCGCCGCCGTCCGACGAGGTCGTCGCCGAAGCGCACGAGAGGCAGCGCCGGCGGCAAGCGACGATGGCGACGCAGCAGCAGGCGGAGGCGGAGGACGGACGCGACCGTGCCGCTGCGGAAGCGGCATCCCCCGCCGCAACCAAGCCGGCGGCGGCGGCGGAACCGGTCAAGACCGCCGAAGTCGAAGCCGCTTCCCCGCCGCGGAAGAGGCCGACAACGGCGGCGAAAAGGCGCCGGCTGGCCCTGACCGAAGACGTGCCCCCGTCGGCGCGCTAGGGCATTCCCCCGGTCGGCCCGCGCCAGGCGCCTCCCCCTCGCGCGTGCCGTCTCGGCACCGGGCCTCATGCACACTTTCCGGTGACGGTCCGGCCACTGACAGTCCGGCGCGATCGCTTATCACGCGAATGGTGAGCGACGCTTAATTCCTCCCTGCGCGAAACGGCTACCACGTTTGGGTCAAATCGGGATCCAGGCGCCGGTTGCCGTGTTTAACACCGTCGGACCCGGCTGGCCGCCGCGACAACGGCGGTCGACAGCCGGCCGAATCCGCGCCCACCATGAATAAAAAGGAGGAGGAACATGGACAGACGGAGGAAATGGACGCTTTGGGTCGGCTTAAGCGCCGCCGGACTTATCGCCGCGGTCATCGCGTTGGGGATCCTGGCGCTGCCGCGCATGGAAGCGGAGGCGCAGCGCCTGCCGACCTTCGTCCAGCGCGGCCTGGCGTCCTGGTACGGACCGGGGTTCCACGGCCGCAAAACCGCCTCGGGTGAGACCTATGACCAGCACGATCTCACCGCCGCCCATCGCCAGCTGCCCCTCGGCACCAAGGCGACGGTCACCAATCTGGAGAACGGCAAGCAGGTGAAGGTGGAGATCAACGATCGCGGTCCCTATGCCGGCGGTCGGGTGATCGACCTGTCGAAAGCGGCGGCGGAACGGCTCGAGATGAAGGATGACGGGGTCGCGCGGGTCAAGGTCGAGGCCCCGAGCGAGTAGACGAGCCCAGGAACGACGTTCCAGGTGGCCAATGTCCGCGCCCCCGGCGATGGCGAACGCCGATGAGCGGGTTCAACATCATCGTCGTCGGCGTGGCCTTGGCCGTCGTCGGTCTTGGGTTGATGCGGGAGCTTCCGCCCAAGCACTCGCCCCTGGCGCCGCTGTCGCTCGCCGACCCCGTCGGCTGGGCGACCGGCGCCAAGCTCTCCCGGCTGGCCGGGGACGAAAGTCGATGCCGGACGCTGCTGAGCCGGGCCGCCATGGCCTTCCAGCCCGTTCCCGACCGAACCGAAGAGGGCTTCTGCGGCTACACCGGTGCCGTCGCCCTGGCCGGCGGGCCGGCGGACTTTGCCGGCGGACCGGTGCGGGTGAGCTGCCCGCTGGCCGCGGCGCTGCAGCTTTGGATGCGGGACGTGGTGGACCCGGCGGCGCGCCATCGGTTCGGTGTCGGCGTCCGCCGCATCGAGCACGCCGGGACCTATGCCTGTCGGCGCGTCTACGGCCGGGAGACGGGACCGGCCAGTGAGCACGCGACGGCCAACGCCATCGACGTGACCGGCTTCCGCCTCGCCAGCGGCCGGGTGGTGCCGGTGCGCGACTGGGCTAGCGGCGACGGCGCCAGCCGTGCCTTCCTGCGGGATGTCCGCGACGGCGGCTGTCGGGTCTTCGTCGGCGTGCTCGGTCCGGACTACAACCCCGCCCATCGCGACCACTTCCACCTGGACATGGGCCGCTGGCGTGTCTGCCGCTGAGCGGCCGGCGGAGACCGGTCGAGAGAGCCGTCGCGCGCCTCAACCGCCCCCGGCGCGTCGCCCCGTCGGCACGGCGGCAGGTCCCGTCCGCCCCGCCGCCGCCAGGGTCGCCGCCGGCCTGCCGCGCTTCTCCCGCGCCAGAACGGCCAGCCCGACGAGCGAAAGGATCACCGGCGGCAGGCACACGGCGACCTGCTTCAGAGCCGGAGCGATGCCGCTGAATTTCCGCACCTGCGTGTCGTTCATGGGTTCCCTCGTTGCACCTCGAGGCGCAGGCATGAAAATTGCTTCTGTCGATCGCATCTTTATGCCATGCGCACATCTCCCTATTTGATTCGAGTCGGAGGTTGGTGCAAGCTAGGAGGAGACGCCGTGTGAGCGGCGCCCCGCGATTTAAGAGGAGAACAGTACGTGCCCAGGACAGAGGCGACGGAAGAGGAGCTATTGAACCGACTGGCAGCCATCCAGGCGGCGGCGGAGATCCTCGACGACCACTGCGCCGGGCTGTCCCATCAGGATCGGCGACAGTTTCTTCGAGCCATTCGTGCGGAGACCGAGCGGATGCAGGCGCTGGTGCGGCAAATCGCCGGCCTGTTTCCCGACTGCATGAGGCTTCCGGCCTCCGCCTAAGGGCGGACCAATCCGGGCTGGGTTCGCATCCCCGCGGAGGGGGTGCGGCGAAGCGATCCGATTTGGATGCGGGAATCGTCGCATCGAACCGTTTTCGTGCGCCCTAGCTTTCCGGAATGCCCCTCTTCACATGGAAATCGGCCCAGAAGCTATAGCTTTGATCGCCCCAAAACACGCTCGGCTCTTTTGCATGAAAAGAGGAATTGGCTTTTTCCAACGTTTCGACGGCTTCCTGGAACGTCTGCCACTTGCCGGGTGTGTCTTCGCCGAAGGTGCCTGAACTACCCGGAAGAAATGTCCAATCCGGCCGGCGACGACCCCGATCCAGCTGCCGTTGGAGCCACCCCCTGGCGCCGGCTTTTCGGACAACCCGCAAGAAGAAATTTCTGCTGTTCAGAAGATGGTTCGCTATGTCCCAGCGCCTATGCTCCCATGTCAGTGGATATTCCACCGGAAGGTAATTGTGCTGGCTGATTAGCTTAAATTGATTGTATCCCAGGTTATGCAGTAATGCTAACGACTCATCGGTCCACCTTTCTGTCTTCTCGAATGAGATATAGTCAGGCAGATCGGAGACAATGAGATCGCGTAAACAGAATATTTCACCCCCCTCGATATCCAGCTTTAGGTAATAGGGGGTTCCGAACTCATCAAGGATCGACCGAAAGCGGCGGCAGGAAACGGCGACTTGATGGAAAACGACCCCCTTTTGTTTGGCTACCGATTCCTCAAATGTGCTCCATTCCGGATTGGAGTCGCAAATATAGAAAGGAAACGTACCCTCACCATCGGCAACGCCAACGTTCAGAATGACGAGATCGCCGGTCGCAATTTCACCTTCGAAACGCCGTGACGTCTCTTCGGCCAGAACTGGATTTGCCTCGATCGCAACAACCCGGAATCCTTTAGCAAGATAATATGCGGTATCGTCACCGTTATTCATTCCAACGTCATAAATCAAATTTTTGATCATATTTTTTAACTACCTTTTCCGTCATGGTCGTACGGATAGAATCGCATCGCGGTCAAGAAGAACGGCAATGGATGGACTGCGGGCACTATTAGCCCAGATTCAGTATTCCATTGGGGGCGCAAACTTCCGTCATTTATATTCCGGGCAGCCCTGAGGCCCTGAGGCTATTGTTTGCCGGTCGCCGCTTGCTGCGACGTCACAGCCAAACGCGTCGCGGCGCGCGCTTGGCATCGCCGCCAGCATTCCACAAATGCCCAGAAGCCGGTATGTGGAAAGTCACACGGCGGAACCGGTGGTGGGCGCGGCTGGGATTGAACCAGCGACCCCTACGATGTCAACGTAGTGCTCTCCCACTGAGCTACGCGCCCGATCGCCGCAGTTACTGTGACCCGCCGCACCGGGGCGGCTCGGCCTGCCGGACGGGGGTGTCGTCCGGGTCGCGGTATGGTTAGGCAAAACGCGCGCGGTTGGCAAGCACCGGCTGAACGAGGCGGCAAAGCGGCGGCGACGAAAAATCGGCCGCGGCGGCGCCGGGTCGCCCTGCAAGCGGCCCCAGCCCGGCATTTGCGGTTGCCTCGCAGGAGCGGCCGCGGTAACCAGGGGTCTTTCGCCGGCCGGCCCCCCTTGCGGCTGCCGTGGGGGCGGCTCCCGTCGGGCCCCTGTCCCGGACGAGGAGCAAAGTGTGGGTGCAGACGTCGACGTGTCCCTCGCAGGCCCCTCGGATCTCTCGGGAGAGCCGGTCTTCTCCATCGTCCGTCCGGCCGTTCAGACGGTTCCCTTGGTGTTCGCCTCGCCGCATTCGGGCGATACCTATCCGCCCGAGTTCGTTCGCTCCTCCCGGTTGCCCCTCAACGTGCTGCGCCGGTCCGAGGATGCCTTCGTCGATCGCTTGGTCCAGGCGGCGACGGACTACGGGGCGCCGCTGCTGAAGGCCCGCTTTCCCCGGGTATTCGTCGATCCCAACCGGGAGCCCTACGAACTCGATCCCGCCATGTTCGATACGCCGCTGCCGGACTTCGTCAATCGGGACTCGCCGCGGGTTGCCGCCGGCCTCGGCACCGTGGCGCGGGTGGTGGCGACGGGAGAGGATATCTATGCCCGCCGGCTTTCGTTCGAGGAAGCGCGGCGACGGATCGAGAATCACTATTTCCCTTACCATGCGGCGCTGAAGGACCTGCTGGCGGAAACGCTCGATCGGTTCGGCTGCTATCTGTTGATCGATTGCCATTCGATGCCGTCGGTAGGCGGGCCCATGGACGCCGATCCCGGCCGCCGCCGCCTCGACTTCGTCCTCGGCGACTGCTTCGGCACCACCTGCGCGACGGCGGTGGTTGATCTCGCCGAACGAACCCTGCAGGCGCGCGGTCATTCCGTTCACCGCAACGTGCCTTATGCCGGCGGCTTCACCACCCGCCACTACGGCCGCCCCAACGAGCGGGGGCACGCGTTGCAGATCGAGGTCAACCGCAGCCTCTACATGGACGAGGGGCGCATCGAGCCGTCGGCGACGATGTCGACGATGGTCACCGACCTGACCCTGCTGATCGCGGCGTTGGCGGACGCGGCGCCGCGGATGATCGATGCCCGATGACCAGGGCGTCCCTTTCCATCAAGGGGGAAACCGCGTTCCCCGGGGGGCGGCCGCGGGTGCGGGCGGCGGATACGGCCGATCTCGTCCAGGTCCAGGCGATCTACGCCCATCACGTGCTGAACGGGACCGGTTCATTCGAAGAGGTGCCGCCCGACATCACCGAGATGACGGCGCGACGCGCCAGGCTTGCCGCCCAGGGCCTTCCGTACCTGGTGGCGGACAGGGACGGCATCGTGCTCGGCTTCGCCTACGCGGGTCCCTTCCGCCCGCGCAGCGCCTATCGCTATACGCTTGAGGACTCCATCTACGTTCATCCGGAGGCGATCGGCAACGGCGTCGGCCGGCTGCTGCTGGGCGATCTGATCCACTGCTGCAGCCGGCTCGGCTATCGGCAGTTGATTGCCGTCATCGGCGACGCCTCCAACGCGTCGTCCATTTCCCTGCACGCCGGTTTCGGTTTTGTCGAGGCCGGCCGGCTGTCCAGTGCCGGCTACAAGTTCGGGCGCTGGCTGGACGTGGTCTTCATGCAGAAGGCGCTGCCGACCACCGCTCCGGCTGCAACCGGGAGCGCTTCGGTAACGACGGCGCCCGACTAGGCTTCTCGGGTATGCCGTGGCCGGCCCTGGCTGCGGCGCCCTTCCACGACCGATTTATCGCGCTGCGGCATCGGCGAAAAAAAAAGGGCCGCTTTTGACGGCCCGAGTTTTGGGAGGAAACGTCCAAGAAGCACGGGGCAACCCGGTCGAAACCGTGCTGCACCGCACAAAGGATAAGATAGAGGCTCGGACTTTTAATTGCAATCGCAAAATCGCCTGATCAGCGGGCAGTGCGTCTTGATTGCTGGAATAACCTCGATATGCCGTTCAACTTGCTGTGATATATGCGGTAAATGTGCAACACGGATGCTGCTCGGAGGATACCGCGGTCGGGCTGGTCCCTCCCGGTGCGGACCAATACCATCATAGCGGGAATGCGGGCACGGCAGCGGCCGTGGTCGAGGGTGCGGTGCACAAAACATTGGCAGATGCTCCCACCTCTTGGGCATCCCTGGAGCGGACCAGAGGACGGTGGAGCCGAAGCCCGTCAGCGCTGCCCGCAGGCACCCGCAGGGCCGGCGTACTCAATTCGGGATGAGGGGTTACGAGCGAGATGAGCGGACTGATCGCAGATATCGGCGGCACCAACGCCCGCTTCGGGCTGGTCGGCGAGGACGGCCACACGCGCAACGTCGTCCGCCTCGTCTGCCGTGACTTTCCTACCCTCGGCGATGCTTGCGTGCACTACCTGGCCGAGGTCGGCGAACGGCCGAAAGCCGCCGCCATCGCCGTCGCCTCGCCGGTATCCGGGGACGAGGTCAAAATGACCAATCACGTCTGGTCGTTCTCGATCGAGGAAACGCGCCGACGCCTCGGCCTCGAAAGCCTCGAGGTGATCAACGACTTCGTCGCCATCGCCCTCAGCCTTCCTCACTTGTTCGGCGACGACGTGGTCAAGATCGGCAACGGCGACGCCCAACCGCACGCGGCGATGGGTGTGCTGGGTCCGGGCACCGGACTGGGCGTCTCGGCGATGATCCCGACCGGGCTCGGCTGGACACCGCTGACGAGCGAGGGCGGTCACGTCACCGCCCCGGCGTTCGACGACCGTGAGGCCGACGTCCTCGCCATGGTGCGCCGTCACCGCCGCGAGGCCGGCAAGGACGATCACGTCTCGTCGGAGCGGGTGATCTCGGGGCCGGGGCTGCTCAACCTCTACCGGGCGATCGCCGCCATCGAGGGGAGGCCGGTCGATCCGGACCTGACCCCGCCCGAACTGACCCGGCGGGCGGTGGCCGGCGCCTGCCCCATCGCGGTCGAGACCGTTGCCATGTTCTGCGAAATGCTCGGCACCGTCGCCGCCGACCTGGCGCTGACGCTGAACGCCCGCGGCGGCATCTACGTCGCCGGCGGCATCGTTCCCCAGCTGGGCGACACCTTCGTCAACTCCGGCTTTCGCCGACGCTTCGAGGACAAGGGCCGCTTCGGCGGCTACCTGCAGACAATCCCCACTTGGATTGTGGTCGAGCCGCTGCCGGCGTTCGTCGGCCTCGCCACCCTCATCGGCGGCCGCGCCGCGGTGCCCCACAAGGGGAGCGACGGCGCGGATTAGATGATGCCCTGGGTGCGCAGGCGGTCTCGCTCTTCGACGGAAAGGCCGAGGCGGTCGCCGTAGATCGCGTCGTTGGCATTGCCGAGGGCGGGACCCAGGTTGGCGATCCTTCCCGGCGTCTCCGAAAGGCGGGGGAGGACGTTGGGGACGGTGATGGGACCGAGTTCGGGATCGTCGATCTCGATCAGATTCTGCCGGGCGGCGAATTGCGGGTCGTCGATGATGTCGGCGATGGTGTTCAACGGACCGATGGGCACCTCGGCGTCGAGGCAGCGGCGCATCAGCTCGTCCCGATCGAGCGAGCCGGTCCACGCCGCCACCAGGCGATCGACGGTTTCCCGCGCCGCCAGCCGCTTCGCCTGCAGGCCGAAGGCATCGGCCAGTTCCGGCCGGGACATGGCCGCCGCCAGCCGATGAAACATCTTGTCGGTGGTGCAGGCGATCGCCACCCATTTCCCGTCGCGGGTGGGAAAGTGGCCGTGCGGGCAGGCATTCCGGGTCCCGGCCCCCTCCCGCTCGCGGACGATGCCGGCATGCACGTAGGCCGGTGCCAGCTCGTCGAGGACACGGAACACCGCCTCGTAGAGGCCGATGTCGATGACTTGGCCGCCCCCCGCGCCGCGGCGGCGGCCGATCAACGCGACGAGCACGCCGACGGCGCCATAGAGGCCGGCCAGATAGTCGCCGAGCGAGGTCGAGCCGGGCGTGACCGGGACCCCGTCCGGCATCCCGGCGAGGGCGGACAGGCCGCCGACGGCGTGGGCGATGCGGGCGAACCCGGGGCGGTCACGATAGGGACCGGTCTGGCCGTAGCCGGAAACGCGCAGCAGGATCAGGCCGGGATTGACGGCGCGCAGCACATCCCAGCCGAGCCCCCAGCTCTCCAGCGTCCCCGGCCGAAAATTCTCGCACAGGACGTCGGTGTCGGCGATCAGCCGCTTGAACAGCGAAGCCCCCTCCGGGCGGCGCAGGTTCAAGGTAATCGAACCCCGGTTGCGCGCCTCCGACAGCCAGCAAAGGGTCGAGTCCGCCCGCCCGGTGGCGGTACCGAAGCGGCGGAAGGGATCGCCCGTCTGCGGCTGTTCGACCTTGATCACCTCGGCGCCGAACTCGCTCAGGATCGAGGCGCAATAGGGCGCGGCGATGAAGGTCGCCGCATCGAGGACGCGGAGACCGGCAAGCGGCAGGGACGATGACTGCGCGGCGGTCATCCGCCGCTTATGGCACAGGAGCCGCGGTTGCGCATCCTTCCTCCATCCCCATCCCCTCAGCCCTGTTCCCAGACCCGCGCGACGAGCCGCTTGTGGGCGCCGACCCAGAACAGTTGCGCCGCACGCGCATGGCGGAGCCATTCCTCGACGACCAGCCGCAGCCACCGCAGCCGCGATACGGCCGGCGTTCGCGGGACCCCCGCCCCCTCCACCGCCAGCCCCAGCCGGCGGAAGATGTAGAGGGCGCGGCGCAGGTGATAGGCGTCGGTGACGACGACGACCCGACGCCAGCCGCGGCGGCGGATGAAGGCGCCGGTGTAGACGGCGTTCTCGAAGGTGTTGCGCGACGTGTCCTCGACGACAATGCGGTCCTCGTCGACCCCCAGGTCCAGCGCGATCTGCCGCATCAGATGCGCTTCCGGCGGCGGCGGGCCGATGCTGCCGCCGGAAAGGACGAGATGGCCGGCGCAGCGCGCCCGGAAGACGCCCACTCCCCATTCGACCCGACGGACGAGGGCCGGGCCGGGCACGCCCGGGGCGACGACGGCGGCGCCGAGCACGATGACCGCGTCGGGCGGCTCCGGGTCTGTCGGGTCAGAAGGAGCGGGGCAGGTCGAGGACATGCTCGGCCAGGTAGGACAGGATCAGGTTGGTGGAAATGGGGGCGACCTGGTAGAGGCGGGTCTCGCGAAACTTGCGCTCCACGTCGTACTCGCAGGCGAAGCCGAACCCGCCGTGCGTCTGCAGGCACATGTCGGCAGCGGCCCAAGACGCATCGGCGGCCAGCAGCTTCGCCATGTTGGCCTCGGCGCCGCACGGCTCCCCCGCCTCGAACAGCGCCGCCGCCTTCCCCACCATCAGCGCCGCCGCCTCGGTCGCCGCGTAGGCGCGGGCGATGGGGAACTGGATCCCCTGGTTCTGACCGATGGGGCGGTCGAACACCACCCGCTCCCGGGCATAGGCGGCGGCCTTGTCGATGAACCAGCGGGCGTCGCCGATACATTCGGCAGCGATCAGGATGCGCTCGGCGTTCATCCCGTCGAGAATGTAGCGAAAGCCCCGCCCCTCCTCGCCGATCAGGTTGGCGGCGGGGACCGGCACCCCATCGAAGAACACCTCGGTGGCGTGATGGTTGATCATCGCCGCGATCGGTCGGATGGTCAGCCCCGCCCGCTTCGCCTCGTGCAGGTCGACGATGAATACCGACATGCCGTCGTGGGGTCGTGTCACCTCGCTGCGCGGCGTCGTCCGGGCGAGCAGCAGCATCAGGTCCGAATGCGCGGCGCGGGAGGTCCAGACCTTTTGGCCATGGATACGGTAGAAATCGCCGTCGCGGGTGGCGGTGGTGCGGATGCGGCTGGTATCGGTGCCGCTGGTGGGCTCGGTGACGCCGAAGGCCTGCAACCGCAATGTTCCGGCGGCGATCCGCGGCAACAGGTCGGCCTTTTGCCGCGCCGACCCGTGGCGCAGCACCGTTCCCATCGTATACATCTGCGCATGGCAAGCGCCGCCGTTACATCCGCTGCGCTGGATTTCCTCCAGAATGGCGGCGGCGGCTGGCAGACCGAGACCGCTCCCGCCATATTCTTCAGGGATGAGGGCGGCGAGGTAGCCCGCGTGGGTCAGATCGTTGACGAACGCGTCCGGGTAGGCACGGGCGGCGTCGATTTGCCGCCAGTACTCGCCGGGGTAGGCGGCGCACAGGGCTTGAACCGAAGCGCGAATATCTTCAAATGTTTCCGTCATGCCTAATATTCGCTACAAGGGAAACTCCGGGTAGGAAACGAACCATGCCAGACGCATTCATAAGCGAGCGGGCACCCAACAACCAGTGGGTCGACGAGAGGCACGAGATGAACAGGCGAACCAGCGCCGAGGTGATGGACGAACTGCTGCCGTTGAAGGACGCGGTCGTCATCGACGTCGGTTGTGGGGACGGTTGGCTGACGCGACACCTGACGCGCCTCGGAGCGCACGTGACCGGGATCGAGGTGAGCCCCCGCCACCTGCAGGAAGCCCGGGCGATTGCGACCATCGGCGATGAACGCTACATGCCGGGCATCGCCGAGGATTTGCCCATCCGCAGCCGCTCGGTCGATATCGTCATCTTCTTCAACAGCCTCCATCACGTCGACCGGGACAGCTTGCCGCAGGCGCTGCGCGAGGCGGCCCGCGTCCTGAAGTCGGGGGGCATCCTCTACGTCTCCGAGCCGCTGCCGGAAGGCGCCTACTTCGAGACCATGAAGCCGGCCCACGACGAGACGCGGGTGCGTAACCAGGCGCAGGAGATCCTCCGCCAGGCGCCAGAGTACGGGCTGATCATCGAGCAGTCGCTGACCCACGTCGATACGGTCACCCTCGCCAACTATGCCGCCTTCCGCGATCGGATCACCGCCATCAACCCGCACGTCCGCGATCGCTTCGACGAAAGGGACGAGGAGATCCGCGCCAAGTTCGAGGCGCTGGGCCGACCGGGCGAGCATGGGTGGGCGTTCGATCAGCCGATGCGGGTGACGCTGTTGCGCCGCGCCTGATCCGAGACTCCCCATCCTAGCCCCACAGGCCGGTGGGTTGGGGATAGATGACACCGTGCGCGAAGGTCAGCCCCGGCGTGCGGTCTGCGGCCAGCCACAGCGGGCCGTCCAGGTCGACGACGTCGGCCAGTCCGGCCAGCAGCAGCGCCGGCGCCATCGCGAGTGATGTGGCGACCATGCAGCCGATCATCACCCCGAGCCGGCGCCGGCGGGCGGCCGCGATCAGGGCGAGGGCCTCGCCGAGACCACCGGTCTTGTCGAGCTTGACGTTGATCATGGTGTAGCCGCCCGGAAGCCGGTCCAGGTCGGCACGGGTATGGCAGGCCTCGTCGGCGCAGATGGGAATGGGTGACGTCAGCCGGCACAGCGCGTCGTCGGCCCCCGCCGGAAGCGGCTGTTCGATCACCGCGACCCCGAGTTCGGCGAGATCCGGCAGCACCGCGGTCAGCACCGCGCCGGTCCACGCCTCGTTGGCATCGACGATGAGGCGGGCCCGGGGGGCCGCCCGCCGCACCGCCGCCACCCGCTCGACGATGCCGTCGGCGGCGACCTTCAGCTTCAGACACGGCCGGTCGGCCAGCCGCGCCGCGTCGGCGGCCATTTCGGCCGCGCGGGCGAGAACGATCGTCTCGGCGGTGACCGTCGGCCGCGGCGCGGCCAAGCCGAGGAGTTGCCAGGCGGGGACGCCCCGCTGCCGGCAGGCGAGATCCACCAGGGCACAGTCCAGCGCGTTGCGCGCCGCCCCCGGCGGCAACCGGTGCGCCAGTTGATCCCGGTCGAGACCGGCGGCGACGGCGGGGGCCAGCGCCTGCAGCTGGTCGGCGACCGCCACCGTGGTTTCCCCATAGCGGGTGTAGGGAACGCATTCGCCCCGCCCGCCAACGCCGTCCGCCTCCACCGTCGCCACCACCACCTCGGCCGCCGTCTTGCTGCCGCGGGAAATGGTGAACGGCCGCGCCAGCGGCCAGCGCTCCACCTCGACGATAAGGCGCCGGCTCACTGAAGCAGCCGGTCGAGGATTGGCCCCGTTCCCTCCACCATCGGATCGACGCAGGGCAGCCCCAGCCGCGATTGCAGCTCGCCCAGCAGGGCACGGCCGGCATCCCTGGCGAGACGGCTGGTGTCGACGGCGACGCCGACGCAGCGGGCGCGGGGATTGGTGAGCCGGGCCGCCACCTCGTTGGCGGCAATGCACGAAGCGAGATCGGGCAGCGACCGATGGGGCAACCCGCGCATGTGCCGGCGGGTCGGCTCGTGGCACATCACCAGCGCATCCGCCTGGGCGCCGTGGAGGAGCCCGAGGCTGACCCCGGCATAGGACGGGTGGAACAGCGAGCCCTGCCCTTCGATCAGATCCCAGTGATCGGGGTCGCCGGCCGGCGCCAGCCATTCGATGGCACCGGAGATGAAGTCGGCGACGACGGCGTCCACCGCCACCCCGGCGCCGGCGATGAGAATCCCCGTCTGGCCGGTGGCACGGAAGGTCGGGGTCATCCGGCGGGCGCGCATGTCCCGCTCGAGCGCCAGCGTCGTGTACATCTTGCCCACCGAACAGTCGGTGCCGACGGTGAGCAGGCGCTTGCCGGAGCGGGGTTCGCCGGTGCCGACGGGAAAGGCGCGGTCGGGGATGCGCACCTCCACCAGCCGAACGCCCCCGGCCGTCGCCGCCGCACTGAGGCGGGGAATGCCGTCGAGGCGTTGGTGAAGACCGCTGGCCACGTCGAGACCGGCGGCCAGCGCCGCCTCCAGCACGCCGAGCCAGCTCTCGCCGATCACCCCGCCGGCGTTGGCGACCCCGATGACCAGGGTTCCGGCGCCGGCCTCCACGGCCTCTGCCAGCGTCATCGAGGGCAATTGGAGATCGGCCTTGCAGCCGGGCAAGGCCAGCTGGCCGAGGCACCATTCGGGCCGCCAGGTAAGGATGCCGATCGCCGTTTTCGCCGCCAGCCGGTCGGCGGCATCGCCGAGGAAGAGCAGGTAGGGACGTCGCAGTTCGTCCATCGGGTGGTGCTCCCTCACAATGGCCGGCGCACCCGTTTTTCCCACACCAGGGGTGCGTCTTGCGCCCCCGACTCTACACAACCGGCGGCCGGAAAATCACCCCCGGAGCCCGCTTCAGGTATTGTTTTTGTCATCGCCGCCGGTCCCGGCGGAGGCCGCAATCACCGTGAAGTATAACGATTTAGCCGCAAGGGCTCGGAAGCAGCCATACGCTCGCGCAAAGGTAGAGGGCATTTTTGGATTGACACAGTCTCGCACCACCGTATGGTGCCCGCAGGTATTATTGCAACCGCCAACGGGTGGTGCATCTATATCTTGCGGGAGGAAGGTTGGGCCCAAGCAAGGTCCAAGGGGTGTTTGGAGGGTTGATGCGACGCGAGACGAAGGTGTTGACGATCGGCGTCGCCGTGGGCTTTTGCCTGTGGCTGGCGGCGCTGCTGATACCGGGACAATTGGCGGCCATGCCGCTCGGCGGCCTCGACGAACCGCCCAGCTGGTCCGCCCCGGACGAGGGCGTACCCACCGCCCTCACCCAGTTGCCCCCGGCCATGCGGGACCGGCTGAGCAACATCGGCCCGGACCTGCGCCAGGAGTTCCGCTGCCTCGCCCTCAATGTTTTCTGGGAATCCAAGGGCGAGCCGTTGGTGGGACAGATCGCCGTCGCCTCCGTCACCCTCAACCGTCTCGCCAACCCGCGTTTCCCGAAGACCATCTGCGAGGTGGTCTGGCAAGGATTCGGGCTTGGCCGCAGCAAGTGCCAGTTTTCCTGGGTGTGCGACCGGCGGCTGAACGAGCCGAACGATGAGGCTTCGTGGGAGCGGGCGCAGCAGGTGGCTTATCGGACGATGTTCCTCGATCCGGTAGACCCGACCGACGGGGCCATGTACTTCCACGCCACCTACGTTCGCCCCGACTGGTCCTACGAGAAGCCGCGAATCATGCGCATCGGCCGCCACATTTTCTACGGCGAAGTGCGTTCCAGCGCCCAGCTCTCGGGGATCAGTTCTCCCCGATCCTGATCCCGTGGCTGAACAGTTAAAGACATAAGGGCCGGCATCCGTCGGCCCTTTTTCATTGCCGTGCATCTTCTGCAGGGCGACTTTTACTGGTGAAAATGACCTTCCTGGCAGTGCTGCAGTTCATGATGGACGACCTGCCAGCGGGCCATATCGTCGCCGGCGCCGGGTGACCGGGTCCAGATGATGCACATGCGAAACTCCTTGTCCCAGGCCGCCATCCCTTCGCAGTTGGGACGCTGGCCGTGGGCGCTGCAGATCTTGGCCATTTCCTGATCGGAAACGATGTTCCAGGTGAGCGAGCGGGGCTCGATCGGTACGGCATTCGCCGCCGCCGCCGACAGGAATATCGCAACCCCGGCGAGTATTGCGGTGATCTCTGCCTGCTTCTTACCCATGACCATCTGCCTTCATGCATTCTTAGCGAGAACATGTTTACATATATACCCCTTATGCGGGTCGATCAACAAAAACCCGTATTACGACGTTAAATTTTTGGTATTTCCCTCATAGGATGTATCGCCGCTTCGCTCGCAAAATCCATTGCCGGCGCGCATCGCCTGCCGCAGAGTCCGGCTTTCTCCATCAGCGCCGGATACCTTGCTTGGACACGCTCATCGCCGCCCGCGTCATTCACGTTCTTGCCGTCGTCGTCTGGATCGGTGGCGTGGCCATGGTAACGACGGCGGTGCTCCCCGCCGCCCGGCGCAGCCGGTCGACCGCGGATCAACTGGGCATGTTCGAGGCGGTGGAGGGTCGATTCGCTTGGCAGGCGCGGCTGGCGACGCTGCTGACCGGCGCCAGCGGCTTCTACATGGCCTGGGCGCTCGATCTCTGGGACCGTTTTCACCAGCTCGAATACTGGTGGATGGGGGCGATGGTCCTTCTTTGGACCATCTTCATGGTCATGCTGTTCGTCGTCGATCCGTTCCTGCTGCATCGCTGGCTGCACCGCGAAACGGCGGTGGCGCCGGCGCGGGCCTTCCGCCGGATGGCGGTCCTGCATTGGCTGCTGCTGGTGTTCGGCCTCATCACCATCGCCGGCGCCGTCGCCGGCAGCCACGGCGCCACATTCTTCGACTGAGACCACCGGCTGGAGGGCCCCATGCACCAATCCGCGCCGAGATCGAGGGCGGTGAGAGTTGCCACCCTCCTCGGCTTCGCTGCCGTTCTCGCCCTGGGGTTGGTCCTGTCCGGCTGGCTCGTCGGCCGCGGCTTTGCCGAAGGCCGGCGGAGCGAGCGGTTCGTCACCGTCAAGGGGCTGGCCGAGCGGGAGGTTCGCGCCGACCTCGCCCTGTGGCCGCTGCGTTACGTGGCGACCGGCAACGACCTGATCGAGGTCCAGCGCAAGGTCACCGAGGACGGAGGCCGGGTTCGCGCCTTCCTCGCCGCCGGCGGCCTGACAGCGGACGTCATCTCGGGACAGGGCGTTGAGGTGGTCGACCTGCTGGCCCAACCGTATCGCTCCGGCCCGGTGGAAAGCCGCTTCATCGTCTCCGAGACGCTGATGGTCCGCACCACCGACATCGACAAGGTCCTGGAACGGAGCAGTCGGCTGGGCGATCTCGTCGCCACGGGGGTGGTGCTGGGCGGACAGGACGGCGGGCCGATCCGCGGCCCCGTCTATCTGTTCACCCGGCTGAACGACATCAAGCCGCCGATGATCGAGGAGGCCACCCGCAACGCCCGCGAGGGAGCGGCCCGTTTCGCCGCCGATGCCCAGAGCCGGATCACCGGCATTCGCCGCGCCAGCCAAGGCATGTTCGAGATCCGGCCGCGGGACGACGTGCCGGGGGCGAGCGAGCAAAACCAGGTGGACAAGACCGTGCGGGTGGTGTCGACGATCGACTACGCGCTCGCCGACTGACCCCGGTCGCCGCGGCGGAAAAGGCGCCGCCGCGGCACCGGCCGCGGCCTTTTTGCCGCCGGCCCGAAGGCGCGCCGCGCCAGCGCCGCGACCAGCCGGCAAATGCCCACCGTCTCGACGCCATTGTGGCAGTCGCCGGTGAACAGGCGCGCGATCAGGTTCTCCCGTTCCGGTCCGCCGACCGCAAGGAATGCGATGCGCACCACATCCCCTTCCACCGCGGCGATACGCCCGGGTAGCAGGCCTATACCAGAGACGGTCAGGAAGACGCGGCCGCGTCCCAGTCCGGATGTGGCGCCGGAACCGACACGAATGCGCGCCCCGCTCAGCGACAGACACTCGATCCGGCAGGGTGCCTCCACGTCCTCGAACCGCACCAGCGCCGGCTCATCGACCGAGAACCGCTCCTCGCGCCGCTGACGGGGCGCCTCGATGCAGATCAGGATGACGAGCGCCAGGGTGAGCAGGTTGAGAAAGCTCCAGGCGGCCGCTACCGGAAAGAACGACCAACTCTCCAGCGGCTGCCATTCGGGGACGGTATTGAAGATCAGCCCGCCGACGGTCAGCGCGCCGGTGCCGACGGCGAGGCCGAAGGTGCGGAAGTCGAACGATCGGGCGGCGGCGAGCTGGCCCTTGGGCGTCACGCTGAAGTGGCCCTCGAAGGGCCGGAAGATGCTGCGGAGGATCGACGGCAATAGCCGGAAGGTGGAAAAGACGCCGGCGGCCGACGACAGGATCGGTACGTAATGGTGCGGCGCCAACCAGCGCAGGCCGAGGCAGAACGCCATCATCATCGGCAGCTGATAGTCGAGAAGGTCGCCGATCTCGGTGAACAACAGCGGCGTCACCCCCGTCGCCAGGTAGACGATGGGGACGATAAGGGTCATCAGCCGCACCGGGTACTGAAACACCCAACTGAACGGAAAGAACAGCAGCCGTTGCAGCGGGGTCAGTCCCGGACCGAACGGACCCTCGGGCAGATATAGCGACTGGATCGCCCCCCTCGCCCAGCGCTGGCGCTGGACGAAGAAGGCGGCGGTGGTCTCCGGCGCCAGGCCGGCGCTGAGGCGCTCGTTGAGGTAACGGGTGACGTATCCCCGGCGCAGCAGGGCGAGGGTGGTCAACAGGTCCTCGGTGACCGAGGCGGTGGGCACCCCGCCGATCTCGGTCAGCGCCCGGCGGCGGATGAGGCTCGACGAACCGCAGCAGAAGGCGGCGTTCCAGGCATCGCGGCCGGGGGCCATGACGTCGAAGAACAACCGCTGTTCGTCCGGCCACGCCGCCTGCAGGAGCAGGTTGCTCTGGATCGGATCGCGATTGTAGAAGTGCTGCGGCGTCTGGACGATGCCGATCCCGGGATCGCTGAAAAAGCCGACGGTGCGGCGGAGAAACGGCCGGTAGGGGACGAAATCGGCGTCGAGGATGGCGATCAGGTCGCCGGAAGTCCGGGCGAGCGCGGCGTTGATGTTGCCCGCCTTGGCTCCGTCGTTGTTCTCCCGGGTGAGATAGCCGACGCCCTGGCGACGGCAGTAGTCGGCGAGCCAGGGGCGGCGACCGTCGTCCAGGACCCAGGCGCGGAAGTTGGGATAGTCGAGCCGGGTGACACCGACGATGGTCTTCTCCAGCACGTCGAAGCCTTCGTTGTAGGTGGGCACGAAGACATCGACGGACGGCCATTGCGACAGCGGCCGCCGCGACAGCGCCGCCTCGAAGGCGTCCGCTTCCTGCCGGCGGTCGCCCCAGCGGGACAGGATCAGCACGAACACCAGCATTTCGGTCACCGCCGCCAGCTCGACGGCATAGCACAGCCAGATCCAGGCGATTTGGAGGGGCGAGCCGGTCGCCGGGAGGACGGTGACGACGAGCCGCCAGACGATGTAGCGAATGCCGAGAAAGCCGATCAACGCTGTGACGAAGGTGCGGGCGCCGTTCGAACGGCGATCGAGATGGGGGGTGAGCGCGCAGTAGATCGCCGCCGTCAGGAGCGCCGGCAACAGGTCGAGGTACTCGCCCCTCATCGGTCGCCCCTCATCGGTCGCCCCTCACCGATCGCCCCTCACCGATCACCCCTCACCGATCGCCGGCGACCAGCGCCGCCAAGCGCTGCAGGCCCCGCTCGAAGGGGGTCTCGAACCAGACCCGGGCGCTCCGGCCGACGCCGCAGAAGGTGCCGGGTTCTGCCCGCAGCGCATGCTGATCGACGAGCACGGTGACCGAGAACTGGCCGTCCCGCTTGTCGCCTGGATGGGCGACGGCATGGGTGTCGCGGGCGGAGACCGAATTGCCGCGCATCGTCCGCACCACCCCGGGGATCTTCCGGTCGGATCCGATGAGCCGCACCGTCGCCGGACTGCCCGGCCGGACCGCCTCGAAATGCGCCTGGTCGAGCATCACCTCGAGGAATAGATCGTCGCAGTCGAGGAACTGCAACAGCTCGGCGCCGATCACCACCTCGTTGCCGCGCGCCACCGAGCGCTGCCAGATGACCGCATCCGAAGGCGCGGTTTGGCTGGATGTGGTCTGGCGCTCGAGGCGCTCCTCCTCCACCTGCATCTGGTTCTCGATCTCGTGGACGCGGATTTCATATTCGCGGCGCCGCGCATGCAGATCCTGGCGGCGCAGCGCGATCTCGTCGATCCGCTGGCTCGAATACGGCACGTCGTTCTGGCTGTTGTCGACGAACACGCCGGCCTCTGCCGCCTGCCGTTCCGTCTGCAGCCGCTTCACCGCCGAGCGCGCTTCGCTGAGGTGCTCGGCGGCACTCCGCGCCTCGGCCGCGGCCTCATCGAGGGCGGCGCGGCTGAGATGCCCTTGATCGAACAGTTCGCTGCGGCGCTTCAGGTTGCCGGCCCGTTCGTCGGCCACGGCGATCGCCGCCCGGCTGGTCGCCTGCGCCTCCTCGATCCGGCGGTCGAGAAGCTGTTGCCGGACGGTGCGGAACTGGCTGCTGCGGTCGAGGAGATCCTGGCGGGTCGCCAGCAGTTCCTTGTCCTGACGGTCAAGGGCCTCGATCCGCTCGCTCAGCGTCGCCCGCTCGGTACGGAGTTCGTTGAGGAAGCTGCGGTTCTGGCGATCGTCCTCAATCACCACCGCGACCTCGCCCGCCTTCATCTCGCGGCCGACCGGCGGCGGCTCGACGGTGACCTTTCCCTCGATGGGCGAGTAAACGGTGATCAGTCGCCCATTGACCACCGCCTCGGTACCGACGAGGCCGATGAGGTTGGGCAGACTCACATAAAGGGCGAGGCCCACCAGCGCCAGACCGGCACAAATCCTGACGATTTGACCCAGTCGGGAGGGGTGCGCCCGGCGCGTGGGCTCAAGATGACCTGGGTTGGGGATCATGCTCGCATCGGTCCGTGCTCGCCGCGCCCCGCCGCAGCGTCCGGCCGCGGCGATCGCGTCGGGCAACACACTGCCGCAAAACCCCCATTTAGGGTAGATCTTTTTCCGCTCTCCCGGCCGACCCGCCGATCAGACATCCCCGCCCAGCGGCCGCATCGGCCGGGCCGGAATGCCGCCGCATCCCGCAAGCGTGTCCTCCCGGCGGGATGCTCGACCGCCTATCCACGCGCTCGCATCGCGGGAACATCCCCACCCGACCGACGGCGGGTGTTTAACCCAAATGGGGTATATCGGCAATCGTCTTTGTTATCCGTCCTCCGCCGCCATCGGCACCGCCCCCGCATCGATCAGCCGGCTGGTGATGAGGCGGACGAGAAACAACCCGAACGCCGGATGCTCCAGGCACAGCTCCGTCGCCTTCTTGCCGGTCAGCGCGAACAGCACGCAGTCGGTCTCGCAGACGGCGGTGGCGGTACGGCGCCGGTCCGGGGCGAACAACGCGATCTCGCCGATCAGATCGCCGGAGAGGACGATGCGGTCGAGTTCGACGATCCGCACCCGGCCCTTGGCGATGTAGTACATGATCTCGGCCGGTTCTCCCTTCTCGAACAGCCGCGTGCCCTTGCTCCGCTTGACCTCCAGCATGAACGGCAGCAGCGGGTCGACCGACAGGCTTTCGCTGAGAAGCCGGTTGGCCCGCCGCCGCACCTGCAGCAACTCGATAAAGCGATATAAGTTGAGCGGCAGTTGAAGCAGATGCGGGATCCAGAGAATGGGCAAGCCGATCAGCCAGCCGTAAGCCAGGTAGGCGAGGTTCATTCCGGCCGCCAGCGCGCGCAGCGGCAACATCCCCTTCATGGCGAAGGCGGCGAGACCGAAGGCCGCCGCCAGGTATCCCGTCGCCTCCGCCCACTGGACCAAAACCTGGGCCATCGCCTTTACCTTTGTCCCGATGGTTTCTTATGCCGCCACGCGCAACGGTCCGGTGCTTGCCGTCACGCCTGCCGCCGTACCATATCAAGAGGCCGGGAGAGCCGATGCAAAGACTAACCCACACCCTTACCCTGATCGCCGCCGTCATCGGCGCCGTGGCCGCGGTGGTCATGTTCTCGCGGGTTCTCCTCACCCTGGACGAACTGCAAAGCGAGGAACTCCGTCTCGCCTACGGTGTCGGCATCGTCGCCATCACCGCGGTGTGCGTGTTCGCCGTGCGCGCCATGATCCGCGGTCCGAAGCCGGCAAAGGAGAAGCCGCGGGTCGCCCGGACGACGGCGGAAGCCCGTTTGGACCGGCTGTTCGCCAAGCACGGACTGGAGGGCGACCCGCGCGATGTCGCCCTGCGGGCGAAGCGGCTGGGCGCCGCCGAGACGGCCCGGATCGCCATCGCCGGGGTGAGCCGCACCGGCAAGAGCCAGGTCGCCGCCGGACTGACCGCCCTGGTGGGGGAACAGGCCGGGCTGCCGCCCATTGAGATCGTCGAGATCCCGGCCCTCGGCAGCGACTTCGCCGCTAATCTGGAACTGCTCGCGCCGGCGCTCACCGCTCATGTGGTGCTGTTCGTCGCCGATCAGGATCTGCGCGACTACGAATTCGCGGCGATCAAGGCGCTGGTGGAGCGCGGAGCGGCGCCGATCGTCGTCCTCAACAAGTCGGACCAGCGCAATGCCGCTGCCCGCGCCGAAACCATGCAGGCGGTCGTTCGCCGCCTTGGCGGTCTGGTCGCTGCCGATGATATTGTAGAGGCCGCTGCCGATCCGTTGCCGGCGGTGCGCGTCGTCCGCGACGCCGCCGGCGATGAGGTGGAAGCCCCCGTCGCGCGGCCGGCCGATGTCGCCGCCGTCACCGCCCGCGTCGTCCGCTGTCTGCGGCGCTGACCTTTTCCCCTGCGGCCGCGTCGCCGCCTCTGTCCGGTGCCCCATGCCGACCACCGATCGCCACTACGCCGACACCCTCGACACCCTGCGCCGCCTGGCGCGATCGGACGAGTTGCGGGAGCACGAGCGCGAGGCCGTCGCCGAGGATCTCGCCGATATCGACACCATGCTCGGCAAGCTGGAGCAAGGCGTCGTCGAGATTGCCGCCTTCGGTGAGATCAATTCGGGCAAAAGCTCGCTTCTCAATGCGCTTCTCGGCCGCCGGGTGTTCGCCACCTCCGCCGAGGGCGGCAAGACCCGCGAGCAGACCCGCCATCAGTGGACGCCGGCGCTGAAGGAATTCCCCGGCCTCGGCGACAGCAAGCTGATCGTCGTCGATACCCCCGGCATTAACGAGGTCGGCGGTCTCGACCGGGCGGTTCTCGCCCACAAGGCGGTGCGCTACTCGGACATCGTGCTCTTCGTCAGCTTCGGCGACCTCAACGACGTGGAATACGCGGCGCTGAAGCTGCTGCACGAACTGGACAAGCCCATCGTCCTCGTCCTCAACAAGATCGATCTGTTCAAGCGTCGGGAGTTGGAGGAGACGTTGGCCTCGGTGCGCCGGCGGGTGGCACCGATGATCGGCGAGGCCGACATCGTCTTTGCCGCCGCCGATCCCACCCCTTCGATCCGCCTGGTGACCGACCCCGACGGCCGCGAGCATGAAGAGGAGGTGCGGCGGGTGCCGATCATCGAGGACCTGCAGGCACGGGTCCTCGAAATCCTGAGCCGGGAAGGTAAGGCGGTGGTCGCCCTCAATGCCAACCTGTTCGCCGCCGAGGTGTCGGAGCGCCTGGCCCGGCTGAAGGTTGAGGCGCGGCAGGCGGAGGCGGAGAGGCTGATCAGCCGGTTCATGTGGATCAAGGCGTCGGCGGTCGCCCTCAATCCGATCCCCATCGCCGACATCGCCGGCGGCGCCCTGTCCGACGGGATGATGGTGCAGAAGCTGGGCGAGGTTTACGGCCAGCGCTTCTCCCGCGCCAACGCCAACCGCCTGATCCGGGAGATTCTCGGCGCCTGGGGCATCGCGGTGACGGTGGAGTGGGCGACCCATCTTCTCTCGGGGGCGATGAAGACGGCGGCCCCCATCGTCGGCCACGCGGTGATGGCGGTGCCGCAGGCGCTGGCCGCGGCATGGACCTGCTATGTGGTCGGCCAGGCGGCCAACCGCTACTTCCGCGACGGCGGCTGGGGGCCGCGGGGCGCCAAGGCGATCGTCCGCGAGATTCTCGGTGGCCTCGATCAGGATAGCGTGCTGTCGCCCCTGCGCGAGCGGCTCCTGGCACGCATCGAGCGGCGGCGCGACTGAGGCATTTCCCTTTGTTCGCGGGCCTATTGATGATCGAGCGCTATGATCGACCGTCGCGCTCTTTGCGGGTGGCTGCCGTGTATTTTTTTAGCTGGACTTCGACCGGGCAAAGAGTCGACTGTAGGAAGCCTGGTCTGCGGTTGTCCCACCCCCCCCTTTAAGCGGACAACCGAGCACACCGGTCCAGGAGCCGGGCCGCGCCGAAAACACCCCCCGAGGCGCGGCCCGGTATGGGGCTCAAATCAGCCAGCCCCACGGTGCTCCCCCCCTCGTTCGCCCTGCCTGAATGGCTAGGTCCAGTGCATGACGCGTGTCGATTCCCCAATAGCATCGCGCCTGACGGCACCCCGATGCTATCCCCCTGGCGCGGCCGCTCTCGTTTTCGCAATTCGGACATCGCTTACCCCGGCCTGACCACCCTGCCGGTCGCCCGTGCCAGCGTCCACGACGGAGGCTCGCCGAAAAGCCGCCGATACTGCTGAGCGAACCGGCCGAAGTGGAAGAAGCCGCACTCGGTCGCCACGTCGGTCACCCGCGTTGCCGGCGTGGCGTTCTGGAGCTTCTGCCTCGCCCGGTCGAGCCGTCGTCGGGTCAGGGCCTCCGTCGGCGAGCACCCGCGCAGTCGCCGGAAGATGGCTTGCACGCTGCGGACACTGACCCCGACCACCGCGGCCATTTCCTCGACCCCGATCGGATCCTCGCAATGGGCATCGATCCACGCTTCGATCTGGGCCAACCGCGTCGCCGCCATGTAATCCCCCCGGCTCGGCTGCGGACACAGGGCGTCGATGGCGTCCAGAAACAGCGCCAGCAGGGTCCGCTGCAGGCTCGCCGCCGCTTGCGGCGAGGTGCACAAACCGCTTTCGGGCCGATCCAGTTCCTCCGCCGTCCATCGACACAAGGACTGTAGGGTCCTGGCTTGCGGCGTGCACAGGGAAACGCCGGTGCCCGCGTCTCCCAGCTTCGGAATGGTATCGAATCGACGATAGAGGGCATTGTCGACGATGCTGCGCCCGAAGGTGAGGATGAACAGGCGAAACGGCTCGGTCTCCAGGCTGAGATTTTCCCCCGGGACATGCAGCACCGCCTGATCCGGCGTCGCCGCCACCGGCCGGCCGTTGATCAGGTGATGGATGGAACCCGCGTCGTGCATAGAGAGACGATAGCAATCGCCCACCGGGCCGCAGATGACCCTGAGGCGAGACGGTGTCTCCGCATAGGTGAGGCTGGTCCGGTCTATCGTCGCCTGGTGCCAGCGCAGCGCGTAGCTGCGGCCGCTCAGCAGGTAAGATTCATGCCGTTCCCACAGCCGACCCACCTGTTCGCGCGCCTGGTCGAGATTGGTGGTGTTAATCCGGCAATAGTTGCGGAGATAACGCTCATTCATTGCGCAAACGCCCCACGCCGGCTCTCCGGCCGGTCTCGCGTTAGCCTATCTCCCCTCCTCCCCCCTGAATACCCCAAAACCGCACAAAAAAGTCAGAGTCGTCGTTGCTGCCCCCATCTCGAAAGGGTAGTAGCCTCGCCAAAATGTTCGTCCGCTGACCAAGCGAAGGGGAGGCATGAAGAAAAGGCTCGCTCGCATTTGTGCGCTCTTGTTGATGTTGTCGAGCGGCGCCGCCGACGCGGCCTATCCCTGGGACAAGGACCGCGGCGAGCTGCAGGAAATCCGCGTTCTGGTCGATGAACGACCTATGTCTTTCATGTCCGCAAAGAAGGTTGGTGCCAGCCGACGGTCGTCGTCGATCGGAGCGAAAGCGACTTCGGCTGCGACGGCTCGGTCGCCTATCTGCGGGCCATGGGCAAGCTGGAGCGGTTCATTGATGACGGCCGAACCGGCGCTTCTCGCTACCCGCTCGGGCACCGTATGACCCCCATCCCTTTTCGAGAACGCGACGCGTCATAACAAGATGGCATCGTGCGCAACAACGAACGGAAGGGGCGGCGTCGTTAATGGGCGAGGATCTGGCTGAGGAACTTGCGGGTGCGATCCGATTTGGGGGCGGAGAAAAACTCGGCGGGTGGCGCCCGCTCGACGATCATCCCTTCGTCCATGAAGACGACGCTGTTGGCCACCGTCTTGGCGAAACCCATTTCGTGGGTCACGCAGATCATCGTCATCCCGCCTTCCGCCAGTTCCACCATGACGTCCAGCACCTCCTTGATCATCTCCGGATCGAGGGCCGAGGTCGGTTCGTCGAACAGCATGATCTCGGGCTTCATGCACAGGGCGCGGGCGATGGCGACCCGCTGCTGCTGGCCGCCGGAGAGCTGGCCCGGGTACTTGTTCGCCTGCTCGGGGATGCGGACCCGGCCCAGGTATTCCATCGCGACGGCGATGGCCTGCTTTTTCGGCGACTTCTTCACCCAGACCGGGCCCAGCGTCAGGTTCTCCAGAACCGTCAGATGGGGAAACAGGTTGAACTGCTGGAACACCATGCCGACCTCGCGGCGCACCGTCTCGACGGTGCGGATGTCGTTGGTGAGCTCGGTGCCGTTGACGATGAGATGTCCCGACTGATGGCGCTCGAGGGCGTTGACGCAGCGGATCATCGTCGACTTGCCGGAGCCCGACGGCCCGCAGACGACGACCCGTTCGCCGCGGCCGACGTCGAGGGACACGTCCTTCAGGACGTGGAACGAGCCATACCACTTGTTGACCTGGTCGAGACGGATGATCGGCGGCGACGGATCGGACGGTACGGCGGCGGTGGGCAAAGGCAGGGCGTCCCTCTCAAACGCGGCGCTGGCCGACGGCCAGTCGTCTCTCGATGAACAGGCTGTAGCGCGACATGAAGAAACAGAATCCCCAATAGATGAGGGCTATGAAGACATAGCTTTCGATATAGAACTGCCGCCACTGCGGATCGGCAATCGCGGTCTTCGCCGTCGTCAGCAGGTCGAACAGGCCGATGATGATCACCAGCGAGGTGTCCTTGAACATGCTGATGAACTGGTTGACCAGCGGCGGGATGGCGATCTTCAGGGCCTGCGGCATGACGATGAGCAACGTTTTCTTCCAGTAGCCGAGGCCGAGGGCGTCCGCCGCCTCGTACTGGCCGCGCGGGACCGCCTGCAAGCCGCCGCGCACCGCCTCCGCCAGATAGGCGGCGGTAAACAGGATGATCCCCACCAGCGCCCGCAGCAGCTTGTTGATGGTCACCCCCTCCGGCAGGAACAAGGGGAACATCACCGACGCCATGAACAGCACGCTGATGAGCGGCACGCCGCGGACGAACTCGATGAAACCGACGCAGACGGCGCGAATGGCGGGCATCTCCGACCGGCGGCCGAGGGCGAGCAGGATGGCGAGGGGGAAGGAGCCGATCATGCCGACGGCGGCCAGGATCAGGGTCAGCGGCAGACCGCCCCAGAGATCGGTGGGAACGAAGCTCAGCCCCAGCACCCCGCCCCACATGAGGACGGCGCAGCTGGTGAGGACGAGAACCCACAACGCCAGCAGCCACGACCGCCAGAAGGGCGGGTAGCAGCTGACGGCGATCACGCCGATGAACAGCGCCACCGCCAGCAGCGGCCGCCAGTGCTCATTGAAGGGATAGAGGCCGAAGAGGATGAAGCGGTGCTTTTGCTCCACCATCGTCCAGCAGGCGCCGGTGGCATCGCGGCAGTCTGCCGGGCTGCCGCCGGTCCACACCGCATCGATGAAGGCCCAGGAGATGAGCGGCGGCAGCGCCTGCAGGAGGAGCCACAGGGCGACCAGGGTCAGCGCCGTGTTCCACGGGCTGGAGAACAGGTTTTCCTTCGCCCAGCGGAGGAGAATGACGCCGAGACCTTCGCCGGCCGGCGGCCGCTGCGGGAAACGGCGCGGTTCGACCGGTTCCTCCTCGCGGGCAAAGATATCTTCCGGCTGCTCCTCGTAGGGCCGCCGCTCTTCCCCGGCCGACCCCGGGGCCGCGGACCCTGGGGTGGCGGACCCTGGGGTGGCGGGCTCGGAAGCGCCACCCAGCCCCGGCTTCTGCTCTTCCCGCCCGCGGTCGCCGCTCATCGCGCACCCCGCACCGCAATCCTGCGGTTATACCAGTTCATGAAGGTGGAGATGGACAGACTGACGGTGAGGTAAACCGCCATGATGATGGCGACGCCTTCCACCGCCTGGCCGGTCTGATTGATGGTGGTGTTGGCGACGCTGACCAGATCGGGATAGCCGATGGCGACGGCCAGCGACGAATTCTTGGTAAGGTTGAGGTACTGGCTGGTCAGGGGAGGAATGATGACCCTGAGCGCCTGTGGCAAGGTGATCAGGCGCAGGACCTGAGCGCGGCTGAGACCGACGGCGAGGCCGGCCTCGGTCTGGCCGTGGGGAACGGCGAGGATACCGCCGCGGACGATCTCGGCGATGAAGCTGCCGGTGTAGAGCACGAGGCCGACCAAAAGGGCGGTGAACTCGGGGCTGATGGTCATCCCGCCGGTGAAGTTGAACCCGGCGAGGTGGGGCACGTCGAGGGTCAGGGGTGCACCGCCGATCAGCCAGACGAGAAGAGGCAGGCCGAGGATGAGGGCGAGGCCGCAGCGGAGGACCGGAAACGGCCGCCCGCTCTCCTCCTGGCGCCGGCGCGCCCAGCGGGCGATCGCCCAGGTTCCGATCAGGCCGGCGGCGCACGCCACGCCCATCCACAGGTAGGTGGGATCCCACACCGGGATCGGCAGCTTCAGGCCGCGGGCGGACAGAAACACCCCCGACAGCGGGTTGAGCGCCTGGCGAGGCCCCGGCAGCCCCTCGGTGATCAGCGAGTACCAGAAGAACAGCTGCAGCAGGACCGGGATATTGCGCAGTCCTTCCACATAGACACCGGCCAGCCGGGCGACGATCCAGTTGCGCGACAGCCGGGCGACGCCGGCGACGATGCCGATCAGGGTGGCAAGCGCGATCCCAATCACCGAGACCAGCAGGGTGTTGACCACGCCCACCACCAGCGCCTGGAAGTAGGTGTCGGCCGGACTGTAGGAGATCACGCTCTCGCTGATGCCGAACCCGGCTTCGCGGCCGAGGAAGCCGAACCCGGTGGCGATCTGCCGGGCTTCCAGGTTGGCAAGGGTGTTGGAGACGAGGTAGGCGATCAGGGCGATGACGCCGCCCAGAACCGCAATCTGGTAGAGGATGGCGCGGATGCGCCGGTCGTTCCACCAGGCCACACGCGCCGTTGCCGGCATCTTGGAAGCCCCGTGCATCATGTCATCGCGCCGGCTCCGGGGCCGCCCCGGCCGTCGGTGACCATTCACCCGGCCGGAGCGGCGATGGATTTTAGCGGAACGGCGGCGAGTACTGCAGCCCGCCGCTGGTCCATTGCGCATTCAAGCCGCGTGCCAGCTTCAGCTTGGAGTCCATACCGACGTTGCGCTCGAAGCTTTCGCCGTAGTTGCCCACCTGCTTGATGACGTTGTAGGCCCATTTTTCGTCGATGCCGAGGGCCTGACCGAAGCCCGGGGTGACGCCGAGGATGCGTTTGACGTTGGGGTCGGCACTCTTCAGCATCTCGTCCACATTGGCCGAGGTGATCCCCCGCTCCTCCGCCTCGATCATCGCGTAGATGGACCAGGACACCACATCGTACCACTGATCGTCGCCCTGGCGCACCGCCGGCGCCAGCGGTTCCTTCGAAATCAGTTCCGGCAGCAGCACGTAGTCGTCCGGATTGGGCACGTCATTGGCGCGAATGGCGGCGAGCTGCGAGGCATCGGAGGTCATCGCGTCGCAGCGTCCGGAGACGAAGGCGGCGGTCACCTCCTCGTATTTCTCGATGGTGACCGGTTTCAGCTCCATCTTATTGGCGCGGAAATAGTCGGCGAGGTTGAGTTCGGTGGTCGTCCCCGTCTGCACACACACGGTGGCGCCGTTCAGCTCCTTGGCGCTCTTCACCCCCAGCTTCTTGGCGACGAGGAAGCCCTGGCCGTCGTAATAGTTGACCGGCGCGAAGTTCAGCCCGTTGGCGGTGGCGCGGGTGAGCGTCCAGGTGGTGTTGCGCGACAGCATGTCGATCTCGCCCGACTGCAGCGCGGTGAGCCTGGCCTGGGCGCTCAGCGGCACATACTTCACCTTGTTGGCGTCGCCGAACACGGCGGCGGCCACGGCCCGGCACATATCGACATCGATGCCGTGCCACACTCCCTTGTCATCGGGCGCACTGAAGCCGTAGAGCCCCGTGTGCACGCCGCAGACGAGCGATCCACGCGCCTTCACCGCGTCGAGGGTGGGCCCGGCGACGCCCGGCGTGGCAGCGCTGCCGACGCCGAGCAGGGCAAGCGCCGCCATTAATGCATATCTTTTCATCTGTCCTCCTCGTGGTTCGATATCGCGTCCGTCTGGTGTTCATGGGCCGCGGCCCGCCGATCCCCCTGTGTGCTCGCCTTCCTCTCGCCCGAGGCGAAAGCATAGCATCGGAGTACGGCCCCATGCTACCGCTGGGTGAAAAATCGCGCATGTTCTCAGGAGCTTAGCCCGTTCGGGGCCATTCGTCCCGGTGACACGCCCTCAGGTGTGCACGTGCGCCATCTCGTAGAGCGACAGGACGATCTCGATGACGATGAGAATAACGATGTACCACTCCACCCGGTGACTGCGGCGCGCCTGGAGCAGACCCAACGCCGTCGTCGCCGTCTCCCGGATGAGGGCGAGCTTGCGACTGAGCGCCCGGTCGCGCTCCGGCAGTTCGTACTCCTCCTGCAGGCGAAGGTACAAGCGCTCCAGTTCCGGCCGGTCCCACAGCAACTCCGGCTTCTCGGTCACCTCGACCCGTCCGACCATCCGGTGCTGGGTCATCAGCACGTCGCCGATGTGGGCGAGAAGCTCGCGCGCCGACAGCCGTCTACCGCCCGCCGAGCGCAGGCGCTCGGCCACCGGCTCGACGCGATCGAAGACCAGGCCGGCCCGGCGTTCGTCGAAGGCGAGCGCCACCGACTTCGCCAGGACGTCGGCGACGAGCAGCAGTCGCTCCATGGAAACCGCGCGCAGATGGATGATCCCGGTGGCACCCACCCGCTCCTCCGCGGTCGCGTCGACGACGATCTCCGCGTCTTCGCTTTCCGTCTCCTCCAGCGGATCCTCGCAGACGCTGGCCAGGGACTTGAGGAAGGCCGCCTGCTCGACCGCGTTCATGCGGAACATCACCGCGACGCCATAGCGGAAGAGCACCGCCACCCCGTCCGCCCCCGACGAGAGCGCCAGCGGTGCGGTAGCGAGGCTGTCGGTTCGGTAGAGCGGGCGCAGATCGATTCGTTTGGCGACGAGGACAGCCCGCACCGGAATGCGCCGCCACTGCTGCAGGTCGGATTGAGAGATCGGATTGGACATCACCGCGCTTCCGGCGGAGCCGAGTTTTGGCGGCGCTGGAGCGCCTCCGGGATTGCGCCACAGCGGCGCCAGCCCACTATCGCCGACGACGAAGGCAAGGTCACCCGGTTACGTCACCCCGTCGCTCGCCCATTCATCCGCGTGCGCGTCCGGCCGCAGGCACGCCAACCCGCTTGCCGCGCCGCTCGGGCAACGCTGCCGGGCCGCCGCAGGGGTTCACCACCACCAAATAAACGGCGTCGTCAGTTTTCGCGCCGGGACGCTGAGATCGGGCCTGGGATCGAGCACATCCGCGTACCACTGGACAGCTTCCATGGCCAGGTTCCACCATTGGCGGGTGGCCGCAGTGATTACGACCCAGGCATCCTGCTGGCCTGCAACGCTCATTCTCACCTCGTCTACCTCCGCCCTTGATATCATCATTTCGACAGATGAGAACCGGTCAATTTTCATGCCTCACCGGACAAACGCCGTGGTTGACGAGGTTTCGGAGCAAGCGCGTGAGCATTTCGCGATCCTCCGTTCCGGTGGCGGGCCGGGTTCGCTATATGAAAGCACAACGGGCTGGGATGGAAACGCGGGTCGTCTTCGATCAGGCAAAGGAACGAGCGATGAAGGGCGGAAAGGCAAAGGCGGACTCACCGCAGGAGAATGCGGCCGGCGCGGTCGATGTTGACGCCACCGGTGCCGATGGCGGGACGGAAGCGGCCGCGGTGTCCCCGGCCCAGACCCCGTCTGCACCCTACCAGGAGCTCCTGACGACGTGGTGGACCACCGCGGCGTTGGCGTGGGGCCCGCCGGTGAGGATGTGGTCGGAGATCGTCACCGCGGCGTGGCGACCGTTCCTACCGCCGACCGCCCTGACCACGGAGAAGCCGGCGCCGGGTGTCCCCCCCGTCGATCCCCGCCGCGCCGATGGACCGCCGGCGCAGCCGGCACCGCTGGCGGCGGCCCGGACACCCCGGGTCGAGGTGCCGAAAAGCCCCGCTTCGGGCACCGGCCGTCGGCCGCGGGAGGCGCGCTAGAAACGCTCGGGCGATTTATCGGATCCGCTAGACGCGTCACTGACGCGGCGGGTATGGTGGCTTCGGGTATGGGGAGATAATCCGTCGAAATTCTGGCGGGCTCCCCCTGCCGCCGACTTCGGAGGAGGCCGAAGGTGCCGAGACTGACGCGTGAGCGGGTTCAACACCTGGTGGGCAAAAGCCGCCTCGACGACCACTGCATCGCCGAAATCGTCCGCACCGGCGCAAGCGAATTGGAGCTTGTCGAAGCGGTCAATCGCGTCGTCCGCGGCGGCGAAGTCGGCGCCGAGAAGATGCGGCCGATCAGTCTGAATGTGGCCAAGCTCTGCGAGATCCTGAACTCCGCCAGCGACCCCTACAGCGAGCCCGACTGATCCGAGCCGAAGCGTTGGCGGCGCGGCAGAGAGCGGCGCGGCGTCAGCTTTCGTCGCCTTGAGCGAGCGGCAGGTTCTCCGGCAACTCGATGGTGATCAGCGGCGCGTCGGACCGGTCGAGCCAGACCACGGCCAGGGGCAGCGCCGCCGTCTGCGCCTCGGCATCGGCGAAGCGGCGTTCCGTCACCCCCCAGTGGACGAAAACGCCCGCGGCGGCGAGAGCGTCGGTGCGGGCGAGGACGGCGGCGATGAGCGGCTGCTTGTTGCGCAGCTCCGTTGCCTCCCACGTCTCGACCAGGGCCGAAAAGGCGTCGACGAAGGCATCGACGGCGGCGCTCGGTTCCCCCGCTTCCGGATCCTGAAGGATGAGGCTGGCGTACTGCGCCGCTTCCAGAACCGACCACAGGCGATCCGACTTGGCGATAAGACTGGCACCGGCCAGCCCCAGCTCCACGTTGCCGTCGTCCGCCGCCGTCGTCATCGCATCGCCTTCCGCGAGCCGACGCCGCCGTGCCGCCGCTGCTCCGGCGTCACTCGATGGCGTCCGAGGGAACCGGCGACGGTGCGGACTTGACCGCATCCGGCATCGGAAAGAACGGGTCGGCGTGGATGTCGGCCGCGGCGAGACCCCGGCTCTTCAGCAGGTGGACGGCGGCCTCCACCATCGGCGGCGGCCCCGCCAGGTAGGCCTTGAGGCCGGACAGGTCGGCAAAGTCGGCGGCCACGGCGTCGACGACGGTGCCGGTACGGCGGCGCGTCGGTCCCACCGGATCCGACAGCACCGGGATGAAGCGAAGGCCCGGACACCGCTCCGCCAGCCGGAGAAAATGCGACTCCAGATAGATGTCGCCCTCGTCACGGGCACCGAAATAAAGATGGATCGAATCGCTGACGTTGCGCTCGATCGCCGTCTCGACGATGGACTTGATCGGGGCCAGCCCGGAGCCGCCGGCGATCGCCAGAATCGGGGCCGGGTGGCCGAGCCGGAGCCACGAACCGCCGAATGGGCCCTCGACCCAGACCCCGTCGCCCAGGCGCAGATCGCTGGCGACATACGCACTCGCACCCGCCGTGCTCGAGCGGCGGACGTGAAATTCCAGCAGCGGATCGTCCGGCCGGTTCGCCATGGAGTAGTCGCGCGGCCGCTGGGTGCCGAAGGTGACCCGGGCATATTGTCCGGCGGCGAAGACAAACGGGCCACCGGAGACGACTTCCAGGCGGACGATGCGAATATCGGCGGTCGGCTCCTCGAGACCGACGACACGGCAGAACATCGGTTGCGTGTGGCTCAGCATCACCGGCGGTGAGCCTGACATGGGCTTCTCCTGCACGTACAGCGGCTCCGTCGCAAAGAAGCGGAGCCGGAGACGGTCGTTGCTCGTCGTCAGTGGCGGGAGAGCGACGATCCGGTACCGGCCGGCGGTGCCGCATGGCCGCGCCGCCGCCGCGTCCTCAATGGTGCGCCAGCCGAGCCCAGGGACTGCAGCCGGTGCACCACCTACTCTTCAGGTAGCAAGGCCACGCCTCTGCTTCAACGGTACGTGCGAGGCGGGTAGGTCGAGGAGCCCGTATGCCGACAGACACCGGGCCAGATCGCCGGCCGACAGGTAGCGTTCGGCGGCCATGCCGAACGCCTCGGCGCCGGCGACGTTGACGGGAGAGTCGTCGATGAACAGGCACTCGCCGGCGTCCAGCCCGTAGGCGTCGACCAGGGTGCGAAAGATCGCCGGCTCGGGCTTGACCGCCCCGACCTCTCCCGACACGACGATGCCGGCGAACAGCTGGAAGAAGTCGTAGCGCGCTCTCACCACGGGAAACTTCTCGGCGGAAAAGTTGGTCAGCGCATAGAGCGGCACGTCCCTCGCCGCCAGCGCCCGCAACAGATCGACGGTTTCGGCATGAATGCCGGCAACCATCTCCTCCCAGCGCTGATCGTAGGCGGCGATCAGCGGCGCCAGATGGGGATGGAGCGCCGTCCGTTCGGCGACGCCGACGGCGAACGGCACGCCCCGATCGAGCGACAGGTTCCACGCGGGGCTGCAGACCCGGTGGAGAAAATCCTCCATCTCCGCCGCATCATCGAAGAGCTTGCGGTAAAGGTGGCGGGGGTCCCAGTCGATCAGCACGCCGCCCACATCGAAGACGACCACCCGCGGACGCCGGCGGAGACCGCTCGTCGGTGGGTCCCGATCCATCACCCCCGACCGTCGTCCCATGCCCTTCCACCGTTTGTGTCCACCGTTTGCGCCTCCCAGGCCGATGTGGTACGGGCTGCACGCGCAGCGAGGTATCCGCCCGCACCGGTCGGTCAGCGGTTGCATCGAGAGACGTACGCGTACGCGCCTCCCTCCGCTCCCGTCAACCGGCATAACCGGGCCAGAAGTTACGGGCGTTCCGACCGCCCGACCGGGAAAGCGACGCAAACTAAAGAAGGAGGCAGGGACGATGCTCACGCTTTTCTGCCGGCGCGGCGGCCGCATCGTCGAAGAGGTGTTCAAGGCGGGACAGCCGCTGCCTTCGGGGGTCTTCTGGATCGACCTGCTGGAGCCCACCGGGGCCGAGACCGAGGCGGTCCGCTCGATGATCGGCATCGAGGTGCCGACGCCCGAGGAAATGCGCGAGATCGAACCGTCGAGCCGGCTGTACCGCGAAGGGCTGGCGCTGGTGATGACCGCGAGCGTGCTGAACCACACCGAGTCACCCAGCCCGGAGACGCGGGCGATCACCTTTGTCCTGTCCAACGGCCTGATGACGACGATCCGCTACTGCTCGCCGATGCCGTTCAAGACCTTCCGCAACCGCATCGCCGCCCATCCGGAATTCTGCAGCTCGTCGGAGATGGCGCTGGTGGAGTTGCTCGATACAATCGTCGATCGGGCCGCCGACACCCTCGAGACGGTCGATCAGAACGTCGGCGTGCTCTCCAAGGTGATCTTCGCTCCCATCGGCAGCAGCGGCAACGGCCCCCAAGACTATTCCCACGAACTCAGTACCATCGGCATCAGCGCGGTCCGCTGCTCGAAGGTGGACGAGAGTCTGGTCGGCCTGCTGCGTCTCCTCACCTTCCTCGACGCCAATCTCCGGGCGGCCGGCAACAAGGATGCGCGCGGCCGGCTGAAAGATGTGCAGCGCGACATCGTCGCCCTGATCGGCTACGTGGAGCGGCAGTCGGAGAAACTCCAGCTCCTCCTCGACGCCACCCTCGGCATGGTCAACATCCAGCAAAACAACATCATCAAGATCTTCTCGGTGATCGCCGTCGTCTTTCTGCCGCCGACGCTGGTGGCCAGCGTGTACGGGATGAACTTCACCCTCATGCCGGAACTCCGGTGGCATCTGGGATACCCGCTGGCTCTGATTCTCATGTTTCTCTCCGCCGTCCTGCCCTTCAGCTACTTCAAGCACCGCGGCTGGCTTTAGCCCGCGTTTCGCGCTGGGGCCGGCCCGGGCGCTTTCGCCGGTGCACGCTCTGCGCTAGGGTATGCGAAGGATCCGGACGATGGGTCCGTCCCGCAGGCGCGAAGGCCGATCCTTCGCAAGTCCTTTCCCGTCGCTCCGGAGCGCCCATGACGCGTGCCGCGCAAGGCTTTGAGGCGAAGGTCGCCGGTGTGGCTTGGTGAGCCAGCCTCCTCCCCCGGCGCCGAGGGGCGAACCGTCCGCCATCCGGTTGTCCCCGCTGCTGATGGCGCTGCCGGCGCGTCTTGCCGTGGCCGCGGCGCTGACGGCGCTGCTGTGGCTGGCGGTGGCCTGGAGCCTGCCTTGGTGACGGCAGCGGCGCCGATCCTCCGCTTCGACGACCTGACCCTCGGCTACGACCGCCATCCCGCCGTCCACCACCTGAGGGGCGCGGTGCCGCGCGGCGACCTGCTCGCCGTGGTCGGTCCCAACGGCTCCGGCAAGTCGACGCTGCTGAAGGGGATCGTCGGTGTGCTCCGGCCGCAAAGCGGGACCATCTCGCTGTTCGGGGTCGCCCGCCGCCACATCGCCTACCTGCCGCAGCAGAGCGAGATCGATCGCAGCTTTCCCATCGCCGCGTTCGATTTCGTCGCCATGGGGCTGTGGCACCAGGTGGGGGCCACAGGCGGGTTCGGCGCCGCCGAGAGAGACAGGGTGGCGTCAGCGCTCGCCGCGGTCGATCTGGACGGCTTCGAGCGCCGGCCCATCGGCTCCCTGTCGGGCGGCCAGATGCAGCGGTTGCTGTTTGCCCGCCTGCTTTTGCAGGACGCACCCCTGATCCTCTTGGATGAGCCGTTCACCGCCATCGACACCGGAACCGTCCGCGACCTCATTCCGCTCATCCAGCGCTGGCACGCCGAGGGACGGACCATCCTCGTCGTTCTGCACGATCTCGACCAGGTGCGCCGGTACTTTCCCTCAACGCTGCTGCTGGCGCGGGAGCCGGTGGCATGGGGACCGACCTCCGCCGTCCTCAGCGAGGAAAACCTCGACCGCGCCCGCCAGCGCTGCGAAGCCTGGGACGAGAATGCGCTGTTGTGCGCCCGCGACGCGGAGCACGCCCGTTGATCCTCGATCCCCTGGTTTCGCCCTTCGCCGAGTTCTCGTTCATGCGCCGCGCCCTCGCCGGCTGCCTGGCGCTGTCGCTGGGGTCGGCGCCGGTGGGGGTGTTCCTGATGCTGCGGCGGATGAGCCTGACCGGCGACGTGATGGCGCATGCCATCCTCCCCGGCGCCGCCGTCGGCTTTCTCGTCGCCGGCCTGTCGGTGCCGGCGATGACCGCGGGCGGTCTCGTCGCCGGCCTGGTGGTGGCGCTCCTCGCCGGCGTCATCGCCCGGGTCACCGTGCTCAAGGAGGACGCCAGCCTCGCCGCGTTCTATCTGATCTCGCTGGCATCGGGGGTTCTGATCGTCTCCGTCCATGGCACCAACGTCGACCTGCTCCATGTGCTCTTCGGCACCGTCCTTGCCCTCGACGATCCCGCCCTCTTGTTGATCGCCGGCGTCGCCACGGTCACGCTCTTCACCTTCGCCGTCATCTATCGGCCGCTGGTCTTGGAATGCCTCGATCCGCAGTTCCTGCGCTCGGTCAGCCGGCTCAGTTCGCCGGTCCATTTCACCTTCCTGTTGCTGGTGGTGCTGAACCTGGTGGGCGGCTTCCAGGCGCTGGGGACCCTGATGGTGGTCGGACTGATGATCCTGCCCGCCGCCGCTGCCCGCTTCTGGGCACGGGATGTCGCCGGGATGATCGCCGTCGCCATGGTCGTCGCTTTCGCCTCGAGCGTCGGCGGCCTGCTGCTGTCTTACTACTTCAGCCTGCCGTCGGGGCCGGCGATCATCCTCACCGCCGGCTTGGCTTACGTCGGCTCGCTGCTGGGCGGCCGGGTGGGCAGCGTCGCTTCCCGATTGCCGCGGCGGCATCTGGAAGCCTGACCGCCGGCTAATGGAGGCTATCCGCATGCACAGACGGACACTCCTTCGCGCTCTCGCTGCCGGGGCGGCGCTCCTGGCCGCCCGTCCCCCCATCGGCTTCGCCAGCGAGCGCCGGCTGAGGGCGGTCGCCACCTTCAGCATCCTCGGCGACATGCTGTACCGGGTGGGCGGCGACCGCATCGAGATGACGACGCTGGTGGGGCCGGACGGGGATGCCCACGTCTATCAGCCGACACCCGCCGACGCCCGCCACGTCGCCGCCGCCGAGGTGATCCTGGTCAACGGGCTCGGCTTCGAAGGCTGGATCGACCGGTTGATCGCGGCGAGCGGGTTCAAGGGAACGGTGATCATCGCCAGCACCGGCGTCACCCCGCTCACCGCCGATGAAGAGGACGGCGACGACGAAAAGGGACATGGGCACGACGCGGTCGATCCCCATGCCTGGCAGAGCCTGGACAATGGGGCGACCTACGTCGGCAACATCGAACGCGGCCTAATCGCGGCCGACCCGTCGGGAACCGACGTCTACAAGGCCAATGCCGAGCGATACCGAGCCGAAATGGCCGCTCTCAATGAGGAGGTCCGCGCCGCCATCGGCAAGCTTCCCTCCGACCGGCGGACCGTCGTCACCTCCCACGAGGCGTTCGCCTATTTCGGCCAAGCCTACGGCCTGCGCTTCCTCGCCCCGGAAGGGGTCAGCACCGATGCGGAGGCCTCGGCCAAGGACGTGGCGCGACTGATCCGCCAGATCCGGCAGCAGCGGATCCCGGCGGTGTTCATGGAGAACATCTCCGATCCGCGCCTGATCGAACGCATCCGCGAGGAGACCGGGGCGGTCATCGGCGGCGCCCTCTACTCCGATGCGTTGTCGGAGCCCGGCGGCCCGGCCGCCTCCTATCTGGAGATGTTCCGCTACAACACCCGGACGCTGGTCGCCGCCCTCGGCGGATGAAAAACGCTGCGCCCGCGCCGCCCCGCAGGTTGCGTCGACGGCGGTTGTTTGGAATGCTCCCCGAGCACAGTGCGGGACGGGGGTAGCTGTCATGGGACCAAGGATCAGGCCACGGGGCGTGCTTGGCGGTCTCATCATCGTCGTCCTCGCCCTGGCCTCCTGGCCGGCCCTGGCGGTGGACTTCATCACCATCCTCACCGGCGGGACCAGCGGCGTCTATTACCCGCTCGGCATCGCCTTGTCTGACATCTACGCCGATGCCGTGCCGGGGGTCCGGGTTCAGGTCCAGGCGACGAAGGCATCGGTGGAGAACCTGACGCTGTTGCAACAGGGGCGTGGCGACGTCGCGTTCGCGCTCGGCGATGCCCTCGATCTGGCCTGGGAGGGGGACGAGGCGGCGGGGTTCAAGTCCAAGGCGGACAAGCTCAGGGTCATCGCGGCGATCTATCCCAATTACATCCACTTCGTCGTTCGCGCCGACTCCGGCATCGATTCACTGGCGGATCTGAAGGGCAAGCGCATCTCGGTCGGGGCCCCCAACTCCGGGACGGCGATCAACGCGCGCACCATCATCGAGGCGGCCGGGCTCTCCGAAAGCGATTTCGCCGCGGTGGAACATCTGCCCTATGCGGAATCGGTGGAGTTGATGAAGACGGGCCGGATCGACGGAACGCTGCTGTCGTCGGGCATTGGCGTGCCCGCCCTCCGCGACCTGGCGGCGAGCGTCGACGTACGGTTCCTGCCCATTCCGGATGAGCTGATCCGCCGCGTCGGGCCGCCCTACTTGCCGTTGTCGATCCCGGCCGGGACATACCCGGGGCAGACCGCCGACGTCCCGACCGCGGGCGTGCTCAATTTCCTGGTGACGCGCGAAGGCATGGCACCCGACACCGTCTATGTGATGACGAAGTCCATGTTCGAGCACCTGGATCAGCTGATATCGGCGCAGCCGGCGGCGAAGGGCATCGACCCGGCCGCGGCGGCCCCGTCGCTCAGGGTGCCGTTCCATCCCGGAGCCGAACGCTACTATAAGGAAAAGGGCCTGATGTAGCGGGCCCTGGAGGACCGTATGGGTCTTTGTGTTTCGGCCGGCGCGGCAACCCTGGTGGTCGCCTGGTCCACCTTCACCCTGTCGTGGACGCATTCGGTCGAGAAGACCGAATGGCAGGAGGAATGGCAGGTGTCGGCGGACAGCCTGGAGGTCACCCGCGCTCGGATCAAAGGAGCCGGCGCCGGCATGGAGCCGCCCGCCGACGCGCGGCTCGAAGATGGCTGGTGGGTCTATCGCCCGTCGCTGCCGCCCCTGCCCAACCTTATTCTCGCCCGCTCCGACGTGGGCGAGGAATGGCGGCTGTGCCATGGGGACGACTGCCTCGACCTCTACCGGCTGGCACCGGTCGATCAGCCGGTGATCCTCCGCCCCTGTCCCCAGTAACTGCCGCCCACCGCCGCCGTTCAATGCGACATCAGGACCGGGACGGACATGTGGCGGAGAATGTGACGGGTGCCGCCACCGCGGCGCAGGAAGGGGAACGCGTACTGACCGTAGGCGCCCATGACCAGCAGATCGATCGCCTCGTCGGTCACCCGACCCAGCAGCATGTCCATGGCACCGATGTTCTCGACCACCATCCGGTCGGTCTCGACGCGAATGCCGTGCGCCGCCAGGTGCCGGCGGACGGGGAGGAACAAGGCATCGTCATCCCCCTTGTTTCCCCCTTCGACATTGATCGCCACCAGCGTCACCGCCTCCGCCCGTTCCAGCAGGGGAAGGGCATCATTGAGCGCCCGCGTCGCCTCGCGGCCGCCGTTCCAGGCGATCATAACCCGGCGGCCGAGGTGACGGATCGCCCCCGTGTGAGGCACGATCAGCACCGGCCGTCCGCTGTGCAGGATCACCTCCTCCACCAGCTCCGCCGGCACCCGGATATCGGGGCGATGGGGGTCGTGCTGGCCGAAGATGGCGAGGTCGGAGGCCTGCACCGCGGCCAGCGTCTCGCCGACCAGGGCGGCATCGCCGACGGTCAGCGCCACCGCCCAGTCGGCCCGGATCCCCGCTGCTCCGGTGCAGTCGCGGAACCAGGACTCCGCCGTTCGTGCGGCCGGGGCGAGAACGCGTTCGGCGTCGAGCACCGCCACCGTCATCACCTGCGGGTCGTTCTCGGCGAAAAAGCCGGTCAGCCTTGCCTCGAACTTCTGGGCAAGGCGGATCGCCAGGTTGAGCCGCGCGCCGCAGCGGTCGCTCTCGTCCACGTGCACCAGGATATGGCGAAGCGACACGCGGTCAGATCCCGCCCATGCAGACGTATTTGACTTCGCAATACTCGTCGATGCCGTACTTGGAGCCCTCGCGGCCGATACCGGATTCCTTGACCCCGCCGAACGGCGCCACCTCGGTGGAGATGATGCCCTCGTTGACCCCCACCATCCCGTACTCCAGGGCTTCCGCCACCCGCCAGATGCGGCCGATGTCGCGAGAATAGAAGTAGGAGGCGAGGCCGTATTCGGTGTCGTTGGCCATGGCCACCGCCTGTTCCTCGGTGTCGAACCGGAACAGCGGCGCCACCGGCCCGAACACCTCTTCGCGGGCGATCTTCATCTGCGGGTTGGCATTGGTCAGCACCGTCGGCTCGAAGAAGGTGCCGCCGAGCGGGTGGCGATGGCCGCCGATGACCAGCCGCGCCCCCTTGCCCAGCGCGTCGGCGATGTGCTCCTCGCATTTCTCCACCGCCGCCTCGTTGATCAGCGGCCCCTGCTCGACCCCCGCCTCCAGGCCCGGGCCGACCTTCAGCTTGCGCACGGCGCCGGCGAGCTTCTCGGCGAAGGCATCGTGCACCTTGTCCTGAACCAGGATGCGGTTGGCGCAGACGCAGGTCTGGCCGGAGTTGCGGTATTTGGACGCCATCGCGCCGACCACCGCCGCGTCCAGGTCGGCGTCGTCGAAGACGATGAACGGCGCATTGCCGCCCAGCTCCAGCGAGAGTTTCTTTATCGTGTCCGCGGAGAGGCGCATGACCAGCTTGCCGATCTCGGTCGATCCCGTCACCGAGACCTTGCGGACGGTCGGATTGGTGCAGAGCTCCTTGCCCACATCCGAGGCCGACGCGGTGGTGAGCACGTTGAAGACTCCCGCCGGCACGCCCGCCCGATGGGCCAGTTCGGCCAGCGCCAGGGCGGAGAGCGGCGTCAGCTTCGCCGGCTTGATCACCGACGTGCAGCCGCAGGCCAGCGCCGGCGCCACCTTGCGGGTGATCATGGCGATGGGGAAGTTCCAGGGCGTGATCGCCGCGGTGACCCCGATCGGCTCCTTCAGAACAACGATCCGCCGGCCGCCGACGTTTTGCGGAATGACGTCGCCGTAGACCCGCTTCGCCTCCTCGGCGAACCACTCGATGAACGAAGCGCCGTAGACCACCTCGCCCTTGCTTTCCGCCAGCGCCTTGCCTTGCTCCGAGGTCATCAGCACCGCCAGGTCCTGCTGGTTCTGCATGATCAGGTCGTACCAGCGGCGGAGGATGGCGGCCCGCTCCTTGCCCGTCTTCGCCCGCCAGGCCGGGTAGGCCTTGTCGGCCGCCTCGATCGCCCGCCGCACCTCGCCGGCGCCCAGATCGGGCACCTGGGTGATTTCCTCGCCATTGGCGGGGTTGCGCACCGCAAAGCTGCGGCCGCTGTCGGCGCCGACCCATTGCCCATCCACATAGGTCCGATCGTGCAGGAGGCTCGGGTCCTGAAGCTGCATGCTCGCCATCTCCGCTTTCCTCTCCCTAACACGCGTCTCTTTGGTTACGGAACATCATCCGGCACCCGCGCCGATCCAACCGTCATTGTAAGGTGACGACGCCGCGCTCGATGACAAACACCTGATCCACCAGCGCCTTGGAGTAGGTGTAGTCGGATTCCGAGATGAGCACGCTGGCCCCCTCCCCCTTCAGGCTGGCGATGACCTCCATCAGGCGTTGGGCCAAGGCCGGCGCCACCCCTTCGAACGGCTCGTCGAGGAGCAGCAGCTGGCGGCCGGTCATCAGGCTGCGCACCAGCGCCACCAGCTTCTGCTGGCCGCCGCTGAGGAGCGAGGCCTTGCGATCGGCGAACTGCTGGACCTCCGGCACCCGCGCGTAGGCCCAGGAAAGCCTGTCGGCGGCGTCCGCCTGGTTGGTCGCCCACGCCGGCACCATCACGTTTTCGCCGACGCTGAGATCGGGGATCAGCCGCCGGTCCTCGGGCATGAAGCCGATGCCGAGGCGGCTGCGCCGATGCGGTGCCACCTGGCCCAGGTCGACGTCGTCCAGGGTTATGCGGCCGGCCCGGAGCGGCAGCAGGCCCATGATCGAGCGCATCAACGTCGTCTTGCCGGCGCCGTTGCGACCGATCAGTCCCACCATCCGCCCCGACGCGATTTCCATCGAGACGTCGTTCAGCACCGGTGCGCCGGCGATGGAGACGGAGACGTGGTCGAGGCGGATCATTGGCGGTCCTGCCGGCGGTGGAGCTCGGAGCCGACCACGTACTTGCGCACGTCCGGATCGGAGAGCGCCGTCTCGGGATCGGCGTCGGCGATGATTCGGCCGTCGTAAAACGCCAGCACCCGGCTGGCGTAGCGCTCGACCATCTCGATATCGTGTTCGATGAACAGCACCGTCGCCCCGGCCCCCTTCACCGCGGCCATGATCGTTTGCAGCATGACGAACTTCTCGGCGACGCTGACGCCGCTGGTGGGCTCGTCGAGGAGCAGCACCGACGGCCGCCCCACCATCGCCATGGCGATGTCCACCAGCTTGCGCACCCCCTGCGGCAGAGTGGCGACGATGGTGTCGCGGTGGGCGGTCAGCTGGTAGTCGGCGAGCACCCCGTCGGCGGCGGAGACGCGGGCGGACGTCCTCAGCGGCCGCAGGTAGCCGGGCCAGCCGCCTTCGCTGGAGCTGATGGCGACGAGCAGGTTGTCGAGCACGCTCAGCTCCGGGAAGAGCTGCGGGATCTGGAACGAGCGGCAGATGCCGATGCGCATCACCTGGCGCGGATGAAGGCGGGTGATGTCGCGATCGCGGAAATAGATGCGGCCACCGCTGGGCTTCAGGTAGCCGGTGACCATGTTGACGAAGGTGGTCTTGCCGGCGCCGTTGGCGCCGATGATGCCGACCACCTCGCCCTCCCCGATGGCGACGGTGATGTTGTCGGCGGCGACGACCGCGCCGAAGTTGCGGCTGAGTTCCTCGGTCCTAACGATCGGCGGCACGGGGCACCTCCGTCGACCGACGCTGCACCAGGCTCCACAGCCCGCGCGGCAGGAAGACGATGATCAAGAGCAGCACCAGCCCCAGGATCATCTGCCAGGTGTAGGGGAAGAACTGGTAGGCATACGTGCGGACGAGGGAGAACAGGGTCGAGGCGACGAACGGGGCGGCGACGTGACCGGTACCGCCCAGGATGGCGATGAAGACAAACTCGCCGGACGTGGTCCAGTAGGCCATCTCCGGGTCCACGTGTCCGGTCGCCAGCGCCGCGACGAGACCGCCGACGGCGGAGATCACCGAGGCCAGCACGTACTTGGCGTGCAGCAGCCGCTGCGCCGACCGCCCCAGGTACTCCACCCGGATCTCGTTCTCGCGAATGGCGCCCGCGAGGTACCCGGCCGGCGATTGCTGGTAACGGTGATAGAGAAGGGCGATCAGGTAGGCGACGACACAGCTCAGGATGTAGACCCCGGTCTGCTGCGCCGCCGGTGCCCAGCCGAAGAAGGTGACCGCCGGCAGGCTGAAGCCGTCGGTCGAACCGAGGCCGGGCGATTTGACCAACAGCCCGTAAAGGATCATCGAGAACGCCATGCTCAGCATGGCAAAGAAGATCTCCCGATAGCGGCTGAGCAAGAGGCCGAGGACGAAGGCGACGACGGCACTGACGACGACGACCGCCACCAGCAGCACCGCCACCTCGCGCACCCCGTAGTGGCTGGCGAACATCGCCGCGGTATAGCCGCCGAGGCAGTAGTAGAGGCCCTGACCGAAGGAGACCAGGCCGGCGCGCATCTGCAGGACGATGCCGAGGACGACCAGCCCCCGCGCCAGCGACAGGGCGAGGAGCGAGACCAGCCACTGCGGCAGGAACATCATTCCCGCCAGCAACGCCACCAGCGCCACGGTCAGCCCGATGGAGGTCCGGTCGGCGGTGGCCACGGTCAGATCTTTCTCGGCGGCGTTCGGCCGAACAGGCCCTGCGGTCGGACGACGAGCACCAGCGACATCACCCCGAAGATGACGAACAGCTCCACCTGAGGCAGCAGGTGGACGGCGGTGGCGCGGCTGAAACCGACGATGAGGGCGCCGGCCAGCGCTCCGCCGACGCTACCGAGGCCGCCGATCACCACCACCGCGAAGGCGAGGACGATCACCTCGACGCCGATCCCGGGCGCGACCGAGATCGCCGGCGCGGTCACCGCCCCGGCGATGCAGCCGAGCACCGAGCCGATGACGAAGGTGAGGAGGAAATAGGCGCGCACGTCGATGCCCAGCGCCATGCTCATCTCGCGGTCGTGGATGACGGCGAGGAGCAGCTTGCCGCGCCGGGTCCGGTTCAGCCCCCACCACAGGCCGATGCCGATGAGGGTGGCGACGACGATGACGCCGAAGTCGTAGTTGGAGAAGGTGAGCGGCCCGATCTGGGTGCGGCCGAGCAGCGTGTACGGCTGAAAGGCGAAATAGGGATCGACGCCCCAGACCAGCTTGATCACGTCTTCGAGGATGAGCAGTACCGCGTAGGTGAGGAGGATCATCACCACCGGGTCGCGGCCGTAGAGAAACCGCAGCAGCCCGCGTTCAATGGCGACGCCGACGAGGACGCCGGCGGCCGTCGCCCCGCCCAGCATCAGGAGATAGCCCCAGGCATCGGTCCTGCCGGCGAAATACCAGCCGGCGATCCACGCCGACGTGTAGGCACCGATGGCGAACATGCTGCCGTGGGCCATGTTGAGGATCTTCATGACCCCGTAGATCAGCGTCAGCCCCGCCGCCACCAGGAACAGCCACGATGCGTAGATGAGCCCGTCGACGAGGATGGCGAGCAGCGTCAGCATCGGCGGCGGCATTCATCGGCGGGCGCGGGGCGGCGGGCAGCGCCGCCGCCGCCCCGCCGCGTCGGCATCACCCGCACTTCGCCCCCGGCATCCCGGCCTTGATCCATTCGTTGCTGGGCGTGCCCTCGGGCGGTGTCACGCATTCGGCCGCATAGGTGCGGACATTGGCCACCGTCGGTTTCCCGTCCGGTCCCTTGCGTTGGAAGGTGCCGTAGGCGATCCCCTGCACCGCCTGATGTCCCTTGCCGAGGCTCATGACCACGGTTCCGCTCGGCGCCTCGAAGGTAGAACCGGCGAACTTGGCGATGATCGCATCCGTGTCGGGAAGCTTGCCGACGGCGACGCCGGCGTGCTCGGCGGCATACTTGAGACCGAGGATGGCCTGCGCCATCTTGTAGGACGGATAGGTGGGCGGGGTCTGATAAGCGGCCTCGTACGACTTGCGGAACCAGGCGTTGAGCGCGTTGTCGGGGGCGAACACGCCGTAGGGACCGCGGCCGCCGATGATCGTCCCCTCCGGCATCTGGTCGGCCAGCCGGAACATGCCGGTCTCGCCGCAGGTCAGCACCACCGCCCGCTTGTCGAACAGCCCCCGCGCCGAGCCCTGCAGGACCAGCGCCTCCATGTCGCCGCCCCAGAAGCTGGAATGGACCAGATCGGGGTTCTCCACCAGGATCGCCGACAGTTCCGCGCCGTATTGGCCGGCGCCGAGCTTGGGGAACTGCTCGGTCTTCACCGTCGCCTGCGGCAGCAGCACCTCCATCGTCGCCTTGAAATCGTTCCAGGAATCCTGCCCCCAGGCATAGTTCTGGTTGATCCCGGCATAGCTCTTGGTCTCGGGCCGGGTATCGTGGACGTAGCGGGCGGCACCGATGTTGTCGGTGGTGGCGATGGGACCGGTGCGGAAGACGTACTTGTAGGACGCATCTTCGAAAATGCGCGGCGTCCCGCAGTCGAAGAACACGGTCAGCGCCTTCAGCTCCTCGGCAACCGGGGCCACCGCCAGGCAGTCGCCGGAGGAGATGTAGCCGACCACCGCGTCGACCTTCTGCCGCTCGACGAGGTTGCGGAACTCCTCCACCTGCTTGCTCGCCCCGCCCGCCTCGTCCACCACCACCGTCTCGATCTCGACGCCGTTGATTCCCTTGGTGGCGTAGGGCGCCCCCATCTTGCCGGCATTCAGCGTGTCCACCACCAGCTTCGCCGCGTTCTCCGCCGGAACGCCGAAGGGCCCGGACGCCGGGCCGGACAAGAAGGTGACGATTCCGAGACGAAACTTGCCGTTGTCCGCGGCGTCGGCCGGCGGGCAGGCCAACAGCCCCGTCACGACAAGACCAGCGGCGGCCAACCGGCCGATGCGTGGATCCATCGACTTCCTCCCACATACCGAAGGCATTGTTGCTTCGGCGCTTTGTTTGAAACAGGATTGCCAGACTACGGTGTCGGACGCAATCATATTGACCGCAACAGATGGGGTAGTGGCGTGCTACGGCGCGGTTTCTGTGCTCTTCCGCCTTTCGCCCCGTCCTGCGAAAAAACGTCGGGAGAGGAAGGTCGCGGATGAAAATCAAGGCAGCGGTACTCAACCGCATGGGTGTCGAGCCCCCCTACACGCACTCGAAGCCGCTTGCCATCGAAGAGGTGGAACTCGATCCGCCGGGACGGGGCGAGGTGCTGGTGAAGATGGCCGCCGCCGGGCTGTGCCACTCGGACCTTTCGGTGATCAACGGCGATCGCCCCCGCCCCACCCCGATGGTCCTCGGCCACGAGGCGGCCGGCGTGGTGGAGGAGACCGGCCCCGGCGTCGATGACCTCGCCAAGGGCGATCACGTGATCATGGTCTTCGTCCCCAGCTGCGGCCATTGCCTGCCCTGCGCCGAGGGCCGGCCGGCCCTGTGCGAGCCGGGGGCGGTGGCCAATACCGCCGGGACGCTGCTGGCCGGCGACCGCCGGCTGCATCGGGACGGCCACGCGGTCCATCATCATCTGGGTGTCTCGGCCTTCGCCGAGTACGCGACCGTCTCCCGGCGCTCGCTGATCAAGATCGATCCCGAGCTGCCGCTGGACGAGGCGGCGCTGTTCGGCTGCGCGGTGCTCACCGGCGTCGGCGCGGTGATCAACACCGCGCGGGTCCCCACCGGTGCCAGCGTCGCGGTGATCGGGCTCGGCGGGGTCGGCCTCAGCTCGCTGCTGGGCGCCGTCGCCTGCGGTGCCCGCCGCGTCGTCGCCGTCGATCTCTCCGACGAGAAGCTGGGACTCGCCCGGCAACTGGGCGCCACCGACGCCTTCAATGCCGGCGCGGGCGACGCGGTCGCCGAAATCCGCGACGCCACCCGGGGCGGGGTCGATTATGCCTTCGAGATGGCCGGCTCGCTCCGCGCCATGGAACTCGCCTACAAGATCACCCGCCGCGGCGGCACCACCGTCACCGCCGGCCTGCCGCCCCCCGACGCGGCGCTGCCGCTGCCGCTGGTCAACCTGGTCGCCGAGGAGCGCACGGTGAAGGGCAGCTACATCGGCACCTGCGTGCCCAGCCGCGACGTGCCGCGGCTGATCGAGCTCTACCAGCGCGGCCGGCTGCCGGTCGACCGGCTGATGAGCGGCCGGCTCACCCTCGACGAGATCAACACCGGCTTCGATCGTCTGGCCAAGGGTGAGGCGGTGCGCCAGGTCGTGATGTTCTGACGCCACGATTGCGGGCGGAGAGAGAGACGATGGATCGGCCCTGGGTCGTGCTGGCGGCGGCCATAGCGGGAGCCCTGACGATCGGCGCCGTCACGCCGGCGGCGGCGGAGCCGGCCATTACCGGCATCGCCACCTTTCAGGACGACGCGACGGGTCTACCGCCCGGCGCCGTGTTCGAGGCGGCGCTTCAGGAGATCAGCCGCGCCGATGCGCCGGCGGTGCAGATCGCCGGCACCCGCATCGAGAACCCCGGCCCGCCTCCCATCGCGTTCGCCATCCCTTACGATCCGTCGGCCATCGACGAACGGCTGACCTATGGGGTGCGCGCCCGTATCCGCGACGGCGAACGGCTCCTTTACACCTCCGATACGGTCAACCGGGTGCTCACCCGAGGCGCCCCCAGCGAGGTGACGGTAGCGATGCGTCGGGTCGCCGCCGCCGCGACCGACGCCGCCGCCACCGGGCCGGTCATCGGCGGCATGTTCGTCTACATGGCCGACGCCGCCCGGCTGAACGACTGCCGCGGCGGACGGAGCCTGCCGGTGGCGATGGAGGGAGACTTTCCGAGCCTGGAACGGGCCTATCTCGCCGCCCGCCCGGCGCCGGGACAGTCGGTGATGGTGACGTTCGAGGGCACCGTCGAGGAGCGGCCGCGCCGGGACGGCGACGGCACCGAGCCGACCGTCGTCGTCGGCCGGTTCATCCGCGCCTGGCCGGGCGAGACCTGCGAGCGCAACCGCGCCGACGCCTCGCTCTCCAACACCTACTGGCGGATCGTCAACCTGGGCGGCGAGGAACTGCGTACCAGCGAGGGGCGGAAGGAGCCCCACATCATCCTTCGCGTCAACGAGAAGCGGTTCGCCGCCACCGTCGGCTGCAACCAGATGGCCGGCAGTTACGAGACGGACGGCCCGTCGCTTCGCTTTGGCCAGGCGGCGATGACGATGATGGCCTGCCCGCCGCCGCTCGACCGGCTCGAACGCTTGCTTGCCAACACCCTGGCGCAGACCGCCGGCTGGCGCATCTACGGCCAGTTCCTCGAGCTGTTCGATGCGGACGGGAAGCCCCTCGCCGTGCTCCAGGCGGTCTACCTGGACTGAGCGTCAGCCGCCGCGATCGGCGGCCGGTCCGGCGGCCGGTCTTATCTCGGCCGTGGTGTCATCGTCATCGTCATCGTCGTCCGCCGCCGGGTCCGGCGCCTGCGGTTCGACCGCCGCCGACCGCAGCAGCGCCTTGCGCGCCTCCCACTGGGTCTTGGCGTCGAGCTCGGTTTGGCCGGGGAGAAACCGCACCTCGCCGCCGGCGAGGAAGGCGACCGGCAGGCCGTCCCGGTAAAGGAGCCGGTTCGGCGCCAGTGCCGCCAGCTTCGGGCCGGGGGTGAGGATGCCGACGAGATTGAGCGGATCGGCACCCGATAGGGAGACCCAGGCGCCCGAGGGCGGCCGGCGCCGCACTTCCCGCAACAGGCCGATCGCGTCGGGGAGGGCGAACTGCTCGCCGGAGACGCCGGCGACGAAGCGGCCGCCGCGGATCTCGCCGCGGGCCTCCAGCCGGCGATAGACGCGGAGGAGGTCGCGCCAGGCGGGGAGCCACGGCGCCTCCCGCTCCAGCAGACGCCAGAAGACGACCCCGTAGCGGCGCAGCAGCGTGCGCGCCACGTGCTCGACGGCGGCCGCCGCTTCCGGCGCCCGCGCCGCCTCGGCCGGCCGGGTCCGGTGCGAGGCGAAGGCCCACCGCCCGGCGTGCTCCATAGTGAACATCGGCAGCCGGCGCCGGCGGTGACGGCCGCGGCCGTTGCGGCGGTCGGACGGCATGAGGAGCGCGCGCAGGCCGGCGAAGCTGTCGGACGTGGCCAGCCCGACCGCCACCAGCTCGGCCAGCGCCTCCTCCACCTCCGTCCGCAACAGCCGGCTCTCATCCACCAGTTCGTCGAAGAAGGAGGCGCCGCGGGCGCGCAGCACCTCGGCCACCCGTTGCGCCCGTCCGCTGAGACGGACCGCGTCGGCCGGCGGCGAGAACGCCGCCCACAGCGAGGCGTGCCGGCGGGGAGCGAGGGTGATCGGCATCGTCCTCACCGGCGACACGCTGCGGCCGTCGTCGTCCGGCTTTCCGCCATGGGGGCGGAGCCGCGCCCACACCACCCGTCCGGCGTGGCAAAGGTCATCGAGCCAGGCCGGGTCGTAGGCGGCGACCCGGGCCGGCAGAATCTCCGTCTCCCAGGCCCCGGCCGCCGCCTCGAAGCCCTCCAGTTGGCCGACGATGGCCTCGACCGCGTCCGGCCCGGCCATCCGCGCCTCCGCCGTCACCCGCTGCCAGTGGAGGAGGAAGCGGAGGAAATCGCGCCCGGTCACCGGCTGGATCTCGGCGCGAAGCCGGCCGACGGTGTAGCGGTGAATGCGGGCGAGCAGCCGCCGCTCGCACCATTCGTCGGCGGCGGCTTCCGGGGTGAAGCGGCCGCGCAGGGCGAAGCCTTCCGCCTCCAGCGCCGCCAGCGATGCGGCCACCTCGTCCTCGGTCAACCCCAATGGTGATGCCAGCGCATCGAGGCTCACCACCCCCTCGCCTTCGAGCCGGCCGCGCAGCAGCTCCAGCAGCGCCTCGTCGCGCGACCAGGCGCGCCCGCGGTAGGGCTCGGGCGCGGCGATGGCGGGATCGCACGCCGCCTCGGGCCACAGCGCCACCGCCTGCGGCAGGCGCTCGGCGGCGATCCACAGCATTGCCGACGGCGTCCGCAGCCGGGCGACCCGCCCCTCGCCCTGGAGCCCGGCGAGCCAGCCGCCCCAGGCAGGTTCCGCCGCCGCTTCCCCGGCGGCGAGGAAACCCAGCCAGAACAGCGCATCGTGCAGTTCGTCGGGATTGGCGGGATCGGGCCAGGCTTCGCCGCGGACCCGGGCGATCGCCTCGGCATCGAGGCGGCCGAGATCGCTCGCCGCCTCCGGCGAGAGCCAGCGCCGGCTCATCACCGCCTGCGTCCGCCGCTCCTCCAGCGGCGCGTCGTCGAGATAGGCATAAGGCCGCGCCGACAACACTTCTTGCGCCAAAGGCGACGGCTCGGTGAGATCGCGGGTGACGACCCGGATCGCGCCCGACTCCAGCCGCGCCAACAGCCGTTCCAGCCCTTCGATGTCCATCGCCTCGGTGAGGCAGTCGGCGATGGTCTGGCGGACCAGGGGATGGTCGGGGATCTCGCGCTCACCGGCCAGATTTTCGGCGCAGGCGACCTGGTCGGGAAAGACCGCCGCGGCCAGGTCCTCGGCATCCATGCGAACGAACTGCGGCGGCACCTTGCGTCCGCCGCGAAAGCGCGGCAGCGCCAGCGCCACCCCGGCGACCCAGCGCCAGCGGGCGACGAACATCGGCGCGTCGAGCAGCGCCTGGATCAGCAGCGGCCTGACCGTGGCCGAGTGCAGGTAGCGGGCGACCTCGGCCAGCTCGAAGCTGTGGGCGGTGGTGAGCGAGAGCAGGATCGCGTCCTCGGTGGCGGCGGCCTGCAGCTCGAAATTGAACTTGCGGCAGAAGCGCTTGCGCAGGGCCAGGCCCCAGACCCGGTTGATGCGGCTGCCGTAGGGGGAATGAATGACCAGTTGCATCCCCCCGACCTCATCGAAGAAGCGCTCGATGATCAGGGTGTCGTCGGTGGGCAGGGCGCCCAGCGCCGCATGCGCCGCCGCCAGGTATTCGCCGAGCTGGCTCGCCGCCGGCTCGGCGATGCCGAGCGCCGTCTCCAGCCAGCGCCCGGCGCTTTCGCCGCCGGGATCGGAGGCCAGCCGCAAGTCGACCTCCGCCCCCAGCCGGCGCACCGACTGGGACAGCTCGTCGCTGCGGCCGGGCGCCTCGCCGAGCCAGAAGGGGATGTTGGGCGCCATGCCGCGCGCATCCTCGACGCGGACGGTGCCGCGCTCGACGCGGAGGATGCGGTAGGCGACGTTGCCGAGCTGGAAGACGTCGCCGGCCAGGCTCTCGACGGCGAAGTCCTCGTTGACGGTGCCGATGACCGTGTTTTCCGGCTCCAGCAGCACCCGGTAATCGGCGGTGTCGGGGATGGTGCCGCCGTTGGTGAGCGCGGTCAGGCGGGCACCGCGGCGCCCCCGCAGCATCCGGTTGACCGCGTCGTGATGGACGAGCGCGCCGCGCCGGCCGCGCCGGGTGCTGAAGCCCTCGGCCAACATCGCCACCACCGCGGCGAAATCCGGGCCCGGCAGCGCCCGATAGGGCCAGGCCCGGCGGACGAGGGCATAGAGATCGTCCTCGCTCCAGGACTGCGCCGCCACTTCGGCGACGATCTGCTGGGCCAGCACGTCGAGCGGCTGGTGCGGGATCGTCAGCCGGTCGAGTTCGCCGGCGCGGACACTGTCGAGGAGCGCCGTGCATTCGACCAGTTCGTCGCGCGACAGGGGAAACAGCCGGCCCTTCGGCACCCCATCGACCGCGTGCCCCGAGCGTCCCACCCGCTGCAACAGGCTGGCGATGGAGTGCGGCGAGCTCAACTGGCAGACCAGGTCCACCTCGCCGATGTCGATGCCGAGTTCCAGCGAGGCGGTGGCGACGAGCGCCTTCAGGGTGCCGCCCTTCAGCCGCGCTTCGGCGGCAAGGCGCTGCTCCTTGGCCAGGCTGCCGTGGTGCGCCGTCACCTGATCCTCGCCCAGGCGCTCGGACAGGTGGCGGGTCGCCCGCTCGGCCATGCGGCGGGTGTTGACGAAGATGAGGGTGGTGCGATGGGCCCGGATCAACTCGGCCAACCGGTCGTAGACCTGCTCCCACACCTCGCCCGACATCACCGCTTCGAGCGGCGAGGACGGCACCTCGAGGGCGAGATCGCGGGCGCGACGGTGGCCGCTGTCGATGATGGTGCATCGGGCGGCGGGGGCCCCGTCCGCACCGGCGCCGACCAGGAAGCGGGCGACCTCTTCGATGGGTTTCTGGGTGGCGGAGAGGCCGATGCGCAAGAGCCGGCCGCCGCAACGGTCGCTGCACAGCGCCGCCAGGCGCTCCAGAGACAGCGACAGGTGGGCACCCCGCTTGTTGGGGGCGAGGGCGTGGATCTCGTCGACGATGACCGTGCGCGTCGTCGCCAGCATCGCCCGGCCGGACTCGGAGCCGAGCAGGATGTAGAGGGACTCGGGCGTGGTGACGACGATGTGTGGCGGACAGCGGCGCATGCGCTCGCGTTCGCCTTGCGGGGTGTCGCCGGTCCGCACCCAGGCGCGGATCTCCACATCCGGCAGCGAGAGCGCCCGCAACGCCTCGCCGATGCCGGCCAGCGGGGCGTCGAGGTTGCGCCGGATGTCGTTGGAGAGCGCCTTCAGCGGCGAGACGTAGACCACCTGGGTCTCGTCCCGCAGCCGACCGTCGATGCCCTGGCGCACCAGCCCGTCGATGACGGCGAGAAAGGCGGCGAGCGTCTTGCCCGACCCGGTCGGCGCCGCCAACAGGACGTGCCGCCGGTCCTTGATCGCCGGCCATGCCCCCGCCTGCACCGCGGTCGGGGCCGGGAAACTGGCATCGAACCATCGGGCCACCGCCGGGTGGAACAGCGCCGACAAAGACGACGGCGACTCCGAGGGCAGCGGGAACAGATCGTCCATGGCGACCGTAAGGATGCTCTCTGCGGGCACGAATACGGAACAGATAAGCGCTTACCCCGCCCCGGGATCAACCCTTGGCACCCGCCAATTCCGTCAAACCGCTGCCGTCAGTGCATCAGGGTCTCGTCGGTTTCGTGCCAGCCGCACCGCTCGGCCACCACCGGCGCCACATCCGGATGGCCGGCGCCGCGGGCGATGAGCGCCCCCACCCGCTCGTCCGCCACATAACCCGAATGCGCGGAGAGGGGATTGGCCACCTCACCCAGCCCGAACAGCGAGTTCACCCCGACGATGTTGATGGTCACGTTGGTGACGCTGGGGCACAGCCGCGACTCGATGAAGCGGTCGGCGAATTTGTCCGGCACCGGGTAGCTCAACAGGTCGTTGGGGTCGGAAAAGGCGATCAACTCGGTTTTGTCGAAGAACCGGCCCGGCTTGGTCGGGTTGGGTCCGCAATAGGCGTCGATCTGGCCGACCACCTGCTGCCCCTCCCGCCCCGCCTCCAGCAGCGGCAGCTGGTTGGAGAGCATGAACACCTGGATATCGCGGTGCTTGAAGTTTTCGGCGATGGCGGCGAGGCGCGGATCGGGCGCCAGCGGCAGATTGGTCAGGCGCTGCATGGCGTCGAGCACGGCGCGGCTGCCGAGGCTGTGGCTGATGATGACGAAGTCATCCAGGGCGACCCGGCTTCCGACGCCCGGCATGCCGGGGCCGCAGTACTGACCCTCGGTCAGCTCCGGCAGCTCGCTCCAGCTGCGCGAGATGGCCCAGCAGATGGTCTGGGTGACCGCCACCAGGATCGGCTCGCGCTTGCGCCCCGCATAGGCCAGCGGGTCCGGAGCCACGTCATTGACGAACGCCCGCACCGCCTGGTTCAGCGCCGCCCGCCGCAACACGTATTCCTGCTCCTTGTCGAACGCCAGCAGGGCCTTGTCCGGCTGGGTGATCGGCGACCAGGTGAGCTCGTAGAACAGGAGGTTGCGGCGGCGGCTCTCGTCGGTCAGCCGCGAGACGTTGATCTCACCCAGATTCTGGTTGGGAAACTTGGGATCGGCAATGACGATCCGCTTCGGCCGCGGCGCCCGGATGTCGAGGCCGAGCGATCGCGCCAGGTTCTGCCGGAGAGCGGTGCCGTGGCCGGGGGCGTGGGTGCCGATTCCGTGGACGTAGAGGACCTTCACTTCCGGCCGGTCCGGCCGGCTGCCGCTGTCGTCGGTCAACGGCAGTGCGTCCTGCTTGGCGAGATAGGGCTCGATGCCGACGAACGGCCGGCCTTCGACTTGGCAGTCGCGGGTGTCCTCGGTCTGGCTCTGGGTTCTGTCCATGACCGCCTGGGCGACCCCGCGTCCGAAGCTCTCGCAGCCGGTCAGGGACACGAGCAGCCCAATGGCGACGATGGCAAGGAAAGGGCGACGTGGGATGGTGCGCATTTCGTCTCGTCTGCCAGGTGACGACCTCGTCGGGGCGGTAGCCGGGAGGGTGCGTGGGGTATCCCTTGCGCACGGGGCCGAGTCAATATTCCGCAACGCAGCAAGGAAAATGCGCCCGCTTGCCGCTCCCGATGCGCTTGCAAATTATGACAAGATGGTCACATGCGGATTGACCCCGGCAGGGAAGCAAGGAGGACGCCAATGCGCAGGATCGCTTGTCTGATCGCGGCGGGGTTGGCCGTGCTGGTGTTCGCCACGTCGGCGGCGCGAGCAGCGGTGAAGACCGAGACCGTCCCCTATCGCGTCGGCGACAAGGAGTTCACCGGTTATCTCGCCTACGACGACGCCATCGCCGGGAAGCGGCCGGGGGTGCTGGTGGTGCACGAATGGTGGGGACTGAACGCCTACGCGCGCAAGCGGGCGGAGATGCTGGCCGGGCTCGGCTATACCGCCTTCGCCCTCGACATGTACGGAACCGGCCAGGTCGCCGATCATCCCGAGTCCGCCAAGGCCTTCAGCCAGGCGGTGATGTCCGATCTCGCCGAGGCGGCGAAGCGGTTCGACGCGGCGAAGGCGGTCTTGCTCCAGCAGCCGACCGTCGACGGAACGAAAGTCGCCGCCATCGGCTACTGCATGGGCGGTTCCATCGTGCTGAACATGGCGCGGTCGGGCGCCGACCTGTCGGGCGTCGTCAGCTACCACGGCGGCCTGGCGGCGAAGACGCCGGCCGAGCCGGGCAAGGTCAAGGCGAACGTGCTGGTGTTCACCGGTCAGGCCGATCCGATGGTGCCGACGGAGCAGGTGCAGGCGTTCGTCGGCGAGATGCAGGCGGCGGGCGTCGACTACACCGTCGTCGGCTTCCCCGGCGCCAAGCACGGCTTCACCAACCCGGAGGCAACCGAGCTGGGGCAGCGATTCCATATGCCGCTCGCCTACGACCCGGCGGCGGACGCCTGGTCCTGGGCGCAGACGGGGTTCTTCCTCAAGCAGATCTTCGCCCTGTAGAGACCAGGACCTCGACCGGTCAGGTTGCGGCTTCCGTCAGAACCTCTTCGGCGTGCTTGCCGAGATCGACCCGCACCAGGGCCGCGATCAGACGCGGAAACGCCGACCGGTCCACCAGCGGCGCCAGCGCTTTGGCGCCGTCGCCGAGACCGAGGCGCGCCCCGGCCCTGAGACTGCGCCGGTCGGCGAAGGGATAGAGCTCCTCCCAGGCCAGTTGAACCTCGCGCATGAAGATGTCGGTGCTCACCTCGCCGATCCCCTTGAACTCCTTGAGAAGACGCCGCTCCTCGGTTGGGTCGCGGCCGGCAACATCACGCAGGACCCAGAGATCGCCCCGGTAGCGGTCGATCAGCCGCTGCGCGGTCTCCCCCAGCATTCGCGACGTGCTCTCGTCGTAGCGGGCGTAGCCGGACCGATTGAGGATGCGGGTCCGCTCCTCCCAGCTTGCTGCCACCATCGCGTCGGCGGTGGTCAGCCCGTGCTCGAATAGAGCCTTCGCCGCCCGCAACGCCGCCTCGGCGCGGATACGGGCGCCGAACAGCAGCGACGCGCAGAGCCACTGGAACAGAGCCGCGGCTGTCGGGTTGGTAAAGTCGATCGACAGGGCGTGGGCATAGGTTTCGCCGTAGCGATCGAGCAAAACCGCGACGATCCGTTGTGGAGAAGCCACCATCCCGTCCTCGTCAGCCATCCATCCGATGAGATCCTGTGCACCGCCGGCGGCGCGACGCTGTACGCTTCAGATGCCGATCCCGACCCAACGACCAACGGAGCGTCACAGATTGCCACCTCGCTTGCCGCGCGTAGGGTCGCGTCGGAACGCGGCCGCCCCAGCCTTGCCCCGGATCACGGTCGAAGGCCGCAACTGCTGCCAGATCGCCCGCGCCGGTCGTCTGTCCTTCCTCATCGACGCGGAGGCCTACTTCCGCTGCTTCAAGGCGGCGGCGCTGCAGGCACGGCACTCGATCCTGATCATCGGCTGGGATATCAACAGTCGGACTCTTCTCGAGTTCCCGGACGAAACGGAAGCCGAAGTTCCGAACGAACTCGGGCCCTTCCTCGAATATCTGGTCCATCGGCGCGAGAGCCTGACGATCCGGGTGCTGACCTGGGACTCGCCCCTCATTTTTGCCACCGATCGGGAATGGGCGGTCCGTGCCCGCTTCGACTGGTTCACCAACGAACGATTGTCCCTGGCCCTCGACGACCAACATCCGTTCGGCGCCTCCCAGCACCAGAAGCTGGTGGTCATCGACGATACCCTGGCGTTCCTCGGCGGCATCGACCTGACGGCGCGGCGGCTGGACAGCCCGGACCATCGCCCGTCCGATCCGCGGCGATGCGACGCCGACGGCGCGCCCTACGAAGCGGTGCACGACGTCCAGGTCGCCGTCGACGGTCGCGCCGCCCGTCAACTGGCCGAGGAGGCGCGCGACCGATGGTTCCGCGCCACCGGAGAGCGGCTGCGGGCGGTGCGCGGTCGTGCGAGCGGCGATGATACCTGGCCGGACGGTTTGGCCGTTCATCTTCGCGATGTCGATGTGGCCGTCTCCCGCACCTATCCGGCGTGGAAGGGGCGGCCCGAGGTGCGTGAGATCGAGGCGCTGTTGGTCGACGCCATCGGCCGCGCCCGGCGCCACGTGTACATTGAAAGCCAGTATTTCTGCGCCGACAAGGTGGCGCGCGCCATCGCCGACCGGCTCGCCGCCGACGATGCGCCGGAATTCGTCGTCGTCCTGCCGCCGCATCCGACCGGCTGGCTCGAGCAGGCGACCATGGGCAGCAAGCAGGAAAGACTGCTGGCCGGTGTCCGTCAGGCCGATCGCCACGACCGCTTCCGCGCCTACACGCCGGTGGTCGGCGAGACCGGCAACATCGGAATCAACATTCACTCCAAGGTGATCATCGTCGACGGCCGCTTCGCCACCATCGGCTCCGGTAATCTCAACAATCGCTCCATGGGCCTGGACGCCGAATGCAATGTCGCCGTCGAGGGGGAACCGGGCTCGGCTACGGAGGAGGCCGTCGGCAGCCTTCGCGACCGCCTTGTCGCCGAGCACCTGAACATTTCCCCCGATCGGTTTGCCGCCGAGATCGAGGCCCAGGGCTCGCTGATCGGCGCCATCGAGGCCGTGCGCGGCCGCGGCCGAAGCCTTCAGCCGTTCCCCGAGGCGATGCCCGATCCCCTCGGTTCGATCACCGCCGGCTTCGAGTTCATCGATCCGGCCGCGCCGGCCGAACCCGAACGGATCGCCCATGAACTGGTCGCCGACGAGCCGGGGCGGACCAATTTCCGCTCCGCCTTCGTCCGGCTCGGGGTAGTGATTCTGGCGCTCCTGGCGCTGGCCGGGTTGTGGCGGTGGGGACCCCTGGCCGAGTTCGCCAGCAACCCCTGGGCGGTGCAGGGATGGGCGCAGACCATGGACAAGAGGTGGGTCGCCGCCGCCTTTCTCGCCGCCTACGTGGCGGGTGGATTGGTCATGTTCCCGGTGATGGTCCTGATCGTGGCGACCGGACTGTTCTTCGGACCTGTCACCGGCATGCTCGTTGCCGCCGCCGGCGCCCTGTTGAGCGCCATGGCCGGCTACGGTGCCGGAGCCCTGCTCGGGCGGCGCCTGTTGCGGCGGCTCGCCGGCGGAAGGATCAGCCGGATCAGCCGCCAGCTGGCACGACGCGGGTTCCTATCGATGACCATCATCCGGCTGCTTCCGGTCGCCCCGTTCACCCTGGTCAACCTCGCCGCCGGCGCCTCGCATATCCGCTTCCGGGATTACCTCATGGGCACGATCCTCGGCATGGCACCGGGCATCACCGCGATCACCCTCTTTTCCGGACAGCTGGGACGGGTCATGCGCTCCCCCGACGCCACCAACCTCGGCATTCTTGCCCTTTCGCTCGCTGTCATCGTCGCGGCGGCGGTCTACGTCTGGCGCAAGTTCCTGCACGGCTACGAGCCCGCCGCCGACCGGTAGCGGCCGTGCCGACGATCCGCGTCGCCTCCTACAATATCCATCGCGCCATCGGCACCGATGGGCGCCGGGATGCCGGACGGATCGGCGCGGTGATCGGTGAGATCGACGCCCATATCATCGCCCTGCAGGAGGTCGACTGGCACGACCACCGCCATTGGCAGGTGGAGTACCTGGCCCAGTTACCCGGATACGAAGCCGTGCCCGGCCCCAACATCCGCGATCATCGGGGCGAGTACGGCAATCTGCTGCTGACCCGGGCGCCGGTGCGCCAAGTGCGACGTCTCGACCTGAGCATGAGCCGGCGGGAGCCGCGGGGCGCGATCGATGCCGACGTCGACATCGACGGAACGCCGCTGCGGGTCGTCGCCACCCATTTCGGCCTGGGCGCGGGCGAGCGCTGGCGACAGGCGGTGCGGCTCGGCCGGGCGCTGTCAGCCGGTCCCGACGGCGCCACGGTGCTGCTGGGCGACCTCAACGACTGGACCCCCGGCAGTCTCAGCCTGCGGCCGCTGTTGCGCCTCTGCGGGCCGGCGCCACACGCCCCGACCTTTCCGTCGCGGCGCCCGCTCTTCGCCCTCGATCGGATTCTGGTGCGCCAGCTTCCGCCGCCCATCGGGTTCCGCCCGCACGCGTCGGCGCTGGCGCGGGTGGCCTCGGATCACCTCCCGGTCGCGGCCGGGATCCAGGTGCCGTAGGCCGCACACCCGCTGCTCCCGCCTCGGTTCGGCTTGATCGCGCCCGATCCTCTGCCGATCTAGCTCAGAGGGGAACGGACGAGGGCACGATCATGCTCAACACCCTTACCTTCGAGAAGGCCGAGGAAGTCATCAGGCTGGCCGAACAGGCACGACTGGCGCCGCAAGGACGGGCGGACGATCCGCAGCGCGGCGGTGCCGGCGACGACGACGGCCTCACCCGGCCCTCGACGCCACCCGAGCCGCAGCCCGCAGCCACCTGGGCCCAGGCCTTCGAGCTGTTCCTGCACGATCTGTCCGACGACGCGCTGCGAGAACTGATCGCTCTCTACCGAGCCGCCGGTCTCGAAGCCGGTACCGGCATGAGCCATGCCGAGATGGTCGGCTACCTGTGCGGTCGCGACGACCTGGTGGAGCGCCTGCGGGCCGCCCTCGCCCGCCTGCAGTGACCGCCGCGCCGCGCGGGCGGCGGCGGGCACGGCACGGCTCCCTTGTCGCGCCGAGGTCAGGGCCGTTGCTGTGAGGCGCCGACCAACGGCAGGTCCTGATCCTCGCCCGGAATGTCCGTTTCTTCCACCTCCGCCAGCACCACCTCGACCACGTGCGTGCTCCCGTCGTCGACGAGGGCGATGCGACGGTGGCCGCCGACCGCGTCGGCCGACACCGGCCGATCGTCCAGCCGCACCGCGGCCACACCCCGGCAGACCCGCTCCGGGTTATCCACCAGGATATCGTAGCGGGCGGAGTGGTAGCGGAAGGTCATCTTGAAGCCGGGCCACTCCTTCGGGATGCAGGGATCGATGGTGAGCGTCGTCCCCTCCAGGCGGAACCCCAGGATCCACTCGATCCCGGCCCGGTACATCCACGCCGCCGATCCGGTGTACCAGCTCCAGCCGCCGCGTCCCACGTGCGGCAGCTCCCCGTAGACGTCGCCCGCCAGCACATACGGCTCGGCCTTGTAGCGCTGGACGCCGACGCGGGTTTTGCCGTGATTGATGGGGTTGATCAGGTTGAACAGTTCCATCGCCCGGTCGCCGTGACCGAGGGTGGCGTGCGCCATCAGCGCCCACACCGCGGCGTGGGTGTATTGACCGCCGTTTTCGCGAATGCCCGGGAGATACCCCTTGATGTAGCCGGGATCGTGGGCGGTGCGGTCGAACGGCGGGGTCAGCAGCAGGGCGATGCCGTCCACCTGACGGACCAGGTATTCGTCCACCGCCTCGATGGCGCGGGCGGCGCGGGCGGGATCGGCGGCACCGGAGAGGATGCCCCAGCTCTGCGACAGGGAATCGATGCGGCATTCGTCGCCGGCGGCGGTGCCGAGGGGTGTACCGTCGTCGAAATAGGCCCGCCGGTACCAGTCGCCGTCCCAGGCCTCCCGCTCCACCGCCTCGCGCAGGCTCTCGGCGTGGCTCAGCCAGCGCTTGGCACGGGCCGTCTCGCCGCGCCGCTGGGCGATGGGGGCGAAGCGCTGCAGGGCGTAGTATAGGAACCAGCCCATCCAGACGCTCTCGCCCTTACCCTCCTGGCCGACCCGGTTCATGCCGTCGTTCCAATCGCCGGTGCCGATCAGGGGCAAGCCGTGGCGGCCCACCTCCAGGCGGGCGTCGAGGGCGCGGGCGCAGTGCTCGAAGAGCGACGCCGACTGGGCCGAAACCTGGGGCTGGAAGTAAGCGTCATGCTGCTCCAGCGGTAATGGCGGCCCCTCGATGAAGGGCACCGCAACGTCCAGTACCGCCGCATCGCCGGTGACCCCCACATAGTGGGCGGTGGCGACCGGAAGCCAGATCAGGTCGTCGGAGATGTGCGTCCGCACCCCCCGGCCGGCGGGCGGATGCCACCAGTGCTGGACGTCGCCCTCGACGAACTGCCGGGACGCGGCGAGGAGGAGCTGGCCGCGGCTCACGTCCGGCCTCGCCACCGCCAGCGCCATCGTGTCCTGGAGCTGGTCGCGGAAGCCGAAGGCGCCGCCGGCCTGGTAGAACGCCGCGCGCGCCCACACCCGGCAGCTCAGCGTCTGATAGAGGAGCCAGCTGTTGAGGAGCAGGTCCATGCTCCGCCCGGGCGTCTTCACCCGCAGCGTCCCCACCACATCGTCCCACTGCCGCCGGATGTCGCTCAACAGGTTGTCCAGGTTCTGCCGGCGGTAACGAAGGACCAGGTCGCGCGCGTCGCCCTCGCCGTCCCCCTGACCGAGAAGGACCAGCACCTCCACCACCTCGTCCGGCGCCAGGCGCAACGTCGCCTGCATCGCCGCGCAGGGGTCCATGCCGGCGCCAAGGCGGCCGGACAGCACCGCGTCGGGGGCAAGTCCGGCGGGACGGTTCAACGAGCCGTTGCGCCCGACGAACTCGGTGCGGTCGCCGGTCCAGGTGGTCTGGCGGCCGCCCATGTCGAAGAAGGCGATGCGCTCGCCGAACTCCGAGTTCCAGGGGTTGCGGGCAAAGATGGCGCCCGACGACTGGTCGAGCGAGGTGACGATGAAGGGGGCCCCGGCGGAACGGGACGGCCCCAGCACCCATTCGGCGAACGCCGTAACCGTCAGCGTCCGTTTGCGCCGGGACCGGTTGGCGACGATCAGGCGCGATATCTTCACCGGATCCTCGCGGGCGACGAACTGCACCAGGGTCAGGCCGATGTCATGGCTGCTGTGCTCGAACCGGCTGTACCCCTGGCCGTGGCGGCAAACGTAAGGCGTATCCTCGCGGATCGGCAAAGGTGTCGGACACCAGGTCTCCCCGGTCTCCTCGTCCCGGACGTAGATCACCTCGCCGGGCGGATCGCAGATGGGGTCGTTGAACCAGGGAGTGAGCTGATTTTCGTGACTGTTGCCGCACCAGGTGTAGCCCGATCCGCTCTCGGAAACGACGAAGCCGAAGGACGGATTGGCGATGACGTTGATCCACGGCGCCGGCGTCTGCTGTCGCGCCCCGATAACGATGACGTACTCCTGTCCGGCCTCGGTGAAGCCGCCGAGCCCGTTGAAGAATTCCAGCGCCGGCCGCGGCACCGGCACCTCCTGCGCCGGGGGGGTCGGCAACAGGGCGCGCGCCAGGCCCCGGGACGGCTCCCGGGTCAACAGGCGCACCACCTGCTCGGCCAGCGTCCCCGCCCCCGACTGCAACAGCACCCGTGCCGCCGTCATCAGCAGGCGCAGGTCCTCCGGGTCGATCTGGGAGTCCTTGAGCGCGAAGACGCCGCCGCGGCTCGGCTGCTGACCGTCGGCGGCGTGACTGGCGCGCCCGAGCGCCTCCAGGGTCTCCTGGGTGTGCTGCTGGTAGGAGTGCTCCTGCTCGTTGAGGAACACCAGATCGACGATCAGCCCCTTCATCCGCCAGTAGCGCTGGGCGCGCAAGAGCTGGCGGGCGATGTCGCGGGACTCCCCCTCGTCCACCCGAAGGAGCACGATCGGACGGTCGCCGGAGATGCCGTGCGCCCACAGCGACTGGGGGCCGCGGCGGTTGCTTTGCAGGATCTCGCGCGGCGCCCGCAACATGGGATCGACATAGAGCAGGCGGGTGGCCAGGCGCTGGAACAGGTGGGCTTCGTCGCGGCTGATGCCGAGATGATGGAGCTGCACCTGCGCCCGCGTCCACGCCTGGGCGCCGGTGCGCTCGAACACCGTGTCGTCGCGGTAGCGGTCGGCGATGGAAAGCAACTCGACGCGGGTGGGAGCGACGATGGTGACGAAGGTGAGGCGGGCGCTGGCCCCGGGCGATAGCCGGATGCGGCGACGGATGCTGAAGATCGGATCGAGCACCGAGCCCAGCGTGTTGGAGAGGGTCCGCTCCTCGAACATCGCGCTGGGATTGTCGATCCTCCGGCCACGGCCGACGAACCGGGCCCGGTCGGTCTCGAACTGCAGCCCGCCTTCGGTGACGCCGGCGGCGGCCACCGCCATGTGCGCCGCCCACAACGTCGCCTCGGTGGCCGAGCGGGGCCGCCGGGTCGCCACCAGCGCTTCCAGCCCGGGGACGAACTCGGTCTGCACGAACAGGTTGGAGAACGCCGGGTGGGCCGCGTCCGCCGCCGGCGGGGCGAGGACGATCTCGGCATAGGAGGTCACCTCGATCTCGCGCATCCGCGCGCCGAGATTGCTGATGGTAAGTTGCCGGACCTCCACGTCGTCTTCGGCGGCGACCAAAACCTCCAGCTTGGTCAGGATGGAGCCGTCCTGGCGCCGGATCTCCGCCCGTTCCTCGGAATAGTTGACCTCGTAGGTGTCGGGTTCGGCGCCGATGGGCTGATAGCCGGCCGACCACACCCTGCCGCTCTGCGGGTCCTTCAGGTAGATGTAGCTGCCCCAGCAATCCCGGGTCGGGTCCTCGCGCCAGCGGGTGATGGCCAGGTCCTGCCACTGGCTGTACCCCGACCCGGCAACGGTGAGCATCACCGCGTAGCGGCCGTTGGAGAGCAGGTGCGCCCTGGGGGTCGGCGTATGCGGGGTGGCGAACCGGCGCAGCGCCGCCGGCACCGTGCTCTGCACGTGCAGGCGCACGCCCGGCTGGGCATCGCGCAGGGCGGCGACGGTGATCACCCGCGGCATCCGTTCCTGCAGCAGCAGCTCGGTGGCGCGGATGACCGGCTCGTTGTGGAAACGGGCGCGCATCTTGCCGCCGCCGAGGACGTTGGCCAGCGCGACCACGGTCATCCCCTGGTGATGCGCCATGTAGGCGCGGATGATGGCGTGGTCCTCGCCCTTGCGCAGCCGATTGGCGGTATAGTCGACGGCCTCGTAGAAGCCGTAGGCACCGCGGGCGCCGATGGCGGCAAGGGCGGCGAGATTCTGCGCCGCCGCGGCCGGATCGACCATCGCCGCCAGCGCCGTGGCATAGGGGGCCACGACCACGTCCTGGGACAATCCCCGCTTCAGGCCGAGGCCGGCGACGCCGAAGTTGGAGTACTGGTAGGTCAGGTTCAGGTCCCTGACGTTGTAGGCCGATTCCGAGATCCCCCAAGGCACGCCCTTTTCGTGCGCGTAGGCGATCTGGTGGGCAACGACGAAGCGGGCGGTACGGGCGAGGATGCTGTCGGCCGGGACCATCATCACCAGTTCCGGCATCAGGTACTCGAACATCGACGCCGACCAGGAGACGAGCGCGGCGCCACCGGCGACCGGGGTCATCGGCCGGCCGAGCCGGAACCAGTGGGACGCCGGCACCTCGCCGCGGGCGATGGCGACCAGGCTGGCCAACCGCGCCTCCGACGCCAGCAAGTCGTAGGTGCTGCTGTCGAGGGTGTTGTCGGCCGGCCGATAGCCGATGGCGAACAGCTTCTGGGTGCGGTTGTAGAGGAAGTCGAACCGCATCGCCTTGCCGAAGGCGTCGGCCCAATCGGCGAGGGCAAGAAGGCGCGACCGCGCCTGCTCCGGGACCAAGGCCTCGTCGCGCAAATGGCTTTCCACCACCTCGCGCACCGCCGCCGCCCAGTCCAGCATCTGCCGCCGCAGACTGGTCGCCCGCTCCTCCTTCAGCGCCTGCACCGTATCGACCAGTTCCTCGGCGCGTCGCGCCAGCTCGTGCCAGCCGCCGGACGCGTCGAGACTGGTCGCCCCCGAAGCGGCGGCGGCCTCGTCGAGGAGCGCATCCAGATCCCTGATCTGGCGGTCGAGATCGCGCACCAGGACCGCATTGTCGCCGGTGTTCTCGGCCACCACGTCGCGCAATACGCGAAGGGTGTCCCGCACCCCCCGCCGCGCCACCGCCGGATCCGGCGCCGCGTCCACCAGTTCGAGGCAGGCCTGTCGCATCACGATCAGATGCCCGGCGAGGTTGCCGCTATCCACCGTCGAGATGTAGCGCGGCTCCAGGGGATCGAGAGTCCGGGTCTCGTACCAGTTGTAGAGGTGGCCGCGGAACTTCTGCAGCTCGTCCAGGGTGCGGGCGGTGGCTTCCAGCCGCTCCATCAGGTCGGCGGTGCCGAGCCAGCCGAAGTCGTGGGCAGCGGTGGCGGAGAGGAGGTAGAGACCGATGTTGGTCGGCGAGGTACGGTGGGCGATCTCCGCTCGCGGGTCCTCCTGGAAGTTGTCCGGGGGCAGATGGTTGTCCTCGGCGGTGACGAACCGTTCGAAGAAGTGCCACGTTCGCCGCGCGGTGGAGAGCAGCATCCATTGTTCATCGGCGCTCGCCTCCGTCACCCGCTCCGTCCGTCGCGGCAGGCTGATCCAGCGGGCCACCGCCGGTGCGGCGAGCCAGACGAGGATCACCGGGACCGCGACCATCAGGCCCGGCGGGTTGACCACGCCGACGATGGCGCCGGCGGCAATGGCGAGGAAGACGGCTCCCGCCATGCGGCGGTAGAAGCCCAACAGCCTGAGATCGAAGCCGGTGCGCGACGCGGCGGCGGTGACCCACTCGAGGAGGTTGCGGCGGCTGACCAGGCGCCACAGGGTTCGGACGATGGCGTCCGTCATCACCCACGCCTGATGCGGCAGCAAGGTGAACGCCAGCGCCGCCTGCATGGCGCCCAGCCAGGCGTCGTGCCCGGCACCCCGCAAGGACACCCGTCGCGCCGTCGACGACCCGGACGGCGTCAGGTGACTGACCAGGGGGGTCAGGCACGGGACCAGGATGACCAGCAGGGCGAAGAGGGTTCCCAGCAGCGGCAGCGGGTCCGGCATGCACCACGATGCCACCAGCAGGGCCAGCGTGGTGGGGGCGACAAGGCTCCGGCGCAGGTTGTCGATCATCTTCCAGCGGTCGATGACCGGAATCGCCCCGCCGCCGCGCCCGAAGATCCAGGGCAAGAGCTGCCAGTCGCCCCTGACCCAGCGGTGGCGGCGGGCCACGTTGACCTCGTAATGGCCGGGAAAATCCTCGAACAGCTCGATGTCGGTGACGAGCGCCGCGCGCGCCGCGATTCCCTCGAATAGGTCGTGGGAGAGAACCGCGTTTTCCGGGACCCGATCGGCCAGGGCGGCTTCGAAGGTGTCGAGTTCGTAAAGCCCCTTGCCGATGTAGATGCCCTCGTCGAAGAGGTCCTGATAGACATCGGACACGGCGAACTCGTAGGCGTCGATCCCCCGCGGCCCGGCATAGATTTCCTGGTGGAGGCTGCCGACGCTGCTCTCCGGAAGCGTCGGCACGATCCGTGGCTGCAAGATGGCGTGACCGCGGGTGACCCGGCCCCGTTGCGGATCGTAGACCGGCCGGTTGAGCGGATGGGCCAGGGTGCCGATGAGGCGGCGCGCCGTGTTGCGCGGCAGGCGGGTGTCGGCGTCGAGGGTCAGCACGTAGCGCACCCCCGCCGGCGCCGTCGCCGGTTCGCCGTTGTCGTCGACGAAGGTGGTATCGGCGGCGCCCCGCAGCAATCGGTTCAGTTCGTGAAGCTTGCCGCGCTTGCGCTCCCAGCCGATCCATCTGCGCTGGGTCTCGTTCCAGACCCGCCGCCGGTGAAAGACGAAGAACCGCGGACCGCCGTTGGGTGCCGGCCGGTGCCGCCGGTTGAGTTCGGCGATGCCGCGGCGTGCCGCCGCCAGCAACGGCGCGTCCTCGGGCGTTTCCTCCTGATCGGCGTCGCGCCAGTCGGAGACGAGGGCGAAATAGAGCTCACCATCGTCGTTGGCGAGATGATGCGCCTCCAGGTGCTCCAGTTGCTCCTCGATCGCGGCTTCAGAGGTAAGGAGGACCGGCACCGCGACCATCGTCCGCAGCGGTTGCGCCACCCCCTCCTTCAGCTCCAGCCGCGGCAGCCGACGCGGATGCATGACCGCGGCGACGATGCGGTTGATGATGGCGACGGCGGGCTCGCTCGCGGGAATGACCGCGAGCAGCACCAGCGCCCCCACCAGGAGGGCCGCATCGGGGAAGGTGCCGAGGGTCCCCCGGGCGGCGGCGACGAACGCGGCGAGGAAGAGGAGCGAGACCGCAATGATGCCGATCAGGTAGACGCCGGTCCGCGCCGACAACAGGGCCCGCTTCAGCCGTTCTCGCACCGTCAGCCGCGCCCCGATCTCGCGCTCGAAGCGGATGCGGCCGCGACCGACCAGATAGAACCCGGGATCGTTCTCCGCCGATCCCGGCTCCGCCTGGGTCGCCCGCCGCACCGCCTCCTGCGCCACATCGAGCTCGCTGCGGCCGGCACCCAGCGCCAGTTCCTCGACCCCATGGCGATAGGCGTCGCGGGTGGCGAAATCCATTGCGGCGACGTTGGTCCCCTGGCGCAGGGCCGCCTCCACCAGGCTCACCCCTTCGATCAGTTCCGCCCAGTCCACCAGCGACATGAGCCGCATGCTGGTGATCAGGTTGCGGATGATGAGCTGCCCGGCGACCTGCTGTTGGTGCTCCACCTGGACCACGTCGTCGATGGAACGGCCGCGGTCCGCCAGCCGCTCGGTCACCAACGCCAGGAGCGGGGTATCGTCCGGATCCCGATCGCGCAGGCGCTGTGCCGCCTGGGCGATGAACGTGCTCCACAGGGGCGAGTGCTTCCACTGGTCGAGCAGTGCTTCCTGGTCGATGGCCTTGTCGTCGTCGCCACTCAGCGCGTCGGCGAGGGTGTCGGCGGCGGCGCGCGCCACCCGGCGCTGCACCACCCGGTCGGCCAACCGGCGCAGATTCTCGATCATCACCAGCCGCAGCGAGATGGCAATCGCCCACAGTTCGCCCAGGGTCAGCGGTTGGATTTCCTGGTAGGCCAAGACGAAACGCGACAGCGTCTTCGGATCGAACAGGCTATCGGTGTGTTCCACGTATCCCCAGGCGAGGCTGAAGACGCGGGGGTAGCCGGCGAACGGCCCCACCGCCAGCTTCGGCAACTTCCGATAGAACCCGGCCGGAAGGTCCTCTTTGATCTCGCGCAGTTGCTCTTCGATGATGTGGAAGTTGTCGACCAGCCATTCCGCCGCCGGAGAGATGGGCTCGCCGGCGGCAACCGCCGCCGCGATCTCGTCATGCGCCCGCCGCAGCGCCTCGCCGTTGTGCTCGAGCCGCTTGAGCACCGGCGCACCGCGCCGCGGCTTCGGCGTTACCACGTGCGACGCCGCAAGGGGATGGGCGTACTGCTCCAACCGTTCGGCACTGAACAGCAGGCCGCGGATCGGCGGTGGCAGGTAGGTGTCGTCAAGCGGTTCGGAGATGAAACGATCCATGTACCGTCAGTTCCGGAAGCTGGTCTCACAGGGAGTGGAAGGCGGTGGACGATCGGCCACCGCCTTCATCAATCGATCGGCCCGCCGGGTCCGCACACCGGACCCGGCCCGGCCGGGATCACGCCCCGACGTGCCAAGCCTCTGAAGCCAGACGACTTTCGGAAGCTTCACGGATACGATGGAAGGCCAGCGGTCCCTGCGGGACCATCTCGTCGACAGACCCGTGGCCGATGCGGTCGAACAGCGCCAACGACTGCGCCACCACCTCATCCATGGTGCAGTAGCGGTAGGTGGGCAGCCTGCCGGTGAAGAAGACGTTGGCCGCGGTCTCGGCCAACTCCTGATAGCGCTGGAACAAGGCAAGGCTGGTGTCCCCGGCGAGCGGATATCCGGCCTCGTCCTCCGGACGGCCGACGATCCACGACCGTGCCGCCGCATCGACCGCCCGTATGCGGTGAGGCGCAGCTTCGGCGTAATCGGCCGACCAATAGGGAAGCTTGCCGTAGCAATACTCGAAGTACTCGTCGAGAGAACCCGAATAGATCAACCGCCGGAACGGGATGAGGTTCTGGACCTCCGTATAGTCGACGTTCAGCATGATCTTGATGTTGGGCGACCCCAGCATCCGCTGGAACAGATCGGCGTAGCCTTTCGCCGGCACCAGCGGCCGCCCTTCGCCGCCGGCGAGCATGCCCGGATGCTCCGCCTTCAGCTCGCCGGCCGGCTCGTACGGCACCCAGTCGGCAAACCCGGACAGATAGCTGAGCACGCGCTCATCGGTCGTCTGCAAGACGTGCCGGCCGTAGCAGGGGACCAGAGCCCCGGACTCGTCGAACCGATCGTGAGCATTGCCGCCCACATGCAGGCGCCGGTCGATGATCAGGATTTGTGCATCCGCTTCCTTTGCCAGCCGCTCGGCAAGGACGCTTCCCGCAAACCCTGCACCGACGATGAGCCAGTCGAACATATGCCTTCCCTCCGCTTCGCTGAGGCTCCGGACACACCTACCGCGCTGCTCTCTTCAAACAGTAAGCGGATGCAACCTGAGCCGGAGGTGGGTGCGCCTTCGAGCCGACGATTGAGTGGCGACAGCCCCCACCATCAGAATGTGAGATTAACTCGGTGCTGCAATAATGGTTCCAAGCGCGTCCGGCGCCCCATCTTCGGCTCCCCGTTGCCGGCGTTTTCCATAGAAAAGGGCCGGCAGCGCTCTCCGGCCCGGGAAGTCTCCGTCGGGATCGGGATCAGCCGGCTTTGGCCTCGCCGGTCGCAGCCGCGCCGCCCGCGATGGGAATGCGCCGGGTATGCTCCTTCGCTTCCCCATTCTTCGGCAAGGTAACGGTCAGCACGCCATCGACGAAGGTGGCGGCGGCCTTGTCGGCAACTACTTCGGCGTCGATCGGGATGCGGCGTTCGAAGCTGCCATAGGACCGCTCGGAGTAAGTGTATCCCTTCTCCTTGTCGGTCTCGGTCTGCTCGACCTTCTTCTCCCCACGGATGTCCCTGCGATAGGTGAGTCCCACCGCAGCGGACCGCTGCCGGTCCCGATAGCGGCAACCGGCATATCCTACATGGTTTTTAGTGTAGAAATTTCAAGGAGCCGCCGAAGATATTTTTCGGCCGGCGACAGCCGCCGGGCGACAACGACGCGGCCCGCGCGTTCTTTGCAGGCGTCATGGTCGTTTCGGTAGAGAGCGCCCTGTCTGCCGAAACCTTCGCACGGAACAAGCGATGAAGGAGATGTCGGATGTCCTCGCTTCCTACGCCGTCCGTTTCCGCTGCTCCTTCCCTAATCCCGGGAGACTGGGTCACGCAAGTGCAGACCATGACCGACCAGATCTTCGGCAGCAGCGCCGAATCCATCACCTGCTGGCAGACCTCGCTGCGGGCGATCGTGATTTTTCTCTATGGCATTCTCATCTTTCGTTTTGCCTACAGGCGGATATTCGGCCAGAGCACCAATTTCGACATCGTCGTCGTTGTTCTGCTCGGATCGACGCTGAGCCGCGCCCTGACCGGCAATAGCCAGATGCTGCCTACCTTCGCGGCGACCACGCTGCTGGTGGTGCTGCATGCGGCGGTGGCCCGCCTCGCCTTTCGCTGGCACGTGTTCGGCTGGCTGATCAAAGGGCCCGAGATCCGGCTGGTGGAGGGCGGGCGGATGATGTGGAAGGAGATGCGACGCGCCGGAATCACCGAACGCGACCTGCTGGAAGCCGCTCGCCAGGAAGGTGCCGAGACCTTGTCGCGGATCAAGGATGCGGTCCTGGAGCGCAGCGGCCGCATCAGCGTGATCCTGAAGCCGGGCGGGGGCGCGCCGCCTTAATCGGGCTCACAGCCCGTCGATCTCGTACGCCTCGTGGAATCCGGCTTCCGCCCGGAATCGCTGCTGGATCGCCGCCACATCGTCCCGGCGGGCGAGCATCGCCTCCACGCACAGCGGATCGAAATGGACCCCGGCGCCGCGCCCCAGGTGAGCGAAGGCGTCCTCGTTGGTGTGCGCCGGCTTGTAGGGGCGTTCCGTCGTCAAGGCATCGAAGACGTCGGCGACGGCGACGATGCGTGCCTCGATCGGGATCGTCTCGCCCGACAGGCCTTGCAGGTAGCCGCTGCCGTCGTACCACTCGTGATGAAAGCGAACGATATTGCGCAGCACATCCACGTGCTGCGCCGTGCCGATGCCGAAACTGTCGACGATGGCATCGATCATCCCGGCGCCTTCCGAGACGTGACGCTTCATGGTGGCGAATTCGCCGACGGTGAGCGGACCCCGCTTCAGCAGGATCTCGTCGGGGATGGCGATCTTGCCGATATCGTGCAGCGGCGAGAACAGAAAGACGAACTCGACGAACTCGTCGGTGAACTCGAGGCGGGACGACAGGGCCTCGGCGATCAGCTGCGAATAGTACGCCATCCGGTCGAGATGGGCGCCGGTTTCCTCGTCGCGTCGGTGACCGAAATGCCTGGCGACGGCGATGGCGGAGCGCAGGACGCTCGCCCGCCGCAGGGAGTCGATGACCAGCAGTCCCACCAGGTGTGCATACAGCTCCACGTGGCGCATGCGCGGCGCGGTGAAATAACCGCGCTCGAAGCAGTCGAAGAAGACGAAGCCGACGAGCAGGCCGCGATCGTAGAACGGCGTGGTGTAGCTGGAGCGAAAGCCGCGATCGACGAGCAACCGGCGCCGCGAGCCGGACGAAAGGTCGGCGGTGAGATCGCCGATGACCCGGTCGTTGCGGTTTCGGGCCAGCTCGGCCAATGCCGGCACGTTGGCCAGTTTCTCGACGAAGTGGCTGAACGGCGACGCGCCCTCGGTGGAGTGGACGAAGGTCTTCAGGATGTCGGTCTTGTCGTCGTAGACGGCGACGGCGATGCGGGTCACGCCCGGCAGCTCCGACCGCAGCTGCACATGCATGGAGCGCAGCTGTTCCTCGATCGTCTCCGCTTCGCCGAACAGCGGCGCCACCGGTTTTCCCTTAACCCTGCCTTCCCCAAGCCGGTCCGCCGTCGCCGGCCGGACGCTTAGGCTAGAGCCGATTTGCCGCCTCCGCCAGCGCCGCCACGCCGACCCTCGGTCGACGGCGGCCCGGTGAGGCCTTCCTCGCTTACGCGCCTTCGTTCGGAGATTGGCTTGCATCCGATGTCGGTAAAGCTAGATCCGCGGGAATGGGCGTTCCAATCCGAAATTGTGCCCGGCTCGAGCGGCGGATCCGATGAGGACGATCCCGACCCTGCGGCAGCTCCGCTACCTCGTCGCCCTCGCCGACCGCCAGCATTTCGGCCGGGCGGCGGAGGATTGCCTCGTCACCCAGTCGACGCTGAGCGCCGGCATTCAGGAGCTGGAGGCGCTGCTGGGGGTGACCCTGATCGAACGGGGCAAGCGGCAGGCGACGCCGACGCCGGTCGGCGAGGCCATCGTCGCCCGCGCCCGGGCGCTGCTGCAGGCGGCGGAGGAACTGGCCGACCTGGCCGACGCCGGCAAGCGGCCGCTCGCCGGGATCCTGCGCCTCGGCGTCATCCCCACCATCGGCCCTTATCTGCTGCCGCCGCGGCTGCCGGCGGTGCGCGCCCGCTATCCCGATCTTCGCCTCTACCTGCGCGAGGAACGGACGGCGCGGGTGCTGGAGCTGATCGTCCGCGGCCGGCTTGACGCGGCGATCATCGCCCTCCCCTACGACATCGCCGGGCTCGCCGCGATCCCGCTCGGCAACGAGCGGCTGATGGTCGCCCTGCCGGTGGGACATCCGCTGGCGCAGCGGGACCGCATCGCCGATGCCGATCTGGAAGGCCAGCGGCTGTTGATGCTGGAGGACGGCCACTGCCTGCGCAATCACGCCCTGACCGCCTGCGGGCTGGCGCCGGGGCGCCCCAACGAGGACCTGCAGGGGACCAGCCTCGGCACCCTGGTGCAGATGGTGGCGAGCGGCCTCGGTCTCACCTTCCTGCCGGAGATGGCGGTGGAGGTGGAAAGCCGGCTGGCGCCGGAGGTGGCCATCCGGCCCCTGGCCGGCCAGGCACCCGCCCGCGAGATCGCCCTCGTCCACCGCCCGGAGTCTTCCCGCCGCCGCGACCTGGAGCTGCTCGGCGAGATGTTGCACCTGCCGGCCAAAACCGAAGGTTGAGAAACGGCCGGCCGCCACCTGCGTTGACAAGGATCGCGACGCGTCTCTACAACAAGGCGGCCGCGGCAAGGATCGGGCGTCCTTCGCCGACGCGGCCTGGATGGGTGGCCGAGCGGTCGAAGGCACTCGCCTGCTAAGCGAGTATGGGTCCAAAGCCCATCGAGGGTTCGAATCCCTCCCCATCCGCCATTCGGCAACCTAACGCGCTGCAATCACAGGATTATTTCTCCAGCATCGTCGTTCACCCATCACCTTACCAATGTTTTGCGCTATCCTGCCGCATCGTTCTCAGGCAGGAGCGTCGCCCCCCTTGAAAACCATCGCATTGCCCTGCGGCCGGCGGGCCCGCGTCATCCCCGGCGATGAGGCCGGCGAGTTCCGCTTTGTCCTCATCGCTCCCAGCCTCGCCGATCGCCTTCGCGAGCACGGCTGCGACCGCGACGAATGCGACGCGGCCGAACATCTCGCTAACGAATGGCGCGAGAGCGGAATGGAACGATACGGCCGATCGGTGTTCGCCGCGTCGGGTTCTCGCGGGGGCATGACCTTTGAGGACGGGATCCGCGATGGTCCTTGGCGCGCCTATGCCGAGGCGATGGCGACCATGCGGCCGGATCACGCCGTTGTCGCGGCCGTGGTCATCGAAGGGCGGGGAATCGGCGCCGGCGACGTGCCGCGGCTGCGGGCGGGGTTGAACCGGCTGGCGAAGGTACTGCGGGGGCGATGCGGAACCTGTGGAAAATTTTCCACACGTTGAAACCGACGGAGGACGAAGGCGGCGGAACCTCCGGCAGATCCGCCGGAAGTGCAGAGGCGAGGCGGCGGCGGCGGAACTTGTGTGCACAATCGTGTGCACAGAACTGCCAGAAGTGTCCGTCGGCTAACTTGGGCAATCCGACACTGGTGATCGAGGGCATGGCACCGCCGGGACTTGTAGCCAACGACGTGCCAAAAAAAGTCGCTACCTCCCGGCGATTGCCGGGAAGTCGGATCTTCGGCAAAAATTGTCGAGGTTTGGGCCAGGAAGCACGCAACCTCGGAGCAATTGCGCCGAAGCGCAGGCGACCAGCGGGGGTTCCGACTTGTGCAACATTTTGCACAGGTTCCGGTGCCGTCCGCATGGGTGTCCGCCATCGAAGGGACCCGCGGCGGGCGGTGGCCCCAAGGAACGCGCCACCTACCGCCACTATGCCTGCACACCCCGCCAGCCCTGGCAGACTAACCAATCCGGCCCCTTGCCGGATAGCATGGCGATGTTGCCACGGGACTGGGAGATGACCGGCACCTCGCCTTATATGAGTGGGACCAGCCACTCGTCCGCGCCGCGGAAGCGGTTGCCGGCTGCGATCGCTGCCGCCGCCGCGAAACCTTTCATCATGTTCGATCTCCCTTCTGGGGCGTACCCCAAATGATATAGGGTTGCGGTTGCTAGTGGTCGCGCTGCAGCCGCCGCGGCTCGGTAGAAGATATTATGGTTACTCAGAGAATAGCGACCACGTGGCTCCGTCAGTTGATTTGATTCTCACCGCTAAATAATAACTCCCAATCGTGCATACATTTGCTAATTGCGCTATTATCCCTACGTCTGTAGTCCAAAGTTCGCGTGGAGGATTTTTGCCGGTAAAGACTTCCCACCGATCTCCACGAAAAGACAGCTTTGCCTGTCCAACGCCTGTAACGGGTGGAATGTCTAGTTGGCACCCCCATACGTGGAGATAATAGTCTAACGTATTAGACCAATTGTGGGGGACATCCGAAAACCCTGTTGATGCAGCCTCGACCGGGAGACCAACAAACATAGCGGCGCATATGACGGCGGAGGAAATAGTGAGTTTCATAGGTCTGGTCCTTTATATATATGTGTGTGTTGTCTTTTACCGGCCTGACGATGTTAACAGATTCCATGTTTTTCCGTTTGGAAGGATATCTATCTCATAATCATCATCGTAGCCGGTCAGAGCGTTGCATATCGGTGTCAACAACAAGATTGCTGCTAAGTTGGTTGTCCAAACGCCCGCAAGACTTAGCGATGTGTCCGTAGGCCGGCCCAAAATTGTTAGCTTGGCTTTCCCCGTAGCTGCCGAAATTTGACATGAGATTGGGGTAAACCTGACGTACGGCGGTAGCGGGCCGGCGCCGATGAATCCGCTGGTCGGGGTCCCTGTCACGGTCGGCGTCGCCTCTTGTGCATTCGCCGCTGTCGTCAGCACGATCGCCGATAAGGCGATCACGCGCGTTAGTGACTTAAGCATCATTACTTCCTTCTGCTCCGTAGTGTGAATTTCTTATTACGTAATATGCGTATATTAGGTGGGGGGACTGACCGGCGCCGGCTGGGGCGAGAAAAGTCCCGTGCGGCTCGTGCAACGAAACGGCACCACGTTCGAGCCCCAAGGCCGCGGTGCATTTGATGCATTGCTAGCGAACGCTCGTACGCGCATACTAATATTCCCCCCTGGGTGCACGCTGATGCGCCAAAAGAACTAGGGCATCATTCACAAAAATTAGACTACCCCGCGCTGCCGCAGCGCACCAAAGATATAACTGCATAGCTGTACCACGTGAGGATCATCCCAAGTCTGATTAATACACCTATTTGGGTCCTAATAAGAGGACCTAAACAGGTGTATTCACAAAGGGACCTTAATCTGGTCGGAGTAGAATTTCCATGTTCAGGCCAATACTCCGTTGTGGCATGCGAGAGGAATTTGGCACCGGGCGCTGAATCCGGAGACGTGAAGTGGCGGTGTCCCGGTCAGTGCAGCGCGGCCGGCGCCTGCTGCTACACCTGGTCGATGCGGCGAGCATCCCCGCGAAGTCGATGGCGGCCGCGAGGCTAAGCGACACCAGGACAGCGCAGCCATCACCGATCGACATGACCTGAATACCGTCGCCGTTGGTGAGGAAAATCCCGCGCGGCGTGTCTGCATCGCGCTCGGGATCAAGCGGGCGGGCGCGCACCAGCACATCAGCAGGCATCATCAACCGCCGCCGTCAAGGCTCTTGCCAGGGCACCGGGGCGCCAAGGCGAGGGATGGTCAAACCTCGCCCGGCGCCGCCGGCCGTAGCGCCACCGCCGCCGGTGCGCTTCGATAGCATTTCGCAAGACCGGCGGCCGCCTCACAAGCCCAGCACGGCAACAGGGTCAGCATCGGGGCGCCGCTCAACGGCGAACCCTGCCTGCTCCAAATCGCGGATCGCAGCCTCCTCATCGTGCTCAAGCTTTCGGATCCGGGCGTCCAGCTCGGCAACGCGGGCGGCACGTTCGGCCGCCGGCAAACCCGGTGGCGTTTCCCGAAGGCGCCGTTCCATCAGGGCGGCAGCGCCGGCGACGGCCGCCTCGACAAGCAAGCCGTCAAGGGTCTGCGGTGTCACCTGCGTCGGGTTGCCGGAAAGCACGGAATCGACGAACCAATCGGCCTCAGTGCAGCCAGCGCCGCGCCGGATCGCCGTTTCGGCAGCGACGAGGGCTTCGGCAAGCGGCAGCGGAGCGCCGACGATGGCGTCCCGCTCCGCCTTCAATTGAGCGAGGCTTCCGCGGAGGGCGGCCAGGTCTTTGTGGAACACGCCGATCTCTCTGGCGAAGGATGCGATCCGTTGCTTCAGGTTCATCATAACTCGTCCTCGACATGGGCACGGGTGACGCCGAACCGCTCCGTGAGCGCGTCGCGACACGCCGTCATCAGCGCGCCGGCTCGCCCGTAAGCATCGCTCGCCGTGACGTGTGCGCGATCCGCCGCAGCAACCGCCGCCTCGGCAGCGGTAACACGCTTGCGCGCCGCCGCTTCGGCTTCAGCCTGCCGTTCGCGAAGGGTTCTGTCGTGCGCCGTGCCGAGCAAGTGAGCCCGAGCGGTTCCGGGGGCTGGGTTGAGCAACTGCCGCAGCGCCTCGGTGGCGATGGTGCGCTCGGAAATCGCGCCGTTTCTGGCCGCTTCCGCCGCGCGCGCGATGGCCTGGCGATCAGCCGCGATGGCACGGATCCGCCGCCACCTGTCGACGACTTCGACGGGAATTTGTGTCATCGCTGTTTACCTAACTCAGACAAGACTTTTTCCCAGCCATGCGGATCATCGGCCGACTTTGTCTTGCGGGCGCCGCCGTATTTCTTTGCGATTACTTGGTCCCATGCGGCGGCATCGGAATCGCCTGCCGCCAGCGCGGTGTCGAGTTGAGCCGCAAGCGCCCTCAACAAAGGCTTGGTCGCGGCGCCGTCCGCATCGCCAAGGGCTGTAAGGGCGTTAGCGACGCCGCGGACGAGGGAGCGATGAAAGTCAGCCATCACTTCGTACCTCCGAATTTGCGCTTAAGGACGCGATCCCACAGCGCAGCCGATGACAGCTTCGGGCTGGCCGGCGACGGTGCCGCGGTCCGCACCGGCGCCGCGGCACGGACTGGCTGCGTCAAGGCCGACGGCGGCCGCTTGTAGCGGCCAAGGTCGAACCGGGCGGCCATCTGAACCGCATTGGTCACCTGCGTCGCGAACCCCTTGGCCAGCGCCTCGTCGGCGGAAAACCACGTCTCTGCCCCCATCAGCCGCCGCACCTCGTCCTCAGGGAGCCCGGTCTTCGCCACGTAGATGCCGACCATCGATTGCGTGATCCGATCCAGCGCCTCAGCCATCGATCGCAGGTCGGCCGCACCGCCGATGACCGCCGCCGCCGGATCGTGGATCATCATGAAGCTGTTTGACGGCATCATGATCTCATCGCCCGCCATGGCGACGAGCGAAGCCGCGGATGCCGCCAGTCCGTCGACGTAGACGGTCGTTTTCGCCGGATGCCGAGCGAGCGCGTTGAAAATGCCGACGGCGGAGAAAATGTCGCCGCCGGGCGAGTTGATGCGCGCCGCCAGCCTGGTCACGTTGCCCAGCGACCGCAGGTCATCGATGAAGCTTTTCGCCGTAATCCCGAATGCGCCGATCTCTTCATAGATCAGGATCTCGCCGGCATCGGCCTTTGCGGTGACCCGGTACCAGGCGCCGCCGCTTCGCTGCGATGGTTTCTCGATTGCTGCGACTGGCATTCTCGGGGGCTCCCATCGGGTGGTGCGATTCGCCCCTAAGATGACATCCGGCGGTAGCGTCCAACAGGTGACAGAATTCGACCCGGTGGGTTCAGCGGTCGTGTTGTTCGACCGCCGACAGACGCCGCCTTACCACCGCGGCGCCGCCCGCGCTCGCCGGAGAAGCTCCAGCCGCTCGGCAGACGGGTGGCCAAGTGGCGCCGTTACCGACGGCAACGCCACCGTGTCCGGAACCCGCCACATCTCCGCCGGATCCAGCAGCGGCTCGCGGCCATGGTGCGGGATCCACGCCTCGCCGCGGCGGCGGAAGGCTTCGGCCGCAGCGATGAATGCGAGAAGCCGGTGCCTGTCGGTGGCGAGCCCGAAGAACGCGTCCTCGCCGACCAGGATGCGCGGCAGCCACAGGTGCGCGACGGCGCGGTGTCGGCGCCAGGCGCGAAACATGGTTTTCTGCGATGAGCGGCGGCCGGATCCGTTCCCGAGTCGAATTTCCGACGATGCCGCGAAGATGCGCCCCCGCGAGGCGCGCTCGGGATGGTCGATGCCGATCAACTGCAACGCCGTCCCCAGCACGGCGCCGGCGAACCGGCCATCTCGCTCGGCAGCATCCGCACCCTTCAATGCCCGTCGCCATGGCGGCGCCGCGATCAACCGCTCCGCCAGGTCGGCAGGGACGGGCTGCCCCTTCTTCAATCGCTCGCGGCAGGCGGAAGCGGCCAGCGCGTTTCGGAACTCGCGGCGCCGGTCGGCATCCCCCGGAAACAGCATCGTCGCCCAGACGTAGATGAACGCGAGGGGCGGGACGTCGGCGCCGAGGTATCGCGGACTTAGTGTCGGCATTCAGTCATCGCCCCTACCCGCGGCGCCGAGGCGATTTCCGGCCCGCTGAGGCGAGGGCGTCGCGCTCGCAGGGTTTGGTCATCCCCGACGCCAAATGCTCACCAGCGGCCCGCATTCCCGACCGCCGCGGCATGTCTCGGCGCTTACGTTCGCCGGGCGTTCTCAGCGCAGCCCCCATCCGCTCGTCGCTCATCGCAGGTCGGGTTTGATCTCGGCCAGCCCGGCCAAGTGCTGGCGGACGTGATTTTCGAGAACCGTTTGCAGCCGGTGCGGGTCCGCGCCGAGTTCCGCTGCCATCCCGGCAGCTACCCGCGCCGGCCAGTTGAGCCACGAATCCCGCTCCTGGCGCGCCAGGCTGAACACCATCGCGCCGGCCTTCCGACGGTCGATCAGCTCGCCCCGCTTCTGCCGCAACTCGAGATTCAACAGTTCCGCCTTCAACACCTCGTTGGCGGTGCGTGCTTGCAGAAATGTCATGCCGTCCCCTGCCTCTGCCAGCGTCTCGACGACCGCGTCGACGGCGTCCGCGGGCACCGGCCGCAGCGGCTGACGAGCGCGCCGCATCGCCGGGTCGGTCGTCTCAGCACGGCGCCGATCGGACGCTTCCGCATCGATCGAACCGTCGCTGAAGAACACCAGCTTGCCCGTGAGCCTCGCTTTCGACACCGCCGGCCGCGAGAGACCGCAATGCAGCGCATAGCCGCGCTCGCTCATCCCTTGGCGCTTCGTCGTCATTTCCTTCGGACCCTCAGCGTGACCACCAACGGTTAGCAATGTGGCTAACAATGGGCTTGCCGGCAACCCAAAAAGTTGGGCTGGCGCTAGCGAGGTGCCGCGCTCTGCGCGCCCGCATAGCAATTAGGGCCAGGAAGGACCCGCGATCGGTGCCGCGCTCATCCGCCCTCCGAGCCGTTGCCTGGTGCCTCAAGGGATGGCGTTACATCCGCGTCACGTAACGCCCGATGGCGCTCACGGTAACGCCGTTGCCGTAGTGCGTTCGGGGTCAGCAACTGCTCAACAATCGGCGGGTCGGCATCGCCCGCAAGCTGGTGGTAGCTCAACGCCGGCATCAAGCTTTCGACGGTCGGCAGGCTGGCCACGAACGCCCGCGCCGCCTCGGATGTCAGACCGGCGACGGCAATCTCCGTCTGCGCTTCGACCGATGCCTGCTCAATCTTGACGATGGCTGCCTGTTCGAGGCTGGCGATTTGCGCCTTCGCCACCAGCCGCAACTCGTCACGTCGTTTGGTCAGGGCGTTCCCGTAGCCGCGGTGACGCCAGGAAAGTCCGAGGCTCGGAGCAAATTGCTTTGGGATGCCGAGTTCCTGACAGCGGAGCGCCACTCGCTCTTGTGCCTTAACAACCTCGGCCTCGGCCGCCTTGGCGGCCTGCGCCCACACGACATCGTCGTCGAACTGATATTCCGCCGCAATCTGGCTCTCGAAGTCGGCGAGCAATTCAGTCGAACGCTGCTTCGCCGCGCTTTTCATCACCTTTTCCCGCTGGCGGATCAGCCGCTGCAGATCCTCGCGCTCGCCCTTAGTGATGGTTCCACTCATCAACTCAACTCCTTTCCGTTCACGTCTCGACGGCGACGTCGCGGCCGCCGTTCGTCGCGCAGGCTGTGAGCGCCGCCGCCGCAGCGCTGTCTCCGGCTTCGAGCCGAGCCAAGAAAACCCGCGTAGCGATGGCCACCGCGATGGGGCCGACGGGCTTACCTGCTGCGGCCAGCGCGGCGCGGACATGGTCCTTCATGGCCTCGCCCAGGCGCCGCCGCTCGGTTCTCGTCATCTCGGGTCACTCTCCTCTTGCGTGTCCTTGGACCCTTGGACCCTTGGACCCTGTGGCGCGTTCTTTCCGGGTAATTTTGTTGCGCGTTCGTATATGAGCAAAAAGCCATATTATTGTTATGAACGAATAACTTTAAAAACATCAACTTCATATATACCAAGGTGAGAGAGAGGGTGACCTTGGACGGTCCAAGGGTCCAAGGGTCCAAGGTTTGGTCCAAGCACTCGCCTCATGGTGGCTAAACCGCCGGTTGCGGGCCGGGCTTCCATGCCTCGCCCTCCGGCTCAATCCATCCGGCCGCCGCGGCGTGCGCCAGGGCTGCGTCCAGGTAAATCCGGTCGTTCTTCTTAATCGCTTGGTTAGCTTGCCATCGGGCCATCCTCCCCAGCTTCTTGCAGCGGCGCCAAAGGACAGCGGCGACACGCGGAATAGGGTTCGGTCCGTCCATCGCCGCTTTGCCCGCATGAACCATCGCGACGTGCAGGGCGACGCGCTCGCCCGCCGCTTCCGCCTTTGTCGCCTCGATGTCGGCAAGGACCGCGTCGCGCACGTTGTCGCTTATCTCCATCAGCACCCCAGCGAGCCCCCAATCGTCTATGTTCGCCTCGTCGCGCCGCTCGGTCAGCCCGGCGATGAGCACCGCCAGCCGCGCCCGCAGAAGGTTCCGATGGGCGGCAAGCGCGTCCCGCTCGTCGCCTGTGGTCGTCGCGCGGTAGTGGTCGTCCTCGACGATGGCGCGGACGTTTGGGGCCAGCGTAAGCGGCCCGGTCGGTCGCCAGTCGCCGGTTGCCGGCATCACCGCCGATGGCGCGTGTCGCGGCCGCGTCGGGTCATTGGCCCGCACGAACAGAAATCGGGCAGGTCCACCAAGGTCGGCCTCGCTCATCAGCCCAGCCAGGGCGATTGGCTGTGCACAAAGAACGAACCCGAGGGCGTAATCCTTGGCGGTGCGGGTGCCGGTCGCCAAGGACGTGGACAGGGCAACCCCGCTCCATGCCGACCGCAGCTTTTCCGCGAGGGTTGCGCCGCTGCGCTGGGAAAGGGTTTCGAGGGACCGGCCCTCATCCATGCTCAGCCAGACATTCCAGCTCGTTTGCCGCCAGCCCGTCTCTTTGGAGTAGGTGCACATCGCGCCCTCGATGCCCTCGCCGCTGCCGGGCGAGGCTTCGACGAGGGCCATTCCGGGCTGTGGGGCAACGCACTCGCGTCCGGCCGCGACCGATTGGGTTTTGCCGGCGCCGGGGGCCCCAACAACGCAGGCATAGATGTTTGGATGCCGCCGCGACAGGATGCCGGTATCGAGGACGGCCGTCGACGGCAGCAGCGCCGCCGTGCGGGTCAAGACGACGGCGAAGGATGCGTCGGCTGAAAAGCCGCGGCCGTGTGCCCAGGCGCGGAACTGGTGCAGCCAGGTGCGGGATTGCCAGAATTCCTCCGGCAGGTACAGCGGCGCCGCTGTTCGATCGTCTACCGCCTCGCCGTCGGCATCGGTGTCCGCGGCGTCGCCGTCCACCAGTGGGCCAACGAGCTCGGCGATTGCTTGCCGCAGCCGCTCGGAACCGACGGCCGCATGAAGCTCGGAAATGTCCTTTCCCTTGACGCCGAGGCGATGGGCGATTTCCGCTGTTGAGAACCGCTGCACCTCGCGGCCCGGGTCGAACCCGTTCATCTGCATGTCGCCGGCGGTGTCGCCATCGCCGATAACGACCACCGTCTCGAACCGGCTCAGGTAATGGTTCCATTCCCGTCGCCAGCCCTTGAAGCTCGAAGCGTTCAGTCCGAGCTCGGCTGCCGTGTCCGCGTCCTTCTCGCCCTCGAACAGGTAGACCACCGGCGACGTTGATGCCGCGAGGTGGGTGACGCGGTAGGGCGCCGGCGCTTGGCCGCCGAGGCGCCAGCCAGTGGCATCCTTCGTCCATGGCCTCCAGCCGACGCTGTCGCCATACTTGGCGTTGGCGAACCGGACCTCGCCGGCAGCGTCCCGGTAGTGATGCACCCTAATCGGGTTATGGCCACTGTAGGCCAGGGGGTGCCGCTCGCCGTTCGTCCCGGCGCCGTTCGGCTTTCTGCCCATGAGGGCGAAAATGGCGTCGGTGACGCGCTGCTGGTTGCCCTCGCCGCAGCCGAAGCAGTGCCAGACAGCGCGCCCGTCCTTGCCGGTGCTCACTTCGAGCGAATGCCCGCCATGAACCGGGCACTCTGCCCGGACACCGTTGGGAATGTGCTCAACGCGGTGCAGCTTGGCGGCGAGCTCGCCGACGTCGAAGGTCATCGGTCCCGACCAGCAACGACGTGGACGAGCGGCGGCAGGCGGTCGCCTCCGAGCGCGCGGACGAACGTCGGGTCGATGGCACCGTAATCGATGAGGAGGCGGTCGACGTCCGCGCCGCCGGCGACTTCGTCGAGGAAGTATCCGAGCGGCCGCGGCCCGAGGCGGTGGAGATGTTCGACGAGCCGCTGCCGTCTGAGGCGGCAGGTTCGCTCAGTCGGCGGTTGCGGTGGGTGGTGCGGTCGGATAGGATGGCCGGCATCCAGCGCCAGCCTACCGATACCCGCCCGGTTACCACCCCCCGCCAGGGGCGGCACCGGGCCTTTGGGTGCGCGCATGGCTCACGCCACGTCGCCGAGTAGGCGATCGATCTCGGAGGCGGGGATGATCCGGCGCTTGCCGAGTTTTACTGTCCGGAGCTCGCCGGACTTGATCATTTCATATAGCCGCGTCCGGCCGACGCCGATAACTGCGCCGAACTCGGGGATGCTGTAGCCGCGGCGCGGTAGGTTGTTGCCGAGGTTTTTGTGCGATCGAGTATGCATTTAGTCCTCTTTTGACTGTTGCCGGATCAATCCGGCGCAAAGAGGACTTTGCCGCGTGACAGCAGACAGGGTCTAGGTTATAGCTGCTTTAACTAATCCATTTCCGCGGCGGCAAGACCTTGCAGTTGTTCGGCGCTTAGAAGCTGCAATCGCGATCGCATATCGACTGCGGGCAGCGCGATCGCCGGCGGCACCTTCCATGTAGTCGCTGGGTCAAGCCACTGTGATCCTAACTCCCTCAGTATCTCGGCAAGTGCCAGGAAATGTAAAAATGGATCAGGGGTATGGGATTTAACCATTTGCCTGAATCCTTGCATGTCGAGAAGGATAGCGTACCAAAAAGGGGCGGCTGGTCTGAATTCATCCCAAGCTTTTTTCACGGCAGGGCCTCGGTCTCCGTTAACGAAGGTGAGGGAACTAACCGCAGCCTTTGCGCGCCGAATTTTGGCAAGTTTAATGTCTTGCTGAGATGCCGATATAAGAATGCGCAGAATATGCGCGGCAACATTTCCAGAGAATGTAATTCCCTTTAATATTCGAAAATAAGCTTCTTTGCTCCGTCCGTCTCCATAGGCTTCCCACACCTTTGGCGCATCCCGAAGCGTCTTCGCGAGCTTTCCTGAGATCATGGCGTCGCTGTTAGCGTAAAAGCCCGATAGGGCTTTGGCCAGTATCGCGGCGTTGATGTTCTTCTGCCGCCCACAGTGAGACGGGGCCATTAGGACCGACCACAAGTATATGAGTCCGAAAGGCCAGTTCAGCAGGGCATCTGCATCAAGATATCGTTGACTGTGCGCAAGTTCGCGAGACGCTGGCGGATCGATCGCGTCGCACATCATCTTGCTCGCGGCAGCGACGCCGTCCGGACCGGCAAGCGCGGCGCGAATAGCCCTTAGCAGCTCGTCTTCATCAACCATCGCACCCTCGCTCGGTGCCTCGCAGGAAGGGGACGGCGCGGCAACCCGGTGCGAGAGCCGGGTTTTCGGGAGCGACCCTAGCCGCGCCGGTTCGGTTTTAGCGCTTGCCCTTGGCGATAGGCACCACCTGGCCGGCCACCGAGGGCTTGGCCAGGAACCTCGCCCACGCCGCCATAAGCTGTGTGCGCTTGCTGAATAGGTCGCCGCGGGCGTAGGCGGCTTCCGCCTTGTCGCGAAGCCGGTGCGCCAGCGCGTGTTCGATTACCTCGCGCGGAAACGCCGTCGTCTCGCCCGCCCAGTCGCGGAACGCGGATCGGAACCCGTGTGCGGTGATATCGTCGCGCTCCATGCGCCGTAGCACGGCTGCCATGGCCATGTTGGACAGCGGCCGACCGGCCTTGCCGCCGGGGAACAGGTAATCGCCCACCCGCGGCACCGCGGCGACGATGGCCACCGCCGCCGGCGACAGCGGCACCCGATGCTCCTTGCCGGCCTTCATCCGCGCCGCCGGGATCGTCCAAACTTCGCCGGCAATCTCATCCCACGTGGCGCCAATCACCTCGCCCGTCCTGGCGGCCGTCAGGATCGCGAACTCGAGGGCCCTGGCCGCGATACCGGCCTGTTGCCGCAGGGCGAGGACGAAGCCGGGCACCTCCGCCCATGGCAACGCCGCATGATGCTCGACAGGCGCCACGCGGGACGGACGCGGCAGCAGCTTGTCGAGATGTCCGCGCCACCGGGCAGGGTTCTCGCCCGAGCGCATGCCGCGCACCGTCGCCCAGTCGAGAACCGACTCGACCCGACCCCGCAGCCGGCTCGCGGTTTCGGTCTTCTCGGTCCAGATTGGTTCAAGGAAGCGGAGGACGAAGGCCGTATCCACCGCCGCAACCGGAAGGTCACCGATGATCGGTTCGGCATAGGTGGCGAGCGTGTTTGCCCACTGCTGGCGATGCTTCGGGTTCCGCCATGAGGGCGCGTGCGCCGCGATGTATTGTTCGGCCGCCTCGCCGAAGGTGACGGTGCCGCGTTCTTCGGCGAGCCGCCTTGCCTGTTCCGCCTGCCGCTCGGTCAGTGGATCCCGATCGGCCGCGAGGGCGACGCGCACCGCCGCCGCCTTGCCGCGCGCTTCCTTGAGCGAGACGGTCGGATAGCCGCCAAGCCCCATCTCCCGGCGCCGTCCCTGCCGCTGGTAGCGAAACACCCAGGTGCGGCCGCCGGTGTCGGTCACCTGCAAATAGAGGTTGCCGCCGTCGCTGTAGTGCCCGGGCGCCCGCAGGCTATCCACTTCCCGCGCGGTCAGCCGGCCGATCACTCGTCTGCCCATACCCATGCTCGCGTCTACCCATACCAATGTTCGCGTTTACCCTTCCGCCGACCTTCCGCCACCCGCCAAGCTACCAATGTTTGTGCACGGGATTATAGCGAACGCGAACGAACGGTGCAAGATGCAACCGAATTAACCAGCTCACATAACACGCTGATTTCTGGCCATTGGCGATCCGAAGCGGACGGTGCCGGACGTGAGTTAGGCGGACTCCCCATCCGCCACTTAGTCTATGCATCCCATTGTTATCGCACGATAAATACGTCGCGACGAAACCGTGACCCCAGCCGCTCTGGTTGAGTGACACCGTCTATTCCCCGCGTGGGCGGGGGAGCCTTTCCGCCAGCGCATCGAACGGATCGTAGCCATCTTTCGCGTTCCGTCTGTGCAGCCAGTTCCGAAACGGCTTCCTCGATCTCGACGGCGTTCATCGGTCGTTCCACGGGTCGATGACCGTGATCCCGCACCCTTCGAAATCCTTCGCATTCCGCGTCGCCACGGCTGCACCGAGGGCGCGGCCGATGGCGGCGATCTGGCAGTCGAACTGGCTGATCGGCCGCCCTGCGGTTCGCCGCTCCGCCCCGATCCGGGCATATTCCCGGGCGGCGGCGCTGTCGAACGGCAGGATGCGGTCGCGAAAATCCTCTCGCACCATGCCGTCGACGGCGTTGGACAACAGGTCCCGCCGCTTGCCCTTCGCCATGCAGACCACGCCGTAGCGCAGTTCGGCCTCACTGATCGCGGTCAGATAGATGTCCGCTCCGTCCTGGGCGGCGAGCCAGGCCTCGACCCTGGGTTCGGGCTGCGGACGCAGCAACTCCGAGACGACGTTGGTGTCGAGGATGATCATCACGCCCATTACTCGAAGGGCGGCGGCTCACGCATGGGCTCGCGCCGCGGAAGTTCGAACTCGACGCCGCCCAGGGATGCGACACGAGCGCGAATAGCGGCCGCGATGTTGGCGGGGGGTGCGGGTTCACCGACTTCCTTGCGCAGGATGTCCCGGGCTTCCTCTTCCATCGAGCGCCCATGCTCGGCCGCTCGAATGCGCAGACGGCGCTTCAACGCTTCGTCGAGATTGCGGATCGTGATGCTGGCCATGATACGCACCTTCAGTATCTTGCCAGCATAGCATGCAATGATCGCACTGCAATCAATGTGATCCGATCGTCTGCCGCTGCCGCCGCACGGAGCCGACTCGCCCCTCATTCCTGGCCGTCACCGGGAGGAGCTACTGTTCCGGGTGAGAGGCGCTGCGGCCGGCCGGGGCATCGGCCTCCGTTTCGCCACCGGCGACGAGGCACCATTCGGCGGTGGTGTCGGCGGGGTCGGTGCGATCCTCCGCCGCCTCGGGCGCGCATCCCGGCCAGTAGGTGCGGCGGCAGTCGCGGTTGGCGTTGGTCATCCAGTGGCCGGATGCGAAGCATTGCTGCCAGTTCGCCTGATCCTCGCCCAACCGCGTGAGGTAGATGGTGCTGAGCCAGGCGCCCCCCACCTCTTCGGCCGTCGGCAGCAGATCGAGAACCCACTTGCGCTGCTCGATCCGCGCCGGACGGGCGAGCCCGACCGCGCCCCGCTGGACGGCGCGCCGGTAGCCCTTCAGGAAGTGCGACTCCAGCTGCAAGCCGATGTCGCCGACCCGCGTGTCGAGGACCAGCTCGATGACCAGCGGTTCGCAGCGTTGCGGCAGGACCAGCTCGACCGGGAAAACCAGCGGCGTGCCGAGGAATGTGCCGAGCCGGGCAAAGGGATCGATATCGAAGAAGTAGCCGATGACATGCATCTGGCGGGCGACCGAGCCGACGTGATCGGCGATCTCCGTCTCGCGCAGCCGCGCCCAGCGGGCTTCGAGGACGTTCCACACCTGCATCCCGACGCGATGCTCATCCGCATCCGTTAGCGACCAGTGCCGCTCGATCGGCGGCCAGATGTCGCGTCCTTGCCCGCGGCGCGATCGCTCGATCATCTCCACGATCGGTTCGGTCGCGCCGCTCACGCCCCAGGAGACGACATGGATGAGGCGATGCGGAGCCCGCCGTTCGTTCAGCAGCTCTTGGGTGAGAAAGCCCAACGCCTGGCTGATGATGGCGCCCTGGCTCTGGCCGGTGAAAAAGACCTCGCCGCCGTTCTTCGGGTCGCTGGCGTAATCCGCCGCATCCCTGGCCAGCAAGAGGCTCGCATCCGAAACGAATTGCGGTCGCGCCATCATCAGCCCCGAGGCCCAGTCGCGATAGTCGCGATTGACGAACACCTGCGTGCCTGCGATGGCGTAAATGCGATGCGTCGCGTCACCGCTTTCGAGCGCGAACGCCTTGAGCCCGGAAAAGTCGTCGACGTAGATCTTCCGGATGACGTAGCCCGGAAGCTCCCTGGCTACGGCCGCAGCCTCCGTCGGGTCTGCGTCGGTCGGCCATGATCGGCTCCGCTCCCGGATGTCGTATGCCAGATCGGCAGCGAAAACCGTCTTGTCGACGATGGCCGGAAGATCGGCGAGCCGTGAACGGTAGTCCTCGACCAACGCGCTGCCGTCCTCTGCCAGGGGCGTGACCTTGCCGGTGGGGAGGCGGGGAAGCGGCAGATCGCGCACGTCCCGCAGCACGAGCTCGATGTCGGATGTCCCGGTGCCGACAGGACCCGGCCCGGCGGCGCGCCGCCTCGACGAGCCGTCGTCGGCTGCCGTCGAAGCCGGCCCGCCGACGAGGTCTAGACGAACGTCCCTCGCCGGTTCGGCCTCGAGCCATGCGAGGGCGCCGACGCAGAACGACGCCGCCGCCCCGGCCACCAGGTCGCGGGCAACGCTCTCCTCTGCAGGAGGGGCCGCCGGAAGCAGCGGCAGGGCCTGACAGCCGCCGCAGCTACTCACCGCCCCGACGAGCAGGCCGCGCCCAGCCCATCGGATCAGCGCCGCGAGACGCCCCGCGCGCTGCACGAAACGCTCGCCGGCCGCTTACGGCGTGACCGTCATCCGGGTGAGCTTCAGTCCGTTCCAGGACGCATCGGCCATCAAGCCGCTGTCCTCGACGACGAAGACGTAAGCGGGGGCCCCGTCGACCAGCCCGATCTCCGTCGCGGTGACGATCTCCATGTCTTCGACCTGGCCGCCGGCCGTGAGCCCGAGGTTTCGTCGCGCGTCCCAGCCGGAGAGTTCCTTGAAGTTGGCCAGTGCGCTGGGGGTCATGAACATCATCACCGCCCCGCGGTCGCGATAACCCAGTTGCAGTCCGATCGAGGTGCCGACCAGGCTGTAATAGTCGGTCGTCGTGCCGCCTTCCACCAGCCCGCCCTCGCCATAGGCACCGCCGAGGACGAGAGCGCCCTTGCTGATATCGGGCATGACCAGCATGCCTTCCGCCCGCCCGGCCGCCTCACTGCACTCGGTAAGAGCCTTGCACCGCTCCAGCGTGCGTTGGATGTCGGTATCGAGCGCTGCCCGATCGCTGCCCGAAAGCGAGCATGCAGCGACAACGCCGCCGAGTACCGCGATCGCGCCCCATCGTAAGTGTCTTGAGTGCACAGTTCGTCCCTTTGCCCGCTTGCTGGTTAACGTCGTCGAGGTGCTTGCCTAGCGGGTGCCATCCACCACCACGGACCCTCCCTCGTCGGCCCTCGGACGCCACATTCCCTCTAGTATGACCCACAACGTCACCCTGCGCGACCGCCAGGGGAGTCACGCCACCCTACACATGGCGGCGTGACGCTGCGCTGGCCGGATCAGGCGCCCTGGCGGCAGAACTTCCGCGCGTTCACGGCAAGCCATCGCCGCCGGGTATGCTACAAGGGGCCTCCGTGTCGGTCCGCACGAAGAGAACCGAGGCGATATCTAAGATCAAAGGAGCTGAGGTGCGGATCAGTCCGTGCCGCGGGAGAACATTGCGATGAGGGATCCGCAATCCCGGTTCGACAACATGGATCCGTTGCGGATCGAGGATCAAATAACGTCGGAAGAGCGGATGGTCCGCGATACCGCGCGGGGGTATGCGCAGGACAAGTTGGCACCGCGGGTTCAACACGCGTTCCGGCACGAGCAGACGGACGTCGGGATCTTCCGCGAGATGGGAGATCTCGGTCTCCTTGGGTCGACCATTCCATCCGAGTACGGCGGCGCCGGAGTCGGTTACGTCGCCTACGGTCTGATCGCGCGCGAGATCGAGCGGATCGATTCCGGCTATCGCTCCATGATGAGCGTCCAGTCGTCCCTGGTGATGGTGCCCATCTACGAGTTCGGCAGCGAGGACCAGCGCCGCCGCTATCTCCCGGCGCTGGCGAGCGGCGAGCGGATCGGCTGCTTCGGGCTCACCGAGCCGGACCATGGTTCGGATCCCGGATCCATGGTCTCTCGAGCCCGCAAGACCGACGGCGGGTATCTGCTGTCGGGCACCAAGATGTGGATCACCAACTCACCCATCGCCGACGTCTTCATTGTTTGGGCGAAGGATGATCAGGGGGATATCCGCGGCTTTATCCTTGAGAAGGGTTGGAAGGGGTTATCGGCTCCGGCGACCCACGGCAAGGTCGGCCTGCGCACGTCCATCACCGGCGAGATCGTCATGGACGAGGTCTTCGTCCCCGAGGAAAACGCGATGCCAACCGTGAAGGGCCTTAAGGGGCCGTTCACCTGCCTTAATGCGGCCCGGTACGGCATCTCCTGGGGAGCGATCGGGGCGGCGGAAGCCTGTTACGAGACGGCGCTGCGCTATACGTCGGAGCGCCGCCAATTCGGTCGTCCGCTCGCGGCCAACCAATTGATTCAGAAGAAGTTGGCCGACATGCTCACCGAGATCTCGCTGGCCCTGCAGGCCTGTCTGCGCCTCGGCCGGATGAAGGAGGCCGGACAGGCGCCGGTTGCGTTGACCTCGATCCTCAAGCGCAACTCCTGTGGAAAGGCGCTCGATATCGCCCGCATGGCGCGGGACATGCTGGGTGGCAACGGCATCTCGGATGAGTTCTGCGTGATCCGGCATCTCGTCAATCTGGAGGTGGTCAATACCTATGAGGGAACGCACGATATTCATGCGTTGATCCTCGGGCGCGCCATCACCGGCCTTGCCGCCTTCGCCAACTAGGCCGCGCCGGCAGCCCATGGGAAAGCGGAATAAAGGAGACCGCCATGGCCGGCGCGCTCTCGCACATTCGGGTGCTTGACCTTTCGCGGGTTCTCGCCGGGCCGTGGGCAAGCCAGCTGCTGGCCGACCTGGGCGCCGAGGTCATCAAGATCGAACGGCCCGGCACGGGAGACGAGACCCGGGGCTGGGGCCCGCCCTTTGCCAAGACGCCGGCAGGCAACGACAGCGACGTTTCCGCCTATTATCTCAGCACCAACCGCAACAAAAAGTCCGTCAGTATCGATATCGGCCATCCGGAAGGGCAACAACTCGTTCGCGACCTTGCCAAGACATCGGATGTGCTCATCGAAAATTTCAAAGTCGGCGGCCTGCAAAGATACGGACTCGACTACGCGACGATCAAGCTGGAGAACCCCGGGATCATCTACTGCTCGATCACCGGCTTCGGTCAAACAGGCCCTTATGCCGCACGCCCCGGTTATGACTTCCTCATCCAGGGCCTTGGCGGATTGATGAGCATCACCGGACGACCCGACGACGAGCCTGGCGGGGGGCCGATGAAGGTCGGCGTCGCCCTCACCGACATCCTGACCGGTCTTTATGCGTGCAACGCGGTGCTGGCGGCGCTGGCTTATCGTGAGCGAACCGGCGAGGGCCAGTATATCGACGTCGCCCTCCTCGACGTGGAGATCGCCTGCCTCGCCAATCGCGCGCTCAACCACCTCGTCGGCGACCCGTCGTCGCAGCGGCTGGGAAACGCCCATCCCAGCATCGTGCCCTATGAGGACTTTCCGACGGCCGACGGCTACATGATCCTGGCCGTCGGCAACGACGGTCAGTTCCTCCGCTTCTGCACCGAGGCCGGACTCCCCGAACTGGCCCAGGATCCGAGGTTTTCGACCAATGCCGCCCGCGTCGCCCACCGCGGCGACTTGATCGCGCGTCTTAGGCGGGTGACGGTCCAGCGTTCGACATCCGATTGGATCAGGGCGCTTGAAGCGGTCGCCGTGCCGTGCGGGCCGATCAACGATCTGGCCGCGGTCTTTGCGGATCCGCATGTGCGGGCGCGGGGAACTGCGTTCGCCCTGCCTCACCCCGAGCTGGGAACGGTGCCGGCCGTCGCCAATCCCCTCCGTATGTCGGCGACGCCGGTTGAATACCATTCGCCGCCGCCTCGCCTCGGCGAACACACGGCAAGCATTCTTACCGAACGACTGGATCTGTCGGGCCGCCAGATTGAGCGGCTTCGCTCGAAGCAGATCATTCAGGTGTGATCTTGGCCTGGCTCGTGGCCGAGGCCGAATCCTGATCCGGCTCGAGCCTCCCGATCCAGTTGCGTTCTCCGCGGACCGGTCCAAGATCGCTAAGGAGTGCTCCGACGGATCAGGAAGAACGGATGGATTAGCGGGTTGGCGGAAGCGGACGCAACGGGGCAAGAGAGGCCGAAGCGACGGTCGCGGCGCTGGCTGGTCGTTGTCGGTGTGGTGCTGGCGATCGGGGCAGCGCTCGCCTTCGTCTTCGCGCGAGCGCCGGACTACGTCGCCCGCTATCTCGCCCGCACCTACTTCCAGGGCCTCAACATCGACACCAGCGGCGTCGAGACCATCAACATCAACCTGTTTCGCGGTGAGATCAGCTTCGGCCCGGTCAGCTTCAAGGGCACCGGCGGCGAGCCGGGGCAGCTGGGCCGCATCGGGATCAGGATTGACGTGCGGCGGTTGTTCCAAAAACAGGCGCTGATCGATTCGGCGGTCATCGAAGGTATTCGCATCGATATCCGCCAGGCGGCGACGGGCGAGATCAGCATCAACGGGATCCCGCTGACCCAGATCCTCGCCGAACAAGCGGCGAAATCCGAGGCCGAGGCGGCAAAATCCTCCCCGTTGCCGCCGCAACCTCCATCGCCGTCACCGCCGGACGTGCCGCCGACGCTCGATCAGCGGCTGGGCTGGGGCGCCGGGCTCGACCGCCTGGAGCTGCGCGACAGCCGGGTGGTCTTTACCCGCGAGCGGGGCGGCCAAGCGACGATCGAGGTGGCCGAACTGGATCTCGAAGGCTTCGCCACCTGGGCACCGGCCGATCCGGGGCGGTTCCGCCTCGACGGCGATCTCAACCAGATTCACATCGCCGTCGCCGGGACGGCGACGCCGTTCGCCCAGAGCGTCGATATCGACGCCAAGGTCGAGGTCACCGGTATCGAGCTGGGCAAGGTCGAAAGGTTCGCCGGCCCGCTCGGCTTCAACCCCAATGCCGGTCGCATCGATGTCGCGGTGAACGGCAGGGGCTCGGTCGACGTCGTCAGCGGCCGGATCGAGGCAGAGCTGCAGGGCAACGCCAAGCTGTCCGATGTCGACATGGCCAATCCGGCGTTCGGCACCCTTCGCCTCGCCCAGGGCACCGCCAACTTGAACGGGATCCGCGTCCTGGCCGACGCCTCGGGCAACGTCGACGTCAGTGGCGATGCCTCGCTCGACCTGGGGACGATGGGGTTACGGCTCGACGACGGCACCGAGGTTGGCATCGGCAGCGCCAAAATCGCCCTGCCGGCGCTCAAGGCGGCCCTGTCGCGCCGGGCGGTGCCGGCGATCACCATCACCCCGGAGCTGGATGTGGAAGCCCTGACCCTCGGCGGCCCCAGCGTCAAGGGCAAGATCGCAACCGCGGCGATCCGCCTTTCCCGGTTCGATATGGACACGACCGCGGCCGGCACCCCCTTTACCCTCACCGGCGTGACCGATATCGGCGGGCTCGATCTGACCATTCCCGATGTGGAGCCCATCAGGATTACCGCCGACGCGGTAAAGGCGACGCTGGATGGCGCCCGCTTCGCATTCCCCCCCGGAAGCACCAGCATCGATGGCGGCTTCGGCGTCGATGCGACCAATCTCCTCGTCACCATCTTCGACCAAGCCACCGGCGGTGCGCCGCCGTCGGCCATCCGCATCGGCGCGGCGGCCTTCGCCGGCACGCTGCCCACCCTCGTCGTCGATGACGGCAACGCCGGCACCAAGGTCAAGATCGTCGCGCCGGCCCTGGCGCTGGATCGGTTCCGTCTCGAGGCGCCGCTCGAACCGGGGAGCGACCTGCGGCTGTCCGGTGCCGAGGTTAAGCTGAAATCGGTCGACGTCGACGTGGTCGATGCGGAGACCCTCCTCGTCAGCGGCCGGGTCGGGCTCTCGGCGCCGAGCCTGTCGCTGAGGGTGGGCGCACCGGACAGGGCGCAGGTCATCAACGGCAGCTTGAGCCGCCTCGGCATCGACCTGAAGCAGTTCAGTTACCGCGAGGCCGGCGCGGTCAGCGGTTTCGGCTTCAAGGGGCGGATCGATAGCGATGCCGTCCGGGCACGGATCGGCGGCGAGGGCTCCGAGCCGGGCAAGGCGATCGATCTCGCCGGGCTGCGGCTGGCTGTCGACGATCTTGTCTACGAGGCCGGCGGACCGACGCCGAAGCAGCGGCTCAGGGCCAGTCTCGGTCTCAAGTCGGCCGAGGCGACAATGCCCGGGGGCGAGATGCCGATCATGCTCAGCATCGACCGGGTGATGCTCGACGGCGCCGAGGCCGATCTCCGGCCGCCCGGCCGTTACGGCTTCGATCGACTGGCGGTCGGCAAGTTCGATCTCTCGCTCACCCGTCGGGCACCGTCGACCGAGGAGACGGCGGCAAGCGCCGCCGCAAAGGCCGAGGCGGCGGCGGGCAGCGGCAAGACCAAGGCGCAACGGCCCTGGCCGCCGGAAAACCTGCCGGTCATCCGCGTCGGCCAGATGGGCCTCCTCGCCGGCGGCAAAATATCCATGCTCGATCAGTCGCTGTCGCCGCCGGCCAGCGCGACGATCAACATCGAGACGCTGTCTTTGCAAAATGTGGACAGCACCAACCCCGCGTCGCGCGCCGACCTGCGGCTGAAGGCGCGCCTCGCCGATGCGCAGATCACCGCCGATGGCTGGGCGCTGCCGTTCAAGCCCCGCCCGGATTTCGATTTACGCATGCAGCTCAATGAGATCCTCCTGCCGCAGGTCAATCCCTACGTCGCGCCGCAGATCGGACTGGATATCACCGAAGGCAAGCTCGTGGCCGGCGCCGAGGGCAGGGCCACCGCTGGCCAGTTGCAGGGCGAGGTTCGTGCCACCGTCGGCGACCTGCGCTTCGCCGATCGGCCGGATACCGGAAGCAATCGGATCACCAAATCGGTCGGGGTGCCGCTCAGCACCATCATCGGTCTGCTGGAAGATCCGGACGGCACGATCGATATCACCCTGCCCTTCGAAGGTGACCTGTTATCGCCGGAATTCGACTATTCCGACATGATCTGGTCGACCGTGTTCCGGGTCCTGCGGGCGCTGGTCACCTCGCCGTTCAAGCTTATCTCGGCATCGGTGGCGGTTCTGTCGGCGACCGATGGCGGCAGCGGCAATGGCGGCACGGCGGCGGCGGAAGCGGGCGCGGCGCCCGGCCTGGCGCCGCTGGCGTTTGCACCGGGAGAAGCCGCGATCGCCGGCGAAACGCAGCGGGCGGTCGTCGGTCTCCGCCAGGTCCTGAAGGATCGGCCGCGGCTGAACCTGTCGGTGTGCGGCGTGGCGACCGGCAAGGACGTTGATCTGCTGATCGGCAACGTTGATGAGCGGGAGCGCGCCGCGGCGACGACAAAGGCACTGCCGAAGCTGCGGGAGCTGGCGCAGTTGCGGACGAGGGCCGTTCGCGACGCATTGACCGACGGCACCGGCATCGAGCGGGCGCGGGTCCCGTTCTGCGCCGAGCCCCGCGCCGATCCCGCCGATCACGGCCCGCCCAGAGTCGACCTGGCGTTCTAACCGCGCCCCGTCCAAAAAGCCCGGCATTGCCAGCAGTTGCGGTCGACCTCACCTGCGCTGCCGTGCTAACCGTCTCTCTCGCCGGCATGACCGCACGGCGGGGGGGGCGCATCCATGAGTTTTCGGCCAGAACGTGCAACGTGAACACTTCACTCGAATCCCGAACCGATCGGATTTTCGTCCGCAGGGCGGTGGAAGCCGCCATCCGCATCAGCCTGGTGGCCCTGCTCGTCGCCTGGTGCTTCCAGATCGTCCGGCCGTTCATCATTCCGGTGGTGTGGGGGATCATCATCGCCGTCGCCGTCTTTCCCGCGTATCGCCGGCTGGAGGCGTGGGTCGACCATCGCGCCACGATCGCCGCCTCCCTGGTCACCCTCTTGATGCTGGTCGTCCTCATCGGGCCGACGGCGATGCTGGCCGGCACCCTGGCGGAGAGCGCGCGGGGGGTGGCCGCCCACCTCACTTCCGGCGACCTGGCGATCCCGCCGCCGCCGGAGAGTGTCGGTCACTGGCCGCTCATCGGCGAACCCCTGACCCAATACTGGCGCCTCGCCTCGGACAACATCGGCGCCGCCGTCACCCAGATCGCGCCGCAGATCGCCGCGGTCGGCCGCTGGCTGCTGTCGATGGTCGGCGACATCGGCCTCGGTATCCTCCAGTTCGTGCTGGCGATCATCATCGCCGGTGTGTTTCTGGCTCATGCCAAGAGCGGCGGGCAGGCTGCACGCGCCATCGCCATCCGCTTCGCCGGCGACCGGGGTGCCGACTACGCCGATCTCGGGCAGGCCACGGTGCGCAGCGTCGCCCGGGGCATCCTCGGCGTCGCCCTGATCCAGTCCCTCCTCGCCGGCCTCGGTTTCCTCGCCGTCGGCATCCCCGCCGCCGGCCTCCTGGCACTGGTCTGCCTGCTTCTCTGCGTGGTCCAGATCGGCCCGTCGCTGGTACTGATCGGGGCGGCCGCCTATGTGTTCACCACCGCCGACACCACCACCGCCGTCATCTTCACCATCTGGTGCATCTTCGTCGCCCTGATGGACAACGTCCTCCGGCCCTTGCTGCTGGGCCGCGGGGTCAAGGTGCCGATGGTGGTCATCTTTATCGGCGCCATCGGCGGCCTTCTCGCCTCGGGGATCATCGGCCTTTTCATCGGTGCCGTCGTCCTCGCCCTCAGCTTCACCCTGTTCAAGGCTTGGCTGGCGGAACCACCGCCGGTCGACGCGTAGACGGGCCAGGACCGTTGTCCGGCGGTGGCGCCGGACGGCGGGGTCACCCGGCGGGGTCGTCGAACAGATTGCGGTATTGTCGCGGCTGCGAGCGCAGGTACTGATCCGGGGCCCTGACCCGGGCGCCGAAATGGGCGGCGGCGTGCCACGGCCAGCGCGGGTTGAACAGCATCGCCCGGGCCAGCGCCACCAGATCGGCGTCGCCGGTGCCGACGATCGCCTCCGCCTGCTCGAACTCGGTGATCAGCCCGACCGCGATCACCGGCATCCCGACCGCCGCCTTCACCGCCCGGGCCAGCGGCACCTGGTAGCTGGGACCGACGGGGATGCGCTGGGCGGGGCTGAGGCCGCCGCTGGACACATGGATCGCCGCACAGCCGCGCCGTTCCAGCGCCTCCGCCAGGACCAGCGTCTCGGTGATGTCCCAGCCGCCGTCGACCCAGTCCGTTCCCGACACCCGCACGCTGACCGGGCGGTCGGCGGGAAAGCCGGCGCGCACCGCCTCGAACACCTCGAGCGTGAGGCGCATGCGGTTCTCCAGGCTACCGCCGTAGGCGTCGTCGCGCCGGTTCGACAACGGCGACAGGAACTGGTGCAGCAGGTAGCCGTGGGCGGCATGGATCTGCACCGCATCGAACCCGAGCCGTGCCGCCCGCCCGGCGGCGGCGGCAAAGGCGTCGCGGACGCGGGCGATCCCCGCATCGTCGAGGGCCAGGGGCGCGGCGTCGCCGGGATGGAAGGCCAGCGCCGACGGCGCCGCCGTCCGCCAGCCGCCGGGTGCGTCCGGGGCGATCTGCGCCCCGCCCTTCCACGGGACCTCGGTCGAGGCCTTGCGCCCGGCGTGGGCCAACTGCAGGACGACGGGCATGGGCGACCAGCGGCGGACGCCCGCCAGCACCCGCGCCATCGCCGCCTCGGTCTGGTCCGACCAGAGGCCGACGTCGGCGTAGCTGATCCGCCCCTCCGGCAACACCGCCGTCGCCTCGACGGTCAACAACGCCGCACCGGAAAGCGCCAGATGGCCCAGGTGGATGACGTGCCAGTCGGTCATGCAGCCATCCACCGCCGAGTACTGGCACATGGGCGCGATGACGATCCGGTTGGCCAGCGTCAGCCCCCCCACCGACAACGGCGTAAACAGGACGCTCATCCCTCTCCTCCCGTCGCAAAACCCGGCGCTGGCGGCGCGGCAAACCGGCCGCGGTTGATAAATCGCAGCGGCGCTGACGCGCCGCCGGTCAGGGCTCAGTGCCCGAAGATGGGGACGAACACACCACACGAAAACCGAAACTGCTGACCCGGTTCTTCGGGCCGTTCCTGAAGCGATAGGCTGAGCGCGCATTGCCCAAAGCGTTGAACCATGACCCGCCGCGCAGCACACGAGCATCTGCCCGGTCTTTATCGGACGGATCATAGAGACTGCCACACCATTCTCAGACGTTGCCGATTAGATGGTGACGAAGCTGCGAGATCGACATCCCAGAAGCCTTCGGGGCAATTCGTTGGTTGCGGTCGGTAGTTCGGGCGCCGTGCGGCCAAGCGCGGAACCGGACACGCACGTCTCAAAGCAGCCGGAGGCGACGACACCTTCCTCCTTCCAGCCGCGCCTCTTGAAGAGGCGCGATATACTCTCGATCCATAAGCGATTTACGTTTACCAAATTTCTATTGTATAATGTCGCCTTCGGAGATGGACTCGGCTCGTCAGGCGTCAGCACCCGACCGACCGACGGATCAAAGCAAAAGGAGGCTAGCGGGGGCAGCGCTTTGCGTGTGGCGGGGTGGGCCGGCACGGTGCATCCGGCGCGGCCCGCTGACCAGCTTCCCGAAGAACAGCCAAGCCTTTTTGATCCCCGGCATTTCCGATCCCGGGAAGGCGCGATCGTCTGACACAATGGCCGAATGGGGGATACACAGATGTGGAAGAAGGTTGGTTTTGCCCTGTTACCAACATTTATTGCTGGCGCAGCGGGTTTCGCAGTCGATCCGGCGGCGGCGACCGATAAGACGTTTACGTTGGCTGATTCAGGTAAGGCCTGCATCTTCGACCTGACCGCGAGTGACAACGGGACCTTAACCGTGCTGACCAAACCTAAATCGGCCGGCGCTAGGTTGCGCAGCACGGCGGTCGAAACAGATCTCACGGGCGCGGTCAGCACCGTGGGCACCGGCGGCACCGGCAGCTTTACCGGCAAGGTCAGCAGGCCCGCGGTAGCTGGCCATTCCTATGAGGTGATTATAAACTACGAACAACCGGTTCCGGGCACCTTCCCGTCGTCGGCGACGGCAAGGATCACAGGTCCCTTCGCGGAAATACCGAACTGCCGACCGGTGGACGGGCCAGGTCCGGATCAATGCACGCAGATTGCCGAAGGCACCGCTTCTCCCGAGGCCGATACGATCGTCTGCGGTTCGTTGTTCAAGTGCAAGTTCGAGACGGCGAGCAACACGGACATGTTCACTTGGACGGTTCCCGCTGGCACCGTCGGCCGGATCAAGATCGCCGGTCCTAGTACCTACGGACGGAATGGTGTTTGCGGAAAGGATCGAGTGTCGTCAAGCCATGCCAATATGGTCTCGATCTAACGCCCACGCTGGGTGCAGGCACCTACTCTATACTTACCCATGACAAATACAACTACACTGGAGATTATACGCTTTCGGTGCAAGGCGTTAGCAGTGCTCATACGTGCGGCAAACCGATTGCCTGCGGTGACGAGAGATCCGGATCGTTCAACGCCGCCGCTGATACAGACACGTTCAAATTCACGACGGCGGTTGCGCAGACCATAAGCCTGAAGATCGCGGGTCCCAGCACTTATGGCACAAAGTGGTGCGTGTTCAGCCCGGCCGGTCAACTGGTGGGTGAATGTCACTACGGAGAGAACACAGTTTCTCTGCCGACGGCGGGGACATACACCATCGGCGTCTATGACGATTACGAGTATACTGGGGCCTATGGCTTATCGCTGCAGTGCCTGTAGCTAAGGAGCGGCGCCTTGAGGAGACTGGTGCCACAGGCGCCGCTTCGTCCTATCGGGTGCGAAGCCTCGACGATCGCTGGCTCGCAGTCGGGCAACAGCGCAATCGGACGCCTCATGTCGTTGGACGGTGGGCAAGCGGTCCGTGGGGCGAGGCGCATGCTTCTGTCCGTGCCGCGATCGGCGCGCGGCGATCAGCTGATGCGGTTGGCGCGGCGTCCAGCGGTCTCGTCCCTTACCGGAGCGGACGCGCTCCGGCTATCTTCGCACGCCGCGGAGCCGCAGTTGTGGCGCCCTGACCTGCAAGCCGATGGGGAGTGGGACGGCAAAACCCTGCCGCCGGAGGAGGACGACGAGCCGGAAGTGCCGGTCGACGGGACTAACGAACTTGTGGGCAATTGCCCACAACATCTCAGCGGGGGAAAGCACCCGCGGCGCGGCGGCCACGGCCGCCGGTTCCGGCAGCGATCGCGGACCGCCGCACCAAGAGCGTCGTTGAGCGCGGCACGCCCGAACTGTCGCCAAGATGGATCGCGGCGATGCGCGGCAGGAAGATGATCCGGAGGCCCACCCACTAGAAACGCCGGAGCCCTCCAATTGCCGCGCCCGTGCTTACCTCCTGCTTATCCGCCCGTTCGCAGCTTCGCGGTCTTGCGCTCTAACTCGTTGAGATAATTGGCGCGCCCGGCAGGGATCGAACCTGCGACCTACTGCTTAGAAGGCAGTTGCTCTATCCGCTGAGCTACGGGCGCGGAGGTGGCGGCGGGTGAAGCGTATCAGGGTCGGAGGCGGCCTCGCAATGCGGCCGAGACACCGCGGCGTGGCCGCGGCGACGGGCAGGATGCAGCTTCTCGGCGGCCGGCTCGTCAGGCGCGGAAGTTCTCGGCGTAGCTCTTCGGCCGGACGATGCGTTGGTGCGGCTCGACGACACGGTAGGTGAGACCGTTGCGGTCGGCGAAGGAGACCGCTTCCTCGCGGCTGTCGAAGCGCAGACGGATCTGGGCCTGGGTGTCGGAGGACCCGATCCACCCCATCAGCGGGTCGTTCACCCTCGGCGCACCCGGCTCGAACTCGATGATCCACTTGTGCGTCTTGCGCATCCCCGACTGCATCGCCGTCTTGCTCGGCCTGTAGATGCGCACGTTGGTCACCGCCGCCTCACACCCCTGCTCAACACCTTGAACCGGCATCGGGCGGTCCCTTGCCCAATGCGCGTCTGCACCTTACTCAAAACAGCACAATCCGCAAGAGATGCGGGCAAAATCCGCTCGTTGCGACCACCTTAGAAGCAGACGCCGCCTGGCGCCGGATGAACGTGTGATCGAACAGAGCCCTTCGCTATGGCCGGCCCTATGGGCATGGGTGCTGACGGCGGCGCAGGTGATCGTCGCCGTCATCGCCTCCGCCCACGTCATCTTGCACAAACGCGACGTGCGCGCCGCCATCGGCTGGGTCGGCCTGATCTGGTTCGTCCCCTTCGGCGGCCCGGTGCTCTACCTTCTTTTCGGCATCAACCGCATCCGCCGACGGGCGGCCGACCTGCGCGGCCCGCGCCCGGCCGGCCGTCCGGCCGGGATGCACCCGGTGGCCGCGGCGCGGCTGCCAACGCTCCTTCCGCCTCCCGCCCGCCACCTGGCCGCCTTGGGCGAGCTGCACGACCGGATCAACGATGCGCCGCTCACCGAGGGCAACCGCATCGCGGTGTTCACCCGCGGCCGCGACGCCTACGCGGCCATGCTCGCCGCCATCGACGCCGCCCAACGCACCGTCGGGCTGATGACCTACATCTTCGATGTGGACGCGAGCGGCACCGCCTTCATCGATGCCCTCGAGCGGGCGCGCCGGCGCGGCGTCCAGGTTCGCGTGCTCATCGACGGCGTCGGCGCCCGCTATACCCGCCCGCCGGCCAGCCGGGTGCTCGCCCGGCGCGGCATCCGGTCGGCCGAGTTCCTGCCCACCGGCTTCCCCTTCGTCATGCCCTACGCCAATCTGCGCAATCATCGCAAGATCCTCGTCGTCGACGGCACGGTGGGCTTCACCGGCGGGATGAACATTCGCCACGGCCAGGTGGTCGAACGCGGCCGGGACGCCATCGCCGACGTCCACTTTCGCATCGACGGTCCGGTGGTCGACCATCTGGGGGTCACCTTCCTCGAGGACTGGCTGTTCGCCACCGGCGAGACCCTCGGCGGGGAGTGGTTCCAACCCCCGCTGGCGAACGATGCGCTGCTCCATCCGCGCCGACTGGGAGGGGTCTGGCAGCCCATCGAAGGTGTGGCGGCGCGGGGAATCGCCGCCGGACCGGACGAGGCCTTCGAGCGCATAAGGTGGACCATCCTCGCCGCGCTGGCCCTGGCGGAGCGACGGGTGAGCATCGTCACCCCCTACTTCGTTCCCGACCAGACGCTGATGACGGCGTTGTCGCTGGCCGCCATGCGCGGTGTCCGCGTCGACATCGTCATGCCGAAGCGGGGCAACCTGCGCCTGGTGCGCTGGGCGTCGCGGGCCAAGTTGCCGCACCTGCTCGCCCGCGGCTGCCGCATCTGGCTGACGCCGGAGCCTTTCGACCACGCCAAGCTGATGACCGTGGATGATGCCTGGTCGCTGGTGGGATCCGGCAACTGGGACGAACGCAGCCTCCGCCTCAACTTCGAATTCAACGTCGAATGCTACGGCAACGCCATGGCCAGCGCGGTTGACGCGCTGATCCAGGCCCGCATCGCCGTCGCCAAGCCGTGTACCTTCGCCGATGCCGCCGGTCGACCGCTCCTGATCCGTCTGCGCGACGGCGCGGCGTGGCTGGCGTCGCCTTACCTGTAGCCGCGGACCGCATTCGGGGGCCGGCAAATCGAAAGACCCGGCGCGGAGCAGCCGAACCCCGGGGGGTTCGGCTGTCCGAAGCGAGGCTGTGGTCAGGGCTTGGGGGAGTCGCCGACCACGGCCGCTTTCTAGCATCGGTTGCAGGCCGGGGATGTGTTCGCGGTCACATCACCCGGAACCGGGGACGCCCCGGGGCGGCTATGATAGAAGCAGGCTCGAGGCAGCGGCGATCGAGCCCCGGGCGATGAGGGAGCATTGGATGAAGCGGAACCATGGTCGAACCGCGGCGCCGGCCGTGATGCTCTCTCTCGCGGCCCTCACTCTCGCGGCTCTGGCCCTGCCGACGGGGTCTGCCGGCGCCGAGACGGCGGAGAGTCCCGCCCACCGTTCGTTCAAGGACTGGGAGGTGGGCTGCGACAACACCCGCCGCTGCACGGCCATCGGCCTGCAGCCGGAGGACGGCGCCGGGGTGACCGCGTTTCTCAGGATCGAGCGTCCGGCAGACGCGCTTGCCGCGCCGACGATAGGGGTGGTGCTGGCCAAGGAGGGGCTGGCGCCGGGCGACCCCATCACCCTCCTGATGGATGGCGCCCCCATCGACGGCGTCTCGTCGTCGCGCACCGTCGATGCGCTGATGAGCGAGCTGGCCTATCCTGCGGTGATCCCGGCCGCCAGCGAAGTCACGCCCCTGATCCAGGCGCTGCGGTCCGGCAAACGCCTGCAACTGGCCTCGGTCCACGGCCCCGAGGCAGAGGTCTCGCTCGACGGCGCGGTGGCGGCGCTGCTGTTCATCGACGACGTCCAGGGCCGTATCGACACCGTCACCGCCCTCATCCGCAAGGGAGAGCGCCCGCCGTCGGCGGTCCCCGCACCACCGCCGCTGCCGACGCTGCGGCCGCAGAAGCCGGCCGACGCGGTCACGGTGCCCGCCGGCCTGGCCGGCGCGGTGAGCAAGCAGCAGGGCGATGGCAGCGACTGCGAGAGGAAGGAAGAGCCGCGGGCCTATGCGCTCGGCGAAGGCCGCACACTGGTGGCGCTCCCCTGCGGCGACGGCGCCTACAATTTCGCCACCGAGTACTTCATCGTCGAAGGCGATGATCCGAAGCGCGCCCGCCCGGCGGTACTACCTCAACCGGGGGGGCCCTCATCGCAGCGCTCGTCCAATACCCTGTTCGGCAGCGAGGTCGATTCGCGGACCGGCCAGATCAGCTTCTTCTCCAGAGGCCGCGGTCCCGGCGACTGCGGGGCGCGGGGCGTCTATGCCTGGACCGGGCAAGAGTTCGCCGTCGTTTCCTTCCGGGCCATGGATACTTGTCGCGGCGTCCCCGAGCCTTTTTGGCCGGTCCTCTGGCGGTCGGCGCCGGCGCCGGGTGACCCCGATGCAACGCCCCGCCCGCTCACGCCCGGCTCATTGCCCGGTCGTTGATTGATGACCCCAAACAGGGGACGAAAGCCGCTTCATTAACCTTTATCCATGCACTGTGGGGGTGGTGCCGCATGCGACAGCCGGCCGTTGCCGGTCGCCGGTGGCATGCGACGATTGTTGCAGGAGTGGATTGTGGCCTTTCCCCGAGCCGCTTTGTCTTCCGCTTGCCGAGGGATTGCCGGCTTGATCGGTGCCGTCGCCTTCGTCGCCGTGCCCGGCGCGGCGGTCGCGGGCGCGCAGACGGTCGTGGAAGAAGGCGATACCGTCGTCATGGTCGCACCCGCCGGCGGTCTGTCGCCTTCCAACGACTACGCCAACGCCATCGCCATGCCGCTGCCTCAAGCGGCGGTGGTGTCCCCGTCGCGCATCGTCGAGGCGACCGCACCGGCCGATCCGCGCACCCTGTTCGGGGAGCCGGGGAGCGCCGCAGGCGGCGCCGGGACCGGGGTGAAAACGCCGGTGCGCGTGGCCCCGCCAGCCGCCCCCACCGGCGACGCCGCCGAAGCGGATGGGACGGCGCAGCCGGCGGAGTCCGGTACATTCCACCGGCCGTTCACCACCAACCGGGTCGACCCGCTCGGAGATGTCATCACCGATTCCTATCCGTTCCGCGCCGCCGGCCGCATCTTCTTCCGCGCCAACGGGTTTACCTACGTCTGCTCCGGCGCGCTGATCAAACCCGGCATCGTCGTCACCGCCGCCCACTGCGTCGCCGAATTCGGCCGGCGCGTCTTCTACAGCGGCATCGAGTTCATTCCCGCCTATAGGAACGGGCTCGCCCCGTACGGCGTATGGAAGGCGGCACGGGCACGGGTGAGGCGGTCGTATTTCGACGGCAGCGCCGCCTGCTCGCCGGACGCCCCGGGCGTCGTCTGCCGCAACGATATTGCCGTCATCCGCCTGCAGAGCCAGAACGGGGCCTATCCCGGCGTGGTGACGGGATGGTTCGGCTATGGGTGGAACGGCTACGGCTTCACCCCCGCCGGCATCACCCAGATCACCCAACTCGGCTATCCGGTGGCCCTCGACGACGGCAAACTCATGCAGCGGACCGATTCCCAGGGGACGGTGGCGCCAGAGCTTGCCGGCAATACCCTGATCGGCTCGCTGATGAGCGGCGGCTCCAGCGGCGGTCCGTGGGTGCTCAACCTCGGCATCGCACCGCAGTTGACCGGGACCCTGTTCGGCGCCGCGGCTGCCCGCAACATCATCGTCGGCGTCACCAGTTGGGGTTATCTCTCCTACCTGCCGAAGGAACAGGGCGCCTCCCCCTTTACCGGCGACAACATCGTCCCGATGGTCGACGCCGAGTGCCAGGCGACCCCGGCCGCCTGCTCCTGAGCGGCCGAAGCACCCCGCCGGGGCGCCTTCCTCCCAAGCGACCCGCCCCGGAGCCGGCGGGCGTCCGGCGGTAATTTTGTTCGCCCCGCGGCGGCGGCGTGATAGAGGTGTGGATCGGGTCGCCCGGCGGACCTACCGAGGGGTGTCGGGATGCAGCGCCCGCGGGCGTCCGGCCGGTCCAATCCTCCGCGGGAACCATGACCGCATCGGTACGCACCACCCCCCTCGGCCGATCCTCGCGAACAGCGAAGCCGCGGGATTACAAGGAACTGTTCGGCCTGGATCTGGGCTCGATCGCCTTCTTCATCGCCGCGATCATCTGCTTCTTCGGACTGTCGATGCTGTTGCCGGCCAGTCTCGACTACCTCGACGGCAATAACGACGCCTACGTCTTCCTCGCCTGTGCGGCCATCCTCGTCTTCCTCGGCCTGACCATGGCGCTAACCTTCCGACGCCGGCGCTATGCGCTGGGCCTGCGCGAGGTGATCCTCGCCGCTCCCCTGAGCTGGATCACCGTGGTCGGGCTCTCGGCACTGCCATTCGTCTTCTCCGGCTTCCACCTCTCCTACACCGATGCCGTCTTCGAGACGATGTCGGGAGCGACGGCCACCGGATCGACGGTCATCGTCGGCCTCGACGGCGCGCCCCGCGGTTTGCTGTTCTGGCGATTCCTTCTCCTCTGGTTCGGCGGCTTCGGTTTCGTCACCCTGGCGGTGCTGGTCCTGCCGTTCCTGCGCATCGGCGGCATGCAACTGTTCGTCCTCGATCTGTCGGCACAGTCGGACAAGTTCGTGCCGAGGATGATCGACGTCGTCATCAAGATCGCCCTCGTCTATCTCGCCATCACCGTCGGCGGGATGATCGCCTTCCATATCGCCGGGATGACCCTGTTCGATGCCGCCTGCCATTCCATGGCGGCGGTGGCCACTGCCGGGTTTTCCACCCACGATGCCGGGCTCGGCTTCTTCAAGAGCCCGGCCATCGAGTGGATCGCCACCGTGGAGATGGCGTTGAGCGCCATGCCCTTCGTCCTCTTCCTCGGCGTCTTCCGGCAGGGGCTGGCGCCTCTATGGAACGATGCGCAGGCGCGGCTGTTCCTCGGCATCATCGTCGTCTCCAGCCTGACGCTCACCGTCTGGCTGATCCTGCGCGAGGACATCGAATTGCTGGAGGCGCTGCGGCAGGCCACCTTCAACGTCGTCTCGATCATTTCCACCACCGGCTTCGCCTCCCAGGACTACAACCTGTGGGGTGGCTTCGCCTCGGTGCTCTTTCTGATGCTGATGATCGTCGGCGGTTGCACCGGTTCGACCGCCGGCGGGGTGAAGATGTTCCGGTTGTGCCTGCTGCTGGAGGCGATCCGCGCCCAGTTGCACCGTCAGATCTATCCGCACGGCACCTTCCTCGTCACCTACAACAACCGGCCGGTGCAGGATACGGTTCGCGCCGGCGTCACCAGCTACTTCTTCGTCTACCTTTCCACCTTCTTCATGTTCTCGCTCGCCCTCAGCCTGACCGGGATGTCGTTCGAGACCAGCCTCGGCGCCTCGGCCACCGCGCTGGGCGGGGTCGGCCCCGGCCTCGGCGATGTCGTCGGGCCCTGCTGCACCTTCGCGCCCCTGTCCGATGCGGCGAAATGGATGTTGTCCCTTGAGATGCTGGCGGGCCGGCTGGAAATCCTCGTCGTCGTCATCCCCTTCACCCGGACCTTCTGGCGCACATGACCGCGGCACCCGTCCATGTCATCGGCGGCGGTCTCGCCGGCAGCGAGGCGGCCTGGCAGCTCGCCCGCGCCGGTTGTGCGGTGGTTCTGCACGAGATGCGGCCGTTGCAGATGACGGCGGCCCACCAGACGGGACGGCTCGCCGAACTCGTCTGCTCCAACTCGTTTCGCTCCGACGATGCCGACGCCTCGGCCATCGGCCTGCTGCACGAGGAAATGCGGCGGCTGGGCTCCCTCGTCCTGACGGTGGCGGACGCCACCCGCGTCCCCGCCGGCGCCGCCCTCGCCGTCGACCGGGACGGCTTCGCCGAGGGCATGAGCCGGGCACTCGCCGGCCAACCGCTGATCCGCATCGTCCGCGAGGAGGTGATGGACCTCCCGCCGCCGGAGGCCTGGCCGCAGGTCATCCTGGCGACGGGACCGCTGACGTCGCCCGGGCTGGCGGCCTGGCTCGGGACACTCACCGGCACCGCGGCGCTCGCCTTCTTCGACGCGATCGCCCCCATCGTCTACCGCGACACGATCGACATGGAGAAAGCGTGGCGGCAGTCCCGCTACGACAAGGGCGACGGCAGCGACTACATCAACTGTCCGCTCGACCGCAGGGAGTACGAGGGGTTCATCGCCGCGCTCGACGGCGGCGAGACGATGCCCTTCCGCGACTGGGAACGCGATACCCCTTACTTCGAGGGGTGCCTGCCGATCGAAGTGATGGCGGCGCGGGGACCGGAGACGCTGCGCTTCGGTCCGATGAAACCGGTCGGCCTCACCGATCCCCGGACCGGCGCACGCCCCCACGCCGTGGTGCAGCTGCGCCAGGACAACGCCCTCGGCACCCTCTACAACATCGTCGGGTTCCAGACCAAGCTCAGGCACGGCGAGCAGGCGCGCATTTTCCGCATGATTCCGGGGCTGGAGCGGGCGGAGTTCGCCCGCCTCGGCGGCATCCACCGCAACCTGTTCGTCAACAGCCCGCGCCTGCTCGACCCGTCATTACGCCTGCGGGCGCGACCGAACGTGCGGCTGGCGGGACAGATGACCGGCTGCGAAGGGTATGTGGAGAGCGCCGCCGTCGGCTTGCTGGCCGGCCGCTTCGCCGCGGCGGAATGCCTGGACCTATCCCCGTCCCTTCCGCCGTCGACGACGGCGATCGGCGCTCTCCTCGGCCATATCACCGGTGGCGCGCTCGCAGCCACCTTCCAGCCGATGAACGTAAACTTCGGCTTGTTCCCACCGCCGGACTCGGCCCCCCCGGAACCCGGCAAACGCCGGCAGGGCAAGACGGAGCGGAAGCAGGCCCTCGTCAGCCGCGCCCGCCGCGACTTCGCCTCATGGGCGGGAGCGGCGGCGGCGATGGCGGTGGAGTAGGACGGCGCTCTTCTACTTCTTGCAGGCGGCGTAACCGTGCCGCGCCTGCACCCACTCCTGATCGGTAACCGCATTGAACTGCTGCGGCGGCGACTGCAATACCTTCTCGAACAACTCGCCGGCGAACTGGCAATAGGTGTCGGCGTGCATCTGGCTCTGCTTCGACGCGTCGTTGGCCAGTTGGGTTACCAAAGAGTCCATGCGCGTGACACCGCGGGAGCCGTTGGTGCGCTGAAAAAACGCCTTCAGATCGCCGGCGCGGTCAGTGAGGATCTGCCGGTAGGAGGAGGTAAATTGATTGTAGCGTGGCGCTTCCGCACAACTCAGCGCCGCCACCATCAACTCCGTCTGAACAACCCGCGCATTCAACGCGGCCATGTCCTTGTCGTTGGCGCAGGCCTTAGCCTTGGCCTTGCTGGCCGCGGCGGCCGCACCGGCCCCGTCCGGCACTGCCGCGCACAGCAACAGACCGGCCCCGAGGAGATGGACGGCACGGGAAACCCGGCTACGCGCCTTCGCCTTCATTCATACCTCCAGTCGTTTCTTGATCCGCCGATCGATCATGGCGACCGCGTCGGCGACATCGGCGACATATGCCATCATGCGGTACACTCGGCAACTTTGCTTTGACTCCGTTGAGGCGCACACCGTCGGCGCACCGCAGGACCCGATGAGCGGCTTGTGCGCCAGCGGTTTACGCTACCGGCGGGCGGCGGGGCCGGATCCGGCACCGTGGCGCGGCGGACGGTGGACGCCCCCCTTCCCTCGCCAGTGTGGCGAATCGAGCCGCTTTTTCGGCTTTTGGGTCACATCCACCGGGTTCCGAAAGTCACGGCCGATGCATTCCGGCACCGGCAACGATCTTTTCTGTTGCGGTGCAACCGTCGCACCCTGCACCATGCCCCGGTGTAGATCCGCTGTCGCGGCGAAATCGCCGTCGACAAAGGAGAGGGACCGGATGAAACCACTAAAGCTTCGCCTGCGATCCGCCGCACGGCTGCTGCCGCTATTTGCCGCCGTCGGTGTCTTTGTCCCGGCTTATGTTCTGGCCGCTCCCGGCGGTCCTGCACCGGAGACGGCCACCCGGCAATTGTTCAACGCCGTCCAGGCGAACGACTTTCCAGCGGTGCAAACCAGCATCGCCGCCGGCGCGGACGTGGATGCGCGTAACCCCTGGGGCAATACCGCCGCCGACGTCGCCGTCGACAAAGGATACTTCCGGATTGCCCACTACCTGGTCTCGATCCGCAATTTCCAGCACAAGGCGGAGCCGACCACTGCGGCGGCACCCACCCAGGCCGCACCCGCCGGCGGCGACGCCCGAGCGGCGCTGATCCAGGCGAGGAATCCCGCCGCCGTCAGCGACGCAAAGGTAGCGGCGTCTTCACCGACCGCCAAACCCACCGCCACCACCATCGGGTCGAACCCGGCGGTGACGGCCCCCCACGGCACCTCTGCGGCGGCGTCGGCTGGGGCCGGAGGGGCCAATCCGTTCGATCCTTCGCGGCCCGCCTACGGAACGGCCCTGCCCTTCTGACCCACCCCCGGCCTAGTAGCGGCCTCGGGCGGCGTTGACGGCGATGCGGACCAGCGCCGCGTTCGGCCGCCGCTGCACCGGAGGGGCGAACGGATCGAACCGGCAGCGGGCGAGGCGGGAAAGGTAGGCATCGGCGAGAGGGGCCACCAGCAGCACCGGCAGCGCAGCGCGGGGAATCTCCCGCCGCAAGGCGCGGCCGGCGCTGAGGCGCCCTTCCGCCTCCGCCGCCACCCGCTCCACCACCCGATCAAGGCCAGCGACCGCGCCCCTTTCGAACAGGGCCCCGACGTCGAGGCCGGCATCGCGACTGAGGTCGGCCGGCAGATAGACGCGGCGCGACGCGGCATGGAACGGCACCGCCCGCAGCAACCCGATGAGCGCCCAGGCGACCGCCACGTGTTCGGCCGCCTTCAGGGCCGGCTCCTCCGCCGCACCCAACACCTCCAGCGCCAGCGTCGCCAGCGTCCCGGCGGTGGCTGCCGCGTACCCGGTCAACGCGGCAAGATCGGCCGGTGCGGCGTCGTCCATATCGGCCCGCCGCCCCTCGATCAATCGCTCCAATCCGCTCCGGCTCAAGCCATGGCGATGGATCGCCGCCGCCAACGCCGCCGCCCCCGGCTGGCCGGGCGCGGGCAGCCCGGCGTAGACCCGGTCGATGGTCTCGCCCCACCAGGTCAACCGCATCTGGCCGAGGAGCGGCTCTCGTATCCGTTCCCGGATGCGGGCGAGTTCCAGGTTGAATGCATAGACGGCGAACAAGCCTTCGCGTGCGTCCTCCGGCGCGAAGAGCGCGGTGACGAACCGGTCGTTGTCGAACCGACGGACCTCATCGGCCGAGGATGAAAGGGTCGGCCCGGTCATCGTGCCTCGCCACCTGCCGAGACCGTTGCCGGATCCCGACCGCCGCCCTTTTCAACCATGAACAAAGTCCGTATCTGTCCGTTGATTGACACGCTCGCTCGCTCCATCAACCTGTCGAATGAGGGACATCATGGCATTCGAACTTCCGGACCTGCCTTACGCGAAGAACGCGCTCGAGCCGCATATCTCCGCCCGCACGCTCGAGTTCCACCACGACAAGCACCACGCGGCCTACGTCACCAACCTCAACAACCTGATCAAGGACACGCCCCAGGCGCAACAATCGCTGGAACAAGTCATCAAGTCGGCGCACGGCGACGCGTCGAAGACGCCCGTATTCAACAATGCGGCGCAGGTGTGGAATCATACCTTCTACTGGCACTGTATGAAGCCGGGCGGCGGCGGGACGCCGACCGGCAGCGTCGCCGCGGCAATCTCCGGGACCTTCGGCTCCTTCGACAAGTTCAAGGACGAGTTCAAGGCCGCCTGCGTCGGCCAGTTCGGCAGCGGCTGGGGATGGCTGGTTGCCGAGAACGGATCGATCAAGATCGCGAAGACCTCAAATGCGGAACTGCCGCTAACGTCGGGTCAGACGGCGCTTCTCACCTGCGACGTCTGGGAGCACGCCTACTATCTCGACTTCCAGAACCGCCGTCCGGACTATGTCCAGACTTTCCTCGATCACCTGGTCAACTGGGACTTTGTCGCCGAGAATCTGCAAAGCGCCTGAGGCGGCACCGCCGCTGCGGCGGCACCTCGCGGTTTACTCGACCGCGAGGAGCGCCGCCGCCACCTCCCGCCCCTCCAACAGCAGGACGTTGAAGGTCCGGCAGGCGGCCCCGGTGTCCATCCATTCGAGCACGATCCCCTCGGCCGAGAGTTCGGCCGTCAGCCGTGCGGGCGGCGGCGCGAACCGTCGCCCGCCGCCGACGACGAGGATCCGGACCGTCTCCTCCTTCGCCCGGACGCGATCCATAAGCGGTGCCAGCGACCCGCCGGTGATCTCGTCCGCCGACGTCACCGGCCATGCCACCGTCAGGGTGGGAAAAACGATCACCGATCCGGCATAACGCTGGCCGGCGATCTTGAACCCACCGTCGCCGTATTTGTCGATCAGCTGCCGTCCACCGGCCGGCTTCGGCGCCCCGTCGAGGCCCGCCATCGCTCATACAATCCTTTAGGGGGTCGGCTCGACGGCCTCCCCGGTGGCCACCTTGCCCTCCCGCAACTTGAAAATGACCAGGAGCGGAACCGCCGCACAAATTGACGAGTAGGTGCCGACAAACAGTCCCCAGATCATCGCCAGGGCAAATCCACGGATCACGTCACCGCCAAGGAAGTAAAGGGCCAGCAAGGCGAGAAGCACCGTTCCGCCGGTGTTGAACGTGCGCGACAAGGTCTGATTGATCGACATATTGAGCAGCTGCTCAAGCGGCATTTTTTTGTATTTTCGTAGGTTTTCACGCACCCGATCATAGACCACGACGGTGTCGTTGATCGAATAGCCGGCAATCGTCAACAACGCCGCGATCGAAGTCAGATTGAATTCGAGCCCCAAAAGGGAGAACAGGCCGATGGTGGAGATCACATCGTGCAGTTCGGCAACCACCGCGCCGATGGCGAACTGCCATTCGAAGCGAAACCAGATGTAGACGATGATCCCGCCGATGGCACCGAACAGGGCGATCATGCCGTTGACGAACAACTCCTGGCTCACCTGCGGGCCAACGGTTTCGACCCGCCGATACTCCACCCCCGGCCCCAGCGCCGTCTTGACCCGCTCCACCGCCGCCGTCTGGGCCTCGTCGCCGCCCGGCTGCCGCTCGATGCGGATGAGCACATCGTTGCTCATCCCGTATTCCTGCAGCGCCACCTCGCCCAGGCCCAGGTCGCCCAGGGTCGAGCGCAGCTTCGCCAGATCGGCGGGGCCCTCGGTGCGTATCTCGATGAGGACGCCGCCGGCGAAATCGATGCCGTAGTTAAGGCCCTTGACCAGGAAGATGCCGATGGAGCCGACGATCAGGACGATGGAGAAGACAAAGTACCACCACTTCCATCGCATGAACGGGATGTTGATATCCGGCGGGATGTACTCGATGCCGCGCATATTGAAGAGGCTCACAGCGGAATCACCTTCGGTTTGGTCATGCGCAGCCACGTCGCGATGATCAGGCGGGTGACGGTAATGGCGGTAAACATGGAGGTGACGATGCCCAGCGCCAGGGTGACGGCGAAGCCCCGCACCGCCCCCGTGCCGAGATAGTAGAGGAACACCGCCGCGATCACCGTCGTCAGGTTGGAATCGACGATCGCCGACATCGCTCGCGAGAAGCCCAGGTCGAGCGCCGACACCGGCGTTCGCCCTCCCCTGATCTCCTCGCGGATGTGCTCGTAGATCAGCACGTTGGCATCCACCGCCATGCCCATGGTCAGCACGATGCCGGCAATGCCGGGCAGCGTCAGCGTCGCCTGGAGGACGGACAGCAGGCCGAACAGCAGGATCAGGTTGATCAACAGGGCAACCACGGCGAACAGGCCGAACAGCCCGTAAAACAGGATCATGAACAGGGCGACGCCGATGACGCCGATGATCGAGGCGATCTCGCCGGCAACGATCGAATCGGCGCCGAGGCCGGGGCCGACGCTCCGCTCTTCCACCGTGGTCAGCGGCGCCGGCAGCGCGCCCGCGCGAAGCAGCAGGGCCAGATCCTGTGCCCCGGTCACGGTGAAGTTGCCGGTGATGACACCGGAGCCGCCCAGGATCGGCTCGCGGATCTGCGGCGCACTGATCACCTGGTTGTCGAGAACGATCGCCAGTCGTTTGCCCACGTTCTGGGTCGTCGCCTCGCCGAACCGCTTGCCGCCCACCGCATCGAACCGGAAGGAGACCACCGGCTCGTTCTGCTGGAACGTCGGCTGCGAATCGACCAGGTTTTCGCCGCTGACGACGACCCGTCGCCGAACCGCGATCTTGGTTTCGGCACCCTGCGTCTGGTGGCGGTCAAGCAGCGGCAGCAGCATCGTGCCCGGCGGGGCGCGGCCGCCGCCGGCCGCAGCCAGATCGGCGTCCTCGTCCACCAGGTGGAAGGTCATCTTTGCCGTTTTGCCGAGGAGGGCCCGGATGCGGGCGGGATCGTCGACGCCAGGAAGCTGGACCAGGATGCGGTCGGCGCCCTGGCGCTGGATCGTCGGCTCGCGGGTGCCGGTTTCGTCGACGCGGCGGCGGACGATCTCCATCGCCTGGTCCACCGCACTGGACAGGCGCTGCCTTTCCGCCGCTTCCGTCAGGGCGACGCGGAGCCGGCCGCCCCCCTGGCGGTCGACGGCCGCATCGGTATCGAATTTGCTTATCAGCGTCGCCGCGGCCGCGGCGCCGTCGGCATCGGCGAAGGTGATCTCGATGGCATCGGCGCCGGGATTGATCGCCTGATAGACGATGTTGGCCTTGCGCAGTTCGTCTCGAATGCCGTCGGCGAGGTTCTCCAGCCGCTCGCGGATAATGGCGGACCCTTCCACCTGGAGAAGAATGTGCGATCCGCCCCGCAGATCGAGGCCGAGGTTGATCTGACGGTGCGGCAGCCACGACGGCAACTGTTCCGCCGTCTCGCGGCTGACGAGGTTGGGCAGGGCGAAGGCCGCGCCGAGCAGGCAGACGAAGACGATAAGGGCGGCCTTCCACTTGACGATGTACATCTCGGTCGCCCTGGCCGGCGCTTACTGTTTCTTGCCGCCGAACAGTCGCTTCAGGCCGGAGGGAGCGGCTGGCGCAGCCCCGGCCTCGGCGGGTGTCTTGCCGGCCTTAGCGGCATCGGCCGCCACCACCGAGCCCTTCCCACCCTCGCCGTCGGCCGCCTCGGGCTTGGCTAGGACGCCGGAGATGAGGCCCCGCTGGACCCTCACCCGCACCCCATCGGCGATCTCGACGACGACTTCGTGATCGTCGACGATCTTGGAGACGGTGCCGATGATCCCGCCGCCGGTGACGATGCGGTCGCCGCGGCGGATCGCCCCCAGCATTTCCTTGTGCTGGCGCATCTTCTTCTGCTGGGGCCGGATCAGCAGAAAATAAAACACGACGAAAATCAGGATGATCGGGAGGAATGCCTCGATGGCACCCGGCCCCGCGGCCTCGGTTGCGGTCTGCGCGAAGGCCGGCGAAACAAACATCGAAAACTCCTTGCTCGCGAAACGTCGGGGCGACTATAGCCGTCCGCTTCGCCATTGCAATCGGACAAGCCCCCCGACCAGCCGCCGGGCCGGCCGATCCTTCGGAGGCGCAAGATGACCGCCGCAGACCCCATTTCGCTGCTTCAACGCATCGCCGAGGCGATCGAACGCTTGACCGACAGGGCGCCGCAATCCCCGCCTGCGGCACCCGAGCCGCCGCCGGCCCAGGGCGTCGACGGCGGCGTGGGCGGCGGTGTGGGCGGCGGCGAGGCCGCAGGTGCCGGTTCCGGCCGGGCCGACGACGACGCCGACGCCTACGTCTGGCGAGAGGACGAAGGGCGGCTGGAACCGGTTGCCGCGGTCAATCGCATCGATCTCGGCCTGTTGCGCGGCATCGATCGCCAGGCCGAGGTCCTCCTGGAGAATACCCGCCGGTTCGCCCGCGGCCTGCCCGCCAACAACGCCCTCCTCTGGGGGGCGCGCGGGACCGGCAAGAGCTCGGTGGTCAAGGCGGTCCACGCCAAGGTCAACGAGGGCGCGTCGCCCGCCGTCGCCCTCGTCGAGGTGCATCGGGAGGACATCGCCAGCCTGCCGAGGCTGCTCGCCGTTCTCCGCGATCGCCCCCGGCGGTTCGTCCTGTTCTGCGACGATCTTTCCTTCGACGGCAAGGACACCGCCTACAAGTCGCTGAAAACGGTGCTCGAGGGCGGGATCGAGGGGCGGCCGAAGAACGTCGTCTTCTATGCCACCTCCAACCGCCGCCACCTGATGCCGCGGGAGATGATCGAGAACGAGCGCTCCACCGCGATCAATCCGGCGGAAGCGGTGGAGGAGAAGGTGTCGCTGTCGGATCGCTTCGGCTTATGGCTCGGCTTTCACCCCCTGGATCAGGCGACCTTCCTCGCCATCGTCGCCGGCTATGCCGAGCATTACGGTCTCGCCCTGCCCGCCGACCGGCTGCAACAGGAGGCGCTGGCCTGGGCCGGGCAACGCGGTGCGCGGTCCGGCCGCGTCGCCTGGCAATTCATCCAGGACCTGGCGGGACGGCTGGGACAGCACCTCGACTGAGCACCGCTCAGTTCCGCGGCTGGCCCATGGTGTGGGCGTGGTCGAGCGGTCCGTGGCCGCGGCCGTAGCCGGGGGCGCCGAGGATGGCGGTCCGGACGAAGGCACGGCCGCGGACGACGGCGGCGCGCACGTCGAGGCCCTGGGCGAGGCCGCAGGCGATCGCCGAGGCAAGGGTGCAGCCGGTGCCGTGGGTATGGCGGGTCTGGATCCGGCCGCTCTCGAACACCTCCGGGGCGGCAGCGGGGCGAACGAGGACGTCGCGCAGCAGCGGGCCGGTTCCGTGGCCGCCCTTGAGCAGCACCGCGGCCGGGCCGAGCGCTTGTAGCCGTTGCGCCAGCGCGATCGTCTCGGCCGCGGCGCCGTCGCCCGCCGGCACCTCGCCGCGCCCTTCCACCAAGGCCTGCGCCTCGGGAAGATTGGGGGTGAGCAGGTCGGCGCGCGGCACCAGTCGTTGCCGCAGCACCTGGGCGGCATCGGCGGCGAGCAGCGGGTGCCCGCCCTTCGCCACCATGACCGGGTCGAGGACGACGGGAATTCCCGCCGCCCGCCGGTCGAGCGCGTCGGCGACCGCCTCGATGATGTCGCCGCGGTGCAGCATGCCGATCTTGATGCAGTCGGCACCGATATCGTCGAGGACCAGTTCCATCTGACGAACGACGAATGCCGCCGGCACATCGAGGATGCCGAACACGCCTTCGGTGTTCTGCGCCGTCAGCGCGGTGACCGCGGTGGCGGCAAAGCCGCCCAGCGCCGTGATCGTCTTGATGTCGGCCTGAATGCCGGCACCGCCGCCGGAATCCGACCCGGCGATGACGAGAACGCGGCCGCGCACTGCTGCCAGCTCCGCCGACGTATCTCAGCTAATCCGCTTTACACGCACGGTCCTTCGCCCAGTCAAAGACGCGGGTCTGCTGCTCAATCAGGAACGCTTCCGGATCAATGACCGGGTAGCCGAGCATGCGGGCAGCTCCTACGAATCCTTTAAGGGTCCCGGGCTCCATCTGCCCTGATTTGACGTTCTCTTGATTAACGACGATTGCACTCAGCATCGGCCATCCCCTGAGATCCGCGTACTCCACAAGCTGCCACAGGTGCGCTCCAATCGAGTAATGAACATGCGTCCATTCAGCGCCGCTTTCGTCGGCGAGGTCCTTGTAGCTCAAGAACCGGCCCTGTTCTGCCGCATTTCGGATAATGGCCAGTGACTTCTCGAAGTCCAAACCCTTGCCTTTTCGGTGTTCCAGTTCGTTCAACGCCTTCCGAAAGAGAGGCTGCGCCGTTGCATTGAGACGTCGGTAATTGGCTATCAGATTTTTTAGTTCATCCTCTGACAGCGTAGTAACATCGATGCCCATGCATTAAGCCTCGAACAAGGCATATCTATAATACTGTTTTAGGAACGCTTCGGCATCGGAACTGCCAAACCCATTCTCATGGCACCATGCCGGCATACCAGCGTGCCCGTTCGAGCGCCAACAGATCTCCGATGCTCAACCGGGTGCGTAAACAAGGTTGTGGTTGACGCCCCGCTTTCCGGCGAGGCGCTATGCCGCATCGTTACCCGATCTCCTGCCCTCAGGCGGCGACGGCGCGGATCGCCGTGCAGATGTCCTCGACCACGACCCCGATCAGGGACTCGTCTTCGCCTTCCGCCATCACCCGGATCACCGGCTCGGTGCCCGACGGCCGGATGAGCAGGCGGCCGCTGTTGCCGAGCCGCCGTTCGCCCTCGCTGATCGCCTCCTTGACCCCGAGCTGGGTGAGCGGCTCGCCGCCCATGTAGCGGACGCTGCGCAGCAGCTGCGGCATGGGCTGGAAGGCGACGCAGATTTCGCTCGGCCGCTTGCCCGAGGCGACGACGACGGCGAGAACCTGCAGCGCCGCGATGAGGCCATCGCCGGTGGTGGCGTAATCGCTGAAGATGATGTGGCCGGACTGCTCGCCGCCGATATTGAAGCCATGACGGCGCATGTAATCCACCACGTAGCGGTCACCGACCCGGGTGCGCTCCAGGGTGAGGCCGAGGCCCTGCAAGTAGCGCTCGAGCCCGATGTTGGACATCACCGTGGCGACGACGCCGCCCTTCTTCAGCTGGCCGCTCTGCTTCCAGTGGCGGGCGATCACCGCCATCACCTGATCGCCGTCGATCAGGCTACCGGTCTCGTCGGCGATCAGCACCCGGTCCGCATCGCCGTCGAGGGCAATGCCCAGGTCGGCCCGGTACTCCTGCACCGCCCGGCACATGGTCTCGGGGAAGGTGGACCCGCATTCGCGGTTGATGTTGGTGCCGTCCGGGTTTACCGCCAGCGGGATCACCTCGGCGCCCAGTTCCCATAGGATCTCGGGAGCGACCCGGTAGGCGGCGCCATTGGCGCAATCGACGACGATGCGCATCCCCTGCAGGGTGAGCCCCTTCGGGAAGGTCATCTTGACGAACTCGGTGTAGCGGCCGTGCACGTCGTGCAGGCGTTTGGCCCGTCCCAGTTGCGAGGAGGGGACGAGCTTGCTGCTCAGGCCATTGGCGACATGGGCCTCGATCGCCGCCTCCACCTGGTCCGACAGCTTGAAGCCGTCCGGGCCGAACAGCTTGATGCCGTTGTCTTCGTAGGGATTGTGCGACGCCGACAGCATCACCCCCAGATCGCAGCGCATGGAGCGGGTGAGAATGCCGACGGCGGGTGTGGGCATCGGCCCGACCAGGATGACATCCATGCCCATGGCGACGAAGCCGGCGGTGAGCGCCGCCTCCACCATGTAGCCGGACAGCCGGGTATCCTTGCCGATGATGACCCGGTGCCGGTGCCGGCCCCGGCGGAAATGGAGACCGGCGGCCATGCCGACGCGAAGCGCCGTCTCCGCCGTCATCGGTTCCGTATTCGCCTTACCGCGAATGCCATCGGTACCGAACAACATTCTCTGCATCGGTGTCCTCGCCCCCAACTGCCCCCAATTTATGCAACCGTCGCTGCCTTCATTCTATGACGGCCGTTACACAACAACCTGCACCCGCCCCACCGGTTGCTCCGCCTGTGCCGCGATCGCCCGCGACACCGCCAGCGCTTGCCGGGTCGCGGCCACATCGTGAACGCGCAGGATATGTGCGCCTGCGGCCACGGCCGTCAGTCCCGCTGCCAACGATCCGGGCAGCCGGTCGCGCGGCGCCTCGCCGCCGCCAAGGCGTCCCATGAAGCTCTTGCGCGAAACGCCGATCACAAGCGCACAACCGAGAGATCGATACACAGCGAGATTCGCGAGGATAGCGAGATTGTGGCCCAGATTCTTCCCAAATCCGATGCCGGGGTCCACCGCCAGGCGGGACCGCGGGATGCCGGCCGCCTTACAGGCGTCGACGCGATCGACGAGCCAGTCCCGCACCTCGGTGACAGGATCGTCGTACCGGGGATCGGCCTGCATCGTCCGTGGCTCGCCCCGCATGTGCATGAGCACCGCCGACACACCCGATCGCGCCACCAGCGCCAGCGAGGCGCGATCCCCGGTCAGCGCCGTCACATCGTTGACGATGCGCGCCCCGGCCTCGATCGCCGCGGCCATGACCCGCGGCCGGCGGGTATCGACGGAGACGAGAAGGCCGCCCGCGGCCAGGGCCTTGACCACCGGAACGACGCGGCCGAGTTCCTCCTCGACCGGCACCGGGTCCGAGCCCGGCCGCGTCGATTCGCCCCCCACGTCGATGATGTCCGCCCCCTCCGCCGCCAGGGTGAAGCCGCGGAGAACGGCGGCCTGGGGACGGAACGCCTCACCGCCGTCGGAGAAGCTGTCGGGAGTGACGTTGACGATGCCCATCAGGCGCGGTCGGTCGAGGGTCAGCCCGGCGAACAGCGAAGCCGGAGGACGGCTCAGCAGAGATGCGGCGGGATCGCCCATTGCCCCATGCCCCCAATGCCTCTGGGCCCGGTGATCGCGTCTTGCTCAGCGGCCCGGCTGCGGCTCCGGATCAAGGCCGCGGCTCTTTTCAGGACCGATACGTTTGCCGGTGGCGGGCATCGAGGAGCGGTTGCCGTGGCCCTTCGGTGGGTCCGACTGCTCCGGCCGGTAGATCGCCTCGCCCTTCAGCAACGACCGCACCTCCTCGCCGGAAAGGGTCTCGTACTCCAAGAGCGCCTGGGCGAGGGTATCGAGATCGTGCCGCCGCTCCGCCAGGATTGTCCGCGCCCGTTCCTCCCCGTCGTCGATCAGCCGGCGCACCTCCTCGTCGATGAGCCGGGCGGTCGCGTCCGACACGTGCTTCTGCTGGGTGACCGCGTGGCCGAGGAAGATCTCCTCCTGGTTGTCGGTGTAGCGGAGCGGTCCCAGCTTGTCGGAGAAGCCGAACTCGGTGACCATCCGCCGCGCCATCTCCGTCGCCTGGCGGATGTCGTTACCGGCACCGGTGGTGACGTTCTCCGGGCCGAACACCAGCTCCTCGGCGATCCGACCGCCGAACAGCACCGCCAGCTTCGACTCCAACTCCACCTTGCTGTAGCTGTACCGGTCCCGCTCCGGCAGGTTCATGGTGACGCCGAGGGCACGGCCGCGGGGGATGATCGTCACCTTGTGCAGCGGATCGTGGCTCGGCACGGTGAGGCCGACCAGGGCGTGGCCCGCCTCGTGATAGGCGGTGAGCCGCTTCTCGTCGTCGGTCATCACCATCGAGCGGCGCTCGACGCCCATCAGCACCTTGTCCTTGGCCGCCTCGAAGTCGATCATCGTCACCAGCCGGCGGTTGGCCCGCGCCGCCAGGAGCGCCGCCTCGTTCACCAGGTTGGCCAGATCGGCCCCGGAGAAACCGGGGGTGCCGCGGGCGATCACCCGGGCGTCCACGTCGGGACTGAGCTGCACCTTGCGCATGTGCACCTTCAGGATCTGCTCGCGGCCGAGGATGTCGGGATTGGCCACCACCACCTGCCGGTCGAACCGGCCGGGACGCAGCAGCGCCGGGTCGAGCACGTCGGGCCGGTTGGTGGCGGCGATCAGAATCACCCCTTCGGTGGACTCGAAGCCGTCCATCTCGACGAGGAGCTGGTTCAGCGTCTGCTCCCGCTCGTCGTTGCCACCGCCGAGGCCGGCACCGCGATGGCGGCCGACGGCGTCGATCTCGTCAATGAAGACGATGCAGGGCGCGCTCTTTTTCCCCTGCTCGAACATGTCGCGGACCCGCGACGCGCCGACACCGACGAACATCTCGACGAAATCGGAGCCGGAGATGGTGAAGAACGGCACGTTGGCCTCGCCGGCAATGGCGCGGGCGAGCAGGGTCTTGCCGGTGCCGGGAGGGCCGACGAGGAGGCAGCCTTTGGGAATGCGGCCGCCCAGCCGCTGGAATTTCTGCGGATCCTTGAGGAACTCGACGATCTCTTCCAGCTCCTGCTTCGCCTCGTCGATCCCGGCAACGTCGGCAAAGGTGACCCGTCCGGTCTTCTCGGTGAGAAGCCGCGCCCGCGACTTGCCGAACCCCATGGCCTTGCCGCCGCCCGACTGCATCTGGCGCATGAAGAAGATCCAGACGCCGATCAGCAGCAGCATCGGGAACCAGGAGATGAGCACGCTCCAGATGGTGGGCGCGCCGTCGTCGGCCGGCTGTGCGGTGATCCGCACGCTGTGCTTTTGCAACCGGTCGACGAGGTCGTTATCGGTGGGGGCGAAGGTAGTAATGTTGCGGCCGTCGCGCAGGACGCCGGTGATGGTTTGCCCTTTGAGGGTTACCTCGCGCACATCGCCGGTATCCACCTGTTGGAGGAACTCCGAATAGGCCAGCGATTGCTGCGTCCCCCGCGGCGCGGTTCCTTGGAAGAGATTGAACAGGGCGAAAACGAGAAGTGCAACGATGACCCAAAGGGCCAAATTTCGACTGATGTTCACGTTACCTTCTCCGACGCACGGCCCGGCCCGCTTGACACATAGGCGCCCGCCGCAGGAACTCCGATTCGATAAGATAGTACAGGATAACCTTCACACAAGGAAAGATCCTCGCCCGCTTAGGCCCTGCTGCGGATACGCAGTTGCCCGGATTTGGCCCGCCGCATCGGCCCGCCGGTAACCGAGGTGGGGAACGAGGGCGAGGCCCCGCCCGTCGACGACGCAGGGCAGCGTCGGCCAGACGATCAGGGGCACGTCGGGGGAGCCGAACGCACCCTCCGCCATCGCCGCGGACAAGGTTCGGGCCCGGGCGGCGCCCAGGGCTTCCAGGGCGAGATCGCTTCGTTCCTGGCCGCCCGGGGTGATGCGGACGACGAAGCGGCGGTCCCAGACGACCTCCACCTCCTCTCCGCCCGCCACCGGCAGCGGCGCCGGCAGGCCCCGCTCCTCGCGCCAGACGAGTACCCCATCGGCGGTCCGCCTGAGGCGACAGCCGCCCAGCGTCGCCGCGCTCCCGCCCTGGTCCAGCAGCACCGTCATCAGCCGTTCGATCCGCTGGTCCGGGGCCTGCCAGCGCCGGCCGCCGACGATGCGCAGCAAGCGGGCGGCGGCACGCACGAGGATGAACCGCGCCGCCTCACCCCAGAGGGGCGTCTCGATGCGGGCGAACCCGGCCGGATGCAGCACCACCGAGGCCGCCAGCAGCGCGTCCACCGCCGCCTCCGTCGCCTCGCGGGCGGTACGGGCGAGCCGGGCCAGATGCAGCAGCGCGGCCCGGTCGACCCCCGCCGCCGCCAGGGACGCCGCCGCCCGGCGCAGCCGGACCCGGTCAAACCGCGGGTCGCGGTTGCTGGGATCGTCCAGCCACGGCTGACCCTGGGCTCGCAGGAAGGGACGCAATCGCTCCGGCGGCACCTCCAGCAGCGGCCGCAGCAGACGCGGCGCCGGATGCCCGCCGTCCGCCTTGGGCCGCACCGGCTCGGTCAGCGGCAGCATCCCGGCCAGGCCGACGAGGCCGCTGGCGCGCCCGATCCGCATCAGCACCGTCTCCGCCTGATCGGACGCCTGATGGCCAACGAGAAGATGGTCGACACCGGCCTCCCGGCACCAGCCGATGAGCAGCCGGTAGCGCGCCGCCCGCGCCGCCGCCTGAATCCCCGTCGCCGGCTTTTCTCCCTCCCAGACGAGGCAGCGATGGGCAATGGAGCGGCGATCGAGCCAGCGACCCACCTGTATCGCTTCCGCCGCCGAGGCCGGCCGCAGCCGGTGATCGACGATCAGTGCGGTGACGCCGCCCCCCTCCGCCCGCGCCCACCGGTCGGCGAGGAGGCACAGCGCCATGCTGTCGGCGCCGCCGGAGACGGCCACCGCCAGCCGCGGCGCCGGCTCGAACGGGGCAAACGCGGCCATCGCCCGGTCGAACTCGGCCGCCAGGCCGGCGGCCGCCGGTGGCATGGTCAGCCGCAGCCGATCCGCCGGCTCTCCTGTGCCGCCTTGTCCTTTATCGCCGCCGAGGCGTTGGGGAACGTGCGCCCGAGTTCGCGGAAGCTGGCGCAGGCCTCCTTCTTCTTATCCAGATTGCCCAGCGCCATACCGAGCTTGAGCAGGGTATCGGGTGCCTTCGGCCCGGACTTGTTCTTGTCGTAGGCCTCGAAGAAGGTTTGCGCCGCGCGCGTGTAGTCGCCCCTGGCGTAGTAGCTTTCGCCCAGCCAGTAGCGGGCGTTGTCGGCCAGCGAGTCATCGGGGTAGCGGCTGAGGAAGTCGCTGAAGGCCTCGCCGGCGGCGGCATAGTTCCCCTTCTGCATGAGGGCGAAGGCAGCGGCGTACTGGTCCTTGCTGGAGCCCTGCGGAAGGGCCGCCTGCTGCTGCGGCGGCGGCTGCTGCGGCCGCGTCTCGGCCGGCGCCGCGGGTGTGCCGGCCGTGGACGGAACGGAGGCCGGGGGGGCCGTCGTCGCGGCCGGCTCGTCGTTGCCCCGGCCGAGAACGCGGGGCCCCGGACTGGCCGCGCCCGCTCCCAGGCCGGCGCCGGCCGCCGCGCCGGCGCCCATCCCTACGGCGGCACCGCCGCCGACACCGGATCCGGTTCCGCGCCCCTGGTCCAAGCGCATGTCCAGGTCGGACGACAGCTTGTCCAGCTTGTCGTTGAGCTGGCGGACCTGGTGCGACAGGCTTTCCACCCGCCCGGTCACGCTTCGCACATCCTGTTCCAATTGCGTGATCCGGGAATCGAGGCGGGCCACGGCCGGGGGCGTTCCCGACCCCGCGTCGGCGCCGCCCGCCGCTGGCATCTGCGCCGCCGCATGCGCGTGGAGAGCCAGCAGCAGCGCCACCAGCAGCGGCAGCGGGCGCCAGGCGGCGCATCGACGGTCGGACGACGACCGCATTACCTTGCCATTCATCCGCTCACCTCGTTTCCCGGTGCCCCGCCTCTGCACGCACCTCGGTCGCCGCCGTCGGCCGCGACCGACCCCACCTTAGGCCGCCGGCGGACCACCGGCGACCACCGTCGTCGCCCGCCGGTTCTTTGCCCATGCCGCTTCCGTCGCGCCCAGCGCCACCGGCCGCTCCTTGCCGTAGGAGACCACCCGAATCCGGCCGGGATCGACGCCGTAGGCCACCAGGTAGTCCTTCACCGCGGTTGCCCGCCGCTCGCCCAGGGCAAGATTGTACTCACGTGTGCCGCGATCGTCGCAATGGCCTTCGATGACCACCGAGACGCCCTGATTTTTCAACAGGATCGCCGCCTGATGGTCCAGCGTCTGCTGAGACTCGCCCTCGATGGCGAAGCTGTCGAAGCCGAAGTAGACGGTATCGCCGACGTTGACCAGTTCCTGCGCCACCTGGGCCGCGCCGCGCGAGCCGCCGCCGGGCAGCCCCTGGCTCTGCACGCCGCTGTTGAAACCGCTGCCGGCACCACCGCCGGCCATCGCCCCGGGGTGGTCGAGACCCCCGGTGGTGCTGCCGGTACCGGGTACGGTCGCCGACGGCGGCGGCTGGTCGGGGGTTGATTCGCACGCGCCGAGCGCCACCACGATGGCCGCCGCCGCCAACATCTGCCTCAGCATCCGTATCGCCTCCTCTGCCTCAATAACAACCGCCGCAACAACCCCGGCCGCCCGCACCGGAGCGGCCAGTCAAGATCGATCCCGAATCGCCCCACGGGTTGATCGCACGGATTGACCTCATGGATTGATCGGCGACCATGCCGGGTCCGACGCGTCCCCGGGGGTGGGTATCTCTCGCTCGTTGCGTCCCATGACGTCGACGGAGAACAGCCGAGAGCGGCCGCCACCGCCGTTGGCGTCCACCGGCTCCTTGCGGAAGAAGGCGAGCACGCGGCCGTTGGGCGCCCACGTCGGCTCTTCCACGTCGTACCCCTCGGCGACGATCCGCTCCCCCGATCCATCCGGAGACATCACCCCGATGGCGAAGCGGCCGTTGTTGATGCGGGTGAAGGCGATCAGGTCGCCGCGCGGCGACCACACCGGAGAACCGTATCGCCCCTGGCCGAAGCTGATCCGCCGTGCGTCACTGCCGCCCTCGGCGTCCATCACATAGAGCTGCTGCGAGCCGCCCCGGTCCGAGTTGAAGACGATCTGGCGGCCGTCCGGCGAGTAGCTGGGGGACGTGTCGATGGCGGCGTTATTGGTCAGGCGCCGCGCCGTGCGGGCGTGCAGGTCGTAGACATAGATGTCGGTGTTGCCGTCGATCGCCATGCTGAGGACCAGCTTTTGCCCGTCCGGGGAAAAGCGGGGGGAGAACGTCATCCCGGGGAAGCTGCCGACCATCTCGCTGCGGTTGGTCTCGAGCGAGCGGATGAACACCCGCGACAGCCCCTGCGAGAATCCCAGATAGGCCAGCTCCTGCAGGGTGGGTGAGAACCGCGGGGTGAGCACCAGGTCGGAGCCTTCGGTGAGGTAGCGGTGGTTGGCCCCATCCTGGTCCATGATTGCCAGCCGCTTGACCCGCCGCGTCTGTGGACCGCTCTCGGCGACGTAGGCGATGCGGGTGTCGAAATAGCCGTCCTCACCGGTCAGACGCTTGTAGATGGCGTCGGCGATGATATGGCCGATGCGCCGCCAGTTGCTGGGCACGGCGAAGTAGGCGAGGCCGGCGAGTTGCTGCTCCGACATCACATCCCAAAGGCGGAACTCCACCTTGAGCCGGCCGTCGTCGGCGATGGAGACCCGGCCGTGCACCAGCGCCGGGGCGTTCAACAGCCGCCAGTCGGCGAAGGTGGGCGGGGTGTCCATTGCCACCCGGTTCTGCAGAAAGGCGTTCGGATCGAGCGGCCGGAACAGCCCGGAGCTCTCCAGGTCGGCGGAGATGACCTTGGCCAGTTCGCCGCCGATGCGCGACGTCTCCGGGGTGGACCCCTCGAACGGCACGATGGCGATGACCAGCGGCTCGACGTTACCCCGGGTGATGTCGATGCGAAGGTCGGCCGCCGCCGGCACCGCAGAGACGAGGACGAGGAGGACGGCGGAAAGGACGACGGCCCACAAGCGATGCGGTAACCGATGAGGCGACCGGGCGGGCGGCAGTATCATGTCCGGAACATCTCCGCGGGATTGAAGATAAGCGTCAGCACGCGCCAGCGATCATACTTCTCGCGCGGCAATTTGAACGGATGGCAGCGCGGGTTCAAGACGGCCCTTCTGGCGCTTTCCGCCGTGGCCCGATAAGCCGGATCGGCGCTCATCCGGCTGTCGTCCTGGATGACCGCGGTTCGCGGCGTGCCGTCCTGGTTCATCTCGACCCGGATCTGGACCACCAGGTCCTTGGGTGGCTTGACGTTGGCCGGCAGGCTCCAGCATTGCTCGATCTGTCGGCGGACGCTGTCGATTTCTCCCGCCGTCACCGGCAGCGAATCGCCGGCCGCGGCCGATGCCCCCCCGGCGGCGGTGGCTGCCGCTGGCGCTGCCCCTGCCCCTGCACCGCGGCGGAGAGCCTTGCTCATCTGCGACGAAAAATCCTCCTCGGCCGCCGCGTTGGGCGCCGCGGCCGTACTGGCCGTCTGCCCGGCTGCCGACGGCGCCTTCTGCTTCAGTTCCTTCACCGTACGGCCGACCGCGGCGAAATCGGCCGGCTCGCTCTTGTTGTCCGCCTTCGGCTCCGGCTTGCTGTCCGGCTTCGGCTCGCTTTTGTTGTCTGCCTTCGGCTCCGGCCGTGTCTCGGCCTTGGCTTCCGTCTTCGCCGGGGTTTTCGGCGCCGGAGCGGTCTCGGCCTTCGGGGCTGGTTTCGGCTCGGGCCTGGTCTCCGGCTTCGCCGCCACCTTCGGTTCGGGTTTGGTCTCGGGTTTGGCTTCCGGCTTGCTTTCGGTCTTGACCGGGGGCTTCGGCTCGGCGGGGGCAAGGCTGCGCGGCGCCGCCTCGGGCGCCGGGGCCTTCTCCGCCGGCGGCCGGGACTCCTGGTGCGGCTCCTGGCGCGGCGGCTCCGCTTTCGGCGTCGGTCGGGCGACCCGGACCGGCGGAGCCGGTGGAGCCGGCGGCACCTTCGCTTCCGGCTCGGACCGGGCCGATGGCGGGGGCGCCGGTGGGGGCGCCGGCGGGGACGGCGGTGGGGGCGGTGGAGCAGCCGCCTGGCTTTGTCTCGGCGGTTGCGCCGGACGCGCCGGAGCCGGCTTGACCGCCGGCGGCGCAGAGCCCCCGCCGGCGCGCTCGGCTGGCGACGACGATCCGCCCGCCGCCGCGGTGCCGGCGGCCACCATCTCCACCACGATCGGCTCGTCGAGGGTGGCGCGCCTGTCCGGCCATGACGGCAACACCACGAACATCATCACCAGCGCGCAGACATGGAGGGCGACCGCGTAGGAGAACGGGCGGCGCATCGCGCTCAAGGGCGCGTCCCGGCCTCCGCCGTCCGCGGCCGGCCGGCAGTCTTACCGCTCCCCATGGGCTCGGTCAGCAACGCCACCTTGCGGTATCCGGCGTCGTAGACGGCACCCAATACCGTCATCACCTGACCGTAAGCGATGCCACCGTCGCCGCGAACGAAGATGCGGATATCCTGATTATTGTTGGTGATCGCCTTCAGTTTGGCGCCGAGGCCGTCCAGCGCCACCTCATTGTCCTGCAAGAAGATACGCCCCTGGTTGTCGACGGTCACCGACAGCGCGTCATTCTGGTCGGGCAGTTGCGAGGCGGGCGCCTTCGGCAGATCCACCTGGACCCCCGTCGCCAGCAGCGGCGCGGTGATCATGAAGATCACCAGCAGCACCAGCATGACGTCGACGAACGGGGTCACATTGATCTCGGCGATGGGGCGCGTCGGCGCCCGCTGGAAACGCCCGGTCGCCGTCCGCCGTCGTCCCTGGAGTACGCCCGCCATGCTCAGCGCCGGTCCTCGAGCTGGCGCGACAGGATCGCCATGAACTCGCCGGCGAAGCCATTGATGCGCGCCGCGTAGCGATCGAGATCGCGCGACAGCTTGTTATAGGCGAGGACGGCCGGGATCGCCGCCAGGAGGCCGAGCGCGGTGGCGAACAAGGCCTCGGCAATGCCCGGCGCGACCACCGCGAGGCTGGTGTTCTTGGTGGCGCCGATGGCACCGAAGCTGTTCATGATTCCCCAGACGGTGCCGAACAGCCCCACGAACGGCGCCGTGGACCCGGTCGAGGCGAGGAAGGTGAGATAGCGCTCCACCCGCTCCAGTTCGCGGTTGGCGGTGAGCTGCATGATCCGCTCCACCCGCTCGCCCAACTCCCCGGGCGGCTCGGTCTCGCCGCCGCGCTTGGCGGCGAATCGGCGCCACTCGCGCATGGCGGCGACGAACACCGCCGACATCGGATCGGGCGGCTGGCTGCTGATCCGGTCGTAGAGGTCGTCGACGGCGGCCCCGGACCAGAAGGTGCCCTCAAAGCGATCGGCCAGGGCGTTAAGGCGGCGGAGGTTGATCACCTTCTCGAAGATGATCGTCCACGACCAGATGGACGCCGCCAGCAGCAAGAGCATGACACACTTGACCACCCAATCGGCGTTCCAGAACAGCTCCCATGGGTGCAGACCGTGCGCTGCCACCGCCGGGACCGCCACGGCCGCCGTCGCTATCGCGGTATTATCCATCGCTTCGTCCGGAGCTGTTGTCGATCAGCCGACCGAAGGCCGCACGGAGCGCTGCCGGTACCCGGGTCGGTCGGCCGTCGGGGGTGATACAGGCGAGTTTCACCTTTAGCTGGACGAGGTCAATACCATCCCGGGTTATGTCCTGGAGGAGGTCCAGCGAGGCCCCGTGCTGCGACTTGACCCGGGTCTCCACCGCCACGAGATCATCCAGGCGGGCCGGCGCGCGGAAGTCCGCGGCGAGGTGGCGGACGACGAAGGCAACGCCGTCGCCGGCGAGCAGGGCCGGGTGGACGAAGCCGAATTCGCGCAGCATCTCGGTGCGGGCGCGCTCGGCGAATCGCAGGTAGTTGGCGTGGTAGACGAGGCCGGAGGAATCGGTGTCCTCGTAATAGATGCGCACCCGATGCAGGTGGACGAACCCCGCGCCGGCGTCGGCCGGTGGACCTTCAGCCATCCCGGTTGCTCCTCTCGTCCAGGCCCAGATCCAGCTGCGGCGGTGCCGGCGGCCGGCGCAATCCCAGGTGGTCGTAGGCGAGCGGCGCCAGCATCCGCCCCCTTGGCGTGCGCATGATGAAGCCCTTCTGGAGGAGGAACGGTTCGATCACATCTTCGACCGTATCGCGCTGTTCGGCCAGCGCCGCGGCGATGGTGTCGATGCCGGCCGGACCGCCGTTGTAGAACTCGGCGAGGCAGCCGAGGTAGCGGCGGTCCATGGCGTCGAGGCCGCGCTGATCCACCTCCAGCCGGGCCAGCGCCGCGTCGGCGGCGGCGGCATCGACGGCCGCCCCGTCGCAGGCGAAGTCGCGGACCCGGCGCAACAGCCGCACCGCCACCCGCGGCGTTCCCCGCGACCGCCGGGCGATCTCGCCGGCGCCGGCTGCGGTAAGGTCGAGGCCGATCACCCGGGCGGCGCGGCCGACGATCACCTGCAGTTCTCCCTCGCTGTAGAACTCCAGCCGCAGCGGGATGCCGAACCGCTCCCGCAGCGGCGTCGTCAGCAGGCCCGAGCGGGTGGTGGCGCCGACAAGGGTGAAGGGAGCCAGATCGATGCGGATCGACCGCGCCGCCGGCCCCTCGCCAATCATCAGGTCGAGCTTGCCGTCCTCCATCGCCGGATAGAGGATCTCCTCGACCGCCGGCGAAAGCCGGTGGATCTCGTCGATGAACAAGACGTCGCGGGGCTCGAGGTTGGTCAGCAGCGCCGCCAGGTCGCCCGGCTTGGCGATGACCGGGCCGGAGGTGGCGCGGAAGCCGACGCCGAGCTCGCGGGCAACGATCTGCGCCAGCGTCGTCTTGCCGAGCCCCGGCGGCCCGTGCAGGAGAACGTGGTCGAGAGGTTCGTGGCGGACGGCGGCGGCGGCGATGAACACGCCGAGGTTGTCGCGCAACCGCTGCTGGCCGATGAACTCGCCGAGCCGGGCCGGCCGCAGCGTCGTCTCGCCGCCATCGTCGCCGTTGCCGTCGGCGCCGACCAGCCTTGATCCGGCCGCCCCGTCCGGTTCGGAGATCCCGGTCACCTGCCCGCCCCCTTGCCGCCGTCGACGGCGGCGAGCTCGGCAAGGCTGGCCCGGATCAGGGTGTCGATCGCCGCCCCCTCGCCCAGCCGGCCGGCGACCCGACCGACCGCCGCCTGGGCGTCGATGGCGCGGAAGCCGAGGTTGACCAGCGCCGACACGGCATCACCGGCAACGGTGGGCGTCGTCGAGGACGCGCCGGCGCCGCCGCCGATGGACGTGGCCCGGGCCGCCGGCGCCGCCAGTTGACCGATACGGTCGGCGAGTTCGCCGGCGATGCGGGCGGCGAGGCGGTCGCCGATGCCGGGCGCACGCCGGATCGCCGCCTTGTCGCCGCCGGCGATGGCGGCGATCAGGGCGTCGGTGCCGAGCGCACCGAGGATGGCCAGCGCCGCCTTCGGGCCCACCCCCTGCACCGTCTGCAGCAGCCGGAACAACTGGCGTTCGCCGGTTTCGATGAACCCGAACAGGGTGATCGCGTCCTCACGGACGACGGTCTCGATGAACAGCACCGCCGGTGCGTCCAACGCCAGCGCCGCCAGCGTCCGTGCCGAGCAGGTGACCACGTAACCGACCCCGCCGACGTCGATCACCGCCGTCGTCTCGTCCACCGCATCGACCCGGCCGGCCAGCTTGCCGATCATTCCGCCCCCGCCGCCTGGCGAAGCCGCCTGGCCGTCTGCCGGTGGTGGGCGTGGCAGATGGCCACGGCCAGGGCGTCGGCGGCATCGGCGGTGCGCACCAGGGCCTGCGGCAGCAGTACCCGCACCATCATCTGCACCTGCGGCTTGCCGGCGTGGCCGACCCCCACCACCGTCTTCTTGACCAGGTTCGGCAGGTATTCGGCGACCGCGAGCCCCGCCCGGGCCGGAACCAGAAGCGCGATGCCGCGGGCCTGGCCGAGGCGCAAGGTGGAGACCGCGTTGCGGTTGACGAACGTCTCCTCCACCGCCGCCTCGTCCGGGCGGTAGCGGGCGATCACCTCCTCCAACCCTTCGGCCAGCTGCAGCAGCCGCGCCGCCAGGCTCCGCCCGCTGTCGCTGACGACGACGCCGTCGCCGACGTGGCGGAGTCGCGTCCCGGTGGTCTCGATGACCCCCCAGCCGGTGGTGCCGAGCCCGGGGTCGATGCCGATCACCCGCATCGCCGCTCCGGGCGGACCCCGCCGCCGCCGGGGGCGCGGTTCATGCGGTCAGCGACTGAGCCGCTCGACGATCTCATCGGCAACCTCGAAGTTGGCGGCGACGCGCTGCACATCGTCGTTGTCGTCGAGGACGTCGAGCAGCTTGAACAGGGTCTGGGCGTCGTCCTCGCCCACCGCCACGGTCGTCTGCGACCGCCAATCGAGCCGGGCGACATCGGCGGCGCCGAAGCGCTGCTCCAGTTGATCGCGAACCTGGCTCAGGTCGTCCGGCCGGCAATAGATCTCATGGCCGCTCTCGTCCGACTGCACGTCCTCGGCGCCGGCGTCCAGCGCCGCCTCGAACATCGCCTCGGCGTCGGCGGCGGCGGCCGGGTAGTGGATCAGGCCGACGCGGTCGAACATGAACGAGACGCTGCCGGTTTCGCCCATGGTCCCGCCGTGGCGGCCGAACGCGGCACGCACCTCGCTCGCCGTCCGGTTGCGGTTGTCGGTGAGCGCCTCGACGATCAAGGCGACGCCCCCCGGCCCGTACCCCTCGTAGCGGATCTCCTCGTACTGCTCGCTCCCCTCGCCGCCGGCGCCGCGGCGGATCGCCCGCTCGATGGTGTCCTTCGGCATGTTGGCGGCGCGCGCCGCCACCACCGCCGTACGCAACCGCGGATTGAGAGCGACGTCGGCCAGCCCGGAGCGGGCGGCGATCGTCAGCTCGCGAATGAGCTTGGTGAACGCCTTGGCGCGCTTCGCATCCTGCGCACCCTTGCGGTACATGATGTTCTTGAATTGAGAGTGTCCGGCCATGGCTTCTTGCTTCCCCCCCGGCGACCTCATATCGCCCGGGATTGTCCTATTTTATACCACATGTTGGGTGGCAACGGCCACCATCCATCACCCGCCGATCAGCCGGGCCAGGCCGCCGACAGAGCACCCCCCAGCCGCAGCGGCGCCACCCGGGTCGCCAGCCCGCTGGCATCGTCGGTTTCCACCAGCACCGCGCACAGGGTCGCCGGCCCGTCCGCCGGTTCCAGGCGGCTGCCGGGAAGCTTGGTGACGAACCGCGGGATCGCCGTGTGCTTCAGCATGCCGATCACCGAGTCGTAGTCGCCGCACATGCCGACGTCGGTAATGTACGCGGTTCCCTTCGGCAGGATGTGGGCATCCGCCGTCGGGACGTGGCTGTGGGTGCCGGCGACGAGGGAGACGCGCCCGTCGAGGACGTGCCCCATGGCCATCTTCTCGCTGGTCGCCTCGGCGTGGACGTCGACGATGATGGCGTCGACGGTGGCGCCGATGCGGTGATTCTGCAGCGCCTTTTCCGCCGCCGCAAACGGGTCGTCGAGCGGATCCATGAACAGCCGCCCCATCACCTGCATCACCATCACCCGGCCGCCGCCGGCGGTGGGATAAATGTTGGCGCCGAGACCGGGCGTCCCCTCCGGATAGTTGAGCGGACGGAGCAGGCGAGGGTCTTCGGCGATGTAGCCGATGGTCTCCCGCCGGTCCCAGACGTGGTTGCCGGTGGTGACGGCGTCGGCGCCGGCCTCGTAGAACGCCCGGCAGATCTCCTCGGTGATGCCGAAGCCGTGGGCGGCGTTCTCGCCGTTGACGAGGACGAAATCGAGGCCGAGGCGCTGTCGCAGCTCGGGCAGCCGCTCGCACACGACGTCGCGGCCGGCGCGGCCGACGACATCGCCGCAATAAAGTAGCCTCACGACGGCGGCCTCACGACGGCACCCGTTCCAGTCCCGCTTCGGTCAGGATCCATTGCAGGGGTTGATCGTGCGGCTCCGACGGCAGCCACGCCACCCGCTGCACCGCGTAACCGACGCCCACCGCGGTCACCGGCCGGGTCGCCCGCAGCCGCGCCAGGGTGCGATCGTAGTAGCCCGCGCCCTGACCCAGGCGATGACCGCGATCGTCGACCGCGAGCAGCGGCACGAACACGATGTCGGGTTCCACCTCGTCCGCCGTCGCCGGCGGGTGCCAGGTTCCCCGCGGCCCCTCTTCCACCACCATCTCCGGATCCCAGCGGCGGAAGGCGAGGGTCTGGGCGGCGTCCACCACCGGCAGGGAGCAGACGGCGCCGCGGGCATGGCAGCGGGCGAGCAGCGGCCGCATGTCCAGTTCGGTGGCGATGGGCCAGTAGCCGGCGACGCCGGTGCCGGCATCGAGGCCGAGCGACGCCAAGCCGGCCAAGCCGTGATGAAGCACCGCCAGCGCCGCTTCCGGACCGTGCTTCTGATCGGCGACGAGGCGCATCTGCCGCATCCGCCGACGCAGCGCCGGCTTGTCCGATGGCGCCTCATCAGCCGTGGAAAGAGACCAACCGCCCGACATGTCCGCGCCTCTGCTGCCGCCGTGTGCTGCCGCCGTGTGCTGCCGCCGTGTGCTGCCGCCGTGTGTTGCCGCCCCGGCGAGCGGTCCTCCGCTCTGGCATCGGCGCGAACGGGGCGGCGCCACCTGGGCCGTCGGTCGGTGATCCTCTCTCGGCCTGCTCACGCAGGTGGGCGCCGTTTTCCGGACCCACGGGTCCGCAAGGGACAGCTCCCGGGAGGTCATAGTTGGCCGGAGGGATAATGCCTAACGGGCCCTGCAGCCGCCGCCCGATCGGAATCTAGGGCTGTTTCAACTGCGCGGCAACCACTTCGATCCGCTCGGCCAGGCGGCCCAGTTCTTCGGCGAAGGCGGGATCGAAACCCGCCGCCGCAGCGGCCGCCGCGGCCGGGGTACCGTCACCGCCGATGGCGGCCGGATCGCGCCTGGCCTCGATCAACTCGTCCTGCAGCAAGAGGCAGGTCAGCAGCAACAGCCGGACTTCGCCCGCCTGGCCGACCGAGGTGGCGAGGCTGCGCACCCGTTGATCGACACCGTCGGCCAGCTGGCGCAGACGATCCTCTTCGCCGTCGCCGCAGTTCACCTCATAGCGCCGACCGTTGACGGAAATAGCCACCAGTGGCATCGCCTACTCCCCCAGCAATTCACGCAGGCGCGCGATCATCGCGTCCAGGCGCTTGCCCACCGTCTCGTTCAGCGCCCTCAGCCGCTCCAGCTCCGCCTCCGAGCGGTCCGCCGCGTCGGCTCGTTCGGCGAACTGGGCCGCCGCCGCCTCCAGCTCGAGGACGGCGCGATCGAGGCGTCGCAAGCTGGCCGCCGAGTGTAGTTCCGTTGCGCTCGGCATCGTTCCTTTCACCTTGTCTGGGTTGGCGATTCCCCGGAAAAACGAGCGTTTCCCGCTCTGTCGGGACGCCAAAAAGCGATTGACGGGCTGGCCCAATCCGACGATTGTGCGGGCAACTGATACAAGGACACGTCGCCGGGCGCCGCCGCTGCCTGCGGACGGCAGATAGCATACTTCGGTTTGCACATTCACCATTCATCTTCGCAACAGGTGCCGATCGGCAACGAGTCGGCTTGCATACGGTCCAAGGAGGGAAAAAGCACATGGCGGTACGGGTAGGAATCAACGGTTTCGGACGCATCGGGCGGCTGGTTCTCCGCGCCGCGATGGAAGAGGGCCGCAACGATGTCGAGTTCGTCGCCATCAACGACCTCGGCGACGTGAAGACCAACGCCCACCTCTTGAAGTATGACTCGGTGCACGGGACGTTCCCGGGCGAGGTCAGCGCCGACGCCAACAGCATCACCGTCAAGGGCCACAAGGTTGACGTGCTGGCACAGCGCGACCCGACCAAGCTGCCGTGGAAAGATCTCGGTGTCGACATCGTTTTCGAGTGCACCGGCATCTTCTCCGACCGCGACAAGGCGGCCGTCCACCTCGAAGCGGGCGCCCCGAAGGTCCTGGTGTCCGCCCCGTCGAAGGGCGCCGACAAGACCATCGTCTTCGGCGTCAACCAGGACACCCTGACCAAGGAAGACAAGGTCGTCTCCAACGCGTCGTGCACCACCAACTGCCTCGCCCCGCCGGTCTATGTTCTCGACAAGGCGATCGGCGTCGAGCGCGGCTACATGACGACGATCCACTCCTACACGGGCGATCAGCGCATCGTCGACACCCTGCACAAGGATCTGCGCCGCGCCCGCGCCGCCGCCCTGTCGATGATCCCGACCACCACCGGCGCCGCCCGCGCCGTCGGCCTCGTGCTGCCGCACCTGAAGGGTAAGCTCGACGGCTCGGCGATCCGGGTGCCGACACCGAACGTCTCGGTCGTCGACCTGGTGTTCCTGTCGAAGAAGTCGACCTCCGCCGACGAGGTGAACGCCCTGCTGAAGGAAGCCTCCGAAGGGGCCCTCAAGGGCATTCTCTCCTACAACACCGAGCCGCTGGTCTCGGTCGACTTCAACCACGACGGTCACAGCTCGAACTTCGACGCCACCCAGACCCAGGTGATCGACGGCAACATGGTCCGGATCCTGTCCTGGTACGACAACGAATGGGGCTTCTCCCATCGCATGTCCGACACCGCCGTCGCCTGGTCGAAGATCTAGCGAAGCTTCGCCGGCATCGGCCGGTCTCGAAGGGCGGGCCCATCGGCCCGCCCTTCTGCTTTTCGGCGATGCGTATTGCCGGGGGCCGGTTGCCAAGCCTCGGGGCGAGATCTATGTCTTTCGGACTCCGGCAACTGGGAGGTCGGTGAGATGAGGGTTACCCAACGGGTCCAGAAGATCCTTGCCAACTACGCCAGCGACAACCCCGGCACCAAGGCGAACATCGCCCGCCTGCTTTCCAACGGTCGGCTCGGCGGTACCGGCAAGCTGGTGATCCTGCCGGTCGACCAGGGTTTCGAGCACGGTCCGGTGCGGTCGTTCGGGCCCAACCCTCCCGGCTACGATCCCGTCTATCACGCCCAGCTCGCCCTTGACGCCGGCCTCAACGCCTACGCCTCGGTGCTCGGCATGATCGAGGCGGTGGCCGATACCTATGCGGCGCAGATCCCGTTGATCCTCAAGCTCAACAGCTCCAACACCCTCTACCGCAGCAAGGAAGCCCCGACGCAGGCGATCACCGGCTCGGTGGACGATGCCATCCGCCTCGGCTGCGCCGCCGTCGGCTACACCATCTACCCCGGCTCCGACGCCGCCTTCGACATGCTGGACGACCTGCGCGACATCATCCGCGAGGCCAAGGCCAAGGGCCTCGCCACCGTGGTCTGGTCCTACCCGCGCGGGGGGGCGCTGTCCAAGGAGGGCGAACTCGCCATCGACATCGACGCCTATGCGGCACACATGGCGGCCCTGATGGGAGCGCACGTGATCAAGGTAAAGCTGCCCACCGCCGACGTGGAGCAGCCCGAGGCAAGACAGGTCTACGAGAAGGCGCAGGTGGACCTTTCGACCCAAGCGGCACGGGTGCGCCAGGTGATGCACGCCGCCTTCAACGGCAAGCGTCTGGTCATCTTCTCCGGCGGTGCGATGAAGGGCGCCGATGCGGTCTACCAGGACGCCCAGGACATCTACGACGGCGGCGGCAACGGCCAGATCATCGGCCGCAATACCTTCCAGCGGCCGCGCGATCAGGCGCTGCAGATGCTGGATCGGATCATCAACATCTTCCTCGGCAAGGTCCGTCACGGTGATGCCGCCCGGGCGGCCGAGTGACCCCGACCGACGGCTGCCGGCTCTATCTGATCACGCCGCCGCACCTTGACGCGGCGGCGTTTGCGTCCCCGCTCGCCGCCGCCCTCGATGCCGGCGACGTGGCCTGCGTCCAACTCCGCCTCAAGGACGCGGCCGATGACGATATCCGCCGTGCCGCCGACGTGCTCCGGCCGCTGGTCCAGGACCGGGGCGTCGCCTTCCTCCTCAACGACCGGCCGGACCTGGCGAAGGCGGTGGGCGCCGACGGGGTCCACATCGGCCAGGACGACGGTCCCTACCGCGAGGCGCGCCGCATCGTCGGCGATCAAGCCATCGTCGGCGTCACCTGCCACAACTCGCGCCACCTGGCGATGGAGGCGGCGGAGGCGGGGGCCGACTACGTCGGTGTCGGCGCCTTCTTTCCCACCACCACCAAGGAGGCGCGGTTCCGCGCCGAGGTGGAGTTCGTCCAGTGGTGGAGCGAGATCATGACCGTGCCGCTGGTGGCGATCGGCGGCATCACCGTCGACAACTGTCCGCCGCTGATCGAGGCGGGTGCCGACTTCCTCGCCGTCTCGGCGGGAGTCTGGTCCCATGCCGACGGCCCCGCCGCCGCCGTCATCACCTTCAACCGCCTGTTCGCCGGCTGACCCGACCGTCCCTGGGCGGAGCAGGCATGCTCGGCGCTTGATTATCATAGCCTCACCACACCATGATCTCGTCAGGAGAACATCCGATGAGCGAGCTGTCGAAGCGATCGACGGTCTATTTCGACCCCGACCTGCACCGGGCGCTTCGCGTCAAGGCGGCAGCGACTCACCGCTCGGTATCGGAGATCGTCAACGCGGCGCTGAGGCTGGCTCTCGGCGAAGATCAGGAGGATCTCGCCGCATTCGAGGAGCGGGCCGCCGAGCCGAGTTTGACCTATGAGGAGTTGCTGCACGACCTGAAGGTCCATGGCAAGCTATAGGCTGATTTTCAAGCAGTCGGTGACCAAGGATCTTCGCAGCATTCCCAATGAGGATGTCGCCCGCATTCTCGATCGCATCGAACGACTGGCGGCGGATCCCTACCCCCGGGGAGCGAGAAAATGTCCGCCCAGGAACGATACCGGGTACGCCAGGGCGCCTATCGGATTGTCTACGCCGTCGACAACGAGGATATGACCGTCCTCGTCGTCAAGATCGCCCACCGGCGCGAGGTCTACAGGAACCGCTGACCACGCTTTGGTCACCGCCCCCGGCGTTGCCGGGCAGGAACCTTCCTGTTAGCTTCCCGGCCCGGGGCATGCGCCCCGCTTCCGACATCGCCAAGGGTCTCTCATGAAAATCAGCGGCAACGCCGTCCGTCCCGGGATGATCATCGAGCACCAGGGCCGCCTCTGGCGCGCCGTCAAGATCATGCACACCCAGCCCGGCAAGGGCGGTGCCTACCTGCAGGTGGAGCTCAAGGACATCCGCGACGGCACCAAGCTCAACGAGCGCTTCCGCTCGGCCGAGACGGTGGAACGGGTCCGCCTCGACCAGCGGGACTTCCAGTACCTGTTCAACGACGGCGACTCCTACACCTTCATGGACACGTCCACCTACGACCAGGTGGCGCTGAACAAGGACATGCTGGGCGAGGACCAAATCCGCTTCCTCCAGGAGAACATGAACGTCGTCATCGAGTTCTACGAGGAAACGCCCATCAGCCTGCAGCTTCCCGACCAGGTGGCCTTGCGCATCGTCGAGGCCGACCCGGTGGTGAAGGGACAGACCGCGGCCTCCTCCTACAAGCCGGCGCTGTTGGAGAACGGCATGCGGGTTATGGTGCCGCCGCACGTGGAATCCGGAACGCGGGTGGTGATCGCCACCGCCGACGGCAGCTACGTCGAGCGGGCCAAGGATTGAGCGCGCCCCGATGATCGTGCTTTTGCCCAGGACGGCCGGCTGAGCCGATGGCCTTACGCTCGCCCCTCCTCAACGTCATGACCCAGGCGGCACTGAAGGCGGCCAAGGGGCTCATTCGCGATCTGGGCGAGCTGGAGCAGCTGCAGGTCTCGAAGAAGGGCCCGGCCGATTACGTCTCCCGCGCCGATCGGCGGGCGGAGGACATTCTCCGCGCCGAACTGGTCAAGGCCCGCCCCGCCTATGGCCTGCTGATGGAGGAGAGCGGCGCCGTCGCCGGCTCCGACACCTCCAATCGCTGGATCGTCGATCCTTTGGACGGCACCACCAACTTCCTCCACGGCATCCCCCACTTCGCCATTTCGATCGCCCTCGAGCGGGACGGCGAACCGTTTGCCGGGGTGATCTACAATCCGGTGCCCGACGAGATGTACGTGGCGGAGCGCGGCTCGGGTGCCTTCCTCAACGGGCGGCGGCTGCGCGTCTCCGGTCGCCGGGTCGTCGACGAGGCGCTGTTCGCCACCGGGATTCCGTTCAAGGGCCTGCCCGACCATCCGCAGTTCCTGCTCCAGCTCGCCCGGGTGATGGCGATCAGCTCCGGTGTCCGCCGGTTCGGCGCCGCCGCCCTCGATCTCGCCTACGTCGCCGCCGGCCGTTACGACGGCTACTGGGAGAACGGCCTCAATCCCTGGGATATCGCCGCCGGTATGGTCCTCGTTCGCGAGGCGGGGGGCTTCGTCACCGACCTCGACGGTGGCCGGACCATGTTCTCGGGCGGCGGCATCTGTGCCGGCAGCAGCACCATGCATGCGGAACTGCTGCGCCTGATCGCCGCCGCCAAGGCCGACGCGAAAGCGGCGGACGGTATCGCCGGACCCCCCGCAGCGGATGCCGGCTCATCGCCGCCTTAGCGTCTTCTTTACCGGTCGCGCGGCATGATCTCGGCGGAACCCTTCGGGGGAGATCAACGATGGCGCTGCCTTATCCCCGTCCCGTCCCCGCCCGCCGCGTCCACCGGTTCGCCGGCGTGGTCGTTTGTCTTTTCTGCATGGGCGTCTGCGCATCGGCGGTGGCCGATCCCCTGCCGGCCGCCGGGTCCGCCCCGCCGCGCTCGCGGCTATACGTACGGATCCCCGGCTATACCGCCTATTACGTGCCTCCGGATGCGGCGACCGCGCCGGCGCCGCCGGCACCCACTGCGCACGAGCCTTCGCCGGCGGCACCGCTGGTGGCCGCGGCCGAATCCGGCGTCGACGATGCGACCGCCGGTCTCGTCATCGGCTATGCCCCCGGCAGTCTGGGGGTGGCGCCTGCCGCCGGAGCGGAGCTGGACGAACTGGCCCGGCGCATGCGCCACGAGCCGACGATGATCATCGCCCTCGACGGCTTCGCCGGCGGCGGTGACGCGCTGAGGGCGCGCCGCCTCGCCCTGTGGCGGGCACGGGCGGTGCGGACGCGATTGATCGAAGATGGCGTCGACAGCCAACGCATCCGGCTGCGCGCCGCCGATGCCGACGGCGGCCTCGCACCGGAACGGGTTGACGTCCGGATCGTCCAGCCTTAAGCCGGACGTGCCCACTGCAAAGGGATCATTTCGCCGATGACCCGGCCACGGCGTTACGTGGTGCGGATGGTCGTTTTCCTGGCCGCCGTCGCCGTCGTTGTCGCCCTGCTTTTCGCTGGTCTGCAACGGGCGTTCTGGGCGAACGCACCGCTCAACAGCCTGATCCTTGCCGTCTTCTCCGCCGGTATCCTGTACAATTTCCGTCAGGTTTTCCGCCTCGGACGTGAGGTTGCGTGGATTTCCGCCTTCCGTACCGAGGGCGACAAAGAACCGCCGCCACCGCGGCTGCTGGCCCCGCTCGCCGCCGTCCTCGGCGACCGGCGCAAGCGGCTGGCCCTGTCGCCGCAGGTGCTGCGTTCGCTGCTCGACGGCATCGCCGCCCGGCTCGACGAATCCCGCGATCTTTCCCGCTATACCATCGGCCTTCTGGTCTTTCTGGGATTGCTCGGCACGTTCTGGGGGTTGTCGCAGACCATCACCTCCATCGGCCAGGTGATCGGCAGCCTGCAGATCGGCGGAACCGACATCACCCGGATGTTCGACGGGCTGAAGGCCGGCCTTAGCGCACCGCTCTCCGGCATGGGCACCGCCTTCTCCACCTCGCTCTTCGGTCTGGCCGGGTCGCTGGTCCTGGGCTTCCTCGACCTGCAGACGGGCCAGGCGCAGAACCGGTTCTTCAACGAGACCGAGGACTGGCTGGCAACAGCGACCCGTCTGCCCGGGGGCGCCCTGGTGGGCGACGGCGGCGAAGCGTCGGTTCCGGCCTATGTCCAGGCGCTTCTGGAGCAGACGGCGGAGAGCCTGGAGGGCCTGCAGCGGACGCTGCAGCGGGGCGAGGAAAGCCGCATTGCCAGCAACGCCCACCTGGTCGCGCTGGCCGAGAAGATCGGCCTCCTCACCGACCAGGTGCGCACCGAACAAGCGCTGATGGCTCGCCTGACCGAGATGCACGGCGATCTCCGCCCCCTCCTCGGCCGCCTCACCGAGGGCATCTCCCAGATCGGCACCGGCATCGACGAGCCGACCCGCGCCCACATCCGCAATATCGATGTCTACATGGCTCGGCTGATTGAGGAGATGATTTCCGGCCGCGAGGAAATGGTCCGCCAGGTCCGCAGCGACATCAAGCTGTTGGCGCGGACCATCGCCGCCGTCGCCGAAGAAGCCGACCACACCTAACAGGAGCCTTCTACGCCGCATGGGCATCGCCAGTCACCGCAGCCGGCACGGCAGCGTCAACATCTGGCCGGCGTTCGTCGATGCGCTGGCGACGCTGCTGTTGGTCCTCATCTTCGTGCTGCTGGTCCTGATCCTGGCCCAGTTCTTCCTCGGCGAGGCGCTGTCCGGCCGTGAGGCGGCGGTGACCAAGCTGGAAGCGCAGGTGTCGGATCTCGCCGACGTCCTCGCGGTGGAAAAGCAGGAGAAGGCCGATCTCCGCCGCCAGGTGGCGCGGCTGACGGACGAGCTGCAAGCCTCCCTCGCCGGCCGCAACGATCTGGAGGCGCGGCTGACCGCCAAGGACGCCGACCTGGGCCGGGCCGCCGCCGACATTGCCGCCCTCGCGGCCCTGAAGGCGGAGCTGGAACGGAGCGCGGCGGCGCTGATGCAGCGGTCCGAAACCGCCGAGGCCGGTCAGGTCGAACAGCAGAAGCTGGCGGACAGCGCCAGGGCCCAGGTGGCGCTGCTCAATCAGCAGATTGCCGCCCTGCGCGAGCAGCTGCGGGAGGTGAGCCAGAGCCTCGATGTCTCGGAGAAGAAGGCGGCCGAGCAGGAGGTGCAGATCACCGCCCTGGGTCAGCGCCTGAACGCCGCCCTCGCCGGCAAGGTGGCGGAGCTGGCGCGCTATCGCTCCGAGTTCTTCGGCCGGATGCGGGAGATCCTGGGCGACAACCCGGACATCCGCATCGTCGGCGACCGCTTCGTCTTTCCGTCGGAGGTGCTGTTTCCGGTCGGCTCGGCCGACATCACCGCCGCCGCCCGGCCGCAGATCGTCCGCGCCGCCCACGCCCTGAAGGAGATCGCGGAGAAAATCCCGGGGGACATCGACTGGATCCTGCAGGTGGAGGGACACACCGACCGGACGCCCATCAACACGCCGCAGTTCCCCTCCAACTGGGAACTATCGCAGGCGCGGGCCATGTCGGTGATCCGCCTATTGACCGAGGAGGGCATCCCGCCGCAGCATCTCGCCGTTGCCGGCTATGCCGAGTTTCACCCCCTCGATACCGGTAGCGGCGAGGCCGCGTACCGGCGGAACCGGCGGATCGAACTCAAACTCACGCAGCGTTGACCGGGAAACCGGTCCGCGGGACCCGCGTATGCCCATCCTGTTCTTCGTCGTTTTCGTCGAGCTGATCGGCTTCGGCGTCATCATTCCGCTGCTGCCGTTCTACGGCGAGCATTTCCACGCCACCCCGGCCGTGGTCGGCCTCTTGATGGCGAGCTACTCCCTCGCCCAGTTCGTCACCGCGCCGTTCTGGGGGCAGCTTTCCGACCGCGTCGGGCGCCGCCCGGTGCTCATGGCGAGCCTGGCCGGGGCCGCCTCGTCCTACGTGGCGCTGGCCTTTGCCGACCATCTGTGGGTGCTGTTCGCCGCCCGCATCTTCGGCGGCGGGATGGCCGGCGGCATTGCCACCGCCTTCGCCTACGCCGCCGACATCAGCACCCCGGCCAACCGGGCGAAGGCGATGGGGGTGGTCGGCGCCGCCTTCGGCATCGGCTTCGTCTTCGGCCCCGCCATCGGCGGCATTCTCGCCGGTCCCGAGCCCGCCACCGCCGACTTCACCAGCCCGGCGCTGGTCGCCTGCGCGCTCTCCACCACCGCCTTCCTCCTGACCCTGTTCGTCCTGCCGGAATCGCTGCCGCCGGAACGTCGCGCCGGACGGACCGGCACCAGCCGGCGCCACGCCTTCCGGGTGGCGATCACCCGGCCGCTGCTGTTGCGCCTGATCGGATTGATGTTTCTCGCCACCTTCGTCTTCGCCGGCATGGAGACCACCTTCGCCATGTGGTCGCGCCGCCAGTTCGGCTGGGGACCGGAGCAGAACGGCTACCTGTTCGCCTTCGTCGGGGTGATCAGCGCGTTCGTTCAGGGCGGCCTGGTCGGCCGACTCGCCCGCCGCTTCGGCGAGATCCGCCTCGTCGCCCTGGGTGCGATGCTGCTGGCGGTGGGCATGTTCGCCATCCCCTTTTCGCTCAACCTGCCGCTGCTGGCGTTGTCCGTCGCCGCCGCCGCCCTCGGCTTCAGCCTGTTGACGCCGTCGCTCAACAGCCTCGTCTCGCTGCAGACGGCGAGCAGCCTGCAGGGGGGGATCATGGGCGTCTCCCGCTCCGCCACCACCCTCGCCCGCGTCCTCGGGCCCACCTTCGCCGGGATCGTCTTCGAGTATTTCGGCCGCGCCGCCCCCTTCCTCACCGGCGGCGCGATCATGGTCGCGGTGGTCCTCATCGCCGCCGCGACGACGCGTACGCCGGTGCCGGCGGACGGCGGCTGAGAGGGGATTGCGGCTCCGGTTGCGCCGGGCGCGGCCCGCGGCTATAGAAGCGGCTTGCCGAGGAGCCCGATGATGAAGAAAGACATTCACCCCGACTACCACGAGATCACCGTCGAGTTGACCGACGGCAGCAGCTTTCAGACCCGATCCACCTGGGGCCAGGCCGGCGACGTGCTGAAGCTCGGCATCGATCCCAAGACCCACCCGGCCTGGACCGGGGTCCACCGCCTCGTCGACAGCGGCGGCCAGCTCGCCAAGTTCAACAAGCGTTTCAAGAATTTCGGCCTGAAGAGCTGACGCCCGGGGCTATCTTCGGGGGCCGACGCCCCGACCGGCACTAAACACACCCGGCGCAAACAACCTGCTACCGCCGATCTCCGGCGACGGGGATCGGGCGGGCGTGCGCGGGCGGGATTGCCATGTCCCGGCGGCGGAAGCCGCCACCGTTGCTGCCGGCAACGCCCTCCGCCGATCCATCCTCGGAAAGAATAGGCGACCCTCTTCCGGGGCGATGCCGCGCGCCGGTGCGGCACCGCCGGCAATTTTTACACCTCGATGGGTAATACGCGCTTTAAGGACGAGCGCAAAAAAAAACCGCCCCAATTGTGGGGCGGCGTGAGTTGGATAGGGAGGAGGTCAAAGTGAACCGGAGGTCTTTCCCGTAGGTCCGATTTCCGGTTCAACATGGACGCTCGCGGGACATCTTTCGTATACAAAAAACGGCTGCACGCAGCAAGAGCTTTTTTTGCAAATATACTCCAACTGAGTGTTTTTTCCCTAGGGAAAAAGTGATCTACGGTTGTTCTTTATACACCGTCTTCGCCCAATGGTTCTCCTATCTGGTCCAAACAAGCCAGTTGCGCCAACCGGGCGTCGAGCGCCTCCGTTGGCCTTTCGCCCGCATTTTTTAGCTCATTCAGGTACTTATTGCTGGCGAGAAGCCCTACCGTGCCGTCAACCCCCGGTTCGGGACGGCGACGGCCCGGTGCCTCGGCGCAAAGGGCCTGGCGAAACGATGGGCGACCTGTGTGACACAATTGCCACATCCTTGCCTGCAATCCTTGCCTACCGCGGCCCCACCAACCATCGTATAACCGGAGGGCGCGATCCGACAGCAACGGGTCGGGCCTTTGCACACCCGAGATCAAAGGCTATCTTTTTTCTATGTCCAGTCCTCTGATGCCGAAAGCGACGGCCGTTTGGCTCGTCGAGAACACCGCTTTGACCTTCGAGCAGATCGCCGAGTTCTGCGGCATGCACGCGCTCGAGGTGCAGGCGATCGCCGACGGCGAGGTAGCGGTGGGAATGCAGGGCCGGGATCCGATCGCCGCCGGTGAACTGACGCAGGCCGAGATCGACCGCTGCGTCGCCGATCGGATGCGGAAGTTGCGCGCCGCCGAGCGCCGGATCCCGATTCCGGAGGCGCGGACGAAGGGGCCGCGTTACACCCCCGTCGCCAAGCGGCAGGACCGTCCGGACGCCATCGCCTGGCTTCTAAAGAACTATCCGGAGCTTCAGGACAACCAGATCTGCAAGCTCATCGGTACGACCAAGCCGACCATCGACAAGATCCGCGAGCGCACCCACTGGAACTCGCCCAACATCAAGCCGCGCAATCCCGTTTCCCTCGGCCTGTGCAGCGAGCCGGACTTCGAGAAGGAACTGGACCTGGCGCGCGCCCGCGCCGGCATTGTCCGCGGCTCGGCGGAAGAGGTGTCCTGACCCTCAGCGCCGCTGCCCTTCGCCAGGCACAGCGGCGTCACCACCGCCGCTGTGCCGGGCGACGGGGCGTTCGCTGGCGGTAAGCCGGCGGCCCATGGCTCACAGGTGCTCGGCGTCGACGTCCCGGCAGGAGTAGCCCAGCGCGGCCAAACCCTCCTCCAGGTAGTCGCCGAGGAGAGGGATGGCCAGCAGTGCCTTGGCACGGCGGCTGTCCGGGTCGTCACGCGCCGCCGCCACCGCTTGTCGCCACTCGCCGGCGGTGTAGTCGCCGGACCCCACCCAGACCAGCGCCAGCAGCTCCGCCGCCTCGTCCACGTTCAGCGCCCCGATGTAGGCCTTGATCTCCTCGGCGGTGGGGTCGTCCGGGTAATCGAAGAGAACCTCCCGCTCATCGTCATCGGTGGCGTTGTCCCCCGGATCGGGAACCTCCGGCTCCATCTTGGCGTCAAACTCGCGCGCCTTGAGGATCAGGAAGCAAACTTGATCGGGATCGATGGTCAACGTCGTGGCCATCCCTCGCTCCTCTTCGCTGGGTGATTCCCGCCTCTAGGTGGTCCCGATCGGCAGCGGCGCAAGGCCGTCGCCGGCTAAGACGAGATCGGCGAGGATGGTTGCGCAAGCGCGACCCGCCTTGTCGCCGAAACAGAACGGGCGCGGCAGGAGTTCCGCCGCGCCCGTCATAGCCGCCGCCCGAGACGGGCGGCCATCTTCCCGCCTTAGCTGGCGGCGCCGCTTTCCGCGGTCTCCTTGCGGGCGGATGCGTAGCCGATCCCCTCCAGCGCCGACCGGATCTCCTCGAGGATGGCCGGATCGTCGATGGTCGCCGGCATCTTCCACGGCTCGTTGTCGGCGATCTTCTGCATGGTACCGCGCAGAACCTTGCCGGAGCGGGTCTTCGGCAACCGGTCGACGACGGTCGCCGTCTTGAAGGCCGCCACCGGGCCGATCTGGTCGCGGACCATCTTGACCACTTCCTTGACGATCTCCTCGTGCGACTTGGTGACGCCCATCTTCAGCACCATGAAGCCGACCGGAAGCTGGCCCTTGAAGCTGTCGGCGACGCCGACGACGGCGCATTCGGCCACGTCCGGGTGCTGGGACAGCACCTCTTCCATGGCACCGGTGGAGAGCCGGTGGCCGGCGACGTTGATGACGTCATCGGTCCGCGCCATGATGTAGACGTAGTCGTCCTCGTCCATCATTCCGGCGTCCGCGGTCATGTAATAGCCGGGGTAGTCGGTCATGTAGGACTTGATGAACCGTTCATCGCTGTTCCACAGGGTCGGCAGCGTCCCCGGGGGCAGCGGCAGCTTGACGCAGATGGAGCCCATCTGCCCACGCGGCACCTGCTTGCAATTCTCGTCGAGGATTTGAACGTCCCAGCCCGGCACCGCCTTCGTCGGCGAGCCCGGCTTGACCGGCAGCGGCTCGATACCCATGCAGTCGGCGGCGATCGCCCAGCCGGTCTCGGTCTGCCACCAGTGGTCGATCACCGGCCGCCCATCGAGGGCGTTCTGGGCCCACGCCAGCGTATCCGGATCGGTACGCTCGCCGGCCAGGAACAGGATCTTGAAGTGGCTGAGGTCGTACTTCTTGATCAGTTCGGCCTTGGGGTCCTCGCGCTTGATGGCGCGGAATGCCGTCGGCGCGGTGAACATGGATTTGATCTTGTGCTGCTCGATCATCCGCCAGAAGGCGCCGGCGTCCGGGGTGCCGACCGGCTTCCCCTCATAGACGACGGTGGTCGCCCCGTGGATCAGCTGGGCGTAGATGATGTAGGTGTGGCCGACGACCCAGCCCACGTCCGACGCCGCCCAGAACCTCTCGCCCGGATCGATGTCGTAGATGTTCTTCATCGTCCACTTGAGCGCCACCAGGTGGCCGCCGTTGTCGCGGACGACGCCCTTCGGCTGGCCGGTGGTCCCCGACGTGTAGAGGATGTAGAGCGGATCGGTCGCCAGCACCGGCACGCAATCCACCGGGTTGGCCTTGTCGAGCTCCTCGGCGAAGTCGAACTGCCCCGGCTTCATCTGCCACTTGGACTCCGGGCGCTGGAAGACGACGACGTGGTCGGGCTTGTGATCGGCGTGGGCGATCGCGCCCTCCACCAGCGGCTGGTAGGGAATGACCCGGGCCACCTCGATGCCGCACGACGCGGTGACGATCACCTTCGGCGTCGCGTCGTTGATGCGCACCGCCAGTTCGTTGGAGGCGAAGCCGCCGAACACGATGGAATGGATGGCGCCAATGCGGGCGCACGCGTGAGCGGTGATCAGCGCCTCGGGAACCATCGGCATATAGACGATGACGCGGTCGCCCTTCGTCACGCCCAGCTTCGTCAGCACGCCGGCGAACTTGGCAACAAGATCACGAAACTCGCGGTAGGTGTAGTTACGGACGACTTTAGCCGCGGGGCTGTCATAGATCACCGCCACCTGGTCGGCCCGGCCGTTTTCGACGTGGCGGTCGAGCGCGTTATAGCAGGTATTGGTGACGCCGCCACGAAACCAGCGGTAGAACGGCTTATTGGAGTCGTCGAGAACCTTGTCCCATCTTTTGAACCAATGGATCTCTTCAGCGGCATCGCCCCAGAATCCATTCGGGTCTTTGATCGACCGATCGAACGCTCTCTGATATTCTCCGGTCATTGCCTCCCCTCTCTTTCAATTGTGGAATTAATTGCGCACCAGAGCCGAGGCACTGGATGCCGTCGAAAAGCGCCGGCGAGTTTCGTTGAAATCGCCGACTTTTGCAAAGCCCGATTGCGGCCTGTGCGAAAGAATGGAGCCCATTCCCGCAAACCGGGTGGGTCCGAATGGATGGTGTGGTGTGAACCATGCACGCGCAATCGCCGCCAATGGATGGCGCGACGGATGCTACGGCTCTCGCGACAGGACGGCGATCTCGTCTTTGATCTGCAGTTTCTGCTTCTTGAGCCTGACGATTTCCAAATCGTCCGGGTGCGGACGATTATTTTCTTCCTCGATAGCACGTTCTAGTGCGTGATGTTTTGCTCTTAGCGCCTCGATCCTCTCCTGCAGGCTCATCCGAGCTATCCTCCTCTTGCATCTTAAGGCCGTCATAATAGGGGAGCAGGGCACAAAAACCAATGACCCTGTCCCTCGTGCGGGCGGAACGACGACGCTTGCAACCCCGCCGCCGGCGCCGCACGTTGGGCATCTTGGCCAATCGAGGTTCAGCCGATGTCCCCCACCTACGCCCGCCTCCACGACCGCGGCGTGCTCGCCCTCGCGGGAGAGGACAGCCGCCCCTTCCTGCAGGGGCTGGTCTCCAACGACGTGATGCGGGTCGGCCCCGGTCGTGCCATTCACGCGGCGCTATTGACCCCCCAGGGAAAGTATCTGTTCGACTTCTGCATCGGCGAGGATGAACGCGGGCGGCTGCTGCTGGATGCCGAGGCCGCCCGTCTCGGCGACCTGCAGCGCCGTCTCTCCCTTTACCGTTTGCGGGCCAAGGTCAGTATCGACACGGACGGCGCGATGGCGGTCTACGTGATCGTCGGCGATGGCGCGGCGGCATCTCTCGGGCTCGCCGGCGACGACGCCGGTGCGGCAGCCCCCTTCGCCGGGGGCGTCGCCTTCGTCGATCCGCGGCTGGCGGCGCTGGGGGTCCGGGCAATCCTGCCGGCGGAGGGGGCCGGGCGCGCCCTGGCCGATCGGGGTCTCAACGCCGGCGACGCGACGCAATGGGACCGGCTGCGGCTCGCCTTCGGGATCGCCGACGGCAGCCGCGACATGCAGATCGAAAAGTCGCTCCTGCTCGAAGGCGGGTTCGACCGGCTGGGCGGCGTCGATTTCAACAAGGGCTGCTATGTGGGCCAGGAGCTCACCGCCCGCACCCGCTACCGGGGGCTGATCAAGAAGCGGCTGATGCCGGTGACCGTCGACGGTCCGCTGCCGCCGCCCGAAACCCCGGTGATGGTTGCGGGGGCGAACGTGGGCGAGGTACGGTCCGGTCGCGGCGACCTGGCCATCGTCCTCCTCCGCAACGATGTCCTGGAGCGGACGCTGGCCGGCGAGGCCGAACTCACCGCCGCCAACGCACGGTTGACCCCGGTCATTCCCGAGTGGGCGCAGGCGGAGCAAGACCCGGCGTGAGGCCGGCCGGCCGCCTGGCCGCCTCCGCCTCGGACCAGGCGGTGGAGATCAGGCTTTGCGGGCGGCGACGATCTGCCGTTTGATCCGGCGCAAGCCCAGCGACAGGCGCGTATCGGCGATGCCCAGCAGGTAGGCGTCGAGGCCGCCGCGGTGCTCGATGGTCCGCAAGCCGCGCGTCGAGAGCCGCAGGCGTACCGGTTTGCCCAGGGTATCGCTCATCAGCGACGCCACCTGCAGATTGGGCAGGAACCGACGCCGCGTCTTGTTGTTGGCGTGGCTGACGTTGTTGCCGGTCAACACCCCCTTGCCGGTTACCTCGCACCTGCGCGCCATCGCATCCGCTCCTACAAACACGAACGGCGGAGCCCGTCCGGCCCCGCCCGTTGCCGGTCCTTTTACGGATCCGTGCCGCCCCGGTCAAGCTTCGAGGGATCAAGATCAGCACCAGACCGCGCCGGCGGCTCGCCCAGTTCGATGCGGAGCGGCACCGCCGTCTTCACGTGAAGGTCGCGCTGGGCAAAGGCGATCTCGATGCCGTGCTTGCGCAAGGACTGATAGATCGCCCAGCAGTAGGCGGACCGCGCCCCCAGCGGCCGGTGAATGCCTTCGATGGTGAGCCAGACCACCAGTTCGAATTCGAGCCGGCTCTCGGCGAATTTGACCAACCACAGCTGCGGCACCCGGCCGCTGTCGCCCTTCAAGGTGAACCTGACCAGATCGGCCGCCTCGCACACCGCCTGGCGGACCCGATCCAGGTCGCAGCCGTAGGCGACGCCGAACGGGACGTGAATGCGGGCGTGCGCATCCAGCATCGTCCAGTTGGTCACCCGGCCGTTGACGAACTCGGAATTGGGCACCGCGACGTCGATGCTGTCCGGGGTGGTGATGATGGTGTTGCGGATGTTGACCTGGCGGACGGTGCCGGCCAGGTGGTCGCGCTCCAGGTCGACGAAATCGCCCACCTTGATGCTCTTTTCCGACAGCAGGATCAGACCGGCGATGAAGTTGTTGAAGATCGCCTGCAGGCCGAAGCCGATGCCGACGCCCAGCGCACCGGTGAATACGGCGAAGGCGGTGAGGTCGATGCCGATGGTGCCGAGCGCGATGAAGGTCGCGGCGATGATCAGCACCACCTTCAGCAGCCGCGCCGCCAGTAACTGCAACGACGGCGTCGCCCCGGTGCGGGAAATGACCCGCGCCTCCAGCATCCGCGCCGCCCAGGCGGCGATCCACAGCAAGAAGGCGAGCCAGAGAAGGCCGGCGACGATCTCCAGCGGCGAGATGCGCAACCCCCCTACCCGCCAGTTCAGGCCCTGCAGAAAGGCGGCGGTGTCGTCGAGGATGCCGAGAATGGAAAGGGCGGCGATGAACCAGACGACGACGGCGATCGCCCCGGCCCAGAAGCGGTCGCCCACCAGGCTGGAGGTGAGCCGGATCAGCACCCAGGCGGCGAGAAGCGCCACCGCCAGCCGGATCGCCTGATGCGGCCACCCCACCCGTAAAGCCAGGAGCAAGGCCGGCCACAACAATACCAGGGCGACGAGGAAGGGGATGACCGGAATCAGCGCCAGGGTGAAGCGGCGGACGAAGGCGTTGGCGGTCTGCCCCAGGCGTGACCCGCTATCGAAGCGGCGATGCCAGGTTCGCGTCCACCGCTGCAGCCGCGGCGCCGCCAACCAGGCCGACACGCCGGCGGCGGCGATGGCCGCCGACTGCATGACGATGCTGGGAGAGGAGAATTCGCGGGCGAGCCAAGTCCGGACGGCGACGAGGCTGTCGGTCAAGAACTGGGGATCCGCCGGCATATCCATCGTTCGGCCCTCGAGACGGAGACGGGCGGCGCCGTCCGTCGGCTGCGTTGATCGCCGCCTGTCTTGCAATTGCCCTTCGCCAACACAATGGTAAGCCGAGATACGGGGCAGCGAAATGCGCTAAGTGAGGCACCAGGCGGACCCCGTGCAGTCTCACCACGGGCGGGAGGAGGCCCCGATGAAAGCGGAGGCGTTGCGGGCCCTGCAGGCCCCCCTGAAGGAGCGCTACCGGGCGAATCCGGATGCGGCGGTGATCACCTTGAGGGCGCGCGGGCGTCTCGGCGAGGGGGTCACCTGCAAGGTGGAGACGGGCAAGGCGCTGGTGGAGGCCGGCCTGCACCCGGCGACCGGCGGCAGCGGCATCGATGCCTGCTCAGGCGACATGTTGCTGGAAGCGCTGGCGGCGTGCGCCGGGGTCACCTTGAATGCGGTGGCTACCGCCCTCGGTATCGCTTTGCGCGATGCGACCATCGAAGCCGAGGGCGATCTGGACTTCCGCGGCACCCTCGGCCTCGCCAAGGATGTTCCCGTCGGCTTTCGCGACATCCGGCTCCGCTTCGTCCTCGACACGGACGCATCGGAGGACGACCTGGCGACCCTGCTCCGCCTGACCGAGCGCTACTGCGTGGTCTATCAGACGCTCGCCCATCCGCCGCGGTTATCGGCGACCCGCACCCGCGGCGCCGCCGGATAGATCTGCGCGGCGCCCCCTGGTCGGCCGCCCGCATGCAGCCGGACGAGGCAATTGCGCCACGCCCGGGACACGCGGGGTCGGCGTCAGTGGACGCCCAGCAGGGCCAGCATGATGCCGCCGGAGATGGCGGTGCCGAAGACCCCGGCCAGGTTCGGGCCCATGGCGTGGAAGATCAGGTAGTTGTCGGGGTTTTCCTTGTTCGCCACCACGTGCGAGACGCGGGCGGCGATGGGGACCGAGGCGATGCCGGCCGAACCGATCAGCGGATTGATCTTCGTCTTCAGGAACAGGTTCATGATCTTGGCGGTGAGGACGCCGGAGCCGGTGCCGAAGACGAACGACACCAGACCCAGGAACACGATCAGGAGCGTGTCCCAGGTGAGGAACGTGTTGGCGTTCATCGTCGAGCCGATGGCCAGCGTCAGGGTGATGGTGATGACGTTCATCAGGCCGCCGCCGGCGGTGCGGGCCAAGCGCTCCACCACCCCCACTTCCTTCAGCAGATTACCCAGCATCAGCATGGTGATCAGCGGTGCGACGGGCGGGAAGAACATGCAGACGATGATGGCGATGACGAGCGGGAAGGCGATCTTTTCCTGCCGGCTGACCTTGCGCTGCTGCGCCATGGTGATCTGCCGCTCTTTCTTGGTGGTCAAGAGCTTCATCACCGGCGGCTGGATCAGCGGCATCAGTGCCATGTAGGAATAGGCGGCGACCGAGATCTGCGGCAGGAGGTGGGGCGCCAGCTTCATGGTAACGAATATGGCCATCGGGCCGTCGGCGCCGCCGATGATGCCGATGGCGCCGGCCTCGTAGATGGTGAAGCCCACCATCTTGGCGCCGATCAGCGCGACGAAAATGCCGAGGTGGGCGCCCGCGCCGAGGATCACCAGTTTCGGGTTGGCAATCATCGGACCGAAGTCGGTCATCGCCCCGACGCCGAGGAAAATCAGCGGCGGGATGATGAGCAGAGCGACCCCCTGATAGGCAAAGTAGAACAGACCGCCCGGCAGGATCAGATCGGAGCCGGGCACATTGGCGACGATGCAGGCAAAGCCGATGCCGACCAGCAGAAACGGCTCGTAGTGCTTGGCGATCGCCAGATAGATCATGATGGCGCCGATGACAATCATCATCAGATTGCCCCACCAGAAGTGGGCGGCGCCAGTCTGTGCCACCATTATCTTGAGGAAATACAGGATCTGGTCCAGCAACGAACGATCCTCGCGCTAAGGGCCGGATAAAGGCCGTTATTATTACGGTGTTCTACTTGTGCGGCATATGGCTGGTATGGAGACGGCTCCGGATCTGTGCCGCCCAGCCGCCGCCTCGCACCTGCCCGATATGCACGATCCGCTTGCCGCCCAGCACATGATAGACGGCGGCGGCGATCACCGCGGCATGCTCGGCGGCTTGATCCCGCTCCGGAATGACGGAGAAGACCACCGGCACCGACGTCTTCGGGACCGCCAGGCGGTTAAACAAGGGGAAGGCAGAGAGGACAACGCCAATGAAGGAAATAACAACAAAACTGAGGAAGAAATCGATAACGCTTAATAGGACAGCGCCAAATACACTATCGGGGATAAGGCCAGTCTCCATCGCGCTCTCCCGTATCATGCAGCACAGGTGTGCAGTTTAAGACCAGCGCTCCGTCATTGTATCAGAAGCGCTTGATCTTGTTCTGCTCCCGTGCGCTAGCTCCCTCAGGCCTCTTTATCATCGGAAGTGGGCCCCCGCAAGCCTCCTGCGAGCCATGCGCGACTTCCCGGGCCAAGATCGACGGCCCTGCCGCTGGTCTGCAGGAAGGCAAACGCCACGACAGTAAATCGCGGCGTTTCCGAGCCTACGCCATTTTCGCCTGTAGGTTCTGATCCAGCTTTTCGAGGAACTTCTGGGTCGTCATCCACGGCTGGTCGGGACCGATGAGGATGGCCAGGTCCTTGGTCATGAACCCGCTTTCGACCGTCTCCACGCACACATCCTCCAGCGCGGCGGCGAACCCGACCACATCCGGGGTATCGTCGAACAGGCCACGGTAATGCAGGCCGCGGGTCCAGGCGAAGATCGAGGCGATGGGGTTGGTCGACGTCTCCCGGCCCTTCTGATGCTCCCGGTAATGGCGGGTGACCGTGCCATGGGCCGCCTCCGCCTCGACCGTCTTGCCGTCCGGGGTCAGCAGCACCGAGGTCATCAGCCCGAGCGAGCCGAAGCCCTGGGCGACCGTGTCCGACTGGACGTCGCCGTCGTAATTCTTGCAAGCCCAGACGAAGCCGCCCTCCCACTTCAGCGCCGCCGCCACCATGTCGTCGATCAGCCGGTGCTCATAGGTGATCCCCTTGGCGGCGAAGCGGTCCTTGAACTCCGCCTCGTAAATCTCGGCGAACAGATCCTTGAAGCGACCATCGTAGGCCTTGAGGATGGTGTTCTTGGTGGAGAGGTAGACGCTCCAGCCGAGGTCGAGGCCGTAATTGAGGCAGGCCCGGGCAAACCCGCGGATCGAGTCGTCGAGGTTGTACATAGCCATGGCGACGCCGGAGCCGGGGAAATCGAAAACCTCGTGCTCGATGGGGGCGCCGCCGTCGTCGGGCTCGAAGCGGATGGTCAGCTTTCCCTTCCCCGGGGTGACGAAATCGGTCGCCCGATACTGGTCGCCGAACGCATGACGGCCGATGACGATCGGCTTGGTCCAGCCGGGGACCAGGCGCGGCACGTTTCGGCAGATGATCGGCTGACGGAAGACGGTGCCGCCCAGGATGTTGCGGATCGTCCCGTTCGGGGACTTCCACATCTTCTTCAGCTTGAACTCTTCGACCCGTGCCTCGTCGGGGGTGATCGTCGCGCACTTGACGCCGACCCCGTGCTTGCGAATGGCATTGGCGGCGTCGATGGTGACCTGGTCGTTGGTGGCGTCGCGATGCTCGATGCCGAGGTCGTAGTAATCGAGGTCGATGTCGAGGTACGGCAGAATGAGCCGTTCCTTGATCTTCGCCCAGATAATCCGCGTCATCTCGTCGCCGTCGAGATCGACGACGGGCCGGGCCACCTTGATCTTTTTCATCCCGCAAGCCTCCTCAGAGCAATCGCGCCGTCGTGGGTGCGCCGCTTCCCCGGTCCGGCCGCGGCGAACCACCGGCGGCGGACCCTAAAGCGTTGCCGGCCCTCTTGGCAAGCCGAGCGACACCGCCGGACGTGCCGAGGCCGGCAGCACCCCCGAGGGGGTCAGTGAAGAAACGGCGGCGAGGGCTCGATCTCGGTTAGCTTGCGGGGGGCGATGCCTCCGACACCAGGATCTTGTCGATGCGGCGGCCGTCCATATCCACCACCTCGAAGCGCAGGTCGCGCCATGGGAAATGCTCGCCCGTACGCGGCACATGGCCCAGCCGGTAGAGGACGAAACCGGCGATGGTGTGAAAGTCGTCACCCTCGTCGCGCATGGCGGGACACCCCAGCAGGCGCTGGACTTCCTCGATGCCGACCATGCCGTCCAGCAACCAGGACCCGTCTTCCCGGCGCACCACCCGGGGCCCGTCGTCGATGGTCGAGGCTTCGGCGAACTCGCCGGCGATGGCGGCCAGCACGTCGGCGGCGGTGACGATGCCCTGGATCGATCCGTACTCGTCGACGACGAAGGCCAGATGAAGGGGCGAGGTGCGAAAGAGCTCGATCAGCCGCAGCACCGGCGTCGCCTCGTGGACGGAGACGGGCTTTTCCATCACCTCGACCAGATCGAGGGGCTTTCCCCGCAGCAGGTGGTCGAGAATGTCCTTGGTATGGACCACCCCCTCCAGGGTATCGATGCTGTGGCCGAGGCTGACGGGAAATCGGGTGTGGCCGCTTTCCTCCACCCGGGTGCGCAACTCCTCGGGGCTCATGGACGCATCGAGCCAGACCACCTCCACCCGCGGGGTCATGATCGACCGCACCGGGCGCTCGGCCAGCCGCATCACGCCGTCGATCATGTCGCGCTCGGCATCGACGAAGACACCCGCCTCGGTCCCCTCGTCGATCATCGACTTGACCTCTTCGGCGGTCACCGTCATCTGCCGCTGGGTGGGCAGGCCAAGCAGCCTCAAGATGCCATTGGTCGAGATGCGCAGGAACCAGACCGCCGGCGTCGCAATCCTGGCCATTACCACCATCGGCCAGGCGACCGCTGCCGCCAGGCGTTCGGCATTGTTGAGGGCGATCCGCTTCGGCACCAGTTCGCCCAAGATCAGCGAAACGTAGGTGACGCCCGCCACGACGATGGCGAAGGCGGCCGGCCCGGCGAACGGGCCGATGTAGGGCAGCGTCGCCAGCCGATCGCGGAGCCCCTCGGTGAGGGTGGCGCCGCCATAGGCGCCGGCCATGATGCCGATGAGGGTTATGCCCACCTGAACCGTCGCCAGAAAGTCGCCGGGATCCTCGACCAGACGAGCGGCGGATTTCGCCCCCTTCACCCCCTCCTCGGCCAACTGCCTCAGGCGCGGCCGCCGGGCCGATACGATGGCGATCTCCGACAAGGCGAAAAAGCCGTTGAGGAGAACCAGAATCAGGATAACGATGATCTCGAACACGGTCGTGACGATACCAGACGCCGCCGCGGCGCCGCTATGGGGATTGGTCGCCGCCGCAGCCGCAGGGCTACAGGCTACAGATGGCTGGTGACCACCTGTGCCTTTGGCGTCGGTGCCCCCGCCAGCACGTGCAGGACCTCGTCGGGGGTCCGGACGAAGGAAACCAGATCGACGGCGCTGGCGTGGGCGAAACCGGCGGCGATGGTCGCCTCGATCAGCGCCCGCAGCGGCGCCCAGTATCCCCCCACGTCGAGGACCACCACCGGCGAATCGTGCAGACGGATCTGCTTCCAGGTGACGATCTCGAAGGTCTCGTCGAGGGTGCCGAGACCGCCCGGCAGCACCACGAACGCGTCCGCCATGGCGAACATCTGCCGCTTGCGGTCATGCATGCTGCCGGTGATGACCAGTTCGGTCAGGCGCCGATGGCCCACCTCGTAGCGAACGAGAAAATCGGGGATCACCCCGATGGCCTCGCCGCCGGCGGCGAGAACCGCGTCGGCGATCACCCCCATCAGGCCGATCGAACCGCCACCGTAGACGAGGCGGATGTCCCGCCGCGCCAGCAACGTACCCAATCGAATCGCCGCGTCGCGATAGGCCGGATCGTTTCCCTCACGGGACCCGCAGAGCACGCATACGGAGCGGATTTCGGTCATTCTCATCTCACCTCTTGGAGCTGTGGACCTCATATGCGGTTACCGCCGTGAGCAGAATACGGCATCCGTCGCCAGATCCATACGCCCAGATCCATACGCCCGGATCCATACGCTGAGCATCGCCCGCAGGCTTGGCTCGGCCGCGGTCATCGCTTGCCGCCCGTTCACGCGTTCTGGACTTGCCGATCGCGCATCCGCCCCTCTATTACCAAAAGGGCTGGAGATATGGGTTTTATGGGAATGGAGATCCGCCGCATGGCTTCGCTGTCTCGTCGCACCCGCGTCCTCGCTGTCCAGGCCCTCGTCGCCACGGTGGTGATCGTCGCCCCAGCCGTGGCCAAGGAACCGATCGGCGAATACCGGGAAAACGTCATGGAATCGATCGGCGGCCACACCGGCGCCCTGGCCAAGATCATCGGTGGCAAGGTCCCCTTCACCGAGGATGCCAAGGCGCACGTCCTGGGCCTCGAGGCCCTGTCGAAGATGGTTCAGCACATCTTCCCCGCCGGATCCGGCGATGACACCGACGCCCTGCCGGCGATCTGGGAGAAGCCGGCACAATTCGAGAAGGCGCGAACCAACTTCGAGGCGGCGGTGGCGGAATTGGTGAAGCAGGCCGGGGGGACGCCCAAGGAAATGGCGCCCCCGTTCGAACAGTTGGTCAAGACCTGCAAGAACTGCCACGACGACTTCCGCAAGAAGTCCTGACCCCAGGCGGCGACGGCGGCGAGAGGTCGGGGTCAGGGGCGATCGCGCTGCCGCCGTCAGCGATCGACCAGCCACCACACCAGGGCGCCGGCCAACCCCACCAGCAGCATCGCCAGCCATGGGCTGACGAAGGGTTCGTTTCGTACGGCGCTCCCTTCCTGCACCTGTTTGCGGCCGGTCAGCATGGGCAGGACCAGGTTGTCCCGGCGGACGAGGAGATAATAGCTGACCGCCGCCAGGTGCAGCCCGATCAGCACGTAAAGGACGTTGGCGTTGATGTCGTGAATGCCGGTGAGGAGCCGCCGGGTGGCTTTCGACACGCTCCTCGCCAGCGGACCTTCGGTCAGAATATCGTCGTCGGCGAACAGCCCGGTGCCCGCCTGGATCAGCAGGCTGGTGAGCATCGCCGCCACCGACCAGCCACCCAGCGGATTATGGCCGATGCTCCCGATGTAGGCCTTCGACCCGAGGCTGCGGAGATACGCTAACGCCGCCAGCGGCCCGCGGATGAAGCTGGCAAACCGGGAATGGCGGCTGCCAACCAGGCCCCATGCCAGCCGGAACAGAACCAGCGTCAGAATCGCATAGCCCGAAAGCATATGCCATTCCATGTTGGCGACGCCGCCCACGTTCCCGGTGTAGATGTTGACGACGACGAGGACGACGAGGAGCCAGTGGAACGCCCGCGTCGGCAGGTCCCAGACGCGGACCGTCCGTGACGGTGCTGCCGTGTCCCCGGGCGGGCGCGGTGACGGACTATCCATGTTCGATCAGCCTCCCCCCTCGCGGGTGTCGCGGGCGCGGTGCCGCCGCCGCGGTGGTACCCGAGACGTCATCCCCGTTACCATCCCGCCCCGTCCCATGGGGCGTCCCATGGGGCTCGCGTCGGACGGACGCTTCGGGCTCCCTTATCCGCCCGGCTGCAGGCCGGGCAGACTCTGTCCGGGACGCTTCGGCGCCGGCCCTCCGGTCGGGACCGACGACCGTCGCGGCGGTGGCCTCTCCCCTGGATCGGTATAGTCGGTGCGATCGATCGGCTCATCGTGCAGAACCTTCTGCACCTCGTCGCCCGACAGCGTCTCGTACTCGAGAAGCGCCTCCGCCACCTTGTCGAGGGAGTCGATGTTGTCGCCCAGAACCTTCCTGGCGCGCGCCTCCGCGGTCTCGATGATGGTGCGCACCTCGGCATCGATCAGCCGTGCGGTATCCTCGGAGACGTTGCGGCTGCGGGTGATGGAGCGGCCGAGGAAGATCTCCTCCTCGTTATCGGAGTAGCGCAGCCGGCCCAACTTCTCGCTCATCCCCCACTCGGTCACCATGCGACGGGCCATGTCGGTGGCCTGCTGGATGTCGTTGGCGGCACCGGTGGTGACGTTTTCGGTCCCGAAGACCAGCTGCTCGGCGACGCGGCCGCCGAACATCATCGCCAGCCTGGCCTCGATCTCCTTCTTCTTGAAGGCGTAGCGGTCCCGCTCCGGCAGGTTCATGGTGACGCCGAGGGCGCGGCCGCGGGGGATGATCGTCACCTTGTGCAGCGGATCGTTGCCGGGGATGAACAGCCCGACCAGGGCGTGGCCCGCCTCGTGATAGGCGGTCAGCCGCTTCTCCTGATCGGTCATCACCATCGAGCGGCGCTCGGCGCCCATCAGCACCTTGTCCTTGGCCGCCTCGAAGTCGATCATCGTCACCAGCCGGCGGTTGGCCCGCGCCGCCAAGAGCGCCGCCTCGTTCACCAGGTTGGCCAGATCGGCCCCGGAGAAGCCGGGGGTGCCGCGGGCGATCACCCGGGCGTCCACGTCGGGGGCGAGGGGCACCTTATGCATGTGCACCTTCAGGATCTGCTCGCGGCCGAGGATGTCGGGATTGGCCACCACCACCTGGCGGTCGAACCGGCCGGGACGCAGCAGCGCCGGGTCGAGCACGTCGGGCCGGTTGGTGGCGGCGATCAGAATCACCCCTTCGGTGGACTCGAAGCCGTCCATCTCGACGAGGAGCTGGTTCAACGTCTGCTCCCGCTCGTCGTGGCCGCCGCCGAGGCCGGTGCCGCGATGGCGGCCGACGGCGTCGATCTCGTCAATGAAGACGATGCAGGGCGCATTTCGCTTCGCCTGCTCGAACATGTCGCGCACCCGCGACGCGCCGACGCCGACGAACATCTCGACGAAATCGGAGCCGGAGATGGTGAAGAACGGCACGTTGGCCTCGCCGGCGATGGCGCGGGCGAGCAGCGTCTTGCCGGTGCCGGGAGGGCCGACGAGGAGGCAGCCCTTGGGAATGCGGCCGCCCAGCCGCTGGAATTTCTGCGGATCCTTGAGGAACTCGACGATCTCTTCCAGCTCCTGCTTCGCCTCGTCGATCCCGGCAACGTCGGCAAAGGTGACCCGGCGCTGGTCCTGCTGCATCATCCTCGCCCGCGACTTGCCAAAGCCCAGCACGCCGCCCGGCCCGCCCTGCATCCTGCGCATGAAGTAGATCCAGACGCCGATGAGAAGCAGGACCGGGAACGACGAGATCAAGAGCGACAACAGGAAGCTGGGTTGCTGCGGCGGCGCCGCCTGCACCCGCACCCCCTTGGCGACAAGCGGGGCGACGACGCTGGCCCCCTCGGGCGCGTAGGAGCGGAAGCTGTGGCCGTCCTGCATGGTGCCGACGATTTCCTGGCCGCGGATGGTCACCGACTTGACCTGGCCGGCTTCAACGTTGCCGAGGAAATCCGAATAGGCCAGCTGCGAGTCGGGCGCACGCCCACCCTGGTCCTGCACCTGGCTGAACAGTCCCACCAGCATCAGGCCGATGACGATCCACAGGATCGCACTACCCTTAAGCTTCATAAACCTCCGCTCCCTCGGCCACCCGGCCCGTCTTTCCGACCCGGCTCAGGCAGCCAATGCCCGCGCTTTTTCCACCGCGGCCTCACCGGCGAGGGTGGACGCGACGGCGGTGACGACGGCAGCGATGCGCACCGCCGCCTGGACTGCTTCGACGGAGACGCCATGCTTGCGCAGTTCCCGCTCGTGCGAATCGACGCAGGCGCCGCAGCCGTTGATGGCCGACACCGCCAGCGCCCACAACTCGAAATCGGCCTTCTCCACCCCGGGGTTGCCGATCACGTTCATGCGCAGACGGGCCGGCAGGTTACGATAGTCGGTCGCCGATACCAGGTGGGTGAACCGGTAGTAGACGTTGTTCATCGCCATGATCGCCGCTGCGGCACGGGCGGCCTCGAAGGCCTCCGCGGTCAGCTTCGGCTGAAAAGTGGCGACGATGGCCTCGATGGTCGGTGCATGGCCGGACGCCATCGCCGAGGCGACGAACGTGCCGCCGCGCTGCTGGTCGCTGAGCGAGGCCTCCTGCATCAGGGACGACAGGTTCAGCTTCAAATCCTTGGCGTAGCCCGGCAGGGCGTTTTTCAGCTCGTCGACAGTCATCTCATCTCCCTCAGCTAATATAGTACCGGGGGACACCGCGGGAATAGGACGGTCGTCACCGACCGTCCCCCGCTCGTCCCGCCCGAAATCAGGCCGCCTCGAGCACCGCCTCGCCCTTCTGCCAGTTGCACGGGCACAACTCGTCGGTCTGCAACGCATCCAGCACCCGCAGCACTTCGTTGGTATTGCGGCCGACGCTGAGGTCGTTGACCGCGACGAAGCGGATGATGTTGTCCGGATCGACAACGAACGTGGCGCGCAGGCAGACGCCTTCCGCCTTGTCGAGGATGCCCAGCGCCGCGCTCAGTTCGCGCTTGATGTCGGCGAGCATGGGAAACGGCAGGTCGTGCAGGTCACTGTGATGCTGCCGCCAGGCCAGGTGCACGAACTCGCTGTCGGTGCTGGCGCCATAAACGACTGCATCGCGATCAGCAAAGTCGTCGGTCATTTTTCCGAATGCTGCGATCTCGGTCGGACAGACAAAGGTGAAATCTTTCGGCCAGAAGAAGACGATTTTCCACTTCCCCGCATCCGTGTCGTTCGAGATATCCTTGAATGCATTCTTCGGATCGGTTGAAACGACCGCCTTAAGATTGAAGGCGGGAAAGGTGTCACCGACAGTCAGCATTTTTTGCTCCTTTTCTCTCGGGTGAATGGGGCTGCCCGCTTGGGCTCATGGCTGATGTAGGTTGTTTCCGTAACCGTCTCACTCGAAAAATATCAGTTATTGTAATCGCAAAAATCGATGGTGCGCCCCGGCGGCGCTCAGGGGTGGATCGGCGCGCTCACCAGTGCCGCCGGTGTTCGCGCCTGACGATCGGCCGCCCGCTCAAGCATATCGGGACGCACCATCATGCCGGCGGCGATGCTGACGCCGAGAAGCACCGCCGTCTCGTCCCAGCGGGTGAAGTGGGCGGCGAAGGGATCCTCGCGCGCGAACAGGGCGAAGACGCCGGCGATGCAGGCACTGATAAACATCAGCCCGCTGAATACCGCCACCACCAGTTCGGCCGGTGCCGACAGGGCCAGCGCCAGCGCAATCGCCACCATCAGGCCGACGCGCACCACGCTGTCGCGGTTGCGTTTCGCCGCCTCGGCGCCGCTGATCCGGGGTCTCGTGTTGTTGGCGATCACCGGATCGCCGCTGAACCGTCGTCCACCCGCCCCCTCGCACTACCGTTGTTGCGTCCGATGATGATATCGGATGCACCGGCAGCCGGCGCAACCGAACGGCGGCCGTCGGCGGCGATGCGAGGGCACCCACGCGATGCGAATGCAGGCGGAGCGACGAATAGAGCGGCCCCCCGCCAGCGTGTGGGCGGCCCTCTGCGATCTTCAGCTGCTGCGGGCGGCTTTGCCGGGTTGCCGGCGGCTGGAACGAGGCGTGGACGGCGGTTACGCGTTCGAGGCCGAGGTGGGCGCGGGCACGGCGGCGGCGACCTGCCACGGCACCGTTCAGGTGGAGGATGTCCATCCGCCTTACGGCTGTCGGCTCGCCGGCGCCGGCGATGTCGATCCGGGCGGCCTCGCCCGGGGCTCCGTCGTCGTCCGCCTAATGGAGGACGGAGCCACCGCAACCCGGATCGCCTACACCGTCGAGGCCACCCTCACCGGCAGGCCGGCGGGGGCGGACGGGCCGGAGTTCGACACGGCGGCCCTGGCGTTGGCCGACGTCTTCTTCGCGCGCCTCGCCGCCCACCTCGAGGCCGCCGCCGCGCCGTCGGTGGCCGAGGCGGCGACCGCGGCCGACGTGCCGCCCCCGGCACCGCCCGAACCCCCGGCCCCGGAACCGCGGGGATTACGTCCGCTGATCTGGGTACCGTCGCTGATCCTCCTGGTGCTTGCCCTTCTCATCGTCTCCAGCCGGCCCTGAGGTCCGCCGAAGGCGCGCTTGACATCGCCCGGAGGCAGGCGAACATCACCGCCCAGCGCGGTCTCACCCCAGGGGCGTGTCAGGTCGTCATGATCGGCATCCGGATGATCGTCAACGGCGCACCGGTGGAAGCCAAGGTCGAGGCGCGGACCCTGCTCGTCGACTTCCTGCGCGATCGGCTTCGCCTCACCGGAACCCACGTCGGCTGCGAAACCAGCCAGTGCGGTGCGTGCGTCGTCCACGTCGACGGCGTCAGCATCAAGGCCTGCACCCTCTTGGCGGTGCAGGCGGACGGCTCCCGGGTGACCACCATCGAGGGCGTCGCCCAGGGCGGCCGGCTGCACCCGCTGCAAGAAGCATTTCGCCAGCACCACGGCCTCCAGTGCGGCTACTGCACGCCAGGCATGGTGATGAGCGCCCTCGATCTCCTTGCCCGCCACCCCGACCCCAGCGAAGGCGAGATCCGCGCCTGGTTGAAGGGCAACCTCTGTCGGTGCACGGGCTATCACGGCATCGTCGCCGCGGTCCGGGCGGCCGCGCCGGCGATGCGAGCCCCGCCGGGAGGGGCCTGAGCATGCACGACTTTGCCTATCACCGGGCCACCTCGGTCGCCGATGCCATCGCCGCCAAGCGGCAGGACGACGGCGCCCTGTTCCTGGCGGGCGGAATGTCGCTTGTTCCGCTGCTGAAGCAGCGGCTGTCGGCGCCGGCGGCGCTGATCGACCTGCGCGGTCTGGCGGCGCTCCGGGGGATCGGCCTCCTCGGCGACCGGCTGACGGTGGGGGCGATGGCCACCCACGATGCCATCGCCTGCTCGTCCGCGGTGCGCGCCGCCATCCCTGCACTCGCCCGCATGGCGGGCGAGATCGGCGATCCGCAGGTGCGCCACGCCGGAACCCTGGGCGGCGCCGTCGCCAACGGCGATCCCGCCGCCGATTACCCCGCCGCCATCGTCGGCCTCGATGCGGTGATCGTCACCGATCGGCGCGAGATCGCCGCCGCCGACTTTTTCCTTGGCCCGTTCGAAACCGCCCTCAATGCCGACGAGTTGATTACCGCCGTCGCCTTCCCGGTCCCGGCGCGGGCCGGTTACGCCCGCTTCTGCCAGCTCGCTTCGCGCTATCCGCTGGTCGGCGTCCTGGCGGCGAAGACGGCGACCGGCGTTCGCGTCGCCGTCACCGGTGCCGCCGCCTCGGTCTTCCGCTGCGCCCAGTTCGAGCGCGCCCTCGCCGGGGACTTCACTCCGGCGGCGATCGACGGTCTCGTCTTGGCGGAAGACGGGCTTACCAGCGACCGCAACGGCAGCGCCGGGTATCGCGCCCACCTGGTGGGCGTGCTCGCCCGTCGCGCCATCGCCGGCGCCGACGGTGATGAACCAAGGGCCTAACCCCCGGCGGTGGCAAGGGCGGCCAGGGCTTGCGCATCGTCGACGTCGAGAAGCACCGCCGGATCGGCCATCGCCACCTCCAGCACCGGCTCGGCGGCGGCAAAGAGCGCGCGGCCGCCCACGTCGCCTTCCAGCGCCATCAGCGCCGGGAACAGGCGGGCCGGCCACAGCACCGGATTGCCGCGCCGGCCGGCGTGCACCGGGATGCAGACCGCGGGCTCTCCCGGCGCGGAGCGAAACGCCGCGATCAGCCGGTCGAGGTGGGCGGCGGTGATCAGCGGCATGTCGGCGAGGAGGATCAGCGCCCCCGCCACCGACGCCGGCAACGCGGCGATGCCGCCGCCGAGGGAGGTGCTGAGCCCCTCCCTGTAGCGGCCATTCTCGACGATGCGGACCGGCAGGCCGGCGAGCGCCGCTTCGATCGCCGCCGCATGGTGGCCGACGACAACAACCACCGGCATCGCCTGCGAGGCCAGCGCCGCCTCCGTCGCCCTGCGCACCAGGGGGACGCCGCTATAGGCGGCGATCAGCTTGTTGCCGCCGGCAAACCGGCTGCCGCGGCCGGCGGCAAGGATCACCGCGGCCACCGGCGGCGGAGGCGACGGGTCCGCGGTCTTGGCGGCCGGCGGCGGTTCGGCCGTTGGCGATTCCGTCGCCTGCCGGCGGGGAAGCGGCCGTGCCGGGATTTCGCTGAGCAACCCGCCGACCCCCATCCGCATGATATCGGCGCCGTCGACCGGCAGCCCGGCGAGCAGCCGCTCCAGCACCCAGTCGCAGCCATTGGTTCGGGGCGAGCGGGCGCAACCGGGCAGGCCGACGATGCGGGTGGCGCCGACGGCAGCCAGCATCAGCAAATTGCCGGGATCGACGGGCATGCCGAGATGGATGACCCGGCCGCCGAGGTGCACCACCGCCGACGGCACCACGTCGCGGCGATCGACGATGGCGGACGCGCCGAGGACGAGGATGGGATCGCAGCCGTCCTGCCGCTGCCGCTCGATCGCCGCCGCCACCGCTGCCGTCTCGTGGGCGACGACCGTATCGGCGGCGAGCCGACTGCCGAGGGCTTCGAGGCGGGCGGCGGTCACCTGCCGTGTCTTCGTCAGCAGGCTCGCCTTGAGGCCGGCAAGCCGGGTCTGTACCAGCCCGGCGCGGTGGGGGGCGAAGGCGGCGACACGGAGCGGCGGGGGGCCATCGCCGGCGACGGCGATGCCGCGGACGACGGCCGCCTGCGGCGCCGCGAAGGGAATGATTTTGACCGTGGCCAGCATCTCGCCGGCGGCCACCCGGGCGAACGGGGGAAGGGTGGCGACGGTGAGCGCCTCGTCGATGAGGTTGATCGCATCGATGCGTCCGGCGTCGATGCGGGCGACCCCCGCCGCCGCGGCAAACAGGTTGCAACGGCCGGTGGCGGCGACGGAAGGGTGGACGTCGGCATCGGCGCCGCCACCGATCAAAGCGGCGGCGAGGCGGGCCGCGGCTTCATCTTCGCCGATGTCCCCCGGCTCCAGGCGAGCGGCGACGACGGTGCCGATCCCGGCGCGCCGGAGCACCGCCACGTCGTCGGACGTCAGCACCCGACCCTTGCGAAAGGCGAAGCCGGTGCCCTTCAGGCTGTGGGCGAGAATCGCCCCTTCCACCTCGTCGACGGGAAAAGCGCCGAACTTCACCGCACCGCCGCTCCGGCCACCGTATCAAGGCGCCGCACCTGGGTGATCTCGGCGGCGATGGCGATGGCGATTTCGGCCGGGGTACGGGCGCCGATGGCGAGCCCCACCGGCCCCCTCAGCCGGGCGAGGTCGCTTTCCGCAAAGCCGGCGGCGGCGAGGCGGGCCAGCCGCGCCGCGTGCGTCTTCCGGCTGCCGAGACAGCCGATGTAGAACGCCGGCGAGGCCAGCGCCACCGCGAGAGCGGCATCGTCCAGCTTCGGATCGTGGGTGAGGGTGACGATGGCGGTGCGCGCATCCGGCGCCAGCGACGCCAACCCCTCGTCGGGCCAGTCGGTGAGGATTTCCGCCGCCGGCAGGCGGCCGCGGCCGGCGAACCCCCGCCGCGGATCGACGACGACGACGCGGTAGCCGGCCATGTCGGCGATGGTGGTCAGCGGCTCGGCGATATGCACCGCGCCGACGACGATCAGCCGTGCCGGCGGGACGTGGACGTCGAGAAAGAAAGCGCGGCTTTCATCCTCCACCAGGGCAGGGGCTTCCAGCGCTAGCGCCCGTGTCGCCGCCTCACGCACCGCCTCTGCCGGCACGAAGTCGCCGGACGTCTCCTGCGTCTCTCCATTGCGATCGAGGATCAGCGCTGACGCCCCCGTCTCCGTGTCGGTGGCGACGACGAACGCCTTGCCGGCGGCCTGCAGCGCCAGCAGCCGCGCCAGCAGATCGCGGGTCATCGGGGGGTCATGTGAGCGGCTCGACCAGGATCTCGATGCGGCCGCCGCAGGCGAGGCCCACTTCCCAGGCGCGCTCGTTGCTCACCCCGAAGACGAGCCGGCGCGGCCGACCCTCGGCGATCACCGCCTGCGCCGCCTCCACCACCGCCGCCTCGATGCAGCCGCCGGAGACGGAACCGGAGAAGCGACCATCGGCGCCGACGACGAGCCGGCTGCCCACCGGCCGGGGTGCGGAGCCCCAACTCGCCACCACCGTCGCCACCGCCACCCGGACGCCGCCGTCGTGCCAGGTCAGCGCTTCGCTGAGAACGTGGGCATCGCTCGCATCCATGACCGGATTACTCTTCCCTCAGTCGCTCCGCCAGCGGCACCTCAGCGGCGAAGGCGGATCAGGCTGGTGATATCGAGCCGGCCGCCGCCGTCCGTTCGCTGCACTTCGCCCAGGAGCTGATCCACCAGCGCCGTCACCGGCAGGGTCGAGCCCTGGCGCTTGGCCTGATCGAGACAGATGCCCAGGTCCTTGCGCATCCAGTCGACGGCGAAGCCGAAGTCGAAACGGTCCTCCTGCATGGTCGTCGCCCGGTGATCCAGCATCCACGACTGGGCGGCGCCGCGGCTGATCGCCTGGAGCACGGTGCCGCCGTCGAGGCCGGCCCGGCGGGCGAAGGCGAGCGCCTCGGCCAGCGCCTCGGTCAGCCCGCCGAGGCAGATCTGGTTGACCATCTTCGTCAGTTGGCCGGCGCCAATATCCCCCATATGGGTTATTTGCCGCCCGTAGCTTGCGAGGAGCGGCCGCACCCGCTCCAGGTCGGCCGCCGCCCCTCCGACCATGATCGAGAGCTGGCCGTTCTCCGCCCCGCTCTGGCCGCCCGACACCGGCGCATCGAGGAAAGCGACACCGGCGGAGGCGCCGGCGGCCGCCAGTTGGCGCGCGACCACCGCCGAGGTGGTGGTGTGGTCGACGATGACGCCGCCCGTTTTCAGCCCCGCCAGGACACCGCTGTCGCCGAGGATGACGCTCCGCAGATCGTCGTCGTTGCCAACGCAGGACAGCACCACCTCCGCCCCGGCGGCGGCCTTGGCCGGCGTATCCGCCGCCGCGCCGCCGAACTCGGCGACCCAGCGGTCGGCTTTGGCCCGGGTGCGGTTGTAGACGGTGACCGCGTGGCCGGCTCGCTGCAGGTGGCCGGCCATGGGATAACCCATGACGCCCAGGCCGACGAACGCCGCTTTCATCCCCTCGTTCCTTTTCATCTTGCCGCGCCCTCAGTCGAGGGCTTGGTCCAGATCCCGCCACATGTCCCGATCGGGCGCCAGGAGCAGCGCCTCCTCGCTGATCCGCGGCTCCGGCCGGTAAGGCCGACCCCCTCCCCGCAACGCCGACCAGCCCCCGGCCTCGGCGTGGATGAGCACGCCGGCGGCATGGTCCCACGGTTTCAGCCGCACATATTGGGCGAAATCGATGCCGCCGCGGGCAAGTTCAAGGTATTCGCAGCCGACGGAGCCGAGGCGGACGATCCGCGCCGACGTCAAGGGACCGGAGCGGGCGCGCCGGCGGAGGGACCGGGCGGCGCCCTGCGACAGCGATCCGCGCAGGTCGGCTGCATCGCCCGGGAGACGCTGCAGCCGTCGCTCTCCGGCACCGTCCAGCAGCCACGCCCCTTCGCCACGCAAGGCCCAGGCGGCGATGCCGCTCTCCGGCTGCACCAGCCACCCGCCGAGGACATCGCCGTCCTGGCACAGGGCGACGATGACGGCGAAAGCGCGGTTGCCGGCGACGAAGTTGCCGGTGCCGTCCACCGGGTCGATCAGCCAGACCGGTGCGGCGCCGCCGAGACGAGCGAGTATGCCCGGATCGGCATCGGCCGCCTCCTCGCCGACGACGACGCTTCCCGGCAGCAGCCGTTGCAGGGCCGGACCGAGACGCGCCTCCGCCGCCTCGTCGGCGACGGTGACCAGGTCGTAGGGCGAGCGCTTGCGGCGGACGTCGCCCTCCCCCAGGTTGCGGAACCGCGGCATGATCTCGGCCGCCGCCACCTCGAAGATGATGCGCAGCACGTGGTTCGGATCGACGCGCATGGGCGGCGGGTTCACCAGCGATCCGCGCTCGGCCGGCCGTGCTCAGGCGGCATGGATGTCCCGATCGCGGCGGTAACCGGCGGCGAAATCCTCCACCATCTGAGCGACGTCGGTATTGTATTCGGCCCGCTGCAGCAGCGCCCGGGTGACGAAGCAGGCAAACGCCACCGCCTCACCCTTGCCCTTCAGCGCAAACAGACGGGCGAACTGGGCGAGAGCATCGTGCGGCGTCTTCCGGGCCATGACGTTGAGCTGGCTCTTTACCAGCCGGTATTTCCCTCGCCAGCGTCGCTGTGATCTGGTCTCCGCCATGGCGGCAAGGTAGCTCCGCCGGCCGTCGCCGGCAATGGCCCGCCGAACCGCGGGCGGAAGCGGCCGGGCTTCAGCCGCCCCCCGTCTCCCCCTCCTCAGCCGCCCCCCTGTACCGCGGCGCGGAGACTGGCGAAGCGAGCGGCGTCGGTCGGCGATAGGCGGACGCGCAGGTGGATGCGGTCGGGATGATCACTGCGCCCCACCACCTCGCCATGGGCATAGAGCCAGGCGAGCCGCGCGCCATCGTGCGGCGGCAGCTCCACCTCGACGGTGGAGAAGTCCTCGGTCAACCGGGCGTCGATCACCTGCAACAGCGCTTCGCACCCCTCGTGCGTCTTGGCTGACACCAGCACCTGGCTGCCGTCGCCGCGAGCGGCCCGGTTGGCCAGGGCCTCGCGCTCGTCCGCAGCGGCGAGATCGATCTTGTTCAGCGCCTCGATGATCGGCGCCGACCGCCCTTCGGCCCGGCCGTCGGCGAAGAGACCGAGGCTATCCAGGACCTGGTGCACGTCGGCACGCTGCTGCTCGCTGCTGGGGTCGCTGATATCCCGCACGTGAACGATCAGATCCGCCTCGATCACCTCCTCCAGCGTCGCACGGAAGGCCTCGATCAGTTCGTGCGGCAGATCGGAGATGAAGCCGACCGTATCGGAGAGGATGGCGCTCCGCCCGGACGGCAGCCGGATCAGCCGCATGGTGGGATCGAGGGTGGCGAAGACCTGGTCGGCGATGAAGACCTCGGCCCGGGTGAGCGCCCTGAACAGCGTCGACTTGCCGGCGTTGGTGTAGCCGACGAGAGCGATCACCGGGTAAGGCACGCGCCGGCGGGCGCGGCGGTGCAGGGCACGGGTACGCCGTACCGCATCGAGCTGCACCCGCAGCCGGGCGATCCGCTCGCGGATCAGCCGGCGGTCGGTCTCGATCTGCGCCTCGCCCGGACCGCCGAGGAAGCCGAAGCCGCCGCGCTGCCGTTCCAGGTGGGTCCAACTGCGCACCAGCCGGCTTTTCTGGTATTCCAGCGCCGCCAGCTCCACCTGCAGTTCGCCCTCGGCCGTGCGGGCCCGCTCGCCGAAGATCTCCAGAATGAGGCCGGTGCGGTCGACCACCTTGCAGCCCCAGGCGCGCTCCAGATTGCGCTGCTGAATCGGGGTCAGCGGGCAATCGATGAAGGCGACGGTGCCGGCACCGCCACCGGCACCGCCACCGGCGGCCAGGTGTTCGGAGACGACGGCCTTAAGCCGCTCGACCGTCCCGCTGCCGAACAGGGTGGACGGATGCGGCCGGTGCAGATTGACGACTTCGCGGTGGACGACCGTCAGGTGGATAGCGCGGGCCAGCCCGGTGGCCTCGTCGAGCCGAGCCTCGCTCTCGCGCTGACCGGTACGACCGGTCGCGCCAAGTTGCGGGTGAATGACGAGACAAACGCTGTCGCCGCCGACCGGCCGATCGGGCTCAGTCACGAGCCGCGGCGCTCAGGGTCACGCGGCTGAGCTCTCCTTGTCCGGCTCGAAGAGCTGGATCTGGACCGATGGCATAACGGTCGAGATCGCGTGCTTATAGACGAGCTGGGTATGACCATCTCGCCGCAACAGGACTGAGAATTGATCAAACCACGTAATGATACCCTGGAGCTTCACACCATTGACCAGAAAGATTGTGACCGGGGTCTTGTTCTTCCTGATATGGTTGAGAAACACGTCCTGTACATTTTGTGATTTTTCCGAGGACATGGGCCGAGATCCCTCTTATTACGCGCGCACTCCGCCGGTGTTCTTGCACCCCCCAAAGCGGCTTAGCTTGCTTATTCCGCCAGCTCCCCTAAAGGCGCCGCCACCGGCAACAGGTGGTCTTGGTGCGCTCACACCCGCACACCTTACAGGGTCTCTATTACCTTGCAAAGCGTCATGCACCCGGACACATGCAGCGCCGGAGGAAATGCGGCGAACTCTCCATCCAGCGGCGGCGCCGGCCGAACCAACACCGGCACGCAGCCGGCGCGGGTCGCACAGTCGAGGTCGATGCAGGCGTCGCCGGCGAACCACACGTCCGGACCCGGCTCGATGCCGCTGCCGGCAAGGGCGAGGACGACCGGATCGGTGGCCGGCTTATCCCGCTCCGCATCGAACGCCCCGATGATGCGGCCGAAATACCGCTCCCACCCCAGCCGGGCCGCCTCGGCGCGAAGATAGTCGCCTTTCTTGTTGCTGACCACGCCGAGATAGATACCGGCGCCGAAGAGGGCCGCCAGCATCTCCTCGGCCCCGGTCAGCGGCATCAGGTTCTCCATGTGCCGCTCCTCGAAGCGCCGGTAGAACACCTCGCCCGCTTCCAGCCAGCGCTCGCCGAAGAGCTGGGGATACGAATCGCGCATCGATCCGCGGACCCGCACCATGGTCTCCTCCAACGTCCACGGCTCCAGGCCGAAGGCGACGAGGGTGTGATTCTGGGCGTCCTGGATGGCGCCCCAGCTGTCGATCAGGGTGTTGTCCCAGTCGAACAGGATCGCCCGCGGCCGGGTGAGCGGTAGGCCCTCGATCACCGGGAACGCCCGCCTTCCGCCTCCACATGGGCGAGGTAGGCATCGAGCAGCCGCTCGCTCACCGGCCCCATCCGGCCGTCGCCGACCGGCGTTCCGTCGATGCGCACCACCGGTTTGACGAACGAGGTGGTGCTGGTGAGGAACGCCTCCGGTGCTTGCTTCGCCTCGTCGACGGTGAACGGCCGCTCGACGACGGGGAGACCGGCGGCGCGGGCGAGGGCGACGACAACGGTGCGGGTGATGCCGGCGAGGATGGCGTGATCGGCGGGGTGGGTGACGATGTCGCCGGTGCCGGTGACGATCCAGGCGTTGGAAGCGGTGCCCTCGGTCACCCGGCCGGCATCGTCCACCAGCCAGGCCTCGTAGGCACCCGCCTCGGCGGCGCATTGTTTGGCGAGAACGTTGGGCAACAACGAGACGGACTTGATGTCCGGCCGCCGCCAGCGCAGGTCGGGCAGGGTAATGACGCCGACGCCACGACGGGTCGCGGCCACGTCGAAGGGCGGAAGGGTGCGACAGGTGGCCACCAGCGCCGGCTTCGCCCGGGCCGGAAACACGTGGTTGCGCGGCGCGACCCCACGCGTCACCTGCATGTAGAGGGCGCCGAAGGCCGGGCCGCCGTTGCGCCGGACGAGGCCGCGCAGGACCGCCATCAGCGCCGCCGGCGTCATCGGCCAGCCTATGCGCAGTTCCGCCAGCGATCGCTGCAGCCGGGCAAGGTGGAGGTCCGAATCGACGATCGCCCCGTCCTTGATGGCGAAGACCTCGTATACCCCGTCGGCGAACTGATAGCCGCGGTCCTCGACGGGAACGCGGGCGGCGCGATGCGGCAGATAGCGCCCGTTGACGTATGCGATCCGGCCCATGATCCGTCCCTCAGAAATACTCGAGCCTGACCGAGAACAGGCGCTCCACCTTGCGGACGGACTCCGACGCGGCAAACAGCACCACCCGGTCGCGCGATTGAATGACCGTCGTCCCGCGCGGGCTGATCACCTGGCCGTTGCGGACGATGGCGCCGATCATCACCCCCGGCGGCAGCTTGATCTCACGCAGCGGGGTCCCGACCAGACTGGAGGTCTCCAGCGCTTCCGCCTCGATTAGCTCGCCGAACCCTTCGCGCAAGGTGTGCACCGCGTGGATGCGGCCGCGCCGCACGTGCTGAAGGATGGTGGACGCGGTGATGTTGCGCGGACTGACGATGACATCGATGCCGAGCGTCTTCACCAGCGGCTCGTAGGTGCCCTTGTTCAACAAGGTGATCGCCCGGCGCGCACCGTGCCGCTTGGCCAAAAGCGACGCCAGCACGTTGGTCTCATCATCGTCGGTGACCGCCACCACCGCATCGGTGGTAGCGACCCCCGCCTCCTCCAGGATCTCGGGATCGAGGACGTCGCCGTGCAGAACGACGGTGCCGGACAACATGCTGGCGACGGCGGCGGCGCGCTCGCCGTTGCCCTCGATGATCTTGACGCTGACCGCCGGCGTCTCCTCCTCGATCTGCTGGGCGAGCAACAGGGCGATGTTGCCGCCGCCGCAAATGAGTAGCCGCCGTGCCGTCGGTTCCTCATACCCGAAGGCGGCCATGGCGCGGGCGACCTGCGCCGTCTCGACGACGAAATAGACGTCGTCGCCCACCAGGAGTTGGCCGTCGCCGGTCAGCCGCACCGCCTGGTCCTGGCGCAACAGACCGACGATGATGATGTTGAGGCTGGGGAAAAGCTGGGTGAGCTGCTTGATCGGGGTGTTGACCAGGGGGCAGCCCGCCTCGCAGCGCACCCCCAAGAGCCTCACCTTGTCGTCGGCGAAGGAGATCATCTCGAACGAGCCCGGAACGCTCAGCCGCCGGGCGATCGCCTTCGCCACCTCGGTCTCCGGCGAGATGATGACATCGATGGGCAGATGCTCGCGGGAGAACAGGTTCGCCCACGCCGGGTCGAGGTAGCTCTGGTCGCGGATGCGGGCGATCTTCAGCGGGACCTCGAAGACCGAGTGGGCCACCTCGCAGGCGACCATGTTCACCTCGTCGGTGTAGGTCACCGCGATGATCATGTCGGCGTCGGCGGCACCCGCCCGTTCCAGCACGTCCGGTCGCGAGGCGTGTCCGACGATACCCTGCGCGTCGAGGCTGTCGTTGATCCGCCGGATGTTTTCCGGCGAATTGTCGACGACGGTGACGTCGTTCCCCTCCTGCGCCAGGTGGCGGGCGATGTTGAACCCCACCTGGCCGGCGCCGCAGATGACGATCTTCATCGGGGGTACGCCTCGTCCTGCCGCGTCGGGCCGCTGCCGTGCACCGGTGCGTCGCTCCGCCTATTCCTGGGCCTGCCGGTTCTTCTCGTCGCCCTGGATGCCGAGCGACTTCAGCTTGCGGTGCAGGGCCGAGCGCTCCATCCCGACGAAGGCCGCGGTGCGCGAGATGTTGCCGCCGAAGCGATTGACCTGGGCCAGAAGATATTCGCGCTCGAAGATCTCCCGCGCGTTCTTCAGCGGCAGGCCCATGATCTCGGTGCTGCGGTCGGAGCGCCGTGCCGACAGCAGGTTGGCATCGAACTCGCCCGGCAGCATGTCGGCGCGGATGGGATCCTCGGCGCTGCCGGGAGCCATGATCAGGAGCCGCTCGACGATGTTGCGCAACTCGCGCACATTGCCCGGCCAGTCGTAGGTCTGCAGGGCCGCCATGGCGTCTTCCTGGATCTCGCGCGGCCGCTGCCCCGAGCTTTCCGCCGCCCGGGCCATGAAATGACGGGCGAGGAGCGGGATGTCGTCACGCCGCTCCTTCAACGCCGGCACCCGCAGCGGCACCACGCTCAGGCGGTAGAACAGATCCTCGCGGAAGTGGCCGGCGCGGATCTCCTCGGCAAGATCGCGCGTGGTCCCGGCGATGACCCGGACGTTGACCTCCACCCGGGTCCGGCCGCCGACACGGAAGAACACCTGCTCTTGCAGCACGCGGACGATCTTGCCCTGCGTTTCCGCCGGCATATCCGCCACCTCGTCCAGGAACAGGGTCCCGTTGTGCGCCGCCTCGAAGGTGCCGGTCTTGCGCGACGGCCCGTTGCCGTCGTTGCTGCCCTCCACCCCGAACAGCTCCACTTCCATGCGCTCGGGCACCATCGATGCGCAATTGAGGACGACGAAGGGCCCCGACGCCCGCCGAGACTGGCGATGGATCAGCCGGGCGACCAGCTCCTTCCCCGCCCCGGCCGGCCCGGAGATGAGGACGCGGCTGTTGGTGGGCGCCACCCGGTCGATCGCCTGACGGAGCTGACCGACGACCGCCGACTGGCCGATCAGCTCCCAATGGCCGCCGCCGCGCAGCCGCAGTTCCTCGTTCTCGCGTCTCAGCCGCGCCGCTTCCAGCGCCCGGTTGAGGACGAGGATCATCCGGTCGGCCTTGAACGGCTTCTCGATGAAGTCGTAGGCGCCGAGCTTGATCGCTTCCACCGCGGTCTCGATGGTGCCGTGGCCGCTCATGATGACGACGGGCAGATCGGGGTGCTCGCGCTTCAACAGCTCGAGGATTTCCATGCCGTCGAGCCGGCTGCCCTGCAGCCAGATGTCCAGCAGGACCAGGCCCGGCCGCCGTTGGGCGATGGCGGCCAGGGTGGCGTCGCTATCGGCCGCCTCCCGGGCCTCGAAGCCTTCGTCGCTGAGGATTCCGGAGACGAGGACGCGGATATCCGCCTCGTCGTCGACGATGAGGATGTCCTCGGCTACGGTGATGGGGGTGCTTGCTGCCATGGATTACAGTTGATGCCGTCAGGGCGCCGCCGTGGCCGTTGGTTTGTCCATCCCGTCGATATAGCTCAACCACTCGGAGCGGGCGGTTTCGCGAAAGATCATCATCACCCGGGTACCGCCACCGTCGCGGTCGCCGAGAACGAGTTCTGCCTGGTGATCTTCCATGATCTTCTTGACGATGGCGAGTCCCAGGCCGGTGCCTCGTGTCCGCGTTGTAACATAAGGTTCGGTCAAGCGGTCGCGGTTTTCCTTAGGCAATCCTTTTCCGTTGTCGTCGATGGTCACCACCACCTGATCGCCCCCCTCTCCCGTCCTGTGGGCGACGGTCACGTCGATGCGGCCGGTGGGTAGCGGCACACCCTCCTTATGCTCCCGGCCGATGATCGCCTCGGCGGCGTTCTTCATCACATTTACGAGAGCCTGGGAAAACAGCCGCGCGTCGCAGACGAGGGGCGTAGTCTCGGCCGGCAGTTCGGCGACGATCGTGATATCGGGATAACGATTGCGCTCGAGAAAGACCACCTGCTCCACCAGCTCGTTGATGTCCTCCAGCTTCAGATCGGGCCGGGGCATCCGGGCGAAAGAGGAGAACTCGTCGACCATCCGGCCGATGTCGCCGACGTGGCGGACGATCGTCTCGGTCAGGGTCGAGAAGGTTTCCGGATCGGACTTGATCTCCTTCAGGTAGCGGCGGCGGAGTCGCTCGGATGCCAGCTGGATCGGGGTCAGCGGGTTCTTGATCTCGTGGGCGATGCGCCGGGCCACGTCGGCCCAGGCCGCCTTGCGTTCGGCCGCAACCAGCGGGGTCACGTCATCGAAGGTGACCACGTAGCCGGCGACGGCCCCCTCCTGCCGCTCGGCAACGATGCGCGCCACCAGCGCCCGCGACTGGCCGTCGCGGAGCAGCCGGATTTCCGCCTGCCACTGGCGTTCGGGGCGCTCCATCGCCGCCGCCAGCAGCCCGGACATCTCGGGCGCCACATGGGTGAGCGCCAAGCCGCTCGCCTCGTCCAGGTTGACGCCGAGAAGCTCCGAGGCGGAGCGGTTGGGCAGGTTGATCAGCCCCGCCGCGTCCAGGCCGATGACACCGGCGGAAACGCCGCTCAGGACCGCCTCGGTGAACCGGCGGCGGTCGTCCAGCGAGCGGTTGGCCTCGATCAGGGTCACCTGCTGCTGTTCCAGCTGGGTGGTCATCCGGTTGAACGCCCGGTTGAGGGTGCCGATCTCGCCCACCGAGGCGCCCGACTTGACCCGGATCGACAGGTCGCCGTCGCGCACCTGCTCGGCGGCGGCGATCAGGGTCGAAATCGGCCGGGTGATCTGGGTGGCGAAGGTGAGGCCGATCCACACCGCCGCCAGCAGCAAGAGCAGCGCCACCAAGCCGAAGATCATGACGAAGGTGATGAGGATGCCTTCGCGGCTCTGCTCCAGCCGCCGGTACTGGGCGACGGCGAGTTCGGTCTGCTCGATCGGCTCCCTGACCGAGGGATCGATGAAGCGGCCGACGACGAGATACGCGTCGACGAAGCGGTTGAGCTTGATCGCGGCGCGAACAAGGTCGTCCGGCGAACTGGTGAGGACGACGATCTGCCCCCGCTCCGCCTCCTCGATCGCCTGATAGGGAATGTTGTCGAGGCCGAGCGTCAGGCTGAGCGGCGCCTGGGCGACGACGCGGCCGCTGGAATCGACCACCAGCGCCTCGGAGAGCGACCGCAGCGCCGCCAACACCGACAGCCGCTCCTCGAACAGGCGCTGGTCCTGCATCAAGTCGCTCGCCGCCTTGTTCAACTCGTTGGCGATGGCGAAGGCATCGGCGGAGATGCTCTGTCGATGTTCCTGCAGATAGGCACGGGCGACCCGGTCGGAGGACTCGATCGCCGTCCTTACCCGCTCCGAGAACCAGGCCTGGATGCCGAAGTTGAGAAACAGCGCCGAAAAGGCCGCGACCAGAATGGCCGGGGTCACCGCCACCAGGCTGAACAGGACGACGATCCGCACGTGCAGTCCCGAGCCGGCAAGGCCGCGCCGCCGTTCCGCCCACACCCGTACCAGTTTGATGGCGATGACGGCGCCGAGAACGAGGAGCAGCACCGAGTCGAGGTAGAGGAGGACGACGACCGTCTGCGGATCGGGACCGAATCCGGTGGCGCCGGTCCACATGGCGACGGTGATGATCCCGGACAGGACCGCCGCCGCCGTCACCACCCCCACGAGCTTGCGCTCGAGACCGTAGCGGCGGTCCAGCAGCGACCAGCCGAGGGTGACGCGGCGGTAAAAGCCGGACGGCCGTGAGGTCAACGGCCGCCTCCGCGGACCACCGGGATGCTGAGCTCCCGGATCTTCTTGCGCAGCGTATTGCGATTGAGGCCGAGCACCTCGGCGGCGCGGATCTGGTTGCCGCGGGTCGCCTCCAGGGTCAGCGCGATCAGGGGCCGCTCGACCTCGCGAAGAATGCGGTCGAACAGGCCCGGCGCCGGCAGCGCCTCGCCGTGGATGGAGAAGTAGCTGCGCAGATGGCGCTCCACCGAGCCGCTCAGCCCGTCGGACTCCGGCTCCAGGGCGGAGGGCGAGGCGTCGGCCAGTTCCGCCTCGATGACGTCGAGGCCGATCACTTCCTCCGAATAGAGGGCGGCCAGGCGACGCACCAGGTTTTCCAGCTCGCGCACGTTACCCGGCCAGCGGCAGGCCTTCAGCCGCTCCATCGCCTGGCTGTCGATGATCTTCGGCACCAGCCCCTCGTTCACCGCCTTGCTCATGAAGTGGCGAACCAGTTCGGGGATGTCGCCGCTGCGTTCGCGCAACGGCGGCAGCCGCATCGGCACCACGTTGAGGCGGAAGTAGAGGTCCTCGCGAAACAGCCCCTGGCTGATCAGGCCGCGCAGGTCGTGATGGGTGGCGGCGACGATGCGGACGTTGGCCCGGATCGGGGTGCGCCCGCCGACGGTGGTGTACTCCCCCTCCTGCAGCACCCTGAGCAACCGCGTCTGCGCCTCCGGCGGCATGTCGCCGATCTCGTCGAGGAACAAGGTGCCGCCTTCCGCCTGCTCGAAGCGGCCGGCGGAGCGGTGGGTGGCGCCGGTGAAGGCGCCCTTCTCGTGGCCGAACAACTCGCTCTCGATCAGCTCGCGCGGGATCGCCGCCATGTTGATGGCGACGAACGGCCCCGCCCGGCGCTTGCCGTAATCGTGCAGCGCCCGCGCCACCAGCTCCTTGCCGGTGCCGGACTCGCCGGTGATGAGGACGGTGAGATCGGTCGCCATCAGCCGCGCCAGGGTCCGATAGATCTCCTGCATCGCCGGCGAGCGGCCGATCAGCGGCAGCTGCTCCTCCGGAGGCTCGTCCCCCTCCCGCTGTACCGTCGCCCCGTGGCGGGGAGCCTCCAGGGCGCGGCGGACGACGACCAGCAGCTCGTTGAGATCGAAGGGCTTCGGCAGATACTCGAAGGCACCGCGCTCGGTCGCCTTGACCGCGGTGAGCAGGGTATTCTGGGCGCTCATCACGATGACCCGCAACTCGGGGCGGATCTTGCGGATACGCGGGATCAGGTCGAGGCCATTCTCGTCCGGCATGACCACATCGGTGATGACGACATCGCCTTGCCCGTCCGAGATCCAGCGCCATAGGGTCGCGGCGTTGCCGGTGACCCGCACCTGATAACCGGCCCGCTCCAGGGCCTGACCGAGCACCGTACGAATGCCGGAATCATCGTCGGCAACAAGAACGGTATGGCTGCTCACCCCTTCCCCCCCTCCGTCACCGGAGCCATCGGCAGCATAACCCGAAAAACCGTCCGCCGCGGCTCCGAGTTCCATTCGATGATCCCACCGTGGTCACCGACGATCTTGCCGACGAGAGCGAGGCCGAGGCCCGTCCCCTTCGGCTTCGAGGTGACGAACGGCTCGAACAGGTGCGGTTTGATGTCGTCGGGGATCCCGGCGCCGTTGTCCTGGACGCTGATCACCAGCGGCAGCTTCATCCGTGCATGGCGGCCGGAGACGGCAAGCCTGACGCCGTGGGCATAGGCGGTGCCGATGGTCACCTCGCCTCCTTCGCTGGGCGCCGCCTCCGCCGCGTTCTTGACCAGGTTGAGAAATACCTGGACCAGTTGGTCGCGATTGCCCAGCACCGGCGGCAACGACGGGTCGTAGTTCTCGATGAATCGCAGGTGCCGCCCGAAGCTGTTCTCGGCCAGGGTCCGCACCCGGCTCAGGACCTCGTGAATATTGACCGCCTCCCGTTTGAACGGGTCGCTGGCCGAGAAGACCTCCATCCGGTCCACCAGACTGCAGACACGGTCGGTCTCGTCGCGGATCAGGCGGGTCAGCGCCCGGTCCTCCGGACGGACGCTTTCCTCGAGGAGTTGCGCCGCGCCGCGGATGCCGGCGAGAGGATTCTTGACCTCGTGCGCCAGCATCGCCGCCATCGCCCCCACCGAACGGGCCGCCCCCCGCTGAAACAGCTGCCGGTCGATCTTGGCGGCGAGGGAGCGCTCCTGCATGGTGACGACGACCATCCCCGGATCGCGCGGATCGCTCAGCGGGGCGGCCTGGATGTTCATCGCATGGCTGCCGATTCGCGGACTGGTCAGGGTCACGTGGTATTCGGAGACCGGATGGTCGTCGCTGATCGACTGCCGGATAAGTGAAAACAAGGGACTGTCGGCCGGCAACAAATGATCGAGGCGCAACCGCCGGAGATTGGCGGCGCTGCTCTGAAACAGGTTTTCCGCCGACGCGTTGGCATAGAGGATCTCGAACCCGCCATTGATCACGAAGACCACCGACGGCAGTACGTTGAGCACGAGGTCGAGGTCGATCTCCACCTCCCCCGGCCGCAACATCAGGCGTCCTGCTCCCATCTTACTTCCATGCGATTGCGGCTTTCGTGTTGCGAACGGACAAGCGCGCCGAGCGGAGCACATCCGTGGCCGGCGCCGAAAGTGGCCGCCGGCGGCATCCTCCAGCTTACTCGCTTGCCTATAAGTTAGGCCACAGAAGATTGTTGGCGAGCTTTGCCTGTGGATTAACCAGAACTTGTCGGTTGCTTTTCGTCCCGCCGGTTCCTACCGCCGGTCTGCATCTCACGATTGCCCACCGATCAGCACGTCGGTGACGAACTTGACGCCGGGATAGCCCAAAGTGAGCAGCAAATAGCCAAGAAGGACGTAGCGGGCGGCGGTGCGACCGCGGACGCCGCGGCAATAATGGGCGACGAGAAGGCCGCCGATGACGATGAAGGCGGCCAAGGTGAGCACGGTTTTGTGAGAGACCTCGAACAGCCGGCCGACCGCCACGTACTCAACCGCGATCCCGGTGACCAGTCCCGCCGCCAGAACCGCCTCTCCGCACTGCAGCAGACGGAGCTGGAGGAGATCGCAGTCGGCGAGGGACGGCAGGCCGGCGGTCAGGCCGCTCCGCCACCGCCGCTTCAGCGCCGTTCCCTGGAGAAACGCGGCGAACGCGGCGACGGCGGCGAGGGTGACCAGGGCGTAGGTCACGAGCGCAGAGAGAACGTGGGCCTTGATCCAGGCGGGATGATCGATGGCGGCGTCGGTCATCGGGCCGGCCCGCGTCTGCCACAAGACGGCGAGGAGAACGACCACGATCATGTAAATCCCCAGCAGGCCGGCGAGGCGCCAGGCCTGGGGCAGCACCGCCGCCACCACGCCGAAGGTCAACATCGTCACCGCCGCCGTCGCCCCCAGGGTCTGGGAAAACCCCAGTTGCCAGCTGCCGGCGTGGCCCAGGATCCACACCGTCGGCCCGGCCAGGCCGAGAGCCACCGACAGCCAGAACCAGGCGTCACGAGCCGCCTGACGGCGGACCATCTGCAGGGCGGTCGGCAGCAACGACAGCACCGCCAACGAACTCTGCCACATCGACCCGTTCCTTCCTTTTGCCGACCAGGCCTTTGCCGATCAGGCCTTTGCCGATCAGGGGGCCCTTTGCGATCAGCGGGCGCGGCGATGGCGACGCAAGATGATTCCGCCTTAGCGCCGGGGCGAGGCAATGTTACCCTCGACAAGCGCCCGAGCCCCCATCCCGATGACCTCCCGATTGCTCCCGATGTGATTGCACCCGTTATGCCAGCTTCGTCTACGCCTACGTCTCCGTCGTCGGGGGCCGGTGCGACCACCGTCGCCCTCATCGTCGCCGCCGGCCGCGGCAGCCGGTTCGGCGGCGATCTGCCGAAGCAGTACCGGACGCTGGCCGGCGAGCCGGTGCTGCGGCGCACCCTGCGCGCCTTTTTATCCCATCCCGGGATCAGCGCGGTGCGCCCGATCATCCATCCCGACGATGCCGAACTTTTCCGCCGCGCGACCGCCGGCCTCTCCGGCCTCTCCCTGCTCGACCCCATTGCCGGCGGCGCCAGTCGCCAGGAATCGGCCTACCGCGGACTTGCCAGCCTCGCCGACGATCCGCCGGACCTGGTTCTGATTCACGACGCCGCCCGGCCGATGGTGGATGCCCGGCTGATTTCGCGCGTCCTCGACGCCCTTTGCGACTCCCCGGCGGTCCTGCCGGCGCTCCCGGTCGTCGACACCCTGAAGCGGGCTGATGGCGGCAAGGTGGCCGCCACCGTCGACCGCGCCGGGCTATGGCGGGCGCAGACGCCGCAGGGGTTCCGCTTTGGCCGGATCCTCGCCGCGCACCGCGCCGCGGCCGGACGCGAACTCACCGATGACGCCGCCATCGCCGAGGCGGCGGGGTTGCCGGTGGCCCTCGTTGCCGGCGACGAGGACAATCTCAAGATCACCAGCGAAGACGATCTGAAGCGGGTGGCGCGCATGCTGGAAGCGGAATACGAGACGCGGACGGGCTCGGGATACGACGTCCATCGCTTCACCGATGGCGATCACGTCATGCTGGGCGGCCTCGTCGTTCCCCACACGGCCGGTCTCGCCGGCCATTCGGATGCCGACGTGGTGCTCCACGCCATTACCGATGCGCTCCTCGGCACCATCGGCGCCGGCGACATCGGCAGCCACTTCCCGCCCTCCGATCCCAGGTGGCGAGGAGCCGCTTCCGCCCGTTTCCTCGCCCACGCGGCGTCGCTGGTCGCCGAAGCCGGCGGCACGATCCGCCACGTGGACGTGACCGTCATCTGCGAGCGGCCGAAGATCGGGCCCCATCGCGAGGCGATGCGGGCCTCCGTCGCCGCCATCCTCGGCGTCGACATCGGCCGGGTCAGCGTCAAGGCGACGACGACGGAAGGACTGGGCTTCACCGGCCGCCGCGAAGGCATCGCCGCCCATGCCATCGCCACCATCGCCTGCCGGCCGGATACGGGCGGGTCGTGCCCGGAGGACGCGACGGCCGCCTGATCAGGCCGTCTCCTGGCGAACCCAGTCGAGGAAACCGGCATTGCCGCCCGCCACCGGCAAGGCGACGACGCAGGGGCATTCGTACGAATGGATCGCCTTGATGCGGGCGGTCAGGGCGTCGATCAACTCCACCTTGGTCTTCAGGATCAGCGCCGATTCGGTCGCTTCCTCCACCTTCCCCTGCCATCGATAGATGGAGGTAATGCCGGGGAGGACGTTGGCGCAGGCGGCCAGCCGCTCGCCGACGCAGTCCCGGCCGATGGCGGCCGCCTCCTCCGGGGTGGCGGCGGTGACATAGACGAAGGCGACGGACATCGGATGATCTCCATGTTCCGGATCACTGAACGCGCTTTACCACGCTGAAAGAACGATGCGGGCGTCTTCGTTCCCGGGTAGCCGGCCCGGCACCGCGTGCAGGGCGGGCGCGACGCTACGCCTGTGACCATCGGGGCACGGGTCGCCCCTCGGGGCGAACTTCCGGCCGCTGCGGCCCCGGTCTCCCTTTTTACCCCTTGAGGAAGGGGCCGGCCGACACCACCATTATCCCTCGGCCGGAGTGGGCAACCCAAGGTGATCCACGTGGCGCGTTACGGAGAAGAGACCGGCGGGGGGCAGCGGCCCGTCCTCGGTCGAGGCGAAGCAGCTGACATCCCGACGCGCTCGATGGAAGGAGCCCGCGGTGCCGTGGCAGACCGGTGTGGAATGCTGCGAAACCCGCTTGTTCCGGCGCCGTCGGGCGTGACGCCCGCACCCTGCCTCAGCCCCTCGACGTCTCGCCGGGAGATCATTCCCGGGCACGCTCGAATGCGGCTGATGGGCTCCCAGCGCCGGCGACCAGTCCGGACCTAGGAAGCAGGAAAGGCGCTCGTCGCCCAGTCCGGTAAACCCCCGTTTCATGCAATCAGACGAGATGAAGGAGTACGCCGATGCCGCCGCGTTCGCTCCGCACCAGTCACACCCACGAACAGCATCGCTGCTGTGGCGCCTTGATCAGCATTGGCGCCTACGGCGATTGGCACCTTTGCGAGGCCTGCGAGGCCGTGCTGAGCACCCGCCATGTCCGCCGACGTGCCAGTGCCCTCGCCTCCGGCGATCCCGCCTTTGTCGGCGAGAACGCCTCGGGCGGCGCCCGCCCCCGGCGCCGGAAGCGCCGGGCCGCGGAAATCCGGGAATAACGCCCACCGGTCAGGGAGGAGGCGATCGCGCCTCCTCCCTGACCCAGTCCCACCGTCACCCGGCGAAGGGCAGCGCCTCGGCGCGTTGCCCTTCCCGTCGGGCGAACGGACAGAACGGCTTCTGGGCGATTCGCTCGGCGGCAAGCGCCGTCGCCAGCGGCCGGTCGCCCTGCCGCTGCGCCGCCTCCAGGAGGGTGCGGTGGACGATGTCGCGCTGGGCATGGCTGCCGCCGAAGGCGTTCGCCCGGTAGCGCACCGGCATCAACAGGCGGATCGCCTCGTCCCAGTGCTCCCGGCCGAAGGCGGAGATCGCCCGGACGAGGGCGAGCCCGACGCTGCGGGACATGCCGCCGTTGGCGGTCTCGGCGGCGGCGGCTCGCTCCACCGCCGCCAGCAGCCGGGCGGCGGCCGCCGTCCGTCCGTCCGCCACGTAGGCCATCATCGCGTGCATGTCGTTGAACGCGTAGAATCCCTGCTCGTCGCTACGCTCGTAGGCGTCGGCGAGGTTTCGCCAGCGGTCGCCCACGTCGATGCGCCTGAGGTGCATCCGCCACAGGAGCGCCGTGGCATCCACCATCTCCAGCTGCACCTGGGAGGCGCCGGGGCGGATGGCGGCGTCGTAGATGGCGAGCGCCGGCTCCACCTGGTCCAGGTCGAGATGGAACAGCGCCGTATGCCACCAGTTGTGGAAGGCGAAGGTATTGTTGGGCTGCGCCCACAGGGGCTGGCGGGTTTCCATCCAGGCGATGCCTTCCGCCTGGCGCCCCTGCATCTCCATGACATGGGTCACCGCATGGTGCGCCCAGCCGTCCTCGGGCTCGATCTCGAGGGCGGTCCGCCCCGTCGCTTCGGCGGCCGCGTAGTCGCCGCATTCTTCCTGGCCGAACGCCTGCATGCCGAGGATGAAGCCGTAGCCCGGCGTTTGCCGCGACCAGGCGGGAAGGGCGCGGGCGACGCGGCCGCGCAGGTTGTCGCGGTCGCCCAGGTAGAAGTCAGCCAAGTGGCCGATTTGCAGCGCCAGGGCGTCGCGCGGATAGTCGACCGAAATCCGGTCGAGCCGCTGCCGCATGCCGTCCCAGTCGCCGCGAAACCACGCGGCCAAGGCCGTCGTCCACGCCCGCTCCCGATCGTTGGCGGCGTCGTCGAGATCGCGCAGCGCCAGGAGCCCCTCTTCGATCCCGACGAGGATGCTCCTTTCCCACATCGTCACCAGCACCGCCGTGCGCAGCACCCGGCCCATGACGAACCCGGGGTCGGCCATCAGCACCGCATCGATGGTCGCGACCGGGTCGCCGCGGTATCCTTGCAGCTGTCGCAGTGCGGTTTCGTAGCCGGCGAGGCTCGCCTCCTGCGTCGCCGACGTAGGCACTCCGCGTAGATCATCCATCGCCGTGTTCGCCTCCCTTCCGGCCGCGTTCCTATCGATGGCGCGGCTTCTACTCTCTGGGATTCCGATCGTAGCTGAAGATGGGCCGACCGGCCACATGCAGCTCCGCGGCGCAGTGGTAAACGCCCCCGACCTTCGGCCCCTCTTGCGCAGGTGGGTCCTCCTCCCGAGCTTCAACCCTACACGTCCAGAAGCAACCCGAGGAGGAGCGGTCGATGTCGGTAGAAGCGAAGCAATGCCCGAAGAGCGGTCCCGAAAACGGACCGGCGGGTGAGCCGGGTGGCCGCGGACCACAGCTGATCCATGGCCGCCCGCGCGACCTGGGTGGCTTCAGCGTGCAGCGGGTGCTGCCGGTGGCGGCGCGGCGGATGCTCGGGCCGTTCGTTTTCTTCGATCACATGGGCCCGGCCGAGCTGCCGGCCGGACGGGGCATCGACGTCCGCCCCCACCCCCACATCGGCCTCGCCACCGTCACCTACCTGTTCGAGGGCGAGATCGTCCACCGCGACAGTTTGGGCTCGGTGCAAGCGATCCGGCCGGGTGCGGTCAACTGGATGACCGCCGGCCACGGCATCGTCCACTCGGAGCGGACCGGCCCGGAGGAGCGGGCCCGCCCCAGCCGCTTGCACGGCATTCAGTCGTGGGTGGCCCTGCCCACCGATGCGGTCGAAACCGCCCCGTCGTTCCACCACCATCCCGCCGCAACCATGCCGCGGATCGAGGCCGACGGCGTATCCATGCAGCTGATCGCCGGTCGCGCCTACGGCCGGACGGCGCCGGTCGAGACGTTATCGGAGATGTTCTATCTGGATGCGCGGATGAGCGCCGGCTCGCGCCTCGCCTTGCCGGAAGACCACGAGGAGCGCGGCCTCTATGTGGTCGAAGGCCGGGTGCAGGTGCAAGAAACGACGGTGGAACAGGGGGTGATGGCGGCCTGCGTCGGCGGCGAGGCCGTCATCGAGGCCCTGGAGGACTCGCGGCTGATGCTTCTCGGCGGCACCCCGCTGGGCGAGCGGCGGCTCTGGTGGAACTTCGTCGCCATCGATGCCGAACGGATCGAGCGCGCCAAGGCCGACTGGCGGGCCGGCCGCTTTCCGCCGGTGCCGGGCGAAACGGAGTTCATCCCGTTGCCGGAGGATTGAATGCTCGGCGGCGATCCCGGCAGGGTGGTGGCGTTTTATTCCCGTAATGAGAGTAAATTGCGATTGACGCACCCGGTAATGCAGGTTATGGTCGTATTAACTGATGTTTCAAATCTGACCCCAAAGGGCTTCTGCATCTATGATCCAAGTTAACCTGCTTGCTCGCCGCCCGCTCGCGCTGGCCTGTCTCATCGGCATCGGCGCCCTGACGACGATCCCGGCCCAGGCCGCGGACGCGCCGTCCGCTCAGCCTCCGATCGTCGTCGTTCCGGCCGCCGAGGACACCGCCGCCGGCGAAGCCCTGGTCGCCCGCGCCGGCGAGCAAGGCCAGGTGCGGGTTATCGTGGGTCTGACCGAGACGTTGGCGGACGAGGAGTCCCTCGCGCCGGCCGCGGCGCAAACCCAGCGCGCCCGCCTCAGGGCGGCCCAGAACGCCCTACTCGCCGACATCGGTGCCGGCGCCGCATCCGGGCAGGCGCGTACCCAGGCCGAAGGCCAGGGAAGCGGCATCGACGGAGTGACGCTCTTCGATACCATTCCGTTCCTCGCCTTCAACGCCGACCCCAGCGCGGTGAAGCGACTTCTCGCCGCACCCGGGGTGGCGAGCGTTCAAGAGGACGTCCCGGTGCCCCCGACCTTGCTGCAAAGCGTACCCTTGATCAGGGCGGACCAGGCGGCGGCCTTGGGCTTTTCCGGCACCGGCCAAGTGGTCGCCGTCCTCGACACCGGCGTCTACAAAACCCACCCGATGCTCACCGGCAAGGTGGTGTCCGAAGCCTGCTACTCCAGCACGGTCACCGGCCAGTCCACCTCCCTCTGCCCGGGCGGCGCCGCCTCCTCCACCGCCGCCGGGTCCGGCGCCAACTGCTCGACAAGCATCTACGGATGCGATCACGGCACCCACGTCGCCTCCATCGCCGTCGGCAACGCGTCCAACATCAAGGGCGTCGCCAGCGGCGCCAAACTGATCGCCATCCAGGTATTCAGCCGATTCGATAGCCCGGCGTCGTGCGGATCCTTGCCGACGCCGTGCGCGCTCACCTACTTCTCCGATGTCACCAAGGGCCTGGAGCGCGTTTACGCGCTGCGCAAGACATACAGCATTGCGTCCGCCAACATGAGCATCGGCGGCGGCGCCTACCCCAATAAGTGTGACTCCCAATACGCCGCCACGACCGCCATCATCAAGAAGCTGCGCAACGCCAAGATCGCCAGCGCCATCGCCTCCGGCAACAGCGGCTATAACGGCTACGTCAGCGCGCCCGGCTGCATTTCGGCGGCGGTCACCGTCGGCAGCACCACCAAGTCCGACGTCCTGTCGTCCTTCTCCAACCATGCCAAGCTGGTCGACCTGCTGGCACCGGGAGAGAATATCCTGGCGGCGGTCCCCGGCGGCGGTCTCGCCGTCAAGAGCGGCACCTCCATGGCCACGCCCCACGTCGCCGGCGCCTTCGCCATCCTGAAGCAGGCCAAGCCGTCGGCAACCATCAACGAGCTGCAAACCGCGCTGAGCTGCACCGGCAAGCCGATCAAGCGGGCCGGCATCAGCAAACCGCGGATCGACGTGCTGTCGGCGCTGAACGTGGTCCGCTCGCCGGCGACGGGCTGCAACTGATCGGCCACGGCTGCATGCATGGCCAAGGCCTCCGCGAGAACCATAGGAGGGGCCGCTGAACAAGGAGCGCCGGCCGGCATGGGCCGGCGCTCCTTCCTCGTCCTCCTGGCGCTCGGCGCGGCGGTAATCCGGGGCGGAGGCCGGGCATCGGCCGGGGAGATCGCCATGGCCCGCGCTACCGGTCCTGCCTCCCAGCGCCTGATCGAGGTCGCCCGCGAGCGGGGCCGGCTACCGGTCCTCATCGAGCTGGCCATGACCGGCCCGGCCGCCGACGAACCGGCGGCGATTGCCCGGGCGCAGCACCGGCTGCTCACCGATCTGGGTGTCACCGCCGCCGCCGATGGGACGCTCGCCGGCCCCGGGATTACCGGCGTCAAACTCTACGAGACGATCCCTTTCATCGCCCTGACCGCCGATGCCGACGCGCTCGAGCGGCTGATGCGCAGCCGGCTGGTGGTGAGCGTTCAGGAGGACAGCGCCGTTCCGCCCAACTGACCGGCGCACCCATCCGCCAAGCCGTGGGGAAGGCGGCGCTAGGACGCGATTGCGCCAAGGGCGAAAAGGGTTGCCGCCAGCAGGGCCACGGAAAAGCAAAAAACGGTGCCGTTCGCATCCCTTGGCAGGGTCCGTGCCGTTACGATCTGTTTGCGCAAGTGCATCGTTCTCCACTCCTGGTGTCCACGGGGGGTACCGACCCGGCTAGGCGCCGTCGACGATACCCCGCTTGGGGAAACCACCATCGCGAGCAGGCCCGACGGAGTCAACGCCGTCTCAATCCGCAGAGCTAAGCGATTGAATATAGGCCTATTTTTGGGGTAATCCGGGTTCGACGATCCGCCGTCAAATCTCGACCTGACCGCCCAGTTCCACCACCCGCCCGGGGGGGAGCCTGAAGAAGGCGGTGGCGCTCAGCGAGGAACTCCACAGGGCGGTGAACAGCGGCCCGCGCCAGCGGCCAAGCGCCAACTTGTCGTGGCGGGCCTTGGCCCGCCGCATCTGCACCAAGGTTTCCCGGCCGATAAAGAACGACGTTTCCATCATCTCGAAGTTGAGCCCGTAGTCCCGGCATTTGGCAAGCACACGCAGGACATTCGGCCGATCCATGAAGCCGTAGGAAGCGGCGACCATGAAGAAGCCCTTGCCTAGCCTCTCCACCTCGATCCGCTCGCTGGCCGGCACGTGCGGAACGTCTTCGATATTGATCGTCATCAGCACCACCCGCTGATGCAGGGCCTGGTTGTGCTTGAGATTGTGCAGCAGCGCCATCGGCACCGTGTTGACGTTGCGGGTCATGTATACGGCGGTGCCTTGTACCCGGGTGCTGGCGCTCTTGATCCCATCGAGGAACAGCGCCAACGGCATGGCCTCGTTATAGAGCTTTTGCCGTACCGTCGAGACGCCGCGCCGCCAAGTGTCGACGAGGAAGTACATGATCCCGGCGACGAGGATCGGTAGCCAGCCCCCGCTCGGAATCTTCAGGCAGTTGGCGGCGAAGAAGGTGAGGTCGATCAGCAGGAAGGTGCCGAAAACCGCCACCGTGAGGCCACGTGTCCAGCCCCAAACGCGAACGGCGACGACGGCGGCAAGCACGGTGCTGATCCCCATCACCCCGGTCACCGCCAGACCATAGGCGGCAGCGAGGTTGTCGGACGACCGGAACTCGCTGACGAGGAAGATCACCCCCCCCAGGAGAATCCAGTTCATCTTCGGCACGAAGATCTGTCCTTCCTCGGTCTCCGACGTGTGCTGCATCTCCATACGGGGAAGGAAACCCAGTTGTACGGCTTGGCGGGTAAGAGAGAAGAGGCCGGATATCACCGCCTGGGAGGCGATGATCGTCGCCACGGTGGCCAGGAACACCAGCGGGTAGATCGCCCATTCGGGAGCGAGGAGGAAAAAGACGTGACCGACGACGCTGGGGTTCTGCAGCAGCAGCGCCCCTTGGCCGAAGTAGTTGAGCATCAGCGCCGGGAACACGAGAACGAACCAGGCGACACGCACCGGCTGGCGACCAAAGTGCCCCATGTCGGCATAGAGCGCCTCGGAGCCGGTGATCGTCAGCACCACAGCGCCCAGGCTGATGAACGCCGCCTGCGGCTCGAGGGCGAAGAAGCCGATGGCGTAGATGGGATTCATGGCGCCGAGCACCGCCGGAACGGCTGCCACCTGCACGGCGCCCAGGATCGCCAGGACGACGAACCAGACCAGCATGACCGGACCGAACAGCCTGCCGACGCGTCCGGTACCCCATGTCTGGATCAGGAACAGACCGACCAGGATCAAAGCCGACGCCGGCAGGACGTAGGGGGCAAAGACCGGCGTCGCCGCATTCAGGCCTTCGAGCGCGCTCATCACCGATATGGCCGGGGTGATCAGGGCATCGCCGAAGAACAGGGCAAAGCCGACGATCGACAGGATCAGCATGAGGGAGCGAAGACGGGAATTGAGCGGGAGCCCGTGCATCGCCAGGGTGGCGAGCGCCAGCACGCCGCCCTCCCCCCGGTTGTCGGCGCGCATGATGAGAAGGACGTACTTGACCGTCACCGTCAGCACCAGCGTCCAGAAGATGACCGACAGCAGCCCGATGATCGATGTCGCATCCGAACTCAGGCGGCCGGCCTCGCCGAACGCCTCACGGACGGCATAGAGCGGGCTGGTGCCGATGTCGCCGAAGACGACCCCCAGTGCGCCCATAATGAGCGAGAGACTGCCGCCGCGCGCGACCGCATCACCGTCGCTGGGTTCCGGCGGACCCCAGGCAAGCTGGTCGTCCGAGGTCGATACGGGCTCCGTTGGTGTTTCCGTCATTATGTGCCGCCCCTCGCGGCGACTCTAACAGATGGCCGCCTCGGCACAATCGGCAGCCTTTTTTTCATCCGCCGGCCACCCCGCACCGCTCGCGGATCACCCGCAGGAACGTCTCGCCGTAGCGCCCGAGCTTGGCCTCGCCGACGCCGTGGATCATCGCCAACGCCTGCCGGCTCAACGGCTTGCGCACCGCCATCTCGATCAGCGTCCGATCGGCGAAAACCACGTAGGCCGGCACGCCGGCGGTTCGAGCGAGCGTCGCCCTCAGCACCTTCAGACCGGCCAGCAGATCCGCGTCCGCCGGCGCCAGCTCCGGCATCTGCCGCTGGCCGGCGGACGTCGATCTGCGGCCGCCGGTGGCGGTGGCGGTGGCGGTGGCCGGTTCGTCGCCGCGCAACTCGATGCGCTCCAGGCCGCGCAGCACCCGCCCTCCGGCCGCGGTAATGGACCAGCCGCCGCGATCGCCGTCGCCGAGGGCGATCAGGTCCCGGGCATGGAGTTGGCGGATGATCGACCGCCACCCGGCCGCCGGCCGGTCGCGACCGACCCCGAACGTCTTCAGCCCATCGTGGCCATGGACACGGATGGCCTCGGTGGCGGTGCCGGTGAGCACATCGATCAGATGCCCGGTGCCAAACCGCTCGCCGGTGCGAACGATCGCCGACATCAGCTTTTGCGCCTCGATGGTCGCGTCGAACGGGACGACGCCGCTCAGGCAGAGGTCGCAGTTGCCGCAGGTTTCGGCCTCTTCGCCGAAGTAGGCGAGCAGGGTTCGGCGGCGGCAGCGGGGCGCCTCGCACAGGCCGATCATCGCCTGCAGCCGCTGCCGCTCGATCCGCTTGCGCTCGTCGCTGGCCGCACTCTCGTCGATCTGCCGGCGACGCAGGCGGAGATCGTCGAACCCGTAGAGGGTCAGCGTCTCCGCCGGCAAGCCGTCGCGCCCGGCGCGACCGATCTCCTGATAGTAGCTTTCGATCGTCTTCGGCATATCGGCGTGACAGACGAAGCGCACGTCCGGCTTGTCGATGCCCATGCCGAAGGCGACGGTGGCGACGATGACCACCCCGTCGTCGGTCAGGAACGAGTCCTGGGCGGCATCGCGCACCGGCTGTTCCAGCCCCGCATGGTAGGGCAGCGCCCGATACCCGTCGGCGGCGAGGCTGACCGCAAGCGCCTCCGTCCGCTTGCGCGAGGCGCAGTAGACGAGGCCGCTCTCGCCGGCATGGCGGGCGAGAAACCGGCCGATCTGGCGGCGCGTCTCCGCCTTCGGCTGCATCGCCAGCGACAGATTGGGCCGATCGAAGGAGCGGACGAAGATCCGCGGCGGCCGCGCGAACAGCCGGTCGACGATGTCCGCCCGGGTGGTTCGGTCGGCGGTCGCCGTCAGCGCCATCGTCTGCACCCCGCCCAGCCGCGCCCGCACGTCGCCCAAGGCAAGGTACTCGGGGCGGAAGTCATGCCCCCACTGGGAGACGCAGTGCGCCTCGTCGATGGCGAGCAGGGAGACTCCCGACGCACGCAGGCCGCGGAGGGTATCGGTCTGACGCAGGCGCTCCGGTGCGGCATAGACGATGGCGAGGCGCCGCTCGGCGATGGCGGCCATGATCGCCGCATTCTCGGCCGGATCGTTGGCTGAACTCAGGCTGGCGGCGGCGATGCCCCAGGCCTGCAACTGCTTCACCTGGTCGCGCATCAGCGCGATCAGCGGCGAGACCACCAGCGTCAGCCCCGAGCGCATGAGCGCCGGCAGCTGGTAGCACAGCGACTTGCCGCTGCCGGTCGGCATCACCGCCATCACGTCGTCCCCGGACAGCACCGCGCCGACGATCTCCGCCTGGCCTGGACGGAAGTCGGCGAAGCCGAAGATGCGGATGAGCAGGGCCTGGGCGGCGGGGAGCGGGTCTGACATCGGGGAGCCTTGGCGGGCGGGAGGCAAACCTACCCGAGCCGGCGCCCCTGTCACCAGTGTTCACCTCGGCGTGGGATCGGAGGCGATGGCTCGGGACCCCTTTCCTCGCCGGTGAAGTGGTGGCGGAGCGCCGCCACCAGCACCCGAACCCGGCCGGTCAGCGCCGCCGCCGGGGCGTGCACGACGGTCACCGACAGCGCCGGCACCGGGAACTCGGTCAACAGCGGGAGGAGACGACCGGCGGCCAGGTCGGACCAGGCGAGAAAGGCCGGCAGCAGGGCGATGCCGCGGCCGGACAGCGCCGCTTCCAGCATCACCCGGCCGTTGTTGGTGGCGAAAACCGGACGGACGGCGACGCTCATTTCCCGGGCCTCCTCCCGTCCGTCCGCCGACGGGACCAGGAATGTCCAACGGCGCCCGGTGGCGAGAAAGCTGTAGTGGATGCAGTCGTGATCGGCGAGGTCCTGCGGTCGCAAGGGAACACGGTGACGTTCCAGGTAGGCGGGCGAGGCGCAGACCAGGCGCTGCCGTTGCGCCAGCCGGACGACGCGCAAGTGCTCGTCCGCCGCCTCCGCCTGATCGCGGATCGACGCATCGAAGCCCTCCTCGATGGGATCGACGGCCCGATCCAGCAACACCAGTTCGACGGCAAGGCGGGGATGGCGGTCCTGCAGCCGGCACAGCAGCGGCGCCACCTCGACCGTGCCGAGGGAGGTGGGCGCGCTGACCCGGAGCAGCCCCGCCGGCTCCAGCCGCGCCCCCGCCACCGCCGCTTCCGCTTCCGCCACCTCGGCAAGGATGCGCGTGCACGCCGTCAGGTAGAGCGCCCCCTCGTCGGTCAGCCGCACGCTGCGGGTGGTCCGGGCCAACAGCCGGACACCCAGATGCGCCTCGAGCTGGGCGATCCGCTTGGTCACCGCCGGGGCAGCGATGCCCAGCCGGCGCGCGGCAAGGGCGAAGCCGCCGGCTTCGGCGACGGCAACGAAGGCCTGCATGGCGACGAGCCGATCCATTTGTTTCCTGATGAGAAATAATCTTCTGCCAGAACACCGTATTGTTCACTCTTGCCGGTATACCCAATTCCTGCCGGTGGAGACAACAAGGGAGAAAACGATGATCTCACTGCGCAGGGCGGCCGAGCGGGGCACCACCCGCATCGACTGGCTGGACAGCCGCCACACCTTTTCGTTCGGCGGCTATCGCGATCCGCGTTTCGTCGGCTTTCACGACCTGTTGGTGATCAACGAGGACAAGGTGCGCCCCGGCGCCGGCTTCCCCACCCATCCGCACCGGGACATGGAGATCATCAGCTATGTCGTCGATGGCGCCCTCGCCCATCGCGATAGCCTCGGCACCGGTTCGGTCATCCGACCGGGAGAGGTGCAGCGCATGTCGGCCGGCACCGGCATTCGCCACAGCGAGTTCAACGCGTCGACCGACGAGGCAGTCCATTTCCTCCAGATCTGGATTACCCCGGAACGACCGGACCTGGATCCCGGCTATGAGCAGGTCACCCTTCCGCCGGTGGACGGAGCCTCGCAGCTCGACCTGATCGGCGGGCCGGCGGGCGGCTCGCAGGCGGTGACCATCCACCAGGACGTCACCTTGTGGCGCGCATCGCTCAAGCCCGGGGAGACGATGCGCCACCCGCTGGCGGCGGGGCGGGCGGCCTGGGTGCAGGTGGTCCACGGCCACGCCCGGGTGAATGGTTGCGAGATGGCCGCCGGCGATGGCCTGGGCATGGAGGGGGAGCCGGAGGTGACGATGACCGGCACCGACGAAGCGGAGTTGCTGATCTTCGATCTGCGCCGATAGTCGCAGTCGGGGCTTGCCGCGGCGGCGGCCGGCGGAGAATCGCTTCGCCGACCCCTCGCCCCTTGTCCGAGCCTTCAGCGGGGAGGGGTCGCACGCCGGCGGCCTGCGGTCACGACGTCAGCCGGCGCAATAATACCCCCATCTGTGCAAGTTATTGAGGGAATGCCCGGAATCAGAAAGGGCGAGTGAAGAAGGCTACCCTATATTCTACGCGTAGAGTTATGCTGCGCTGCGAAAAATAGCAGGGTTGACACGCCATGAACGCCCTCTATCCTTCCTGACCATGATGAAACGGTCGTTTATTATTGTTTCGATGGCGTTTGTCTTCGCCATCTCGGACCCGCTTGTTCACGCCTGTTCCGCGGCGATGACGCCCCCCCTCGGCGCCGACGCCGCCAACGTCACCCGCACCGCGGCCGCCACGCGGCAAGTGCCGGCGGAGCGTGCGCCTGCCCCGGCCGAAGGCGGCGGGAGCGTCGTTCTCGTCGCCGACACCAGGAAGCAGGGTGCGTCGTCGACGTCGCGCGGCAAGAACTCCGGGTCCTCGCCGAAAAAGTCGGCCAAGGCACCCGCCGCGCCGGCGGCGTGGAAAAACGAGCGGAGCGGAAAGGGCAAGACCAGGGTCTGCTACGCCGTTTCGTTTCCCCGCCAGAAGCAGGGCAATTACAAGAGCCGTGACGCTACCTATGTCGTGGTCGCCAACCGTCCCGGCGACCGGGTGTTCAACGAAGTCAGCGTCGACGGCGGCTACACCTACAAGTCCGGCAGCGCGGTCACGGTGCAGATCGACGGCAAGGAAACGCTGAAGATGTTCACCCAGGGCAACCATGCCTGGCCGGCCAATCCGGCCGCCGACAAGAAGCTGGTGGACGCCATGAAGGCCGGCCGTACCTTGGTGCTGAAGGGAACCTCTTCCCGCGGCACCCAGATCACCGATACCTATTCGCTGGCCGGCTTCTCCCGAAGCCTGGCGCAGCTCAACCGGGACTGCTCCGGCTAAAGCCGCTCCCCGGCCGCCCTAAGCGTCGGAATCGGCGGCCAGGTGGCCGACGCAGCAGGTCATGTCGCCGAGCAGGCCCTCCACCATCTCGATCGCCTCGTCGCGGCTGGCGAAGATGCCGGCACTGCCGCAGTCGAGGCCGAACGGAAAGGCCTCCCACCCGTCGTCGGCGGTGACGACGACGGCGGTACCGGCCTCGGCGGTGCTGATCATCGATGAATGGGTCCACTCCATCGCCGGCTCCCTCTCTTCAGCCCCCAGGACTGTCGCATTGCAGATGAGATCGCCCGGGTGAGTTTGAAAGAGGCGATCACCCGGCGAACGGCGTCTCCGCCAGGCCGCAGACCCCGGGCTCGAAAGCCAACAGGCTGCCGGCGAGCGGCTCCTCCTCCATCTGCTCCGGGGTGAGGGTCTCGGTGGCGGTGGTGACGAAGAGCGTCCCATAGTCGGGACCGCCGAAGGCGCAACTGGTGCCGCGGGAAACCGGTAGGGCGACGATGCGCTCGATGCCACCCGTCGGATCGTAGCGGACGAGGCGCCCATAGACCGGCTGCGCGCTCCACACGAACCCCTCCGCGTCAACGGTCAGGCCGTCGGGGAAGCCACCCGCGTCGGGGTCGAGGGCGGCGAACGGCCGCCGGTTGGCCAGTTCGCCCGAGGCCGGATCGAAGTCGTAGGCGTAGATCGTGTAGCGGAAGCTCTCGGTGTAATACATGGTCCGGCCGTCGGGGCTCCAACCGGTGCCGTTGGAGCACTTCACCCGGTCCTGCATGCGGGTTATCCGGCGATCCCCGTCGAGACGGTAGAGGGCGCCGCTGTCGGCCCGCCAGTCCTTCGCCCCCATCGTCCCCGCCCACAGCCGCCCCTGCCGGTCGCACTTGCCGTCATTGAACCGGTTGTCGGGACGATCCGGCTCCGGGTCGGCGAGGATGTCGAGGGCGCCCGTTTCCGGGTCGAACAGGGCGAAGGTCTTGCGCAGGGTCAGGACCCACCCGCCCTTCTGCCGCGGCGACACCGAGGTCCCCATCTCCGGCAACTGGAACGACCGGCAGTGACCGTCCGCCGGGTTCACCACGTGGATGAGCTGCCGGACGATATCGGCGAACAGCAGGCGTTCCGTCCGCGCGCACCAGACCGGGGATTCGCCGAGGATGTTCCGCGCTCGGACGACGACGCGTATGTCGGCCGGCGTCGTCGCCGACTCGAACCGCCTGCCGGTGCGGTTCATGGGCGGGACCCGGGCGCGGACCCCGGTTCGTCGCACCAGTGGCCCTGGCCGATGGCATGACCGCGCGCGTGCGTCTTTGCCGGCCCCCCGCCCAGGGTAATGGAGAGGATGCCGCCGATGCAGACGAGGATGATGCCGGCAACGGCGAGGAGATCGGGAACACTGCCCCACACCACCCAGCCGATCAGCCCGGAAAAAACGACGACCGAGTAGTTGAACGGCGCCAGCCGGTCCGCCGTCGACTGCTGGTAGGCGAGGATGATGAAGAGCTGGGACAGGGCCATGAAGACGCCGATGGCGGCGAGATAGCCCCATTCCGTGCCGGTTGGCGTCCGCCAGTGGGCGGCGGCGAACGGCGCCGCGGCAATCGTCGCAATGAGGAAGTAGTAGAACAGGATGGTGTGCGGCCGGTCGGTCACCGACAGCCGGTTCACCGCGACGAGGGCGATCGCCGAGAACAGGGCGGCGGCGATCGCCAGCAGCGCCGCCGGATTGTCGAGCAGCGCCGCACTCGGCTTCAGGATCAGCAGCACCCCGACGAAGCCGATGACGAGGCTGACCAGGACCGCCGGGGTGATCCGCGTCTTCATCCAGACGAGGACGACGAGCGGGATAAACAACGGCGCGGCGTTCACCAGCAGCACCGCGTCCACCAGCAACATCCGCCGGACGGCGATGAAGAACAGCACCTGCGACAGGAGGCCGGCGATGGCGCGGATGAAATGCAGCGGCAGGCGCGTCGTCCTCACCCCGGCCAGGCCCCACCGCAGCGCCCACGGCAGCAGCAGCAGGAGGCTGATGCCGCTCTGGAACAGGACGATCATGCCGGTGGGCACCGCGGCGGCGGCTTTGCCGAAGGCGCTCATCACCGCCACCGAGAGAAAGGCGAGGACGATAAGCAGGGTGCCGAGGAGGACATTGGGCGGTCGCTGGCCCGACGGCGGCATCCCCGTCAGCCGCGCCGGCAGAGATGATCGCCCAGCCTCAGCCCCCAGGCGTAGATGCTGAGCGCCGGATTGACCCGGCTGGCCCGCGGCAGGACGCTGCCGTCGCCCACGTAAAGACCCTCCATGCCATGGACCTTGCCGTCGGCATCGCAGACGCTGGCGGCCGCGGCGCTGCCGGTGACCAGGCTGCCGAGGGCGTGGGCGGTCCCGGCCATGCCCATGTAGCGTTCCGCCCCGGGCAGCCCCGCCTTCAGCAGCGCCGCGCGGAAACTGTGAACGCAGGCGTGGTGCTCGTCGAGGGACGGCCGGATGCGGTCGAGGCGGTAGTCCATCACCGGATAGCCCTCTCGGCCGCCCGAGCGAATGCGGTTGTCGGGGCTCGATCCGTCCTCGGTGGTGGCGAAGAAGCCGACGGCGCGGGCGCCGAAGGCATTGGCGACGAACTGGGGCACCGCGGCCGGGAGCTGCGCGCCGAGAATGTCGCCATCGATCCAGCCGAGGCACTGGACGGTGCTGTGGGGGAACGCGTCGTTGTAGAAGATTGCCGTCTTTCTCAGCACGTCCTCATCCTTGAAGACGGAGAATCCCAGCAACGCACTGTTGATGTGGAACTTGAAGTTGGCGCCGACCATCGCCGCCGCCGGCAGGCGCGAGCCCAGCCCGGTCTCGTTCAGGTAATCCTCGAGCAGGCGGGGCGACGACATCGCCCCCGCCGCCAGCACCACGAAGCGGGCGCGGCTGGTACTCCCGTCGGCATGGCGGACGCCGGTGATCCGCTGCGGATCGGCCTCGTCGCCGAGGAGGGCCACCACCGGGGCGTTGGGGCGCAACGTGAGGCCGGGCTCGTCGCGGATGGGATCGAGCAGGTTCCACTCGGCATCCGATTTATACCCGCACGCCGACGCGAAGCCGTCGAAGTGTTTCGCCTCGTTCGGGTCGTCGAGGATCGCCTGCTTCAGGCCGAGCGGCAGCGATTGCGGCCGCCAGCCGGCATCCTCGCCGGTGATGCGATCGATCAGCGCCTGCAGTCCCGGCTCGTTGGCGAAGACGTTGACGTGGAGGAGTGCCTCCGCCTCGTCGTAGTAGGGCTTGAGCGTTTCGTAGCCGAACGGCCAGGCGAGGCATTGATGCGCCTCGTCGGCTTCGAATTCGTGCGCGGAGAAGCGCAGCAGCGCCGCCCCGTACCATTTGGTCTTGCCGCCGACGTTGTAGAACTCGCCCGGATAGAACACCTGGTTCTGGCCGTCGACCCACGGCTCCTTGTTCTTGAAGACGCCGTCCTTGAACACCTTCTTGATGTCGAGGGTCGAGCCGTCGCGGGGCAGGAAGCCGCCCTTCTCCACCAGCAGTACCCGCAAACCGCCCTTGACCAGCTTGTAGGTCGCCGCCGCGCCGCCGGCGCCAGAGCCGACGACAATGGCGTCGTAAGCAGGCTCTGCCATCTCAGCCTCCGGTCGCAAACCCGGGGAACAGGGTCATGCCGCCATCCACGTAGAGACTGACGCCGCTGAGATAGTCGGCTTCATCCGAGCACAACCACATGGCCACACGGCCGATGTCCTCGGGCTCGCCGATGCGCCGGTAAGGAATCAGCGTCAGCAGGTCATTCATCGCCGCCTGCGTCGCCCATGCATCGTGGTTGATGGGGGTGCGGATGGCACCGGGGCAGATGGCGTTCACCCGGATGCGGTGGGGGGCATACTCCTGCGCCAACGTCTTCGAAAACAGCCGAATGCCGCCCTTCGACGCCGCGTAGTTGGCATGCCCCGCCCACGGAATCATGTCGTGCACCGAACTCATGTTGATGATCTTGCCGGCGGCGCAGGAGATCTCCGGGCGGACGCCGCGACGGAGAAACTCGCGGAGGGCGGCGCGACAACAGAGGAATTGTCCGGTCAGATTGACACCGATGACGGTGTTCCACTGCTGCAGCGTCATCTCGTGCGCGGGAGCGTCCCGCTGCAGCCCGGCATTGGCGACAAGAATGTCGACGGTGCCGTAGGTGGCGATCGCGGTCTTGAACATCGCCTCGACCTGATCCTCGTCGGAGACGTCGGCGTGCAAGGCGATCGCCTTCGCCCCCAACGCCTCGATCTTGTTGACCACTTCGGCCGCGGTGTCCTCGCCGACGACGTAGTTGACGACGACGTTGGCACCGGCGTCGCCGAGGGCAATGGCCACCGCCTCGCCGATGCCCGAATTGGCACCGGTGACGACCGCCGTCTGCCCTTCCAGGAGCTGCAGGTCGTCGTATTGCGGCATTACCACCGGCGGATAGGCCGGTTCCTCAATCATCGCCATTGCTGGCCTCCCTGTTGGTGCGCTCAGTGGTAGCCCTTGCGCAGCTTGCCGCGAAAAATCCAATAGACGTAGATCGTGTAGATCAGCACCACCGGGAAGACGACGACCCCCGCCCCCCAGAACAGGAACTCAAGGGACGCGGTCGGCGCCGCCGCATCGGTGATGGTGACCGAAAACGGGATCATGTAGGGCCAGAAGCTGATCGCCATCGTCGCATAGGCGGTGAGGAAGACGACGACGACACAAGGGAAAATGCGCCCCTCCTGGCGCTGGCGGACCCCGGCGAGGATGGCGAGACAGGCGAGACCGCCGATCACCGGTAGCACCAGCATCCACGGCACCTCCAGCCAACGGTTGAGGACGCGCAGGTGGATGAGGAGCGCGTAGATGAAGGCGATGGCGACGAACAGAACGGTGCCGGCGAGGAGGAACGCCACCCGCCGGTAGGCCCACTCCTGCAACCGTCCTTCCGCCTTCAGCACCAGCCAGGCGGCCCCCAGGAGGGCGTAACCGATGACCAGGCCGATGCCGCAGACGATGGGAAACAGCGATATCCACTCACGGCCGTTGCCGGCATAAGCGCCGTTGATGACCGGCAATTCCTGAACCATGGTGCCGATCGCCGCCCCTTGCACGAAAGCGACAAGCGTCGAGCCGACGCCGAAGCCCACATCCCACACCCAGCGCATGCCGCTTGTCCGGTAGCGGAACTCGAAGGCAACGCCGCGGAAGATCAGTCCGATCAGCAGCAACGCCACCGGCAGGTAGAAGGCGGGGAGAAAAATGGCGTAGACCATGGGAAAGGCGCCGAAGAGGGCCGCCCCGACGAGAACCAGCCAGGTCTCGTTGCCGTCCCAGAACGGCGCGATGGCGTCCATCATCTCGGCGCGGAACTGCTCGTCGCGCGTCGTCGCGAAGAGTACGCCAACGCCCAGGTCGTACCCGTCGAGGATGACGTAGACGAGGATGGCGAAGGCGATGAGTCCGGCCCAAAGGAAGGGCAGCGCCGTCGCAAGCGAACCGTCGGCCATCGGTCAGCTCCCCCCGCCGGGGGACTGCTCGCCGGTTGCCGTCTCGCTGCCACCGGCGAAGGCCATCGGCCGCCTGGATGTCGCCGACGACGGCGGATGCGGCGTCTCGGCGCCGGGACCGGCCTTCAGCAGGCGGTAGATGTATCGCATGCCGTAGACGAAGATGATGGTGTAGACGACGACATAGGCGGCGAGCGTCATCAGCACGTCGGCGCTGGTAATTGTCGGCGTGACCGCGTCGCGGGTTCTGAGCAGGCCGTAGACCACCCACGGCTGGCGGCCGACCTCGGCGGTGAACCAGCCGGTGAGGACGGCGATGAACCCGCTCGGAAACGAGAGAAACGCCGCCCAATGGAACCAGCGGCTCGCCTCCAGTCGTCCGCGCCAGCGCAGGAAGTTCCCCAGCCACGAGACCGCCAGCATGACCAGTCCCATGCCGACCATGATGCGAAAGGCGAAGAACGGGATCAGCACCGGCGGTCGATCCTCGACGGCGAATTCCTCGAGACCGACTTCCTTCGAATCCCAGGTCCCGGACGCGATGAAGCTGCCCAGGCGGGGGATGACGATCGCGTAAAGATTGCGCTCCTGATCGGGATCGGGCAGCCCGATCAGAACCTCCGACGCCGGCTGCTCCGTCTCCCAGCGCGCCTCGATGGCGGCGAACTTGGCCGGCTGATGCTGATGCACGTAGTCGCCGACGAAATGGCCGAACACCAACTGCACCGGCACGACGAGGGCGACGAACCCCAACCCCCAGTGGAGCATGACCCTTGCCTCGGCCGGATGCACCCGTCGCAGGACGTGCCACGATCCGGTGGCGAGGATGCACATGCCGGTGGTGAGGAACGCCGCCAGCAGCATGTGGATCCAGCGGACCAGCATCACCTCACCCAGCACGATCCGCCACCAGTCGCCGGGTACGATCCGGCCATCGACGATCTCGTGGCCCACCGGCACCTGCATCCAGCTGTTGTTGGCGAGGATCCAGAAGGACGACAGCATGGTGCCGAGGGAAACCATCCAGCAGGAGAAGAGATACATGGGCCTCGAGACGCGGTCCCGTCCCAGCAGCATCACCCCGAAGAAGCTGGCCTCCAAGAGGAAGGCGGTGAAGGCTTCATAGCCGAGAAGCGGCCCCTGGATGGCGCCGGTCCGCTCGGAGAGGACGCTCCAGTTGGTGCCGAACTGGAACGCCATGACGATGCCCGACACCACCCCCATGCCGAAGGAGACGGCGAACACCTTCAGCCAGAAATCGAACACCCGGCGGTAGAGGGGATTGCCGGTCGCCAGGTGCATGGTCTCGATGGTCGCCAGCCACCCGGCGAGCCCGACGGTGAAGGCGGGAAAGATGATGTGAAAGGTGATGACGAACGCGAACTGGATCCGCGATAAAAACAGCGGGTCGAGTTCCATACTCTCTTCCTCGTCCCGACAGCGGTCTTCCGGACCCCGACCGGGGAGAGCGACGACCCACCCGCCGGCGCACAGAACTCCTTCGGCTCAGTCGATCGCAACGGACCTGCGCAACGGGCTCGCCGGACCGTCTGCGACCGCCGGGTGCGGCCGGTGCGGGCTAGCCCTTCTCCCCAGACCGATTAAGCGCCGCAACGGCGGGGCTTGCAAGCGGACACTTTGGCGAGACACCGGGCGCCCGCGTGCGCAGCGAGCGGCCAAACCAACGGGTCAGTCGATGCAGGGAGCGGCCACCATGGCGCCGTGGTGGAGGGCGGTGGCCGAGGCGTGGCGATGGACGAGGCGCCGCTGCTCGTTGCGATCGAGAAGGGTATCCAGAACCTGAACGATACCCAACTCCTCCTTTTGCAGGTGAAGCAGGATCTGCTGGGTAAACTGCTGGGACGCGGCGCAAAACCGCTCCCACTTCGCCGCATCGATGCCGTCGTCGAGAATCTCGGCGGTATAGGACCGCAGCCGATTGACCAGCGGCACCATCACCAGGTGCTCGTCGGCCAGCATGTCCACCATCTCGGCGCCGCCCCCCCGACAGAGCAGCGGAAACAGCTCCTTCTCCTCGAAGGCGTTGTGGCGGATGACCTCGTCGAGGGCAAGGATCAGCTGCTGGAGCTGTTCGCGATCCTCGGTGCGATGGGGGTCCAGCGGTTGTTGCGCTGCGGGACCACTGACACGGTTCTCCAGGTCGCAGAAGAGCATCACGATATGGAAATGCTCCTCATGAAGGACCTGGCCGAGCCTGCTGAGTAGTGCCATCGCCCTCTCCCGCACCCGCCGGCGGCTCTTATCGGCGCCGGCCTCGCTTGCTGCGTTGCGACATCCTAACACGACATAAGCCGATTTGGTATTGCATTGCAACATTTCTGCAATGCGCGGTACTGCGCGGCCGCGGGCGAACGAGAGGGATAACCCCTGCGCTCAGGTCGCAGCCGGCGTCGGCACGGCGTTGGCGACCCGATCCAGGTCTTGCTCCGGCAGCCGGGAAAGCTGGTCGAGTGCTCGCGCCCAGTCCCGGCTGTCGCGCCAGGTGTGGCCGCCCAGCAACCGGCCAAGAGCGACGAGCGCATCGGCGGAGTCGGGCCCACCGGTCGGCCCATCGGTCGGCCCGCCACCGGCCTGCGGGGTGGACTGCGGGGTGGACTGCGGGACGGGTCGTTCAGCGCCGGCTTGGGCTCCGGCGTGGACCTCGCCGAATCGGCAACGGGCGACGCTCATTCCTCGGTCCTCCCTCTGTTGCGGAAGGAACATATATCGAACATCGCCTTGGTTAAAGGTTTTTTTTCTTATAATTCGGATCATAGACCGATGATGCGGATAATAGACCGTACAGAGTCGTGCTGAGCCGGGGGCGGCGCTCCTGGGCAAGCGGGGCAGATTCGCCGTCCGACTGCCAAATTTGCCATTTGTTGCAGAAAAATAGTGACGTCCGTAATTTGGTGTTGTAGTTTTGCCCCGGTACGTAAGAAAATAAAAACGCTTGACATGCCCGGGTTTGGGGAAACGTGCGAGGACGCAGGACGCAATAAAGAAAGAAAAAAAAAACGAACGGGGAGGAGCCACCGGTATGGAATGGGATCAACCCGACCCGCCGGATGATCGGAAAGTGATCAACCCGAGCCTGCCAAGCGGCTCACTAAATGAGCGGCCACTATGGTGGCCGTTTCTCTTTTCATGATAGGATATTAGTCTACAGACGCGGCAGCCTGGGCGGTGCGGATGGCCCATGCGGGTTGCGCCGCGAGAATGCGCGCCTGGATCGGACAGTCGTCGTCGTGGGCGCCGGCCAGGTAGCCGGTGCTGACCAGGAACTCGCGCACCACCTCCGGCCCCGTGAACCGGAAGGTTCGCCGGAACAGCGCCAGCCACTCCTTTTCTTCCCGCGGATGATGAGCGGCGAGCCAGGCGGCGAACGTCGACCCGCCCCTATCCCCGGAAACGTCTATCCGGCCGCTGGCGTCGCTGGCGCTGGCGCTGGCGGGATCACCCCTCTCGCCCCGCGTTCCGAGGCGGGCCAGACCCGCAAGGATACGGGCGTTCTCGATGATCGCGCCGATCTTGCGGCGATTGCGGATGATGGTCGGATCGGCCATCAATCGCTCGATCGCCGCATCGTCGAAGGCGGCCACGCGCTCGATGTCGAAGCCGGCGAACGCGGCGGCCAAATGCCTGCGCTTCATCAGCACCAGCCGCCACGACAGCCCGGCCTGGAAAATCTCCAGGGACAGCCGCTCGAACAGGACGTGGTCGTCGGCGACGGGGAAGCCGTATTCCTCGTCGTGATAGGCGCGGTGAACCGGGTCGGCCAGGGCGACGCGGCAGTAGGACAAGAGACCTATCCCGCCCGCATCGAGATCGCCCCCGTCTCGATGATGACGTAGACGATCAGCCAGAAGACGGCGGCAACCACCGAGGTTGCCGCCGCTTTGATCCAAAGGCGGGGACGCTTGGGCGCTCCCGCCGCGTGCCCCTTGGCAACGTCGTCGTTGCCGATCGGCTCCACCCCCCAGGGCAGAACCATGAACAGCGCGGTCCACCAGATGATGAAGTAGACCGCGATCCCGCTCAGCCAACCCATGGCAGGCGCTTCTCCCGCCCAATGATCGGAAGGCGCACCCAGCACCTATTCGGCGGCGTGGGAGTGTCCGTGACCGCCCGCCTGTTCCAGTTCGACCAGCGTACCATTGAAGTCCTTCGGGTGCAGGAAGAGGACGGGATTGCCGTGAGCGCCGATCTTGGGATCGCCGTCTCCCAGCACCCGCGCACCCTTCGATTTCAACTGATCGCGGGCGGCGAGGATGTCGTCCACTTCGTAACAGATATGATGGATGCCGCCGCCGGGGTTCTTGTCGAGGAAGCCCTTGATCGGCGACTTCTCACCCAACGGGTACAGCAGTTCCACCTTGGTGTTGGGCAGCTCGATGAAAACGACGGTGACGCCGTGCGCCGGCTCGTCCTGCGGTGCCGAGACCTTGGCACCCAAAACGTCCCGATAGGTCTTTACCGCCGCGTCCAGATCCGGTACGGCGATAGCCACGTGGTTGAATCTCCCGATCATCTTTCCCTCTTTCTATCGTTGGTGCGACCGGACGAGGTGTACATGCGTCACCGGCCTCTTTTCGCATAATTGGCGAAAGGTGCGGCGTACGACAAGACGTATGGCGTCGCGGACCACATCGTCGTCGTCATAGGAGCGCGCCGGCAACTCGGCGAGGGCGGTGGTGACCGCCCTGCGCACCTTCGCCATCACCCCCTCCTCCCCGGCCGCGACCAAGCCCACCGTCGAGAGCTGCACCGCCACCGGGTCCTGCGGCCCCGCCCCCACCGCCACCGTCACCAGGGCGACCCCGTTATAAAGGCCGCGGGTGCGCTCCTTGACCAGATCGCCGTCGATGGGTTCCAGACGATTGCCTTCCAGCGTCAGCCGTCCCGTCGGCACTCGGTCCACGATCGCCGGCGGATCGGGGGACAGGCGGACAAAGGCGCCGTTCTCCACCACCAGCGCCTGCTTCACCCCTTCCCGCCGCGCCAGTTGGGCGTGGGCGACAAGGTGGCGGAACTCGCCATGCACCGGGATCGCCAGGCGCGGCCGGACCAGCCGATACATGCGACAAAGCTCCTCCTCGCCCGGATGGCCGGAAACGTGGACGAGGCCGTCGCGCTGTCCCAGGACCCGGATCCCCCGCCGCGCCAGCTGGTTGCTGAGCCGGCCGACGGCGAGTTCGTTGCCCGGAATCACCCGTGACGAGAAGATGACCGTGTCGCCTTCGTCGAGGCTCAGTTGCGGGTGATCGTCGCTCGCCAGCCGGGCGAGGGCGGCGCGCGGTTCGCCCTGGCCGCCGGTGCAGACGATGAGGGTGCTTCGGCGGGCGGCGAGCGTCCCCAGCCGATCGTCGATGAACGGCGGCAGATCGCGGAGGTAGCCGCACTCCAGGGCCGACTGATAGTTGCGCTTCAGCGAATGGCCGGTCATCACCACGTCGCGGCCGTTCTCCCGGGCGGCGCAGGCGATGGTGTGCAGGCGGGCGACATTGGAGGCGAAGCAGGCGACGACGACGCGCTCCGGGCAGCCGGCGATCAGCCGCGACAAAGAAGGCAGAAGCGACGCCTCCGACCCCGCCGTGCCCGGCTCAAAAACGTTGGTGGAGTCGCAGACAAGCGCCAGAACCCCCGCATCGCCATGGCGGCACAAGGCGGCCTCGTCGGAGGCCGGGCCGATGACAGGATCGGGATCGAACTTCCAGTCGCCGGTGTGCAGCACGGTGCCGGCGGGGCTGTGAATGGCGACGGCCGACGCTTCCGGGATCGAGTGGGTGACGGCGATCATCTCTACATCGAAGCGGCCGATGCGGACGCGGCCATCTTCCGGAACCAGGTGCAGCGGCACCCGGCTGCCCCATTCCACCTGCGCCAGCTTCCGTCGCAAGATGGTGAGGGTAAAGGCACCGCCATAGATCGGGCAGCCGAGGCGCGGCCACAGGTAGGGCACCGCCCCCAGGTGGTCTTCGTGGGCGTGGGTGAGCAGCAGGCCGTCGAGATGGTCACGGCGGTCGGCGATGTAGGCCGGGTCCGGACAGATGACGTCGACGCCCGGCACCACGCCGCCATTGAAGGTGATCCCCAGATCGACCATCAGCCAGCGCCGGTCGTCGGCCGGCCCATAGCCGTAGAGGTTGAGGTTCATCCCGATTTCGTTCGAACCGCCGAGCGGCAGGAAGACGAATTCGTCAGCCATCGGCCGCCGCGGCGTTGCGCCGGTGGATGAAGAGCAACCCCTGCAGAGTGAGGTCGGACACCACCCGGTCCAGGACCGGGCAGCAATCGGCAAAAAGGGTGGCGAGGCCGCCGGTGGCGATGACCCCCGCCGGGGCGCCCAGTTCCTCGCGAATGCGGGCGACCGTTCCCTCGATCAGCCCCACGTACCCCCAGAAGATGCCCGAACGCATGGCCTGGATGGTGTTCTTGCCGATCACGCGGTCCGGACGACCGATGCCCACCCGCGGCAACTGCGCCGCCGCCTGGTGCAGCGCTTCCAGCGACAAATTGATCCCGGGCGAGATGGTCCCACCCAGGTAGTTGCCGTCCTTGTCGATGACGTCGAAGGTGGTGGCTGTCCCGAAGTCGACGACGATGCGGGGGCCGCCGTACAGCCGGTAGGCGGCGACGGCATTGACCAGGCGATCGGCGCCCACCTCCTCAGGCCGATCGACGAGAACCCGGATGCCGATGTCCACGTCGGCGGCGCCGACCACCAGCGGCTGGCAGGAGAAATAGCGCCGGCAGAGGAGGCGGTGATTGAACAGGCCCGCCGGCACCACCGAAGCGATGATCGCGGCGGTGATGTCGCTCCGTGCCAGTCCGGCCATGCTCAGCAACTGCGAGAGCCAGATGCCCGTCTCGTCGGCGGTGCGGTTGACGTCGGTTGAGGACCGCCATTCGCCGCGGATGTCGCCGTTGTCGTCGAAGACGGCAAAGACGGTATTGGTGTTGCCGGTATCGATAGCGAGCAGCATAAGCCGGCGGTCTCCGCTTCAGCCCGCCGTCGATGCCGTTGTCGGCACCGGCGCCGGCAGGCAATCGCCGGCGGCGATCGTCCGCCGGCCGCCGGCGGTATCGATGACCAAGGCGCCGCGGCCATCGATGTCGACAAACCGGCCGGACAGAATCTCGCCGTCGAAGCCGAGGCGGACGCTGAGGGCGTCCCCCGGGCGGTGGGCCCTCGCCCTCCAGGCGGCCCGCACGGGGGCGAAGCCCCCCTGTCGCCAGTCATCCAGCCGCCGGGCGAACGCCTCCACCACCCGCTCCAGCATGGCGTCGGGGCGGACCCCGCTCGCGCCGGCGACGACCAGCGAGGTGGCGGCGAGGATACCGCCGGTGTGTTCCGGATAGCTGACGATGTTGAGGCCGATGCCGAGGACGGCCCAGTCGACGCCGCCATTGGCCTCGGTGGCCGTCTCCAGCAGCAGCCCCGCCACCTTTCGCCCGTCGATGAGGACGTCGTTGGGCCATTTGCAGCCGACCCGCGCCGGTTCCGCCAGCACCGCGGCAACCGCGTCGGCGACGGCGACGGCGGCGACAAAGCCGATCTCGGGAACCCGCTGCAGGGGACAGTCCGGCCGCAGCAGGATCGACAGATAGAGGTTGCCGGGCGGCGAGGTCCAGATGCGACGCTGGCGGCCCCGTCCGGCCGTCTGCTCGCCGGCGTTGACCACCAGCCCCGCCGCCTCACCGGCCAGGGCCAGGCGCTTCACCTCGTCATTGGTGGACGTAACGCTGGGGAGCACCAGCAGACGATAGCCGTCGGGCAGGCGGGCGGGCGACGGGGGTCGATCGCGAGCGTCCCCGGCCGCCCCGCCCCCGGTACTCATCCGCCGAACAGGGACGATGCGGCGGTGGCGGCACTCGACAGCAGCGGTCCCGGATAGAGGAAGAAGAAGCCGATGATCACGCTCATCGCCGCCATCACCAAGCCGATCTCCCACGGCGTCCCCCGGTCGAGAGGCTCCTCCACCGGATCGAAGTACATGATCTTGACGATACGGATGTAATAGTAGGCGGCCACCACGCTGGTCAGCACGCCGATGATGGCGAGCAGGTACTGTCCCGCTTCGACCGCGGCGAGAAAGATGTAGAGCTTGCCGAAGAAGCCGGCGAGCGGCGGAATGCCGGCCATGGAGAACATGAAGATGGCGAGGGCCAGCGCCATTTTCGGATTGCTGCGGCCCAACCCGGCAAGATCGCTGAGTGCGCTGACCGCCTGATCGCGGCGGCGCAGCGCCAGGATGCAGGCGAAGGTGCCGAGATTCATGAAGATATAGATCACCAGGTAGATGAGGACGCCGCGCACGCCCTCCGGTGTGCCGGCGGCGAGGCCGATCAGGGCGTAGCCCACGTGGCCGATGGAGCTGTAGGCCATCAGCCGCTTCAAGTCGGTCTGGCCGATGGCGGCGAAGCCGCCCAATGTCATCGACGCGATGGAGACGAAAACGATGATCTGCTGCCACTGACCGATCAGACTGCCGAACGGTTCGATCAGGACCCGCAGCAACAGCGCCATCGCCGCCAGCTTCGGTGCCACCGAGAAGAAGGCGGTCACCGGGGTGGGCGCGCCCTCGTAGACGTCGGGGGTCCACATGTGGAACGGCACCGCCGCGATCTTGAACGCGAGCCCGGCGAGGAGGAAGACGAGGCCGATGACCAGACCGGTCGGCGGCGAGGCGCCGCCCAGTTCGGCGAAAACCCGGGCGAGCACGTCGAAATTGGTGCTGCCGGCGAAGCCATAGATGAGCGAGCTGCCATAGAGCAGCATCCCCGACGCCAGCGCACCCAGCACGAAGTACTTCAGCCCCGCCTCGGTCGACCGCACGTCGTCGCGGTTGAAGGCGGCGATGACGTAAAGCGCCAGCGATTGCATCTCGAGCCCGAGGTAGAGGGAGAGGAGATCGTTGGCCGAGATCATCAGCAACATGCCGAGGGTGGCGAAAAGGACGAGCACCGAGAACTCGAACCGCGCCATTTTCGCCCGCTCGAAGAAGTCCTCCGCCATCAGCAGCGAGAGGCCGGAGGCGATCAGCACCATCACCTTGAAGAACAGGGCGAAACCGTCGACGACGAACATGTCGCCGAAGGCGGAGCCGCTGGCCTGCCGGGCGATGGTGACCACCAAAAGCAGGGTCAGTGCCAACACCACCAGGCTCAGCCGCTGCACCAGCCGGCTCACCTGGCCGGCGGTCGCCGTGCCGTCGCCGTCGCCGCTCCCCTCGCGCTGAAAGACCCCGAGCATGAGCAGGCCCATCCCGGCGAGGGCGAGAAAGATTTCCGGCATTGCCGGGATCATATTGGGCAGCTCAGCCAGCCGCATGGAGATTCTCCCAAGTCATACGGCTGCCGCTCAGGGCACCGCGCTGGCCACGGTCGGCATCGCCCCGCCCATCCCGGCCAGTTCGACGCGGGTGACGAGGGTGTCGACGGACGCATGCATCATCTGCAGGAAGGGCTCCGGGTAGATGCCCATCCACAGGGTAAGGACGATCAGCGGCACGAAGATCGCCACCTCACGCGGACGCAGGTCGAGGATGCCCTTCAGCGTGTCCTTGGTCAGGGCGCCGAAGATCACCCGGCGATAGAGATAGAGCATGTAGCCGGCGCCGAGGATCATCCCGCTGGCGAGCAACGCGGCCACCAGGGAGTTGGCCTGGAACGCGCCCAGCAGCACCAGGAACTCGCCGACGAATCCGGACGTGCTGGGCAGTCCGACCGAGGCCAGCATGAACACCATGAAGGCGAGGGCATAAAGGGGCATCCGGTGGACCAGGCCACCGTAGGTGGCGATGTCGCGGGAATGCATACGGTCGTAGACCACCCCCACCACGAGGAACAGCGCCGCCGACACGATCCCGTGGCTGAGCATCTGGAAGATGGCGCCTTCCACCCCCTGCGTCGTCATTGAGAATGCGCCGGCGGTGACGAACGCCATGTGGGCCACGGACGAATAGGCGATCAGCTTCTTCATGTCCTCCTGGGCCAACGCCACCAGCGAGGTGTAGACGACGGCGATGACGCTCAGCGCGAACATCAGCGGCGCGAAGGCGATGGATGCCTCCGGCAGCATCGGCAGCGAGAAGCGGAGGAAGCCGTAGCCACCGAATTTGAGCAGAACGCCGGCCAGGATCACCGAGCCCGCCGTCGGTGCCTCCACGTGGGCGTCCGGCAACCAGGTGTGCACCGGCCACATGGGCAGCTTGACGGCGAAGGCGGCGAGAAAGGCGAACCACAGCCACGTCTGCAGCTCAACCGGGAAGTCGTAGCCCAGTAGCGCCGGGATGTCGGTGGTGCCGGCGGTGAAGTAGATGGTGAGCAGCGCGATCAGCATCAGCACCGAGCCCACCAGCGTGTAGAGGAAGAACTTGAAGGCGGAATAGACCCGGCGCGGACCGCCCCAGATGCCGATGATCAGGAACATCGGAATCAGCACGCCCTCGAAGAAAACGTAGAAGAGGATCAGATCGAGGGCGCAGAACGTCCCGACCAGCATGGTCTCCATGATCAGGAAGGCGACCATGTATTCCTTCACCCGCTGCCGGATGGTGGTCCAGCTGGCGAGGATGCAGATGGGGATCAAGAGCGTCGACAGCAGCACGAACATCACCGAGATGCCGTCGACTCCCATGTGGTAGGAGATGTTGAAGTCGGGCATCCACAGCGCCCGCTCTTCCATCTGGAAGTGGGGATTGCCGGGATCGAAGCCGAACCAGATGCCAAGCGAGAGGACGAACGTGGTCAGCGACGTCAGCAGGGCAACGTTGCGGGCGTTGCGGGCCACCACATCCGGCTCGCCGCGGATGGTGATGATGAAGGCGGAGCCGACGAGCGGGAGGAAGGTGACCAGCGATAGCAACGGCAGATTGAGCATGGCGCGCTATCCGCTCACACGCAGGAGGTACCACGAGACCAGGATCAGGATCCCGATCAGCATCGCGAAGGCGTAGTGGAAGATGTAGCCGGTCTGCAGCCGCGAAGCACCGCGGGCGATGCGGAGCGCCGTCGCCGCCACCCCGTCGGGGCCGAGGCCGTCGATGAGTTGGCCGTCGCCGCCCTTCCAGAAGCCGCGGCCGATGGCGAACGCCGGCCAGACGAACAGGCGGTCGTACAACTCGTCGAAATACCACTTGTTGAGGAGGAACAGGTAGACCGGACGGAATGCCGCCGCCACCCGCCCCGGCAGTTCGGGGAGGAACATGTACATCACATAGGCCAGGGCGATCCCGGCGAGGCCGACGACGAGCGGCGCCAGCGCGACCCATTCGGGCACGTGGTGGGCGTCATGCAAAGCCGGGTGCTCCGGCAGGACCAACAGCGAGTGCTGCCAGAACCTCGCCATGTCCTCACCGACGAACCACTGGTAGCCCAGGTAGCCGAGGATGCAGGCGCCGACCGCCAGCACCGCCATCGGCAACAGCATCACCAGCGGCGACTCGTGCACCCGCGCCATGACGCTGTCCTCCGCCCGCGGCTTGCCGTGAAAGGTCATCAGGATCAGCCGCCAGGAGTAGAAGGCGGTCATGAAGGCGGCGGCGAGCCCGGCCCAGAAGGCGAAAGTGCCGACGGCGGTATGGGCGGCATAAGCCGATTCCAGGATGATGTCCTTGGAGAAGTAGCCGGCAAACGGCCAGATGCCGGCCAGCGCCAGCGAGCCGATCCACATCAGCACGTAGGTGACCGGAACCAACCGCCAGATCCCGCCCATCTTGCGCATGTCCTGCTCGTCCGACATGGCGTGGATGACCGAGCCGGCGCCGAGGAACAGCAGCGCCTTGAAGCTGGCGTGGGTCGCCAGATGGAAGATGCCGGCGCCGTAGGCGGACACGCCGAGGGCGAAGAACATGTAGCCCAACTGCGAGCAGGTGGAATAAGCGATCACCCGCTTGATGTCGTTTTGGACGCAGCCGATGGTGGCGGCGAAGAAACACGTCACCGCGCCGACGATGGTGACCACGGCCAGCGCCGTATCCGAGTACTCGAACAGCGGCGACATCCGGGCGACCAGGAACACGCCGGCGGTAACCATGGTCGCCGCGTGGATCAGGGCGGAGACCGGCGTCGGCCCCTCCATCGCGTCGGGCAGCCAGGTGTGCAGCCCTATCTGCGCCGACTTCCCCATCGCGCCGATGAAAAGCAGCAGACAGATCAGGGTGATGGCGTGCAGATCGGCGCCGAACAGGGAGACGACGGTACCGGCGTTGGCGGCGGCGCCGGCGAAGATGGTGTCGAGGTGGATGCTGCCGAAGACGAAGAAAGCGGACAGGATGCCCAGCATGAAGCCGACGTCACCGACCCGGTTGACGATGAACGCCTTGATCGCCGCGGCGTTGGCCGAGGGCCGGTCATACCAGAAGCCGATCAAGAGGTAGGAGGCGAGACCGACCCCTTCCCAGCCGAAGAACAGCTGCAACAGGTTGTCGGCGGTGACCAGCATCAGCATGAAGAAGGTGAACAGGTTCAGGTACGACATGAACCGGGGGATGCTGTGGTCGTGGTGCATGTAGCCGACGGAATAGACATGCACCATCGCCGACACGATGGTGACCACCAGCAGCATCACCGCGGTGAGCGTGTCCACCTTGAGCGCCCACTCGGCGTGGAAGCTCCCCGACGAGATCCAGGTAAATATCGTCTGGGTGCGGGCGTTGCCGTGCATCGCGACGTCGATGAAGACCAGGATCGCCGCCGCCATCGAGAGCAGCAGGGCGCCGCAGGTGATGATCTGGGCGAGACGGTCGATCTGGGGATTGCCGTGACCATGGCCCTTGGACGGCAGCAGAGCCAGGATGCCGGCGAGGATGGCACCAAGGAGCGGGAGGAAAACGACGGCAGCCGGCATCGGGCGGACCTCACCCCTTCATCAGGTTGACGTCTTCGACGGCGATCGTGCCCCTGTTGCGGAAGTAGATCACCAGGATGGCAAGGCCGATCGCAGCCTCTGCCGCGGCGACGGTGAGCACGAACAGGGCGAACACCTGCCCCACCAGGTCGTGAAGCACGGCCGAGAAGGCGACGAAGTTGATGTTGACGGCGAGCAGGATCAGCTCGACCGACATCAGAATGATGATGATGTTCTTCCGGTTGAGAAAGATGCCGAAGATGCCGAGGGCGAAGATGATCGCCGCCACCGACAGGTAATGAGCCAAGCCGATTTGCAGCATCAGATCCCCCTCCCCGACGGTACCTTGCGCACCTCGATGGAATCCTCGCGGGCAAGCTGGGTCGAGATGCTCTGACGGCGCACCTCGGGGCGGCGTCGATGGGTGAGCACGATCGCGCCGATCATCGCGATCAGCAGGATCAGGCCGGCCAACTGGAACAGGTAGGCGTACTGGGTATAGATGAGCTGGCCCAGCGCCCGGGCGTTGGTGACCTGGTCCGGGGTCGGCGCCGCCGCCACCCGGATCGCCTCCGGCGCCAGCTTCCAGCCGGCAAGGATGAACAGCAGTTCGACGAGAACGATCAGCCCGATGGCGCCGCCGATGGGCAGGTAGCGGAGGAAGCCCTGGCGCAGCTCGGCGAAATTGATGTCGAGCATCATCACCACGAACATGAACATCACCGCCACCGCGCCGACGTAGACGACGACGAGGATCATCGCCAGGAACTCCGCCCCCATCAGCACGAACAGGCCGGCGGCGTTGAAGAACGCCAGGATGAGGAAGAGCACCGAGTGGACGGGATTTCGCGCCGAGATGACCATGACGGCGGAGCCGACCGCGACTAGCGCGAAAACATAGAAGGCGATCGCCTGAATAATCATCGGAGGCCCAAGCGCGTGCTGCCCGGAGCGGGCGGGGGAAGGGGCGACGGCGCGGCGGCCGGCCGCCCCCTTATTGTCGGATCAACCGGACGCAGTCAACGGTAAGGAGCGTCGGCGGCGATGTTTGCAGCGAGCTCGGTTTCCCAACGATCGCCGTTGGCGAGCAGTTTTTCCTTGTCGTACAGGAGTTCCTCCCGGGTCTCGGTGGCGAACTCGAAGTTCGGCCCCTCGACGATGGCATCGACCGGACACGCCTCCTGGCAATAGCCGCAATAGATGCACTTCACCATGTCGATGTCGTAGCGGGTCGTCCGCCGGCTGCCGTCCTCGCGCGGCTCCGCCTCGATGGTGATCGCCTGCGCCGGACAGATGGCCTCGCACAGCTTGCAGGCGATGCAGCGCTCCTCGCCGCTGGGATAGCGGCGCAGCGCGTGCTCGCCGCGGAAGCGCGGGCTGAGCAGGCCCTTCTCATAGGGGTAGTTGAGCGTCACCTTCGGCTGCAGCATGTACTTGAGGGTGAGGCCGAGGCCCGACAGCAGTTCCGCGAGGAAGAAGCTGCGGGCGGTGCGATCCATGAAAGACATGCGGGAGGACCTCCTCAGCGCCCGACCGGCGCGATGCCAAAGGCGACGAGAACGCCGGAGACGATGACCACGGCGGCCAGCGACAGCGGCAGGAACACCTTCCAGCCGAGGCGCATCAGCTGATCGTAGCGATAGCGGGGGAACGTCGCCCGCACCCAGAGGAAGACGAACAGGCAGGCGGCGATCTTAAGGAAGAACCAGATCGGCCCCGGAATCCAGGTGAACGGTTCCATATTGAATGGCGGCAGCCAACCACCCAGGAACAACACGCTGGTGATCGCCGACATCAGGATCATGTTGGCGTATTCGCCGAGGAAGAACAGGGCGAAGGTCATCGCCGAGTATTCGACGTTGTAGCCGCAGACCAGTTCCGCCTCGGCCTCCGGCAGGTCGAAGGGATGGCGATTGGTCTCGGCCAGCGCCGAGACGAAGAACACCACCGCCATCGGCAACAGCGGCAGGGCGAACCACCAATTGACGATGCCGCTGCCGCGCTGGGCCTCGACGATGTCGCTCAAGTTGAGGGAGCCGACGCAGAGCAGCACGGTGATGATGACGAAGCCCATGGAGACTTCGTACGACACCATCTGCGCCGCCGAGCGGATGCCGCCGAGGAAGGCGTACTTGGAGTTGCTGGCCCAGCCGGCCATGATGATCCCGTAGACCCCCAGCGACGAGATGGCAAACAGGTAGAGGATGCCGACATTGATGTCGGCCAGCACCCAGCCCTCGTTGAACGGGATCACCGCCCATGCGATCAGCGCCAGGATGAAGGTGATCATCGGCGCCAGGACGAAAACGCCGCGGTTGGCCCCGGACGGGATCACCGTCTCCTTCAGGAACAGCTTCAGCCCGTCCGCCATCGGCTGCAGGAGGCCGAACGGGCCGACCACGTTCGGCCCCTTGCGCAGGTGCATGGCGGCGATGACCTTGCGCTCGGCGTAGGTGAGGTAGGCCACCGCCAACAAGAGCGGCAGAACGATGGCCAGGATCTGCAGGACAAAGAGAATGCCGGGCCAGACCCATACCTGCCACCACTCGGCGGCGATCCAGTTTACGGGCATCCATTCGCTAGGCATCGGTGCCGGTCTTTCGCAAGCTCTCGCCGGAGAACGCCTCGACGCAGCGCGCCATCGTCACCGACGCCCGACATACCGGGTTGGTCAGATAAAAGTTGCCGATCGGGGAGACGAACGGCGCATCGCCCAGCCCGCCCTCGGCGCCGAATGCGCCCCAGGGCGCCGGCACGATGCTGTCGATGTGCTGGAACACCTCGTTCGCCGCCACCAGCCCCGCCCGCACCGCCGGCAGGGAATCGTAAGGCAGGGTCTTACCCAGGACCGCCGACAGCGCCCGCAGGATCCGCCAGTCCTCCCGGGCCTCTCCCGGCGGGAAACAGGCCCGCGGCCCGCGCTGGACCCGCCCCTCGGTGTTGACCCAGGTGGCGTCCTTCTCCGGGTAGGCGGCGCCCGGCAGGACAACATCGGCGCGCGATGCCCCGGCATCCCCATGATGGCCCTGGTAAACGACGAACGCACCGCCGAGCCGGCTGGTGTCGATTTCGTCGGCGCCAAGGAGGTAGACGAGGTCCATGTCGCCGGCGGACGCCGCCGCCAGGATACCCTCCACATCGCGGCCGCCCGAACCGGGGAGAAAGCCCAGATCGAGACCGCCGACCCGCGCCGCCGCCGTGTGCAGGACGTTGAACCCGTTCCACTGGCCGTCGCCGGCGACCATGCCGGCGGCCTCGGCGACCCGCCGGGCCAATGCCAGCACCGCCGCCCCGTCCGGCCGGGCCAGCGCCCCCTGACCGACGATCAGCATCGGTTTCGCCGCTTCCTGGAGGATGCGAAGGAACGGCCGCTCCCCACGAGCCAGGGCATCGACATCCGCCGGACCGCTGCCCAGGTGCTCGTAGGGATAGGTCAGATCCACCGCCTCGCCGATCAGGCCGACCGGGAAGGGCCGCATCCGCGAGCGCTTGCGCAGCCGAGCGTTGATGATCGGCGCCTCCAGGCGGGGATTGGTGCCGATGAGGAGGCAGGCGTCGGCGTCTTCGATCCCGGCGATGGTGGTGTTGAACAGGTACGCCGCCCGCGGCGCCGCCGGCAGTGCCGCCCCGTCCTGACGGCAGTCGATGTGCGGGCTGCCCAGCGCCTGCATCAGTTCCTTCAACAGTAGCATCGCCTCGCAGTCGGCGAGGTCGCCGGCGATGGCGGCGATGCGATCGCCCTTGCCGGCGGTGATCCGAGCGGCGATGGCGGCGAAGGCGGCCTCCCACGAGGCCGGCTGCAACCGCCCGTCGCGCCGCAGGTAGGGACGGTCGAGGCGCTGCCGCCGCAGTCCGTCGCAAGCGAAGCGGGTCTTGTCGGAGATCCACTCCTCGTTGATGCCTTCGTGCAGCCGCGGCAGCACCCTGAGCACCTCGGGGCCACGGCTGTCGATGCGGATGTTGCTGCCGACCGCATCCATGACGTCGATGCTTTCGGTCTTGGTCAGCTCCCAGGGGCGGGCGACGAAGGCGTACGGCTTCGAGGTCAGCGCCCCCACCGGGCACAAGTCGATGATGTTCCCCGACAGCTCCGACGACAGCGCCTTGGCGACGTAGGTGCCCACCTCCATGTTCTCGCCGCGGCCGGTGGCCCCCAGCTCCGGAACCCCGGCGATCTCGGTGGCGAAGCGGATGCAACGGGTGCAGTGGATGCAGCGGGTCATGCTGGTCTTGACCAGCGGCCCGAAGTTCTTGTCCTGCACCGCCCGCTTGTTCTCGTGGAAGCGGCCGCGGTCGAACCCGTAGCCCATGGCCAGGTCCTGCAGATCGCACTCGCCGCCCTGATCGCAGATGGGACAGTCGAGCGGGTGGTTGATCAGCAGGAACTCCATCACCCCGCGGCGCATCTTCTCCACCTCTGGGGTGTTGGTATAGATCTCCATGCCGTCCGCCGCCGGCATCGCGCACGACGCCACCGGCTTCGGCGACCCCTTCATCGCCACCAGGCACATCCGGCAGTTGCCGGCGATGGACAGCCGCTCGTGGAAGCAGAACCGCGGGATCTCGACCCCCACCGCCTCGCACGCATGCAGGACGGTCATGCCGGCCGCGACCTCCACCTCTTGACCGTCGATGGTCAGCTTCGGCATCGTTCAGTCCCTCACGCAGCCTGCCGTTGACGCTTTTCTTCGTACTCCCGGATCCGCCGTTCCAGCTCCGCCCGGAAGTGACGGATCAGCCCCTGGATCGGCCACGCCGCGGCATCGCCGAGGGCGCAGATGGTGTGGCCTTCCACCTCGCGGGTGACCTGTTCGAGAACGTCGATCTCGTCGATGCGGGCCCGCCCTTCGCACAGCCGCTCCATCACCCGCCACATCCAGCCGGTGCCCTCCCGGCACGGCGTGCACTGGCCGCAGCTCTCGTGCTTGTAGAAGCGCGACAGCCGGGTGATGGCGCGGACGACATCGGTCGACTTGTCCATGACGATGACCGCGGCGGTGCCGAGACCGGACTTGACCGCCACCAGCGAGTCGAAGTCCATGCAGACCGCATCGCAGATGGACTTGGGGAGAACCGGCACCGAGGAGCCGCCGGGGATGACCGCCTGCAGGTTTTCCCAGCCGCCGCGCACCCCGCCGGCGTGCTTCTCGATCAGGTCGCGGAGGGGAATGCCCATCTCCTCCTCGACCGTGCACGGCGTGTTGACGTGACCGGAGATGTTGAACAGCTTGGTGCCGCTGTTCTTCGGCCGGCCGAGGCCGGCGAACCAGTCGCCGCCGCGCCGCATGATGGTCGGGACGACGGCGATGGTTTCGACGTTGTTGACCGTGGTCGGACAGCCGTAGAGGCCGACATTGGCGGGAAACGGCGGCTTCAGCCGCGGCTGCCCCTTCTTTCCCTCCAGGCTCTCGATCAGCGCCGTTTCCTCGCCGCAGATGTAGGCGCCGGCACCGAGATGGACGTAAACGTCCACATCCCAGCCGGACCCGCAGGCGTTGCGGCCGATCAGGTTGGCGGCATAGGCTTCGTCGATCGCCCGCTGCAATGCCTCCGCCTCGCGATAGAACTCGCCGCGGACGTAGATGTAGGCGGCGTGGGCGCCCATCCCGACGCAGGCCAGCACACAGCCTTCCACCAGCTTGTGCGGCTCATGGCGCAGGATTTCGCGGTCCTTGCAGGTGCCGGGCTCGCCCTCGTCGGCGTTGACCACCAGGTAATGGGGCCGGCCGTCGGTCTCCTTCGGCATGAACGACCACTTCAGCCCGGTCACGAAGCCGGCGCCGCCGCGGCCGCGCAGCCCCGACTTGCGCACCTCGTCAACGATCGCCTGCCGCCCGCGGGCGATCAGCCCGCCGGTGTCGTCCCAGTCGCCGCGCTGCCGGGCGGCGGCAAGGCTCACATCGGCAAAGCCGTAGATGTTGGTGAAAATCCGGTCTTGGTCCTTCAGCATCTGCAGGTCCCGCTGTCGCTCTGCTACACTCAGGCAATGGGCGTGTCGGTCGGCGGCGGCGAAACCGCGTCCAGTCGCGCCCGCGGCTCGCTGCTGGTCCGGCCGATCTGGGAGCCGGGCTTGGGCGTCCGCCCGGCGGCGAGTTCGTCGAGGATGGCGATGGCGCTTTCCGGCGTCAGGTCCTCGTAGTAATCGCGGTCGATCTGCATCATCGGTGCGTTGACGCAGGCGCCGAGGCATTCCGCCTCGGCCACCGAAAACTCGCCCTCGGCGCTGGTCTCGCCCGGACCGATGCCGAGACGCTCCCGGCACGCGGCGAGAATGTCGTCGGAACCGCGCAGCCAGCACGAAATGTTGGTGCACACCTCCACGTGATGCCGACCCACCGGCTTCAGCCGGTACATGGTGTAGAAGGTGGCCACCTCGTAGACGCGGATCGGCGGCATCTCGAGGAAGTCGGCGACGTAGTCCAGCGCCGGCTGGGGCAGCCAGCCGCCGCTCTGCCGCTGCGCCAGCATCAAAAGCGGCATCACCGCGCTGGCCTGGCGGCCGGGCGGATACTTGCCGATGATGGCGCGGGCCTGGGCCAGATTCTCATCGGAAAAGGCAAACCCGGTGGTCACTGCCGCGGTTTCGCTCATCGGTCGACCTCCCCGAAGACGATGTCCAGCGATCCGAGGACGGCGACCACGTCGGCCAGCATGTGACCGCGGGTGAGATAGTCCATGGCCGAAAGGTGGATGAAGCCGGGGGTGCGAATCTTGCACCGGTACGGCCGGTTGGTGCCGTCGGCGACCAGGTAGACGCCGAACTCGCCCTTCGGCGCCTCGACCACGGTGTAGGTCTCGCCCGCCGGCACGTGGTAGCCCTCGGTGTACAGCTTGAAGTGATGGATCAGCGCTTCCATGGAATGCTTCATCTCACGCCGCGGCGGCGGCGCCACCTTGCGGTCGTCGGTCTTGACCGGACCGGGCGGCATCTCCTTCAGGCACTGACGAATGAGCTTCAGGCTCTCGCGAAGCTCGTACATGCGCACCAGGTAGCGGTCGTAGCAGTCGCCGTGCTTGCCCACCGGGACGTCGAAGTCGAGCCGGTCGTAGACGTCGTACGGCTGCGCCTTGCGCAGGTCCCAGGCGACGCCGGCGGCGCGCAGATTGGGGCCGGAGAATCCCCAGTTGAGCGCGTCTTCCGCGGTGATGGCACCGATGTCGACGGCGCGCTGCTTGAAGATGCGGTTTTCGGTGAGCAGGGTCTCCAGGTCGTCGATGCACTTCGGGAAGTGCTCGCTCCATTCCCAGATATCGTCGGCGAGGCCGGCGGGCAGGTCCTGGGAGACGCCGCCGGGGCGGAAGTAGTTCATATGCAGTCGGGCGCCGCAGACCCGCTCGCAGAACTCCATCAGCCGCTCGCGCTCCTCGAAACCCCACAGCATCGGCGTCATCGCGCCGATATCCATGGCGAAGGCGCAGACGGTGAAGACATGGTTGAGGATGCGACCGATCTCCGCGTAGAGGGCGCGCAGGTACTGGCCGCGCAACGGTACGGTGATGCCCAGCAGCTTTTCCACCGCCAGGGCGAAGGCGTGCTCCTGGTTCTGCGGCGCGACGTAGTCGAGCCGGTCGAAATAAGGCACCGACTGCAGGTAGGTCTTGTACTCGATCAGCTTCTCGGTGCCCCGGTGCAAGAGGCCGATGTGGGGATCGGCACGCTCGATGGTCTCGCCGTCCATCTCCAGCACCAGCCGCAGCACCCCGTGCGCCGACGGATGCTGCGGACCGAAGTTGAGGGTGAAATTCTTGATCTGGGTTTCGGCCATCGTCGTCAACCGCCGCTCGTCGCTTTTTCGTCGCCCGGCAACTGCGCCTGCACCCCTTCCCACGGACTGAGAAAGTCGAAGGTGCGGAAGTCCTGGGTCAGCTTCACCGGCTCGTACACCACCCTCTTCTGGTCGTCGTCGTAACGCAGCTCCACATAGCCGGTCAGGGGGAAATCCTTGCGCAAAGGATGCCCCTGGAAGCCGTAGTCGGAGAGGATGCGGCGAAGATCGGGATGGTCGCGGAAATAGATCCCGAACAGGTCCCAGGTTTCCCGCTCGTACCAGTTGGCCGACTGGAAAACCCCGGTCGCCGTCGGCACCGGGCTCGCCTCATCGGTGACTACCTTGACCCGGATCCGCCGGTCATGGGTCAGGCTCAACATGTTGTAGACCACCTCGAAGCGTAGCGGCCGGTCCGGATAGTCCGCGCCGCAGACATCCATCAGCTGCTTGAACTGGCAGTTGACGTCGTCGCGAAGGAAGGTCAGGACGCGGACGATCGCTTCCCGCTCGACGACGACGATCAACTCATCGTGGTCGATCTTGGCATCGACCACGGAGTCGCGCAGCGCCGCCCTCACGTAGTCGGCGAGTTCTTCAAGTCCGAGATCCATGCCCGATTGCCTCATCTCGACGGTTGCGACCGGCTCGTTGGCCGGCCGTGGCTGGTTCAAGCCTGGCGACGGCTAGCGCCAGAGGGTGCCGGTACGTTGGATCTTCCGCTGCAGTTGCAGGATTCCGTAAACCAGCGCCTCGGCGGTGGGCGGGCAGCCAGGAACGTAGATGTCGACGGGAACCACCCGGTCGCAGCCGCGGACCACGGAGTAGGAATAGTGATAGTAGCCGCCGCCGTTGGCGCACGAGCCCATGGAGATGACGTAGCGGGGCTCGGCCATCTGGTCGTAGACGCGGCGGAACGCCGGCGCCATCTTGTTGCACAGGGTACCGGCGACGATGATCACGTCCGATTGCCGCGGGCTCGGCCGCGGCACCACGCCGAAACGGTCGAGATCGTAGCGGCTGACGTAGGCGTGCATCATCTCGATGGCGCAACAGGCGAGGCCGAAGGTCATCGGCCATAGCGAACCGGCGCGGGCCCAGTTCACCACCTTGTCCAACTGCGTCAGGATGAAGCCCTTCTCCGCCATCGCGTCGGAGACACCCTTCCACAGGTCGTCCACGTCGCCGGTGGTGGGTAGCGTCGTCTCGGCCGACGTCATGGTTCCTCCGTCACTCCCAATCCAGCGCCCCCTTGCGCCACTCATATATGAAACCGACGGTCAGCACCGCCAAAAAAACCATCATCGACCAGAAGCCGAAAAGGCCGATATCGCCCAGCGCGATCGCCCACGGGAAGAGGAACGCCACCTCCAGATCGAAGATGATGAACAAGATGGCGACCAGGTAGAAGCGCACGTCGAACTTGCCGCGCGAGTCCTCGAAGGCATCGAAGCCGCACTCGTAGGCCGCGTTCTTGTCGGGGTCGGGGCGCTCCCCGCCGACGATGTAGGAGGCGCCGATGGCACCCGCGGCGACGGCAACGGCGATGACCAGGAAGAGCAGGATCGGAAGATACTCGGCGAGGAGCGAATTCACGGCGGGAGACCCCTTTCTCCGACCCGCCGCGCAGCGGCAGGCGCTGCGACGGGGGTAGGTGGACCCCGCTCCGCGGACGGATCGCCGTGGCGGCGGGTGGCGGGAGTGACGGGACTCGAACCCGCGACCTCTGGCGTGACAGGCCAGCGCTCTAACCGGACTGAGCTACACCCCCTGACGCGAAAAACGGCCGCTCGGGCGGGCCAAAGTCGTGTAAACCCCACCCCCCCTTAAGTCAAGACGACGGCTGTTGCCGGGAGCGGCGGAAATGGCCCCTTGCCGCCGCATTTGCGGCGCCGGGCGGGCACGCGCCGGAGGCCGGCCGATGGACCGCCTGTTCCCGGCATGAGTTGACCTCGAGAAATGTTGAAAAGCCGCCACACCGGGGCCGGATCGCGACGTGCCGTTCGGTGCAGCTATAGGCCGCCGATGTCATCGGGCTTGATGGCTGGTGGGCGGTGACGGGCTCGAACCGCCGACATCCACGGTGTAAGCGTGGCGCTCTCCCAGCTGAGCTAACCGCCCGTAGCTATCTCAGATGCACCCTCGGAACCGACACCAGGTTGCCCCCCAAGGCACGGCGCCCCTCCCTCTCGTACCGCGGGCTGCCGTGTCACCACCTGATACCTCGGCGAGACGTTCCGGTGGTTTAGTTGAGCGCGTCCTTCAGACCCTTGCCGGCGCGGAACTTGGCCTGCTTGGAAGCCGAGATCTTGATCACCTCGCCGGTGCGCGGATCGCGGCCGTTGGATGCCTGACGTTCGGCCACCGTGAAGGTGCCGAAGCCAACCAGCCGAACGTCGTTACCGTCTTTTAGGGCATCGGTGATCGCCGCAAGGACGCCGTCGACGGCACGCGCCGCCTCTTTCTTCTGCAGCCCGGCGTTTTGGGCCACGGTCGCTATCAGGTCGTTCTTGTTCATAGTCACGCCCCCCTTTTACTGGACATGGGACAATCAACAAGGCGGACGGATCGGGCATCTGGCCACGACCCGGCCGAATGCCCGCAAAGGTAGGCGAACCGTAGCTTTTCCGTCAACAATCTGAGTTTGTCGCGGGCCAAAGAGCACAATCGGGTGGGTGCCGCCGCGGTTCCATCCGCCGCGACGGCCGCCCGTGGGAAGCCCACCCGCCGCCGGCATCAGTGGGTGCGTATCTCGCCCAGATCGTCGTCGTCCGCCGCCGGCGGCGCGTGGCGCATCTCCGCCTCGGCATCCCACTCGATCGGCCTGAGCTCGCCGGCGAGCGCGTTGCTGAGCACCTCGTCGACCTGTCCCGCCGGAATAATCTCCAAGTCTTTCTTGATGTTATCCGGGATCTCGGAGAGTTCGCGTTCGTTATCCCGGGGGATCAGGACCACCTTGATGCCGCCTCGGTGCGCCGCCAGCAGCTTCTCCTTCAGGCCGCCGATGGGCAGTACCCGGCCGCGCAGGGTGAGTTCGCCGGTCATCGCCACGTCCCGGCGGATGGGAATGCCGGTCAGCGCCGAGACGATCGCCACCACCATCGCCACCCCCGCCGACGGGCCGTCCTTGGGGGTCGCGCCTTCCGGCACATGGACGTGGATGTCTCGCTTGTAGAAGATATCGGGGGCGATCCCGAAGCGAATCGCTCGCGACTGGACGAACGACTTCGCCGCCTGAATCGACTCCTGCATGACGTCGCCGAGCTTGCCGGTATAGGTCACCCGCCCCTTACCGGGGACGATGACCGCTTCGATCGACAGCAGTTCGCCGCCCACCTCGGTCCAGGCGAGACCGGTGGCGACGCCGACCAGGTCTTCCTCTTCCATCTCGCCGTAGCGGAAGCGCTTCACCCCGGCGTACTTGGCGAGGTTGCGCGAGTTCAGATGGACCTCCTTGCGGTCGCCCATCATGATCTCCTTGATCGCCTTGCGGGTCAGGTTGGCGATCTCGCGCTCCAGATTGCGGACCCCCGCCTCGCGCGTGTAGTAGCGGATCAGTTCGCGCAGCGCCCCGTCGGAGATGGACCATTCCTCCGCCGCCAGCCCGTGCGCCTCCACCTGCTTCGGCAGCAGGTGGCGCTTGGCGATCTCGATCTTCTCGTCCTCGGTGTAGCCGGAGATACGGATGATCTCCATCCGATCCAGAAGCGGCGGCGGCATGTTCATCGTGTTGGCGGTGGTGACGAACATCACGTCCGACAGGTCGTAGTCCACCTCCAGGTAGTGGTCGTTGAAGTTGGAGTTCTGCTCCGGGTCCAGCACCTCCAACAGCGCCGATGCCGGATCGCCGCGCCAGTCGTGGCCCATCTTGTCCACCTCGTCGAGGAGGAACAGCGGATTGGACGACTTGGCCTTACGCATCCCCTGGATCACCTTGCCCGGCATGGAGCCGATGTAGGTGCGCCGATGGCCGCGGATCTCCGCCTCGTCGCGGACTCCGCCCAAGGACATGCGGACGAAGTTGCGGCCGGTGGCCCGGGCGATGGACTTGCCGAGCGAGGTCTTGCCAACCCCCGGCGGCCCCACCAGGCAGAGGATCGGTCCCCGCATCTTGTTGGTGCGATGCTGCACCGCCAGGTACTCGAGGATCCGCTCCTTCACCTTCTTCAGGCCGTAGTGGTCGGTGTCGAGGATTTCCTGGGCGTTGCGGATGTCCTTTTTCACCCGCGTCCGCTTCTTCCACGGAATCGACAGCATCCATTCGAGATAGTTGCGGACGACGGTGGCCTCGGCCGACATCGGGCTCATCGAGCGCAGCTTCTTCACTTCGCCCAGCGCCTTCTCCCGCGCCTCCTTGCTCAGCGCCGTCTTCTTGATCCGCTCCTCGAACTCGCCGGCCTCGTCGCGGCCGTCCTCGGTCTCGCCCAGCTCCTTCTGAATCGCCTTCAGCTGCTCGTTCAGGTAGTACTCGCGCTGCGTCTTCTCCATCTGCCGCTTGACGCGGTTGCGGATGCGCTTCTCCACCTGCAGGACACCGATCTCGGCTTCCATGTGGGAGTAGACACGCTCGAGCCGCTCGACGACGGAGACGATCTCCAGCAATTCCTGCTTGTCGGAGATCTTCAGCGCCAGGTGCGAGGCAACGGTGTCGGCCAGCTTCGACGGATCCTCGATCTGGTTGACCGAGACCAGCACCTCCGGCGGGATCTTCTTGTTGAGCTTGATGTACTGCTCGAACTGACTCACCACCGACCGCGCCAGCGCCTCCATCTCCTGCCGGTCGCCGGGGCGGTCGGCGACGACCTCGGCTTCCACCTCGAAGAAGGCGGCTTCGTCGGTAAAGCGGTCGATCCGGGCCCGCTGACCGCCTTCCACCAGCACCTTGACCGTGCCGTCGGGCAGCTTCAGCAGCTGCAGCACCGTCGAGACGGTGCCGACGGTGAAGATGTCGGCGGGCGCGGGATCGTCCTGGGAGGCATTCTTCTGGGCGACGAGAAGAATCTGCCGGTCGTCCTTGGTGACATCTTCCAGCGCCTTGACCGACTTCTCGCGGCCGACGAACAGCGGCACGATCATGTGCGGAAAGACGACGATGTCGCGAAGCGGCAGAACCGGGTAGAGCTGTGTCTGAGTGGTCACGTGGTACTTACCCTTGCAAGGCGTCGGTTCCGGTGCGGCCCGATGAGGCTCCGCGCCGGCCGGAATTCCCTAGACGTGGTCGCAGGTGGGAGCGCCATCAACCCTGGCGATGCCGAAGACGCGTCTTTGGTCAGGCGCTCGAGCCCATATCGCCGCGCCGATCGGCATAGATATAAAGGGGTTTCGCCTGTTCCTCGGCGACTTCCCGATTGATCACCACCTCTTCGACACCTTCCAGGCTCGGCAGGTCGAACATCGTCTCGAGCAGAATGCTCTCCATGATCGAACGCAGGCCCCGCGCCCCGGTCTTGCGCTGCACCGCCCGCCGGGCCACGCCCTTCAGCGCCCCATCGGTGAAGTCGAGGCGCACCCCCTCCATCTCGAACAGCCGCTGATACTGCTTCACCAGGGCGTTCTTCGGCTTGGTCAGGATGTCGATCAGGGCCTGTTCGTTGAGATCGGTCAGCGTCGCGATCACCGGCAACCGGCCGATGAACTCGGGAATGAGGCCGAACTTCAGCAGGTCCTCCGGCTCGGTCTCCTTCAGCACCTCGCCGGTGGGCCGGTCGTCGGGAGCGCGGACGTCGGCCCCATAGCCGATGGTCGTTCCCTTCGACCGGGCGGAGATGATCTTGTCGAGACCGGAGAAGGCACCGCCGCAGATGAACAGGATGTTGGTGGTGTCCACCTGGAGGAATTCCTGCTGCGGATGCTTGCGCCCGCCTTGCGGCGGCACGCTGGCGATGGTCCCCTCCATGATCTTCAACAGCGCCTGCTGCACGCCCTCGCCGGAGACGTCACGGGTGATCGACGGGTTGTCCGACTTGCGGGAGATCTTGTCGACCTCGTCGATGTAGACGATTCCGCGCTGGGCGCGCTCGACGTTGTAGTCGGCCGCCTGCAGCAGCTTGAGGATGATGTTCTCCACGTCCTCGCCGACATAGCCGGCCTCGGTCAGCGTCGTCGCATCGGCCATGGTGAACGGCACGTCGAGGATGCGGGCGAGCGTCTGGGCGAGCAGCGTCTTGCCGCAGCCGGTGGGGCCGATGAGGAGGATGTTGGACTTGGCCAGTTCGACGTCGTTGTTCTTGGCGGTGTGGTTGATCCGCTTGTAGTGGTTGTGGACGGCGACCGACAGCACCTTCTTCGCCCGGTCCTGGCCGATGACGTAGTCATCGAGGACGGCGCAGATTTCGTGCGGCGTCGGCACCCCGTCGCCGGACTTCACCAGCCCCGTCTTGTGCTCCTCGCGGATGATGTCCATGCACAGCTCGACGCATTCATCGCAAATGAATACCGTCGGTCCGGCAATCAGCTTGCGGACTTCGTGCTGGCTCTTGCCGCAGAAGGAGCAGTAAAGCGTGTTCTTCGACTCGCCACCCGCGGATTTGCTCATCGTCTCATCCGTAACCGTGCCAGCCCACCACTGGACATGTTAGCCATCTGCCGATAACTGCGCCAATCCAAAAAACGGCGCCGGCTCTCTTCCGGTTCCCGTGATCAAGCCTTCAGGCCCTTGCCGCCGGCCCCCCGATCCCCCTCCTCGACGCGCGGGCGACTGACCACCACGTCGTCGACGATCCCGAACTCCTTGGCCTCTTCCGGGCTCATGAAGCGATCGCGTTCGACCGCGGTTTCGATCACGCTCAGCGGCTGCTTGGTGTGACGGACGAAAATGCCGTTCAGCCGCGCCCGCAACGCCAGGATTTCTCGCGCCTGGATCTCGATGTCGGTGGCCTGGCCCTGGGCACCGCCGGAGGGCTGGTGGACCATGATCCGCGAGTTGGGCAGGGCGTAGCGCTTGCCGTGGGTTCCCGCCGCCAGCAACAAGGCCCCCATGGACGCGCATTGGCCGATGCACACCGTCGACACGTCGGGACGGATGTATTGCATGGTGTCGTATATGGCGAGCCCGGCGGTCACCAACCCGCCCGGCGAGTTGATGTAGAAGGCGATATCCTTGTTGGGGTTTTCCGATTCGAGAAAGAGCAGCTGAGCGCAGATCAGACTGGCGACGGCGTCGTTGACGCCGCCGGTCAGGAAGATGATCCGCTCCTTCAGCAGTCGCGAATAGATATCGTAGGCCCGTTCGCCGCGATTGGTGGTTTCCACCACCATCGGCACGAGGGTATTCGCCTGGATGTCCAATCCGTCCCCCATCACTGTGTTGCCGGGCAAGAGATCGACGGCAGGGTGAACGCCGCTACCGGTGCAGCCGTCGACGCCAGGGGTATATGCATCCGTCACGTGTTCTCCACCGCGTCCGCCCTGGCCCCGCTCTCGCCAGAGGTAGGCGCGCCCGCGGCGTCGCGCAACAATTCGTCGACGGCGACGGTGCGTTCGCTGACCTTGGCCATCTCAAGCAAGAAATCGACCACCTTTTCCTCGAGGATCGGCGCCGCCAGCGCTTCCTTCGCTTCCGCATTCTTGCGGAAGAAATCGAACACCGCCTGTTCCTGGCCGGGGAAGCGCCGCGCCTCCGCCATCATCGCCTTGCCCAGCTCCTCGGAGGTGACCTGCAGATTGTTGGCGCGGCCGATCTCGGCCAGCACCAGCCCGAGGCGGACCCGCCGTTCGGCCAGGGCGCCGTGCTCCGACCGCTCGGCGTCGCTCACCATCATCGTCGGGTCCTCTCCGCCGGCCTCGCCGTGTTCGTGGCCGCAACCGGGACCGTGCACGTGCTCCGGATCGTCGGCGTGGGTGTGGGACGTCGGGACGGCGGATGGAGCGGCGCCGGAAGCGTCTGCATGCGCCTCAGTATGCGGGTTTTCCGCCACCTCGCTGTGATCGGCATCATGTTCGTGATGTTCGTGCGGCGTTGCTTCCGTCGCCAGCTGGCGCGCCACCACCTTGATCTCCCGATCCACCAATCCCTTCGGCAGCGGGAACGAGTAGAGAGCGTCGAGACGATCGAGGAGTTGCCGCTTCAGGCGCATCCGCGACACCGCTTTCAGCTCCTGGGTCTGATGCTGGCGCACCCGCTCGCGCAGGCTGGCCAGGGTCTCGGCGCCGAACCGCTGCGCCATGGCGTCGTCGAGGACGAGGGGGTCGCGCACCCGCAGCTCCTTGATCTGGAGCTCGTAGTCGACGGTTCGGCCGGCGACGGGGGGGATGGGATGGTCCGCCGGGTAGGTGACGGAAACCGTCTTCGTGTCTCCCGCCTGCACCCCCTCGAGCTGAGCCTCCAGGCCGGGTGCCGCGCCGCCCCCGCCGGACAGGCTGACGGCGATATCCTTGCCGTTGCCGAACGGGGTCTTGTCTTCCGGCGCGATGACGTCGAAGACCACCACATCGTCGGTCGTCGCCGGCCTCGCCTCGGTCACCGTCGATGCCCCCCGGGCCGCGTCGGCGAGCCGGTTCATCATCTCGTCGGTGCTGTCGTCGGTCACCTCGGCCACCAGCCGCTCCAGCTCGATGGCGGCATAGTCGGGAGGCGTGATTTCCGGCAGGACCTCCAGCGCGATGGTGTATTCCAGGTCGCCGGCCCCGGGGACAGCGGCGGCGGGCGCAATCTCGATCCGGGGCGGGGTGGCCGGCCGGATGCCGCGATCGGCGATCACCGACTTGGTCGCCTCGTTGATGGTCTCCTCCAGGATTTCGCCGCGCAGCGTCTCCCCGTAGCGCTTGCGCAGCAGCGCGACCGGGACCTTGCCCGGCCGGAAGCCCGGCAGACGCACGCTGTGCGCCAACTCGCCCAGCCGCTTCTCGAACTTGCTCTCGATGTCGGCAGCGGGAACGGCGACGCGAAATTCCCGCGTCAGCTCATCGATCTTTGTTTCGGTAACTTGCATGGCTCGGCGATTATCTCTCGGGCTGATTATCTCTCGGATGGCTGTGAATCGGTGGCGCCCCAACGGGCCGCCGGTAACGCGGCCGCTCGCTTAAGTGGCAGGCGACTGGCGGTGCTGGTGCGGGCGGAGGGATTTGAACCCCCACGACTTGCGTCACAGGAACCTAAATCCTGCGTGTCTACCAGTTCCACCACGCCCGCAGGATGTCGATGTCCTTCCCGCCTGCCGGCAGCATCGCACATTCGCGTTTCGTCAAAAAAAGTCAATGCCCGATCCGGCCGGGCTTTTTGACCGGCGGCGACAGGAGACCGCGGGCGGCGGCGCTCAATTGCATTGCGAATCGCATCGAAACCATCGTCCGGAGACCCTATATGTGGGCGCCGTTCGCCCAACCGGATACGGGAATGTGGCGGACATTGCCTCTCGTCGCTGATAATTTAAGGAACGATCAACGATGTACCGGAGTCTCTTTGGCGTCGCCCTCGCGGCTGCCGTCACCATCGCATCGGCAGCCACCGCCGCCGATACCTTCACCGTCGGCGATATCGCCATCGATCATCCCTGGGCCCGCGCGTCCGCCGGCACCGCCACCGTCGGCGCCGCCTACATGCGCATCAGCACCAAGGGTGCCACCGGCGACCGGCTCGTCGGCGCCTCCAGTCCGGTCGCGGGCGAGGCCGAGTTGCACACCCACATCGCCGAGGGTGACGTGATGCGGATGCGCCCGGTCGAGGGCATCGAGGTGGAGCCCGGCAAACCGGCGGAGCTGAAGCCGGGAGGCCTCCACGTGATGCTGATGTCGCTGAAGGCGCCGCTCAAGGAGGGTGAGACTTTCCCTTTGACCTTGGATTTCGCCAAGGCCGGGAAGGTGACGGTCGAGGTCGCCGTCCAGTCGGTCGCCGCCGGCGGACCGGCGGGGCAGCCCGGGGACGCTCCTCAGATGGGCGGCCACACCCATTGAACGCCGGCGGCGGGGCTGCGCCGCATCGCCGGCCCCGCCCCCCTCGTCGGGGCGGCGCTCCGTCCCCGCCACCCCCCGGGTGTGCTTGCGAAAAGCGCCGCTCGGGCCAGGCTCGCCATGACGGCATATCCGCCCTCGGCTGCGCGGCAAGCGCTTGACGGGTCCGGTGCATTGACCTAATCGATCCGTCCCGGCCGGTCCTCGTGTCCCGGGCCCAGGGCGAAGGCGGCGTTGGTGACCGTTCTCGGCAGTATCGCTCCGGGTAATGTGAAGAACTGCGGACGATGCGGCGTTAACATTCCGCCCGGATCGCAGGAGCATGGACGGGCGGGCCCGCAGGTGTTGCGGTTTGCGCGCAGTAGCCGGTAGGATTTTCGCCGGCTGAGACTGCGCCATGCTATCGTCGAAGCACGGGGATCACCGGAAACGGGCACGCATGCACGGGCGCCGTCGCGGGTTCGGCGGTCTCCTCATGCAGGCTGAGGAGCACGACAGTGACAAAAAGAGGGACGGGTTCCATGGACAGAGGGTCAACGGGCGGTCCACGCCAGGGGCGCTGCCAATCCCGCGGACCGATGACCGCGGCCGCATGGGACGAGGCGGGCCAATCCGGCGGGCAAGGGATCGGGCAAGGGATGCAGGGCGCGAAGGCACGTCAGGAAACCGCCGGAGCGGCCGAGAACGGCTGTCATCACCATCATCATGGGCATCATCATCAGCGCGAGCAAGGCGCCGGCTGGGGCGCCGGCGCCGGCTGGCAGGGCGAAAGGGGCGCCGCTCCGCGCTCGCTCCTGCCCAGCGCCGGTAGCGTCGTCCAGGCGGGCGCCTTCGGCGCCGCGTTGGGCGGAATGACCACCGGGGTGGTGGAGATGGCGCGGGTTCGGCAGGGGGCGATCACCACCGAGGAAGCCACCCGCAACGTGGTGAAGAGCAGCGCCCAGGGAGCCGCAACCATGGCCGTCGCCTCGGTCGCCGGTCAGTTGGTGCGCTCCCATCCCATGTTTAGCTTCATCGCACTGGCGGCCGCCGGGATTGGCGCCTTTGCCATTCTGAGTGGTGCCGGAGGGGAGAAAGGTGCCGCGGTGCCGGCAGCCGCTCCGACAGCCCCACGCAGCAAGACCGGCAAGAGCGGGACGGCCCCGAAACAGCCCGCGTAAGCAGGTTTCCCCGGCAAACCGGCCGGCCCCGGGAGAACGGGAGCGGTTCGGTGCGCCCTGCCCGCCCATCTGACGATTAGAAGGAGTTTCCCATGTATGACCACAGTTCGTTCGTCCACACCCTCGCCCGCGGCAACTTTCTCACCGGCTTCGGCGTCGGTGCGGTGGTGACCCTGGTGGTGACAAACCCCTCGGTCCAGCGCGCGCTGTTCACCACCCTGGCGCGGACCTCCAACATGATCACCGCCGGTTTTGCCGAGGCGAAGGAGCGCTTCCACGACGCCCAGGCCGAGATCCAGCACGAGGTCGCGCAGGAGCCGGAGGCGGAGGCGTCCTGAGCCCATCGTCTCCGTCCCCGTCATGCGTATCGTCCACGAGGTCCGCGGCCGAATTCGTTTCCGCAGCAGGAGCCGGTTCGATAGCCGTCTCTATGGCGACTTCGTGGTCGCGTTGCCGGATGCGGTAAAGGGCGTCTCGGCCGTTCGCGCCAGTCCGGCGGCGCGGTCGCTGGTCGTCCACTACGACGGGTCCGAGGCGACCCGAACCGCGTTGCTGGAGCGGATCGCCCGGACGCCGGCCGACATTCGCCCGCGGCGACCGGAACCGAAGCCGACAGCCCGCTATCTTCGCGGCACCATCGTCTCGGCCGCGGTCCTCACTACCGGCTGGTTTCTTCCCGCTCCGGCACGACTGGCGGTCACCTGGCTGGTGGCGGCACCGACGATCGTCAAGGGGATCGGCGCCCTCTTGTCGTCGGGGCTGTCGGTCGCCGCCCTCGACGCGGCGGCCCTGTCCATCGCCCTCGCCCGCGGCGAGTTCGGCACCGCCGCCGCCACCCTCACCTTTCTCAATCTCGGCAATTATCTGGAAGCGACCACCAGCCAGGCGTCGACCGATCTGCTGCGCCGTCTCCTCGCCCGTCCCCCCGCCCATGCCTGGGTGGAGGCGGCCGACGGCAGCGTGCGGGAAGTGGCGGCGGCGGAGGTGCGGGAACATGACATCGTCGTCGTCGGCCCGGGCGAGATGATTCCGGTCGACGGGCAGATCCTCAGCGGCGCCGCCACCATCAATCTCGCATCGATCACCGGCGAAAGCGTCCCCATCGACCGCGAGGCCGGCGCCATGGTCCTCGCCGGCGGCGCCGTCGAGGAGGGGCGGCTGCGCATCCGCTCGCTCAGGGTGGGCAGCGCCACCACCACCGCCCGCATCGCCGCCTTCATCAACTCCGCCCTCGACCGCAAGCCGGTGATCCAGTCGAAGGCGGAGCGCCTGGCCGGGCAGCGGGTCCTGCTCACCCTCGGCGTCGGCGCGCTCACTTTCCTCGTCACCCGCGACCTCAACCGGGTCGCTTCGGTCTTCCTCATCGACTACTCGTGCGCGCTGAAGCTGGGGGCGCCGGTGGCGATCAAGTCCGCCCTCTACCGCGGCGGCCGCGACGGCATCCTGATCAAGGGCGGACGCAGCATCGAAGCGCTGTCGCAGGTGGATACCTTCGTCTTCGACAAGACCGGCACCTTGAGCTTCGGCGATCTGGCGGTGACCGACGTGCTCCCCATCGATCATCAGCGCAGTCGGGACAGGCTCTTGGCGCTGCTGGCCTCGCTGGAAGAGCACGCCCGGCATCCTGTCGCCGACGCCATCGTCCGCGAGGCGCGGCGCAAGGCGCTGGCGCATATCCACCACGACGAGGTCGACTTCATCGTCGCCCACGGCCTGATCAGCGAGGCCGACGGCAAGCGCATCGTCGTCGGCAGCCGGCACTTCCTTGAAGAACACATGCAGGTTCCGTTTGCGCCGTTCGCCACCGATTCCGAGCGCCTGGAGGGTGAAGGCAAACTTCTGCTCTACGCCGCGATCGACGGTGAGCCTGCCGGTATCGTCGCCCTGCGCGACCGGCCGCGGCCGGAGGCGGCGGCGGCGATGGCGAGACTGCGCGAGTTGGGCGTCGGCACCCTGGTCCTGCTGAGCGGCGATCGCGAGGGCAAGTCCCGCCTCGTTGCCGACGCGCTCGGGCTCGACATGGTCTACAGCGAGCGCAAGCCGGAGGAGAAGGCGGAGGTGGTGCGCGAGCTGCAGGCGATGGGGCGGAAGGTGGCCTTCGTCGGCGACGGCGTCAACGACGCGCCGGCGCTCACCGCCGCCGACGTCGGCATCGCCATGCCGCGCGGGGCCGAGATCAGCCGCGCCACCGCCGATGTCGTGCTGCTGCGCGATAGCCTATCCGGCGTGGTCGAGGGACGGGCGCTGGCGGGCGAGACCATCTGGCTCATTCAGAGCAACTTCCGCTGGGCGGTGGTGCTCAACACCCTGCTTTTCATCGCCGCCGCCTCAGGCTACGCCTCTCCCGTCTTCTCGGCGGTCGCCCACAACAGCGTCACCATCGCCACCCTGCTCCGCGCCCTGATCGGACCGCGCCGCTCGCCACCGGCGACCCCAGCGCCCCGGCTGGCGGCGCAACTGCCCTCCCCGCCTAACCCGTAAACCTTTCTGCGGTTACACACCGGTGCGGGACGCCGTGGCTTTGTCAACAACGGGCTTGATAATAAGAATGACTCGCACTAAAACAGCGTCAGGATGATGGTCTGGGCGAATATCATGACGCGCGATGTGCACCAAGTACCCGGCCGGGTCCGGTTCAAGGTCCCCGGCCTCCGCGACGATGAAACCCTGGTCTGGGCGCTGCCCCAGGCCCTGAGGGGACAGGACGGCGTGAGCCGTGTCGAGGTTCGACCGCCGTCCAACTCCCTTATTGTCCATTACGATCCGGCGCGGACCGACTGCCGGGCATTGGCCCGGTTCCTCAATGCGCGACTGAGCGAAGCCAGGGGCAAGGACACGAGCACCGTCGAGTCCGTCCCCTATACCGCGCCCGCCGGCTCGCAGGCGCTCCCCTTCTCCGCCAATCCCCTGTTCCCCCCGCGTGCCAGTGCCGACGACTTCGCCACCCGGCCGATGCAGCACATGGCCGTCGTCTTCGGTCATGCCGCGTTCAAGGTCGCCCTCGAGCAGGCGGTTCGCGGCGGCCTCAGCTCATTGTTCCGCGCCACCCTCGGCCGGATCTGATGTATGCCCGGCAGCCGCCGGGTGACTTGGCGTCGACGGGCTGCGAGAGCGAACGGATCCGCCCGTCGCCGGCGGGCGATGGGCATCGACGCTATCGATCATAGCGATTTGAACAATCCGTTTTCATCGGTCGACTGAATTGCGTTTACTCCCGATCGGCGACCCACGCGGGCACGCGTGCAGCGCCGCCCTCTTCGCCCCGGCGCCCCCGGCCGCCGGTACGCCAAGGGAACCCGCTGTCGACAACCATCAGCGAGAGGGAGAATTCCGTTGTCCGATACCAAGCGCCCGACCCTGACCACCGCTGCCGGCATTCCCGTCGGTGACAATCAGAATAGCCTGACCGCGGGCCCGCGCGGGCCGCTCCTGGCGCAAGACTGGCAGCTGATCGAGAAGCACGCCCACTTCAACCGGGAACGCATTCCCGAACGCATCGTCCACGCCAAGGGCTCGGGCGCCTACGGAACGCTCACCGTGACCAGGCCGATCCCGGAATACACCAAGGCCGGCGTCTTCACCGAAGCGGGCAAGGCGACGCCGTGCTTCGTGCGTTTCTCCACCGTCGCCGGCGAGCGGGGCGCCGCCGACGCGGAACGGGACGTCCGCGGCTTTGCGGTCAAGTTCTACACCGACGAGGGCAACTGGGATCTGGTCGGCAACAACACGCCGGTGTTCTTCGTCCGTGATCCGTTCAAGTTTCCCGACTTCATCCATACTCAGAAGCGGGACCCGAAGACCAACCTGCGCAATCCCGTCGCCATGTGGGACTTCTGGTCACTGAGCCCGGAGAGCCTGCACCAGATCACCATCCTTTTCTCCGACCGCGGGCTGCCCAGCTCCTATCGCCACATGCACGGCTTCGGCTCCCACACCTACAGCTTCATCAACGCCGACAACGAGCGGTTCTGGGTCAAGTTTCATTTCAAGACCAAGCAGGGCATCCGCAACCTGAGCGGCGAAGAGGCGGCGACGCTCATCGGCGGCGATCGTGAGAGTCATCAGCGCGACCTGTTCAACGCCATCGAGAACGGCGACTTTCCGCAATGGCGGGTCTGCGTCCAAGTCATGCCGGAGACGGATGCGGACAAAACCCCCTACAATCCCTTCGACCTGACCAAGGTCTGGCCGCATGCCGACTATCCCCTGATCGAGGTCGGGGTGATGGAGCTCAATCGCAATCCGGAGAACTATTTCGCCGAGGTAGAGCAGTCGGGCTTTTCGCCGGCGAACGTGGTGCCCGGGATCAGCCACAGCCCCGACAAGATGCTGCAGATGCGCATCCTCTCCTACGCCGACGCCCACCGCTATCGGCTGGGGGTCAATCACGAGAGCCTGCCGGTGAACAAGCCCCGCTGTCCCGTTCATTCGTATCACCGCGACGGGCTGATGCGCTTCGACGGCAATGCGGGCGGCGCGGTCAACTACGAGCCCAACAGCTTCGGCGGTCCGGTCGAGGACCCGCGGTTCAAGGAGCCGCCGTTGCGGATCACCGGTGATGCCGACCGTTACGACCACCGCGCCGGCAACGACGACTACACCCAGGCCGGCGCCCTGTTCCGGCTGATGAGCAGCGACGAACAGGAGCGGTTGATGGACGCCATCGCCGGCGCCATGCAAGGGGTGCCGGACACCATCGTCCGCCGCCAGATCGGCCACTTCGGCAAGGCCGATCCCGCCTACGGCAGCGGTATCGCCCGGCGCCTCGGGTTGGCGGCCGAAGTCGCCGAGTAATCCGGCCGCCGTGCACGGGCCAGGCCGGTCGGGCGATGGCGACACCGCCGAGCGGCAAGTGACGCCGGCCTGTTCCCCCGGCCTAATCCCCCGGCGCCGGCGCGTCAGGCGCGTCAGGCTTCGTTGGCCAAAGAAAAAGCCCCCGAGGGACTCGGGGGCTCGCGTTTCACCGCCCTAGTCGATCAGCCGTCGATTAGCCGACGGTCAGATTCTCGGCCGAGCTCTTGCCGTTGCGGCCGGCGACGAGGTCGTACTTGACCCGCTGGCCCTCGTTCAGGGTCCGCAGCCCGGCGCGCTCGACCGCCGAGATGTGCACGAATGCGTCGGCCTCGCCGCTATCCGGCTGGATGAAACCAAAGCCCTTGGTCGGGTTGAACCACTTAACTGTTCCGGTCTTCACTTCGTTTTCCTCATCAGACTCATAAGGATAGAAACCGCGCCGGGCAACACGCCGCAGCGCGAGATAGCTTCAACGTCTTTTCGGGGAGTGAGCAGGCGACGCCAACAGCGAAGCAGCACCAGAAACAGAAGCGTCAAAAACTAACCGACGTAAAAGTAGAGCGATTCGCCCCGCCGCACAAGGCTTCTCGCCCGGTCAAACAATGGCAAATGCGTCGCAACTGGATTATCGTCGTTACCCCCTGGGAGGGCCGCTTCCCGCCCAAATCAGACCTATCGGGAGAATGACCATGACCATCACAAGGCTATCGGCCGGAGGGCGCTGGCGCCCGCTGCCGATCGCGGGGGCCGTCCTGATCACCGCACTGCTGACGGGCTGCGCCGATGCTCCGGCCAGCGGCCGCGGTGCCGGAGTCGGTGCGGCGCTGGGATCCGGGATCGCGCTCGCCACCGGCGCCGGTGCCGCAGGGGTAATCGGCGGCGGCCTGATCGGCGGTGCCGTGGGCTATGCCGGCGGCTGGGCGGCGGGCGGCAACTGAGGCGGCCGCCAAGACAGCAGCCCAAATCCGCGTTCCACCAGATCGTCTCAGGGAAAGGGGAGGAGATCGTCATGCTCCGTTACCTCACGGCGGCACCCGCCGCGCTTGTCTGCCTTGTTCTCGCGTTTCCGGCCGGCGCCCAGACGTCGTCGGGTCAGGCCCAGACGTCGTCGAGTCAGGCACCGAGCCTGAACCTCCGCGACACCGCCTTCCTCACCTGTGCCGACGCGCAGGCGATGACGCCCGACCAGCGCAAGGCACTGACGCTGCAGATTGCCGAAGCGGCGGCCAACCACTATCAGACGCGGATCGCCGACAGCGAGCAGACCGGCCAGCAGATCGGCTGGCTCATTCGCTCCGCCTGCACCATGGGTCCGGAGACCTATTACTCGACGGTAGTGGCACGTGCGGTGCGGGTGATGGGGGGCGGTGTCGAGCCGCCGCTGAAGCAACCGCTCGACATGAACCAGGCGGTGTTCGCCTCGTGCTCGGGGGCCAATTCCCTGCCGCCGGATCAGTTGAAGCAGCTCGGCTGGTTCATCGGAACCGAGGCCGCCGCCCACTACAAACTCGCCCCCGGTTCGGAGTGGACCGAGGACTATGTCGCCGCCCTGGTCCACAACGGCTGCCAGATGTACCCCGACGCCTACTATCTGGGGATGATCGGCCGCGCCATCCGCGCCGTCGCAGCCCGCACCGAACCCGCCGCCGCACCGCCGCCGGCGAAGACCACCCCCCGCAAGTAACAGCTTGGTGCCGATGGCCGGCGGACGACGAGCCGGCCATCAACCGAGCCGTTACGGCGCCCGGCCCTCGGGCCCGGCGCCGTCCCTGCCCTCCGCTGCCACCGACCGGTTTCCGACCCTCTAGTCGTTGAGCAGACTCTTCATCGACGATGACAGGGCGCGCTTGCCGTTGGCCCGGTAGGCTTCGTGGTTGGCGTCGATGCGCGCGAGGTCGTAGCGGTAATTGATCATCATTCCCGCCGACTGGCGCATGCCCCGCGACGAGCGGTCGGCCATCCAGTTGAGCCGCTCCATGCGGGCGCCGTTGCTCAGGTGAAAGTGGGCGACCGGATCGAGGCAGTGATTCTCGCGTCGCGACTCCCGGGCCAGATAGCGGGCGCAGAGCCGCATCAGGATCGGCTTAAGGACCTTGGTCGTCGCCTCGTCGTTGGTCCACTCGCCCGACTGAAGCTGTACCTTCAGCCACCCCTTCGCCCCCTTGGTGATGCCGAGGGTATTGGCGATCGCCTTGCGCTCCGAGCCGACCAACAGCTCGCTGTCGCCCTCCGCCACGATCTGCCTCAGCCAGGCCATGAACCCCGGGATCGGCGACAAGGTGGCGAAGGTCTTGATCTGCGGGAACTCGTGGGAGAGCTGGTCGACCACCCGCTTGATGAGGAAGTTGCCGAAGCTGATGCCGTCGAGGCCGCGCTGGGCGTTGTTGATGGAGTAGAAGACGGCGGTGTCGGCGTCTTTGGGATCGTGCACCGGCGCCATCGGGTCGAGCAGCGCCTGGACGTTGTCGGCGATGCCGTCGACGAGGGCGACCTCGATGAAGATCAAGGGTTCATTGGGCATCTTCGGGTGGAAGAAGGCGAAGTAGCGCCGGTCGTAGTCGAGACGGTTCTTCAGGTCGTCCCAGCTCTCGATGGGATGCACCGCCTCGTAGGCGATCAGCCGCTCCAACAGCGCGCCCGACGCCGTATCCCAGGTGATTTGCCGCAGCTCCAGGAAGTCGACGTCGAACCAAGTGGCGAGAAGGCCGCGCAGGTCCTGCTCCAGGTACTTCAGGCCGGCATCGGTGCGGGCCAGCGGCAGCAGTTCGGCGCGAAGATTGACGAGGAACTTCACCCCTTCCGGCAGGCTGTTGAACTGCATCAGAAGGTGGAGCCGCGGCGCCTCCAGGGCCTCGCGCAACCGGCGGCGGGCGCCGATGCGCGCGTCGTGGGTCATCGCCTGCTTGAGCGTCAGTACCGCTTCGTCGACCTTCGTCTCGTCGACGTCGAAGTCGTCGGCAAGGATGTGCAGGAAGCGCTCCCGCCCCGGCGTCTCCAGCGCCAGGTAGGCCCGGCCGAGGGCGGCGGCGCGGGCGCGCGACGCCACCTCGCCGCCCCGATGCTCGAGGCAGGCGCGCATCTGCTCGCGGATCTTGACGACATCGTCGTCGGGAAGCTCCGGCCGGGTGCTTGCCCACTCGTGGTCGTATTCGGCGCCGGCGATGGACTGCCAGCGGAAGCGCAACGTGCGCATCGCCTGGCGGAAGAAGCTGCGCGGTTCTTCCGCCTTGACCAATGTCTTAACCATCAAAACCCTTTCCGTTATGGGGAGAATATGGGGGCACTGGGACGGGTTCGGCAAGCCGACCGCCGATTCCCTAGCCTCGGCAGGGATGGGCCGGGTGCCGTGCGAGGGAGGCTCCGACCGGAGCGATCTCGGTTAGCAGATCTTCGGCAATCATTCCGGTGCCGAGTCGGCCGGCCGCTTCTCCGTGCATCCAGGCCGCCGCCGCCGCCGCCTCGAACGCCGGCATTCCCTGTGCCAACAGCCCGGTAATCATCCCGGCGAGGACGTCGCCCGCCCCGGCGGTGGCCAGCCACGCCGGCGCGTTGTGATTGATCGCGGCGCGTCCGTCGGGCGCGGCGATGACGGTATCGGCCCCCTTCAGCAGCACCACGGCGCCGCTGCAGCGCGCCGCGGCGCGGGCCCGCCCCAGCTTGTCGCCGGCCGGATCGAACAAGCGGCGGAACTCGCCTTCGTGCGGGGTCAAGACGCACGGGCCTTTAATTTGGGAGAACAGGGCGGCGGGATCGTCGGCGAACACGGTCAGTGCATCGGCATCGAGCACACCCGGCTTTGCCGTTGCCAGCGCCGCTTCGACCCCTTGCCGGGTGGCGGCATCGACACCGACGCCGGGGCCGATCAGCCAGGCGGTGCGTTTGCGGTCCTGGACCAGCCCGGCATAGCCGGGCTCGTCGCCGAACGGGCTGACGATGGTGCCGGGGGAGTCGCCCGCATAGATGGCGAATGCCGGGTGCGGGCAGGCGATGCTCACCAGGCCTGCGCCGGCGCGCCGGGCGGCGACCGCCGCCATCCGCGCCGCTCCCGTCATCTCGCCGCCGCCGCGGATGAGGGCATGGCCACGGTTGTACTTGTTGCCGGCAGGGGCGGCCGACGGTAGCGCGTCGATCCACAGGGGCGGATCGTTGGCGAAGGTGGCGGGGTGGATGTCGGCCAGGACCGCCGCCGGGATGCCGATGTCGGCGACGACCAGGTCGCCGGCGAGGCCGCGCCCGGGAAAGAGCAGGTGCCCGGGCTTCCCCCGGAAAAAGGTCACCGTCAGCCGGCACCTGGGCGCCACCCCCATCACCTCGCCGGTATCGCCGGACACCCCCGACGGAATATCCACCGCAACAGCGTCGAGCCGGCGCTCGTTGATCGCTTCGATCACCTCTGCCGCTCTGCCGCCAATGGGTCGGGCGAGGCCGGCGCCGAACATCGCATCGATGACCAGGGGTTCCCCTGCCAGTTCCCTTGCCAGCGCTGCCGTCGTCAATTCGCCGACGCCTCCCCGCCAGCGCAGGGCATTGATGCGGGCGTCCCCCTTCAACCCGTCGACCGTGCCGAGGAGGAATACCCGCACCGGCCAGCCGCGGGCGGCGAGGAGCCGGGCGACGACGAAGCCGTCGCCGCCGTTGTTGCCCGGACCGGCAAGGACACACACCGGCCGCGGCGGAAAGCGCCGGCGGACCTCGCGGGCGACGGCCGTTGCCGCCGCTTCCATCAGGACCAAGCTGGGGACGCCGGCGGCCGCAGCGGCGGCATCCGCCCTGTACATCTCGGCGACGCTGAGGAGCGCATGCACAAGCAAGGCCGGGACTCGCTGGACGGGATGGACCAAAACTTTGCCGATCATACCGGCAGCGGTTGCCAAGGCAAAGCTCCTGCGGCCATATCCGAACTACCAACGTCGACCCAGCAGAAGCATGGACGCTACCCGCCTCCACCCGGATGAGCCGGGCATGACCCCCGGCATCGCCATCGTCGTCATCGGCGCCGGTGTCGTCGGCGTCGCCACCGCCTATTACCTCGCCCGGGCGGGAGCGGACGTCATCGTCATCGATCGCCAGTCCGGCCCGGCGCTAGAGACCAGCTTCGCCAACGGTGGGCAGATCTCCGCCAACCACGCGGCACCCTGGGCCGCCCCGAAGACGCCGTGGAAGGCGCTCCGGTGGCTCGGCCGCACCGACGCGCCGCTGCTCTTCCACCTGCGCTGGGATCCGCAGCTGTTCGCCTGGCTCGCCCGCTTCCTGGCCAACTGCACCGGTCCCGCCGTCCATCGCAACATCGAGCGGGCGCTGGCACTGGCCCTCTACAGCCGCCGACAGCTCGTCCTGCTGCGGGCCGAAACCGGCATCCACTACGACGAACTCAACCGCGGCATTCTCCACATTTTCCGCAGCCCGGCCGACTGGCGGGATGCGCTGCCGCAGGTGGAGCTGATGAACCGGCTGGGCTGCACCCGCCGGCCGGTGGATGCGGCGGGCTGCATCGCCATCGAGCCGGCGTTGGAGACGGTCGGCAGCGACCTGGTCGGCGGCGTCTTCTCGCCCGACGACGAATCCGGTGACGCCCACGCGTTCACCCGCGGGCTCGCCGCCCTCGCCGCCGGACGCGGCGTCCGGTTCCTCTACGGGACTCGGGTGCACGCGATCACCGGCTCGGGCGATCGCGTCACCGCCGTCGAAACCGACGCCGGGCGCATCACCGGCGACGCCTACGTCCTCGCCGCCGGCAGCTACTCGCCGCTGTTGCTGGCCCCCCTCGGCCTGCGCCTGCCGATCTACCCGGCCAAGGGCTATTCGGTGACCGTCCCGGTCGGGATCGGCACCGGCGCCCCCACCGTCGCCCTCATCGACGACGAATTCAAGATGGTCTACTCCCGCCTCGGCGACCGGCTACGGATCGCCGGCACCGCCGAGTTCACCGGTTACGACACCGCGATCAACGAGGCGCGGGCGCGGTTCCTGCTGGACAAGGCGATGGGGTTGTTCCCCGGCTGCGGAGATGCGACGCGGGCCGAATTCTGGGCCGGCCTGCGCCCGGCGACCCCGGACGGGGTGCCCCTGATCGGACCGACCCGGCTGCCGAACCTGTTCCTCAACACCGGCCACGGCGCGCTGGGCTGGACCATGGCCTGCGGCTCCGGCCGGGTCGTCGCCGATCTGGTCCAGGGACGCCGGCCGGAGATCCCCACCGACGGCCTCACCCTCGCCCGATTCGGGTAGTCGGGGAGGATCGGGGCCGATGGCCCGGGCGACCACCGGCCGCCCGGCAGCTCACCCGCCGGTCAATCGCCGACGGTTTTCTCGCCCATGATCCGAGTGGCGTAGTAGCGCAATGCGCCCGGATGATAGGGCAGGAAGGTATTGTTGACGTAATTGGCAGCAACCGTGGCGGCGGCGGCAGGGTGCGCCTGCACCAACTGGGCGCGGTTGGCAAAGGCGGCGTCGACGATGGCGTAGGCGAGATCGTCCGGCATGTCCTGGTTGGCGACGGCGAAATTGTACAAGCCGACCGTCTTGTAGCCTTTGGTCAAGGAAGGATAGAGGCCGGCCGGCACGACGGACGGGGTCAGCTCGGGGAACGCCAGGCGCCAGGCCCGGATGTCCTCGGCCGACGGGGCGATGAAGACGATCTTCTTCTGGGCTTCCAGCGCCGCGATGGCAGGGAACGGCGGACCGACCGCCACCGCCAGGGCATCGAGTTGACCCGCGCCCAGTTCCTTGGCCAGCACGTCCCAATCGTCATATTCCAGCGCCGCGTCGATTCCGAGCGCCTTCAGCAGCTTCGGCATGTAGGTGCCGGCAGTGCCGCCTTCGGGCCCGACACCGATTTTCTTCCCCGCCATGTCACGGATGGAGCGGATGCCGGAGGCCTTGGTGGCGACGAAGTGGAACGGCGTGTCGTACATGGGAAACAGCGCCCGCAGCGATCGATACTGCTTGCCGTGGGTCCAGTCGGCCGTCCCGTTCCATGCCTGCAGCGCCGCGCCGGTGGTGACGAACCCGATCACGGCGGGATTGTCCTCGACGGCGGCGATGTTTTCGTTGGGGCCGCCGGTGGTCCGCTCGGCGACCGGCATCCGCAACGTTCGGGTGAGGATTTTCGCCAGTTCCTCCCCGTAGACGTGGTAGGTGCCGCCCGCCGACGCGGTCAGCACGGTGAGCGTCGGCGGCCAGTTGGGCTCGCCCCCCCGGGCCGGCGGGGCCGGTGCGGCCACGGCGACCATAAGGGCGACAAGGATCAGGACAGCGAGGCCCGACGCACCCCGCCGCCCCTTCCGGCGCGCCGCCGTCATTGCGCCGCTCCGACCTTGACCTCGGCCGGTGCGGCCTCGATCACGTCGGCATCGGCGAGCGGCAGCAGGCTCTCGTCGTAGTCACCGGCCAGGACCTTCGCCGCCTTGTCGGCGTCGAACGCTTTTTCCCACTTGGCGACGACGACGGTGGCGACGCCGTTGCCGATGAGATTGGTGATCGCCCGGGCCTCCGACATGAACCGGTCGACGCCCAGCAGCAAGGTCAGCCCGGCGACCGGAATCTTTCCGACCGATGACAGGGTGGCGGCCAGGGTGATGAAGCCGCCGCCGGTGACCGCCGCGGCACCCTTCGACGTCAGCAACAGCACCGCGAGGATGGTGATCTGATCCCCCAAGGTGAGCGGAATGTTCATCGCCTGGGCGAGGAAGATCGCCGCCATGGTCAGGTAGATGGAGGTCCCGTCGAGGTTGAAGGAATAGCCGGTGGGGATCACCAGCCCGACCACCGAGCGGTCGCAGCCGAGCCGTTCCATCTTTTCCATCATCCGCGGCAGCACCGACTCCGACGACGAGGTGCCGAGGACGACGAAGATTTCCTCCCGGATGTAGACCAGGAACCGCCACAGGCTGAACCCGGCCAGCCGCGCCACGGCGCCGAGGACAATAAAGACGAACAGGAAGCAGGTGAGGTAAACGCCCGCCATCAGCTCGCCCAACGACAGCAGGGTTCCCATCCCGTACTTGCCGATGGTGTAGGCCATCGCCGCACCGGCGCCGATGGGGGCGAACTGCATGATCATCTCGATGATCCGGAACAGGACGTGCCCGGTTTCATCGATGAACTTGAGGACGCCCGTGGCTCGTGCACCGACCCAGTTGAGGGCAATGCCGAACAGGATGGAGAACAGCAGGACCTGAAGGATTTCGCCCTTGGCGAACGCATCGACGATGGTGCTGGGAATGATATTGAGGAGGAACTCTTCCGTCGTGTGGGTGTGCGCCGCGGTGGCGTAACTGGCGATCGCCTTGGTGTCGAGGGTCGCCGGATCGGCGTTGATGCCGACGCCGGGCCTCAGCACGTTGACGACGATGAGGCCGATGACCAGGGCCACGGTGGACATCACCTCGAAGTAGACGAGCGCCTTTATCCCGACCCGTCCCACATCCTTCATGTGCCCCATCTTGGCGATGCCGACGACGACGGTGCAGAAGATGATCGGAGCGATCATCATCTTGATCAACTTGATGAAGGCGTCACCCAGGGGCTTCAACTGCTGGGCGAATTCCGGGACCGTGAAGCCGAGGATGACACCGATGACGATGCCGCAAATCACCCGAAAATAGAGCGTGCTGTGAAACGCCGCTTGCGTCTTCCCTGACATTTCTCCTCCGAGTTTTTCCGGTCGGCCGCGGAGGCCGCCGCATGGTTGGTCGTGACGCGACATCGTCAGGATAGGAGCCCGCGCCCATCATTCCAAACCGGAACTTGTTGCTGCAGTGCAACAATATATTCCGCATCTGCGTCGCCCCATGGCTCCGCGGCGCAAATGAGACCATTTCTTAAGTGTTCGGACGGCGTAATCCGCCTGGAACGCGCGGCCACGGCAGACATCGTGCATGGCCAGCGAAGCTTAAAACAGCGCGTGAAAGGACGAACATGTTGGAATTGCATCCGCTGCTATTCACCGCAGACAGCGTGCCCGCGTGGCTCGCGGCGGCCTACTATGGCTTCTGGGTTGGCTTGCCGGCCCTGCTGCGCTGGCTCTTCAACCTTGAGACGAACACGAACTAGCGGACCTGCGGCTGTCCGTCCTCGCACCCGCAGCAAAGCGGCGGACGGAATCAGCCGGTCGTCGGCACCAGGGGATAGAGCAGTCCTACCATCACCACGGTGATGATCAACGACAGGACGAGCAACGGCAGCCCGACCTTGACGAAGTCATTGAAGGTATAATGCCCGGGTTCGAGGACCAGGGTGTTGACCGGGGAGGAGACCGGGGTGACAAAGGCGCAGCTGCAGGCGACCGCCACCGTCACCGCGAAGGCGTGGCTAGAGACGGAAAGATCCTGGGCGGCATTGATCGCCACCGGAGCGATCAGAACCGCCGTCGCCGTGTTGGAGATGAACAGCCCGACCACCGCCGTGATCAGGAACAGAACGCTCAGCATGGCGTAAGGTCCGAGCTCGGCCAGCAGTTGGGTGAGGCCGGACGCCATGACCGCGGTGACGCCCGTATTCTCCAGCGCCGTGGCCAGCGGCAACATGCCCGCGATCAACACCAGCGTCGACCAGCCGATGCTGCGGTAAACCTGTCCGGCGGGGACGCAGCCGGCCGCCACCATGGCGAGCGCCGCCAACAGCACGGCGATGACGTTGGGCAAGAGGCCGGTGGTCATGGCGAGGATCATTCCCGCCAGGACGACCAGCGCTGCCGTGGCCCGGTTCCGCCTGGGGGGAATGCTCTTCAGCTCTTTCGGCAGGCGCAGAACGACGAACTCCTCGTGATCGTTCTGTAGGCGGGCGATGAGCGGCCAGGCACCGGCGACCAAAATCAGATCGCCCACGTCGAGGGGAGCGTCGATGAGGTTCTCCTGGGGCAGCACCTTGCCGCGGTGCTTGATCGCCAGCACGGTCAGCCCGCGGCGCTTGCGAAACTCCGCATCCCTCAGCGTCTTGCCGATCAGCGGCGCTTCCGGCGCCAGCATCACCTCGGCGACGCCGATCTGCTGACCGGCGGCGGAGCGCAGGCGCTCGTCGGTGGGCTCCTCGTAAAGGCGTTCGGCGGCGGCAAACCGGGCCAGCACCTTGGGATCGGCGGTGACGGCGATGCGATCGCCCACCCGCATCACCGAATCGGTGAGCGCCGGCTGCACGCCGATCCGCGAGCGATGGGTCCGGCTGATCGCCACCAGCGTCACCCCGTAGCGGGACCGCACCTGCGCCTCGGCGACGCTGCGTCCGGCCAAGGAGGATGCGGGCCCGATGCGCATGGCGCGGAAGCGGCCGGTGAGCCCATAGCGGTCGATGAGCTGCTCCACCGACACGTCCGTCCGGTCCGCGGTCGGTTCGGCACGGGTCAGCAACCGGCGGCCGACGGTGAGCATGTAAGCCACGGCGACGATGAGGATGGCAACGCCGATGGGGGTCAGCTCGAAAAAGCCGAACGGGGCCAGCCCTCGGTCGGAGAGCGCGGCGCTGACCACCAGATTGGGCGCCGTGGCGATCAAGGTCATCAGGCCGCTGATCAGCGCCGCCACCGATAGCGGCATCATCAGCCGCGAGCGGCTGTAGCCGCCCCGCGACACCAAGCCGAGGATCACCGGGATGAACATCGCGACGATGCCGGTGGAACTCATGAAGGCGCCGACGGCGGCCACCACCACCATGAGGACGAGGATGAGCCGGGTTTCACTCTCGTGTCCCACCTTGCCCAGCCATTCGCCGACGGCGGCGGCGACCCCGGTGGTGACCAGGCCTTCGCCGACGATGAACAGGCCACCGATCATCAGCACCGACGAATCGCTGAACCCCGCAATCGCTTCGGCGGGGTTGACGAGGCCGGTGATCGCCAGCGCGAGGAGAACGGCCAGCGCCACCGCATCGACGCGCAGCCGGTTGCTGGCGAAGGCGACAATGGCAAGGCCGAGAATGACGAGAGCAGTGATGCCGTCCGAGGTCACGGGCGATCGGCTCCTTTTCCGCAGATCGCCCTGTCCTAGCCGCTCCCGGCCGCCGCGTTAACTCCCAACCGATTGAGGACCTCCGAGGGCAGGCGATTTCTTCCCCGGAGGTAACGCCAGGGGTTAGGTGAAGAAGGTGACCTTGCCGGTCGCCAGGTCCTGCATGGCCGAGACCACGGCGATCTGCTTGTTGTCGGCCATCTCCTTGAGAAGGGGGCTGCGGTCGAGAATCGCCGCGGCGGCCAGCTTGGCATTGGTGTCGGCGACCGCCTGCACGAACGGCTTGTCCTTGGACGTACGAGCGCCGTCACTGGCGGTCGCGGCGACCGCCAGTGCGATGTTCTCGAGGAGAGCGGTGACGTTGCCGAACTCCACGTGGTCGATGGCGCCCTTGATCGCGCCGCAGTCGGAGTGGCCGAGGACGACGATGGCCTTGGCGCCCAGAACCTTGCAGGAAAACTCCAGGCTGCCGATGATGTCGGTGTTGACGAAATTCCCGGCAATCCGTGCGCTCAAGATCGAGCCCAGGTGCTGATCGAAAACGAGTTCCGGCGGCACCCGGCTGTCGATACAGCCCACCACCGCGGCAAACGGCGCCTGCCCGGCGGTGCCGGCCCGGACCTGCTCGACGGGGTCGCAGTGAATGGTCTTCCCGGCGACGAACCGGGCGTTCCCTTCGCGGAGCAACTGAAGTGCCTGTTCCGGCGTGATTGCCGCCTGCATGTCGCGGGTAAAGACGACGCAACTGTCGGCCTCGTCCCCCGCCCGCGCCGCCGTCGCCGCCGCACACAACGCACCGGCCGTCAGGATGAAACCCCGCCGTGAAACCATGCCTCTCCCCTTTTGCATTATGTCCCTGAAGGTTGCGCCCATCTTGCCCCCTCTAGGGCCCCGAGGCAACCGCCCAGCCGGGGTCGCTCAGTTCGCCAAAGCCGCAGGACCGGGAACGCGGCGGACGATCCCGCCGTAATTCTCATCGTCGGTGCCGAAGAAGATCTCGGGTTCGCGACCGGCGGTCTCGCGAATGGCCACCGCCTCCACCTTCAGCCCGTCGATGGTCGCCACCATCCCGGGAGGATTGTCGACGATCACCTTGGCGCCGCCGGACGGGGCCGCCTCTATCTTACCGATGCGCCAGATGACGCTGCGGAACGGCCCCTCGTCCTTGCCGGGATCGATCGCCGAAGCGATGAAGATCGTACCTTGGCTGTCGATCTCGATGGCGCTGACCGGCCGCGCATGGGCCCCCGCGGGATCGGGGATCGTCACCACAACCTCCTGGAAAGAGCCGAACCCCAGCGGCTGCAGGGCCAAGGGCGCCCAGCGAAGGGCCGTCGCCCCCCGCCCCTCCGCCCGCTCGGCGAACAGAAAGACCTGCTGATCGCCGCTGCGTGCCACGGCGACGCCTTCGACGTTCTCGACCGGAACCGGCCAATCCACCGTCTCGGTCACCCGCAGCTGCCGATCCCGATAATCGGCGAGGAAGATTCGCTGCAGCGGCGTCCCGGCGCGGGAGGCAGAGCCGCTTTCCACCAGGAGATACAGAGACGTGCCCGGAATGCCGGCGATCGCTTCCAGATCACCGGCGGGGCCGGTCGCCGGCCACACGATCTCGACCGGACGATGCCGCAGCCCCTCCCCCATGGTTTTCGGCAGATCGAGAAGGCTGACCCGCGGCTGACCGCTATGTCCCTTGGCGTCGTGAACGGCCAGGAACTGATCGCCCTCGACCCAGGCAAGACCGCTCAGGTCGGGCACCGGCGCCGGCGCCGCCTGCGCCACCGGGGCCTCGTCCGTGGCACGATCCGCAGAGGTGCAGGCAGACAGGTTGCAGAAGCCGGCGATCGCCACCGCCACAACGGCGCCGGGTGCCAGCCGCCTTAGGGCCGGTGCCATTTATCCTCCCCTTGTCGGCCCACTCGGCGGCGGGTTGAAAACCTCCGCTTCTAGGCCGCCTTCTTCTTCAGCAGGCCGCGCTCGACCAACTCTTCGGCGATCTGCACCGCGTTCAGCGCCGCGCCCTTGCGCAGATTGTCGGCGACGCACCAGAAGCTGAGGCCGTTGTCCACCGTCGGATCGGTGCGCAGGCGGCTGACATAGACGCCGTCCTCGCCGGCGCACTCCGCCGGCGTGACATAGCCCTCGTCGGCGCGATGGTCGACCAGGATGACCCCTGGCGCCCGCCGCAACGCGGCCCGCGCGTCCTCCTCGGAGAGCGGCCGCTCGAACTCGACGTTGATCGCTTCCGCATGGCCGATGAACACCGGCACCCGCACGCAGGTGGCGGCGACCCGGATGTCCGGGCCCATGATCTTCCGCGTCTCCACCGCCATCTTCCACTCTTCTTTGGTGGCGCCGTCGTCCATGAACACGTCGATGTGGGGGATGACGTTGAAGGCGATCTGCTTGGTGAACTTCTTCTGGAACTTGTGCGCCGGCTCGTTGACGTAGACGCCGCGGGTCTGCTCGAACAGTTCGTCCATGGCGTCCTTGCCGGCGCCGGAGACCGACTGATAGGTGGCGACGACCACCCGGCGGATCGGCACCAGGTCGTGCAGCGGCTTCAGCGCCACCACCATCTGGATCGTCGAGCAATTGGGATTGGCGATGATGCCGCGCCGGGTCACCCCGACGACCGCCTGGCCGTTCACCTCCGGCACCACCAGCGGCACGTCCGGATCCATACGGAAGTGGGACGTATTGTCGATGACGTAGGCGCCGGCCGCCGCCGCCTTTGGGCTGAATTCCGCAGAGACCTTCGCCCCCGGCGACGACAGCACGATGTCGGTGCCGCGAAAGTCGAAGGTGGCGAGGTCCTTGACCCGAAGCACGTCGTCCTCGCCGAAGGACACCTCCTTGTGCACCGAGCGCGCGGACGCCAAGGCCACCACCTCGTCCACCGGGAACTCGCGGTCGGCGAGGATCTGCAGCATCTCACGACCGACGTTGCCGGTCGCACCGACCACTGCCACCCGATATCCCATCTCTGTTCGCTCCGCTGTTCCGGTTGAGATCCGCTCTCACCTAATCTGGGCAACGCAGCCGATGCAAGCCACGGTTGGTTAATCGCAACGGCCGGGGTCAGGCGGTGAGCTTGTCCAGCTCGCGGGCGATGGATTCGCCCATCACCCGCGTCGATACCCGCGCCTTGCCCGCCTGCATGATATCGGCGGTGCGCAGGCCGCCGTCGAGGACCGCCTTCACCGCCGCCTCCAGCAGACCGGCCTCCTCACGGAGATCAAAGGAATAGCGCAGGCACATGGCGAAGCTGAGCAGCACCGCCAGCGGGTTGGCGATCCCCTTGCCGGCGATGTCGGGGGCGCTGCCGTGTACCGGCTCGTAGAGGGCGCGCCGCCGGCCCGCCTCGACGCCACCCAAGGACGCCGACGGCAGCATCCCGAGGGAGCCGGTCAGCATGGAGGCTTCGTCGGAAAGGATGTCGCCGAACAGGTTGTCGGTGACGATGACGTCGAACTGCGACGGGGCCCGCACCAGCTGCATGGCACAGTTGTCGGCGTACATGTGGCTCAGCTCGATGTGGGGAAACTCCTCGTCGTGCACCCACTGCACCTCTTCGCGCCACAGCACGCCCGACTCCATGACGTTGGCCTTCTCCGCCGAGCAAACCCGGCGCTGGCGCTTCTCCGCCAGCTCGAAGGCGACGCGGGCGATGCGGCGGATCTCCTCGGTGGTGTAGACCTGGGTGTTGACGCCGCGGCGGCTGCCGTCCGGCAGCGTCTCGATGCCCCGCGGCTCGCCGAAGTAGACGCCGCCGGTGAGCTCGCGGACGATCATCACGTCGAGGCCGCGGACGAGTTCCGGCTTCAGCGGCGAGGCATCCACCAGCGCATCGAAGACCACCGCCGGCCGCAGGTTGGCGAACAGGGCCAGGTCCTTGCGCAGGCGCAAGAGGCCGCGCTCGGGCTTCTGGGCAAACGGCAGCGCATCCCATTTCGGCCCGCCGACGGCGCCGAGGAGGACGGCATCGGCGGCCAGCGCCTCTTCCATCGTCCGGTCGCTGATCGGCACCCCTTCAGCATCGATGGAGGCGCCGCCAACCAGCCCTTCGCTTACCTCGAACGCAAGTCCGCGGCGCTTTTCCAGCCATTCGATGATCCGCCAGACCTGGGCCATCACTTCCGGACCGATGCCGTCGCCGGCCAGCACCAGAAGCCGCCTCTTCTCAGCCATTACGCCCCTCCTCGTTGCGGCGGGCCCCCGTTCCCGCGAGGCGACCCGGCGAGCTTCTTTTCCCGACCCACCCCGCTCAGCGGTAGAGCCAGGGTGCGGTCTCTTTTTGCTGCGCCTCGAAGGCGGCGATCCGGTCCGACTTGGTCAGGGTCAGGGCGATGTCGTCGAGGCCATCGACGAGGCAATGCTTGAGGAAGGGATCCAGGTCGAAATGGATGCTCTCACCGCCGGCAAGCCGCACCTCCTGCGCCGGCAGATCGACGGTGACCGCTTCGCCGGCCCCGGCGGCGGCCATCACCCGGTCGACCTCGGCCTGCGGCAGCGTCACCAGCAGGATGCCGTTCTTGAAGCAGTTGTTGTAGAAGATGTCGGCGAACGACGGCGCGATGACCGCACGGATGCCGAAGTCGAGGAGCGCCCAGGGCGCGTGCTCCCGGGACGAGCCGCAGCCGAAGTTCTGGCCGGCGACGAGGATCCGGGCATCGCGCCACGGTGCGCGGTTGAGGATGAAATCCGCGCGCTCGGCACCGCCGTCATCATAGCGCATCTCGAAGAACAGGCTGACGCCGAGACCGGAGCGCTTGATCGTCTTCAGGAACTGCTTCGGGATGATCATGTCGGTGTCGACGTTGATCATCGGCAGCGGTGCGGCGATACCGGTCAGGGTGGTGAAGGGCTGCATGAACGGGTCCTCGCTGGCGCGGTTCAGCCGACGAGGTCGCGGACGTCGGTGAGGTGGCCGGTGACGGCGGCGGCAACCGCCATCGCCGGGCTCATCAGATGGGTGCGGCCGCCGCGGCCCTGCCGGCCTTCGAAGTTGCGGTTGGACGTGGACGCGCAGCGCTCGCCCGGCTCCAGCCGGTCGGCGTTCATCGCCAGACACATGGAACAGCCCGGCTCCCGCCATTCGAATCCGGCCTCGCGGAAGACGCGATCGAGCCCTTCCGCCTCCGCCTGGTTTTTCACCAGGCCGGAGCCGGGAACCACCATCGCGCCGACCCCCTCCGCCACCTTGCGGCCGCGAGCGACGACCGCCGCCGCCCGCAGATCCTCGATGCGGCCGTTGGTGCACGATCCGATGAACACCCGGTCGACGCGGATGTCGCTCATGGGTGTGCCCGGCGTCAGCCCCATGTAGTCCAGCGATCGCCGCATCGCCCGCCGCTTCGGTTCTTCGGCGGCGCTGTCGGGGTCGGGTACGGTGCCGGTAATCGGCACCACGTCCTCCGGGCTGGTCCCCCAGGTGACCAGCGGCGGGATGGCGGCGGCGTCGAACAACACCTCTTTGTCATAGTGCGCGCCGGGATCGGATGGCAGCGTCCGCCAGGCGGCGACGGCCCGCTCCCAGTCCCCTTCTTTCGGCGCCATCGCCCGGCCGCGCAGATAGGCGAAGGTGACCTCGTCGGGCGCCACCAGACCGGCGCGGGCGCCGCCCTCGATGGACATGTTGCACAGCGTCATCCGCCCTTCCATCGACAGCGAACGGATCGCCTCGCCGCAGTATTCGATCACATGGCCGGTGCCGCCGGCGGTACCGATGCGGCCGATGATGGCGAGGACGACGTCCTTGGCGGTGACGCCCACCGGCAGCGCGCCATCGACCTGGACCCGCATGTTCTTCGCCGGTTTCTGCAACAGGGTCTGGGTGGCGAGGACGTGCTCCACCTCGGAGGTGCCGATGCCGAAGGCCAGCGCGCCGAAGGCGCCGTGGGTGGCGGTGTGGGAATCGCCGCAGACGATGGTCAGGCCGGGCAGGGTAAATCCTTGCTCCGGGCCGATGATGTGCACGATGCCCTGGCGCACGTCGGTCATCGAAAAGAACGGAACGCCGAACTCGCGGCAATTGTCGGCGAGGGTTTCCACCTGGATGCGCGAGTCCGTATCCGCAATGCCGTGGCTGCGGTCGGTCGTCGGCACATTGTGATCGGCGACGGCCAGCGTCGCCAGCGGCCGCCGTACCGGCCGCCCGGTCAGGCGCAGCCCCTCGAACGCCTGCGGGCTGGTGACTTCATGGACCAGGTGGCGATCGATATAGACGAGGCAGGTGCCGTCGTCCTGGCGGTCGACGAGATGATTGTCCCAGATCTTGTCGAATAAGGTGCGCGGCCTGTCCATCCGGAAGCTCCCCGCCCGCCGTCGTCGCGGGCCGGCGGCCGCTTTCGGCCGCCTTTGCTGTCTCAGCGGCTCTCCGTCCGCTGCTCGTCCCGTTCCTTGCCCGCCCGCTGCGCGGCAAGCGCTTCTTGGCGTGCCTGCTGGGTCGCCTCGCGCTCGCGAGCGTCGATCTTGGCGACGTAGCCGTCGGTCTTTTCCGAGATCCGTGCCCGTTTGCCACGCCGCGACCGCAGATAATACAGCTTGGCGCGGCGGACGTCACCGCGGCGCACCACCTCGATGGTGGCGATGTTGGGAGAATAGAGCGGGAAAACGCGCTCGACACCCTCTCCGTAGGAGATCTTGCGGACGGTAAAGGACGAGTGCAGCCCGCGATTGCGCTTGGCGATACACACCCCCTCGAACGCCTGCAGGCGCTCGCGCGAGCCTTCGACCACCTTCACCTTGACGCGCAGGGTGTCGCCCGGGGCGAACCAGGGCGCCTGCCGATCTTGAGAGAGCTTTTCGATCTGCTCCTGCTCGAACGCTTCAAGAATATTCATCCGTCCTACCTCACCGCCGTCAGCCTTGGCCGTCGCTCTGGCCGACGCCCCGTTTCACCTCTCGGGCTTCCGTTAACCGGCGCCCTTGGTTCCGATGCCCGCCCCGTTCGCCTCGCCGGGCCTTTCCTCCCCGCCGCAATAGAGCGCCCACAGGTCGGGGCGCCGCTCGCGGGTAACCCGCTCCGCCTCGGCCCGCCGCCACTGGGCGATCCGGCCGTGGTCACCTTCCGTCAGCACCGCCGGTACCGCCCGCTCCCGCCACAGCCGGGGCCGGGTGTACTGGGGATATTCCAGGAGGTAGTTATTGAAACTCTCCTCCTGCAAGGACCCGGTACTGCCGACAACCCCCGGCAACAGCCGGACACAGGCATCGATGAGCGCTATCGCCGCTGGCTCACCGCCGGACAGCACGAAATCGCCGAGGCTGATCTCTTCCGGCCGATGGGCGGCGATCACCCGTTCGTCGATCCCCTCGTAGCGACCGCACAACAGGCGCACGCCCGCTCCCGCCGCCAATCCCCGCACACGCGCCTGGTCGAGAGGGCGACCGCGCGGCGTCAGGTAGATCAGGGGCGCCTCGGAGCGGGATGCTTCGGTCGCGACGATGGCCGCATCGACCACCTCCGCCCGCATCACCATGCCGGGTCCGCCGCCGAACGGCGTGTCGTCGACGGAGGCGTGTTTATCGCGCGCGAAAAGCCGAATGTCCACCGTTTCCATGCACCAGCGGCCGGCGGCGAGGGCCTGGCCGGCGAGCGACAGCGCCAGCGGTCCGGGGAACATCTGCGGGAACAGGGTCAGCACCGTCGCCGTCCAGGGCCGCGTGGTCATCGGTCCTCCCGGGGGCCTTTCGGGTTTGCCGCTGTTTCATCCAGCAACCCCGGTTCGGGAACGATACGCAACCGGCGACGGCCAAGGTCGACCTCGGGGACGCAGGCGCGGGAGAACGGCACCATCAGCGATGCACCCGAGGCGAGATCGATCTCGAGCACGGCTCCGGCGCCGAAGTCATGCACCGCCGTCACCGTTCCCGAGACGTCATTGTCGCCCGTTGCATCGACCTCTCCCCCGACGTCGCCGGCGGCACCGGTCAGGACGGCGGCGCAGCCGATCAAATCCACGTGGTAGAACTCCTCGTCGTCGGGGTCGGGCAACGCCTCCCGGTTAACGTAGAGCCGGGTGCCCTTCAGCCCCTCCGCGGCGGTGCGATCGGCAATGCCGTCGACGCGAGCCACCACCCGGTCCGGGTGGCGGTCGACCACGCGCACCTTATAGCGGCGTCGACCGCCGTCGTCGGTGGGCGCACCGTAAGCGGCCACATCGGCGGGGTCGGCGGTGAAGGTGCGGATCCAAACCTCGCCCCGGAGGCCGCGGGCGCCGGTGATCACGCCGACGCAGATACGCCGGCCGGCGGCGCGGGGTCCTGTATCCTCATCCATCAGCGATCACCTGGAGCGCCGTCCAGCCGTCCAGGGCAGCCGTCCAGGGCCGAGGGGCGCCAGGGTGGGACGTGGCCCCTGCGGCTCAGGCGGCGGAGGCGGCCGCCTTCATCCGCTCCTGCGCCTTCGCCTTCGGTTGCGGCTTCTTCGTCTGCTCCGGCCGCACCGGCGCTTCCATCAGCCCCTGCGACGCACACAGCCGAACCACCCGGTCGCTCGCTGTCGCGCCGTGGCCGAGCCAATGGCTGATGCGCTCACCGTCGAGGCGGAGGCGCCGCTCGTGCTCCTGCGGCAGCATGGGGTCGTAGGTGCCGACGATCTCGATGAAACGGCCATCGCGCGGGCTGCGCGAATCGGCGATGACGACGCGATAGAAGGGGCGCTTCTTGGTGCCGCCGCGGGCCAAACGAATCCTGACTGCCATGCTCTCGGTCCGATCCTTCTCTAACTTTAATCGATGATCTTCGGTATGCGCCGGCTGCCTTCTCCGGCACTCAGCGGGGCGGCATCGGCGGCAGCAGGCCGGGCGGCAAGCCACCCTTGCCCAACAGGCCGCGTTTGCCGAGCTTGCCGATCTTCTTCATCATTTCCGCCATCTGCTGGTGCTGCTTCAGCAGACGGTTGACGTCCTGCACCGTCGTCCCCGAGCCGCGGGCGATCCGCCGCCGCCGGGACGCGTTGAGGAGCTTGGGCTGAACCCGCTCGGAGGGGGTCATCGCCATGATGATCGCCTCCTGGCGGGCGACCATCCGGTCGTCGATGTTGGCCTCGGCGATCTGTTTCTTCATCTTGGCGACGCCGGGCAGCATCCCCAACAGGCCCTTGACGTCCCCGAGCTTGCGGATCTGGCGGAATTGCTGGGCCATGTCGTCGAGGGTGAACTCGCCCTTGACCAGCTTCTTTGCCAGCGCTTCGGCGTCTTCCTTCTCGATGAACTCGGCCGCCCGCTCCACCAGGCCGACCACGTCGCCCATGCCGAGGATGCGGCCGGCGATGCGCTGCGGATCGAAGGTCTCGATGGCGTCCAGCTTCTCGCCCACCCCGAGGAGGCGGATCGGGCAGCCGGTGGCCGCCCGCATGGAGAGCGCGGCGCCGCCGCGGGCGTCGCCGTCGACCCGGGTGAGGACGAGGCCGGTGAGCCCCACCTTGTCGTGGAAAGCGCCGGCCAGCGCGACGGCGTCCTGGCCGGTCAGCGCATCGGCGACCAGCAGGGTCTCGGTCGGATTGACCGCCGCCTTGACCGCTGCCGCCTCCGTCATCATCGCCTCGTCGATGGCGAGGCGGCCGGCGGTATCGAGGATCACCACGTCGAATCCCTGGCGGCGGGCGGTGTCCATGGCGCGGCGCGCGATCGCCACCGGCGCCTCGCCGTCGACGATGTCGAGGGTGGCGGTCTCGGTCTGCTGGCCGAGGACGGCGAGCTGGCGCTGGGCGGCGGGGCGGTAGACGTCGAGGGACGCCAGCAGCACCTTCTTCCGCTCGCGCTTCTTCAGACGCAGGGCGAGCTTGCCGGCGGTGGTGGTCTTGCCCGAGCCCTGCAGCCCCACCAGCAGCACCGGCACCGGTGGCGACGCGGCGAGATTGATCCCGGCGCCCTCGCCCACCCGCAGCTTCTCGTCCGCCTCGCCGCCGCTGAGCAGCTCCACCAGGTGATCGTGGACGATCTTGACCACCATCTGTCCCGGGGTGACCGAGCGCAGCACCTCCTGGCCGATCGCCCGCTCCCTGACCGAGCGGACGAAATCCTTGACCACCGGCAGCGCCACGTCGGCTTCCAGGAGCGCGATGCGGACTTCGCGCAGGGCTTCCCCCACGTCCGCCTCGCTCAAGGCGCCGCGCTTCTTCAGCCGGTCGAAAATCGCGCCGAGACGATCGCTCAGGCCCTCAAACACGCCATCCGGTCCCTTACCGATTTGCGATGCCCGTCGGGTCCCATAGGCGGCCGCGCACCGGGCGAGCGCCGGCGCATCCGCGACGAGACCTTGCCATCGGGGCGCAGGACTGTATGGACGCGGTGGCGAGGTGTCAAGCGAGCCGCCTCGTACTGCGCATTTGCGCGGTTCGAGCAGAGCCTACGGTCTCCGATCGCTATCGCATCAATACGACCGCGGCAACGGCAACGGACGTAGCCCGGATGGAGCGCAGCGCAATCCGGGAACAAGCGCCTGCCCCGGAGGAGGCCGTGCAAAACGGCTCTACGTTCCCTCTCCCTCGAGGGAGAGGGGCGGGTGAGGGGGATATCGTATTGATTTCCCGGCAACCGCCCCTCACCCGGCGCTGCGCGCCGCCCTCTCCCCGACGGGCGAGGGCACTTTCGTACCGGTCTCCCAGAGAGTCCGGCTGAAGCGGGGTGAAGGAATAGGACGCACCGGGGACGCGGGCATGGCGGGAGTTCACCATGCGGACGGATTATCCCGGATTGCGCTGCGCTGCATCCGGGCCACCTCTCGATGGACGCCGACACATCGCCGGCTCGCGACGTGCGACGCGGGTGGACTTCCGGCGGGCTTCGGCCATATTAGGGCGCCATGATCGCCCTACCCTTCATCAAGATGCACGGCCTCGGCAACGATTTCGTCGTCCTCGACGGGCGGCGGACGGCGATCGAGTTGGCGCCGGACGCCATTCGCGCCATCGCCGACCGGCGCACCGGCGTCGGCTGCGACCAGTTGATCGTCATCGGCGCGCCGTCGCAGCCGGTGGCCGACATCCGCATGCGCATCTTCAACGCCGACGGCGGCGAAGTGGCCGCCTGCGGCAACGCCAGCCGCTGCATCGCCCATCTGGTGATGAACGAGGACGACAACGACCACGGCCATGCCGTCATCGAGACGGCGGCCACCCTGCTCGCCTGCAACGTCGCCGATCACGGCCGGGTCACCGTCGACCTGGGTCCGGCGCACAGCGACTGGCGCTCGATCCCGCTCGCCCGCGAGGCGGACACCTTGCACCTGCCGCTGGCGGTGCCGCCGCTGGCCGATGCGGTGGCGGTGGAGGTGGGCAATCCGCACGCCGTCTTCTTCGTCGACGATGCGGAAGCGGTGCCGCTCGCTGCCTGCGGCCCGCGCATCGAGTGCGACCCGCTGTTTCCCGAGCGCACCAACGTCGAGGTGGTCCAGGTCCTCGCCCCCGACCGGCTGCGGCTCCGGGTGTGGGAGCGGGGTGTCGGCATCACCCGGGCCTGCGGTACCGGCGCCGCCGCCGCCGTGGTCGCCGCCCATCGCCGCGGTCTCGCCGGCCGCGCGGCCGACGTGATCCTCGACGGCGGCACGCTGTCGGTAGAATGGCGGGCGGACGGTCATGTCCTGACCACCGGTCCGGTCGCCACCAGCTTCCGCGGTACCCTCGATCCGGGCCTGCTGGGATGATCACCCGGGCCGCCGACCACCCGGCGCCCGCACCGGTCGACCCCGCGCCACGCCCGCCGGTTGCCGCTTCGATGGCGCCCTTGGTCGTCACCCTCGGCTGTCGGCTGAACACGCTGGAATCGCAGGCGATGCGCGCCGCCGGCCCCCCGGTCTCAACGGCTCCCTCGCCGATACCATCATCGTCAATACCTGTGCGGTGACCGGGGAAGCGGTGCGGCAGGCACGGCAGACGATCCGCCGGCTGCGCCGTGAGCACCCGGCGAAGCGCATCATCGTCACCGGCTGCGCCGCCCAACTCGCCCCCGACGCCTTCGCCCGGATGCCGGAAGTGGATCGCGTCGTCGGCAACGCCGAGAAGCTGGACCGCCATCGGCTCACGGGCGGCTCCGAACGGGTCGCCGTCGGCGACATCATGGTGCCGGATGAAACGGCGGGACACCTCCTCGATGGCTTCGAGGGACGAACCCGCGCCTTCGTTCAGGTGCAGCAGGGCTGCGACCACCGCTGCACCTTCTGCATCATCCCGTTCGCCCGCGGTCCCGGGCGCAGCGTCGAGCCGACGCGCATCGTCGCCGCCGCCCGCCGGTTGGTGGCGGCCGGCCACCTTGAGCTGGTCCTCACCGGTGTCGATATCTGCTCCTATGGGATCGACCTGCCCGGGCGGCCGAGCCTCGGCGCCGCGGTGCGCACCCTCCTGCACCAGGTGCCGGAGCTGGCGCGGTTGCGGTTGTCGAGCCTTGATCCGGCGGCGATCGACGACGATCTGATCAGGGGCTATGCGGAGGAACCGCGGCTGATGCCGCACGTGCATCTCAGTTTGCAGGCGGCGGACGACCTGGTGCTGAAGCGGATGAAGCGGCGCCATTCGCGCGCCGACGCCGAGCGCATCGTCGCCAGGCTGCGCCAAGCCCGCCCGGACATGGTCTTCGGCGCCGACCTGATCGCCGGCTTCCCCACCGAAACGGACGCCATGTTCGCCAACACGCTCGCAGCCGTGGACGATCTGGGCCTGACCTGGCTGCACGTCTTCCCCTATTCGCCCCGGGAGGGAACGCCCGCCGCCCGCATGCCGCAGGTGCCCCCGCCCGTCCGCCATGCCCGGGCGCGGACCCTGCGCGAGGCCGGGGACCGGGCTCGCACCGCCCATCTCGGCGGCCGGATCGGCGAACGGACCGAGGTCCTGGTCGAGGCGGACGACAGGGGCCGCTGCCCTTACTACGCGCCGGTCCGCCTCGATCGCCGGGAATCGCCCGGAACCATCGTGGCAGCGACGGTGACCGCGGCGGATACCCGGACCCTGTTGGCGGAGGTCGCCGGATGAGCGAACGGGAGCCGCCAACCCCCAGGGTGGCCGGCGGGGAAAGCCGCTGGCTCCGCCGCATGTTTCGCCGCGACGGCGGCGACGCAGCGGCACAGCAGGGTCCGGAGCCGTCCGAGCCGGTCCAGCCGCCGCCCGAGCCGCCCCTGGTTCCGCCGCCGGTGGAGGAACCGCCGCTGCCGGAGCCGCTTCCCGAATGGCCGCCGCTCGACGATCCGGGCGAGGTGCCGCCGGTGCAGGAGCCCCCTGCAGGGTCCGGCGGCGCACCACCGGCGGGGGCACACCAGGAGCGACGGGAGGCGGAGGCCGCCGCCATCGCCACGATCCAGGCGCGCCTCGCCGCCCGCTCCGCCGCCGAAGCGGAAGCGGCGGGCGGGACCTGGATGTCGCGGATGCGCCGCGGCCTCGGCCGCTCGTCGGCGAAGCTGACCGGCGGCATCGGCACCCTGTTCACCAAGCGCAAACTGGACGACGAGGCGCTGGAAGAGCTGGAAGAGCTGCTGATCTCCTCGGATCTGGGCCTCGAGACCGCGGCCAACCTGGCCCAGGCCCTGGCCCGGTCGCGGTTCAACCAGGAAGTGACGGCAGACGAGGTCCGGTCCGCCCTCGCCGACGAAGTCGCCCATGTCCTCGAACCGGTGGCGCAGACCATCACCATCAACGACGCCCACAAGCCGCACGTCATCCTCGTCTGCGGGGTGAACGGGTCGGGCAAGACCACCACCATCGCCAAGCTCGCCCACCTGTTCCGCCAGGTCGGGTTCAAGGTGGTCCTGGCGGCCGCCGACACCTTCCGCGCCGCGGCCATCGAGCAGTTGCAGATCTGGGGAACGCGGGCCGGCTGCGAGGTGGTCGCCAGGCCGCCGGGATCGGACGCCGCCAGCCTCGCCTTCGAGGCCTTCGAGCTGGCCCGCGCCGAACGTGCCGACGTATTGCTGATCGATACCGCCGGCCGGCTGCATAACCGTGCCGACTTGATGGACGAGTTGAAGAAGATCGTCCGGGTGCTGAAGAAGCTGGACGAAACGGCGCCGCACGACTGCCTGCTGGTCCTGGACGCCAGCGTCGGCCAGAACGCCCACAGCCAGGTCAAGGTATTCCGCGACATGGTCGACGTCACCGGCCTCGCCGTCACCAAGCTGGATGGCTCGGCCAAGGGCGGCGTGGTGGTGGCGCTGGCCGAGCGCTTCGGCCTGCCGGTCTATGCCATCGGTGTCGGCGAGGGCATCGACGACATGCGCGCCTTCGAGGCCCGCGCCTTCGCCCGCTCCCTGCTCGGCCTCGACGCCTGACGTCGGCGGGTCAGTGTGGTAGTCTAGGGCCGCACGCGGAGCGGCTGCGCCGGGGTGCGACGATGGCCCCGCGTTTGACGGAAGCGCCGCGGCGAAAGGGGGGACGGGAGTTGGCGTCCGGTCTCGCCGAGTTCTTCTTCGGCAAGCGGGGCCTGCGGCGGATGCCGGCCCGGGTGGGCCGCGCCATTGCGGGGCAGCAGGTCCAGTCGGAGATCCTCGTCAGCTGGGTGCAGTTCGGCCTCATCGCCTTCTTCATCGCCCTCTACGCCATCGCCCCCAAGACCTCCGCCGGCACCCCGTTCACCCCGGTGCCGTACGTGCTGGCCGCCTATCTGGGCTTCACCCTGGTTCGCCTCGTTCTCGCCAATCGCGGCAGTCTGCCCGGCTGGCTCCTGTTCGGCTCGGTGATCGTCGACATCGGCCTGCTCCTCGGCCTGATCTGGAGCTTCCACCTCCAGTACGGGCAGCCGCCGTCGTTCTATCTGAAGGCGCCGACGCTGCTTTACGTCTTCATTTTCATCGCCCTGAGGACGCTGCGGTTCGATCCCGTCTACGTCGTCGCCTGCGGCCTCGCCGCCGCCTTCGGCTGGCTTTTCCTTCTCTGGTATGCGCTCGCCCACGACGGCAATGTCACCCGCGACTACGTCAGCTACCTCACCTCCAACCACATCCTCATCGGCGGCGAGGTGGACAAGATCATCGCCATCCTCCTCGTCACCGCCATCCTCGCCGTCTCCCTGGTGCGGGCGCGGCGGCTGCTGGTGCGCGCCGTCACCGATGCGACGGTGGCGCGCGATCTCACCCGCTTCGTCGCCCCGGAGGTGGCGCAACGGATCGCCGGCGCCGACCGCGGAATCGAGCCCGGCGACGGCGAGGTAACCCATGCCACCATCCTCTTCTGCGATATCGAGCGGTTCTCCACCATCGCCGAAGGCCTATCGCCGACGGCGCTGATGGCGACACTGAACGACTACTTCGCCGCGGTGGTCGCCATCGTCGACGCGCACGCGGGCGTGATCACCATGTTCCAGGGCGACGCCATGCTGATCACCTTCAATTCCGCCCGGAGCAACCCGGACCACGCCGCCTGCGCCCTGCGCACCGCGCTCGCCATCCAGGATCTGTCCCGGAGCACACCGTTCGGCCCGGAAGGGCTGGTGTTGCGGACGCGGTGCGGGCTGAACACCGGCGCCTGCGTGTCGGGTGCGGTCGGCGCTCCCGAGCGGCTCTACTTCACCGTCTACGGCGACGAGGTCAACATCGCCGCCCGCCTCGAACAGCTCAACAAGGAGCACGGCACCTATGTGCTGGTGTCGGAAAGCTGCATCGCCGAGGCCGGCGACGGGTTCCCCTGCCGTCCCATCGGCGCGGTGCAGGTGCGCGGCCGCAGCCGGCCGGTCAGCGTCTTCGCCCTTGACCCGCAGGCGTTGGCCCCAGAGCCGACCGTCATGCGCGAATGAGTATTGCCAGCATTTCTCCCTTGGCGCAGGTCACGCCGTCGGCCGTCAACTGCAAGTCCACCCACACCTTGCGTCCGTCGATGGACCGGAGCTTCCCGTTGAGGATCAGTTCGATCCCGATCGGCGTCGGACGCAGATAATCGACCTTCAGCGAAGCGGTGACGAACCGTATCGGGTCGCCGCCGTCGCCCGGCTCGCGGTTCTGGGCGCGATAGGTGAAGGCGGCGGCAGATGCGGCGCCGTGGCAGTCCAGCAGCGACGCGATCATGCCGCCGTAGACATGATCGGGGAAGCCACCGCTATATTTCGGCGCCGGCGTAAATCGGGCGATGACATCATCCCCCTCCAGGAAACTCTTGAGCTGATATCCCTCCGAATTGTTTTTTCCGCAGCCGAAACAGTGACTGAAGTTTTCCGGATAATAATCTTGAATTGCCTTGCTCATGCCCAATCCTATCCTTTTCTTCCCGGTTTGCCGCCGACCGTGTCCGGCCCGGCGATCAGTGAGGTGCGTGTGCCATCAGGGGGTCTACCGGAGCAGGAATGATCGCCTCGCTCTCCTCGTCCGCCCTACGTGGGCGTAGCGAAACCTGCAAGATACTCGGCGGGGGAGATGATCGGGATGCCCATGAAGGGGCTAAGATCGAGAAGGTCGCGATCACCGGTGATGATCAGGGTCGCCTCGCCGTTGACGGCGAGGGAAAGGAACTTGTCGTCATCAGGATCACGACACGCCCGCATTTGTCTGACGATCGGAACCACTTCGACGATGCGGCCCAGTTGGACGATGAACCGCTGCCGGTCGGCGATCGACACATAGGGGTCGAACTTGGCGCGACAGAAAACATCCGCCAGTTCCGCCAAGGTCTCGTTGGAAACGAGGAGCAACCCCTCATCGACCGCCCGTCTTACCGCCCGGCCCGGAATCGAATCGGGAAGGAGGAGGCGGCTGACGAGGGCGTTGGTATCGACGACGATGCGCGGCCTAACGTGCATCGGTAAGGAGGGCGGCGAGACCGTCCTCGGTCAGACCACGGGCGGCGGCCCGTTCGCCCACCTGGTCGCAGAACCGCTGAAACTCCTCGATGTTGAGGGCGACCAGCTTCTCGTACTCGCGGACCGACAGGACGACGGCGACATCGCGCTTCTGCCGCTGGATAACCACCGGTTCCCGCTGCGCTGCATCGAGCACGGCGGCGAGTGTCTGCTTTGCATCGGTGGCGGAAACGTAGCGCATCCGAGTATCCTGGTCCCTGTTGAGGATGTCCAGAATAGCGAATTTGGACAAAGTGCACAACGGAACGGCGCGCCTGCGCCCGGTGGCTACACCAGGACGTTGAGGTAGGTGCCGCGGTGGGCGTCGGCGCGGGCGGGGGTGCCGCTCTTCAGGAGCTGATCCAGTTGCTTCAGGGCCGTCTTTAGCGCTTCGGGTGCGGTGCGCGCATCGGTCGGGCGGCCGGGCGGAGGCTCGGCGGTGGGGCGAGTGCCGGGTTCGGTTGCGGGTGTGGTGGCGGACGTGGTCGGCCGCAGGGTGCCGACGAGCCGGAACAGATCGGTCATGGGCGGACCCTACCGCCCGCCGGTTAAGGTCCGGTCAACGAGCCGGTCGGGACCGCGCCGGGCGGCAACGACGCCGGGCGGACGAAGGCATGCACCGCCGGCGAGGTATTGGCACGAAACTGCTCCAGCGCCCAGCGGATCGACGGAAACGCCAGTTCGTCCCACGGGATCTCGTCCCAGCGGAACAGGTGCACCGCCTCGCTCTCCTCCCCCGGCGCATGCTCGGGCGATCGCATCGCCGCCCGGTAGATGACGTTGACCTGGGCGATATGGGGGATCTCGTAGAGGCCGACGAGGCCATCGATGCTGACGTGGGCGCGCGCCTCCTCCCACACCTCCCGCGCCGCCCCTTGGGCGGTGGTCTCGCCCGTCTCCATGTATCCCGCCGGGATCGTCCACAGCCCCAGCGAGGGAGCGATGGCGCGACGGCAGAGCAGCACCCGCTCCTCCCAGGTGCAGACGGCGCCGACGACGATCTTCGGGTTGGTGTATTCCACGTAGCCGCAGTCGGGACAGACCAACCGCGTCCGGTTGTCGCCGTCGGGGACCCTCTCGACGAAGACGCCTAGCTGCTGCTTCGCGGTCATCGCCTGAGAGTGACGTCACCCGTCCGGCAAAGCAAGGGCGGGCCGCCCGTGGGACGGCCCGCCCCGCTCATTCCACCTCGCCGATGCCTACTTGCGCAGCACCGCCACGCCCGGAAGGGTCTTGCCCTCGAGCCATTCGAGGAAGGCGCCGCCCGCGGTCGAGACGTAGGAGAAGTCGTCTTCAACCCCGGCATGGGCGAGCGCCGCCACCGTGTCGCCGCCGCCGGCGACGCTCATCAGGTGGTGCTCCTTGGTCAACTTCGCCGCTTCGCGGGCGACGGCGTTGGTTCCTTGATCGAAGGGGACCACTTCGAAGGCGCCGAGCGGGCCGTTCCATACCAGCGTCTTGTATCCGCTCAGCCGCTTGGTCAGGTCCTCGATGGAGGCGGGGCCCACATCGAGGATCATCATGTCGGCCGGGACATCCGATACCGAGACCGTCTTCGAGGCGGCGCCTTCCTTGAACTCGGCGGCGACGACCGCGTCGGACGGCAGGACGATCTCGCAGCTTCCCTTCGCCGCCTTGTCCATGATCGCCCGGGCGTTGTCGAGCATGTCGTGCTCGCACAGGGACTTGCCCACGTTCACGCCCTTGGCGGCGAGGAAGGTGTTGGCCATGGCGCCGCCGATGATGATCTGATCCACTTTCTCGGTCAGGTTGCCGAGCACGTCGAGCTTGGTGGAGATCTTGGCGCCACCGACCAAGGCGGCGACCGGGTGCTTCGGCGCTTCGAGGGCGCCCGACAGCGCCTCCACTTCCTGCTGCATCAGCCGCCCGGCGACGGCGGGCAGGATATGGGCCAGCGCCTCCACCGAGGCATGCGCGCGGTGGGAGCACGAAAACGCGTCCGAAACCAGAATGTCGCCGTTCTCCGCCAGTTTCTTGGCGAACTCGGGGTCGTTCTTCTCCTCCTCGGCGTAGAAGCGGACGTTTTCCAGCATCGCCACGTCGCCCGGCTGCATCGCATCGACCACCGCCTTCGCCTCCGGGCCGATGCAATCGGGGGCGAATGCCACCTTCTGGCCCAGAATCTCGGCCGTCTTGGCGGCCACCGGCTTCAGGGTGAACTCCAGGTTTTTCTTGCCCTTGGGACGACCGAAGTGGGCGAGCAGGATCACCTTGGCCCCCTTCTTGGTCAGCTCCCGGATGGAGGGCACGGTGCGCTCGATGCGGGTGGCGTCGGTCACCTTGCCGTCCTTCATCGGGACGTTGAAATCGACGCGCATCAGTACGCGCTTATTCTCCACGTCGACGTCGTCAATCGTGCGAAATGATGTGGCCATGATGCGAGGACCCTCTCCCCTGTTGGTGTTCTTCCATGCCAGCGCTGGCGCGGCGGCCGCGCCGTCCGGGGGGAATGCGCCCCCGGTTATGCGAAGACGCCCGCGAAAAGGCAAGGGCCGCCGCACCCCGCTGCAAAGGTTTCATCGACGCGCGGGCAAGCGCGGGCGGCATCGCCATGGTGCCGCCCGAAATGCCGATCCGACCGCCGGGGTCCTCCTCCCCGGACCCCCCAGTCCGGGCTCCTCTTACTTGCCCGGAACCGGAGGCATGGAGGGAACCGATGGCTTCGCCGGAAGCTCCGGCGGTTGTGGAACCGGCGTTGTCGGTAGGGTCGGCTTTTCCGGTAACTCCGGCACCGCCGGGGTACCCGGCAGGCTGTGTTTGCCGGGTAGATCGGGCGTCCCCGGAACGGCGGGTGTTCCCGGCATCGACGGGGTCCCCGGCATCTCCGGAGCGCCCGGAACCGCCGGCGTGCCCGGCATCGACGGCATACCGGGGACTTCCGGCTTGCCGGGGATGGCGGGCGTTCCCGGCATCGACGGCGGCTTCGGAACCTCAGGCGATTGCGCTTGCGCCAGCTGAATGTTTGTAGCCTCGGCGGACTTCCCTGCCTCGCAGCCGAGCGCCGACACCGGCAACCAGCCTGCCGCGATGATCGCCGCTACGGCGGCCGCTTTCGCTCCGTTTCCCATTGGCGTGCTCCTCCCGTGACAGAACCGTCGCTAGGGTATGGGTAGGCGGGGGAGCCGGTGCAACCTACAAATCCCTCATCGACGATCCGTCATCGGCGACGCGCCGCCTCGGCGCGGGCGCGGGCATCCGCCGCCTTGGCGGGCTCGCCCAGGACATCGTAGGCCCGGGCGAGGCGCGTCCAGCCGTCCGCATCCTCCGGGTGCGCCTCCAGCCGCTCGGCCAGGCGCGCCACCATGGAACGGATCATCTTGTCCCGTTCCTCGGCGGAGAGCCGGGCGGCCGCCTCCATGTCGGCCCGGCTCGGGCCGGCACCGGCGGTGGTGTTGCCCTCACCGGTGGTCGTGCCCTCGTTCGCACCCGCTGCCGCATCGCCGCCGGCAGCGGCCGGAGGCGCCGGCCGGGCGGCGGTGACGGGTGCCTGGCGAGCCAGCGCCAGGACCTCATCGCTCGGCCGCAGCGTCGCCCGGTCGAGACCGATCGAGTCCGCCGCTTCGCCGATCTGCGCCTCCACCTGCGGCAGCCAGGGCGCGTCGGCCGGCGAGAGGGCGACGAGGTCGACCCAGCCCTGGACCGCCTCGCGCACCTGGCCGCGCTGGGCCTCGCCCAATGCCAGGTAGTAGCGAGCCTGAATATTGCCCGGATCGGCATCGAGGGCCGCGGTGAGGACGCGCTGCGCCGCGTCGGTCACCTCCCCGCCGGCACCGATGACGATGGCCTCGCCCAGCGCACCGGCGATGTCGGAGCGCTGCGGGGCGATGGTGTACGCCCGCTGCAGGGCGGCGATCGCCTCCATCGGCTGATCGAGGGTCATTCGTGCCCGTCCCAGCAGCAGCCAGCCCTCCGCCTCGTTCGGCCGCTCCTGCAGGAAGCGCTCCAGCTTGTCGACCGTCTGCGCCAGCGAGTCCCGGTCCTCGCCCGCCATCTGCCGATCCTGGGCCAGGTCCCCACCCTGGGCGAGGCGGGCGGCCAGCGGCCGGTCGGGGCTGTCGGGCTGGCCGACGATCAGATAAACCCCCATCGCCAACAACGGCACGACGAGGGCGATCGCCGCCGTCACCCAGGCGCCCGTACCCTCGCGCCGGCCGGGGCCGGCCGGCGGCGCTTCGGCCGTCGCGGCGGCCGGCCCAGCCGCCCCCGGTGCGCTCGCGGCCGGTTCAGCCGGGGCCGGTGCAGCCGCTTCCGCCGGCGGCGCGTCGGCCGCGGCCAGGATCCGCCGCTTCAGCTCGATGCGCGCCGCCGCCGCCTCGGCTTCGCCGATCAGCCCCCGGGCCAGATCCTGATCGACCTCGGCCAGCTGCTGCACCAGGACGGCGAGATCGTAGGCCTGTCGCGGCGCCGCGGTGCGCCGGCGGCGGACCAGCGGCGCGACGAGAAGAAAAACCACGGCGAAGGTGAGGACGCCGGCGCCGATCCACAGCGACGTCATCGCCGGTAGTCCTCGACCGTCCGCGCGAGCCGGGCCTCCTCCTCCGCCGTCAGCGGCGGCGGGGGTGCTCCGGCTGCTGCCCCTACTTCCGCCCCTGTCGCCGCATCCGCCCGTGAGCGGCGACGCATGTAGAGGGCGAGCACGAGGGCGCCCCCCGCCAGGACCACCGCCGGGCCGAACCAGAGCGCCCAGGTGGTCGGCTTGAACGGCGGCCGCAGGAGGACGAAGTCGCCGTAGCGGGAGACGACGTAGTCGATCACCTGTTTATCGCTGTCGCCTGCAGCGATGCGCTCGCGCACCAAAAGGCGCAGGTCGTGCGCCAGTTCGGCGTTGGAGTCGTCGATGGATTCGTTCTGGCAGACGACGCAGCGCAGTTCGCGGCTGACCTCCCTCGCCCGCGCCTCCAGCGCCGGATCGGCCAGCATCTCGTCCGGCTGCACCGCCCGCGCCGCCCAAGGCGCCCATGCCAGCGCCAGCGTCAGCGCCAGCAGCGCAGCCACCGCCAGCGCCCGGGGCGTCGCCGGCCTCAGCGAGCCTGCAGGCGTTGGATAATGGGCCACAGCTCTTTCTCCCATACCTCGGGCGTCAGCGGACCCGCGTGTTTGTGCCGGATGATCCCGTCGCGATCGATAACGAAGGTCTCGGGGGCACCCGACACGCCGAGAGCGATGACGGCCCGGGAATCGGGATCGTCGCCGACCAGCCGGTACGGGTTGCCCAGGCGGGCGAGCCACTCGGGTCCCGCCTCCCGGTCCTTCTCCCGCCAGTCGATGCCGTAGATGGGCACCCTTCCCTCCCGGCTCAGCTGCATCAGGAACGGATGCTCGACCTTGCAGGCGACGCACCACGACCCGAAGACGTTGAGCAGGGCGACACTTCCCTTCAGGTCCTCGGAACTCAGGCCGTGGACCGCCCCCTCGATGGGCGGCAGGGCAAAGGCCGGCACCGGCCGGTCGAGGAGCACGGAGGGCAGCTCGTGGGGGTCACGGCCGAGCCCCACCCAGAAATAGACCACCAGCAGCACGAACATGGCCAGCGGCAGGATATAGGGCAGCCGGCGCACCACGGCCGCGGTCGCGGTCATTCGCCGGCTCCCGCCGCCGCGCCCTGCGGCCCGGGTCCGGCCAGCCGGCGGCGGCGGGCAGCGGGTGCACCGACTCGCAAGCGGCGGTCGCTGAGGCTGACCAGGCCGCCCGAGACCATGATCAGGATGCCCCCCCAGATCCAGTGGACGAGGGGCTCGAAATAGAGCCGGATCACCCAGCCGTCCTCGCCATTCTCTTTATGCTGCGCCTCGCCGATCACCCCGTAGAGGTCGCCCAGCGGCCGCGGCACGATCGCCGCCTCGGTGGTCTCCTGGCGCTCCACCGGATAGGAACGCCGTTCCGGCGTCAGCACGGCGACAACGTCGCCGCCGGCGCGCGCCGTCATCCGGCCGCGCAACGCCTGGTAATTGGGGCCGGCCACCGGTGCCGCCCCCTCGAAGGTGACGGCGTACCGGCCGATCGTGGTGGTCTCTCCCGGTGCCATCACCAGGATCCGCTCCTCCTTCCAGACGCTGGACGCGGTGACCCCGGCAATGACGAAGGCGAGGCCGGCGTGGGCCAGGGTCATGCCGAGGGCGGCCCGTGGCAGGCGGGAAAGGCGCTGCCGGCTCTCGGCCAAAGGGGCGCGAAACAGACGGAGCCGCTCGGCCAGTTCCACCAGGGTCCCCATCAGCAGCCAGGCGGCGAGACCGAGACCGAGGGCGCCCACGGCGCTCCTCGGGTCGAACCAGACGAGGGTGAGCAGGCTCACCGCAACGGCCGCCGCGGCGGCGATCCACAGCTTGCGCAAGGCGGAGAAGAGGTCGCCGCGCTTCCACGGCAACAACGGGCCGACCGCCATCAGCACGATCAGCGGGGTCATCAGCGGCACGAAGGTGGCGTTGAAGAAGGGGGCGCCGACGGAGACCTTGGCACCGCCGATCGCCTCCGCCAGGAGCGGGTAGAGGGTGCCCAGCAGCACCGTCGCCGTCGCCGTGGCCAGCAGCAGGTTGTTGACCAGCAGCGCGCCCTCGCGCGAAATCGGCCGGAACACCCCGGTCGCCCGCAGCTGCGGCCCCCGCCAGGCGAACAGCGCCAGCGAGGTGCCGATGATGACGACCAGAAGGACGAGGATGAAGGTGCCGCGGGTGGGGTCGGTGGCGAAGGCGTGCACCGAGGTCAGCACCCCCGAGCGGACGAGGAAGGTGCCGAGCAGGCTGAGCGAGAAGGTGAGGATGGCGAGGAAGACGGTCCAGGCCTTCAGGGAGTCCCGCTTCTCGACGACGATCGCCGAATGGAGGAGCGCCGTGCCCGCCAGCCATGGCAACAGCGAGGCGTTCTCCACCGGATCCCAGAACCACCAGCCGCCCCAGCCGAGCTCGTAGTAGGCCCACCAGGAGCCGAGGCCGATGCCGATGCTGAGGAAGATCCAGGCGGCGAGCGTCCACGGCCGGACCCAGCGCGCCCAGGCGGCGTCGACGCGACCTTCGATCAGGGCGGCGACGGCGAACGAGAACGCCATCGAGAAGCCCACGTAGCCCAGGTAGAGGAAGGGCGGATGGAAGGCGAGGCCCGGGTCCTGCAGCAGCGGGTTCAACCCGCGGCCGTCCGCCGGCGGCGGCTCCAGCCGGGTGAACGGGTTGGAGGTGAACAGGATGAACAGGTAGAAGCCGGCGGCGATGGCCGCCTGTACCGCCAGCGCCCGCGCCTTCAGCGACGGCGGCAGGTTGCCGCCGGCCAGCGCCAGCGCCGCGCCGAAGACGGAGAGGATGAGGACCCACAACAGCATCGAGCCCTCGTGATTGCCCCACGTCCCCGCGATTTTGTAGAGCATCGGCTTGGTGGAATGGGAATTGGCGGCGACGTTGAGGACCGAAAAGTCCGAGGTAACGTTGGCCAGCATCAGGCAACCGAAGGCGACGGCCACCAGCAGGAACTGGGCCAGCGCCGCCGAGTCGGCCAGTTGCATCCAGGCGAGACGGCCGCTATGCGCGCCCATCTGCGGCACCGTCGCCTGGATCAGCGACACGGCCAGCGCCAGCGCCAGCGCGAACTGACCGAGTTCAACCGTCATCGCACCCCTCCTCCGGCAGCAGCCGCACCGACCGGCGGACCGGAAGGTACCGCCGCCGCTCCCGGTCCCGGCGGCCCGACGTGCTGGCCGGCGTTCTCCATCTTCTCGCGCATGTGCTGCCACTGCCCCGAGGCCTTCAGCGCGTCGGCGACCTCGGGCGGCATGTAGTTCTCGTCGTGCTTGGCCAGCACCTGATCGGCGACGAACAGGCCGTTCTGCATCTTCCCCTCGACGACGACGCCCTGGCCCTCGCGGAACAGGTCGGGGAGGATGCCGCGGTAGCGGACCGGCACCGAGCGGGCGAGATCGGTGATGCGGAAGCGAACCACCCCGTCGCCCGCCTTCTCGACGCTGCCGTCCTCCACCAGGCCGCCGATGCGCAGCCGCCTGTCGGCCATCAGCTCCGGCTTTTCCAGGAGCTGGGTGGGGCTGTTGAAGAAGACGAGATGTTCTTGCAACTGGGTGAGGATGATCGCCGCGGCGATGCCGACGAGGGCAACGCCGATCCCGACCAGGGCCAGCCGCTGGCGGGTGCGTCTAAGCATCGGTCGCCTCCGCGTCGCCGCGGGCGGGCGGCCGCCGCCGCTCACCCATGGCGGCCAGTGCGTCCTCCCGGCGCTTCAGCGCCCGTCCGCTGATCAGCGCCAACCCCACCAGGACGACGACGGTGAGCGCGAAGGCCGGCCAGACGAACCAGGCATAGCCGCCCATGTGGAAGAAGGCGGTCAACCGCTCCATACCCGTCAGGCCCGCGCCTGGCGGTAGCGCATCGCCCGGATGCGGCCGGCCAGGATCTCGCTGCGCATGCGGATGAGGAGCAGCCAGGCGTAATAGGCGGTGAACGCCAGGGCCATGACCAGCAACGGGGCGAGCATGCTGGCATCGATGGTCGGGCCGCCCAGGCGGCCGACGCTGGCCGGCTGGTGCAAGGTATTCCACCAGTCGACGGAAAACTTGATGATCGGCACGTTGACGAAGCCGACGAGGGCGAGGATCGAGGCCGCCCGGGTGCCGCGGCCGGGATCGTCGAAGGCTTCGCTGAGGGCGATGTAGCCGAGATAGAGGAAGAAGAGCACCAGGACCGAGGTCAGCCGCGCGTCCCACACCCACCAGGTGCCCCACATCGGTTTGCCCCAGAGGGAGCCGGTGACCAGGGCGACGAAGGTGAAGGCGGCCCCGATGGGGGCCGTCGCCTTCGCCGCCAGCTCCGCCACCGGATGGCGCCAGATCAGCCCCACCGCCGACGCGATCGCCATGCTGGTGTAGCAGAACAGGGCCATCCAGGCGGCCGGAACGTGCACGTACATGATCCGCACCGTCTCCCCCTGCTGATAGTCGGGGGGCGAAGCGAACAGCGCGAGATAGACCCCGAGCGCGCTCAGAGCCAGCGTCGCCGCCGCCAGCCAAGGCAGCAGGCGGGCGCTGAGCCGCATGAACCGGGTGGGATTGGCGTATCCGAACATCACTCCTTCCTGGCCTCCACTGGCCCAGGTCCTCACCAGCCGCTCGTCTTCATGGCCGTTATGTGGGCAGTGGCGCCGGTCACCGCCGCCATTCCGCTCGGGGCGTCGCCCAGTCCGTCAGTCCAGCGCCTGGCGCAGGGCCGCGCCGGCCGCCCACGGCACCAGCGCCGCCGCCAGGAGGAGGAAGGCCCCCAGCATCCACAGGTGCGGTCGCACCGGGAAGCCGAGGACCGCGGCTTCCACTGCGGCGACGCCGAAGATCAGCACCGGAATGTAGAGCGGCAAAACGAGCAACGCCAGCAGAACGCCGCCACGTCGGGCGCCGAGGACGAGGGCGGCACCGACACCGCCGATCAGACTGAGGACCGGCGTCCCCAGGGCCAGCGACGCCAAGAGGGCGCCGTAGGCGCGGCCGTCCAGGTGCATGATCACCGCCAGCACCGGCGCCGCGATCAACAACGGAACGCCGGTGATCAGCCAGTGGGCGGCGATCTTGGCCAGGGCGACGGCAGAGAGCGGCGCCGGACCGAGCGCCAGGAGCTCCAGGGTGCCGTCCTCGTAATCCGCCTGGAACAGCCGCTCCAGGGCCAACAGTGCCGCCAGGAGGGCCGCCACCCAGATGACGCCGCCGGCGATGCGCGACAGCAGATCCGCCTCGGGACCGACGCCGAAGGGAAACAGGATCACCGCGAGGACGAAGAAAACCAGTGCCATCAGGCTGTCCAGCCCGTGCCGGAAGGCCAGGCGCAGGTCGCGCACGACGAGGACGCGGACGGCGTTCAGCATCGGGCGGTGTGAGCATCCAGGTCGAGCACGGAGGCCCCCGGCGGCAAGTCGCCCCCGTGTACGGCGAGGACGCAGAGGCCGCCCGCCGCCCGATGCGCCGCCAGGGCACGGTCCAGACAGGCGACGGCATCGTGGTCGAGGGCGGTGCGCGGCTCGTCCAACAGCCACAGCGGTGCGTCGGTGATCAACAGCCGGCAAAGCGCCAGCCGGCGGCGCTGGCCGGCCGACAGATAGCGGCCGGGAACATCGGCGAGGCGGGTGATGGCAAACGCCGCCAGCGCCGCCTCGACGCGCTCGCCGACGGCCGCGGACCCACCGTCGAAGGCGGCCCAGAAGGCCAGGTTCTCGGCGGCGGTGAGCGCCGGCTTCAGCGCGTCGCCGTGGCCGACGAAGCGCAGCCGGCGGGCATGGGCGCGGTCGTCCGCCGCCACCTCCCTGCCGTCCCAGAGAAGCCGACCGGCGATGGGAAGGAGCAGCCCGGCCATCAGCCGCAACAGGCTCGTCTTGCCGCTGCCGTTGGCGCCGGTGAGCACCAGGGCACCGCCGTCATCGAGACTGAAGCCGAGACCGTCGAACACCGGCCGTTCGCCCCTTCGGCAACCGAGCGCCGCGCCGGCAAAGCGGCTCATCGCTCTCCCCGCAGCCACCGCCCGGCACCGCGGCCGGGGTTTGGACGAAGGGGGCGTGGGCGCAACAAAGGGGGCGGCCGATAACCGCATCGGCCGCCCCCAGCAATGCTCTGATCTAGAGAACCGGAGGTCGGGTCACCCCGGTTCGGTCTCGTAGCAGGTCTGAATGAGGAAGAGGGGTACCGGGGCATTGTGGCAATAATAAGCAATTTCTTACACCAATGAGGGGAATACCGACGCTGAGTTACGCGTTCCATGGCCTCACTTGGGGTTAGCATAGCCCGACTGGGACATCGCGGCCCCGGCGGCAACCGGGAACACCTCCTACCAGCCGAGCCAGTCGGCCCGCCGCGGCACGCTAACCTCGAACACCGGCGCCATGGCGATCTTGCCGTCCTCGATCAGGCTGGTGAGATCGGCATCGGCCGGCAGCGGTTCGGCGATACGGGCCTGATAGATGCGGATGAGGTTGAAGCCGCGATGATCGTCGGGGGTCCAGGTGGCGGGGCTGCATGCGCCCTCCAGGCCTTCCGGAACCCAGTCGCGCTTCTGATACAGGCCGTCGCGGATATGGGGGCCGGTGACGCCGCCGTTGGCGGCCGCCCAATTCATCGCCTCCCGCATGAAAAACACCGAGCAGACGGCGCGGATGTAGTGATGCGGCTGGTAGCCGGTGGTGCCGGCGGCGGCGGCGATTTCCCGGACCTTGGCCATGCCCTGGGTGCCCTCGAGCCACGTGCCGCCGCCCATCACCCAGACGACGCCGTCGGCGGCGGGACCGGCCGCCTGCAGCGCCGGCTCATCGATCCCCCAGATGTTCGACAGGAACTGCACCTGCACGCCCATCTTCCGACACGTCTGCAGGAGCCCGATGTTGGAGCCGGCGGTATTGCCCAGATAGGCATAATCGGCGCCGGACGCCTTCAGATCGAGGCACTGCTGGCGGACGTCGGTGGGCGCCATCGGATACTGGATCGCCGGCAGGACGATGAATCCCAGTTCCCGCGCATAGGCCTCGCCCGCCTTCTTGGCCGAAGCGGGATAGGGGTGATTGTCGCCCATATGGACGAAACGGGGCTGGCCCTCGCGGCCGGCACCCTGCCAGTTGGCCTTCGCCCAGTCGAGCAGCGCCCGGATGCCGTCCGAGTACGACGGCCCCATGATGAAGTTGTAGGGGCTCGGCCGCTTCGTCTCCGGCCCCCGACCGAGCGGATCGGTCAGGGCGCTGGAATACGAGGCGGAGAAGAACGGAATCTGATCCTCGCCGACGAAGCGGCTCAGGGCCTCGGCGTCGGCGGTCCCCCAACCCTGTACCGCCACCGCCCCGTCCTTGTGCCAGGCCTGGTAGCGGGCGATGGCGGGCGGCACCTCGTATCCCGCATCGAAGGTGTCAAGGGCGATCGGCCTGCCGGCGACGCCGCCGTGGGCGTTGATCCATGCCACCGCATCCTCTTTGCCGCGCCCGTAGGGAATGCCGACCGACGCGGTCGGCCCGGTGAAATCGACGAGATTGCCCACCGGAATGGGGGGCGCGGTCTCGGCGTCGGCGATGCCGGCGACGGCGACGCCGGCGGCAACCAGCAGCCATGCGATTCGATGGATCACGACGTTGTTCTCCCGGGCGGTTCGATTCCCTGCCGCGGCAATAGCGCGGGAGCGCCCTTCCCGCAAGCCGGAGCCTGCGGTCGGCGTTGCCGAATTGCGACGGCGGCCGGACCTGTGTTAGGCAGGCGGCCATGTGGACGCTCTACCATCAGCCGTTATCGCCGGGTTGCCGGAAGGTTCGCCTTTTCCTGGCCGAGAAGCGACTCGACTGCGAGTTGCAGCTGGAGGCGGAGTGGGAGCGGCGGCCGGATTTCCTCGCCCTCAATCCCGCCGGCGAGGTGCCGGTGCTGGAAAACTCCGACGGGACCACCTTGGCCGACAGCCAGGCGATCGTCGAGTACCTGGAAGAGAAGTCCCCCGACCCGCCGCTGATCGGCCGCGACGCCGGCGAGCGGGCCGAGGTCCGGCGCCTGGTCGGCTGGTTCGACCGCAAGTTCAACCGCGAGGTGACGGAGAACCTGGTGGGGGAGAAGGTGGTCAACCGGCTGCAGCGCACCGGCCACCCGGACTCCCGGGCGATCCGCGCCGGCCACCAGAACGTCCGCAGCCACCTGGAGTACGTCGGCTTCCTGATGGAGCGGCGGACCTGGCTCGCCGGCGACCGGCTGACCCTGGCCGACCTGACCGCCGCCGCCCACCTGTCGTGCGTCGACTACCTGGGCGACGTGCCGTGGGACCAGTACGAGGAGGCGAAGACCTGGTACGCCAGGATCAAGTCGCGCCCCAGCTTCCGGCCCCTCCTCGCCGACTACATCCCCGGCCTCGCCCCCGCCCCCATCTACGCCGACCTGGATTTTTAGCCCGTAGGTCGGAATAGCCGAAGGCGTATTCCGACGCATACGGACTCCCCCGTCATGGCCGTGCTTGTCACGGCCATCCACGAGAACGGTTGCGCAGCGACCCCATTTTAGCATGGATATGCCGCATGCAGGGTGGGTGGGTCTACATCATGACCAATCGTCCCAATGGAACGCTGTATATCGGCGTGACCAGTGACCTTGCCCAGCGAATCTGGCAACACCGGGAAGGTGTAGTCGAGGGGTTCACCAAGCGTTACGGCCTGAAACAACTGGTCTGGGCTGAACACCACGAGGATATCCGGATTGCAATTCAGCGAGAGAAGACCATGAAGCATTGGCCGCGGGCATGGAAGGTGCGGCTCATCCTCGCTGTCAATCCGCAGTGGGAAGATCTCTATGAACATCTCGCGTAACCCATCGTGGATGGCCGTGACGGGCACGGCCATGACGGCAGGGTGTGCAGGGGCGCAAGCCTAAGCCGCCTTGGATCCGCCGCCCGCGTCGGCGCCTCGCCGCCTCGGCGGTCGACTGGCCTTATTCCACGTTCCGATCGTGCGTCGCACGGGGGCTGCATCCGAAAGACTGAATTGGAGATGGTGTGAAAGGATGTGGAGACTGGCGAGGCCCGCGGCTGAGGCATGCGTCGGAATACGCCTAAAGGCTATTCCGACCTACGCGGGCTGGCTCGCCGGCGACCGGCTGACCTTGGCAGACCTGACCGCGGCGGCGCACCTGTCGTGCGTCGACTACCTGGGCGACGTGCCGTGGGACCAGTACGAGGAGGCGAAGACCTGGTACGCCAGGATCAAGTCACGCCCCAGCTTCCGGCCCCTCCTCGCCGACTACATCCCCGGCCTCGCTCCCGCCCCCATCTACGCCGACCTGGATTTTTAGCCGAGCCGCAGCCACAGCTGCCTCTCCGCAATTGGGGCTATGCCCAAGTACCGCGGATTAGAGCGCGCGCATGCAATATCCGGATCATCGAACCCGGCGAGGGAAAGGCAACCGACGGCGAATTTCCTCTGCCCTGGACAGAGAACACTCTTGCCTTATACAGCACAACAGCGCCGCGAGCACGGCCTTGACCCCTCGTACAAGAGCAAGGAATGGCAGATCAGATGGACGATGATGCAGTCTGTCCCTGGGCCTGCGAGAAGGCCGCCGTGATCGCTGCCAAAGCCCTTCAGGCCGCCGCCGCCCCGTAACTCAGTTGCAAAGCGGAGAATAGGATATGAAAATGTTTCGTGCATTCCTAACTTGCTTAGCGCTCATCTTTATTTCTCCGTGTAATATTGTCTTCGCTCAAGAACCCAACATTCAACAACTAAAACAGATCGAAATGTTCTCCGACAAAAGTATTGTGCCGGAGTCTACGCAGGAGATTGATTCGGCAGCAGTCTCTGGGCCGACAATCTATGTAGACGACGTTTCAGGCAACTTAGCCACGATCAATCTGGGTACCTACGCTGTCCATTTTATTGGAAACGCCGGGGTTCAATTGACGGATATAGCCTTTCATCCCAAAACCCACACGCTGTACGGCGTATCGTTTTCATCTTTTTACTCCATCAATAAAACGACTGGCCATGCAACTTTTATCGGATACCTTGGCGTGAGCGATGTAAACGCCCTGGTATTCAATTCTCTTGGTAAGGCCTTTTCAGCCGGATTTTCAAGTAATGAACTCTACACGATCAACGTGTCGACTGGAAAAGTGTCGGTCGTCGGGCGGATGGGCAGCTACGTTTCGGGAGGGGATCTCACCTTTTACAACGACCAACTTGTGCTCACCGGGGTCAAGAGATGCTGCACAACGACGACGCCCTATTCCCTCGTTGCTCTGAATGAGAACACAGGCGCTGTTGTCGGAACTCCAGTGCCTATAAATTCGAAAGATGTGTGGGGCATCGTCAGCACCGGAAAAAATGAACTTTTCGGCCTTGGTATCACTGCTCCGGGGACGACGCCGGCGCTCTACAAATTCGAGCCGAGCAACCCGGCCGGGAAACGCGACATCCTTTTGAAGAACCTTAAGTCCTCCGGACTGGGTCAAATCTGGGGTGCCGCCTATGACGGAAACTATCAGCCGTAACTTTGGCGCGCTCTTCAAAAATCTGCATGGTGAAAGTCCGGTTGGAAACCCGATGGGGCGAGTGCCGCAGAAAGGGTCCGGTCGCGCAAGGTTACGGTGAAAAGTAAGCCGGGGATGCGGGCGCGGCGGAGTTGACCATGCGACCGGGCGCGGAGTGGTTAATCCCGGATTGCGCTGCGCTTCATCCGGGCTACAGCCGGCAACCCCGGCGCTGTCAGCCGCCGGGGTGGCCGGATTCGGCGAGGTGGCGGCGGGCCATCTCGGCGGCGGCCGATCCGGGTGCGTCGTTGACGACGGCGGTCCAGTCGGCCACCGCACCGGCGGTATCGCCGGCGCTGCGCCGGAGCAAGCCGCGCTCCAGCAGCGCATCCGGCTGCCGCGGATCGAGCGACAGCGCCATTTCCACATCCGCCGCGGCGCGATCGAGGGCACCCGTCCGGCGCAGCGCCGCCGCCCGCAGGACGTAAGTCTCCGCCCTGAGCGGTTCGGCGTCGACGGCGCGGTCGAGGTCGCTCAGCGCCTCTTTCGACTGCCCCAGCTCCATGTGGGCCCGGGCCTGCTCGGTCAACAGCGACGGATCCGCGGGCCGGATCGCCAGCGCCCGGGCGAGCGCGCCGAGGGCGCGATCGGCGCGGCCGGCCTGCAGCCAGGCGTCCGCCGCCTGGGCGAGAAGGGCGGCCTGGCGGTCGGGAAAGGCCTCCGCCGCGTTCGCCAGCTGCTCCAGCTCTTCCGCCGCTTCGGCGGCCTGACCGAGGGCGAGCATGCCGGCGGCGGCGCAATGGCGGGCGGGATCACCGCCGCCGGCATCCTGCCAGGCGCGCGCCTCCTGCACCGCCGCGAACGGATCTTCGTTCACCCGGGCGAGGCAGGCGCGGTAGCGGGCGGCGCCCTCGTCCACCGCCGGCGAGACCGGCACCGCCGACCGGCCGGCGGCAAGGGCGGGGAGCGCCGGTCCGACCGAGGCGACGACGAGCGCCACACGCACCACTACCCGCCACAGCCCCTGGTTGATTGATCGCCCCATCCCCACATCCGTTCCTGTTGATCCGGCCGCGGTCATGGCTAAACTGCTCCCCCGTGTCGGATTGGGCAAGCGCATCAGGGCGGAACAACCACCACGGGCGCCAACACCTTGCAGCAGCGATGATCGGCAGCGTGCCGCACCTGTTCTGCTTCGGTTTCGGCTACACCGCCGAGACCCTCGCCCGGCGCCTGCTCGCCGAGGGCTGGCGGGTGTCCGGCACCTGCCGTGAGGACGCGCGGCAACGTCGGCTCGCCGAAGAGGGCTTCCGCATCCACCGCCTCGATCGGGACCGGCCGCTGGCCGAACCGGCGGCGGCCTTCGCCGGGGTGACCGACATCGTCATTTCGGTGCCGCCCGATGCGGCCGGCGATCCGGTGCTCGACCAGCACGCCGCCGACCTCGTCGCCCATGCCCCCCTGCGCTGGATCGGCTACCTGTCGACGACCGGGGTTTACGGCGACACCGGCGGCGCCCTGGTCGCCGAAACGGCGCCCCTCGCCCCCACCTCGGAGCGCAGCCGCCGCCGTGTCGACGCCGAAAGGAGCTGGCTCGATCTCCACCGCCGGCACGGCCTGCCGGTTCACGTCTTCCGCCTCGCCGGCATTTACGGGCCGGGACGGAGCAGCCTCGACCAGGTGCGGGCCGGGACGGCGCGACGGATCGAGCGGCCGGGGCATCTGTTCTCGCGCATCCACGTCGACGATATCGCGACGGTGCTGCGGGCATCCATGGCCCGTCCCGATCCCGGCCGCATCTATAATGTCTGCGATGACGATCCGGCCGCACCGGCCGACGTGGTCGCCCACGCCTGCCGGCTGCTGGGGTGCGAGCCGCCGCCGCTCATCCCCTTCGATCTCGCCGCGGCCCAGATGTCGGCCATGGCGCGAAGCTTCTGGCGCGACAACCGGCTGGTCGACAACGGTCGGATCGGCCGCGAGTTGGGCGTCCGCCTGCGCTACCCCGACTACCGGGTCGGTCTCGCCGCCATTCTTGCCGCGGAAACCGCCGACCCGGCCGGCAGCGAGCCGGAAGGTGCCGCCCCTGGCCGAGAACCGGGCCCCGCCGCCCACGACGCAAGGAGCCGCTGATCCCATGCCGACCGCCGGACGCTGCCGTTTTCATGGTGTGGTCGGGAGTCTTGCCCTTCTCGCCGGCCTCGTCTTCGTCTTCACAGGCACCGGTCGGTCGGCCCCGGCGACGACCCCGGTGCCGATCCCGGTGCTCGCCCTCAAGGGCGCCATCGGGCCGGCGACCAGCGACTATGTGGTCCGCGGGCTGGCGCGGGCGGCAGAGGGCGGCGCCCGGTTCGTCCTTCTGCGCCTCAACACCCCGGGCGGGCTCGACACCTCCATGCGCGAGATCGTCGCCGCGATCCTCGGCTCGCCGATTCCGGTGGTCACCTTCGTCGCCCCGTCCGGCGCCCGCGCCGCCAGCGCCGGCACCTACATCCTGATGGCGAGCCAAGTCGCCGCCATGGCGCCCGGCACCACCTTGGGCGCCGCCACGCCGGTCGAGATCGGCGGGGGCACGGCACCGGCGGCAGCGGACAAGCGCCCGGATATGGCCGACAAGGTGGTGAGCGACGCCGCCGCCTACATCCGCGGGCTGGCCGAATTGCGCGGCCGCAACGTCGAATGGGCGGAGAAGGCGGTGCGCGAAGCGGCGAGCCTGCCGGCCAAGGACGCCCTCGCCCTCCACGTCATCGATCTGATCGCCCCGGATACGGACGCGCTGCTGGCCGCGCTCGACGGCCGCAGCGTTTCCATGCCGGCGGGGACGGTGCGTTTGGAGACGGCGAACGCGCGGACCGAACTGGACCCGCCCGACTGGCGCACCGAACTCCTGGCCATCGTGACCAATCCCAGCATCACCGCGATTCTGCTGCTGATCGGCGTCTACGGCATCATCTTCGAATTCTACTCCCCCGGCTTCTACGGACCGGGCGTGGTGGGGGCCATCTGCCTGTTGCTCGCCCTCTACGGGCTCCATCTGCTCCCGGTCAACGGCGCCGGGATCACGCTCCTCCTTCTCGGCGCCACCTTGCTGGTGGCGGAAGCCTTCGTTCCCAGCTTCGGCGCCCTCGGGTTGGGCGGTCTTATCGCCTTCGTCATCGGCGCGGCGATGCTGGTGGACCGGGATATACCGGGGATGGCCGTCGCCTGGCCCATCGTCGGCGGCGTCGCGCTGGCCACCGGCGCCCTCATGACCGGGGTCCTGACGCTGGTCGCCCGCGCCCGCCAGCAGCCGGTGATGACCGGAGCGGCGGAGATGATCGGCAGCGTCGCGCCGGTGGTGGACTGGCGGGGGCATACCGGCACGCTCCGGGTGCATGGCATCCTCTGGCAGGCAAAGGCGGAGCGGCCGCTGGTCGCCGGGATGCCGGCACGGATCACCGGCATCGACGGCCTTACCCTCGAAGTGGAGCCGGCGGAGGACGACCGGGAAAACCACAAGCCAGGGAGGTCGCGGCCATGAACATCTTAGGTGCTACGGAAATCCTTATCGCCCCGCTGGCCCTCCTGCTCTTCCTCCTCTTCGTCTCGATCCGCATCCTCAGGGAATACGAACGGGCGGTGATCTTTCTCCTCGGCCGCTTCTGGAAGGTGAAGGGCCCGGGGCTGATCCTGGTCATCCCGGTGGTTCAGCAGGCGGTGAAGACGGACCTGCGCACCCGGGTCCTCGACGTCCCCCAGCAGGACGTCATCTCCCGCGACAACGTCTCGGTCAGGGTGAACGCGGTCATCTACTACCGCATCATCGATGCATCGCGCGCGGTCATCCAGGTGGAGGACTACCAGATGGCCACCAGCCAGCTGGCCCAGACGACCCTCCGGTCGGTCCTCGGCCAGCACGAACTGGACGAAATGCTGGCCGAGCGGGAGAAGCTCAATGCCGACATCCAGCGCATCCTCGACGAGCAAACCGAGGCGTGGGGGATCAAGGTCGCCAACGTCGAGCTGAAGCACATCGATCTCGACGAGAGCATGATAAGGGCCATCGCCAGGCAGGCGGAGGCGGAGCGCGGCCGGCGCGCCAAGGTCATCGATGCGGAGGGCGAGCAGCAGGCGGCCGCCCGCTTCGCCGAGGCGGCGGCAACGCTGGCGGCGGCGCCGCAGGCCATCCAGCTCCGCTACCTGAATACCCTGCAGGGGCTAACCAGCGACCGCTCGTCCGTCATCGTGTTCCCGCTGCCGCTCGACCTCCTCCGCTCGTTCGCCGCCCCATCCCCCGATCGCGCCGCGGAATGAGGACGAAGACGAGCGGGGCCGGGCGGCTTCGGGTCGGCGGCGGCGGCTCAGCGCGTGGCCGGGATGTCGCGCAGTCGGGCGAGGCGGATATTGCCGCGCCGCAGCCGCTCGGCGAAGGCATCGCTCGCCAGGTAGGCATACTCCTCCTCGCGCGCCGCCGACGGATGGCGCGGATCTCCCACGTCGTCCTCGTGCACCCCGGGATGACAGGCGATCAACGTGCCCGGCCGAATGCGGGCGAGATAGCGGTCGAACAGCTTCGCATACGCCGGCTCTTCGGAGAATCGGCGGACCCCCCGGAATACCCGGTTGCCGCGAATGCCCCGGCTCTCGGCGAGGTGGCGGAAGCGAAAGGCGAGAAGGGTGATGGCGAGGGCACTCGAAGCGCTTTCCGAGTTGCGGCAGATGTCGGCCAGGCTTAGGGCCGGATAGCGCAGCCAGGCGCCGCTGGGGGCGAGGCGGCGGACGAACACCTCGAGCACCGCGCGCCGGACGCCCGGCAACGCATGGATGTGCTGATGTCCGTCGAGAAAATCGGGCAGGCGGCCGAACGCCGAGACGAACCGATCGATCTGCCGTTCCAGTTCCGCCGCAATCTCGTCCACGTCGATCCGACGGCCGACGGCGCGCAGGATCAATCGGCCGAGCGATGGAAAACGGCCATCCGGGGCAAGGTTCGGCATCGTCGCGAGGGGCCGGCCCCAGGTGAGGTTAAAATGCAGGCCGACGTCGATGGCCCCGGAAACGGCACGCAACCGGTCCGCCTCGGCAGGCCAGTGCGGCGAGTTGACGAGGCAGCTCGTCGCCGACAACCGACCCATATCGATCAGGCGCCGGATGGCGAAGCCGATCGCCGGCGACATCCCGAAATCGTCGGCGGTCAGCACCACGGAGACCGCCTTGCGGTCGGCGGCGGTATCCGTACCGGCGCTGCTGTCGCCGTGCAGTCCACCCCGACCGCCCCCACGGCCGGATGGAACCTCGCGGTGCGAAGCGAGGTCGTCGAAGGTAGATACGAGAGGAGCATCGACCGGTTCGGTCGCGCCGTTCACATACATGTCATCCCCACACCGGTCCTGGTACCCATATGTACTACACGAAAGACGTCTTCCCCCACAACCCCGAACAGTAGGAAGTTGCACTCAACCGGTAAGCCCCTGTTGTGGAGCCAGTTAGACGCCATCCCCCGCTCCGCCATCAGCTTAGCCGTTTATAACCCTTTTGTGGACCCTCGGTTCCACCACCGCTCAAACATACCCCCCACGCCGTCCAGCCGGTCGCACCGGATCCGCCATTACACATAATTCGGCCGGCCATCGATCGCACCCCCCGCGGCATTCCCTTGTTGCGTCTACTTGACGTTCGCTTCCTTGCCGCGGGGGTCTTTTTCCTTGGGTGCGGCGGCGAGGCGGAGTTTGAGCCCGTGGATGTTGGCGGAGTCGATGCGGCGGTCGCGGGCAAACAGGATGAGTTGCGGCGCCCCCTTACCGTCCCGCCCCAGGGCGAAATCGAGGTCGATGGTGAACTTTTTCAGATCGAAGGCCGGGTCGGCGGCGACCGCCTGCTGCACCCCTGCCCGCAGCTCGCCGATGGCCTCGGCCAACCGGACCCCCGCGCCACCCCCGCCGCCGATGGCCGGGCCCGCCGCCGGCTCCAGCTCGACGACGATGCGGCGCTTCAGCGACGGCCGCGCCGTCGCCGTCCCGGCCGGTGCCGCATAGTCGGCGCCAGGCACCACCAGCCCGCCGCGGCCGCCGGGAGGCTCCACCAGGCCCAGGTCCAGTTGGGCGTCGTCGATGCGCAAACCGGCAGGGCCGGCATCGGCGGCGGCGATCTGCCGCTTGAGCTCGGCAATCACGGTGCCGAGGTCAAAGACGGTGCCGGTCGGGGTTTGGACGGCCGGCGCCGCTGCCGCCTGGACCGCGGTCAGCGGCGCCAGACCCAGCGCCGCAGCCAGCGCGACGGTCTGAGCGGAGCGAAGCGGCCATGGTCGTGCTTTCATGTCGGTCCTCTCGCTTCCAGTTGACGAAGCAGCAGGGCAAGCGTGTCGTTGAGCCGGTCCAGGTCCTCCGGCCGCGACAGCCGATGCTCGCCATCCTTGACCAGGGTCACCGTCACATCCGGCGAGCGCAGCCGCTCGCACAGCCGCAACGCCGTCGCCCACGGCACGTCGCGGTCCGCCATGCCGTGGATCAGCCGCACCGGCGCCTCGATGCCGATCTCGGCCCGCAGCAGCAGATGCAGGCGTCCCTCGTCGAGAAACGCCTGCTTCACCGGCGTCGGCTCGCCGCCGTCGCAGTCCTGCATCTGCACGGTGCCGCCCGCCGCCAGCAGCGCCCGGTCGCTCGGGCTCAGCACCAACGGAATGAGGTCCTCGGTGAAATCCGGCGCGGCGGCGACACCGATCAGCCCCGCCACCCGCCGCGGCCGGGCCAGCGCCACCAAGAGCGCGATCCAGCCGCCGAGCGACGAGCCCACCAACACCTGCGGCCCATCGGTCAGCTTGTCGAGGACGAGGACCGCGTCGTCGCGCCAGCGGCCAATGGTGCCGTCGACGAACGCACCCGAGGATTCGCCGTGGCCGGTGTAGTCGAAGCGGACGAAGGCGCGGCCCTCGGCACGGCAGGCCTCTTCCAGGCGCACCGCCTTCTGCCCGGTCATGTCCGATTTGTAGCCGGTGAAGAAGACCACGCCCGGTCCCCGGCCGGGCATCCGCCGATAGGCGATGGTCTCGCCGTCGGCGGCGGTCAGCCGTTGGCTCGCCCCCGGCTGGCTAACGCTGGCTCCCTGCATCGTCGTCCTTTCCTCTCGCTTTTTCCTTGGTCACGTCCGACCGACGAGGCGGGCAGAGATTTTAATACCCCTATTGGGGGTATTAATCCATCGCGATCGCGTTTTTGTGCCCCGCCTGCCGGGCTCGCCCTCGTCTTGACTATAACGGTTGCGCTCCTACAGTGCCGGCGCCCATTTTTGTGAACGAAGACCCACTAACCGGACCGCACCCGTGACCAATCCCGTTGCCGCATCGCCCCTTCCCGACCCCAGCGCCGGAGACCTCGGCCAGTCCCCCGACGGCTTCGCCGTTTTTCTGCCCGACGGCCGCCGGCTTGCCTTCGATGCGCCGGTGAGCGGCACCGATGTGGCCCGGCACCTGGGCGGTCGGTGGCCGAAGCGGGCGCTCGCCGTCCGCGTCGACGGCGAGATGCGCGATCTGGCGGCGCCGCTGCCGGCGGGCGCGACCATCTCCTTCGTCCTCGCCGAAGATGCGGATGCACTGCCGCTGTTGCGCCACGACGCCGCCCACGTGATGGCGGAAGCGGTGCAGGAGCTCTATCCCGGCACCCAGGTGACCATTGGGCCGGCGATCGAGACCGGCTTCTATTACGATTTCGCCCGCGACCAGCCATTCACCCCCGACGATCTGCCGAAGATCGAGGCGCGGATGCGCGAGATCGTCGACCGCGATGAGGCGATCGTGCGCGAGGTCTGGGACCGCGACGACGCCATCCGCCACTTCAACGCCATCGGTGAGCATTACAAGGCGGAGCTGATCGAAGCGATCCCGGCCGGCGAGCCGGTCAGCATCTACAGGCAGGGCGACTGGCTCGACCTCTGTCGCGGCCCGCACCTGCCGTCGACGGGGCGTCTCGGCAAGGCGTTCAAGCTGATGAAGGTGGCGGGCTCGTATTGGCGCGGCGATTCACGCAACGCCCGCCTGCAGCGCATCTACGGCACCGCCTGGGCGTCCAAGGCCGATCTCGATGCCCACCTCACCATGCTGGAAGAGGCGGAGAAGCGCGACCATCGCCGCCTCGGCCGCGAGATGAACCTGTTCCACCTGCAGGAAGAAGCGGCCGGCGCGGTGTTCTGGCATCCGCACGGCTGGACCCTCTACCAGCGCATCCAGGGCTACATGCGCCGGCGGCTGGCAAAGGAAGGCTACGTCGAGGTCAACACCCCGCAGCTCATCGATCGCTCGCTGTGGGAGCGCTCGGGGCACTGGGAAAAATTTCGCGAGCACATGTTCACCGCCGACGCCGAGGAGAAGGTCCTGGCGCTGAAGCCGATGAACTGCCCCGGCCACGTCCAGATCTTCCGCCAGGGGATCAAGAGCTACCGCGACCTGCCGCTGCGGATGGCCGAGTTCGGCTGCTGCCACCGCAACGAGCCGTCCGGCGCCCTGCACGGCCTGATGCGGGTGCGCGCCTTCACCCAGGACGACGCCCACATCTTCTGCACCGAGGACCAGATCACCGCCGAGACCCTGGCGTTCTGCGACCTGTTGCAGGCCATCTACCGGGACTTCGGCTTCACCGACATCGCGGTCAAGTTTTCCGACCGGCCGGCCATGCGCGCCGGCGCCGACGCCACCTGGGACAAGGCGGAAGGCGCGCTGCGGGCGGCGACCGAGGCGGCGGGACTGGCGACCACGCTCAATCCCGGCGAGGGCGCGTTTTACGGCCCGAAGCTGGAGTTCGTCCTGCGCGATGCCATCGGCCGCGACTGGCAGCTCGGCACCCTGCAGGTGGACTTCGTCTTGCCGGAGCGGCTGGAGGCCGCCTATATCGGTGAGGACGGCTCGAAGCACCGGCCAGTCATGCTGCATCGGGCCGTGCTCGGATCGTTCGAACGTTTCATCGGCATCCTCATCGAGCACCACGCCGGCCGGCTGCCGATGTGGCTGGCGCCGGTGCAGGTGGTGGTGGCGACGATCACCAACGAGGCCGACGCCTATGCGGAAGAGGTGGTGGCGGCGCTGCAGGCGGCGGAGTTGCGCGCCGTGGCCGATACCCGCAATGAGAAGATCAACTACAAGATCCGCGAGCACAGCCTCGCCAAGGTGCCGGTGGTGCTGGTGGTGGGGGCGCGCGAGCGCGACCGGGGCACCGTCGCTATGCGCCGGCTCGGCGGTGTGGCCCAGGATTTCGTTGCTCTCGACGAAGCAGTTGCTAAACTGAGGGAAGAAGGGTTGGGGCCGGACGGCGCTTCATAAGACGGTGCGATCGCCCCTATCGATCAGACACCGGTCCGTTGCAAAGGCCCGACACGGCAGGAGTGGAGGTTGCTCGATCACATCGGCATCGGGATGAGTGCGTTCGACAAGAGCAAAGCGTTCTATCAGGCTGCCCTCGCACCCCTCGGTTTGTCTCTGGGAATGGAGTCGGAAGGTCGGGTCGGGCCCGATCGTACCGGCTTGTCCGCGTGCCGCGCCAGCAACCGCACCGGGGATGTTGCGGCACGCGCTGCCGACCATCCCTGCACCCCGCCCCGCCCCATCGGCGTCGCCCCCTTCCACCTGGAATCCGACGCGAACGATGCCGAGACCGTCTGCCATGACCCGGCATAGCGGTGGCGCCGCCGCCGCGGTGCGTTCCGTCGCCCCCTTAGCCAAGGAGACCGAGCATAGCTAAGCTACCCATGCAGCCCGCACCCTCGCGGGACGGACCGCGCGTCAACGATGAGATCGATACGCCGATGGTGCGCCTGATCGGCGCCGACGGCGACCAGAAGGGCGTCGTCTCGGTACGTGACGCGCTGCAGATGGCCTTTTCCGCCGGGCTCGACCTGGTGGAGATCGCCCCGCAGGCGGAGCCGCCGGTCTGCAAGATCCTCGACTTCGGCAAGTACAAATACGAGCTGCAGAAGCGCCGCAACGAAGCGCGCAAGAAGCAGCGGGTGATCGAGGTCAAGGAAATCAAGATGCGCCCCGGCATCGACGAGCACGACTATCAGGTCAAGGTGCGCAACATGCGCCGCTTCCTCGACGAGGGCGACAAGGTCAAGGTGACGATTCGCTTCCGCGGCCGCGAGATGGTCCACCAGGACCTGGGCCTGAAGGTCCTCGACCGTGTCCGCGACGAACTGGAAGACCTCTCCAAGGTCGAACAGTTCGCCAAGCTCGAAGGCAAACAGATGGTGATGGTCATCGCGCCCAGGTGAGACGAGCCGGGGAAGACGGAGACGATATGGGGTCGGAAACCTTGCGCCGGCTGCGCGACGAAGCGCTGATGCTGCCCGAGGGCGAGCGCGCCGAGTTGGCGCATGAACTGGTCAAAAGCCTGGATGCGCCTGCCGACGCGGATGCCGCACGCGGGTGGGATGCGGAACTGCTGCGTCGTCTCGCCGAGGTCGACGAGGGCACGGCGAGGCTGGTAGATCGAGACGAGTTCCGGCGACGCATGCAGGCACGGCTTCACAGCAATTAGTGCGACGCGTTGAGGCGGCCGCCTGGTACGATCAAGAACGAAACGGATTAGGCAAGGAATTTGCCCGCGCGATCGATGCGGCGATCACCCTGCTCGCGGACGACATCATTCCTCTAACAACCGTTCCCGGTGCCGCCGGCGCCCGAGGCGCCAACCGGCTTGTGCTCAAGCGTTTCCCCTTCGACATCGTGCTACGGGAACTCGACGATGAAGTCCTGATCGTCGCCGTAGCTCATCGGTCCCGCCGGCCTGGCTACTGGCGAAACCGCCTGCGCGGATGATGCTATGGCCAGAATGCTTAGCCGCCGCGGGAGTCGCGTTTGGCTTGGGCGTCCTTGACGAATTGGGAGACGCGGCCGACTTCCATCGGGCGCGCCAGGTCCTCCGCCCGCTCGTTCTCGATGTTGCGCATGCCGGTGCCGGCGGTGCGCCCGTGCGGGTACGGCTGCCGGCCGCCCGCGGCTCGCTTCATCTTCAGCGCCTTCTTCGCCAGCCGCACCTGCTCCGGCACCGCCGCCAGCGCCATCCGGTTGGCCTTTTCGTTGTTCAGCCGCTTCATCGCCCCGGCCAGCGCTTCCGCCTTCCGCGTGGTGCCGTCGTTGCGTCGCGCCGGCGAGGCACCGGCCGGCTCCGCCTTGCCGCGCATCTCGCGCCGCTGGCGCTGGCCGATGTCGCGCGCCCGCTTGCGCCGCTCGCGAACGAGACGGATCAGCTTGTCCAGTTCGCCGTCGCTCAACTGGCCGAGGGCGGGCCCTCGCGTCTGGTCGATCAGTTCGCGTTCCTCGGTATCCAGATAACGCGCCTCGTCGCGGCGGCTCATCACCATGATCGGTCTCCTTGCTGCGAGCGGACCCGAGCTTGGCACACGCCATCCCTGCCCTCAACCCGAACCGGGCGACGGATCACCTGCCCTCGCGCCAAGGTGATCGATTGCGGTACGGGGTTCTGATACACACGCGGGAAGGCTGAAAACAGGGGGGAGGAACGACCGTGACGCCTCGTTTCCGGATCCGCATCGCCGCCGTTCTCTTCGCCCTTTCCGCACTCGCCCTGCTCCGCCCCACGGCCGCCGACGCCGAGACGCTGCGATTCGCCGTCGGCCCCTATCAACCCACCGCCAGCGATACCCGCGCCGCGTTCGAGCCGTTCTTCGCCTACCTGGCCAAGCAGCTCGGCGTCGATTACGAGCTCACCGTCACCACCGACTGGGCCGGAATCGCCATCGCGCTCGCCAACGGTCAGGCCGACGTCGCCTGGATGGGCCCGTGGGGCTACGTGCTGGCCAATGCGGAAGGCAACGCCCAGGCGATCGCCACGGTCAAATACGACGGCAAGCCGGTCTACCACGCCATCATCGTCGGCCGCCCCGACCTCGCCATCAAGACCTGGCCCGACGATGCCAAGGGGATGAGCATCTCCTTCGCCGATGTGGGGTCCACTTCCGGTTGGCTGATCCCCACCTGGTGGTTCCAGAGCCACGGCATCGATCCGAAGACGTTCTTCAAGTACCGGGAGGGAGCCTCCCATCCCGCCAACGAGATCGCCGTCATAAGCGGCCAGGTCGACCTCGCCACCGACTACGATCGCAACCGCAACGCCATGATCGAGAAGGGCACCATCGCCCCGGATGCCAACAAGATCGTCTGGACCTCCGATCCGCTGCCCAACGACGCACTCGCCGTCCGCGGCGACCTGGACCCGAAGCTCGTCGCCCGCATCCGCACGGCGGTCACCGCCATCAGCGAGGACGAGGCGAAGACGGTGATGCCGCCCCACTACACCGGCTGGGTGGAGGCGACCGATGCCACCTATGCGCCGATCAAGGATGCCGGTATCGCCGTGGGGCGACTGAAACCGAAACCCTGAGGGTGGCCGATCGGGAGTCACCCGCGGTTCCGCCGCGGCCGCCCTATCCGGAGCCGGCGGTGCGCCGGTTCGCCGGCTCGGGTCTGCGGTTCTCCCTGGTGCTGATCGCGGCTCTTCTGTTCTATGCCGGCTGCCTGTGGGTCGCCGAGGTCGATCCGCAGCGGCTGATGGAGGGACTGCCCCGCCTTTTCCGCTGGAGTGCCCGTGCCTGGCCGCCGGATTTCTCCGAGGGGACCCTTTTCCTGCGGCGGGCGGCCGAGACCGTCGGCATGGCCACCATCGGCACCACCCTCGCCGCAGTGCTGGCCGCGCCTTGGTGCCTCTTGGCGGCGCGGACGATCACCCCGAACCCGGTCCTTCATTACCCGGCCCGCTGGTTCCTCAATATCTTCCGCGGCATCGATTCGTTCGTCTTCGCCCTGCTGTTCGTCGCCGCGGTCGGCCTCGGACCGTTCGCCGGCGTGCTCGGCATCGCGATGCATTCCACCGGCTCCGTCGCCAAGCTGTGGGCGGAAGCGATCGAGGCGATGGAGACGGGGCCGATCGAAGCGGCGCAGCTCACCGGGGCGAACAGGCTGAAGATCGTCACCTTCGTCGTCCTCCCCGACGTGATCCCGTCGCTGGTTTCGATCCTTCTCTACCTGTGGGAGTTCAACGTCCGCGCGTCCACCGTCCTCGGTATCGTCGGCGCCGGCGGCATCGGCCAGGAGCTGAAGAACAGCGTCGATCTCCTCGACTTCCCGCGCCTGTTGGCGATCCTGCTGATCATCCTCGCCCTGGTCACCGCCATCGATCAGTTGAGCGCCTGGCTCCGCCGGCGGCTCACCTGAGCGGGCGGAGGTGAGCGAGCGGGCGTGAGCGAATTGGGCATGAGCGAACCGGGCCGGATCCGCGTTCACGACCTGAGCAAGCGCTACGGCGAGGCGATGGTGCTCGATCGGCTGTCCCTGGAGGTGGCGCCGGGCGAGGTGGTCGCCCTCGTCGGCCGCAGCGGCGCCGGCAAGACCACCTTGTTCGGCTGCATCAGCCGCCTCGTCCCCATGGACACGGGCGAGATCGAGGTCTCGGGCCAGCCGCTCCACGCCCTTCACGGCCGCCGCCTCGGCCGCGCCCGCAATCAGATCGGGGTGATCTTCCAGCAGTTCAATCTGGTCCGCCGCGCGTCCGCCCGCGACAACGTCCTGATCGGGCGGCTGGCGCAGACGCCGACCTGGCGGGTGCTGCTGCGCCGGTTCCGGACGGCGGACCGGCAGGACGCGCTGGCCGCCCTCGACCGGGTCGGCCTCCTCGCCCACGCCGGCCAGCGCGCCGACCGCCTCTCCGGCGGCCAGCAACAGCGGGTCGCCATCGCCCGCGTTCTCGCCCAGCACTGCCGGGTGATCCTGGCCGACGAGCCGGTCGCCAGCCTCGACCCGGAGACCGCCCGGCACATCCTTGCGCTGCTGCGCGAGGTGGCGCGCGAACAGGGCATCACCGTCATCTGCAGCTTGCATCAGGTGGAGTTCGCCGGCGGTTTCGCCGACCGGGTCGTTCGCCTCACCCGGGGCCGCATCGACCCGGTTTAGTCCTGCCCGACGGGGGGAAGCACCACCGTCGGGCGGAGGCGGTCGATCACGTCGCGGGCGTCGTAGGCATTGAGGTTGTCGGCCGGCTTCTCGCCCGAGAAGACGACGATCATCGCCTGGGCGCTGTAGCGGGTGATGGGATAGGCGGAGAGCGTGCCGAAGCCGGCGCCGAAACCGAAGCCGCCCCAGCCCCAGCCGGGCCCACCCCAGCCGGGAACGAAACCGAAGCCGGGGTAGGTATCGATCCAGCCGGCGTAGCGGGTGCTCGCGTCCAGGTTCCGGTCGACGACGACGAACCAGTCGTGCCCTGTGGCCAGCGTCAACTGGGCGGCATGATAGAGAAGATAGGTCTCGACCGTCCGCTTCGGCGTGATCGAGTTGCCGGTGAACCCGACCAGGTAGCGGTCGGCCTCGATCTGCTGGTCGGAGTAGCCGAAGCCGTCGGTGCTCGGCTGATAGGGGGTCGCGGTCGCACACGCGGCGACGAAAAGGATGCCGGCCAGCGCTAGAAGACGACCGATGACGTTGCGTCCTGCCACGGCAATGCGTCCACCGGTCACCACCGGCCACCGTCCGAGCCTGCTCCCTCGGGATGAGGAACTCACTGGCTAGTTAAGGTATGGGACGGCCGCGAGTTCCGCCAGGGGACGGCCCGGGAACGGAAAGAGAGAAGCCGGCGCGCCCCGGGATGCGGTCAGTTACGCAAGGTGGCGCCGGTGGCCTTGCCGACGGCCGCGACGATGCGCCCGGCGACCGCTTCGATGTCGGTATCGGTGAGCGTCCGCTCGACCGGCTGCAGGACGACGGTGATGGCGAGGGATTTGTTGCCGCTGCCGACCGCCTCGCCGGCGAAGATATCGAACAGGATGACGTCGGTGATCAGCGCCGGATCGGCGCCCCGGGCGGCCTCCAGAACCGCCGCGGCGGGGACGTCGGCCCCGACGACGAAGGCGAAATCCCGCTCCACCGGCTGCAGCGGTGCGAGGGCGAGCGGCGGCCGGGCGGTGCCGCCGCCGGCGCGGGGCAAGGGGATGGCGTCGCAGTAGACCTCGAAGGCGGCGACCGGACCCTTGACGCCGAACCGCTCGACCATGGCGGGATGCAGTTCGCCGAAGACGGCGAGTTCCGTCCGGGGGCCGAGGCGCAACACCGCGGAGCGGCCCGGATGGAACCAGGCGGGCGCGGCGCCGGTGTCCAGGCGCAGCTTCGCCACCGGTGCGCCGAGGCCGGCGAGCAGCGCCTGCGCATCGGCCTTGGCATCGAAGGCGTCGACCGGACGACCGCGGTCCGCCCAGGAACGGGCGACGGCGCGGCCGGAGCGAACGCCGGCGGCGACGATCGATTGATCCTCCGGCCGGGCGCCCCGATACGCCGGCCCCACCTCGAACAGCCCCACGTCGCGCAAGCCGCGATCGGCGTTGCGACCGGCGGCGGCGATCAGGTTCGGCAGCAGCGACGGCCGCATGACGGCGAGATCGGTGCTGATGGGATTGACCAGGGTCAGTTGGGCGTCGCCGCCGCCGAAGGCGCCGGCCGCCTGCGGGGCGAGAAAGGAAAAGGTGACCGCCTCCGTCATTCCGCGGTCGGCCAACAGCCGCCGCGCCAGCGCCCGCCGGCGCTGCAGCGGGCTCAGCACCGGTTCCGCCAGCGAGCGGTCGCGCGGCAGCGGCGTCACCGGGATCCGGTCGTAGCCGGCGATCCGCACCACCTCCTCGATCAGGCATGCCTCGCCCTGAATGTCGGGGCGCCAGCCGGGGGGGGACACCTGCCAGCCGTCGTCGCCGCGATCGACGGCGAAGCCGAGGCGGCCGAGGATATCCGCGCTCTCCGTCGCACCCACCTCGGCGCCGGTGAGGCTCTCCACCCGCCGGGGGCGAAATCGGATCGGCGACCGCGGTTCGGGCGCCGCCCCGGCGATGACGACGGCGGAGGCTTCGCCGCCGCAGATGTCGAGGACGAGGCGGGTGGCCAGCTCCAGCCCATCGACGACGAAGCCGGGATCGATGCCGCGCTCGAAGCGGAAGCGGGCGTCGGAGAGGATGCCGAGGCTGCGGCCGGTGGCGGCGGTCCGTACCGGATCGAACAGGGCCGATTCCAGGAAGACGCTGGTGGTGGCCGCCGTGCACGCCGTCGCCTCACCGCCGATGACGCCGCCCAGCGCCTGCGGCCCGCGATCGTCGGCGATCACCGTCATCGTCGGGGTGAGGGCGTACTCCCGGCCGTCGAGGGCGGCCAGCCGTTCGCCGTCGCGGGCGAGGCGAACGCGCAGATCGCCGGCGAGGCGGTCGGCGTCGAAGGCGTGCAGCGGCCGGCAGACGTCGAGGGTGAGATAATTGGTGATGTCCACCAGGGCCGAGATCGGCCGCAAGCCGACACTGAGCAACCGGTCCTGCAGCCAGCGCGGACTCTCCCGGTTGACGACGCCCTTGATCAGGCGGCCGGCGAAAAACGGGCAGGCGTCGCGCGCATCTTCGCCGAGGTCGAGGCTGACCGCCACCGGCGAGGCAAAGCCGCCGGCGACATCCGCCGCCGGAAGCGGCTTCAAGGTGCCGAGGCCGGCCGCGGCCAGGTCGCGGGCGAGGCCGCGTACACCCAGGCAGTCGCTGCGGTTGGGGGTAATACCCACATCGAACAGCGGATCGTCGAGACCCAGCGCGGCGACGGCGGGTCCGCCGACGAGGACGTCGGCGGCGAGTTCGACGATCCCGGTGTGCTCGTCGGAAAGCCCCATCTCCCGCTCGGAGAGCAGCATCCCGGCGCTCTCGACGCCGCGGATGGTCGCGGCCTTCAGCGCCGTACCGGACGCAGGGATGATGGTGCCTACGGCGGCGAACACACCCTTGAGGCCGGCGCGGGCGTTGGGCGCGCCGCACACCACCTGCAACCGCCTGACGCCCGTATCGACGACGCAGACCCGCAGCTTGTCGGCATTAGGGTGAGGCTCGCAGGCGACGATCTCGCCGACGATGAAATCGCGCAATCCGGCGGCACGGTCGGCCAGCGCCTCCACCTCGTGGCCGATCATCGTCAGCCGCTCGGCCAGCGTCATGGGCGCGGCCGTGGTGTCCAGGTGATCCTTCAGCCAGGAGAGGGTGAACTTCATCCGCCGGCCCCGGTGACCGGGTTGGGCCGGGCGAGGGCGGCGAACCCGTAGTGACGCAGCCAGCGCAGGTCGGAATCGAAGAAGGTGCGCAGATCGGGGATGCCGTACTTCAGCATGGTGATCCGCTCGAGCCCCATGCCGAAGGCGAAGCCCTGAAACCGTTCGGGATCGATGCCGCAGTTGGCCAGCACCTTGGGATTGACCATGCCGCAGCCGAGAATCTCCAGCCAGTCGGCGCCGTGGCCGATCTTCAGGGTGCCGCCGGTGCGCGAGCAACCGATGTCCACCTCGGCCGATGGCTCGGTGAACGGGAAGTAGCTGGGGCGAAAGCGCACCGGCAGGTCGTCGATGGCGAAGAAGGCGCGGAGGAACTCGATCAGGCAGCCCTTCAGATGGCCCATGTGCGTCGTCCCGTCGACCAGCAGCCCCTCCACCTGGTGAAACATCGGCGAGTGGGTGGCATCCGAATCGCAGCGGTAGGTACGGCCGGGGGCGATGATCCTGAGCGGCGGCGGGGTGCTCCGCATGGTCCGGATCTGGACCGGCGAGGTATGGGTGCGCAGCACCAGCCGGCCGCCGTCCCGCTCGCCCGGCAGGTAGAAAGTGTCCATCTCCTGACGGGCGGGATGCTCCGGCGGGATGTTGAGGGCACCGAAGTTGTTCCAGTCGGTTTCGATGTCGGGTCCCTCGGCGACGCGGAAGCCCATCTCGCCGAAGATGGCGATCACCTCGTCGATGGTCTGGCTGAGGGGATGGATCGCGCCGGCGGCCTCGGGCCGCCCCGGCAGCGTCATGTCGAGGCGCTCGCGGGCGAGGCGGGCGTCCAGCAGAACCCGGGCGAGGCTCGCCTTGCGGGCGTCGAGGGCGGCGGCGATCTCGTCCTTCAGCACGTTGAGGGCGGCACCGGCGGCGCGGCGCGCATCGGCGTCCATGCCGCCCAGGCCGCGGACGAGCTGGGTGATCCGACCCTTCTTGCCGAGTTCGGTAATGCGGATCCGCTCCAGCGCATCGAGATCGTGCGCCTCGGCGATCGCCGCCAGTACCTCTCCCCTGACGCTATCGTTGTCGAGCATGCGGTATCGGGCGAACGTTAGGCCGGTTCGCTTACCGCGTCCCGCGCCTGGTTGACCAGGGCCTCGAAGGCGTCCGGCTCGCGGACAGCGAGGTCGGCCAGGATCTTGCGATCGATCTGGATGCCGGCCTTGGCGAGCCCGTCCATGAAGCGCGAGTAGGTGAGGCCGTGGGCGCGCACACCGGCGTTGATCCGCTGGATCCACAGGCTGCGGAAGGTCCGCTTTTTGACCCGCCGGTCGCGATAGGCGTACTGGAGCCCCTTCTCCACCTTCTCGATGGCGACGCGGAACGATGTAGAGGCGCGGCCCCGGTATCCCTTGGCACGGGCCAGGACCTTCTTGTGGCGGGCGTGGGTGGTGACGCCGCGCTTGACGCGAGCCATGGGATCAGCCTCCGTAGGGGAAGTAGCGCTTGACCAGGATCTGCGCTTCCGGAGCGAGAATGAAGGTGCCGCGCGCCTTGCGCTTCATCTTCTGCGGTCGCTTGCGCAGGTTGTGGCGCTTGCAGCCGAAGTTGGCGCGGACCTTGCCGCTGCCGGTCATCCGGAAACGCTTTTTCGCCCCGGCCTTGGTCTTGATCTTGGGCATTTGAACGCTGTCCTTTCGTCGTCGACCGGCGCTGGGGCACCGGGGTAGCCGAAGCCGGGCCGGGGAAGTGAGCGGCTGGGCATGCCCGTCAGCCGGACCGCTCGCGCCCGTTTTCGGAAAGAGCGAGGTTATAAGGCCGAGGCACGCACGGGTGCAAGCGCCAGCCGCGATTCCCCTCGCGATCTCCCCTGGCGATCCCCCCTGGCGATCCTCGGGCACTGGCTCTCCCGGATGCCGACGGCCGGTGGTAATACCCCGTTAATCCGCGGCGGCTATTGTGACCACGCCCGTATGGAAATGTGCCCGGTTGCTCCGGGATTGAATCGCGGGGGGAAGCCAGATGCACCGCGCCTTCGAGCTCTACGTTCTGAGGCAACTGGACTGGGAGATCGACGCCGTCTTCGACGACCGCGCCACCGCCCTGGCCGCCGCCCATCGGCTGCGTCTGACCTTGCCAAGCCTTACCGTGCGTATCGTCGATGAAACGTTCGATGAGGCCAGCGGTGAGACCACATCCCACATTATCTTCCAGGCCGCGGGCACCGGGCAGGAGGGGCCGAACGCCGGCGCTCCGAAGCGCTATCGGCCTCCCTCCGAACCCGAGGGGAGACCGGCGACCCCGGCCGCAGCCGCGGTCGCGGCGCAGACAAGTGTCACCGCCACGGTGATGCTCCGCGTCCTCGGCCTGGGCGCGACCGCGTTCCTTCTGCTGACCGTCCTCTTCTACCTGCCCAAGGTCCTCCACTAGCCTGCCCGGACCGGCACCGCGACCCCTGCGGCCATTACTGGATGACGATCCTGGGCGCGGCGGCGGAACGGCTGGCGCGGTTCTCTTCGACCTTCGCCCAGACCGCCGCGGCGATGGCGCGATAGGCCTTGGCGTGCGCGCTCTCCGGCTCGGCGGCGACGATGGGATAGCCGCCGTCGGAGGTCTCGCGAATGACGATGTCGAGCGGGATCTCGCCGAGGAACTCCAACCCCAGACGCGCCGCCTCCCGCCGGGCCCCACCGTGGCCGAAGATCTCGGACCGATGTCCGCAATTGGGACAGCAGAAGTAGCTCATGTTCTCGATCAGCCCGAGCACCGGGACATCGACCTTGCGGAACATGTTGAGGCCCTTGCGGGCGTCGACGAGGGCGATGTCCTGGGGTGTCGAGACGATGACCGCCCCCGCCAGCGGTACCCGTTGCGCCATGGTCAGCTGGGTGTCGCCGGTCCCGGGCGGCATATCGACAACCATGACGTCGAGGGGACCCCAGGCCACGTCGCGCATCATCTGCTCCAGCGCCGACTGCACCATCGGCCCCCGCCAGACGATGGGCGTCTCTTCCTCCACCAGGAACGACATGGACATCGCCTTGACCCCATAGGCCTCCATCGGATCGAGATGCTCTCCGTCGGAGGACTGGGGCTGGCCCTCGATACCCAGCAGCCGCCGCATGGAGGGGCCGTAGATGTCGGCGTCCAGCAGCCCCGTCCGCAGCCCCAGCCCGGCGAAGGCCAGTGCCAGGTTGGCGGCGGTCGTCGACTTGCCGACGCCCCCCTTGCCGGAAGCGACGGCGATGATCGCGCCCACATCGGCCAACAGATGGCCGCCCCCCGGGCCATGACCGGCATGGGCGTGCCCCTGGTGGCCATGGGGGTGAGCGTGGGTGCCGGCGGAGGCCGTCCCCGACTTGCGCTCGGCGGTGAGGACGACCGACGCGGTCAATACCCCCGGCAGCTTGCCCACCAGCGTCTCCGCCTGCTTGCGGACGGGTTCCAGCGCCGCCCCGCGCGCCGGGTCCACCTGAAGGGCGAAGGCCACGTGGCCGTCCTTGATGCGCACCCCCTGAACCATGCCGAGGCTGACGATGTCGCCCCGACCGTCGGGGTCGGCGATGCAACGCAGGCAATTGAGAACCGTTTCTTCTGTCACAGTCGGCATCGCCGATTAACCCTCCCAAGCAGCAGTAGAGCGCCCGCCGGCGAGCGACGGGCGGGTTGTCGCCTCTGATTGCCTGACCTATAAGGCTCGACGAGCCCGCGACCCACCCATATATGGGTTGGCGATCGGGCGAACCAACACGAGGCCGGTGCGGCGCCGGCGGTCAAAGGGAGCATTATGGCCTGGAATCCGAGAGGCGGCCCCTGGGGTAGCGGCGGCGGCGGTGGTCCCTGGGGCGGCGGTCCCTCCTCCTCTCCGCAACCCGACCTCGAAGCGATGGTGAAGCGGACCCAGGAGCGGATGCGAAAGCTTCTGCCCTCCGATTTCGGCAGCGGCCGCGGTGTCCTCCTCGGTATCGTCATCGTGCTCGCCATCTGGCTCGCCACCGGTTTCTACACCGTCAAGCCGGGCGAGCAATCGCTCGAGTTGCTGTTCGGTCGTTACGTCAAGTCCAACACCCCCGGCCTCAACTACTGGTTTCCGACCCCGATCGGCGAAGTGCAGATCGTCAACGTCGAGCAGACCAACCAGATCAACATCGGCTTCCGCGGCGCCGGCGAAGGCGGCCGCGGCGGCGCCGCCCGCGACGTGCTGCACGAAAGCCTGATGCTGACCCAGGATCAGAACATCATCGACGTCGACGTCATCGTGCAGTGGCGAATCAAGAATGCCGCCGACTTCGCCTTCAACATCCGCAATCCCCAGGACACCATCAAGCTGGTGGCGGAAAGCGCCATTCGCGAAACGCTGGGTCAGACGCTGCTGGAGGATGCCCTCACCATCAAGCGCCAGGATGTGGACGCGCGGACCAAGGACCGGATGCAGCAGATCCTCGATAGCTACGGCGCCGGCGTGCTGATCACCGAGGTCAGGCAGCTCAAGGTGGATCCGCCGGCGGAAGTGATCGACGCCTTCAACGACGTCCAGCGTGCCCGCCAGGACCAGGACCGTCTGGTCAACGAGGCGCTCGCTTACCGCAACGACATCGTCCCGCGGGCGAAGGGCGAAGCGGAGCGGATCGTCCAGGCGGCGGGTGCCTACAAGGACCAGGTAACGCGCGAGGCTCAGGGCGATGCGGCACGCTTCGCCTCGGTCTACGAAGCGTATTTGACCGGTCGCGACATCACCACCCGGCGGCTCTACCTGGAGCGGATGCAGGACGTTTTGCGCAATACCCAGAACGTGATCATCGACGAATCGAAGAGTGGTCAGGGCGTGGTTCCGTACCTGCCGCTCGGCGAACTGCAGAAGCGCCGAACGGAGGAAGGTAAATGACCAAGCGGCTGCTGATCGCCATCGGCGTTGTCGCCGCCATCGCCCTGTTCGTGCTGTTCAACGCCGCCTTCACCGTCCGCCAGACGGAACAGGCGCTTATCCTGCAGTTCGGCAACCCGGTGCGGGTGGACAAGTCTCCGGGCCTGAAGTTCAAGGTCCCCTTCGTCCAGACGGTGGAGTTCTTCAGCAACCAGGTCCTCGATCTCGACCCGCCGCAGCAGGAGGTGCTGCTGGCCGACCAGAAGCGCATCAACGTCGATGCCTTCGCCCGTTACCGGATCATCGATCCCCTGCGGTTCCGCCAGCGCGCCGGTAACGAGGAAAACTTCCGCCAGATTTTCGGTGCCCAGCTGAATTCGTCGGTGCGGGGCGAGGTCGCCCGCATCGGACTGGGCGAGCTTCTTTCCATCGATCGAACCGGCGTCATGGGCCGCATCGCCGAGACCCTCGCCACCCAGGCGCCCGGTTTCGGCGTCGAGGTGGTGGATGTCCGTATCGGCCGGACCGACCTGCCCGAGGCGGCGAGCCAATCGGTCTACAACCGGATGCGCTCGGCCCGGATCGCCCAGGCGGCGCAGCTTCGCGCCGAAGGCGAGGAGCAGAAGGCGCGCATCCAGGCCGAGGCCGATCGGGAGCGCACGGTGATCATCGCCGATGCCACCCGCCAGTCGCAGATCCTCCGCGGCCAGGGTGACGCCGAGCGGACGGTCACCCTCAACCAGGCCTACGGTCGCGATCCGCGGTTCTTCGACTTTTACCGGTCGCTCGAGGCTTACTCGGCCTTCGCCACCCCCGGCACGACCATGGTCCTACGCCCCGACTCCGATTTCTTCCGCTTCTTCCTGGATGAACGGGGGGCGACGGAACGGCCGGCACCGTCGCGGTAGCACTCTCCCGGGGCAAAAAGCCGGGGGGTGGGAACCGCCATGCCGATGGGCGGAGATCGCATGTATCGTAAACAAAGGACGTCCGTATATGACCGCTGAGCTTCCGCTGGCCGTTCCGACGGTCACTCCGTTGGCCTTTGGGCGCACCGTCGCGCCCCGCTATCGCCGTCGGGCGTGGGCTGGGCTGATGGCGTGCGCCCTGGCCGCCTTCGCCGTCGCCGCGCCCGTTTCGCCGGTAGCGTCGCCGGCGGCGGCGCGGGTGGCTCCCGACACCTTTGCCGACCTTGCCCAGCAGTTGCTGCCATCGGTGGTCAACATCTCGACGACGCAGACGGTGGAGGGTTCCGCCGGGATCGAATTGCCGAAGCTGCCGCCCGGTTCGCCCTTCGAGGAGTTCTTCAAGGAGTTCATGGAGAAGAACCAGCCGCGCCAGCAGAAGCGCAAGGCCACCTCCCTCGGCTCCGGATACATCATCGATTCGCAGGGCTACATCGTCACCAATAACCACGTCATCCAGGATGCGGAGGAGATCACCGTCATCCTCCAGGACGAGACCCGGCTCCCGGCGAAGATGGTCGGCCGCGACGCCAAGACCGACATCGCCGTGCTCAAGGTCGATCCCGCCGGCCATCCCCTGCCCGCGGTCAAGTTTGGCGATTCCGACGCCATCCGCGTCGGCGACTGGGTCGTCGCCATCGGCAATCCGTTCGGCTTCGGTGGCACCGTCACCGCCGGGATCATCTCGGCGCGCGGCCGCAACATCAATGCCGGCCCCTACGACGATTTCCTCCAGACCGACGCCCCCATCAACCGCGGCAACTCCGGCGGGCCCATCTTCAACCTCGCCGGCGAGGTCGTCGGCATGGCGACCGCCATCTTTTCGCCGTCGGGCGGCAGCATCGGCATCGGGTTTGCCATTCCCAGCAGCACCGTCAGGCCGGTGATCCAGCAGCTGATCGATCATGGGGAGGTGCGCCGCGGCTGGCTCGGCGTCCGCATCCAGCAGGTCAACGAAGAGATCGCCGAGGCGCTCGGGCTGAAGGAGGTGACCGGCGCCCTGGTCGCCAGCGTCATCCCGGGCGGTCCGGCCGAGAAGGCGAAGATCAAGGACGGCGACATCATCCTCCAGTTCGACGGCAAGACGGTGGATCAGATGCGGCATCTGCCGCGCCTGGTCGCCGACACCGATGTCGGCAAGACGGTCCCGGTCAAGCTATGGCGCAACGGCAATGAAATGACCCTCAAGGTCGAGGTCGGGGCGCTGAAGGACGAGGATGAGGAAAAGCAGGCGTCCGGGCCGTCGGAGGACAAGGGCAAGGGCGGCGAGAGCGTGGGTGAATTGGGCATCACCGTTTCCGCCATCGATGCGCAGGCCCGCGACCGCTTCAACCTTGGCGACGACGCCCAGGGCCTGGTGGTCACCGACGTAGATCCGGACGGCCCCGCCGCCGAGCAGGGCCTGCGTCCGGGCGAGACCATCGTCGAGATCGGTCAGGAGAAGATCTCCACCCCGGCACAACTGGCGGAGAAGGTGAAGGCGGCCAAGGAAGCCGGCCGCAAGTCGGTGCTGCTGCTGGTGGAGGGTGAGGGCGGACTGCGCTTCGTCGCCATCCGCCTGGCGGCCAAGGGCTGACCGCGCCGCCATGGCCGAGGCATCGATGAACGGCGTAACCACCGAGACGCTGGTCGCGCCGTTTGCGGCGCTGCGGCCGACACGGGAGACCGCCCAGGGTGTCGCCGCCCGCCCCTACGACGTGCTCAGTCGGGCGGAAGCGGTCGCCGGCGCCGCCGGCCGGCCGCTCAGCTTCCTGCATGTGTCGCGCGCCGAGATCGACCTGCCGGAAGATACCGACCCGCACGCCCCGGCCGTCTACCTGCAGGCGGCCGAGGCGCTCCGCGGCATGGAGCGGGCCGGTGCCCTGGTGCGGGAGGACCGGCCGGTCTATTACGCCTACCGGATGACCGCCGCCGACGGCCATGTCCAGACAGGCATCGCCGCCGCCGGGTCCATCGCCGCCTACCGGATCAACCGCATCCGCCGCCACGAGCACACCCGCCCCGACAAGGAACTGGACCGCACCCGCCAGATCGAAGCGGTCGGCGCCCAGACCGGTCCGGTGCTGACCGTGCACCCGCCGGATGCGGGGCTGGCGGCGGTGCTCGGCGCGGCGACGACGGCGTCGCCCCTTGCCGATGCGGTCACCGACGACGGGACCCGGCACCAGACCTGGCCGATCGACAGCGCCGAGGCGATCGCGGCGGTTACCCGCAGCTTCGAGGCGATGCCGGCGATTTATATCGCCGACGGCCACCACCGCTCGGCGGCGGCGGCCCGGGTGGCGGAGACCCGGCCGTCGACGGCACCCGGCGGCGACCGGTTCCTTCTCGTCAGCTTTCCGGCCGACGAGGTGCGCATCCTCGCCTACAACCGCATCGTCCGTGACCTGGGCGAGAGGACGCCGGCGGTGTTCGTCGCCCAACTGCATGATCGCTTCGTCGTCGCCCCGGAGGACGGTCCGGTCCTTCCCTCCGCCCGCGGCGAGTTCGGCGCTTACCTGGACGGACGGTGGATCCGCCTCATCTGCCGCGACGCCCCGTCCGGGCCGCCCGACGACCGCCTGGACGTGAGCCGGCTGAACCGGCTGATCCTGTCGCCGGTGCTCTCCATCAACGATACCCGCACCGATCCGCGCATCGACTTCGTCGGTGGCGGACGCGGCATCGACGACCTGGTGCGGCGCGTCGATGCCGGCGAGGCTGCGGTCGCCTTCGTCCTCCACCCCACGTCGCTGGCCGAGTTGATGGCGGTGGCCGACGCCGGCCTGGTGATGCCGCCCAAGTCCACATGGTTCGAACCCAAGCTGGCCGACGGCCTGTTGTCGCTGACGCTCGACTGAGCGGACCGGACGGGGGGAGCGCTCCTTCCGGGGGCGCGCCACCCGTCCTCGTCGTCGCCGGCCCCACCGGCAGCGGCAAGTCGGCGATGGCGACGGCGATCGCCGAGGCGTTCGACGGCGTGGTCATCAATGCCGACGCCATGCAGGTCTATCGCGACCTGCGGGTCCTCACCGCCCGTCCCACCCCCGACGACGAGGCCCGGGTGCCGCATCGCCTGTTCGGCATCCTCTCCGCCCGCGATCCCTGTTCGGCCGGGCGTTGGCGCGAGCTGGCCCTCGCCGCCGTCGACGAAGCCCGCGCCCATGGCCGTCTGCCCATCATCGTCGGCGGCACCGGGCTCTATCTGCGCGCGCTGACCCGTGGCCTCGCCGATGTTCCCGCCGTGCCCGCCACCGTCCGCACCGCGGCGGAACAGCGCTATCGCCTCCTCGGCGGCGACGCCTTCCGCGCCGAGCTCGCCACCCTCGATCCCGCCGCGGCGCACCTGCCCGCCGGCGACCGGCAGCGGCTGATCCGCGCCTGGGAGGTGGTCCATGCCACCGGCCGCCCCCTCGCCGACTGGCAGCGGGATACACCGCCGGTCCCCCTCCCCGGTCGCAGCGCCACCCTGTTGCTGCTGCCGCCGCGCGACCGGCTGTACCCCGCCCTCGATGCGCGGTTCGAGCGGATGCTGGCGGCGGGTGGCCTCGCCGAAGCGGCGGCGATCAGCCACCTTCCTCTCGATCTGCCGGCGATGAAGGCGGTTGGCGTTCGCCAGCTCGTCGCCCACATCAGGGGAGAAATCGGCCTTGACGACGCGTGTGCAGGTGCGAAAAGAGAGACTCGCCGCTACGCCAAGCGCCAGTTGACGTGGTTGCGGCACCAGACCCGGGCGGATCAGGCCTATTTTGAGCAATTTTCGGAAAGCCTGCAGCCGCATTTGTTTGCATTTATTCGCCGGTTCCTGTTGACCCCGGCAGCGTGACCGACTAGGGTGCGGCTCCCTCGGCCGGACCGGACGATGTCGGCGCCCTGATTGTGCGGGTGCACCCGGTCTTCGGGCCCGACGGTTGAAACAGCGAGGAGCGTTGCTCGATGGCGTACGATGAAATGACCGGAGCGAGGATCGTCATCCAGGCCCTGGTGGATCAGGGCGTGACCGACGTATTCGGCTACCCCGGCGGCGCCATTCTTCCCGTATACGACGAGCTCTTCCAGCAGAACGCCATCCGCCACATCCTCGTCCGCCAGGAAGGCGGCGCGGTGCACGCGGCGGAGGGCTACGCCCGTTCCACCGGTAAGGTCGGCGTCGTCATCGTCACCTCCGGCCCCGGCGCCACCAACGCGGTGACCGGCATCGCCGACGCGCTGATGGACTCGGTGCCGCTGGTCATCCTCTGCGGCCAGGTGCCGACCCATCTCATCGGCAACGACGCCTTCCAGGAGTGCGACACCACCGGCGTCACCCGCCCGGTGACCAAGCACAACTATCTGGTGAAGAGCACCGACGCGCTGGCGCGGACCATCCACGAGGCGTTCTACGTCGCGCGCAGCGGCCGGCCGGGGCCGGTGCTGATCGACCTGCCGAAGGATGTGCAGTTCGCCAGCGGCCCCTACGTGCCGCCGGACGACGTCGTCCATCGCACCTACCAGCCGCGCACCGAGCCCGACCGGGCCGGCATCGAGCGGGCGATCGAGATCATGGCCGAGGCGAAGCGGCCGATCTTCTACTGCGGCGGCGGGGTGATCAACTCCGGCACCCGGGCGTGTGAGCTCCTGACCGAGTTCGTCCGGATGACCGGCTTTCCAGTCACCCTGACCCTGATGGGACTCGGCGCCTACCCGGGCTCCGACCGGCAGTTCCTCGGTATGCTCGGCATGCACGGCACCTACGAAGCCAACATGGCGATGCACGGCTGCGATGCGATGATCGCCATCGGCTCGCGTTTCGACGACCGGATCACCGGCCGCCTCAACGCCTTCTCTCCCGGCTCGCACAAAATCCACGTCGACATCGATCCGTCGTCCATCAACAAGAACGTGCTGGTCGACGTGGGGATCGTCGGCGACGTCGGCAAAGTGCTGGAGATGATGATCGCGGTGTGGAAGGAGAAGCACGTCCGGCCCGATCAGAAGGCGCTGGCGGCGTGGTGGAAGGAGATCGACCACTGGCGCGCCCGCAACAGCCTCGCCTTCAACCAGTCGGGTGACATCATCAAGCCCCAGCACGCCATCCGGCGCCTCTACGAACTGACCCGCGGCCGCGACGACGTCTACATCACCACCGAGGTGGGCCAGCACCAGATGTGGGCGGCGCAGCACTTCGTCTTCGACAAGCCGCACCATTGGATGACCTCGGGTGGTCTCGGCACCATGGGCTACGGGCTCCCGGCAGCCATGGGGGTGCAACTCGCCCACCCCGATGCCCTCGTCGTCGACATTGCCGGCGAAGCCTCGATCATGATGAACATCCAGGAGCTGTCGACCATCTCCCAGTATCGGCTGCCGCTGAAGGTGTTCATCCTCAACAACGAATACATGGGGATGGTGCGCCAGTGGCAGGAGCTGCTGCACGGCGGCCGCTATTCCGAGAGCTACATGGCGTCGTTGCCGGATTTCGTGAAGTTGGCGGACGCCTATGGCATGGTCGGGCTGCGGGCGGAAAAGGTCGGCGACCTCGACGGCGTCATCAAGGAGATGATCTCGGTCAACCGGACGGTGATCGCCGATATCCGCGTCGACAAGGCCGAGAACTGCTTCCCGATGATCCCGTCGGGCGCCGCCCACAACGAGATGCTGCTGGGCCCGGCCGACAAGGCGGAGAAGCCGGTGTCCGAGGACGGGATGGTTCTCGTCTGAGACATTTGCTCGAGACCGGCGGCGTTACCTCGTCCGGGGGCGCCGCCTTCCTTTCGCTGCAATAAGTAGGGGAGGTCCGGCGATGCCGCTGGACATGACGGATCAAAGCCCAAGAAAGGTCACAACCATGCCCGAACCGGCGCGGCAGGAAACGCACACCCTCTCCGTTCTGGTGGACAACGAGCCGGGCGTCCTCGCCCGGGTGATCGGCCTGTTCTCGGGACGCGGCTACAATATCGAGAGCCTCACCGTCGCCGAGGTGGATGCCGAGGGCCGGGTCTCCCGGATCACCATCGTCACCACCGGCACGCCGATGATCATCGAGCAGATCAAGGCGCAACTGGATCGGCTGGTGCCGGTGCACCGGGTCCGCGACCTCACCGTCAACGGCCCGCACGTGGAGCGCGAGTTGGCCCTGGTGAAGGTGCACGGCCAGGGTGAAAAGCGGGTGGAGGCGCTACGTATCGCCGATATCTTCCGCGCCCGCGTCGTCGATTCCACCAACGAATCGTTCGTCTTCGAAATCGTCGGCAAGACGACGAAACTGAACGCCTTCGTCGGGCTGATGCGGCCCTTGGGCCTGATCGACGTCGCCCGCACCGGCGTCGTCGCCATCGCCCGCGGCCCGGAAGCGCTCTAGCCAACATCCCGTCTCCGGACGGGCCAACGACAACGACATCGAGGGAGGAAGCACCGATGCGCGTCTATTACGATCGGGATGCCGATCTCAGCCTGATCCGGGCGAAGAAGGTGGCGATCATCGGCTACGGCAGTCAAGGCCACGCCCACGCGCTCAACCTGCGCGATTCCGGGGTGAACGAGATCGCCGTGGCGCTGCGGCCGGATTCGGCCTCGAAGGCGAAGGCGGAGGGTGCCGGGCTCAGGGTGATCACCGCCGACGAGGCGGGCGACTGGGCCGACGTGGTCATGATCGTGACCCCGGACGAATTGCAGGCCAAGCTCTATGCCGACCACCTGCACGGCCGGTTGCGCGAGGGTGCGGCGCTCGCCTTCGCCCACGGCCTCAACATTCATTTCCGCCTGATCGAGCCGCGGCCCGACCTGGACGTGTTCATGGTTGCCCCGAAGGGCCCCGGCCACACCGTCCGCTCCGAATACCTACGCGGTGCGGGGGTGCCGTCGCTGGTGGCGATCGCCCAGGACGCCAGCGGTGCCGCGCTCGACCTGGCGCTGTCGTACGCGTCGGGGATCGGCGCCGGCCGCTCCGGCATCATCGAGACCACCTTCCGCGAGGAGTGCGAGACCGACCTGTTCGGCGAACAGTCGGTGCTCTGCGGCGGCCTGACCTCGCTCATCCTCGCCGGTTACGAGACGCTCATCGAGGCGGGGTATGCGCCGGAGATGGCCTATTTCGAGTGCCTGCACGAGGTCAAGCTGATCGTCGACCTGATTTACGAGGGCGGCATCGCCAATATGCGCTACTCCATCTCCAACACCGCGGAGTACGGCGACTACACCCGCGGACCGCGGATCATCGATGCGTCGGTGAAGGCGCGGATGAAGGAGGTGCTCGACGACATCCAGGCCGGCCGCTTCGCCAGGGAGTGGATGCTGGAGAATGCCGCCGGCCAGCCCAGCTTCAAGGCGCTGCGTCGGCGCGCGGCGGAACACCCGATCGAGCAGGTGGGCGAACGCCTGCGCGGGATGATGCCGTGGATCGCCGCCAACCGCCTCGTCGACAAGAGCAAGAACTGATCCGGGAACGCCCGGCAGCGAGGCACCCGCCGCCACCACGAACGATCCCGTCGAGCGGCGGCGGGCTCTTTGTCCGTCCCTCGTCTTCCTGTCGAGCGCTTCCGCCCCAAGACGGCAATGGTCTCGATTGTCTCTGCCTAAACCTGCTAGCCTAAGCGCTGCCGCGGGTCAGCCGCGGGGAGCGGACCGAAGAAATCCATCGATCCTGGCACCGGGGCGGACTCCCATGACCTCATTCATCGGCAACGACCGGCTGTCGCTCGTCCTCGTCCTCGTCGCTGTCCTGATCGCCGGCTGCGCCACCTCCGGCAACGAGGATCGGGGGCTGCCGGCGACCAATCCGCCGCCCAGCGAGCCGTTCAAGAACTTCGGCCAGTTCCGGCTGGAACCGGTGACGCTGAGCCCCACGGTGCAACGGCAGGCATACGGGGAGAGCGCGCGGGCCGACATCGACCGCAGTCTGCAGCAGTCCTTGGGCGTTCTGCTGGCGTCGTGGGATAAAGGCAGCGGCCGGACGCTGGTCGTTCAGCCAATGGTCGAAGATGTGTTGTTCGTCGGCGGAGGCGGGCAATTTTATATGGGCGCGCCCGCCGGCAGTCCGGCGATGGTGATGCGGGTGGTCTATCGCGACCAAGCCACCGGTGCAGAGATCGCGACGCCGGTCTTCTATCAGCACGCCAGCGCCATGAGCGGCACGACCGGCTTCGGCACCGTGCTCGGCCGGTCGGCGGACCTGATCACCCTTTATGCCCGCGACAATTACGAGACCGCCGTCGGCGGCCCCACCGGCGCCCCGCCGGGGGTGGCGAAAGGGAACTGATCGGGGGCAAAAGCCGCCGCGGCGGATGGGTCGGCCTCGATCCACCTCTCGATTCAGTCGGCCGACAATCTTGTTGACAAGCGCCGGCACCCTATGTCTCTAGTCGGCAACGCCGGCTCCTGCCGGCGTCCTCAGCGGAGTGGACGGGTGCAAGCAGAGCACACCATCGGGGCGAGACAGCGGAACGGGGGGAGTGCCTCTGGCATCGGCTGCGTGCGTCCGGTCCGTCCGATCGAGGCGCCCTCGCTTCCCGGAATCCTTCGACTTAGCTGCCCCTGACCCGCGGCTGGACTGCCCCCCAGGGCGATCCTCAGGTCCGGATCAGGGGAAAAAGCCACATCGATTGTGTGACCCTTTTGTGCTAAGGACGGATTTCTATGAGTACCCAAACAGACCCGAACCGCATCATCGTCTTCGACACCACCCTGCGCGACGGCGAGCAGTCGCCCGGCGCCTCGATGAACCTCGACGAGAAGGTACGGATCGCGCTGCTGCTGGAGGAAATGGGCGTCGACGTCATCGAGGCCGGCTTCCCCATCGCCTCTCCCGGTGACTTCGAAGCGGTGCTGACCATCGCCGGCCTGGTGAAGAACTCGACCGTTTGCGGCCTGGCGCGCGCCAGCCGCGGCGATATCGACCGCGTCGCCGAGGCGATAAAGCCGGCGGCGCGCGGTCGTATCCACACCTTCATCTCCACCAGCCCGCTGCACATGAGGCACAAGCTGCAACTTGAGGCGGACGAGGTCTTTGCCCGGGTCGTCGACAGCGTCTCCTACGCCAGGCGCTTTACCGACGACGTGGAGTGGTCGTGCGAGGACGGCTCGCGCTCGGAGCACGATTTCCTCTGTCGCTGCATCGAAGCGGCGATCGACGCCGGTGCGCGCACCATCAACGTCCCCGACACCGTCGGCTATGCCATCCCCGATGAATTCGCCGCCCTGATCGGGATGATCCGCAACCGGGTGCCCAATATCGACAAGGCGGTGCTGTCGGTTCATTGCCACAACGACCTGGGCCTGGCGGTCGCCAACTCCCTGGCCGCCATCGATGCCGGCGCCCGGCAGGTGGAATGCACGGTCAACGGCCTGGGCGAGCGGGCCGGCAACGCGGCGATGGAAGAGATCGTGATGGCGCTGCGCACCCGCCACGACCGCATGCCGTTCGTGACCGGAGTCAAATCCGAGAGCATCATGCGGGCGTCGCGGCTGGTATCGGCGATCACCGGCTTCGTCGTCCAGCCCAACAAGGCGATCGTCGGCGCCAATGCCTTTGCCCATGAGTCCGGCATTCACCAGGACGGCATGCTGAAGCACGCCGGCACCTACGAGATCATGACACCGGAATCGGTGGGTCTGTCCAAATCGAAGCTGGTGCTGGGCAAGCACTCCGGTCGGCACGCGTTTCGCGAGAAGTTGCGCGAGCTCAATTACGAGTTGGGCGACAATGCCCTCGAGGATGCCTTCCATCGGTTCAAGGAACTGGCCGACATCAAAAAAGACGTGTTCGACGAGGACATCGTCGCCCTGGTAGACGACGGCTTGGGCCGGGCCCAGGACCGCATCAAGCTGGTCTCCCTGGATATCGCCTGCGGCACCCATGCCGCGCAGGCACGCCTGTCGATTTCGGTCGACGGCGAGGTCAGGACCTGCGACGGCACCGGCGATGGCCCGGTGGATGCCGCCTTCAAATGTATCAAGCAACTGTTCCAGACGAAGGCGCGCCTGCAGCTCTATCAGGTGCATGCCGTCACCGGCGGCACCGACGCGCAAGCGGAGGTGACGGTGCGGCTGGAAGAGAACGGACGAACGGTGAATGGTCAGGGGGCCGACACCGACACCATGGTGGCGTCGGTGAAGGCATATCTGCACGCGCTCAACAAACTCCTGGTAAAACGGGAGAAGACGGCGCCCTCGGCGTTGTCGGCGTAAGCCAACTCCCCGCCTCCCGTTCACTCGGGGCTTGACCCGCGGGCATCCGGTCACACCGGCCGGATGCCGGTGGGGCGAACGGCTCTGTGCGATGCGCATCGTTGAAGCGAGGGGGAATGTTCTCACGGCTATTCGGGTTCCTGTCCGCCGACATGGCGATCGACCTCGGAACCGCCAACACGCTGGTCTATGTCCGCGGCAGGGGCGTCGTCCTCAACGAGCCGTCCGTGGTCGCCCTGGTCGAGCACAAGGGCCGCAAGCAGGTGCTCGCCGTGGGCGAGGACGCGAAGTTGATGCTGGGTCGCACCCCCGGCAACATCCAGGCCATCCGGCCGCTGCGGGACGGCGTCATCGCCGACTTCGAAGTCGCCGAGGAGATGATCAAGTACTTCATCCGCAAGGTGCATAACCGGCGCAGCTTCGCCAGCCCGATGTGCATCGTCTGCGTGCCGTCGGGCTCGACCGCGGTCGAGCGGCGGGCGATCCAGGAATCGGCGGAGAGCGCCGGGGCGAGGCGGGTTTACCTGATCGAGGAGCCGATGGCGGCGGCGATCGGCGCCGGCTTGCCGGTGACCGAGCCCACCGGCTCGATGGTCGTCGACATCGGCGGCGGCACCACCGAAGTGGCGGTGCTGTCCCTGGGCGGCATCGTCTACGCCAAGTCGGTCCGGGTGGGCGGCGACAAGATGGACGAGGCGGTCATCGCCTATATTCGCCGCAACCACAATCTCCTCATCGGCGAGAGCACCGCCGAACGGATCAAGGAGACCATCGGTTCCGCCTGCCCGCCCGAGGACGGGGACGGCCGGATGCTGGAGATCAAGGGCCGCGACCTGATGAACGGGGTCCCGAAGGAATTGGTGATCAGCGAGCGGGCCATCTCCGAGAGTCTGGCGGAGCCGGTCGGCGCCATCATCGATGCGGTGAAGGTGGCGCTGGAGCACACCGCGCCCGAACTGGCCGCCGACATCGTCGACAAGGGGATCGTGCTCACCGGCGGCGGGGCGCTGCTCGCCAACATGGATTTCGTCCTCCGCCACGCCACCGGGCTGCCGGTGACCGTCGCCGACGATCCGCTGTCGTGCGTCGCCCTCGGCACCGGCCGGGTGCTGGAGGAAATGAAGAAGATGCGCAACGTCCTCAGCGCCATGTACTAGGGCAAGGCCCCGCCATCGGGTCATGCCCCCCGCATCGCCGGCAATGGACTATATTAGCGTAGGTGGTTTCGCATGAGTGCCGACCCGGTTCCGGGTTGCGGGCATACCGCGCCGGGTCGGGCGGGCGCGTTGGATCGGCGATGACGGGCTTTCTGAAATCCTTCGCCCTGTGGGTCGTCTACGGGGGCCTTCTTATCGCCGCGGCGGCGGTCATGGTGCTGGGCCGGGCCGATCCGCCGCTGGTGGAGCGACTGCGCCTGCAGGTGACGGACACCGTCGTTCCCATCCTCGATGTTTTGTCGCGGCCGGTCGACGGCCTGACCAAGGCGGCGGAGCGCGTTCGTGGCTGGACCCTGCTTGCCGAGGAGAACGACCGGCTGCGGGCGGAACGGGAGCGGCTCCTGCAGTGGCAGGCGGTGGCCAGACGGCTTGAAGCGGAGAACGCCAGCCTGCGCGCCCTTCTCGATTATGTCCCCGATCCGGCCATGCGCTCGACGGCGGCGCGCGTGATCGCCAACTCCACCAGCGCCTTCGCCCACAGCGTCGTGGTCAATGCCGGCAGCAACGACGGCGTCGACAAGGGACAGATGGCGGTAACCGGAGACGGCCTCGCCGGCCGGGTCGCCGCCGTTTCGCCACGGGCGGCGCTGGTGGTGCTGATCACCGATCTGAACTCGCGGGTGCCGGTGGTCGTCGGCGCGTCGCGGGTGATGGCGATCCTCGCCGGCGACAACTCCGAGCGGCCGAAGCTGATCCATCGCGTCGGCGAAGGCGACATCCAAGCGGGCGACATCGTCGTAACCTCGGGGCTGGCCGGCGGCTTTCCCCCGGGACAACCGGTGGGCATGGTCGACGATGCCGACGGCACGGTGATCCGGGTGCGGCCGTTCGTCGACCGCAGCCGGCTCGAATTCGTCCGCCTCGTCGCTTACGAGGTGCCGCCGAACCCGGCGATGGCGGACCCGTCCGCCGGCAAGGACGGACGGCGGCATCGCACCGCCGCGGGCCTGCCGTGAGCGCCCCCCGGACCCGGGGCCCGACCGCGGGGGCGCGGTGAAACCGTCGGCGTGGCGTCGGCTCGACCTCGTCGCCCGCGAGCTGATGCCCTTCGCCCTGACCCTCGGCCTGATCCTCGTCGGGGCCATCCCCTTTTACATTCCCGGCCTGCAAAGCGTGGCGCCGTCGTTGCCATTCATCGCCGTCTTCTACTGGACGCTGCACAGGCCGGACCTGATGCCGCCGTCGGCCGCCTTTGTCGTCGGCCTGTTCCAGGACATCCTCTCGGGTGCCCCCATCGGCACCGGCGCCGCCGTCCTGGTGGTCCTCCACGCCACCGTCCACTCCCAGCGCACCTTCTTCCACGGCAAGTCGTTTGCCGTCCTCTGGCTGGGGTTCGCGGTGGCCGCCATCGCCGCGGCGGCCCTGTCGTGGCTGATCATGTCGGCCATGAGCCTGACGCTGGTCGACGGCAGCTCGGTGATGCTGCAGGCGGTAACCACCATCGGCTGCTTCCCCTTGCTGGTGCGCCTTCTCTGGCACTGCCACGTCACCGTCCTGAGGCAGGCCTGAGATGCCGCGCGATAACGATCGACGCCGCCAGTTCACTCGCCGCGCCCTCCTCGTCGCCGGCGGCCAGGGGCTGCTGCTGACGGCACTGGCGGCGCGGCTGTACCAACTGCAGGTGGTCCAGTCCGAGCGCTACCTGGTGCTCGCCGACGAAAACCGCATCGACCTCAGGCTGTTTGCGCCGCCCAGGGGCCGCATCCTCGATCGCTTCGGCCGGCCGCTCGCCACCAACCGCGACGACTACCGCCTGCTCATCGTCGCCGAGCAGGCGACGGATGTTCCGGCGACCCTCGCCGCCCTTGCCGAGCTGATTGAAATCAAGGACAGCGATCGGGAGCGGGTGCTGCGCGAGATCGGCCGGGCGCGCAAGTTCGTCCCCATTGCCATTCGCGACAACCTCACCTGGACCGACGTTGCCCGGGTCGAGGTCCACAGCCTCGATCTGCCGGGAATCTCCGTCGATGAGGGGACGACCCGGGTCTATCCCTACGGCGAGGTCCTGGCCCATATCCTGGGCTACGTGGCGCCCGTCGCCGAGACCGATGCGGTCGATGATCCGCTGTTGCGGCTTCCGGATTTCCGCATCGGCAAGGGGGGCGTCGAGAAGGTTCACGAGCGGGAGCTTCGTGGCGTCGGCGGCTCGGCCGAGGTGGAGGTCAACGCCGTCGGCCGGCCGATCCGCGAGCTCGGCCGCCACGACGGCAAACCCGGCCACGATGTCCGGCTCACCATCGATCTCGACCTGCAGCGGTTCGCCTACGAACGGCTCGGCGACGAAAGCGGCGCCGTCGTCGTCATCGACGTGCTCACCGGCGACATCCTCGCCCTGGTCTCCAGTCCCGGCTTCGATCCCAACGCCTTTTCCCATGGCATCTCCCTCGCCGACTGGCGGGCGCTCACCCGCGATCCCAAGGCGCCGCTGCTCAACAAGACGATCGCCGGCCAGTACGCGCCGGGTTCCACCTTCAAGCCGATCGTCGGCATGGCGGCGTTGACTGCCGGCGTCATGTCGCCGACCACCACCGTCACCTGCCGGGGCGCCTTCCGCCTGGGCACCAACGCCTTCCACTGCTGGAAGCGGGGCGGCCACGGCACCGTCGCCCTGCGGGAAGCTTTGACCCAGTCCTGCGACGTCTACTTTTACGAGTCGGCGCGACGGGCCGGCATCGACCGCATCGCCGCCATGGGCCACATCTTCGGCCTCGGCGCGCCCACCGGCATCGACCTGCCGCACGAACGGGGGGCACTCCTGCCGACCGAGGAGTGGAAGCAGCGGGTGTACAAGCGGAGTTGGTCCACCGGCGAGACGGTGATCTGCGGCATCGGCCAGGGCTATGTGCTGGCGACGCCGGTGCAGTTGGCGGTGATGACCGCGCGCATCGCCAGCGGGCTTGCGGTCACCCCGCGGGTGGCCTTCCCGGCGGATGCCGATCCCGGCGAAGGCCGGCCACCGCCGCCGCAGTTGGACGTCTCGCCGCAGTTCCTGAAGCTGATCCGCGAGGGCATGGCGGCGGTGGTCGCCCACGGCACCGCCGCCCGCGCCGCCATCCGCGAGGCCGGTTTCGAGATGGCGGGCAAGACCGGGACATCGCAGGTGCGCACCATCACCAAGGCCGAGCGGTCGCGCGGCGTCATCAAGAACGAGCGACTGCCCTGGGAGAAGCGCGATCACGCCCTGTTCATCGGCTATGCGCCGGTGGCGGCGCCGCGCTTCGCCGTCTCGGTGATCGTCGAGCACGGCGGTGGCGGTTCCAAGGTAGCGGCGCCGATCGCCCGCGATGTTCTGTTGAAGCTGCAGCGGCTGACCGAAGAACGGTACCGGCCCGCCGGCCCGGTGTCGCTGCGCAGCGACGGCCGGGCGTCCGGCTGAGGGCCCGCGGTGATGCTACGGCAGCGAGCCCAGCTTAGCCTTTACGAGCGGTTTCGCGATATCCGCTGGCTGTTCGTGCTCTTGGTCAGCGCCATCGCCGCGATCGGTGTGGCAATGCTCTATTCCGCCGCCGGCGGCAGCTTCGAACCGTGGGCGGTGCGTCAGGCCGCCCGCTTCGTCGTCGCCCTCCTCCTCATGCTGATCGTCTCGGTGACCGACCTCCGGGTGTGGGTGTCCAACGCCTACGCCATCTATGCCGTCGCCCTCGTCCTCCTCGTCGTCGTCGATGTGGCCGGCAGCATCGGCATGGGTGCGCAGCGGTGGATCGATCTCGGCATCATCAATCTGCAGCCTTCGGAGGTGATGAAGATCGCGCTGGTGCTGGCCCTCGCCCGCTACTTCCACGGCTGCGAGACGGCGGCGGTGCGGCGGCCGTTCCGGCTGGTGACGCCGGCGCTGATGGTCCTGGTGCCGGTCGGCCTGGTCCTCAAGCAGCCCGACCTCGGCACCGCCGGGATGCTGCTGTTGGCCGGCCTCGCCATGTTCTTCGCCGCCGGGGTGGCGCTGTGGATGTTCGGCCTCGCCTTCGCCGCCGGCGCCGCGGTGTTGCCCATCGCCTGGGGAATGCTGCACGATTACCAGCGGCAGCGGGTGCTGACCTTTCTCGACCCGGAGGCAGACCCGCTGGGCTCCGGTTATCACATCCTGCAGTCCAAAATCGCGCTGGGCTCGGGCGGAATCAGCGGCAAGGGCTTTCTCGAGGGGAGCCAGGCACACCTGAACTTCCTGCCGGAAAAGCAGACCGACTTCATCTTCACCATGCTCGCCGAGGAGTTCGGCCTGATCGGCTCTCTCGGCCTGCTCGGCCTTTACGTGCTGGTTCTCGCCTACTGCCTCGCCATCGCGCTGTCGGCGAAAAGCCAGTTCGGCCGGCTGGTCGCCTTCGGCATCAGTGCGACATTCTTTCTCTACATCTTCATCAACATGGGAATGGTGATGGGGCTGATCCCGGTGGTGGGCGTGCCGCTGCCGCTGGTGTCCTACGGCGGCACCGCCATCCTGGCGCTGATGCTGGGGTTCGGCCTGGTCATGTGCGTCTACGTCAACCGCAATGCCGTCATCGGCCCGCACGCCGGCGGCGATGCCTGAATTGCGGACGGGGTCGGCATATTGGCATCCACATGCCATCGACATCCGTCGACGTCTTTGCTAAGAACCCCAGACCCAAGCGCGGGCGCATAGCTCAGTCGGTAGAGCAGCTGACTCTTAATCAGCGGGTCCAAGGTTCGAGTCCTTGTGCGCCCACCAATCTTTCAACGGCTTAGCAGACGGTTGTGAAAAAAATTTTCACTTCCCGCCGGCCGGTTTTTCACTTCGGTTCGCCGGACGTTCGATGGCGGACCCGCTGCGACGCAAGCGCCGCCGCCGCCCGTGTAGGCTACATGTTGGTCTGATCCGGAGGAGCGTCGGGCGGCAGTTGTTGCGCGGCGCTCGCTGGCTTCTCGGAGAGCCTGACCTTCGTCCCCAGGCCAAAGCAGGTCATCGAGATTGACCCCATCGCGTAACCTCGCAAGAGCGCGACAGCAGCCCCTCCCTCCGCCGCCAATCCGGCCAGGTAGAGCAAAGGGATGAAATGGTCCGGCGTCGGCACGGCGAGCCGATAGTCCGGATGCTCGGTCACCTTGAGGATCTCGCCCGGCTGCTGGCCAAGCTGCTCGACGACGGCCTCGTCGAAACGCTCTGCCCAATCGAAAGCCGCGTTCGGGCGGTCCCATTGCATCAGCCGTAAGTTGTGGACGATATTGCCGCTGCCGAGGATCCCAATGCCTCTATCGCGAAGCGGTGCCAGCCGTGCGGCCAGATCGAGATGATAGTCGAGCGGCTTCAGGGCGTTGATCGAAAGCTGCACGATCGGCACATCCGCAGCCGGATAGAGGTGAGCGAGCACGCTCCAAGCGCCATGGTCGAGCCCCCACTGGTCATGGTCGAGCCCGACCCAGTGCGGCTTGACCACCTCCGCAACCTCTTCGGCGACGTCTGGCGCCCCCGCCGCGGGGTAGTCATAGGCGAACAACTCAGGCGGGAATCCATAGAAATCGTGGATGGTGCGCGGGCGCGGCATGGCAGTCACCGCGGTGGCGCCGATGAACCAATGCGCCGAAACGACGAGCAAAGCTCTCGGTCGCGGAAGCTGCTGCCCGAGTACGCGCCATGCCTCGGTAAAGCCATTGCGTTGGAGTGTGTTCATGGGGCTTCCATGACCAATGAAGAGGACGGGCATGGTCATCTTGGTCATGGCTGCCTCCGATGCGGCGGCGGGTTGCTTTACCGGAATTACCGCCGGATACCTTCATCGGGTCGTGATCTCGATAGCCGGCGTTGCGTAGCATTCTAGCGGAGCCCAGGCGATGCGGTCGAGGCGTTCAACCCGTCGAGAGTGACGCGCTTTCGCTTCTCACGGATCCGCTGTGCGTCCGCTTGCGCGCGGGCGCGGTCGATACCGCCAGGCGGTACCGGCTTCGCGACGGCTTTGCCGCGACAGGTGATCACCACCTTTTCACCGGCTTCTACCGCTTTTGAAACTGATGGCGCGGATGTCGAAAAAGTCGTATCGGCAGGGCGCGCGGTCAGGGGGCCGGCCTGGACCGGGAGAATGTCGGTGGAGACTCTTCAGCGGTTTGTCGCGTCGGATGGGGCCGAGATCTTTCTCAAGATCGACGGCCAGGGGCCGCCGGTGGTGCTGCTGCACGAATGGGCCTCAAGCCACCGGGTGTGGGAGGGGATCACCCATCGCCTCAGCGACCGGTTCACCGTCTACCGGTGGGATGCCCGCGGTCATGCCGGACACGACAGCCCCCACGCGCCGGGACGCGATCGCCAGGTGACGCTCGATCGCATGGCCGACGATCTCGCCGACTTGCTGGATCACTACCGCCTCGATGCGCCCACCGTGGTCGGCCACTCCATGGGCGCCCTCACCCTGTGGACCCATATCGCCCGCCACGGCTGCGGGCGCATCGGCCGCATCGGCATCCTCGACCAGTCGCCGCGGCTGATCACCGATGCCTCGTGGAAACTCGGCATCTACGGTGACTGGCCGAAGGAGCGCGACGATCGCTTCGTCGCCGCGATGGAGGCGGATTTCGTCCAGGCGTGGTCGAGCTGGTGGCCTTCGGCCTCAACGAGAAGGCGCGGACCAGGTACGAGCAAGGTCATCCCGGGATCGAGCGAATGCGCACCTATCTCGGCATGCTCGACCCGCGCCCGCTAATCGCCGTCTGGCGGACGCTGTCGCCGGCCGATCTTAGACCGGTGCTGGCCCGGATCGACCGGCCGGCACTCTTGATCTACGGCACCGAGAGCAACTTCTATCCGCCGCCAACCGGACTTTTCGTCAGGGACGCCATTCCCGACGCGAGGCTGCTCTTCTATGAGGGCGCCGACCATTCGCCCCATCTCTACAATACGGACCGCTTCGTCGCCGACCTCACCGCCTTCATCGCCGCCGGCTGACCCGCGGTCACAAAGGCCGCCTCCGGCCCGACACCTCCCTCCCCTGCCCTCGCCCGCCCAGCGGCAAGCCTTGCCCTGCCTCAGTTCGCCAGCAACAGGATCCAGCCCATTGCAACGGCCATGCAGGCGAGGGAGACCGGGACACCGGCGCGGCAGAACTCGCCGAACGAGATCGTCACCCCCTGTTTGGCCGCCGCCTCGACGACGATGATTCCGGCGAGGCTGCCGAAGACGACCAGATTGCTGGAAAAGCCGGTGCCGAGGGCCAGCGCCGCGCCCATCGCGTCCGCCTCGCCACCCGGGGAGAGGGACGGCACCAGCAGCATCACCGCCGGGTTGTTGCCGACGATATTGCTCAGTACCGACGATACGACAAACAGCCACACCGGCTGTTGCAGGTTGAATCCCGCCCCCCGCAGGTCGGCCAGCAGATGCTGGGGCAGATCGGTCGCGGCGAGCGCCGCGTTGACCACGAACAGCCCCATCAGCAGCAAGATCAGGTTGCCGTCCACGTGCTTCATCATGTCCGTCGACGCGATCCGACGGTTGATCAGCATCACGCCGGCGGCGGCCAGGGCGATCTGCTCGCGCGGCCAGGGACTGACGATGAACGCGACCACGACGGCAAGGGTGACCACCGCCGCCTTCAGCGTCTCCCAGCGATCGAACACCACCGCCGGAGCGGAGGCGGCTGCCGCCGACACCGCCGGCGGTCGCTGCCAGCGGTTCCGGTAGAGGGCGGCGATCACCGCCCAAACGATCGGTAACGAGAGCAGCGCCGGCAGGCCGGCGCTGGCAAGAAACCCTGTGAACGACAGGCCGAGCCCCTGCGCCGCGATCATATTCTGCGGGCTGCCGATGATGGTGCCGGCGGAGCCGGTGTTGGCGGCGAAGCAGAAGCCGAGGAGGAACGGCACCGGATTGAGGCCGCGCGACAGGGTGATGGCGACGAGCAGCGGCGTCATCGCCACCACCACCACGTCGTTGGTCAGCACCGCCGACAGCCCGCCGCCGACGACGACGAGAAGGGCCAGCAGCAGCGGCGGCTTGACCCGGAGCGTCGCCACCCGCGCCGCTGTCCAGGCATAGAACCCCGAGACGACAAAGGCGGCGGAGACGACCATCAGCCCGAACAGAAGGCCAATGGTGGTGTAGTCGATCGACATCCACGCCACCTCCGGCGTGATTCGGCCCGCCCCCAGCATCGCCAGCCCGCCCACCAGGGCGGCGCCGGTGCGATCGACCTTGAAGCCCGGCAGGTGCCCGAGCCCCATCGCCAGGTAAACGACGAGGAATATCGCCAGCGTCAGGTCCATCAACGGCCCCGACCGAACCGCCCCGTACGGCCCGGGTGGATCATGAAGTCCCGCCGGCGCCCGGACCTTTGGCAACCGCCGCGTGGTACGCCTTGCGGATGGCATCCAGGTCGACGGTCGGCTTCGGCATCTTCATGCCGAGGTCGTCGAGGGTGTCGGCAACGATCCGCGAGACGGCCAGGTTGCGGAACCACTTGTGGTTGGAGGGAATGACGTACCACGGTGCGTGCTTGGTCGAGCACTCCTCCAGCATGTCTTCATAGGCTTTGATGTATTTATCCCAGAATGCCCGTTCCTTGTAGTCGGAATCACTGATCTTCCATTGCCGGCTCGGGTCCTCAAGGCGCTGATGGAAACGCTCCAGTTGTTCTTCCGGCGAAATGTAGAGGAAGAACTTGATAACCGTCGTTCCGTGATCGGCGAGGATCGCCTCGAAGTCGTTGATCAGCTTGTAGCGTTTCGACCAGACGTCCTTCGGCACCAGATCGTGGACGCGGACGACGAGTACGTCCTCGTAGTGGGACCGGTTGAACACCGCCACCTGCCCCAGCGCCGGCGTATGCTGCTGGATGCGCCAGAGAAAATCGTGCGCACGCTCCTCCTCGGTGGGCTGCTTGAAGCCGGTCACCGTGGTCCCTTGCGGGTTCATCGCCGACATCACGTGCCAGCACGTGCCGTCCTTGCCGGCGGCATCGATGCCCTGCAGGACGAGGAGCAACGCGTGCTTCTTCTCGGCATAGAGCAGATATTGCAGGCGGGTGAGCCGGGCGACCTCCTTCTCCAGGTCGGCGAGTGCCTCCTCGTGGGTTTCGTGGCTGCCGTGGAAGGCCGGGTCGATATCGGCAAGCTTCACCTTCGATCCCGGCGGCACCATCAGTTTCTTGCGTATGTCCAAAGCAGACCTCCCGCTTTCAGCGCGACTTTCCCGAACTGTACCCGGTGGGGACGTGCGGCTGCAGCGATTGAGTAACCAGCGACCCGCTTAGCAACCGTCGCTTGGTCCGGTGATCGACCAGCGCCTCGGTCCCCAGGCGGACACCGCCCAACACGACCACCCAGACGAGGTTGTAGGCCCATACCCAGCCGATCGTGATCCAGGAGATGGGCGGAACCAGCCATCCGAAGCCGCACATCAGCACCGCCAATAGCTGGGTCAGCACGATGGCGATGACCAGGGGCGCGGCCGGGTACGGCGGCAGGAGGAACCAGCGCTCGGTCCGGGTGATGAACAGCAACAGGTGGCCACCGGCGACCAATTGCAGGAACATCACCGTCTGCAGGTGGCTCTCGTCGTGGAAGCCGAAAAGCTGCTGCGCGTGGGGATCGGAGAGCACCTCCATGCCGATGAGGAGCAGACCGAAGGACTGCACCACCGAGAAGAACCCCAGCACCGCGGCGATGCTGAGCAGCCGGGGCATCTTCCAGCGGATCGGGCGCCGGCTCACCGGCGTGTTGTCATAGGCGATGGTCATGATCGGAATGTCGTCGAGAAGCGACATGACGACGATCATGATCGCGGTGAGCGGCTGGAAGCCGAGGAGGACCGTCGACAACACCACCAGCACCATGATGTCCATGGTCAGCGCCACCCGGTAGATGGTGTAGCTGGTGATCCGGCCAAAGATCCGCCGCGCCTCGTCGATGGCGCTATTGATCACCGACAGGCCGGGAGCGGTGAGGATCAGCGCCGCCGCCCCGCGGGCGGCATCGGTGGCCCCGGACACGGCGGTGCCGCAGTCGGCCTGCTTCAGCGCCGGGGCGTCGTTGACCCCGTCGCCGGTCATCGCCACCAGATGGCCGCGCTGCTGCAGCGCCTTGACGATGGCGTACTTGTGCTCGGGGAACACGCGGGCGAAACCGTCCGCCGTCTCGATGGACTGGGCGATCTGCGGCGGGACGTTGTTGGGATCCATGTCCTTGGGGAACACGTCCGCCGCCGGAATGATGTTGGTCCCGAGGCCGAGCTGGCGCGCCGTCTCCCGGGCGATCGCCGTATCGTCGCCGGTGACCATCTTCACCCGCACCCCCTTGGCGTTGGCGAGGTCGATGGTCTCCTTGGAATCGTCGCGGGGCGGGTCGAACATCGGCAGAATGCCCAAGAGCGACCAGGTCTTGCCATCATCCCCGGAGCGGGCGACGGCGAGGGCGCGGTAGCCCTTGGCCGCCAGTTGATCCACCGTCTCTTTGACCTTCTGGACCACATCGGCGGCGGGCTTGGCCAGATCGACGATCGCCTGCGGCGCGCCCTTGGAGATCACCACGGGCTGACCCTGGGCGGCGCTGACCGTGGCGGCGGTGCGCTTGGTCACCGGATCGAACGGCACGAACTTCGTCTGGGTGTAGGCCTTGAGCGCCGCCTGATCCTTCAGCGCGTCGATCACCGCGGTGTCGATGGCATCGCGGTCTTCGATCTTCGAGGCCAGCGCGGCGGCAAGGATGACCTCCTGCGGATCCTTGGCGGCGAGCAGGATCGGATCGCCGAGCTTGAGCTGGTTCTTGGTCAGCGTGCCGGTCTTGTCCGAACAGAGGATATCGACGCCGGCCATCTCCTCGATCGCCTCCAGGCGCGAAACGATGGCCTTCTGTTTCGACAGCGCCAGGGCGCCCAGCGCCATGGTGATCGAGAACACCGCCGGCATCGCCACCGGAATCGAGGCGACCAGCAGGATCAGGACGAACTGCAGGATGTTCAGCGCGTCGGCAAGACCCCAGTTATCGGCGATGACGATGTCGTGGTAGACGCGGAAAGCGACCATGACCGCCGCCAGCACCACCGCCACCACGATCAGGAAGTTGCCGATCTGGAACATCGCCTTCTGGGCGTGGCTGACGGCGCCGGCACCGGCCACCAGCTTGGCGGTGCGGCCGAAGAAGGTGTTGGACCCGGTGGCGATGACCACCGCCTCCATCTCGCCCTGCTTGACCACGCTGCCGGAATAGGCCTCGTCGCCGATCTTCTTCGCCACCGGTAGGGATTCACCGGTCAGGGCCGCCTGATCGATGGAGGCATAGTCGCCGGCGACCATGCGCAGGTCGGCGGGAACGATGACACCCAGGCGGATCTTGACGATGTCTCCCGGGACCAACGTCGCCGCATCGACCGTGCCCCACCGGCCCTCGCGCAGCGCCGTCGCTTCCGGCGCAAGCCCCTTCTTCAGGGCGGCGAGCGCATTCGAGGCCTTCCTGTCCTGCCACAAATCAAGGATGGCGTTGAACACCAGCAATGCCGAGATGATGATGAAGTCCTGCCAGTGACCGAGGATGGCGGAGACCACCGCCGCCGCCTCGATCATGTAGGCGATCGGCCCCATGAAGTAACCGAAGACCTTGGCGGCAAGGCTTTCTTTCTTTTCGACGATGGCATTAGGGCCGTATTGATCGAGGCGCTGTTTTGCTTCCGCCGCCGTCAATCCCTTGCCAGGATCAACCGACAAGTTCTTTAGAACTTCGTCGATCGGTGCCGTTTCGGCGCTGGTCGTCTGCTCCCCCAATTCCGCATCTCCTATTTAGCCGGCCCGTTCTCTCTCTCCCCGACCGCACACCGGACGGGTTGGGCGACGACCGAGGCGCTCACCCTTCCTCCACCCACCGGCGCGCCTCGTCCGCGTGCGACGGGCGGAAGTGGCGCACCTTGGAGTGGCTCAGCGCCTCGGCGACGCGGTTGACTTCGCTCAGAAACTTGTCGGACGACACGATGGCGATGCGGTCGATCTTCGACCACTCGCCGAGCCAGAACAGGAACGAGCGCCGGTCGCCTTCGGCGTCGAAGCCCTCCAGCTCCGTCCAGTCGAAGAGGATGCGGGCCGGGTTGGCGACGGCCAGCAGCCTGTCCATCTCCGCCTGCAATACCTCGTAATCGGCGGCGGTGAGCCGACCCATCGCCTTCAGGGCAATCAACTGGCCCTGGGTTTCAGGTAGAATTTCAAACATGATCCGTTTCTCCCCTGCTCTTCCGTTGCCGCTTTCACCGGTGACCGATGGTCCGGGCCGCATCCGTTGGGTCGGCCAGCCCTCGCCCATCATACCGACACGCCGGCATGACAATCAAAACGAGAACCGACGATGGGACCCCAAGCCTTGCCGGTGGCCCGTTGCGCGTCGGCCCTGCGACAACGCATCGAGAAGGCCGCCGCCATGATTGACCCCGCCTGGTGGCCCCGGGATGCCCAGACGCGGGAGGAACTCCTCCGCTTCCTGCTGAACTTCGCCCGGTTCGAATATGCCCTCAAGTCCGGCGGGCTGGGGCGGGTCGTTTCGCCCAGGACCCCTGGCGAAACCCGGATCGAGCCGGACTGGCGAGGGCTCAAATCCGCCCTCACCGACGTCGCCGTGCCCGGCCATCTCGGCGCGGCGCACCGGTATCTGCGGGATCAGCCCCCGTACCGGCAAACCAATCGGGACAGCTGGTCGCCGCTGGCTCCGGCAGAGGGTTGGGGCTTTCTCATCGATTGCGTGAGGACGGTGTGGGACAATCTGTTCGCCGCCGCGGCGGCGTCGGATCGCGAACGCGATAATCACCTCATCCGCTACGGCACCGACATTCTGCTGGCCCTGATCGACGTCGGGCCGGAGGCGGTCCGGCAGCGGTTCTACCCCCTGCCATAGGCGATAGTGGATCGCATGGCCACACCAGGAGCAACCGTCTCGGCGCGCAGAAGAAATGGAGCGCCGGCCCGCGCTGCGGTTGCCCTGACGATCGCGCTACCACCCGGAGGGTGGCCTTGTCCCGGGGCGCCTCCGAACCCTCGACCCGACCGCCGACGACCCTCAGAGCTTCTGTTCGGAGAGAAGCTCGAACACAGTGGCGGCGAAATGCTCCACCTTGGAGGTCTTCTGCGCGTCGCTCAGTCCCGGCATCTGGGCGACCACCGGGCAGTACGCCCCGATCAGATAATTGACCATCTCCGTATCGCTCGCCTGCGGATACCGCTTCTGCAGATCGGCCACGGCGACCCCGATGCTGTCATTGATGTTGCCGCCGGCGAACAGCTTCGCCATCCGCTCCTGGTCCTGCTTGGTCTCCTGCAGGACACCCGGAGACGACATCTCCGGTTTGGGGCACTCGAACGCCACGGCAGGCTGCGACCAGCCCGGCCCGGCCAGCGCTAGCCCGATGGCCGCGATCATCCCCTGGGTCGCCCTCATCTGCGGATCTCCTCCCGATCGGCCACCGGCGCTCCCCGTTCCGGCTCGATCCGGGCGGGGCGCCGACGCCGGCCGATATTGGAGCGGATGCGTCGCGGAAGGCAAGACGAACCCGCCCCTTGCTTTGCCGCTGCTTGCGGCGCGTCATGGGGACATTCAGGATACGCATGCGGAAAGCGGTTTCTCGAGCCTCCGAACCGGGAGTGAAGGGAGATGCGGATGCGTGGATCATGGGTGTGGCTGTGGGCGTGGCTGTCGCTGGGGCTGGTGCCGTCGTCCGCGGCTGCCGACACCATAACGGCGGCGGAACCGCTCGCCGTTCCGCCCCGCTTCCAGGGCCAGTGGGGGTCGGACCAGAAGCATTGCGGGACGGATGACGACTCCCGGCTGACGATCGGAGCGGGGCAAATCCGTTTCTACGAGAGCGGCGGATCGATCAAGGCCGTGGTGATGCAAGGCCAGTCCGATCTGGCGGTGATCATCGCGCTGTCGGGCGAAGGCGAAACCTGGCTCGACTATCGCCACTTCCGCCTGTCGGCCGACGGCAAGACACTGACCGACGTCACCGTCGAGCCCGAACTGGTCCGGCACCGCTGCCCCAAGGGCACCTAGATAGCAGGCCTGGGCGAGCGACGGTAATGGCGGTGAAGCACCTTCAGACCGTGATCGGATTTCGGACCGAAGACGGCATCGAGATCAGCGACCAGCGCATCCGGCTGCTGGAGGCGATCGACACTTTGGGATCGATCTCCGCCGCCGCGCGTGTGGTGGGATTGACCTATCGCGGCGCCTGGGACGCCGTCGCGGCGATCAATCGGATCGCCGAACAGCCGCTGGTGCTGGGGAGGCCGGGCGGCCGCTCGGGAGGGGGCGCGTCGCTGACCGATGACGGTCGCCGGTTCCTCCGCGCGGTACAACGGATCCGACGTCAGTTGCACCGCCATGCCCAGGCGGTCAGTATGGAACTCGGCTCCGATGTCGTGGTCCCCTCTTTGTCGTGGAGGCATCTCATGCGGACAAGCGCACGCAACATGTTGCTGTGCAAGGTAGCGGCGGTGAAGCACGGGGCTGTCAACGCCGAGATCGTACTCGACATCGCCGAGGGCATTCCCCTCGTCGCCATCATTACCGAAGAAAGCGTCAAGAACCTGGAGTTGGCGCCGGGGAAAGAGGTCTTCGCCCTGATCAAGTCGAGCTTCGTGCTGCTCGCTCCGGCGGACGAGGTGGGACGGACCTCGGCGCGCAACGTGCTGATCGGCACCGTCGCCCGCCGCGAGGACGGCGCGGTCAACAGCGAGGTCATCATCGACATCGGCAGCGGCAGGTCGATCGCTGCGATCATCACCAAGGAAAGCGCCAACAGCCTCAACTTTAAGGTCGGCGACCCGGCGGCCGCCCTGATCAAGGCCTCCCACATCATTCTCGCCATCGATTGAGAGCGATAGGTGAAGTTGCGCGGCGGCGGCGGTAGAGGGCGCCGCTGTGCCGCTTATCCGCTCCAGAACGGATCGAGGGTGAACAGCTCCTGCGGCCGCTCGACGCCGCGCAAGGCGTAGCGGCCGACGGAAACCAACCGGGCCCGTTCCCGTCTCGCCATGGCGTCCGCGAACGCCTGGGAGAGCAGTACGTTCCGCTCCGCCGACCGGCACATCGCGGCGATGCGGACGACCTCGTTGACCGCCGGCCCGACGACCGTGAAGTCCAGCCGTTCGTCGCTGCCGATATTGCCGTAGAACACCTCGCTCAGGTGCAGGCCGACATAAACCTGGGTGGTCGCCAGATGGTCGTGAGCCCGGCGCTGATTGAGAAGCGCGACCTCGTCCTTTAAGGCGTTGTGGGTGGCGATGGCCCTCCGGCAGGCCTCGTCGCAACGGGGGGCGGTGAAGATGGCGAGGATACCGTCGCCGATCAGCTTCAACACGTCGCCGCCGTTGCCGTTGATGGTGGAAATCACCGCCGCCGCGTAGTCGTTGAGCAACGGGATGATCTGTCCCGGCGGAATCTGCTCGGAGATGCGGGTGAACCCGCGCAGGTCGCTGAACCACAGCACGGCACGGATCCTGTCGGCGACACCACGCCGGATCAACCCGCCGAGGACGCGCCGGCCGGCGTCGCGACCGAGGTAGGTTTCGACCAGGGTGGTGGCGATGCGGGTCAGTGAGATACATTTCAGCGCCAGCGCCAGCAGGGGCATCAGGGCGGCGATCGCCTCCACATGCACATCCTCGAAGCCATGCGGGCGACCGGTCGCCCAATAGCAGTAGACGCAGTCCATCTCGCCGATTGCCCCCGACCGGGGAAAGCGGGTGATCATCGCCGCCACGTCGCTCATACCCTCCTCGCGCATGCGCACAATGGCGGGGAAATGGGTGGTCTCGCCGGCGTGCAGACGGACCCGAAACAACGATCCGCCGGTCTGATGCAAATGGAAGAGGACGCTGCGGTGCCAGGTCTCCGCCGCCTCGCCCTCGCTGGTGGGGCCATATTCCATGAGCTCGATGGACGATCGCCCGGCGTCCAGGCGCCACGACAGGGCGCGGCCCTCGTAGACCGGATGCAAGGTGTCGATGAAGACGACGGCACGGGCGATGGGCAGGCCGGCGCCGAGCCCGCGCCGACAGAAGCCGTCCACCAGCACCTGCTCGCTCTCCCCGGCGAGAGCGGCTTCGGTCAGCCAGGTACGAAGGTCGGAGAGGGCTGAGATATCCATGGACGACCGGCGCTGGAAACCCCGTTCCGCGGAGCCGGTGGGAGACGATGATTCGTCATCCCCGGGCACCCCTAACGGGATAACAAACGCACGATAGCAATGCGTTTGCCCGCGGGATAGGCAAGAAAGTACCGGGACAGGTCCGCTGACGCGAGCTCACCGGAGAACCGGGCTGGACGTCGCCGCCAGGGCGGGATCCTAGGCATTGGTCAACTGCCGGTAGGCGCTCTCCGCCGCGGCGGGCAGATTGGCGGCGTCGGCGGCCCCCACCATCGCGCAGGCAAATCCATCGTCGATCCAGAAAATCGTCGCCAGGCCATCGTCCACCCGGCGGCGGACCGAGACCTCGCGCTGCGCCGGATCGACCCGGGCGATCAGCAGCGTCATTCGGTCACCCTGCCGATCCCGGTAGGTGAGCTGCACCGCAAGACCGCCGAAACTCGCCATCGCGCGCGCTCCCTGCAGTTCGTAGCCGAACTTGGTCAGGTCGGGCGGCGCCACATCCTCGCCCAGCCGGTACTGGAGCCAGGTGAGCACCCGACCCTGCTGGCTGGCGCTGACCTCGAGCGGATGGTCGGGATCGGGAGCATAGAGCTGGTGCGCGGCGATGGCGTCGAGGGCCAGCGAGGCGGTCATCGCCCCCGGGGCGCCGACCACGTCGCGCCCGAACCAGCCGAGGAGAAGGCCGGCGGCAAGTGCCATCGCCGGCCATAGTATCCGCCACCGGGACGACGTCCGCGCCTGCGGCCGCCGCTGCAGCCGGGCGGGCACCGGCTCGGATAGCACGCCGTCATAGATCGTTCGCATTCCCCGGTTGAGCACGTGGAAGTCCTCGATCCGCCGGGCTTCCTCGGGGTGTGCCTCCAGATAGGCCTCGACCGCGCCGAGCCGCTCCGGATCGAGGCGTCCGTCGGCGAACGCATGCAACTCGGCCTCATCGATCCGACGCTCGTCACTCATCGGTAGCCCCTCCGGGAACAGCCTCGCCTCGCATCAGCGCGCGCAGCTGACGGCGGGCACGGAACAGCCGTGACATGACGGTGCCGAGGGGGATGCCAAGGATGCCCGCAACCTCCTGATAACCCAATTGTTCCAGACCGACCAGGAGCAGAACTTGTCGCCACTCCTCCGGCAGTCGCGCGATCGCCGCCTCCAGGGCTCTGAGGTCGAGCCGCACATCGGCAGCGTCGTTGGGGCCGGCGAGGTTCAGCGGCAGCGGGACGATCGCCGGCTCGCGACGACGCTTGCGAAGCGCATTGACGTAGACGTTGTGGAGGATGGTGAACAGCCAGGGCCGGATGTCGGTGCCGCGCCATGAGCCGAGATGGCGCCATGCCCGCTCCAGCGCATCCTGCACCAGGTCATCCGCCTGGTCGGCATCGCGGGTCAACGCCCGCGCGTAGCGGCGCAGGTGCGGGATGGCCTGAGTGACGAGGTTGGCCGCATCGCTCATGGCGGGTGCCGACGTACCAGCGGGCTGCAGGATGCCATGTAAGGATAACGGGCCCGTCCGCCGACGGCTATCGCGGATGCGGATTACGTCGTCGCGCACGCGATCCATGCGGTCAAAAAACGGAATGGACGCGCATCCCGGAAGCCCCTGCCGTTGCCATTGCGTCTCGAACGGAGCGATCGGCGTCTCCTTGCTGGTCCTGGGCGGCGGCATCTGCGGCGGCGGCGGACAACGCCGTTGCCGAAGGCGAACCCCCACAACACGTCCATTCGCAGCCGCCTGCCGTCGCCGCGCTTCAGGCTGTCCGGGCGGTTCATCTCCCGTGCCGGAAGCACCGCCCGATCAGATAGACGCCGCTCCCTCCGCCTCTATTCCCGCCGCAACCGGGTTTTTGTACTCGGATTCAAAGACGATCCCCCATCGCCTCCTGCCATCCGGCCGAGCGGACATCGTTCAGCCGCCAGTCGTAGTCGAGGAAGTCGATGGCGACGCGGCCGTCGCGGATCGCCTGCCGGTCGGCCGGCGCGTCCGCAAGCTGGTCCGCGAACATCGCCAGCGTCGCCGCGACCGAGGTAAACCCCCGGTCGCCCCTGGCGAAATCATCGCCGTACCAGTCGAAGATGCGCGACACCGCAAGCGCGTGCGAGACCGGGTCGTAGCGGTTGCGCGAGCGGTCGGAGAGGAAGCGGCGCATGCTGTCATCGAGTTGCAGGTCGAGCCGCTCGCCGGTAAACGCCTCGTTGCGTAGCATCGGGCAGCCGATTGAGGCGCAGACGAGGGCAAAGTGGATGCGCGGGTCATCGAAGGCGCCCGGCTCGCGGATCATCCCTTGTTCGATGTCGTCAAGGCTGCGCCGCTCGCCGAGGAGGGTGAAAAACCGCTTCTTCCACGCAGAGCCGAAGATCGAGCCGAGATCGCGGATCGACCGCAGGTCCGGGTACTTGGTCAGGATCAGCTCGATCGTGAACGCGTTATAGGCATTGATCAGGAACGCCAGCCGTTCGTCGCCTGTCCAGGCGGCAAAGGTCGCCTCGCTTACCGCCGACAGTTGCGCCAAATAGGCCTCGAGCGCCAGGTGGTCGGCCTGCATCCCGGCATAGTCGACGCGCGACCGGGTGCCGTCGGCGGCGACCTCCACGTGCCGGGCCAAGAGTGCCTGCCAGGCGGCGTGGCTCTGATCGAAGTCGTCCGCGGTGGCCGAGGCGAGCGCAAATCGACGGTCGATCAGGTCGGGGTCGTCGAAGTGGCGCCGGCCGACGAATGCCGTCGCATGATGGCCCCACTGCCGCATCGCCCCGGCGCTCTCGATCCCCATCGGCCAGAATAGGCGCCGCTCGCCCCGCTCGCTTCCGGGAACCAGACCGTCCGGACCGAACGCACTGCGACTGCCCTGGGGGGTGGGAAGCGAGCGCAGGCTATCGTAGTCGATCAGCGTGTAGCGGGTGGTCGCCCCGCCGTCGTCGAGGCCGACGTGAACGACGTAATGGGTGGCGCTTTCCGTGGTCACCACGATCCGCTGCGGCGGGGTGGCGGCGGGCGCGACGGCGGGGACGAACGCCCACTCCCGCTGGTCCTCCGGTGCCGGCCGGGTAACGAGACGGTCGGTGGGGAAGAACATGTGGAAGCAGCCGCATGAATGGATGGTGTCGTAGACCAGAGGCCGCCCCTGATCGTCGAGCGTCACCCGGAGGACAACGCCATCGAGATCGCCGCCCAGCGTATCGAACGGACCGCTCGTCGGCCGTTCGGGAAACCAGACGGTGTAAACCAGCTGGATCAGCACCTCATCGTCGAACCGGGTAAAGGCGAGGTCCTGGTAGACGGCGGGCCGGCCGGTATCCACGCTCGGCGCTTCGCCGCCCCGCCAAACGAGCGGTCCGATGCGGTCGTAGGATCCGCCCGTGGCGACGGCGAAGACCGGCGCGTAGGCCTGCAACAATGTGGTGCGATCGGCGGCGATGGGCGTCGGGATGCCGAGGGCGTCGCGTCGGGCGCCGGTGACGATCTTGGTAAGCTTGGCGGCATCGGCCGGTTCGCCCTGCGGCGCGTAACGGACGATGGGAACGGCTCCCGGATCCCCGCCGGCGCGCTGGAACTGGCTCTTCGCCTGTATCTCCCAAGCATCGATGCTCCGCGCGAACGGGATGCTGACCAGCGGATAGAGCCCCACCAGGCGCTCCCAATCGTGATAATCGTCGGGCACGCGGGCGCGGGCAGCGAGCTGGGCCCGGGCGCCGGGCGATGCGAGATCGCGCTGCCGCAGCGTCACCGCACAGCGGGCGGTCAGCCGCGCGACGTCGGCCGGCGCGGCGATGCCGAGCGTCGCCGCCGTATCCGGCAGGTTGGCGATCTCGTCGAGGCGGGCCGTCCGATCGAGCGCCTCGAGCCGCGCCAGCCAGGCGGCGAACGTCGCATCGCTGCTGTCCGCGACCGGGGAGAAGGATGCGGTGAAGCGATCGACGCGGAGGTAGGGATAGCCGGGGATCCGGTAGGCGCCGACATCGCGGACGTCGCTCCGGTCGATCGCGTCGTCGAGATCGGCGAACCAGCGGGCACAGCTGTGCACGTCGGACGCCTGGGCCTCGAGGTCGGTGGCCAACGGAGCATCGACGCCGGCGCAGGCAGCCAGCACAGCCAGCACCAACCCAAAAAGGGCGAGAAAGGATCGCCAGCGGCGATGGCGGCCGAGGGCGGGGACGATGATCGACATTACGGCGCCTCGCCGCTCGTGGCCGGAGGGGCGAACGGACAGCCACCGCCTGCCCGTTCCGTTCCATGTATCGGCGCGAGATGCGCGCAGGGTGTCGGCTCGGCAACCTCGAAGGCCAGCTGTCGGTGCAGCGCTGCCCGGCGCTCGATCTCGGCGATCATCGCCCGGAATTCCGCTTCGACCGACTGGCGCAACGTCCAGGTGGTGATGAAACTGGGCAGGCTGAACTCCGGTTCGATAACACCGCTCCAGCTGAGGAAGAAGCTGTCATCGAACCCGGCAACCGGCTCCAGGCGGTATCCCCCTTCGAAGGTGCGGAGATTGCCGCCCAGCAGGTGCACAGAGATTCCCGTCGGCGGATGCTCGTCGACCAGGACGACGATATCGATGGGGTAGCTGAACAGCAGCGAGCCGGCTTTGCCGGTCTGCTCCACCACCGCCTTGCTGCCGGAGCGGCTCACCGTCCGACTCTCGGTCATCCCGGGAATGAAGTCGGCCAGGTGGTCGTAGTCGGTCAGGGTCTGCCAGATCACCGCCAACGGTGCGTCGACCCGGGCCGTCGTCGTCACCGCGACACCCTGCGGGGTCACCGCGGTGTCGACCCGGGTGGTGGTCGCCGCGTGCGCCGTCAGGGGGGCGCCACTGCCGACGAGGAGTGCTCCCAGCAGCACCACCATCGGCAACACGCTAAACCGCAAGCCGAACCCAATCGCTGCGCGCAAGGCTCGCTCCCATGTCAGACCCCGATTGGGTCACCAAGTTGGCGGATCGCTCCGTGCGATCGTTGACACGCTGGCACCGCGCCGAGAATGCGGACGGTAGCGATTCCGTCTTCATCTGATGAACGTCACCCGACGGGAGAAATTCCCGGGGTGGCCGCGATGGCGGGTTGGTGAACGGCTCGGGCGGCGACGTTAATCACCGCATCGGTCGGCTTGGTGGCTAATGCCCGCCGGCCGTCGACCTTGCGCCGTGGCGAGCAGCCCGGGACAACATCACCGCGATCTCCGCCGACGGCATCCGTTCGACGGCGTAGCTGGCGCGCTCAGAGCGCTGCCGGACGACGTGACCTACCGAGCCACGGCACCCACTAGGCCTTTCATTCCCCAACGGCGCCACGCCGCCAGTAGCGGGGGATGTCCCGGCGATAGCGGCGGGTGACCAGGTTGGCGATCAGTCCGGTCCAGCCGGTCTGGTGGGATGCGCCCAGGCCTTCGCCGGTGTCGGCGTGAAAATATTCGTAGAACAGCATCAGGTCCTTCCAGTCCGCGTCGGTGGCGAACTGGGGCTGCGCCTGAAACGCCGGCGCCCGCCCCTGCCCGTCGCGCCGGTAAAGGTCGACAAGACGCTCGGCGATCAGGGTCGCGATCTCCTTCAGGTTCAGTTCGCGACCGCCGAGGCACGGCACCGCCACCCGGAAGTTGTCGCCGAGGAAGCGATGAAACTTCTCGATCGCCTGGATCAGGGTGAAGTTGACCGGCATCCAGATGGGCCCGCGCCAATTGGAGTTGCCGCCGAACAGGGACGAGTTGGACTCCCCCGGAACGTATTCGATCATCGCCTGACCGATGCCGGGCAGCACCCCCAGATCCCGGCGCTGGGCGTGAACCCGACTGACGCTGCGAACCCCGAACGCCGAGAGGAACTCGTCCTCGCTCAGCAGATGCGACAGGATCTGCGGCAGCATGGTGTGATCGACGAGGGCGAGCAGATGCTCGCCGCGGGCATTCACCCAGTCGGGACAGGCACAGACGGCGTTGCCCTGGAACAGGCCGCCCTTGTGGCGGCGCAGCCGTTCCCGGAACCGCGGCGCGTTGACGAGGAGACGGTTGTCGATCACCTCGGTGGCGAACAAGGGAATGAGGCCGACCATGGAGTAGACGTCGATGCGGTGGTAGCGGCCGTCGGGGGTGCAGATCAGGTCCTTGAAGAAGCCGGCGTCAGGATCCCACAACGACACCCCGCCGTCGGCATGGCCGCCGATGGCATTGGCGATGGCGAGGAACTGCTCGTAGGTCTGCAGCGCGATGTTCTCGTAGTCGGGGTCGTCGATGGCCAGCTCGAGGGCCATCACCGTCATGTTGAGGGCGAACATCGCCATCCAGCCGGTGGCGTCCGCCTGCTTCAGGCTGTAGCCCTGCGGCAGCGGCTGCGAGCGATCGACGACGGAGATGTTGTCGAGACCGAGGAAGCCGCCCTCGAAGACGTTGTAGCCGTCGGCATCCTTGCGATTGATCCACCACGCATAATTCAGCAGCAGCTTGTGGAACACCCGCTGCAGGAAGCCGCGATCCCCCTTCCCGCGCTGCACCCGCTCGGCACGAAACGTCTTCAGCGCTCCCAGCGCATGCACCGGCGGGTTGACGTCGCTGAAGTTCCATTCGTAGGCGGGGATCTGGCCGTTGGGATGCAGATAGCGATCGCTCAGCATCAACTCGATCTGGTCCTTGGCGAAGTCCACATCGATCAGCGCCAGCGCCCCGCAGTGAAACGCCAGGTCCCAGGCGGCAAACCAGGGATACTCCCAGCTATCCGGCATGGAGATGACATCGCCCGCCTTCAGGTGCTTCCACTGATGGTTCCGCCCGCGCAGCCGACTGGCGGGAGGCGGGAACGCATCACCCCGCAGCCAACGCTCCACGTCGTAGTGGAAGTATTGCTTGCACCAGATCATCCCGGCGAGGGCCTGGCGCAGGATGCGATGATCCTCGGGCGCCGCCTCGGGCAGGAGTTCATGGTAGAAGACGTCGGCTTCGCTCATGCGGGTGGAATGGGTCACCGCCGTGCGGGCGAACGGCGTCGAGAGAGGCTCCGCCGACAGCACCAGTTCCACCTGCACCTGCTGACCGGCCGGGATGGTGAAGGTGTGCCAGGCGGCAACCTTGGTGCCCTGCCGTGCAGGGTTGACCGCCCCATCTTCCCCATCGATGACGCGACGGTGAAAGGCGTCCTTGACGTAGGGCGTCCGGTTCGGCAGCGCCCACAGCCGCTCGCTGTTGCTTTCGTTCTCCGTGAACAGCAACGCCGCCCGTTGACGGCCGTACAAATAATAGGTGCCGAGGTGGGGATGATCCGCTTCCACCACCCATTGCGCACCGGCGGGCGGGGTCCCGACGGCCAACTTCGGCCGCGCCGTCCCCTCCCCCCAGGACCAGGTGTTGCGGAACCACAAGGTCGGCAGCAGGTGCAACGGCGCCGCTTCGGGACCACGATTGTGGGCGACGAAGCGAACGTGGATTTCGCGGGCGTTGGCCTTGCTGTAGACCACCTCCACGTCGAAGTATCGCCCGGACTGGAAGACACCCGCATCCAGAAGCCCGAACGGCCGGCTGTTGCGGTCCCGATGTTCGTTCTCCTTGAGGAGACGGTCATAGGGAAATTCATGCTGTGGATACTTGTAGATGTAGCGCAAATAGCTGTGGGAGGGGGTGGCTTCGGTGTAGAAGTAGTATTCCTTCACATCTTCGCCGCGGTTGCCCTCCTGTCCGGTGAGACCGAAGGCGCGCTCCTTCAGGAACGGATCGCGCCCGTTCCACAGCGCCACGGCGAAGCACAGCAACTGGTTGTCGTCGGAGATGCCGCCGAGGCCGTCCTCGCTCCAGCGATAGGCGCGCGAGCGGGCGTGATCGTGGGGCAGGAACGACCACGCATCGCCGTAGGGGCTGTAGTCTTCGCGGACGGTTCCCCAGGCCCGTTCCGAGAGATAGGGGCCCCACAGACGCCAGTCCTCCTTGCCCAGCCGCTGATCTTCGAGGCGCTGGCGTTCCGCATTGAGGGACCGTCCGTCGCTCATTGTCTTGCTCCTTCACGGATTACCGGCGGAAAATCCACCGCAGAGGCCGGCGTCAGGCGATGGCGTTGAGGCATTTCCGATCGGTAGACAGACCGGCGTGTCGATGGCGACGCCTGGATGTCAGGCCCGCCGTCGCGTGGATGTTCATCCGGCGTTCCGCGCGTCTAGCCTCCCGTCTCGAAGCCGGGGTAGAGTGTCATCCCGCCATCGACATAGATGGTGGCTCCGGTGATGTAGTCGGAGTCGTCGGAGGCGAGCCAGACGGCGGCGCGGGCGATGTCGTCGACCTCACCGATCCGCTTATAGGGAACGAGTTTCATCAGCTCGGTGTAGGCCTCGATCGTGCTCCACGCCTGCATGTTGATGGGGGTGCGGACGGCGCCGGGGGAAATGGCGTTGACGCGGATGCGCCAGGGGGCGACCTCCTGGGCGAGGCTCTTCATCATCAGCGACACGCCGCCCTTCGACGCCGCATAGTTGACGTGGCCGGCCCAAGGAATCACGTCGTGGACCGAGCTGACGCAGATGATCTTGCCGGCGGAACACGACACCGCAGGCTGGGCGCCGCGGCGTTTGAACTCGCGCACGGCTTCGCGGGCACAAAGGAACTGGCCGGTCAGATTGACACTGATCACCTTGTTCCATTGCGCCAGCGTCATTTCGCCGAAGGGGGCGTCTTGCTGTAGCCCGGCATTGTTGACGAGGATGTCGATGGTCCCGAACTCACGACGCATCCGGTCAAACATCTGCCGAACATCATCCTCGTCCGCGACGTCACAGCGGTGGGCGTAGCTCTTGCCGCCGCCGCACCGCGCAATCTCCTCGACGACCGCTTCGGCGTCTGCGGGACCGCTGACGTAATTGACGACCACGTCGGCGCCCGCATGCCCGAGGCCGATGGCGATGCCCTTGCCGATTCCGGAACTGGCACCGGTGACCAGCGCCTTCTGACCCTTGAGCTTCTTCTCGATCGGACAAGCCGGCATGACGACCGGCGGCAAGGTCGGGTCGTGCATCAGCGACAAATCCACATTAGCCATCACGATCCTCCTGTCGAGCCGTCCGGAAGCCGTCGCGGCTGCTGCTTTTTCGGCTCCGGTGGACACAGGATCGCCGAGCCGCCGGCCGAAGGAAAATAGCCAGTGGCTTTCATTTCCATGGTTTGCGCCTATCGGGCGGTGAGCCGGCTTTTCGGTTTCCGGTCCTTCACCCGATAGCAGCGGCGTTGCCCCCGCTTCCATCCCGGGGATGAGCGGGCGCGCATAGCCCTCGGCTATGAAAGCCATAGGTCGCCAGCATTTCACTTCGCGTCGCATTTGCGGGACGGTTGAGCATCGCTCAGCCGGACACCGAAACGTGCCCAGACGAGCAAAGCCCGGGGAGCCAGGTGGCACTTCGCGGCACGGCAACTCAAAGGAGGTTCGCGATGAAAGCGTCGACGATGGCACTGGCTTCGGCCCTGGTGGGATCCATGGCGGTGTCGGCGGTTGCGGTCGCCCAGACCGGCCCGGCCCCGAAGCCGGAATTCAAATTCGAGAAATGCTACGGCGTGGTCAAGGCGGGCAAGAACGACTGCCAGACCACCACCCACTCCTGCGCCGGATCGGCGAAGCAGGACGCGGCAGGAGATTCCTGGGTCTACGTACCCGCCGGCACTTGCGACAAGCTCGTCGGTGGGAGCGGCGAGCCGAAGAAATCGTAGCCGGGTGCGCCGGACGGAGCGACAGTCATGGTGAATTGCGATCGCGAGATTGCGCAACGACGCGCGGGCATCGGCTTCCGACATCCGCACTACGGCGAGATTGTTGCCACCCGTCCGGCCGTCGGCTTCCTCGAAGTCCACGCCGAGAATTACATGACCGCGGGGCCAGCGGTGCGGCAGTTGGATACACTGCGCTCCCATTGGCCGATCTCCCTGCACGGAGTGGGCATGTCGCTCGGCAGCGCCCGCGGTCTCGACCGGGCACACCTGGATCGTTTCGCCGCACTGGTAACGCGCGTCGAACCGACGCTAATCTCCGAGCATCTCGCCTGGTCCGTCTCCGGCGATGGGGTATACCTCAACGATCTTCTTCCCCTGCCCTACACCGAGGAGAGCCTCGCGATCGTCACCGCCAACGTCGGCCGGATGCAGAACCGGCTCGGGCGGCAAGTACTAATCGAAAACCCGTCGTCGTACCTTCGCTTCGTTCACTCGACGATCCCCGAGGCACTGTTCCTCAGTGAGCTCGTACGCCGCACCGGGTGCGGCCTGCTGTTCGATGTCAACAATGTCTATGTGACCTGCCAGAACCTGGGTGGCGATCCGTGGCGATGGATCGACGACTTGCCGGTCGGCGCGGTGAAGGAGATTCACCTTGCGGGGCACTGTGTCAACGACGCCGATGGCAGTCGCATCCTGATCGACGACCATGGCGCACCGGTCGCTCCGGCGGTGTGGGATCTCTATGAGGGCGCGGTCCGTCGCTTCCCTTTCGCAGCGACGATGATTGAGTGGGACAGCAATTTGCCCGCTCTGCCGGTGCTCCTGGCAGAGGCGGCGGAAGCCGATCATCGACGACAGATGGCCTTTTCGGAGTTGAGACATGCTCGCGTTGCATGACCTGCAGCGGCGCTTTGCCGCAGCCGTCGTCGAGAGCGACGCCTCTCTCCTGGCGGGATCGATCGTCGACGACGTTCCGGGTGCTAAGGCGCGTCTGGCGATCTACGCCAATCATTATCGAGTCACTCTCATTGACGCCCTGGCGGCGGTCTTTCCGGTTGTCCAGGAGCTGGTGGGGGTGCCGTTCTTCCGGGCTGCGGCACGCCGGTATGTGCGCATGGTGCCGCCGGCGAGCCCCTGCCTGTTGGCGTATGGGGGTGAATTTTCCGCCTTTCTGGATGCACTTCCGGAAGCGCGCTCCCTCCCTTACCTCGGCGATGTTGCCCGCCTCGAGTGGGCACTCAACGAAGCGTCGCATGCGCCGGGCGCGCCGGCGCTCGCCGACGACGCGAGCCCGTCGACCGCCGACGGCCGCTCCGCTCCAGGCCTTCATCTGCACCCCTCGTGCCGGCTGATCTCATCGCCGTTCCCGGTTGAGCGCATCTGGCGGCTTCATCGCAAGCCCTGCGGCGAGCGCGAAACCGTCGACCTCAATGCGGGCGGGGCTCGGCTGCTGGTGCACCGCCGGCAGGACGACGTCGGCTGGCTGCGGTTGTCGCCGGCGGATTACGCGTTCCTTCAACGACTGATCATCGGCGGCCGACTGGATGAAGCGCTCGCGTTGGCCCGGACCGTCGATCACCGTTTTGATCCGACAGATCTGCTCACCGCGCTGATCGAAGGCGGCCTCGTTTCGTCAATCGGCCCTGTCTCTTAGCCCCTGGGAGGTTGTCACCATGGCTACCACGACGATATCCCCCGTTGTCCGCTCCGGAAGCCTGATCGGCCTTTTCGGCTCGGCCCGCGAGCTTCTCGATCGCTTTCCGACCTCGCTTCTGGCACTGGCCTTCCGCCTCGCCGTGGCGACCGTGTTCTGGCGCTCGGGGCTGACCAAGATCGCCAGTTGGGATGCGACCATCGCCCTGTTCGACATGGAGTACATGCTGCCCATTCTGCCGCCTGCCGTCGGAGCCTGCCTGGCGACAACGGTGGAGCTGGGCGGCTCGGTCCTGCTCGCGTTCGGCTTGGCGACCCGCTTCGCCGCCGCCGCGCTCCTCGGGATGACCCTCGTCATCCAGCTATTGGTCTATCCGGAGAACTGGCCGGACCACGTGCTGTGGGGATCGATCCTCGCTTACCTGGTGACGCGTGGTGCGGGCAGCATCTCCCTAGATCACCTGATCGGGCGGCGGCTCTTCGGATAGCCACTCCCCGGCGTCTCGATCCATGCAAGCGACTCCGGCAATCAGAACCTCAACGGCTGGTTACGGAACACGGGTGATGACCTCGTCCGAGAATGGCGAACTCGCTGTCGGCAAATTGCAATCGGCTCAAGTCCTGCCGGCGGGCGCAACCAGGCAAGATGCTACCAAGTGGTTGCGCTCGTGCGGCGTGATTGCCGATGCGGTACAGGCCGGTGAGATGATTCCCGACTTTGAGCTCGTCAGTGCCGAGCGGGTTCATGTCAGCTTGGGCAATCTCCTTGATCTCGGTCCGGTCGTCATCACCTTCATCCTCGGCGCCTGTTCCCCCATCTGTCGGAAATCGCTCAGGATGTTGCAAGGTATGTTGCCGGCAATCCAAGCCCGGCACGGCGCTCTTGTGGGAATTTCGCCGGACCCGCCCAGCAGGTCGCAGGCTGTTGCCGAAGAGGACGGTCTGGGGTTCGACCTGTTGACCGACGACGGTCACCAGCTTGGTCGTCTGTTCGGGCTCACCTATCAGCCCCCGGAGCCGGTTGCCGTTTGGCTCAATCTTCTCGGCCTTGGTGCCCCTCCGGAGGCGATATCTTCGGGCTTGGTCCTTCCTGCCACCTATGTTGTCGACTCGAATGGCATCGCTGCTTGTGCGTTCATCGACGCGGATCCGGGGCAGCGGGCCGACCCAGGTGCGGTGCTCAAGTGCTTGTCGCAGATGCCTCGCCAGCCTGCTGGTCGCCTTGGTTAGGGGGGACGGGCGCAACCGCCTCCGGCCATTTGTGGGCTCGCGCCGCCCGGATGAAGGCACCGACAGCCGGCGAATGGGGGCGACCGCGCATTGTGACCAGATTGATCTGCCTGCCGAATTCCGGCTCGATCAGGGGCTTGACGATGATGCCCGGCATGGTCACCGAGAACTCGGAAAAAAAGCCAAAGCCGAGGCCGGCGCGGATCATTGCCTGAACCCAGTCGTCCCGCTCGCTCCGCATCACGACGTTGACGTATACGCCCATGCCGCGCAGGATATTACCCGCGTACTCGTAGTACTCGCAGTTATAGCGGTTGACGTAGCGCTCTTCATGGAGGTCGCGGCAGTGGACGACGTCCATCGTCGCAAACCGGTGCACCTCTGAACAGGCGATAACGAAGCGCTCACTGAACAATGGCAGGGCGTGGAACCGGTCGTCTATGCCTTCGGGAAGCCCGTATATGGCCACCTCGATCGCACCGGTGAGAAGCATCTCGGCGAGGGCATAGCCAGCCGCGTCGAGAAGCTGCACCTCGATTCCGGGGTAACGGGAACGGAAGTCGCCGAAGAAGTCGCCCATGACGCTCGGGCCAATGGTACACATCACCCCGATCTTCAGCGGGATGTTGTCGAGCTTGGCATAAGTCTTTGCTGCGTCTTTGGCGGCCTGCGCTTGTGTATACACCTGCTCGAAGTAAGGCTGCATCAGCCGTCCGAGCTCGGTCAGGTGCGTGCGCTGCCGCTCGCGGTGAAACAAGGGCCCGCCAAACTCTGCCTCAAGGTTCTGGATGGCGCGTGTTAAGCTCGGCTGCGAGACAGCGCACTTCTCTGCCGCACGTGTGAAGTTCAAGGTCTCGCAAAGGGCGAGAAAATACCTGACCTGGTACAGCTCCATCCCTTCCCCCGCCCGCTTATGGGAATCTCGCGCCAAAGCACACGCATCTTCCGCGTCGATGCATGCAAGGGTCAAGCGCAGTGTGGCGCAAAGCGAACGGATAGCGTGCGTTGGGCGCGGCTGCCTTGAAGACGGGGCTCAGTCGCGGTCACCTTCGACGCCGGTGATCAAGCGCATGCTCCGATTGTAGGTCAGGTAAGACCAGAACCAGTCGAACATCACCGCAATCCGGCTGCGCAGATCGACCAGAAAGGCGACGTGGACGAGTCCCCACAGCCACCAGGCAAGGCTGCCGCTGAGCCTTACGCCGCGAAGGTCGGCAACCGCCGCCTTGCGACCGATCGTTGCCATCGAGCCCAAGTCGCGGTAGCGGAAGCGGCGGTGGTGCTCCCGCCCCTCGATCCGGGCACGGATCACTCGGGAGACGTAGTGTCCCTGCTGCTTGGCGACGGCGGCGAGTCCAGGAAGCGGACGACCGTCCGCGCCGTGGCAGGCGGCGGTATCGCCAATCGCGAAGACGTTGTGCACGCCCGGCACGGACAGGTCCGGCTCCACCAGAATCCGGCCGGCGGCATCGCGTTCGGCGCCGATCCAGCGTCCGGCCGCCGAGGCCATCACCCCGGCGGTCCACAACACCGTCCGGGCCTCTATCCGCCGGTTGCCGACGTTGACCCCGCCGTCATCCACCTGTTCGACACGGCTGTTGGTCAGCACCTCTACGCCCAGTTCCCTCAAGGACCGGGTTGCGGCGAGGGAAAGTCCTTCCGGGAGGCTCGGCAAGATGCGCGGGGCCGACTGGATCAACAGGATGCGGGCCGACGTCGGATCGGCGGTTCTGAACTCTTCGCGCAGGCTCTGCCGCGCCAGCTCGGCGATCGCACCGGCCAACTCGACGCCGGTCGGGCCGCCGCCGACGAGGACGAATGTCAGAAGCCGCTGTCGCTCGGCATCATCTTCGGCGGCCTCGGCGCGCTCGAAGGCGGACAGCACCCGACTGCGCACCGCCGTTGCATCATCGATCTTTTTCAGCCCCGGCGCGAACGGCTCCCACTCGTCCTTGCCGAAGTAGCTGTGCCGGGCGCCTGTTGCCAGCACCAGGTAATCGTATGGTATGCGCTGATTGCCGACGACGACTTCGCGGCCCTGGACGTCCACGCCGCTGACGCGACCCATCAGCACGCGGCAGTTCTGTTGACCCCGTACGAGCGTCCGGATTGGCACGGCGATGTCGGCGGGAGAAAGCGTCGCCGTCGCCACCTGGTAGAGCAACGGCTGAAACAGGTGGTAGTTGCGGCGGTCGACGAGTGTGATCCTCGCCCAGGCGTGGCGCAGCGCTTGCGCCGCCGCGATCCCGGCAAATCCGGCACCGACGATGATGACGCGGGGCGCTTCGGCCAGCCAGCCGGGGTCTCTGGAGAGGCTTGGGCACAGGCGGTGCACATAGGGCCTGAGCAGACGATCCACGGAGATAGGGCCGGCGCCGTGCAAGGCAAAGGTTGCAAGCAAGAACAGGCGCAGCACCGGATCCCCCAACGCCGTCACATCGGACAGACTGGTGGTGGAAAGCAAGGCGAGAAAGAGGGCGGCCGACCGTGTCGCCAGACCGGCCGCCAGCACTGCGCACAAAACGAGACCCATCGCCTGCCAGGGCTCCGAGCCCGAGCCATCCCGAAACCCGAGATCCCAGATGAGCCAGGCGAGCCACACGCGAACGGTAAACTGATAGGAAGGAAGAACGTGCCGGTGCAGGCGAACGGCGAGCTTTTTCAGACTGCCGGCGAACGGGATCGCCGAGCCGGCCAAATGCGGTGCGATGAAGTGATCGACGGAGAGGGCGCCAGGTCCCCGCAACAGCAGAAACCCCAGCAGCGCCGCCCAATAGAGATGGTCGGCAAGCTCCTTGTAGGTCAACTGGAGAAAAGCCGTTGTTAGCAGTAACGGAATGGCGGCAATACGACTGGCGAGCCCGAACGCCAGCAGAACCGGACAAACGAGTTCGATTCCGGTACCGATGACCGCCGCCACCGCCGGATCGAGTCCCGGAACCGGATGCTCGTGCGTGTAGAGGAAAACCGTCGCATCCCAGTTGGTCGTCTTGAGGACGCCTGAAACAAAAAAGATCTGCGCCAGCCAGAGCCGAACCGCCAGGTCGAGCAATGGGCCGAGGCCCCGCTCGGCGACGGAGACGACATCCTCCCACCCCTCCAACAGCGGCGCAAAGCGACGCCCTATGCCGACCGGGACCGCGTGACCGCTCATCGTCTCCTCCCTGCGCCTCATTTGTGACAAGGGCCCGCCCGGCCCGTTTGTCGATGATGGCGGCGGGAAGAAGCGTCGAGAAATGCGGCCTTGCTAGCGATTCAATGCATATTGGTTATGGGACGGGCCTGGTCAAATGAGCCGGCGAGCCGCCGCGCCGCGCGGCTGGCGAAGGCCACGATCGTCAAGTTGACGAGACGGAAGGAGAACGGCGACCGGACACGCCCGTGAGACACTCAAAGGAGGTCCGGTTCCTCATGTCGCCCCTGGTCCAGTTTTCCATGTCGCCCGACACTTGAACCCGCGTTTAGCCTGATGCGCGGAGCGACTCGCCATGACGGGCGAGCCTTTTGCTGCCAAACGTACCGATCGGAACGATAGCGACGTGAAGTGTACGCTCCGCGTTGTCCCTGCCTCATCCCGCCGGCTCTGCTCGACTTCCGCGTCTTCCCTGGCGATGGATCAGTTGTGAGCGTTTTCAGTGGGTTGTCCCGGCTGCGATGGTGATCCGACGCGGCAATTGACCTGCATCACCGCCGCCCGGCCAACTGGCATCGCTTCTGCGACATCCGTTGGCGAGACATCGGACTTAAATCATCGATGCCGAAGTGGCCAGTAAATGCAGCCGTCTTCAGCAGGGAGCCGGAGATCAGCGAGGTCCTGGGTGGTCTGCGCGACCGCCTTGTCGACCTGGCGATCACCCGGTCCCGCAATCACGAACTGACCCACACCCTTTATTAGACGCCGGGCGCGCGGCGCAGCCCATGCTGTTGCCGCACCTTGCCCCCATCAGGAGGCCCAGATCATGGCCTGCACAGTTGCAAGCAAGGAACGCGCAGGAATTATCAATCCCATGTACACCTGCCAGCCGGCAGGCGGCCAGTACGCCAGCATCGGCGTCAAGGATTGTATCCCGCTCGTCCACGGTGGCCAGGGTTGCACGATGTTCGTGCGGCTGCTGTTCGCCCAGCACTTCAAGGAGAACTTCGCCGTCGCCTCCAGCTCGGTGCACGAGGAGGCGGCGGTGTTCGGCGGAACGAAGCGGATCATCGAGGGGGTCGAGGTCCTGGCGCGGCGTTATCCGGAACTGCGCGTCATCCCCATCATCACCACCTGCTCGACCGAGGTGATCGGCGACGACATCGAGGGAACGATCACCGCCTGCTACAAGATGCTGGCGAAGGAATTCCCCGACCGCACCATCCACCTGGTGCCGGTCCATACGCCGAGCTTCAAGGGCAGCCAGGTCAGCGGCTACGACGAGGCCGTCAAGGCGCTGGTCAAGACGCTGGCGAAGAAGGGCCAGCCCACCGCAAAGCTCAACGTCTTCCCTGGTTGGGTTAACCCGGGCGACGTCGCCGAACTCAAGTTCTACCTCGACGAGATGGGGGTCGACGGCACGATCCTGATGGATACCGGTCGCTTCGACTCGCCGATGCTCCCCGACAAATCGCTGCAGACCGAGGGCTCGACCACCGTCGAGGACTTGCAGAACACGGCCAACGCCGTCGGCTCGATCGCCCTCGCCCGCTACGAGGGGGCCGGCCTACCTGGGGCCCGTCACCTACATCCTGCAGAGCCGGCGGGCGAAGCTGGAGCCGTTCGCCCGGCCGACCCACGCCGACGTCGGCCCCACCTTCCAGGCGGTGGTTATCGTCCCCGCCGACAGTCCCGCAAAAGGCCTGGCCGACCTGTAGGGAAAGGACGTCGCGTTCGGCGACCCGGCGTCCACCTCGGGGACCTGGGTGCCGAGGTACATGCTGCTGGAGGCCGGACTGGTCTCCGACAGGGATTACAACCTGCGGGTGCTGGGCGCACACGGCGCGGTGGCGATGGCGGTCGCAAACGGCAAAGCCGACGCCGGCGGCCTCAGCATGCCGATCTTCAACCGGCTGATTCGGGAGCAGAAGCTGGACCCGGCGACGGTGCGGGTGCTCGCCGACTCGCCGCCGATCCCGGAATACATGTGGACGTTCCGCGAAGGCCTGGATCCGGCATTCAAGGAGGAAATCCGCAAGGGCGTTCCTCGATGTCACCGACCCGGCGCTGCAGGTGTTCCGCGCCGTCGCCTTCATCCCGGCGGTCGACTCCGATGTCGACCGGGTCCGCCTATGGGTCGAGGCGATCGGCCAGGCAAGCCCTGGGGCGATTCCTGAGCCATGAGCGCCGGCGGTCGGTCACCGGTGGACTTCGACGAGGTGGCGGCGGTCATCAGCGACGGCCGCCGTCGCCTTCTCCGCCAAACCATCGAGGTCGCGATGGTGCTCGCGGTGGTCGCGGCCGCCTTCGCCTATACGGGTGCCTTCGATCCATCCCGCTACCAGGATGCGGTCCGCACGCTGGCGATCCTCGCCGGCGACGCTGTCCCGCCGGACTTCGGTCGCTGGCAGAGTCGGGGGCGGCCGCTGCTGCAGACCCTCGCCACCGCCATCGCCGGCACGGCGCTCGCCGCGGCATTGGCGCTGCCGTTCGGCATCATCGCGGCGGAGCCTGGAGCGCCGGCAACCGTCCGCCTGGCGGTGCGGCTGGCCCTGAACGCGGCGCGGACGATCCCCGATCTCATCTGGGGCGTCATCTTCGTTGCCGCCGTCGGCTTCGGTCCGCTGCCGGGGGTGTTCGCGCTCGCCGCCCACTCCATCGGCATGCTCGGCAAGTTCTACGCCGAGATCCTCGAGCACGTCGATTCCGGGGCCGGGCGACGCTCTGCGCAGCCAGGGCGTTCCCCGGCTCGGCATCCTGCGGTTTGCGGTGTTGCCGCAGGTCCTGCCGCGCTTCGCCGACGTCACCCTCTACCGCTGCGAGCACAACGTCCGGGCAGCGACGGTGCTCGGCATCATCGGCGCCGGCGGCCTCGGCCAGGAGATCGTCACCGCCTTTCACCTGTTCGCGTACCGCGAGGCGGCGGCGCTGATCCTGGTGATGCTGACCCTGGTGACCGCCCTCAGCGCGCTGAGCGAGCGGCTGCGACATCGCTTCCTCGAAGGCGATTGACCCGTCCACGACGGTGATCTCGAGCGGTCGTCGGCAACCGCCGGCGGCTACGGGAAAAGCCTCTTTGCCACTTTCAGCCAGACTGGCTCGGTCTTTTCCTGGTAGTCGTCGAATGCCTTGATCAGCCCGCCCAAGACTTCGGCGGAGACTTCCAGCAGGCCTGGCCTTGTGGGTCATCGAGCCCGCTGATCGCACGCCGCAGCTCGCTGCGCAAAGCGTCCAGGCGCCGCCGCAGTGCGGGAACCGGATCATCGAAGCCGGTGTCGTCTGCCATCGTTCCTGGTTCGGTCGCCTCCTGTCGGCAGGTCCTGCGATCCTATCTTTCACGCCCCATCGTCGATCGACGTGATCAGCGCCAAGCTGCCGCTTGCCGTGTCGGCAACAGCAGCGCTTTGCTGCTTTAGGCTGCTGTCCGCCTTTTGAACCGCCCGCTCGACCCACGGCAGGCCCCCACAACAGATGGCGAGGCTCACCTCGTTCAGCAGATCGACGATGTCGTGCCCTTCATCGATGATCGGCTGGATACCGGCGAGCATCAGCCGCCGGATGGCGGACGCCCCGATGTTGGCGGCGTAGACGGCGGTGCAGTCGGCAAGGAAGTCGAGTTTGGCCGCCAGTTTGTCCTGGGCGGTATGTTCCAGGCCGGTGCGGGCGTCGTGGCCGGCCTGCTCGGCCTTTACGAACCGGCCGATGCCGGCGAGATCGGCGCGTCCGGCCGATACCTCGTAGATGACGATATGATCGGCACCGCCGAAGTGCAGATCGACGCGGGTGCGATCGCTGCTGGCAAACGCGATCTTCAGCATCGTGGATCTCTCCGATTTAGGAGGCTGCTTCTTCGCCGGCGCGGTAGCGCGAGCGATAGGGGGCGATAGGCCGTCGCGCCGCCGACAACAGATTGGCCAGGTCGAGCAGCGTCTGGCGGCTGCCGCGGTAGCCGATCCAGGCACGGGCGTGGCCGCCGAAATAATCGTGCTGTGGAAAGCCGGCGCGAAGGAGGGGGACGCCGAGCCGGGCCGCCGTCTGCACCGCGTGGGAGTTGGCGATGACGAGATGGACGTCCCGCCCGCGGGCGATGTCCTCCAGATCCTCCAGGTCACCGACGACGATATGCGCTAACGGCAAATCGCCGAAGCTGTCCGACCGCGCCGACGACACGGCGGCGCCGACGTCGACCCCCACGCCGACGAGGAACGTTGTCAACTGACCCAGCAGATCGGGGTCGGCAGCGACGGCGACCCGAGCGCTCCCAACGATAAAATGACAATCGACCATCGCATCGAGGAGTTGTGCCCGCTGCTGTTCAATCCGGGCGGGGACCGGCCCGCCGGCGATCGTCCGCATCGCGTCGGTAAAGGCGTCGCAAGCATCGAGCCCCATCAGGTGCGGAAAGCGGTAATCGTCGATGCCGGTACGAGCCTTCATCGCGTTGGCGGCATGGGCCAAGGACGGCCCGATCACTAGCGTCGCCACCGATGACGCCATCGCCGCCACGTCGGAACGGGCGATGCCGCCATAGGTGAGGGCGGAAAAAACCGGCCTCGATCAGGTGCCCGTCGAGGGAGGCGGCAAGGTCTGGCAGCACCAGTGCCCGCAGCCCGAACGCTTCGATCCATTCCCGAATTGCCTCGATGTCACCCGGCGTGAGCATCGGTGAAGCCAGCACGTTGACCGTTGGCAGCCGGCCGGGGGCCGGCCGCGACATGGGCAGCAGGGTGTCGATGATCGCCTCGACGGCGGCGGCGAACCCGACCTCAAGCCCACCCCCCTGATCGGACGCGCTCACCGGCACGATCGCCACGTCGGCGAATTCCGGGTGAGCGTCGCGGAACACCCGCAGTGTGCTCGGGATATCGGCGCCCTGGGTTTCGGCCAGACCGGTGTTGATCAGCCCGATGACCTCCGGCCGTTCTCGCGTGCACACCGTATGAAGCGCCTCGACGACGTTGTCGTCGGCCCCGAGGATCGTCGTGAGCTGCTCCATCGCCGTCGTCTGCAGGGCGATAGGCTCGCGAAAGTGCCGCATGAAGAACAGTTTGGAGAGCGAGGTGCAGCCGCGCGCGCCATGCTCCAGCGGCATCGCCCGGGCGAGACCGAGGAAGGCGAGCGCCGCTCCCATCGCCTGGCTGACCTTCAGCGGTGAGACCGCCAGCGGTTTGCCCGAAATGCTGAGCTCGGCCACCGCTCAGGCTCCGGCGGGGAATGGTAAGAGCGTCGACCCGCTGTCCTCTGCCCAGCGCGGTCGGGCGCGAACCTGTGCCCAAACCGGGCTCTCCACCGATACCGTCACCTGCCGGGCAAGCTCGACGATGCCGCCATAACCGGCATAGCCGATCTCGCGGACATGATCGAGGTCGAGAAACGGCACCCGCGCCTTGAGCGCCGGGTAAATGTAGCGGTCCCCGGCGGCGAGGATATCCGCCTTGTAGGCAGCAGCCCGGTCTGGTCGTTGTCTTCGATCATCAGCGCCTTCGGACCCATCAGGGCGCAGATGCGGGCTTTATCCTCCTCGGTCGACTTCTCGGTACCGGTCGCCACGACCGTGAGCCCCAGTTCCTGCATCGCGGCGATCACCGACCAGGACTTGAACCCGCCGGAAAAGATCAGCACGCGCTTGCCGGACAGTCGACGCCGGTAGTCGGCCAGGGCGGACGCTGCCGCAGCTTCCTCCCGCGCGATCAGCACCTCGGTCCGTGCGGCGAGGTCGGCATCGTCCAGCAGGCGAGCAAAGTCCCGCAACGCCTGCGAGGTATTGGCGATGCCATAGAAGCTACCTTCGAAAAACGGCATTCCCCAGCGCTCGCGCATACCGCGGGCGACGCTCAGCACCACGTGGCCGATCGCACCCAAGAGGCGCGCCTCGCCGGCGCCCATGATCAGGTCCAAATCGGCGAGGTCGGTCGTCATCCCGATGCGGTAGAGCTGGGATCCCGAGGATCGCGAGCCGCGCGCATCCCACGAACTGCCGGCGCAGCCGATCGGACCGTGGACGATATGCGCGGCATCGGTAATCGGCACCAGCGCGTTCCTCGCCCCGTCGAAGCAGCAGCCACCCTGGGTTGCCCCCGGCTGTGGCCGGGCACATCCCGACTTGCTCTTGCGATTGTGGGTGCAGGCGGGCTCGTCTGCAGCGCCAAGATGTCATCGGGTTTCATCGGTGCCCTCCAGCCTCGCGCGCGCCGAGGCTCGCAAGTGGGAATGATCAGCGCTCAACGAAGTCGCGATCGGCGGCACGCTCAGCCAATCGCCGCGCCCAGGAGAGCTCGTCGGCGGTGAGCAAGGAGTCACGGACGCGATTGAAGAACGGGTTGAGGAATCCGTCGAAGTAGTTGAACAGCGCCGAACGCTGCTTGACCGCGTATTTCCGGAAGCGGAGGCACCTGTAGCGCATTGTCGAACGTGCGGCATAGGCATCCTGAGGCACGCGATAAACCGGTTCAAATACGCGGATGCCGGTCGCCAATATTTCTCTAAATGGCCGAAACCACCAAGCCCGCTGATAACACAGGTATTCGAGCCTGATTACACAGACCTGCACGATGCGTACATGGACTGTGATGAGCCCACTGCTTCTGTCATGACCAGTTTGCCCTCTCTTCATCAGGAAAGTTTCTCTCCCCCTGCAACGGAGCCGGCGGATCGCCCGCCGCGGCCGCGCTGTCGGTGGCCGTTCCGGTAAGCCGCCGCAGCCAGCGGGGCGGGTTTGTCGCCAGCATCGCCTGGCAGCGACCGAGGAGGGCGGCGATGGATGGATCCCCGCCGACCTCGACCGGGTGCATTTGGCGCTTCATCGCCGAGGCCGCCGCCGCGTCGCCGAGCTGGCGGGCGAAAATGACATGGCATCCCGAGAGGGCATCCATGCGGGCTTCGATCCGTCGCTCGCAGTCGTCGGGGTTATCGTTGGCCGCGGCACACTTTCGGGGAACGGGGGTGAATTCGACCACGCCGACGAGTTCAATCTCGCCGGCGGTGAGGTCGTAGATCGAGAACCACTGAGCCTGGCCGAACGGCTCGTTCACAGCTTTCGCATCCCGCGTCGCCATGGCGATCCGCAGCCGTCCCCCCAGCATGTTCAGGGCCGGGGTGGAGATGCGCGTCACCGGCTTGCCGGTGTCGCGGGTAAAGCGAGCGACAAAGTGATCGGCAAGGGCGATCACGTCGCTGCCGCGCTGGCGCAGAGGCGGAATGGTGATCGGGAAGACGTTGAGGCGGTAGTAGAGGTCTTCGCGAAACCGGCCGTCGGCGATCATCTGGGTCAGGTCCCGGTTGGTCGCGGCGATGATCCGCAAGTCGACCGTTACCGGCCGCGTGCCACCGATCCGCTCGAAGGTCTTGTCCTGCAGCACCCGCAGCAGCTTGGCCTGGATCGACAGCGGCAGCTCGCCGACCTCGTCGAGGAAGATCGTCCCTCCGTCGGCGAGCTCGAAGCGACCCTTGCGTAACCCGGTCGCGCCGGTGAACGAGCCCTTCTCGTGGCCGAACAGTTCGCTCTCGACAATCGTCTCCGGCAGGGCGGCGCAGTTGAATTTGATGAATGGCCCGCCGGAGACGGCGCTGTTGGAGTGAATGGCGTTCGCCACCAGCTCCTTGCCGACACCGCTCTCGCCGAGGATAAGGACGCTGGTCTTGGCCGGAGCGATCTTGCCGATCAGTTCGTAGACATCCCGCATCGGCTTCGAGCTGCCGATGATGTTGTCGGGCTTGAACCGCTCCTTCAGCGCCGCGTGCAGGCGCCGGTTCTCGCTTTCGAGATTCTTCCGCTCGATGTTCTCGAGGAGATAGAGCTCGACCGCCGGCGCGATCATCGAGGCGATGGTCGCCATCAGCTCGAAGTCCTGCTTCAGGAGCCGGGCGTTGGCATAGACGCGCTCGCCGCTGATCGTCCCCAGCACCTTCCCGCCATTAAGGATGGGGACGCAGAGAAAGGCGCAGTCGAGGGCCTCGCCGTCGCCGCGGCTGCCGGTCCGGTTCAGAAACACCGGGTTGTCGCGCAGTCGCGGGGCGACGATCGCCTTGGCGGAGGCAACGACCTGGCCGATGATCCCCTCGCCCGGCACATAGAGCCCACGCGCTTTCTGCGCCTCGGTCAGGCCAAAGCTTTCGTGGATGAAGATCGTGTCCGACTTGCGGTCCAGCAGGCTGACCATGCCGCGGACCATCCGCATGCGCTGCTCCATCACCTCGAGGATGATGGACAGCGCCCGGCCCCGATCTTCGCTGTCGGCGATGACCCGGAGGATGCGGTAAAGGGTCGGCAGCACCTTGACCCGGCACTCCCCGGTGCTGCAGTCGGTGTTCTCGCTGCAATCGGAGAATTCGTCCGCCAGTTCGCCGAGATCGATCTGGAATCCGCGGTTCGCGCCGCCGTGGTAGGCGACGTCGGCCGCCCGCGCATCCTGGGCGCCCGCCACCGACTCCGGCGAGGATAGATCGGGGACTGCACGGGATGTCGGTTCGGTGCCGGCCGCGGCGAGTCCGGAGTTCCTCCGACCGTGGCGAGGGCCGGCGGCCGGCGCCGAGGCGCAGGGCCTGCGGCAGCCGGCGTCGTCGGGCACAATGACGGCGACATAATCGGCTGCCGCCCATTCACAGCCCGTCGACGCAACGGTAGCGGGCGACTGTGCGGCGCGGCCTCTCTTCATCGACACAGGCTCCGGCGAGCGTGAGGCGTGACGGAGAGCAGCGACAGGGCCGCAGTTGTGCGATCCACGAAAGCCTGGCGATTTCCCCTTGGCAGGCAACCGCGGAACGAGACCGGCCGCGTTGCCGCCGCCGCCGCCGCCGCCGGGCGGATATGGACGTAGTCGCCGAACTGGCTGAAATCGCGGGGCAGACCGCCCACCGAGACCACTTCGGCCAATCCGTCAGGATCCCGCACACGGAGGCCGCCGAGGATTTCGACCCCGTAGGCGTGCAGGCGAGGAGTCATTGGCGTGGCGGGGCCGATCAACGCCACCCGCGAACCATGGGTCAGGCGCAAGATGCGGGGCAGAGTCCGGTTGACGATGCTGGAGGCGCTGACAACCGTTGCCGCACAGCCCGGCAAGACCGTATCCATGGCGATCGTCGGCAACTCTCCCGGCCGGGGCCGTGCCTCGATCACCTGAGCGTTTGGGAGAATCTGGGTGAGGCCGGGGAAGCCGCCGATCACCATCACCCGACCGTGGACGCTGCGGAGCCCCTGCGCCCCGTTGCCGACGGCCGCGTCCAAATCGTAGCGGTTGTAGTGTGCGTTGATTGCCGCGATCCCCACGGCCATCTCGAGGCCGTCCCAGGACTGGGTGAATTCGGCGAGCGACCGCAGCGTCCTCTGCTGGAGGCTCTGCAGCCGGGAGAGCAGGGGCGCCGGTCCTTTCGGCAATGGGGCGAGCCCTACGCCCGTGTCACTCTCGACCATCAACCAACGCGGCCCGCAGATCATGCGCCGGACCGGCGTTTCAGCAACCCCGAGGGTGATCCCGATAGAGCCGTTCGCTGCCCCACCACTGCCACAGCGCGGCGGTGTCTGGTGCCAGCATGGCGCCGTCATGCCCGGCGAAGCGATACCACTTGTCGAGACAGCAGCCGGCAATGGAGGTCAGCACCGGCATGCCGTGGGCAATCCCCTCCTCCAGGGTCGCCTGGACTCGCAGCGCCGCTTTTTCAAACGCGCCGAACCGACTGATGACAACGAGATCGGCATTGTCGCGGATGGCCGTGCGCAGCGAATTGGCGGCTACCGCTGCCGATGCACCGCCCGCTGAATCGGCATCGATCGAAAGCGTCCGGCCGTTGCCGAGATCGAATAACTCGATACGGTCGGGGGCGCACCCCTCGCCAAGTCGGCCGCGGCGCCGCGTATCCAAATGCACGAACCCGCGACTCGAAATCCGCGACTGCCGATGGCGAGCGCGAAGTCGGCGAGAAGTTCGTCAACGCACGTCGACAAATCGTGCACGACGACGCCGGGTCGCATCCAAGGGGCCCTGACCAATTCCATGCCGCGTTCGTCTCCCCGCTCTGTCTTCCTGGGTTTCGGGTCAACAGGCTGTATCGGCTTCGCATTGATGCGTCATGAATTGAAATGCATAACGGATGCCAGAGCACAGAGTGCCGCCGAGCCTAATTCCAAAGCATTGATTCACTTTATGTTTTGTCAAGGACCGGTCAGCGAGCGGGCGGACGCACCGGCCGCGGTGTGCTGTTGCGACGAAACGCAGCCGTCGTGTTGAAGCAATGACGACATGGCCAATGGCTCCCCTGCGTCGCCGCCCGGCTCGCAAATCAATTGAAACACGAAGTGTGTGGCGAGTCGGACAATCGCTATGTGGATGACCACATAACTAATCGGCGGCAAAGTACACCCTGAGCCGACCCGGCCCCGGAAGCCTGAAGCCTTCCGCTTTTCGAGCTTGGACAATTGGACCGGGATTGATCGCTGATGCCCATGAACCGAAATTTGATCCGGCGAAAGGCCATGCCGAGGTGCGGAACCTGGCCTCGAAGGATCGCCGGCGGCCATGCGGAAGCTTCTATGGCTGGTGGAGCATGGCGAGACGCATGCGATCCAGCGGCAGGCGGCCGTTGATCAGGCGGAAGTCACCTGCGCGGTGCGAGGAGACTTTCCTTCTACTGCTTACCCCCCGCTTACCCGACCGCCAGGCGGCCGGTGCCGTTATCCGTTAACCCCTTGATTTCGTTGGTGGGCGCGCCGGGACTCGAACCCGGGACCCTCTGATTAAAAGTCAGATGCTCTGCCGACTGAGCTACGCGCCCGTACGCCACGTGGGGAACCGCTGTCGGCGGCGGTCCCCGCGATGCGTGCTTGACCGTCGATAGACTAAAGCGAAACCGGCGGTTCAGGAAACCGCCCGCTCGTCCAGGCGGTCAAGTTTTTGTGCCACGTACCGCTCGATGCCGGCGGGAACGAACGAGGTGATGTTGCCGCCCAGAAGCGCCACCTCCTTGACGATGCGCGAGGCGATGAACTGGTGGCGCTCCGAAGCCATCAGGAAGACCGTCTCGACGTCCGGGTTGAGGCGGGTGTTCATGCCCGCCATCTGGAACTCGTACTCGAAGTCGGAGACGGCGCGCAGGCCGCGGATGATAACCCCGGCGCCGAGTTCGACGACGAAGTGCATCAGGAGGTTTTCGAACGACCTGATCTCGATGCGGCTGCCGTCGCCATTGCGCAGCGGCGCCATCAGTTCCTGCAGCATGGCGCAGCGCTCGGCGAGGCCGAACAGCGGCTCCTTGCCCGGGTTGGCGGCGACGCCGATGACCAGGCGATCCACCACCCGCGTCGCCCGGCCGATGATGTCCATATGGCCGTTGGTCACCGGATCGAAGGTTCCGGGATAGACGCCCACGCGCGACCTGCCCATTGGTTGTTCTCCTCCGCCGCTCTCGGCGGCTCATTCTTGTTGTCAAGTCCCGTTGCTGTCAGGCCCCGGTCGCTGTGCGTCCCGGCGACTCACGTCGTTCCTTTTCCCCCCGTATCGGTTCCGCCGCCGCCCGGTCCGAACAGGTCGGGCTGGCGCCTTGCCGGCGCTCCGTCGTCGCCGTCGCCGTCGCTTTCGCCATTGCCGCCGTTGGCGCCGTCGACCTCGCGGATGCGGGTCACCGACACCACCCGGTCCCCCTCGGCCATGGCGAACAGCTTGACCCCCCGTGCGGTCCGACCCATGACGCTGATGTCGGCCACCGGACAACGGATGAGTTGGCCCGATTCCGTCACCATGACGATGTGATCGCTGCCCAGCACCGGAAATGCGCCGATCACCGTCGACGGGCCGAGCGGCCGCCGGCCGAGATCGATGGCGCCGACGCCGGAGCCGTCGCGGCCGGCGATGCGGTACTCGTAGGAGGACGTCCGCTTGCCGAAGCCGTCCTCGGTGACGGTGAGGAGGGACTCCTCCCGCTCCGTCATATCGATGAACTCGGGCAGGTCGAGTTTTGCCGCCAGCGCCTGGTCACGCGCCGCCTCGTCGTCCTTGCCCGTGTAATCGGCGGAACTGATCCGCCGCTTAGCATTGATCGCCCGCAGGTATTCCTCCCGGCGGGCGGCGTCGATGTCCACGTGGCGCAGGCCGCTCATGCTGATCACCTGATCGTCCTTGGCCAGCTTGAGGCCGCGGACGCCGGTGGAGGTGCGGCCGGAGAAGACGCGCACCTCGCCGACGGCAAAGCGGATGCACTGGCCGCCGCGGGTGAACAGCATGATGTCGTCGTCGTCGGTGAAGGTGCGCACCCGCACCAGCCGATCACCGGCGTCGAGCTTCATGGCGATCTTGCCGCTGGACGGAACGTTGCGGAAATCGCTCAGCGCGTTGCGGCGGACGCTGCCGGACTGGGTGGCGAACGCCACGTAGAGGTCGCTCCACCGGCCCTCGTCCTCCGGCAGCGGCATCAAGGTGGTGATCGTCTGCCCCGCCTGCAGCGGCAACAGGTTGATCATCGCCTTGCCGCGCGCCTGCGGCGTGCCGAGCGGCAGCTTGTAGACCTTCAGCCGATAGACCATGCCGGCGGAGGAGAAAAACAGCACCGGCGTGTGGGTGGAGGCGACGAACACCTGGCTGACGAAGTCCTCCTCGCGGATGGACATGCCGGAGCGGCCCTTGCCGCCGCGCCGCTGCGCCCGATAGGTGCTCAACGGCACCCGCTTGATGTAGCCGGTGGAGGTGACGGTGACGACCATGTCCTCCCGCTGGATCAGGTCCTCATCGTTGGCGTCGGGGCCTTCCTCCTCCAGCCGGGTGCGCCGCGGGGTGGCGAACGCCGCCTTGATCGCCAGGAGTTCGTCGCGCATGACCCGCAAAAGCGTCGCCCGCGATCCGAGAATGCCCAGGTATTCGCCGATGCGCTCGCCGAGCTCCTTGAGTTCGGCGGCGATCTTTTCCCGTTCGAGGCCGGTCAGCCGCTGCAACCGCAGTTCGAGGATGGCGCGGGCCTGCTCCTCGGAGAGCCGGTAGGGCGCATCGGCGGCCACCATCGCGCCCTCCTCCACCAAGAGGATCAGCGGCCGGACGTCGGCGGCCGGCCAGTCGCGCGATGTCAGGGCCTCGCGCGCCGCCGCCGGGTCGGGCGATTCGCGGATCACCCGGATGATTTCGTCGATGTTGGCGACGGCGACCACCAGGCCGACCAGGACATGCGCCCGCTCCCGCGCCCGCTTCAGCTTGAAGATGGTGCGGCGGCGGATGACGTCCTGGCGAAAGGCGAGGAAGGACTGCAGCAGCTCCTTCACCGACATCGTCCGCGGCCGGCCGCCGTCCAGCGCCAGAAGGGTGATGCCGAACGAGGTCTGCAGCGGCGAGTGGCGGTAGAGCTGGTTGAGCACCACCTCGGGCTCGGCGTCGCGCTTCAGCTCGATGACGACGCGGACTCCGTCGCGGTCGGACTCGTCGCGCAGGTCGGCGATCCCCTCCACCCTCCGGTCGCGCACCGCCTCGACGATGACCTCGATCATCCGCGCCTTGTTCACCTGGTAGGGGACCTCGTCGACGATGATCGCCGGACGGTCCTTGCGCACCTCCTCGATCCGCGTCTTCGCCCGCATGACGACGGAGCCGCGGCCGGTGTGGTAGGCGGAGACGATGCCCTGCTGCCCGAGGACGAGGCCGCCGGTGGGAAAGTCGGGGCCGGGCAGATGTTTCTCGATCAGCTCGGCGATCGACATCTCCGGATCGGCGATCAGGGCGCAGGCGGCATCGATGACCTCGCCGAGATTGTGCGGCGGGATATTGGTCGCCATGCCGACGGCGATACCGCCGGCGCCGTTGACGAGCAGGTTGGGGAACCGCGCCGGCAGCACCACCGGCTCCTGGTCGCTCTCGTCGTAGTTGGGAACGAAGTCGACGGTTTCCTCGTCGATGTCCTCGATCAACTCGTGGGCGGAGCGGGCGAGGCGCGCCTCGGTGTAGCGCATCGCCGCCGCCCGGTCGCCGTCCATGGAGCCGAAGTTGCCCTGGCCGTCGATCAGCGGCAGCCGCATGGCGAACTCCTGGGCCATGCGGACGAGCGCGTCGTAGATGGCGCTGTCGCCGTGCGGATGGTACTTGCCCATGACGTCGCCGACGATGCGCGCCGCCTTGCGGAACGGCTTGTCGTGGGTATAGCCGTTCTCGTACATGGCGTAGACGATGCGCCGCTGGACCGGCTTCAGGCCGTCCCTGGCGTCGGGCAGCGCCCGGGCCACGATCACGCTCATGGCGTAATCGAGGTACGAGCGCCGCATCTCCTCTTCGATGGCGACGGGGGTCAGCTCGGACCTTGGCGTCGGCCCGCTGGTGTTGGTCAAATACCTCGCTCCTGCAGAAAACTCGCGGCAGACGCCTGGGACGGGAGCCTAACACGCTCTGTTCCCTGCGACAATTGCGCGGCGCAGGGAAGGAGCGACGGCGGCGAGACGATACGGCGACGGTGGCACGGACGACCCATTGCACCGCCGCCGCCTCGTCTGCGGCGAGCGGCCGTCGGCTAGAAGAATTTCTTCAATGCCGCCCCGAAAATCTGCGACAGGCCCTTGTTGGTGAAATCGGCGAACTGTGAACTGGCGCCGGTGTTGGGGTTGATCTGGTACGCCTTGGTCCCGGCGAAGCCGATCAATTGGCCCTGTGCCGGAACCACCAGCCCGTAGAGGTTAACGATCGACACCGGGTGCGAGGTGAAGGTGCTGTTGGCGAAATTGAAATCCACCAGAAGCCTGTTGGACGTCGACAGGTAAAGGTGGGTCCCGCTGAAGGCGAAATCGCCGGCCGAGAACTGGCTGGGAGTGACGCTATAGCCGAGTTTGATCGTACCGTTGGCCGGATTGATCAGATATATCCCCGAGCGGTTGACCGAGGCGGCGAAACCTTGCGGCTGGCTCGATACCTGGCCCGCCTTGTTGAAGGTCAGGGCATTGATGCCACCGACCGAGCCGAGGCCGCCGCCGACCTTGGTGAGCTTGGCGGTGGTCGGGTTCACCTTGTAGAACTGGCTGAAGGTGACGCCGTAGAGGGTCCCGTTGGGATGGAAGCCGATGTCGGTGAGCACCGTTCCCATGCTGCCGATGATCGTCACCTTCTTGGTCTTGAGATCGAAAGTGCCGAGCCGGCCGGTGTTGTCGCACAGATAGACGAGACCGGAGACCGCCGCCGCCGGGGCCGCCAGCCCCTCGTCCGGGGCCGCCGGGACCAGCGGCGGCGTCCGCCCCTCCGCATCGAAGACCCCTTCCACGGCGCGCCCCGCCTGGCTTTCCGCCGCTGGGGCCGCATCCACCGCCTGCTGTGCCCAGGTGGGAGATGTCAATAGAAGGATGGAAGCGATCGCCATTAGTGTCGACCGCAGTTGCATGAGCATCAATACCTCCTCGTGAGTATGTCGCTTCCAGAAACGACGACTTCAATATTGCGTATTTGTCGCATTCCAACAATATCGATGAATCCCACAAATGTGGACTTCTGCCGGGTTTTTTCCTAGTATAGTGAACGTCCGCCGCCTATTCGTCGCTCAAGCAAAGTTATTATTCCTCTTCTTCGTCCGCGTCGGGATCGTGAACCCAGGGACGGCGACCGCGCTCGGCATTGACGCTACCGGTGCGGACCGAGCCGGGGCCGAGCCACAGGCCGTAGCTGCCGTCCCGCCGCAGCCGGTCCTGATCGAGGACGAGGGTGGCGGAGGGGCATCGCCGCGGCGGCGCACCGGCGACGACCACGACGTCGGCGAGGCGGCAGTCGTCGAGAATGGCGGCGGAGCGGTTGGGAAAGGCGACGATGTGGCCGGCCTCGCGGTAGACGCAGCCCAAGGGATCACAGCGCAGGCGCCCGCCATCGAGTTCGCCCTCCTTCGGCCAGAGGACCGGGGCCTCGCCGGCCGCCGTGCGCTGAGCCCAGGTCTTGCGGGCGAAGCCGCCGGCGGCGGCACTGGACAGGGCGAGCCGGCCGTCGGCGAGGCGAACACCGATCAGCTTGCCGTCGCCCGCCACCAGGACATCCGGCGGCGACACCGACGCCATCGAGAGGAAGCCGAGGGCAATCGCCGCCACCCCGGCCAGGCGCCAGCCGGTGCGCCACAGACAGAGCCACAGCCCGCCCAAGGTGATCAGTGCCAACCCCCACACCGGAAGGACCGGCATTAGCACCGCCGCCGCCGGCATTGACGCCGCCCATTCGGCAAGGGCGATGATCGCGGCGGTGCCCCAGGCCATCGGCTGCAGGCCCACCCACTCCAGGCCGAACGGCATCAGGGCCACGGCAAGGACCCCGGCCGGCATGACGAGGACGCCGGTCAGCGGAATGGCGAGGATATTGGTGAGCGCGCCGAACAGCGCCAGCCGGTTGAAATGGTAGATGGCGAAGGGCGAGGTGGCGGCGGTGGCGATCACGGTCGAGGCGAGGATAGAGCCCACGTAAACCGCGCCTCGGCGCAGCGGCGCCGGCGCTTCCCGCCGGCCGTACCGGCGCCGCTGCAGCGCCTCGTAGCCGGCGATCAGCCCGACCATGGCGGCGAAGGACATCTGGAAGCTGGCGCCGAGCAGGGCTTCCGGCTGGGTTACCAGGATGACCAGCGCCGCCCACGCCACCAGCCGCATGGAGATGGCGCGGCGGTCGAAAAGAACGGCGATCATGACGATCGCCAGCATGAAGAACGCCCGCTGGGTGGGTACCGACGCGTCGGCCAAGAGCATGTAGAAGCCGCTGCCGGCGATGGCGACCGAGGCCGCCCACTTTTTGGTGGGCACCCGCAGGCAAAGCCAGGGGATCAGCGCCAGCAACGCCCGTACCCAAAAGAAGAGGAAGCCGCCGACCATGCCGATGTGCAGGCCGGAGATGGAAAGAAGGTGGGCGAGACCGGCATCGCGCAGGGCCTGCATCACCGGTGCCGGCAGCCCCGTCTGCTCGCCCACCAGGAGGGCGACGATCATCTCGCCCGGCGGGCCGGGTACCACCGCCCGCACCCGCGCCGCGATCGTCGCCCGCAACCGACCGATGGCATCGGCGATGCCCATCCCCGCCGGCGCGTCCCCTGCCGACAGCAGTTCCGGCACGCCGACCGCGTAGCCGGTGGCGCCGAGGCCAAGGAAGTAGCCGTGGCGCTGGAAATCGAAGGCGCCCGGGGCCGCGGGCGGCGGCAACGGACTGAGCACCGCCTTCAGCGTGACCCGGTCGCCCGGCCGCCAGTCGTTGTCTCCGCGCAGCCTGATCCGGATCCGCGGCGGCGTCTCCGCCGCCGCCAGCGCCCGGATGTGCAGCGCATCGAGGGTCAGCCGGGTCCCGGTCGGCAGCTTTTCCACTTCAACCACGTGTCCCGTCACCGTCAGCGGCCCGACGCGACGGTCGAGGGCGGGTGCGGCGAGGACATAGGTGCGCAACTGCGCGGCGGCGAAGCCGGAGGCAACCGCCAGCGCCGCAAGGGCGAGGATGAGGATCCGGCCCGCCCAATCATCGCCACGGCGGCGGGCGCAGAGGAACCCGACGGCCGCGGCGACCCCCGTGCCGGACGCCCCCAGGGCCGCCGGCGGCTCCGCCCGCAGGCCGAAGTAGACGGCGATCCCGAACCCCAACAGCACCGGCGTCCACAGGAACCAGCGGTCGCGCTCGGCGAGCGCCAGCGAGACGATGCGGGCGGGAGCCGCCAGGAAAGACCGGGCCAAAGCAGCAGACATGGGAGGACGGTCCCCGATTGACCGGCGGCCGGACCGCCTCCGCCGGGTGCCGACGGCGGCGACGTTGAGCGAAGGGCGCACCGAGCGGCTGCCGGATATGGACCCAATTGGGACACATCAGCGACCGCTGCGCAAGCGTCGGCTTATCGCGGTGCCTGCAGCAATTCTGCCGTCTGCTTCGCCCGACAATCCGCAGAGATTATCTACTTAAGAGAAGATATAGGCACCAAGCGCGCACTTACGACCCAATCAGGGACGCATAATCAATGAATTACAGATAAACTCCGGCGCTTCGTCATATAACTGCCATAATTTTCACATCCAATGGCCACTGCCGGCTGCCTAGTATGCTTGGTGTTAACCGAACATACTCGGTGAATAACAAGAAGAACAGGATCTGATCCACCGATAATGCTGTCGCTCCGGCACGCTCAGGCGGCGTCAGTATTCCACAGGCGTAGCCGGACATCCCTTTAGCTGGGCGTATATAGCCCAAATGGGCTATATACGTGGCGTGCCCTGCAGCCCATCGGCGGGGCCTTGCCGCCTCGTACCCGTCCGGCGGCGCCCGATCCCAACTGGTCAAAGGGAGCCGTCCATGACACGCCCCGTCAGCCGACCAAGCCCTACCCGTCCACGAAGGGACCTGGCCGCCGCCCTCTTCTTCCTCCTTGCCGCGGCCTGCGTCCTGCCATCGGCGGCGGCGCAGGCGGCGTCCTGCCTCGCCGGGTCCCTTTCCGGCTGGACCGGAAAGACCACCTTCATGGTCGGCGCGATGATGCAAGACGACATCGCCCGCGCCGCGCCCTTCTCGCTGCGCTATGTCTACCTCGCCGGACAACATCCGGACGGCGGCCAGCCGTGCCAGTCCTGCGCCGGGAGCTGCCGGGTGAAGGGGAAGAGCTGCGCCAATGGTGCTTGCAACTGGTGGGGCTGCTGGCAATGGGACCAGGTGCCGCCCGGCGCCTACGTGCGCGACCTCATCGCCAAGGCCAAGCAGGCGAACCAGATCCCGGTGTTCACCTATTACACGCTGCTGCAGGCGAGCGGCGCCGGCGAGGGGCGGGCGGAGGTGGCCAAGCTGGCCGATGCCGGTTTCATGAACGGCTACTACAACGACTTCCGCTTCATGCTGCGGCAGATCGGCGGCGAGAAGGCCGTCGTCCACGTCGAACCCGACCTCTGGGGCTACGGTCGACAGCTGAAGAGCGATCCGGGGGCGCTGCCCGCTGCGGTCGGCGCCGCCAATGCGGAGTGCGCCGGAATGGCCGCGACCATGGCCGGTCTAGGGCGATGCCTCATCCGGATGACCCGGATCTACGCCCCGAAGGCGAAGATCGCCTTCCATGCCAGCGCCTGGAACGCCGCCCTCAACCGCGACCCCGGCTATGACGTCGATGGCGATGCCCGCGCCACCGCCCGGTTCATGAAGGGACTGGGGAGCGCCGACCTGGTCTTTGTCGAGGCCGACGATCGGGACGCTGCCTGGTATCAGGCGCGCGGGCAGAACCGTTGGTGGGACGCCACCGACCGGACGCTGCCGGACTTCGAGCAAATGCTCCGCTGGGTCAAGGTGCTGACCGAGACCATGGGAAAGCCGGCGATGTGGTGGCAGGTGCCGGTCGGCCACGCCGGCCTCGGCAACAGCAACTATGCCTGGAAGGACAACCGGGTGGACTACTTCTTCGCCAATGTCGCCGATCTGGTGCTGGCCAACAGCATCGGCGCCATGTTCGGCGCCGGGGCGGAAGGCCAGACCAACCCGTCGACCGACGGCGGCAATCTGGTGAGCAAGGTACGCACCTATCAGGGCGGCGGCGGCGCTTCCCTCTGTCGCTGAACGACGGACGGGCGGCCGCGACGACCGGGCGATCCGGGCGTGCGTGCCGAGGTCAAGGCGCCTTTGCCTGGCACAGGCGCAGGTTGAAGCGGGTGGCCTTAACGATGGGCAGATAGGCCTCGGCATCGGAGGGCGGATACGCGCCCTCGATGTCGTCGTCGCTCTTGGCCGCATCGGCCGCCAGCGGCGCCAGCGTCGCCCGGCAGCCGCGATCGTCGCCGAGCTTGTGCTGAACGAGCGCCAGATCATTGCGGATCCAGCCCTCGTCCAGCCAGCCGAGGATGCGCCCGCAGCGGCTGAGCACCGGCTCCAGGGCGGCGCGGGCGTCGGCGTAGGCCTTGCGGTCGTAAAGGCGCTTGAAGGTGTCGCGCGCGGCCTGTTGGGCGCTGCCGCCGCAACCCTCCGGCACCTTCAGGTAAAGCCCCTCGAAGCCGGCCCGGGCGCCGCAGTAGTAACGGCAGGGATCGTTGCCGCCGACCTGGATGCCGTCGGCGCCGGGAACGAACTCGACGATGCAGCGCTGGTCCTCGTCTGCCTCCAGCGACGCCTTGCCGTCGACGATGTCGCCCTCCAACTGGCAGCTGTGCATGTTGCCGCCGATCGAGGCCAGGGAGAAGGTGGTGGGTTTGCCCGCCGCCGAGGTCACCTGCAAGGTACCCCAGCCCTTCTCGGTCACGTATTCGCCGGCGGGCGGCGTCTGCGGCTTGGGCGTCTGCGCTGGCGCCGGCGCCGACAACGCCCACAGCATTGCGGACGCCAGCAGCGGCACGGAAAAACCCCGTCCGCACCGTCGAAACCCCCTCGCCTTCATCGCTGCCTTCCCTGCCCTGTCGGCCTGCCGCTCACCCCTTCAGCGAGGCCATATCGATGACGAAGCGGTATTTGACGTCGCCCTTGACGGTGCGCTCGTAGGCGGTGTTGACGTCCTTGATGACGATCCTCTCGATGTCGCAGGTGATGTTGTGCTCGCCGCAGAAATCCAGCATCTCCTGGGTCTCGGGCAGGCCGCCGATCAAGGATCCGGCCATCGTGCGGCGGCGGAAGATCATCGGCACGCCGTCGACCCGGGTCAGCGGCTCGACCGCGCCGACCAGGACCATCGTCCCGTCCCGCTTCAACAGCGCCATGTAGGGATCGACATCATGGCCGACGGGAATGGTGTTGAGGAGGAAGTCGAAGCTGTTTTGCGCCGCCTCCATGGCTGCGGCGTCTTTTGACAGCAGGACCTCGTCGGCGCCGAGTTTCTTGGCGTCCTCGCCCTTGCCGGCCGAGGTGGTGATCATCACCACGTGCGCTCCCATGGCGTGGGCGAACTTGACCCCCATGTGTCCGAGGCCGCCGAGGCCGATGACACCCACCTTCTGTCCCGCCGTCACCTTCCAGTGGCGGAGCGGGGAATAGGTGGTGATGCCGGCGCAGAGCAGCGGCGCGGCGGCGGCCGGGTCCAGGTTCTCCGGGATCCGCAGGACGAACCGCTCGTCGACGGTGATTTTTTCCGAGTAGCCGCCGAAGGTCATCTTGTGCGGGGTGCCGCCGATCTTGTCCTCGCCGCCGTAGGTGCCGGTGAAGCCGTTGTCGCAATACTGCTCCAGCCCCTCGTTGCAGGAGGCACAATGGCGGCAGCTGTCGACCAGGCAGCCGACGCCGACCAGATCGCCCGCCTTGTACTGGCTGACCTGGTTGCCGACGGCGACCACCCGGCCGACGATCTCATGGCCGGGAACGAACGGGTATTCGGTCCAGCCCCACTCGTTGCGGGCGAAATGGATGTCGGAATGGCAGATGCCGCAATAGAGAATGTCGATGACCACGTCGCCGGGACGGGGGTCGCGCCGCTCGAACGAGAACGGAACGAGCTCGCTGGTGGCGGCGTGGGTGGCATAGCCGTGCACGGCGATGGTCATGGTTTCCTCCGGCTGTGGTTGCTGCAGCGGCGCGCATGGTCCAGGGCGTGTCCATCGGCCCAGTTGGCTTATATTGGCTGCAATGCAAAGCTCGCCAGGGAAAAGGTCCCCTGCGGTTGCGACCTTTGCGGAAGGGAACGGCTATGGATTTTCCGGTTCCGGAGAACGAGCCGGCGCGGGTGGTTGCGCTGGACTCGTACCACATCGTCGGAACGCCGCCGGAGCCGATCTTCGACGACGTGGCCGAGCTGGCGGCCCAGATCGTCGGCTGTCCGGTCGGCATCGTCAATCTCATTTCCGACACCCGCGAATGGCTGAAGGCCAGATACGGCCTGACGCCGGAACTGGTGGAAATGCCGCGGGGAACCACCTGCTCGACGACGCTGTGTCTCGGCGATCTCCTGGTGGTGCCGGACCTCAGTCAAGACGACCGCTTTCGCGAACTCACCTACGTGGCGGGCGAGCCGTTCTGCCGGTTCTACGCCGGGATGCCGTTGATCAACCCCGAGGGATGTGCGCTCGGGACCCTGTGCGTCGTCGACTTCGAGCCGCGCCAGATCACCTTTGCCCAGGGCGAAGCGATCCGGCGGTTGGCGCGCCAGGTCGTGGCCCAGCTCGAGCTGCGGCGAAATCTTTTGGAGCTGGCGGCGGCGCGGGAGGCGCTCGCGGCCGAGAAGAGGAAAGCGCAGGATCTGCTGCTGAACATCCTGCCGGCGGAGATTGCCGCCGAACTGGAGCGGGAGAAGGGCGTAGCGCCCCGATATTACGATTCAACGACGATCATGTTCACCGACTTCAAGGGCTTTACCCGCTTTGCCGAGAGCCTGGAGCCGCGCCGGTTGGTGGAAGACCTGCACCAGTACTTTTCCGCGTTCGACGAAATCGTCGCCGGTCATCGCCTGGAGAAGCTCAAGACCATCGGCGATGCCTACATGTGCGCTGGCGGCTTACCCGAGCCGAACCAGACCCATCCCGTCGACGCCTGCCTGGCGGCGATCGAGATCCAAACTTACATGGCGCGGATGAATGCGCTCCGCGACAAGATGCGCCTGCCTCCCTGGGAGCTGCGGATCGGCATTCACACCGGCTCGGTGATGGCGGGCGTCGTCGGCAAGAGAAAATTCACCTATGACATCTGGGGCGACGCGGTCAATGTGGCGGCTCTGATGGAGGCGAATGGAGCGCCCGGACGGATCAATCTGTCCGAAAGCACCTATCATCGCGTCAAGAGCTTCTTCGAGACCGAGGACCGGGGCACGATCGAGGCCAAGAACAAGGGCGGCCTTCCCATGTTCTTCCTGAAACGGATCCAGTCGCCCTTCTCCCGGGACGGGGACGGACGGGTTCCGAACGCCCAATTCGCCACCGCCCGCAGCCGCCTCGGCGCCTGACGGCCTTATCGGCGCACCGCCCCTTCCCGGCTCACATCCAGCCCTGGCGTCTGGCGGTCGCCTCGATCTTGGCCGAGACCTCGCTGGCGATGCGCTGGGCGGCGCCGTCGACCGTTTCCTCGCCGGACACCTCGCCGTAGGCCTTCGCCGCCCCGCCGACGGCAAGGCCGATGGGATTGCCGGTAGCGAGGGTAACAAGCAGCGGGACGGCACCTCCCGGCAACTTGCCGCTCCCCGCCTCCACCTCACCCGACCCCAGCGGCTGAAGCCCGCCGGCGGTCATGAGGTAGCCCTTGACCACGGTCTTGAGCTGGGCGCCCCCCTGGCCGAATCCCACCACCATCCGCTGGGTGGCATCGCCCGGATCGATGGTGGTGAAATAGCCGACGACGATGCCGTCGCCGACGTTCGCCGGAGCCGATGCGGCCGCCCGATAGGCCGGAAGCCCCGCCTGGCGCAAATCCTCGACCAGGTACTGCGCCGTTCTCTTGCCGAGCTCACGCCCCACCGCAAGCTGTGACGCCGTCGCTCTCGGGACGTATGCGCCGCGACCGGCGATGGCCACGTCCGCCGGCAACTCGTCGGCGGTGGCGGCAAAGTCGTAGACGAGAATCCGATCGGGTCGCTCGATCCTGCCCTGGGGCGGCCGATACGAGGTGACTTCACTCGATGCACAGCCGGCAACAACGATGACGGCGAGCCAGAGGCAGGCCGCCCGAATTAAAGCCCTCATGCTTCTCCTCTCGCCCCTGACCCTTCGGGCTTGGCGAGCCTAGCAGGTCCCCGCGCCGGGCACGAGCCTGGGGCGTGCCCGGGCCGGGGATCACAGCCGTGCCAGCAGCTCCGCCTTCTTCGTCGCGAACTCGTCCTCGGAGATGATTCCCTTGCCGCGCAGGTCGGCCAAGCGTTCGAGCTTGGCGAAGACATCGTCGGCGGAGCCCGCCGGGCCACGGGAGGCAGGCGCCGACGCCGCCGGCACTGGCGGCGGCGCGTTGGACATCGCCGGTAGCGGCGATGCGGCCGGCGGGATGGGGGCAGGCGACGCCGGTTCGGCGGGCGGCGCAGGCTCGGCGGGCGGCGGCTCGGCGGGTCGGCTCTCGCGTCGGCTTGCTGGCGCCCCGGCGGCCGGCGTCGGGGTCGATCCCCGCTCGTCGGCGGCGACCAGCGGCAGCTCGCGGAGACGCACCAGCCCGGCCTGACTGGTGAAGGTCAGGGACGCATCGCCGCTCTGCTGCTGCGAGACGCCGCCGATCCGGTGGTCGAGGGTGTCGTAAACGCTGAGCCGACCGCCGATGTCGACGGCCAGCCTGCGGGCGGCGGGAAACACCGCGTAGCGGATGTCGTTCTGCTGACCGGTGGACGACGGTTGACCGAGTTCGGCCGGCCACCAGCCGGCCGACGAGCCGCCGGCCATCGGCACGAACAGGCTCACCTCGTCACCGCCGGCGAATATTCCGCCGCCGCCGAAACCGCCCTGGCTTTGGCTCTGGCTCTGCGACGAACCTCCCCGCGGCGGGGTCAGCGGCTGGCGCGCCACCAGGCCGGCGAGTTCCGTGCATAGCCCGTCCACCCGCGCCTTCAGCGCGTTATTGAACATGTCGCCGATCATGATCATGCCGCCCTGCGACCATTGCCCGATGCCGCCGAACTCGGGGTGGTCGAACTGGGCCATGCGGCCGTTGCCGGCGGCGACGGCCATCAGCATGGTGGTCACCGCATCGGTGCTGAAGCCGTGGCGCCGGGCCACGTCGGCAACGATGGTGTGTCCTTCCGGGGTGAGCTGGCGCATCGGTCCTTCCGCCTTTCATCTGTCTTGTCGGCACGGGCATCCGGAAGGAAGGCGCGCGCCGGTCGCTGCAGCGTAGCCCATATGTCGTCCGCTGTGGCGATAGCTTCCAGGGACCGGCGGTGGGACGCAGGTATTCCCGGGGCGCGGCGGTCGACCGGGCGCGGTTGGCCGGGCGCGGTTGGCCCGGCGTCTTATCGGGGGGCGACGGCTCGCCTCCGCCGCCAGCGCTCGATCTCGCCGACGATGCCGTGGCGGAAGAGGAGGACGCAGGCGACGAAAATCCCGCCCTGAATGATCGTCGACCAGGCGCCAACCTGGGCGAAATAGTTCTGGATGGCGACGAGGATGAAGGCGCCCACCACCGGACCGATGACGGTCCCCATGCCGCCCAGCAAGGTCATCAGCACCACCTCTCCCGACAGGTGCCAGTGGACGTTGTTGAGCGCGGCGAGCTGGAAGACGATGGTCATCAGCGCCCCCGCCAGTCCCGAGAACGCCGCCGACAGGACGAACGCCAGGAGCTTGTAAAGGTCGGCTCGGTAGCCCAGCGACACGGCGCGGGTTTCGTTCTCGCGCAGCGCGGTCAGAATTTGGCCGAAGGGCGAGTTCACCGTCCGCAGGATGATGGCAAACGCGACGACGAAGACGAAGAAGACGAAGTAGTAGAGAACGAGCTGATTGTTGAGGTCGAAGAGACCCAAGAGCTTGCCGCGGGGGATGGCCTGGATGCCGTCCTCGCCGTGGGTGAACGGCGCCTGCAGACAAAAGAAATAGACCATCTGCGCCAACGCCAGCGTCACCATGGCGAAATAGATTCCCTGGCGGCGGATCGCCAGCGCGCCGAAAACGAGGCCAAGAGCCGCCGCCGCCGCCGTTCCGGCAAGGATGGCGAGTTCCGTCGGCAGGCCCCAGACCTTGGCCGCATGACCGGTGACGTAGGCGGCCATGCCGAAGAAGGCGGCGTGGCCGAAGCTGATCAGGCCCACGTAGCCGATGAGCAGATTGTAGGCGCAGGCGAACAGCGCGAAGCAGAGCACCTTCATCAGGAAGATGGGATAGAGCACGTAGGGCGCCGCCAGGCCGAGGCAGAACAGGACGAGCAGCGGGACTTTCAGATTATCGGTGCCGGCCATCGCTCACCCCGCGCGGCCGAACAGCCCGGTCGGCTTGGCCAACAGGACGATCGCCATGATGATGAAGATGACGGTGCTGGAGGCCTCCGGATAGAAGACCTTGGTCAATCCCTCCACCACCCCCAGCGCGAAGCCGGTGATGATGGAGCCGAGGATCGAGCCCATACCGCCGATCACCACCACGGCGAAGACGACGATGATGAGGTGCGAGCCCATGAGCGGGTTGAGGGAATAGATGGGCGCCGCCAGCACCCCGGCGAACGCCGCCAGCCCCACCCCGAGGCCGTAGGTGGCGGTCACCATCAAGGGTACGTTGATCCCGAACGCCTGGACCAGGGTCGGATTCTCCGTCGCCGCCCGGAGGTAGGCGCCGAGCCGGGTCTTCTCGATCACCAGCCAGGTGCCGAGGCAGACGACGAGCGAGATCAGGATCACCCAGGCCCGGTACTTCGGCAGGAACATGAAGCCGAGATTGTAGCCGCCGCCGAGTTCCGCCGGCGGCGCATAGGGCTGGCCCGACACGCCGAACAGCTGGCGGAATATCCCCTCGATCACCAGCGCCAGGCCGAAGGTCAGCAGCAAGCCGTAGATGGGGTCGAGCTTCGCCAGCCGGCGCAGCAGCAACCGCTCCGTCGCCATACCGAAAAGGCCGACGATCAAGGGTGCCAACAGCAGCGACGGCCAGTAGCCGATGCCGAAATGCTTCAACAGCAGCCAGGCGACGAAAGCGCCCAGCATGTACTGGGCGCCGTGGGCGAAGTTGATGATGTTGAGCAGGCCGAAAATCAGCGCCAGGCCGAGACTGAGCATGGCGTAGAAGGCGCCGTTGATCAGCCCGATCAAGAGCTGACCGAACAGCGCCTGCGGTGGTATGCCCAGCATCTCGAACATCTGCAGAGGCTCCCCTCCCCGGGTTCCTCCCCGGTTGCGACTATTTGGCTACCAGCGGGCAGCCACCCTGATCCAGCGGCCGATAGGCCTCGTCGCCCGGAACCACCTTCAGAATCTTGTAGTAGTCCCAGGGATACTTCGATTCCTGCGGCGACTTCACCTGAACCAGGTACATGTCGTGGACCATGCGCCCGTCGGCGCGGATGTGACCGTTGTGGGCGAAGAAATCGTTGACCGGCGTTTCGCGCATCTTGGCGACGACCGCCTTGGCCTCGTCGGTGCCGGCGGCCTTGATCGCCTGCAGGTAATGCATGACCGCCGAATAGACGCCTGCCTGCACCATCGTCGGCATGCGGCCGTTGTTGCGTTCGGCAAAGCGCTTCGACCAGGCGCGGGTCTCGTCATCGCGATCCCAGTAGAAACCGGTGGTGAGCACCAGCCCCTGCGTCGTCTCGAGGCCGAGGCTGTTGATGTCGGAAATAAACACGAGGAGACCGGCGAGCCGCTGACCGCCGGCGGTGATGCCGAACTCGCGCGCCTGTTTGACCGCGTTGATCATGTCACCGCCGGCGTTGGCGAGACCGATGACCTTGGCACCCGATGCCTGGGCCTGGAGCAGGAACGACGAGAAGTCCTGATTGGGGAAGGGCGCATTCACCGATCCGACGACCTTACCGCCCGCCGCGGCTATCGCCGCAGAGGTGTCTTTTTCCAGGGCGTGGCCGAAGGCGTAATCGGCGGTGATGAAGAACCAGGTGTCGCCGCCGTCCTTGGTCAGCGCCCGGCCGGTGGTGTTGGCCAGCGCGTAGGTGTCGTAGGTCCAGTGGATGCCGGTGGGCGAACAGGCCTTGCCGGTGAGATCGGAGGTCCCGGCGGTGGAGTTGAGATGGACGCGGTTCTTGTTCTTGGTGATCTCCTGAACCGCCAGCGCCACCGACGACGTGGGCACGTCGACGATCGCATCGACGTTATCGACGTCGATCCATTGGTTGACGATGGGCGTCGCCACGTCGGGCTTGTTCTGGTGGTCGGCGAAGATCACCTCGATCGGCTTGCCCAGCACCTTGCCGCCGAAGTCCTCCACCGCCATCTTCGCCGCCACCACCGAGCCGGGCCCGGCGAGATCGGCGTAGACGCCGGACTGGTCGTTGAGGACGCCGAGCTTGACCACGTCGTTGGAGACCTGCGCCAACGCCGCGGTGGCGGTGAGCAACCCCAGTCCCACCCCCGCGACCACGCCGCACAAACGCTTCGTCATTTATCGTTCCTCCCACTCTCACACACCGAGATAGCCCTCCAGCTTCCGCCGGTTGGCGTCGATCGCGTCGTTGGCGATCATGTCGATCACCCGGCCATGCTCGACCACGTAGTGGCGGTCGGCGACCGTGGCGGCGAAATGGAAATTCTGCTCGACGAAAAGAATGGTGAAGCCCCTCGCCTTCAAAGTGCGGATGACCGAGCCGATCTCCTGAACGATGACCGGCGCCAACCCTTCCGTCGGCTCGTCGAACAGGAGCAGCCTGGCGCCGGTGCGCAGGATGCGGCCGATCGCCAGCATCTGCTGTTCGCCGCCCGAGAGCTTGGTGCCCTGGCTGGCCCGGCGTTCGCTCAGGTTGGGAAAAATCTCATAGATTTCGTCGACGCTCAGGCCGCCGGCCTGGACGACGGGCGGCAGCATCAGATTCTCGAACACGCTGAGGCTGGAAAATATGCCGCGCTCTTCCGGGCAATAGGCGATGCCGAGGCGGGCGATGCGGTTCGACGGCAGGGCGATGGTTTCGCGCCCGGCGAAACGGATCGAGCCGCGACGCTGGCCGAGAATGCCGATGATCGCCCGCATGGTGCTGGTCTTGCCGGCTCCGTTGCGGCCGAGCAGGGTGACCACCTCGCCGGCGTGGACGACGAAGCTCATGCCGTGGAGGACATGGGACTCGCCATAATAGCCGTGGACGTCGGTCACCGACAAAAGCGGCGGGGCGTTGTCATCCATCGCCGGTCTGCACCCCCCCGGCCTGTGTTCCCCCGGCCTGCGTTCCCCCGGACTGCGTCCCCCCGGCCTCCGTCCCAAGGTAGGCGGCGACGACGGCGGGGTTGGTGGAGACCTCGGCGTACGACCCTTCGGCGAGCACGCTGCCGCGCGCCAACACCGTGATCCGGTCCGACAGGTCGGCGACCACCGAGAGATTGTGCTCCACCATCAGAACCGTCCGCTGTCCCCTCACCCGTCGGATCAGGGCGGCGATGCGGTGGATATCCTCCCGGCCCATGCCCGCCATGGGTTCGTCCAGCAGCAGCAGATCCGGATCCAGCGCCAAGGTGGTGGCGATCTCGAGCGCCCGCTTGCGGCCGTAGGGAAGCTCTCCCGCCGGGGTGTCGGCCAAGCCGTCCAGGCCGACGTCATCGAGGAGCGCCAGCGCCCGTTGGTTGAGAACGTCGAGCGACGATCCGCGCCGCCAGAAATGGAACGAAATTCCCAACTGCCGCTGCAGGGCGACGCGGACGTTGTCGAGAACGCTGAGGTGGGGGAAGACGGCGGAGATCTGGAACGACCGCACCATCCCCATGCGCGCCACCGCATGAGGCTGCGCCGCGGTGATGTCGCGATCCTTGAACCGGATGGTGCCGCGGGTCGGGGTCAGGAACTTGGAGATCATGTTGAAGCAGGTGGTCTTGCCGGCGCCGTTGGGCCCGATCAAGGCGTGAATGGTGCCGCGACGCACCTTCAGGCTGACGTCGCGCACGGCGATAAATCCCTTGAACTCCTTGGTCAGGCCGTCCGTGGTGACGATGTGGTTATCCAGGTGCTCATCAGGCATGAATGACCGTTCGGACGCTCTTGCCGAGCCGGCGCGTCCTCCTCCCAACCGCAGCAGCTTCCCCACGCCCTAAGGTGGCCTTGCCGGCCCCGTTCATCCCTAGCATTACACCACTGCTAGGAAACTTTCCAGTCTCGGTTGGGAGGCTGCCCGGCCGCGCAATCGGTATTTGTAGTTACCGACGGTGCCGCCCGCACGATTCCGGGAATAGACGGCCGCTAATGCGACAGCAGCACCGGCACGGTCATCGAACCGAGGATCTCGCGGGTCGTGTCGCCGCGCTGAAGGAAGGGGAAGCCGTAGTGGCCGTGGGCGCCCATGACCAGCAGATCGATGGATTCGTCGGCGATGCGCGACAGAAGCCGGTCGGTGAGATCGCCGTCCTCGACCCACAGGGATTCGCACTGCGGGGCGACGGCGTGAGCGGCCAAGTGCCGCTCGATGGAGGCGAACGGCGCTTCGCCGTAGGCCTCGCGGCTGAAATCAGGATTGACCGCCACCAACCGCACCTGCTCGGCGCGGCGGAGGAAGGGCAGCGCGTCGTGTACCGCCCGGGTGGCCTCACGACTGACATTCCAGGCCACCATAACCCGCCTGCCGATGGACTCGAAATGGCCGACGGAAGGGATGCACAGGACCGGCCGGCCGCCGTTGAGGGCGATCTGGGTGACGAGATCGGGGGGAATGCTTGCCCTGGCCTCGCCGGGGCGATACTGGCCGAGCACCACCAGATCGGTGTGAAGAGCGGCAAAGAGCAGCCGCTTGACCAGTTCGGTGTCATTGACCGTCATCAGCGCAACCCAGCGGGCGGTCACCTCCGCCTCGGCGGCCCGCTGCCGGAACGCCGCCTCGATCTCCCTCGCCACCGGCCCCAGAGCCGCCGCCGGATCCCGGGTGGCGTAGTTCATCACGTGGGGATCGCTTTCGCCGTAGACGCCGGTCAATCCGGCGGCGAAGGTCCGTGCTATGGCGATCGCCGCATCCCGACGCGCGTTGGACCGTTCGTCGCTTTCCAGGTGGACAAGAATATCTCGGTAGGACATGGGCGGCGGCTTCCGGTGAGCCCGCCCGGCCGGCCGGCGCAAGCGCCCGAGGCACAAACCGACGAGGCGGCTTCGCCTACTGTGCGATGCAATCGTCGGTAATTCCAGCCCTTTCGCCGCCGCACCCGATGGATCGGGGCCGGCCCGGAAGAAAATCGACCGGCGTCTGCCCGCAGGACTTAGGACCCTCCCGCCGCCATCTTGCCGGCCGGGGTCGGAACTTCATCGCCGCCGGAGTCCGCTGCGGCCTCGGCCGGCTCGCCCCAACGCGGCATGTTGGGCATTTCGATGCCGAAGCAATCGAGGGCCCGTCCGAGCGAGTGATCGACGATATCGCCGATCGTTTTGGGATCGGTATAGAAGGCCGGAACCGGCGGGTAGATGATGGCGCCCATCTCGGTGGCGCTCAGCATGTTACGGATATGGCCGGCGTGCAGCGGCGCCTCCCGCACCATCATCACCAGCGGCCGCCGCTCCTTGAGCACCACGTCGGCGGCACGGGTCAGCAACGTCGTGGTGACGCCGGTCGCGATCTCGGCGAGGGTGCGTACGGAGCAGGGCGCGATGAGCATGCCCATGGTGCGGAACGATCCGCTGGCGATCGAGGCACCCACGTCGTTTATCCGATGGACGTGATCGGCGAGAGCGTGAAGGTCGTCGCGGCTCACCTTGGTCTCGCAGGCGCGGGTCATCTCTCCCGCCCGCGAAATCACCAGGTGCGTCTCGATGCCAAGCTCGGCCAGGACTTGCAGCGCCCGGATGCCGTAGATGGTGCCGGTGGCGCCGGTAATGCCGACGATGAGGCGGCGAGGCGTTGTCGGGCTCATCATTCCTCCTCTTCCTTGACGCGTCGGCAGGGCTTCCAGCGTCTGTCAATAAGGGTAGAAGACGAAGAAGAGCAGCGACAAGGCGGCCAGGACCCACAATCCCGCCTTCACCTCTCTCGCCCGTCCGCCCGACACCACCTCGCGTCCCAGCGTCGACCCTTGCCGAACCTGGACTTCCGGGAGATACATCGGATCATCCGCTCAAACACCCCCGCGATGTCGGCTGGCGGATTTCCCTGGACTAGTTGGCGCTGGAAGCGGTAGAGGCGAAACATAAAGGAGCCGCTTCGAGAGACCCGTGACTGTCGATCGGAAAGTCCTTCTTTGTGTTCTGCCACACTGATCGGTTTCCCGAGCGGATCGCGACGACGATCGGCGAGCACCGGAACAACAGCGCGTCCAGGAGGGTTGCAATGAAGAAGGCGATCATCGTCACGCTACTGCTGCTGTCGGGTTGCCGCGTGTTCACCAACGACAGCGGATCACTCTCCTCCGTCAGCCTCACCCCGGACGAAAGACCGACGGCGACCATCTCCATGCAGGCGGCTACGGCCGCGTTCATCGGCACCGGCCAGGGGGGCGAGGGCACCCTCTATTTCAACGGCAAGGCCTACCCGTTCTACGTCGGCGGCCTCGGCATCGGCGGCATCGGCGCGTCGACGATCGAAGCGACGGGCGACGTCTACCGGCTCAACAACATCGGCGACTTTCCCGGCGCCTACAGCCAGGTGCGATACGGTGCGGTAGCCGGAACCGCCAGCACCGGCGAGATGTGGCTGAACAATCCCGACGGAGTCATCATCCACCTCCAGACCCAACGCACCGGATTGATGCTGAGTCTCGGCGGCGATGCCATGGTGATTACCCTAAAATAGCACCGGTTGGCCCCGGCTCCGTCGAGCTTTCCGCGGCCGCACCTGTGGTTGTCTGGGGGGGTTCGCATGCGATCGAGACGCGCCAGTTGGCACCCCTTCCGCCCTCCCGGCCCGCCTCCGTGGCCGGCTTTATGCGTTCTTCTGCTCGCGGCAGGCTGTCAGCCGGCCGGCATCTTGGAACCGCGAGGGCCGGTCGCCGCGGCGCAGCGGCTTCTTCTGATCAATTCCACCGCGATCATGCTCGTGGTCGTCGTCCCGGCGATCGTCGCCACCCTGGCGTTCGCCTGGTGGTACAGGGCATCCAATCGCCGCGCCGCCCGCAGCCTGGATTCCGCCTACGAAGGGCGGATCGAACTCGTCGTCTGGTCGATCCCGGCGTTGATCGTCGCCCTGCTGGGCGGGGTGATCTGGATCGGGTCGCATCAGCTCGATCCGCGGGCGCCGATTGTCGCCGATGCCGACCCGGTCCGGGTGGAGGTGGTGGCACTCGATTGGAAATGGCTGTTCATCTACCCCGACCACGACATTGCCGCGGTCAATCAACTGGTCATCCCCACCGGAGCGCCGATTGAACTTCGGCTGACATCGGCGACGGTGATGAATTCCTTCTTCGTCCCGCAGCTCGGCAGCCAGATCTACACGATGGGCGGGATGACCACGCATCTCAACCTGCTCGCCAGCGAACCGGGCGAGTATCCCGGGTTCTCGGCCAATTTCAGCGGCGACGGGTTTGCCCGGATGCGGTTTGTCGCCAAGGCGGTTCCGGCGGGCGATTTCGCCGGCTGGGTGGCGCGGGTGCGGGGCACCGGGCCGACCCTCGATCCGGTCCGCTATGGCGAACTCGCGAGGCCGAGCAGTGCCGTACCGGCGATGACCTATGGCGCCGTCGCGCCAGGGCTGTTCGATCAAATTGTCGACCAGACGCTGACGGGTCCCGACCGGACGGCTCTTGATGCCCGCGGTTCGCCCGGGCCGCAGGCGGGAGGCTGAGATGCTGGGCAGACTGAGTTGGGACGCCATTCCGTTCAACGAACCGCTCCCCCTGCTGGCCGCCGGGGGCGTCGGCCTCGTCATTCTGATCACCCTCGCGATCGTCACCGTAAAGGGCTGGTGGCCCTATCTCTGGCGCGAGTGGCTGACCAGCGTCGACCATAAGCGCATCGGCGTCATGTATGTGCTGCTCGGGCTGGTCATGCTGCTGCGCGGCTATACCGATGCCATCATGATGCGCACGCAGCAGGCGCTCGCCGTCGGCGTCGCACAGGGATACCTGCCGCCCGATCACTACAACCAGATCTTTTCCGCCCACGGCACGATCATGATCTTCTTCGTGGCGATGCCGCTGATGATCGGGCTGATGAACTTTGCCGTCCCCTTGCAGCTCGGCATACGCGACGTCGCCTTTCCGGTGCTCAATTCCGTCAGCTTCTGGCTCACCGCAGCGGGTGCGCTGCTGATCAACATGTCGCTGGTCATCGGCAATTTCGCCCGCACCGGCTGGATGGGCTATCCGCCGCTCTCCGGGCTGGCGTTCTCACCCGACGTCGGCGTCGATTACTATCTTTGGTCATTGCAGATCTCGGGCATTGGTACCTTGCTCACCGGGGTCAACTTCGTGACCACCATTCTCAAGTTGCGCGCCCCGGGCATGACGTACTTCCGTATGCCGATTTTCTGCTGGACCGCCTTCGCCGCCAATTTGCTGATCGTCGCCGCGTTCCCGGTGCTGACCGCGACGTTCGTGATGTTGCTGCTCGATCGCTACCTCGGCATGCATTTCTTTACCAATGACGGCGGCGGTAATCAGATGATGTATGTCAACCTGTTCTGGGCGTGGGGACACCCCGAGGTTTATATCCTGATCCTGCCCGCATTCGGGATTTTCTCGGAAGTGTGTGCGACCTTTTCCGGCAAGGTGCTGTTCAACTATCGGTCGATGGTCGTGGCGACGCTCGTGATCTGCATCCTCTCGTTCATGGTTTGGCTGCATCACTTCTTTACGATGGGGGCGAGTGCCGACGTTAATGCTATATTTGGTATCATGTCGGCGATTATCGCAGTACCGACAGGGGTCAAGGTCTTCAATTGGCTCTTCACCATGTTTCGTGGTCGCATCGTGTTCAGGACACCGATGCTGTTCTTGGTCGGCTTCATCGTCACCTTCGTCGTCGGTGGCCTGACGGGCGTTCTGCTGGCGGTTCCACCGGTCGATTTCGTGCTGCATAACAGCGTCTTTCTGGTCGCCCATTTCCATAACGTCATTATCGGCGGTGTCGTGTTCGCTGCGCTGGCGGGAATCAATTATTGGTTCCCGAAGGCGTTCGGGTTCACCCTCGACGAGCGCCTCGGCAAGGCCAGCTTCTGGTGCTGGTTCTTCGGCTTCTATCTCGCCTTCATGCCCCTCTACGTGCTCGGTCTGATCGGCATGACCCGGCGCCTCCAGCACATTCCCGATGAGAGCTGGCATGTTCTGCTGCTGGTCGCGGAGGGCGGGGCGATCATCATTTTCTGCGGCATCCTCTGCCAGATCGCCCAGATCTATGTCAGCATCCGCGGCCGCGAGCACCGCCGCGATGCAACCGGCGACCCGTGGAACGGCCGAACCCTGGAGTGGGCGACCGCGTCCCCTCCCCCGGCCTACAACTTCGCGGTTCTGCCCAGAGTCGAGACGATCGACGCCTTCTGGGAGATGAAACGGCGGGGCGTGAACCGGACCGGCGCCGCCGATCATCCCATCGAGGTGCCGCGCAACAGCCCGACCGGCTTTATCACCGCCTTCTTTGCCGTGATCACCGGTTTTGCGCTGATCTGGCACATCTGGGCGATGGCGATCGTCGGCCTCCTCGGCGCGGTCGCGACGATGCTCGTGTTCGGCTGGAGCGATGACCGCGAGCGGGAGATCTCGGTGCACGAGATCGACACGATGGAGCGGTCCCGGTCGGAGCGCACCGTATGACGGCGGCGGCGATGGCACCGACGACAGAGACGGCTTCCGCCCCGCCTCCGCACGGCAGCAGCGATGGGCCGGCCCCGACGCGGATTGTCGTCGCCTACGGATTCTGGATCTTCATCCTCAGCGACATCGTGATGTTTTCGGCGTTGTTCGCCACCTACGCGGTGTTGTCGGGAAGTACCGCGGGCGCACCGACCGGGCGCGAGCTGTTCCATCTGCGCAACGTCTTCATCGAGACGATGTGCCTCTTGTTCTCCAGCTATACCTGCGGGCTTGCGACGCTGTTCGCCGAACGGCGCCGACCGGGGCTCTTTTTGATCTTCGCCGCCCTCACCTTCGTTCTCGGTGCGGCGTTTCTTTTCATCGAGATCTCGGAATTCGCCGGCATGATCGGCCAAGGCGCCCAACCCTCGCGCAGCGCCTTTCTATCCGCCTTTTTCACCCTGGTCGGGATGCATGGCGCCCACGTCGCCATCGGCCTCCTTTGGCTGGGGTACATGGTGGCTCAGGTGGTCGCCAAGGGCTTACGCCCCGTCGTGCTTCGGCGCGTGCTTTGCTTCAGCCTGTTCTGGCATGCGCTCGACATCGTCTGGGTCGGCGTGTTTACGCTGGTTTACCTGATGGGAGTCCAGTAATGGCGCAGGGTGTTGGTCGGCCTGGCGACCGGACGCCGGGTATCGAAGAGGACGAGCCGGGGGCCAGCATCCTGTCATATACGGCGGGATTGGGGCTAGCGATCGTGGCGACGATCGCCTCCTTCGTCGTCGCCCAGACCAATCTTCTCTGGGCACCGGGCATCGCGGTCGGGCTGATCGTGCTGGCCGTTGCCCAGATCGGCGTTCACCTCGTCTTCTTCCTGCACTTGGGCAGCGGACCGGATCACACGAACAATATCCTCGCCCTCGCCTTCGGGCTGCTCGTCGTCATCCTGATCATCGCCGGCTCATGTGTGATCATTGCCAACCTCAACGCAAACATGATGCCGATGCCTGGCCATTGACCGGCGTCACGCCGCCCGGCTTTCTTGCCCGCTTCGGCTCCGCACCAACCCGCTACTGGACGTCGAACGTCTTCTCCGCAAGCACTTGACCTGATTTGGCATCGATCACCGACACCCGCCAGCGACCGCGCATGCCGTCGCTGATGGTCATGCCCGTATAGGCGCGCCATCCGTCGGAAGCGGGACGGAGCTGCCGGTCCTGCATCACCCGGCCGCTCCATTCCCAGCGGTGCAGAACGGTTCGACCGCTCAGGCCCCACAGTTCGGTGAAGAAGTAGATCGGGCGCGACTGACCCTTCGAGAGACGAAGCGGCAGATCGATCGGCGGCCCCGGTTCGAGCCCCTGCATGCCGGCGGCGAGCTGCATCCGGGCGACATTCTTACTCGTGGTGCTGGACACGGACGGCGCCGCCGGGGGGGCCGTCGCCGGCCGCATGATCGGGCGCGTGGGCTCAATGGGTTGCGCCGGTTCTGCGGGTTGCACCGGTTCTGCGGGCTGCACCGCTTCGGTAGGTTGCTCCGGCACGGTAGGCTGCGCCGAGACCGCAGCCGCCTCCGGTAAGGTTTGCGGTGAGGTTTGCGGTGGGGTCGGCAGCGACGTCCCGGGCGTGGTTTTCTCCGCGGTATCCGTCGTCGTTGCCGGGGGCACCGGCGGCGCCGACGGCTTTTGCAGGGCTGCGCTCCCCGGGGCGACGCCGGCATCGAGGGCGGCCGTCGAGCCGGCCTCTTTCGGCACCGACAATGGCGGGAACGGTAGCTGCCGCCCGGCTTCCTGCGATCTCTTGTCGAGGGGAGCCACGAGCGGACCGCTAGAGGCCGACGAGTCGGCGCGCTCGGCACCGGTGCGAGGCGCGCCGGAGAACAAGACCAGGCAGAGGGCCAGCGCCGCGATGAGCGCCACGCCCCCCACCAGCAACGGCAACTTTCCCCGCCTCCCCCGCCAGCCGGGCTCATGGCGCGTTCCCGGCTCGGTCGGCGACGCAGACCGGCCGGCGGCAAACGCCGGACCGAAGGGCGACTCCTCCGGGGAGGGCGACATTTCCGCGTAAGTGGTACTCAACCGGGAAGGCAGCACGCCTTGCCGACCCTCGCCGCGCGGTGCAAAAGCGGAGGGTGGTGTCTGCGCCGGCTTGGGGACATCCGGGGGCGGTAACCGCTGCGCTGAGCCGGTCGCTGCGGCCAGCACCTCGGCAACGACATCGGCCGTTACCGTTGGCTGTGAGCGGCCTTCCGCCACCTCGATTGCCCGGCGGCAGAGGCGCACGACGGCGCCTGGAACACCCTCGCTCTGCCTTGCGATGGCGGTGATCGCATCCGGCCGGAACGCGTCACCGGGATGCCCGGCGACGCGGAGTCGATGACGAATGAGCCCGCCAACCTCCGGCTCGACCATCGGCACGAGCTCAATGGTTCGAATTGCCTCGCTTTTTTCGCCGCCGCCGGTGATCGATGCGATCCGGTCAAGAATGCTCGGACGCGCTGCCATGCACACCGAGAGGAGACGGCGGTCCGCCGCCCGCAGTCTCGTCAGGATGATGATCGCTTCCAGCACGTCGTCCCCGAGCAGGTCGCCGTCGTCGACCAGGAGCACCGGCGACTGCCCGCCTTCGGTGAGTTCCTGCAACCGTTGCGCCGCCTTCAGAGGTGCCGCGCCGAGCGCTCCCAGGTGCAGCTCCGGCTCGCTCGCCTCCGCGAACCGGCCGGCCGTGAGCCCCCTCGGGCAGAGCGGCAGAACGCCGTCGCGCTCATGCAGCCGGAGGGCAAGGTGGGAAAGGAGGGTGGTCTTGCCGATCCCTTCCTGGCCGGTCAGAACAAAGAAACTTTCGTCCTTTTCGATCCCCGAAAGTATCCGTAGTGCCGCCTGCCGTCGCGCCGGATCGAGGTAGCACATCTTCGGATCCGGCTCGGAGCCGAAGGCTCCGACGACGTCCCGCAAACCCTGTCCCAACACCGCTCGATCCCTCTTCGTCCGGTTTTTTCTTCGCCGTTTGTTCTGTAGGCAGCGACAACTCCCTTGCAGGCTAGGCCGCAGCCGCCCCGCCTTCAACCCGGTGCGTCACCGACGTCCGCCGACCCCCGACCCGATCCGCGATCGGCTCGGCTCCGCCTCCATCCTCATCGAAGGCTATCGACCCGGCATCATCGAGGCTAGTGAGCATCTCTTCGAGACCGGGCGGAAGCCCGCCGATGGCATCGTCGCCGTCGTCTCACCTGAGACGAGCGCCCTTACGTTCCCTCTCCCTTAAGGGAGAGGGGCAGGGTGAGGGGGATAACCTATTGATGTCCCAGCATCCGCCCCTCACCCGGCGCTGTGCGGCGCCCTCTCCCCGACGGGCGAGGGCACTTTCGCACCAATCTCCTCTGAGCTTTGCACCCCGCTTCAAGTTTAAGTAGGTTCCGGGCATTGAGCGATTGGAGCGGCGCGGCCTGCAGCAGCCCGCTGTTGCCTCGGCCGGAGGTGCGGAAGGATGGAAGACAGACATTGGTCGCTCAGCGACATCCCCTGGGATCGTTTCGATGCATCCCTCGTCGAACCGGCGGCACTCGATATCATCAAGGCGGCATCGCTCGTCGAGCGTAATGCCACCGACTACGTGGCATACCTGTGCAACGTCTTCGCCGACGATCAGGCGTTTCAGGCGAGTATCCTCCGCTGGGGCGAGGAGGAGGAACAGCACGGCGAGGCGCTCGGCCGGTGGGCGGAGTTGGCTGACCCCACATTTCACTTCCACGAGCGTTACCGGCAATTTCGCGCCCGCTACCAAATTCCCATCGATGTGACAGGGTCGGTACGGGGTTCTCGCGCCGGCGAAATGGTGGCGCGCTGCATTGTCGAGAGCGGCACCAGTTCGTTCTACTCGGCCCTCCGCGACGGAAGCCGGGAACCGGTGCTGCGGTTCATCTGCGCCAGGATCGCCGGCGACGAGGTCCGCCACTATGTCATGTTCCATAAACACCTGCAGGCTTGCCCCGACAACAAACAGCTTGGGCTCGTCGGGCGGGCGAGAGTCGCCTGGACGCGCCTCCACGAAGCCGACGACGACGAACTGGCGATCGCCTATCACTGTGCCAACATGGATCCGCAGCCTTACGATCGCGGCACCGCCAGTCGCGCCTACGCCGTTCGGGCCTCCCGCTTCTACTTGCAGAAACACGTGCGCGGGGTGACGCGGATGATCCTGAAGGCGGTGGGGATCAAGCCGCCGTCCCGGGTGTCGTCCGTTCTCGCCTGGCTCGCCTGGACCCATCTGCAGCGTCGCTGGAATGTCGGCTGACGCCGCGTGACCCGGTGAAACGAACGGCGTCGCTCCGAGTCCGACCCGGGTAAGGCTTCGCGCACGAAAGTGCCCTCGCCCATCGGGGAGAGGGCGGCGCGGGGTGGATTTGGGAAATCTTTGTCACCCTCTCCCTGCCCCTCTCCCTTATGGGAGAGGGAACGCGTCTCTCCCGCTTTCCCTCGTTGACCCTTCCCCTCATTTGGCGCGGCGATTGCATGGCGGTTGCGGGCGACCGTTACGGATCGCTGTCCCGCACCAGGGGGCCCAGTCGGCGGCCTCCGCTTTCGGGTCTGGAGAGGAGCGCTATGTATCAGGCTACCATCGATCAGTTCGCCGATGCCGCCGTCGCCAAGGCGCGGGCGATGCGAACCAATCCGCTCGGTTTCCTCGTTGCCGCCGCCATGGCGGGGGCCTACGTCGGCATCGGGATCATCCTCATCTTCAATCTCGGCCAGCTGGCGGAGGCCTCGACCCGGCCGCTGGTGATGGGGGTCACGTTCGGGATCGCGCTGACCCTGGTGATCTTCGCCGGTGCCGAGCTCTATACCGGCCATACGATGATCATGCCGCTCGGCGTCCTCCGCCGGAAAACCACCATGGCCGATCTCAGCCGCTCGTGGACGATGTCCTGGGTCGGCAATCTCGTCGGCTCGGTGTTCGTCGCGGCGCTCTTCGTCGGCGGCGGCGGCGGACAGGTGCTCAAAGAAGGGGCCGACCTGGTGTTCAAGGTGGCGGCCGCCAAGATGCACGCCGACCCGCTGGCTCTGCTGCTGCGCGGAGCCCTCTGCAACTGGCTGGTCTGCCTGGCGATCTGGATGAGCGCACGAGCGAAAGACGATGCCGCCAAGTGCATCCTCATCTTCTGGTGCCTGTTCGCCTTTATCGCCTCGGGCTACGAGCACTCGATCGCCAACATGACGATCTTCGCCATCGCCCTCCTCGCCGATCATCCCGACACGGTGTCGGTCGGCGGCGCTGCCTACAACCTGCTCTTCGTCACCCTCGGCAACACCATCGCCGGGGTGGTGTTCATGGCGCTCGGCTACTGGGCGGCGGACGGACGGTTGGCCGTCTCCCGGCCGGGACCGCTGGCGACCGCAGAGCCGGCCGAGTAGCTTCCATGGACGGCACCTCCTTGCCCGCGCCAAGGGCCGACGACGACGCCGCCGACGACAGGGCCGACGACTTCACGCCGGAGCAGCGGCGCTATCTGGAAGGCCTGGTCGCCGGGATGATCGCGACCCGGTCGATCGATGGCGCGGCAAGCCTGCCGTCGGCCCCGGTCGGACCGGACGCGCCGCACCTCCTCGCCATGGCCCGCTTCGAGGCCGAGGGGAAAACCCTGGCCGATCAGGAAAAATTCAAGCGAGAGGAGCACCCGCTCGACGCCTATGCACGGATGAAGGCACAGGCGGAGAGCGGCCAGTACCCCAAGCCGCCGGACAATTTCCGCTGGCGCTTCCACGGCCTGTTCTACGTGGCGCCGAACCAGAACTCGTACATGTGCCGGCTGCGCATCCCCAACGGCCTCATCAACCACTGGCAGATGGCCGGTCTGGCGCTCTTGGCGGAGACCCACGGTGGTGGCTACGCCCACGTCACCACCCGGGCCAACCTGCAGATCCGCGAGATCGAGGCGACGAAGGCGGTGAGCCTGATCGAGGCGATTCAGAGCCTCGGACTGCACACCCGCGGCTCGGGCGCCGACAACATTCGCAACGTCACCGGCACGACGACCGCCGGCATCGATCCGCAGGAGCTGCTCGACACCCGCCCATACGCGCGCGAATGGCACTTCCACGTCCTGAACAACCGCCTGCTGTCGGGCCTGCCGCGCAAGTTCAACGTCGCCTTCGACGGTGCCGGGCGCATCGCCACGCTGGAGGATACCAACGACATCGGCTTCCAGGCGGTGGAGGTGGTGGAGGCGGCCGGCGTCGAGCCCGGCATCCGCTTCCGGCTGATGCTGGGCGGCATCACCGGCCACCGGGATTTCGCCGCGCCCACCGGCGTCTACCTGGAGCCCGCCGAGGCGACGGCGGTGGCCGATGCGGTGGTGCGCGTCTTCATCGACGAGGGTGACCGCACCAACCGCGAGAAGGCGCGGCTCAAGTATGTGCTGGACGGGTGGGGTTTCGAGAAGTTCCTCGCCGCGGTGGAGGAAAAGCTCGGCCGGCCGCTGGTCCGGCTTCCGGACGAGGTGGTCAAGCCGCGGCCGGAGCCCGACCGGCTCGCTCATATCGGCGTCCACCCGCAGAAGCAGAAGGGCCTCAACTGGGTCGGCGTGGTGCTGCCGACCGGGCGGATGACGGCGGACGAGATGCGCGGCCTTGCCGACATCGCCCATCGCTTCGGCGACGGCGACCTGCGGCTGACCGTCTGGCAAAACCTGCTCATCTCCGGGGTGCCCGATACCAAGGTGGCAGATACTCTGGCAGCGCTGGCGGCCATCGGCCTGGCGGCGGCGGCAACGCCGATCCGCGCGGGCCTCGTCGCTTGCACCGGCAATACCGGCTGCAAGTTTGCCGCCTCGGACACCAAAGGCACGGCCGAGATGATCGCGGCCCATGTGGAGGCGCGGCTGGACATGGATCAGCCGGTGAACATCCACCTGACCGGCTGTCACCATTCGTGCGCGCAGCATTACATCGGTGACATCGGCCTGCTCGCCTGCAAGATCCCCATGCCGGGAGACGAAGACCCCATCGAGGGCTTTCACATCGTCGTCGGCGGCGGTTCGGGCAGCCACGCTCGCATCGGCCGTGAGATCTTCCACGACATTCCCAGCGCTGGCTGCCCGGCGGCGGTCGAGGGCTTGCTCGCCGCCTACCTGGGGCATCGTTTGTCACCGGAAGAGACATTCTTCGACTTCGCCGCACGCCACGACGACGAGGCCCTGCGGGCCCTGGCCGAAGCCGGGAGGGAATGCCCGTGAGCGTGCTGCTGCCTCCCCGCCTCGACATCATCCCCGAGGATGCGCCGTTCGGCGCGCAGCAGCGGCGGCTGCTGAACGCGTTCTTCATGGATGTGATGTTGAAGACGGCGCCGCCGCCGCCGACCGCATCGGTCGCCACGCCGGCGCCGCCGGAAGAGAGCACCCCCTGGAAGGACCCGGCGCTCGACATCGCCGAGCGCATGGCCCTTGCCGAGGGACGACCGCTGCTGCAGCGCATGTCGGCGGCGGTCGCCCAGCAGGACTGCGGGCAGTGCGGCTACCTCTGCAAGACCTACGCGCAGGCGATCTTCGATCATGCCGAGCCGCGGCTGCAACTCTGCGTTCCCGGCGGCAAGGCCACCGCTCGCATGCTGAAGTCCCTCGTCGAGGAGATGGGCGGCGGCGTGCTCGATCCGGACGAGCTGGCGGCAAAGGCGGCGGCGGCGCCGAAGGACGACCCGGGGGCGGCACCCGGCTATGCGCGGGCGGCGCCGGTCAGGGCGCGCTTCATCGGCCGTCGCCGGCTGAACCGGGAGGGCTCGGCAAAGGCGACCTATCACATCGAAATCGACCTCACGGAAGCGGGTCTGACCTACACGGTGGGCGACAGCCTCGGGATATTTCCGCGCAATCCGCCGGCGCTCGCCGATGCCATCATCGCCGCGGTGGATGTTCCGCCGGACTTTCCCATTGCCGGCGAGCCGCTGCGCGACGTACTGATCGAGCGCATGTCACTGGCACCGGCACCGGACGAGCTGTTCCAGTTCATCTCCTACCTGACCGGCGGCGAACGGCGAAAGAAGGCGAAGGCACTGGCCAAGGGCGAGGATCCTGACGGCGATGCCGAGACGCTGGACGTGCTGGCGGCGCTGCAGAAGTTTCCCGGCATCCGCCCCGATCCCGAGGCGCTGATCGAGGTCCTGGAGCCGCTGCAGCCCCGCCTCTATTCCATCTCCTCGTCGCCGAAGACGGAGCCCGGCCGGGTCACCCTGACGGTGGACCGGGTCAGCTACCCCATCGATGGGCGCGAACGCCTCGGCGTCGCCTCGACCTATCTCGGCGACCGGATCGCTGCGGCGGGCGAACTGCTCGTCTACGTCCAGAAGGCGCACGCGTTCTGCCTGCCGGCCGACGACAACACGCCGATCATCATGGTCGGCCCCGGCACCGGGGTCGCGCCGTTCCGCGCCTTCCTCCACGAACGCCTGGCGACCGATGCCAAAGGGCCGGCGTGGCTGTTTTTCGGCCACCAGCGCAGCGCCCACGACTTCTTCTACGAAGAGGAGTGGGAGCTGCTCCGCCAGCGCGGCACCCTCACCCGTCTCTCGCTCGCCTGGTCGCGCGACGGCTCCGCCAAGACCTACGTCCAGGACAAAATGCGCGAGGACGGCGCCGAGCTGTGGCAGTGGCTCGAGCGGGGTGCCCACTTCTACGTCTGCGGTGATGCCAAGCGCATGGCCAAGGACGTGGAGACCGCCCTCACCGACATCGCCGTGACCCACGGCGGCAAGTCGGCGGCGGAAGCGAAGGCGGCAGTGGCCGCGCTACGCCAAGCCGGCCGCTATCAGGCCGACGTCTACTAAGCGCACCGGCATCACCGCGTCGTGCAGCTTGATCCGTTCGGCGAATATCGACTATCACTTTCTATTGTTCGCCCTGGGGGTCCTGAGTCTTTGGCTCCAGTATGACGTGAACGGTATCTTCGTGGGTCCAAGCGTTGCCTGTCGCTAAATCCACAATCCAAGGAATGAAAAAGATCAGGTTGGCGATCGCGACCGCGTTGAAGTTGCTATCCAGCGTCGCGTAACTGTCTTCGTAGCCCACCTTCTTGCAGACAACCTGCACATCCGATGAAGAGTGCTTCACTACAACAGAGCCCGGTGTAATGACCCATGACCCCCGACAAGGCATTTTGCCCCGTCGGGGGTTGAGTCGATTTCTGTTGTATCCGAACTTCCGGTAAAAATGGTGGCACACGCACTCAGAGCTAGCGACAAGGCCAAAATCATCAAAGTGCTAGCAAAATGAAATCTCATCCCCCCTCCCCGCCAGAAATGTGGCAACCGCGTGACGACGCCTAAGGCTTTAGGCATAGACAGTCAAGCCGCCTAGAGACGATCAGCGGATCATCTAATTAGCAAAGCGTCGCCCGGGGGGAGCGCAGCGTACTTCAGGATCGTCTACCGCAAAGATCCCGCAAGTGTAATCCGCATGGTGTGGTGCGGAGAACCCACTTTCCTGATCGCTCTGTATACCACTGCGGAAGCCGCGTTTGAAGCGCCCCCATTTCCGCACAAGGGATAAAGCCACCTTCTGTCGTGACGTCAACATTCGCTTGTGTTGCCGCAGCCTCGTGCCCGTGAACGCGCTGAGGTTCGGGGCGCGATGAACGCTTTTTCCTTGCGGGATGTGGTCGGGAAGACGAGACCCGGCTTGTGCGGGCGGTCAGCGGGTCACTGGCGAGCGGACGATTGGACGCCTCGAAAAACCATGGTGCTGAGTGGCTTGGTGTGATTCCGTGTTGCTGCGGCGGGGAGGACAGCGATGGCGGGTCAGGGCGGGTTTTTCGACACGGATGAGCGGCTGCGGTGGCTTTCGGCGGCGGGCGATCCGCTGGTACGGCTGGCGGCGGTGGTGGACTTCGAGCTGTTCCGGCCCGAGCTCGACGCCGCGCTCGGCCGCGGCGACCGCACCAAGGGCGGGCGGCCGCCCTACGATCCGGTGCTGATGTTCCGCATTCTGGTGCTGCAGAGCCTCTATACGCTGTCGGACGACCAGGCCGAATACCAGCTGTATCGGTTTAGACCTGATCGGACAGTTGTCAGATTTGGGATCGCGTCTCCGCGTCTCTGACAGGTCCGCTCAGCAGGCGATCGCCACGGGCTGGCTCTGCTGATCGATCAACTTCTCTCTGGCCATTGGCAGGCTGTCAAGGAAGGTCTGCATCGGCGTCTTGCCGTAGCACCATCGGCCCTGGTGGGTACGGACCTCATTGTAGTGGCGGAGCCATTGGTCCAGATCGGCTTGCAGTTCGGCCAGGCTGCGATAGAGCTTTTTACGGAAGGCGACCCGGTAGAACTCGTCCAGCATCGTCTTGTGGAAGCGCTCGCAGATCCCGTTGGTTTGCGGGCTCTTGGTCTTGGTTCGGCTGTGATCGATGTCCTCGATCGCGAGATACAGTTCGTACTCGTGCCGCTCCGGGTTGCCGCAGTATTCGCTGCCGCGATCGGTGAGCACCCGGCAGAGCGGGATTTGGTGCTCCTCGAAGAACGGCAGCACCCGGTCATTCAGCAGGTCGGCCGCGGTGATCGCCGTCTTGACGTCGTAAAGTTTGGCGAAGCCGACCTTGGCGTAGGTGTCGATGAAGGTCTGCTGATAGATGCGGCCCACCCCCTTCAGCGTGCCGACGTAGAAGGTGTCCTGGGCGCCGCAGTAGCCGGGACAGGCGCTGTCGAACTCGCCGTGCGCTTCCTTGTCCGCCTTCGTCTTCTCGAGCGCCGCCAACTGGTCCTCGGTCAGGATCAGGCCGTCCTGTGCCACCTTGGCTTCCAGCGCTTTCAGCCGTTTGGCCATGGTGTTGAGGTCGTGGCGGACCCAGACACCGCGCACGCCGGTGGGCGAGACCCGGAGGCCCTCCTTGGCCAGTTCGTTGGCCATCCGGGTATGCCCCCAGGCCGGCTGGTCCAGGGCGAGTTCAAGGATGCGCCGCTCGACAGTCTCGGCCACCCGGTTCCTCGGGTTCGGCACCCGGCGCGACATCTCGATCAGCGCCGCTTCGCCACCCTTCTCGTAGAGGTCTTTGAACCGGTAGAAGCTGTCGCGGGAAAACCCCATGATCCGGCAGGCGTGGCTGACGCTGCCGAGTTGCTTCGCCAGCTCCAGTACACCGACCTTGTTGCGGATGATCTTCTCGTCCCTCGTCATCGTGTCGTCTCCTCGCTCCGATACTCCAATCATCTACGCCAGGAGACGACACCCCACCATCAGAGCCTGTCAGATTTGATCTAAACGGATACAGATCAGCTGCGCGACCGGCTGTCGTTCATGCGCTTCGCGGGGCTGGCGCTGCACGAGCCGGTGCCGGATGCCAAGACGATCTGGCTGTTCCGCGAACAGCTTGTCCGCGCCGGCGCCTTCGAGCGGCTGTTTGCCTGCTTCGATGCGGCACTGGCCGAGCGCGGCTATCTCGCCATGGGCGGCCAGATCGTCGACGCCACCATCGTCGAGGCGCGCCGCCCGCGGCTGAAGCAGACCGAGAAGGACGTGGTGAAGGGCGGCGGCATTCCCGAGGACTGGAAGCCCGCCCGCACCCGCCAGATCGACCGCGACGGCCGCTGGACGCTGAAGCGCGGCAAGAGGAAGCCCGTCCCGCCCGGCGGCGTCACACGCACGGCGGCGCCCGAGATCGCGGTGCCGATGTTCGGCTACAAGAACCACCTCGGCATCGACCGCGCGCACGGCTTCGTGCGCCGCTTCACCGTCACTCATGCCGCAGCCCATGACGGCGCCCAACTCGGCACGGTGCTCGACCCCGGTAACACCGCGAGTTCGGTCTGGGCCGACACCGCCTATCGGTCGGCAGCCAACATCGAGATGCTGGAGCGGCGCGGCCTGAAGCCCGAGTTCCAGCGCGCCAAGCCCAGGGGCAAGCCCATGCCTCGCCACATCGCTCGCGGCAACGCGCGGCGCGCCCGCATCCGCTCGCGCGTCGAGCACGTCTTCGCCGCCCAGAAGCGCCGGTTCGACCTCGTGATACGTACCGTCGGCCTGGCCCGCGCCGCGGCGAAGCTGGCGCTGGCCAATCTCGCCTACAACTTCACCCGCCTCGCCTGGCTGCAGACCCGCACCGCCGCGTGACAGAGGTGGCCTCGCTGCAAGCCGCGGGGGGGGGCGCCCGAAACAGGCAACAAACGACCCCTCGCAGACGGCGGACGGCCGCCGCCGACCCCGCGATCACCGCCTCGGCGCCTCAGCAACCCGTTCTTCGAGGCGTCCAAGTGTCGCCGCCCAAATTCGACAGCCCGACATTACCGACACCCGGCATACAGGTTTGTCTACCGCCGCTCTGGAGCTGCGGATCGCTAAACTGGAAAGGGTTCTGCTGCTGCCGTCGTTCGTGGCGCCGGGCGGCCAGATCGTGCCCGCGGCCGGAACGGTTGATCAAGTCATCACGTTGATTGGCCGGAATTTCAACATTGGGAACACGTACGTTACCTTCACGCCGCTCGATTCATTTGCCCAAAACCCGGCGGCCTCGTCCGGAACCGCACAGCCACTACCGTAAAGGGCACCGTCAAGTCGGCAGCGGACGTGTTGTCGGGCCAGCGGGGTTGGCTATGATGCGGCATGACGACGCGTCCCGACCCCCGCTTGGCCGGCTACCGCCATTGTGGAAATCATCGCGACGGCGGTGTGGCGTATTTCCGCTTCCCGCTGAGCCTGCGGATGGTCGAGGCAATGCTGGCGGCTCGTGGCATCACGGTCAGTTACGAAACGTCCGCCAGTGGGGCCTGAAATTTGGTCGGGACATCGCCAACAACTTGCGTCGCCGGGCGTCGTGCCGTGGCGACAAGTGGCATCTCGACGAGGTGGTCCTCACCATCGCCGGCAAACGCCATTACCTCTGGCGTGCGGTTGATCGAGACGGCTTCGTGCTCGATGTTCTGGTGCAGAGCCGGCGGGACAGGACGGCGGCCAAACGGCTGCTGCGCAAGCTGATGAAAGCGCAGGGCCGGGCACCGCGGGTGATGGTGACCGATAAACTCAAGAGTTATGCGGCGGCCAGGCGCGAGATCATGCCGGGCGTCGAACACCGGCAGCACAAGGGGATCAACAACGGGCAGAGAACTCGCATCAACCGACCCGACGGCGAGAACGACAGATGAAGCGTTTCACATCACCCCGACAGGTCCAGCGCTTCCTTTCCATCCACGATCCCATCGCCAGCCTCTTCCACCTCCACCGAGACCACCGCCCCGCTGCCGAATACCGAGCTGCTCGAGTCCAGGCCTTCGCCACCTGGGCCGAGGTTGCCGGCGCCCGGATGGCGGCGTAACCCGGCTAATGCCGCCGATGCCGACGTCCGCGCGTCCTTCGTCAGGTTCCACCTGAACAACTTGACGGTGCCCGCGCGGCACCTGTCGCGTCCGGATCTTCATCCGAACGGATGATTACGGCTCTGGCCAATCGCCCTAACCTGTCGCTAGCGAACCCGGAAAATTGGACCCATGAGATATGACAACTGCAAAAGAAATCAAGCAAGGCAGGTTACCTAAGCAAGCTTCTCAGCGCACGCCCCCCTATGCCGCGCATGGCCAGATCCGGGAGCAGCCCATGCTGCCTGATGTCACTACTCCACCCGCCTATACTGCATATGGGCAGGAGCAGCACATGCTGCCTGATGTCACTACTCCACCCGCGGATACTGTGTATGGCCGGCAGCCCACAGAGGGTCCGTCCACACCGCCCGAGCCCGCATACGCTGCGTATAGTCGAAGAGAGCCTATCCAGGCTCAACGGCCGCAGAATCCCTATGCCAAGGTTGCGCATTTTGGGCATGTGACTTCGGGGCACGTCACGCGACGCCGAAACCCTTGAACTCCAACGGCGTCTTGGTGGAATACCCGTACTAATTCGCTAGTTATGGGGAAGCGTTTCATGGACACCTTGACCTTTGATGGTGACGTCGTCACTCCTTCGGGCACTCCTTTAGGTGGCTGGGTACACGTAGAAGTTAGTGACGACGGCGACTACTATGTGCATTTCCACATGCGTTCGAGCAGCATTGTCGGTAACTTTGATTTTAATCTCCGCGCGTATCTCACGGCTCCCGGCTTCCCAACCATGGCCTTCGTTCAAAGTGGCCATGTGTCGGGTGTAGATGACTGGAATCAAGAGGAGCGAGGGAATAACCCACTCGTTACGCTGTACTGGAAACAACTCAGGGCCGCCCCAAGCTATAACATAGCAAAGGAGTACAAGTGGGGCGGTGTAGTATGACCTATCGATGACTTAGTCAAGGATATTTTTGAAATAGGTGCTGGAGTCATTGGATATGCTCTTGGTGTGGTTATTGGCGCAACACGCGAAGCAATAGGCTGGCTGGGAACCACCCTCGGTCCCGGAGGAACGCTCGGCGTTGTTGGTGGCGTTGTCGTTTTTGCGGTTGGTTCTATCTCTGGTATTGGCATTGGTAGTGCACTTATTCTCGGAACTGTGGCGGGTGTGGCGATAGGGGCAGTAGCCAACGCGATGATCCAGTATCGGCCGCTTAATGACGCCGAAATTGCGCTGGCAAGACAGGTTTTCGGAGACACGCTACCCTTCGGGGACGTGCTTATTACCAACATCGCCGGACTCGGTGATCGGGCCTTTACCGCACCAGGGGTTGACGGAAAGACCTATTGCAACCTTGGGCACGCCTACGCCAACCGTTGGGACAGCACGGCAGTGTCTACCCCTACCCCGGGCAGTTACTTATCCATGAACTCACACACGCTTGGCAGATCGCACATACGGCTACCTTCCTGGACTAATGTGCAGCGGCATAGTGAACCAAGCCGAATACATACTTGGCGACAATGTATACGACTACGGCCCACCAGGCTTGGATTGGTCGCGCCAAAATTTGGAGCAACAAGGCGCCATCGTTGATCAATGGTTCGGCGGCAACCAGCATAGTGATGGTTACTTCCCGATGGATCAGGAGAATGGCTATTATCGTTATATATGGGAAAATATTCTTGCGAGTGTTCCCTCGTCGTTTGCGCCGGGTAATCTGAGAGCCTCGCCCTCTTCCGTAGTGGCCCGGACACCCAACAACCTCGATGTCTTCTGGGTGGGCCCCGATGGCGCCATTGCCACTCAATGGTGGGATGCCGCACCTGGCGCCGACTGGGGAGATCACGGCCCCTTCGCGATCACACCGCCAGGCGCGGCTCAGGCTCAATTGTAGTAGGCGCAATTGGGCGAGCCGACGCGAGAGTCAGGGCGATCCTAGTCGAATAGCTTGGTCGTTGGGCCCACCATGATTAGAGAGTGAAAGAGATGGTAGAAATGTGACCTGTACGCCTTGAAATAATACATATTATACATCCTATCCATAAGGACGGGGTCTCCGAGCCCATGATCTTCGTTGCCCTTGGCGGGACCTGATGCACCACCGCAACCTGATGGTGAGTATTGCTCTCAGTGGAAGGAGATCTGGTATACAACATGGACAGAATATTGATCGGAGAATCTGAGCACGGAAACGCTGGAGCCCAGGAAGGAAAGGGGTAAGGCATATTGCTCATCGGGACTTTTCGTGATCTGGTCGAAGTGGAATGTCCAGCGGAACAGAGATCCTCTTCGGCTCGTCGACGACGACCGTCTCCGCACTGAAGGTGGCAAGCCCGAACGGCTTCGTCGCGCACGACAACGGCTACGCCGGTACAGCGAGCGACTGCTACGTCGACTTGCGCGATGACAAAGCGCTAAACAACCAGTTCGACAACATTGCCGGCAATGGCAATGTTGTGCAGTGCGGCGAGGTCTGCGACGTGGGAGCCGACACGACGTTTACCGTCGCGCTCGGCTACGGCAGCAACCGCAAGAGAGCATCGATGCCGCGAGCCAATCCCTCGCGGCAGGTTTTACCGATCGCGAGGCCGCCTACCGCTGGGAGAGTTACGTCAATGGGCTCCGTGCTGCGCCCGCCAGCGTGTCGAGCGACACTCGCCGTCGGAGCGCCTACTACGTCGCCGCGATGGCCTTGCACGCTGCCGAGGACAAGACGTTTCGCGGCGCCAGTGTCGCGGGGTTCGCAACACCCTGGGGATGGCTGCCGATGAGCCGTTGCCGCGCCGAACCTTCGATCATGCGCTCGCCGGCGACTGGAGTGATCACCGCGACTGCCACATTCGGCCGGCTTATCTACCGCAAGCCCGATGCCGGGACCCTCGAGCTGGTCCGCCTCGGCTCGCACAGCGAGCTCGGGTTATAAATTCTCGCCCCGCCTATCCCTGACTACGTAACCCCCGTCCCACCCGTCGACGAACAGCACCTCGCTGATCTCGCGCCCTGTCGAGGTGCGCCGGAGAAAGGCGATGCAGCCGATGGCGGTGGCGATGGAGCGGCAGGGCGGCTGCGGGCAGACCTCGGCGCAGAGGTCCTCGAGGCGGCCCAGGGCATCGTGGGCGCTGTTGGCGTGGACGGTGCAGAAGCTGCCGGAGTGCCCGGTGTTCATGGCGTGGATGAGCTCGATGGCCGCATCGCCGGAGCGGACCTCGCCCAGAATGATGCGGTCGGGCGGTAGCAGCTGGACCAGCGCCCGCATGGGCACCTCCGGCGAGGTGAGCATGCGGACGTGGTCGGCGGCAGGAACAGCGATCTCCCGGGTGTCTTCGAGAACCAGGCAGCGGTCGCGCTGCACGCTCGGGATCTGCAGCAGGGCGGAGAGGCACGAGGTCTTGCCGGAGCCGGTGCTGCCGGCGATGAGGATGTTGCGGCGCTCGGCCACGGCACGGCGTAACGCCGTCAGTGCCGGGCCGCCGTCGCCCGGTGACGGATCATTCCTCCCCTCCTCCTCCGTCGCCGGCATCTCGCCGCCTTTCGGCTCGAACGCGGCGAGCTCGAAGGTGACGGCGGGCGGCTTGCGGATGGCGAAGGTGGGCTTGGCGGTGACCGGCGGGATGGTGGCGGCCATACGCTCGTTGGATCCGGCCTCCAGGTCCGGCCGGTGCATGCCCGGATCGACGGCGACGCCGTAGCGGTCGGCGATCCAGCGGGCGAGTTCGACTGCTGCCGCCTTGCGCTCCTCAAAGGTGAGTTCGTGGGGGAAAGGCGACGATCCTGTCGCGGGCGATCGTTGCCGTCGGCCGCTGGGTCGGATACGCATCGATCGCTTGCCACAGCCGCTCACGATCAGTGCTGCCGCCGCCCGGGAGGACAAGCTGGCTATGCTCGACCCCGTCGGCCTTGGATCGGTAGTCGACCACCTGGCCGTCGTGGCCGTGCAGCCGCTCGCCGGCGAGGTAGGCCGCCTTGCCCAGCGCACCCCGGGTCAGCCGGTGGCCGCCGTGGTGGGCGCTGCGGGCAATGGTGGTCCCCGCCTTCTTCACCGGCGCCAGCAGCAGATAGGAGATCGCCATCCTTCACCGTCTCCCGCCTCGGTTGCAGGGCTCGCTGCCGCACCGTGACTCCCACCCCGCCGGGGTACTAACTGCGCAGTAAAGCTCCTTCATATTCAATTGGTTACGATTCCTGGACAATCGGTGCAGCCGCTTGGACAGGTCTGGACTCGATGACTTAGCCAAAACCTGGGCAGGGCTGGACACCGGCGCTGTCCAGGGCAGACGGGCGGCCTGCCAACCACGCCGATGACCAGGCGGCTCGCTGCCCTGGAATTGGAGATCGCCGGCCAGCGCCGAAGCCGCAGCCTTACCTTCAGCAACCCGCGGCCGTCGCCGGATGGATACGATGAGAGCCACAAAGCCGACACTGCTAGAAACTGGATCAACGCTCGTGAGATGAAGCGGTCCCGCTAACACGGACGGGTCGCCTCGGGTCAACACCAACCATAAGGATTGCGGCGAACAGCTTTACGGCGCCTAATCACTTCCCTGGGTCGTTGCACTTAGTGGTTCGTCCGTCGCGTGCGGAACAGGCAAAAACTTTCATCAGAAACTCATTGTAAAACAGAGCATAAAAAGAGAGGCGGTTGGATCCGGGGTCGGTTCGGCCCACCATTTTATTTGCGCATCCTATTGGTACAACACGAAAAACAGCTCAAGGGCGAGAAACTATTCCCACGTTTGTCCCCACATCGCGGAACCGCAGACATTGTGATGATCAACTTTTGGACGCCGATTGACGCGCAGCGACACGGAATCACACCACGCCGCTCGGCACCATCGGTTCTTCGATGTCCCGACCGACGCTAGTTCTAACCGGAGGAAAACTGGCTCCGGTCAGTCAACGTTCACGATAGGAACGACCTGTGTGAAGTAGAATTTCGCCTCCGGCGCACCCGAGGTAGGCTGGTAGCCCGTCCAGACCAGATAGTCTTTCCGAACCGGGATCATCGCTGAGGAATGCGATATCCATCTGTCATCTTGGTGAAAAACGTGCACTGCGGCCGACGCTATCGGAATACCATGGAGGCCATACGGTGGTTTTGGGCGTTCTTTGACGCAATCCAACCTGATGGTGCCCCGAGGTCCGTTAACGGGTGGCGGTACCATTAAAATGCCATTCACGAAACCGTCCGCGCTCACCCTAGTATAGGTGTTCGGGGTGATCAACTCAGGTTTCTTGAACATCCAGGCCTGCGAGGTGTACGGTAGATGCCAGACGCTCAGTGACAATGTGCCACTTGTCGGTGTTATTTTGACCTCGACAGAGCTTCCCTTCGCGAAGGGCACACAAAAACTTGCGTATTTGATCCAATTGTCACTGCGCGCGTAGTTATGCACCGAGGCCGCCGCCATGACAACTTTGTCCACCGTACATGTAGCATAGCCACGGTTCCCGTCGTTGCTCGCTTCGATGCAGCAGAACACGAACCCGTCCGTGTCCGCCATGAAGCCGCGGTAGTCCTCGGGACCCGCATGATCGAGGCGACGCCAACTGCCGAACGTCAGGTTCGTTTCCGCGATGGCAAACCGGGATATCGCATTACTCGAAGTGTTTGGCGTCGCGGTCGTGTAGTTGAGTCCGGCCGGAACCGGAAGGCATACGCTCGCCGTATCGATCCAAACGTCGCTGCTGCGATAGCGGTGGAAGCTCGCCCGGCCTCCGACCGCGTCCCCTTGACCCAATTGCGGTGTCGTGGCGCTGCCGCAGACGAGTTGGACGGCACCGCGGGCCCCGTCCCGGTCGTCATAAACAATCCGTCCTCCGAGGACGAACTGAGCCTGCGCCGCCTTGTCGTTGTGGTCCTGCACAATCGTCTCTTGCAGCTCCCAGATCGCCGGCGGTAGCGGCACCTTCGGCCACACCGCCAGCACCCGGCGGCGAAGGTCATCCGGAAGCCATTCGACGATCGAGGTCAGTTTTGAACGGCCAATGACGGCCCACTGGCTCGGCGGTTTGACGGTGCTGGGCCAATTCTGCGGATCGCTCGCCTTGGTCGAGTCCCCGCCTTTGACCGTGAACGTCGTCGCCTTGTTCACACTGTCGCCGGAGACCTTATTGCCCTGGGCATTCTGGAAGCTGGCGCCGATCGAGCCCTCCGCCTTAGTCGTCTTGATGGACACGGCGGCCGAGATCACGTTCTCGACCTCTTGCTCGTTCACCGAGCCTTCGTAATCCTCCGTGTGGACAAGAAGCATCTGCCCACCGAGGATCACCTCGCTCGGGACCGCGGTTCCGAACTCCTTGAAGACCTTGAGTAGAAGCTTGATGTCGGCGTTCTTGTCATAGGCGTCGAGAGCGGTCCGGACGGCGGTCTTGAACCGATCCGACGCTGTGGCGCAATCTTTTAAGTTCAGTTGCACGCGCGGATAATACCAGCGGCCGATCATTTGCAGCTGCTTCTTATACGAAGCTCCCGCTTCTTTTTCTTTGTGTTCCCGTTCAAACGATGCGGAGGCTAAAGGAAAGCCGACACTTGCCTGTTGCTTGTCGAAGCCGGCCCGCACGTAGCTGGCCGTTTCGGCCGTGTAGGTCACTTTCGACAGCACGCTGGCGCTAAGTTCCCGGGGCACCATGAAATCCGTGGAATCGGGCACCATCCAATCCAACGCGGCCTTCCCAGCCTGCGGCGGTTCGTCGTCGTCGGAAATACTTCCCATCGTATAGGCGTAGAGGATCCGGGAATTGCGGGCGATGATCAGCCAGTCGCCCTGGGTCAGATTGCCCGGGTGGGTGACGGCGACCGAGTCTGCCGCCACACTCAAGACCGCCGGGATCTTGAACTCGGGTACGTCGGGTGCCTTCACCTCAGGTTGCGAGAGGTCCAGCTTGGTCTTCGGCGGCAGAGTGGGGATTCCGGCCCCGGGTCGAACTCCGGGCTGGGAGGTGGGCTTCCAAGCCGCAATGTCCGGGTCGCTGTCGAAATCGAGAACGTCTTCTTCGTCTGCCAGCTCTTCCGCTGTTTCCGCGAGCTGGCCGAGTCTATCGCTGGCGAGCTTCAGTTGGTCCCGAATCTCTTTCGGCTCTTTCTGTGGGGTCCCCGACCCCCGCTATTGGTTACAATCCCTACTTCGACATCTTACTGCTGCAAAACGCAAGTTTGTCCTCAAGTGAGTTCCCTATATACATACATTGGTGTGCCACATTCGCCAGCTCGGACCTTGCCTGCACCACAAAGGCAGTATGTCTTTGTAAACTTTTCTTCTTCAAGTCGGTCCAGTCTTCTTTATGATCAGCATCCTTTTTTTTGAGAAATTTCTCGAACGTTACGAGGGGGGTATCAGTGTTGTCAATTAGGGGGTAGACTTTTAAAAGTTTGTCCTTAACCATCTTAGACCCATATTGCACAGTATTATAGTTGCTCTCAAGGGCATTGCTCGGTTTTGTACTCGCTGCAGCTAGGAAACTTGGCACGAACTCATCGCAGAAGCTACCGAATAACATCTCCAGCTCCCGGCACTCTTTCTTCAGTTTTTGCATTGCGGTGGCCACATCTCGGTTCATTTTATTCGATTTATTACCCATTTTTTATCCCTTTCTCGGCATATTTCAGATGACTAACAGTCTTCTTCCGGCCGTCCTGGCTGCCGCTTTGAGCAATTATTAGGCCGATATTCCCCAGACAGTCCTGTCGCACCCGAAAAAGGTGCTCGTGGGGCCGACACTTGGCCAATCGAAAGTAACCGACGCTGTTTGCGTGTCGTTCGATGAGGCCAAACAGCCCCTCCGTTCTAGGCCGGTAGCGGATGACCTTAGGCGACGTTTCAATCGGAACCAGATCCTCCGCGTCGGAAAGAATAATGACGTCTGTAGCGTCGTCGTAGCGGCGGAGGCCTCTCCAAGTCTTGCGGTTGACACTAGAAATGCTCAATCCCCGGCCGAGGCCAAGCGGACTGTTACCGTTGTCAGTGCTGTAAACGAGATTAAGTTGTAGTTGAGAGCCGTTGCGGCCTAGTTGAAGCACAATCGGAATGGGGACATTGCCCATGCCGGTTTGCAGATCGGGTGCGAATTTTTCGTCAATGCCTTTGTGTATACCGCCCCCCCTTGAAGGAAACGATTACTTTCTGCGCAGCGCCTGCGCTGTTTCCCACCTGTCTCCTCCCGCCAAGCTTGTCAGCTTGGTCGCGCTATTTTCTTTCTTGTTTCAGCGCGTCCTATTCCGGAGAGATTGATCCTTCGGGGCGCTATTGTCGAGCGGAAAGAGACTCTTTCGTGTTAGTGTCCTGCGGCCGCGACGGCTTCGCCATCACCGCGCCGATGCCGGCGTTGGTGGCGTCCGCGTCCCAAGACGGCGGGAGGAACAGCCACCGCTCCCGCGCGAGCCAATCGGGGTCGTGAGGGGGCATGAACATCGCCAATCTCCTGGCGCGGGCGGGACGGGCCCACGCCCAGCCGCGGGAGATCGCCTACATCCTCGATCACACGGGGCACGGGTTTGTTTCGTCACCCGGGAGCTGGCCGAGGCGGTGGGTTCGGTGCAGGGCGAACTCGCCGAGCTGGCGGCCCTGATCGCCGTTGACGACGCCGATTACACCGCCCTCGCCGACGGCGATCCCTGCCGGTCGCGGCCGCCTCCGCCGATGACACGGCCTGGCTCTTCTACACCAGCGGGACCACCGGCCGCCCCAAGGGCGCCATGCTCAGCCACCGCAATCTGCTTGCGATGACCACCAGCTACTTCGTCGACGTGGACCGGATCGATACCGACGACTGCATCCTCCATCCCGCGCCGCTGTCGCATGGCTCCGGTATGTACGTCCTGCCGCATGTGGCGGCGGCGGCGAAGCAGGTGATCCCGGCCAGCGGCGGCTGCGAACCGGACGAGATCTTCCGGCTGATCGAGGCCCACCCCGGGGCGTCTTTCTTCGCCGCGCCGACCATCGTCCGCCGGCTCATCGACAGCCCGGCGGCGGCCGGTGCGGATACCCGCAACCTGAAGACGATCGTCTATGGCGGCGGCCAGACATACGTCGAGGACCTGAAGCCTGCAGCCACAAAATGCGCGCTCGCTTTCATTAAAGGTGAGTCAGAGTCAATTTTAAAAGCCGATTGACAGCCTCGACCTGGGAAAGGACCAGGACCACGGCGCAAGCCCGAGATGCTGCGGCTGCGGCTGTGGATGCGCCGGCCGAGCATGCCGGGCGAGCGGACCGATGCTCTCGGGGAGTCAGAAGAATTGCGGGTGCTTGGCCTTCAGTTCATCGATTGGCACGACGGTGCCGGACAGATGGCGGCGCACGGCGGCTTCGCTGGCCCCCACATCCCGCGCCAGGAGTGCGTCGAGGATGGCCTGATGCTCACAGATGATGGAGGCCATCGTTCCCGGTTGCGGGATGTCCAGCATCCGTAGCCGGGTCAGATGTGCCCGCATCGTCCGGACGTTGCGCCACAACCCCTCCACCCCGGCCATGCGATACAGGGCCATGTGGAAAGCCGAGTCCTGGTGGGAGAAGTCGTCCCGATCGCCAGCCTGGGAGGAGAGGCGCTGGCGGTCGAGGATGGCGTGCAGTTCCTCCTGGTCCCCCGGCTCCAGCCCCCTGCACAGATTCTTGACCACCTCGATCTCGACGCTCAGTCGCAGGAAGCGCGCCTCCGCCGCCTTCTCCACGTCGATGGCGGCGACATAGGTTCCGGACTGCGGCTTGATGACGACGAGGCCTTCTTCCTCCAGGCGAAGCAGCGCCTCGCGAACCGGCGTTTCGCTGATCCCGAAGTTTTTCGCCAGGGCCGCCTTGGAAAGGCTCTCTCCCGGCTGGAGGTACAACTCGACGATGAGCGCGCGCAGACGATCATAGATCTGCGATACCGCGGACGAGCGCCGGTCCAGGACATAGATGCGTTCCTGGTCGTGCGCCGTCGTCATCTGTGCCGGTGACATCGGATCATCCCTTGCCGCTGCGCTCTTATGGCCGACGCGGCCGGCCTCGACCGCTGCAGCGATCCTAAAAAAAATCGTTGCGTTGGTCTACTAATATATTAGTATGCCAATGTCGATGCCCAGTCGCGATTGCGCCTGCTGCGTATCGGCAGAGAACGTCCCGGTTGCAACGGGATGTGTCGACGAGGAGGAAGAAGAAGTGTCCATGCAAATGGCCGTTCAAACGAACCCGATGACCGAGGAAAAAGCGACGCGGGTCCGCTACATGATCGTAGCGATGCTGTTCGTCATGACGGCAATAAATTATGCCGATCGCGCAACGATATCCATTGCCGGACCTGCCATATCGAAGGAACTCGGGATCGATGCGGTGCAGATGGGATATATCTTCTCGGCGTTCGGTTGGGCTTATGTTATTGCACAGCTTCCTGGTGGCTGGCTGCTTGATCGCTTTGGTTCGAAGACAGCTTATGCATTGAGCATCTCAACCTGGTCTGTGTTCACCATGCTGCAGGGCGGTGTGCACATGCTTACGGCGACCACCGCCGTTGTTGTCCTGTTTATCCTGCGTCTGATGGTGGGGCTGTGCGAAGCCCCATCGTTCCCCGGGAACGGCCGGATCGTTGCCGCTTGGTTTCCGGCCAATGAACGCGGCACCGCCTCGGCGGTTTTCAATTCGGCGCAGTACTTCGCGACCGTGCTGTTCGCGCCGCTGATGGGCTGGATCACCACCAGCTTCGGATGGCCCTACGTGTTCTATGTCATGGGTGCCATCGGGCTCGTTCTCACCGTCATCTGGCTGAAGGTGATTTACAGCCCGCGAGAGCATCCACGCGCCAATGCAGCCGAGGTGGAATACATCGCGGCGGGTGGCGGCTTGGTCGACATGGACCAAGTGAGGACCTCCGGCATGCAGGAGGGTCCCAAGCTCGGCTACATAAAGCAGCTTCTGTCGAGCCGGATGCTGATCGGGGTCTATCTCGGCCAGTACTGCATTACCACCTTGACCTATTTCTTCCTGACCTGGTTTCCGATCTACCTGGTTCAGGCGCGCGGCATGTCGATCCTCAAGGCCGGATTCGTCGCCTCGCTGCCGGCGATCTGCGGCTTCGTCGGCGGTGTGCTGGGCGGCGTGCTGTCGGATTTCCTGCTCCGGAAAGGCCTTTCGCTTACCGTTGCGCGCAAGACCCCGATTGTCTGCGGCATGCTGCTGGCGACATCGATGATCGCCTGCAACTACGTCGACACCGAATGGCTGGTCGTCGCCATCATGGCGTTCGCCTTCTTCGGCAAGGGGCTGGGCGCGTTGGGCTGGGCGGTGGTCTCCGATACCTCGCCGAAGCAGATCGCCGGGCTGAGTGGCGCACTGTTCAACACCTTCGGCAACACAGCGGCGATAACCACACCGATCGTCATCGGCTACATCGTCGGCGGGACCGGATCATTCAACGGCGCCCTGATCTTCGTCGGTGCCAACGCGCTGCTGGCCATCATCAGCTATCTGGTCATCGTCGGTGAGATCAAGCGCATGGAACTGAAAAAGATCTAGACGCCGAGGTGCGGGCCATGCGCCCGCGCTCAACCACGCCATGTTCGCCACCAGCGAAACGAGACAGACAAGTCTTTCGGGAGGATTGAAATGCACACCGCGGACACCGTTGCGCTCCTGCGCGAAACGCCCTCGATCACCGGCATGCGCGTCATACCGGTCGCCGGCCGGGACAGCATGTTGCTGAACCTCAGCGGCGCGCACGGCCCCTTCTTCACCCGCAACATCGTCGTCCTCAAGGACTCCGCAGGCCGCACCGGTGTGGGCGAGGTGCCGGGTGGCGAGCGCATCCGGCAAACCCTCGAAGACGCGCGGCCGCTCATCGAAGGTCAGTCCATCGGCGCCTATAACAGAGTGCTGAACGCCATGCGCCGCCAGTTCGCCGATCGCGACTCCGGCGGCCGCGGCCTGCAGACGTTCGATCTGCGCATCACCATCCATGCCGTGACCGCCGTCGAGGCGGCGATGCTTGACCTGCTCGGGCAGTTCCTGGATGTCCCGGTGGCGGCTCTGCTGGGGGAAGGCCAGCAGCGGGATCAGGTGGAGATGTTGGGCTACCTGTTCTACGTCGGTGACCGTAATAAGACCGACCTTGAATATCGCAGCGAGACCGATGCCGCGGACGACTGGCTGCGCCTGCGCAACGAGGAGGCGCTGACGCCGGCAGCGGTGGTCAAGCTGGCGGAAGCCGCCGAGGCGCGTTACGGCTTCAATGATTTCAAGCTGAAGGGTGGTGTCCTCGCCGGCAAGGCCGAGATCGATGCGGTCACCGCGCTGGCGGAGCGTTTTCCCGACGCCCGCATCACCCTCGACCCCAATGGCGCCTGGTCGCTGGCGGAAGCGATCGAACTCTGCCGCAAGCAGCACCATGTGCTGGCCTATGCCGAGGATCCGTGCGGCGCCGAAGGCGGCTACTCGGGCCGGGAGGTGATGGCCGAGTTCCGACGCGCCACCGGACTGCCGACGGCGACCAACATGATCGCCACCGACTGGCGGCAGATGGGTCATGCCATCCAGCTCCATTCCGTCGACATCCCGCTGGCCGACCCGCACTTCTGGACGATGCAGGGCTCGGTGCGCGTCGCCCAGATGTGTCACGAGTGGGGACTGACCTGGGGCTCCCACTCCAACAACCACTTCGACATTTCCTTGGCGATGTTCACCCACGCCGCCGCGGCGGCGCCCGGCAAGATCACCGCCATCGACACCCATTGGATCTGGCAGGACGGCCAGCGGCTGACCAAGCAGCCGCTGCAGATTAAGGGCGGCCGGGTGAGCGTTCCGGAGCGGCCGGGACTGGGTATCGAGATCGACCTAGCCGAGGTGGAAAAAGCACATCAACTCTACAAGGCGAAGGGTCTCGGCGCCCGTGATGATGCCGCCGCCATGCAGTTCCTGATCCCCGGCTGGACCTTCAACAACAAGCGGCCGTGCCTCGTGCGATGAGCTTCGCTAACCGGCCAACCGACGGTCGCTCCATCGGAAGCGACCGCAAAGGGAGGACGCTATGGATTTAATCCTGACCAAGCCCCGACTGCTGCCCGCCAACCCGATGATCGCCGGCCTTCCTCCCGGCGAGGCAACCACCGACCGGATCACCTGGCTAAAGCTGTCCGCGGTGACCCTGCCCCTGCACGCGCCGATCAGCGATGCCAAGGTGCTGACCGGCCGCCAGAAGCCGATGACCAAGGTCGCCTTCCTGTTCTGCGAGATCGAAACGCAGCAGGGCCACACCGGCATCGGGTTCAGCTATTCAAAGCGTGCCGGCGGTCCCGGCCAATTCGTCCACGCCAAAGAGATCGCCGACGAGCTGGTGGGTGAAGATCCCAACGACATCGCCCGACTGTGGGACAAGCTGGTCTGGGCCGGGGCGTCCGTCGGCCGCAGCGGATTGTCGACCCAGGCGATCGCCGCCTTCGACATCGCGCTGTGGGACCTGAAGGCCAAGCGGGCGGGGCTGCCGCTGGCGAAGCTGCTAGGGGCGCACCGGGACTCGGTACAGTGCTACAACACCTCGGGTGGCTTCCTCTCCATGGACCTCGGCGAGGTGAAAGAGCGTACGTCCATGGCCCTTGCCAAGGGCATCGGCGGAATAAAGCTGAAGGTCGGTCAACCCGACCCGATGATCGACCTGGAACGCATCGAGGCGGTACGGGACCACATCGGTGGCAACATTCCCTTGATGATCGACGCCAACCAGCAGTGGGACCGGCCGACGGCGCATCGTTTCGGGCGCCTCGTCGAACAGTACAACCTGACCTGGATCGAGGAGCCGCTCGACGCCTACGACGCCGAGGGCCACGCGCGGCTGGCGGCCGAACTGGCGACGCCGATCGCCACCGGCGAGATGCTGACCAGCGTCGCCGAGCATTACGAGCTTATCCGCAACGACTCGGTGGATTTCATCCAGCCCGACGCACCGCGCGTCGGCGGCATCACCGGCTTCCTCAAGATCTGTGCGCTCGCCGACCACAAGCGGCTGCGCCTCGCCCCGCATTTCGCCATGGAGATCCATCTCCACCTGGCGGCGGCCTATGCGCATGAGCCGTGGGTCGAGCACTTCGAGTGGCTGGAACCGATGTTCAACGAGCGCCTGGAAATCAGGGACGGCCGGATGATCGTCCCCAACCGCCCGGGCCTCGGCTTCAGCCTGAGCGAACAGGCGGTGGCCTGGACCACGACGACGGCCGAGTTCGGCAAGCGGCAGTGACACCGGAGGAAGCGAAACCAAAACCTCGCGTTGCCTTGTCGATCCTCGGCGTGGCGACGCGGCTGCGGAAAACGAGAGAGGACGTGAAAATGAGCAAAGTCGGATTTGTCGGTCTCGGCATCATGGGCAAGCCGATGGCAGGGCACCTGATCGCGGCCGGCCACGAGCTGTTCCTTCACAGTATTCCTGCTGTGCCGGAGGATCTCGTCGCCGCCGGCGGCACCGCCTGCGGCAGCGGCCGCGAGGTGGCCGAGAGCTCGGACGTGATCATCATCATGGTTCCTGACACGCCGAACGTGGCGGCGGCTCTGTTCGGCCACGGCGGCATCGGTGAAGGGCTGACGCCGGGGAAGATCGTCGTCGACATGAGCTCGATCTCCCCCATCGAGACCAAGGCGTTCGCGCGTCGCGTCAACGAACTGGGCGCCCGGTACCTGGACGCCCCGGTCTCCGGCGGAGAGGTGGGCGCGAAGAACGCCACGCTGTCGATCATGGTCGGCGGCGACGAGGATGTCTACGAAACGGTCAAGCCGCTTTTCGAGCTGATGGGCAAGAACATCACATTGGTCGGCAGCAATGGCGACGGCCAGACGGCCAAGGTCGCCAACCAGATCATCGTCGCCCTGACCATCGAGGCGGTCGCGGAGGCGCTACTGTTCGCCGCCAAGGCCGGCGCCGATCCGGCCCGCGTCCGCGAAGCACTCATGGGCGGCTTCGCCTCTTCGAAGATCCTGGAGCTACATGGCCAGCGCATGGTCGAGCGCACCTTCCAGCCGGGCTTCCGCATCGAGCTGCACCAGAAGGACCTCAACCTGGCCCTGTCCAGCGCCCGGCAGCTGGGCGTGGCCCTGCCCAATACGGCGACGGCCCAGGAGCTGTTCAATGCCTGCGTGGCGCACGGCGGCAAAGCCTGGGATCACTCCGCTATGGTGCGGGCACTGGAGACGTTGGCCAACTTCGAGATCGGCCAGACCGTCGGCTGATCGCGCAATGTCCCCTGACCCGAAAAAGTTGCTGCGGCAGATGTTTGATGCGGCGGTGAAGGCGGCGCAGCCGGCGCTGTGCGTGCCGCCGCAGCTGCCGTCGCCGCCGCAGGGCCGCCTCTTCGTCATCGGCGCCGGCAAGGCGTCGGCGGCCATGGCACGCGCCGTCGAGGATCACTGGCCGGGCCCGCTCTCCGGCCTCGTCGTTACCCGCTACGGCTACAGGGTGCCGTGCCAGCGGATCGAGATCGTCGAAGCAGCGCATCCGGTGCCGGACGCCGCCGGCCTCGCCGCCGCCCGGCGCATCCTGGCATTGGTCGAAGGGCTGAGCGCCGATGATCTGGTGCTCTGCCTGATCTCCGGCGGCGGCTCGGCGCTGCTGTCGCTGCCGCTCGACGGCCTCAGCCTCGACGACAAGCAGGCGATCAACCGCGCGCTGTTGGCGTCCGGCGCCAGCATCAACGAGATAAACTGCCTGCGCCGCCACCTGTCGGCGATCAAGGGCGGCCGGCTCGGGGCCGCCTGCGCGCCGGCGAAGGTGGTGAGCCTGCTAATCTCCGACGTCCCCGGCGACGATCCGATCAACATCGCCTCCGGGCCGACCGTCGCCGACCCGACCACCTGCGACGACGCGCTCGCCATCGTCGATCGCTACGGCATCGGCCTGCCGGCGGCGGCGCGCGACACCCTGACGAGCGGCCGCGGCGAAACGGTGAAGCCGGGCGACGCGTCGCTGGCGGCGGCGGAGGTACGCATGGTCGCCGCACCGCAACTGGCGCTGGAGGCAGCGGCGGCGGTGGCGGGCGAGGCCGGCATCACCGCCCATATCATGGGCGACAGCATCGAGGGTGAGGCGCGCGACGTCGGCAAGGTGATGGCCGGCATCGCTCTGCAGGTCGCCCGCCACCGCCAGCCGTTCACCCCGCCCTGCGTGCTGCTGTCGGGCGGCGAGACGACGGTCACCGTCCGTGGCGAGGGCCGCGGCGGCCGCAACGTCGAGTTCCTGCTGTCGCTGGCAATCGCCCTAGATGGCCATCCCGATATTCACGCCATCGCCTGCGATACCGACGGCGTCGATGGCCTGGAGGAGATCGCCGGCGCAGTGATCGGCCCTGACACCCTGGGGCGCGCTTGGCAGCAGGGGATCAAGCCGAAGAACAGCCTCACCGCCAACGACGGCCACGGCTTCTTCGAGGCCTTGGGCGATGCGGTGATCACCGGCCCCACCCTCACTAACGTCAACGACTTCCGCGCCATCGTCATCGGCGCCGACGCCGCCGATATGCCCGATAGTCCGCACAACTCCTGATCACGGAGCGACCGATGCAGATCCCCATTAATACCTTCAAGCGCGCTATCCTGGCCAATGAGCTCCAGATCGGCTTCTGGTCGATTCTCTCCAGCCACGTCACCGTCGAAATCCTGGCGGGCGCTGGTTTCGACTGGCTGGTCCTCGATACCGAACACGCGCCCAACGAGTTGCCGATGGTCTATGCCCAGTTGCAGGCGTGTAAGGGCGGCACCGCCCACCCGGTGGTGCGGGTGCCGTGGAACGACATGGTGACGATCAAGCGCTTTCTCGACATCGGTGTGCAGACGCTGCTCGTCCCTTACATCGAAAGCGCCGAGCAGGCACGCAATGCCGTCGCTTATACACGCTACCCGCCGAACGGCGTCCGCGGCTATTCGGCGGCGCCACGAGCATCCTACTTCGGTCGGGTGAAGAACTACCCGCAGGTCTGCGAAAGCGAGCTGTGTGTCCTGGTGCAGGTCGAGACCCGGCTGGCGCTGGACAATATCGAGGCGATCGCCGGGACGGACGGCGTCGATGGTGTGTTCATCGGCCCGGGTGATCTGTCCGCCTCGCTGGGTCATGCTGGCAACGCCAGTCATCCGGATGTCGTGGCGGCGGTGGAGAACGCGATCCGACGCATCCGTGCCTGCGGCAAACCGGCGGGTATCCTCAGCGGCGACGAGCAGATGGCACGGAAATTCATCGACCTCGGCTGTATCTTTACCGCCGTTGGCTCCGACCAGGCCCTCCTCGCCCGCGGCTCGGAAGCGATTGCGGCGCGGTTCGCCGAGATCCGGGGGGCGGGCCGCCCGGTCACCAGCAGCATTGCGTGATAGTAACCTTTACCGCCGCCACCGATGAACACCATGACTGCGGTTCGGGTTCCTGTCCGTCGGCGTACTCCCCCAGGGCATTGGCTGCCGCCATGGGGGGTATTTCGTGAGACGCCTTGAGATTATCGGCCCCGGCTCTTGGTCGGTGAAACGGAGCCCAGGGTCGGGATCGGCGAAAGCCTGACGAGCCGAAGGTCGGGGTGCCTATCGATCGCGGTCCCCGGCAGAGCAAGGTGCTGGTTGGACCCGGCAAACCGCCCGCCCAGGGGGCGCTGACCCCGACCCAGACGGGCTTGCCCTGATAATGGTATGGGCGCTCGACCGTTCACGACAATCGCGTTGCGCCGCTGCCAGGATCAGATCACTTGACCTGTTGTTGCGACGAGCCATCGCCTGGCCCGTTTTCGGCGCCGGTTTCCACTTCACCCCGACCTCCGGGTCCTGGCTCAACGCCGTCGAGAACTTCTTCTCCACCCTGACCCGAAGGCGTATTCACCGCGGCGTCT
>JAXMDM010000003.1:0-185000 GCA_046348835.1 Rhodospirillales bacterium | reverse complement strand
GCTTCATCGACGCCGGTGATCTTGAGCCGCTCGAACACGTAAGGAATGCCGTTGGCAAGCAGCCCCGACGGCTGGTTGTCCACATGCAGGTGCAGATGCGGCTCGGTGGTATTGCCGGTGTTGCCGACGAGGCCGATCACCTGGCCTTTACGCAGCATCTGGCCCGGCTTCACCCGTGCTTCTACCGAACCCGGCTTCATGTGGGCGTAGAGGACGTAGGCGCCGTTGCCGATGTCCTGGATAACGTGGTTGCCGTCGGCATCGGCCACATCGACCACCGGTACGGTATTGGGGATCTGGTCGGCAAGGCCGTCGCGCGCCACCACCGCGCGGCCGTCGGCGACGGCCATGACCGGCTTGCCGTAGATATGGAAGCTGTGAACGTCGTGGGGATCACCGACGAAGATTCGGTTGTTGTCGTCGATCTGCTCCCAGTCGATGGCGAAGCGCTGCGCCAGCCAGAATTGGCCGTTCAGCGGCAGGAGGGCGCGGATGTGACGGACGGAATCGCAGCAGCCGTCGCCGGCGATGTAGTTGCGGCCGCGCAGCGGCGGACCGAGGACGACCGGCGGCTCGTCATCCACCCGGGCGAAGCCGACGCTTTCGGTGATGTGCTGCTCGCTCGTCCCGCCCGGATCGAAGGTCAGGTCGACCTCATGGATAATCGTCGTCGGCACGTCTGCCTGCGAAGGAATGGCGACGTGGACGAACAGCACGCCGAAGGCGGCGGCGTCGAGGCGGCGGTTCAGATTGGCCCGGTTGGCACCGACCGCGAAGCGTTGTTGGATGTCGTCGCCCTCGAGGAGGCCGATGCTGTGATTGGATTTGGCGTCGACGACGCGCACCTTGTCGAGGCGGACGGCGAGCGGGGCGGCGTTGCTGACCCGGAGCTCGTAGACAAGGTGATGCTGTCCATCCGTGCCTTCGACCGCCCACGGCGGCGACATCACCTCGACCACCAGCGGCGTAAGAACCGGTTGCTGGGGAACGGTATTTTCGGCCGTATCAGCGGCGGTAGCGCGGCCGCCGGCGGCCGGCGGCAGACATACCGACGCCGCCAACGCCAAGACGATCAGCGCGGATCGATAACGCATCACCTGGCCCCCGCATGGCCGCCGTTCCATGCCAAGCGTAGCAGGAAGTGCCTCGGTGCGCAGCTCCTTTCATCGCCCCCCGCGGTCCCCGCAATCACCGCCCCGGCGTGCCAGCGGACGGCGGCACGCGGCCCGTCTTACCCCACCGCGTGGGCGGTCTCCCGGTGGAGAACGAGGCCGGCGGGGCCGGCGGTCACCCGCACCCGGTCGCCGTCACCGATGCGGCCGTCGAGGATCTGCACCGCCAGCGTATTCTGCAGCTCGCGCTGGATCACCCGCTTCAGCGGCCGCGCCCCGTAGACCGGGTCGTAGCCCTTCTTCGCCAGCCACGCCACCGCATCCGGTTCCACCTCCAGCCCGATCTTGCGGTCGCCCAGGAGCTGCTTCAGCCGGCGGAGCTGGATCTCGACGATGGCGTCCATCTGCGCCGGGAACAGCCGGTGGAAGAGGATGATCTCGTCCAGCCGGTTGAGGAATTCCGGGCGGAAATTGGCCCGCACGATCGCCATCACCTGCTCGCGGACGGCGCTGGAATCCTCCCCCTCCGCCTGCTGGGCAAGGATGTCGCCGCCGAGATTGGAGGTCAGCACGATGATGGTGTTGCGGAAGTCGACGGTGCGCCCCTGACCGTCGGTGAGCCGGCCGTCGTCCAGCACCTGCAACAGGACGTTGAAGACATCCGGGTGCGCCTTCTCCACCTCGTCGAAGAGGATCACCTGGTAGGGCCGCCGCCGCACCGCCTCGGTCAGGGCGCCGCCCTCCTCGTAGCCGACGTAGCCCGGGGGCGCGCCGATCAGCCGGGCGACCGAGTGCTTCTCCATGTATTCCGACATGTCGATGCGGATCATCGCCTGCTCGTCGTCGAACAGGAATTCGGCCAGCGCCTTGCACAGCTCGGTCTTGCCGACGCCGGTGGGGCCCAAGAACAGGAACGAACCGATCGGCCGGTTGGGGTCCTGCAGCCCCGCCCGGGCGCGGCGGACCGCGTCGGAGACGGCGACGATGGCCTCCTCCTGGCCGACCACCCGCCGGCCCAGCTTCGCCTCCATCTCCAAGAGCTTCGAGCGCTCGCCTTCCAGCATCCGCTCCACCGGCACCCCGGTCCAGCGGCCGACCACCTCGGCGATGTCCTCGGCGGTCACCGCCTCGTTGACCATGCGGTGCTGGCTCGCCTGCTCGGCCGCGTCCAACTGCTTCTCCAGCTCGCGGATGCGCGAGTTCTGCAGCTCCCCCGCCTTCTCGTACTGACCCTCGCGGATGTAACGGTCGAGTTCCTGCTTCGCCTTCTCCAGGTCCTCCTTCAGCCGCGTCGAGCCGGCGAGCGCGTCCTTCTCCGCCCGCCACTGGGCGGTCAGCGTCTGCGAGCGGTCCTCCAGGTCGGCCAGTTCCTTGTCCAGCTTCTGCAGCCGGTCGCTCGCCGCCTTGTCGGTCTCCTTCTTCAGCGCCTCGCGCTCGATCTTCAGCTGGATGATCCGCCGGTCGAGCTCGTCCACCTCCTCCGGCTTGGAATCCACCTGCATCTTCAGCCGGCTCGCCGCCTCGTCCATCAGGTCGATGGCCTTGTCGGGGAGGAAGCGGTCGGCGATGTAGCGGTTGGACAGGGTCGCCGCGGCGACGATGGCACCGTCGGTGATGCGGACGCCGTGATGGAGCTCGTACTTCTCCTTCAGTCCGCGCAGGATGGAGATGGTGTCCTCCACCGTCGGCTGGGAGACGAACACCGGCTGGAAGCGCCGGGCCAGAGCCGCATCCTTCTCGATGTGCTTGCGGTATTCGTTCAGCGTCGTGGCGCCGATGCAATGGAGATCGCCGCGGGCGAGCGCCGGCTTCAGCAGGTTCGATGCATCCATCGCCCCCTCGGCGGCGCCGGCGCCCACCAGCGTGTGCAGCTCGTCGATGAACAAGATGACATCGCCGGCGGAGGAGCCGATCTCGTTCAGCACCGCCTTCAGCCGCTCCTCGAACTCGCCGCGGAACTTGGCCCCGGCCACCAGGGCGCCCAGATCGAGCACCATCAGCCGCTTGTCCTTGAGCGGCTCCGGCACGTCGCCGTTGACGATGCGCTGGGCGAGGCCCTCGACGATGGCGGTCTTGCCGACCCCCGCCTCGCCGATCAGGACCGGATTGTTCTTGGTCCGCCTGGACAGCACCTGGATGGTGCGGCGAATTTCCTCGTCGCGGCCGATGACCGGATCGAGCTTGTTGTCGCGGGCCGCCTGGGTGAGGTCGCGGGCGTATTTCTTCAGCGCGTCGTAGCCCTCCTCGGCGCTGGCGCTATCGGCGGTGCGCCCCTTGCGCACCTCGTTGATCGCCGCGTTCAGCCCCTGCGGCGTCACCCCGGCATCGGCCAGGATCCGCGCCGGCGCCGTCCCCTTGGCCATCGCCAGGGCGAGGAGCAGCCGCTCGACCGAGACGAAGCCGTCGCCCGCCTGCTTCGCCAGCTCTTCCGCCTGATGGAAGATCCGCGCCATCTCCGGTCCGAGGTAGACCTGGCCGGCGCCCCCGCCCTCGACCCGCGGCAGCTTGGCCAGCTCCGCATCGGTCGCCCGCCGCGCCCGCATGGCGTCGCCGCCGGCCGCCGTGATCAGGTTGGCGGCGAACCCCTGCTCGTCCTCCAACAGCTCCGCCAACAGATGCACCGGCGCCAGTTGCTGATGCCCGCGGCGCAGCGCCAGGTTTTGTGCCGACTGGATAAAGCCCTTAGAGCGGTCCGTGTATTTTTCGAGTTCCATCAGATAAGTCCGTGGCTTGCTGGCCCATGATTACGCCAGTGATATGGCCCAGAGGCATCGGTCCGCAACTACAGGAGCCGCGGGCGAGGTTGAAATCCGGGCGCCGTCGGTTGCCTAGTTGAGTAACGCGCAGACGAGCCGGTCGAGCTTGACCAACAGCCGCGCCGCCTTCAGCGCCGCCCTGACCATCCGCCTGGAGCGGACGAAGTGGGCACCGGTCGGCAGAACCACGGTCGCCGCAACCAGCGCCGCCTCCCGTCCGGCGGCGACCAACTGGCGATGCTCGGCCAGCTGCGGATCGAAGCAGGGGATCGGCAGCTCGAAGATCAGCTTGTCGAAGTCGCGCGCCCCCCAGCGGCCGCGCGACTGCAGGGCGGCGATGCGCAGCCGGATCGCCTCCGAATTGAGCAGTCCGGCCAGGTAGAACGCCTCCGACAGCGATTGCGCCTCGGCCCAGTAAAGCTTGTGGTCGATCACCGCCGAGCGGTCCTCCACCACCGCCGCGGCGAGGAGGATGCCCGACTTGGCATAGACCACCCGGATCGGCGCCGGCGGCACCTGCCGGTCGAGGGCATCCAGGTAGTTCCAGCGCTCGATCAGCGACATGGGTCCGCGGCCGTGTTGCGACCAAAGCTGCTCGGCGGCCCGGAGCCAGCTACTGAGGCCGGGATAGCCCCGCTCCTCGGCGGCGGCGGCATCGAGGATGGCATCCGTCGACGGGTCCCACGGAACCACCGCGAGGGCCGGCTTGAGGACGCGAAAGGGGGCGATGGATTCGCCGAGAAGGAGGGTGCGGACGAACTTGGATTCCACCGCCGCGGTCAGCGGCGGCAGGTCGCGCCAGGGCACCTTGTCCTTGCGGCCGGCACGGCTGGTGACGACCGGGGCCGCCCAGTTGGCGCCGAGGCGGCCGATGTCGACCCGATCGACCACGCACAGCCGGCGCGGCACCATGGTCGCTCCCTGGCGGAACGACCGACGGTAGGGCGAGCCGCCGCTCAGCTGCGCCCCCGCCGGCCAGGGATGTTCGGTGGCGTGCAGGGCCGGCTCCGCCTCGCCGGCGGCGGCGTCGCGGCGGGGCAGGACGCCGCGGAACGTGGTGATGACGTCGGGCAGCGGCCCGGCCGAGCTGCGCCTGGCGAACACCACCGACGACGGCACCGGGAACAGCGGCTTGACCTTCTCGTCGAAGGCCCAGGCCTCGACGATCCGGACCTCGGTGCTGACGAAGCGGCCGCCGCGGAAGCTGGCGTACTGGGCCCGGTTCAGCACCCCGAACGGCATGACGAAGGCGATCGTCCCCTGCGGCTTGAGGTAAAGCTCGGTGCAGCGGGCGAAGAAGTAGGCGGAGAGATCGTGGTGGGCGGCGAGTTTGCCGCCGGCCCACAGGCCGCGCAGCCGGCATTCCTCGCGGAACTTGCGCTGCAGCTGCGGCGCCATGAACCGGTAGCTGAGCCAGGGCGGATTGCCGACGATGACGTCGACCCGCTGGAATGGCGCCGACAGCCACAGCGGCCGGCTGAGGTTGCGCGCGACGTAGCCCCAGATGTGGTCGCGGCCGCTCTGCCTCAGCGCCCGGATGTGGGCGTAGGTCTCCACCAGGGTGTCGCGGTCACGCTCGTCGATCCCGCTGTCGTGATGGCTGAGCCAGGCCCGCATCGCCGCCGGCCCGGCATTTTGCTCGGATAGGTCGAGCATCGTCTGCACCGTCGCGTCGAACCGCGCCGGGTCGTTGGCGAGGCGTTCGGGAAACAACAGGTCGGGGCCGTCGGGAACCCGGATGCGGATGTCGCGGGCGGCGTACATCTGGCGGGTGTTCCATTGCAGGCTGTCGCCCAGATAGACCGGGATCGAGATGGCGCCGGGCCGGTTCCGCAGGCGCTCCTGGCCAAGGGCGAGCAGATAGGTGACCCGCGCCACCAGCACCGCCACCGGATGGACATCGATGCCGACCACCCGCTCGAGGCACTGGCGCAGCCCCTCCGCCGGGTCCATCCGGCTTTCCTCCGCCGCCTTGAGGAAATGGCGCGCCGCATGGAAGAGGAAGGTGCCGGAACCGCAGGCCGGATCCAGCACCCGCTGCGCGCAGGGGCGCTCGATCGCCCGGGCGCAGAGGCGCGCCGCCAGCCAGTCGGGGGTGTAGTATTCGCCCAGATCGTGGCGGGTCTCCGGATCGACCAGCGACTCGTAGAGGCTCTTCAGGACGTCGTGCTCCACGTCCTCCAGCTGGAAGCGGGTCACCTGGCGGGAGACGCGGGCGACGAGGTCGGCGCCGGCCGGTGCCTGCAGCACCCAGTCGAAGAAGTCGGACTCCACCGCCCCGGCGATGCCGGCCTGGCGGAAGGGCTTGCCGCTGAGGAGGTCGGCCGGTTCCGGCAGCGGCACCGCCAGCACCCGCACCGCCAGCGTCTTGGCGACGATGGTGAGGTAGGTGTGTTGCAGGAACAGTTCGTCGGCGTCGACGGTGGTGCCGTAGACGATGGCCAGCAGGTCCGCCCACAGCCGTCGCTTCAGCTCCACCTCGGGCAGATTGGCGACCCGTCGCCACAGGTTGGCCAGGCCGGCCAGGGCCCGCCGGCAGGCCACGCTCTCCCGGCCCAGTTCGGAGCAGATGATGGTCGGGTCGGGGAGCAGGTTGGGACGCAGCGACACCGCCGAGTCGAGCCAGATCAGCAGCCCGCGCGGCTGCGTCGGGTCGGTGCGGTAGCCGGTCAGGGGCGTCAGTGCGCCCTCGTCCATCTGGTAGGATAGAAACTCGGCGCCGTCGGTGGCGATGCCGATGAAGCGCTCGCCGGTCTCCCATTCCCGCTCCGGCAGGTAGCGACCCAGCCCCTCCTCCGCATCCCGGCGCTCGCGACGCAGATCCCGCTTGAACTCGAACACGGTAAGGCCGAGAAGCGCGTCGGCGCGGCCGCGCACCTCGGGCAGCGCGCGTTCGAAATGAATCTCGCTGCTGCGGGCGCCGAGACCGTAGACGAGCAACTCATAGATGAGGGCCCGGACCTTCTCGTGCCCGGGCCGGCTCGCCATTTCGACCACGAGCTCAGCGAGACGGCGTGCCGGCAGAGACGACATAAAGCCCGTTCCCGAATGACTGCCGAGTCATCGAAGGTTACAACCGAAATGGACGCGAGGCGCGAGAGATGGGTTAACCCCTATAGAGTAAGCGTCACCGGCCGGCGAGTCGTCGATTGGGGGAAACAGAGGGAGACGATTGCCCTTTTTTCCGGGCGGCGGCCGCGGACCGCCTCAGCACCGTCGGCCTCTTGCGGATACCCTTGGTTTTCTGCCGGCCGCGGCCGGGCGCTAGGGCGTCAGATCACGGACCGCGCGGCCGATCGGCATCGCCGGGCTTGCCGCCGATCTTCGATTCCTCACCCGCCGCCAGCCGCCGGATGTTGTCCACATGGCGGATCACCGCGATCACCGCCAGCACCGCCGCCAGCATCGCCCGCCGGCCGTCGGCGAACCACAGCATCCAGAACGGCGCGCTCGATAGGGCGACCAGCGCCGCCAGCGACGAATAACGAAACAGACGCGCCGCCGCCAGCCATACCGCAGCCGCGGCCAGGCCCACCGGCCATGCCAGCGCCGTCAGCACCCCCAGCGTCGTCGCCACCCCCTTGCCGCCGCGGAAACGAAGCCAGACCGGGAAGTTGTGGCCGATGACGGCGGCGAGGCCGGCGATCATCGGCGCCCAGGCGGAGGCGCCGGCGTCGCCGGTGAAGAGGAGTACCGGCAACGCCCCCTTGAGGCCGTCGAGGATCAGCGTCGCCAGTGCCAGCCCTTTGTTGCCGGTGCGCAGCACGTTGGTGGCGCCGATGTTGCCTGAGCCGACGCGGCGGATATCGCCGAGGCCGGCGAGCCGGGTGAGCAGCAGGCCGAACGGGATCGACCCGGCGAGATAACCGACCACGGCGGCGACCAGGGTGTGATCGAAGAAATCGCCCATCCCTGCCTCAATCGTCGCGGGCGAAGACGCAGCGCCCGTCGATGATGGTCATCATCACCCGTCCTTGCACCGGGCGGTAGTCGAAAGGCGTGTTCTTGGACTTGGAATAAAGCTCCGCCTCGCGCACCTGCCAGGCCCGGTCCGGGTCGAACAGGGTCAGATCGGCGGGCGCACCGCGGGCCAGCCGCCCCGCCGCCAGGCCGAAGCGATCGGCGGGCTTGCAGGTAATGAGGCCAAGCACGTCCAGCAGCGGCAGGTGGCCGTTGTGATAGAGCTCGAGCGAGATGCTGAGCAGGGTCTCGAGGCCGATGCCGCCGAAGGCCGCCTGGGCGAACGGCAGCCGCTTCGCGTCCTCGTCCTCCGGCGCATGGTCGGACGCGATCGCATCGATGGTCCCGTCCATCAGCCCCTCGATCACCGCCAGCCGATCGTTCTCGGTGCGCAGGGGCGGCGACAGCTTGCCGAAGGTGCGGTACTCGCCGATGGCATTCTCATTGAGGGCGAAGTAGGGCGGCGCCGTCTCGCAGGTGATGTCGAGGCCGCGCGCCTTCGCCCGGCGGATCACGTCGACCGCGGCCGCGGTCGAGATGTGGGCGAAGTGCAGCCGGCCGTGGGTGAGTTCGACCAGGCGGACGTCCCGTTCGACCATGATCACTTCCGCCGCCGCCGGGATGCCCACCAGCCCCAGCCGGGTGGCCATTTCGCCGGCGTTCATGTCGCCGCCGGTGGCAAGCGTCGGCTCCTCCGGATGCTCGACGATGAGCAGACCGAAGGTGCGGGCGTAGCGCAGCGCCTGGGCCAGCACCTTGGCGCTGGCCACCGCCTTGACGCCGTCGGTGAAGGCGACCGCCCCCGCCTCCGCCAGCATGCCGAGTTCGGCCAATTCCTCGCCGGCGAGCCCCTTGGTCACCGCCGCATAGGGATAGACCTTGGTCAGTCCCAAGAGCCGGGCGCGGCGGGCAACGAATTCGACGACCGAATTGTCGTCGATGACCGGCGTCGTGTTGGGCAGACAGACGACCGAGGTGATCCCGCCGGCGGTCGCCGCCCGTCCGGCCGAGGCCAGCGTGCCCTTGTGCTCTTCCCCCGGCTCGCGCAACTGGACGCGGACGTCCACCAGACCGGGGGCGAGGCAAAATCCGCCGCAGTCCACCCGCTCGCAATCGTCGGCCAAGCCGTCTGCGCCGATCCCGGGGCCGAGATCGGCAATCGTCTCGCCCTCGGTGATGAGGCCTCCCGGCGCGTCGAGGCCGCTCGCCGGATCGAGCAGCCGGGCGTTGACGTATGCGACCCGTCCCTTCGCCGTGCTGCCCACCCCTGCTCCCTTCGCTTGGCGCCGCCCGATCGTCGCCGGGACTGGGTACGGTCCCACCGGCCGTGGCGCTACAGGTTACTCCCGTTGCCGGGCTGACGGTTGCGGGTCAAGACCTCGAGACAGGCCATGCGCACGGCGACCCCCATCTCCACCTGCTCACGGATGACGCTGCGGCCGAAGTCGTCGGCGACGACGGAATCGATCTCGACGCCGCGGTTCATCGGGCCCGGATGCATGATTAGCGCGTCGGCATTGGCGCGTGCCAGCTTCTCGTAATCGAGGCCGAAGAAATGGAAATACTCGGCGATGGAGGGGATGTAGTTGCCGCGCATGCGCTCCGTCTGCAGCCGCAACATCATGATGATGTCGCAGCCGTCGAGGCCGCGGCTCATGTCGTGGTAGACCTCGACCCCCAGCCGTTCCGCCGCCGCCGGGATCAGCGTGCACGGCGCCACCAGCCGCACCCGCGCCCCCATCGTCGTCAACAGATGGATGTTGGAGCGGGCGACGCGGGAGTGGGTGATGTCGCCGCAGATGGCGACCTTGAGGCCGGACAGCCGCCCCTTGCGCCGGCGAATGGTCAGCGCATCGAGCAAGGCCTGGGTCGGATGCTCATGGCTGCCGTCGCCGCCGTTGATGACGCCGCAGTTGACCTTCTCCGCCAGCAACTGCACCGCCCCCGATTCGGGGTGGCGGACCACCAGCACGTCGACGTGCATGGCATTCAGCGTCATCGCCGTGTCGATGAGAGTCTCGCCCTTCCTCACCGAGGAGGTGGCGACCGACATGTTGATGACGTCGGCGCCGAGCCGTTTCGCCGCCAGCTCGAACGACGTCCGCGTCCGCGTCGACGCCTCGTAGAACAGATTGATGATGGTCCGGCCGCGCAGCACCGACTTCTTCTTGTCCGCCTGGCGGTTCTGCTGGACGTAGCTCTCCGAGCGGTCGAGCAGCACGCTGATCTCGGGCGGGGTCAGCCCCTCGATGCCGAGTAGGTGACGATGCCGGTAGGTGAAGGGAGACTGGGCGTCGGTGTCGTCCATGAGCCGCAACTATACCGGCGCTGGCGCAGACCGTGCAAGCGAACCCCCGCGGGGAGCGACCTGCGCCCGGTCACACCCCGTACAGGGTAATTCAGCATGCCTGGTAATCTCAGGTTGCTGATCAGCGGGAGGCCATGATCGCATATGGTTAGAGTGGGGTTTTGGCGGTCGGCGCCGTCGCGTCGCGACCGTCGCCGGCGCCGTGGCAATGGAGGGGGAAATGCGGTCATCGATGGGAACTATGTGGCGGCGGCTGATTTGCCTGATGCCGCTCCTGGCCGGCCTGCCGGTCGCGCCGGCGAACGCGGATCAGGCCTGCGGCCAGCCTGGCGACATCGTCTGGAAGGAGCAGTTCGGCACCGCCGACGAGGACGTGGCGCGGAGTGTCGCCGTCGATGCGGCCGGCAATATCGCCGTCGTCGGCTATACCCGCGGCAACCTCTTCGGGTCCAATCAGGGTGGGCGGGATGGCTTCATCATCTCCCTAACGCCGGACGGCAGCCCGCGATGGCAGCGGCAATTCGGCCGTGCCGACGACGACTATGCGGAAGCGGTGGCCCTCGATCCGGCGGGCGGCTTTGTTGTCTTCGGCGATACCACATCGTCCACGAAGCGCTTTTTCGACGTGCTGCTGCGCCGCTATGCAGCCAACGGATCGCTCTCCTGGAAAAGCCAGTTCGGCTCGCCGAACGCCGAATACGTTCTGGATGGCGCGGTCGATGCGGCGGGCAATCTTTTCGTCGCCGGCACCGCGCGGTCTACGGATTCGGATGCGCTGCTGTTGAAGCTGACGCCGCGCGGGGATGTGACCTGGACGCGGCTGATCGGTACCAAGGATCCCTACTCCAGTGAGACGGGTTACGCCGTGGCGATCGACAGCACCGGCCGTGCGATCGTCGCCGGCATCACCAGCGGTGCGGTCGCCGGAGCAAATCGGGGGTCGATGGATCCGTTCGTCGCCAAGTACGCGAGCGACGGCCGTCCACAATGGAAGCGGCAGTTCGGTTCGTCCGAGTTCGACTACGCATGGGACGTCGCCACCGACACCGACGACTCCGTCATCCTTGCCGGCGAGACAGGCTGGCCGTCTCGCGGCTACGTGGTCAAATACAATCGAACGGGAGCTCGACAATGGTGGCTGCAACTGCCGCGCGTCCATCCGTACACGGTCGCCGTCTCGTCGGAGAACGAGATCTACGTCGCCGGCGAAGGCGGGGATAACGGAGGCGGCATGTGGGTCGGCAAAGTGGCCGCGGCCGGGCAGTTGCTCTGGGGGCGGACCTACGAGGGCGCCTACGCTAGGGCGGATGGCATCGCCATCGAGCCAGCCGGGACCGGCCGGCTCGTTGTCGTCGGCGAAACCCAATACGACTTTGCCGGCGTCAATCAGGGCGGTGAGGACGCCTGGGCGGCGGTGATCTGCCGCTGAGAGCGTCCTCAGCCGGCGGCGTCCGGGTCGTAGGCGAGGTTGGGGGCGAGCCAGCGTTCGATCTCGGCCAAGGCGATCCCCTTGCGCCGGGCGTAGTCCTCCACCTGGTCGCGGTGGATGCGGCCGAGGCCGAAGTAGCGGGCGTCGGGGTGGGAGAAGTACCAGCCGGAGACCGACGCCGCCGGCCACATGGCGAAGCTGTCGGTGAGGCGGATGCCGGCGTTCGCCTCGGCGCCGAGGAGATCGAACAGGGTGCGCTTCTCCGTGTGGTCGGGACACGCCGGATATCCCGGCGCCGGGCGGATGCCGCGGTAGGCCTCGAGGATCAGCGCCTCGTTGGAGAGATTCTCGTCGTCGGCGTAACCCCAGAACTCCTTGCGCACGCGCTCGTGCATGCGCTCGGCGAAGGCTTCCGCCAGCCGGTCGGCGAGCGCCTTGGCCATGATCGCGGCGTAATCGTCGTGCCGCGCCTCGAACTCCTTCACCACATCGTCGAGGCCGTGGCCGGTGGTGACGGCGAAGGCGCCGAGCCAGTCGCCGACGCCGCTGCCGGCGGGGGCGATGAAATCGGCCAGCGCCAGGTTCGGCCGGTCGCGGTCGCGGCGCATCTGTTGGCGCAACGTGTGGACGTGGGCCAGCACGTCGCGGCGGCGCTCGTCGGCGTAGACGGCGATGTCGTCGCCGACGGCATTGGCCGGCCACACACCGATGACGGCGCGGGGGCGGAGCCACTTCTCGGCGACGACGCGCGCCAGCATCGCCTGCGCGTCGCGGAAGACGCCGCGGGCGGTCTCACCGACCAGGGGATCGTCGAGGATGGCGGGATAGCGCCCGGCCAGCTCCCAGGTCTGGAAGAACGGACCCCAGTCGATGCGCTCCACCAGTTCGCTCAGGTCGTAATCGTCGAACACGGTGAGGCCGGGGACGCGCGGCGCCGGCGGCCGATAGGGATCGAACAAAAGCTTCATCTTGTTGGCGCGGGCATCGGCCAGCGGCAGTCGGTCGCGCTCGGTGTTGCGGCGGGCATGGGCCTCGCGCAGGCCGGCGTAGTCGTCGCGCACCCGCGTCCGATAATCCTCCGCCTCGCTCGCCGACAGCAGCGATCCGGCGACGCCGACGGCACGCGAGGCATCGTGCACGTGGACGACGGGACCGTGGTAGGCGGGGGCGATCTTGACCGCGGTATGGACGCGGCTGGTGGTGGCGCCGCCGATCAACAGCGGCAGGGTCAGCCCCTGGCGCTGCATGTCGCGGGCGACGAACACCATCTCGTCGAGCGAGGGGGTGATCAGACCGGACAATCCCAAGATGTCCGCCCGCTCCCGCGCCGCGGTCTCCAGGATCTTGGCGCACGGCACCATCACCCCCAGGTCGACGACCCGGTAGTTGTTGCACTGGAGGACGACGCCGACGATGTTCTTGCCGATATCGTGGACGTCGCCCTTGACGGTGGCGAGAACGACGGTGCCGGCGGTCGGCCGCGGCTCCCCTTCCGCCTCCGCCTCCATGAACGGCAGCAGATAAGCCACCGCCTGCTTCATGACGCGGGCGCTCTTCACCACCTGCGGCAGGAACATCTTGCCCGCCCCGAACAGATCGCCGACGACGTTCATCCCCGCCATCAGCGGCCCTTCGATGACATCGAGCGGCCGCGCCGCCGCCTGCCGTGCCTCCTCGGTGTCGGCCTCGACGTAATCGGCGATGCCGTTGACGAGCGCGTGGGTCAGCCGCTCATTGACCGGCAACTCGCGCCAGCTCAGGTCGACCGTCGTCGCCCGCTTCTCGCCCTTGAAGCTGCCGGCGATGTCCAAGAGGCGCTCGGTCGCGTCCGGCCGGCGGTTGAGGATCACGTCCTCCACCCGCTCGCGCAGGTCCGTCGGGATCTCGTCGTAGACGGCGATCTGGCCGGCGTTGACGATGCCCATGTCCATGCCGGCGGCGATGGCGTGGTAGAGGAAGACGGAGTGCATCGCCTCGCGCACCGGATCGTTGCCGCGGAAAGCGAACGAGACGTTGGACACGCCGCCGGATACCAGCGCGTACGGCAGTTCCGCCTTGATCCGCCGCGTCGCCTCGAAGAAGTCGACGGCGTAGCCGTTGTGCTCCTCGATGCCGGTGGCGATGGCGAAGATGTTGGGATCGAAGATGATATCCTCGGGCGGGAAGCCCACCCGGTCCACCAAGACCCGGTAGGCCCGGGCGCAGATCTCCACCTTGCGCTGGGCGGTGTCGGCCTGCCCCTGCTCGTCGAACGCCATCACCACCGCCGCCGCTCCGTAGCGGAGGATGCGCCGGGCGGTGGCGACGAAGGCCTCTTCGCCCTCCTTCATGCTGATGGAGTTGACGATGCCCTTGCCCTGCAGGCATTTCAGCCCCGCCTCGATCACCCCCCATTTGGACGAGTCGACCATCACCGGCACCCGGGCGATGTCCGGCTCGGCGGCGATCAGGTCGAGGAAGCGCGTCATCGCCTGCTCGGAATCGAGCATCGCCTCGTCCATGTTGACGTCGATGATCTGCGCCCCGTTGGCCACCTGGTCGCGGGCGATGTCGACCGCGGCGGCGAAGTCGCCGGCCATGATCAGGCGGCGGAACTTGGCGGAGCCGGTAACATTGGTCCGCTCGCCGATATTGACGAAACTGCCGATCATGGGGCGGTGTCGCTGACGATGGCGAAGGCTTCGAGGCCGGAGAGCCTGAGCGCGCGGCCGATCCGGGGCACCTTCCGCGGCGGTTTGCCGGCGACCGCGGCGGCGATGGCGGCGATGTGGTCGGGCGTGGTGCCGCAGCAGCCACCGACGATGTTGACCAGCCCGGCATCGGCCCAGGCGGCCAGGTGCGCCGCGGTCATCGCCGGGGTCTCGTCGTAGGCGCCGAACTCGTTGGGCAGGCCGGCGTTGGGATAGGCGCAGATGGCGGCGTCGGCGACCCGGTCGAGTTCGGCGATGTGCGGCCGCATCTCCGCCGCGCCCAGCGCGCAGTTGAGACCGATGGTCAACGGCCGGGCGTGACGCACCGAGTTCCAGAACGCTTCCGCCGTCTGCCCGGAGAGATTGCGCCCGGAGAGATCGGTGATCGTCCCCGACACCATCACCGGCAGCCGGACTCCCAGGTCGTCGAATACCTCCTCGACGGCGAACAGCGCCGCCTTGGCGTTGAGGGTATCGAACACCGTCTCGACCAGGATCAGGTCGGCGCCGCCTTCGATCAGGCCGCGGGCGGCCTCGCCGTAGGCGTCGGCCAGATCGTCGAAGCGGATGTTGCGGAAGCCCGGGTCCTCCACCTTCGGCGAGATGGATGCGGTGCGGTTGGTGGGGCCGATGGCGCCGGCGACCAGCCGCGGCCGGCCGTCGGCGACGGCCACCTGATCGGCGGCGGTGCGGGCCAGGCGGGCCCCCTCCAGGTTCAGCTCGAAGGCCAGCTCCTCCATGCCGTAGTCGGCGAGGGCGATCCGGGTGGAGTTGAAGGTGTTGGTTTCGATGATGTCGGCACCGGCATCCAGGTACTGGCGGTGGATATCGGCGATGATCGCCGGCTGGGTCAGGGTCAAGAGGTCGTTGTTGCCGGCGAGATCGCGCGGCCATGCGGCAAACCGCTCGCCGCGATACCCCGCTTCGTCCAAGCCGCGGCGCTGGATCATCGTCCCCATGGCGCCGTCGAGGACGAGGATGCGGCGGTCAAGCTCGCCCGACAGCCAGGCGAGACGCTGCGCGCGATCGGTCATTGCGAGGCCGCCGGTTGCGCCGCGATGCCGGACACCGCCGGGCGCGGACGAACGCCCAGCACGTGGCAGATGGCATAGGTGAGATCGGCGCGGTTGAGGGTGTAGAAGTGGAACTGCTCGACGCCGCCGGCATGGAGCGCCCGGCACTGTTCGACGGCGACGGCGGCGGCGACCAGCTTGCGCGTTTCCGCATCGTCCTCGAGGCCGGCGAACAGATCGGGCATCCAGGCGGGAATGCCGGCACCGCAGAGCCCGGCGAACTTCCCCACCTGGGTGAAGTTGCTGACCGGCAGGATGCCGGGAATGATCGGCACGGTAATCCCGGCCGCGCGCGCCTGGTCGAGGAAACGGAAGTACACGTCGGTGTCGAAAAAGAACTGGGTGATGGCGCGATCGGCGCCGGCATCGATCTTGCGTTTCAGGTTGTCCAGATCCTCGGCGGCGCCCAACGCCTCCGGGTGCACTTCCGGATAGGCGGCGACCGAGATGTCGAAGTCGGCGATGCGCTTGAGACCGGCCACCAGGTCGGACGCGAACGGATAACCGTCCGGATGGGGCTCGTAGCGGGAGCTGCCCTCCGGCGGATCGCCGCGCAGGGCGACGATGTGGCGGATGCCGGCGTCCCAGTAGCGGCGGGCGACGTCGTCGATCTCGCCGCGGCTGGCGCCGACGCAGGTGAGATGGGCGGCCGGCTCCAGTGTCGTCTCCCGGCGCAGGCGGACGACGGTGGCATGGGTGCGCTCGCGGGTGCTGCCGCCGGCGCCGTAGGTCACCGAGACGTAGGCGGGCTCCAGGGTCGCCAATCGCTCGACGGAGGCCCACAGCGACGCCTCCATCTGCGGCGTGCGCGGGGGGAAGAATTCGAAGGAGACGCGGACCCCCCGCGGCAGCGGCGCCGCCACCGACAGCAGCCGGCCGGCTCCCGGATGCGCCGTGCGGCGAAGCGCGGCCGCGATGGACGTCGTCGGCGAGGTCAAGCGTCGGTCTCCATGGTGCTCCCCTTGCGGTTCCTGCCGAGGTGCCGCGTGGCCGTTCGGATCGAGATGGGAGGGCGTCGCCACCGGCGCAACGACCGGTCGGACCCGGTTTCGGGTCGGGGTTTGCATCGACCCGCTTTTCGATCGTCTGTTTCACGCACCGGGCCTGCGAGCGCGCGCGAACCCACAGGCGCACGGCAAGCCCCGGCACGTTGCCGCCGACCCTACCCCAACACGCGCAACCGACACACTGGTTTTTTTCGGACGGTTGTGGTAGTCGCCAGCGTTGCTTTTCGATGTGATCAACCGCCGCCCCATCGGCGGCTCCCTTGGTTACAGCAGGCCGCGGTGGCCCACCGGCGGCGATTTTCCGCGAGGAGAGACCGACGCGTGCCTGGACTGCGCAGCTGTTCCTGCCGAGCACCCGTGGCGAGGGCCACATCTCGTCTCGGTCGCGGCGTCGCTCTCGCTGCCGCCCTGGCGCTGTCCATTGTCGGCTGCGCCACCCCTCCCGACCGGGAAACCGATCCGGAAGGCTATGCCGAGTTCCGCGAGATCAACGATCCGATCGAGCCCTTCAACAGGGTCGTCTTCGAGATCAATCGCGGCATCGATGCCATGTTCCTCAAGCCGCTGGCCGAATTCTACCTGCTGCTGCTGCCGCCGCCGGTACAGACCGGCATCCATAACTTCGTCACCAACCTGCGGGCGCCGGTCACCTTCTTCAACGACCTGTTGCAGGCGGAAGGCAGCCGGGCCCTCAACACCGCCGGGCGGTTCGCCGTCAATACCACCGTCGGCGTCGGCGGGCTGGTGGACTGGGCGAGCGACTGGGGCATGCCCTATCACAACGAGGACTTCGGCCAGACCCTGGCGGTGTGGGGCGTCGGCGAAGGGCCTTACCTGGTGCTGCCGGTGGTCGGGCCGTCCAATCCCCGCGACGCGGTCGGCCTGGCCGTCGACAGCGCCGTCCTCGACCCCTTCGGCTTCCTCGCCACCTTCGTCTACAATGAATCGCAGCTGCTGCAGATTCTGTCGTACACGCGGCTTGGCCTGACCGCCGTCGACGCCCGCGCCCGCAACTACGACGCCCTCGCCGATATCGAGAAGAACTCGCTCGACTTCTACGCGACGATGCGCAGTCTCTATCGCCAGTCGCGGGCCTCCGAGATCGCCAATGGACGCCCGGTGGCCACCCCCGATACCCCGACCATCGATTGATCTAGGACCGGCGAACCCGCCATGCGCCTGCGCACCGTCGTCCGTCGCTGGCTCTGCGCTTTGCTCCTGGTGCCGGCCGCTTCGCTAGCGGCCGCCGGGGCGAGTGCGGGAGCCACCGCTGCCGTCACCGCCGTCTCCACCAGCCTGCTGTCCTCCGGCGACGGCGGCGACTGCCAATGGCAAGAAGACGCCTTCGCCGACGAGGACGCCTTTCTCTGCCCCGGTGCCGGCGGGTTTCGCGTCTACATCCGCTCGCTCGGCGTCGACCAGTGGCCGGCGTTCTCCCGCGGCCGCGAGCTGTCGGACCTGCGGGCCGGGATCCTGCGCGTCACCGGTGCCGACGTCATCGACCTGACCGGCGACACGATGGAATGGCGGATGGCCGGCGAGCGGCCGGTTGCCGCCATCTTCCAGATGCGCACCGAACGGGACGACGGCTCGCAAAGCACCAGCCACATCGTCGCCCGGGTGACCGGAGACCGCATCTGCGTCGTCGGTCAGGCGACGAGCCAGGAAGCGGCGAGACGGATGGCCGACGGGGGCGGTGGCTGCCGCTGACCAGGGCCAAGCATTACGCCGAAGAACACGCCCGAAATTGCACGATCAAAAACAATATGCAATTAATAATTAAAAATATTGCAGCACCCCACGTAACGTAAGCGTTAAAGCCTTCTAAATACCTCTTCCTTGCCAGCTTAAAGCCCTCGATTCCTTCACAATGATTTTGAATTATTCTTCGTGGACTTGGCAAAGGCTTGCTAGCCGTGTTACCCCATTCTGCCAGGTCGTCATGGGCCATGGCACAGGCATCGGTTAGCTGCTGAAAATGCGTACTCAGCAGCACGGCAAAGGCTAGAACGATTACGATCGTAATCAGCCCAAACAACGATGCCACCACGTCCGGCTTAATGACCAGATTCACGCTCACCAGAACGGAAACGGTAAAGAGAAGAGTGACGGCTGCGGTGCGGGCGGTGCTGTAATGCGTGTCGTACTTGGTGATCTGGTCGTAATGAAACTGCAGCTCCTGGTTCATTTTCTTTGCCTCACACGCACCACGTCCCGCGCTTTCTTCTAACCACCCCCGCCATTGCGGAAGAGGATGTCGCCCTTTAGGCCGACGGCGCGGGCGAGGCGGGCGAACCGGCGCTCGATGGCCTCGGAGCGGAAGGTCCCATCGTCCGGCACCCGCAGCTGAAGCGTCTCCTTCTCCGGTTTCAGCCGGGTCTGCGCCAGGATGCCGGCCGCGGCGCCGGATATGGTATGGGCCAAGCGCAGCGCCAGGCCGATGATGCGGGCGCGGGCGAGCCGGGCATCGTCGAGGAGGGTTCGCACCTGCTCCACCAGCCGGTCGTCCTCGTCGCCGCCGTAGCGGACGAGGACCGCGATCGCCAGTTCTGCCCGGTCGCCGTGGAACAGGCCCGGATAGGGGACGCGCAGCACCCGCTGGAAGGCATGGATCGCCCGGTAGTCCGGATGTTCGTTCCAGCCGATGTCGCTGAGCAGGCAGGCGGCGTAGCGCAACCGCCGCTCGCCCGGCGTCTCCCGGGCGAACAACGGCGTCATCCAGTCGAGAATTTCATTGCCGTGCAGCTTGAACCGGCCGGAGCGTTCGACCCGCCGCTCGCAGGCGCTGATCAGCGGATCCTGCCGGCGCAGCGACGACGGCAGCAGCTCCAGCATCTGCCCCTCGCGCATGCCGTAGGCGGAGAACACCACCTCCTGCGGCTTCGCCGCCTCCACCAGCGCCGCCAGCGCCGCCGCCGCGTAGGGCAGCGATTGCAGCCGCGGCGCATCGATGCCGCCCAGCCGGTCGAGGGTGCTGGCGCTCAGGGACGAGACCAGGTCGGCGAGGCGCAGGGCGTCGAAGAAATTGATCGTGAAGTTGTCGACCACGTGCAGGGGGTGATGGGTCTGGTCGATCAGGATGCGGGCGAGGGCCCGCCACGAGCCGCCGACGGCGTAGACCCGCCGGCCGCCGATGGCACCGAGCCAGGGCACCTTCTGCAGCTCGCGCTCGAGGATGGCCCGCACCGCGGTGCGATCGCCGCCCGACTCTTCGGCGACACGCAGATGGCCGAGGGGCGTCGTCGCGAACTGGTCCACCTTGCCGTGGTCGAGGCTGACCAGATCGAGGCTGCCGCCGCCGAGGTCGCCCAGAACGCCGTCCGCGGCGGGGATGCCGTGGAGCAGGCCGACGGCCGCCAGGCGCGCTTCCTCGGCGCCGCTGAGGATGTGCACCGGCAGCCCGCACGCCGCTTCCACCGCATCGGCGAAGGAGGCGCCGTCGCGGGCGTCGCGGACGGCGGCGGTGGCGACCAGTTCCAGGTGCTCGACCCCCATCGCCGTCGCCAGGCGGGCGAACCGGTGGGTCGTCTTCAGGGCGAGGGCGACGCCCTTGGGATTGAGCCGGCCGGTCTGGCCGAGGCCGGCGCCCAGCGCGCACTGCGCCTTCTCATTGAAGATGGGAATGGGAACCCGGGTCGGAATGTCATAGACGACGAGGCGGACGGTGTTGGAGCCGATGTCGACGACCCCGACCCGGCCGGGTGCCGCCTCGGCGTCGCCGGTGAAACCCCGACCGGCGCCTCCTTGTCGCCCCGGCGTCGCAACCGCGGCGGCGGCGCGCTCCTCCCCTTCCCCTAGCATGGCTTGTCCCCGAGACCGGAGATGATCTTGCCGCCGGCCGGGGCATTCCGATGCCGGCGGATCGCCCGCTTGCCGCCCTCAACCCGGTAGCCGACAAGGCGACAATTGTTTAGCATAACCGCGGACGACTTGGGTGGCGAATCATGTTCCGCACCGCTGAACTGGGACGCACCGTCCCCAAAGAGGAATACCACGAACGGGCCCCGACGTTGCGGGAGGGTCTGCTTGAGGCCCAGCAGGAGCTGAAGGCGGCGCCGTTCCCGGTGATCATCGTCTTCGGCGGCGTCGACAAGGGCGGCAAGATCGAAACGGTCAACCTGCTGAGCGAGTGGCTGGATCCCCGCTGGCTGGTCACCCGCGCCTACGGCGTCCCCTCCGACGAAATGGCCGAGCGGCCCGAATACTGGCGTTATTGGCGGGATTTGCCGCCCAAGGGGCGGATCGGCCTGTTCATCCGCTGCTGGTACTCGTTGCCGCTGCTCGACCGCGCGCACGGCCGCTCCAACGAAGCAGAATTCGACGAAGCGCTGGATCGAATCGTCGCCTTCGAGAACTGCCTCGCCGACGACGGCGCGCTGATCCTCAAGTTTTGGATGCACCTCGGCAAGAAGCAGCAGAAGATCCGCCTCTCCGAATTGGAGAAGAACCCGCTGACCCGCTGGCGCGTCACCCAGACCGACTGGGATCACTGGCACATGTACGACGACTTCATCGGCGGTGCCGAGCGGTTGCTCATGCGCACGTCGACGGGCAAGGCGCCGTGGCAGATCGTCGAAGGCTTCGACAAGCGCTACAGCGGGCTCACCGTCGGCCAAGCGGTGCTGCAGGGCATCCGCCGGCACCTGGACGAGACCGAACTCAGCGGACGACTGCGAGCCGAGGTGACCTTGCGCCGGGGCAAGGCGCAGGCCAGCGGCGAGGACCGGGCGACTGCGGGCCAGGGATCGGCTACCGTCGTCGAGATGCCGCGGGTCACCATTCTCGACCGCCTCGACATGAGCGCAACGGTCGACAAGAAGACTTATGGCAAGCGCCTGGAGAAGCTGCAATGCGGCCTCTACCAGGAATGCCTGCGGGCGAATGAGCTGGGCGTGTCCACCATCTGCGTGTTCGAGGGATGGGACGCCGCCGGCAAGGGCGGCGCCATCCGCCGCATCACCGCCGCCCTTGATGCCCGCAATTACCAGGTGATCCCGTTCGCCGCCCCCACCGACGAAGAACGCGCCCAGCATTACCTATGGCGATTCTGGCGCCACCTGTCGCGCGCCGGGCGGATGAACCTCTACGATCGGAGCTGGTACGGCCGGGTGCTGGTGGAGCGAGTCGAAGGATTCGCCACCGAGGCGGAATGGCGGCGCGCCTACGCCGAGATCAACGACTTCGAGGACCAACTGGTCCGCCACGGCATCGTCCTTTGCAAGTTCTGGATTCACATCACCGCCGACGAGCAGTTGGCGCGGTTCAAGCAGCGCGAGGGCATCCCCTACAAGCGCTGGAAACTCACCGACGAGGACTGGCGCAACCGCGACCGGTGGGCGGAGTACGAACTGGCGGTCAACGACATGGTCGAGCGCACCAGCACCAAGCAGGCGCCGTGGACTCTGGTCGAGGGCAACGACAAACGGTTCGCCCGGCTGAAGGTGCTGGAAACGGTGGTGGCGCGGCTCAAGGCCGGTCTCGGCGCCACCGAACAGTCGGGGCTCAAGGCGCTCAAGCTGAACAAGGTCGGGAGATCGGCATGAACGATAGGGAAGCGGCCGACCGGGCGGCGGACGCCCCCCACTTCGGGGTGGACGAGGCCGGCGGAGACGAGGCCGCGACCATTTCGGTCGAGCCGGTCGACGACGGGTCGGCCGATGCGGCGGGGGCCGACGAGGAGCCGGAGGATCGCCCCGCGTTGCTGCCGGCGATTGCGCCGCCGGCGACGCAGGCACCGGTCACGGTCAACAACCTGCGGGCCCCCGAACTCTACCTCAACCGCGAGCTCACCTGGCTGCAGTTCAGCTGCCGGGTCCTCAACGAGGCCCGCGACCGACGCACCCCCCTGCTTGAGCGCGTCAAGTTCCTGGCGATCGCCGCCAGCAACATGGACGAATTCTTCATGAAGCGGATCGGCGGCCTGAAGCAGCAGATCGGTGCCGGCGTCGCCAGACTGTCCATCGACGGCCGCACCCCCATGCAGCAACTGGAGGAATGCCGGACGGCGATGGCGGAGTTTCGCCGGGTGCAGCGGGAGATCTACCTGGACCTGACCGGCGACCTGAGGCGCGAAGGCATCCGCATCTGCTCCTTCGCCAAGCTGCCGCCGGAGCAGCAGCAGCAGATCCGTGACTACTATCACGAGAACATCTTTCCGCTGGTGACGCCGCTGGCGATGGACCCGGCGCACCCGTTCCCGTTCATCTCCAACCTGTCGATCAATCTCCTCGTCACCCTGGGCTTCCCCAACGAGCCCCAGTTGACCCTGGCGCGGGTGAAGGTCCCGGTCGGCTCGGGCGTTCCGCGGTTCATCAAGGTCGGCAACGACAATCATTTCGTCCTCCTCGAGGACGTGATGGCCAACAACCTGGACGAGCTGTTTCCGGGGATGGAGATCGCCTCGGTCGAGCTGTTCCGGGTGACCCGCAACGCCAACACCGAGCGCAGCGAGGAGCAGGCGGACGACCTGGTGCAGCTGATCGAGGTGGAGCTGCGCGACCGCAAGTTCGCCCCCATCGTCCGGCTGGAGGTCAGCGACGGGATCAACCCCAACCACAAGGGCATGCTGGCGGCCGAGCTCGGTCTCGACGAGGAGCGCGACGTCTACGAGAGCAGGGTGATGATCGGCATGCGCGACCTGTGGGAGCTGGTGGCGCTGGACATCCCGGAGCTGCACGACCCCAAGTTCCAGCCGATCGAGAACGTCAAGCTGCAGTCCCGCGACCTGATCTTCCACATCATCCGCGAGAACGGCCCCATCTTGCTGCACCACCCGTACGAGTCGTTCGCCACGTCGGTGGTCCGTTTCGTCCGCGAAGCGGCGGAAGATCCCAAGGTGCTGGCGATCAAGATGACCCTCTATCGCACCTCGGAATCGACGATGATCATCGATCACCTGATCGACGCCGCCCGCAACGGCAAGCAGGTGGCGGTGGTCGTCGAACTGAAGGCGCGCTTCGACGAGGCGGCCAACCTGCGCTGGGCGAGCCGGCTGGAGGAAGCGGGCATCCACGTCACCTACGGGGTGCTCGGGCTGAAGACGCACGCCAAGGCGATCCTGGTCGTCCGCCGCGACTACAACGGGCTCCGCCGCTACGCCCACATCGGCACCGGCAACTACCACGGCGGCACCGCGCGCCTGTACTGCGACCTCGGCCTCCTCACCTGCGACCGCGATATCGGCCTCGATCTGACCGAGCTGTTCAACTACCTGACCACCGGCTGCCGGCCCGCCCACAGCTACCGCAAGCTGCTGGTGGCGCCGCATCTGATGAAGAAGACGCTGCTCGCCAAGATCGACCGGGAGATCGCCGTCCATGGCAGCGGTCAGCCGGGCCTGATCCGCTTCAAGTGCAACGCGCTCGAAGACGCGGACATCGTCGAGGCGCTCTACCGCGCCTCCCAGGCCGGGGTGACGGTGGAGCTGATCATCCGCGATACCTGCCGCCTGCGGCCGGAACTGCCCGGGATCTCCGACCGGATCAAGGTGGAGAGCATCGTCGGCCGTTTCCTCGAACATGCCCGCGTCTACTACTTCATGAACGGCGGCGAGGAGGAGGAGTACTTCATCGGCTCCGCCGACCTGATGACCCGCAACCTGGAAAGCCGGGTCGAGATCCTGACCCCGATCGAGACGCCGGAACTCCGGCGGGAACTGCACGCGCTGTTGGAGACACAGCTCAGCGACCGGCGCAGCGCCTGGGACATGCACGCCGACGGCAGCTACGTGCAGCGACGGCCACGCGGCACCCACAAGGCCCGATCCAGCCAGGAAACCCTCATCGAGGCGGCGCGGCTGCGTTCGGAGCGGGCGAAGCGGCTGCGCAAGGTCAAGCCGCGAGCCTTCGCCCGGCGCGGACCGAAATGACCGGCACGAGGAGGTAAGAACGATGAGGACCCTCTATCTCCTCCGCCATGCCAAATCCAGCTGGAAGGACGAGGGCGTCGACGATTTGGACCGCCCGCTCACCAAGCGGGGTCGCACCGCCGCCAAGGCGATGCGGCGTTGCCTCGCCCGGCGGAAGGTGCTGCCGGCGCAGGTGCTGTGCTCACCGTCCAGACGCACCCGTGATACCCTGGCCATCGTCCAGGGCGCCTTTTCCACCGCCGTTCCGATCCGCTTCGAGAAAGGCATCTACATGGCCGAGGCGCATACATTGCTGCGGCGGCTCAAACGGCTGGGCGACAGCCTCGGCTCGGTGATGATCGTCGGCCACAGCCCCGGGCTCCAGGACCTGGCCCTGCTCCTGAGCGAAGGGCGCGATTCCCCCGCCCGCCAGGATTTGGCGACGAAGTTTCCCACCTGCGCCCTCGCCGTCATCGAGAGCGCGAGCGAGCACTGGAGTCAGTGGGAAAAGGGCGGTGCGACCGTCCGCAGCTTTGTCCGCGCCCGCGAACTGGCCCCCGCCTGAGGGTCAGGCGGCGGCCTCTCTGATCGCCACCACCTTCTGGTAGAGACCGCCGAAAAACGTCGACTTGGTCCAGGTGAACGCTTCCCCGGCGGGACCGGCGAAATCGCCGATTTCGCGATCGATCAGCCCGAAAGCGAACGGCTCCAGCCAGCGGAAGACCAGATCCATGGGTCGGCGCAGGGGATGCCAGCGCACCGCCCGGTGGTAGTCGATGAACACTACCTTGCCCCCCGGCCGGACTTTGGCCAGAAGCGACGCCACCACCGCCCGCTTGTGGTCGTCGGGAATCTCGTGCAGCAGGAAGAAGCAGCAAACGCCGTCGTAAACGCCGCCGCCGGGGCTGGCGGCATCGGCGACCCAGACCCGGGCGTGGGCATAAGGGGCAAGCTTGCGCTCCACATGCTCCACCTGCAGCGGGGAAATGTCGATGACGTCAAGCCGGCCCTGCGGTCCCACCGTTTCGGCGAGTTCCGTGCAGATGGGACCATAGGCGTTGGCGGCCTGCAGGACCGTTTGGCCGGCGGCAAACTCGCCCGTGGCCGCCCGCACCAAGCGCGGCAGGTTGCCCCACAGCAGCATCGTCAGGAAGACGGGGTTGTCGAATACGAACAGGCTGGCCGGGGTCAGATAGGCCCACCAGTAATTTCGGACCAAATAGTCCGGGAGTCCGACCGGTTCGTCCGTCGCGGACGCCCGGAGGTCCGCCTCAAGTCCACCATCCATGCGCCGGCCCCCGCTTGCGTCTTCGCTGCGAATACACTGAAACGCTGTTGCTGCAAAGCGTTAAATATACCCCCTCTTTATTCGCGCATGCGGCAAGAGGAGTCCGACGAAGCGGGCACGAGGTGCTCCAGCACCGCCACGATGTGGCTCCATCAGCGGGCGTCGGCCGAAAGCGGCCCGGCAAATCCCGCCGCGGCGGCAAAAACGGGTCGGGGGGGACCCCTTAGGGGCTCCGGCGTGGACACTTCCCCGGTAAACAGCGTATCGTCCGCCGCGATCGCCCCCGCGATCGGCCCTCGGGCGTTCGAACCCACCCACAGACCCGGTCCCCGATGCTGCATCGCCTCGCCCTCGTCGTGTCCGCCGTCGGCCTCGTCGTCGCCGGCCAGCCCCTGGCCGCAGAGCTCCAGCCCCATCGGGCGCTCTACCGCATGTCGCTGGCCCAAAGCGCGCCCTCCGAGGACGTGGCGGCGGCGGATGGGATCATGCTCTACCAGTTCGCCCGCGGCTGCGACGGCTGGACGGTCGAGAACAAGACGGTGCTCCGCCTCAGCTATCAGAACGAGGCCTCGACGGAAACGGTGTGGTCGTTCGTGAGCTGGGAGTCGTTCGACGGACGGCACTTCCGCTTCCGCGCCCGCTACGAGCAGGACGGGCAGAAGCTGGAAAAGCTGGACGGGCATGCCGATCTGGGCGGCCCGGGCAAGACCGGCGAGGCGGTCTTCGATGAGCCGGAGGGCCTGCGCATTCCCCTGCCGGCGGGCACCATCTTCCCCACCGCCCACGTCCGCGAGGTACTCAACGCCGCGGTCAAAAAGCGCCATCGCCTCTCCGCCACCGTCTTCGACGGCGCCAGTGTCGACAATCCCTATCAGGTCAGCGCCCTCTTCGGCCCGCTGCCCCAGGCCGATGCGGAAACGCTGGCGAAGTCGGCGGGGCTGCCGGTGCTGCCGACCTGGTGGACGCGCATGGCCTTCTTCCCGCTCGCCTCGCAGGAGGCATTGCCGGAATTCGAGATCGACGCCCAGTATCGCGCCGACGGGATCGCCGACGCCATCCGCCAGAGCTTCGAGCGGTTTGCCGTCGACGTCCGCTTGAACAACCTGCAGGTTCTGCCCAACCCGGAGTGCTAAGTCCCCGGGGCCCGCGCCGCAGGGGCCGCAGGGGGGGCAGGGTCAAGGTCCGGGCGGCTACAACCAGGCGGCGCCCCGGACCCCGCTGGAATCGCCGTGGCGATGCCGGCAGAGGCGGGTCGCCACCCGGTCGGAGAAGATCCAGGCCCCCCATAGCCGCGGAACGTCGCGATAAAGACGGTTGATGTTGGAAAGGCCGCCACCGAGAACGATCACCGCCGGATCGACGATGTTGATCACCGTCGCCAACGCCCGGGCCAGACGATGGACGTAGCGATCCAGGGTCAAGGCGGCGGTCGCGTCGCCGGCGACGGCGCGGGCGACGATCTCCGCTGGCGCCGGGCCGGTGCCACCCTCCGCATCGCCATCGCCGCCGGCGCGGCGGCCATAGTCGGCCATGAGCCCCGGTCCGGACAGGAAGGTCTCGATGCAGCCGCGGCGGCCGCAATAGCAGGCGGGACCGGGCCGTTCGTCGTCCTCCGGCCATGGCAGCGGGTTGTGGCCCCACTCGCCGGCGATGGCGTTGGCGCCGACGAGCGGCCGGCCGTGGACGACGAGACCGCCGCCGACGCCGGTGCCGAGGATCACCCCGAAGACGACCTCGGCGCCGGCGGCGGCGCCGTCGGTGGCCTCGGAGACGGCGAAACAATTGGCGTCGTTGGCGACCCGCACCGGCCGGGCGAGGGCGGCCGCCAGGTCGGCGTCCAGCGGACGGCCGATCAGCCAGGTGGCATTGGCGTTCTTCACCAGGCCGCTCGCCGGCGCCAAGGTGCCGGGGATGCCGACGCCGATAGACGCGGCGCTGCCGAGCCCCATCCCGGTCTGCGCCTCCAAGGCCCATACCAGGCGGACGATGGCGGCGATGGTGGCGTCATAGTCGCCGGCCGGGGTGGGCACCCGCAGCCGCGCCAATGGGGCGCCGGCGGGCGAAAGGGCGATTCCCTCGATCTTGGTCCCGCCCAGATCGATACCGATGCGAACGGATCGGGCCGCTGCCGATGCCACCGTCGATGCCACCGTCGATGCCGCCAGCGGTACCGCTCTCGGCCGGCGCCGGTCGCTCACCCGGGAGGGATCGTCAACGAGTCCAGACCGGGGGAGGCGTGATCCTCGTGCACACGGACGACCGCCGGCTCCTCGCAGTAGAGGCGATGCAGGGTCGCCAGCACCGCCCGTGCCTCATCCCCGGCCAGCGAGTAGAAAATGGTTTGGGCTTTGCGGCGGGTCTTCACCAGGCCATCGCGCCTGAGCCTGGCCAGATGCTGGGACAGGGCCGACTGGCTCAGTCCCACCCGGCGCTCCAACTCGCCGACCGAGCGTTCCTCGGTCAACAGCTGGCATAGCACCACCAGCCGGTGCGGGTTCCCCATCGCCCTGAGCAAAGCGCTGGCGCGTCGCGCGCTGCTGTGTAATGCCTCCATGTTCACATTATTCACCGATCATTTTCTGTGTCCCCTCCGCCGACATCGCCGCCCCCTCATCGATTCTGCGTCCGGCACTCGTAGAACCTTCTGTTCCACACGTTAATTCTAATTAACCAGAACCGACCCCGCTACTCGGTTTTTCATCGATCATCGCAGGCCCCGGTTCCTCTGGTTCCGCCGGGACTGGTCAAAACCGCTTGCGCGCCGATATTCCGAGCGGGAAGAGATGAACGTCCGCCAACGAGGTGCCGCCGATGCCATCGCATACGCTCGACGCCCGCGGTCTCGCCTGCCCCTTGCCGGTGCTGCGCGCCAACAAATGGCTGCGCAGCCTCGACGCCGGGGATGAACTGGTGATTTTGGTGACCGATCCGTCGGCGCCGGCCGACTTCGCCCAATTCTGCGCCTCGACCGGCCATACCCTGGTGGGCAGCGAAGCCTCCGCCGACGAGGCGGGGGTGACGGTTCTGCGGGTACGAAAAGCGGGGTGAGCTCAGCCGGCGTGGTAGCGCCGGTACCAGCGGACGAACGCCGGGATCCCCTCGTCGAGGCGGGTCGATGGGGCGAAGCCGAGAAGGGCGGCGGCGCGATCGATGTCCGCATGGGTGTCGGTGACATCCCCGAGCTGGTGCGGTTGGTAATCGAGCACCGCCTTGATGCCGATGGCGTCTTCCAGCAGATGAACCAGATCGAGGACGCCGGACGGCCGGTTGTTGCCGAGATTGAACAGGCGATGAGGGACCGCCGCCCCGGCATCGGGCCCAAGATCCAGGCAGGCGGTGATGCCGCGGACGATGTCGTCGATATAGGTGAAGTCGCGGCGCTGGCGGCCGTGGTTGAAGATGGGCAGCGGCTCGCCGGCGATGATCTTGCGGGTGAAGATCCAAACCGCCATGTCCGGGCGGCCCCACGGACCATAGACGGTGAAGAAGCGGAGCCCGGTGAGCGGCATGCGGTACATGGCCGCGTAGCTCTGGCTCACCGTCTCCATCGCCTTCTTCGACGCACCATAGAGGGAGACCGGGCAATCGGTGCGGTCGGTCTCGGCGAACGGGCGCTTCTCGTTACCGCCGTAGACGGACGACGAGGACGCGTAGACGAAGTGCTCCAGCGCGGGAAGCCGCCGCGCCTCCTCCAGGAGGACGACGTGCCCCTCGATGTTGCTTCTGACGTAGGCGAGCGGGTTTTGCAGCGAATAGCGGACACCCGCCTGCGCCGCCAGGTGGGCCACCCGGCGGATGCCGGGGAAGTCGGCGAACAGCGCGGCGACGGCCGGCCGGTCGGCGATGTCGAGGCGGCGGAAGTCGAACCCCGGCCGCTGCTGCAGGCGCTCCAGCCGCGCCCGCTTCAGCGCCGGATCGTAATAATCGTTGAGGTTGTCGACGCCGATGACGGGAACCGCGGCGGTCAGCAGGGCGTCCGCCAGATGGTAGCCGATGAAACCGGCGACCCCGGTGACCAGCACGGGCATGGAAGCCTTCCCTCTTTCCTTGAACTTGCCCTAAGGGATAAAAAGCGCACCGCAGAACGGGTGACACGGCGCTGTGCCGGCCTCGCCCGGGTGCCGTAAGGCAGGAAGAGCCGTCGCCGATGCAACGCTACGTCAGGCTAGGGGTCAACATCGATCATGTCGCGACATTACGCAATGCGCGCGGCGGTATCCATCCCGATCCGGTGCGCGCCGCCCATGCCGCCATCGGCGCCGGCGCCGACCTGATCACCGCCCACCTGCGGGAGGATCGCCGTCATATCCGCGATGACGACGTCGCCCGATTGCGGGCGGAGGTTGCGGCGCCGCTCAATCTGGAGGTCGCCGCCACCCAGGAGATGACCGGCCTCGCCCTCCAATACCGTCCCCACGCCGTCTGCCTGGTCCCGGAGCGGCGCGCCGAGCGGACCACCGAAGGCGGTCTCGACGCCGTCGGCGGCCGCCGGCTGCTGGAGCGCATCGTGCCGCCCCTCGCCGCGGCGGGGATCGTCACCACGCTCTTCGTCGAGCCGCAAGCGGAGCACCTGCGCGTCGCCCGGGCGGTGGGGGCGACGGCAGTGGAGCTCCACACCGGCCGCTACTGCGATGCCAGCGGCGAGGCGCGCCTGGCCGAGCTCGAACGTCTGCGCCATGCCGCCGCCGTCGCCGCCGACCTCGGCCTCGAATGCCATGCCGGGCACGGGCTGACCTTCGACATCGTCGGCCCGATCGCCGCCATCCCCGCCATCGTCGAACTCAACATCGGCCATTTCCTCGTCGGCGAGGCGCTGTTCGACGGCCTCGACGCGGTCATCCGCCGGATGCGGGTGCTCATCCGCGCCGGCGCCACCGCCGGGACGGATGCCTGATGGTCGTTCTCGGCATCGGCGTCGACCTGCTCGACATCCGCCGCATCGAGCGCACCATCGACCAGTTCGGCGACCGGTTCCGTGAGCGGGTATACACCCCGCTCGAACGCCTGCTCTGTTCGCGCCGGGCCAATCCCGCCGCCGCCTACGCCCTGCGCTACGCCGGCAAGGAAGCGTGCGCCAAGGCGTTGGGCACCGGGTTCCGCTCGGGGGTGTTCTGGCGCGATATCGAGATCGATGCGCTGACCTCGGGGAAACCCGTCGTCCACCTCACCGGCGGCGCCCAGACCCGCCTCCTCCGCCTCACGCCCGTGGGGTTGATCCCCAGCATCGACATCTCGCTGACGGACGAGTATCCCTACGCGCAAGCCTTCGTGGTCATTGCCGCGCATCCGCCCATGGCCGGTGCCGCGGACGCGCCCTCATGAAACCGGTACCGAAGACCCCCGCTTCATCACCGAACCGGCAGGTATTTCCTCCCATGGCAGCCAGGTCACGCGGCAAGGGCATATCGGAGTTCATCAAGACCGTCGTTTACGCGCTGGTGATCGCCGCCGTCATCCGTTCGTTCCTGTTCGAGCCGTTCAGCATACCCTCCGGATCGATGATGCCGACGCTGCTCATCGGCGATTACCTGTTCGTCTCCAAGTATGCTTACGGTTACAGCCGCTTCTCCTTTCCCTTCAGCCTGCCGCTGTTCTCCGGACGCATCTTCGAGAGGATGCCGAAGCAGGGTGACGTCATCGTCTTCCGCCTGCCGAGCGACACATCGACCGATTACGTCAAACGGGTGATCGGCCTGCCGGGCGATCGGGTGCAAGTGATCAATGGCATCCTCCATGTCAACGGCAAGGCGGTGGAACGCACCCTGGTCGGCGATTTCAAGGCCGACAGGGGCGGCTTCGGTCAGCCGCGGCGATACCTGGAGTATCGGGAGACGCTGCCCAACGGCGTCCAGCACCTGATTCTGGAAATTTCCGACGACGCGCCGATGGACAGTACCGACGTCTATACCGTCCCCGACGGCACCGTTTTCGTCATGGGAGACAATCGCGACAGCTCCAGGGACAGTCGATTCCTGGCCGACGTAGGGTATATCCCCGTCGAGAATATTGTCGGCCGTGCAGAAATCATTTTTTTCTCGCTTGACGGTCCCATCTACAGGGTATTCGTAGACTCGGGCACGATCCGGTGGTCACGCTTCTTTAACGTCATCCGCTGACGGAGCGCGACCAGCCCGGCGAGTAAAGCGCGTTCCTCGCCGAATGAAAGGGGTCGGCGCCTGGACCAGAACGCGGGGGGGGGAGCGAGGTGCCAACGGAAGACCGGGCGGTTATCCGGGCTGTCGAGGAGTTCCAGGAATCGATCGAATACCAGTTCACCAGGGTCGAGCTTCTCATCGAGGCGCTTACCCATTCCAGTCAGGGGGTGCGACGGGAGGGGCGGCCGTTCTCCAACGAAAAGCTGGAGTTTCTAGGTGACCGGGTGCTCGGCCTGATTATTGCCGACGCCCTCTTCCATACGTTTCCGCAAGAGACCGTCGGCCACTTCGCCGCTCGCTTTGCGAGCCTGGTCGACCGGGACAGCCTGGTCCGTATCGCCCGCGCCGCCGGCATCGGCCGGGTACTCCAGTTCTCCGGCGACGACAGCGAGCGCAACCACCAGCGCATCGCCTCTCCGCTTGCCGATGCCTGCGAGGCGGTCATCGGCGCCCTCTACCTGGACGGCGGCCTTGCCGCCGCACGGGCGTTCATCGAGCGCCACTGGCGCCCGCTCCTGGAGCGGGAGCGCGGGGCGGAAAAGGATGCCAAGTCGCGGCTGCAGGAGTGGGCGCAGGGGCGCGGCCTCAGCCGGCCGGTCTATCGGGAGACGGCCCGTTTGGGGCCACCCCATCTGCCGTTGTTCACCGTGGAGGTGACGGTTGCCGGGTTTCCGACCGTCACCGGCGAGGGCGCCTCGAAGCGTCAGGCGGAGCAGGCGGCGGCAGCGGCGCTGCTCGCCACGGTCGAGGCCGGATACACGCCGCCGCCGCGGCGGAAGACCTCTGAGGAGTCGTAACCCTGGCTGCCCTCGGCCCGGGGTCGAGCGACGCGTGGCTAGATGCCCGGCTGGCTAAATACCCGGCTGGCTAAATGCCCGGCTGGCTAAATGCCCGGACGGCCGATGCAGGTGTAGCGGAAGCCGGCGTCGGCCATGATCTGCCGATCGTAGATATTGCGCAGGTCGATCACCAGCGGCACCGCCAGCCGTTCGCGCACCCGGGCGAGGTCGAGGGCGCGAAACTCGTTCCATTCGGTGAGGATGACCAGCGCATGGGCCCCGTCCATGGTCGCATAGGGATCGTCCCGCCATTGGATGCCGTCCATCAGCGACCGCGCTTCCATCATTCCGGCGGGATCGAAGGCGCGGACGGTGGCGCCGGCGGCGGTCAGCACCGGCAGGATGTTCAGCGCCGGCGCATCGCGCATGTCGTCGGTGTTGGGCTTGAAGGTGACGCCGAGGACGGCGACCACCTTGCCGGCGACGCTGCCGCCGCAGGCGTCGACGATCTTGTCGGCCATCTTGCGCTTGCGGCTCTCGTTGATGTCGTAGACGGTCTCGACGATCCGCATCGGGCTCGCCGCCTCCTGGGCGGTGCGAATGAGCGCCAGCGTGTCCTTCGGAAAGCACGAGCCGCCGAAGCCCGGTCCGGCATGCAGGAACTTGCGGCCGATGCGGCCGTCGAGGCCGATGCCGTGGGCGACGTCGTGAACGTCGGCACCGAGGCGCTCGCACAGGTCGGCGACCTCGTTGATGAAGGTGATCTTGGTGGCGAGGAAGGCGTTGGCGGCGTACTTGATCAGCTCGGCGCTGCGCCGGTCGGTGAAGACGATCGGCGTTTCGAACAGATAGAGGACCCGGTAGAGCTGGCGCATGACGGCGCGGGCGCGTTCCTCGTCGGTGCCGATGACCACCCGGTCGGGTCGCATGAAGTCGTTGATCGCCGAGCCTTCGCGCAGGAACTCGGGGTTGGAGACGACGTCGAAGTCGGCATCCGGGCGGGTCTCCCGGATCAGCGCCTCGACCCGGTCGGCGGTGCCGACGGGGACGGTGGACTTGTTGACCACCACCGTATAGCCATCCAAGGTGGCGGCGATTTCCTTGGCCGCGGCGAACACGTAGGCCAGGTCGGCATGGCCGTCGCCACGGCGCGATGGCGTCCCGACGGCGATGAAGACGGCATCGGCGGCGGCAACGGCGTTGGCCAGGTCGGTGGTGAACTCAAGACGCCCGGCCCGGGTGTTGCTGCGGACCAGGTCTTCCAGGCCCGGCTCGTAGATGGGGATCAGCCCGTCGTTGAGGCGGGCGATCTTGTCGGCATCCTGGTCGACACAGACGACCCGGGTCCCGAACTCCGAAAAGCAAGCTCCGGACACCAGGCCGACGTAGCCTGAGCCAATCATCGCGACCTGCATGGGGGCGCCTCGTCATCCGATCTCAAAAGGGTTTCGGCAAAAGGCCTCAATCGCCGCTTCGCCGCGTCGCCCCGGACGGGTCTACCCGCTGCTCGATGGCCCTGCCGGCGAGAAACGCCTTGAGGAACAGCAGGAAGATGACCGGATTGTCCACCAGATAACGGCGCCAGAGCCGGCCCGGATCCAAACACAGACGATGCAACCATTCCAGATGCACGCGGGAAATCCAGCGCGGCGAACGGCTGTCGGGAAAAGCAAGGAAGTTGAGGGCATTGCCGATACATAAGCCGATACCGGTCGCGCCGCCGTGTTGGTGGACGCGATAGGCGACGATTTCTTGTCGCGGTGAGCCGACGGCGAGAAAGACGAAGCGAGCGGGATGGGAGACGACGAACTCGACCACCCGCGCCACCTCCGCCTCGTTGCCGATGAACCCCATCGGCGGATTGTAGTGGGCGATCTCGATCCCGGGATACCGCTCCCGCAGAATGTCGATGGTGGTTGCGGCGCAGCCGATGACGGTAATCCGGTCTCCCGGCACCAGCACCCGTTCGAACAACGCGCGGGTCAGATCGGAGCCGGTATTGAGCGGCATCTCGACGCCCGCCGTCCCGGCGAGCCGGCGCAGGATCTGGCTGTCGCAGACGGAAAGCCAGGCCTGGGCGTAGAGGGTGCGGATCCCTTCCCCCTCCCGGCAGGCGCGCACCACATGATCCACGTTCGGGGTGACCACATAGGCGAAGGTGGCCGCCGCGGCGCGGCGGGCCAGAAGTGCCAGGAGATCCTCGCCGGCCAGCAGCGACAGCGGCATACCGAGGAAGCGCAGATGTGCGCCGCTGGATGCACGCGGCGGGCGCGCCGGCCCCACCCTCCCGTGTAACCCGGCTGCCTCCGCAGACAGAGTCCTGCGCAGCGTGACCAACGTCCGTCCCCTCTAACCCATCGCTGATGTCCCGGCGAGGGCCCGGCGGTCTCTCCCTCTGCGGCTTGACCCTTAGCTGCCCGCCTCGGTTGCATCGAGGCGGTGGAGCGCCGTTCTCGACGCGCACCGAAGCTGCAGGGAGTCGCCCCCGTCTCGCCCTTAAGGTTCCATAATAAGCTGCCCTTATCAGCTGCAGTGTGATGATGTTCACAACCGATGCGTTGAATTTGCCGGTGCTCGTCGCGCCGAAGGAAGCGGCGCGCCGCCACCCCGCGGGCCGAAAATCCGCCAATCCGCCCCGTAGTGTGACGGAGCAGACACCCGCAACGGGCGATGTCACCTAATATGTGGCCGATTGGAGGTTGTTTCGCTTAATCGGGATTAAGGTCATGGTTGCTGCGGGCACGCGTCCGACTTTCAGGTGGGGCCTCGGATGCTGAGCGACGCCCGAGAGGTTCCGGCGACGAAGACGCTGGACGCCGATGTCTGCATCATCGGCGCCGGTGCGGCGGGCATCACCCTCGCCTGCGAGCTGGCGCAAGGGCCGCAGAAGGTGGTGCTGCTGGAGAGCGGCGGCTTCGACTTCGACGAGGCGACCCAGGCCCTCTATGAAGGCGACGTGGTCGGACACCCGCTGAATGCGCCGGACGTGTCCAGGTTGCGCTATTTCGGCGGCACCACCAACCACTGGGGCGGCATGTGTGCGCCCATCGGGCGCGAGGATTTCGGCGTCCGGCCGTGGGTGCAATTCAGCGGCTGGCCCATCGACGCCGACGACGTGGCGCCCCACTGGCGGCGGGCGGTTCCGTACGTGCAGATCGGCTCGGACGACTTCTCGCCGGACGCCTGGCAGGACGAATTGCCGGAGATCTTCAAGGGCAACACCCTTGGCGGCCGGCTGGCGCCGCTGCTCTTCCAGCAGAGCCCGCCGACCCGGTTCGGCGAGGTCTTCCGTGACCGGCTCACCGCGGCAAAGTCGGTCGAGACGCTGCTCCACGCCAATGTCCTCGCCCTCGTCGCCGATGCCGAGGGCAGAAGGGTGGAGCGGGCGGAGGTGGGGTGCCTCGACGGCAAGCGCTTCACCGTCCGCGCCCCCGTCTTCGTCCTCGCTGCCGGCGCCATCGAGAACGCGCGGCTGCTCCTCCTCTCGGACGGGGTGCAGAAGGCGGGGCTCGGCAACGGCAACGACCTGGTCGGCCGGTTCTTCATGGGGCATCCGCAGTTCGACGAAGGGGCGCGGATCATCCTCGATACCCCGACCGCGGCGGCGGCGAAACCGCTCGGCTCCACCTTGCACGCCTACGCCATGCTCCGGCTGACCGCGGCAACCGCCGCCCGCGAGCAGATCCCGGGGTTCGCCGCCCACCTCGATCCGCGCGCGTCGGAGACGGCGCCGACGCTGCATCACACGCCTTCGTACCTGGCGATGAAACGGCTGGTGGCGCGGCTGAAGGGCACCGAGTTCCCCACCACCACCTTCGCCGACGACCTGCGGACGGTGTTTTCCGACCTCGACGGACTGGCCAGCGGCCTCTACACCCGCTTCGGCAAGGCGCCGGTCCTGGACGTGCGCCCCCAGTGCGAGCAGGTGCCCAATCCGGCCAGCCGCGTCTATCTCGGCGAGGACCGGGACGCGCTGGGGCTGCGCCGCATCGTCGTCGACTGGCGGCTGACCGATCTGGATCTCATCGGTATCCGTCGCGGCCTCGAGATCGTCGGCGAGACCTTCGCCACCGCCGGTCTCGGGCGCCTGGAATTGAGCCCCGAGGTGCGCGAGGCGACGCCGCAAACCCTCGTCTGCGCCGAGGCCTGGCACCACATCGGGACCACCCGGATGAGCGATGATCCCCGCTCGGGCGTGGTCGACCGCGACTGCCGGGTCCACGGCCTCGGCAACCTCTACGTGGCCGGCAGTTCGGTGTTCCCCACCACCGGCATCGTCAATCCGACCTTCACCATCGTCGCGCTGGCGATCCGGCTGGCCGATCACCTGCGCCAGCGCACCGCATGAGCGCCGACGGGAGCGGCGGAAGGCCGGCGCAGCAACGATCCGAAAGGCAAACCGCCATGAGCACCGGCAAGCCGCGCATCCTGATGGCCAACAACTACGACATGCCGCTGCAACGCAGGCTGTGGCTGGAGGACGAAGGCCGGCGCCCCAACCACCACCTGTGGGCGACGGTGCAGCTGGAGGCGGCGGGATATCCCACCGCGATCATCCCGTTCGAGCCCAAGACCTGGCTCGCCCGGGCGAGCGAGGCCTGCCGGATCCTGGGCGACCTCGGCCAGCAATGGTATGCTATAACCCATATGGGTGAGTACGATGTGCTCTATGCGGCACACCAAAACCCCCTGCTTCTCCTGGCCCTCGCCCGCCGCCTCGGCCTGTTTCCGAAGCCGATCATCAGCGTCCTGCATCGCTCCTACGGCCGTTCGCCGGCGGCACGGCTGTTCGTCGGCGCCTTTCTCCGCGGCTACGACACCTTGATGACGGTGACCCGGGAGATCGCCACCGCCATGCGTGCCAACGGCACCTGGCGGGAGGAACGGCTGGCGGCGTTGCCGTGGGGGCTGGACATTCCGGCCTTCGACCGGGCGATCTCCGGCGTCGAGACCGACGGGGGCGCCGACCGCCACTTCATGAGCACCGGCAAGACGCACCGCGATTTTCGGGTGCTGGTCGAAGCGTTCCGGCGGGTGCCCGACGCGGCGCTCAGGGTTTATCACGGCACCGACAATCAGGCGGCGCTTGCCGCCCGTGATCGCGCCGGCGGGCTCGGTAGAGAAGCCGCCGGCATCGCCTTCCACCAGCTCTGCTTCAACGACTGGCGCGAGATCGCCCGCATCAACAAGCGGGCCTATGCGGTCCTGGTCGGCCTCGATCTGGCCGGTGCCGCGCCTTACGCCAACGGCTTCGGCCTCACCGCCCTGCTCGACGCCATGGCCGCCGGCCGGCCGATCGTGATCACCCGCACCCGCTACCCGGTGATCGACGTGGAGCGGGAAGGAATCGGCCTGTTCGTCGACGGCGCAAATCCGGAGGCCTGGGCCGACGCCATCCGCTTCCTCGTCGACAATCCCGAGGAGGCCGAGGCGATTGGCCGGCGCGCCCGCCGGCTGTGCGAAACCACCTACAACATCGAGACCTACGCCACGGGCGTGATGCGGCGGATCGACCGCATCGGTGCCGGTTCCGTCTCCGCCCCCGCCGTCTCGCCGATCCACGGCTAAGCCCCGCCGGCCGCGCCGCGGGCAACCCCGCCGCCCGGGGATCCCGCCCGCGCCCGGTTGGCAAAGTTCAACGCCGGTGAGGGGCGGAAAAAAGGAACGCCGCGACCGAGCGATCGGCCGCGGCGTTTCGGATTCCGGTCGGGTCGGGCGGTCGTGTCTGGCCGGAGCGCCGTTCCCTCTGTCGCTCCGGCCCTGTCCCGCGTTCGCCTGGCCCCACCTCCTCCGGCCGGCTCCCCTGCAGACGATCAGGCGGCGAGCAAGTCGCTGTCGGGCGCCACCTGGTTGAACACCACCGCGACCTTGGCGGCGGTTGCGCCGTCGAGCCCGCGCAGCTGATAAGCGAGGGCGTCGGCACGGCTCCCCACCGGCTGGCTGACGACGAGCATCTGATCGGTGCGCTCGGCCAGCCGGCAGGCATGCTTGGCGACGGAAAGCGGCGGGGCGTCGAAAATCACCACGTCGTAGCGGCTTTGCAGCCGGTCGAACGCCTGCTCCACCGCCGCCATCGTCTGGTAGTCGAGGCCGCAGCGGTTGATCCCATAGCCGAGGATTTGCAGGCCGTGACGGTCGCTCACCCAGATCGCCCCCTCGGGGTCGATGCCGTGCTCGGCGCAATCGGTCAGACCCAGTTGCCACTCGCCGCCGAACAGTCGGCTCAGCGAGCGCTCGGCGTCCAGCTCCACCAAGAGCGTCTTCAGACCGACGCCGCGGCAAAGGATGGCCAGCGTCGCCGCCACGCTGGAGCCGCCATCGCCCGGCTGCAGCGACGATATGACGACGCTGCCCACCTTGTGCGAGCCGATGCCGAGCATCGTCGCCAGATCGAGAAGATTACGGGCATAGGGGGAGTTGATGGCGATGTTGTCGGCATCGAAGCCCCGCTCCTCGGCGGGCAAGGAGGCCACCACCGGATACCCGGCCAGCGTCTCGAACGCCTTCAGTTGCGTCGCCGTGCGGATGCGCCGGTCGCGCAGCGAGCCGAAGGCGACCATGAGGAAGGCGAAGCCGGAGCCGGCGACCGCGGCGGCAGCGGCGATCAGCGGTTTCTTCGGAAACACCGGGGCATCCGGGGCAACCGCCCGGGAAACGAAGCTCGCCGCCGCCTGCTCCAGGCCGATGGCCGCTTCGACGGTGTCGATCTGGTCGTCGAGGCGGGCGAGCGACACCTTGGTCGCATCGGCCTCGCTCTGCAGGCGGGCCAGTTGGACCTTGCTGCCGGTGACGTCGGTCGCCTCGCTCTCCACCTCCTGCAGCCGCTGCCGCAGCTTGTCCACCTTCTGCTGCAGGATCCGCTCATCGTTGCGGACGGTGGCGCCCATGCGCTCCACCTCCTGGGCGATGGCGCGGTCGATCTTGTTGAGGCTCTCCTGCTTCTTGATGTACTCGGGGTGGCGTGGCCCATAGGTCTCGGCCGCATCCGACAGCTCGACCGCCGCCTCCGCCCGGCGTTCGCGCAGCCCCTGGATCAGCACCGACTGGGCCATTTCCGTCAGCTCGCCGCCTTGATCGCCGGCACGGGCGCGATCGAGCACCTGCCGCTTCGCCTGCGCCGCCGACAAGTCGGCCTCGGTGGCGATCAACTGCTGACGGATGTTGGCGAAGACGCCGCCGGCGACGTCGTTGGTCTCGGCAAACACCAGCTTGGAGCCGGCGCGGGTGCGAACGATGTTCTGCTCCAGCCCCTTCAGCCGCGCCGACAGTTCGTCCCGCTGCGCCGTCAGTGCATCCAGCGCCTGCAGCCGCCGCTCGCGCGCCGCCATGATCTGCTGGCCGATGAACGCGTCGCCCACGGCATTGGCGATGCGCGCGGCGACGGTGGGGTCGCCGGCGGTGGCGTCGATCTCGGCAACGCCCGACTGGCCGACCTGGGTGACCGTCACCGCCTTGGCGAGGGCGGCGATGACCGCCCGCTCGCCCGCCGACATGGTGCCGCCGCCGGTGCCGGCCACGGAGCCGTCGCTGACCGCGGCGGTTTCCGCCTGGCCGTCGCGCTTCGGCTTGCCGGCGGCCTTCAGCTCACCGTTGAAATCGGGGTAATAGCGCAGCCCGGCGGTGCGCGCCGCCTGCCGCAGCACGTCGAGACCGGAGACCGCCTGCACCCAGCTCTGGATGCGCACCGGATCGATGTAGGCATTGGGATCGCGCTTCTGCTCCTCGAGGACGCCGAGGCCGTCGCCGTCGACCCGCACCAGCGCGCTCGCCTGGTACTTGGGCGCAAGCAGGGTGGAGATGCCGAAGGCGAGGCCGCCGGCAACCGCGCCGGCCAGGGCGATGCGGACCCAGTTGCGGCGGACCGCATCGATGACGAGGGATAGGTTGAGCGCGTCCCGCTCCTCGGTCCCCGGCGGCGATCCGGGATACAGCCCCCAGCCGCCGGCGATCATGCCGCCGCCGACGGCGCCGGGGAGACCGGAGGTGCCGGCCAAGGAGAGGCGACGCGACGGGTCGGGGGGCGTCGGTGTCAGCTCGTGGGTCATGGGCGTGCTCGTCCTCTCTTCCTTCCGTCCTCGATCGCGGTCTTCGCGTCGGCCCCCCGTCCCGATGGACGACCCGATGGGACGGCTGAGGGGACGACAAAGCGACACGCCGCGGTGGCCGATGCGCCGCCGGAACGGCCGGCGACAGCACGCCGAAGACGACGTCCGCGACATCATGCTTACGCCAAGTTGCGTCGTTGGTATGTGACCGCGGTCATCAACAACCGCCCTCGAATGCGTATCATCGGTTGCTGCAGCGAGGCCTCGGCAACCGGTGACGGTGCCCGGCGATCTTGCCCGTTCGCTCTCAACGGAAGCGTGACCAGGTACCCAACGTGACCCGCGTCCCCGCCTTCACCCGCCGCGAGGCGCCATGACCCTGCCCCGGTCGCTGGCGCGGCTGCTCGCCCTGCTCGGGGTCGAACACCGCTACATCCTCGTCAACGGCGCCGGGGTCATCCTCGCCCGCGCCGGCGGCGCGGCCCTGGTCATGCTGGTGACGGTGCTGGTCACCCGCGCGCTGGGCGTCGAGGATTACGGACGCTTCGCCTTTCTGCTGTCGGTGGCGTTCCTCGCCGTGCTGTTCGGCGGCCTCGGCCTGCCGGTCGCCGCCAACCGGCTGTTGCCCCGCTACCGGCAGCGGCGCCGGGACGGCAAGGGCAACACCGGCGGCCAGTTCCTCCTCGTCGGCGGGGCCGTCGTCTTCGCCGGCAGCCTGATGGCGGCGGTGGCGGCGGTGGAGGCGATCCGCAGCTTCCCCGCGGCCGGGAACCTGCTGCCCTTCCCGCTCTGGGCGATCGCGCTCTACGTCAGCGCGACGGCCATGATCAGCTTCCTCGCCCCGGCCTGCCGCGCCCTCGACCGGCCGACGACGGCGGCCCTGGTCGACAACATCTATCCGCGGCTGATCATCCTCGCCGGCATCGGCCTCTTCGCCGTCCTCGGCCGGGCGCTCACCCTCGACAGCCTGCTGGTGCTGTGGGCGGTCGCCGGCTGGGGTACGGTCGCCGTCGCCCTCGTCGCCCTCTTCCGCCATCCCGAGGTGGTCGCCGCCGCCGGCCGGCGGCTGCGCGCCCGTCAGGTGCGGGTGTGGTTGTCGCTGTCGACGACGATGATGATCACCCCCGTCTTCTACTTCGTGCTGAGCGAGACCGACATCCTCTGCCTCGGCTTCTTCAGCGACCCCGCCGACGTCGGCCTCTACAACGTCGCCCGCCGCCTCGCCGAGCTCATGCAGTTCGCCTACGTCGCCGTCAACACGCTCCTGCTGCCCCGCATCGCCGCCGCCCACGCCGCCCGCGATGCGTCGAGGATGCAGGCGATCGTCGACACCATGAACGTCCTCGTGCTGATCCCGGCCACCCTCGTCCTCGTCGTGCTGGCCGCCGGCGGACGGACGATCCTGTCGCTGTTCGGCGCCGAGTTCGCCCAGGGCTGGATCGTCGTCCTGATGCTGGTGGTGCCGCGCTTCATCGACCTCGTCCTCGGCCCGGCATCGGAAGTGCTGATGATGACCGGCGACCAGGGGCGGGTCGCCCGCATCAACATCGCCGCCGGGGTCGCCAACCTGGGGCTCAATCTGCTCCTGGTGCCCGCCTGGGGAGCGATCGGCGCGGCGACGGCGACGGCGGTGACGATGATCGGCTGGAAAAGCGTGCTGTTCGTCCTCTGCCGGCGGCGCATCCCGGTGCAGACCTGCCTCCTCGCCCGCCTCGGCACGCTGTGGCACCGGCGCGGCCGACCGGCCGGCGGCGGACCTGCGCCGGAGCGCTCGGTAGGCGGAACCGATACCGCACCCGCTTGGGAACCGACGGTCCCCCAGCGATGACCGACCGACCGACCGCCGACCGCCGCATCGCCGAGGCTCAGGAGAGCCGGCCTCCCGGCCCCCTCCCCCTGGTCAGCGTCCTCGTCCCCACCTTTCGCCGGCCGCGGCTGTTGCCGAAGGCGCTCGCCAGTCTCCTCGCCCAGGAGGGGCTGCCGACCGCGGCGATGGAAATCCTGGTCATCGACAATTGCCCGGACGCCTCGGCGCGCGCCATCGTCGCCCGGATCGCCCTGTCGGCACCGGCGGATCGGCCGCTGCGCTACCTGCACGAACCCCGCCCCGGCATCAGCCATCCGCGCAACGCCGGCATCGCCGCCGCCCGCGGCCGCTACGTGCTGTTCCTCGACGACGATCAGACGGCGTCGCCGGGTCTCCTCGGCGCCTACCTGGACGCCTCCCGGGCGACCGCCGCCGACGCCCTGTTCGGCCCGGTGAAAGCGATCCTCGAGCCGGCACCGGGGGACGGATCATCGGAGGAAACGGACGCCGCCGGCGACCAGGATGCGGACATGGCCGCCTACTTCTCGCGTCGCTACGACGTCGCCGACCGGGCCGACATCACCGACGACATCGCCCGCCTCGGCACCAACAACGCGTTTTTCGACCGCACCGTCTGCTTTCCCGACCCCGATCCGTTCGATCCGGATCTGGGCACCATCGGCGGCGAGGACACGCTCGTCTTCCGCACCCTCGCCGCCCGCGGCATCCGTTTCGCCTGGGTCGCCGGCGCCCTCGCCCACGAGTTCGTGCCGCAGCAGCGCCAGAACTTTCGCTACGTGCGCATGCGCCGGTTCCGATCCGGCCAGATCCGGGTGCTGACCTGCCTGCGCATGCGCCCGGCCCGGCGGCGGCAGGCGGCGGTGTGGATGGCGGCGGGGCTGGTGCAGACCGTCGGCTACGGCATCGTCGCCGCCATGCTGCGGGCGGCGGGGCGCCACCGCTGGCGCCACTTCGCCGGCCGCGCCTGGGGCGGCGCCGGGAAACTCCTGTGGATGGAGAGGTTCCGCTTCGCCGCCTACGGCGCCACCTCCCGCCTCAGCCGCTGACCAGCAGCGGCGAGCGGGAGGCGCGCAACGGCAGCGCCCGTTACTGCTGGAACACGTACGTCCCGGGCGCATCGCACAGGGGCGGCAAGCCCTTGGCGGCGGCGCCGAGATCGGTCCGCGCCGGCGTCTCGCCGGACGAGCGAAGGGTGAGCCACTCCTGCCAGGCCGGCCACCACGAGCCTTGCCGGGGCTGCGTCGCCGCGTACCAGGTGTCGGCATCGGGGGCGCGGTCGCCCTCCTGCCAGCGGGTCAGGCGGAAGCTGCGGTGCGGATGGCCCGGCTCGTTGACGATCCCGACGTTGTGGCCGCCCGACGTCAGCACGAAGATGAACTCGGTGGCGTCGCTCTGCAGGCCCATCTTGTAGACGGAGTGCCAGGGCGCCACGTGGTCCTTCTCCGCCGCGACCGAGAAGATCGGCACGTGAATGTCGCTGATGCGGATCGGCCGCCCGCCCACCGGATACTTGCCCTCGAACAGTTCGTTGTCGCGATAGAGGCGGCGCAGCAGTTCCGAGTGCTGGCGGTAGGGCATGCGGGTGCCGTCGGCGTTCCACGCCATCAGGTCGAACATCGGCTCGCGCTGGCCGAGGAAATATTCGCGGATCATCTTCGACCAGATGAGATCGCGTGATTTCAGGATCTGGAAACCGCCGCCCGCCTGCCGCGGATCCAGGTAGCCGCGGTCCCACATCATGTCCTCGAGGAAGGTGACCGCGCTCGGGTCGAGGAATACCGAGATTTCGCCCACCTCGGTGAAGTCGGTCATCGTCGTGAACAAGGTGACCGACGCCAGCCGATCATCGCCGTCGCGGCCCATGGTGGCGGCGGCGATGGTCAGCAGGATGCCGCCGAGACAGTAACCGACGGCATGGATCTTCTGGTCGGGAATGATCTCGGAGATCACGTCGATCGCCGCCATCGTCCCCAGCCGGCGATAGTCCTCCATCCCCAGGTCGCGATCCTCCGAGCCGGGGTTGAGCCAGGAGATCATGAACACGGTGTGGCCGCGGTCCACCAGGTACTTGACCAGGGAGTCGTGCGGCGACAGGTCCATGATGTAATACTTCATCATCCACGCCGATTGCATGAGCACCGGCTCGCGCTGCACGGTCTTCGTCGTCGGCTCGTACTGGATCAACTCCATCAGCCGGTTGCGGAAGACGACCTTGCCGGGCGTGGCGGCGACATTCTTGCCCACCTGGAAGGCCTCGGCGCCGGCCGGCTTCTCACCGTTGGCGAGGCGACGCGCGTCCTCGACGACATAGGCGGCGCCGCGCAGCACATTCGCTCCCCCCTCCTTCATCGTCGTTTCCAGGACCTCGGGATTGAGCACCGGGACGTTCGACGGCGCCGCGGTATCGAGGACCTGGCGGGCGGCAAAGGAGACCGCCGCCTCGTCGTGCCGCGAAACACCGCGGACCCCGGTCGTCGCCTGACGCCACCAGTCCTCGGTGAGGAGGAAGCCCTGCGAGATCAGGTTGAAGGGATAGCGCTGCCACGCCTCGTCGGCGAAGCGCTGGTCTGCCCGTGAGGGAACGACGGGCGGGGTGGTGTCGGCATCGAGCGCCTGGTCGAGCGCATAGATGTTCCACGCCAAAATATTGTCGAGCATTTTCTGGCCCAACTGGAACTGCTTGCCGGGCGAGGCGGCCAAGTGCGCCGCCCAGTCGAACCAGCTCATCACCAGCGACACGGGCGAAACCCCCATGGTCAGCCGGCTCAGCGCGGCGTTGGTCATCCGATCGAGGTTTTCCAGCCGGCCCGACTGCAGCAGCGCGCGATCGCCCATCCGCTGCAGTGCACCACGGGCCGCCGGGCCGCCGGCCGTAGGTTGCGGCGGGATTGCGGCAGACGCCGCCTTCGGTTGCAGGTCGACCTTCTGCGTAGCTTGCGCGAGCTCGTTCATCAGACTTCTCCGAACCAAGCGGGCGACCTCCACTGGGAAAGGTGAAATGGCCATCGCGCGGCACTTCCCACCGGGGACACCCGTCCTAGCAGAGATAGTCTTCAGCCTGCCGCCGGCGGAACGCCCATGCTGCATAGCAGCACGCCCGACCGTGCATGACAACCAAGGCCTCATCCGCCAAGACTCAGCGCTCGCGCAAGTTTCTTCAAAGGAAAGCCGGCGCAGTCGACCCGCGCCATAAATAATCTGGCCATTTCCTGTCTGCTCCGGACAGAGCCCGGGATGATTGATCAGCGCCGGGACGGCACACTGGCCGCACCTCGCCGGCTCCTCCTGGGGCGATGCTGACAAGGTTGTGTGGATGGAGCGGTTCCGCTTCGCCGCCTACGGCGGCACTCCGGCCTCACCCGCCGACCGGCGACTGCAGCGTCTGCACGCGGGTACCGGCTAACAGTCGCGAGATCCCAGTCGTATCGATTCGTGTTTTCTTTTGCGGCTCTTCGCTATCCAACGCAAATTTTACCAACTCCGCAATAGTAACCCGGATGAAATCCGGGAGCCCTGATCGTGGCTGCGACCCGGCAAGCGGGCAGACCGGCGGCGGCGGAAACCAGTCCAGCAGGCGCGTCCACCACCACACCGGATTTTATCCGATATACGGCTTACTTCCTGGAGCGTGCCACCTCGCAATGATCCGGACTATCATTCTTCCCATAGAGTCGGCCAAAGGATCTTTGAAACATGTATGGGGAATTCCTCTTGCTTGAACGCGACGATGAGCCGGCAAGACGCGCCGAGCGTCTGGCATTCGGTGAGACATCAGGACGTAATGAAGCATGGTTGCGCGATATATTGTTTAAACATCCGGAATTACTACCCATTAGGGAAATTGATCCAACCTACGGACCTCTCATCCCGCTTTGCACGGAGCTACGTACGGAAGCTGGAAGTTTAGATCTCGCATTCATAAATCCGCACGGTCGCCTTACACTTGTCGAGTGCAAGCTTTGGCGCAATCCTGAGGCTAGGAGAAAAGTCGTCGCCCAGGTTCTGGATTATGCTCGCTCAATCACCAAATGGTCGTATTCCGATCTGCAACGACAGGTTTCGGCTGCCACGGGAAGAAAGGGAAACGTACCATTTGATATCGCCAGCGCGCATGAATCTATGCTGATGGAGCATCGCTTTATCGATGATGTCGGTGCCGCCATACGTGGCGGACGATTCTTGTTACTTATTGTTGGAGACGGCATTCGCGAAGATGTCGGAGCTATTGCTCAACTTATCAACCGCAACGCGGCCTCCGGATTTTCGTTTGGACTGGTTGAAGTTGGCTTGTATGGCCTGGATGACGGCGGCTTAATAATACAACCCAGAACTGTCGCCAAAACGCATATAATAGAGCGAACTGTCGTTTTTGTCCGAGACGCACAAGGCGAGAATGTTATTGTCGTTGATGAGTTGTTACCCGACAGCACACTGCACGATGAACCAAATTCTATAGGTGAATCACCCAAGCAGGCCGCATACAGAGCTTGGTGGACACCTGTGATGGAAATGGAATTTGATGATCCAGATCAGGAAAGTCCGAAATTATATTATCCGAGTAATGTTAGATCGCCCCTTCCCGCTCCAAGGACGTGGATAACCGCATACAAAACCGGTGGTGACCACGCAGAAATTGGTGTCTTTACGTCGGGGAGAAAGAACGAATATGTCGCATTGATGAGACACCTGGCACCACTATGCGATAATATACTTTCGAGACTTCCAGATGGCTCAGAACTCAGAACAGTGTTACATACATACGTAAATTCTTTTATCACATACCGCTTTGTAAAGGATTTTGCAGATGACAATGCTCAGCGCAGGTGGCTTATAGAAACCCTTAATCATTACGCGAATGTTCTCCGGCCAATAATTAAAACTGTTATAAACTCGCCTGATAATTTGTAACTTTTGTGGAAAGTAATCCCCGGCCCTGACGCTCAGCCCTTCTTCTTCCGCCCCGCCATGTGCGCGAGATATTGGGTGATCAGATCGATGTCGTGGTCGCTGAGCGCCTCGTCGTCGAAGCCCTGCATCTGCATCGCCGGCCAGCTCCGCAGCGACGCCGGGTTGCGGATGAGCTGGCGCAGGGGCGCCGGCTGCAGGTACTCGGTGGGGTTCTGCGGCAGGTTGAGGTCGGGGCCGACGTCGGCGCTGCCGGCGCCGTTCAGCCGGTGGCAGACCATGCACTGGGTCAGGAACAGGGCCTGACCGGCCCGGATCGGCGAATCCGGGGGAAGCGAGGCGTTTACCGCCAGCTCCGGCCAGCGGTGCTCCGGGGCCTCGGTGCTGCGTACGCTCGCGACCCTATAGGGCCATTGCTCGCTGCGAATGCCGGACGCTTCGGGCCGGAGCCAGACCAGGTAGAAGGGGCCGGCGCTCTCGGTCTTTCCCGGAATCGGCGGCCACGGGACGTCCTCCGGCTCGATGGCGAGGTAGGGGACCGACGCCGTCTCGTCCTTCGGCAACGCCAGCGCCGGCGGCAGGACGGTGATGAAGCCGTCGGTGGCGACGATCTCGATCATCTCGCCCGGCATTCTCTCGGGGGTGAGCGAAGCCTCGCGCAGCAATGCCGCCAGCGGCACCGCCCGGTAGGTCATCGGCCGCTTGTAGGTGACATCGCGAGGAATATCGATCGTGGTCAGATCGCCCCGCTGCAGCAGCTCGCCGCGCGACAGCTTCACGCTCCGGTCGCCGGTGACGATCTCGATGCCCGGCTGTGCCGCCCGCAACTCCGTGGGAACAAGCCCCAGAAGCATCGACAGCCATCCCGCCAGCAGGATCAGACGCATCGCCCCCACCCTCCATACCCCGCCCCCCGGCGGCCCTTGCGCATCGCCGGGATGGGCAGCCAGCATTCGCGATGCCGACGCCGGTGTCCAGGTGGGGCGGAGAGGATCTCCGAGGAAGCCCTCGTCGCCCGCCGAAGAGACGCATGCGGGCATGTCTCGGTCATCCGAGCCGTAGTGTCCATTGCATCTATTCGATCATTTGAGTATCGTCGAATTATGGAAGGCCGCGACGCCGTCGAAGCATTTGCCGCGCTGGCGCAAGAGCACCGCCTGATGGTCTTTCGCCTCCTGATGCGCGAAGGCCCGAGCGGATTGCCGGCCGGCACGATCGCCGGGCGCCTCTCGGTCCCGCCGTCGACCCTGTCGCACCACTTGGCGCATCTGGAACGCGCCGGGCTTCTTCGTTCCTGGCGGGTGGAGCGGCGCATTTTCTACGCCGTCGATATCGAGGGGACGCGGCGGCTGGTGACGTTCCTGACCGAGGATTGCTGTGGCGGGCACCCGGAAATCTGCGGCTTCGACAAGGGAGGGGGATGCCGTGTCGATCACGATCTACCACAACCCGGCGTGCGGGACGTCGCGCAATGTCCTGGCGATGATCCGCAACGCGGGTGAAGAGCCACGGATCGTCGAATACCTGACGACACCGCCGTCGCGGGAAGAGCTCGTCGAGCTTATCGCGCGCGCCGGGATCACTCCGCGGGAGCTGGTGCGCCGCAAGGGGACGCCCTACGACGAGCTCGGTCTCGATGAGCCGGCGCTGAGCGACGAGCAACTGATCGATGCGATGCTGGCGCACCCGATCCTGATCAACCGGCCACTCGTCGTCACTCCGCTCGGCGTCAAGCTCTGCCGCCCTTCCGAACTGGTGCTCGACATTTTGCAGAACCCGCAGCGGGGCGCCTTCGTCAAGGAAAACGGCGAGGTCGTCGTCGATGCCGCCGGCCGGCACGTTCGCTAGAAAGAAAAGAATCGCGGGGATTTGCCTCATGCGCGCAGACGACATCGCCGCCGCCCGGTCGGCATCTCCGCCGGTAGCGCCAGCCCGTCCGGCACTGGGCTTGTTCGAGCGTTACCTGACGCTTTGGGTGGCGCTCTGCATCGTCGCCGGCATAACCCTGGGGCACTGGTTCCCGGCGCCGTTCCAGGCGATCGGCCGCATGGAGGTGGCACACGTCAACCTGCCGGTCGCGGTGCTGATCTGGGCGATGATTATTCCGATGCTGCTGAAGATCGACGTCGGCGCCTTGCACCAGGTGAGGGAGCACTGGCGGGGCATCGGCGTCACCCTGTTCATCAACTGGGCGGTCAAGCCGTTCTCGATGGCCCTGCTCGGTTGGCTGTTCGTCGGCGTGGTCTTCCGCCCCTGGCTGCCGGCAGACCAGATCGAGAACTACATCGCCGGCCTGATCATCCTCGCCGCGGCACCCTGCACCGCCATGGTCTTCGTGTGGTCGAACCTCTGCGACGGTGAGCCCCATTTCACCCTCAGCCAGGTAGCCCTCAACGATACCATCATGGTGTTCGCCTTCGCGCCGATCGTGGGATTGCTGCTCGGGCTGTCGTCGATCGTCGTTCCCTGGGAGACGCTGGTCATTTCCGTCGTCATGTTCATCGTCATCCCGGTGATTGTCGCTCAAGTTTGCCGACGCGCCCTGCTGCACCGTGGCCCGGCGGCACTGCATAAGGTGCTGAACCGCCTGCAGCCGGTCGCGCTTGGTGCTCTTCTCGGCACGCTGGTGCTGCTGTTCGGATTTCAGGGCGAACAGATCCTGGCGCAGCCGCTGATCATCCTGATGCTGGCGGTGCCGATCCTGATCCAAGTCTACCTCAACGCCGGCCTCGCCTACCTCCTCAACCGGCAGCTCGGCGTCGCCCACTGCGTGGCCGCTCCTTCGGCGCTCATCGGCGCTTCGAATTTCTTCGAGCTGGCGGTCGCCACCGCCATCGTTCTGTTTGGTTTCCATTCGGGAGCCGCACTGGCGACCGTCGTCGGCGTCCTGGTCGAGGTCCCGGTGATGCTCTCCGTGGTCCACATCACCATGTCGACCAGATCATGGTATGAACGGAGGACGAGCATGCGACCTCCGCTCGACCCCGATACGATCCGAGCTCTGTGATCCACTCGGCGCGCCCGCCAAAGGACCCCGCGCCGCTGTTACGACGGAGATCGCCCCACCGGCGACCGTAAACCTGGTCAGCCGCCGAAGAAGCTTTGGATGACGCTGGCGGCGGGTTTGTTCTCGATCGAGTAGTCGGCGATCCAGTCCTTGCCGGTGGGCGGTGCGTCGACCCGCCAGCCCCACAGGTACATGCCGGCGAGCCAGCCGTCGTTCTCCTGGCAGGCGATCCGCATCAATGCCTGGTAGAACGCCGTCTGCACCCCGAAGTCGGCGAAGGTGTAGCTCTTGTCGTAGTCCCAGGGTCGGGCCAGGGCGCCCTCGACGCTGCGCACGCCGATCTCGGTGAACAGGATGCGCTTGCCGTACTTGGCCGCCAGGTCGCGGAACAGGTCGACATAGGCGGAGCGGCCGTAGGCGCCGGGACCGTCCGGCACCGCCGGCGCCTTGGTCCAGCGCTCGACGATGGCGTCGGGACCGACCGGTGCGGCGCTGGCCGCGGGTGGCGTGGCGATGGCCATCGGCGCATACATGTCGATGCCGATGTAATCGACCGCGTCCCAGAACGAGACCGTCTGGTCCTCGCCCCAGTTGGCGGCATAAATGAGCGGACCGCGGTAGTACCGTCGGGCGTCGTCGATGACCCGCAGCCACTGGTCGCGATCGGCCGGGCCGGTGAGCTGCGACAGCTCGGCGCCGATGGCGAGCGCATAGGCGCCGGTCGCCTGGGCCAACTCGGCATAGCGGCGGATCTGCGCCCGGTAGTTGTCGAAAAAGGCGTCGCGGTCGGCGGGCTTGATCGCCTGCGGCGGCTGGCTGAAGCCCTTGATCCCGAGGTGCGGCTTGATCATCACCTTCAGGCCCTGCTCGCCGGCCAGCTGCGCCGCATGGGCGACGTTTTCGACACTTTCCGTCTGCTCCGAGGCGTAGATCTCCGCGGCGTCGATGGATTTGAGGAACAGGGTCGGAATGATCGCCACCGAGTTGAAGCCCAGCCGGCGCAGTTGGGCCAGGCTCTCGGTGAAGCGCTCGCTGCGGTAGGTGCCGCTCCACCACGACGGCAGGCTCATGCCGCGGACGGTGAGATCGGGGGTGCAGCGGGGCGCCGTGGCCGTCTCCGCCGCCGTCTCCGCCCGCACCGGGACCGCCGCCGCGGTGGCACCCATCGCCACCATCGCCGCCAGCACGTCCCGCCTCGAGCAGCCCGTCATTCCCCTCGCCATCGCCGCGTATCCTTGCCGTTGCCGCAGGCGGACCGGTGCAGGCACCGGTCCCGCGACACCAGTCATATCCCATGGCCGGCGCGGGACACTGTTGCGGGCGTCACACTGATGACGCGAAGTTGTGGCCCGGCCTTCGCCCTTCCGTCGGTGCGAGCGAGGGACGGCTTCGGCCGCTGCGGCTCAGGTGTTTTCGGCCGGGATCCCGTCGCGGCGGAACACCCGCTCGTCGGAGAGGAAGTCGATGACCACCGGCAGGCCGCGGACGATGCACAGCGCCACCGACACCCAGACGAAAGCCATGGTCAGTTGGCCCAACAGCGGCGACCACGTCCCCCACCAGGCCGGTGCCAGCGCCGGCATCGGCTGGAGGAAGAGCACCCAGGCGAAGGTGACCGCCTTCACCGCGCCATAGAGGCCGCGCATGGTCCGGCCGGCGACGAGCACCTTGGCCCACGGGGCGCGCAGCATGCCGAAGGCGGTCTCGCCGCGGGCGATGGCGGTGTAGCGGATGGAATCGACGATGGCGCCGCGGACGATGAAGACGATGGCGACCCAGATGGGGATCAGGCCCAAGTTGCCGAGCACGATCCAGAGGACGCTTTCGACGATGCGGTCGACGGCGATGTCGAAGATGGAGCCGAACACCGAGGTCTCGCCGCGCCGGCGGGCCACCCAACCGTCGACGCCGTCCAGGGCGATGATCAGCAGCAACAGCGGCGCGTTCCCCAGTTGCCAGGTGGGGGGCGCCCAATAGGCGAGCGCCACCAGCACGAACACCAACAACAGTCGTACGAACGTGATCAGGTTCGCCATATCGAATACCCGTACGCGCCCCCGCCTCCGCGGCCGGTCCGGCGCCGATCAAACTCGCCGCCGACCCGCCGCCGCCGCTCTCACCTCCCTCGCCGGACCCGGCTCCGACTCCCTCGTCGCGGCGGCCCTGCCGCGGCCGTCGACGCCGTCCTGTTTCTTTAACCCTTTAGATTAGCGATGGTTGCACCTTGTATGCAACCGAATGATGGAAATTGCCTTAAATGCCGCCGCCCGCTTCGATGAGCCCGGTCAGGTATTCGATCCGGCGTAGCAGGGCATGCAGATGGGGATCCGCGATCCCCTCCCGTTCCAGCCGTCGCACCGTGTTGATCAGGTAGTCACGATTGAGGCCGGCGGCCCCCGCCGCACCCATGATGATGGGCGCCGCCGCTTCGATGCTCAGGTTGCCGGCATACTGGGAATGGGCCGTATCGGCGACGAAGGTGTAAGCGGTGACCTTTTCGCCGCCGCAGCCGCCATCATCATCGCCGTCGAGGACGACGGTGAGATTCCGCGCCAGATAGGCGTAACCGATCAGCTCCCGCTCGTCCAGGTAGGCGCGGACCTGGTCGGCGACGTCGGCCGCCACCCGGAAGGCCAGGCCGCGGCAGAATCCGCCCGGGGCGAGGCCGAGAACCAGCCCCGGTTCGCTCGGCGTCCCCCGATAGTGGTGGGAAAAGATGCAGAAGGCGCGATGGTAGCCGGCGAGGAGCGCCAGCCGCGCCTCCTCGAAGGCGAAGCCGGGATTCCACATCAACGACCCGTAGCCGAAAACCCAAAAATCGTCGGTGCCGTCCACGACTTCCCTTTCGCCATCCGCACCACCCAGGCCCACACCGGCCCCGCACCGGTATTGTCGGCGACAACCCCGGCCGCCGTCCAGGGACCGGCGCCGGGCGGCAGTGCGGATGGACTTGCGGATGGACTTGGGGGCCGGGGAGATGCGCTTGTACCGCCGACGGGGGTGCGATAGCGTCGGCGTCCATGAACGCGACGCCAGGAGCGCAGAAGCGAGGCCGGGTCGGCAGGGGGGACCGCGTGCGCAGCGGCATCGTCGGCGCGGTCGTCGGCGGCGTCCTCGGCATCGTCATCGGCGCTTCCGTCATCGGGCCGCGACTTCACCCCCGCGGCGGGCAAGCGGGCCGCCCCACCCCGACGGTGCCGGCCGCCCCGGCCGACGTGGCCCGCGACCTGCCGCGCCTGCTGCTGCCGCGGCCGGACGTGGAGATCAAGATCGCCGGCGCCGCCAGCGGCGATCTGCCCCTGGCCGGCACCCTCGGCCGCCGCTTCGATATTCTGGTCACCGACGCCTCCCGCGGCCAGGTGGAGATCAACCTCTACGAGCCGGACGTCCTTGTCCCCTCCGGCGACCTGCTGGAAGCGGTGGCAGCGGGTGCCGTCGATGGCGCCTTCGCGCCGCCCAGCATGATCGGCGACGGCATCCCCGCCCTGGAGCTGTTTGGCGGCATCCCGTTCGGGCCGGACATCTCTGAGTTCCTCGGCTGGGTCAAGTTTGGCGGCGGCCGCGAGATCCTGGGGGAGATCGGCGAGGCGCGCGGCGTCCACCTGCTGATCTGCGGCCTGCTGCCGCCGGCCGCCGCCGGCTGGTTCCGCAAAGAGATCGAGATCGTCGCCGACCTGAAGGGGGTGAAGATGGCGGTGGACGGCCTGGGTGCCCGGGCGCTGGATCGCCTCGGGGTCCAGACTCGCCGGGTCAACCTGCCGCAGGTGGGGGCCGAGTTGGATGCCGGCATCATCGATGCCATCTCCTTTTCCGCCCCCGCCGTCGACTTTCACATCGGGCTGCAGAAGCATCTGAAGTACTATTATTTTCCCGGCTGGCAATCGCCGTCGGCGCTGCTTCTGCTGGTCAACCGCGGCAAGTGGCAGGCGCTCAAGTCGTCGCAACGGGTGCTGATGGAAACCGCCTGTGGCGACAACGTCAGCTTCTCGGTCGCCGAGGGGGGGGCGGCGGAGTATGCGGCGCTTCAGGACCTTCGCGCCGCGGGCGTGCAGTTCCGGCGCTGGCCCTCGACCATTCGCGACGAACTGGCACGGAGCTGGCTGCAGATTGTCGAGGAGCAGAGCAGCCGCGATGCGGAATTCCGCCGGGTATGGGCCTCGCTGTCGACCTTCCGCAAGCAGTACGGCGTCTGGAGCGAGCTGTCGGCGCGCTGAGCCGGGGTCGACGGACCGCCAGCCCCACCGTCAGCCGCCGGCGCGCCACCCGCGCTCGCGGAAATAGCGAAGCGCCCCCGGGTGCAGCGGCAGCAGAATTCCCTCACGCGCCATCCGTTCGGGCGTGAGGTCGGCGAGCGCCGGGTGAAAACCGCGAATTTCGTTGATGTGTTCGACGATCGTCTGGGTCAGGCCGTACACGTCGACTTCGCTCGCGTCGGCCGACGTCACCAGCAGCGACACCACCCCGACGCTGGGCACCGCCTCGGCCGTGGTGGCGTACGTTCCCTTGGGAATCGCCGTCGGCACGGTGCCCGGGATTTCGGCGACGATGGCCGCCACCGCGGCACGGGACAAGGGAATAAGGCGGGCGCCGCACTCATCGGTCGCCCGTGCCACCGTCACCGCCGGGCCGCCGACGACCAGGCCGTAGGCATCCAGATCGCCGGCACACAGCGCCGGCGCCGCCCGGCCCGGTGCCATCTCGTCGGCCTGCCGCAGGTCCCCCGGGCTTATCCGGTGGAAGGCGAGCAGTGCCCTGATGAGATCCGAGCCGAGCGACTGGGGCGGCCCGATGTTCATCCGCCGTCCGCGCAGATCGGCAACGGTGGCGATCCCCGAGTCGCGGGCGACGACCAGGTTCAGCGGCTCGGCCCCGAGGGAGAGCACCGCACGCACGTCCGGCGACCGCGGCGCGTCCGTCGGCGCGCCGCCGTCATGGGGGTTGGCGGCATCGTGGGCGGTCACCGCGACCGCCGCCGGGACGATGGCGAAGGCGATGCGCCCGCCGGCGAGCTGGTTGACCACCTCGGCGGCACCGCTGGCGGGAACCATCGAGCAGCGCGGGTTCTCCGCCCGTGGCAGCAGGGTTTCGCCCGAGAGACGCATCAGCAAACGACAGATGGCGCTGCCCGCCGTCTCGCCGATGCTGTCGCCGCGCGTCATGCCGAGAGAGAAATACCGGTTCACCGCCGGCACCTGGACCGGCTCCTGGACGGGGGGCGGTGTCGGCCCCGGTTCGGGCTCGTCGGCGGCCGCCAAGGATTGGGCGAGGACGACGGCGACGCAGGCGCCGCGAGCAACCGCCTGGACCACGGCCACGGTCCCGGCCACGGTCCCGGCCACGGCCCCGGCCGATGCAGCGACGCGTTGCCGGACGCCGGGCAAGCCGCTAGCCTGCCGCCACCAGTGCCCGATCCCAGCCACCGAGCCGGACCCCATGGACATCAAGGACCATATCCGCAGCATCGCCGATTTTCCCAAGCCGGGGATCCTGTTCTACGACATATCCACCCTCCTCGCCCACGCCGATGCCTGGTCGATCGCCATGGGCCGGCTGGCCAAGGCGGTCAGCCGCCATCAGCCCGACCTCCTCGCCGGCATCGAATCGCGCGGCTTCCTCGTCGCCGCGCCCTTGGCCCTCAAGCTCGGTCTCGGCTTCGTCATGGTGCGCAAGCGCGGCAAGCTGCCGGGGGCGACGGTACCCTACGAGTATGCGCTCGAGTACGGCAGCGACATCCTCGAGATCCAGGCGGACGCCGTCACCCCGGGTCAGCGGGTCGTCGTCCTCGACGACCTGCTCGCCACCGGCGGCACCATGGCGGCGGCGATTCATCTGCTGCAGGGCGTCGGTGCCGAGGTGGTCGGTGCGGCGTCGATCATCGAGCTCACCTTTCTCAACGGCCGCAAGGGGTTGGACGTGCCGTTCACCTCGCTGGTGGCCTACGACAGCTAGCCGATCGCCTCCCGATCAGCGGCGTGCGGCGTCGGTCACCAGCCGCACCAGCTTGCGCATCAGGGTCGGCAGGGCCAGGGCGGCGAGGCCGTCCGGGGCGATCCAGCGGCCCTCCTCCGCCGTCGCCGCAGTGTCCGCAACGATTGCCCGCACCGCCGATAGCCGCAGCGCGAAGTGGGTGAAGACGTGCTCGACCGCGCCGTCGACCGGAAGCCAGTCGGGAGACGGCGCCCGCTGCACCAGCGGCGCGTGGCGAAGGGCTTCTTGCCGCGGCCACGGCTCGGCCCGCCACGGGGTCGATGGCACCTCCATCAGTCCGCCCAGCAGCCCTTGCGGGGGGCGCCGCCGGAACAGCACCGCGCCGTCCGGCCGCTCCGCCCAGAAGGCGACGCCGTACCGGTGCGGCCGCTCGCGCGCCGGCATCCGCCGCGGCAGCGCCGCGGCGAGGCCGGCGGCGTGGCCGGCACAGGCGGCCTGCCATGGGCACACCAGGCACCTGGGCTGCCGCGGCAGGCAGACGGTGGCGCCGAGGTCCATCAGCGCCTGGGCGAAATCGCCCGGCCGTTCCGCCGGCGCCAGCGCCGCCGCGGCGGCGTCGATGGCGGGCCGCGCCGCCGGCAATGGTGTCTCGATGCGCAACAGGCGGGCGAGCACCCGGACGACGTTGCCGTCGACCGGCGTCGTTTGCACCCCGAAGGCGATCGCCGCCACCGCCGCCGCGGTGTAGGCGCCGAATCCCGGCAATCGGCGCAGACCGTCGAGGATGGAGGGAAAGCGGCCACCGTGTTCGGCGACGATGATCGCCGCCGCGGCGTGCAGATGACGTGCCCGCGCGTAGTAGCCCAGTCCCTGCCAAGCGTGCAGCACGTCGTCGAGCGCCGCCGCCGCCAGGGCCTCGACGTCGGACCAGCGGTGGATAAACCGATTGAAATAGGGAACGACCGTCGCCACCGTCGTCTGCTGCAGCATGATCTCGCTGATCCAGACCCGATAGGGATCGGCGGCGGTGCCCGGACCGGCCCGCCACGGCAGATGGCGCCGACCGTGGCGGTCGTACCAGGCGAGGAGCAGGGCGACGAGCTCACGCTTCTTCACATCTGCGCCGATCAGGGGGTCGGTCATCGCCTTCGGCTGTCGCATCGGTGCGGCGGACGGTACCATCGTCGTCCCCCGACCGGGGAGCGGGAGCGAGGAGAATGGCACCAGCATCGGCCGGCCGGACGCCGCCCGCAGGCGGTGGGCGCGGACACGGACGCGGGCGGCAGAGTCCCCGGGCGCAGCAGGGGCTGCGGGCGCTGGGCGAGACGGTGGAGCGGCTGACCCTGCCAATGATCGGCAGCCAGCGGCTGCTGGCGGCCGACCTGGTGCTCGCCTGGGCCGCGCTCGCCGGCGATCGCCTGGCCGCGTCCACCTATCCCGACCGGCTGGTCTTCCCGCCGAAACGGCGCAATGACGGCACCTTGCATCTCAGGGCCGCGTCCGGTGCCATCGCCCTCCAGGTCCAGCACGAAAGCCGCCGCCTGATCGAGCGCATCAACATTCACTTGGGATACCCCGCGGTCGCCCGGCTGAAGGTGGTGCAGGCCCCCCTGCCGCCGCGGCCTCCCATGGCGCCCCTGCCCTCGCCGCCCCTTCCCTCGCCGCCCCCGCCCTCCCCACCGTTTCCCTCGCCGGCGGAGACGACCCGCCGCGCCGAAGAGATCGACGCTTTACTGACCGGAATCGAGGACGAGCGGCTTCGCGCCGCGCTCGCCCGGCTTGGTCTCCGGGTGCTGGCGTCTGCCGGCGCCGGCATCGCCCCGACACCGTCGGGCAAGGCTTGTCCGGGTGAGGACGAGCCGGTATAGTCATCAACATCTTGTGGTCGAGAGACAGATGAGAACATTTTTTTGGTGTCTGGTGGGCTTCGTCCTGTTTTCTGCGCTGCCCGCGGCGGCGGCGGTGCCGACAACCGAACAGGCGCTCGCCGAACGCAGCCTCGGGTCGGCGGACGCGCCGGTGACGATCATCGAATACTCCTCGCTCACCTGTCCCCATTGCGCCGAGTTCCACCACGAGGTCTTCGGCAAGATCAAGTCGACGTACATCGACACCGGTAAGGTCCGCTATATCCTGCGTGATTTCCCGCTGGAGCCGCGGGCCATGGCGGCGGCCATCGTCGCCCGCTGCGTCGCTCCCGACCGCTACTTCGGCTTCATCGCCATGCTGTTCGACGACCAGCAGACGTGGGCCCGCAGCAAGGATCTTCTCACCGAGTTGCAGGTGCGGGCCCAGGTGGCGGGCCTGTCCAGCGAGGACTTCAACGCCTGCCTGAATAACGCCGCGTTGATGCAGGGAATCCAGAAGCGGGCGGAAGAGGGGCAGGCGCAGTACGGAATCGATTCGACGCCTTCGTTCGTCGTCAACGGCAAGAAGATGACCGGCGGCCACTCGTTCGCCGATTTCGAAGCGGCGATCGCCCAGGCGATGCCGAAGACGCCGTAGCGAGGTCCGGTGCTGCAGGTCGCCCGGCTCAAGCTCAGCGGCTTCAAGTCCTTCGTCGAGCCGGCCGAGATCGTCATCGAGCCCGGCCTGACCGGCATCGTCGGGCCGAACGGCTGCGGCAAATCCAATCTGGTCGAAGCGCTGCGCTGGGTGATGGGCGAATCCTCGGCCCGAACCCTGCGCGGCGGCGACATGGACGACGTCATCTTCGCCGGCGCCGGCGGTCGGCCGGCGCGCAACATCGCCGAGGTGACCATCGACCTGGATGCCAGCCAAGGCGGTGCGCCGCCCACCTGGGCGGGGCTGGAGCTGCTGCAGATCAGCCGCCGCATCGACCGCGGCCGCGGCTCCGCCTACCGGGTCAACGGCCGCGAGGTCCGCGCCCGCGACGTCCAGATTCTCTTCGCCGACGCCGCCACCGGCGCCCGCTCGGCGGCGATGGTCACCCAAGGCCAGGTGTCGGCGCTGATTGCGGCGAAGCCGCTGGAGCGGCGGATGCTGCTGGAGGAGGCGGCCGGAATCAGCGGCCTGCACGCCCGCCGACAGGAAGCGGAGCAGCGGCTGAAGGCGGCCGAGGACAACCTCCTTCGCGCCGAGGATGTGTTGTCGACGTTGGCGGTGCAGGCGCAGAGCCTGGCCCGCCAGTCCAAGCAGGCGGCCCGCTACCGGCAGGTGTCCGAGCAGATCCGGTCGACCGAGACCCGGGTGCTCGCCCTGCGCTGGCAGCGAGCCGAGGATGCGTCGGCGCGGGCGACCGCCCGCCTCGCCGCCGCCGACGACGCCATCGCCGTCGCCGGGCGGGCGTCCGCCGCCGCCGACACCGCCCGCCAGGAAGCCGCCGCGGCCTTGCCGCCGTTGCGCCAGGCGGCGGCGGATGCGGACGCGGCGCGGCACCGGCTGATGGCCATGGCCGAAGGGCTGGCCGCCGAGGCGGCGCGGCTGGAGGCCGACCGCGACGCCTGCCGGCAGCGGCTGACCGAAACCACCGCCGATCTTGCCCGCCAGGAGGGCCGGCATCGGGACGCCGCCGCGGCGCTCGACCGGCTCATCGACGAGCGCGAGCGCATCGCCGCCGCCGCCACCGGCGACGACGCCCGCCGGTGCCGGGCGGAGGCCGAGTTGGCCGAGAGCGAGGCCAGGCTGGCGGCGGCGGAGGACGAACTGGCCCGCCTCACCGAGCAGGTGGCGACCAAGCAGGCGGCACGCACCAGCGCCGCCCGGCGGCTGGACGAGCTGCGGCGGGAAAGCGAGCGCCTGGCCGGCCGGCTGCGCGCCGTCGTCGCCGAGGCGGCGCCGCTTCTGGCGGCGGCCGGACGGGAGGCGGAAGCGGAGGCGGCGCTCGACCGGGTGACGCCGGCGGAAACGGCCCTGGCGGCGGCGCGCGCCGATCTCGCCGCCGCCGAGGAGGACGCGGCGCGGACGGCGCGCCATGCGGCCGAAACCGGCACCCTCGACCACGCGGCGAGGGCGGAGGCGGCCGGCCTTACCGCCGAGGTGCGCGCCCTGGCGGAACTGGTGGAGGGCCCCGATGCCGGCGGCCGGCCGCTGATCGATGCGTTTACCGTCGAGGCCGGCCTCGAAGCGGCGTTGGCGGCGGCGCTGGCCGAGGACGCCTTCCTGCCCATGGCCGGCGAGGCACCCCGCGACTGGCGGACGCTGCCGGCGGACGACGGATGTTCGCTGCCGGAGCCGGCTCGCCCGCTTGCCGCCTCGCTCGATGGCCCGTCCGCCCTCGGTCGGCGGCTGGCGCAAGTGGGGCTGGTGGCCGACCGGGAGAGCGGCGAAGCCTTGCACCCGCATCTGGCACCGGGCCAGCGTCTGGTCAGCCGGGCGGGCGATCTGTGGCGCTGGGACGGGCTGGCGCGGCCGGCCGGCGAGACCAGCGCCGCCGCCGTTCGCCTCGACCAGCGGCAGCGACTGGCGACGGCGAGGCAGGAGCAGCAACGGGCGGAAGCAAGGGCGACCGCGGCGGCCGGGGCGCAGCGGGATGCGCGCCAGCGGGAACGGGCCGCCGTCGAGGCGGTGGGTCGCGCCCGGGCCGCGGTCCGCGAGGGCGAGCGCAGCCTCGACGCCGCTCGCCGCGCCGCCGCCCAGGCCCAGGACACCCGGACCCGCAACGAGGCGCGCGCCCAGGCGCTGGCCGCCAGCCGCGCCGCCCTCGAGACCGATCTGGCCGAGGCGGAAACCCGGTTGCGGGCGGCGGCCGAGGCGGCCGCCGACGCCGGCACCGACGGCGGCGAGGAAGCGGCGCGCGACGCCTGCCGTGCCGCCGTCGCCGCATATCGCCGCGACATCCTCGACCGGCGCCGGGCGCTGGACAAGGTTCTGGGCGAAAGCGGCGGCCGCCGGCGGCGGCTGCAGGCCATCGGCGGCGAATGCGCCGCCTGGGAAACGCGCCGGGAAGAGGCCTGGCAGGCGATCGGCGAGTTGAGCCAACGGCGCGCCGCGGCCGAAAGCCGGTCGGCCGAGCTGGAGACCCGGCCGGCCGAACTCGCCCGCCGCCGCCAGACCCTCGCCGAGGAGATGGCGCAGGCGGAGCGGCGGGTCAGCGAAGGCGCCGCCCGCCTCGCCGACGGCGAACGCCGCCTCGACCATGCCGACGGCGAGCTGCGCGGCCGGGAAGCGGCGCTCGCCAAGGCGCGCGAGGAACGGGTGCGGGCGGAGGCGGCGGTGGAGCAGACGGCGGCGGAGCGGACGTCGCTCATCCGCCTGATCGAGGAGCGGCTCGCCCTTGCCCCCGAACGCCTCGCCACACTGGCGTCCGAGACGGACCTGGGCGACATCGACATCGGCCGCGAGGAGCGGCGGCTGGACGCACTGAAGCGCGAGCGCGACATGATCGGGCCGGTCAACCTCCGCGCCGAGGACGAGCGGACCGAACTCGAGGCGGAACGCGCCCGCCTGGAAGGCCAGCGCCAGGACCTGCTGCAGGCGGTGGCCAAGCTGCGCCACGGCGTCGCCGAGCTGGACCGGGAGGGACGCGAGCGGCTGCTCGCCGCCTTCGCCCAGGTCGATCGCCAGTTCCGGGAACTGTTCGCCCGCCTGTTCGGCGGCGGTCGCGCCCACCTGGCGCTGACCGACGAGGCCGATCCCCTCGCCACCGGTCTCGAGGTCATGGCGAGCCCGCCCGGCAAGAAGCTGCAGTCGCTGTCGCTCTTGTCCGGCGGCGAGCAGGCGCTGACCGCGATCGCCCTCCGCTTCGCCGTCTTCCTGTCGAAGCGAGCCCCCATCTGCGTCCTCGACGAGGTGGACGCGCCCCTCGACGATGCCAACGTCGACCGGCTGTGCTCGCTGCTGGAGGACTTGGCGCGCGACCGGACCCGCTTCCTCGTCATCACCCATCACCGGCTGACCATGGCCCGGATGCACCGCCTCTACGGGGTGACGATGATGGAGCGCGGTGTCTCCCAGTTGGTCTCGGTGGAGATCCAGCGGGCCGACGCCTGGCGCTCGGCAGGTTGACGGAGATGGAAGCCCGACGTCCTTGACAGGCGAAAATGGGCTATCTATCGTCCGAATGTTGCACTGCAGTGGGATCGATCAGGGGGTTAGCCGCACCGCGACCGATGACCGGGGACGAAACCGAGCCGCTCGCCCGGCTGCACGAGCGCCTGGAACGCCTCAAGGGCGATATCGCCAAGGAGAGTCCGGGTCCCAAGCCGAAAGGTGGCTACGGTCTGGCGTTCACCCTCGCCGCCGATCTGGTGGGCGGGCTCATCGGCGGGACCCTTCTCGGGTGGGGCATCGACACCTGGTTGGACACCGGCCCGTGGGGCGTCGTCGTCTTCTTCTTCGTGGGCGCCGTCGTCGGCATGTGGACCGTCTATCGCACCGTGCAGGGGCAACAGGCCGTAACGGGGTTTCCCAGCTCCGCCGAACCGGCTAATAAGGAACCGGGTCACACCCGGGGCGCAGCCGGCGGGGCGACGGACGAGGGACAAGAAGGATAAAAAGACGGTGGCGAGCCCGCTGCATCAGTTCGAGATAAACAAGATCGTGCCGATGCACATCGGCGGCCTGGACGCATCCTTTACCAACTCCGCCCTGTTCATGCTGATCGCGGTGACGCTGATCACGCTGTTCCTGGTGCTGTCGATGCGGAGGCGGGCGCTGGTGCCCGGAAGGGTCCAATCGGTGGCGGAGCTGGCCTACGAGTTCATCGGCGGCATGATCCGCACCAACGTCGGCCGCGAGGGCCGGCCCTACTTCCCCTTCATCTTCTCCCTGTTCTACTTCATCCTCGTCGGCAACATGCTGGGGATGATGCCCTACGGCTTCACCTTCACCTCCCATCTGGCGGTCACGCTCGGCATGGCGCTGGTGGTGTTCATCGGCACCACGGTGATCGGCTTCGCCAAGCACGGCCTGCATTTCCTGTCGTTCTTCCTGCCGCACGGGACGCCCATCGGGCTGGCACCGCTGTTGATCCCGCTGGAGATCATGTCCTACTGCTTCCGCCCGGTCAGCCTGTCGCTGCGTCTGTTCGCCAACATGACCGCCGGCCATACCCTGCTGAAGGTGTTCGCCGGCTTCGTGGTGTCCCTCGGCATCCTCGGAGCGATCCCGCTGTTGGCGGTCATCGGACTGACAGGACTGGAGTTTCTTGTCGCGTTTCTGCAGGCCTATGTGTATACGGTGCTGGCCTGCATCTACCTCAATGACGCGTTGCACATGCACTGAGCCACGTCGTTGGGGGTGGGCCTGGCGCCACGCCCGGCCGATCCGGCCAAACAACAATCGGTTAAGAGGGAAAACAGGTCATGGAACTTGACGCAGCAAAGATGATCGGTGCGGGCATCGCGGTCGTCGGCCTCGGCGGCGTCGGCGCCGGTATCGGCAACATCTTCTCGACGACGATCGCCTCGCTCGCCCGCAATCCCGCCGCCCAGCCGCTGATCCAGCTGCCGATGTGGGTCGGGTTCGCCCTCGTCGAAGCCATCGCGCTCTATGCGCTGGTCGTCGCCCTGATCATCCTGTTCGTCTGATCCGTCGCTCCGGGGCGGTCCGCCGCCTCGCCTGACCCGCGGAAAACACCCCATGCCGCAGTTCGATCCGGCCGTTTGGCCGCCACAGCTTATTTGGCTCGCCATCAGCTTCGTGATTCTGTACCTGCTGATGTCGCGGGTCGCCCTGCCGCGGGTGGCGGACGTGCTGGAGGAGCGGGAGTTCCGCATCAACGAGAGCCTGCGCAAGGCCGAGGCCTTGAAGCAGCAGGCCGAGGACGCGGTCGCCGCCTACGAAAAGATGATGGCCGACGCCCGGACCAAGGCCCAGGAGCAGATCCGTACCGTTCGCGAGCGGGCGGCGGCGGAGGCGGCCGAGCGCAACGCCGCCTTGACCGAACGGCTGGCCGCTCACACCGCCCAGTCGGAGGCCCGCATCGCCAAGGCCCGTGAGGAAGCCATCACCAATGTCCGCGCCATCGCCGTCGATGTGGCGGAAGCGGTGGTGGCCCGCCTGATCGGCAAGGTGGATCAGAAGTCCGTCGCCCAAGCGGTCGACGGCATTCTCGGAGGCAACGCCTGATGTGGGCCGCTGAAGCCGCCGAACACGCGGGGGCTGCGGCGCAGCACGCCGCCGAGCCGTTTTACGCCATGCCCGAGTTCTGGGTGGCGGTGGGTTTCGTCATCCTTATCGGCCTGATCGGCAAGCGGGCGTATCGCCTGGTCGTCGTCTCCCTCGACGAGCGGGCCGAGCGCATCCGCGGCCGCATCGACGAGGCCGCCCGCCTCGCCGAGGAAGCCCAGGCACTGCTGGCAACCTACGAGAGGAAGCAGCGCGATGCGGCCGGGGAGGTGGAGCAGATCCTCACCGATGCCCGCCGCGAGGTGGATCGGCTGGCGGAGCAGGCGGCCGCCGACCTGGAGCGGTCGCTGCGGCGGCGTGAAGAAATGGCCATCGAGCGCATCGCCCACGCCGAAGCGGCCGCCGTCGCCGAGGTGCGCAGCCGTGCCGTCGACGTGGCGATCCAGGCGACCGAGCGCCTGCTGGTCGACAAGATGACGCCGAAGCAGGCCGACGCCCTGGTCGACGCCGCCATCGCCGAACTGCCGGCGAAGCTGCATTAGGCTCACCCCGCCTGAGCAGGGAATGGCGAAACGGGCCCGCCCATCGGCGGGCCCTCGTCGTTTTCGGGCATCGCTCCTCCTTTCAGCCCCCTCGCTTCTCCCGGCTCGCGCCCCTTTTTTGTCTCCCCTACGCCGACCGATCCCCTGCCCGGCGGAACCGGCGCCCGCCCGCAGCGCTTTCCTTAGGAGGACCGATCAAGGAGACGGAGCATGCTCAAGCTCGCCGCGGTTGCCTTCCTGCCCATCGCCGCCCTGCTTTTCGGCGTGCTGGTGATCATCATCTTGATGCTGCCCGGAACCCTGAGCGATTTCCAGGTCGCCGCCTCCCTCTACTACGGCGCCGCGGTGCTCAGCGTGCTCCTCGCCGTGCCGGCGGCATGGCTGGTGGCGAGGCGAATGCTGACCAAACGGGAACGGCACCTGCTGGACGCCCACGCCGGCCGCGGCCATTGACCCGCCGAGGCGGCTGGACTCATCGGGCACCTGTCCCTCCTTTGACCCTTCTTCACCGCTCGCCGATAAGGTCGAGCCAGTCGGCCTCCGTCAGCACGGTGACGCCGAGGGCCCGCGCCTTCGCCGCCTTCGACCCGGCGTCGGCGCCGACGACGACGTAATCGGTGTTCTTGGAGACCGAGCCGGCGACCAGGGCGCCCAGCCCCTCCGCCCGGGCCTTCGCCTCGCTGCGGGTCATCCCCTCGAGGGTGCCGGTGAAGACGATGGTCTTGCCGGCGATGGCCGAGCCGGTCGCGGCCAAGGGCGCCATCGCCTCGACGCTGATTTCGCCCGCGAGGTCGGCGAGCACCTCCCGATTATGGGGTTCCTGAAAAAACAGGACCAGATCGGCGGCCACCGACGGGCCGATCGATTCGATCCCGGTGAGCTCCGCCATCGCCTCGGCATCGCCCTCGGCGGCGCGGGCCATGGCCGACGTCCAGGCGTCGTAGGTGCGGTAATGGCGGGCGAGCCGTTTCGCCGTCGCCTGGCCCACCTGGCGGATGCCGAGCGCGTAGATGAACCGGTCGAGGGTGATGCGTCGGCGCGCCTCCACCGCGGCGAGCAGGTTGTCCACCGAGCGCTCGCCCCAGCCTTCGCGCGAGCGCAGCTCCCCGGCCCGAGCCTTCAGGCGGAAGATGTCGCCCGGCCGCACGATCAGGCCGTCGCGGCGGAAGACCGCCAGATGCCTCTCCCCCAGCCCCTCGATGTCGAAGGCGTCGCGGGAGACGAAGTGGCGGAGCCGCTCCACCGCCTGCGCCGGGCAGATCAGGCCGCCGGTGCACCGGGTCGCCGCCTCCCCCGGTTCGCGCGCCGCCAGGCTGCCGCACTCCGGGCAGTGGTGGGGAAAGACGAAGGGAACGGTGTCCGGCGGCCGCTTCGCGTCCACCACCGCCACCACCTGGGGGATGACGTCGCCGGCCCGCTGCACGATGACGTGGTCGCCCTCGCGGATGTCCTTGCGCGCCACCTCGTCCTGGTTGTGCAGGCTCGCCCGGGAGACGACGACGCCGCCGACGGTCACCGGCTCCAGCGCCGCAATCGGGGTCAGCGTCCCCATGCGCCCCACCTGCACCCGGATGCGGCGGACGATCGTCTCCGCCCGTTCGGCGGCGAACTTGCGCGCGATCGCCCACCGCGGCGCCCGGCTGACCGCGCCCAGGCGCTCCTGCCAGTCGATGCGGTCGACCTTGTAGACGATGCCGTCGATGTCGTAGGCGAGGCTTGCCCGCTTCTCCTCCAGCTCGCGGAAGAAGGCCGCCATGTCGTCCAGGTCGTAACACAGGCGGGCGAGCGGGTTGACCGGGAAGCCCATGCGCTGGAGCCGCTCGAGGAATTCGTGGTGGGTGGCGGCGACCGGCTCGCTCGTCTCCCCCCAGGCATAGGCGAAAAAGCGCAACGGCCGGGTGCGGGTGATGGCGGGGTCTAGCTGGCGCAGCGACCCCGCCGCGGCGTTGCGCGGGTTGGCGAACACCTTGCCGCCCGCCGCCCGCTGCCGTTCGTTCATCAGGGCGAAGTCGCCCTTGGTCATGTAGACCTCGCCGCGGACCTCGAAGATGGCGGGGGCGGCGGCGACGCGTTCGGGGATGTCGGCCAGGGTGGCGAGGTTGCGGGTGACGTTCTCGCCGGTCGTCCCGTCGCCGCGGGTGGCGCCGACGACGAAGCGGCCGTCCTCGTAGCGCAGCGACACCGAAAGCCCGTCGATCTTCGGCTCCGCCATCATCGCCAGCGGCTGCGACGGATCGTGCAGCTCCTTCAGCCAGCGGCGGATGCCGGCGACGAAGTCCGCCATCTCCGCCTCGGAGAAGGCGTTCTCCAGCGACAGCATCGGCCGGTTGTGGACCACCTTGGCGAAGCCGGCGGCGGGGGCGGCGCCCACCCGCACCGACGGCCCGTCGACCTGGACCAGATCGGGGAATCGCGCCTCGATCCGGGCGTTGCGCCGCTTCAGCGCGTCGTAGGTGGCATCGTCGACGATCGGCGCATCGTCCTGGAAGTAGGCACGGTCGAGGGCGGCCAGCTCCGTCGACAGGGCGGCCAGCTCCGCCGCCGCCTGCTCGGCGTCCAGGTCCTCGACCGGGATCGCCCGCAGCGTCGCCGCATCCGCCGCCGCATCCGACGCCCGGCCGGCCTCGCCGGCGCTCATCCCCCCGCCCCCTGCAGGAGGCTGAGGGCGGCGGCGCGGGCCTCGTCGGTGACCGCGGCGCCGGCCAACATGCGGGCGATCTCCTCGCGGCGGCCGGTTGCGTCGAGGGCGGCGACGGCGATCGTCGTCGTCGCGTCGCCGGCCGACTTGCGAATCTGCCACTGGTGGTGGCCGCGGGCCGCCACCTGCGGCGAATGGGTGACGACGAGGACCTGGACCCCGGCGGCGAGGCGGGCCAGCCGCTCGCCGACGGCGTCGGCGACGGCGCCACCCACCCCGGCGTCCACCTCGTCGAAGACCAGCGTCGGCACCGGATCGGCCTCGGCCAGCACCACCTTCAGCGCCAGCATGAACCGCGCCAGTTCGCCGCCCGATGCGATGCGGGCGAGCGGTCCGGGCGGAACCCCGGGGTTGGTCGCCACCTCGAAGGCCACCCGGTCCCGGCCGTGCGCTCCCCACTCGGCGGGAGCGAGGGGGGTGATCCGGGTGACGAACCGCGCCCGACCCAGCCGCAGCGGCTCCAGTTCGGCGGCGATTGCCCCGTCGAGCCGGCCGGCGGCGGCCACGCGCGCGTCGGTCAGCACCGCCGCCGCTGCCAGATAGGCGCGTTCCGCCGCCGCCTCCGCTTGCCCGAGGGCAGCGATGCGGTTGTCGGCGATGTCGATGGAGGCCAGCCGCTCGGCCATGTCCTCGCCCAGCGCGGCGAGGTCGTCGGCGGCGACCGCATGCTTGCGGGCCAGCGCCCGCAAGGCGAACAGGCGCTCCTCCACCGCTTCCAGCTGGCCCGGATCCAGGTCGGCATCGCCGGCGATGCGGGCGAGCCGATCGGCGGCGTCGGTCAGCTCCGACAGCGCCCGCTCCAGGGCGGCAATCACCGGATCGAGCCGGCCCTCGGCCTTCGCCGCCTGGCGTTCCAGGGTCCGCAGGGCCTGACGCAGGGCCTCACCGGCACCGCGTCCGCCCGCCGGCTGCAGTTCGGCCATGGCATCCTGAAGCGCCTGGATCAGCTTTTCCGCGTGCATGAGGGTCGTCCGCCGCGCCGCCAGCCGCGCCTCCTCCCCCGCTTCCGGTCGCAGGGCGGCGATTTCCTCCACCGCGTGGCGGAGAAACGCCTCGTCGCGGCGGGCGGCGATCAGCGCCTGCTCCGCCTCGGCCCGCGCCTGCCGCGCCGCCTGCCACGCCTGCCAGGCGCTGGCCGTTGCCCGGACCTCACCGCCGAGCCCGGCGAACGCATCCAGCAGGCGTCGATGCTCGCCCGGATCGAGCAGGCGCTGGTTATCGTACTGGCCGTGAATCTCCACCAGGGTCTCGCCGATCCGCCGCAACAGACCGATACCGACCGCCTGGTCGTTGACGTAGGCGCGGGACCGGCCGTCCCCGCCCAGAACCCGGCGCAGCACCAGGACTCCTTCTTCCGCCCCCTCCTCCGCCGCCGCCGGCAGGCCGTGCTCCTCGATGAGGGCGAAGGCCGGATGGCCGGCCGGCAGGACGAAGCGAGCGTTCACCGTGGCCTGGGCCGCACCGTGGCGGACGAGGCGGGTGTCGCCGCGGCCGCCGAGGCCGAGACCCAGCGCATCCAGCAGGATCGACTTACCGGCGCCGGTCTCGCCGGTCAGCGCGCACAGTCCTTCAGGGAACTCCAGGTCGAGCCGATCGATGATGACGACGTCGCGGATCGACAGCGAGGCGAGCATCCGTCCCCGCGCACCTCAGAACAGATCGGCCTCTGCGCTCGATCCGCCGACCAGCTTGTAGGCATCGGCGTACCACTCGCTGCCGGGGAAGTTGTAGCCGAGCACCGCCGCGGTCCGTCTCGCCTCGTCGCTCAGGCCGACGGCAGCATAGGACTCGGTCAGGCGCAACAGCGCCTCCGGCACATGGGTCGTCGTCTGGTACTGGCTGATCACGGTCTTGAACCGATTGATCGCCGCCAGGTAATGGCCGCGCGTTTCGTAATAGCGGCCGATGGTCATCTCCTTACCGGCCAGATGGTCGTTGCACAGCTCGATCTTCAGCCGGGCGTCGCGCGCATATTCGGAAGTGGGAAAGCGCGCCACCAGTTCCTCGAATGTCTTCTTCGCCGACTGGGTCATCTCCTGATCCCGCTGGATGTCGGAGATCCGCTCGTAATAGGACAGACCCTTGAGGTAATAGGCATAGGGGGCGTCCGGGCTGGCCGGGTGGAGCTCGATGTAACGATCGAGAGCGGCGATCGCCTCATCGTACATGTCGGCCTTGTAGTAGGCATAGGCGGACATCAGCTCCGCCTTGGTCGCCCACGGCGAGTAGGGGTGCTGCCGCTCCACCTCGTCGAACAGCTTGGCCGACTTCTTGTAGTCGCCCTCTTCCAGCTTGTTCATGCCGTCGTTGTAGAGATCATCGACCGGCCGCTCGACGTAGACGTCCTTGTCGGACGAGCAGGCGGCGATCGCCACCATCGCCACCGCCAGTGCCGGGCTCAGCCCCCATACGATGCGATGCCGGACAGCCTCGGTGCACCGTTGACCGTTCCCCGCCCCGCGTACGCCCGCAGTCATGCCGAACCCTTTTCCCGACCGTTACGGCGAAAAGTATAGCACGCGCCGGCGTCGCATCGGCAAGGCGCGGAGAGGCGAAGGGTGTCCGCCTCTCCGTTTTCGCGCCGTGCCGCCGCCTTCCGACGGCCCCGTCAGTCGGGTCCGTTCAGTTGGCCTGGCGGCGCAGGAACGCCGGGATGTCCAGCAGATCCTCCTCCGCCTGCGACGACGGCAGCCGTTCGCTGGCGGAAAGGCCGCCGAGACGGGGAGCCTTGCGATAGGCCGCATCGTCGGCGGTATCGGCCATCGCCGGACCGGAGACGGGCTTCGGGCCGCCGGTGCCGGCGATGCGGGCCAGCAGGTTCGACATCCGCATCCGTGACCGCGGGCCGTCCGCCTCCGCTGGGCGGCCGCCGTTGGCATGGCCGGCCGCGGCCGAGACCTCGACGTCGGACTTGGATACCGGCGCCGGGGCAATGAACACGTTGCTCATCGACCCGTCGGTGCCGGTCGCGGCGTAATGCCTCTCGCTGGCATCCGCCCGTACCGCCTCGCGCGGCAACTCCGCTTCGGCGTAGGCCACCTCGGCCGGATGGCTTTCCGCCGCCGGCCGGGCCGCCGCCTCGTCGCGCCCGCGTCCGACGATCTGCTGCCGGGCGTCGCTCAGCCGGCTGACCACACCGCCCGCCTTCGGCGGCTGCTGCTTCAACGCATCGGCGATCTCCATGCCGGTGGCGACCACGGATACGCGGATGCGTCCCTCCATGGTGTCGTCGAAGGTGGAGCCGAAGATGATGAAGGCATCCTGATCCACCTCGGAGCGGATGCGGTTGGCCGCCTCGTCCACCTCGAACAGGGTCATGTCGTAGCTGCCGGTGATGTTGATGAGGACGCCGCGGGCCCCCTTCATCGAGATGTCGTCGAGGAGCGGGTTGGAGATCGCCGCCTCGGCCGCATCCAGCGCACGGCGATCGCCGTTGGCCTCGCCGGTGCCCATCATCGCCTTGCCCATCTCGCTCATCACCGCGCGGATGTCGGCGAAGTCGAGGTTGATCAGCCCCGGCATCACCATCAGGTCGGTGACCCCGCGGACGCCGGAATAGAGGACGTCGTCCGCCATCTTGAAGGCGTCGGCGAAGGTGGTCCGCTCGTTGGCGATGCGGAACAGGTTCTGGTTCGGGATGATGATCAGCGTGTCGACGAACTGCTCCAGCTCCTCGATGCCGGAATCGGCGATGCGCATGCGGTGCGCGCCCTCGAAGTGGAAGGGCTTGGTGACGACGCCGACGGTGAGGATGCCCTGCTCGCGGGCCGCCCGGGCGATGACCGGAGCGGCGCCGGTGCCGGTGCCGCCGCCCATCCCGGCGGCGATGAACACCATGTTGGAGCCGCGGATCTGCTCGATGATCTCTTCCAGCGCCTCCTCGGCGGCGATCCGGCCGATGTCCGGACGGGAGCCGGCGCCGAGCCCCTGGGTGACGGTGACGCCGAGCTGGATGCGCCGCTCGGCCAGCGACTGGGCCAGGGCCTGCGCATCGGTATTGGCGGCGGCGAACTCGACGCCTTCCAGCTTCGCCCGGATCATGTTGTTGACGGCATTGCCCCCGGCGCCGCCGCAGCCGACGACGGTGATGCGCGGACGGAGTTCCGGCACGGCGTTGAGGGTGGGGACGCTAAGATTGATGGTCATGGGTAAGCCTCCGCTCGCTTCTGTGAATCGGTGAGTTAGAAGTTCTCGCGCAGCCATTGGCCGAACCGTCCGAATCGCCCCTGCGGCATCGGCGCCGGGCAGTAGGTTGCCTGCCCCTTCTCTTTCGCCTCGCTGACGGCACGCCGCAGGAGGCCGGTGCAGGTCGTGAACGCAGGACTGGATGCCGCTTCCGGCATCCCGTCGAGGGGTAGGGGCCGGCCGATCCTCACCTGTTTGTCGAGGATCGCCCCGGCCAGATCGCCGGTGCCCGGGAGCTGGCAGGCACCGCCGGTCAGAACCAGCCGACGACCGGCCACCTTGTCGAAACCGGCGTCGTGCAGCCGTGAGCGCACCATCTCGAAGATCTCCTCGATGCGCGGACGGATGATCGACACCAGCATCGACCGCGGCACCTGGACGCAGTCGGCCACACCGTCGCCGCCGATGGGCGGGACTTCGATCACCTGGCGGGAGTCCGACGGGGACGGCATGCAGCTGCCGAACAACGTTTTGATGCGTTCCGCCTGCCCCACCGGGGTCGACAGCCCGCGCGCCAGATCGCGGGTCACGTGCTGGCCGCCCACCGGCAGGATGTCGGTGAACACCAGTTCGGTATCGAAGTAGACGGCGACCGAGGTGGTGCCGCCGCCCATGTCGATCAGGGTGACGCCGAGGTGCTTCTCGTCGTCGATCAGGCAGCCGAGCGCCGAAGCGTAGGGGGAGACCACCCTGCCGGCGATTTCCAGGTGGCAGCGGCTGACGCAGGTGTAGAGGTTGCGCAGCGCGCCCGCCGACGCGGTCACCACGTTGAGGTTGACGCCGAGGCGATGGCCGAACATCCCGCGCGGATCGCGGACGCCGCGGGCGCCGTCGATGGCGTAGCCGACCGGGATGGCATGGATCAGATGGTGATCGCCGTTCATCTGCTCGGCGAAGCCGGCCGGATCGAGGATGCGGCGAATGTCGTGGTCGCCGATCTCGTGGCCGCCGATGGAGATCTCGTTCGGGACCAGCCGCGAGCGCGGCGAGCCGGTGGAGACGTTGACGACGACGTGGCGGACCTTGTCTTCGGCCATCCGCTCGGCGGCATCGACGCTGGCGCGGATGCTGGCTTCGGCCGCATCCAGGTCGACCAGGGTGCCGTTGCGCACCCCTTCGGATATGTGATGGCCGATGCCGACGACCCTCACCCCCTGGGGCCCCACCGATCGTGCGATCAGGCAGGCAACCTTGGTCGTGCCGATGTCGAGCGCGCCGATCAGCCCATTGCGGACCTTTGCCTGGGAAGACGTCTTCGTCTTTCTCACCACCCCTCCCTCAGCTTAAGCGTTGTTGCGTTGGCCTTTGTCCATGCGTCGTCTATGCATCGTTGCCATTTTCCGACTTCTCGCCGTCCTTGAGTTCGCGCGGCTGCACGATCAGCCGGTCGGCGAAGCGCATGTCGATGGTCGCCACGTTGCGGTTCAGCAGCGCATGGCCGCGCTGGTAATCGGCCAGTCGCGCGAACGCCGCCGCCGCGTCGGTCTCCGGCAAGAGCACGGTGATGCCGTCGGCGAGGTACAGGTTCCAGCGGCGATAGCCGACCCAGACGGCGGCGGTCACCTGCTGCTGCAGTTCCGGTTCCGTCGCCAGCATGGCGAGGAGGGGGGCGGTATGGGTGGGGGCCCCGTCACCGACGACGACCAGCAACCGGCGAGGGTTCAACTCCGCCGTCTGGACGATGGGCTTGCCGGTCGCATCGATGAGGGTGAACTTGCCCTGATGCTGCCACAGCGCGACGGGCTGCCGCTCCTTCAGCCGGATGATCAGGGTATCGGGGAGGATGCGCTCGATGTCGGCGCCGTTCACCCACGGCAGGGCCAGCACCCGCTGCCGCGCCGCTTCCAGATCGAGGGCGAGGATCGGCTCGCCGAAATCGGTGTCCAGCGCCGTGATCAGTTGCTCGCGCGGCGTCTCCGCCCGGCCGACGACGAGGATTTCCTCGATGGTGAGGCCCGCCGCGGCGGAAAATCGCTCGAAGCTGTCCGCCGCGAGGTCGCTGAGGCGGCCGTCCTCCGGCGATGCGGCGAGGGTTACGAGGGTGACCCCGCCGCCGACGACGACGACCGCCGCCGCCGTCCAGGCGCGGCGACGCAGCCACGCCGGCGCCTGGCGCAGCCACTGCAGGCCGCGCTGGACGAGATCGGGGCGAGGCTGCCGTCTCACTTATCGTACTCCGCATGCTCGACCATCCAGGCGACCAGCTCGCTGAACCCGATGCCGACGTAGGCCGCCTGCTCCGGCACCAGCGAGGTGGGCGTCATGCCGGGCTGGGTGTTCACTTCGAGGATGACCGGCCGCTCACCGTCGAGGCGGAAGTCCGCCCGGGACACGCCGCGGCAGCCGAGAACGCGGTGCGCCTCCAGCGCCAGGTCCATGGTCTCGGCGTAGAGGGCCGGGCTCAGCTTCGCCGGGACCACGTGCCGGGAGCCGCCCGGCGCATACTTGGCGTCGTAGTCGTAGAAGCCGCGGTCGGTGGTGATCTCGGTCACCGCCAACGGCCGGTCGCCCATCACCGCGACGGTCAGCTCCCGTCCGGGCACGAACTGCTCCACCAGCACATGCCGGCCGAACGGCCAGTCGCCCTTGGCGATCCGCGCCCGCGAGGTGTCGTCACGAATGATGTGGACGCCGACGCTGGAGCCCTCGTTCAGCGGCTTGACCACGTAGGGGCGCGGGATCGGATCTCCGGCGAGAAGCTCCTCGCGGGTAACCGTGCGTCCGTCCGCCACCGGGATCCCGGCGGCGGCGAACACCCGTTTCGCCAACGGCTTGTACATCGCCAGGGCGGACGCGAGGACGCCGGAGTGGGTGTAGGGAATGGCCATGATGTCGAGCAATCCCTGGATGCAGCCGTCCTCGCCCCAGCGGCCGTGCAGGGCGTTGAAGACGACGTCCGGCTTCGGCGTCAGGTCCTCCAAGAGGCGCGGCAGATGGCGGCCGACATCGATGGCGGTCACCCGGTAGCCCGCCTGATGCAGCCCGCGAGCGACCGCATCGCCGGAAACAAGGGAGACGTTCCGCTCCGCCGACCATCCGCCCATCAGCAGGCTAACCCGCTTGGTCATACGCGGCCCTCCTCTGCGGCGGCCGGCCCCGGCACACCGATGCGTTCGATTTCCCATCGCAACTCGACACCGGTTGTCTCCCGCACCCGCCGGCGGACCTCTTCGCCCAGCCCTTCGAGGTCGGCCGCGGTGGCGTTTCCGGTGTTGATGAGGAAGTTGCAGTGCTGCTCCGACACCTCCGCGCCGCCCCGCCGCAGCCCGCGGCAGCCGGCCCGGTCGATGAGCTGCCAGGCCTTGGCGGCGCCGGCGTCGGCCATCTCCGGATTGGCGAAGGTGCTGCCGCCGGTGCGCGCCCGGATCGGCTGCGAGCCCTCGCGCGCCTCGCGGATGGCGGCCATCCGGGCGCCGATCGCCGCCACCTCCGCCCGTTCCCCGGCGAAGGTCGCCTCGACGAAGATGCTGTCGGCGGCCACGCCGGAGTGCCGATAGGCGAAACCGATGTCGGCGGCGGCGAGGACACGGGCACTGCCGTCCCCCTCCACCAGCCGGGCGGAGACCAGCACGTCCTTGGTCTCGCGGCCGTAGGCGCCGGCGTTCATGCGCAGCGCGCCGCCGACGGTGCCGGGGATGCCGCTCAGGAACTCGAGGCCGCCGATGCCGGCGTCGCGGGCGGTGAGGGCGACGTTGAGGTCGAGGGCGCCGGCGCCGGCGACGATGCGGCCGGGGGCGGCGGCGTCGCCGGCCTCGGCGGCGATGCGGGCGAAGCCGCGGCCAAGGCGGATGACCACGCCCGGCACGCCACCGTCGCGGACCAACAGGTTGGAGCCGACGCCCAGCACCGTGACCGGCACGTCGGCCGGCTTCTCGGCCAGGAACCCGGCCAGATCCGCCTCGTCGGCGGGACGGAAGACCACCTCCGCCGGACCGCCGACGCGGAACCAGGTGATCGGCGCCAGCGCCACGTTCTCGGCGTAGCGCCCGCGCACCGCCGGCAGCCGCCCGATCAGACCCGCTCCCGGCGGCATGGCACGGCGTGCCGCCATCATTCCGCCGCCCCCCCGCGGCCGCGCAGTTCCGCCAATTCCTCGGGAAGCGCGTGCGCCCACTGGGTGATGTTGCCGGCGCCGAGACAGACGACCAGATCCCCGGGCCGGGCCAGATCGGAGACGACGCGGGCGAGATCGCCGCGCTCGGCCAGCGCCATGACGTGGCGGTGACCGTGGGCGCGCAGCCCCTCCACCAGCGCGTCGCGACCGACACCTTCGATGGGATCCTCGCCGGCGGCATAGACATCGGCGACGATCACCGCGTCGGCGTCGTTGAAGCAGGAGCAGAAGCCGTCGAAGAGGTTGTGCAACCTCGAGTAGCGGTGCGGCTGGACGACGGCAATGACCTGGCCGCGGCCGACGCCGCGGGCGGCGGCGAGGACGGCGCCGATCTCGACCGGATGGTGGCCGTAGTCGTCGATGATGGTTATCCCGTCCACCTCACCGGTCTTGGTGAAGCGGCGGTTCACCCCGCCGAAGCCGGCGAAGGCGGCGCGGACCGTCTCGTCGTCGATGCCGATGGTCTGGGCGACGGCCAGGGCGGCGAGGGCATTCTGGACGTTGTGGCGGCCGAACATGGGCAGGAACAGGTCGTCGATGGTGCGGGCCTGGCCGCTCTTGCGGTCGGTGAGGATGGCATCGAAGCGCATGCCGTCGGCGGCGGCGCGCAGGTCGGCGGCGCGGACGTCGGCCTGGGCACCGAAGCCGTAGGTGACGATGCGCCGGTCGAGGAGTCTGGGGATGATCCCCTGCACTTCCGCATGGTCGATGCACAGCGCGGCGAAACCGTAGAACGGGATGTTGGACAGGAAGCTGACGAACGCCTCCTTCAGCGCCTCGAAGGTGCCGTAGTGGTCCAGGTGCTCCGGATCGATGTTGGTGACGATGGCGATGGTCGCCGGCAGCTTGACCAGGGTGCCGTCGGACTCGTCCGCCTCGGCCACCATCCAGTCTCCGGAACCGAGCCGGGCGTTGGATCCCCAGGCGTTGATGATGCCGCCGTTGACCACGGTGGGATCGCGGCCGGCGGCGTCCAGCAGCGCCGCCACCAGCGAGGTGGTGGTGGTCTTGCCGTGGGTTCCGGCGACGGCGATCGACCACTTGAGCCGCATCAGCTCGCCCAGCATCTCCGCCCGCCGGACCACCGGGATCAGCCGCTTGCGGGCGGCGAGAATTTCCGGATTGTCGGCCCGGATCGCCGACGAGATGACCACCACCTGCGCGTCGCCGAGGTTGCTTTCGTCGTGGCCGATGGCGACCGGCACCCCTGCCCGCCGCAGCCGCCGGGTATTGGCCCCGTCGGCCCGATCGGTGCCCTGCACCCGGTAGCCGAGGTTGTGCAGCAGCTCGGCGATGCCGCTCATGCCGATGCCGCCGATGCCGACGAAGTGGATGGTGCCGATGTCGAGCGGGATCCCTTTCATGCCGCCGCCCTCCGCCCGCGCGAGGCACCGGAGCCGTCGGCGGTGAACACCAGCTCCAGGGCGAGATCGGCGAGACGCTCGGCGGCGTCCGCAATGCCGAGGTCGCAGGCGCGTGACGCGGCCCCGAGGAGGGCCGGGGCATCGGCGATCAGCGCGGTGAGCCGGTCGGCCAGGCGCTCGGCGGTGAGTTCCGCCTGCGGCATCAGCCACCCGGCGCCGGCGGCGTCGAGGGCGCGGGCGTTGGCCGTCTGGTGATCGTCGGTGGCGTAGGGATAGGGAACGAGAATGGCCGGGCGACCCACCACCGCCAGTTCGGCGACGGTGGAGGCGCCGGCGCGAGCGATCACCAGATGCGCCCCTGCCAGGCGCTCGGGGACGTCGGCGAAGAAGCTGGACAGTTCGGCGGTGATCCCGAGCCGGGCGTAGGCGGCGCGGGTGGCGGCCAGCGTCTCCGGGCGGCACTGCTGGGTCACCGCGAGGCGATCACGCAGCCCCGCATCGAGGCGCGACAAGGCGTCCGGCACCAGCGTCGAGAATACCTGGGCGCCCTGGCTGCCGCCGAGGACGAGGAGCCGGATCTCGCCTTCCGTGGCGGGCGCCTCGTAGGCGGCGGCGGTCCAGGCGGCGAAAGCCGGACGGACCGGCATCCCCAGCCGCACCACCTTCGCCTCGTCGGCCTTTCGCAGCGCCGAGACCCGCTGGAAGCAGGTGGCGATGCGGCGGACCCGGCGGGCGAGCAGGCGGTTGGCACGGCCGAGAACGGCATTCTGTTCGTGCACCGCGGTCGGGATGCGGATGAGGTTGGCGGCGAGGACGGTGGGCACCGAGGCGTAGCCGCCGAAGCCGATGACCACGTCCGGTCGGGTGCGCCGCAGATGGGCAAGGGCGGCGAAGAATCCCACCGCAAGGCGGCCGATACCGGTGACCCGGGCGAACCAGCCCATGCCGGTGATCGCCGCCCCGTACACCCGCACCACCTCGGCGGCGCCGCCGAAGCCGGTGCCGCGGCGATCGGTGAACAGGATCGGGACGATGCCGCGGGTGCGCAGGCACGCCGCGACCGCCTCCGCCGGGAACACGTGGCCGCCGGTGCCACCGGCCGCGAGCGCGACGACGGGACGCATCCGCATCAGCCGATCCCTCCCGCATGGGGCCGTTCCCGGGTCAGCGCCAGAAGCAGACCCATCGCCCATGCCAGCGCCAGCGATGCCGAGCCGCCGTAGGAGATGAAGGGCAAGGTGGTTCCCTTCGGCGGAATGAGGTGCATGGCCGACGCCATGTTCATCAGCGCCTGCATGCCGAACAGGGCGATCAGCGCACCGCCGGCGAGGATGACGAACACGTCCTCGTCCTTGAAGGCGCGGATGAAGCTGCGGAGGACGACGAAAGCGAACAGGAGGACGATGATCAGGCAGACGATGAGGCCGAATTCCTCGCCGGCGACGGCGAAGATGAAGTCGGCATGGGCGTCCGGCAGCACCTCCTTGACCCGGCCTTCGCCCGGTCCGCGGCCGAACAGGCCACCGGCGTGGAAGGCCTCCAGCGCCCGCTTCACCTGATAGCCCTCCCCCACCGCCGGATCGAGGAACTGATCGACCCGCATGTGGACGTGGCTGAAGGTGAAGTAGGCGGCGACCGCGGCGCCGAGGCCGCCGAAGGTGAGGAGCGCGATCACCACCAAGGGGCACCCGGCGAGGAAGATCTGGATCGCCCAGGCGCCCAGCACCAGCACCGTGGTGCCCACGTCCGGCTGCACCAGCAGCAACGTGGCGACGCCGATGAGGAGCGCGATGGACATGGCGTAGCCGCGCAACTGTTCCTGCTGACGGCTGGAGGCGATCAGCCAGGCGGAAACCACCGCGAACGACGGCTTCAGAAACTCCGACGGCTGAAGGGACAGGCCGAAAACGTTCAGCCAGCGGGTCGCGCCCTTGACCTGCTCGCCGAGGAACGGGGTCGCCGCGGTGAGGATGAAGGAGAGCACCAGGACCACCAGCGCCATCCGCTGGACGCCCTTCGGCGACAGGAAGGACGTCACCAGCATCACCCCGATGGCGAGCGGGATGTAGATGAACTGACGGTGGGCGAAATAGAAGGGGTTGTACTGCAGCCGCTCGGCCACCGCCGGCGACGCCGCCATGGTCAGGACCAGGCCGATCGCGCAAATGCCGATGATGGCGACGATCGCCCAGTGATCGACGGTCCACCACCAGCGGCTGATCAGGCTCCTGTCGGTGCGGGGGAAGGTGGTCATCGGGCCGTTTCTTCCGCAGTGAAGGCGGTGACGAGGGCACGGAAGGCGTCGCCCCGCACCTCGAAGTTCTCGAACTGGTCGAACGACGCGCAGGCCGGCGACAGCAGAACCGTCGCGTCCGGCAGCGCCTCCGCTTCGGCCAACCGGCGGGCGGCCTCGACCGCCTTGGCCAGCGTGCCGCAGCGGGTGACGGGCAGCTTCGCTCCCAGGGCCTGGGCGAACGCCGCCTCGGCCTCGCCGATCAGGAAGGCATGGCGAATGCGGTCGAGGTAGGGATCGATGGCGGCGAGCCCGCCCGCCTTCGGCCGGCCGCCGGCGATCCAGTAGATCGACCGGTAGGACGCCAGCGCCCGCGCGGCGGCATCGGCGTTGGTCGCCTTCGAGTCGTTGACGTAGCCGACGCCGGCGACGGTGGCGATCCGCTCCAGGCGATGGGCGAGGCCGGGGAAGTCGAGGATCGCCGCCGCGATGACGTCCCGATCGAGGCCGAGGGCCCGGCTGGCCGCGTAGGCGGCGGCGGCGTTCTGACCGTTGTGCTCGCCCGGCAACGCCCGGGCGCGCGCCAGATCCAGCACCGGCGCGGCTTCCCCCTCGAGGGCGTCCCAGATCCGACCGTCGGCGGCGAAGACCCCGCCCGCCGGCCGCTCATGGACCGAGATCGGCACCAGCCGGGTAATGCCGGCGGCGCGGGCGAGCTGGAAAATCTGCCGGCACATGGCATCGTCGATGCCGATGATGTGGGTGGCGGCGGTGCCGGCCGGGGTCCGGGCGAAGATCCGCCGTTTCGCCGCGGCGTAGCCGTCGAACCCGCCGTGCCGCTCCAGGTGGTCGGGGGTGATGTTGATCAGCACCGCCACCTCGGCGGCCAAGGACGGGGTCAGCTCCAGCTGGTAGGAAGAGAGTTCGAGGACACAGATCTCGCCCGGCGCGAACGGCCGGAATCCCAGCACCGGCGGCCCCAGGTTGCCGCCCACCTGGGCGGCGAGACCGCCCTTCTCGAGGATGTGGCCGATGAGCGCGGTGGTGGTCGATTTACCGTTGGTGCCGGTGATGCCCACATAGCGGACCATCGGCTCGGCACGGATGAGCAGTTCGACGTCGCCGATGGGCTCGAGGCCGGCGTCGCGGGCCGCGGCGACGATGGGATGGGGAACCGGGTGCCGGTGGGGGATGCCGGGGCTGAGCACCAGCGCATCGACATCGGCGAAGCCCCGGTCGCGGGGATCGGCCAACGGGATGCCGTCCTCCGCCGCCAGCGTCCGCGCCGCCGGGCTGTCGTCCCAGCCGACGACCTGCTTGCCGGCGGTGATCAGGGCGGCGGCGGCGACGCGACCGGAGCGGCCGAGGCCGAGGACGGTGAAGCTGCGTTCGGGCAGCCGGGTGAGGTCGATCATCGCCGTCACCGCAGCTTCAGGGTGGAGAGGCCGAGGAGGGCCAGCACCGACGCGACGATCCAGAAGCGGATGACGATGGTCGGCTCCGCCCAGCCCAGCTTCTCGAAGTGATGGTGCAGGGGCGCCATCCGGAAGACCCGCTTGCCGGTGAGCTTGAAGGAGACGACCTGGACGATGACCGAGACCGTCTCGAGGACGAACAGGCCGCCGACGATGGCCAGCACCAGCTCGTGCTTGGTGGAGACGCTGATCGCGCCCAACGCACCCCCCAGCGACAGCGACCCGGTATCGCCCATGAAGACCTTCGCCGGCGGCGCGTTGAACCAGAGAAAGCCGAGGCCCGATCCCACCAGGGCGCCGCAGAAGACGGCGAGCTCGCCGGTGCCGGGGACGTAGTTGATCTGCAGGTAGTTGGCGAAGACGGTGTTGCCGACCAGGTAGGCGACCAGGGCGAAGACGCCGGCGGTGATCATCACCGGCACGATGGCGAGGCCGTCGAGGCCGTCGGTCAGGTTGACCGCGTTGGACGCGCCGACGATGACGCCGATCGCCAGCAGGTAGAAGAAGGGGCCGAAGTAGATCAGCACGTCCTTGAAGAAGGGGACGGCGAGGCGGTACTCCAGCGGCGCCGGTGTCAGGAGGGTGATCCACAGGGTGGCGCTGGCGGCGATGATCACCTGCAAGAACAGCTTGCCCCGCCCCGGCAGGCCGCGGCTGTCGCGGTGGACGACCTTGCGGTAGTCGTCGAGGAAGCCGATGGCGCCGTAGCTGATGGTGACCATCAGCGCCACCCAGACGAAGCCGTTGCGCAGATCGGCCCACAGCAGGGTCGACAGGGTGCAGGCGACGAGGATGAGGAACCCGCCCATGGTGGGGGTTCCGCGCTTCTTCAGGATGTGGCTCTCGGGGCCGTCGTCGCGGATGGGCTGGCCGCCGTTCTGGCGGGTCTTCAGCAGCTCGATCAGCCGCGGGCCGATGACGAAGCTGATAAAGAGCGCGGTCAGCAGCGCGGCGCCGGAGCGGAACGTCAGGTAGCGGAAGACGTTGAAGGCGGCGACGTGATCGGCGAGGGGAAAGAGAAGGTGGTACAGCACCCTTCAGCTCCCCTGCGTCCGCCGCGCCGGCTCGGCCGCCGCCGCCGGGAGCGCCTTCAGCGCGTCGACCACCCGTCCCATCCGGCTTCCCGCCGAGCCCTTGACCGCGACCACGTCGCCCGGCCGCACCGCATGGGCGACGATCGGCGCCAAGAGGGTGGAATCGGCCGCATGCGCACCCTGCATGGCCGCCGGCAGGGCCTCGAACAGCGCCCGCATCCGCGGCCCGGCGGCGAACACCAGGTCGACGTTGTGGTCGCAGAGGCCGGTGGCGAGACCGGCATGCAGGGCGAGTTCGTCCGCGCCCAGCTCCAGCATGTCGCCGATCACCGCGATGCGGCGGCCGCCCGCACCCGGGGCGAGGCGACCGAGGACGGCGAAGGACGCGGCCATGGAGACGGGGCTGGCGTTGTAGCTGTCGTCCACCAACTCGAAGCTGCCGCCGCCGAGGGCGAGGGTGAACCGTTGGCCGCGCCCCTTGGCCGGCTGCAGGTCGGCCAGTGCCGCGGCGGCACCGTCCACGTCGGCGCCGGCGGCGGCCACCGCGGCCAGCACGCAAAGGCTGTTGGTCACCCAGTGGCTGCCCGGCAGGCCGACCCGATATTCGACCACCCGGCCCTCTACCATCGCCCGGACGGTGCTCCCCTCCGCATCCAGCCGGCTGGAGAGAAGACGCACGTCGGCGAACGCGTCGCCGCCGAAGGCGAGGACGTGGCGGATGCCGAGATGGCGCGCCGCCGCCGCCAGGCGGGCGAAATGCGGGTTGTCGCGGAACAGCACCGCCGTCGCGTCCGGTCCGCAGCCGGCGAAAATCTCCGCCTTGGCGTCGGCGATCTCCTCCACCGAGGCGAAGCTCTCCATGTGAACCGCCTCGACGGTGGTGATCACCGCCACGTCCGGGCGGGCGAGCCGGGTGAGCGGGACGATTTCTCCCGGATGGTTCATCCCCATCTCGAAGACGCCGAAGGCATCGTGCTTGCGCAACCGGGCGAGGCTGAGCGGCAACCCCCAGTGATTGTTGAGGCTGCCCTGGTTGGCGGTGGTGGCGCCCTGCCGGGACAAGGTGAGGCGCAGCGCCTCTTTCACCCCGGTCTTGCCGACGCTGCCGGTCACCCCGACGATGCGCGCGGTCGTGCGCTGGCGGGCGGCGGCGGCCAGCGCCCGCAGCGCCTCGAGGGTGTCGTCGACGACGAGGAGCGGCGCCTCGGCCGCAGCCGCTTCCGGCAGGTGGTCGACCATGGCGGCGACGGCCCCCGCCCTGAGGGCGTCGGCAACGAAGCTGTGGCCGTCGAAGTTGGGGCCCCTCAGGGCGACGAACAGGTCGCCCGGCGCCGTCGTCCGCGAATCGATGCCGATGCCGGTCGCCAGCCATTCGGCGGTGCATCGCCCCCCGGTGGCGGCCGCCGCCTCGGCGTATGTCCACAACGGCAGGGCGCTCATTCCGCCGCCCCCTTGCCGGCGACGGCGCGAACCACCTGCCGATCGTCGAACGGCAGCACCCGCGATCCGACGATCTGGCCGGTCTCGTGCCCCTTGCCGGCGACCACCAGCACATCGCCCGGCGCCAGGTCCGCCATCGCCGCGGCGATGGCGGCGGCCCGGTCGCCGATCTCAAGGGCTTCGGGGCAGGCAATCATGATCTGGCGGCGGATGGCGGCGGCGTCCTCGCCGCGCGGGTTGTCGTCGGTGACGATGATGCGGTCGGCCAGCGCCTTGGCCACGGCGCCCATCTCCGGCCGCTTGCCGGCGTCGCGATCGCCGCCGCAGCCGAAGACGACGACGAGGCGCCGGGTGGTCTGCGGCCGCAGCGCCCTGAGAACGGCGGTCAGCGCGTCCGGGGTGTGGGCATAGTCCACATAGACCGGGGCGCCATTTACCCGGGCGACGCATTCCAGCCGCCCCGGCACCGGTGTCAGCCGAGCGAGGCCGCCGATGACCGCATCGACGGCGGTGCCGGTGGCCAGCGCCAGGCCGGCGGCGGCGAGCGCGTTCATCGCCTGGAAATCGCCCACCAGCGGCAGATCGATGCGGTGGGCGGCGCCCAGGATGTCGACGCCGAGGCGCTGCCCGCCGGCGATGGGCTCGACCGTCTTCAGCCGCAACTGCTCGCCCTGCCGCCCGTAGGTGAAGACGGCGAGACCGCGGGCCGAGGCCGCCGACCGCACCCGCCCGGAGACGAGATCGTCGGCGGCGATGACGGCGCTGCCGCCGGGCGCGACGAGGGCCGAGAACAGCCTGAGCTTGGCGGCGAGATAGGCCTCGATGCTGCGGTGGTAGTCGAGGTGATCGCGGCCGAGATTGGTGAACGCCGCGGCGGCGACCCGGACCCCGTCGAGGCGGAACTGGTCGATCCCGTGGCTCGATGCTTCCATCGCCAGGGCGTCGACCCCGTCCGCGGCCAGTTCGGCCAGCATCCGGTGCAAGGCGACCGGGTCGGGCGTGGTCAGCGAGCCTTCCGTCCGCCGCCCGGACGAGGCCACGCCGAGGGTGCCGAGGCTGGCGGCATTGCGGCCGGCATGGCTCCAGATCTGGCGCAGGAAGCTGACCACCGAGGTCTTGCCGTTGGTCCCGGTCACGGCGCAGATCGTCTCCGGCTGACGGCCGAAGAACCGGGCCGCCATCAGCGCCAGGAGACGGCGCGGGTTGCTGTCGACGATGACGGCGATGGGCGCGGCCTCGGCGGCGGCGGCCGCACCGGCGGCGCTCGCCGCAGTCTGGGCGAGCAGCGAGCGAACCGCCGTCTCGGCGGCGGTCGGGGCCAGAACCGCGGCCGCACCCCGCTTCACCGCCTCGGCGACGAAATCGAGCCCGTCGGCGCGGGCGCCGGGCAGGGCTGCGAACAGGAACCCCGGCTCCACCTTGCGCGAGTCGGCGGCGAGTCCGGTGATCTCGAGGCGGCCAGTCTCGGCGGCGGTGGGCAAGGCGGTTCCGGTTCCCTTCAATAGCTCAGTTAGACGCAAACTGCTTGACCTGGATGCGGGCGATGGCGTCGCGGACGCTGGGGCGCTGGGCGCGGGACTTTTTCGGCTCGTCGGCCTTGGCGGCGGCTTCCGCATCGGGCGGCGGCATGCCGAGGATCGGCGCCATCTGCTCGACGACATCGGCCACGACGGGCGCGGCGACCCAGCCACCGGTGGCGTAGTTGTAGGTGCTGCGGTCGCCCTTCGGCTCGTCGAGCATGGCGAGAATGACGTAGCGCGGCGCCGACATGGGGAAGGCGCCGACGAACGAGGCGATGCGGGCATTGCGCATGTAGCGGCCGCTGCGGCTGATCTTCTCCGCCGTGCCCGTCTTGCCGCCGACGATGTAGCCCGGGACGTCGGCCTTGGTGCCGGTGCCGTACTCCACCACCAGCCGCATCAGGTCGCACATCTGCTTCGACGTCCGGGGCGAGATCACGCGCACGCCGGGAGGGACGTCCTCCGGACGCTGGCGGATGATCGTCGGCTGACGCAGCAGGCCGCCGTTGACCACCGCGCCTACGCCCGCAACCAGATTGAGCGGCGTCACCGACAGGCCGTGGCCGAAGGCGATGGTCATCGTATTGATTTCGCGCCACGGGTTGGGAAGCTGCGGCGCCCCCACCTCGGGCAGCTCCACGTGGGTGCGGCCGAGAAGACCGAAGCGCTGCAGGTATTGCCGCTGCCGGGTGGTGCCCACGTCCAGCGCCATCAGCGCCGCGCCAATATTGGACGAATGGACCAGGACCTCCGGCGTCGACAGCCACCGGTTCTGACTGTGGTAGTCGCTGATGGTGAAGCGGCCGATGCGCAGCGGTCGGCTGGCGTCGTAGCCGCGGCGAAGGGTGGTGGCGCCGGTGTCGAGCGCCATCGCCAGGGTGAAGACCTTGAAGGTCGACCCCATCTCGTAAAGCCCCTTGGTGATCCGGTTGAAGCGGGCGTCATCCTTGGGATCGGTTACCGGAGCATTGGGGTCGAAGTCGGGCAAGGACACCATCGCCAGCACCTCGCCCGTATCCACGTCGAGGATGGCGCCGGCGGCGCCGATGGCGCTGAACTGCCGCCGGGCCCGATCGAGCTTGTCGCGCAGCAACTGCTGCAGGCGGATGTCGATCGACAGCGTCACCGGCTCGCCCTTCGCCAGCGACGCATCGAAGCTCTCTTCGATGCCGGCGATGCCCTGACCGTCGACATTGGTCAGCCCGAGCACATGCGCGGCGGCGCGACCGGAGGGGTAGTAGCGGCGGCGCTCGTTGACGAAACCGATTCCCGGAATACCGAGGCGATTGACCTTCTGCTTGTCGTCCCAGCTGATCATCCGCTTGATCCAGACGAAGCGGGCGGGACCGGAGAGCTCCTTGCGCAGGGCCTGCCGATTGATATCGGGAAAGACCTGCATCAGGTCGTGGACGGCGGCGTCGACGTCCAGGATCTCCTTGGGATCGGCGAACACCGAGGGCGTCGGCAGGCTGGTGGCCAGGATCTGGCCGTTGCGGTCGAGGATGTTGGCCCGATCGACGGCGCCGTCGGTGCTGGTGGCCAGCGTCCGACCGCTGCCCTGGTTGAAAAGGGTCAGATCAACCAGCCGCCCGGAGACCACCAGGAAGGCGACGATAAACATCAGACCGGTCGCCAGCAGCCGGTTGCGGGCGGTATCCAGCGCCCGCTGACGCACCGCCCGCGCCTGCTCGCCGTCCGCCGGCGGCGATGCGGCGAGCAACGGCGACGTGGCGGGACGTGGCGTCACCGCTGCCCCCACCGCGGGTCCGTCCGCCCCCGGGAAGCGACGCGCACGCCGGCGGCGGTTTCGTTGGCGCCGTAAGCCTTCGCCCGATTGGCGGTGAGGCCCTTCTTCGCCGGTGTCTTCTGCTCGTCGGCGACGGCGCGATCGAGGGCGGCGTCCAGGTTGGCGAAGGTGGTCAGCTGGCGCGGCTGCACCGCCACCAGCCCGAGATGGTTGGCAACCATCCGGCTCAGCCGCTCCGGCTGGGTCAGATAGGCGAACTCGGCGTGCAGGACCTGGATCGTCTCCCGTTCATCCGCCACCTGGTGGTCGAGCGCCCCCAACTCGTCTTTCAGCGACTGCACCTCGTACTTGATGGTGAGGAGGACGATCGCCAGGCCGATGGCGAGAATGAAACAGAGGACCGATGTCTGCCGGACGAAGGTGGACCAGCCGCTCATGCCGCCGCCCTCCACGTCGGCGCGCCGGTGCGTTCGGCGGCCCGCAATCGCGCCGAGCGGGCGCGGGGGTTGGTCTCGACCTCCGCCGCGGTGGGGCGGGCGGCCCGGGCGGTGATCAATCGAAAGGTCGGCGCCGCCACGCCGGCGGAGGCCTCCGGCCGGTGCCGCGACGGCCGGGCGGCCCGGCCGCTGCGCGCCCTGAGGAAGGACTTGACTCGCCGGTCCTCCAGCGAATGGAAGGCGACGACGCACAGGCGGCCGCCCTCGCGGAGCACCGCCTCGGCGGCCTCGAGCCCCCGGTCGAGCTCGCCCAACTCGTCGTTGACGTGGATCCGCAGCGCCTGGAAGGTGCGCGTCGCCGGATCGAGGCCGTCGGCGGAGGCGGGAACGATGCGGCGGACCAGTTCGGCCAGGGCCGCCGTGGTCAGGATCGGCCCTTCCTGGCGGCGGCGGACGATGGCGGCGGCGATGCGGCGGGCCGCCCGCTCCTCGCCGTAGGCGAAGATGATGTCGGCCAGCCGCGCCTCCGGCAGCCGGTTGACCACATCGGCGGCGGTGATGCCGGCGCTGGGATCCATGCGCATGTCGAGCGGGCCGTCGAAGCGGAAGGAAAAGCCGCGCCCCGCCTCGTCCAGCTGCCAGGAGGAAACGCCGAGATCGAAGGCGACGCCATCGACGGCGTCGACGCCGCGCGCCGTCAGCAGCGCGTCCAGATCGCCAAACCGGCCGCGGACGACGGTGAGCGTGTCGGGGTGGCGGACGATCAGCGCCCGGGCGCGGGCCAGCGCGTCCGGATCGCGGTCGATGCCGACCACCCGGCACGGCGCCGCCGCCAAGAGCGCCTCGGCATAGCCGCCGCCGCCGAAGGTGGCATCCAGGTAGATGCCGCCCGGCCGCGGCGCCAGCACCGCCAGCACCTCGGCCAACATCACCGGCCGGTGCCCCACCGCCCCGCTCATCACTCACCCCGCTCCGACGGCCCGGCGGGGGCGCGCCGCAGGGTCAAGGTGGCGTCGCGGCTGCGCGCCCGGGCGGAAGATTCGGCGCGGTCGGCACGATAGATTTCCGGGTTCCACACCTGAAAGCGGTGGCCACGACCGACGAACAGCGCATCGGCGTCGATGCGGGCGTGCTCGATCAACTCGGCCGGCAGAGCGATCCGACCCTCCGTGTCGAAGGAGAGCATGTGGGCGCTTTCCAGAAGCACCGAGGCCAGCTCGTCCTGCTCGCTGGAAAACATGTCGAGGTCGTCGAGGCTACTCGCGATCCGCTGCATAAATTCCTCACCGCACCCTTCGAGCCCTTCGGACTTAAACAACGGGTAGATGTATACCCCGTTGGTACCCTCTGCACCTTGTGCTTTGAGGGCGTCCCTAAAAACCTTGGGCACGGACACCCGTCCTTTGCGGTCGATCTTATTGAGATGTCGGCCGACCAGTAACGGCATTTCGCGCCCCTCGGGATTCGCCTCGTTCGCCAGGCTCGGAGCGAACGCCGCGCCCGCCGGCCGCCCCGCCCAACGCTGGCGCGATCGCCGGCATTTCATGGGATACCATGGGCTATGATGGTCGTCAATGGGAGCCCATGGAGTAAAGGCGTCTGAATCGCACTTATTGCTGGTGCGAAAACAAACGATTACGGTCGCCGCAAGTGTTCGTCGAAGGAGTCCTTGCACCTCCTTTGCCTGTGGACGGAGAACGATTCGCCGCCACTTCTGCGAATCGGTGCCGACCGACCCCGAATCGGGAGCCGCTTTCTCATCTTTTGTTCTTTTTTTGTTCTATGAACTTTGACGAGAACATGGCGCGGCGCCCATCTGGACCGCTGGGCAGACGTGGCGCGGCACACGTGGAGCGGCAGACGTGGGGTGGCGGGCATGGCGGGGTGCGGCCCGGGAGCGATGGCGGAAGGAGAGAAGGTGCCAGACGACCTGTAAGCCGGGTTCTGTCCCCGCCGCCGACGGGTCGCCGAGGGCGGGGGACGACCATTCATCTGGGACGCCCGTTACCGGACGCCTCGCGCGACCGACCCGGACGGCGACGCGGAAGCGCGCCCGGCCGGAGCGCCTGAACGCCGCCGGCCTGCCGTCCCTACTTGGTCTTGCTCCCGGTGGGGTTTACCGTGCCGTCGCCGTTACCGGCGGCGCGGTGCGCTCTTACCGCACCCTTTCACCCTTACCGGCGGACCCGAAGGCCGCGACCGGCGGTTTGCTTTCTGTGGCACTTTCCCTGGGGTCGCCCCCGCCGGGCGTTACCCGGCACCGTGCTTCCATGGAGCCCGGACTTTCCTCCCCCGACGGCGATGCGGGACCCATGCTCGGGACATAGGCTCAAGGCATGCCGGCCGAAGGCGGCCGTCCGGTCGTCTGGCAACGGATGAGGGTAGTCGCCGCGGCGGCGAATGCAACGGCGATGCTCGGTGTTTGCCGCCGGCGCCGGTCACCCGCTGGAGGTCACCAGCTGACGGTCATCCGCAGGCCGGCACCGCCCGTGTAAGGCTGCAGCGCCAAGGCCACCACCGGTGCCCGCGCCGCCGTTCCCGCCGCCATCGCCTGGTATTCCCGCCAGTCGCGGGCGGGTGCGGCCGGCTGGGTCAGGATGTAGGCGATGCCGCCGGCGAAGTTGGCGGCGGCCGAGATCGCCGCGTCCTTGGTATCGCCGAGAACGCCGATGATCACCCCGCCCAGCGCGTTGATGCCGAGGTTGGCGGCGTGAACCGTCCACGAGGTGCGTTCTTCGGCCCGCTCGGCGTTCGCCCGCAACTGCGCCTCGGCGGCGCGAAGTTTGTCGATGCGCTCGGCCCGGGTCGCTTCCGGCAGCGTGGCGATGGGTGCCGCGCCGAGGCGGGCATCCAGCGGTCGGAAGACCAGATCGGCGACACCGATGACGGCGAGCCCCGAACTCACCGCATTGTTGACGATGTCGTCTTGATCATTACTGAGGCCGGCCATGATCCCGGTGCCGATGGCGCCGCCGGCATTCACCGCCATCCATCCCCAGTACCAGATCTGGCCGTAGAGACGATGCGCATCGAGCTTTTCCTCGATGAAGCGGAGGCGCTTGTCGATTTCGGCATCGGAAAGGGTGGTCGCCTCGGGGGTCAGCGGATCGGCAGCGATGGCCACCGCCAACGGCGAACCGCCGCAGACGACGGCAACGGCAAGACCAGCAGCCAGACGGCGCCCCCTTGGCATCACACACCCTCCCTCTTAGCAGGCATCTAGCAGGCATCCGCCAGCGCACCGGCGAGGGCGCCGATCAGGCGGGCGGTCTCGCCATCGAGCCGGCCGTCGATGCGGGCCGGGCGGAACCGCCGCTGAAAGGCGCGAAGGCTCGCCGCCGCATCCACCGTCTCGTAGCCGATGGCGGCGAGGCGGCGGAGGGAGACCGCGGGGTCCACGGGCGCGTCGACACCGCCCCCGCCCTCCTCCGGCCACAGGCCGATTCCCGCCGCCGCCAGCCGGCGCCAGTCGAACAATTCGCCCGGGTCCAGCTTCCGCCGCGGCGCCACGTCGGAATGGCCGACGACATTGCGCGCCGGGATCGGCCGGCGGGCGAGGATGTCGCCGGCGAGGTCCGTCAGCGCTCCCATCTGCACCGACGGGAACGGGCGGTAGCCGAATTCGTGGCCGGGATTGACCAGCTCGATGCCGATGGAGCGGGCGTTGATGTCGGTGGCGCCGCGCCAGAACGACCGGCCCGCGTGCCAGGCCCGGTCTTGTTCGGCGACCAGCGCGGTGATCGCCCCCGCCTCGTCGATCAGGTAATGGGCGCTGACCTTGGCCTCGGGGCCGAGAAGCCGCGCCAGCGCCGCCTCCGCCGTCTCCATGCCGGTATAGTGGAGGACCAGCATGTCGATCGGGGCATCGCCGCGGTCGTCGAAGTTGGGTGAGGACTGCAGCCGCACCGGTTTTTCTCCCCCTCACGCCATCGGCGGCGGTGCCGGGCGGATCAGCTCGATCACCGCCACCCCGCCGAGGGTGAGGATGCCGCCCACGACCATGGTCGCCGAGAGCGTCTCACCGAGGAGGAGGACGGCGAAGACGACCGCCAGCACCGGCGACAGCAGGGTCATCGGCACCACCCGGTTCATCGGGTAGCGCTCGATGAGGAAATACCACAGCCCGTAGGCGACGATCGACGAGGCCACCGCCATGAACACCACCGCCGACCAGGCCCGCCAGCCGGCGGCAGCGATCGCCGCCGCCTGACCGTGCTCGAGCAGCAGGCTGGCGGCGAGCAGGTGCGGCGCGGCGATGAGCGCGACCCAGCCGTTCAGGGTAAACACGTTGATCGGGCCGAGGCGCTTGATCAGGACGTTGGCCACCGCCCAGGCGAAGGCGGCACCGGTCACCGCGAGCAGGTACCACGAGTTGCTCGCCCGGCTGGCTGCTTCGGTGGCCGTTCCGGCCGGCTCGCCGGCAAGCAGGTAGACGCCGCAGAAGGCCATCGCCATGCCGGCCAGCTGGACCCGGCCGATCCGTTCGCCGAAGCAGACCCAGCCCAAGATCGCACTGAACGGAACGGTGAGCTGGATGGCGATCGCCGCCGGTCCGGCGCCCACATGGGCGAGGCCGAAGAACATCAGCCCGAAATGGCAGACCCCGAGGACGACGGAGACGGCGACCACCAGGCGCCACTGCCTGCGCCGGATGCGACCGAGGAACGGCAACAGCAACACCGTCACCAGGACGAAACGCAGCGCCAGCATCAGCAGCGGCGGCAGCTCGCTCAGCCCGACCTTGCCGAAAATGAAGTTGAGGGCCCAGATGACGATGACGAGGAGCGCGGCAGCACCATCGCGCGGCGTCAACGCCGGCTCGGTCCGCAGCGGCGGCGACGGCGGTGTCATCGATGCTAGTTCAGGCCGCGCTGCTTGCTGATTTCGTCGTAGGCGGCATTGATCGCCGCCATTTTCTCGTTGGCCTGATCCAGCATCTCCCGCGGCAGGCCGCGGGCGACGAGCGTATCCGGATGGTGTTCCCGGATCAGCTGCCGATAGGCCTTCTTCACCGCGTCGTCGCTGGCGGTGCGGGCGATGCCGAGGACGCCGTAGGGGTCGCGGGCTTCCGTCGGCAGGAAGCGATCCCTGATCCGGGCAAATCGGGCCGCGTCGAAGCCGAAGATGTCGGCGATGCGGCGAAGGAAACCGAGTTCGGCGGCATTGACCGCCCCGTCGGCACGGGCGATGTGGAACAGCCCGCCCAGCAACTCCTCCAGTACCGCCTGGTCGCGGCGGAACAGCATCGCCACCTGCCGGGCATAGGGCTCGAAGCCGGAAGGATCGGCCTTCGCCGCATCGAAGATGCGGGCGACGTTGCGTACCTCGGCCGGCGGCACGCGGAACACCTCCTTGAAGGCGTTGACTTCGGCACGGCTGACCGCCCCGTCCGCCTTCGCCATTTTCGCCCCGAGGACGATCACGGCGACGCTGAAGACGGTCTCCCGCGACGACGGCGAGGCGCCGGCACCGAGGCGGGGCGGCGACTCCGCCGTCTGTTCCACCGCCTCCTCCTGCATGCGATCGACGGCGTGACCGGCGGCGGCGCCGAACAGCGCACCGAGCGGTCCACCCACCGCAAATCCAGCTATCCCGCCGAAGAATTTGCCCCACATGCCCATCGTGGCCCTTGCACCGCGCACCAATACCAGCCGCAATCACCACATACGACAAAAGCGCTGGCGCTGCAAAACCGCAGCGGCGCCGATACTGGCAGCGGTGGAAGAGATTCTAAGGTGCCCCGCATCGGCCGAGGCCGGGCGGCGGACGGCGACCATGGCGGTCACCGCCGAGCCGGAACCGGGAGCCCCTCTGTTTTGCCTTTACGGATCGGCGGGCACCGACCCGGACGTGGTGGCGGTTCCCCCCGACCGAGGCTTCGCTTCAGGCCGGCTGGGCGAGATGATGCGCCAGCGCTGCCTTCAGCTTCTCCTCCTGCTCGTTGCTCAGCGATGTCTGCAGAACCCGCCCCTCGTAGCGGGCGAACTCGGGCAACACCCGATCCAGCGTCACCTTCTTGAACAGGACGAACAGCGCCGACGAATCGGCGCAGACCGATTCCCCCATCCGCTTGATGAAATTATCGTCGATGCCGTAGTCGGAGAGCGCCCCGGCCAGCGCGCCGGCCCCCGCCCCGGCGGCGGCGCCGGCGACGAAGCCGAGGAGCGGGTTCATGAACAGGACGCCGACGAGAACGCCCCACAGCGCCCCCCAGGTGCCGCCGCTCATGGCGCCCATGCCCACCAGGTTGACCGACTGCTTGAGGTTGAGCTTGCCTTCGGCGTCGCGGGTCACCACCACCGCGTCCTCGAGATCCACCAGATAATCCCGTTGCATCGATCTCAGATCGTTCAGTACCTGGTCCGCCGTATCGCGCCCGTTGAACGCCACCACCACCAGCTCGCTCATCTCTCGACCTCTCGACCCCATTTGCCAAACCCGCCGGAACCCGCCGCAGAAAACGGCCCCGCTCGCGCAACCGCGGGTGCCTTAATCGTGCATTCCGAGCCAACGGATACCGCGGCGGGTCCGCACGTTGTAAGGTCGGGCACTGTAGTCGTTTCTCCCCGGCCCGTCATCCGTTGCGGCGGGTTATCGCCAGGAGCACGGCTAGGCCGCGCCCAGCGGCCGGTTACCGAGGCGGGATCATCGCGACCATCGGAAGCGGAGAGCGAATGACAGACCAACAAGATCTTGACGGGGCGAAGGCGTCCCCGGCGACGCCCGTCGGTCGGCCGAGGATGGCGGGCAGGACCTGCCTCGTCACCGGCGGCACCGCCGGCATCGGTCTCGTCACCGCCCGCGAACTGGCGCGCCTTGGCGCCACCGTGTCCATCGTCGGTCGCGATCGCGGCCGCGGCGAGGCGGCGCTGCGCCACATCCGCGAGGCGGCGGCCGATGCCCGGGTGGCCTACCTGCCGGCCGACCTATCCGACCAGGCCGACATCCGCCGGCTGGCCGACGCGGTCGCGACGCTCCATCCGCGCCTCGACGTCCTGATCAACAATGCCGGCGGCCTGTTCGGCCGACGCCGCGTCAGCGCCGACGGCATCGAGATGACCTTCGCCCTCAATCATCTCTCCTACTTCCTGCTCACCCACCTGTTGATGCCGGTGGTCGCCGCCGCCCAGCCCGCCCGCATCGTCAACGTGGCGTCGGCCGCCCACAAAAGCGTCAGCCTCGACTTCGACGACCTGCAAGGCGAGGAGCGCTACGACCGCTGGCTCGCCTACAAGCGCTCGAAGCTGGCCAACATCATGTTCACCTACGAGCTCGCCCGCCGCCTGGAAGGGCAGGCGATCACCGCCAACTGTCTGCATCCGGGCTTCGTCGCCACAGACATCGGCGCCCGCCACGGCTTCGTTCCGTCCTTCCTCTGGTCCCTCGGCAAGCTCTACGCCATCAAGCCGGAGGAAGGCGCCAAGACCAGCGTCTTCCTCGCCAGTTCGCCCGAGGTGGAGGGCGTGAGCGGACAGTACTTCACCAAATGCCGGGCGAAGCCGTCTTCGAACGTATCCTACGACCGGGAGGCGGCGGTGCGGTTGTGGGATGTCAGCGCCAACCTCACCGGCCTCGACCGCCATCAACTGTGAGGGACGCGCCCCCGGGGGGGCGGGCGGTTCCTGGCGGCTTGAACGCCGGCGCCGACGTCACGACCTGAAGATTTTGAACCGCGGCCGGATTCGGCCGGTCAGAATCCGGCCGCCGCGCCTACCGACCAGCCGAGGAAAGCTCATGAGCAGAATGCCGCAAGAGCGGATGGATGCAGCCCTCGAGCAATTGCAGACCATCTCCGAAGCGGATTACGCCAAGGTCAAGGCACTCGCCGCCATCGTCAAACCGATCCGCAGTGTCCTGCACAAAACCCCCGATGACCATGGAATGACGGGGTGGAGAGACATCTACTTCCCCTCGGACGACGGCACCCCGCTGGAGGGCTGGTACATTCCCGCCAAGGGCGGGGAGACGGACAGGCTGGTGATCTTCAATCACGCCTTGCCGATGTGCCGGGCCGGGTTCCAGGGCCACTTCGGCGAGCCATGGAGCAATTTCGACGCGGTCGAGATCGATTTCGTCCTCCAGATGAAGCATCTGACCGACGCCGGCTACAACGTGCTCGCCTACGACATCCGCAACCACGGCAACAGCAGCGCCGCCAACAACGGCATCAGCGGCATCGGCCGCTGGGAGTGGCGGGACTGCGTCGGCGTCAAGACCTACGTCGACCGCCACCCGGCACTCGGCCGGATGAAGGTCGGGCTCTACAGCCAGTGCATGGGCGGCAACTCCCAATATGAGGCCATCTATCGGCGGCCGGAACTGTTCGAAAACGTCGCCTGCATGTGCAGTCCGATGGTCGTGTCCATGGCGGCCATCTTCTCCGCTTTCTCGGAGCTGCAGGGGATCAGCCCGTATCAGGAGCTCATCGACTTCGAGCTTCTGAAGATGGGTGCCTTCGTCGCCGCGGAAATGACCCCGCACCTCTTCGCGGCGGGGGTCCGTATGCCGGTCCTGATGATCCAGGTGCTCGAGGACAGCTGGACGCGCAATCCCGAGGACGCGCAGAGGACCTTCGATCTCCTTGCCAGCAAGGAGAAGGAGCTGTTCTGGATCGAGAACACCACCCGGCGGTTCAAGGACGGCTACAACTATTTCGGGCGGCATCCGGAGAAGGTCATCGCCTTCTTCGACAAGCACATGAAGTGAGCCGCCTTCCCCGCCGTGGCGCGCGATGCCGCCGGCTATGGGCGCCTATTGTTTCCGCGCGGCTTCCACCGCCGCCATCAGCGTTTCCATGTCGACCGCGCCCGGCATGATCTGATCGTCGACGATGAACGCCGGCGTCCCACCGATCTGCAGCTTCTGCGCCAGCTCCAGGTTGTCGGCGAGCTTGGCCTTGACCGCCGGATCGCCCATCGCCGTCTTCAGCTTGGCCGGATCGATGCCGACCGACTTGGCGATCTCGAAGATGCGCGCCTCGTCGAGGTTGCCCCGGTTCTCCATCAGCGCCACGTGGAAGGCCAGGTACTTGTCGGGCTCGATCATCCACGCCGCCTGGGCGGCCTCCGCCGCCTTGCGCGAATCCGGCCCGAGGATGGGAAATTCCTTGAACACCAGGCGGATGTTGCCGTCCTTCTTCAGCGCCTCGCGCACCACCGGCATCACCTTCTTGCAGTAGCCGCAGCGGTAGTCGAAGAACTCGACGACGGTCACGTCTCCCTTGGGGTTGCCGGCGACCGGCGCCCGCGGGTCCTGCTCGATGGCGGCGCGATTGGCAACCAGCGCCGCCGACGCCTCCTGCTGCGCACTCGCCTGGCGCTTCTCCTCGTAGGCACGGAGCGCATCGATGATCACGTCCGGATTCTTGTTCAGGTAGTCGCGGACGATCGCTTCGACCCGCTGACGCTCGGCATCGCTGACCGCTGCCGCTGCCTGTGCTTCGGCCGCCGCCCCCCGCCCCGGCAGGGACACCGCCAGCACGCTCAAGGCCATCGCGACGGCCAGTGCCGGTCGGCGCATCGTTCTTCTGATCGGGGCTTTCACGGGATCAAGACCTTTCCTTATATATCTGAGCAAACCAGCGGAGAGCCAAGCGAGCGGCCCGGGGGATGCATCGGCCGCGGGCCATCATTCATTGTCGTGGGCCACGTCGACGGCGGCGATGATATCCTGCGCTTGCATCCAGCCGGGAGACCCGGTCGGCAGCAGCCGCTCCGCCTTGCCGGCATGATAGCGGGCATCGGCCGGTTTGTTGAGCAGCATTGCCTCCTCCGCCAGCGCCAGCGCGCTGTCCGCCTCGTCGCCGGAACGCCCGTAGGCGATCGCCAGCTGCCGCCAGACGAACGGCCGGTTCGGCTCCCGTGCCACCGAGGCGCGGAGATTCTCCACCGCCCCCGGCAACATCGCCGGATCGTTGGTGGCCAGCTGCGCCCGTGCCAAATCGAGGCGGATCAAGGGGGCATCCGGGAGCAGTTTCACCGCCTTCTGGTAGGACTCGACCGCTTCCTTCGGCCTCCCGGTTTCGAACAGCATCTGCCCCTTCAGCTCGTGGTAATAGGGATCGCCCGGATGCTCGGCGATCAGCCCGTCGATGGTGGCGAGCGCCGTCTTGAAGTCGGACGAGCGGTGTTGGGCGATCGCCCGTGCGTAGCGCGCCTCCTCGCTGGTATCTGAAGACGGGTATCGTTGCATCGTCTGCGACGGATCGTCGAGGAAGGCCCTGAGCTTGGCCAGCATGCGCTGGTGCTGGCGCTGCAGTTCGGGGTTGACCGGCACGTTGGAGTAGCGGGAATGGGCGATGAATTCGTTAAGCGCCTCGATACGTTCGCTGCTGAGGGGGTGGGTGCGCAGATACGGGTCCTGCCGCACGGGGCTCAGCAGCTCCTGGTCGGCGAGCTTGCCGAGGAAGGTGGACAGCCCCCGCGCCGACGTTCCGGTGGCGTCGAGAAATTTCATCGCCGCGGCATCGGCGGAACTTTCCTGGGTGCGCGAGTACTGGAGGAAATTGCGCAAGGCGACGTTCTGGCCGCCGCTCATCACCGCCATGCCGATGTCCGGCCGCCCGGCCAGGGCGGCGGCGGCCCCCAGCACCATCGACAGGATGTTCTCGGCGGTGCCACGGGCCAGCGCCTCGTGGACCCGGGACAGGTGGCCGCCGGCGATGTGGCCCGCCTCGTGGGCGATGACGCCGATCACCTGGTTGGCGTCGGTGGACTGCATCAGGAGTCCGGAATTGATGAACAGGTTCTGGCCGCCGGCGACGAAGGCGTTGATCTGCCTGTCGTTGACAATGTAAATGCGGACGTTGGTGGGATCGAGGCCGGCAGCGACGAAGATCGGTGTCGCGTAGCCGCGGATGATGTTCTCGACCTCGGTGTCGCGGATCAACGAGATGGATTGCTGCGCCGACGCCGGGCCGGAAACCAACAACGCCAGGACGACAACAAGGGAAGCAAACGTCTTGCAGAACAGCCGCAACGGCACCAAGGGTCATCCGCAATTGCCCCACCTATCTAGGTGTCGCCGCCGTCGGCGTCAATTGGCGGCGCCCCTGCCGGTGGCGCTGCTGGTGGCGACCGGGCTGCTCGCCGGCGGCTGCCATGGCAAAACGCCGGAGCTGCCGGACGCCCCTCCCCCTGCCCCGCCCGCCTTCGGCATCGCCGTCGCCGACGAGCCGCAAGCGGCGCTGGTCGGCCGCAATGTCCTCCTCGCCGGCGGCAGCGCCGCCGACGCCGCCACCGCCATGTACTTCACCATGGCGGTAACGTTGCCGTCGGCGGCCAGTCTCGGCGGCGGCGGCGTCTGCGTCGTTTTCGACCCCGGTGAACACAAGGTTCAGGTCCTCGACTTCCTCCCGGGTATCCCCAAGGTGGTGCCGCCGACCGCCGATCGGCCGACCGCGGTACCGGGTAACGTCCGCGGCTTCTACGCCTTGCAGGCCCTTTACGGCCGGGTGCGCTGGCCGGAGCTGCTGACCCCGGCGGAGACCCGTGCCCGATTCGGCACCCCGGTGTCGCGGGCGTTGGCCGCCGACCTTGCCCCGGTGGCGGGCGGCCTGGCCGCCGACCCCGGCATGCGTCGCGTCTTCGCCCCCGACGGGACCTTCGTCACCGAAGGCGACTCCATGGTGCAGCTGGATCTGGCGTCGATGCTGGCGCGCATCCGGGTCGAGGGAGCGGGCGATTTCTACACCGGAAAGGCGGCGGAGAAGCTGATCGCCGGCACCAACGCCGCCGGTGGGTCCCTCGACCGCAGCGACCTGGAGACCTACGTGCCGCAGTGGCGGACGCCGCTGGTGGTCACCGGCAAGGGCCTGGCCGCCTATCTCCCGCCGCCTCCGCCCATGGCCGGCGCCGTCGCCGGCCAGATGTGGGCGATGCTGGTCATCCACGATGCCTTCCCCCATGCGGCCTCCTCCGCCGGGCACGACGTGCTCCTCGCCGATGCGGCGGTGCGCGCCTTCGCCGAAGCGGACCGCCTCGGCCTCGCCGGTCCCGGCGCGCTGCCGCTCGCGGACCCGCAGGCCCTCGTCGCCCGGACCCGCATCGAGGCGCTGATGGCGTCGCCGCTGCCGCGGTCACCGCACCCGCACGGGACGCTTCGCAACGAGAATCCCTTCGCCGCCGGGCTCGTCGCCGCCGACGCCAGCGGTCAGGCGGTCGCCTGCCAGGTCACCCTCGACAACCTGTTCGGCACCGGTCGCATGGCCGAGGGCACCGGCATCGTCCTCGCCGCCCTGCCCGACAGCGCCGGACGGGGATCGGCGATGCTATCGCCGATGCTGGTCACCGACGGCGACACCCGCCGATTCCGCTTCGGCGCCACCGCCAGCGGCGGGGTGGCCGCGCCGCAGGCGCTGATCTCCACCGCCGCCCGCGCCCTGCTCCTCGATCAGACCTTGGCCGATGCGGTGGCGGCGCCGCGGTTGCTCGCCCTGCCCGATCTCGACCGCGTCGTCGTCGAGGAATTGACCCCGGCCAGTGCCGTCGATGCCCTCCGCGGCCAGGGTCCGGTCGCCACCACCACGGCCGATCTCGGCCGCGTCGGTGCCGCCGCCTGCGCCGACGGGCTGCCGGGAAACACCGAGCATTGCCGGGCGGTGGCCGATCCCCGCGGCTCCGGCCTGGCGCTGACCACCGACTGAGGCGGAGCCGCGGCGATGCGACCGCCGTCCAGGCGCAGCGGGATACCGTCCTTCATCGTCATGGACGTGATGCGCGACGCCAACGCCCGCGTCGCCGCCGGTCACGACGTCATCCATCTGGAGGTGGGGCAACCGTCGACACCGGCGCCGGCGGTGGTGCGGGAGGCGGCGGCGCGGGCGCTGGCCACCGATCGCCTCGGCTATACCGACGCGCTCGGGCTACCGGCGCTGCGGGTGCGGATCGCCCGTCACTACGGCGAACGCTACGGCATCGACCTCGACCCGTCGCGGGTCATCGTCACCGCCGGCTCGTCGGCCGCGTTCCTCCTCGCCTTCCTCGCCGCCTTCGATCCCGGCGACAGGCTGTTGGTGGGCCTACCCGGCTATCCCGCCTACCGCCATATCCCGGCGGCGACGGGGATCGAGGTGGTGCCGCTGGCATTGGACGCCGCCGACCGGTTCCAGCTCGCCGCGGCACACCTGGAAGCCGCGGCCCGGACGGCTGACGGGTCGGCTGAGGGGTCGGCCGAGGGGGCGATCGGGGGGTCGGCCGAGGGGGCGGTCCAGGGGGCGATCGTCGCCAGTCCCGCCAACCCCACCGGCAGCATGCTGGCCCCGGATGAACTGGCGGCACTGGTCGCCGTCGCCGCCGACAGGAACCTCCGGCTGATCTCGGACGAGATCTATCACGGTATCGGCTACGGCCGGCCGGAGGCGACGGCGCTCGCCTTCGGTTCCGAGCCCATCGTCGTCAACTCGTTTTCCAAGTACTACTCGATGACCGGCTGGCGGCTCGGCTGGCTGATCGTCCCGGACAACCTCGTCCGCCCCATCGAGTGCCTAACCCAGAATCTCTACATCGCCCCGGCCAGCCTGTCGCAGCACGCGGCGCTGGCGGCCTTCGACGCCGGCGACGAATTGGAGGCCAACGTCGCCCGCTACGCCGCCAATCGACGGCTGCTCCTCGACGCCCTGCCGCGCCTCGGCGTCGACCGCATCGCCCCGGCGGACGGCGCCTTTTACCTCTACGTCGATATCGGCCACCTGAGCCGCGATGGCGCCGGCTTCGCCCGCCGGCTGCTGGCGGAAACCGGCGTCGCGGTCACCCCCGGCAACGACTTCGATCCCGTCGCCGGCGGGCACTTCCTCCGCCTCTCCTATGCCGGCGCGACGGCGGAGATCGCCGAGGCGATCCGCCGCTTCGCCGCCTGGGGCGGGTTCACCCTCAGGTAATCAGCCGCTGCCACCAGCCGCGGCGGGGACGATCGTTGTCGGCCAGATCATCCCCGTCGTGGGACGGATCCCCGTAAGGCCGGTGTCCGACCACATGCACCTCGACTTGGCGGCCGAGATTCTCGCCCTCGCCTGCATCGACGCCGGCGCCGGGATCCCGGAGGGAATCGTCCGCATCGGCGGCGACCAGTTCGTCCGCCCGCGCCGGGTGGTGGCTCGCGGTGTCGGTGTCGGCGTCGGGGTCGGCGTCGGACCCATGGCCCCCCAGCCCCACCGCCGCGGCCTCCTCAACCGCCTGTTCGTCCGCCCCGTCGTCCGCTCCCTCTTCCGCTCTGCTGTCCTCCGGCGGTGGCGCATCGTCCGCTTCCGCCGCAGCGGCCCCGTCCGCCGCCTCGTCCGCCGGCTCGTACCACGGCTCGTCACCCACCGGCGCGGGCTCGGCGGCGGTTTCGGCGGGCGGTTCGGCGAAGGGCTCGGTGGTCTCGCCCGCCTCACGCTCGACCGCATCCATCTCTTCGATGTCGACGACCACCTCTCCCGTCGCATCGGCGGCAGCGGGCATCTCGTCCGGCTCCGGACCGTCCGCCGCCTCTTCCCAGGCGTCGGCGGCGTCGGTCGCCACGGCAGAGGACGCCCCGTCCGCGCCTTCGGTGGCCTCGGTGAACTCGGTGGCCTCGCCGGCGGCCATCTCCTCGCCGGGTTCGGCTTCGACGTCGGCGTCGGCTTCGGCCGCCTCGATCTCGATCGTGTCGACGGCGTCGTCGCCATTGGTGCGCCGCGAGCGCCGGCGACCGCCGCGCTTGCCCCGCCGGCGCCGCTTCCGCGGCTCCGCCGCCGGGTCCGTCTCCGCCGCATCCGCCTCGGCGAATGTTCCGCCGTCCTCGGCCGCGGTCTCGTCGGCGGCGATGTCGTCGTCTTCGTCGTCGACACCGGCGACCGGCTCGTCGCCGTCCTCGGCCTCCGCCTCGTCCTCGGCGGCGTCCACCGCCGCCACCACCGGCTCGTCGTCGCGCCGGCGCCGACGGCCGCGGCGCCGGCGACCGCGCTTGCCGCCTTCCTCGCGCTCCTGCGTCCGCGCCGTCTCGTCGGCCTCTTCCGCCACCTCCACCGCCGCGTCTTCGTCGCGGCCATTCACCTGGCGGCCTCGCTCGATGCGGTACTCGGGCGCGCTCAGCATCGGATCGGGGAGGATGAAGACGCTGAGGCCGAACCGTTCCTCTATGGCGGCGACACTGCGCCGCTTCTGGTTGAGCAGGTAGGTGGCCACCCCGGGCTGCATGGTGACGAAGACCTCGCTCGCCCGCTGCTTCTGCCCCTCGTCCTCCAATTTCCTCAGCACCGCCAGCGCCGTCGACTCGGTGGTGCGGCGGACGCCCATGCCGAGGCAGTGGGGACACTGCTCGAAGCTGGTCTCCAGCAGGCTCGGCCGCAGCCGCTGCCGCGACAGCTCCAACAGGCCGAAGGGACTGATCCGGCCAATCTGGGTGCGCGCCCGGTCGCCCTTCATCGCCTCCTTCATCCGCCGCTCCACCAGGCCCTGGTTGCGGGTGTTCTCCATGTCGATGAAGTCGATGACGATCAGCCCGGCCAGGTCGCGCAGCCTGAGCTGGCGAGAGATCTCGTCGGCCGCCTCGAGGTTGGTGCGCAGCGCCGTTTCCTCGATGTGCCGTTCGCGGGTCGAACGGCCGGAGTTGACGTCGATGCTGATCAGGGCCTCGGTGGCGTTGATGACGATGTATCCGCCGGACCGCAGCTGCACCACCGGTTGATGCATGGCATCCAGCTGATCCTCCACGTGATAGGCCGGGAACAGCGGCTGCAGCGGATCGGTGAACAGCTTCACCCGCTTGGCGTGACTGGGGATGAACAGCTTCATGAACTCGCGGGCGACCTTGTACTCGGGTTCGCCCTGGATGAGGATTTCCTCGATGTCGCGCTCGTAGAGATCGCGGAGCGAGCGCTTGATCAGGTTGCCTTCCTCGTAGACCAGGTTCGGCGCCGTCGATTCCAGCGTCACCTCGCGGATGTTGCTCCACAGCCGCATCATGTAATCGTAGTCGCGCTTGATCTCGGCCTTGTTGCGGCCGAGGCCGGCGGTGCGCACGATCACCGCCATCCCGTCCGGGACGTCCAGCTCGGCGAGGATTTTCTTCAGCCGTTTGCGGTCGGCGAGATTGCCGATCTTGCGGGAGATACCGCCGCCGCGCACCGTGTTCGGCATCAAAACGCAGTAGCGGCCGGCCAGCGACAGATAGGTGGTGAGCGCCGCCCCCTTGCTGCCCCGCTCCTCCTTGGCCACCTGCACCAGCATGATCTGCCGGCGCTTGATCACCTCTTGGATTTTGTAGCTGCGGTGTGTCTGCCGCGGTCGCCGCCGTTCGATCTCGTCGTCGTCGTCGCCGCCGCCCACTTCCAGGATCTCCGGCTCCGCCGCGGCGGTGGCGGTTGCCGCGGCCCCGGCCTCGGCCGCTTCGCCTGTCGCGTCCGCCGCCTCGGCGGCGGCTTCCGCCGCCCGCTCCTCCGCCGCCTCCGCCTCGGCCGCTTCGTGTTCCGCCGCCTCGGCGATCTCCGCGTCGCGCAGAGCCACCTCCTCGGCCAGCAGACGCTCCCTGTCGGCCACCGGGATCTGGTAATAGTCGGGATGGATCTCGCTGAAGGCTAGAAACCCGTGGCGGTTACCGCCGTAGTCGACGAAGGCCGCCTGCAGCGACGGCTCGACCCGGGTCACCTTGGCTAGGTAGATATTGCCTTTTAGTTGTCTCCGGCTGGCGACCTCGACGTCATAGTCTTCCAGGCGGGTGCCGTCGACAACCACGACCCGGGTTTCCTCCGGGTGCGAGGCATCGATGAGCATGCGTTTGGTTGGCATAGAGCAAACTCCGTGGCGCCGGCGCCGGTGGGGGGCGAAAGCCGAACTGGCGGCGGCGTGATAGCTGTGGAATCGAGGCGCGCTGTCCGGCGCGGCGTCCGTCTCCCTCTCGGGAGGTCGGGCCGGCCAGGAGACACGCTGCGCTCGAGGGCATTCCTAAAATCAGACTTCTTTCTTGACGCGGGCGGCTGCCCAGACGTCTTTTCTGCACATTGTGGGTGCGAAGGACCCGTTCCCCCCGAAGCCACGCTGACCGCGGCGTGTCCTTCCGCAGAGTTCCACAAGTCCATACAATACGTATCCCGGACGCCGTCCACAATAGGGTCTTCCCCTCACGACGGGCCTGTTTCGATCAAATCTTGTTGAAAAACCGTGGGCTCCGGCGTAAAGCTCAGACGGCGTGTGACCAAAAAAGGGGATCGGCCCGCTGTCGATCCCCGATCGACGTGGGGATCGACGCTGGGCTTCTCCATGCAAGCACTTGGCGTTGGCGCGCCTTGTTCGCCCGCCCCACAACGGGCCGCCGCGCCGCGGTCGCGCCGCGGCGGCCGGCCGCGGCTCGGCATCGCCGTGGCGGCGGCGCTGGCGGCGGTGGCACTGGCGGCCGGACGCGGTGCGGCAGCGGCGCCGCCGCGAGAGCCGGCGCCGAGAGCGCCGGCCCCGTCGCCGGCCGCGGTCACCCAGGCCTCCACCACCGTCGACGCGAACCGGACGACGCTTGAACTGACCCTCAGCGACAAGGTCGGCTACAAGGTCTTCGGGCTGGATGGGCCGCCGCGGGTGGTCATCGACCTGACCGACGCCCACTGGCGCATCGGCGAGGCGGCTGCCCCCAAGTCGGCGGGAATCATCACCGGATTTCGTCCGGGCCGGCCGCAACCGGGCGTCGCGCGGCTCGTCCTCGACACCGCCGGCCGCGCCCGCATCGATGATACCAGCCTGAAGCGGCGCCCGGGCGGCGGCTACACCCTTGCCGTCGTTCTGGCCGGAAAGAGCCCGCCGGGGTCGCCCGCACCCGCATCGCCCACGCCCGTATCACCCCTGGCCGGCGACGGCCGCCTGCCGGCCTCCGTCGCCATCGGCGCGACCCCGACGAAGATGACGCCGATGCCGCGGCCGCGCGATGTGGAGGTGGGTGCCACCGGTTCCCCCGGCCGAGGGATCGGCACCGGCCGGGCCGAGACCCGCAAGCCGTGGACCATTGCCATCGATGCCGGCCACGGCGGCGTCGACCCCGGCGCCATCAGCCCCAGCGGACTGCGGGAGAAGACGGTCACCCTCGCCACCGCGCGCGAGATCCGCGCCTCGCTGCGGGCCATCGGCGGCTACAGGGTGGTCCTCACCCGCGACTCCGACGTCTTCATCCCGCTGCGCACCCGCGTCGCCACCGCCCGCCGCGCCGGCGCCGACGTGTTCCTCTCCGTGCACGCCGACAAGATGGACGACGAGGCCACCCGCGGCCTGTCCGTCTACACCCTGTCCGAGCGCGCCTCCGATGCGGAGGCGGCGGCGCTGGCGGAGCGGGAGAACAAGGTCGACCTGATCGCCCACATGGACCTGCGGGGAGCCGCTCCGGACGTCACCGGCATCCTCATCGATCTCGCCCAGCGCGACACCAAGAACAGCTCCGCCCGCATGGCCGGGCTGGTCCTCTCTTCCGTTCGCGCCGACACCCAGCTTCTGCAGCGGCCGCACCGGTTTGCCGGCTTCGCCGTGCTGAAGGCGCCCGATATGCCTTCGGTGCTGGTGGAACTGGGCTTCCTGTCCAATCCCGGGGACGAGGCGGTGCTCCGCTCGCCCGCCGGCCGGCGCCATCTGGCACGGGCGATCGCCCGCGGCATCGACGGCTACTTCAATTCGGTAGAGGTAGCCAAACAAGGGGGGTGAAACTCCCGGCGCGCGCCTATATCCCGATCGGGGCCCCCGCGGCGACGATCCGTTCCCGATTCGGACGGAGTCGCGCGGTGTCGTATACGGCTGACGGCAAATAGGGTATCTTCCCGGTAACACCGCCCGAAAAAAACGTCTCGTGGGATCGATGCGTATTCTTAAAATGTTCTCGGCCGCCTTCGCCGCCCTGGCGGTGATCCTGGTGGTCATCGTCGCCGGCGCCCTCATTGCCTTTCACGGGCTGCAGAAGGACCTTCCGGACCACACCCAGTTGGCGCGCTACGCGCCGCCGGTGACCACCCGGGTCTATACCGGCGACGGCCAGCTGATGGCGGAATATGCCGCGGAGAAGCGCATCTTCCTGCCCATCGACGTCATCCCGCAGCGGATCATCGACGCCTTCATCTCGGCCGAGGACAAGTCCTTCTACCAGCACCCGGGCATCGACATCGCCGGGGTGGTGCGGGCGATCCTGACCAACGTGGAGAATTATGGAACGGATCGCCGCCCGGTCGGCGCCTCGACCATCACCCAGCAGGTGGCGAAAAACTTCCTCGTCGGCAACGAGGTCTCCTTCGAGCGCAAGATCAAGGAGGCGATCCTCGCCTTCCGCATCGAGCGGGCGTTCTCCAAGGATCGCATCCTCGAGCTCTACCTGAACGAGATCTACCTCGGCAACAGCGCCTACGGCGTGGCCGCGGCGGCCCTCGCCTACTTCAACAAGAACCTGGACGAGCTCACCCTGGCCGAGGCGGCGGTGCTGGCCGGGCTGCCGAAGGCGCCCACCTTCTACGATCCGTTGCGCCAGCCGGAGGCGGCGAAGGTGCGCCGCGACTGGGTGATCGGCCGCATGCTGGACGACGGCCGGATCACCGCCGACGAGGCCCAGGCGGCGATCGCCTCGCCGCTGGAGCTGCATCCGCGCGGCACCGTCGGCCTCGCCGAAGCCGATTATTTCGTCGAAGAGGTGCGCCGCGACGTGGTCAAGCGCTACGGCGATGCCGCCCTCTACAAGGGCGGCCTGACCGTGCACGCCACCGTCGACGCCCGGCTGCAGGCGCTGGCCGACGAGACCCTGCGCGCCGCCCTCGAGCGCTTCGACCGGCCGCACGGATGGCACGGTCCGGTCGCCGTCCTCGACGGCTTCTCCGCCAAGAAGCCGATCCCGTCCGACTGGCCGCAGCAGCTGGCGGCGCTGGGCACGCCCGCCGGCTACGAGTCGCTGCGCCTGGCGGTGATCCTGCAACGGGGCGACGGGGCCAAGATCGGCTTCGCCGACGGCTCCACCGGCACCATCCCGGCGGCGCAACTGCGCTGGGCGGCCAAGTCGGCGTCGGGCTACACCGGCGGTCCGCCGGCGCCGGGCGACGTGGTCGGCGTCGGCCCCCTCGACAAGACCGCCTGGGCGCTGCGGCAACCGCCGAAGGTGGAAGGGGCGATGGTCGCCCTCGACCCCCACACCGGCCGGGTGCTGGCCATGAGCGGCGGCTATTCCTTCGGCCTCAGCCAGTTCAACCGGGCGACCCAGGCGATGCGGCAACCGGGCTCCACCTTCAAGCCGCTGGTCTATCTGGCTGCCTTCGAGCAGGGCTACACCCCGTCGTCGATCATCAACGACGCCCCCTTCCGCGCCAGCATGGGGCCGGGCGAAAAGCCGTGGGTTCCGCAGAACTACTCGGACCGCTTCTACGGTCCGACGACGCTCCGGGTCGGCCTCGAACAATCGCGCAACATCGTCGCCGTCCGCCTCGCCGACGAGATCGGCATGGACAAGGTGGTCGACGTGGTCCGCCGCTTCGGCGTCGCCGACGACATGCCGCCCTACCTGGCCTACGCCCTCGGCGCCGGCGAGACGACGCTTTTGCGGCTGACCGCCGCCTACGGGATGTTCGTCAACGGTGGCCGTCAGATCGTGCCGACGGTGATCGACCGCATCCAGGACCGCTATGGCCGGGTGGTCTACCGCCAGGATCCGCGGCTGTGCGTCGGCTGCATCGGCGCGCTGACCGAGTACCAACCCGAGATCATCGATGACCGGCCGCACGTGACCGACGACGCCAGCGCCTACCAGGTGGTGTCGCTGCTGCAGGGTGTCGTGGAGCGCGGCACCGCCGCGAAGGCGCTGGATGGCATCGGCCGGCCCATCGCCGGCAAGACGGGGACGTCCAACGAGGCCAAGGACGTCTGGTTCATCGGCTTCACCCCCGACCTCGTCGTCGGCATCTACCTCGGCTACGACGACCCGAAATCTCTCGGCAACCATGCCGCCGGCGGCACCCTCGCCGCCCCCATCTTCCGCGCCTTCATGGAGAAGGCGCTGGAAGGAAAGCCGCCGACGCCGTTCCGGGTCCCGGCCGACATCCGCCTGGTGCGGGTCGATGCCAGCAGCGGCAAGCCCTCCAGCGGCCGCAATCCCAACGCCATCTGGGAGGCCTACAAGCCCGGCACCACACCGGACGTGCTCGCCGCCGGCTCGAAGCCGCAGCCCGCCGGGGCAAGCGGCCAGTCCCGGGTGACCGCCGGCCCCATCTCCGGCTCCGGCGGCCTCTACTAGGCACCGACGGCGGAAAACAACCCGCCTCTCACCGCCTCGACGGGCGGCGAAGCGGGTTGCCCGGGCGGCGCCGGCGGGCTAGATGCTGACCGGCCCGATGGTGAAGGTTGGTAAATGCGGGCCGGAGGATCCCTGCCATGCGCGCCGAGACCGAAGCCGCCGTCCAGCTCGTCGAGCGCTCGCTCGACCGGCTGAGGAGGCATCTTTGACTACGATGCCGCCCGTGCCCGCCTGGAGGCGCTGAACCGCGACGCCGAGGACCCCGGGCTTTGGGACGACCCGGAGCGGGCGCAGGCGGTGATGCGCGAGCGCACCCGCACCGAAACCAGTCTCGCCGAGATCGACGATCTGGCGCGCGAGCTGCACGACACGGTGGAACTCATCGAGCTCGCCGAGGCGGAAGACGACGAATCCGTCCTCGCCGAGGCCGAAGCCGCCCTGGCGCTCCTGCAGAAGCGGGGCGAGCGGGCGGAGCTGCGGGCGTTCCTCGGCGGCGAGGCCGACGCCAACGACTGCTACGTCGAGGTCCACGCCGGCGCCGGCGGCACCGAGGCCCAGGACTGGGCGGAGATGCTGGCCAGGATGTACGCCCGCTGGGCCGAGCGCCGCCGCTACAAGGTGGAATGGATCGAGGAAAGCCCGGGCGAGGAGGCCGGCCTCAAGTCCGCCACCTTCCGCGTCCAGGGCACCGATGCCTACGGCTGGCTGAAGACGGAAGCGGGGGTGCATCGGCTGGTGCGCATCTCGCCCTTCGATTCCAGCGCGCGGCGCCACACCAGCTTCGCCTCGGTCGGCGCCTATCCGGTGATCGACGACTCGATCGCCGTCGAGATCCTCGACAAGGACCTGCGTATCGACACCTACCGGGCGTCCGGCGCCGGCGGCCAGCACGTCAACCGCACCGATTCCGCCGTCCGCATCACCCACCTGCCCACCGGCATCGTCGTCCAGTGCCAGACCGACCGCTCCCAGCACCGCAACCGGGCGATGGCGATGCAGATGCTGCGCGCCCGCCTCTACGAACTGGAGCTGCGCAAGCGGGAGGAGGCGGTCCGCGCCGAGCACGAGGCGAAGTCCGACATCGGCTGGGGCCACCAGATCCGCTCCTACGTGCTGCACCCCTACCAGATGGTCAAGGACCTGCGCACCGGGATCGAGACCTCCAACACCCAGGCGGTCCTCGACGGCGACCTCGACCCGTTCATGATGGCGGCCCTGGTCGCCGCCGGCGGCGGCGGGAGCGACCCATGAGGAGGATGCTTCAGAACGCGTCCTTGCGGCGGCGGATGGCGGCGAAGGCGGCGACCGCATCGCCGGGCGGGGTGCCCGCCGCCCGCTGAATGACCGGATCGTCGGCGCGAAGAAAGACGTTGCAGGCCGCCTCGTCGCCGAGCCGCGCCGGCAAGGTCGGCCTGCCCGCCTCGCGCAACCGCTTGGCCTCCGCCGCCCGCGCCTGCAGCGCCCGGTTGTCGGGATCGATGGTCAGACAGAAGCGGGCGTTGTCGAGGGTGTACTCGTGGCCGCAGTAGACGCGGGTCTCCGCCGGCAGCGCGCGCAGGCCGACGAGACTCTGCCACATCTGGCCGGGGCTGCCCTCGAACAGCCGGCCGCAGCCGAGCGAGAAAAGCGTGTCGCCGGAGAACAGCACCCCGGCCTCCTCGAACCAGTAGACCACGTGGCCGATGGTATGGCCGGCGACGGCGATCGCCCGGCCGCGGGCGTTGCCGATGCGCACCTCGCCGCCGTCGGCGACGGGCTCGTCGATGCCGGGAATGCGAGCACGATCGGCGGCGTTGCCGACGATGCGGCAGCCGGTCGCCGCCTTCAGCTCCAGGTTGCCGCCGACGTGATCGTAATGGTGGTGGGTGTTGAGGATGAGATCGAGCCGCCAGCCGCGGCGCTGCAGCTCCGCCAGCACCGGCGCCGCCAGCGACGGATCGACGGCGGCGGTAACCCCCGCCGCGGGTTCGTGCACCAGGTAGATGTAGTTGGTCTGCAGCGCCGGGATCGGCACCACGTCCAATCCGGCCTTTACGCGCCCGTTCACCCGCCGTCTCCCTCTCGCCGGGTCACCGGCAGTTTGGGGGCAGACTACCATCGGCCGGCGGACGTGCGCTACAGTATGGGCATGTGGACCGACGTCGTCGATCTCAGCAATTTTTACGCCTCCGGCCTCGGCCGGGTCGCCCGCCGGATGATCGTCCGCCGGATCCGCCTGCTGTGGCCCGACCTGCGTGGCGTATCGGTGCTGGGATTCGGCTATGCGACGCCATTTCTCGGCGTTTTTCGCGGTGAGGCCGACCGGGTGATCGCGGCGATGCCGTCGGCGCAGGGGGTGGTGCACTGGCCGGCGGACGCACCGGGGTTGACGGTGCTGGTGGAGGAGGCGGCACTGCCGCTGGCCGACCGCTCGGTCGAGCGGATCCTCGTCGTCCATGCGGTGGAGTGCGCCGAACAGAGCCGGCGCATGATGCGCGAGCTGTGGCGGGTCCTCGCCGACGGCGGGCGGATGATCGTCGTCGCCCCCAACCGCCGCGGCCTGTGGGCGCGCTTCGAGCGGACGCCCTTCGGCCACGGCCGTCCCTTTTCCCGCTCGCAGCTGTCGCGCCAGCTGAAGGAGGGGATGTTCACCCCGTTCCAGTCGACCTCGGCGCTGTTCGTGCCGCCGGTGCGCTCGCGGATGCTGCTGTCGGCCGCCCCGGCCTGGGAAAACATCGGCCTGCGCTGGTTCCCCAGTTTCGCCGGGGTGGTCGTCTTCGAAGCGACAAAGCAGATCTACGGGGCGGCGATGGTCGAGGAGCCGTTCGTCGCCGAGCGCGGCTACGTCGCCGCCTCCGCCCGCTGAGCGCGGGCGACGGCGGCAGCGTCAGCGCACTGCGAAGATGGTGAGGGTGTCGCTGAGATCGTGGCGAACGAGCAGCAGCGGCTCTCCGCTCGGGCTTGCGGCTGCGGGGATGAATAAAACGCTCTCCGGCCCCAGGTCGCCCGCCGCGGTGCACGCCTGCGGCTTGGGCGCGTTGTCGATGCAGACCGGGGCCGGGTCGACGGCGTAGTTACGGGTGCTGACGAAATCCTGGAAAAGCGGAAACCCCGGCAAGGTCACGTCCACCGCAATGACGCCGCCCACACGCTCGAAGGCGACGAAGGCGATGGAGCGCCCTTGGATGGAGCCGACCGTGATCGATTCCGGTTCCGGACCGCGATCATCGCTGCGGTCGTCGAAGATCGTTGCGTCATCCGTCGTGTTGAACCCCGGCCTCCCCAGCTGGCGCGCGGTGACCCGCTCAAACAGGCTGCCGGTGTCGCCCAAGAGCCGCCCATTCGTCGACCAGACCGCCAGCGAACGCGCACCGAGGGCAACCAGCCGTTCCAGCGTGCCATCCCCATCGGGATCACTCTCGACCCGGGTCACCTGCAGGCGCCCGAGGTTCTCGTCCCGCTGCAGCCAAGCCGCCCGCGGGAACGCTGCCGCGTCCAGGATCGCCTCGCCGACGCGGACCTCTTCGCCGGGCCGTGGATCCCCTTCGTTCGCGGTCGCGAGGTATGTCTTGCCGAGCGAGCGGTAAACGGCGATGCCGTCCGGCTCGTAGAGGGCGCGGACGGGCCACGCTCGGATGGCGATCCGACCGTCCCTATCGGAGGCGTCAAAGCCGTTCCCCAGCCGGCTCATGTCCTTGCTGCCGAGCGGCAGCAGGGTCCTCACCTGCATTGCCTCGAGATCGATGACGCCGATCGCATTGTTGCGCGGCAGGGTTATCCACGCGGTCCGGCCGTCTTCCGACACCGCCAGGGACTCCGGCTCGAGTTGCTCGGAAGCACTCGACCCGGGGGTGATGAGGCGGATGCCAGCGGCGCGCAGCTCGGCTTCGTGACCATCGAATTGGGTAAAGGTGATGGTTGAGACGGCGGGCGACAATTGCCCACCGGCACGGTCGAGGCGGATGACGCTCAAGCTCGCCGGCGGGTCTACGGTCGCGCCCGGATCCGCCTGATTGACGACAAGGAGGAGCGGCTTACCAGGAACGAACGACATGGCGTTCGGCGAGAACCCCACATCAACCGGCCCGGCCAGCGCTTTGCCCGCTGGATCGAAGAAGACGACGATCCCGGTGTCGCCCTTATCGGCAGCCGCGAAGGCAACCGCGAGCACATCTTCGCGAAAGGCGAGGGCGCTGATGCCGCCGCCAATTTTGCCGGGTATGGGTATACCCGGGGGCAAATCGGAAATTTCGATCGTATCGATTAAAGCCGGCGCCGATAGCGACGCTAGATCGAGGACGTCGACTCGCTTCCGCACCTGACTTCCGACATACAGCCGCTTGCGCCCGGCGTCCCAGGCCGGTGGATTTTGCACCGCCAGCGGGCTGTAGATGCCACCGTCATAGCGGCCGAGCAGGTCGAGGCGGATTCGTCCGGGCTGATCGGCTGGCGTCGGCGTTGGCTGCAATCCGACCAACAGCACGGCGACCAAAACGAACGCTCGATAGAGTTTCCTTTTCATGTGCGCGCTCCCCCCGAAGCGCTCTTATTATAGCGCATCCACATGAGCCGCAGGATTGCTATTTGCGCAACAGGAAGACCGCGTGTTGGCCGAGGATGTTGGCGAGCGCCAGCGAGCGGCCGAGACGGCGGGGGCGACCGCCGTGGCCGACGAACAGGCCGCGCTCGATATGGACGCCGAGATCGCGGCAGAGGTCGATGAAATCCCGCAGCGTGCACAGGTGGATGTTGGCGGTGTCGTACCAGGTATCGGGCAGCGCCGGGCTGATCGGCATCCGCCCGCGCCAGACGAAATCCCAGCGCAACCGCCAGTGGCCGAAGTTGGGCATGGAGACGATGGCCCGTTGGCCGATGCGCAGAAGCTGGGTGAGCGTCGTCCGTGGCGCCCGCATCGCCGGCAGGGTCTGGCTGAGGACGACGTAGTCGAAGGCGTCGTCCGGGTAGTCGAAGAGGTCGGTGTCGGCATCGCCCTGGATCACCGACAGGCCGGCGGAGACGCAGGCGTTGACCCCCTCGCTGGACAGCTCCAGGCCGCGCCCGTCCACCCCTTTGAGGTTCACCAGGTAGTCCAGCAGGGTGCCGTCACCGCAGCCGACGTCGAGCACCCGCGAGGTCGGCTCGATCATGTCGGCGATGAGCTGCAGATCGACGCGGATGGCGTTGCGGTCGGCGGGCCGGGCGTCGTTCATGGTCCCGTCAGCCCGCGGTGCTGCGCGGCGCCGGCGAGGAAACCGGCCAACACCCGGTGGAATTCCGGCTCGTCGAGGAAGAAGGCGTCGTGGCCGTTGTTGGAGTTGATCTCGGCGAAGCTGACGTTGGCGGCGACGGCGTTCAGCGCATGGACGATGCGCCGGCTCTGCGCCGTCGGATAGAGCCAATCGGAGGTGAACGACAGGACGCAGAACCGCACCTTGGTACCGCGGAAGGCGTTGGCGAGCACACCGCCGTAGCGCCCGGCGAGGTCGAAGTAGTCGGTGGCGCGGGTGATGTAGAGGTAGCTGTTGGCGTCGAAGCGCTCGACGAAGGCGATCCCCTGGTGGCGAAGATAGCTCTCCACCTGGAAGTCGGCGTCGAAGCCGTAGGTGATGCCGGCGCGGTTCTGCAGGTTGCGGCCGAACTTCTCGTGCAGCTTCGGTTCCGACAGGTAGGTGATGTGGGCGGCCATGCGGGCGACGGCGAGGCCGCGGTGGGGAACCTTGCCGGTCTTCCAGTAGGCGCCGCCCTGCCAGTCGGGATCGGCCATGATCGCCTGCCGGCCGACCTCGTGGAAGGCGATGTTCTGCGCCGTATGTTGGGCGGCGGTGGCGATGGGCACCGCCGCGAACACCCGCTCCGGGTAAAGAGCGGCCCACTCCAGCGCCTGCATGCCGCCCATGGAGCCGCCGATGACCGCGAACACCTCCTCAATGCCCAGGTGATCCAGCAGCATCGCCTGCGCCCGCACCATGTCGGCGATGGTGATGATGGGAAAGCCGAGGCCCCACAGTTCCCCGGTGTCGGGGCACGGCTCGCTGGGGCCGGCCGAGCCCATGCAGCCGCCCAGCACGTTGACGCACAGCACGTAATAGTGATCGGTGTCGAGGATGCGGCCGGGGCCCACCAGGTCGTTCCACCAGCCGGGCTTGCCGGTAACCGGATGGGTGCCGGCGACGTACTGGTCGCCGGTCAGCGAATGGCAGACGACGATGGTGTTGGATTTGTCCCGGTTCAGCCGGCCGTAGGCCTGGTAGGCGACGGGGAAGTCGCTGAGCGCGACGCCACAGTCGAGCTGCAGCGGCCGCTCGCGTCCGAGCCGCACGATCTGCCCCGGCCAAGCGCCATTGTCGCTGGCAGCATAAAGGGCCGACGCCCCGCGCGGTAACATCAACGCCAAAGTCTGATTCTCATTTTTTGACCCGGATTAAACAGCTTGCTACGGAACCGATCAGGCCGCTGTCAATGTTTACTTTGCTTTCCAGGTGGCGGCGGACTATGAGTAGCGGCCCTGAGCCGCCGTTTCCATAGACCCGCAGCACCCCCGGAACCTCGGATGACTCTAGATCCGTCACTGGAGACAGTGCGCAAGGAGATCGACGCCATCGACGTGGCGCTGCACGACCTCATCGTTCGCCGTACCGATCTGGTGGAAAAGGTGCGGCGGATCAAGCGCGACTGGCCGGTGAAGATCCAGCCGTCGCGCGAGGCGGAGATCGTCTACCACCTCCTCGCCCGTCACAGCGGGCCCTTTCCGAAGCGGGAGCTGATCGCCATCTGGCGGCTTTTGATCACCGCGACGCTGTCTTTCGAGGGCCCGTTTTCCGTCGCGGTGCTGGTGTCGGAGGCCGCCGGCAGCACCTGGGATGTCGCCCGCGACCATTTCGGCGCCTACACCCCCATCAGCCGCCACGGCAGCGTCCGCGCCGTGATCGAGGCGGTGCGCCGGCAGGAGGCGACGGTGGGGGTGCTGCCGCTGCCGTCCCAGGACGACACCGATCCCTGGTGGCGCCACCTGCTCACCACCCACCCCGATGCGCCGAAGATCATCGCCCGCCTGCCCTTCGCCGGGCCGTCCAACGCCCGCGAGGGCGGCCGCGAGGCGCTGGTCATCTGTCCGCTGGCGGTGGTGGCCACCGGGCGCGACCGGACGCTCCTCGGCGCCGACGGCAAGGGCGAACTCTCGGCCGGGCAACTGGCCCAGGCGTTGCGCCAGGCCGGTCTGGCGCCGACCTTTCTCGCCTCGTGGCGGGAGACCGACCCGCCGTTCGCGTCGGTGTTCTGCGCCGAGGTCGAGGGCTACGTGGGCGCCGACGATCCCCGCCTCGCCGCCGTCTGCCAGCGGTACGAAGGGACGCTCAACCGGCTGATCTGGCTCGGCGCCTATGCCGAGCCGCCGACGGCGCAGGAGCTGGGCGCCGGCTGGACGGCACCGGCGCTGCCGGCGGCGCGCGGCGCCCGCGGCGAAACGGGCGCGACGGCCGGATGATGTCGCTCGTTCCCCGCCCCGGCATCCTCGACATCCGCCCCTATGTGGGCGGCGAGTCGGCCATCCCCGGCCGCGCCCGGGTGATCAAGCTCGCCTCCAACGAAAACGCCTTCGGTCCCAGCCCGCGGGCGATCGAGGCGATGCAGGCGGCGCTGGCGACGGCGCACCGCTACCCGGACGGCGGCTGCACCCTGCTGAGGAACGCCATCGGCGAGCGGGAAGGCATCGACCCGGCCCGGATCGTCTGCGGCGCCGGCTCCGACGACATCATCCAGCTCCTCGCCCGCGCCTACGCCGGCCCCGGCGACGAGGTCCTCTATACCCAGCACGGCTTTCTCATCTACCCCATCGCCGCCCGCTCGGTGGGGGCGGAGCCGATCGCCGTCGCCGAGCGCGACCTGACCGCCGACGTCGACGCCCTCCTCGCCCGGGTCACCGCACGGACGCGCATCGTCTTCGTCGCCAATCCCAACAACCCCACCGGGACCTACCTGCCGGCGGCCGAGATGGCGCGGCTGCGCGAGCGGCTGCCGGCGCATGTGCTGCTGGTGATCGACGCCGCCTACGCCGAATTCGCCGACCGCGACGATTACACCACCGGCGCCGAACTGGTTGCGCACGGCAATGTCGTCGTCACCCGCACCTTCTCCAAGATTTACGGCCTGGGCGGGGTCCGGGTCGGCTGGGGATACTGCCCGGCCGACGTCGCCGACATCCTCAACCGCCTGCGCGGTCCCTTCAACGTGTCCTCCATCGGCCAGGCGGCGGCGCTGGCGGCGCTGGCCGACACCGCCTTCGTCGAACGGTCGGCGACGCACAACGCCCGCTGGCGGCGCTGGCTCACCGACGAGCTGCGTGGACTCGGCCTCGCCGTCCCCGAAAGCGCCGGCAACTTCGTCCTCGCCCGCTTTGCCGCCAACGGCGGCCGCGACGCCGTCGCCGCCGACGCGCACCTGAAGGCCGAGGGGATCATCGTCCGCCGGGTCGCCGCCTACGGGCTGCCCGACTGCCTGCGCATCTCCATCGGTCGCGAGGACGAGGTGCGGGCGGTGGCATCGGCGCTGGCGGCGTTCCTGCGATGACCGGGGAAGCGACCCAGCCGGCAAGCCCGCCGCGGTTCGAGCGGGTGGCGCTGATCGGCATCGGTCTGATCGGCTCGTCGCTGGCGCGGCTGATGAAGCGCGACGGACTCGCCGGCCATATCGCCGTCTCCGCCCGCACCCATGCCACCCTCGACAAGGCGACGGCGCTGGGGCTGGCCGACAGCGTCACCACCGATCCGCGCCAGGTGGTGGATCGGGCCGACCTCGTCGTGCTGTGCGCGCCCTTGGGCGCCTACCCGGCGATCGCCGAGGCGATGGCACCGGGGCTGAAGGAGGGCGCCATCGTCACCGACGTCGGCTCGGCCAAGGAGTGCGTGATCGCCGACGTCGGCCCGCACCTGCCGGCGGGGGTGCACTTCGTCCCCGGCCATCCCGTCGCCGGCACCGAGTTCTCCGGACCGGAGGCGGGCTTCGCCGAACTGTTCGAGGGCCGGTTCTGCATCCTGACCCCGCCCCCCGGCACCGACCCCGACGCGGTCGAGCGGGTGGCGGCGCTGTGGCACCATGCCGGAATGATGGTGGAGATGATGGCGGCGCACGATCACGACTACGTGCTGGCCATCACCTCGCACCTGCCGCACCTGATCGCCTACACCATCGTCGGCACCGCCACCGATCTCTCCGAGCAGTTGGCGCTGGAGGTGGTCAAGTACTCGGCCGGCGGCTTCCGCGACTTCACCCGCATCGCCGCGTCCGACCCGATCATGTGGCGGGACATCTTCCTCAACAACCGCGACGCCGTCCTCGAGATGCTGGGCCGCTTCTCCGAGGACCTCACCGCGCTCCGGCGGGCGATCCGCTGGGGCGAGGGCGAGACCCTGAAGGACCACTTCACCCGCACCCGCGACCTCCGCCGCCGCATCGTCGCCGCCAGGCAGGCGTAACCGCGCTTCCGGCACTGCCAACCCCCAAGGATGCGGCGATCTTCCCGGTATATGCCGGCTTTATGCGGCGGCAGCGAAATCGATCTCGAACCTATATGCGCATGCGTGCAAATCTTGCTGCACCGCGTCTCCCTTAGCGCGGCGAAACAACTTACGAGGTTCGCCATGGTTCCAGTTCGGCACGCTCCGCCCGCCCTCGCATCGCAACGCACACCCGTGGCTTCCCCGGCGGTCGTGGTGACCGTCGATGCGGTGAGGCCTGGGGTATGGGTTGTGCGCAGCAGCGGTGATCGCTTTGGCGGGACGTTCGTCTGTCCGAAGGCGGCGCTCAAGTTCGCCCGCGAGGAGGCGGCCAGGTTCCCGCGAGCCCTGATGGTCGTGATCGATGGCATGTTTGCGGTCAACAAGTCCGCTGTCCGTTCCCTGGCCGCGGTGGCGGCCGAGGAATTTCAGCCGGCGGCCTAGAGCACAGGGGTGGATCGAGGTGGCATCGATGCTTGATAGGCGCAGACTTAAGCCATGCCTGGTGGCGGCAGGGGCCGCCTTTTGGACCGCGGTGATTCTGTTTCCGGTCGGCTCCTGGGCGGTGCGGCCGAGCGGGATCGGAGCCTTGGTCGAGGTAAACGACCGGCCGCGCTGTGCCTGGCCCGATCAGCGGGCTTGGCCGAGCAAGGATGGCCCTGAAATCGACGGTGGCGCAGCCGCCAAGCGCTCGATCTGGCCGACTTGCCTGGCGCGCAAGTTTTCCCTCCAAGAACGCGATCAACTTCCAGGTACGTGATCGCCTGGTGAAAATGAGGATGAACCTGTGCTCAGGAGAACAACGTGGACGCTGTGATCCATTCCAAGCGTCGGCAGGGTCCGGCACCGACGGACTCACCACGGTCGGTCGTTTGCTGCTGGCGGGAAGCGCTCAGTCTCGGTGTGCCGGTGATCGATCAGGACCACAGACGACTGATCGATCTGCTCAATCGGCTTCGCCTGACCGGCGGCGGGAACGACAACGAAGCGGCGATCGGAGCGGTCATTGTGGATTTGGAGACTCACGTCCAGGAGCACTTCCAAAAGGAGGAAATGCTTATGCGGTTGTGCGGGTATCCGGCCTACCAGGAGCACTGCCGGATGCACCGCGCCCTCACCGCCCGCGTGGCCGATTTCGGGGCCCGATTCCGCAAGGATCCGGCTCAGTTCCACAGGGATGCGCTGAGCGAGTTCCTGGTGCACTGCGTCATGGTGCACACGGCCCGCGAGGACGTCAAAGTGCAGCCATATTTTGACGTCCTTGGTCGCAGGCAGGCCGCCTGAATGGCGCTAGCGCCGATGTACACGCCGGTTGACGTTCAGAGGAGGATATCCATGCCATTCGCCGAATTGCGTATGCTGCGGGACGAGTTCGCAGACCGGGGCCCCGACCCGCGGTCGGATGCGGTCGTGCTGCCGCTGGTTGGCGACCCAGCAACTAGCGAAAGAGTTGCCCCGGAAGCAGAAGGCGGACAGGGAGGGGCACCCTGGGTGATCGAGATTTATGGTAGACGCGCGGGGGTGGCGGCGCCGCGTGCAGGCCGGTTCGTCTTCTTGGCTGAGCATCCGGCCTTTTGGAGCCTTGATGAGTGCCACTACGGTTGCATTGCCGACGCGGAAAAGGCGGTTCACGACGAGTGGCTCAGATACCAGCATCGCCGCGGGCCGAAGACCGGCTATCGCCGGCGCTCTTGAGCGTCGGTTCGTCTTTTCCCGACCCGCCCGACGCGGCGGCGCGCGGTCAGGTCGGGGGCGCGGTTGTGGACCAGAACCACCACGTCACCCGGACCCGCGACCTCCACCGCCGCATCGTCGCCGCCAAACCGGCGTAAGCCTTGCCTATCTCGTCGGCTACAACACGAAGCGCCCGCACCAGGGGCGTGGCATGAACGGCAGGACGCCGACCAAGGCGTTCCGCGACGGCATCCCGAAATCAGGCAATAAGGAGGACAACAAACCCGACCTGAAAACCGCCGCCTGATCCTGCAGCCAGAAGCGGCCAATGTCAGGGGATATCCATCTCTGTACATCCTGTCCAACGGCCGCTAAGATAGAAGTATCTATTTTATTGGAACGCGTTGGAATATGTTCCCTTTGGAATTAACTATCCAAGGTAGACCTGGGAAACCGACCGCTATTTGAACTCCGCCTCCGTCAAAAGCTTGCCAAGTGGATCCAGTCCACCTATGGACACCAAAGTCATAGCCGTCGCCCACGGGATTAGTGCCTATAATCCACACATTATCTGAACCTACGCCTATATCTTTCGCAAGGCCGGGGAGTTGAACCCACTGATTGTCGCTTCTATGGAATATTTGATTACGAGAGTTAACGATCCCTGGATTTCCATTGTCATCCACATCGATTCTGATGCCACCTCCATCAACAGCCTCCCATGCGCTTCCTGTCCATCTATGAACGCCGAGGTCTTTTCCACTTCCAACGGGATTAGTACCAATAATCCATACTGAACCGTCAGCGCCTACACCGACATCTGTGGCAAGACCAGGAAGCTGGACCCAATTATCATTTAATCTATGAAATATTTGATTCTTAGAATTAACAATCCAAGGGTTTCCGTTTTCATCTACATCGATTCGCACACCTCCTCCGTTGATATCTTCCCACGTGCTATTAGTTAATATCCATCTATGAATACCAAAATCAAACCCTGTGCCAACGTGATGGGTTCCAATGACCCATACAGACCCGTCTCCGCCTATACCGATGTCTGTGGCAAGACCCGGACGTTGTATCCATTGATCTGCATAGCCAGGCGCCGGAAGCGCAAGCATCGTTATAAGCAGGAAACCAGTTATTATCACTTTCATTTTCATAGTCCTTACTACCTAAACGTATATTGTACATTGGTGAAGCGCTATCTGTGTCCATGCGACCTGCGCCGCCCTCTGCGTCTAGTCTGCTTGCCTTGCTTCGACGCTGGCTAGCGTGTGAATGGTTCACGGCACTTCACCAAAAGCGCTCTCATGAGACTACAAAAGCGGCCTTGTGTGCTCTATGGGGTGCAACAAAGCGCCAGATACCATAGGTAACAAGACACACGTTGCCTGTTAAGGTTCGAGAAAGACGAACCCGGTCGGCATTCTCCGCTTTCGGATAACCCCCCGCTGCAGTTTTCAGCGGCTATTTCGCCGCGCGCACCACCCCTTCGCAAGTCATGCCCACCTCCCAATCATTGCGAACGCTGCACTATAACAGAATTTTTATATTTCGTCTATTGACTTTAGTTATGAGTTTCGATTGGCGCAAACGGGAGGGGGGAGGGAAGCTGGTGTTTAGCCGTGATGGGACACAGCCCGGCCGATGCCTCCACATTCCGGCGGATGCTCTTTCCCGATTGCTTCCGAACTGACAGGAGTGGCCGAAACCGGCCGGATTCGAATGCCGGAAATCAAATCCCCGGGGGATGCCCGGGGATTTGACACGCGGGGGGAGATTTGCTCCAGCAAGCCGGCTTGGTCCCCATGGAGCCGCCAAACGGCCGGAGGACCGCGGAGCACCGGGTCGTTGGGTCCGGTCAGGTGTTCACCGCCAGGGGACGCGAGCGGTAGACCTCGAAGTCGGGGACGAGGCGGTCGTAGTCGCCGCCCATCAGCGGCGAGGAGATGATGAAGTCGGCGCTGGCCCGGTTGCAGGCGATCGGGATGTTCCAGACCACCGCTAGGCGCAGCAGCGCCTTGACGTCGGGATCGTGCGGCATCGGCTGCAGCGGATCCCAGAAGAAGATGAGAAAGTCGATCTCGCCCTCGGCGATCTTGCCGCCGATCTGCTGATCACCGCCCAACGGGCCGCTCTGCAGATTGGTGATCTCGATACCCAGTTCCTGGGCGAGGACCTTGCCGGTGGTGCCGGTGGCATAGATGGCGTGACGCGCCAATAGGTCGCGGTTGTAGCGCGCCCACTCCAAGAGATCGGCCTTGCGGTTGTCGTGGGCGATCAGGCCGATCTTCTTGCGGCCGGTCATGGCGACTTTCTGCACCCCCGGCGCGGGCTCGGGCGCGACATCGGGCGGCGGCGCGGCGTCGGTCAGCGGAGCCAGCGCCTCGTAAACCCCATCGTACAGCGCCCAGAGCGGGCGATCCTCGAACTCGATACTGTCCATGGTCATAACCTCCTGATGGGTGACCAGGTGTGCCAGACGTTCCTCCGCGAACACCGGCGCTCTGTTGGCGCCTCTCATTCGCAATTGCGAACTATGTTGCTGCATCGCGGCAAAACAAGGGGGTGCGGCGGTGTGGCCGCACCGAGCCCCGACGGTGTGGCCGCGAAGACACGGGTCCTGCGAGATCCCATTGAAAACAATGAGCGATTCCGGGAGGGCGCGGCAAGCAGGCGGAACATTGTTGTCGAGGCACGCCTCGCCGCCGTCGTAATCTTGCGCCGCGATCGCGCGGACGGGCACTTCCGGTCCGGATCCGTTGCGCCTTTTTTCCCGTCGGGCAGGTGCCGCGGCGGGTGCACCCCCCGTTAGAGCCCGAGGAGCGGCCGTGCGGCCAGCCACGCCACCGCACCGGCGATGGACAACAGGGTCATCGGCACCCCGCAGCGGGCGTGCTCGGCGAACCCCAGCGCCACATCCGACTGACGCGCCCGCTCGACGACGATGATGTTGGCGAGGCTGCCGACCACCAGCAGGTTGCCGGCCAGCGTCGACAGCACCGCCAGCGCATAGAGGGTGTCGGCGGACAGGCTCTTCAGCACCGCCAGCAGCAGGACGACGATGGGAACATTGCCGATGGTGTTGCTGCCGACGAGGGTCAGCGGCACCAGCGCCGCGAGGCCGGGCCAGCCGGGAGTGCCGGTGGACACGTCCCGCAGCAGCTCCGCCGGCAGGCCCGTTCGTGCCAGGGCCGCGGTGACGACGAACAGGCCGGCGAACAGGGCAAGCAGGTGCCAGTCGACGAAGCCCAGCATGTCCCGCGTCGGCACCTGGCGGTTGAGCAGCAGCAGCCCGGCGATGATCAGCACCCCGGTCACGTGCGGCAGGTGGGTGGCGAACATGGCCAGCAGCGCCGCCGCGGCAAGCACCGCCTTGCCCATGCCGAAGCGGTCGACGCTGGGGATGACCAGCTCCGGCCCCGGTCCCCCCGCGGCCTGGCCCGCGGCGCGGGTGAACCGCCGCCGCCAGACCAGCCACACCACGGCGAACACCGAGACGAGGCCCAACAGCGCCGGCGGGGTGCAGACGAGGGTGAACTCCCAGAAGTCGAGGCGGCCGGCCTGGCCGATGAGGATGTTCTGGGGGTTGCCGATCAGGGTCGCCGCCGACCCGGCGTTGGCGCCGCCGGCGAGCGCGATCAGGTACGGCCGCGCATCGAGGCCGCGGGCGGCAAGGCCCTGGATCAGCATCGGCGTCATCGCAAAGACCACCACGTCGTTGGTCAGCACCGCCGACAGCAGCCCGGAAACGAGGACGGTGAGGGCCAGGATCGCCGCCGGCGAGGCGCGGGCGGCGGCGATGCGCGCCGAGCACCAGCCGTAGAAGCCGCACACGGCGAACTGGGCCGACAGGATCATCAGCCCGAACAGCAGGGTGATGGTCGCCCAGTCGATGGCGGCGAGGACGTCGGCGCCGGCCATCTCCCCGGAGGTATAGAGGACGATGCCGCCGAGGATGGCGATGCCGGTGCGGTCGATCTTCAGGCCCGGCCAGCGGCCGAGCGCCATCCCCACGTAGACGGCGCAGAAGACGGCGACGACGAAAGAGGTGCTGGCGTCGGCGGCGGTCATCGGATCGCTGCGGCGGAGGACGCGCCGTGTTCGTCGCCGGTTGCAATCGCCGGCATCGCACGATACCCCTCGGAGGGATGCGCTCGGTCACGTGGTGAGGGATGGCTCAGGCGAACCTGCACGGCGACGAACCCGTCGGTGAGGCGAAAAGCGATGGTCTTCACCATCATCGCCATAACCATGCGAATGACCCCGACCATGACCACGGCCACAGCGACCATGGGTCGGGACATGGTCATCACCATCACGCCCATGGCCACGCCCATGCCCATGCGGCGACGGTGACCGCCGATAGCGAACGCCGGGTGTTGTGGGCGCTGGTGATCACCGCCGGCTTCATGCTGGCGGAAGTGGTGGGGGGGCTGTTCTCCGGTTCGCTGGCGCTCCTGGCCGACGCCGGCCACATGCTCACCGATACCGCGGCGTTGGCGCTCGCCTGGTACGCGTTCCGGGTGAGCCGCCGGCCGTCGACGCCGGAGCATTCCTACGGCCAGCATCGCTTCCAGGTGTTGGCGGCGCTGGTCAACGGCGGGGTCCTGATCGGGATCGTGGTGTGGATCGTCGTCGAGGCGATGCGGCGCCTGTTCGAGCCGATGACGGTCCTGGGCGGCCCGATGCTGGTGATCGCGGTGCTGGGGCTCATCGCCAACATCGCCGCCTTCGCCATCCTCCACGACGGCGACCGCGGCAGCCTCAACCTCCGCGGCGCCGCCTTGCACGTGCTGGGCGACATGCTGGGCTCCGTCGCCGCCATCGCCGCCGCCGCGGTGATTCTGACCGTCGGCTGGACGCCCATCGACCCCATCCTGTCGGTGCTGGTGGCGCTGCTCATCGCCCGCGGCGCCTGGTCGCTGATCGGCGAGACCTGGCACGTGCTGATGGAGGCGACCCCGCGCGACCGCGACGTGGCGGTGCTGCGGGCGGACCTCGTCCGCTCGGTCGATGGCGTCCTCGACATCCATCATGTTCACCTGTGGTCGCTGACGCCGGAAAAGCCGCTGATCACCCTGCACGCCAACATCGCCGCCGACGCCGACCACGACCGGGTGCTGCGGCGGCTGCAGGCGGTGCTGGGCGAACGCTATCACCTCTCCCACGCCACCATCCAACTGGAACGCCTCGGCTGCACCGATCCGCGCGATTGTCACCCGGACTGACGGCGGCGCGGCGCGGCGGGCGGGGAGCGGTAGCACCGACAGGGTCGGCCGGCCTCACATGGGCAGGCCGGCGGTCTTGATGACCCGCTCCCAGGTGGAGGAGGGATCGTCGGCGAAGATGGTGGCGGGGTCGGCGGGTGCCAAGAGCCAATCCTGGTGGGCGATCTCGCCGTCCAACTGCTGCGGCCCCCAGCCGGCATAGCCGAGGAGGACAAGCTGCTGATGCGGCCCCTCGCCGCTGGCCAGTGCCTCGAGAACGTCGGGACCGGTGGAGAGGGCGAGACCGTGGCCGATGGCAAGGGTGCTCGGCCCGCTGTAATCGGTGGAGTGGAGGATGAGGCCGCGCTCGCCCTGCACCGGACCGCCATAGTAGAGGCGGACCTTGCCGATGCCCTCGGCGTCGTCGATCCCGAACGCCTCAAGCACGTTCTGCAGCGCCTCCTCGCCGTAGGGACGGTTGATGACCAGGCCGAACGCCCCGTCGCCGTCGTGGGCGACCACGTAGATGACCGTATGGGCGAAGTGGGGATCGATCAGCCGGGGGGTGGCCACCAGCAACTGGCCGGCGGTGGATTGAGGGTAGTCGGCGGCGGTGGCGCAGCCGGAAAGCAGAGCCGGCATGGCGAAGACCGCCATGAGCAGGACCAGGGTCCGGCCGCGGCGGCCCACCGCCTTGAGCGTCGTCATCGTTCCGCCACCCCTCATCACTGCCCTCCCCACGACCATGGCGGCGCCGGCAACCGGGCAATGGGCAGCGGGCCGAGGAAGACGGTGCGCTCCTGGATGCTTACCGGAACGGACAGCGCCGTCTCCTCCTCACCGCCCCCCGCAGCCGATCCCGCCCCGCCCGCGCCGGCACCGGCGCCAGCCCCGTTATCCGACCCCGGGCCCGACTTGCCGCCGTTCCCGGACCGCCGCGACGAGCGCAGCAGCATGCGGGCGGCGGCGGCGATCCGGGCATCGATGATCCCCTGCTCGGCCAGCTTCGAGAGCGTCGCCGCCAGCCCCCGTGCGGTGATGGAGAAGGCGCCCTCCACATCGCCCGAGACGTCGAGGGCGAGGGTTCCGTCACCGGTCAGGTTCAACGGCCCGTAGGCGAGGCCGAGGCGGGTGACCTCGACGGTGCCCCCCTCTTCGCGCCAGCGGTTGAGCGCCTGCGGCCAGGGCGGGGCTCCCAGGCTCCCCATCAGCCGGGCATCCAGGTCCAGGCGCTCGATCCGCGTCCCCAGCGCCGTGGCCAGATCCGGCGGCAAGACCGTCTCCCTGGCATTCACCGCCAGGTCGAAACTGGCGATGTCGACACCGGCGGGACGGCCGGGATCCCCGGTCGACGACACCTCGACGTGGCCGATGGTGACGGGCGCGCCGCCGTCCGCCGCGACCGCCAGGTTGTCGGCGAAAAAGGTTCCGGTGGGCAGCCGGCCGGCGTCGTCGGTGACCCGGGCGAGAAGCCGGTCGCCGTGGGCGACCATGGTCGGTCCGTCTGGGCCGAGGCTAAGGCGCTGCTCGCCCGCCAACGCCACCTCCACCGGCGCCGGACCGCCGCCCCAGCCGGCGAAGACCGGCAGGCTGACGTCGGTGCGGGGCGAACTCCAGCGCCAGCCGGCGGGGACGACCATCGATCCGTCCGCCAGGGTGACCCGAAGCTCCGTCGGGAAGCCGGAGCGGGTCATCGCCCCGTGCTCGACGTGCCAGCCCTCGGCCTGCCGCTGCTCGATCCAGTCGGTCACCCGTTCCTCGAGGGTGGCGACGGCGAAGAACCAGTAGGCGGTGAAGGCGGCGATTCCGGCGACGGCGACGACCAGCACGACGACGGCAACGATGGGCAGAATGCCGCCGGCGCGCAGTCTCAACGGGTCCCTCCCGTCGGGAGCGGAAGTGGAAGCGAAGGGTGCCTTGGCGTCGCCGTCGCCCATGCTCGAAGCGCTCATCCCTTCGTCCGTGGCCCGTTCAGCGGTTCTTTGCCAATCCAGCGTTGCACTCAGCGTCGCCCGGCGAACCACGCCTGGGCGGTTTGCCGCCAGCCCGCCGAGAGGCCGGGCAACCGGGCAACCTCCGCCCACTCTGCGGTCGCCGGCTTCTTCGCCACGATGAAGCGGTTGAACCGGGTCACCGACCAGTCGGGATTGGGTCGTTCGATGAGGTCGACGCCATCGCCGGCGGCGAGCGGCCCCGCCTCCAGGACCCGATAGTACCAGCCGGAGCGGCCGTTGGCGATCATCGCCCGCGGCATTCGCTTGTCCTGAAAGCGGAGGGCAAACTTGTAGCACGGCTGTCGGGGCTGGGTGACCTGCAGCGTCGCCCGACCGATACGGACGATGTCACCGATGTGCACCCGGGATTCGTCGAGGTCGCCGGCGATGGTGAGGTTTTCACCCAGACCGCCCGGGACCCACAGCGGCGCGTGTTCCGGGAAGTCATCCCGCCAGGCGGCGTAATGGCGCCCGGCACAGGCATAGACTGCCTTGTCCGGGCCGCCGTGGACGGACAGATCGGCCTGCTCGTCGCCGGCCAGGCCCAGCACCTCGGCCATCACCGGTCCTTCGACCGGACGTTTGACGAAGGCACTCGCCACCCGGTCCGGTCCCAGCGGTGCAATCCGGCCTAGCTGAACCGAGACCAGCACCGCCGCATCGATGCGAGCCCGCGACGTGGCATCGGCGACAGCTCCCATCTACCCGCTCCTCGACCCGCGCCCGTGTACCGGCGACGATCCCCAGGCTGCATCCAGCATAGCCGGTTGCGTGCGTGGGCGCGACCGGCTTACGGTTGCTGCCGTTGTCCCGGGCGAAGTGACCGATGAGGCAGACGCCAGAGCTTGCGGCCGCGGGGGCCGTATCCGCGGTCCGGCGGGCGGTGGTGCCGGGTGCGTTCGTGTTCCTGTGGAGCACCGGCTTCCTCGGCGCCAAGCTGGGGTTGCCCCATGCCGAGCCGCTGCATTTCCTCCTCATCCGTTTCGCCGTGGTCATCGCGCTTTTGACCCTGGCGGCGGCGGCGGTGCGGGCACCGTGGCCGACGCGGCCGGCGGACATCGCCCGCATCGGCCTCGTCGGCATCCTCCTCCACGGCGGCTATCTCGGCGGCGTCTTCGTCGCCATCAGCCTCGGCATTCCACCGGCGGTGGCGGCCCTGATCGTCGGCGTGCAGCCGCTGCTCACCGCCGCCCTCGGCCGCGTCTACCTCCGCGAACATCTGCGGCGCATCACCTGGATCGGCCTCGTCCTGGGATTTGCCGGCGTCGTCCTCGTCGTCGGCGGCAGGGCCGAGACCGACGGTATTTCCGGCGCCGGCGTCGCCGCCGCGCTGGTGGCGCTCCTCGCCATCACCGCCGGCACCCTCTACCAGAAGCGCCACGGTGCCCACATGAACCTGCTCTCGGGGTCGGCGGTGCAGTTCATCGCCGCGGCGCTGGTGACGCTGCCGCCGGCGCTCCTGTTGGAGACCGGTCGCATCGACTGGACAGGAGAGTTCGTCTTCGCCGTGCTCTGGCTGGCGATCGTGCTGTCGATCGGGGCGATCAGCCTGTTGCATCTGCTGATCCGCCGCGGGGCGGCGGCGAAGGTGGCGAGCCTGTTCTATCTGACCCCGTCGGTGACCGCCGTCCTCGCCTGGCTCCTGTTCGGCGATTCGCTGTCGGCCATCGCCATCGCCGGCTTCGTCGTCACCGCCGCCGGCGTCGCCTTGGCGAGCCGCTGAGATCGGCATGCGCGACGACAGTTGGCCGGCGGCAGGGGCGGGCGAGCACTGGGTGTTCGGCTACGGCTCGCTGATGTGGGACCCCGGCTTTGCCTTCGCCGAGGCGGCGTGGGGTTTGCTGCGCGGCTTCCACCGCCAGCTCTGCATTCTCTCCATGCGCAACCGCGGCACCCGCGAGCGGCCGGGACTCGCCCTCGGACTGGCTCCGGGCGGATCGTGCCGCGGCCGGGTCTTCCGCATCGACGCCGCCCACCTGGAGGTCGCCCGCGCCTACCTGTGGCAGCGGGAAATGGCGACCAACGTCTACGTCCCGCGCCGCCTGCGGGTGCGCCTCGACGACGGCCGCAGCGTCGAGGCGCTGGTTTTCATCGCCCGCCGCGGCCATCCCGCCTGCCAGTTCACGCTTTCGGACGAGCGAGCCGCAGAACTGGCGGCGACGGGGGTCGGATCCTACGGCCGCGCCATCGACTACCTGCGCAATGTGGTCATCCATCTGGACGGCTTCGGCATCACCGACGGCCCGCTCCACCGCATCCTGGCACTGGCCGAGGCGGGAGCCGGCACGGCCAGGGTTTCGGCCGCACCGCCCCGAACAGCATCGGAGTGATCGCCCGGCGCCGCCGCCGCTTGTTGCGTTGCAGCAGCCCGCCCATCCATGCCCCGGGCGTACGTGCTATGGTCCCCATCCGGAAAGCGAGGACAGAGGGAGAATGACGATGCGGGCCGAACGGTACCTGGAGCGGACGATCTTCGCCAGCCGCTGGCTGATGGCCCCCTTCTACGCGGGACTGATCGTCTCCCTCGTCCTCTTGATGGTGAAATTCCTGCAGGAACTGGCGCACATGGTCTCGGACATGTTCGCCATGACGGATACCGACGTCATCCTCGGCGTGCTGTCGCTGATCGATCTGTCTTTGGCCGGCAACCTTTTGATCATCGTCGTCTTTTCCGGCTACGAGAATTTTGTCTCCAAGCTTGAGGTGGGGGAGCACGAGGATCGGCCGGACTGGATGGGCAAGGTGGATTTCGGCGGCCTGAAGCTGAAGCTGATCGCGTCGATCGTGGCAATTTCGGCCATCCACCTGCTGAAGGCGTTCATGGACATCCACAAGATGAACGCGTCGGAGGTCTACTGGATGGTGGTCATCCACCTCGCTTTCGTCGTCTCCGGCGTGCTGCTGGCGCTGATGGACTGGCTGCACGGCCGCACCCACCCCGCCGTTGACGACGAACATTAGCCCGGCGGACCCGCTGGCTCAGACGGCGGGCTCAGACGTAGGTGGGGTATTCCGGCACGTAGGCGCGATCGCGGATGAAGGCGTCGATGTCGGGGGGGCAATCCACCCGCGCCAGCCCGGCATCGAAGATGCTTTCGGCAACGCGCACCGCGACGTTGAGCGATGTTTCCAGGATGTGCGCCTGGGGCGGGTAGATCAGCCCCGACGCCAGGTCGTCCTCGGTGACCTGTTCGGCGACCGCCTTCGCCGCGACGATGAACATCTCGTCGGTCACCCGCGTCGCCTCGGTGGCGTAGACCGCCATCCCCACCGCCGGGAAGATGTAGACGTTGTTGCCCTGCCCCGGAACATAGGTGCGGCCGCCGTAACTGACCGGCGGGAACGGACTGCCGGCGGCAAAGATGGCCCGACCCTGAGACCAGGCGTAGGCGTCCTCGGCGGTGCACTCGGACCGCGAGGTGGGGTTGGAGTAAGGAAAGATGATCGGCCGCTCATTGACCCGGGCCATCGCTTCGACGACTTTCCGATCGAACGCCCCGGCGATCGTGCTGACGCCGATGATGGCGGTCGGCCGCAACGCCTCGATGGCGTCGACGAAGGTCTGCACCGGCGCGTGCTCATGGGCATAAGCGCGCTTGAACGGGGCGAGGTCGTCGCCGCGTCCATTGGTGACCAGGCCCTTGCTGTCGAACAGCCAGCAGTGGCGCCGCGCGTCGGCTTCCCTCATCCCCTCCTGCACCATGCACTTGGTCAGAAGATCGGCGATGCCGGTACCGGCCGAGCCGGCGCCGAGGAAGAGGAAGGTCTGGTCGGCGATGCGGCTGTCGACGATCCTGAGCGCGGCGAAGATGCCTGCGACGGCGACCGCCGCGGTGCCCTGGATGTCGTCGTTGAAGCAGCAGATACGGTCGCGATAGCGGGCGAGGATGGGGATCGAGTGGGTGTTGGCGAAGTCCTCGAACTGGATGCAACACCTGGGATAGGCATCCCCGACCGCGGCGACGAATTCCTCGATGAGGCTGTCGTAGTCGGCGCCGACGATCCGCCTCTGGCGCAGGCCCAAGTAGAGCGGATCGGCCAGCAGGGCTTCGTTGTTGGTCCCCACGTCCAGCATCACCGGTAACGTCAGCTGCGGCGGGAGGCCGGCACAGGCGGTATAGAGGGCGAGCTTGCCGATGGGGATGCCCATGCCGTTGGCGCCGAGGTCACCCAGGCCGAGGATGCGCTCGCCGTCGGTAACGACGATGATGCGCACGTCGGTTTCGGGCCAATTGCCGAGGATTGTCCGAAACTGGCCACGTCGGTTTGCCGACAGGTACAAGCCGCGCGGGCGGCGGATGATGTGGCCGAACTCCTGGCACGCCTGGCCGACCGTCGGCGTGTAGACGAGCGGCATGAACCGGGCCGGATCGGACATCAGGACGCGAAAGAACAGGGTTTCGTCGTTGTCGGCGAGGGCGGTGAGCAAGATGTACTTGCCGAGGTCGGTGGGCCGGCGGTTGACCTGGTGCAGGACCCGTTCGACCTGAACGTCGATGGTATTGATACCTTCCGGCAGCAGCCCGACCAGGCCCAGTGCCTGGCGCTCCGTCTCGCTGAATGCAGCCAGCTTGTTCAGGCGGGGCTCGTGGAGGATGTCGGCGCCGCGGTAACCGGGCGCCCTCGTCAGGGAATCGAGCATGATCTTCCTCATGGAAGTCGCCCCGGGACGCACGCCGGCGTCTCTCCGGGTGCATGCGCCGCAACCCCTATGGCTACGAGCACGCTTGCCCTTGGCCACCGCAACATCGGTGCCACTCCCCATGTTATCTGTCATGCGATGATAGCATAGGTTGTCGCGCGATTCGCTCGATCTCTGCTGAATTCCGGGTGCCGCACCCATACTTATGGCGGGGCGCCGGCCAACGGCGCTGCGCAACGAGGTCGATGGGAGGGTACGATGACGAGGAAACGAACCGCTTCTTTCGCAGCCGCGGTGCTGGGTGCCGCCGCGTTGTTGGTCCAGCCGGCGCATGCGGCGCCGCCGCCGCCGCCGCCCGCCGATCCCATGGGCGGCCCGGGCGGGATGATGGGCCCGGGCGAGATGGGCCCGGGCGGCTGGGGGGCCTGGATGATGGGGCCGGGCGGCGCCCACAAGATGATGATGAACCCGACCATGCTCCCCGCCCTGATCGAGGGCAAGCTGGCGTTCTTCAAGACGCTGCTGGAGATCACCGACCAGCAGAGCGGTGCCTGGAATGCCTTTGCCGATACCGTCCGCGCCGAGGCGAAGGACCTCGCGGAAGCGCAGCAGAAGCGCATGCAGGCCGCCGGTCCGGGCGAACGGACACTGCCGCAGTGGGTCGAACTGCACCTTCAGGGCATGGAGGAGCGGGTCGCCGCGGTCAAGAAGATCGAGCCGGCGCTGGACGCCCTCTATCAATCGCTGACCCCGGCCCAGCGCCAGAAGGCCGACCAGCTCGTCCGCATGCGCTGAGCGAGACCCGAACCCGGGCGGACGGGGACCGGCTTCCGCGCCGTCCGGTCGCCCAGGGCGCGGTCGACGGGCGCCAGCGGGGATCAGCGCAAAAGCCGGCGTCCCTCGTCCCACAGGCGGCGGACGACATCGCCCGCCGGCTCGGGCCGGGCCAGCCACGCCGACTGGCCCGCCCACGCCTGCATGCGCTCCACGTCCCCTTCCCGTCCCGCCGCCTCGCGCATGGGCGCAACGAAGCCCCGCTGCACCGGATAGGGCGCCGCCGGCGGCGCCTCGGGCGACAGCGCGGCGCGCACGTAGGCGGTGGCGATGGAGCGGCCGGCACGGCCGCTGAAGGCGCGCGAGACGGCGGTGTCCTCGGGCCGGGTGCGGGCGAGCGCGGCGGCCCAGGCGGGATGGATCCGCGCCTCCGGGCAGCGCAGAAACGCCGTGCCCACCTGCACCGCACTGGCACCCAGCACCAGCGCCGCCGCCACTCCCCGGCCATCGGCGATGCCGCCGGTCGCGACCACCGGCAGCCGCACCGCATCGGCCACCGCCGGCACCAGCGAGACCAGGCCGACCATCCTTTGCTCGGCCGCAGCGGCGTCGAAGGCAGCCCGGTGCCCGCCCGCCTCCGCGCCTTGCGCCACGATCACGTCCGCCCCGGCCGCTTCCGCCGCCACCGCCTCGGCCACCGTGCTCACCGCCGCAAACCAGGAAATGCCCCTCTCCTTCAGGCGGGCAACGAAGGCCGGCGGAAACAGACCCATCACCGAGGAGACGGCGGGAGGGGCGGCGGCCAGCAGCGCCTCGCATTGGGCGTCGAAATCGGGCGGCCGGGCGTCGCCGGCGTCGGGGGACACCGGCGGTCCCCACTCGGCGATGAATTGGCGTACCCGCGCCTCATGCACCGGGTCGCGCACCGGCGGCGGATCGGGAACCCAGAGGTTGAGCTGGACCGCGCCGCCGCTTCCAGCCCTGAATTCCGCCATCCACGCCGCAATCCGGTCCGGCCCATCCAGCAGCATCCCGGCCCCGCCCATGCCGCCGGCGTTGGCGACGGCGATGGAGAGCGACGGCGGACACGCCCCCGCCATCGGCGCCAGCAGGACGGGGACCCGGAGGCCAAAACGGGCGCAAAACGCCTCGGCACGCGACAACGGCGACGGCACCGGCGGTCCCTCCTCTTCCGACGATCGGCGGACGTCAAGCGGACCCGGCGCCCGCCCTAGGCGTGAGCGTCCAGCCCCGCCGCGCTGCGATCGAAGGTTTCGATCCACACCGGCAAGAGCGGGTGGTCGGGGTGAGTATGCAGCATCTGCCGCAGTGCCACCCGCGCCGCTTTCCGTTCCGCCCGCGTCGACGCCACCAGGTAGTCCTGCGGCCGCTCCCCCGCCAGCACGGCGCGGATCACCCGCTGTTTCTCCGCCATCGTCCCCTGCGGCCCGTAGTCCCGCAATAGCGCCTGGAAGGCGACGTGGGCGTCGTCGGCAAACGGGCGCCGCCGACCGAGGGCGTCGGCAACGGGGCTCGGCGGATACAGGCCGAGGGCCGGAATCCAGCCCTCCGGGATCGGCGCATTGGCCGAATGGCTGCGCCCTTTGCGCAATAGCTGCGGCAGCATATGGGTGTGCGGGCCGATCGGCGAACGGGCATCGGGTCCCGACGGAATGGGCTGATACACCTCGACCCGGCCGAGCCGGGAGATGGCGATCCGGTGCGGTGAGGCGGCGATGATCGCCGTCATTGCCGGATGACCGAAATCGCAGATGGCTTGACCCGCGGCGCCGCGCAACGTGGCGATCAGGGCGGGGTCGGCGGTGCGCACGCAATAGTCCACTTGCGGTGCGTCGACGCCGACGTCGAACAGGATCGCGTCCCGGTCGTCCTGCCGCAGGGCCGCCGCATCGGGACCCAGCTCGGTCAGCACCGCGCGCCCCCCCATCGTCGCCACTTCCTCGCGCAGACAGAAGGACACGGCGTGGTTCCACGCCAGCGGATCCTTGGTCAGGCTCTCGTAGGCAACGGGACGAACCTCGTCGTCGAGGGTGACCCGGATGCCGCCGCGGGAGGAGAGCGCCTCGCCGCCCCGCTCGCTGAGCGCGATCCGCGGCGGCGGATCGCCGGCGACATGATGGAACTCGGCGATCGCCCCGAAGGTGCCGATATCCCAGCCGGTCGTGGTGTCCGCCAGCCGCTGTTGCAGCAAGCTGATGGTCGCGGCCTGATCAAACGCCTGCATGGCGGTTTCTCCCTCTCCTGTCGCGCGGGGACGGTCCGGCGCAAAGCCGTGGCACATGCCCCGCCGGTGAGCCCGCTGCGAGAGGCCGGGAACTCCGATGTTTTCGCTGTGTGCTCACCCGCACGCGCCCCGCTACAGCAAGCCGTTGCTCACGACGTCACCGCTTCGGAGATCCGCGCCCAGGGCCCGCCCAGTGGCCATGGATGTGGGCCGCGGCTCTACGCCTACAGTTGCGGGGGCAGCCACGGTCTTGGTCCCCGATGGGGATGCCGCACCGTGTTCCCTGTTTACTCCCCTTGCGGGGAACCATTACCCGAAATCAATCGTGCATATCCCGGCGGCCGCGGTCAAGCGGACGCTCCAGCGGACGCCCGCAGAGGCAACCGGATCTTTACCTGTTGCCCCCTATCATCGCCGCCATGACCCGAGCACCCCGGCTACTCCTCTGTTTCGTCATCGCCCTGTTGGCGATCGGGATCCCGGCATGGGGGCTTCCCTACGATCCGGATCTCACCCTGCACCCGGAGCTGCTGCCGGGCGCCATCCTGCTGGGGGTCCTGCCGCTGTGGCTGAGCATCGGCGGGCCCGCTTCTGCACGGCGCATCTTCCTCGTCATGTCGCTGTGCGTTCCGCTGGTGGATATCGCCCTCATCGTCCGGGACACCGCCATCGATCCCACCAACCACAACCTCTGGCCGTTGGAGCTGGTGTTCAGCTGGGTTCTCGGCGCCGCCATCATTTTGCCCGGCCTCTTCGTCGGCGTTGTGCTGCGGGCGCTGCTGCGTCGACGGTGACGCGCCCCGCTCACCGCGTCCAGATGCTGTGGTCGACGTTCTTGCTGATCTGCGGGAAGTCGCCGACGTGGAATACCGGCTCCTTGCCCGCCTTGCGCTGGGCGAAGTAGTCGCGCGTCAGCACCACCACCGTCCCCGATAGAAGGACGATGGCGATCAGGTTGATGGTCGCCATCAGGCCCATGGCCGCGTCGGCGGTGTCGAACACCGTCGCCACCGTCTGCACCGCGCCCCAGACGACCATCGCCAGCGTCCCCAGCCGCAGCGCCACCAAGCCGCTGATGTGGCCGTGGCCCAGGTAGATGACGGCGTTCTCGGCATAGGAGTAGTTGCCGATGATCGAGGTGAAGGCGAAGAAGAAGATGGCGATGGCGACAAAGTACTTGCCGGCCACCCCGAAGTGGGCCTCGAGCGCCGCCTGGGTCAACTGCATCCCGGTGGCGCTCGATCCCGGCTCGTAGACTCCCGACAGCAGGATGATGATGGCGGTGCAGGTACAGATGACCAGCGTGTCGATGAAGACGCCCAGCGCCTGAACCAACCCCTGGGACGAGGGATGGTGCGGGTCGGGGGTGGCGCAGGCGGCGATGTTGGGCGCCGAGCCCATGCCCGCTTCATTGGAGAACAGGCCGCGCTTGACCCCGTTCAGCATCGCCGCGGCGACGCCGCCGGCCACCCCGCCCGCCGCCTCGTGCCAGCCGAACGCGTTGGCGATGATGTGGCCGATGGCGGCGGGAACCAGGGTGAGGTGGGTGACGAGAACGTAGAGGGCGAGCAGCAGGTAGCCGACCGCCATGAACGGGACGGCGAATTCGGCCACCCGGGCGATCTGACGCAGCCCGCCGAAGATGATGACGCCGGCGATCAGCGCCAGGACCAGGCCGGTGACCAGCTTCGGCGCGCCGAAGGCCCCTTCCACCGCCTCGGCGATGGAGTTCGCCTGCACCGCGTTGAAGACCAGACCGAACGACAGGATCAGGCAGGCGGAAAAGATCATTCCGGCCCACGGCGCGTGCAGGCCCTTGGCGATGTAATAGGCGGGGCCGCCACGGTACTGGCCGGTATCGTCGGTGACCTTGTAGAGCTGGGCGAGGGTGCTTTCCGCGTAGGCGGTGGCCATGCCGACGAGGGCGACCATCCACATCCAGAAGATGGCGCCCGGGCCGCCGAGAGAAAGGGCGACGGCGACGCCGGCGAGATTGCCGGTGCCGACGCGCGAGGCGAGACTGATGGTGAGCGCCTGGAACGGCGAGATGCCCGAGCGGTCGCCCGCCCGCGAGCCGCGGATGACCCGGAACAATTCGGGGAAACGGACGATCTGCAGAAAGCCGAGGCGGATGGTAAAGAACGCGCCGACCGCCAGCAGGCCGTAAATCAGCACGTATCCCCAGAAGATGGTGTTCAGAAAACCGATGACCGTGTCCATGATAGCCCCCGTGACCCGATGCCATCCGTTTGTTGATGATGCGGATCGGAAACGGTGAAATGAACCAAAATCGGCACGGACGGGCCATTTTTTCCCGGTCGAAGGAACGGGTTCTCGGCCGTCGACGGGGACCGGCCCCGGCCGCGCCGAACGCAGAGCAAATACCGGTCCACTGAAGGCCCCAGGCCGCCGACGCGGCCGGCAGCGGCCGCGCCCGCACGACCGGGCCCACGACCGGGCGCCATCCGGACAGGAAGGAACTCTATGATGAAGCTGTACTATTCGCCCACCTCACCCTACGTGCGCAAGGTATCGGTGGTCGCCTTGGAAACCGGGCTCGACGCCAACATCGAGCGCATTCCCACCAACGCGCACGCCCCCGATGCCGCCTTCGTCGCCGCCAACCCGCTGTCGAAGGTGCCGGCGCTGATCACCGACGACGGCCTCGTCCTCGTCGATTCGCCGGTGATCTGCGAGTACCTGGACAGCCTGCACGGCGGCCGCCGGCTGTTCCCCGACCAGGATCCGGAGCGGTGGCAGGCCCTGCGCCGGCAGGCGCTGGCCGACGGCATCGCCGATGCGGCGGCGCTCTGCCGGATGGAATCGCTGCGGCCGGAGGCGTTGCGCTCGACCCAGTGGACCGAGCGGCAGTGGTCCAAGGTCACCCGGACCCTCGACATGCTCACCGCCGAAGCCGCCGGCTTCGGTGACGGGCCGCCGACGATCGGCGACATCGCCGTCGGCTGCACGCTGGGATTTCTCGATTTTCGCTTTCCGGAAGCGGCCTGGCGGCCCGGCCGGCCGGCGCTGGCCGGGTGGTACGAGGCCTTCGCCGCCCGCCCGTCGATGCAGGCGACGATCCCGCACGAGCCGTAAGCCGGCGCGCCGCAGCCCTCCCCTGCACCGTCCGCGACGTCGCGAGGATCAGTTCAGGCGGCCGTACTGGTCCTCGTAGCGGATGATGTCGTCTTCGCCGAGGTAGGGGCCCGACTGCACCTCGATCATCCGGAGCGGGATCTTGCCCGGGTTCTCCAGGCAATGGGGGGTGTTGTGGGGGATGTAGGTGGACTGGTCCTCGGTGATGAAGAAGCTCTCGTTGCCGCGGGTGACCTTGGCGGTGCCGCTGACGACGACCCAGTGCTCGGCACGGTGATGGTGCATCTGCAGGCTGAGGCGATGGCCGGGGCTGACGGTGATCTCCTTGACCTGGAACCGGTGCCCGTCGTGGATCGACTGGTACCAGCCCCACGGCCGGAAGACCTTGGTGTGGACGTAGTGCTCGGTGCGGCCGGAGCGCTCCACTTCGGCGACGATGCGCCGCACGTCCTGGGCGCGGTCGCGCGGGACGACGAGAACCACGTCGTCGGTGGCGACGATGATCAGGTCCTCGACCCCGATCGCCGCCACCAGATTGCCGTCGCCGCGGATGTAGCAGTTGCGGGCATCGAGGGCGAGCGCTTCGCCGAGGAAGACGTTGCCGTTGTCGTCGTGGGCGCTGATGTCCCACAACGCCGACCATGAGCCGACGTCGTTCCAGCCGATGTCCAGCGGCACCACCACCGCCTTCTCCGTCTGCTCCATCACCGCATAGTCGACGGAGATGGACTCCGCCTCGGCAAACGACGACTGGTCGAGGCGGACGAAGTCCAGGTCCTGGGAGGCCTTCGCCACCGACCGGCGGCAGGCGTCGAGCAGGTCGGGCTTGAGGCGCTCCACCTCGGCGAGCAGCGATTTGACCGGGAACACGAACATGCCCGAGTTCCAGGAATAATCCTCGCTCTGGACGTAGGTCTCGGCGGTGGCCAGGTCCGGCTTCTCGACGAACTGCTGCACCTGGAAGCAGCCCTCCAGCCCCGGGTAGCCCGGACCGCGGCGGATGTAGCCGTAGCCGGTCTCGGCCCGGTTCGGCCGGATGCCGAAGGTGACCAGGCAACCGTCGGCGGCGGCGGCGAGCGCGGTGCGCACCGCCCGATGCAGCCCCTCGACGTCGGAGATGACGTGGTCGGACGGCAGCACCAGCATCACCGCGTCCGGGTCCTGGGCGGCGAGGAGAACCGCCGCGGCAGCGACCGCGGGCGCGGTGTTGCGCCCCTCCGGCTCGAGGACGATGGCCAGCGGCTGCACCCCGATCTCCCGCATCTGTTCGGCGATCATGAACCGATGCTGGGCGTTGCAGACGATCATCGGCGCCCCGAAGCCGGGCCCGGTCACCCGGCGGATGGTCTCCTGCAGCATGCTCTTGTCGGAGGCGAGCGGCAGCAACTGCTTCGGGCGCAGCGCCCGCGACAGCGGCCACAACCGGGTTCCCGCACCACCGGACAGGATTACCGGATAGACGAGTTGGGGCATCTTACGCGCACCTCCGTCGTGAGCAGCCTTTAGCGGTTGGCGGTGATGGCGAAGCACCGCATGACGTAGTCGTTGAGGGCGTCGAGGCTGTCCTCGATGGTTTGGGATGTGGTGTCCACCCGCAGCTCCGGCAGCGACGGCGGCTCATAGGGAGCGGTAATGCCGGTGAACTCCTCGATCTCACCGCGCCGGGCCTTCTTGTAGAGGCCCTTCGGATCACGGGTTTCGCAGACACCGAGATCGGCATCGATATGGATCTCGTGGAACATGTCCGGTGCCAGCGCCCGCACCCGGTCGCGGTCGGCGCGATAGGGGGAGATGAACGCGGTGATGACGAGGAAGCCGGCGCGGGCGAACAGCGTCGCCGCCTGCCCGACCCGGCGGATGTTCTCCACCCGGTCTTCGGGCGAGAAGCCGAGGTCCGAGCACAGCCCGTGGCGGACGTTGTCGCCGTCGAGGACGTAGGCCTGGTAGCCCTTGCGGAACAGGAATTGCTCCAGGGCGAAGGCCAGCGTCGACTTGCCGGCGCCGGAAAGCCCGGTCATCCACAACACACCGGACTTGTGGCCGTTGGCCTGCCAGCGCTCCTCCAGCGGCACCCGGTGCTCGACCCGGAAGATGTTGGTGGAGCGGATGGTCTGGGAGCGGCGCTGGTCGGCGTAGCCGTCCATGCTGATGAGCCCGCCGCCGACCATCTCGTAATTGTCGACGAGGACGAATCGCCCGGTGTGCATGTTGTGGTCGAACGGATCGAGCGCCATCTGGCGGCGGCAACGCAGCACCACTTCGGCGACGGCGTTGCGCTCGACCTTGTCGGTGGCGGCGGTGCCGAGGTCGGTGATGTCGATGACCCGCTCGACCTTCTCCACCTCCACCTGATACTCGGCCGTGCACAGCTTCATCGTGTACCGGTCGCCGGCCTGCAGCGGCTCGCGGCCGAGCCAGAAGATGCGGCCCTTGAACACGTTGGAGAGCATGGGCGGGTTGCTCACCAGGCTGATGAGTTCGCCCCGCTCGATGAACAGCTGCTCGTCGAGGGTGACGCCGACGCACTGGCCGGCGCGCACCGCCATGATGTCGTCGTCCTCCTCGGGCCACGATTCGATGCTGGCCACCCGCGCCACCTTGTTGGAGGGGGAGAACAGCACGGTATCGCCGCTGCGCAGGTGTCCGCTCTCGATGCGGCCGGCGAGGATGCGGCGGTCGTCGAACTTGTAGACGTCCTGGACGGGAAACCGCAGCGGCAGGTCCAGCGAGCCGACCGGCGGCTGCAGGACGTCGAGGGCGCCGGTCAGGGTGGGTCCGTTGTACCACTTGCAGGTGGTGGACGGGGTGACGATGTTGTCGCCGTCGCGGGCGGAGACCGGGATCTGGATGATGTGCTGGAGGTCCAGCTGAAGGTCGTCCAGGTACTCGCGGACGTCGGTGGCGACCTCGAGGAAGCGTGCTTCCGACCAGCCGACCAGGTCCATCTTGTTGATGGCGACGACGATCTGGTGAATGCCCAACAGGTGCAACAGGTAGGCGTGGCGGCGAGTCTGCTCCTGCATCCCCTCGCGGGCGTCGACCACCAGCACCGCGGCTTCCGCCTGGGCGGCGCCGGTGATCATGTTCTTGACGAATTCCCGGTGGCCCGGCGCATCGATCAGCACGTAATGGCGCAGGTCGGTGTGGAAGAAGATCTGGGAGACGTCGATGGTGATGCCCTGGTCACGCTCCGCCTGCAGGGCATCGAGGATGAACGCCCACTCGAACGGCATGCCGCGCCGTTCGCACATCGCCTGCACCGCCTCCAGCTTGCCGGCCGGCAACGAACCGGTGTCGTGGAAGAGGCGACCGACGAGCGAAGACTTGCCGTGATCGACGTGACCGACGATGACGATCTTCATCGGCAACGTCGCCTGAATCTGGCGCTCCGCCGCGACGGAGGCACGCTCGGGAGAAATCTTGTTCATGTCACAGGTATCCATCGGCGCGAAGGCGCTCGAAAGCATCCTCCGCTTCATGATCCATGGCACGGCCGGCGCGTTCCGCGATCTTCGTCTGCGCCAGTTCCTCGATAATGTCGTCGAGCGTTGCCGCTGTGCTGTCGACCGGGAAGGTGATGTCGTGGTCGCCTAGCGAGCGGTAGCGCTTGCCGTTCTTAGCGAAGTACAGCGGCACCAGCGGGATGTTCTCCCGGCGGGTGTAGAGCCAGATGTCCATCTCGGTCCAGTGCAGGAGCGGATGGATGCGGACGTGGGTACCGGGGGCAAACTCGGTGTTGAACTGGTCCCAGAATTCCGGCGGCTGATCGCGGAAGTTCCAGGTGTTGTGCTCGGAGCGGGGGCTGAAGACGCGCTCCTTGGCGCGGGTCCCCTCCTCGTCGCGGCGAATGCCGGCGATCAGGCCGGTGTAGGCGCCGGCGGCAATCAGCGCCTTCAGGCCGGCGGTCTTGCGGGCGGCGGAACGGGCGGCGGGCGGCAGCGACGGATCCATCTCCTCGACCGGCGGACAGGTGCCGATTCGCACGTCGAGTTCCCATTCTTTGGTTATGCGATCGCGGAACTCGTAGACTTCGGCGAATTTCTTGCCCGTATCGATATTGAGCAGCGGGAAGGGAATGTGACCGAAGAATGCCTTGCGGGCCATCCACAACATGACATTCGAGTCCTTCCCGATCGACCAAAGCATCGCTAGCTTTTCGATCTTATTGAAGGCCTCGCGTATGATGTAGATGGATTTACTCTCTAGTACATCGAGATGATCCATGACCGGGTCGCCAACTCCTGGTTTTAGCTGATATCCCCACTCAGGGGCGTACTTTTATCGGCTTCCCCCCTGCGCGTCCAGTTGTTGCGTCGCAGCAGGGACGCCGAAGAGGTATATCGCGTGCTTTCTGGTACAATCGTGCCACTGTGGATCGTGTTTCAGCGCCGCCGCTCGCGGGCCGGAATCAAAAGGTCGCAGGCCGCCAATGCAGCGCCGCCGGTGATCAACAGGCATGCGGTCAGCAGCGTCCACGTCGCCTCGGTGCGCCCGAATCCGACCAGGAGCGCTGCCGCCAGCATCGGGGTGAGATAAGACGCTGCTCCCAGAACGCGAATATCGCCATGCTTGGTTCCATAGTCCCAAGTAAAAAATGCCGCGCCGAGGGGGCCGATGCCCAGCGCCAGTACCGCCAGCCATGCCGCTCCCGCCGGCCACACCGTGGTCTCGAAGGCGAGATGGCCGAGCACCGCCATCACCGCCGTGGCGCCGCAGAAGGCACCCACCGCTTCGGTGGAGACGGTGCGGGCGAAGCGGCGATTGAGCACCGAGTATCCCGACCAGATGAAGGCACAGGCGAGCGCCAGGGCATAGCCGGTGGCGAACTGCATCTTAAACGTCAGGCGGCCCCCGTCTGTGACCAACAGCACGGTGCCGGCCAAGCCCGCCGCCGCCCCGACCAGGTGCCACCAGCGCAGGCGCTCGCCCGGCAGCAGTGCCGAGAAGAGGACGATCAACAGCGGCCATAGGTGGTTGATCAGGCTCGCTTCCGCCACCGGGGCATGGCGGACGGCGAGGAAGTAGCAGAAATGCCAGCCGAGAAAACCGAAAAGGCCGATCGCCCAGGCCGCCGGCGGGTAGCGGAAGCGGCGGACGAGATCGCCGCCCTGGACCAGCCAGCGGAGGCAGACGAGGGAGAAGGCGATGGAGAACGCCAGGGCGAGAAGGAGGAAGGGGGGAACGTCGCTGACGTAGGTGGCCAGAACCGGGGTCGCCGACCACATGACGACGGCGCTGGTGCCGATCGCCGTCGCCCGCAGCGTCCGGCGCCGCAGCGACGCGGGCGTCGGCGAAGGAGGGGCTGGAACGCGCACCGGGGGCCGAGCGGGCGCGACGCCGACGTCGGCCGCACCGCCTCCCCCTACCGTATCCCCCCGCACCGTCTCCCCCCAGGCCATGTCCCCCCGCGCCATATCCCTCCGCGGCATGTCCCCCCGCATCGCCGGATCCGACGGCGGCGGCGAAGCGTTCTCCGCGCCGCCGTCGGCGGCGATCACACCACCGGCCGCAGCAACTGCGGATTCTGCACCGGCGGCCGCTGCGCGTAGTCGTAGAAGCCCTTGCCGGTCTTCCGCCCCAGATAGCCCAACTGCACCAGCCGGGTCAGGGTGTGCGGCGGCGCATGGTGCTCATGGCGCACGTCCTCGAAGATGTTGTGGGCCATCGCCTCGACCACATCCAGACCGATGTAGTCGGCCAACTCGAACGGCCCCATGGGATGGGCGGCGCCCAACCTCATGGCCTGGTCGATGCTTTCGATGGTGCCGGTGCCCCGCTCCAGCATGCGGATCGCGTTGAGCATGTAGGGGGTGAGCAGGCGATTGACGATGAAGCCGGTCGTATCCTGGACGATCACCGGGTCCTTGCCGATGGCCTTGCAGAAGCCGTTGAGGCCGTCGACCACCGCCTCGGCGGTCTCGAAGGCATGGACGATCTCCACCAGCTTCATCACCTGCGCCGGATTGAAGAAGTGCAGCCCGGCGACGCGGTCACGGTGTTTGCATACCGCCATCATCGCCGTCACCGACAAGGTGGAGGTGTTGGTGGTCAACAGCGTATCGGGCCGGCAGATGCCCTCGAGGCGACGGAACAGGTCCTTCTTGGTGTCGATATCCTCGACGATCGATTCGATGACCAGGTCCACGTCCGCCACCGCCCGCTCGTCGGTGGTGAAGGTGATTCGCGACAGCATCGCGTCGCGCTCCTCCGCCGGCAGCTTGCCGCGCTCCACCGCCTTGGCGAGACCGCCCACCAGCGATGCTTTTGCTTTCTCCCACGAGCCCGGGGTGGCTTTCACGGCGATCACGGTAAAGCCGGCCTGGGCGCAGACCTGGGTGATGCCGAGGCCCATGGTGCCCGTACCGATGATGCCGACCGTCTTGATTTGCATGGATTGTCGTCCCTCGTGTGTCGTTTCTGAAGTTGGCGGGCGGCCGCAAAAGCCGTGCGCCGCCGCGGCCGAGCAGGCGTCGGCGCGGCGCGAAGCCAGAATGCGGTTCTAGCATCCGCCGTCGTCTCTCACATGTCAAAAGTGACGGCCGAAGGGCACCGCCAAGGCGCGGCTGGGTAGAGCGAGACGCGGAACGCCGCCACCTTTCGCAACCGAGAGGATTTCCTCATCAAGCTTGTGCAAATTTCCAGGGAGATGTTGCAATGCAAAATGTTTTTGTCGATACTAAATGGGGAGCAGCTATGCTTCATATTCTGGAGCACGGACCGTCACGTACGGCTACGGATCACCGCAAATGAACGATGAAACGGCGGCAGACTCGCCGGCAACGGCAGAGGGTGGGCGGATCACCATCAAGAAGTACGCGAACCGCCGCCTCTACAACACGGCCACCAGCTGTTACGTCACCCTCGACTACTTGTCCCAGCTGGTGAAGGGCGGCGCCGATTTCGCCGTCTATGACGCCAAGACGGGAGAGGACATCACCCGCTCCGTCCTCACCCATATCATCGTCGAGGAGGAAGCGAAGGGGCAGAGCATGCTGCCGGTGAGCTTCCTGCGCAACCTGATCAGCTTTTACGGCGACAGCCTGCAGGTGGTGGTCCCGCGCTATCTCGAGCAGACGATGCATGCCTTCACCCGCAACCAGGAGCAGATCCGGTCGTATTTTCGCGGCACGCTCGATGGGCTGATGCCGTTCGCGTCTTTCGACGAGATGGGCAAGCAGCAACTGGCCCTGTTCGACCAGGCGATGCGCATGTTCGCGCCGTTCTACTCGAGTGGCGGCCACAATGGCGACAAGCGGGACAACTCCGATGGCAAGAATTCGCCTTCGACCGAGGTCCAGATCGACGAACTGCGGGCGCAGCTCGACAAGATAAAGCAGCAGCTCGACGTGCTGGTGAGCGAGCGGAGCCGGAAGTAGCCCGGCCGGCCGCCTTCGGCGACGCCATCGTCGCCGCTTTTCTGTAACCGAGTTCCACCACCCGGCGCCGGGATCGCCCTCCGTCGGACGGTCCAACGCGGCGGGGCAATAGCTGTTTGCCCGCCCGCCTGCGCCCTACGGTCGAAGACAGCTTGCCGTCCGCATCCGGACTCGCTACTTCTTGCAGGGGAGAGCGTCTGGGTTGGGAATAGCCTCTTGTGCGCAACCGATGCGCTGCGAAAGGCACTCTTTCGGATCCGTGGGGCTCGGCAAGGGGGACGTATCGCCGAAGGGGCAGAACTTCCGACAGGAAGTCCTGAGTCGGCGATTTGTCGTGGAGTAATTCACCATGGTGCCCTTTGATGACGACATGACGAACCAAGCAGGAACCGAAACCGACGTCGACGGCTATGTCGGCGGCCGGATCCGCGAGCGGCGGGTGATGCTGGGACTGAGCCAGCAACAGATGGCCAACCTGATCGGGGTAACCTATCAGCAGGCGCATAAGTACGAGCGTGGGATCAACCGCATCTCGGCGGGTCGGTTGTATGAGATCGCTCGCGTCCTGCAGGTGCCGGTCAGCTATTTCTTCGAAGGCCTGGACGGCAACGTCGGCGATGAGGATCTTTCGGTCCGACAGCGGATGTGTCTCGAGCTGGCGCGGAATTTTACCCAGATTCCCAACGACCGGCATCGCGAGGCATTGAGTCAGCTCGCCCGCGTTCTCGCGGCGAAGTAGACCCGCGGCATCCCGGCCGCTGCTCATGCCGCCCTTGCGGGTGGCGTGGGCGGTTTGCGCGTGTGCCCGCGGGTTTAGCGGAGATCCGCCTCCTGTCGGCCGCGCTCGTTTCGCCCGCCTTCAGATTTCGTTCTCGCCCGCGCCGGCGCTGCTTTCGCCGGCATCGCCGGGCGGTTTAGGGGCGCTCGCCCTGCGGGTGCCGCCGGCGTCTCTGGCTCCGGCGTTGGCCAGGGCGATGCTGCTGTTGCGTGCCATTCGGTCGCGGCCGGAGCGCTTGATCGCGGTGCCGGCGAAGAGACGGCGGAAGTCGCCGTCGCCGAGGCCGGCCAGCGTCTCCAGCGGCATCAGGTCAAGATCGGGCCGCGCGTGCAGTTCCGGGTGGGGGCCCGGGCTGGCGAAGCGGTTCCACGGACAAACGGCGAGGCAGTCGTCGCAGCCGTAGACCCGATTGCCGAACAGGGCGGCCAGATCGTCGGCGATCTCGCCCTTGTGCTCGATGGTGAGGTAGGACAGGCAGCGGCGCGGCTCGATGCGGTAGGGCTCGTCGAGTGCCCCGGTCGGGCAGGCCTGGCGGCAGCGGTCGCACGAGCCGCACAGATCGGTCGCCGGGGGGTCGGGCGGCAGCGCCAGGGTGGTGAACACCTCGCCCAGGAACAGCCACGATCCGAACCGGCGGGAGACCAGATTGGTGTGCTTGCCGATCCAGCCGACCCCGGCGCGCTGCGCCAACGGCTTCTCCATCACCGGCGCGGTATCGACGAACACCTTCACCTCGCCGCCGTGGGTGGCGACGATCCATCCGGCCAGCCGTTTCAGCCGGGTGCGCAGGACGTCGTGGTAGTCGCGGCCGAGGGCGTAGACGCTGATGGCACCGCGGTCGACCGCCTCCTGGCGCCGGCGCGGATCGCCGTCGGGACCATAGTTGAGGCCGCAGACGAGGACGCTGCGCGCCTCCGGCCACAGCACCCGTGGATCGGCACGGCGGTCCGCCGTCCTCTCCATCCAGGCCATGTCGCCGTGACGGCCGTCGGCCAGGTAGGCGGCGAGATGCCCGGCGTCCTCGGCGGTGCCGACGGCGTCGGTGATGGCGACGGTGTCGAAACCGACGGCCAGGGCCTGTCGCTTGATCGCGGCAGCGATGGCCTCGCCCCCATCGGGCACACCCCCGTTGGGCACATCGCCGTCAGGCACACCCCCATCGGGCGCGTCACCGTCGGGCGCGTCACCGTCGGGCGCGTCACCGTCGCTCAACGGCCGCCCGGCTCCTCGTCGCCGTCAAGGTCGGCCTCCTCGGCGCCGTCCTCGGCGACGACCAGTCCGCCGAGGGTGGTCGCGATGGGGGTCAGGAGGCCGCGATCGGGCGCCGTGCTGGTGCGCCGCGCCGCCGCCAGGTACTGGCTCACCAGCGCCCGCATGGGCTCGGCCAGCGCCTGCGGGTCGGCCTGGAAGGCGGCCGCCAGCTCGCTGATGCCGGTGCGCGCCGCCGCCATGGAATCGGCGTCGCGGTCGGCCCGGTCCAAGGCGCGGCTGAGGGCGAGCCTCGCCTCCGCCACATCGGCGGGAGCGTGGCCCTGCTGCAGAAGCCGTTCCACCCGTGCCGCTGCCGCCGCTACATCCGGATCGTCGGCCGATTGCATGGTTTCCTTCCCTTCCTGACCGGGGCGTTGTCCGCCGTTACCGCCGCAAGTCTGCACCCCACGGCGAGGGCGCTCAAGTCCGGCGCGGGAGACCGCGGTTGCTTTGCCGCCGCCGGCACGCTAGCGTTGGCCGAACTTCGCCTGCGAAGGCATCCGCGCTCGCCCCTCCAGAACCGCTCCGGTCATGTTCGACAACCGCTCGAGCTTCTTCATCGTCGGCGCTCCCCGCTGCGGCACCACGGCGCTGAGCAAGATTCTCGCCGCCCACCCTCAGGTCTGCTTTTCGCGGCCGAAGGAGACCCACTTTTTCGTCCGCGACGATCTGCCGCCCTTGGACCCGGCCTACCTTCAGGCGGAGTTCGTCGCCCCGCACTTCCCCCACCTGTCCGCCGAGCATACGACTTTCGGGGAAGGCTCGGTGTCGTCCCTCTACTCGGCCGAGGCCATCGACCGCATCCGCACCTTCGATCCGGAGGCACGGTTCATCGTCACCATCCGCAATCCGGTCGACATGGTCTATTCCTACCATGGGCGGCTGCTTTTCCTCCTCGACGAGGACCAGCGCGATTTCGCCCGCGCCTGGGCCCTGCAGGACGACCGTGCCGCCGGCCGCGCCCTGCCGAAGAGCTGCCGCGACCCCCGCTTGCTCCACTATGCGGAGGTGGCGACACTGGCGCCGCACGTGGAACGCCTGTTCGACGTCGCCGGTCGCGACCGCTGCCACGTCGTCATCTTCGACGATCTGGCCGCCAATGCCGGCCAGGTCTACGAGACGCTGTGCGGCTTTCTCCGCCTGACCGCGGCGCCGCCGGCGAAGCTGCACCAGAAGAACCAGCACCGCACCTACAAGAACCGGTTCCTGCATCAGTTCCTGGTCAACCCGCCGCCGATCGTGGTCAAGGCGCTGCAGGCGGCGCGGGTAACGCCGGCGACGGTGCGCCGGCGGACCAAGCCGCTGCGCCGCTGGCTCCGCTCCAAAAACACGCAAAAGGACGTCCGGCCGCCGCTATCGGCGGACATGCGGCGCGAGCTCGCCACTTTCTTCTCCGCCGACGTCTCCCGCCTCGGCCGGCTGCTCGATCGCGACCTCAGCCACTGGCACTGATGCGGCACTGACGCGGCGGGAACGTCCTACGACTTCGGCATATCGAGGACGGCGGCACCGGCGGATGCGGCGGTCGCCTTGCGCTTGAGGAAAGCGCACCAGCGCTGATCCAGGACGGCGAACACAAAGCTCAACGGCAATAGGATCAGCAACGTTGCTCCGAGGGTGGCCATCACCGTCGGTTCATAAGCATACCGTCGCCCCAGATATAAAAATAGTCCGGCGGAAAACGAAAAAAGTATCGGCACATGCAAGGCATAGAGGGGAAATGAGACTCGCCCGAGGAAATAAAGCGGGCGCATCGAGAGGATATTGCGCACATTATCGTCTACCAGCGCTACGTATATCAGGATGAGCGCCGCCACGCCATGGGCGAATACCCTCAGGTAGATCTCGTATGGGCCCAGTTTTGAGGTGAATGCATATATGCCTTTTCCCGGATCCATGTAACCGAAGATCAACAACGCAACGAGGATACAGGAAAAGCTCGCCGCTTTGGGGATGTTGGTCCGATGAAAAGCATACCTGGAATGTAAGTAGGCAAGGCAATTGCCGGCGATAAACAGCGGAAGATAAACGTTGGCAAAGAAAGCCGCCACCCCGGCCAGAGCGAAAACAACCATTGCCTCCAGAGGCCTGGCGTTGCGGACGACAGCGGTCGCACCGAAGACGATAAAGCTGCCAACGAGCTCCAGGTGCATGGTCCATAGGCTCGTATTGAGCCAGGAATCGGCGCTGCTGCGGAAAAAAGTAAGAAAAGCGCCCTGACTCACCGCCTCGATGAACGTGAGCTGCTCGGAAAGTTGTTGTGGGGAGTAGGCGAACTTACTCATCCAATCGGAATGAGTTATCTCTGCCGCCTCTTTATAGTGATAGAGTCCAAGCTTATAGAACGAAAAGGAAAGAACGGTCGACGCCAGAGCGATCGGCAACAGACGGGGCCAGCGCCTGAGCACGGCGGAAACGATGGGTCTGTCCGGCTTCTGGAAAAAAACCAGCGAGAGAACAAATCCGGAAAGAACGAAAAAAAGCGAGACCGATGCGGTGCCATTGATGAGGAAGAAAAACGGCGTCTCCATTAAATTGCCGCCTTCGATGGCACCCGGAATGTAGCCGTGCCGCTGCGGCGCAAATCCCAGCATAAAGTGGTGAAAGAATACGATGAGCGCCGCCAGCCCCCTCAGGCTCTCCAGCTGCTCTATCTTTTGAGCTCTCATTCTCGCCCGGCGAATGTCAGACGTTGAACTTGAACAAGAGGATGTCGCCGTCGGCGACCACATAGTCGCGGCCCTCGGAGCGCATCCGCCCCGCCTCCCGCGCCGCCTGCTCGCCGCCCAGGCGCACGTAGTCCTCATAGGCGATGGTTTCGGCACGGATGAAACCGCGCTCGAAATCCGAGTGGATGACACCCGCCGCCTCCGGCGCCTTCGCCCCCCTGACCACGGTCCAGGCGCGGGTTTCCTTGGGGCCGGCGGTGAAGAAGGTGAGCAGATCGAGGAGCCCGTAGCCGGCACGGATGATGCGGGCGAGACCGGTCTCGGCCAGCCCCAGGGCGCGCAGGTAATCGAGCCGGTCCGCCTCGGCCAGCGCCGCCGCCTCGGCCTCGATCTGGGCCGAGATCACCACCGCCGACCGCCCGCTCGCCGCCGCCCAGCGCTCCACCTCGGCCGACAGGGCGTTGCCCGTCGCCGCGGCGTCCTCCTCGACGTTGCACACGTAAAGGAGCGGCTTGGCGGTCAGGAGCTGCAGCGATCGCAGTAATCCCCTTTCCTCCGCCGCCACGTCGAGGCCACCCGCCGGCTTGCCGTCGGCGAGACCGGCGGCCAGCCGCTCGGCCAGCGCCAGGGTCGCCTTCGCCTCCTTGTCGCCGCCCTTGGCCCGCTTCGCCAGGGCCTGGATGCGGCGATCGAGGCTGTCGAGATCGGCCAGCATCAGCTCGGTCTCCACCACCTCGGCGTCACGGAGCGGATCGACGCCGCCGGCGACGTGGACCACGTCCGGATCGGCGAAGCAGCGCAGCACCTGAACGATGGCATCCACCTCGCGGATGCGGCCGAGGAAGCGGTTGCCCAATCCCTCGCCGCGACTGGCGCCGGCGACGAGGCCGGCGATGTCGACGAATTCCAGCTGGGTCGGAACGATCTTCGCCGAGGTGGCGAGGCCGGCGATCACCTCCAGGCGCGGGTCCGGGACCGGCACCCGGCCGACGTTCGGCTCGATGGTGCAGAACGGGAAGTTGGCCGCGGCGGCGGCGGCGCTCGCGGTCAGGGCATTGAACAGGGTGGACTTGCCGACATTGGGCAAGCCGACGATGCCGCAGTTAAATCCCATCGCCCGGTTCCTTGCCGATGTCGCCGATGTCGCCGGTGGTCGGACCGTCCGCTTCGACCCCCGGGTTGCGGGGCGGTTTTGGCCGTGGCGGCGGCGGCGCCACCTTGCTCATGAACGCCGCCGCATCGCCGGCCAGGAGCAGCGGCACATACTCGCCGAGCCGATCCAGTAGCGGCTGCAACCACTCCGCATCGGCGGCGGCGAAATCCTTCAGCACATGGCCCAGCACCTTGCTCTTGATCCCGGGATGGCCGATGCCGAGGCGCACCCGCCAGAAGTCGGGGCCAAGGTGGGCATCGACGGAGCGGATGCCGTTATGGCCGGCGGCGCCGCCGCCCCGTTTCACCCGCACCTTGCCGGCGGCGAGGTCGAGTTCGTCGTGGAAGACGATCAGCCGGTCGAGGGGGAGCTTGTAAAAGCGGACCGCCGCCGCCACCGCCCGTCCCGACTCGTTCATGAACGTCATCGGCTTGAGGACCAGGACATCGGTGCCGCCGATCCGCCCTTCCCGCACCGCGCCGGAGAACCGGCTGCGGGGGGCGGCGAGGTTATGGCGTGCCGAAATGGCATCCGCCGCCATGAAGCCGATGTTGTGACGATTGCCGGCATACTCGGGCCCGGGATTGCCGAGCCCGGCCAGGAGCCAGACCGGGGCCGCCATTCAGCGGCCGCCGCCCTCACCCGCGCGCTGCGCGCGCCTCCCTCTCCCTGAGGGAGAGGGCCGGGGTGAGGGATCCCGGAATTTGCGCGGCGACCCCGCCGGAACGGGAAACGTCTCAGCCGGCGCCACCCGCTCCCGCCTCCTCTTCTTCCTCCGTCGGCTCGGCCGCCACTTCTTCCGTCGTCGGCGCGGCGATGGAGGCGACGGTGGCGTCCTCGTCGGTGATCGCCAGTTCCACCCCGGCCGGCAGAACCAAGGCGCCGATGTGGACCACATCGCCGATGTCGAGACCGCCCACATCCACGCTCAGCACCTGCGGGATGGCGTCGGGGCTGCACACCACCTCCACCTCGCGCATGACGACGTTGAGGACGCCGCCCTTCTTCACCCCCGGCGCCTTCGCTTCGTTCTCGAAGTGGACCTCGACGGCGACGGTGATCTTGGTCGCCGCGGTGAAGCGCATGAAATCCACGTGCAGCGGCCGGCCGCTCACCGGGTCGGTCTGCACCTCGCGCGCCAGCACCCGCTCGCGGCTGCCGTCGACGTCGATCTCGTAGACGTGGGTGAGGAAGCCCGGGCGGCGCAGCTGCTGCGCCAGCTGGGCGCCGTCGAGGCTGATCAACCGCGACTCCTCCCGGTTGCCGTAGATCACTGCCGGAATCCGGCCATCGCGGCGGACGGCGCGGGCGCCTCCCTTGCCGACGCGGTCCCGCGCGGCGGCGCCCAATACTTGCGTCTCGGTCATCGTCGAAGCTCCTCATCCTGCCGGGCCGGCGCCGACCGCCATCGGCGGCCGCCACGCCCGGTCGAAAACGTGTGCATGCAGCCTAGTCGAACAGGCTCGATACGGACGCTTCCTCGCTGATCCTGAGCATGGCGTCGGCCATCAGCGGCGCGATGGAGACCTGTTCGATATTTCGGGTAACCCGCACCGCCTCCGTCGCCGGAATGGAGTCGGTGATGATCAGCTTCTTCATCGGCGAGGCGGCGATACGGGCGACGGCGCCGCCCGACAGCACCCCGTGGGTGCAATAGGCGAACACCGAGGCGGCGCCCGCCTCCATCAGCGCTTCCGACGCGTTGCACAGGGTCCCGGCGGAATCGACGATATCGTCGATGAGGATGCAGTGGCGACCTTCCACGTCGCCGATGACGTGCATCACCTCGGAGACACCGGCCCGCTCGCGCCGCTTGTCGACGATGGCGAGGTCGCTGCCGAACCGCTTGGCGATGAGCCGGGCGCGGAAGACGCCGCCGATGTCCGGCGACACCACCATCATTTCCTCCGAGTTGAAGCGCTCCTCCATGTCCTTCAAGAACACCGGCGCCGCATAGAGGTTATCCAGCGGGATATCGAAGAAGCCCTGGATCTGCCCCGCATGCAGGTCGACGGTGAGCACCCGGTCGGCGCCGGCGACGGTGATCAGGTTGGCCACCAGCTTGGCCGAGATGGGGGTACGGGGACCGGACTTGCGATCCTGACGGCCGTAACCGTAATAGGGGATGACGGCGGTGATCCGCTGCGCCGAGCCGCGCCGGAGCGCGTCCAGGGTCACCAGCAGCTCCATGACATTGTCGTTGGCGGGAAAGCAGGTGGACTGGATGACGAAAACGTCCTCGCCGCGGACGTTCTCGTGGATCTCGACGAACACCTCCATATCCTGGAAGCGCCGGATGCTGGCGCCGGTCAGCGGCAGGTTCAAGCACGCCGAGATGGCTTCGGCCAACGGCCGATTGCTGTTGCAGGCGACGACTTTCATGGACCGGAAGCTTCCTCGACCGACGACGACCGCACCTGGGGTGTCCGAACGTCGCCCACAACCACGACCCACGGCCCACGCCCCTCGCCGACAGCGCGGGCGGCGGCAATCTAGCAGCGTCGCGGCGCCACTGTAAACGGTCTTGCACGTCGGCAAACCGCGCCCGGCCCGGCCCCGGGTGCCGCTCGCCCGCTTGGCCGCCCCCCGGGGCCGCCCCCCATGGCCGCGCCTTGGCTGCCTCGTTGGCCGGCCCCGGGGCCGCTCCCCGCGGCTACTTCCAGGCCGTCGACAGGGCGATCACCGAGAGCTGCCGGCCGTAGTCGCCGCCGCCGTTCAGCGTCACCCGGCGGTAGCTGAAGAAGCGGTCCGGATCGGCGAACGTATCGAAGGGGGTCACCGTTACCGAGCGCAACCCCAATCGGGTAAGCCGGCGCCCGACATATCCGGCCAGATCGAAGCGGGCATGGCCGGGCCGGTCGGCGGGCGCGAAGAATTCCGCCGCCGCCCCGTCGTCGGCGACGAAGGCGGCGCGGAAGTCGGCGCCCACCTCGTAGGACGGCTGGCGGATGCAGGGGCCGACGGCGGCATCGATGGATCCGGGCCGGGCGCCGAGGGTGACCATGGCCGAGACCGTCGCCTCGGCGATTCCGTCCTTGGCGCCGCGCCAGCCGGCGTGGGCGGCGGCGACGACGCCGGCGTCGGCATCGGCCAGCAACAGCGGCGCACAGTCGGCGCTGAGGATGCCGAGGGCGACCCCCGGTCGGTCGGTGACGAGGCCGTCCGCCTCCGGCCGGGCGCCGTCGGCCCACGGCCGCTGCACCACCAGGGCGCGCGCCGAATGCACCTGGCGCACCGTCGCCAGGGCCTCCGGCCGCAGCCCCAGCGCCGTCATCGCCCGCGCCCGGTTGACACCCACCGCCGCCGGATTGTCGTCGGAGCCGAGGCCGCAGTTGAGGGACTGATAGCAGCCGCGGCTGACCCCGCCCCGACGGCCGAAGAAGCCGTGGCGGATGCCGAACCCGGCCAGCGCCGGGACGACGACCATCTCGGGCCCCGCCTGGGGTCCGTCCGACGCCATCGGGCCCACCGACACCCGGTAGGGGTCGGACTCGCTCACCGCAGCCCCCTCGTGGACCCCATGCCCGTCACCCGTCGCCGCCGATCGAAAAGGATCGCCAGTCATAGCCACAGCGCCCGGGAAATGCCACACATGCCTGTCAGCCCTATGCACCGGGATTTAGTCGGCCTGCTCCGCGCGAGTTCTTTGGGGACCAAGCGGAAATGTGTTGCAGTGCGTCAATCCTGCAATATAATTGTGGGAACATGGGCCGCCTGGGTTAACTGCGGCCCGAAGGAGGGTCCGGGACAATGATGCCCTTTCGCTGGCGCGACAACCTCAGCCTTGGCGTGCCCGCCGTCGACAAGGATCACCGGCATCTCATGGCGCTGCTGAACCGGCTGCACTATTCGATGCTGGGAGGCGACGACCGCACCGCCATCGGCGGCGTCCTCGACGAACTCGTCGATTACACGCGCACGCATTTCCGCCGTGAGGAGATGCTGATGCGGCGGAGCGGCTACCCCGACTATGCCGCCCACTGCCGGTTACACGAGGTGCTGACCGCTCAGGTCGCCAGCCAGCAGTCGCGCTTCCACTGCGATCCCCAGGCTTTCGACGTCGGCCGGTTCTATCGCTTCCTCGGCGACTGGCTGACCATGCACATCCTCGGCGAGGACATGAAGCTCAAGCCCTGGATCGAGAAGCTGGAAGGGTCGCAAGCCGCCTGAGTCCGGCCGGCCGAGGCCGATCGGGGCCGGGAACGTCGATCGCCGGGCTTAGCGGCGCGGCGACGAGGTGCTATGCTGCGCTCCATGAAGATTGCGCGCTGGCTGTCGTTAGCGGCAGGGGTGGGGCTGCTTTCCGGCTGCACCGGTGACCTCTACCCGCCCGGGGCGGGCGCGATGCCCCCGTTCAGGTCGTGGCAGGACCTGCACTACGCCGGCATCGTCCGCCAGCAGACGGACTTCACCTGCGGCGCCGCCTCGTTGTCCACGCTCAGCGAGTATTACCTCGGCAGGTCCGTCGCCGAGGCACAGTTCACCAAGACCATGCGCCAGCGCTACAGCAAGGAGGCCTGGCGGGAGAAGGAGAAGGACGGTCTCTCGCTCCTCGACATGAAACTCGCCGCCGAGGACCTCGGCTTTGCCGCCGAAGGGGTGAAGATGACGATGGACGATCTCGGCGACCTGCAGGGACCGATCATCCTCCACCTCGACAAAGGCTACGTGCAGCATTTCACCGTCCTGCGTGGCATCCGGGGCGACCGGGCTTACCTGTCCGATCCGATCCTCGGCAACGTTCGGATGCCGCTGTTCCGGCTGGCCGACCAGTGGACCGGCTATGCGCTGGCGGTCTGGATCGACGGGGAAGCGCTGCCGGTCGATCACCGTCTGCTCATCAACGCCGCCGACCTGACCCACGAGAACGCGGCGGCACGTCGCTTCCTTTACACGCTGCAGCCGCCGCCGATCGCCAACCGGATTTGAGGTGAGGCTCAGAAGTTGTGGCTGTAGGCGAGACTCAGCAGGGCGTCGTTGGCATCCCCGGTCAGCCCGAAGAGCACCGACGGCTCGATGAGGCTGCGCGCCGAGAGAATGTGGGTATAGGCGAAGCGCAGGCTGATGGGTGACGACGACGTCTCGGCCACGTGGGTGCCGTCGAAAACCCACTCCTCCTGATAGCCCGCGAACACCTGGCCGCTGATGGTGCCGCTGTCGTTGACGGCGAAGCCGAGCCCTGCGTTGACGTCGTAAAGGTCTCCCGGCTCGACGTTGACGCCGTAGAACTCCTCCGGGAAGTAGTGGGTGTAGTTGGCGCTGGCGAACAGGATGAGCGGATCGAAAGACTTGATCGCGGTGAGGCCGGGGCTGATGGACCAATGGCCGGTCCCCAGCTGCACGGCGAACGGGTCGCGGATGTCCCGGGACAAGGCGTCGGCGGAGGCGCCGGGCGGCGGCTTGAGGTACGGCGGGTCACCGGTCGGCGCCGAGGCCGACAGGCTGGCGATGATGTTGGGGAACGCCAGGGACTGGGGGACCAGGCTGTACTTCACACCGAAACGGACATCGCCGATGCCGTTGGCGTTGTTCTCGTCGACGCCGTTGAAGGTATTGATTTCGCGGCGTCCCCAGGCATAGGGAACCAGCGCGAAGCCCTCCATGCCCTGGATGAGGCCGAAGCGCAGCGCCGCCGTCACCGACGCCACCTTATCGTTCTGTATCGTCTGGTTGTTGTGCAGGTAGGCGAGAGCCAGATCGGCTTCGAGCTTGTAGGGCTGCAGCAGGACGGCGTCGGCGCGGAGAAACTGCAGCGGCTCCCCCTCCGCTTCGGTCTCCGCTTCGGCCGGTGCCCCTGCCGCCGGCGCCGTCTGCGCTGCGGCCGGACTCTCTGCCGGCGGCAGCGTCTCCGGTACGGCCGGCGCCTCCGCCGCCGATCCCGTGACAGCGGCGGCCGGTGCGCTCGCGGCCGGTTCCGGCTCGGCCGGGGCGGCGGCGATGGCGAAGGCCGCGGTTGGGGCGGTTCCGGTACCGCGCACCGTGGCCAGCGTCCGGTCGCTCGCCACCGCCCGGTCGGCCGTAGGGTGGGCTGCCGGGCCGGGCTCGGGCAGGGGCGGCCCCTGCCGTGCCGATGGGCACGATGAACTCTTTGGGGTGTGGCCGCGGGGCAGCCGTGCCAGCACCTCGCCCGGCACGGCGACGATGCCGAGGACGGGCGAGTCGATGCGGACCGCGGCGGGATCGACCACCAGGCGGCCGGTCACCCGATCGCCGCCCTGCAGGGATACCGTAAGCGCCGACGCCGTCGTCGCCGTCGCCACCACATCGAGGGGGATGCGCAGCCGCTGTCCGCTCAGGTATTCGACATCGAGGCCGTCGCAGCCGATGGCGACGATTCGGCCGGTCAGTCGATCCCCCGCGCGAGTGGTGATCTCGTCGGCCGCCGCCGGCCCCAGGCCGAGCGCACCGCACGCGACCACCCCCGCGGCCCGCTGCCAAAAAACGCCCAATCGCCCAAACACCGATCTGACCGCCGGCGGCTGGCAAATGGGGGCGGTGCGCGGCTGCGCCCACCGCGGCTGGCGATGGGCGCAGTCGACGATCCCCTGCCCCCCCCGGAGGCCGATGCCGCCGCTCCGACGTTTACCGATCGCCTGTGCGGTTAGTAACCGTAATACGAGTAAACGTAGGCATACACGTTGTTTATATACGCCTGATATGAGTACTGGTACGCATTGTAGTAAGCGTTGGTAGATTCGGCGCTATTAGACGCGTAATAATATCGCCCAAGATATGAGTATTGGTATGCGTAATAGGCGTTCAGGTAACCGTAGTATCCATAGTAATCGGCGTACGCCCCCGACCCTTTTACGTTACTGAGCTCCCCATCCGAAAGCACCTGGATCCGATCGGATGACTTCATCAGCGGATTCGACGCCGACGCCGAGGAGTCGGCCAGTAGTGTAAAAGATAACGTCGCCAGGACCGTTGCTGCGGCTGCCGCTATTCTTTTCGCGGACGCGCGCTTCGAAAATACCCCATCCATGGGCCTATACTCCCCCGCTTGGGTTACTCCCAATACTCCCAGTTATAATGTTAACGTTTTTTAATCATGCGTACAAGCATGACACGCCGCCTGGTCGATGCCAGCGATCTATGCGCGTTTTCTGCCGCGCACCCGAAGGTGGGCGGCCGGCGGCGGGTGAAGCCGCGGCCCGCACCGGCCCGCGATCGCCCCGGGCGCCGGCCGGCCGAGCGATCTAAGCTTGACCCCGGCCGAGCGGACGGGCGAAACCGCGGTAGCATCCCAGCGCAAAGGTCGTCGGCAATGGAGCACGGCAGCGATCTTACCGGCATCGCCCTCGTCGCCTCGATCGCCGTCATCGGCGGCCTGGTGCTTACCCGGTTGCGGCAACCCGCCATCGTCGGCTACATCCTCGCCGGCATCGCCCTCGGCGGCGACGGCCTCGGCCTGATCCACAAGACCGCCAACATCAATACGCTGGCCGAACTGGGCGTGATCATGCTGCTGTTCCTGATCGGCATGGAACTGAGCCTGCGCGCCTTCGTCTCGGTCCTGCGCACCGCGGTCCTGTGCACGCTGCTGCAGGTCGCCGCCTGCGTCGCCTTCGCCAGCGGCGTCACCTGGCTCCGCGGCAAAGGCGTCGAGACCGGGATCGTCTTCGGCTTCATCATCTCCCTCAGTTCCACCGCCGTCGCCGTCAAGATGCTGGCCGATCTGGGCGAGCTGCGCAGCGAGATCGGCCGGATCACCGTCGGCGTGCTCATCGCCCAGGATCTGGCGGTGGTGCCGATGCTGATCACCATCGGCGCCCTCAGCGCCCGCGGCGGCGGCTTCGATACGGTCGTGCTGGTGAAGCTGGGGGTGGCGGTGGTGGTGATCGTCGCCTTCATCTGGACCCTCAGCCGCCGCCAGCGGCTGACCCTGCCGACCCATCGCTGGCTGAAGGGGAAGAGCGATCTGGTGCCGCTCGCCGCCATCGCCTTCTGCTTCAGTGCCGCCGCGGCGACCGGTGCCGCCGGCCTGTCCACCGCCTTCGGCGCCTTTCTCGCCGGCCTGCTGATCGGCAACTCCACCGACCGGGCGGCAACGATCCGGGCAACCCTGCCGATCCAGAGCATCCTGATGGTGGTCTTCTTCCTCTCGGTCGGGTTGCTCCTCGACCTCGACTTCCTCGCCCAATCGTTCTTCACCGTCATGGGCTGGCTCGCCCTCATCGTCGGCGTCAAGACGACCATCAACATCGCCGTGCTGCATCTGTTGGGCGAGCCGTGGGAGCGGGCCTTCCCCGCCGGGGTGATCATGGGCCAGGTCGGCGAGTTCTCCTTCGTGCTGTGCACGCTGGCGGCCAGCGCCGGCCTCCTCAGCCGCGACGACAAGCGGCTCGCCATCGCCGTGATCGCCCTCAGCCTGTTGATCAGCCCGCTCTGGCAGCTCACCGCCCGCCGCTTCCACGATGCCGCCGCCGAGGGCATCACCGGCCTGCGGGCGACCCTGAAGCTGGCCTACGAACAGGAACTGGGCTTCGCCGGCCGAACCGCCTTCGTCCTGCGCAACGGTGCCTTGGCGCTGGCGCGGACGGCGCGCCGCCCGAGCCGTCTTCGCCGCCGCCTGCCGTAGCATTGGCGTGCGCTGGTCTTGCCGCCGCCGCCGAGGCTTGGTCGGCAATCAGGAAAAACGTTCCCATAACCCCAATTGGGGCGAGAAGCTGCAAATGCATTGCGTTATAATATAGGGAAAATATGCGTGTTTTCTAAACAAACATATGCGCGTTTCCTAAAATAGTGTTTGCTTGTCTTGTAGGGAGTTCGCTCAATGCTACGCAGTATGACTATGGCAATCATGGCGGGAACCGTCGCCGTTGGGTTGACGGGAAGAGCCGTGGCGGAAGAACTGCCGGCGACGGCCCCGGTTAACACCGGCGAAAATTGCGCCGTCCTGGTCGACCCGGTCGAAGACGGCGCGAAAATGTCGAAAACCAGGGATCTCGGTTGCTTTGATACCTTTGCCGAGGCGGTCGCCGCAGGAACCGGCGCCCCGGTTAAGGAAGGGCTGACTCCAGAGACGTTTACGGAAGCCGATGCCGCGCCCGAGTTAACGACACTCGCCATTGACTGGAACAACCCGCGTTACCGCGGCGGGAGCGTTATTTACTATACGAGCAACCCCTTTGGCTGCTTCGGCTACTTTTACACGTTCAATGTTGTCCCTCGGCCCAACTGGTCGTCGTCGACGAAGGCCTTCAGCGGTTGCAGGAAGAATGACAACTACCCGGGCATCTTCCTCACCGGCCTCGGCTGGCGCTGCAAGCCGAACTGCGCCACCTTCCCGGCGTTCTGGAACAACAATACGGAATCAAAGCAGTTGCGGCGATAGCGGTCGAACGGGTCATCAATCATCGGCGGGGATGGGGCTACCCATCCCCGCTTTTCATGGGCACCGGTGGGACGGGTCACACCACGTCCAGGCGGACGTCGATGTTGTTGCGGGTGGCGTTGGAATAGGGGCAGACGGTGTGCGCCTTTTCCACCAGGCCCCGTGCCGTGGCGGCGTCGAGGCCGGGCAGGTGCGCCTTCAGCCCGATGTCGAGGCCGAAGCCGCCCGGAATCTGGCCGATCCCCACCTCGGCGGTGACGGTGGAATCGTCGCTCAGCTTCACCTTCTCCTGGCCGGCGACGAACTTGATCGCCGACAGGAAGCAGGCGGCATAACCGGCGGCGAACAGCTGCTCCGGGTTGGTTGCCGCTCCGCCCGGCCCGCCCAACTCCTTCGGCATCGCCAGCTTGACGTCGAGCACCCCATCCGCCGACGTCGAACGGCCGCCGTCGCGGCCGCCCTTGGCCGTCGCCTGGGTTCTGTATAGGACTTCCATGCTCTCCTCCCTTGATCTTGCCGCGGACGCGGACGCTGCCCGCCCCCGCCTAAGGTGGGAAGGCGGTGCCGCTTTGCGAGCCGGATGGCGGCGATCCGTGCCCCCGCCCCGGCCCGGCTGCGCTCAGCCTTCCGCCACCAGCCCGGCCTTGTACCGGCGCCAGTTGGCCACGTAGTGCTCGACACCGTGGGCCATGTGGGCGAGGGCGTCGGCGGACACCTGCCGGACCACCCGGCCGGGAGCGCCCATCACCACCGAGTTGTCGGGGATGTCCTTGCCCTCCCCCAAGAGGGTCTTGGCGCCGATCAGGCAGTTCTTGCCGATGCGGGTGCCGTTGAGGATGACCGAGCCGATGCCGATCAGGCTGCCTTCGCCGATGGTGCAGCCGTGCAGCATGACCAGGTGGCCGATGGTCACGTTCGGCCCGATGGTGAGCGGGAAACCGGGGTCGGTGTGCAACACCGAACAATCCTGAACGTTGGAGTTCTCGCCGACGGTGATCAGCTCGTTGTCGCCGCGCAGCACCGCTCCCCACCAGACGCTGGCATTGCGCTCCAGCCTCACCTTGCCGATCACCGCCGCCGTCGGCGCGATCCAGTAATCCTCCCCGACCGTCTCGACCCGCACCCCATCCAGTGAATAATGCATCGTTCCCTCACCTTATCCGCGGATTATGCCGCGCCGGTTCGTCGCCACCGGCTTCGCCGGCGAGTGTAGCGCCAAACGCCGCCGACCTCATCGCCCCGCCTCATCGCCCTGAGTGGGGGGCGAAGCCGGGGGGCGGCGGCAGCCGCGGATCGGCGATGGCGAGGGCCTTGAACAGCTCGCCCATGCGGCGGGGATGGATGAGACGGCGGAGCGCCTGGTCGATCTCTTGCGCCCGCCCCGGCGCCGCCCGGGCCAGCATCTCGCCCCGCTCCAGGGCGCCGAGGCGGGCGAGGAACAGGCCTTGGGGGATCGGACCGTGGACGGCGGCGCCGGCACCGCGGGCGGCGGCGGCGAGGGCGGCGAAGTCCACGTGGTGGGACAGATCGGCCTCGCCCGGGGCGGCGAGCGGATCGGCGTAGCGGTGACCGGCGACGGCCTGCAGGGTGTCGCCGAAGGCCGGCCGGCCGTGCCCATAATCGACGATCAGGGCGGCACCGCCGGCGGCGACGATGCGCCGGGCGATGGCGGCGGCAAGATCATCGGCTTCCGCCGCCAGCTCCACCAGATCCCCGGCGGCGGCGTCGACAAGGGCGGCCGGCAACGGCGGCGGCGGCGCCTCGGCGAGGACGAAGGCGAAGCCGTCGCCGGCCGGGGCGAGCCCCACCCGGCGCTCCCGCCAGCCCGCCCGGCCGTAGACGAATTGACGGATCGGCAGCGCATCGAAGAATTCGTTGGCGATGAGGATCAACGGACCCTCCGCCGCCTGGTCGAACCGCTCCCGCCATTGCGGCGTCGCCATCCGCCCCTCGGCCAGGCTGGGGGCCAGAGCGCTTTCCTGGGCGGCGCGCTGGCGGGGGCTGGTCTCCACCAGGGTCAGACGAAGCGCGGCGGTGAGCGCCGGCATCGCCGTCGCCATCGCCCGCAGCGCGTCGGCGATCAGCGTCCCCCGGCCCGGACCCAGCTCCACCAGTTGCACCGGATCCGGTCGGCCCAACCGTTCCCACACCGCCGCCGCCCACAGCCCGACCAGTTCGCCGAAGACCTGGCTGATCTCGGGAGCGGTGATGAAATCCGCCGCGGCGCCGATCGCCTGCCGCTGCCGGTAATAACCGGCCTCCGGATCGGCGAGACAGGCGGTGATGAAGGCGTCGAGCCTGAGCGGCCCCTCGCCTGCGATCCGCTCACGCAAGCGGGCGGGCAGCCCGCTCACCCCCGCGCCCTGCGCCGCCGGCGGCGGGACCGGATCACGGCCCGGCAGCGGCCGGCGGTCGCCGCTGCGCCCGCCAGATCAGCCACAGGCCAACGACGATCAGCGGCAGCGACAACAGCTGGCCCATGGTCAGCCAGCCCCAGAGGAAGCCGATGTGGGCGTCCGGCTCCCGGAACAGCTCGCCGGTGCTGCGGAGGACACCGTAGCCGACGAGGAAGGCGCCGGACAGCCAGCCCGGACGGTTGCGCACCGCCGCCTGCCGCCAAAGCAGAAAGAGGACGAGGAACAGCACCACCCCTTCCAGCGCCGCCTGGTAAAGCTGGCTCGGATGGCGCGGCAGCGGCCCGTAATGGGGGAAGACCATCGCCCACGGCACGTCCGTCACCCGCCCCACCAGCTCGCCATTGATGAAGTTGGCGATGCGACCGAAGAACAGGCCGAAGGGTGTCGCACAGAAGATCAGGTCGGCGAACGCCAGCGTCGGGATGCGGCGGTTGCGGCAGAACAGGCAGCCGGCGACCACCACCCCCAGCAGGCCGCCGTGAAACGACATGCCGCCGTGCCAGATCTGCAGCGCCTCCAGCGGGTTCCCCAGATAGTAGAGGGGCCGGTAGAACAGCACGTAGCCGAGGCGACCGCCGAGAACGATGCCGAGGGTCGCCCAGACGACGAAATCGTCCACGTCCTCCGGCTTCGCCAGATGCGGCGAATGGCCGGCGAGCCAGCGCCCCCAGCGCCAACCGAGGAGGATGCCGGCCAGATAGGCGAGGGCATACCAGCGGATGGCGAACGGCCCGATCTCGAGGAGGACCGGGTCGATCGCCGGATAGGCGATGACGAAGGACATGCGGCGCCGTGACCCCTTCTTCGCCGGCCCGCGCCGGCCGTTTCACCCGGCTGCCGGCTTATAGGATCCGCAGACGGCGGCGGCAAGGCCATCCGGAAGATGCGATCCCCCGGCCGAGGCCCCGCCGCCAACCGGGAAGGGCATGCCGCCTCTGCACGGCGCCGGGGGGTATACGCCAACCCGACGCGCCCGGTCAGCCCTTCCGATGCTCCGTTCCAACGCCCCATGGCCCCGTCGCACGGCCATCGCCGGGAGGTCGTCATCGAGTCGGCGCCAAGTCATCCGGGGTGAGCTACCCCCTTTCTGCGACCGGCCGACATTCAGTCGACATGCGATAGCTCCTTTCATGCCGATATGCCGACTCGGCAGATCCGGACGCCGTAAGAACCAAACGAGAACATATCCGCTGCGTCCGCTGGCGTCAAGTCCCGGTCCGCCGCGGTCAGGCCTCGACGAGGACGTCGAAGCCGCCGTAGATCAGCCGTTTGCCGTCGAACGGCATCGGATTGACGTCGGGCTTCAGCCGCGGATCGGCCATGATCTTCTCCATCGCCGCGTCCCGCACTTGCCGGGACGGCCAGACGATCCAGGAGAAGATCACCGTCTCGTCCTCCTTGCGCTTGACCGCCATGGGGAAGGAGGTCACCTCCCCTTCCGGCACGTCATCCCCCAGCACTCCACCACCTTCAGAGCGCCGCACTCCTTGAACACCACCGCCGCCGCCTCGGCATGGGCGCGAAAGCGCTCGCGATTGGCGGTCGGCACCGCCGCCACAAATCCATCCACGTAGGGCATCCCTGGTTTCTCCCGTCCCTTGAGGCCGTCCTTGCGCCGGCCATCGTTCGCCGGCTCGACGCCGTGCGATTTAGATTGGAACTTTTCTCGTCTTTGCAGCCTATCCGTAGTGGTGGTGTGGCGGGTGATCGCCAGCCGTTGATCGATCGGCGCCAAAGATGGATAACCGATTAATTTACTTTAATACTCGTATTAGTTGTGATACAGTATATGCGCCTCGACGATCGCGGCGCCGGTCGTCGCCGAGCCATGTCGGTGTGCGGTTATTGGATGTGGCATGGTAACAATCCCGAATTTCTTCATCATCGGGACGGTCCGCGGCGGGACGACCTGGCTTCACAGGCAGTTAAGCGCCCACCCTCAGGTGTTCATGTGCGAGCCCAAGGAACCTCATTACTATTCCGGCGTTTCACAGCGCCGCGGCTCCCGCCACGTTCCACATATCCTGACCACAGACGGGTATCGTCATCTATTCCAGCAGGCCGGCGACCACCTTGCCATCGGCGACGCCAGCACGTCCTATCTCTGGAGCGATCGGGCGGCTGAAAGGATCCACCGCGACGTGCCATCGGCGCGAATCATCGCCGTCTTGCGGGACCCGGTGGACCGGGCATTTTCCCATTATCTCAAGGATGTGCGAGAAGGAGTACAGAGGCGGCCTTTCTACGAAGCCTTGCTCGAAGATAGCAAGATAAAAGTAAGAAGCTGGGAACATTGCCGTCTGTATGTGGATCTAGGGTACTACTGCCAATCGCTGAAACGCTACTTGGACGTGTTCGGCAGCGAGCGGGTGATGATTCTGTCGTTCAATCAAATCCGCCGCTCGCCGGAGGATATCGGCGCCAGGATCGCCGCCTTCCTCGGCATCGATGCGGCCCTGTTGCCGCCGCCGCGGGGTGCGGAGAACGCCTACGCCCGCCCCGCCAACGGGGCCGCCCGGCGCCTCCTCGGCAATCAGACCCTGCGCCTGGCGGTGCGGGTGCTCCCCTACCCGCTGCGCCGCGCGATCAAGGAGCGGCTGCTGCTGCGGCGGGACGAAAAACCGGCCCTCGACCGCCGCAGCATCGAGTTCCTCGCCCCGCTGTTTGCCGATGACCTGGAGCGGCTGCAGCGGCTCTTAGGCCGGCCGATGCCGGAGCTGTCCGTTCATCTGCGCGGCGTGACGGACCCGGTGAACGAGGGAGGGCGGGTAGCCCATGTTGGATAATGCTGGACCGGAACCGCCCGGATCGGCGGACGGCCCCCACTCGGCCGGCGTCACCGTTCTGTTCCTCTCACCGGCGACGGAGTTCGTCGGCGGTGCCGAGCAGTCGTTGATGGATCTGGTCGCCAACCCGGCGATCCACGCGGTGGTGGCCACGCCCGGCCACGGCGCCCTGGCGGAGCGGGCGGCGCAACTGGGCGCCGGGCTCAGGACCTTTTCCTACGGCGCCATCGCCGATGTCCGCCGTCCGTTCAAGATGCGCTCGGTGCTGACCAGTTTCCGCGACAGCATCCGCCTGGCCCGCCAGCTCGCCCGCATCGCCGGCGAGGAGAAGGCCCAGATCATCCACAGCAACGGCCTGAAGGTGCACGTGGTCGCCTGTCTCGCCCGACTGTTCGGGGCGCCGCCGGTCTTCGTCCACATCCGCGACATCCCCTACACCCGCACGGAAGCCATGGTCTGGCACCTCTTCCAGCTTCTGGCGTCGCGGATCATCCTGGTCTCGCGGGCGTGCTGGCCGGGGAAGGCGTTGCCGAGGCAGGCACGGATCATCCACAACGGCGTGCACGTGCCGCTGACCACCCTGCCCGACCACCCGCCCGGCCGGCCGATCGCCATCGGCTTCCTCGGCCGGATCAGCCCGCTGAAGGGGCTGCGGATGCTGGTGGAGTGGATCGCCCAGTGCCGCACCGCCGGCCTCGACATTCGGCTCATTGTGCGCGGCGGCGTCCAGCCCAACAACGCCGACTATTTCCGCGAGGTGCAGAACACTGTAGCGTCGCACCACCTGGAAAGCATCTGCCGGTTCGACGACGAGCGCCACGGTTTGGAGGCCATCTACGAGAACGTCGACGTGATCGCCGTTCCCTCCAACATCCCGGACCCGCTGCCGCGGGTGGTGATGGAAGGGATGAGCCTCGGCCTGCCGGTGATCGGCTATCCGGCGGGCGGCATCCCCGACATGATCCAGCCCGGCAAGACCGGCTATCTCGCCTCCACCGGGGCGGAGTTCTGCGACGCCGTCGTCGACCTGGTCGGGACCCCCGGCCGCTTCGACGAAATCCGCCGCAACGGCTTCGCCTGGGTCCGGCAGAACATGACCCTCGACGCCCTCTACCGCAACATCAACCGCGAGTATCGGGCGTGTGTCCCGAAGCAGCGGACGCACCACGGATAGTGCGCCGGCCTGCGTGCATCGAGACACCCCTCGGCCGCGCAAACATCAACGGGCGGGCCCGCTGGAGCCCGCCCGTCGTTGAGATGCCCGCCGGTGGTTAGCCGCGGTGCTCGATCAGGTCCTGCACCACCGTCGGATCGGCGAGGGTGGAGGTGTCGCCGAGCGAGCCGACGTCGTTCTCGGCGATCTTGCGCAAGATGCGGCGCATGATCTTGCCCGAACGCGTCTTCGGCAGTCCCGGTGCCCACTGGATGACATCGGGGCTGGCGATCGGGCCGATCTCCTTGCGCACCCAGGCGACCAGTTCCTTGCGCAGTTCCTCGCTCGGTTCCTCGTCCAGGTTGAGGGTGACGTAGGCGTAGATGCCCTGGCCCTTGATGTCGTGGGGATAGCCCACCACCGCCGCCTCCGCCACCTTGGGGTGGGCGACGAGGGCGCTTTCCACCTCGGCGGTGCCCATCCGGTGCCCGGAGACGTTGATGACGTCGTCGACCCGGCCGGTGATCCAGTAATAGCCGTCCTCGTCGCGGCGGCAGCCGTCACCGGTGAAATACTTGCCGGGATAGGTGGAGAAGTAGGTCTGGACGAAGCGGTCGTGGTCGCCGTAGACGGTGCGCATGATCCCCGGCCACGCGTCGGCGAGGCAGAGGTTGCCGGTGCACGCACCCTCCTGGATGCGGCCGTCGGCGTCGACGATCTCCGGCAGGACGCCGAAGAACGGACGGGTCGCCGAGCCCGGCTTCAGTGCCGTCGCCCCCGGCAGCGGGGTGATCAGGATGCCGCCGGTCTCCGTCTGCCACCAGGTATCGACGATCGGGCAGCGGCTGTCGCCGACCACCTCGTAGTACCACATCCAGGCTTCCGGATTGATCGGCTCGCCGACGGTGCCGAGGATGCGCAGCGACTTGCGCGACGTCCTCTTCACCGGCTCCTCGCCTTCCCGCATCAGGGCGCGGATGGCGGTCGGCGCGGTGTAGAAGATGTTGACCTTGTACTTGTCGACCACATCCCAGAAGCGGGACGAGTTGGGATAGTTGGGGATGCCCTCGAACATGATCGAGGTGGCGCCGTTGGTGAGCGGACCGTAGACGATGTAGCTGTGGCCGGTGACCCAGCCGATGTCGGCGGTACACCAGTAGATGTCGCCTTCGTGATAGTCGAACACATACTTGTGGGTCATCGACACGTAGACCAGGTAGCCGCCGGTGGTGTGCAGCACCCCCTTCGGCTTGCCGGTCGACCCGGAGGTGTAGAGGATGAACAGCGGGTCCTCGGCGTTCATCGCCTCCGCCGGGCAGTCGGCCGACGCCTCGGCCATCAGCTCCTCATACCAGCGGTCGCGCCCGTCCTGCCAAGCGACGGCGCCGCCGGTGCGCTTGACGACGATCATCGTGTCCACCTTCGGGCACGACTTCACCGCCTCGTCGACGTTGGCCTTCAGCGCCACCTTGCGGCCGCCGCGCATCCCTTCGTCGGCGGTAACGATGACCGAGCCGTCGCAGTCCTGGATGCGGTTAACGAGACTGTCGGGGGAGAACCCGCCGAAGACGATGGAATGGATGGCGCCGATGCGGGTGCACGCCAGCATGGCGATGGGCAGCTCGAGGATCATCGGCAGGTAGATGGTGACCCGGTCGCCCTTCTTGACCCCCACCGACTTCAGCACGTTGGCGAACTTGCAGACCTCGGTGTGGAGCTGCTTATAGGTTATCGCCTTTGACTCGTTGGGGTTGTCGCCCTCCCACAGCAGCGCCACCTGGTCGCCGCGCGTGGCGAGATGACGGTCGAGGCAGTTGTGGGAGACATTGGTGGTGCCGTCGGCGAACCAGCGGATATGGACGTCGGGCGCCTTCAGGCTGACGTCCTTTACCTTCGTATAAGGTGTGAACCAGTCGATGCGCTTGCCGTGCTCGCCCCAGAACCCTTCCGGATCCTCGATCGATTGCTTGTACATCGCGAGGTATCTGTCGTTGTCGCACCAAGCAGACCCGGCGATTTCCGGCCGCACGGGAAACACATGGTCTTCGCTCATGTTTGGAAAGCTCCTCCCAAAGGACCAACCGTCGGATCGCGCTGGGTTTTGTTGTTCCTGATCCGCGTTTTCGGCGCGTTTTATCGCATCAACCGCCGCCCGGCACAAGGGCCAGCGCCCGCCGGGGAAAGCGGCAGGTCCGGGGCCGCCCTTCGGCGAGCCCCCGCAAGGCGGCGAAGGTCCGCCTTTCGCCGCATGCGGACGGCGGAGGCCGGCAAGGGTCAGCTTGCCGCCGGTGGCGAGGGGGAGCCGGCGTCCGTGGCGGCGCGATCGCCCCGGGTCTTCCACCAGGAGAACAGGATGCCGGTGGACAGCAGCGCCGCGGTCACCCCGAGGCTGATCGCCGCCGGCACCTTGCCGCCCCAGAGGAAATCGCCGAGGACAATCTTGGCGCCGATGAAGATCAAGACCAGGGCCAGCGCGTACTTGAGGTAGTGGAAGCGATGGACGATCGCCGCCAGAGCAAAGTACAGCGCCCGCAATCCCAAAATCGCGAAGATGTTGGATGTATAGACGATGAATGGATCCCGGGTCAGGGCGAAGATCGCCGGCACCGAGTCTATGGCGAAGATGATATCGGCGATCTCTACCAGCACCAGGCAGAGGAACAGCGGCGTCGCGTACTTGACCGCCCGTCCCGTCTTCGCGTCCGGGATCCGCACCCAGAACCGGTCGTCGTGGAACCGGTCGGTCACCCGCAGGTGCTTTTTCATCAGCCGCAGCACCGGATTGCGGGAGACGTCCGGCTCCCGATCCATGACCAGCAGCATCTTGATGCCGGTGGCGATCAGGATCGCGGCGAAGATGTACATCACCCAGACGAACTGGAGGACCAGGGCGGCGCCCACGCCGATCATCAGTCCGCGCAGGACGATGACCCCGAGGATGCCCCAGAACAGCACCTTGTGCTGGTAGATGCGCGGCACCGCGAAGTAGGTGAAGACCATCGAGATGACGAAGACGTTGTCCAGCGCCAGCGTCTTCTCCACCAGGTAGGCGGTGAGGTAGAGGCCGACCGCGGTCCAGGCGCGGCTGGCGTCGGTGGGTTGCCCGGCGATCTGCGGATCGAGGGCGCCGGCGTCCGGATAGGCGGCATAGACGTACCAGACGACGACCGCGAACAACAGGCCGAGGCCGATGTAGAGGGCGGACATGCCCAGGCTCTCGCCGATGCCGATCTCATGGGCGTGACGATGCAGGATGCCGAGATCGAAGATGAGGATGGCGAGGACGACGCCGACGAAGGCGAGCCAGACCCAGAGGTGCATGCCGAGCCAAGCGGCATCGAGCGCACTTATCACGTCCATCCGCAGCCGGTCCTTTGTTGTTGAGCCTCTCCCGCCGACCGCAATGCCGATCGGCGTCGTCCACCTGCAGATCAGCTAACGCCGGAACGGCACCGCGGGAGCCTCACGCCGCTCACGATTCCGTGAGCGGTAGGCGCAAGAAGAAGATATGGGGGTCGCCGTATCCCGATCGGGCAAAAAAAAGCGGGCCCAATCAGGGGCCCGCAGGTGCCGTCGGCGAGGAATAGTGTTACGGGCAGCTCTCTCCGCTGAGGACGCGGCTGGAATAGACGCCGGAGTCGGCGGTCCAGGCGGTCAGCGCCCCCGAAGGCGCGGCGGCGATGACCGGGTAACCGGTACATGAGGCGCCGTCCGACACCCGCAGATCGGCAGACCAGTCGGACCCGGTGCGGGCCAGCTTGCGGGTGTAGTGGACGCCGCAGTCGGGCGACGGCCGCTTCTCTTCCCAGGCCACCTGAAGCAGGGTGCTCATTCCGCACCTTTGCGCCGCCAGGACCGGGTATACCTTGTCGTAATCCGTCCCGTCGCCGAGGGTTACCGGGGCCGCCCAGGTGGTATAGGGGCGGGCACTCCAGGTGTAGCCGATGGCGGTGTGGGATCCGTCCGCTGGCCGCTCGTAGACGATGTGGGCGCTACCCTGTTGGCCGATCTTGGCATCGAACGTCCAGTATCCCTCCGGAAGATCCCGGGCAACGAGCACCGGCCGTCCGAAGCTGCCGGCGTGGTCCCGCGACACCATCGTCCTGAGCCGATAGAAGTTCTGGTACTGGTTGCGCGCCGACCACACCAGGAGGACCTCGCCGCCCAGGCCGCCGGTCAACGTAGCGGTGCCGTCGCTGATGTCGTCCCAGGTGACGACCGTCTTGCCCGGATCCCAGGTCGTGCCGCGATCGCCCGACCGGGTGACCGTGATCGAGGTGATGGGCCCGTAGTCGGGTATGCGCGCGGCGAGGAGATAGACCCAGCCGGCGTCCGCCTTGTCGAGGGACACCGCGAGCCGGGGCGAGTAGAAGCCGTCGACGGACGCATCGAGGGCGACGACCGGCGGGTCGGTCCAGGTGGCTCCGTTGTCGGTCGAACGGGCGACCACCACGTCCTTGCTGCCGTCGTCCGCATCGATGGCATAGGCGGCATAGACGGCGCCACCGTCCGGCGCATAGGCGACATCGGCGTCGTAGCATCCGGCATTGGTGGAGCCTGGCAGGACGACCGACGGCAGCCACGTGCGACCGCCGTTGGCGCTCCGATAGGCCAGGCACTTATTCCCCGTCTCGGTCGCGGTCACGGCGACGACCAAGGCGCGGTTGGTCGGGCTGCTGGCAATGGCCGAGGCCCCCTCCCGGGGCCGCGGCTTCACCACGAGGGGGACGTCCTTGGTGTCCTGCGGCGCTGCCTCGGTGGCTTCCGCCGCATCTGTCGCCGCCGTCCCGGCCAGCGACACCAAGTCGGTGCCGGGCGCTTCCTCGGCCGCGGCGACGCAGACAAATCCCCCTGCGATCGCTGATGCAGCGATCGCTATTACTTTATGGTACCACATGATCACCCCCCGATAGACCTAGGTATCCAAGAAAAGCACGCCTTTATATTATGCCCCTCGTTTGATTATGTCAACAATGTGGCGTACCGATTCGCCGACGGTTGCTTTTCCCGCGCCAGGAGCAGGCCGGCGAACGCGACGGCGTATTGGCGATCAGACGAAGAGGACGACGGCGCCGTCTTCCACCCGGCACGGCACCGCGGCAAGGGCGGCGCCGATGCAGGGGCCCTTGACGCACACCCCGTCGTCGATGCGGAACAGCGCGCCGTGGTTGGTGCAGAGGATGTGGCGGCCGGTGGCGTCGAGGAAGCGACCGGGGACGATGTCGAGCGGCCAGCCCAGATGAGGACAGTCGTTCTTGTAGACGACCACCCGGTCGCCGCTGCGGATCGCCATCAGCCGCGTCGGCACGCCGTCGATCAGCGGCTCGAACGCCGCCGAGCCGCCGTCGGCGACCTCGCTCAGCCGGCACAGGCGCAGCCGCCGCCGCATGCCCGCAAACCCGTTCCGGAGCCTCGAGCCCCCGCTCAAGCCCCCGCCGCCGCGGCGTGTTCGGCGCCCGCAAACGCCTGCCGTTCGCGCCGCGCCTGGCCGATGACGGTGAGCGCCGAGCGGACGAACAGCGATGCCATGATCGCTGCGACGATCAGGTCCGGCCACGGGCTGGCGGTGACGGCGACGAGGCCGGCGGCGACGATGACGCCGACGTTGCCGATGGCGTCGTTGCGCGAGCACAGCCAAACCGAGCGGACGTTGGCGTCGCCCGCCCGCCAGCGCATCAACAGCCCGACCGCGGCCAGGTTGACCGCCAGCGCCAGCGCGCCGATCAGGCTCATCGTCACCGGCTCGGGCTCCGTCTGCAGCAGCACCCGCCAGCCGGTGGCGGCGAGGATGACCAGCCCCATCAGCATCATCGAGGCGCCCTTGATGAGGGCGGCATTGGCGCGGAAGCGCGGGCCCCGGCCGATGGCGTAAAGCGTCAGCCCGTAGGTGGCGGCATCGCCGAGGAAATCGAGGGAGTCCGCCTGCAACGCCATGGAGCGGGCGAAGTGTCCCGACGCCAGTTCGACCACGAACATCGCCGCATTTAGGACGACGATCACCCAGAGGACGCGCCGGTAGGTCCTGTCCTCACCGGTAAAGACCTCCTTTGCCGGCAGCGCCGGACCGCAGCAACAGCCGCCCATGGTTCCTCCCTCCGCGCCAAGACGCCGAAGAGGATAAGCCGCGCCGGCGATGGCGGCAAATTCCGCCCGCAACAACGGATCAGAACTGGAACGGCTGGGCGACCATCATCTGGATGCCGAAGTCCTCGTCCGACACCGCGGCGTCGGCGCGAATGACGAAGCCCTTCGCCAGCACCCGCAGGCCGAGGCCGCCGTCCACCTGCATGCTCGAATGCAGGTTCTCGATGTTGTAGGAGGGAGCGACCCGGCCGACCTCGACGAAGGGGACGATCTGCAGCCACTGGACGCCGACGAACTGCTGCAGCCACGGCCACTCTTCGAACGGGTTCCAGTCGGGGATCAGCCGCATCTCGGCGGCATAATAGATCGCCGCCTTGTCGCTGAACCGCTGCGACGGATATCCGCGCATGCGCCACAGGCCGCCCAGGGTGGCGCCGGTGTAGGACGGCGGCCGGTTGTACACCCGGCCGGAATCGGACTTGTCCCAGGTGGGCGAATACGCCGTCCAGAAGTCGAAGGCGAGGACGCGCTGGCGGAACCAGTCGGACGCGCCGAAGTCGACGTACTGATCGATCTCGCCCTCGATCGCGGTCCACGAGTTGTCGCTGCCGAGCACGCCGAAGTCGCGCGAGAGCTGCGCCCGCACCCCCTGGCCGCGGGACGGATTGCCGGGGAAGTCGCGGTTGTCCCAGAACAGCTGGAAATCGAGGCCGTTGGTCTTGAATTCGTCCTTGTCGATGTCGTCGCTGCCGATCTGCTGGTTGCGATAAAAGGGGCGGATCGACGCATAGGTCATGCCGCTCGCCAGCGGATTGAGCGAGGACGCGCCCGATGCGCCTCCGATGAGAATCCCGCGGTCGAATTCGTATTCGGGAATCACCTGCTCCTCGCCGTTGCCGATCGGCAGCAGGTAGTTGAACCGGGCGCGGGCGAAGATGTCGACGCCGTTGCCCTTGATGTAATTGTTTTTGCTCGACAGGTTGCTGCCGGCCATCTGGTCGGGGAAGCGCGGATTGCCGTCGATGTAGGCCTTGTTGTCGGCAAAGTAGCCGACGGAGAAGACCGGATCGATGAACAGCCGCTGCAGCCAGGGGGTGCGCAGGTCCTGGCCGGCGAGGAACAGCATCGCCGCCCCTTCGCTGCCGGCGACCACCGTCGCCAACAGGCGCGACTGCGGCTCGGGAAAGGCGTTGAGGCCATAGACGAACCCGAGCGCGCCGCCGAAGTTCTCGTTGTAGAAGGGAAACGGCAGCATCAGCGGCGACGCCCCGGCCGGTCCCGCCGCCGCCACCCCCTCGCCCGGGACGTAATCGGGCTCATCCGGCGTATTGCCGCGAACCTGGTCCTCGATGGCGGCGGTGCCCGCTACCCCCGGTACCGCAGGCGCCGTCCCGTCCGCCGATGCCGATGCCGATGGCGAGGGTGGGGAAAGTGATGCCGGCTCGGCAGGGTCGGCGGCCATGGCACCGCGGGCGACGGCGACGGCGAGGATGAGGGCGAGGGCGAGAAGGCGGGCGGCGGTGCGCCGGCTCCGGCGGGAGCGCCGCGACCGCGGCAGGCTGATCGGTTGAATGGCTGGCATCAGTTCGTCCAGGCGGGGTCCACGGATTGGCGCGGGATGCGGGTGGGCGGAGGGGCGACGCCACACCATAAATCGCCGCGGGGCCGGGTGCCACCGGGCAATCGGCCCGCAAGGCCGCGTGCAATACCGGGACCGTTGCCGCCCAGGTACCCCCGCCGCCGCCTTCTCTGCCGCCTTCGCCATCGGGCTCGCCGGTGGCTATACTGGAAACCAACGGCGGCCGCCGGGGCGGCCGGGACGCGGCGGGGACGAGGGAGTCGGCGATGACCATAGCTAGCGGGGCGGATGACCAGGCGGACGTCGCGGTGGACCTCGAGACCGACGATCCGGCCGGCGACCGGCTCCTCGATGCCGCCCTCGACGTCATCGCCGAACGGGGCTGGCAGCGGGCGACCATGGGCGAGATCGCCTTGCGCGGCGGGGTGTCGCTGGCCGATGTCTACCGCCTGTTCCCCACCCGCACCCATCTCCTGGCGGCGCTGCTTGCCCGCACCGATCGCCGCATGCTCGCCGCCCCGGCCGGCTCCCCCGCCAACATCTCCCCTGGCACCGAGAGCCCGCGCGACCGGCTGTTCGACGTGGTGATGCGCCGCTTCGACATGCTGCAACAGCACCGGGCGGCCTATCTGCGGCTGATGCGCGAGTTGCCGTTCGATCCGCCGGCGATGGCGCTGCTGCTGCGACGGCTGCGGCGGGCGATGCGGTGGATGGTCGAAGCGGCGGGTCTGCCGGCCTCGGGTGCGGCGGGTTTCGTGCGTCGCCGCGGCTTGGCGCTCATCTATCTCGACTGCCTGCGCGTCTGGGCCACCGACGACAGCCCCGACATGGCGCGAACGATGGCGACCCTGGATCGTGCCCTGCGCCGCGCCGACGCCCTCGTCCATCGCCTCCCCGGCTTCGCCGTCGATGTGCCGCCGGCCCCCCGCTGGCCGTCCGCCGATCTCGACGACGGCGAGCCCACCTCGCTGGAGGGCATCCCCGACTGAACCCCGGCCGCGATTGGTCTTCTTCGGGATTCGGTCCCTTTGGGGGTAGAGCGCCGGCGGGCCTGCCCGCAACACCGCGCACCGCCGTCGCCACCGATCCCGCTTTTATCCGATAAAACAATCGCTTAAGATTTTGTTGCGGTGCACAAAAATAGCATCTTGCGGTGCAGCATAGGCACGCCCATATTCGCGGTGTGGATGAATGGGGCGCCGAGATCGGGCGCCGACGCAAATTTGTTGAAGGGAGTTTCCCAATGGTACCGTCAGCCGAAGCCCTGCTTAAGGACCTCGATCCTGGCAAGTTGATGGACAAGGTGACGAAGCTGGTGCAGTCGTTCCAGGTGCCGGGCATCGATGTGCAGTCTCTGGTCGACAGCCAGAAGAAGAACATCGAGGCGGTGACGAGCGCCAACCGCGCCGTCGTCGAGGGCCTGCAGGCGGTGGCGAAGCGCCAGGCCGAAATCCTGCAAGAGACGATGAACGAGGCCTCGAAGGCGATCGACACCCTGTCCAAGGCCGGCTCGCCGCGCGACGTGGCCGCCACCCAGGCCGACCTGGCCAAGACCGCGTTCGAGCGCGCGCTGTCCAACATGCGTGAGCTGGCCGACCTGGTCAATTCCGCCAACCAGACCGCCACCAACACGATCAATGCGCGCATCTCGGCCTCCCTCGAGGAGATCAAGGATCTGGCGCTGAAGGTGAAGGCGGAAAAGCTGCCCGCCACGGTCGCCTGATCGCTCACCGCCAACTGGGCTCGGGCCGCCCACCGGCGGCCCCGCCCGAACCATTGCGATGTTGCTAACGGACCCTCTGTCGGCCGCTGGGTTCGGCGGATGGTGGAAAGACTTCCGCTCGGTCCTCGTTCCGTTTACGGTCCAGGCGGCGTCGAGCGCGTGCTCCGCGCTCCCGCGTTTACCCGTCGCAGCACCGAAGACAACGTTGACGCCCGCCCGGGAAACGCGCCCGTCGCCCGGGACCTGATGGAGGAGAAGAAATTATGGCAAACGCCCCAGAGGCATTCGATTTCTCGAAATACTTCAAAGGCTTCGATCCGAGCAAGCTGACCGAGGAGGTCACCAAGGCTCTCAGTCAGTACAAGCTGCCCGGCGTCGACATGGATGCCGTCGTCGCCAGCCAGAAGAAGAACGTCGAGGCCCTCGTCGCCGCCAACCGCAGCGCGGTGGAAGGCATGCAGGCGGTGATGCGCCGTCAGGGCGAGATCCTGCAGGAGACCATGGCCGAGGTGACCAAGGCGTTCCAGGGTCTCGGCAAGGCCGCGTCGTCGCCGCAGGAGCTGGTCGCCGCCCAGGCGGATCTGGCGAAGAAGGTGTTCGACAAGAGCCTCTCCAATATGCGCGAGCTGGCGGAACTGGTGACGAAGTCGCAGAACGAGGCGACCCAGCACATCAATGCGCGGATTTCCGCCACCCTCGACGAGCTGAAGCAGTCGGTGCTGAAGGTCAAGTAGCACCACGATCCAGCCGTCTTGTTGCCGAAAGGCCTGGCCGTGACGCGGCCGGGCCTTTTTTGCGTTGCGTCCTTGCATGAGTGCCGTCCCGCCATGACCGTGACCTATGACGACTTCGCCCGCATCGACATCCGCGTCGGCACCGTCATCGACGCCCGCGCCCATGCGACGGCGAAAAAGCCGGCGCTGGTGCTGAGCATCGATTTCGGCGCGGAGATCGGCCGCAAGACCTCGTCGGCGCAGCTCACCCGCCACTACGCCGCCGAGGCGCTCATCGGCCGCCAGGTGATCGCTGTGGTCAACTTCCCGTCCAGGCAGATCGGCCCGGTGAAGAGCGAGGTCCTGGTGTTGGGGCTCCCCGACGCCGACGGCGCCGTCGTCCTCGTCACCCCCGACCACCCCGTCCCCGACGGCGGCAAACTGTTCTGACGGCGCGCCGCGGCGCTGGCCGGTCGCCTGCCCGGCGGCACGCGGCGCGGCCGCCGTGGCGTTGATCGGCGGCCAGGCTCACGGGGACGGCGGGGCGGTGCCGGGTATGACTTCCGCGGTCTGCGCCGTGCCCGGCGGCACGTCGTCGAAGCCGGTCAGGCGGATATGCGCCTCCGCCTGCTGGGAAACGAAGAGGTCGTCGACGATCTTCGCGGCCATGACCGCCAGTCCCGCCTGCACATCCTCCGCAAGGGCTCGACCGTCATCGGCCGCCAGGACAAAGAAAGACTGGGCCGGACCCCTGTACCACCAGGTCCGCGACCAGATCGTCCCCCCGTCGGCGACCCTGACCAGGCGCCCCTCGCCGATCATCCTCAGGCTGACCTCGGGATCGATTTTTCCTTCGCCGGCCAGCGCCATCTGCGGCAGATCGATAAAGAGCGCCGTCTCGAAGCCGCCATCGGCGAGGGTCGTGCTCTTCGGCTCCTTTTCGACCCGGACGACCGTGCGGGCGACGCCCATCTCGCCGGCACGGCGGGCGACCAGATCGGCCAGCGTTTCATCCGCGGGGGCCGCCTCGAAGGCCTGTCGCAGCGCCGCCTCGCCGGCGTCCACCTCGGCGGCGGGGTGGCCGCGGCCGAGACCGACGACGGCACCGCCGACGGCACCGATAATGGCGCCGCCGATCGCCAGCGGAATGCCCGCGATGCAGCCGTAAGCGCCGCCGCTCATGCACAGCGCGGCGCCGGGTGCCGCGCCCTGGAGAGCGCCCTGGCCGGCGCCGGACTTGGCCGCCTCGCCGCTCCCCGCCGTCGGCCGCGGTACGGTATAGGCGCGTACGCAATGCACCGGCACGACCGCCACATCCCCCGCTTCCTGGCGGATCTGGGGCGAGGCCGGCAGATACGACACCTGCTGGGCGCAGCCGCCAAGGGTGGCGACGATGGCGACCGCGGTTGCCGTGCGGGCAACGCTTTGGCCGAGTTTAGCGCACATTGACGGTCTCCTCACCGGGAGCGCGCCCCGCCTGCGCCGGCGCTGCCGACCGCGAGGGGGCGATCCCGGCGGTGGGCGCGCCCGCGTCGGCGCGGATCAACGCCGCGAACGAACCATCGGCGAGCAGGCCCCGCGTCGCCTGCGCGAACGCGGCGTTGAGCAGTTCCCGAACGGTCGACTCGGTCACCGTTTCACCGCTGCCGTCGGTATGGACGACACCGTTCTCCCGCTTCTCGGCGACGGAGAACGCCTTCCAATCGACGCCGATCCGCACCCGCCCGCGCACCGGCCCGTAATCGCCGAAGCCGGCGCGCGGCCAGCACAGGGCGCTCTGCAGGCTGGTGATGGTGCCGGCGACAAGGACGTCCGCCGCCGGCGGCTGCTGATCCTTGAAGGGGGAATGGGTCCCGCCGACAACCCGCACCCGGGCATTGGCCAATTCTTGCTCGAACACTTGCGCGAACTGGCGTTCGGTGAAGCGCTCGTCGATCAGTCCCTTGCGCACGTCGGCCCAGACCAGCGGCACGCTCGGAAGGCAAGCAATCCCGCCCTGCATGGTTCCGATCGACGCCAGCGGATCGAGAGCGAAGGTAATCTCCTGCAGATGCACGACCTTCGTCGGTGCAGCCGAGACCACGGTCGCCGGGATCGCCTCTGCAACCGGCTCCACGCCTTCGGTCGAGGCGGCGCACCCGGCGACCAGCAGGGCAACGGCAACGACAACGCCCCAAGGCGTCGCCCGCCCGTCCCTGGCCGGGCCCGCCCAGGACCACAACCACCGTCTGTTCTTCATTGCCCCCTCCTGGCACCCCTCAAAGGACGGCCGCCAAAGGACGGCCACCGGCGCGCCGACATTCGCTGTGCCGATGGCGCCGATGGCGATCCATATACGTTAATTAACATACATATTTATAACGTTTTTGGCAATTGGAGGAAAAAGAGCGCGCGCTACCATCGAGCCCCGCCGCCACGCGGCGGCCGGAAAAGAGCATCGGGCGCACCCATCGGAGACGGGTGCGAAAATGCCCTCGGCCGTCGGGGAGAGGGCGGCGCGCAGCGCCGGCTGAGGGGCGGATGCTCATCGATAGGTTATTCCCCTCACCCGGCCCCTCTCCCTCAAGGGAGTGGGGACGTTGTGCATCGGTCCCCATCGAGGTCTGCTCAACCACCGAGTTGAGCGCCGCAGCGGGCGCTGCCACCCTTGGGTAGGCGTTGGAGAGGTAGAGTAAGAACTGGACGCCACCGGCGGTTCGGATCGTCCGCGGCGCAGGGTCAGGGTGAACGCGCTCGGAGGCTGATCGATCGATCCCGCCCGGGCGGAGGGTCGTCCCCGGAAGCGTGCTCCGGCTGGCGTCAGTCCAGATGCAGGGCGGCGGTGAGGCGGGCGGGGTCGATGGCGGTCACCCGGGCGTTCACCTTGCCGAAGAGCGGCGAGCGGACGGAGGGGAAGCTGACGAAATAGAACCGCCCCTGGCCGTCCCAGGCGGCGTAGCCGGTGTGGCGGTTGTAGCCGGCGAACGCCGGATCCAGATCGGCGATGGCGCACAGGCGCCGCGACGTGCCCTTTTCCAGATCGTACGCGTAGAGGGCGGCGGTCGACCCCGGCGTCTCCTCGCTGGTGATCACATAGGCGGTGCGGCCGTCGGCGCTCACCTGGAACACCCAGGCGGTCTCATTGCCGGGGACCACCCGGCCCACGTAGCTCCACGTCGGCCCCGCATCGGTGAACCGGTACACCCGGCTCTGATCGTCGGCCAGGTAGCAGACGGCGCCCCCCGACAGGCACTGGCCGGTCTCGATCGCCCGGGTCGCCTGCAACGACCAGTCGGGCAACGGGGCGAACCCGCTCCCCGGCTGATAGACGTAAAGATGATTGAAGATGGCCGGGTCGTAGGTCACCGGCGACGGGCTGTGACCGGCGCTGACGTAGAGCCGGCCGCGGGAATCGACCCACATGAACCGGCCCACGTAGACGTAGGGGACGTTGTATTGCGGCGGACGGCCGAGGTTGAGGGTCCGCTTCTGTGCCACGTCGTAGCGCAGGATCTCACCGGTGGGCACCGCCGCCTGGTAGATGACGTCGCGGGCGGGGTCGGCGGCCAGGGTGACGACGCTGAGGTGCGGCGCGCTCACCCCGCCCGGCTGGGCGGCCGACAGATCGTTCAGCTTCGCCGTTTTCGGGTCGAAGGCGTAGAGGTGGGATCCCCGCTCCTTCAGGTAGCCGGCGTCGATCTTCGAGTAGTCCATGGTCGCCACGTAGACCTTGCCCTTGAACCACGTCGGCCGGGTGTGGAACTTCTCGAACGTTTCGCCCGGCTGCAGGTTGCCGGCCCGCGCCGAGGCGGACCGGGCGTCGCCGACCCGGGTCAGCCGGCCGGAGGCATCGATGCGATAAAGCGCCGAGTTGGTGGCATGATCCATGCCGGCGACGAAGATGTCCCCGGCCGGGGTGGAGCCGCTGGCGTGCCAGCTCTGGGTCGGCCGCAACCCGTCCGGCCCGTTGGGCAACACCCACAGCCAGGTACCGTCCACCGCCCCCGGCCGCGCCGCAACGGCTTCCGCCGCGACGGCTTCTGCCGCGACGTCGGCCGCCGCCGCAGGGACGGCGAGACAGACCGCCAACCCGAGTGCCGAGACGACACCCGCCAGCACCGCACGCAAGCGCGCTGCGAAAATCCCGGAGCGGATCATCTTCGTTCCCCCAAACTAGGATCCTTCCCCCCATTTAGCGCACTCCGCTCATCCGGGGGAGTCTTTTTCGCCAATTCGACACATGCTCGCGTCGAACAGGACGCGGACCGGCCGTCCCGCGTTGGCAGGCCCGCCGATCCGCCGCCAGGCCGGCGGATGGGGCTTTTCTGCGCATGCTTCTGATTGACGAATGGAGCGGCGGTGCCCACTATCTAGGCTCGTCCGAAGGGGAGCCCCGGGCGGGGCTGAGATCGGGTCGGCGCCCGACAACCCTTGGAACCTGATCCGGCTGACACCGGCGGAGGGATGCGGACCGAGGCGTCTCCATTCATCCGCCGTGCCGCACCGGATCGCTCAGTCCGGAAAGGCTCGGCCATGACCGCTCACGACTCGCTGCAAAACTTCCGCGTCACCCGCGGCGCCCTGCCCGGTTCGCGCAAGACCTACGTGGTGGCCGGGGCGGTGGCCGGGGCGGCGGGGGCCGAGGGCGCGCTCAAGGTGCCGTTCCGCGAGATCCCGCTGCATCCGTCGGCGAACGAGCCGCCGGTGCGCGTCTACGATCCGTCCGGTCCCTACACCGACGAGAGCGCCGAGATCGACATCTTCAAGGGAATTGCCCGGCCGCGCGACGCCTGGGTGGAGGCGCGCGGCGACGTCGAGCGCTACGACGGCCGCGCCGTCCGCCCGGAGGACAACGGCAACGTCGGCTTCGACCGGCTGGTTCCCGTCTTCCCTGTCGCCCGGCGACCGTTCCGCGGCAAGCCGGGCGCGGCGCCGACCCAGCTCTCCTATGCGCGGGCCGGGATCATCACCCCGGAGATGGAATTCGCCGCCCACCGCGAGAACCTGGGCCGCGCCGTGCTGGCCGATGCGCCCAACGGCCGCGACGGCGAGGACTTCGGCGCGTCGATCCCGGACGAGGTGACGCCCGAGTTCGTCCGTGCCGAGATCGCCCGCGGCCGCGCCATCCTGCCGGCCAACATCAACCACGGCGAGCTGGAGCCGATGCTCATCGGCCGCAACTTCCTGGTCAAGATCAATGCCAACATCGGCAACTCGGCGGTCACCTCGTCGGTCGCCGACGAGGTCGACAAGATGGTGTGGGCGATCCGCTGGGGCGCCGACACGGTCATGGATCTCTCCACCGGCCGCAACATCCACAACATCCGCGAGTGGATCATCCGCAACAGCCCGGTGCCCATCGGCACCGTGCCCATCTACCAGGCGCTGGAGAAGGTCGGCGGCATCGCCGAGGAGCTCACCTGGGAGGTCTATCGCGACACCCTGATCGAGCAGTGCGAGCAGGGCGTCGACTACTTCACCATCCACGCCGGGGTGCGCCTGCCCTACATCCGGCTGACGGCGAAGCGGGTCACCGGCATCGTCTCGCGCGGCGGCGCGATCATGGCCAAGTGGTGCCTGGCCCACCACCGGGAGAGCTTCCTCTATACCCGCTTCCGCGACATCTGCGAGATCATGCGCGCCTACGACGTCAGCTTCTCCCTGGGCGACGGCCTGCGTCCCGGCTCCATCGCCGACGCCAACGACGCCGCCCAGTTCGCCGAGCTGGAGACGCTGGGCGAACTCACCCGGATCGCCTGGGAGCACGACTGCCAGGTGATGATCGAGGGCCCCGGCCACGTGCCGATGCACAAGATCAAGGTGAACATGGACAAGCAGCTCGCCGTCTGCGGCGAGGCGCCGTTCTACACCCTCGGCCCGCTCACCACCGACATCGCCCCCGGCTACGACCACATCACGTCGGCTATCGGCGCGGCGATGATCGGCTGGTTCGGCACCGCCATGCTCTGCTACGTGACGCCGAAGGAGCACCTCGGCCTGCCCGACCGCGACGACGTCAAGGAAGGGGTGATCGCCTACAAGATCGCCGCCCACGCCGCCGACCTGGCCAAGGGTCACCCGGCGGCGCGGCTATGGGATGACGCCCTGTCGCGGGCGCGCTTCGACTTCCGCTGGGAGGACCAGTTCAACCTCGCCCTCGACCCGGAGACGGCACGCCAGTACCACGACGAGACGCTGCCCAAGGACGCCCACAAGACGGCGCACTTCTGCTCGATGTGCGGCCCGCAGTTCTGCTCGATGAAGACCACCCAGGACATCCGCGACTACGTCGCGACCGGCATGGCCGAAATGGCCGACAAATTCCGCGCCGCCGGCAGCGAGATCTACGTGGAGGCGGAGACGGAGACGGCCGCCGTGGAGCGGGAGGTCAAGCCGGCCGCCGCCGCGGAGTAACCGCAGCCGCGGACTTCGTTAGGTCCCGCTGGCAAAAACCTGTTCTGCGGCAACGTGATCGGGGGGTGCTGGGTAGTCATGCGAGTCGGATGAAAGCATCAGCAACCATAACAAGCAGCAGCTGAGGCCGATCGCGACGGAAATACAACCCATTAACACTTGAGGTACCGCTGATTCAAACCGTCGTGTTATAAGATCGCAATCACACCCTCCGGGTTAAGGAAATGGCTGAACCGCTGCATAAGGCGCTACCCTCCGACAAGGGGGTAGCGCCGGCGATTTCAATAGCAGATCGGAGAACTCCCGAATTGGTGTTCGCGTTCGTTGGACCGGCTGCCTCCGGTGTCACAACAACAGCCATGATGCTCAAAGCCATACTAGAAGATGAGTACAACTACAACGTACATTATTACAAGGTCAGCGACCTCATCGCTGATTCGGCTAAGAACGTCGATGAACCATTCGATAAAAATTTACAAGGCCATGAGCGTACCCAGCGCCTTCAAGATATTGGCAACAAGCTTAGACATGTTTACTGTTGTGAATATCTTATTGAAAAATGCATAGAACAAATCGCTCTTAATCGAGTAGGTGATGGTTATGCGCCTTTGTTGACAGCACAGGCCGAAGTTGCTCCACCACTACCTCTTCGTCGGGCCCATTTTATAGACTCGCTAAAGCATCCAGAGGAAGTAAACGTCCTCAGAGACGTATATGGAGACATCTTTTGGCTGATAGCCGTATTTGCGCCAGAAGATGTCCGGGAAAAACGCTTATTGCGGTCAGGGATTGCCAAAGCGGCAACAGGGCCTTTAATCAGCCGCGATGAGCACGAGGAGGTTTCTTACGGACAAAAAGTGCGCGAAACGAGCCACTTGGCTGATTTTTTCGTCAGGAATGATAAAGAAAATACGAATCAGCTGAAGGTAACTATATCACGCTACTGTGATATTCTTTTCAGTACCTCTATTATTACGCCCGCCCGAGATGAATCGGCTATGTACAATGCCATGGCGGCAGCATCCCGCTCTGCTTGTATGTCTAGGCAGGTCGGTGCAGCTATTTATTCCGAAGAGGGTGAGTTGATCGGTATAGGTTGGAATGACGTTCCTAAAAGCGGCGGAGGTTTGTATACCACTGAAGATAGAGACGATGATCACCGTTGCTATCTATGGGGTGAGCGCCTCTGCCATAACGACAAACAAAAGGAAGAGCTGTATGCCAAGATTATCTCCTCTATCCAAAAGGCGGTCCCATCTGTAGAAACCGAGAAGCTGCGAAGCATACTAGCGACCACCGGTATTCGGAGCCTTATTGAGTTTTCTCGTGCTGTGCATGCCGAAATGGAAGCTATAATTTCGGTGGCACGAAGCGCTAAGGATGGGCTAAGAGGATCTACGTTATTTTCGACGACTTTTCCATGCCATAGCTGTGCGCGGCATATTGTTGCAAGTGGTATTGCAAAGGTCGTTTACATCGAGCCTTACCCAAAAAGTTTAGCGCTTAACTTGCACGAAGATTCAGTTTCTATGGATGAAAAAGATAATGGTAGAAAAGTAATATTTCTTCAGTATGAAGGGGTGGCGCCTCGTAATATGCTTCGCCTTTTTAAGAATGGCTTGGAAAGAAAGGAAAACGGAAGGGTAGTCATTAGAGACAAGAAAACTTCCTTTCCGGTATTCCCTCAGCCTCTGGACAGCTACGTATCCAGAGAGCAGATGATAGTTAATTCTCTGGAGCAAAGAGAAAAGAGAAAGGGATTGGGTGTCCTTAAATAAGGCAGCCCCTGAATCGCGGAAGGGAGTGGAAATAGGTGCATGAAAAAGGGAGAACGCCGAAGCAGCTTGGTATGTTATATCCTATTTCCGGAGAAAGGACCTCATCACACGGCGGCCCAGCGAGTAGTTCTAAGCAACGGTCTCAGGATAAGGAAGAGAGTGGTCGAAAGTTTCTTATCGATCAACTTCAAAAGAGCGGGATTCGTGATCTAAATAAAAAAGACTAGTGGTGCGGTGGCGAAAGAAACGGTGCACGCCTGGTAGACCGCACACATCGGGGAGGGGCTGCGTCAGGCGGAGGCCGGGGCGTTCGTCGACGACGACGAGGTCGCCGCATTCTGGCGGCGCGGGCGCTGAAGACGGCTCGGCAGCAGGGGCCGGCGATGCGCATCCGGTCGACCCGCCTGGCCGTTGCCGATCTTCGGAATGGCAATCCGCCGCCTCGGAGCGTTTATGGAAAGCGGCCTTCGCCGGCTGTACGCTCTCGGCCGTCTCGGTGCTGGCGGTTCATTTGGATCTGCCGAGGCGGCGGGCGTTGGCCTTGACGCGGCGGTGCCAAGGGGCCAGCAGCGCGGTT
>JAXMDM010000002.1:670000-1228270 GCA_046348835.1 Rhodospirillales bacterium | reverse complement strand
TATCGATCTGAGCCTGCGCGACGATGGGACCGGCCGCCGGTGGGACATATTCGGGACCGCCAACTTCTTCAATTTCCATACCTGGGGGGCCAGCCTCGATTATCTCGCCGGCATCGGCACCGCCGCCATCGCCGCCCACGATGCGGACCTGGTCGATCGCTTCGTTCACGGCCTCGATCGGCAGCACTATGAGCTGCTGAGCCCGGCGTCTGGCCAGGCGCGATCGACGCTGATCTTTTTCGCTCCGCATGACCGGGGGCAGACCGAAGCCTGCTACCAGGCGCTGCAGTCGGCGGGGATTCACCTGGCCAAGCGTGCCGGGGCCCTGCGTCTGGCGCCCCACCTGCACAATACCGGCGACGACATCGACCGCACCTTGGAGCGGCTCGCTCAGGCCAGTTCGAAGATACCCTCCACCTCGACCGCCGCTCCCAGCGGCAACGATGCGGCCCCTACGGCGAACCGGGCGTGACGTCCCGCTGCACCGAAAACGTCCACCATCAGATTTGAAGCGCCGTTCATGATCTTCGCATGGCCGGTGAAGCCAGGAGCGGCGAGGACGAAGCCGCCGAGGCGGACCACGCGTCGCACCCGCTCGAATCTGCCGCTGCAGGCTTCTCCCACCTGAGCCAGGAGATTGAGGCCGCACAGCCGCGCCGCGGCGTAGCCGTCGTCGACGCTGATTTCGCCGTCGATGCGGCCGTGGTAGCGGAGTTCCCCATTCCACATGGGCAATTGCCCAGCGACGAAGAGCAACGGGTCGACGAGGACCCAGGGAACGTATGCGCCTGCCGGCGGTGCGGGCGTCGGCAGTCGGATGCCAAGCTGTTGGAACCGTTCTTCGATCTGAGAGGAACTCATCGTCAGATCCCTTCGCAAGCGGAGGACAGACCGGCACTGGGCGGCGGATGACCGACCGCGGCGGCAGCAGCGAGATCAGCCGGATGGATCGATTAGCAGGACTATCGCAATCACTTGCGCCCACGGCAAGCGGTCCGCCCGGACTCGGCCGCGGCGCCAGTGCCTCTTTCCCGAGGACGTCTCGCATTGACTTTGCCACCGGCGCCGTCACTCTCCCGGGGTCATGACCCGCGTGCTTTGTGTCACCCCGAACGTCGCCCTCGATCGCGTGTTGAGGGTGCCGGGTTTCGGTCCGGGCGGGGTGTGGCGGGCGGCGGAGGTGGCGGTGGGCGCCGGCGGCAAGGGGGTGAATGTCGCCCGTGCGCTTCATCGTCTCGGCCGCCCGGCCCTCGTCGCCGGGCTTCTCGGCGGCGGCACCGGCGACCTTGTTGCGAACCTGGTGGCCTAGGCCGGCGTTGCCGCGCGCTGGACCCGCATCGGCGGCGAGACCCGGACCAGCACCATCGTCACCGACGGGCGGGGCGGCAGCACCGTCGTCAACGAGCCGGGACCGGTCCTCGGTCGCGGCGACTGGCATCGCTTCGTCGATGACGTTGCCGACTTGGCGACCGCCGCCGCCGCCATCTGCATCAGCGGCAGCCTGCCGGCGGGCGTGCCGCCCGCCGCGATCCGGCTTCTGCTGGAAGCGGTGCGGCCGGCCGACGTTCCCGTCTGGGTGGATAGCAGCGGTGCCGCCTTGAGCGAGGCGATCGACGCCGGGGTTTACGGCATCAAGGTCAATGCCGACGAGGCGGCGGCGGCGGTCGGCGGACGCATCGCCGATGTCGGTGATGCGCTGATCGCCGCCGGCAAGATGCGCGACCGGGGCGCCGGCCGGGTGGCGATCACCATGGGCGCGTCAGGCGCCGTGTTCGCCGATGAAACCGGCGCCTGGCAGGCAATGAGCCCGCCGGTCCTGGCGCTCAATCCGACCGGAGGCGGCGACTGCTTCCTCGCCGGTCTCCTCGCCGCCCTGACCGCGGACGAGGGACCAGAGGCGGCACTACGGCTGGCCATTGCCTGCGGCAGCGCCAATGCCGCCACCCTCGCGGTGGCCGATATCAACGAAACCCTCGTCGGCGAGCGCCTAGCGACCGTCGCCCTGCGCCGGCTCCCCGGCTGACGTTTCCTCCCGATCAGCCGGTCCGGCTGGCCTCGGCGGATCGATGAGGGGCATCGGTGATGGCAAGACCGAAGATCTGGCGCCAATGGGCGAGCGCCGCCAGCGACTGGTTATCGCGCTCGAGATCGGCGGCGCGGGCGGCGACGGCGTGGGCGGCAGCGGCCGCCTCCCGCCAGGCGTCCTGCAGCGGAAGGGGCTCACCGGTCCCGGGCACCGTGACCACATGGCCCGCCTGCAAAGTGAGCCAGAAGAAGAAGTCGCGGACCATCCAGTCGTAGAAGAGCAGGCTTCGCCGACGATACAGCCATATGGACAGGAACTCGGCGACCAGGAGTTCGATGGCGAAGCCACTCAACGGGACCGCCATCGCCCGCCGCCAAGCCTTGACGATGCGGATCAGGTGACGCGCCTTGCCGTCGGCGAGACGGTCGATGAGATTGAGGTGCGCCGCTTCCGCCGCCGGGTCCAGGTGCATCCAAACCGGACCCTGGCGCCGGGTGGACGGAACTTCGGCGCGAAGGCCGCCCGAGGCCGATGCGTGGGCGGTCAACACCCGCACCCGGACAGGCCCGTCGCCGGCGCTGCGATGGCCGGGCTCGACCATCAGCCAGCCGGGCGGGGCGACGCGGACCGCCCCGTAGCGTTCGCCCAGCAGGTCGATGATCGCATCGGTCCGCTTTGCCGCCGATCCGTCCCCGCGGTCGGTGGTGACCTGCAAAAGGTCGATGGTGGCACGGCCGCTGATCGCCGTGCCCTTGGCGTAGCCGCCGATCACCCGGACCGTTTCGGACGGGCGCCCGCTCTCCGCCCGCGGCCGCAATCGCTTGCCCGGCGCCGCGCCGAACCGCCGGTCCAGCAGCGCCGCCACCTCGCGGCCGGCCGCCTCGACCGCCAGCCTCTCGGCGGAAGAAGGCTCGATCGCCGCCAGAAACCGGGCGAACCGGGGCGGGACATTCTCCCAGCCGATCTCGGTAACCGAAGCCTCAGCTCCCATCATCGACTCGCTCCGTCGCCCAGTTTTGCTCCTTGATCACTATGATCGCGATAAAGACGCGCGATCGCATGGAGGCAGGACGCACCAACCGTTCGGACCAGACGATCGTAAGCGCTTTTTTCCAGAACGAATTTGTTCTCGTCGGCGCTGATCCATCCAAGGTCGTGCCCAAGTGTGTTTCTCGATTTTCCAGTGATCTGGATAATTCGTATTATAGTCATTGGTTCAGCTGAATTCACATCCTTGATCACATCTTCAAAACAAGGCGCGCTAATGTCTAGACTTCTAGGGATCCCTAGCTCAGCATGTAGCTCATTTAGAAAACACTTGAGTGTGGATTTGCTTTTCAGCCTCGATTTCTGCTTTAATAAACTCTCAAATAGAAGACACCCTTTTAACAAGTGAAGGAAGAACGGCTCTGCGGTGCCATAATCCGGCCGCAGTTCGAGCCATTGACAACGGTCCTCCCATTCGAGGACGAAGGAAATGAGCGTGGTTGCCAGGGAGCGCCAGCTCGGCTTGTCCTGGTCAACCGCCGGCAGGAGAAAGTATTTTCGAACACTGTCGATCGTAAGTTCGCCTGCGTTTTCTGCCAGATTGTTGTAGTCCTTGATCAACGTTCCAAGCCGTTCCTCAGCCCCGGCAATGAGGTCATCGACGTCCGAGTTGACCCCGTTTTTCTTGAGCTTCAGAAAATCCGATGCCAGTATTGGGTGGCATGGCGGCAATCGCTGTCTGTGTTTTGCATCCTCTGACGCGGCGGCATCGATGAAGAAGACGCCCGTTTCGTAATCATGGGCGAGAAAGGCGGCAAGACCTATCCAGACATAAGGATAGCCTTTGCAAATACGCTCGTAGGCTTGGGAGTTAAGCTCCCGGCAATGTTGAAGCAAAGCTATCTTATTGTTAATGGTCAGGCTGAAAGCATGAGCTTTCGTCGCGGCATCTTTGTAAATAAATTGTTGAAAAAACCGGTCTTCTACTTCGATGTCTGAAGACTGTGCAGCATGGACGAAAGCCTTGCGCAATTGCTCAGAAATGTCAGCCATATTGGACACGTTGTGAACCTCGATTTTTCCAGCGAGATATGCCCTTTTCCGGAACCGCCACCGGGCGGTAGCCGCTCCGCATTGCTTCATCTTTCAGGTCCCGGGAAAAAGACCGGTCGTGCCCGGGCGAGGGGGTCCGGGCACGACCGGAGTTGGGAGGGACACGGGGGGAGGAGGCGATCATCACGAGCAGCCGGTGGTGGCGCCGCAGGTCATGCATTTGCGGCAGGTGCCGTTGCGGACGAGGGTGAAGTTGCCGCACTCGTCGCACGAGTCGCCTTCGTAACCCTGGAGCTTGGCCTTGCGCGACAGCTCGGCATAGCCGGCGAGGGAGTCCCCGACCGGCGGGGTGGTGTGGGCGATCGTCTCGACGGCGACGTCGTGGGCGTGGGCAACCACCCCAGCCGCAGCGACGGTGCGCTGTCCGGTACCCGTCTCCCGCGTCCCCTGGTAGACGCGCAGGCGGCTGCGCACGTAGCCGCGGCTGGCCAAGCGGGTGACCGCCGGAAAATCGTCGGCATCATCACCCCCGTCGTCGCCGTTGCGGGCGGCGGAACGGGCCTGGCTGCCGAAGGCGTCGGTGGCGAGGTCGGCCGGCTCGGCATGGGCGAGATCGAAGCGGCCGAGATAGGAGACGGCCAGTTCGCGGAACATGTAGTCGAGGATGGAGGTGGCCATCTTGATGGAGTCGTTGCCTTGCACCGGTCCGGCCGGCTCGAAGCGGGTGAAGGTGAACGCCTCGACGAATTCCTCGAGGGGGACGCCGTACTGGAGGCCGATGGAGATGGCGATGGCGAAGTTGTTCATCAGGCTGCGGAAGGCGGCACCCTCCTTGTGCATGTCGATGAAGATCTCGCCAAGCCGGCCGTCCTCGTACTCGCCGGTGCGCAGGTAGATCTTGTGGCCGCCGACCTTGGCCTTCTGGGTGTAGCCCTTGCGCCGGTTGGGCAGACCGTGGCGCTGGGAACGGCCCAGGTGCTCGGTCAACGGTTCCGCCAAGCGCTTGGCGATGTGGGCGACGGCCAACTCCGCCACCCGCTCCGCACGCAGGGCCGCCGGCCGTTCGAGGATCTCATCCTCCGCCTCTTCGGCCTCATCGACGGCGTCGAACACGCCCGAACTCAGCGGCTGCGACAGCTTCGAGCCGTCGCGGTAGAGCGCCGTCGCCTTCAGACCGAGCTGCCAGGCAAGCAGATAGGCGTCCTTGCAGTCCTTTATCGAGGCACTGCGCGGCATGTTGATCGTCTTCGAGATGGCGCCGGTGATGAACGGCTGCGACGCCGCCATCATCCGGATGTGGCTGTCGATGGACAGGGAGCGGCGGCCGACCCGGCCGCAGGCGGTGGCGCAATCGAACACCGGCAGGTGTTTCGGCCGCAGGCCCGGCGCGCCTTCCACCGTCATTGCTCCGCACGCCCAGGTATTGGCCTCGTCGATCTCGGCCTGGCTGTAGCCCAGTGCGCTCAACAGGCAGAAGGACGGTTGCTCCAGACGCTCCGCCGGGATACCGAGCCGCCCGACACAGAATTCCTCGCCGAGCGACCATTTGTTGAAGACAAAGCGGATGTCGAAAGCGTCGTGCAACGCCGCCTCGACCACGGCGAGGGCATTGTCGTCGAACCCTTTCTCGGCGAGCGAGCGATGGTTGACGGCGGGAGCGTCGCGCAAGGTGCCGTGACCGACGGCGTAGCGGACGATGCCGTCGACGGCGTCGGCGTCATAGCCGAGGCGGGACAGGGCGAGGGGAACCATCCGGTTGATGATCTTGAAGTAGCCGCCGCCCGACAGCTTCTTGAACTTGACCAGGGCGAAGTCGGGCTCGATCCCGGTGGTATCGCAGTCCATCACCAGGCCGATGGTTCCCGTCGGCGCCACCACGGTGGTCTGGGCGTTGCGGAAACCGTGCGCTTCGCCGGCGACGAGCGCATCGTCCCAGGCCTCGCGGGCCGCCGCCGCCAGCGCCGGGTCAGGGACCTGCGATGCGTCGAGCGGCACCGGCGGGACCGAAAGGCCGTCGTATCCCCCGGCCTCGCCATGAGCGGCGCGGCGATGGTTGCGGATGACCCGCAGCATGTCCTCCCGGTTGTCGGCAAACCGAAGGAAGGCGCCCAGCTCCGCCGCCATTTCCGCCGAGGCGGCGTAGGCGGCGCCGGTCATCAGCGCGCTGATCGCGCCGCAAAGGTGGCGGGCGGCGGCGGAATCGTAGGCGAGGCCGGCGGCCATCAGGTAGCCGCCGATGTTGGCGAAGCCGAGGCCGAGGGTACGGAACTCGTGGGAGAGTCTGGCGATCCGTTGCGACGGGTACTGCGCCATCGTCACCGAGATCTCGAGGACCATGGTCCACAAACGCACCGCGTGGCGGAAGGCGGGAACATCCAGGGTCCCATCGGCGCGCTGGAACGCGAACAGGTTCAGCGACGCCAGGTTGCAGGCCGTATCGTCGAGGAACATGTACTCGGAACAGGGGTTCGACGCATTGATGCGTCCGCTCGCCGGGCAGGTATGCCACTCGTTGATGGTGGTGTCGTATTGCAGTCCCGGGTCGGCGCAGCTCCAGGCGGCGTAGGCGATATCATCCCACAGCTTGGCGGCGGAGACCCGCCGGGCGACCGTCCTGTCGGTGCGCCGGATCAACTCCCATTCGCCATCAGCCAGGACCCGGTCGATAAAGGCGTTGGAGACGCGAACGCTGTTGTTGGCGTTCTGTCCCGATACAGTGCGGTAGGCTTCCGATTCCCACTCCGTATCGAACTCCGGAAAGAATGCATCGCGCAGGCCTTCCCGGGCCATTTCGATCGCCCGCTGGATGGCGGCCTCGGGCAGCATCGCCCGCCGCGCCGCCCGCACCGCGCGCCGCAGCCCGGCATTGCGGGCCGGGTCGAGATGCTCGCCATCGGCATCGGTTCCGTTCCCGGCTTCGATATCGGCCGGCTGTGCCGCGTGGCAGGCATCGATCACCGCCTGCAGATGCTTTCGCGCCGTCCGGGATCCGGCGACCAGCGCAGCGACCTTCTGCTCTTCGCGCGTTTTCCAGGAGATGAATGCTTCAATGTCCGGATGATCGATGTCGACGACGACCATCTTCGCCGCCCTGCGGGTGGTGCCGCCCGACTTGATGGCGCCGGCGGCCCTGTCGCCGATCTTGAGGAAGCTCATCAGACCGGAGGAGCGGCCACCGCCCGACAGCGGCTCGCTCTCGGCGCGCAGGCGGGAATAGTTGGAGCCGGAGCCGGAGCCGTACTTGAACAGCCGCGCCTCGCGCACCCACAGGTCCATGATGCCGCCGGGATTGACCAGATCGTCGTCGATGCTCTGGATGAAGCAGGCGTGGGGCTGCGGCCGCTCATAGGCGGATTTGGACGCGGCGACGCGACCGGTGCGGGTGTCGGTAAAGAAGTGGCCCTGCGCCGGACCATCGATGCCGTAGGCCCAGTGCAGGCCGGTATTGAACCATTGCGGCGAGTTGGGGGCGGCGCGCTGGGTCGCCAGCATGTAGCGCAGCTCGTCGAAGAAGGCTCGCGCATCCGCCTCCGCATCGAAGTAGCCGCTCTTCCAGCCCCAGTAGGTCCAGGTGCCGGCGAGACGGTCGAAAACCTCTCGGGCGCTCGTTTCTCCCCGGTAGCGCTCGGCAGCGGGCACCGCCTCGAGGGCGCTGCCGTCCTCCTCGGACCGCCAGAGCCAGTCCGGCACCTCCGCTTCCCTCACCCGCTGCAGGCGGGCGGGGATACCCGCCTTGCGAAAGTACTTCTGGGCCAGAACATCGCAGGCGACCTGCGACCATGCCGCCGGCACCTCGACCCCCTCCTGACGGAAGACAACGGAGCCGTCGGGATTGCGAATTTCACTGGCGACGGTGCGAAATTCGATGCCGGTGTAAGGAGAGCGGTCGGGATCGGTGAACAGCCGGGAGATCTTCATGGGTCGCTGTCTCGCCTTTCTATCCTGGAGCCGGACGATCCGTGGCGTATGGCGAAGCGGCCTTTGCAATCCTTATCGAGAATGCCGATACCGCCTTCGGGTTCCGACTATACGTGGCTGGCCCACCGGCAATCAAGAATATATGGTGCCGATACGCGTCATGGTCATCTATATGTAGGTTCCCCCCTCGGGCGATTGCCTCTTAACCGCGGAATCCGCCGGGATCGGCCCGGATCGGATCGATCGGCCCGAGTGCCATCGGCGACGTCTTTGCCGAGTTGGCGAGAGGCAGGTTCGCCTACGCCTTGATCCGGCACAGAATCGCGCCCCTACGGTCCGCATCGGATCTGGACCCGCGTCGGCAGCGGTGCCATAGTCGCCGCCGTCGTCGGCCGGCAACCACGGCCGCGGCCGGATTCTCGTCAACGCCGACCAGTGTCGGGTCATGCAGCAAGCGGAGTGGAAACGGCGCGAATGATCGATGTCGGCACTTGGCTTTACACGTTGTTCTTCGGCGAGCGGGTCGGCACCGACGACTTCGGCAATCGCTATTATCGCAACCGGCGGCAGGCCCGCTTCGGGCGGGAGCGGCGGTGGGTCCTCTTCAAGGGCCGCGTCGAAGCGAGCAAAGTTCCGCCGGAATGGCATGCCTGGTTGCACCATTTGTCGGCTCAACCGCTGACTGATGCCAAGCCCAGGCCGTGGCAGAAGCGTCACCTTCCCAACCTGACCGGGACACCGTACGCCTATCGGCCGCCGGGACACGATCTGCGCGGGGGCAGGCGGGCCCACGCCACCGGCGATTACGAGCCGTGGACGCCCGGCTGAGCGGTCGTGGCCGACGCCCGAAACGGAACGGTGACGCGTGACGAGTTCTGGCAGGTCATCGCCGGGGCCGTCGCTGTGGCCGCCGTCATCGCTCTCCTTTACCTCTCCTACCGGGCGAATCGCGAAAGCGCGCGCATTCCCTCGGGCGGTTACAGGATCGAGGCCACCTTCAATAGGGTCGGCGGGATCGGTCCGGGCAGCCCGGTGGAGGTCGCCGGAATTCCCGTCGGTGCCGTCGAGTCGATGAGCCTGCAGCCCGATTTCCGGGCGCGGGTGACGATGCGCATCGACTCCGACATCGTCCTGCCGCGCGATACCTCGGCTGCCATCCATACGGACGGCTTGTTCGGCGGTCACTTCCTCTTGCTCGATCCCGGCGGCGACGAACAGGTTCTGGGCGATGGATCCGCCATCGCCTACACCCAGGATGCGGTGGTGATCAGCGACCTTCTCGATCTGATCATCTCCGAAGGCCGGGCGGCGCGCGCCACAGGCTCCGGCAAGGGATCGCCCGGCAAGGAATCGTGATGCGACGAAACATTCTCGAAACGGTGGCAGGCGTCCTCGTCCTAGCCGTTGCCCTTGTGTTCGCCGTTTTCGTTTACCGGACCGTCGATCTGCGCGGTCCATCCGGTTATGCGGTCGGCGCGGTGTTCACCAAGATCGGCGGACTGAGCGTCGGCAGCGACGTGCGCATCAGCGGAATCAAAGTGGGTACGGTGACCGATCGGTTCCTCGATACGAAAACGTTCGATGCGGTGGTGAAGATGACGGTGGAGCACTCCATCCGCCTGCCGGTCGACACCGTGGCGGTGGTGGCCAGCGAGGGTCCGCTGGGTGGCAAATACATTCAACTGGAGCCCGGAAAATCGACCGAGATGGTCCAGGTGGACGGCGTTATTCGTGAAACGCGCAGCTACCGGTCGCTGGAGGATCAGGTGGGCGAGATCATCTTCCTTGCCACCAGCAAGCCTGCGGAAGGACAGCAGGAAGGGCAACAATAGGTGCGGCGCGGGGGTCCTTGGGCGGCACTCGCCCTGTCGACGGCGCTCATCGGCGCCCTGGGCCTGCTTGGTCCGGTTGCCGGAACCGCCCGTGCCGACAGCTATCCGGTGGTTCTGCTCCGCGCCCTCGACAAGGTGTCCACGCGTTCCACGACGCTGGAGGCCCCGATCGGCGAGCCCATCAGCTTTCGCACCCTGAACATAACCGCCCGCGAGTGTGACAAGCGCCCCCCCGAGGAACAGCCGGAGGCGGCGGCCTATCTCGAGATCGTCGAGGTACGGCAGGGTATGGCGCCGCGTGACGTCTTCCGCGGCTGGATGTTTGCCTCCAGCCCGGGCTTATCGCCGATGCAGCATCCGGTCTACGACGTCTGGGTGCTGGATTGCGTCATGACCGAGGCCAGCGCCGCAAGCAAGGATGCCGGGTCAGGCTCGGAGACGAAATGCGCCGGCACCGACAGCGCTTCCTCCAGTACCTGCAGGTAGTGCGCGGCCGGAATCTCGATGGCGCCGAACTGGCGCAGGTGCTCGGTGACGAACTGGATGTCGAGGAGCACGAACCCGCCAAGGGCGAGCAGGGCGACCAGATGGACGAGGGCGACCTTGCTCGCGTCCCGCTGCAGCGAAAACATGCTCTCGCCGAAGAACGCGCCACCGAGGGCGAGGCCATAGAGGCCGCCGACGAGGCGATCTTCGTCCCAGGTCTCGATGCTGTGGGCAAAGCCCAGTTGATGCAGGTCGCAGAATGCGCCGGCGATATTGGCGTTGATCCAGGTTTCGGGATGCTCGGGACGGGGAGCGGCGCACGCTTCGACGACTTCGGGGAACGACGTATCGACCCGCACCGTGTACCGGCCGCCGCGGACCAGGCGCTGCAGCCGGCGAGGGGTGTGAAAAGCGGCCAGCGGCAGAACGCCTCGTAAGGCTGGTGCCACCCAATGAACGGTATTGTCCTCCCTGTGGCTCGCCATGGGGAAGATGCCGATCGAGTAGGCGCGGATGATGACGTCGGGCGACAGGGCGCCCCCCCGTTCGAACCGTCTAATGGCCTCCTCGCATCAATCGTTCGAGCCAATGGATGTCATAATCGCCGTTGCGGAATTCGGGTTCCGCCAGGAGCCGCTGATGCAGCGGAATGGTGGTGTGGATGCCGTCCACCACACATTCAGCCAGAGCCCGCTGGAGACGTCCGAGACACACCTCGCGATCGGGCCCGTGGGCAATGATCTTGGCGATCATGCTGTCGTAGTAGGGCGGAACCCGGCAGCCGGCGAACAGTGCCGAATCGACGCGGATGCCAAGGCCGCCGGGCGCATGATACTCGTTCACCCGTCCCGGGGCGGGCGCGAATGTTTCCGGATCCTCGGCATTGATCCGGCATTCCACCGCGTGGCCGGTGAAACGGACGTCCTCCTGGGTAAAGCCGAGGGGAGCGCCGGCGGCGACGCGGATCATTTCACGCACCAGATCCAGCCCGCAGATCATTTCCGTCACCGGATGCTCCACCTGCAGCCGGGTGTTCATCTCGATGAAATAGAACTCGCCGTCCTCGTAAAGGAATTCGAAGGTGCCGACGCTGCTGTAGCCGAGGCGGGCGGCGGCGGCGGCGGCGGATCGACCGATCCTTGCCCGTTGTTCGGGGCTGAGCGCCGGAGACGGCGCTTCCTCGATCACCTTCTGGTGGCGGCGCTGCATCGAGCAGTCGCGTTCCCCCAGATGGACGACGGATCCATGTCGGTCCGCCAGGATCTGAACCTCGATGTGGCGGGGTCTGGAGAGATACTTCTCCATGTAGACCTCGCCGTTGCCGAAGGCCGCCGTCGCCTCGGCACGCGCCATCGCCATGGCGTTGGCGAGGTCGTCCGGGTTATGGACCACCTTCATGCCGCGGCCGCCGCCGCCCGCCGCGGCCTTGATCAGCACCGGGTAACCCAGCCCATCGGCGAGCGCGCGTGCCTCGGCCACGTCGGTGACCGGCCCGTCGGAGCCGGGAACGACCGGGATGCCCACCGCGGACACGGCCCGCTTGGCGGTGACCTTGTCCCCCATCATTCGGATGTGGGCCGACGAGGGGCCGATGAAGGTTATGCCGTGTTCTTCGATCATGGCGGCGAAGTCGGCGTTTTCCGACAGGAAGCCGTATCCCGGGTGAATCGCTTCGGCATTGCAGATGGTGGCGGCGGTCAGCACCGCGACCTGGTTGAGATAGCTCTGTGCCGCCGGCGGCGGCCCGATGCAGATGGACTCATCGGCAAGCCGCACGTGCATGGCATCGGCGTCCGCGGTGGAGTGGACGGCCACGGAACGGATGCCCATCTCCTGGCAGGCGCGAAGAATCCGCAGGGCAATCTCGCCGCGGTTGGCGATCAGCACCTTGTTGAACACCGGGGATCACTCGATGATCAGCAGGGGCTCACCGTACTCCACCGGCTGCCCGCTGCTGACGAAGAGGCGGAGAATGCGGCCACCCCGGGGTGCGCTTATGGGATTGAACACCTTCATCGCCTCGATCAGCAGCACCGTATCCCCTGTCTGCACCGTATCGCCGACCCGAACGTAGGGAGGACCGCCGGGCTCGGGCGCGGTGTAGACCACCCCCACCATCGGCGAGGCCAGGAGCCCCGGATGGGCGAGAAGCGCGCTCTCTTCGGAGGCGTCATCGGCCCCGGCGACCGCCGCCGCGGCCGATGACGGTGTCCCGAGCGGCTGTACCAGGGTGGTCTGGCGGGCGACGCGGACTCGCCATGTTCCGGAATCGTACTCGATCTCGGTGAGGTTATGCTCGCTGAGGAGTTCCGCCAACTCCCGCAACAGATCGACATTGAGCTCGGTGCAATTCGTCGGATCAGCCATAAACTTCTCTATCCTGCCGGTCGCCGAACCGGCCGCACGGGTCAGCCCGCTGCCACCGTGGGTTTGAGTGCGTCTACCGCGGCTTCAATGGCCAGTTCGTAGCCGAAAGTGCCGAGGCCGCAAATGACGCCGCGGGCGGCGCGAGATACGTAGGAGTGATGACGAAACGGTTCTCTGCAGAAGATATTGGAGATGTGCACTTCGATCACCGGAATCGCCAGTGCCAGCAGCGCGTCGAGAAGCGCGATCGAGGTATGGGAATAAGCGCCGGCGTTGATGATCAGTGCGTCAGCCGTCTTCCGCGCCGATTGGACCCAGTCGATCAGATCGCTCTCCGCATTGCTCTGCCGGAACTCCATCTCTGCACCGAGGGCCCTGGCCCGTTGCCGGCACGCGGACTCCACATCGGCCAGCGTGGCGGCACCGTATATGTGCGGTTCCCGTTCGCCGAGCAGGTTGAGGTTGGGTCCGTTGAGGATGAGAATGCGCAATCGCATGGAGGTTTCGCAGCATGCCAAGCGCGGCTTATAACACGATGATGGGCTTGTGTAACCCGATGCGGCGATTATGTTAGCTGGCGCGGGAAAACGCGTCCTTGAACGAAAAACCGGGGCACTGGAGGCGGTGGAACGCGGTATGCGGATTATCATCAATGGTGAGGAAAAGACGTTCTCCGCGCCGCTCAAGGTGAGCGGCCTCCTGAGCGCCTGCGGGATGGACCCGCGCAAGGTGGCGGTCGAACGCAACCTGGAGATCGTGCCCCGCTCGGGCTACGAAACGGTCGAGGTTGCCGACGGCGACCGCATCGAGATCGTCCACTTCATCGGTGGCGGCACACCGGATTCGCCGGTGACGGACGCCCAGGTCGGGAGCGACGGGATCAACGATCCGCTGGTCATCGCCGGCAGGACCTATCGGTCGCGTCTCCTCGTCGGAACCGGGAAGTACAAGGATTTCGTCGAGACCGCCCGCGCCATCGAAGCTTCGGGTGCGGAAATTGTCACCGTCGCCGTCCGTCGGGTCAACATCTCCGACACCAGCCAACCGATGCTGGTCGATTACGTCGATCCGCGGCAATACACCTATCTGCCCAACACCGCCGGCTGTTACAGCGCCGACGACGCCGTACGAACGCTGAGGCTCGCCCGCGAAGCCGGGGGCTGGGATCTGGTCAAGCTGGAGGTTTTGGGCGATCAGAAAACGCTGTTCCCCAACATGATGGAGACGCTCACTGCCGCCGAGCGCCTGATCGCCGAGCACTTCAAGGTGATGGTCTACTGCTCCGACGATCCGATCATGGCGAAGCGGCTGGAGGAGATGGGGTGCGTTGCGATCATGCCGCTGGCCGCCCCCATAGGGTCCGGCCTGGGTATCCAGAACCCGGTCAACATCCGCCTCATCGTTGAGCAAACCCGGGTTCCGGTGCTGGTGGATGCCGGTGTCGGCACCGCATCGGATGCGGCCGTGGCCATGGAACTCGGGTGCGACGGGGTGCTGATGAACACCGCGATCGCGGAAGCCCGGGATCCCATCGCCATGGCGCGGGCGATGCGCCTTGCGGTCGAAGCGGGCAGGCTCGCCTATCTCGCCGGACGGATGCCGAAAAAACGCTACGCCGATCCATCCTCTCCCCTGGCGGGCCTGATCTGACTCTGGGCTTTATGCCTAATCTTAGCGGAACATTGCCTGGATTGTGTGCAATTGCCGCCGGGGCGAACGGTGGTCGGGGATGTGGTCCGGCCAGTCTCGCGCATTTCCAAGGCAATTAATGCGTTTGTGCCAGCTGAGGGGTGGGGCGACCGGCTGGCACAAGTCTTGCTCTTAATGCGGCTACGGGACTGACGGCGCAAACGAGAACAATATGAACGTGTGCATTGATGACGCTCGCTAATCCTTTCGACGAAATGCACGGCCTCGACGACGACGGGATCCGCAACGCCTACGTGAAATATCGCGAGTGGTTGCGAACGACATCGTGCGAGAAGCTGATGGAAAAGCATCAGCAAGCCGACCTGATTTTCCGCCGGTTGGGGATTACCTTTTCGGTCTACGGATCGGAGGAGGGGGTGGAGCGGCTCATTCCCTTCGACATCATTCCCCGCATGCTCGATGCCGACGAATGGCGGACCATCGGTACCGGGGTGTGTCAACGGGTACGGGCGATCAACGCCTTTCTCGACGACATCTACCACGAGCAACACATCCTCAAGGCCGGGCGGATCCCGGCGGCGATGGTCCTCAACAACCCGAGCTTCCGACCGGAAGTGCTGGGTCTCGACCTGCCGCGGCGCACCTACGTGCACATCGCCGGTGTGGATGTCGTCCGCGTCTCGGCCGAGGACTTCTATGTCCTCGAGGACAACGTACGGGTCCCATCGGGAGTCTCGTACATGCTGGAGAACCGGGAAACAATGATGCGGCTGTTTCCCGATCTGTTCGCCTCTCACTCGGTGGCGCCGGTCAACCACTATCCCGAGGTGCTGTTGCGGACGCTGCGATCGGCGGCGCCGCCCGGCAATGTCGACCCGACGGTGGTTGTGCTTACCCCCGGTCATTTCAACAGCGCCTACTTCGAGCACGCCTTTCTCGCCATGCAGATGGGGGTCGAGTTGGTGGAGGGGCAGGATCTGTTCGTCGAGGACGACACCGTATTCATGCGAACCACCAGTGGTCCGCGCCGGGTCGACGTCATCTACCGGCGGGTCGACGACGATTACATCGACCCGCTCGCCTTCGATCCCAGCTCGCTCTTGGGCGTCCCCGGACTCCTCTCGGTGGTCCGAACCGGTCGCGTCAGTCTCGCCAACGCCATCGGCACCGGTATCGCCGACGACAAGGCGATCTATTGTTTCGTCCCCGACATGATCGACTTTTATCTGGGTGAGAAACCGATCCTGAAAAACGTTCCCACCTATCGCTGCTCGCTGGATGACGACCGCGCCTATGTCCTCGATCATTTGGAGGATCTGGTGGTCAAGGAGGTGGGGGGATCGGGCGGCTACGGGATGCTGGTCGGCCCGACCAGTACCGCCGAGCAGCGGGAGTTATTCCGCGACAAGATCCGGACGCTGCCGGATAACTTCATCGCCCAGCCGACGCTCAACCTGTCGACCGTTCCCACCCTGGTCGATTCCCGCATTGAGCCGCGGCACGTGGATCTGCGCCCCTACGTTCTCTCCGGGGAGACGACGACGGTCGTCCCCGGCGGGCTCACCCGGGTGGCATTGCGCAAAGGGTCGTTGGTGGTCAACTCCTCGCAGGGGGGAGGCACCAAGGACACCTGGGTGCTGGAGGCCTGAGCGATGCTGGGCCGTACCGCCAATAACGTCTACTGGATGGCCCGCTACGTGGAGCGGGCAGAAAATCTGGCGCGACTGCTTGCCAGCACCTACCACATGTCGCTTTTGCCGGCGTCGGGCGCGAACGGAACGGCGCAGTGGGAAGCGCCGCTTACCCTCGCCGGGGACCGCAGCGACTTCTCCGCCCGCTATAGCGAGGCGTCGCCGGGGAACGTGTTGCGATACATGGCGCTCGATGCGGAAAACCCATCGAGCATCCGCGCCTGCATCCGCCTTGCCCGGGAGAATGCCCGGGCAACCCGCCCGGAGCTGACGACGGAGGTCTGGGAGGGGATCAACCAGACCTACATCGAGCTGGAGGGGATGTCTTACCACCAGCTGGTGGAGGGCGGGTTTCGCGAGTTTTTCGATTGGGTGAAGGAACGCTCGCACCTGTTCCGCGGCGCTATCTACGGGACCATGCGCCGTGGTGACGCCTTTACCTTTTCGCGGCTCGGGACCTTCATCGAACGGGCCGACAACACCGCCCGCTTCCTCGCGGTCAAATGGGATCTGCTGGCGCCGACCGGCAGGGCCATGGCGGCCGAGGACTATTACCGCTGGGGAGCGGTGTTGAGGGCGTTCAGCGCATTCAAGGCCTACCGCGAGGTCTATTCCGGCATCCTCGAGCCGCGCCGGGTGGCAGAGCTGCTGGTGCTGCGCGGCGATATGCCACGGTCGCTGTTCGCCTGTACCTTCGAGGTGATGGAGATCCTCAAGTCCATGCGCAGCCAGGCGGCGTGTACCCGCCTCGCCGTGCAGATTCACGAACGGCTGCAGCGTAATCGCATCGATGGCATCCTGCGATCCGGGCTGCCGCGCTTCCTCAACGGGTTCATCGTCCGCAACACCGAGCTGCACGGGATGATCGGGCAGGAGTTCATGCTGGTCCTATGAGATTGGTCATAGAGCACGAAACACATTACCGCTTCGGGACACCCGCCCTCCACAGTATCCAATACCTGCGGCTGACCCCACGCGGCGATCCGTGTCAGTTGGTACGTACCTGGCAAGTGCTGACCCCGGGGAAGCTGAAGCGGTGGATCGATGGCTTCGGTAACGTCACCCACGTGTCGGTTCAGAACGGCCTTCACGACGAAGTCCCGGTGATCATCCGCGGCGAGGTGGAAACCTTCGATACGTTCGGAGTTTTGCCCGCCGACGACGGGCTGCCGCCGCTGATGTTCATTCGACCGACCCGCTACACCAAGGTAGAGGGTGGGATCGAGGCGCTCGCCCGGCCGTACATCGAGCGTCTGCGCGAGGAAGGCGAAATCGCCGCGCTGCACGCACTCATGTTCGACCTTCACTCGAGCGTTGCTTATGAGCCGGGCAGCACCGACGTGAACTCGACCGCGGCCGAGGCGCTGGAGCGTGGTCGCGGTGTGTGCCAGGACCATGCACACCTGTTCATCGCCTGCTGCCGGGTTCTCGATATTCCCGCCCGCTATGTCAGCGGCTACCTCTACGCCCAGGGGGACGGACAGGCCTCCCTCGCCAGTCACGCCTGGGCCGAGGCGCACGTGGACGAACTGGGCTGGGTGTCATTCGATCCCACCAATGCCCGGTCGGCGACCGACGCCTATGTGCGCCTTTCGGTGGCCTTCGACTACGCCGGCGCCTGCCCGGTCCGCGGCGTACGCAAGGGCGGTGGCATCGAGGAGATGACCGTCCGTGTCGATGTGACGGAAGGCCAGTAGCGACAACCGGTCGCCCGGCCGTAGCGCCCACCCCCTCGGCGTCGCCGGGGGGCGTGCATGACCCCCCACCGCCGGTCCTCAACCCGGGCCCCCGACGACGGACGTCCTCAACGGGCGGATTGCGGCGCCAAAGCGGACGGCGGGCACCGGATCGGCCGGTGCCCGCGCATTCTTCGCTGGGTCTATTCGAACTCGAGGATGATCTGGCCGACGGAGAGGGTGTCTCCCGCCTTCGCATGGATCTTGCCCACCTTGCCCGGTCGGAGGGCACGGAGGATGTTTTCCATCTTCATCGCCTGGACGATCGCCAGTTCGTCCCCGGAGTCGACCTTTTCGCCCGCCTCAACCGCGACCGACTGCAGCAGCCCCGGCATGGGGGAGATCAGGAACTTCGACATGTCGGGCGGCAGCCGCTCCGGCATCATCTTCGCCAGCTCGGCCACCTTTGCGGTGTAGACGACCACATCCACCTCGGCGCCCATGTGGTAGATGCGATAACCGATGCCGACCCGCTCCACCTTGAACGACTGCGGCACCGCGTTGATCGTGCACCGCAGAACCGGTTCGCCGATTTCCCAGTCGCTGCGAATGGACAGGAGATGGCCTTCGCGGGTGATGTCGAAACCTTCCTCCGACCCCCGGCCGCCGTGTTCCTCGATGGTGACCGGGAAGTAGTTCTTGCCGATCGCCGCGACCTGCGCCCGGTCCATCTTCCGGCCGTAGCCCGGCATTTGTCCGGACACGTTCTTTGCCCGATACATGTAGCGAAGGTGCATGAGGATGGCGACGGCGATGATGTCGTCGAGTTCGTTCGCCTCCAAGGGCGTGGGGGCGAACCCGTCCGGATATTCCTCGGCGATGAAATTGGTGGTGAGCCGACCCTGCAGGAAGCGGGGGTTGGCCATCAGCGCGGTGAGGAAGGCGATGTTGTGGTGGACGCCCTTGATGTAGAACTCGTCGAGCGCCCGGCGCATGAGGGTGACGGCGGCGTCCCGATCCCGGCCCCAGGTGGTCACCTTGGCGATCATCGGGTCGTAGAACATGCTGATCTCACCGCCCTCGTAGACGCCGGTGTCGACGCGCACCTCGTCGCTCTCCATCGGCTCGCGATAGCGGATCAATCGTCCCGTCGACGGCATGAACTTGCGGTTCGGGTCCTCGGCATAGATGCGGGACTCGATCGCCCACCCATGGGGGACCAGATCCTCCTGGCGCAACGCCAGCTTCTCGCCGGCGGCCACCCGGATCATCTGCTCCACCAGGTCGATACCGTGAACGAACTCGGTCACCGAGTGTTCGACCTGCAGACGGGTATTCATCTCCAGGAAGAAGAAATTCCGCCGTTGATCGACGATGAATTCGCACGTTCCGGCCGAGTCGTAGCCGCAGCTCTTGGCCAGTTCGACGGCGCGTCGCCCCATCTCCTGGCGGGTGGCGGAATCGAGGAACGGCGACGGAGCCTCTTCGATGACCTTCTGGTGGCGACGCTGGATCGAGCATTCGCGTTCGTTCAGATGGACGACGTTTCCGTGCTTGTCGCCGAGAATCTGAATTTCGATGTGGCGCGGCTGTTCGATGAACTTTTCGATGAACACCCGGTCGTCGCCGAAGGCGGAGCGGGCTTCGGAGGTGGCAAGCCTGAACGCGTCCTTCAGTTCCGCCGCGTCACGGGCGATGCGGATGCCCTTGCCGCCGCCGCCGGCGGCCGCTTTCAGCATCACCGGGAAGCCGATCCCCCCGGCGATCTGCACCGCCGCTTCCGAATCGGGGATCACATCCCAGTGGCCGGGCACCGTCGGCACGCCCGCTTCCTTTGCGGCGCGGTTGGCCTCGATCTTGTCGCCCATCAGCTTGATGACACCGGGGTTGGGACCGATGAAGGTGATCCCGTGCTCCGCCAGGATGCGGGCGAAGTTGGTGTTCTCGGAGAGGAAGCCATAGCCCGGATGCACCGCATCGGCGCCGATCCGGCGACAGGCGTTCACCACCTTGTCGATATCGAGATAGCTTTCCTTGGCGATGGAGCCGCCGAGATACACCGCTTCGTCGCACATTTTGACGTGACGACCGTACTTGTCGGCATCGGAGTAGACGGCGACGGTGGCGATACCCATCCGTTTCGCTGTGCGCGCGATCCGACAGGCGATTTCACCCCGGTTGGCAATGAGGATTTTCTTGAACATTCCTGTCGCTCCCGATCACAGGGGGGGATTGGGGTGTTTTCTCTTGGGCAGATCGACCTGCTTGTTCCGCAGCATCGTCAGCGCCTTGGAGATCCGGCGCCGGGTGGAATGCGGATGGATCACGTCGTCGATGAATCCGCGCCGGCCGGCGGCGAACGGGTTGGCGAATTTGGCCCGGTAAGAGGCTTCGCGTTCGCTGATCTTGCCCTTGTCGCCGAGTTCGCTGCGGAAAATGATCTCCACCGCTCCCTTCGGCCCCATGACCGCGATCTCGGCCGTCGGCCAGGCGAAGTTCACGTCGGCGCGCATATGCTTCGAACCCATGACGTCGTAGGCGCCGCCGTAGGACTTGCGGGTGATCACGGTAATCTTCGGAACCGTCGCCTCCGTATAAGCGTAGAGGAGCTTCGCCCCGTGGCGGATGATCGCACCGTGCTCCTGGTTCACCCCCGGAAGGAAGCCCGGCACGTCGACGAAGGTGATGATCGGAATATTGAAGCAATCGCAGAAGCGGACGAAGCGGGCGCCCTTGATCGACGCATCAATGTCGAGACAGCCGGCCAGAACCATCGGCTGATTGGCGACGATGCCGACCGTTTGACCGTTGATACGGCCGAAGCCGGTAATGATGTTGCCGGCGAAATCCGGCTTCAACTCGAAGAACATACCCTCGTCGACGACTTTGAGGATCAGTTCCTTCATGTCGTAGGGGAGGTTGGTGTTCTCCGGAATCAGCGTATCGAGGGAGGGCTCGATCCGTTCGATGGAATCGAAGTTCGGCCGGATCGGCGGCATTTCGCGGTTGGACGACGGCAAGAAGTTAATCAGCCGCCGCACATAGAGCATCGCCTCGACGTCGTTCTCGAAGGCGAGGTCGGCGACGCCGGACTTGGTGGTGTGGACGCTGGCGCCACCGAGGCCTTCGTGATCAATTTCCTCGTGCGTCACCGTTTTGACCACTTCCGGCCCGGTGACGAACATGTGGCTCTCTTCCTTCACCATAAAGATGAAGTCGGTCAGTGCCGGCGAATAGACGGCGCCGCCGGCGCACGGGCCCATGATCACCGAAATTTGCGGAATGACGCCGGACGCATCGACGTTGCGGGCGAAGACGTCGGCGTATCCGGCCAGGGAGGCGACGCCTTCTTGGATGCGCGCACCGCCGGAGTCGTTCAATCCCACCACCGGCGCGCCGATCTTCATCGCCGCGTCCATGATCTTCGAAATCTTCTCGGCGTGGGCCTCCGACAGACTGCCGCCGAAGACGGTGAAGTCCTGACTGAAGACGAATACAGGACGGCCGTTGACGGTTCCGTATCCGGTGACCACCCCGTCGCCCGGGATCTGCGTCTTCTCCATGCCGAAATCGATGCAGCGATGCTCGACGAACATATCCCACTCCTCGAAGGAGTCGGGATCGAAGAGCACCTCGATCCGCTCGCGTGCGGTCAGCTTGCCGCGCTTGTGTTGAGCATCGATTCTCGACTGGCCGCCGCCCAGCCTGGCTTGCGCCCGCTTTTGTTCGAGCGCCTCAACGATTTCTCGCATTCTTTATTCTCCCTCTTCGCAGCCGCAGCATTCTATCGCCAGTGCAGAAAAGTGCAACGCGCAGGCAGCGGTTCGGACGCGTTTTGCCTCATTTTCGCCCAGGCTGGCGGCATGGCGTTGAGAACGAGAATCAGGAGCGCCGTCATCGTTCGCTTGCCGCGCATTCTGGGGATGGTCCGACGCCGTCCGTCGCATATAAGCAGAGCGAATGCTGGCTTACCAGCGCTACCCGCGGCGGACTGGGAGGCGAAATCCGAATGCTGGGGTCGATCACCGCAGAGAACACCATGTCGTCGCAGAAGTGCGTCGCTCCGCGCTTCATCGCCGCCGGCCTTTTTCTCGCCCTATTGCTCGCGCCGCTCACCCCGTCGTCAGCGGAGGATATTGCACCTGCGACGGCGCTTCCGCCTCGCCCGCCGCAGCTTCTCGTTGTCGATACTCCGCAAGGGCGCGTTCCCCTGCATGTGGAGGTTGTGAACGACAGCTCAGGACGAGAGAGGGGGTTGATGGGGCGCCGAGAACTGGCGCCCGACGCGGGTATGCTGTTCGATTACCGGGCGCCGGCACAGGTGACCATGTGGATGAAGAACACGCCCTTGTCCCTCGACATGATCTTTATCGGCGAGGACGGACGGGTCGTTCGGGTCGCCGAGCGTACCGAGCCGTTCTCGGAGGCGCTGATCCCGTCGTTCGTCGAGGTTCGCGCCGTGCTCGAGGTCGGCGCCGGCACCGCCCAACGCCTCGGCATCTCGCCCGGGACGCGCTTCGAACACCCGATCTTCGGCACCGCGTCGCCCCTGGCGGCCTCGCCCCACTGACGCGGGTAGAGGGGCGGTCGAGGGGCGCGGAGGGGGGGGCGAACATTAACGCGGTTAAATATTAACGTCGTTGTCGGCCGGCGATGAAGCTGACATGGTCTGGCCCGCCTTTCGTCCTTTGGGGGAGTATCCATGGTAAGCGGCCGTGCATCGACGGCGGCGGCGACGGCCTTGTCCGTGCCGCTGGCGTCGGTCGAGAAGCGACGCGTTGCCGCGTGGCTGTTCGCTTGTCTCGCCTTGTTCGTCGCCGTTCACGGCGTGTTGCTCGCTTACGACGTGCACAATCCCGAGGTGTTCTACGGCGGCGACCGCGGCGCCAAGCGCGCCAACAAAATATTCGTGCTTCTCGACAATCCCAATTTCCGCAAGGTCTCCTCGCCCACCTGGTCGTCCATTCCGGCCCAACCCTTGGGGCCGACGGTCCCGCCCATGAGCACCACCCAAAAGCTGCTCAATCTGGGCCCGCCCGGAGACTACCTGGTGCACGCACTGCCCTACCGACTGGGCGGCTCCTTCGCCGTCATCGGGCTGCAACTGGTGTTGGGCTTCATCGCCGTCGTTTGTGTTTTTCGGCTGGGAGAGCGCCTCGGCCTCGGCGGCCCGTACGCCTTCTGTGCCACCGTACTTTATCTTCTCCTGCCGGGGAGCCTTTATCAGCCGCACCAGTTGGTTACCGAGGGACTGTTCAACCCGCTACTGGCCATTTCAACCTACCTGCTGGTGCGCACCGTCGAAGAACCGTTGCGCTGGCGGATTTTCCTCACCGCGCTGGCGTTGCTGGCGGTGGCGATGGAGATCCGCACCCAGATGCTCCTTTATCCGTTCGTCCTCGCGGCGATCTTTATTGCCTGGCAGCGACAGCAGTGGGTGCGCCTGGTCGTTCCCACGTTGGTGATCTGTTTCGCCATCCCCGTCGCCTGGGCGGTGTTCGTCTCCCTGCAGCCACCCGACCTGGTGGTCGCGCCGACCGAACTCAGCCCCTTGCGCAACCTCTCGGGGATCGTCGAGCGGATGTCGATCCGCGGCGGCTTTCCTTTCGATCGGGCGGCCTACCCGGGCGAACAGATCCCGATCTTGGATTTCCTCGGCTACGTCTTTCGTTATCCGATTGCCTTCCTTGAGGCCAAGGTGACGGACGTGGTCGAGATCGTGCTCAATCCGGGAATAACCGGATTTGGCAAATATCTCCGCATAGACCTGTTCAACTTCCGCACCGATACGGGCCGGTTGTTCTGGTCACAGGTAAAGTGGAACTCCGGCGTTATCGGCGTCATCCAGGAGCTGTGGCATCAGAATCTGGCCTTCCTCGTTCCTTTCGTGGGTGCTTGCGTCGTTTGGGCCATTATCCTCGCCATCGCCCTCATCGGGGCGTGGCGCATGGTGAGCGATCGCCAGATCGGCTCTGCGACCAAGGCGATCCTGGTCTCGCTCGTCGTCTATGATCTTTCCATCGTCCAAGTCGGCGAGATGACCCGGGTCACCCATCGCTCCCCGGTCGAATTCATCATCGCCATTTGGTTTGCCATCGGCCTCCGCTGGCTGATGCAGCGGCGAGCGACGGGGGCAGCGACCGAACGCACCGCGTTGGAGCTTAGCCCCCGTGAGGCCTAACCCTGCCGCCGGCCCCTTAGCGTGCCGGGGCGGCGAAGTCGGGCCGAAGGCGAAGCCCGGTGTAGAGCATCAGCAATGGCATCGGCCATTGGATTCGGCGCTCCTCGCGAAAGTGGCTGAGGAGCGCCGGGATAACCGCCTCGCGCCCGCCCTCGAAATCCTCTTCCGCCTTCCTTCCGGAGAGCAACCATAAGCCGGCGTCGGCCAGCGCCGATCGGGCGGGGGTGATGACCACCAGGACGCCGTCGGGGCTAAGGACGCGCGACATCTCGCGGACCGCGACGGTGAGATCATCGATGAACTCAAGGGCACTGACGGCGACGACGGCGTCGAAAAAACGCGACTCGAAGGGCAGTTGCTCACAACTGCCATGATACAATTGGGACCGGATGCCGGCGCGAGCGAGGGTTTCCATCACGTCGCGGTTGTGCCCGTGGGTGTCGATTCCGTAGAGGTCGGAGGCGCGGGCGGCGAGGGCGGGCATGAAGATGCCGCTACCATAGCCGATCTCCAACACCCTTCCCGCAGACCCAGGAAGAAGAGACAGTGCCATGCGAAATCGCTGGCGCATGATTGGGCCAAGGAATAGGCGGCTATTCCATTCGGCAAAGTCCACGGGACCGGTTTTTATCAGGGAGTTTCTTGAGAGAAGGGGAATACTGGAGGCGCGATACATCATGAAAGTGCCGTGGTCTTATGGGATGGTGAATGATAAAGTGATGATCAAATAAACCTATGTATAAGTACAGTTACAAAACCAAACGTTAACTATTTTTATAGAATCCGCATAGATACCAAAAGCATCCCGCCTTGCTTTCGGTATGTTCCCCCATGGGCGCAAAAGATCGCCCGCCACGCCCGCCGGCCGCCTTGCCGCCCTGACACAAAGCCATTACCCTGCCGGCCGATGCCGGGGAGTAGCGCAGCCTGGTAGCGCATCTGCTTTGGGAGCAGAGGGTCGCTGGTTCGAATCCAGTCTCCCCGACCAATTCTTTCAATGAGTTAGCCAAAATGGAATAGGTGGGGCAAATCGGCGGGTAAGCGCTAGGTAAGCAACAGGGCGAGTTGCTATCCTGCCGCATCGTTCTCTCAGGCAGGAGCGTCGCCCCTTGGAAATGGTCAAGCTGCCCTGCGGCCGGCGGGCCCGCGTCGTCCCCGGCGATGAAGCCGGCGAGTTCCGCTTTATTCTCATCGCCCCCAGCCTCGCCGATCGCCTCGGGGAACTCGGCTGCGACCGGGACGAGTGCGACGCGGCCGAACATCTCGCTAACGAATGGCGCGAGAGCGGAATGGAACGATACGGCCGATCGGTGTTCGCCGCGTCGGGTTCCCACGGCGGCATGACCTTTGAGGACGGGATCCGCGATGGCCATTGGCGCGCCTACGGCGAGGCGATGGCGGCCATGCGGCCGGATCACGCCATCGTTGCGGCCGTGGTGATCGAAGGGCGGTCGATTGCCGCCGGCGACGTGCCGCGGCTACGGATGGGGCTTGCGCACTTGGCTGCGGTACTGCGGAAAGGTATGAGAGGGGTATCGTCGTTGAGGTAAATTCGAGATGACCAAAATGGATTGGGATTTAGCAGTCGGCAGTTTTGCGGAACTGCACAAAGCGATTTCCGATCACTGCGCGGGCGAGGGCTGGATCTTCCGGGGCCAGTCAAATTCCACGTGGCACCTTATACCAAAAAAGGAAGACCAGATATAGAGAAGCCGATGAAAACACCATATTTGATCATTGGAAAAAATTTTCTAAGTATTATATAAAAGAGATTACGGACGATTGGGAACTACTTGCCATTGCGCAGCACTACGGCGTGCCAACACGCCTTTTGGACTGGTCACGCAATCCACTTGTTGCCGCTTTTTTTTCGTTATCTGCGGATGCAGGATGTGACGGGGCTATATTTGCTGTACAGGACTGTAATGGTTTAAAAAAGGTAAAGGACACAAAGTGGTCTCGTCAATCCGGGATAGGATTTTTCGAACCTGACAGCTCAATATTGAGGATCATACGACAAGGCGGTATGTTTACCGTGCATGGTCCGGCTGATAAGGATCTTAGTGAAGATTCATCTATATGCATGAAAAAATTCTTGATTAAAAATAGTGCAAAGAAAGTAATGCTTAAGGATATTGAAAGATATGGCGTTACTCATATGCATTGTTTTCCCAATTTGGATGGTGTTGGCGACCATTAGTTGGCTTGCAGAAAACCAGACAAATGATAGTTTCGATATTGCGTCCTCTGTGTTGACGAATATAGCTACAGTAGCCACCAATGCTGCGGCCGGTATACCGCATGTCGAGATTATAAATTACTCCCGCGCTCCCTCGTCCGAGCGAAAGAAGTGATGCTCTCTACCCAGTCTGCTCACCACACCAGTATGATCGCGAAGGGCACCTGCAGGGCGAAGCAGAAGAGGCAATATCGGCATAGAGGCGGGCAATCTCGCGCATGCGGGCATGATGCCAGCGGCTGGTAACAGCGCGTATGCGGCGAGGGGCGCGGCGGCGGGCTGCCGCAACTCGCCAAAACCTGACATCACGGGTCCCGCGACACCGAGTCTGCAATCAGACCGAAAGGAGCATGAGGTCCGGCGCGCTGCCGAGTAAGCTTTCTGTTGGCCATCCCGGACGGTCCGGCAGCTTATTCCTCCGGTGCCTAGTACTCGTTAAAGTCTTCTTCATGCTGCGGCATCTCGTTACGAGCTTCTTCTAAGTCATCTTCGGTGTATAGACCGAAGAAATCAGCAGCGGAATAGGTGGACTTTGCCGTGAATGCGTCGCCCAACCCACAAGCTGAAAGCTTGGAAAAGCCGGCAATATGCAGTCCGCAAGCGACGCACTCGAACGCAGAAGGTAACATCGTTTGACGTTGCACCATTTGGTCGTCACATAACGTTGTGGCAACTTGGCCACTGGGGTTCCCTTGGATCAGGGCGGGAGATTGACAAGCTGGGCAACTCACGCGGTGCCCCGTTTGTCGTATTGCCCATGCCGTCGCCGCTGCGACGCCCTTTTCCGTTCCCCCTCATCCTTTTTTCCAAGCTAGCGCATGCGCCTCGATTTGTTGTTGGACGGCCTTGGCGGCAGCGTCATCAGACGCATCGATCATTGCCTGGGCTGCTTCTGGATCGGAAACACAATCTGAAAGTTCCTTGCACATGGATTCGAGTAGAACCTTGAGCGCGAAATAATATTTCGGTAACCACTGCGATGTCCCAAGCGAAACGAAAGCCAACCCTCCAGTATGAAGCTCGGTATTTCGTCTATCAGAATGCTGGGCACAGAAGTTAGAGACATCGTCATTGAATGACGGAACTAACTCTCTCAGACGAACAAACACTTCTTTAGTCGCGATAGAAGTAGGCGAAAACTTCTTTGCTGTAGGATCGCTACCGAGTGCATACGTCAGATTCCGCCAGTTTTGTTTGTCAGCCAAGAGCACTGGAGAGATATGCGCGAGCGCTGCGCGCGCCAGAAACTCCAAACTAAGCGCCGACCAAAAGCCATACTGCCAATCCTCTGCAGTATTAGAATCCATCTTCTCAAGGTAAAGTCGCGCTTTATTGAACAATGCCTCTTCAGACCATGGATGCACTGCTATAGAGGAAGACATGCCTTTATCTCCGACAGATAGATCCGCTCAAGACATCGGCTCATATCATTCGCGGATACACTACTTCGACCGTGGAGGTAGCGCCAGTTGTCCACAATGAGTGTGTCTCCCGGGTTAATCAGCGCGAGAGTTACCAACTTGGTGTGGTCCCAGGCGTCAGTGGACATAACCTCGGCCACATGTTTCGCGGCCGGATTCATCGGGATGAGGAAGAGAGGGTCCCAGCGGAGTCCGTAGGTATCCCCTGCCGAGAACATCAAGGGGACTAGGCAATGCACGCCGCTCCGTGTGGGACGTCTCGGCCGCGCCAAGGCTCGTCGAAGCGTCATCATTCCTAGCGATAACAGGAGAGCGGAGCTTGGCAACAGTCTCGTACAAACGGCTTCCGCTCCGACTCTGCATCGCAATACAAAGTATCGGGGTGGCCGCGCCCAGTGGGCGAGGTCCGTATGCAGCGGAAAGTCACGAAGACCGTAGGTCCCGCTGTATAGGTTTCTGGCACATTCACTATCATGGCAGGAGATCAGCGTTTGAACTGTGGGTATTCCACTCCATGGCATCATAGCTTGAATGTCTAAGACGTTACCGATTAACCGCCCGATGTCGATTATCGTCTGCTCGCTTTGCCATTCAGGCACAAAAACATAGCCTCTTGAACGCAATTGACCTGCGATGTCCTGCCAAACGACAGCGTCTTGTGCGATCATCGAACACCTCGATGTCCCATGTTGACGTGTAACGTACGCCTGGGCGATTAGTTTGCCGCAGATAATTGTTCGCTCCTGAACCCAGAGGCAACTTCCGCTGTCCGAGGTCGAGCGTACACGGGTACCGCAGACTGCGCCGCGTCCGGAAGTGGGGATAAACCGCAATTTGGGCAGAGGCCGGCCGGCATAGGCGCGCCCTCTCACGAATAGAAGGCGCCCGGACGGGAGGGGTGACCCGCCCGGCGCCAACGCCGCCCCGGTCAGTGCGTGGCGATTGCGGGGCCGTGGCGTGCGGAGGCGGCCGTTCTTTCTGCACCTGGTCGATTTTCCGAAGGAGCAGCCGCGCAAATTCGATGGTGGCCGGGACCGACAGCGTCACGTGGACAGCGGCGCCGGAGCCGATCGACATGACCATAAATCCCGTCGCCGGCGCCGATGAAAATCCCGCGCGGGGTAAGCCGGCTTTTGAACATCTCAGCTAGTTCCGCTCATATGCTTTCGCGCTGAACTCGCATTGTGTGAAATGCCCGCGGCCCCGCATATTGCCGAAGACGGGAAGGAGGTAGTACGCTCTTCGTAATGAGCCGCCATTCTGGCGGTAAGGTTTATGCCGTTGCATGGCTGCCTGGGCGCGCGAGCTTGAAACTGCCTCGCCACCACATCCGGGACCTCCTGGAGGCATAGGGATTTAGCCTTCTGGCGGTTTGAGTTGGCGGGGGGAGAATGACGATGAAGATCCGACTGATGTTGGCAGCGACTGTTTATTCCATCGCGTTGAATGCGTCGGCCGGTCCTGTAGACCAGCCTGACGTTTGGTTGCAGGGCTACGGCGAGGAGACGCTGGTTGCAAGCAACCCAGCCCGTCCGAACACCGTTGTTGCCGTCATTCCGCAGCTCTACAACACGTGCCTCGTGTACCGTTCTCTGAACGGCGGCCGCAGTTGGTCTGTACCGTCTATAACCATTGGTGCGTGCAGCAGACCGGATGTGGCGTTCTCGCCTGAAGGTCGCGCTTACATCGCCTATGTCACGTATGATCCGTTCATATCGGACCCGACGAACTACATCTTTGTCATACGCAGCGATGACGGCGGGGCGACGTGGACGGTGCCGTCGGTGGCGTTCAACGGCGTAGCGCGGGGTAAGGTTTATGATCAGCCGCGCATTGCCGCTTCTTCCGGCGGGCGCGTGAACATGATCGCGATGGAGAAGGCGTATCCTGAAGTTCCGTCAGGGTGCGTATTCGGCTCCATATACGAGTTGAAGACAACGGTAACGCGGTCGTCCAACTACGCTAGCACATGGGCCGCGCCGGTTTTGGTAAAGCTAAGCGATTGTCCGGACACGATTCGCATTGCGTCCACGCCGACGGGTACCGTGTCCGTTGCTGCAGACAACGATGACGCGACGATAAATTTCGCCACATCCTCTAACGGAGGGGCAACTTACAAGTACCCGGCTGCTTTCGTTGTGAAGGACGCGGCACCTCAGTATGGGTTCGCCATGAAGATTGGGGCGAAGGGGACAACGCACGTTGTCTATACGCGCAAACCGGGTGTTATCGGTTACACGTGGTCGGGCGCTCCGTATCGCAGTTGGGCGGCTCCTGTAACGATCAGCGACACCGCAACCCCCTTGCAGTTTGCGCCAGAGCTAACGGTGCGGAACTGCGGTGGCACTAGTGCTATCGGTGTGGTTTGGGAGGATGCCAGGGTATATGGGTCCTTGACGGATATTTTCTACACTGAGAAGCTCGCCAGGAACGACACCGTCTGGTCTCCAAACATCCGTGTCTCAGATAATTCACATGACTCCCAGGAGCACATCGCCTCTGTGAATGGCGGTGTGTACGTGACGTGGAGGTTCAACCGAGGTCAGACCGTAGGCAGCCGCGTCGTGAGTGGCCTGTCATGCCGGTAGACGTTCCTCCCCTTCAAGTACCGGATGTACCCGAAGCGCCAACGGCAGCCAGATGTGGCGGCGGTTGAAACGGAAGACAAATTTCATCGGTGGTGTTCGCAGGATGTCGCCCGCGGCGGGTGCCGCGCAGGTTCCTTCCCGCCTCCGCCAGGATCTCGCGGGCTATGTCGTCGAACCGCCGCATCCAATCCTGTCTCGGCTCGGCATCGCCCCGCAGTCGCGCCCGCCGGCGCCGCGTCCGCTCAGTCGCCGTCATCGGTCGTATGCCAATCGTCGGTCTGCCCATCGATGCGCACCGCCCCCTTATTTCGTTTCAGCGAGAGGAAAACGCCGCGCCTGGCGCACCCGTATCACTCCGGGCGCCAGAAAGGACCCGCGCCGGCGCCGGCGGGTCATTTCCCGGTCGGGGGCGCATCCGGCGCTCATCGCAAATCGACTTTAACCTCGCCCATCTCGGTGATGTGCGCGCGGATCTCGCGTTCTAGAACCGTCCGCAACCTGTGAGCATCAATTCCCAGATCTGCCGCCATCGCCGCTGCAACCCTCGCCGGCCAGCCGGTCCACGATCCCTCGCCCGGCGCGCGAGTTCCATGACCGTCGCGGTCGCCTTCTTCCTGTCAATCAGCGAGTCCTGAAGCCGCTGCACTCGGAGTTTCTGCTCCTCCACCTTCAACAGCTCGCTTTCGATGCGCGCCTGCAAAAGGGTCGTGCCGTCCGCCGCCGCCTCGGTCGCCGAGACCGCGCGCACCTTCGCCGGATCGGTCATCGCCGCACGGCGCTTATCGGAAGCGGCCGCATCAATCGAACCGTCGGGGTAGTGCACCAACTTGCCCAGCATGCGCGCTTTCGCCACCGCCGGCCGCGAGATGCCGCAATGCAGCGCGTAGGCTCTCTCGCTCATGCCAATTCGTGACGCCATTTCCGGACCCTCAGCGTGACCAACAATTGTTAACAACATGGCTAACAAATGGCTTGCCGGCAACCCAAATTCTGCGGCTGGCGCTAGTGATGCGTCGCGCTCTGCGCGCCGCATAGCGTGCATGGCGTGGAAGGACCCGCGGTGGGCGGGTGGTCCCCACGGAACGCACCCACCTACCGCCGCTATGCCTGCACGGCTATCCGTTCCTCTCATGCCTACCACTTGGGCTGAACCATCTCGGCAGCCCATTCCTGGTAGGCGCCAAGGAGTTGGGCGTCCTCAGCAATGGGATGCTTTTCGCTGATGTCGTTCACGATGGCGAAGGTTCGACGTGCGCCCCCGGTCGGTTCGACGGTTTTGGTGGTGCTGTTCCTGGCGGCGTTGGCTATCGAGCCGTTCATCCGCCAGAACAGATAGTCATGAGGGTCCCCGGTCTCGTCTCCGGAAAGGTACGGCAGCAAGTTGACGCCATCGAGGTCAGAGGGCGGGGCCATCCCGGCGAGCGCCGCGAACGTCGGCATGAAATCACGGGTCACCACCGGCTTGTCATAGACTTTGGGATCAATGCCGGGAATTCGGATGACGAACGGAACGCGTATACCACCTTCCCACGTGCTTCCCTTCGATCCCTTCAACGGGGCGTTGGTTGCCCCCCCTTTCGCGATCGGCCCGCCATTATCGGAGATGAACACGACGACCGTGGGGCGGGCGACGGTGTCGATCTCGGCGAGGATGCGGCCGACGCCGTCATCGAGCGCCGAGACCATGGCGGCAAAAATCTGGCGATTGCCGGTCAGAGTCGGGTAGCGGTCGAGGTACTCGGTCGTCGCCTGAAAGGGGAGGTGGGGGGCGTTGAACGCCATGTGGAGGAAGAACGGGCGGTCACGGTTCGTCTCGATGAATTCGACCGCGTCCGCGGCAAAACATCGGTCAGGTAACCGTTGAGGGGAACCCCCACCCCGTTGCGCTGCAGCTTGTTCACGCTCTTGTTGGTCTTAAGATAGCTGCCGGGCGTGGCAAGGGTGCCGAAGAAGTAATCGAAGCCACGGACGTTGGGGTGATATTCAGGCGCAGTGCCGAGGTGCCACTTGCCGATGGTGCCGGTAGCATAGCCGGCCTGCTTGAACATGTCGCCCAGTGTTACCTGGTCGACGGGAAGGCCGATGTCGGGATCTGGCGCGGTACTCGGGGGTTGTTCTCATGCCCAAGCGCTGCTGGTATTTGCCGGTCATGTAGCCGGCGCGGCTCGGACTGCAGGTCGACGCCGACGAGTAGCCCTGCCGCATGACCACCCCCGACGCGGCGAGGGCATCGATGTTGGGGGTCGGGATGTCCCGACTCCCCTGAAATCCCACATCGGAATAGCCCAGGTCGTCGGCAACGATGAGAACGACATTCGGCTGGTCCGGTGCCGCTTGCACCGTCCCTGCCGACCCAACGAGCCCCAATGCCAGGAAGATTACGCCGGCTATGTAAGCCTGAGCAAGATCAACCCGGGCTTCGTGCACCCGTCCATGGCCGAAAACCACGCCGGAGCCGTAACGTCCCCAAGACCGCGGCGCATTTAATGCCCTACTAGCGAACACACGTACGTGCATCCCAATAATCCCCCTCTGTCCACGCGACTGCGCCAAATTAATAAACCTGGGCGTCATCCATGAACTATTATCTTGCCACGCGTTGGTGCGATGCACAAACGAGTTGAGCGTATACCTGTGCTGTGTCAGCATCATCCCACGTTTGATTACCGCTACATCTGTTTGGGTTTGTTATTAGAACCCAAACAGGGTCTTCGTCTTACCGTACCTTTGATCGGGTTGGAGCCGATTTTCCCGTCCTCGGCCACTGCTCCCTGTGGCGTGCGGGAGGAATTGGGCGCCGGTGCCGAACCCGGGACACCGCCGCCGGCCAACTCGGAAGGTGGTCGTCGTCACCAAGGGCGGTTTCGGGTCGTCAGCCATCGGTCGAAGTCCTTTCTTTCCCGGCCGCGAAGAGATTGGTCGGGACGGGGACAGGGTGACTTTTCGGGGCGGGACAGGGGGACACTCGGGACACTCTATAAGAGAGTGTCCCGGTGTCCCGTCCCCCGTCACCCAACGCCTTGGCGGGACACTTTCAAACTGTCCCGCCACTGTCCCGGTGTCCCGGCAGCCATACCAAATCACCATAAATACCAATTAAACCAGCGGCTTGCAGTCGTTCGCGGATGCGCTGGAAAACCTTCTTGAAAGTGTCCCGGTCTGTCCCGCTGAACGCCTTCTCGTAAAGGCTGTTGCGATACCGGGACAGTTCAACCCCAAGATGCTGTCCCGCTCCCGGATAGCGGGTGCCCTGCGGTAGTTTTTCGCCCTCTGTAATGACAAGGTCTCGCAGCGTCTCAAGCGCCAGCTTGTCGCGGTCGGATAGCTTCTTTTTCGGCTTGCGATTGCCATCGCTCCGGACCGCAACGCAGGATGTGACCGGGTCGCCGTCCTCGTCCCTGCCCAGCTCAACAACGGCCAGGTCAAAGCCGAACTCGGCGCCGTCGGCACCGTCTCGTTGCTTGGCGATGCGGATTTTCCGATCCGCGACGTTCAGCTCGCAGTCGCAGGCGCCGTGCAGGCTGCTATGGCCGCGCATGGTGGCAGCGTCGGACTTCGGGGTGTGGTGGATGCCGACAAGCAGGCGATCGGCGCCGTTCTGGATCTTGGCAAGGTTGTCGATAAATCGCGTCATGTCCGCCGGCTGGTTCTCGTCGCCGCCGGGCATCGCGCGCGAGACGGTATCGACACAGACGGCGACGATTTTCAGCCCATAGGTGCTCTCGATATGGGCGATCAGGTCTGTGACGCGTGCGACGTCACCCGCGCCCAATTTCCCCAGCAGGTCCACCGGGCACGGCACGAGAACGAAGTCGCAGTCGCCGGTAATGCCATGGTGCTGGCGATAGGCGGCGAGGCGGTTCTGGACGAGGGCGCCGCCATCCGGCGCTAGGTAGAGGACCGCGCCGGGCGTGGTGCGATGACCGCGCCATGCGGCACCGCCGGCGATGCTCATGAGCAAGTCGAGCGCGATGAATGTCTTCCCTTCGCCGGACGGACCATAGATCGCCGCCAGCCCGTGCCGCGGCAGAACGCCCTTGATCAGCCATTGGCTTGCGAGGATCGGCCGCACGTCGCGGAAGAGGACATAAGGCAGGTGCGCCGTGCGCTCGTCGACGTCCGTGTCCACCGGCTCGCCGTCGTCGGCCGGCACATCTACCCGCAGCGGCCGGACGCCGGCGAGCAGCCAATCGTTGGCGTCGCTACCCATCGGCGGGTGTCCGCAAGATGGTTGCGGCGATGCCGCCGGCAGCGGCTCGCGCCGCCAGTCGCGCCGCTGCGTCGCGGCCGGCCGGGTCGTCGTCTTCGGCGATGAACAGTCGCCGACACGTCGCCGGCGGTACGAACCCAGCCAGCCCGCCGGCACTGATGCAGGCGGCGGCGGTGCAGCCGTACGGTTCCGGCGGGGTCCCGTCGGGGAGCGGGGGCCTTCCAGCTCGCGCGCTGCCAGCGACGACTCGAGGCCCTCGCCGGCGACGATGGCCTCGACGGTGGGCGGCCCGAGCCACGCGACGCCTGCTCGTCCAATAAACTTGCGTGGTGCTGGTGCCGGCGCCTTGCTGGCCGGATTGGGGGTAAGCGCATCGTCTAGATAGGTGACGTGGACGCCGACCGGCTCGCCCTCGTGGTCAACGAGCAACGCCACCATCGCCGGCCAACAGCGGACGATCCGGCCAGCTTCATAATAAGCCAGCGCTCGGTGATGCCGGACAGCCGCTGGAATCGCATGCCTGATGCCGCGGTCGGCAAGCCAGCAATCGGTCAAAGTGTTCGCCGCTGGCGCCGTTTCCGACCAGATCCGCCGCCAGCGCTCGAGCGCCGGCCGCACCGTCGGCGCCACCGCCGGTCGCGACGGTCGGACCGTCGTCTGACAGTCACGGGTGCCGCCGGACCAGCCGCAACGGTGGCAGATCCAGGCATACCCTCCACCGTCAGCATCGGCGGTGATGGCCAACGACTGCCCGGTCTTGGTGGCGCACGCCGGCTGCGGACACCGATCTCGCGTTGTGTGGCCGGCGGCCGGCGCGGTGATGCCGGTCAGCACCATCGCCGCCCGCCCTCGACGACCACGGCCGCCGGGGGCCGCACCCACCGGCCACGCCGTCGCTGGTCCCAGTACCAGAGCGCGGCTATGCGAGCATATCGCGCATGCTCAGGTTGCCGTTGCGGTCGGCGGTAGGGTCGGATACGATGGCCGGCTTCCAGCGCCTGCCTACTCCTATCCGACCGGTCGCCCCCCGACAGGGGCGGCCGGCCATCGGGCTCGCGCATTGATCACGCCGCCTCGCCCGGGTCGGAGGTAGATCGGCGACGCCCTGCAGCGATGAATGCTTCCACGTCCGCCGGGTCGTAGCGGACAGCAGTCCCCACCTTGATGAACCGAGGTCCCTGACCGAGCCACCGCCAGCGACGGAGGGTAGAAACCTTCAGCCCGAGGACTTGAGCGGCCCGGGTTTCGTTGATCAGGCCCGGTATTTCGTAAGGTGGTGGGATCGAGGCGGAGGGGACCGGAGGAGCCATCGTGTTTGCCCTTTGTTGGGGAGCGATGGCTGTGTATTCTTACGATGTTTTCGTCCGGGGCAACAAGATCCGGGTCTCATTTTGTGAGCCGTTTTTGAGACATGGCCGCCTTCCATTTTTGAGACATCGTCGCCCTCGCGAATCGCTTTTTTCGTCGTTGAATTCTAAGCTCCCGAAGGATAGTGGCACGACTGACGCCATATAAAGCCGATACTGCGGCAATGTTCGCTTCTTGTTTTCTGAACTCTTCATTTAGTTCTTCTACCAGGAGAGCGGCTCTTCTTCGGTTTAATAACCATCGTGCTGGCACTTTTGCGCAGCCGGCAATCGCCTTCTCGTCCAGAAAGCGCACCACCCAATCTGGCAAAGGGAGGCTGTTGGCACGGCAGAATAGGTAGCTTTTCCATGCATGCCAGTCGTCGCCATCCACGAGAAACATCTCTTCATACCCGCACAGCACGATCGCGTCTTCGTCCATCACACCCTCGCCGGTGCTTCCATTCGTGCCACAGCCTATAAAGGGACGCGTTTTAGGCGCTCGGTCTCCGTCGAAATCGGCTTGACGGCCTGGCACGCTTCCGCCGTCATTTCCGTAGCCTGATCCATTTTCGTTCCTCCGATAGTGGATCGGGTCAGGCACGGGTGGCGGTTGAGCGCCGGCCCGTGCCGCCCTATGCCGGGTGCCGCCCGGCGCGGATATTGGTTTCAGCGCCTGCCCTTGATCGGCACCACCTTCGCGCTCGTGCCCGTCATCATCCCGGCGATGGCGGCGCCTACGCGCTCGGTCGCCTGCTTCACCGGGTCGGTGGCCAGGTGGGCATAGCGGGCGGTCGTCTGCACCTCGGCATGCCCGAGTAACCGGCCGATCATCGGCAGCCCTTCGCCGAGGCCCACGGCGACGCTGGCGAAGCTGTGGCGCAAGTCATGCAGGTGCACGTCGTCTATCGCGGCCCTTGTTCTGATGCGCCGCCAGGGCTTTTGGAGATTGACCAGGGGCGCGCCCGGCTTGACACCGCGGATCGCCCAGGGCGACCCGTCTTCGCGTTCCACGGCCGCCAGGACGGCGAGGGCAGGGGCATTGAGATGCACCACCTTGGCGCCGGTCTTGCTGTCCGGCAGCCGCAGGCAGGCTCCAGCGACGTCGACGTGTTCCCACTGCAGGGTGAGGATTTCCGACAGTCGGCAGCCGGTGAGGACGAGCAGCCGGATTGCGGCCACCACGCTGGGCAGCTCGGTCGCCGTCCGCTCGGCTTCTGCCAGCACGTCACCAAGGCGGGCGAGCTCGTCCGCGCTCAGGTACCGCTCGCGTGAGGTTTCGCGGTAGCGGTCGACGTGCCGGCAGGGATTGGATCCAAGGGGACGGATTCCCCACTTTTCGGCCTTGGTCATCATCCGGGACAAGACCCCGATGACGCGGTTCGCCTGCACCGGGATGTGCCGCAGCGAGTGATGCAGCCGCGATGCGTCGGCAACGCTTACGTCCGCCGCCTTCAGCGCTCCGAGGGCAGGGACGATGAATTTGCCGATGATGCGCTCTTCTTCCGCCACCGATCGGGGCTTCATGGTCGGGACGTGTTCGGCAATGTACTGCTTGGCGAGGGCGGCCACCGTCGGCGCCTTGCGGTACGCTTCCTTGGCGCCGGCCGGATCGGTACCCTTGTCCACATCGGCGAGGATCGCTCGCGCCTGCTTGCGCGCTTCCTCCGCCGTCAGCCGGCCATGGGAGCCGATGGTCAGCCGCTTCGAGCGGCCATGCTCGTTCCGGTATTGCACCAAGTAGGAGCGGGCGCCGGAGGGCTTCACCCGCACGCCGAAGCCGCGCAACTCGTCATCCCAGGCGAACACGTCGCCGGCTTCCGCCTTCAGGCCCTCGACAACGCGTTTGGTAAGCTTCGGCACCCGCCGGCCCCTTTCCGACAAACTGTTCCGACGTCTGTCAGCTTATCGGGTAAGCACGGGGTAAGCAACAGGCATCACAACATGTCGAAACGGGTAAAATGCGCTCATTGCCGTTATGGCGATATTTCAGTGCGTTACGGCCGCTCATCCAAATCCGTCGCAATCTATAAATAGGGCATGAATCTGCTTTGGGAGCAGAGGGTCGCTGGTTCGAATCCAGTCTCCCCGACCAATTCTTTCAATGAGTTAGTGGTCTGCGCGGTTCGCGCCGGGCGCCGTTGGGGGCTCCCGGGTGAGTGCGGAGCTGACGGCAAGGGCGAGCCGCAGATTACCTTTTCTTTCCCAATCCGTTTCTCACCGACGACGACGGCATCGCCGAACAGCCCGACTGGTCGCGTCTCGCCATGTGGGAGGACATCGCCCGCCGCTATCTGGACCGCGACCCGGATCCGCGCGATCGGTCGGGCAGGGGCTTCCGCCACGGCTGACCTTTGGGGCATGGCTATAGAGCAGGACGGTCAGCGGCGGTGATCGCCGGACGTCATCAGACCGATGGCGTCGGGAGCGCCTTTTCTTTCAGGTGGCGGTGAATCCAGTCTCCTCGACCGTCTTTTTCAAGAAACGGAACGTCGTCGCGGGAACCGGCTAAGCGCTCGGTCAGCCGGCGGGGCATGCTGCGCGGTAGCGACCAGCCGATGACTGAATAGGCCTCGCCGTTTATGCGGGCCGCACAGTCGAGGGACCCGACCAGGTCTTTGCAATGGAACTATGGCGTTGATCTGGAAACACATACCGCACGCCACTTGACCACGCTTCAAGGAAGAGCAAGATAAAAGGTTCTAATTGGTATTATCTTCAAAGTACCGATTAAGGGTAGCGCAGCGTCCGCGAGGGAGTGCGCCCATGTTGTCCCGTTTCGCGTCTCACCTGGGCCGGTTGGCCCAGCGGCGGCTGATCCGTTCAGGTGCCGGATTTGCCTTGGCCTTGTTCGGTTGCTTTTGGTCTGCCGGAGCGAACGCGCAAGTTATTCTGTTCAGCGCCAACTCCGGCGAACAAAGCTTTACCGGCAGCAGCTATGTCGATTTCAATGGATCGGCCTCGGGCGGTGTGAAACAGAGCTTTGCCACCTCGAGCGCCAACCAACGGGTGAGCATCGTTTTCGACGCGACGTGCTACGTCCAAGGAAGCGACTCCTACGCTGTCGTCACCGTCCTCGTCGATCCGGCGGGCTCCGTCGGTGAATTCGCCGCGCCGCCGACCGACAACGTATCCAACAACGGCGTCGTCTTCTGCTTCCACGAAAGCGGGACTATCTTCAACAATGCGGTCCGGTCATCGGTGGTGGCCTCGGTTGCTCCGGCGCTGGCCGGCACGCATACGGTGCGGGTGCGCGTCCGGATGGGTAGCCTGCTTGGCGATCCGGGTGCGCAGGCGACGCTACAGGCAATATCGCTTACCGTGCTGCGCTAGCGGCGCGAGGCCCGATCGTCGATGCCTCCTTAGGGCGTCTTCCGTCTGCATCGGACCCGTCGTGCACGGCCAAGGGTGAGTCCCGAGCCGGGCGTCTCTGCGGCTCTGGCCCGATCCTCGATGAGCGGCGCAAACCAATGACGGCGGTGTGAGGGCGACGGTAACCATATGGGTTGCTTCGGCGTGGCAGAGGAAGTACCGATTCCGGGGCCGGAGCGGCACCGTCAGCAGTCCTCGATCGCGACGCCCGATGTCGGATGAAAGGGTAACGCGGTCTGCATAAGCCCCGGACGGGCGCCCGGCGACAGGACGATTTTTGAGGCTGGGAGGATGCAGATCGTGACCACAAGCCACCAATCGCCCGAGGACGCCGCCAAGGCGATCGCCGACCGCCACGCCGATGCCGTCGAGTTCCCGACGATGGCTTTTGCCGAGGACGCGCCGGTCGGCGCCATCGCCCAGCGGATGCTGGAGGGGCGTTTCGACAAGGCGTTCCTCGTCAGTGAGATCGAGCGCTTCACCGGCGTGCAGGTGGACTTCCCGGAGCGGCCCGGCAGGATCGTCGCGGTCATTCCGCAGCACGGCTACTGGAGCTCGGAGCTGACGCTCACCGACCAGGTGTTCCGCACCGCCGGCTACGAGGTGGACTATGTCACCCCGCGCGGCGAGCGGCCGTTTGTCTACGGGGTCAGCCTCGACACCGGCTTCAGGGACCAGGCCTGGAACGCGCTTCAGGTGTCACCGGGCGAGGCGGCGCTGGGGGCCCGCTACAACGATTCCTCGAGCGCCGAAGGACAGCGGCTGAACACGCCGCGCAACCTGGATGCATGGCTCCCGCCGACGCCGCGGCCCCAGCACGGGGAAGCCTCGCGGGAGCCGTTCCGCCAGCGCCTGTTGGAGGGCCTGCGCGACGCGACCCAGTACGCCGGGATGTTCATCGTCGGCGGTGCCGGCGCCTATATGGATCTGGGCGGCAATACCTCGGTTCGACCGCTGATCGAGCTGATGGCAGCCCTTGGGCGCCCCGTGGTGGCGATCTGCTTTGCGGTCGAGGTTTTGATCCAGGCGACCGACCCGCAGACCAAAGTGCCGCTTATCTGGGGGCGGCTGGCAACGGGCCATTCCGAACAGGATGACTACACCGACAATACCACCGACGTCCCGGTGGATGGCGGCTACGGCCCCAACTACGGCTCGGCCACGATCACCCTCGAACAGATGATCAAGCAGTACACCGGACCCGAAGGTGGCTTCATCTCCAGGAATGGAAGCCCCTATATGGCGGTGGTAGACGCGCCGTTCATCACCGCCCGAACGACACCCGACGGCTACCCGGCGGCCCTGCTTGCCCTGGCGCAGCTGCATGGAGCCGGCCGGCTGCCGGCAAAGTACGTGGTCGACGGGGATGGTCGCGGACACGAGCCGACCGCGGCGGAGATCCGGCGCGCCGGCGGGTGAAGCGGAAGGCGCGTCAACGTCCGGTGGTTGACGCGCCGGCGGCGGCGGAAAGGCGGGAGAAACCCGCCTCCAGATCGGCGATGAGCTGGTGCTTCGATTCGAGGCCGATGTGCAGGCGTAGGCATGGCCCGGTGTCCGGCCAGCGGGTGGCTGTGCGGGCCGGACGGGGGTCGAACGGGATGATCAGGCTCTCGTAGCCGCCCCAACTGTAGCCGAGGGCGAAGAACCGCATGCCGTCCAGCATCGCCGCCAGCGCCGTCCTGTCCACCGGATGAAGGACCACTGAAACCAGGCCGTTGCCGCCGGCAAAGTCGCGGGCGAAGATCTGGTGGCCGGGACAGGACGGCAGCGCCGGGTGAAGGACACGCGCGACCTCCGGTCGCCGGCCGAGCCAGTCGGCGAGGGCGAGGGCGGATTCGGCATGGCGGGCGAGGCGGACGGCGAGGGTACGCAGGCCGCGCAGTCCCAGGTAGCAGTCATCCGGACCGACGCCGACGCCGAGCAGCGCCGCCGCCCGGCGAACGCGGAGGAAAGAGGCCTCGTTGGTGACGATGACGCCCAGCATCGCATCCGAGTGGCCGACGATATACTTGGTCGCCGCCTGGATCGACACGTCCGCGCCGTGACTGAGCGGCTGGAAGAGCAGCCCTGCCGCCCAGGTGTTGTCCACCACCGAGACGGCGCCGTGGGCGCGCGCCGCGGCGGCGATGCGACCCACGTCCTGAACCTCGAAGGTGAGCGAGCCGGGGCTCTCCAGATAGACGACACGGGTGTCGGGACGGAGGAGGGGGGCGACGTCGGCGACCGGGTCGTAATAGGTGGTGTGGATGCCCAGTCCTTTGAGCACGGTGTCGCAGAACCGGCGCACCGGGGCGTAGACGGTGTCCACCATCAAGAGGTGATCGCCGGTCTTGAGGAAGGCGAGGAGGGTGGTGGTGATGGCGACCAGGCCGGAGGAGACGGCAATCGCCCGATAGCCCCCCTCCAGGGCGGCGACCGCCTCCTCGAGGGCGAATGTGGTGGGCGTCCCCCGACGGCCGTAGCGGGTCCCTTGAAAGGGGGTGTGATCCGCTTCCTCCAGCGCCGCCAGGGTCGGATAGACGATGGTGGAGGCATGGTAGACGGGCGGGTTGACGACGCCATGGTTGTCGCCGGGCGCCCGCCCCGCGTGGGCAAGAAGCGTCTTCGCGTCCCAATCTCCGGGCTTTCCCGCGCCAGGGCCGGACATGGTCAGCCCCGATCCACCGGGGTGTCGTCGCGGTTGCCCCACTCGGCCCACGATCCGTCATAGATGCGGGCCCGGTCGTGGCCGAGGAGAAAGGCGGCGAAGGCCGGGACGCAGGCGGTGATGCCGGACCCGCAGTAGGCGATGAACGGCTCGGACGGATCGATGCCGGCGGCGGCGAACCGGGCGGCGATCTCGTCGGGCGAGCGCCAGGCGCCATGGCGAGTGCCATCCAGCAAGTCGACGAAGGGCAGGTTGACCGCGCTGGGGACGTGGCCGCAGTGCTTTGCCGGTCGCGGCTCCGGCTCGTCGCCGCGAAAGCGACCCGACCCGCGCGCATCGACGATGGTGTCGATGCCGATGCACCCGATCAGTTCGTCGCGGTCGATGACCCGCTCCGGCTGCAGCCGGGCACGGAACGGGCGCACCGGAGGCGAAGGCATGCCGCTCTCCACCGGCCTGTCCTCCGCCAGCCAGCGGGCGAGGCCGCCGTCGAGAAGGACTACCTGGGGGTGGCCGAATGTCCGGAACGTCCACCAAATTCGGGCGGCAGCGGCGGAGCCCGGCGCATCGTAGGCAACGACCGTGTCGGCGCTGCCGATACCCAGCGCACCGACACGCTCGGCGAACACATTCGGCGACGGCAACATGTGGGGGAGGTCGGAGTCGGCGGCGGCGATGGCATCGATATCGAAGAACACGGCTCCCGGGATGTGGCGCTGGAGGAACTCGTCCCGCGGGTTCCGGCCCGCCGTCGGCAGATGGAAGCTACCGTCGACGACCCGGATCGCCGGATCGCCGAGACGCTCGGCGAGCCAGGCGGTCGATCGCAGCGGACCCTCTTCGGCGTTCATGGTCGCGGCTCCAACCAGGTTGGCACCGGCAGCCCCTTTGCCCGGAGGAAAGCCGGATTGAACAGCTTGCTTTGGTAGCGGGTGCCGTAATCGCAAAGGACGGTGACGATGACATGGCCGGGGCCGAGTTCGCGGGCGAGCCGCATCGCACCGGCAACGTTGATCCCGGACGAGCCGCCGAGGCACAGCCCCTCGTGCTCCAAAAGATCGAAGACGATCGGCAGCGCTTCCGCGTCGGTGATCTGCCAGGCGCGGTCCACCGGCGCGCCTTCCAGATTGGCGGTGATCCGCCCCTGGCCGATGCCCTCGGTGATGGATTCGCCCTCCGCCTTCAATTCGCCCGCGGTGTAGTAATGGTACAGGGCCGCCCCCATGGGATCGGCGAGGCCGATGACCACGCGGGGATTTCGCTCCTTCAGGAACAGGCCGACGCCGGCCAGCGTGCCGCCGGTGCCGACGGCGCAGACGAAGCCGTCCACCCGCCCGTCCGTCTGCCGCCAGATTTCGGGGCCGGTGGTGGCAAAATGACCGGCGCGGTTGGCGACGTTGTCGAACTGGTTGGCCCACAGGGCCCCGTTCGGCTCGGTCTTGGCCAGCTCCGCCGCGAGCCGGCCGGACACCTTCACGTAGTTCTCGGGATCACGATAAGGCACGGCGGGAACTTCCCGCACGTCCGCTCCGCACAGGCGGAGCATGTCCTTCTTTTCCTGGCTTTGCGTCTCGGGGATGACAATGACGGTGCGATAGCCGCGGGCATTTCCCACCAGCGCCAGGCCGATGCCGGTGTTGCCGGCGGTTCCCTCGACGAGGACACCGCCCGGGCGGATCTGCTGCTTTCGTTCGGCGTCTTCGATGATGGCCAGCGCCGCCCGGTCCTTCACCGAGCTCCCGGGGTTGAGGAATTCCGCCTTACCCAGAATCTCGCAGCCGGTCGCCGCCGACGCTCGCTCGAGCCGGATCAGGGGCGTATTGCCGATCGCCCCGATGAAGCCGTGTCGCACCTCCATCTTTGGCTCGCGTTGCCTCCCGTCGCTGCGTGGTTAAGACCCTATGGGGAACGAATGAGCCGATCAAGGCGACGCGCGTCTCAGCCGGGTGGGGCGGGCTGCCGAAAGCGGCCGCCGTGAATCTGGAACCACTGCAGGCCAACGATGGAAGGGCCGTTGACGATCCGTCCCTCTTCGATCCAGGAGAACGCCACCTCCGGCGGGACGACGATAACGCGAATGTCCTCGTGCTCGTTGTCGAGGCCGTGCAAGGCGCCGGTGGGCGGGGCCTTGCAGGTGGCAAAGAAGATCTCGACCGTCTCGCTCGAGGCGCCGGGACTGGCGAAGACGCGGCAGACCCGATGCAACTCGTGAACCTCGCAGCCCGCTTCCTCCATCGCTTCGCGTCGCGCCACTTCCTCGCGGGTCTCGCCCTCGCCGATGATCCCGGCGATGATCTCGACGAGCCAGGGGCTGGCCACGCCATCGAGCTCTCCGCCGGTGCCGCCGGCATAAACCCCGGCGCGGAACTGCTCGATGAGGATGAGCACGTCGCCCGCGGGGTCGTAGAGAACGAGCGCCACCGCCTGCCCGCGCTCAAACACCTCCCGCATCATCGGCTCCGACCAGCCGCCGGCGAAAAGGCGGTGGCGAAGCCGATAGCGATCGATGCGAAAATAGCCGCTGTAAGCGGTTTGGCGGCTTTCGACGGCAACGTCGTCGAAGCCGAAGTCGTCGCCGACCACGGGCCCACTCATCTATTTGCGCTGGGCTTTGATGGCGTCACGGATTTCTTCCAGCAGCAGCTGCTCGCGCGGTGGTGCCGGGGGTTCTGCCTTCGCTTCCGCGGCACCGGCCATCTCCTTCAGTTGGTTGATCCAGCGGATCAACATGAACACGGCAAAGGCGACGATGACAAAGTGAATGATGTTGTTGATGAACGCGCCGTAGCCGATCACCGGCGCGCCGGCCTGCTTGGCGGCGGCGAGCGAAGGATAGGGGTCGCCCGACAAGTTGATGTACAGGTCGGAGAAGTCGACCTTACCCAGGACCCAGCCGATGGGCGGCATGACGACGTCGTCGACCAGCGACGAGACGATTTTGCCGAAGGCGGCGCCAATGATGATACCGACCGCCATATCGACCACGTTACCCCGCACCGCGAACTCGCGGAACTCCTTCATCAGGGACATGGCAAACTCCCTTTTTTTCGCGTGGCAATTGGGCGCAACGCCCAACGGCAATAGTCGGTCGCCATGGTGAGGTCAATCCCGGACGACCCGGCCGTCCCACCCCGAAATCCTTTGGTCGCCCACGGCGAACGCGATAGGGTCGCCCCTTCTGTCTCCAGCTCGCCTACGCCGTCTCCTTGCGCCGGGAGGAACCGTTGCGTCTCGTTGCCGTGCTGATCGTGCTCATCTCCACACTCGTGTCGTTCGCAGCCCTTGCGGCGGAGCCGCGGGTGGTCCGCGTCTACAACTGGTCCGATTACATCGATGACAGCATCATCAGGGACTTCGAGAAGGAAAGCGGGATCAAGGTCGTCTACGACGTCTACGATTCCAACGACATCCTGGAGACGAAGCTGCTCGCCGGTAAGTCGGGCTACGATCTGGTCTTTCCCAGCGGCAACTTCCTCGCCCGGCAGATCAAGGCCGGGATCTTCCGCCCGCTGGACAAGGCCAAGCTGCCGAACCTGAAGAACATGGACCCGGCGCTGATGCAGCGCCTGACCGTCTACGACCCCGGCAATCAGTACGGAATTCCCTACCTGTGGGGAACGACCGGGATCGCCTTCAACGTCGACAAGATCAAGGAGAGGATGCCGGACGCCCCGGTCGATTCCTGGAAGCTGATTTTCGATCCGGCGATCCTGAAGCGATTTGCCGATTGCGGCATCTACATGCTGGACGCCGGCGACGAGATGATCCCGGCGGCGCTGAAGTACCTCGGGCTCGATCCCGATTCCAAGGACCCGGCGGTTCTGGAGAAGGCGCGCGAGCCGCTGATGGCGATCCGCCCGTTCGTCCGCAAATTCCATTCCTCCGAGAACATCAATGCCATCGCCAACGGCGACATCTGCCTCGCGGTGATGTGGTCGGGCGACGCCAAGCAGGCGGCGACCCGCGCCGCGGAAGTACACAAGGGGGTGACCGTCAAGTACAACATCCCGAAGGAAGGGGCGCAGATGTGGGTGGACATGATGGCCATACCGAAGGATGCGCCCAACTCGGATGAGGCGCTGCAGCTGATGGACTACCTGATGCGTCCCGAGGTCATCGCCAAGGCGACCAATTTCGTCGGTTACCCCAACGCCAACGTGGCGTCCCAGCCGTTCGTCGACCCGGCGCTGCTGAAGGATCCGAGCGTGTACCCGCCGCCGGAGGTGATGGAGCGGCTGTTCATCGTCACCCCCTCCGATCAGAAGGTCCAACGGGTGATCACCCGATTGTGGCAGCAGGTGAAGACCGGGGCGTGAGCCGGCGGAGCGGGGGATGATCGGGGTCAGCGGGCCGCCACCCCCGGCGCGACCGGCTGCCGGCGGGCCGGTCGAGGCGCGCCTGGCGGCGGAGCCGTGGCGGGATCCGCGGGCAGTCCCTTTCATCAAGATCCGCGACGTGGTGAAGAAGTTCGGCGATGTGGTCGCCGTCGACGACATCTGGCTCGATATTTATCAGGGCGAGTTTTTTTCCCTCCTCGGTCCCTCCGGCTGCGGCAAGACGACGCTGCTGCGGCTGCTCGCCGGTTTCGAGACGCCGACCGCCGGCACGATCGAGATCGATGGCGTCGACATGGCGCAGGTGCCGCCGTACCGGCGGCCGGTCAACATGATGTTCCAGTCCTACGCCCTCTTTCCGCACATGACGGTGGAACAGAACGTCGGCTTCGGGCTTCGCCAGGAACATCTCTCCCGCTCGGCCATCCGCAGCCGCGTCGGCGAGATGCTGGAACTCGTCCAACTCGGCGAGCTCGGGCGTCGGAAGCCGCATCAGCTGTCCGGGGGGCAGAAGCAACGGGTGGCGCTCGCCCGCGCGCTGATCAGGCGGCCAAAGGTATTGCTTCTGGACGAGCCCCTCGGCGCCCTCGACCGCAAGCTCCGCGAGCAGACCCAATTCGAACTGGTCAATATCCAGGAGACGCTGGGGGTGACGTTCGTGATTGTCACCCATGACCAGGACGAGGCGATGACGGTTTCGACGCGAATGGCGATCATGGACCGCGGCCGCGCCGTCCAGGTGGGAACGCCGGGCGAGATCTACGAGTATCCGAACTCGCTCTACGTCTCGCAATTCCTCGGCGACGCGAACATCTTCGAGGGCCGGGTCGCCGATGCCAGCAAGGACCACACGACGGTCAGCTCGCCGGAGCTCGGCTGCGACATCTACGCCGACCGCGGCCTCGATGCCGCTCCCGGCCAGGAAGTCTACGCGGCGATCCGCCCGGAGAAGATCGACGTCACCAAGGCGGAGCCGGCGGACAAGCGGGTCAACTGCATCACCGGAAGCGTCTACGACATCGGCTACCTGGGCAACATGTCCATCTATTATGTCCGCCTGCCGAGCGGGGCCAAGGTGAAGGTGACGGCGACCAACCGGTCACGCCTGGTCGAGCGGCCGATCACCTGGGACGACCGGGTCTGGCTGTCGTGGCCGGCGTCGGCCAGCGTCATTCTCCTGTCATGAGCGCCGCCGGCGATCCACGCCCAGGGCAGCCGTTCGCCTCGCCGGGACCGGCGACGAGCACCCGGGAGATGCTCGACCGGACCAGCGGCCCTCTGTCACCGCTGGGGACGGCGGCGCGGGCGCTGGGCTGGATCGAGCGACACGGCCGGATGCTGGTCATCGCCGTGCCCTATGTGTGGCTCGCGGTTTTCTTCCTCGTTCCCTTCCTCATCGTCCTCAAGTTGAGCTTCGCCGAAACGCAACTGGCCCAGCCCCCTTATACGCCTCTGTTCTCCTTCGATTCCGATGGCTTTGGCGGCGAGTTCCTGACCATCCGCCTCAATCTGTCCAATTTCCTCACTCTCGTCCGCGACGATCTCTTCTTCCACGCCTATTTCAACTCCTTCCGCATCGCCGCGGTGGCGACGCTGCTGACCCTCGCGGTCGGGCTCCCCATGGCCTACGGCCTGGCGAAGGCGCCGGACCGGTGGCGCCTGCCGCTGCTGATGCTGGTCATCCTGCCGTTCTGGACCTCGTTCCTGATCCGCGTCTATGCGTGGATCGGGATCCTCAAGAACGAAGGCCTGCTGAACGCGCTGCTCCTTCACCTCGGCGTCATCAGCCAGCCCCTGGTCATCCTCAACACGGATGCCGCCGTCTACATCGGCATCGTCTATTCGTACCTGCCGTTCATGGTGCTGCCGCTCTATGCCAGCTTCGAGAAGATGGACCCGGCGTTGGTCGAAGCCGCGGTCGATCTCGGCTGCCGGCCGGTCAAGGCGTTCTGGGTGATCACCGCCCGTCTCGCCATGCCGGGAATCGTCGCCGGCTGCCTTCTCGTCTTCATCCCCGCCGTCGGCGAGTTCGTCATTCCGGACCTGCTGGGCGGCTCGGAGACGCTGATGATCGGCCGCACGCTGTGGGTCGAATTCTTCAACAACCGCGACTGGCCGCTGGCCAGCGCCGTCGCCATCGCGCTGCTGCTGATCCTGGTGCTGCCGATCGTCTTCTTCCAGCGTCAGCAGGCAAAATCGGATCTAGGTAGGGCGTGAGATGCGCGGGACGAGGAATCACCATCCGCTATGACCCCTCGCTTCACGCCGGTGACCATCACCGCGCTCACTCTGGGTTTTGCCTTCCTCTATCTGCCGATCCTCATTCTCGTCATCTATTCATTCAATGATTCCCGCCTGGTCACCCTGTGGGGCGGCTTTTCGTTGCGCTGGTACAGGGAAATGCTCGCCGACGAACAGTTGCTGGAATCCGCCTGGGTGACCCTGCGGGTCGCCGCCGCCTCCGCCACCCTCGCCCTGGTTCTCGGCACCTTGGCGGCCATCAGCCTGGTGCGGTTCTCCCGCTTCCGCGGCCGCCTGCTGTTCTCCGGCATGGCCTTCGCGCCGTTGGTCATGCCGGAGGTGATCACCGGGCTGTCGTTGCTCCTTCTCTTCGTCGCCCTCGACTGGAGCCGGGGCATGGGAACCGTGATCATCGCCCATACCACCTTCAGCACCGCCTACGTTGCCGTCATCGTCCAGTCGCGGCTGCTCACCTTCGATACCGCGTTGGAGGAAGCGGCGATGGATCTGGGCGCAACCCCGTTGAAGACCTTCTTCGTCATCACCTTGCCGGTGATCGCGCCCGCCCTCGTTTCCGGTTGGCTGCTGTCCTTCACCCTATCGCTGGACGACCTGGTGATCGCCAGCTTCACCACCGGGCCGGGGGCGACGACGCTGCCCATGCGGATCTACAGCCAGGTGCGTCTCGGCGTGACGCCGAAGATCAACGCCGTCTCCACCGTGCTCATCGCCATCGTCACCTTGGGCGTGATCCTCGCTTCCATTATCCAGAAGCGCCACTTGGCCGATCGCGGCGCGAAATAGCCGATCGGGAAGGGGGACTCGGCCGAGACCGGAGCGACGTTCTCGTCACAGATTCGCAAGTGTGATATAACCCATTTGGGTATATGCGGCTTGGGGGCGAGGGAACCATGCAGGGGCACGGGCCGGCAGGGTCGTCACAGGCGTGGCGATGGCCGCTAGCGGGGCTGGTGTCGGTTACCGCGGTGCCCATCCTACTGTTCGCGGCGCTGGCCGCCATCCTCGTCATCCAGATCAGCCGCGACACCATCGAACGGCGGTTTGTGGCCACGGCCCGGGTATTGATGGCTGCGGTCGATTCCTATGTGCTCGAGGAGCTATCGTCGGCGCGTCTTCTCGCCGATCTCGCCGGTCGAAACAGAAACGACGGCGAGGACCCGGCATCGGGCGTGCGGCGGTTCGCCGCCGCCAGGGGGGCGGGATCCTGGCTTGCCGCCGTCATTTCCAGCGCCGACGGGACCGCCCATACGGTCACCTTCGAAACCGTCCCCGGCGTTGCGGCGGCACTGGTCGACCGCAAGGCGATCGAGATCGCCGCGGCTGAGGAGGCACCAATGCTGGAGCCGATGGTCGAGGCGCAGGGCGACGCCGTTCCCGTCGCCTTCCTGCCGCTGCGGATCCCGATCGTCAGCGACCGGCGTGTCTCCGGCGTGCTGTCCATCGCTCTTGCCCCGACCGTCATTGCCCAACTGACGCACCGTCAGCAGGTCTCGCCGGACGTTCTGGTCACCGTCTTCGATCCCAGCCTGCGCGTCGTCGGTCGTGCCGTCCCCAGCGCGTCGGTCGGCCACCGGGCATTGCTATCCGTGCAGCAGCGCGGACTGGATACCGGCGCCAACGACGGCCTCGCCCTCGCCACGACGATCGCGGACCAGGATTACCTTGGCGCGTTCGAGACATCACCCGTTACCGGATGGGCCGTTGCCGTGGGTGCCAGTCGTGCCTCGATCCTGGGTGAGCTGGAGAGGACCGCCCTATGGGTCTACGCCGGTGCCATCGCATTCGTTCTCTCGGTCGTTGGCGCGTTCGCGACCGGAAGCCGCTTCGGCAGACGCATCGTTGCCCGCGAACGCGCCCTGTCGGCGGCGGTACGGACCAGCGAAGCCCGCTACCGCGCCGTCGTCGACGCGTCCCAACAACTGGTGTGGGTCTGCAGCGCCGACGGAAAGATGGAGGAGGACTCGCCCACCTGGCGCGCCTATACCGGGCAGAATTTGGCGGAAATGGGCGAGTTCGGCTGGCTCGACGCCGTCCATAGGGAGGATCGCGAGCCGACGCTGGAGCGATGGAGGGCAAACCGATCCGACGATTACGAGGCCGAGTACCGACTGTTCCACCGGGCCAGCGGTCGCTACCGCTGGGTTCTAGCCCGGGCGCGGCCCCTACGCGGCGAGGACAGCCGGATCGTCGGCTGGATCGGAATGAGCATCGATATCGATGCGCGCAAGAGCACCGAGGAGCGTCAACGGCTGTTGATGCGGGAAATGGATCACCGGGCGAAGAACGCGCTGACCGTCGCTCAGGCCGTGGTCCAAATGACCCGGGCCGACGACATCGACGGCTTCGTCGCCGCCGTCGTCGGCCGCATCGCCGCGCTGATCCGGACACACGCCTTGCTCGCGTCCAACGACTGGCAAGGAACCGCCGTTCGCCGGCTGGTGGAGGCAACGCTGAAGCCGTTTTACGGCGATCGGGACGGGGAGCGCGAACGCATCAGGATCGCCGGCCCGGAGGTTGCCGTCGCTCCCGAATGCGTTCAACCGCTTGCCATGTTGCTCCACGAGCTGGCCACCAATGCCGCCAAGTACGGCAGCCTGTCGCGGCGGTCGGGATCGGTGTCCGTGGCGTGGACCGTCATTTCGGCACGGGGACTTCGGCTAACCTGGCGCGAAGGGGGAGGTCCGCCGGTGACCCCGCCGGAGCGGGCGGGATTCGGTACCCAACTGGTCCGCAGTCTGGCACAACGACAATTGGATGGAATGATTCGCTTCGGCTGGCATCCCAGGGGACTTCGCTGCGCCCTCGAATTCCCCGCCGCTTGCATTTCCCGGCCGGCGCCCCGGCGCGCCGAGGCGGCAGCGCCGATCAATGCGGCAAAAACGATCGATCGCAGCGGCGGTGGCTTCCGCGTCTTGATGAGACCCACTACCAATAAGTCACCCACCTTGACATGAACCCCGAAAGAGTGCGACTATAACAATATCGGTAACGGACAAATGGAGGGTGCATCGACCGCATGACTCCACCGGACCAACAAGAGGTTGCCGGCTCCTTGGCACCGGCAATGAGTTCAGAAGTCCAAGATGACGCCCGATGTGTTCGGGGTCCGGGGGCTAGCTCCCCCGTGAGGGAGGCCTTCGACGCAGCTTGAATAGCTGCTTGGTCGAAGGCCTTCGTTTGATATAAGCCTTCCTTTACTTTTCCGATGACGAGGCACGCGGGTCCACGGTAACCGCGAAGATCGGCACCGGCGCCGCCGTCACGCCCCCCATCTGCGCTGCAAACCCAGCCGGCACCACCGATCGCGTGCGGAGGACGGGAACCGCGGCGGCGGAAAATCGTTCGCTTTGTCGACGGCAGCACACCATTTCCGACTGAACTGCAAGGCCGCACAGACGGATCGATACCGAGCAGCGTCGCCGCGACGCGTTCCGGGAGGGGAAATCGCATGCAATTCTCGGCATCGCCACAGGCGTACGCGGACCTGACCTCCGCGGCGGTCGGTAGCGGATCGGGGTTGGAGGCGGCATTCCATGCCACCCGCCGGCTTACCGAAACGCTCGCCGCCGGCCTCCTGCCCGAGGATCAAGCGATACAGTCGATGCCCGATGCCAGCCCGACCAAATGGCATCTGGCGCATACCACCTGGTTCTTCGAAACCTTTCTCCTCGCACCGTTCCTTCCCGGCTACCGATGTTTCGACGACCGTTTTGGATATCTCTTCAACTCCTATTACAACGCGGTCGGCTCCCGCCACCCGAGACCGGAGCGCGGCCTGCTTTCCCGTCCGTCGCTGCAGGAGGTCCTGGCCTACCGGGCGCATGTGGATGCCGCCATGGGCGACCTGCTCACCGTGGACCATGCCGCCGGCGAGGAGGTCGCGACGCTGATCCGCCTCGGCGTCAACCACGAACAGCAGCATCAGGAACTGATCCTGACCGATATCCTGCACCTGTTTTCCCGCAATCCGCTCGCGCCCGCTTACCGCGCGCCGCCGCCGGCGCTGGGGCTCGCCTCGGAGGCGCCGGGCCTTTCCTGGATCGACTACCCGGAGGGATTGTACGAGATCGGCTATGGCGGGACCGGCTTCGCGTTCGACAATGAACGGCCGCGGCATCGGGTATTCCTGCGGCCGTTCCGGCTGGCGTCCCGTCTGGTCACCAACGGCGAGTGGCAGGCCTTCATCGCCGATGGCGGCTACCGTCGGCCCGAACTCTGGCTCTCGGACGGTTGGGCGATGATCGTCGAAAGTGCCCTACAGGCGCCCCTCTACTGGCAGCGAGGGGAGGGTGGTCGGGTTTCGACGATGACGCTGCACGGGCCGGTTCCGATCGAAGACACAACACCGGTCTGCCACATCAGCTACTACGAAGCCGACGCTTACGCCCGTTGGGCGGGGGCCCGGCTGCCGACGGAGGCCGAGTGGGAGGTTGCCGGGTCGGCGATCCCGCCGGTGGGCAATACCCTCGGATCGGGCACGCTGCGGGCGAAGCCGGCCCCGGCCGGCGGCACACGGCCGATCCGGCTGCCGACCCAGATCTACGGCGATGTCTGGGAATGGACCGCCAGCGCCTACACCCCTTACCCCGGATATCACCCGCCCGCCGGCGCCATCGGCGAATACAACGGGAAGTTCATGTGCAACCAGATGGTGCTGCGCGGCGGCTCCTGCGCCACCCCGGACGGCCACGTCAGGGCCAGCTATCGCAATTTCTTCTATCCGTTCCAGCGCTGGCAGTTCGCCGGCGTCCGCCTCGCAGCGGACGCGTAGCCCGATGACCCCGTCCGCCCAGGCCGTTCTCGCCCCGGCGTCGGCGACGGCGGACGCCGAGGAGTTCGCCGCGGCGCTCGTCGCCGGCCTCTCCTCCCGCCCGCAGAAGTCGATCCCGTGCAAGTTTCTTTACGACGCGCGCGGCGCGCGCCTGTTCACCATGATTTGCCGGTTGCCGGAGTACTATCCCACCCGTACCGAGTTCGCCATCCTGCGCCGCTACGGTGATCACATCGCCAACCGATTGCCGGCGGGAGCGGTGCTGGTGGAGTTCGGCAGCGGTACCAGCCGCAAGGTCGATCTGCTCCTGGCGCGGATGGCGGAGCCGGCGGCGTACGTGCCCCTCGATGTCTCGGTTTCCTGCCTTGACGCCGCCGCCGCCCGTCTCGCCCGCCTGTTCCCCGGGGTTCGCATGGAACCGGTGGTGGCCGATTTCAGCCAGCCGTTCCGGTTGCCGGCAACTCTGCCGCATGGACCGCGGGTTGGCTTTTTTCCCGGATCGACCATCGGCAACTTCGATCCCCCCGACGCCATTCGTCTTCTCCGCCGCTTCCGGGGGGTCCTCGGCCCGCGCAGCCGCATGATCGTCGGCGTCGATCTGCGCAAGGATCCGCAGATCCTGCACGCGGCCTACAACGACAGCGCCGGCGTCACCGCCGCCTTCAATCTCAATCTCCTCGTCCGAGCCAATCGCCAGGTGGGCGCCGACTTCGACCTGGGAGAGTTCGATCATTGCGCCCACTTCAACAGATCACTCGGGCGGATCGAGATGCATTTGGTCAGCCGACGCCGGCAGAGCGTATCCATCGCCGGTCACCGCTTCCAATTCGCTCACGGCGAAACGATCCACACCGAGAACTCGTATAAATACAGCCCACGCGAATTCAGGGAGGTGGTCGAAGCCGCGGGGTTTGCGGTGAAGGCAAGCTGGATCGACGATCGCCAACTGTTCAGCGTCCACCTGCTCATCGCCGCTCATGCCGCCGGCACGTGAACTGTTGTCGGCCTCATTGATTTTCCAAGGAACACCCGCCCGCGGCGAGCGTAGTAAGGGGCAGGAGCGACCACACCAAGGAGAACGACATGGATACGGCTGAAGACATTGTGCAGCGAAATGCCGAGGCCTTGCGTACGGAGGTCGGACAGCTGCGCAAGGAGCTGTCGGCAATGGCGGCGAAGGTAAAGCATCTGGTGGGAGAGAAAGGGGACGACGCCTATTCCAGAGTTCAGGCGACCGCCGCCTCGGCGCGGGAAAAGGCCGAACAGGCCTCGCAGGGGGCGTCGCGGGTGATCGAGGATCGGCCCCTGGTCAGTGTCGTCGCTGCTTTCTTCATCGGCGTCGTCGTCGGCGCCACCGTTCTGGCCACCGCCCCCAGTCGGCACGGCAAATAAGGCGTGGGCGTTGGGAGCGACTTACGCTCCCTCCCGCCCAGACGCATCTTTCCGCCACGAGCGCACTTTTCGCATAGGCGGCAGCAGAAAGGCTGCGGCTCATCGCCTGCGCCGCAGCATCCTGCCCGCCGCCATCGCGTGGGTGCCGGATACCTCTGCCGCAGCGACCCCGTCGCAGGCGATAGCGGCGGCGGAGTGGAGACAGGGAGCTTGGCCTCCTTCCATCGCCGCGTCATCTTGCCGGGAAGCCGGACGTACAGAACGCACCCGATCGGGGCGGCTCTGTTGATCCGGTTTCACCTGGCTCTCGATGTTCGCCGATGACCGACCGAAATGCCATCCGTCGCCTTGCCCTTGCTCCGGAGGCCGACTGCCTGGGGCCGCTGATCGCCGAGGCGGACCCCGGGGATGCGGCAAATGCGCGCATTGCTTCCACGGCGACGCGCTTGGTGGAGGGAATTCGCCGTCGCGCCGCCGACGTCGGTCCGCTCGACAGCTTCCTCGCCGCCTACGACCTGGGGAGCCGCGAGGGCGTCATGCTGATGTGCCTGGCCGAGGCACTGTTGCGCATTCCCGACCCGCCGACCGCCGACAAGCTGATCGCCGAGAAGATCGGTGGCGCCGATTGGGAGACCCACCTCGGACACAGCGACTCCCTGTTCGTCAACGCCTCGACCTGGGCCCTCATGCTCACCGGCCGCTTCGTCCGGCTGGGCAGCGAAGACACCGGACGCCCCCAGTCGTTCCTTCGCCGCCTCGTCGCCCGCAGCGGCGAACGGGTGATCCGCCAGGCGATTGCCCAGGGCATGCGGATCATCGGCCGACAGTTCGTCTTCGGCCGGACCATCGCCGAGGCGCTGGAGCGGGCGAGGGCAGGGGCGGCGGAGGGCGAAACCCACTCTTTCGACATGCTGGGCGAGCAAGCCCTCACCCGCGCCGCCGCCGATCGTTACCGCGACGCCTACCGCCAGGCCATCGTTGCCGCCGGCGACGCCGCCCGGGGCCGCGGGCCCTTCGCCGCTCCCGGCATATCCATCAAGCTGTCGGCGCTTCATCCCCGCTTCTTTTTCTCCCAGAGGGAACGGGTTGTACGGGAGCTTTTGCCGGACCTGCTGGAGCTTCTTCGCCTCGCCAAGGCGAGCGACATCGGCATCTGCATCGATGCGGAGGAGGCGTATCGCTTCGAGCTCATGCTGGACGTGTTCGAGGCGGTCGCCGCCGACAAGACCTTGGTCGGTTGGGATGGATTGGGCGTCGCGGTGCAGGCCTACCAGAAGCGGGCCCGTCCGACGATCGACTGGCTCGCCGATCTCGCTCGCCGTCACCACCGCCGCCTCGCGGTGCGCCTGGTCAAGGGCGCCTACTGGGATGCCGAGATCAAGCGGGCGCAGGAGCTGGGACTGGCCGGTTACCCGGTATTTACCCGCAAGACCAATACCGACGTCTCCTACCTTGCGCTGGTCCGCGCCATCCTCGCCGCCCCCGATGCGTTCCGGCCCGCGTTCGCCACCCACAATGCCCACACCGTCGCCGCCGTACTGGAAGCGGCCGGCTCCGGCAGCGACTTCGAGTTTCAGCGGCTGCACGGGATGGGCGAACCCCTCTACGACCAGCTGCGGACGATGCGGCCGGACCTTACCTGCCGGGTCTACGCGCCGGTGGGAGGGCATCGCGAGTTGTTGGCCTACCTGGTGCGGCGGCTGCTGGAGAACGGCTCCAATACCTCGTTCGTCAATCGACTGGTCGATGCCGGACAGCCCGTCGACCGGATCGTCGCCGATCCCGTGCGTCGCGCCCGGGGACTGACCCAGAAAGCGCACCCGGCCATACCGCTGCCGACCGGTATTTTCGGCCCCGAGCGTCAGGCGGCGCAGGGCATCGACCTGACCGATCCCGATGCGGTCGCGGCGCTTGCGGCGGAAATGGCCGCCGCCGGCCCGTATTGGCAGGCGGCGCCGCTCTTGGCGTCGCCCCGCGATGCCGCCCGGCATGGGCGCGCGGTTCTCAGTCCGGCGGACCGCAGCCGGGTGGTCGGCCAGGTGGAAGACGCGTCAGCCGCCGATGCGGCGCCAGCGTTGGCGGACGCACGCGCGTTCGCCGCCACCTGGGACGCGACGCCGGTGGCGGAGCGCGCCGCCTGCCTGGAGCGCGCCGCATCGCTCCTGGAGGCGCGGATGCCGGCGCTCGTGGCCTTGGTCGTCGCCGAAGCGGGAAAGACGATCCCCGATGCCGTCGACGACGTCCGCGAAGCGGTCGACTTCTGCCGCTATTACGCCGCCCGCGGCCGCGCCGACCTGGCCGGTCCCGTGTCGCTGCCGGGTCCGACGGGCGAGGACAACCGACTTGTCCGGCACGGCCGCGGCGTCTTCGTCTGCATCAGCCCATGGAACTTTCCGGTCGCCATCTTCGTCGGGCAGGTCGTCGCGGCGCTGGTTGCCGGCAATGTGGTCGTTGCCAAGCCGGCGGAGCAGACGTGCCTCGTCGCCCACGCCTGCGGTGAGATCCTCCGGGATGCCGGGATTCCCCCGGCGGCACTTCAGGTGCTTCCGGGCGACGGCAGCCTCGGCGAAGCGCTGGTATCCGATCCGACGATCGGCGGCGTCGCGTTTACCGGCGGAACGGTCACCGCCAGCGCCATCGGCCGGCGGCTGGCGGAACGGAACGGTCCGATCGTCCCTTTCATCGCCGAGACCGGCGGCCTGAACGTCATGCTCGTCGATTCCTCGGCGTTGCCGGAGCAGGTAGTGGCCGACGTTCTCGTATCCGCGTTTCAGAGCGCCGGACAGCGCTGTTCGGCCCTGCGTGTCCTCTGCCTGCAGCGACAGGTGGCGCCGCAAATCAAAGAGATGTTGGCCGGCGCCATGGAACAACTGTCGATTGGCGACCCGGCCCGCCTCGCCACCGACGTCGGACCGGTGATCGACGCCGAGGCGGTGGCGCGCCTGGCGGCTCACGGCGAACGGATGGACCGCGAGGGCCGGCTCCTGTTCCGCTGTCGGCTTCCGGCGGAGTGCGCCCGGGGGACCTTCTTCGCGCCCGTCGCTTACGAGATCGACGGCTTCGGCATGTTGACCGAGGAGGTCTTCGGCCCCGTTCTGCATGTCCTTGAATACGACCCGCAGCAATTGGATGCGCTGCTTGATGAGATCGATGCCGGAGGCTACGGGCTCACCCTCGGCATCCACAGCCGGATCGAGAGCTTCGTTCGCCGCATCGAAGCGCGGATGCGGGTGGGCAATGTCTACGTCAACCGGACGATGATCGGTGCCCGGGTCGGCTGCCAGCCCTTCGGCGGCGAGCGGCTGTCGGGCACCGGGCCGAAGGCGGGCGGTCCTTGGTACCTGCCGCGGTTTGCCTGCGAGCGGGTCATCGCCGTCGATACCACCGCCAGCGGCGGCAATGCCGCTCTCCTCGCCCTCGACGATGCCGCCGATGGGTGATGTAGTAGGATCGGTGTGACTGTCAGCGAGGAGCCGTGATGGATGTGAGGCTTGGGAAGGAGGGACTTGCCATCGGCCGGCGAAACAGGTGCCGCCTCGCCGCCGCCGTCCTCACCCTGGCGCTGGCCGGCTGCGGGTGGACCGACCCGTATGTTTTCAAGGGGGATGAATTCAACCGCGATTCGCCCACCTTCAACAAGCCGCGTGCGGATGGAGAACCGGTCAGCATCTGCTTCAACGGGATCGGCACCACCGACCTCAAGCTGCAGCAGATGGCGGACGCCGAATGCGCCCGCTACGGCAAGAAGGCGCAATTGGTCGACACTACCGTGCGTCGCTGCCCGCTCGCGGTTCCTCAGGAAGCGGTATTCAGCTGCGTCGCCGCCGCGCCGGGCTAGCTAGGCCGGGACGCCGCAGGCTTCGCGGCTGCTGTGGTTGGCCACCGCGCTCGCCACCGCATGCAGGAGGCGGCCGCTCAGCCCGCAGAAAATCGGCGCCTCATGGGTCGAGAGGGTGGCCGACGTGTCCGCGGCGTAGCGGTCTTCGCGGATCTCGAATGCCGCCGGCCTGGTGATCGTGGCCATTGGCCAAGAGCGACAGATCAGGACGGTCCGGATGGCAGCCGCCTGGTTCAGGTCGGTGGTGGCGGCGGCGATGGCATCAACCAGCGTCGATGGCGTACCGCTGCCGACCAGGCGCAGGTCGGCGTAGGTTCGTGCAGCGAAGGGCGCCCTTGCCGGTTGATCGGCGGCGGCGAGAGCGAGGAGAAGCATCGCCGCATCCGTGCCGTCGAGGGAACGAGCGCCGCGGCCGCGCCGTCCCGCCGGCAACAGTCCGGCAGCACGCAGCGCCCGGGTTGTCTGGTCGAGGTGCGCGGCGCCAAAGCCGGTTCGAAGCGCCAGGAGCCGCTCCAGTTCCTTGGCCGTCATGGCCCGATTGTGTAGCTTTTCTGCTATGCCACTTCAAGCAGAATAATAACCTAAATGGGGCTATTCTGCCTTCTTACCCAGCTTCGGTTCCCGCAGCAGGAAGGCGGGGACGTGATCGCCCATCCCGATCACCACCGCCTCGCTCTCCCGAGCGGCGTTGGATCCCCGCGGACGGCGGGCGGGGCGGTCCACCTGAGCGGCTCTCGGTCGCTTTTCGGCGCCGCGGCTTTCCGCAGCGCGGCTTTGCGCGGCCTTGCGTTCGCTGGCGGCCGGCGCGGACGGTGCGCGCTCTGCGGGCTTTTCCGACCGTCGGCTCCGCTCCCCGCGTTCGGGTCGGCTGCTGCTGCTTCGCCGGCGCCGGCGGCGGTCATCGCGCAGGCTGAGGTCGGCGGTGGAGATGCCGTTGAACTGCAGTCGCGGGATCGGGCCCCCGATCAGCGACTCGATCGCGGCAATATGCTTGCCGTCGTCCGGAACGGCCACGGTCAGCGCCCGACCGGAACGCCCGGCGCGGCCGGTCCGGCCGATCCGGTGGACGTAATCCTCCGCATGGGCGGGGACATCGAAATTGAACACGTGGCTCACCGCCTCGATGTCGAGGCCTCGGGCGGCGACGTCGGAACAGACGAGGAGCCGCGTCTCACCGCGCCGGAACCGTTCCAGCACCTCGGTACGGGTGGCCTGGGCCAGATCGCCGTGCAACATGCCCGCGTCGTAGCCGTGGCGCAGCAGCGACCGGTGGACGACCCCCACATCGCGTTTGCGATTGCAGAAAATGAGCGCGCTGGTGACCTCCTCGCCGTCGATGAGGGCACGCAGTGCCGCACGCTTTTCCTTCAGGCCGCCGGCGTCGTCGTGGGCGACGACAATCAGCGATTGGGACACGGTTGCCGCCGGGGTCGCCGGCGGCGCGATGATGATCTCCTTCGGATTGACGAGAAAGGCATCCGCCAGGCTCCGGATGGTCGGCGGCATCGTCGCCGAAAAGAACAGGGTCTGCCGGTTGCGGTTGACCAGCGAAACGATGCGCTCGACATCGGGGATGAAGCCCATGTCCAGCATCCGGTCGGCTTCGTCGATGACCAGGATGCGCACGTCGTTCAGCAACAGCCGGCCGCGGTCGAACACGTCGAGGAGGCGGCCGGGGGTGGCGATCAGCACGTCCGCGCCGCGATCGAGGACGCGCAATTGATCGGCCATGGACTCGCCGCCAATGAGCAGCGCCTTGCTCAGGCGGTGATACTTGCCGTAGAGATCGAAGGCCTCGGCGACCTGGGCGGCGAGTTCGCGGGTCGGCTCGATGATCAGCGAACGCGGCATGCGCGCTTTCGCCCGCCCGGCGGCAAGGATGTCGATCATCGGTAAGGTAAACGATGCGGTCTTGCCGGTGCCCGTCTGGGCACAGCCCAATAGGTCGCGTCCCATCAAGATGTATGGGATGGCCTGTTCCTGAATTGGCGTCGGCTGAGTGTAACCGGCGTCGGTGACTGCACGCAGGACATCGTCGCTGAGTTGCAGGTCGGAAAAATGCATGGAGCCGCGCTACGATGGGTCAAAGAGCAAAGTCCCGCGTAGGGCTGGTTGCCCGCGGGTTGTAGGATCATAGGTAGCCGCGCGAGCAAGCGCAATGGCGCCAGCACGGCGAAAGCGGCGAAAATGGTCTCGGCGCTGGATTGGCGTCCTCGCGCCTATCATTTACTCTAAAGCCGTGTCTATGGCATCACGCTAGAAAAGGGGCATCCGGGATATGTTGCTGGCCGCAGATCGATCGGCACTCCTCGTCGTCGATATTCAGGAGCGATTGGCGCCGGCGACCAGCGATCCCGAACCCGTCATCGAGCATACGCGCAAGCTGATCGCGGCCGCCCGCTCGCTGGCGGTGCCGGTGCTGGCCTCGCAGCAGTATCCGCAAGGGCTGGGACCGCTGGTTCCCTCGCTGGCGTCGCTCCTGAGCGACGGCGAGACCGTCGACAAGACCCATTTCTCCTGCATGAAGGAGGAGGCCCTGGCGGCCGCCTTTCGACGCCTCGGACGAGGTCAGGCGGTGGTCACCGGGATGGAAGCCCACGTCTGCGTCCTTCAGACCGTCATCGATCTCATCGCCAATCGGTTCCAGGTGTTCGTCGTCGCCGACGCCATGACCTCCCGTTCACCGGCGAACCACGCGCTGGCGGTGGAGCGGATGGCGGCGGCCGGCGCCAGCATCGTCTCCACCGAGATGGTCATCTTCGAGTGGCTGGAGCGGGCGGACAGGCCGGAATTTCGGCCCCTCAGCAAGATGATCCGGTGATGCGACCGGAGCACGCGCTCCCCTTGGCGGCGGCCCGGCGATAGCGTTCGTGCGGCGCTTCCTCGACCTCACCGACCCTATGCCCCTTGTTTCGGCGGGCGGCAGCGACTAACCCTGGGATGTGCGGATCCGCCGGACGGAGGGGCGATGAGCGGTCAAGAAGAAACCACCTGCGCGACCCTGCAACCATCCGGCACCGTGCTCGCCTACCGGGACACCCTGCCGAAGGTGGGAGAGCGGGTCTTCATCGCCTCCAACGCCATCGTCATCGGCGATGTGGTCATCGGTGACGACTCCAGCGTCTGGTTCGGCTGCATCTTGCGTGGCGATGTGAATGTCATCCGCATCGGCGCCCGCACCAACATTCAGGACGGCACGGTCGTCCATGTGGCCAAGGATACCGTCGGCACCTACATCGGCGACGACATCACCATCGGGCACATGGCCCTGCTGCATGCGTGCACCCTGGAGGACGGCGCCTTTGTCGGCATGCGCGCCACGATCATGGACGAATGCGTGGTGGAGGCGGGCGGCATGGTGGCGGCGGGGGCGCTGCTCACCCCCGGCAAGCGGGTCGGCCGGGGCCAGCTCTGGGCGGGACAGCCGGCCAAGTATGTCCGCGATCTCGGCGAGGCGGATCGGGCGATGATGCGCAAGCTGGCGCCCCGCTACGTCGGGCTCGCCGCCGACTACCTTAAGGAACACCCGGGTGGCCGCGGCGGCGGCACCGGTGCCTGAGCCGACGGTCCCGCCGGCAGCGGCGCGTATTTCACCAAGACGGCCGAGGTTCGGGTCCGGGATTGCCGGTTGCGCCGAAGATAGCGCCGTTAGGTCCGGCTATTTCGCCGTCCGGGGCGGAATCGAGTAGGTGCCGGTGGCATGAGCCACCGGTTCGGCATGGCCGTCCGAATGGACGCGCACTTCCATCACGGCCAGTCGCTTACCGAGACGCAGTAGCGCTCCTTCCGCCAGGAGATCGACGGGACGCGCCCCGTGGAGGAAGTTGATATTGAAGCTGGTCGTCACCGCCAGCTTGACCATGCCGATGGCCGACAGAACAACCGCGTACATGCAGGCATCGGCCAGCGCCATGATCGATGGACCGGCCACGACACCACCCGGCCGTAGCGAACTGGTCCGAAACGGCAAACGCAGCACCGCCCGACCGTGGCCGATCGCATCGGTCCGCATGCCGATATCGTACGCCCAGGTCAAATCCTCGCGAATAATCGCATCGAACTCCTCCACCCCGATTTTCGGATTTGACACGCTGATCCCTCCTCATCGGTTCCGTTGACGAAGCGGGTGCGGCGAATCAGTTCCGCCCGTGCCGGCCAGGAAACTCGTAGATTGCAAAATGTGCGATACAAACCCGCCCGAGCGCATAACGTACACAATGAACAATCAAGTTTGTCAGGCGCGTAGGCGCACATATTCGCCCGGTGCATCACCCATCGACGGCCACCGTGGCGCCCGCGATCGCCTCGTTGGGACGTGCTCGGCGCCGCGGGTCAGCCACGTATGCCAGTCGGGCCACCAAGACCCCTCGGCCTGGCGGGCGGTCGCGAGCCATGCGTCGGGATTGGCGGGCGAACGCTCGTTGGTCCAATGGCAGTAGCGGCGTGCGTCCGGCGGATTGACGATGCCGGTGACGTGACCTGAGGCGGTGAGCGTGAAGCGGCAGGGTCCGCCCAGAAGCTGCGTCGCCTTGTAGATGGATTTCCACGGCGCCAGGTGGTCCTCGCGGGCGGCGAGGAAATAGCAGGGCGCATGGATCCGGCGAAGATCGATGCCCTCACCGCCGATGTTAATGCCGTCTCGCTCCACCAGCTGGTTCTTCTGGTAAAAGTTGCGGAGGTAATACCCGTGCATCGCCACCGGCATCCGCGTCGCGTCGGTATTCCATTGCAGCAAATCGAAGGGAAAGGAATCGCGACCGAGAAGGTAATTGTTGACCACGAACGACCAAATCAGGTCCTGCTCCCGAAGCAGATTGAACAGCACCGCGATATCGGCGGCGTCCGCGGGGTTGGAGCGGTTTTGCTCCTCTCCGAGGTAGGACAGCGTCGCCTCGTCGACGAACATGCCGAGATCGCCCGGTTGGGAGAAATCCAACAGCGTCGTCATGAACGTTGCCGACTTCACCCTCTCGTCACCCTTTTTTGCCATGTATCCCAGGGTGGTGGCGAGAAGCGTTCCACCGATGCAGTAGCCGACGGTGTTGATTTCGGACTCGCCGCTGGTCTGTTCCACGACGTCGATCGCCTTGAGCGCGCCGTCCAGGACATAGTCGCCGAAGTCCCGGCGACGGATCTCCTCGTCCGGATCGACCCAGGAGATGATGTAAACGGTGTGGCCGTTGGCGATGGCCCAGGCGACCATGGAGTTTTCCGCCCGCAGGTCGAAAAGATAGTATTTGTTGATCCAGGCGGGGATGAACAGCAGCGGGCGCTTCCAGACCGTGTTCGTTGCCGCGCTGTAGCGAATGACCTCCATCAGCTCGTTGCGGAAGACGACCTTTCCGGGCGTCTTCCCGACCGTCTCGGCGACCCGGTAGCGATCGCGCCAGGAGTCGCCGCTCCAGAAGGCATGCTGAAAGGATTCAAGGTCGTTCAGCAGGTTGTTCAGGCCATGCAGGAGGTTCTCGCCCCCGGTTTCGATCGATGCGCGGATGACCTCGGGATTGGTGAGGGCGAAATTGGTCGGCGACAGGGCGCTGACGAATTGCCGTGTATAGTACTGAACAACTTCCCGTGTCCGCGGATCCACGCCGCGCACGTCCCGCACCATCCATTCCAGCCAGCGGGTCGTCAGCAGGTAGGACTGCTTGACGTAATTAAAGATATTGTTCTCTTCCCAGATTTCGTCGCGGAATCGGGGATCGGAACCACGGGGGAGCGAGGGCGTGGTCTGGCCCAGCAGTCGGCTGGTGGTATTCTGCCAAAGCTCCAGGTAGTCGTGCCACAGCGACATCTGCGCCTTCACCAGCTTCGCCGGGTCCGACATCATTTTCGTGGTCAGATCGATGAAGCTGGATGCGATGTCGACCGGATCGACGGCGGGGCGCTCACCGGGCATATCGATGCGGCCCAGCCAATCGATCAACAACTGTCGACTTTGCTCGGCAATGCCGGCGAAGCATAGCGGCAAATTCAACAGATCGAAGACCTTGGACTCCGGCCCCGACGGCTCGCTCATGACGCCCCCTCGAACATTGCACGGCCGTAATTTGCCGAGACCTCCATCGTCACCCGCGCGGCCGGCTGATCGATTTATCTCACAATAACGCATCGGGCGGCGTCGCGGTTGAGGTTCTTTTAACCGCTGACATCACATGATGCGGTGGGATCACCGCCCGCCCGGCGGAAAGGACACGGAGAGAATTAGGCGAATGCACCGGTGCGGTCGCGGCTATCGATCCCGCATCTGGCCCATCCTCACGGCTTGCGTCGGCCTGCTCGCCGTGGCCGGCTGCACTGTCTCCACCCTAGGGCCGGAAAATCCCGCGCCGGCGGCCACTGTCAGGGACCTGGCGGCACCCGTCTCCCCACCCCTGAGAGGCGATCATTCTCTCGCCCCGGCGATGGTCTCGCGTCAGGTCCCGTCCGTCGTGGATCCGGCGCGACAGACGGCGATCGCCGCGACGGCCGAGCCCCCACGCCACGTAGAGGGCGATCCGCTGCACCGGTCCGGGGGACTGCCAGGGGCGCCGCCCCGGGTCGGCGCATCCGCATCCTTCGGCGGCCGCTGGCATATCGCCACGCTGCAGTTCGCCCGCGCCAGCGCATCCCTAGCCCGCGAAGAATATACCATTCTTAAGGCGATCGTCGCCCTCCGGGGCGGTAAGGGCGGCAGGATCGAGGTCGTCGGGCACGCCGAACGCGGCAACGCCCCTGGCCCTGCCATGCGCCAGGTCAATGAACTGATCGCGCAACGACGGGCGGTGGCCGTCGCCGACGGGCTCGTCGCTCTGGGGCTGCCGCGAGCGGCGGTTGCAGCGGCAGGTCACGGCGACCGGGAGCCTCTCTATGCGGAAACGAGTGCCGCCGGGCGGGCCGGCAACCGGCGGGCCGAAATCTATCTTCTGCCCCCGAAGCCCAACCTCGAACCCGGCCCGGACCCAGACCCACCCGTCCCCCCTATCGGCATCGACGCCGCCGTTTCGCCCGGTGGCGATGGCGAAATCCTTGCCGCGGGCGTCAACCGACCGCCAGGCGAAGCAGGGGAAATCGCCACCCAGCCCGATCCGTTCACCTCGGCAACCGACGCCTCGGCAACCGCACCCCAGGCTGGCGACAACGCCGGCGGTCAAACCAAGCGGATTGCCGTCGCCAGTCTTTACTTCGGCCACGGGTCGAGCCGCCTCGGCGCACGGGAGCGGGCCATCGTCGAGGCCGCCGCCGCCCTTCAGCGCCAGACTCTCGGCACCCTCGTCATCGTCGGCCACGCCAGTGCCGCCGGCGGCGGCGCGCACACCGACCCGGACAGGCTCGAGCGGGCGAATCGCGCCGTGGCGGCGGCCCGGGCCAAGGTGGTAGGGCGGCTCCTCGCGGCGCGCGGACTGGCCGGCGACAGGGTCAGCATCATCAGCAAGGGTGCCGATGAGCCGGCATTCGCCGAGGATGACGCCATGGGCGAGGCGGGCAATCGCCGGGTCGAGATTTACATTGACTTGCCGGCCGATGTTCGATTAGCGGATCATGGATGAGGCTGCCCCGCTGAGGGCGGATTTGCCGACCGGGCGTGGTCGGATTACGGAGCGGGCAATCCGCGTTGGAGCTTCCCATGGATAACGAGTTCTTCAAAATCCGGCGGCTGCCGCCGTACGTGTTCGCCGAGGTCAATGCCATGAAAGCGCGCGCCCGCGCCTGCGGCGAAGACATCATCGACTTCGGCATGGGCAATCCGGACTTCCCGACGCCGCCGCATATCGTCGCCAAGCTCACCGAGACGGTGAAGGATCCGCGCACGCATCGCTATTCGGAATCGCGCGGAATCAAAGGACTGCGGCGCGCTCTTGCGGCATATTATGAGCGTCGCTTCAACGTCTCGGTCGACCCGGAGACGGAGGCGGTGGTCACCCTCGGCTCGAAGGAGGGGCTCGCCAACCTGGCCTCGGCGATCTCCAGCCCGGGCGACGTGATCCTCGTTCCCAACCCCAGCTACCCGATCCACCAGTTCGGCTTCATCATCGCCGGTGCGGCGGTTCGCAACGTGCCGGTCACCCCCGACGGCGACTTTCTTGCCGCCCTCGCCCGGGCGGTCCAGCACAGCGTGCCGAAGCCGGTGGCGCTGGTCCTCAACTATCCCAATAATCCCACCGCGGAGGTGGCCACCCTCGACTTCTACGGTCAGGTGGTGGAGTTCTGCCGCTACCACGGCATCTACATCCTGTCCGATGTCGCCTACGCCGAGATTTACTTCGACGGCAACCCGCCGCCCTCCATTCTCCAGATCCCCGGTGCCAAGGACCTGGCCGTCGAGTTCACCTCCATGAGCAAGACCTACTCCATGCCGGGGTGGCGGATCGGTTTTGCCTGCGGCAACGCCAAGATGATCGCGGCGCTGGCGCGGGTGAAGTCGTACCTCGACTATGGCGCCTTCACCCCGGTCCAGGTCGCCGCCGCCGCCGGCCTCAATGGTCCGCAGGATTGCGTCGCCGAGATGCGCGACCGGTACCAGCGCCGGCGCGATCTTCTCATCACCGGCCTCGCCGGCGCCGGCTGGGAGGTTCCGTCGCCGCCGGCGACGATGTTCGCCTGGGCGCCGATCCCGCCGGCATTCCGCCATCTCGGCTCGCTCGATTTTGCCAAGCTGGTCATGCGTGAGGCGAAGGTCGCGGTTTCGCCCGGGCTGGGATTCGGCGAACACGGCGACGGCTTCGTCCGCTTCGCCCTGGTCGAAAACCGTCATCGCATCCGACAGGCGGTACGCAACCTCAAAGCGTTCCTCAGCCGCTACCATAACGTCGTCGAACTGACCGAGAAGCGCCTTTCGGTCGCGGACTAGCGGCGGGAGACTTGGGGGTGCCGGATGCGTTGAAGGTGGCCATCGCCGGCCTCGGAACGGTCGGCGGCGGAACGGTCAGGCTGCTGCAGGCCAACGGGGAGCTTCTGGCGCGGAGGCTCGGTCGGGCGATTACGATAACCGCCGTGGCCGACCGCGACCGCCGCGAGCGCGGGTTTTCCGTTGACGGGTATCGCTGGTTCGATGATCCGCTGGCGATGGCGCGGGAGGCGGGCGCCGACGTCATCGTCGAACTGATCGGCGGCCACGAGGGGATCGCCCGCGCGCTGTGTCAGACGGCGATCGCCGAGGGGCTCCACGTCGTCACCGCCAACAAGGCGCTCATCGCTCACCACGGGATCGAACTGGCCGCGGCCGCCGAGGCGAAGGGGGTCGCTTTTGCCTGCGAGGCGTCGGTCGCCGGCGGCATCCCCATCCTGAAAAGCCTGCGCGAAGGACTGGTGGCCAATCGGGCCAGCCGCGTCTACGGCATTCTCAACGGGACCTGTAACTATATTCTAACCCAGATGCGCGAGACGGGGCGGGAGTTCGCCGAGGTCCTGGCGGAAGCGCAGGCGCTGGGGTACGCCGAGGCCGATCCCTCGCTGGACGTGGATGGCGGCGATACCGCCCACAAGCTCGCCGTCCTCGCCACCGTCGCCTTCGGCTGCACCCTCGACCTGGATGCCGTCCACGTCGAGGGCATCCGCCATGTGTCGGCCATGGACATCGGCTTTGCCGAGGAATTGGGCTACCGGATCAAGCTGCTCGGCATCGCCAAGCTGACGGATGATGGGGTCGAGCGGCGGGTGCATCCGTGCATGGTCCCGCTGGGCTCGCCGGTCACCCATGTCGACGGAGTCTTCAATGCGGTGGTGATCGACGGCGACTTCGTCGACACCATTGTGCAGGTCGGCCGCGGGGCCGGCGACCGCCCCACCGCCTCCGCCGTCGTCGCCGATCTTGCCGACATTGCCTGCGGCAGGATCGGACCCGCCTTCGGCCGCCCGGCCACGGATCTGGAGCGCCTCCCCGCCGCACCGATGGCGCGCCGCCGCGGCGCCTGTTATGTCCGGCTGATGGTCGTCGACCGGCCGGGTGTTTTCGCCGACGTCGCAGCGATCCTCCGCGACCATGCGGTTTCCATGGAGGCGATCCTGCAGCGGGCCCGGGCGCCGGGAGAGCCGGTGCCGGTGGTGATGACCCTGCACGACACGGAAGAGGCGGCCCTCGTCGCGTCGTTGAACCGGATCGCCGAGTTGCCGGCGTCGGTAGAGCCGCCGCGGATGATCCGCATTGAGCCGTTCTGAGGCGGTCCTTCTCGGCATCGAGCGGTCCCTGACCGGCCGGCGGTGGCTGTCCGCCGCCGCGGATGAGGCACGCATCGGTCGTCTCCACGCCCTGCACGCCCTGCCGGAACCCCTCTGTCGGGTGCTGGCCGAGCGCGGCCTCAGCGATGCCGACATCCCCCACTACCTGGCCCCGACGTTGCGGGCGCTGCTGCCCGATCCGTCGTCGCTGGTGGATATGGACCGCGCCGCGGAACGGCTCGGCAGCGCCATCGTCGACGGGGAGCGGATTACCGTCTTCGCCGACTACGACGTCGACGGGGCGACCTCGGCGGCGCTGCTGCGGCGCTTTCTCGCCGCGATCGGCTGCGCCTGCGGCCTTTACGTGCCCGACCGGATGCGAGAAGGCTACGGACCCAGTGCGCCGGCGCTATTGCGGCTGCGGGAGGAGGGGGCGGCGCTGGTCGTCACCGTCGACTGCGGCACCGCGGCGCATGAGCCGGTGGCCGCCGCCGCCGCCGCCGGCCTCGATGTCATCGTCATCGACCATCACCAGGCGCCGACGGTGCCGCCCCCGGCTGTCGCCGTCGTCAATCCCAACCGGCCCGACGATGGGTCCGGGTTCGGCCATCTGGCCGCGGTGGGCGTAACCTTCCTCCTCGTCGTCGCCGTCAACCGGATCCTGCGTGCGCGCGGCTGGTATGCCGAAAGGCGCGAGCCGGACCTGCGCCGCTGGCTCGACCTGGTGGCCCTCGGCACCGTCTGCGACATGGTTCCGCTCGCCGGGGTAAACCGGGCGTTCGTCGTTCAGGGCCTCAAGGTCGCGGGTGGCGGCGATAATCCCGGGCTGGCCGCGCTCGCCACCGTCGCCGGCATGCGCGGGCCGCTCCAGCTCCAGGATCTCGGTTTCGCCGTCGGCCCGCGGATCAACGCCGGCGGCCGGGTGGGGGAGGCGGACCTCGGCGCCCGGCTCCTGTCCAGCGACGACCCGACGGAGGTGGCATCGCTCGCCGCTCGTCTCGACGCCTTCAACCGGCAGCGACAGGAGATCGAGGCGGGGGTGCTGGAACGCGCCCTGCAGCGGACCGCGGCGGCAAACGCCACCCGCCTGGTCTTCGTCGCCGGCGAAAAATGGCATCCGGGCGTCGTCGGTATCGTCGCCAGTCGGCTCGTCGAGCGGTTCCATAAGCCGGCGGTGGTGGCGGCGGTCGGCAACGGCGAAACGGTCGCCTCCTGCCGCTCGGTACCGGGGGTCGATCTCGGCCGGGCCATTCGCGACGCCCTGGCCGCGGGGTTGCTGATGAAGGGCGGCGGGCACGCCATGGCCGGGGGCTTTACCGTCGCCAGCGACCGGCTGGCCGAGGTGGAGCGGTTCCTCGATGCGGCGGTGGCCGAGCAGGAAACGGCGGATGCCACGGCCCCCGCCCTGCGCATTACCGCCAGCCTCGGCTTGTCCGGGTTGGGCGGCGAGTGGATCACCAGCCTCGATCGCCTGGCCCCCTTCGGGGCGGGTAATCCGGAGCCGGTTTTTGCGGTCGAGGCGGCGCGGCTACGCTGGACCGCCAACGGGGCGGGGCCGCATCTCCGCTGCCGCCTGATCGATCAGCAGGGTGGCCAAATGAACGGCGTCCTGTTTCGCGCCGTCGGCACGCCGCTGGCAAAGGCGCTGACCACCCTCGACGGCGCGGCGATCCATCTTGCCGGCCGCATTCGCCGGCGGCGGGATCGGACGCCCTTCTTCGCCATCGAGGATGCAGCCTTGCCCCGATGAGGCGCGGGGGGCGGAGAGCGTGCGGGTCGACACGCTCTCCGACGGTGTGGATTGTCGCCGCGACTAGTCTTTCAGGATCTTCGGCACCTTGTTGAGGCGAAGCCGCGAGACCTCGGGCATGCCCGATCCCAGCAAAGGCCGCAGGTAGAGAAGGAACTTGTCGGTGACGTCGTGGTTGTTGGCGGCGATGAACTCGTCCGGCATCACCTTCGTCTTCGCCGCGATGTCCTCGAGCGGGGTCAGGTGGTAGTCGACCGAGTAGAAGCCGGTGCGGTGGATAGTGACGGAGCCGGAGTGGTTGCCGCCGTGGTCGCCGTAGTGGGCGTACTGCACCGCCTTCTCGCCCACCTCCCGCGCTTCCCGCTGGTCGACGTCGGAAACGCAACCGAGGAACGAGCGCTGCAGGTAGCCGAAGGTATCGCCGCGAACCCGGGTGATGTTGGTATTGGACTTGATGTAATCGGTGAGCAGGTCGGCGAGGGCGCCGGTTCCGGACAGCTGGACGTTGCCGTGGGCATCGCGCTCCACTTGCTTCGCCAGCTTGGTGGCGATGAGCTGCCCGGTCTCGTCGTGGATGCCCTCCGAGGCGGCGACGATGCAGCGCCCGTATTTGGCATAGACCTCGCGCACGTCCTTGGCGAATTGCTCGAGGCTGAAGGGGCGTTCCGGCACATAGATCAGGTGCGGGCCATCGTCTTCGAACTTCCGGCCGAGGGCGGCGGCGGCGGTCAGAAACCCGGCGTGACGGCCCATGACGACGGCGACGTAGACGCCGGGCAGTGCCCGGTTGTCCAGGTTGGCGCCGGCGAAGGCGAGGGCGACGAACCGTGCCGCCGAGGGAAACCCGGGGGTGTGGTCGTTGATCACCAGGTCGTTGTCGATGGTCTTCGGCACGTGGACGCAGGTGAGGGGATAGTCGGCGGCGCGCGCCTGATCGCGAAGGATGCGGGCGGTGTCCGAAGAGTCGTTGCCGCCGATGTAGAAGAAGGTCTCGATCCCGTGCGCCCGCAGCACCTTGAAAATCTCGGTGCAATATTTCTCGTCCGGCTTGTCGCGGGTCGAGCCCAGCGCCGAGGTGGGCGTGTTGCCAACCATCTCCAGGTTATGGGTGGTCTCGCGGGTCAGGTCGAGGAACTCCTCGTTGATGATGCCGCGGACGCCGTGGTAGGCGCCGTAAACCCGTTCGACCGTCGGGATCTTGCGTGACTCGATGACGGTGCCCACCATCGACTCGTTGATTACCGCGGTCGGGCCGCCGCCTTGAGCGACCAGCACTTTCCCCTGCAACATGACCCGCTGCCTCCACCTGTATAGAATCCGGAGAATTTTCGTCTGAGTGCGGTCCGTCTGGCGACGGTGCCGCGTCTGCCTGGACGGCGGAAGGACGGTAGCATAGGCGCCAGCGCCGGCAAAAGCCCAAATGCCGCCCCGGCGGTGCATCCGGTCCGGCCCGGCACCGGCCTTGATTTATCGCCCCGGCGCAGGTACGGAAGTCCCCCAGGCCGGCCCACGACCCCATCGTCTAGAGGCCTAGGACACCACCCTTTCAAGGTGGTAACACGGGTTCGAATCCCGTTGGGGTCGCCAGCAAAATCAAAGGGTTAGCGGCGCCAAACCGGCACAAAAGTCTTACTTCCTGCACAGTTACTGTAAAAAGCTATTATCCTGCCGCATCGTTCACAGGCGGGAGCGCCGCCCCTTGGATTGGTCAAGCTTCCCTGCGACGGGGCCCATTTTCGCCATTCCGGCCGGGCCATTCTCGCGCTCCCAAGGGTCGAACGAGGTCCCATTCAAACAAACTTTTCCGACGCAGGGTGGCCAAGAACATTTCCTTGTTGAAAAGGATGATCCGACCTTGCCAATCGACCCGTTAGCGCTTTCCATCAACTGATTCCCATCGCGCGGGGGAGCACGATGCCAAGGGGGCGGAAGAAATCATCGGAGGCGAAGGGGCCAGCCAGAAAGGCGGCGAACGGCGCGAACCTCGGCTTTGAGGCGAAGCTGTGGCTCGCGGCGGACAAGCTGCGTGGCAACATGGAGCCTTCCGAATACAAGCACGTGGTGCTTGGCCTGATCTTCCTGAAATACATCTCGGACGCCTTCGAGGCGAAGCGGGCGGCGTTGCTGACCGACCCGCTCGCCGACGCCGAGGACGCCGAGGAATACCTCGCCGACAACGTCTTCTGGGTGCCCAAGGAGGCGCGCTGGTCGCATCTCCAGGCCAATGCCCGCCAGCCGACGATCGGCAAGGTGATCGACGACGCGCTCTTGGCGATCGAGGGCAACAACGCCTCGCTCAAGGGGGTGCTGCCGAAGGACTACGCCCGGCCGGCGCTCAACAAGATCATGCTGGGCGAGCTAATCGACCTGATTTCCGGGATTGGCATGGGCGAGGCGGCCGACCGCTCCAAGGACATTCTGGGCCGGGTCTATGAGTATTTCCTCGGCGGCTTCGCCGGGGCGGAAGGCAAGCGCGGCGGCGAGTTCTATACCCCGCGCTCGGTGGTGCGGGTGCTGGTGGAGATGCTGGAGCCCTATAAGGGCCGCGTCTACGACCCGTGCTGCGGATCGGGCGGCATGTTCGTGCAGTCCGAGCGCTTCGTGGAAGCGCATGGCGGGCGCATCGGCGACATCGCCATCTACGGGCAGGAGAGCAACTACACCACCTGGCGGCTCGCCAAGATGAACCTCGCGGTGCGCGGGATCGACGCCGACATCCGCTGGAACAACGAGGGCAGCTTTCACAAGGACGAACTCAAGGATCTCAAGGCGGATTTCATCCTCGCCAACCCGCCGTTCAACGTCTCCGACTGGGGCGGCGAGCGCCTGCGCGAGGACGTGCGCTGGAAATACGGCGTGCCGCCGGTGGGCAACGCCAATTACGCCTGGCTCCAGCACATCCTCCACCATCTGGCCCCCCAGGGCACGGCGGGGGTGGTGCTCGCCAACGGCTCGATGTCGTCTTCGCAATCCGGCGAGGGGGAGATGCGCCGCGCCATGGTCGAGGCCGACGTGGTGGACTGCATGATCGCGCTGCCGGGGCAGCTCTTCTACTCGACCCAGATTCCCGCCTGCCTGTGGTTCCTCGCTCGCAGCAAAAACCCCGGCCCGTCCTCAGGCAGCGGAGCGTTAGGACGAAAGGAAGCCTGGCGCGACCGGCGCGGCGAGGTGCTGTTCATCGACGCCCGCAAGCTCGGCCACATGGTCGATCGCACGCGCAAGCAGTTCTCCGACGCTGACATCGCCAGAATCGCCGGGACGTACCACGCCTGGCGCGGCGAGAAGGACGCGGGTGCATACGCGGACGTGCCCGGCTTCTGCAAGGCGGCGAGCCTGGAGGACATCCGCACGCACCACCACGTGCTCACCCCCGGCCGCTATGTCGGTGCCGCGGACGCCGAAGACGATGACGCTCCGTTTGCCGAGCGGTTCGCGGCACTGCAAGCCACGCTCGAAGCGCAGTTCGCCGAGGCAGAGAAACTAACGGTGATCATCCAGAACGGGCTGAAAAAGGTCGGTGCGCATGGATGATTGGCGGGACGTCATTCTTGAAGAGATCGCCGACGATGTGACAGTTGGGCACGTCGGGCCGATGGCCGCGCAGTATTGTGATGAGGGTATTCCATTTCTTAGGTCGTTGAGTATTGAGCCTTTTCGCATCACAAAGGAGGGCTTGAAATATATCTCTGCCAATTTCCACGCTAGACTTCCAAAGTCTGCGCTTGCACCGGGCGATGTTGTTATTGTTCGGACGGGAAAACCCGGCGCGTCCGCCGTTATCCCAGATTGGCTCCCTGTAGCGAACTGTTCTGACCTTATTATTATTCGGTGCAGCAACGCCATACGACCGAGATACCTATGCTATGTTATTAACTCTATAGCATCTCATCATATTGACACGCATCTGGTGGGAGCTGTTCAGCAACACTTCAACGTTGGTTCCGCAAGAACACTTCGTTTCCGGTTGCCAAGGCTGGACGACCAAGATGCGATTTTGAGTATCCTCGGCGCACTCGACGACAAGATCGAATTGAACCGGCGGATGAATGCGACGCTGGAGGCGATGGCGCGGGCGCTGTTCAAGGACTGGTTCGTGGATTTCGGCCCCACCCGCGCCAAGGCTGAAGGTCGCCCCCCCTACCTCGCCCCCGATCTCTGGGCGCTCTTCCCCGACGCCCTCGACGGCGACGACAAACCCGTGGGTTGGGAGGTGAAGAGCCTACGTGACGTAACGACGGAGATTCGGCGCGGCATTGGTCCCAAGTACTGCGATCAGGGAGGTATTCGAGTCCTTAATCAAAAGTGCGTACGAGATCGGCGTATAAAGTTATCGCTCGCTCGTCGTCATGACACATCGGTGCGCTCAGTCGATGGCAGGATGCTGCATCCTGGGGATTTGCTGGTTAATTCAACTGGGGTAGGTACGCTTGGTCGGGCTGCGCAAGTCTGGACGTTGGATGAGCCCACGATTGTAGACAGCCACCTTACAATCGTTCGCACCGACACCGCAAAGGCTCGCCTCCACTACTTTGGCCTGAACCTTACCGGACGTGAAGCTGAGATCGAGGAGTTGGGAGAAGGGAGTACGGGGCAGACTGAACTAAGCCGCGTCCGCCTTGGTGATTTGCCTATCCTTATTCCGATCCGAGATGTGCAAGATGCTTTCGAAACAGTCGTTAGTCCTTTATCCGACAGACGTGAGCAGAATGAGCAACAGTCGAAAACTATTGTCGCCTTGCGGGATCTTATTCTGCCTAAGCTGATGTCCGGCGAAATCCGCCTGCGCGACGCCGAAAAATCGGTGGAGGCGGTGGCGTGAGCGCGTGGCTGACACAAGCCGAAGCGGATGCACTGCTCGCAGTTGAGAAGCATCGGGTCGATGAGGAGCGCCGGCAACTTCCCGATCTTGGCGGCGGGCTGGTCGTTCCGCTGATGTCACCCGATGGAGCGGAGAGCTTCCATCTCGACATCACGCGCAGCCGGATTAACCTGAAGAAAGGCATATTTCAGGGCCGAGGCCGTACCACCATCATACTTGCCCGGCTCGACTTCGGCGGCTCCCCTCACCGGAACCCGGACGGGGAAGAAATCGGTTGCCCACATCTGCATCTCTACCGCGAGGGCTATAACGACCGCTGGGCATATCCGATCCCGGCAGACCGATTCCCTTCTGTTGACGATCATTTCCGCTCTCTCCAGGATTTCATGCGCTACTGCAACGTGACGCAGCCACCCCACTTTGATCGGGGGCTGTTCACATGAACGAGATCGAGGCATTGGTCGAGGGCTACTGGCGATGGCTCAAGGATAAAACCGCCATCCGTCGCATCAACGACTTGGCGGAAATCACCACCCCCTATCTCGACCGTCATAATGATTATATTCAAATATATGCGCGTTCGCAGAACGGCGGCTATGTACTTACCGATGGCGGTGAGACGCTCTTAGACCTTGCTCATTCCGGATTCTCGCTCGACAGCCCAAAGCGCCAGGCCATCCTCAAATCTGTCCTCAACGGCTTCGGTATAGAGGAAAGCCGTCAGGAATTATATGTGCATGCGAGCACAGATAATTTCGCGCTACGCAAACACAATCTGATTCAGGCAATTCTTTCCGTCCACGATATGTTTTATCTGGCCTCGCCGACCGTTGAGGCTCTGTTCTTTGAAGATATCGAGAGTTGGCTTGATCTTTCGGAGATACGTTATACGCCGCGCGTGAAATTTACGGGCAAAACCGGATTTGATCACATGTTCGATTTCGTAATCCCGAAATCGCGCATACAGCCGGAGCGCATCATACGAGCGATTAACAATCCTAACCGGCACGCCGCGCAGAATCTAATTATGGCGTGGCTCGATACGCGCGAGGTGAGACCCGAACATTCCGTCGCCTACGCTTTCTTGAACGATAATGAGCGAACCATCTCAACTGCCGTTACGGACGCGCTGAGAAGCTACCAGATCACGTCGATTCCCTGGAGCCGCCGCGAGGATGTTCACGAGAACCTAGCGGCATAGGGGGACATCATGATCGGTTTCACCGAAAGCCATGTCGAGGATGCGGCGCTCGCCTGGCTCGACGGGCTTGGCTACGCGGTGCGGGCGGGACCGGATATTTCCCCCGACGGCGCGACGCCGGAGCGGGCGAGCTATGGCGACGTGGTGCTCACCGATCGCCTGCGCGAAGCGATAGCGCGGCTCAATCCGCATCTGCCCGCCGAGACCCGCGCGGAGGTACTCCGCAAGCTGGAACAGGCGGAGACGCCCTCGCTGATCCAGGAGAACAGGCGGCTGCAACGCTTCCTTTCACATGGCGTGCCGGTGGAGGTCACCCGGGAGGACGGCAGCATCGGCGGCGATACGGCGTATCTCGCCGATTTTAACGACCCGGAAAACAACGACTGGCTGGCGGTCAACCAGTTCACGGTGATCGAGCACCGCAGCAACCGCCGCCCCGACGTGGTGGTGTTCCTCAACGGGCTGCCGGTGGCGGTGATCGAGCTGAAAAGCCCCGGCGATGAAAACGCCACGATCGCAGGAGCGTTCAACCAGCTCCAGACCTACAAGGCGGAAATTCCCTCGCTGTTTCGCACCAATACGGCGCTGGTCACCTCCGACGGCATCCTGGCGCGCATCGGCTCCCTGACGGCGGATCAGGAGCGCTTCATGCCCTGGCGGACGGTGGATGGCGCTTGCGTCGCGCCGAAGGGCGTGCCGGAGCTTGGCACGTTGATCGAAGGCGTCTTCGAGAAACGCCGCTTTCTCTCGCTCATTCGGGATTTCACGGTGTTCGGCGATACCGGTGGCGGGATCGTCAAGATCGTCGCCGGATACCACCAGTTCCACGCCGTGCGGCACGCGGTGGTGCGCACGCTAGAGGCCGCCCGCCCCGGCGGGGATCGGAAGGCGGGGGTGATCTGGCACACGCAAGGCTCCGGCAAGAGCCTGCTGATGGCGTTCTATGCCGGGCAGGTCATCGCCCATCCGGCGATGGAAAATCCGACGCTGGTGATCATCACCGACCGCAACGATCTGGATGACCAGCTCTTCGGCACGTTCGCCATGTGCCGCGACCTGCTCCGGCAGACGCCGCAGCAGGCCACCAGCCGCGAGGAGTTGCAGGCGCTGCTGGCGCGGCCGTCGGGTGGGGTGATCTTCACCACCATCCAGAAGTTCGCGCCGGAGAAGGGTGAGCGCGACTACCCGTTGCTGACCGACCGGCGCAACGTGGTGGTGATCGCCGACGAAGCCCATCGCAGCCAGTACGGGTTCAAGGCCAAGGTCGAGCGCAAGACGGGCGAGATGACCTACGGCTTCGCCAAGTACCTGCGCGACGCGTTGCCGAACGCCTCCTTCATCGGGTTTACCGGCACGCCGATCGAGAAGGAGGACGTCAACACGCCCGCCGTGTTCGGCGAGTACATCGACGTCTACGACATCAGCCGCGCCGTCGAGGATGGGGCGACGGTGCCGATCTACTACGAAAGCCGCCTGGCGCGGATCGAACTGGACGAGGACGAAAAGCCGAAGATCGACGCCGAGGTCGCCGAGCTGACCGAAGATGACGCCCTCGATGAGCAGGAGAAGCTCAAGCGCAAATGGGCGAGCGTCGAGGCACTGGTCGGCGCGGAAAAGCGTTTGGCGCTGGTCGCCGAAGACCTGGTGCGGCACTTTGAGGATCGCATCGCCGCGCTGGACGGCAAGGCGATGGTCGTCTGCATGAGCCGCCGCATCTGCGTCGCGCTCTACAACGCAATCATCCGCCTGCGCCCACGGTGGCACAGCGACGACGACGAAAGGGGCGCGCTTAAGATCGTGATGACGGGGGCGGCGTCCGATCCGCCGCAGTGGCAGAAGCATATCGGCGGCAAAACGCGGCGGGAGCTGCTCGCCAAGCGCGTCAAGGACGCTAAGGACGAGTTGAAGCTCGTCATCGTGCGCGACATGTGGCTGACCGGCTTCGATGCGCCGTGCATGCACACGATGTACATCGACAAGCCGATGAAGGGGCACGGGCTGATGCAGGCGATCGCCCGCGTCAACCGCGTCTTCCGCGACAAGCCCGCAGGGCTGATGGTCGATTACATCGGCATCGCCCAGAACCTGAAAAGCGCCCTGGGGCAGTATTCGCAGTCTGATCAACGCCAGGCCGGGATCGACGAGGCGGAAGCGGTCGCGGTGATGGTCGAGAAGTACGAGATCGTGCGAGACATGTTCGCCCCCGATACGCCGGGCGGCTTCGATTACCGGCAGGGATTGCAAGGGAGCCCGCAGGAGCGGCTCGGTGTGCTGGCCGGGGCGATGGAGTGGATGCTTGACCTGCAGCAGCGCGAAGCGGCGCAGGAGAGTTCGGAGGAAGGCAAGAAGCGCGCACATCGGCGCTTCAACGATGCGGTGCTGGCGCTCTCCAAAGCCTTCGCCCTGGCGGCGGCGAGCGATGAGGCGAGGGACATCCGAGACGAGGTGGGCTTCTTCCAGACCGTGCGCGCGGCGCTTGCCAAGAGCGCGCCTGGCGCCGGCCGGACGTCGGCGGAGCGGGATTTCGCCGTGCAGCAGATCGTCAGCCGCGCCGTGGTCTCGACCGAGATCGTCGACATCATGAGGGCGGCCGGGATCGAGAGCCCGGATATTTCCATCCTGTCCGACGAGTTCCTCGCCGAGGTGCAGGCGATGGAGAAGAAAAACCTCGCCATGGAGGCGCTGCGCAAGCTGATCAACGGCGAAATCCGCTCGCAGGCGCGCACGAACGTCGTGCAGATGCGTTCCTTCTCGGAGCGGCTGGAGCAGGCGGTCGCGCGCTACCACAGCAACGCCATCACCACGGCGGAGGTGATCCAGGAGCTGATCGCACTCGCCCGCGACATCCGCGCGGCGCGGCAACGCGGCGAAGAAGAAGGGCTGTCTGCCGAGGAGATCGCCTTCTATGACGCGCTCGCCGAGAACAAGAGCGCCGTCGAGGTGATGGGCGACGACAAGCTGAAGGTGATCGCGCACGAGCTGCTCACCAGCCTGAAAGGAAGCGTCACCGTAGACTGGGCGCACCGTGAGGCGGCGCGGGCGCGGATGCGGGTGCTGGTCAAGCGCATCCTGCGCAAATACGGCTATCCGCCCGACTTGCAAGACGCGGCGGTGCAGACCGTGCTGCAACAGGCGGAAGCGCTATCGGAGAAATGGGCGGCGTAGGGCCTTGCCGCGGTGGCGGCTCGAATGCAAGCCATCAGTGAACCGTCAGGGGCCTACTTCCATCCCTACAATCAGCACTGGTTGCTGGAAAAGAACGTCGCCTTGCGCCCGAAAAACAGGGTGCGGGCGGCACGCGGACGCAGCAGCGATCGACGGGTGCCGTTGGTTGCCTTTCCCGCTAGGTCCGGTAGTCTTGAAGCGAAAGTGAGACGGGGGGAAGTGCATGACGGCCACGCACGTTCCCAGCACCGGCTCCGCGTCCCATCCCGTCCTTAATCTGAAGTGAATATCCGGCAGATGCAGAATGCGAACCGCTTCTCGCCGCTCCGCGTACCGCGGCGCGGATGATCCGGGCAACCGCGACTACAGCCTCGGGTTCCGCTGTGCCCGAGTTCAGGGGCCGTGAGCAAGCAGGCAAGCGGGCCGGAGGCCCGAGAAGAGAAAGCCGCGGTCGAAGCAAGCCGCCGGAGGCGGCGGCGTGACCGCGGCAAGGCGAGCCAATGAGCCTTCGATTGACCTTGCCCGCGCCCAACGCGCGCTTCTGGTAACGCAGGCCTGTTCGCCCCTATTACCGCGCCGAGGCGATTGCCGGGCCCGAGGCCGGGGGCGTCGTTTCCGCAGGGTAGGGGTTGGGTGGTCTCTGCGGCCGTGTTCCCGCCGGTGCCTGTTCTCCGTTGGCCAACTCGGTGAGGGCACGTCGGATCTCGTCGTCGATCAGGGCCGCGTCCGTCCGCGTCAGGTGCGGCAATTGCTGCCGAACCCGGCTCGGAATCGCCAGCATCGCCGACCGAATGCAGCGGCAGGCATCCGTCCATTTGCGCTCGACATCGGCGGCCGATACGAGTTCGCCACGGAGAGCAGCATTCTTGATGGCGTATTGGTCGGCTTGCTCCTTGGCCAACCGTGCACGCTCCGCCGATAGCGTCTTCACCCCATCCGCGCCACCGCGCCCCGCAGCCATGGCGCGCAAATGTTCGCAATACGTTCCGATCGAGGCGTCCCGGTCAAACCGCCCGCGGCCGACCTGGACGAGGGTGCCGGCGGCCACGTGCTGGCGCACCGCCCGGTCGCTGATCCCGAGCAATTGCGCAAGCGCCGCTGTCGTTATCGTCTCCAACTAACGGAACCCCCTTGTTGAATTTTGCGCAGAGGAAAACGCCGCGCGTGGATTACCCGCATCGCCCCGAGTGCCAGGAAGGACCCGCGGCGGCGCCGGGGGCATTCCCGGCAGTCATCGCAAATCGACTTTGACCTCGCCCATCTCGGTGACGTGTTGGCGGACCAGAGTTTCGAGAAGCTTTTGCAGCGCGTGCGCGTCGACGCCAAGTTCAGCCGCCATCTCGGCAGCCACACGCGCCGGCCAGCCAAGCCACGAGTCCCGCGTCTGATGGGCGAGGGCTAACACCAACGCGGTCGCCTTCCTTCGGTCGATTAGCGACGCCTCCAGCTTCCGCAGCCGGATCTTCTGCTGCTCCACCTTCAGCACCTCGTTGGCGGTGCGCGCCTCCAAGTAGCTCATGCCGTCCCCTGCCTCTGCCAACGTCTCGCTGACTGCGGCAACGGCCGCCTCGGGCACCTGTCTCATAGACTGGCGGCCGCGTTGCTTCGATGGGTCGGTCATCTCCGCACGGCGCTTGTCGGATGCGGCGGCATCGATCGAGCCGTCGGCGTAGTGCACGAGCCGGCCCAGCATTCTCGCTGCCGCAACCGCCGGCCTCGAGATGCCGGCATGCACCGCATAGCCCCGCTCGCTCATCCCCCGTCTTGCTGTCGCCATTCCCGGACTCTCAGCGTGACCACCAACAGTTAACAATGTGGCTTACCATTGGCTGGCCGGCAACCCAAAATTCCGGGCTGACGCTAGTGATGCGGCGCGCCTAGCGGCCCCGCATCGCTCCGGGCGCCAGGGAGGACCCGTCTGCCTCTTAGGGAGGAACTACTTTTGCCGGGAACAGCGATCCTTTGTTCCTTATGGGAACATGTGCTCGCCTGTCGAGCATACCACCGAGCCGAGGCTTGCTGCGCGATGGTCGCCGTTTGTGTTAACAAATTTGAAGTAGTCAACAATGCGGACCATGTGGCCGTCGGCTATCGCATTATGTTCTAGAAGAATGCCACATACATACTCAGCGTATCCGTAACGCTTAGACCCATCGTCCTTGACGCCGATTAGCCATTCTGCAATGGCGCTCTGATGAACAAGGTCGACGATCTTCTTTTCCTTGCGCAACGCATTCTCGGCCCCCTGGTAGTCCGGCGCGCCAGCCATGGCGACGTCGGCACTGGCCAGGGCGGTGATGAACGCGAGGGCGAGGATTGGGGCAGTGGGTTTCATGGTCACTCTTCTTCTTATAACGACTCGGTTGGTCGCATCGACTGGCGGCAAGCGTTACACCTCCTTTTGGCTAGGACCGAGCGTTGCACGTTGCATCTCTTATAGAGAGAGAGATGCAACGCACGACGCGCGGGGTGTCCGGAGCCTGCAACGCAAGGTGCAACGCTCATGCAACGCTCGCTTCCGTGAGCCAGATCCAGTTGCCATAAATCCCGATTTTGCCCTTATCTTTCAATTTGTTAAGGTATCGGCTCATCTTCGAGCGTTCCGTTGCAGTCAGTGCAACGTCGAGTGCAACGCCGACGCGTCCTACGGTGATGAAAAAATTCCTCGTTGCATCTCGCGTTGCACCAATCACTGGCGGCATGCCCTGCATTGGTACAACTTCCTTGGCATATCCGGGCGTGGCAAACATATTGGTGAGGTCGTTGAGCCAGCCTCGCTCATCGGCCGTGAGTTTCTTGCCGCCGCTCGTCTTCGCCGCCGCTCCGTCTGCTTCGGTGACGACGCAGCTTGAGATCGCCTCGCCGTCCTCGTCGGTGCCAAGATCAACCCGGCGGAGTCGGCTTGTGATGATTGCGCCGTCTGGTCCGTCTGCGCCGTCCTTCAGGTATTCGACTTGAGCAATGACGTTTCCGGCATCGTCGCGCCTAACGGCAATCTGTGCGTCGGCCGCACCAGTCAGGGATGTGTGTCCCCGAGGCCTGGTCCCGGCGACGCCGCAGTGATGAACGATCGCGACCAGCGCCGTGAAGGATTCGCGAATCATGTCTGCCGCCGCCACATAAGCGGCCATGTCCTCGTCGTCGTTCTCGGAGCCACCGAGGCTTCGATTGAGTGTATCGATGACGATCAACCCAACATCGGTATTCTGCGGCAACTGGCTGCGAATGTCGGCAATAAGTGCGGTGGCGTCTTTGGCAAGGTCTAGTCGGGTTGTCACGAGATAGAAGGGGACGTCTTCCGCGTTGTCGCCAAGGAACTCGCGGCGCCATGCCTCAGACCGTGCTTCAAGTCCGATGGCGCCCTCGCAGGCAACATAAACGACGATGCCCTGTGCGACGCGTCGGCCGCGATACGACCAGCCGAGCGCCACGTGCATTGCCAAATCGAAGATCCAGAAGGTCTTGCCGTACTTTGGCGGGCCCCAGATGACGGCGACACCCTCAGATGGCAGAATTCCGGAAACAACGAACAACCGCCTTCGCTGCATGCGGATCTGGCTGAACGGGACGAGCGTAAAGCGGTGTTGTTTCTTGGGTTCCTCGCACATCTTCCGCAGCTCTGCTGCGGTGCCGCCAGCGTCGAGCCAGTCGCTGGTGTCGAAGCCTTTCTTGTTGGCGCCTGGAAGCGGGCATATGCAGACTTCGGCCGCGATACCCTTGAGCGCAGCCTCGACGGCAGCGGCATGCTTGATGCCAGCGTCGTCCTTATCCGGAATGATGACGACGCGCCGGCCGGCGAAATGGCGGTTTAGCTCACTTGGCCACTTGCCGGCGCCGCCGGCGTTGCAGGTCGCGATGAAACCAAGGCTGGCCAGCCGATCCGCGTCTTTTTCGCCCTCGACGACAAGGATTGGTTCGTCTGGCTGCGCCAGGAGATCCTCGATCCGGTATGGGACTTGCCGCACCCCCTTGACGTGCCAATCCCAGCCGCCGTCACCATCCGGCCGTCGCTGGCGGAAGTCCTTCGGATCGAATCGGACGACCTGGAACAGCATGTTCCCCAGCTCATCGCGGTAGTCGTATGCGCCGGCGATCTTCCGCCGCGGCTTCTCCGTGCCCGCGTCGGCAATGAAGCCCTCGCGCTTTAGCCAGTCGATCGGTGAGCCGCAGCCGTTGATGTGCCGCTTGACGAAATCAATGACACCGCCGCCGGTTTTGTTCTCGTGATCGTACCAGGTTCCGGCCTCGTCGCCGCCGATCTCGACGGCGAGCGAGCCGTGCGTACCGAAGCGAAGCTGCGTCCTCGTTGACAGCGCGCGGTTCGGCTCGCCAAGTAGTCGCTGCGCGATCTCACCCATGTGGAGGGCAAGGCCAGCGCTCATCGGTCGTCGTCCCCGAGGTACGACTTGCGTCCCTTCAATCGGCGGGTGGCGTCGCCCCAATCCCACGCGGTCGAGAACACCGGTGTTGTGGTTGGCTCGCCGCTGGCCTCTGCCTCTGGCACCCGAGGTCTTGGCAAGCCAAGTAGCTCGAAGCCGATCTCAGCTTGCATTTCCTCCCGCAGGTCGTTGACGCGCGCCTGAATATCCGCACGCAGCGCTTCGGCCCGAAGCCTCAGATCATCGATTGCGTCGCGATCGGTGATCGCATCGAACGCCGCCTCCGCCAACTCCTGGTAGTCATCCCGAGCCTGACGGCATCTCGCCTCTAACGTCTTGTCATAAAAAGGCGCGATCGCGTCCTCGGTGAGTTCGCTTAACAAATCCGGCCGCAGCGCAGCCAGCGCATCGATTTCGGTTTGCTCGGTGCCGAATGCCGCCTTCCATCTGTCCGCCCTCCGCTCCGTTTCTTTCAGCGGAGTACTTGGCAAGGCATAGAGCGCCACTTGATCAGGGGTAAGCGCTACGGACTGCACCTGAACGTCGAGGGTGGGGAACTGCAGATCTCGGAACGCTTGCAACTTGCGAGCGACGCTGACCGGCATCTGATACCCGCTCGGATCAGCGTCGCTGAAGTAGAAGACCACCGCCGGCCTTCCGTCTTCGAGCGCGTGCACCGCGATAGCGTGGACCATGGTTGCGGAGGGTTCGCCGGTCGGCAGCGCCAGCGACGCGCCATGTCTACGGGCGATCGGCCCGAGCACGGGTTCAAGGCTGGATTTCTCGCCAACAAGGAAAAGTTGGTACCGCTGCCGTGCCTGGAATGGCCTGACCCACACCCTCGGTTCGATGTCGTCGGGCAGCACAACATCGAAGTCGAACGAAACCCCAGCGGTTGGAGCTTCCGGCCTGTGCGCAAAATGAAAAGTCGGCGCCGCGTTCCGCTCGTCCTTGATGTCATCCCAATCGAGGTAGCCGAGCCATCGCGCCGCCTTGGCCGCCGTGTCCGAAAGCCACGTCCAACTCGCATCGTCGTTGACGTAGATCTTACCCCCGGGCCGGACCACGTCGGCTGCGGCCACGAAGACGTAGTGCAACCCGCGCAGGTGCACCGGCAGGCGGACGCGAAGCCGCTGCATTTGTCCCACCAGCCATTCCGACGTGCGATGCATCGCTGGCGTGTCGAGCCGATACGGATCATTCACGCCCCCTAGGACGGTCAGGTCCTTTAGCGACCGTCCGTTGGCCATCGCTTCGGCCTCGATCCGCTCCCGCAGGCTGGGTTTGGCGCCGGTCATCGCCGCCCCCCAGCGATGACCATGCCCGCCGGCAGCCGCACCCGCCGGCAGCCCAGCCGCTGGTTGTGGAGCGACAGAGCGGCTACGCGAGCGTATCGCGCATGCGCGGCGAGCGGTGGCGGTGCGTCGCGGCCGGCGTCGCGTACCAGCCTAGCACTCTCCGCCCGTCCGCCGCCGGCGCCACCCGGCGGCGGGGTCACGCCACGTCGCCGGAGAGCAGGCGATCCACTTCCGAGATGTGGATGCGTCGACTCTTCCCGATTTTTGAGGATTTGATTTTGCCGGCGGCAATCATGCCAAAGACCGTCGTCCGGCCCAAACCGGTCGCGTGGGCGAACTCCTGTACCGTGAGGCCGCGTCGCTCAATCTCAGTGGGTTTTTTTTGCAGCATAAGCCATCGTGTCCTTCTGCGAGGCGGCCGGAACCTTGCCGACGCCAGTCGAACGATGGCCTAGTCATTAGGCAGATATATTGGCCGCGGGCAACAGGCTCATACTGGGCATTCACCGCAGAAAACCCCCAGTAAGCCAGCCGGCTCATTATCCCTTCTTCTTCTTTCGCGACGGCGGATCGAGAGTGCCTCGCGGTAAACCAGCCTCATCCTCCCTTTTGCGGCGGAGCGCGAGTGCCGCCGCGTAGTATTCCCATGCTTGAGATCTCGTGACGTCGTAAAACTCCATGGCCCAGTCGATGAGATCGCCATCCAGCTTTCGTCCTGTCTGCTCATACCGCAGTAGGATTATGCCACCAACAAACCCCCGGAAGGTTGTGCCGGTGTCAGCACGCGCATTGACCGCCTGGGCGATGCGCCGTTGCAGGAGATCCGGATCCGGTGGGGCCGCATTCGGCGGAGGTGGCTTCGACGGCAGCCGCCTTGGCCATCGCCCAGTCAATTCCATTATCCGCCAAGCGAGGTTGATTAGGTACTCTTGAACCCACCACGGAATCGGGTGGCGGTTGTAGTGGGCGTACCATAGAGATTCCCATGCATAGGCCGCCGCATTTCTGGTCCGCTCGTAATTGTCGTGCGTATACAGGTTATTGTCCGCATCACTATCAAATGCCGGATGCCACCACTGGTTTTTTTGCAATTCGGCGATCTTTGCCCGCAATTCTGCATTCTCGGCTCGCAGCCGCGCCAGCTCGTCTTCATCAGCCATCACACGCTCGCCGGTGCCTCGCAGGGGGAAGGGACGGCGCGGCAACCCGGTGCGAGTGCCCGGGTTTTCGGGAGCGACCCTAGCCGTGCCGGTCTTTGTTCAGTTCTTCGATCTGATTTCGGTCCAGTCCTCGTTCATCGCTCGGCTCGCTCAAGCGGCACGAGGTTGGTGTCGCCCTCGTTGCCAAGCCCGAGTGCCGTTCGTTCGATTGCCTCGCGCACGAAGGACGGGGCGAGGTGGCCATAATGTTTTTCGACCATGCGCGTGTCGGCGTGCCCGAGGACCTGCGCGACCACCATTAACGGCGCGCCGGCCATCACCCGATGGCTTGCCCAGGTGTGCCGCAGGCAGTGGAAATTGGCCGCCGGCTCGAGCCTCGCGGCTGCACTGGCCTCCGCCAAAGGGCGAACCTGGTACGCCTTCCCCCACACCTTGCCATCATCGCGCACGAGCATGGTATCGCCCGGGGCGCGGCCGGTGGTAACAGATAGGAAGAATGTCCGCCCTTCGACGTCAAGCGGCACATGGCGGGGCTTGCCTGACTTCGTTTCCCGGATCAGCAGCGACCCGACGTCGTTATTGAAGTCGGCAGCCTTGAGCCGCGTCAGTTCGCCATAGCGGCAGCCACTCACCAGCGCCGCCATGACCAGCCGGCGGAAATCGGGACGGCATGCGTTCAGCAGCCGGCGGCATTCATCCCGGGACAGGTAGCGCACCCGTGCCGCGTCGGCGCCGCGAAAAGGCTTCACCTTCCGCCACGCGTCATCGGTCGAAACCTTCCCTTCGGCGAACGCGTGGTTCAGCGCTGCCTTCAGTACCGTCAGGATGCGGTTGGCGGTCGCACGCCGTCCGCGGCGGCCGTCGTCATCGGCCGGGGCCTCGCGGTAGCGCTGCGCTCCGCCGATCTTCGTGCGCAAGCGGGCAGGGGTTTCCGCCAGTCGGCTGTGCCAGTCGCGGATGGCTGCGGTGGTCAGTTTGGCGAGTTCGACCGAACCGAGCGCCGGCCGGATCTGCGCCTCTATCGTCAACTCGGTGTAGCGGACGGCTTTCTTGTGCTGGCGGAACCAACCCAGGTAAGCGTCGAGGGCCTTGCCGACGGTATAGGCGCCGTCGTCTCCGGCTTCATCGCCGTCGGCCTTCCTGGCGAACCAAGCGAGCGCCTTTGATCGGGCCTGACGGTAGGAAAGGTTCGGACCGCCTTCGGCCTCCACATGGTCGTCTGCCGGACCCAGGGTGACTTGCTGCCGCTCACCCGTCGCGTCTTCGCGGAACCGGGCGATCCACATGCCGCCGCGCGCACCCTTCCGATAGCCGAGCGCCGTGTTGCGATCGAAGACCGTCCAGTAGGGGGCATGCCGAGCCGTCAAGCTCGCTCGCGCCGTCCGACTGTCCAGTTTTGCATCCCGTTTCGTCCGCGCCATCGGTCACGCATCCTCAAGGGGGCAACGCAACTTACTGCAAACTTACTGCAAACCGCGGACGAACTCAAGCGAACGATGGCGACATGTAATGATGAAAATCAATCGGTTATACTGTTCGCCAATGTCCGCCAAAGGTCTATTTGCAACCCTTTCAAGGTGGTAACACGGGTTCGAATCCCGTTGGGGTCGCCAGCAAAATAAATTGGTTAGCTTTTGCTGGCCATGTCCGTAGAGCCTCGTACGGAAAAAGTGCGGAATACTTGGTGCTGGCGATGGCCCATGGAGCGGTCGGATGCGTGGCCTGATGATATCGGTGCGCGGTGCCCGTAGGTGGCGGACGGCATCGATCGACGCGGCTCGCAGGGGAACGATCGAGGATCATTATTGCAGCTAGCCGCAGAGACCGAGCGGCGCCGAGCGCGCATAAAGGGAGCCCGCGAGGGCAGCGGTGCGGCACTGGCTGGGCCAGGAAGGCGATCCCGACGCTCGCCGCGGTCATGCGACAGCTGGCGGATGGTTGGGTGATCGAGGGCCTCCCCCGAGAAGACGATGCGTCGACCAACATCACCCGCAACGGCGCTAGGGCTGCGGTCAGCGGCCAGCCCCACATCTTTAGGCAATCTCCGTGCCCCGACCGGTGGCATCGAGCCTGTCAGCCGATCAGGCCTCCAGTGGTGCCCTCCCGGGTGCACGACCCGCTGCTGATGGCGGCGCACGCAGTCGCAGGTCCTCGCCCGCGACTGAAGGTATTGACTGACCCGCTTTCGCCGCCGGGGGGCGCCTTCCGGCCGCTGCACCCGCCACAAGTTCAGTAGCGGCTGGGCGGTACCGCCGGTCGGCATCACGCTTGGACCGGAGACGTACGGTCATCGAAGGCTCCCCTGACAAAGGCCCGCTAAGGCCCTTGCCTTGCGCCTGGTGGTCCGGTGCCCCCGGCCAGCCCTGGCACCGCGGCGCTCCCGAACGAAATGCCATGCCGGCCTCGTAGCCCAGCCGGGGCCTGCCCGGCCGTGGCGTGAAGTCGTCCAGGTGCTGCGCCTAAGGGTTCGTCCTTTCTCACCCGTTTCGCGCCAAGTCCGGGAGGTTGAGATCCCGGCACCGCCGCGCCCACGCGCCGCGCATACCCATACATGGAACAAATTGCCAAAATTAGCACTAGGTACTGTGGGCGTACTTAGTCTGTAGATGCGTTATGGCAAGTAATTCCCGCGATCGTTGTTTGGAAATCAGGTTGCCCCGATGCCGTGCTTCCGTCGGCGGCCCAGACGACGATGGTTTCGCCAAGGCGGGACAACCACAACGCAATGAATAGGATGGGTTATTCTAGCGATACGTCCGCATTTTGCCAAATTATGGCCATATTTGTCATAATCAATAATACCCCCAAAATGTGGTTATAGGACCCAATATAAGGAATATCGCATAAGACAAAATGTTGAGTAAACCTGCGCGAAATATCCAAGCAGGGTAGAGAGGCGATGGTCTGCCATAAACGTGGCCGACCATTTCCAACAGGAGAGCCGTCGGCGAACGATGCCGGCGCTGTTTCTACGGGTCCGTAAGACCCCAGGCGGGGCGGCGGTAGAGGAGCGCACGTGCAAGCAACGGGAGGGACAAATCGCCCACAAAACGATGCCGCTTCTAATCGATGCACCAACGCTCTCTTACCACCTCAACGGAAGTAGAAAAATGGATATTGCGAATACTCCGCGCCAACAGTTAAAGTGCAGCCAGCGACTGAGATCGCTTTCGGCTCGCTGCCTAACTTCAGCAAACGAGGCAGGTCAGCCCCTCTTCAGGGTATTTATCCTTGGGGGACTTCTCGTAACCGCACTTGCCGTCGCTCAACCGACATCAGGGCATGCGGCGTGCGAACTCTATCCGCTTTTCACCCCATTGAGCGGACGAACGAGCAACGAAGCCTGGGAAGCCGACAAGTTCGCTGCGAGTATCGGGGTAAATCTGCACGTGGGAGACGGCAGGTATGACACCGAGTTCGATACCCTGGTCAAACCCAAGGTTCTGGCGGGGGGCTTCCGCGTCGTGCGCAGCAACGTCAGGGCCGTCAATTACAATACCGAGCAATTGCAAGCGCTCGGCCGGGCCGGACTGAAGATCACGCTGGCGACCGACAGCCAGACGCGAATGGATAAACTGGTTGCCGGACTAAAGGCGGTCGGCCCCAGCTACATTCTTTCCGTCGAGGGTCTCAACGAGCCGGAAAGCCGGCACGACTGCGGCGACGCGGACTCCTGCTGGGTCCAGCCGACGCGAGACCACCAGATGCTCCTCTATAATACCGTCAAGAGCGACCCGGCCACCCGCCCGATCCGGGTCCTGGGTCCCAGCCTGAAGACACAAAATCTGGATTTTTCTCCGCGCATGCTGGGGAACATCGACCAGTTCATGGAGGGCTTCAGTATCCATCGGTACCTCAATCCGGAGCAGTATCCAGAAAATCGCTATACCATGTCTAAGCTCACCGCGCTGTTTCAATATGGAAGCCCGTCCAAACCGGCCTTTCTGACGGAAACCGGCTATACAAGCGCGAAAACGTCGGAAGCGTCGGAAGCCGTTTATATGCCGAGGATCTATCTATACAATTTCGATCATGGCATGGCGCTGACGGATAAATACGATTTACTTGACCTTAGTCCGGATAAATCAAACGTTCCACTCAATCGCGGCTATATTCGCTATAATCGCTCGGTGAAGCCGGCATTCACCGCGGTGAGCAACCTTGCCTCGCTGGTACAAGATCGCGGCAGCCGCTTTCGCCCGGGTGTCCTCGACTACACCCTTTCCGGGAACACGGCGAATGTCTACAAGGTGCTGCTGCAGAAGCGCGACGGGACCTACTACCTGGCGTTTTGGGTGGCCCTGCCGATCGCGGATACGGTACCGCAGGCGATCGCCGTCAACCTGCCGAGCTCCGTCTACGCTGCCGCGGTGGTCAAGCCCAACGACGGCCGGACTTGGCAGGACATTCCGATCACCGACGGCCGCATCGACCTGATGGTGGACGAGAAGGTGACGATGCTGCGTCTGCTCAATACCGACGGCCCGCCGTCGTCCTGCTGACTCCCCAACGAAAGAAGCCGGAAGGACCGTCCTTCCGGCCGCTTCGTTTTCCGCGTCGCGCAGGATTTAATGGCGGAAATCGTCCGACCTTTCCTGCCAGGCGCTCAGTGCATCGCGCAGCCGGTCGCGGATAGCGGCGTATGCAGGATTGGCGACCAGGTTCGTTGTCTCGAGCCGATCGTTCGCCAGATCGAAGAGCATCAGATTGCCGACGCCGCGATTGAGGGGGGGATAGCTGCGGATCAGCTTGTAGCGCTCGTCGCGCACCGCCCGGCTCGGCTTGAAGTAAGTTCTGTTGTGGTATTCCATCTCGGTGAACAGGTAACGTCGCCAGTCACTGGCGGCCTCGCCGCGGATGATCGGCATAAACGAACGGCCCTCGGTCATCATCCTCTTCGTCGGCTCGGGCACCGCAACGTCGGCGGCATCGAGGATGGTCGGCAGGATATCCACCGCGGAAACGAGTTCATCCCGCACTTGCCCGGGCCGGCCTTCCCGCGGATAGCGGACGATGAAAGGCACCCGCAGACCGTTTTCATAGATGTCGGCTTTCCCCAGTTGGACGGCACCGCCGCCGTTGTCGCCGAGCACGATGATCAAAGTGTCGTTGGCCTTGCCGGAGTCCGCGAGCGCATCGAGAAGCATGCCGATGCCGATATCGATGCGTTTGATGCAATTGTAGTAGGTGGCAATTTCCTGCTTCTCCGCGGTCGTGGTCACCGTCTTTCCCGTCCACGTATTGACGTGAATGTCGCTCGCATGCACCAGTTGATCGGCGGGCGGAATGCCGAGAACCTGATCTATCCGCGGTAAATGCGGGTCTAGGTAACTGACCTTCAGAAAGAACGGTTGAGAACTCGCGGTAAAGAACTTGCGAGCCTCGCCGGCCACCCGTACCACATCCCGCGTGCGCCACGGCCAATTCTGATAAGGGGCCTGGTAGGTCCATGAAAATGCCGCGTTAGGCTGTACGTGCGTTTTACCGATAATCCCGGTCCGGTACCCGGCATTCCTCAGGATGCTCGGAATGGTGGGGAAGGCCTCGCTCATCGAGAACCCCTGACCGGTCAATCCGATCTGGCCGTTCTGGTGCGGATATAACCCAGTGTACATGGCGCTCCGCGACGAACTGCAAGACGAGTAGGCCACATATCCATGGGTGAATCGCACCCCGTCGCCCGCGATCCGGTCGAGGTTGGGCGTCGCGATGGTGTGATCGCCGTAACTGCTCAGTTGCAAGCCGGAATCGTCGAGAGTGATCAAGATGACATTGGGTCGATCGGCGTGCGCTCCCTTATACACCAAAGTAGCCGACATCAAGCCTAGCAGTGCCACGGCCAGTATCCGGGCAACAATAAGTCTCATTCTCATTAGATGACTCCCCCCCATTAGCGTTCTAGAAGATTCACCGCCTCATTCGGAGGGTAGTTTCATTATCAGTGCGTAGCTAGACGAGCATTTTGCATACCTGATCACTGACAAAAGCGTAGGACTCACCGGGATATTCGCTCTTTTGGTGAGTAGGTAGCGTGTTTGGGGGTTGACTAGGCGCTCGATCCACGATGGCTTTGGCTCTAGTGTGGTAAAAACAACGCATTGCCGTCGGCCCGCCGTCGTCCTGCTGACTCCCCGCGCAAACAAAAGAAGCCGGAAGGACCGTCCTTCCGGCTTCTTCGTTTTCCTCGTCGCGCAGATTTAATGACGGAAATCGTCCGACCTTGCCTGCCAGGCGCTCAGTGCGTCGCGTAGCCGGTCTCGGATGGCGCTGTATGCAGGATTGGCGACCAGGTTGGTTGTCTCGAGCCGATCGTTCGCCAGATCGAACAGCATCAGATTGCCAACGCCGCGATTGAGGGGGGGATAGCTGCGGATCAGCTTGTAGCGTTCGTCACGTACCGCCCGGCTCGGCTTGAAAAGGCTCCTGTTGTGATACTCCATCTCGGTGAACAGGTAGCGTCGCCACATATTGGCGGCTTCGCCGCGGATGATCGGCATGAGCGAGCGGCCCTCGGTCATCATGCTCTTCGTCGGCTCCGGCACGGCAACGCCGGCGGCACCGAGGATGGTCGGCAGGATGTCCACCGCTGAAACGAGTTCGTTACGCACCTGCCCGCGGCGGCCTTCCCGCGGATAGCGGACGATGAAAGGCACCCGCAGACCGCTTTCATAGATGTCGGCTTTCCCCAGTTGGACCGCACCGCCGCCGTTGTCGCCGAGGACAATGATCAAGGTATCGTTGGCCTTGCCGGAGTCCGCGAGCGCATCGAGAAGCATGCCGATGCCGATATCGATGCGTTTGATGCAATTGTAGTAGGTGGCGATTTCCTGCTTCGCCGCGGTGGTGGTCACTGGTTTTTTCGTCCACGTATTGACGGTAATGTCGCTCGCGTGCACCAGTTGATTGGCGGGCGGGATGCCGAGAACCTGATCCGTCCGTGGTAAATGCGGGTCTAGGTAGCTGATCTTCAGAAAGAACGGCTGTGAACTCGCGGTGAAGAAGTTGCGTGCTGCGGCGGCCACCCGTACCACATCCCGCGTGCGCCACGGCCATGTCTGATAAGGGGCCTCGTAGGTCCACGAAAATGCGTTAGACGGCTGTACGTGCGTTTTACCGATGATCCCGGTCCGGTACCCGGCTTTCCTCAGGATGCTTGGAATGGTGGGGAAGGCCTCGCTCATGGAGAACCCGTTGCCGGTCAATCCGATCTGTCCGGTCTGGTGCGGGTACAGGCCGGTGAACATGGCGCTCCGCGAGGAACTGCAGGAAGAGTAGGCGACATATCCGTGGGTGAACCGCACGCCATCGGCCGCGATCCGGTCGAGGTTGGGCGTCGATATGGTGTGGTCGCCGTAACTGCTGAGTTGTAAGCCGGAATCGTCGAGGGTGATTAGGATGACATTGGGCCGATCGGCGTGCGCCCCTCTATGCGCCAAAACCGCCGACATCAAGCCTAGCACTGCCGCAGCCAGTATCCGCCGGGTGTGTACTCGCATTTTCATAAAATACCCCATAGCAAACTCATAAGAGTCAAGCTCTCTTTAGGTTTCACCATCAGCTCGTGGCGAGGCGAACGCCTTGCATATCTGACCACGACAGGAATAGAGTGCTTATCGATATTTTCTCACACGAGTGATTGATCTTAATCAATTGGATTGGTGCTAAATTCGCCACGGTGTTGGGCGCTGTTGTGGTAAAATAACAGCATTACCGCCAGATGGGCGTGTGGATTTTTGGTAGATTTCACCCGATCTGTCAACATTCAGCGCGGTTGAACTGATTTAGGATGGAGAAATATTCCCTAGAATGGGAAATGCTCACGTAATACGATTTCCTGTGGATCATAAGGTGACTCTGCTGCGCTGCTCGACAGGGACGGGGCCGTTCCTTCATCCTGCTGACTCCGCGCGCAAACGAAAGAAGCCGGGAGGACCATCCTCCCGGCGGTTTTCGCTTTCCTCGTCGCGCAGGGCTTAATTGCGGAAATCGTCCGACCGCGCCTGCCAAGCGCTCAGTTCATCGAGCAGCCGGTCTCGGACATCGCTGTAAGAAGGATTGGCGACCAGGTTCGTTTTCTCGAGCCGATCGTTCGCCAGATCGAACAGCATCAGATTGCCGACGCCGCGATTGAGGGGGGGATAGCTGCGGATCAGCTTGTAGCGTTCGTCACGTACCGCCCGGCTCGGCTTAAAAAGGCTCGTGTTGTGGTATTCCATCTCGGCGAACAGATAGCGCCGCCAGCCAGGGACGGCCTCGCCGCGGATGATCGGCATCAGCGAGCTGCCCTCGGTCATCATGCTCTTGGTCGGCTCCGGCACCGCAACGCCGGCGGCATCGAGGATCGTCGGCAGGATGTCCACCGCTGAAACGAGTTCATCCCGCACCTGCCCGGGCCGGCCTTCCCGCGGATAGCGGACGATGAAAGGCACCCGCAGACCGCTTTCATAGATGTCGGCTTTCCCCAGTTGGACCGCACCGCCGCCGTTGTCGCCGAGGAGGATGATCAGGGTATTGTCGGCCTTGCCGGCGGCCGCGAGCGCATCGAGAAGCATGCCGACGCCGATATCGATGCGCTTGATGCAATTGTAGTAGGTGGCGATATCCTCCTCGCTCGCGGTGCTCGTTACCGTCTTTCCCGTCCAGGTATTGACGCGAATGTCGCTCGCGTGCACCAGTTGATCGGTGGGTGGAATACCGAGGATCTGATCCGTCCGCGGTAAATGCGGGTCGAGGTAACTGACCTTCAAAAAGAATGGCTGTGAACTCGCAGTGAAGAACTTACTCGCTTCGGAGGCGACCTGCACCACATCCCGCGTTCCCCATTGCCACTTCAGATACGGGGACTGGTAGGTCCATGAAAATGCCTGTTTCGGCTGAACGTGCACCTTGCCGATGACCCCGGTCCGGTAGCCGGCATTCCTCAGGATGCTTGGAATGGTGGGGAAGGCCTCGCTCATGGAAAACCCGGCGCTGGTTAGTCCGATCTGGCCGTTCTGGTGCGGGTACAGGCCGGTGAACATGGCGCTCCGCGACGAACTGCAGGACGAGTAGGCGACATACCCCTGGGTGAACCGCACGCCGTCGCTGGCAATCCGGTCGAGGTTCGGCGTTTCTATGGTGTGATCGCCGTAGCTGCTGAGTTGCATGCCCGCGTCGTCGAGGGTGATCAGGATGACATTGGGTTGATCGGCGTTTGCCCCCTTATGCGCCAAAACCGCGGACATCAAACCCAGGACTGCCGCGGCCAATATACGTCCCGCAATCACGCGCATTTTCATAATAAATTACCTCCCCTAACAGACTTAAATGAGATATGCGTTTAATTTTAAGCACAGTTTCGCACTTCGCTCATGGCTAGACGAGTAGTGCTCATCCGGCCACTCACAAAAGCGGAGGTACTCACCGGTATTTCTCACGCGAGTGAGTATCTCGAGTTTAATTATGTGACTTGGCGATCAATCCACAATTGCCTTCTCACCCCCCCATTACGGTAAAAGAGGGCATCGCCATGCGGGGGATTATTGGTCAATCTTCCCCAGTATGTCAATATTGTGGAATTGTTAAAAATGGTCCCGCGCGAGGGCGAATTCGTCTATAGCGGGAAATCTTCACGCATACGCGTCAACACCTGGGCCGTAACCCGGCCCCGATCTCGCTGCGGTCGAGTGCTTGCGACGGCTAAACGGCCTGGTAGCGTCAGGCGAAGCGGATGCTGATGCCGCCGTCCACATTCAGGGCGACGCCGGTAACGTACTTGGCCTCGTCTGAGGCCAAGTAGAGGGCCGCGTAGGCGGTGTCCCAGGCGTCGCCCATATGTCCCATCGGGCACTGAGCGTCGCGGGTCCGGATCAGGGTGGCGACGTCGCCATCCTCGCCGTAGACGGTGGTCAGCGCCTTGTGCACCAGGGGCGTGTTCATCAGGCCCGGGCAGACGCAGTTGGCGCGGATGCCCTGGCGCGCATACTGGATGGCGAGGCTTCTCGTCATCGAGATCATCGCCCCCTTGCTGGCGCCGTAGAAGCCGTAGTTGACGCCGCACCAGCCCCAGGCGGCGATCGAGGCGTTGTTGACGATCGCCCCCTTGCCCTGGCGCTCCATCACCGGCAGGACATGGCGGCAGGTGAGGTAGACGCTCTTCAGGTTCACCCGCATCACCTCGTCCCAGGTCGCCTCGTCCAGTTCGGCCGGACCGCCGACGCGGGCGATGCCGACGTTGTTGACGAGAACGTCGATGCGGCCCCATTCGTCGAGGCAGGCGGCGACCGCCCGTGCCGTCTGATCGGCATCGCCCACGTCGGCCACATGGGTCCGGCAGACGTGGCCCTCGCCCTCGACGATGCGTTGCGTTTCGAGCGACGCATCGGCATCGATATCGATGCCGAACACCCGCGCACCTTCGCGGGCGAACAGAACCGCCATCGCCTTGCCGTTGCCCCAGCCCGGCCCGACCGAGCCGCAGCCGGTAACCAACGCCACCTTGTCCTTCAGCCGGTCCGCCATGGTTAGTCGTTCTCCCTCTCCGCCCGCCGCCGCAGTTCGGTTTTCAGGACCTTGCCGTAGTTGTTCTTGGGCAAGGATTGCACGAACACATAGCGCTTCGGCCGCTTGAAGCGGGCGAGCTGAGCGAGGCAGACGGCATCCAGCGCCGCTGCGTCGAGGACGGCCTCCGCCTCCGGGGCGGCGACCACGAAGGCGACGACCGCCTCGCCCCATTCGCGGTCCGGTTCGCCGATGACCGAGACCTCCGCGACGCCGGGATGCCGCAGCAGTACCTCTTCCACTTCCCGCGGGTAGATGTTGCTGCCGCCGCTGATGATCAGATCCTTGCTGCGATCCTTGAGGGTGAGGAAGCCGTCGCTGTCGAGCGCGCCCATATCGCCGGTGTGCAACCAGCCGCCCCGCAGCGTCTCCGCCGTGGCCCGGCGGTCCCGCCAGTAGCCCGTCATCACCGCTTCGCCCCGCACCAGCACCTCGCCGATTTCGCCCGCCGGCAGCGGCCGGTCGTCGGGATCGGCGACGATGACCTCGACCACGGCATGGGCGACGCCGACCGACGCCAGCCGCTGCTCGTAGCGGCGGTGACCGGTTTCGCCGTGGCGGGCCTTGCTGAGCGCGGTGATCGTCATCGGGCTCTCGCCCTGGCCGTAGATCTGCGCCAGCTTGTTGCCGAGCAGCGCCATCGACCGCTTCAGGTCCTCGACGTACATGGGACCGCCGCCATAGACGATCGTCTTCAGGTTGCGGGTATCGGCACCGGCCGCCGCCGGGCTGTCGATGAGCCGGCGGACAATGGTCGGCGCGGCGAAGAAAGACGCCCCGGGGTGGGCCTCGATCAGCCGGAAGATCTCGTCCGGTTCGCAGCCGCCGCTGGCCGGGATCACCTGCTTCGCCGCCGCCGCCACATGCGGCAGGACGTACATACCGGAGCCATGCGACAGCGGCGCGGGATGGAGGATGCAGTCGTCGGTATCGATCCGGTCCACGTCGACGAAGTAGCTGGTGGTCATCGCAAGCAGATTGCGGTGGCTGAGCATGGCGCCCTTGGGGCGGCCGGTGGTCCCGCTGGTGTAGAAGAGCTAGGCCGTGTCATCGGCGGAGGCGGCCGCGACCGGGCAGGGATCGCCGTCGGCGAGGGCGGCGTAATCGGCGTCGTCAACGGCGATCAGGGCCGCCAGCTCGGCGAGTTCGCCCTGCACCGAACCGACCGCCTCGGCCAGCTCCCGGGTGACGAAACAAACCCGCGCCCCGGTGTGATCGAGGATGTAGGCGATCTCCCGCGGATGCAGCTTGGCGTTGACCGGGACGGCGACGAGACCGCCCCACCAGCACGCGAACAGCGCCTCGATGTAGGCGGCGCAATTCCCCATGACGAGGGCGACACGATCGCCCCGGCCGAGGCGAAAACGCTCGCGGAGACCGACGGCGATGGCGGCGGCACGCCGGGCCAAACTGCCGTAATCGGCGACGAGCTCGGTTCCGACGACGATGGCTGGGCGCTGGGCGTGGGCCCGTCCCGCCCGCGCCAGGAGATTGGCGATGTTCATGCCCCCTCACGACCCCGGCGTTTCGCTCTCTTAGGACCGGACGTCAATCCAGTCCATAGCCAACCGGACGACGTCGGAACGCGTCCGCCGGGAAGGCCGCGAACCGGGCGGTTGACGTCCTCCCCTTAACGGGCGAATAGAGGGCACCGGTCCCGCCGTCTTGTTGCCGGCGGTTCACGCATCTCCTCCGGCCACGGCGGATTGGCCGAGGGCCGACAGCGGATGACGCCCCCGGATGTGGCTCCAAGGAAGGGACGGTGATCCAGTGTGTAGGCATGGAGGGATGATGCGGGCGACGGCCGGACGACTCCTCCCCGCGTTAGCGGTCTTCGGCTTCCTCGCCGGCTGTGGCGAAGAGCCGCCCGTCGCCCCGGAGCAGGTGCGACCGATCCGGGCATTCACCGTCACCGAAGCCGCGGGCGGCCAGGTGCGCCGGTTCTCCGGGGTGATCGAGGCCGTCGATTCCTCCAACCTGAGCTTCGAGGTTCCCGGCGCCGTTCAGCGGGTCCTGGTCCACCAGGGCGACGCGGTCAGACAGGGGCAAGCCCTGGCCTCCCTGGACCAGGAACCCTATCGGCTCAACGTTCAGGCCGCACAGGCGGAACTGCAGCAGGCGCGGGCCTTCCTTGCGCAGGCGCGCGCCGATTACGAGCGCAACACCCGGCTGCTGGAGCAGCGGGCGGTCGCCCGGGTGCAGTTCGAGGTGGCGCAGCGGGACTTCAAGTCGGCGCAAAGCCAGGTGGATCTGGCCATCGCCAGACTGAGCCTGGCGCAGCGGGATCTGCGCAACACCACGCTCTTTGCCCCCTTCGACGGCACCATTGCGCAGCGGCTGGTGGACCCGTTCGTTCAGGTGCAGGCCGGTCAGTCGGTGTTCCGGGTCGACGCCGAGGGCGGCTTGCAGGCGGCCATCGGCGTCCCGGAGACGAGCATCGACCAGATCTCTCTCGGCCTGCCGGCGATCGTCACCCTGCCGCAAGGCGCGATGCCGATCGAGGCGCGCATCTCCGAGATCGGCAGCGCCGCCGGGGCGGGGAACGTATTCCCGGTCAAGGCGGCGTTGATCGCGGCGCCGGCGACAATCCGCCCCGGAATGACGGCGGAGGTTACCATGGCGCTGGAAACCGGATCGGCCGACAGCCGATACTTCGTTCCGCTGACCGCCATCGCTCCGGGCGAAGGCCCGGGCGAGGGGTTTGTTTTCGTCTACGATCCCATCACCTCGACCGTCCAGCGGACCCTGGTCTCTTCACCCGGTCCGCTGGCCCAGAACATGGTCGCGGTGTCCGGCCTCGGCATCGGCGACATCATCGCTAACGCCGGCGTCAGTTTTCTCGTGGACGGTCAGAAGGTTAGGCTGATGCAAGCCAACGCTCCCGCCGCGACTCCCCGCGGTTAGGCCGCGCCTGACACGAGCGAGCCAGATGTTCGGACGGATTACCCGGTTTGCCATCGAGACGAACAGGATCACGCTTCTGGTCCTGCTCGGCATTCCATTGATCGGGCTTCTCATCTTCCTCGACTATCCGCGCCAAGAGGATCCCTCCATCGAGATCCGGCAATCGATCGTGACCGCGGTGCATCCGGGCATGGACCCGGTCCAGTTCGAGGATCTCATCACCCGCAGGCTGGAAGAGACGATCCGAGAAATCGGCGAAGTCGACGACATCTGGTCCTCGACCAAGGACGGCATCACCATCGTCTACGCCGAGGTGGGGGACTGGGTGAAGGGCGAGGACATTCCCCGCGTCTGGCAAACGCTGCGCAACAAGATGGCGGACGTGGCACCGCAGCTTCCGGCCGGCACCCTCGGCCCGTTCATCAACGATGAGTTCGGCCTGACCGCGGTGGCGACCATCGCCCTGTGGAGCGACGGCTTTTCCCTCGAGGACATGCGGCGGGTCGCCCGCGAAACGCGGCGCCAGTTGGACACCCTGGAAGGAGTGGAGAAGATCGAGCTGTTCGGGGTGCAGCCGGAACGCGTCTTCCTCACCGTCACCAACGCCAGGCTGGCCAGCCTCGGGATTTCTCCCCAGGTGATCGTCGACACGCTGCAAAGGCAGAACATCATTCTCCCCGGCGGCACGATCAATGCCGACGGCCGCAACGTCGTCGTCGAGGCGTCGGGGACGTTTACCGATCTATCCGAAATCGAGGACACCCTGGTGGCGATCCCGGGGACGACGAAAACGATCCCGCTGCGGGACGTCGCCCAGGTGACCCGCGGCTACATCGACCCGGCCGAGCGCCCGGTCTTCTTCAACGGCCACCCGGCGATCGTGATCAGCGTTTCGATCCTCGACGGGGTCAATGCGGTGGAGTTCGGCAAGCGGCTGACCCAGCGGGTCAACGAAATCGAGCGCGGCCTGCCCATCGGCTACGTGCTCCAGTTCGCGACCTTTCAGCCGGAACTGGTGGAGCGCGCGGTCAACGGTGCCATCAGCAACCTGGGCCAGACGCTGGTCATCGTCACCATCGTCGTGGTGCTGTTCCTCGGCATGCGGGCGGGGCTGATCGTCGGCGCGTTCATCCCGGCGACCATCCTCCTGGCGTTGATCGGGATGTCCGCCTGGCAGGTGGAATTGCAGCGCATGTCCATCGCGGCAACGATCATCGCGCTCGGCATCATGGTCGACAACGGGATCGTTGTGGCCGAAGGAATACGCAACCGCTATGCGCGCGGCGACGATCGCAAAGAAGCGGCGATCGAAACCGCCAATACCCTCGCCCTGCCGCTCTTGATTTCCACCCTGACGACGATCCTCGCCTTCATGCCCATCGCCCTGGCCGAAGGGTCCACCGGCGAGTACACGCTGTCGCTGGGGCAGGTGGTGATCCTGGTCCTTCTCGGCTCCTGGTTCATGTCCATGTACATGACACCGGCGATGTGTTACTGGTTCCTGAAGGTGAAACCGGAAGTACCTGAAGTACCTGTAGATAAACCTCAGGAAGAATACGCTTCAGGAGCCTATCGGTACTATCACTCTTTCCTGGAAGCGATGCTGCGTCACCGAGCGCTGTGTATCATCGTCGTTGTGATACTGTCCGCGCTGATCGTCTTTGCCGCGAGATTTGTAGTCAGCGAGTTTTTTCCGGCAAACGACAGGAACCAGTTCCTTCTTTACATCGACCTGGAGGCGGGCTCCAGCATCGAGGAGACCGCCGGGGTCGTTCGGGGGGTTGAGGCCTGGCTCGACGATAAGTCGGTCAATCCGGAAATCACCAATACCGTCGCCTACGTCGGCAGCGGCGGTCCGCGCTTCTTCCTGTCGCTGGCTCCCATCGATCCCGATCCGCACGTCGCCTTTCTCCTGGTCGAGACCCAGTCCAACACGCAGGTGCCGGAGATGATCGAACGCACCCGCGCCTTCATCGATGCCAACTACCCGCAAGCGCGCGGTAAACCGAAGGCGATGTGGTTCGGGCCGACCGAAGCCGGCCTGGTGGAGCTCCGGATCAGCGGCCCGGACGAGAGCGTTCTCGCCGCCAAGGCGGAGCACCTCCTCGCCGCGCTGCGCGCGGTACCGGGAACGATCGAGGTGGAACAGGACTGGGAGAACAAGGTCCTCAAGGTCGAGATCGTCGTCGACCAGACGCGCGCCCGGCGCGCCGGGGTGACGTCGCGCGACATCGCCACCTCCCTCAACGCCTTCGTCAGCGGCGGCGCCATCACCGATTACCGGGAGGGCGACGCCGTCATCCCCATCGTGCTGCGCGGCACCGAAGACGAACGCGACCAGTTGTCGACGCTGTTCAACCTCAACGTCTATTCCGCCGCCACCGGCGAAAACGTGCCTCTGTCGCAGGTCGCCGATATCAGCAGCCGGTGGGAGCCTTATCGGATCAATCGCCGCAACCTCGAGCGCACCGTCACCGTCAGCGCCAAGCATCTTCAATTGAAGGCCGGACAACTGGTGAACGAGATCCAGCCGGCGATCGACTCCCTCGATCTTCCCGCCGGCTATCGCTGGGAGATGGGCGGCGAACTGGAGAGCGCGGCGACGGCGCAGGAGCGGCTGTTCGCCAACTTCCCGATCGCCGGGTTCCTGATCATCGTGCTCCTGGTCTGGCAGTTCAATTCGTTCCGGCGCGCCGGGATCATCCTGTTGACCATCCCCATGGCCTTCCTCGGCGCGATCGTCGGACTGCTGGTCATGCACGCCCCGTTCGGCTTCATGTCGCTCCTCGGCCTGCTGAGCTTGGCCGGCATCATCACCAACAACGGGATCATCATGATCGACAGCATCGAGGCCAACCGGCACGCCGGGGTCGGGACCTACGATGCCATCGTGTCCGCCGCCTTGTCGCGGTTCCGCCCGATCCTGATGACATCCATCACGACGATTCCGGGCCTCCTGCCGCTGATCGTCTGGAAAGACCCGCTGTTCTACAGCATGGCCATCGTCATCTCGTTCGGCGTCGCCCTCGGGACCGTGCTCACCCTCGGCGTCCTGCCGGTCATCTACAGCCTCCTGTTCCGCGCCCCGCCGCCCCCCGCCAGATCGTGACCGGTCGACGCCGCAGAGATCACCTCATTCCGATGGTGGAACTCGCCCGGCCTGCATCCCAGATGCCTAATTAGAAGTGTGGGCCGGCCAATGGGCCCACCGTAAGAGCAAGAGGGGTCGATGAAAATCGTCGTTGCTCCCAATGCCTTCAAGGGATGCCTGAGCGCCAGTGAAGCGGCGAGGGCGATGGCCGACGCCGTCCGCCGGGCGTTTCCCGACACGGAGATCGTCGCCGTGCCGGTGGCGGACGGCGGCGATGGCCTGGTCGACGTGGCGGTGGAGGCGCTGGGAGGTACGATCCGGACGGCAAAGGTGGCCGGCCCGTTCTTCGAGCCTCGCGAGGCCTCGTTCTGCTATGTGGAAGCCGATCGGTTCGCCGCGGTGGAGATGGCCCTGGCGAGCGGACTTGCCTTGGTGTCGCCCGACCGCCGCGACGCGACCCGAACGACGACGCGAGGAACCGGCGAGCTGATCGCCGCCGCCCTCGATCTGGGCGTAGCCCGCATCGGTGTCGGCATCGGCGGCAGCGCCACCAATGACGGCGGCGTCGGCATGGCGAGCGCGCTCGGGGTCCGTTTCCTCGATGCCGCCGACCAGGAGATCGTCCCGGTCGGCGGTGAGCTTTCCCGCATCGACCGGATCGACATGACCGGTCTCGATCCCCGGGTGCGCGATGTCCGCATCGAGGCGGTCTGCGATGTGGACAATCCGCTGTGCGGGCCCAACGGGGCGGCCCACGTCTACGGCCCGCAGAAAGGCGCGTCACCGCAACAGGTTCGCTTGCTGGACCAGGGTCTCGCCCATCTCGCCGACATCATCGGCAGGGACATCGGCATCCACGTCCGGGACATGCCGGGCGCCGGTGCCGCCGGCGGCCTCGGTGCCGGCCTGCACGCGTTTCTCGGCGCCGAGATCCGGCGAGGGGTCGATCTGGTTCTGGACCTGGTCGGGCTGGACGCGAAGTTGGCCGGGGCCGATCTGGTGCTGACAGGCGAGGGCCAGATCGATTTCCAGACCGCCTTCGGCAAGGCCCCGGGCGGTGTCGGGGCAGCCGCCAAGCGCCGGGGCATCCCGTGCGTGGCCATCGCCGGCGGCGTCGGCAAGGGCGTCGCCAGCCTCACCGATGTCGGCATCGTCGCCGTGTTCAGCCTCTGTGCGGGCCCGATGACACTAGAAGACGCCATGGCAGGGGCGGAACCGCTGCTCGGCGCGGCGGCCGAGCAGGTCGCCCGCCTGTTCGTCGCCGCTCGAAACGATCCGACATAAGGCTGTAGGGCATGCTGCTGATCATCTGCTGGTTGTCGCCATTGTCTTCATCATTGTGGCGACGGCCAAATTCGAGCTTCATCCCTTTCTTGCCCTACTGATCACCGCCTTTGGCTTCGGGATGGCGTCCCGGTGCCGGCGCGATGGTCGTCTCCCACGCCAACGACAGCTACTTCTGGGTCGTCACCCGCTTCTCCAACATGGACGTTCCCACCGGCTATCGGCTGCAAACTGTCGGCACTTTGGTGGAAGGTGTGGCAGCAGCGATCACCCTGTGGGTTTTGAGCCAAATCCTCCTCTAACGGGCGTGCACCTCGGGGCGTGAAGCGGCTAAGGTCGGGCCGAGGTTAAAGCCGGCTACGGGAGACCGGTATGGCGTTAGCTCCATCGTCGTCCACCGACCCGGCGGTCGGCGGGGAAGCCGCTGATCTGGCAGGCATCGCCGCGGCGTGGGAGCCGCGTCCCCTGGGGCTGTGGCCCATGTGCGGCCTGGCGCTGATCATGGGCATCGTCACCGGGCTGGGCGCCGTCCTGTTCCGGGCCCTGATCGGCCTCATCCACAACCTGATGTTTCTCGGCCAAGCGTCGATTTCTTACGAAGCCAACCTGTTCACCCTGCCGTCGCCGTGGGGAATGGGGATCATCCTCGTCCCGGTCATCGGTTCCTTCGCCGTCACCTTCATCGTCAATACCTTCGCCCCCGAGGCCAAGGGCCATGGCGTCCCCGAGGTCATGGACGCGATCTTTTACCGGCGCGGCCTCATCCGGCCGGTCGTCGCCGCCGCCAAGTCGGTGGCCTCGGCGCTGGCCATCGGCAGCGGCGCGGCGGTGGGGCGGGAGGGGCCGATCATTCAGATCGGCTCCGCCCTCGGCTCGACGCTCGGCCAGGTGGTAGCCATGCCGGCGGCGCAGCGGATCGTCCTGGTGGCCGCCGGCGCCGGCGCCGGGATCGCCGCCACCTTCAACACCCCCATCGGCGGGGTGATGTTCGCCATCGAACTGCTGCTGCCGGCGGTGAGCGTCAACACCTTCCTGCCGGTCGCTCTCGCCACCAGCGGCGCCACCTTCATCGGACGGCTGTTCTTTGGCGGACAGCCCGCCTTCGCCGTGCCCGAGCAGCTCGCCGCCCTTCCCACCGAGCCTGGCAGCGCGTTGACGCTCGTCCTCTATGCGGTTTTGGGGGCGCTGGTGGGCGTGGCGGCGGCGGTCTTCGTGCGCTCGCTGCGTTGGTGCGAGGACGTGTTCGAGCGGATCCCCAACAGCTATCTGCGGCACGCCTTCGGCATGTTGCTGGTCGGGGTGCTGATTTACGTCCTGCTGGTCACCAGCGGACACTACTTCGTCGAGGGGGTCGGCTATGCCACCATCCAGGCGATCCTCGCCGGCCAACTCAACGCCGGCGCTTTCCTCATGCTCCTGTTTGCCTGCAAGCTCTTCGCGACGACGGTCAGCCTCGGGTCGGGGTCCTCGGGCGGCATCTTTTCGCCTTCCCTGTTCATGGGAGCCCCTCGGCTCCGCGTTCGGCAGCCTCGTCAGCGTGCTGATGCCGGGGCTGACCATCAGCCTGCCGGCGTTCGCCATGGTCGGCATGGGCGCCATGGTCGGCGGCGGCACCGGCGCGGCGATGACCGCGGTCACCATGACGTTTGAGATGACGCGCGATTATAACATCGTGCTGCCGATGATTTTGGCCGTCGCCCTCAGCCTCGGCGTTCGCCGGCTGCTCTCGGCGGAGAATATCTACACCATGAAGCTGGTCCGCCGCGGCCACGCCATGCCGCACGGCCTCCACGCCAATCTCTTCCTCGTCCGCAGCGCCGGCGACGTAATGCTGCGCGACATCGCCATCGTCGATGCGGCCACCACCTTTGCCACCTTCCTGCGCATGTCGGAGAGCGCCGGCGGGCTGCGCCATGTCGTCGTTACCCGGCGCGACCGGGTGACAGGGGTGCTCCGGGTCAACGCCGATCTGCGGCGGGCGGTGGGGGCGGCCGGTGCCGAGGTCACCCTCGGCGAACTGGCGCGCGGCACCTTCACCGTGGTGCGCGAGAATACGGCCGTCTTCGACGTGATCACCCGCATGCGCCGCAAGGGCGCGGCCATGGCGCTGGTCATCCCCCGCACCGGCTATCTGCACACCGCGAGGATCATGGGCGTGATCACCAAGGAACATATCGCCGACAGCGTGGCGAGCGGCATCGGTCTCTACCCGCGCTGAGGGGGCGTACGCGGCAAGGATGCGCTATCACCAGGGCCACCCCCTTTCTGCCTCTTGCCGATCGGGCTTGAAGGAGCGGCCGCCGGCGCCGTAGGGTCCTCCCCGGGTCGGGAAAGGGGACTTCCATGCAACAGGCTCGCGAACGGCATACGCCGCGGCGCTGTATCGATGCGCTGGCGTTGGCGGCGGCGATCATGGTCGCCGGCAGCGTTGGCATGGCGGGTGGCGCCCGAGCGCAGGAGTGGGTCGCCAAGGTGCGGGGCGACGCGCGGGCGGCGGTGCCGCCCCAGGCGACGCTCACCGTCAGCACCGAGGACGAAGACGACGTCACCATGCGGCTGCAGCCGGTGATCGAGCAGGCGCTCCGAGACAGGGGTTATGGTGTCGGCGAAAATGGCGGATCCGGCCTACAGCTCTGGTACGATACGCAACTGTCCGCCACCACCGTCGGCATGGACCCGGCTCGTCCCGAAAACGACACCGAGATCGGCGCGCCGGTGGTGGAGCAGCAGGTTCTCGGGTATGGCACCGGTGCCTTCGGGACCGAGGACCGGGCGGAGGTGGAGGTGACGCCGGAGGCGACCGTTCCCTTCGGCAGCGCCGGCACCGCCGCGCCGGGACAGCGTTACTCCCTGACCTTTACGGTGGGAAACCCCGGCGAGACTCCCCTCTGGCAGGGTGCGGTGACCACCCGCATCGGCAGCGAGGACCCGTTCGTCGTCGCCCAGGGGATGGTTCCGCTCCTGGTCAACCAGATCGGCAACACGGTGGAGGCGGAGCAGAGCTTCCCTTAAGGGCTCAGGTGGTTCGCACTGGCCGGGCCGGCTGAACGGGCGCCGCCACCGGGCGGAGATGATGCCGACCAAATGCCATTGGAAACGGGATGACATTGCCGGTCGCCGCCTCCCATGCCGCGTCGCTTTCGGTCGCCGCCGCCGGGGGCTCTGCCGGCTTGATCCGGTACTCGGTTCGATAGATCGCCCACGGCTCGGCGTCGTCGTGCACCGTCATCGTCTGGGTGATTTCCAAGGATGCGGAGGCGCCGGCACGGTGGACGCGCAAAAAGGCCTGAAAGCGCTGTTCCACCGCCGCTTCCACCGCCGCGTAGCTGGCATCGCGCATGCCCTGGAGAAGCCCCGTGATGTCGGCGTAGAGGGCGCTTTCGGCTTCGTTGGGCGGGCTCATCTGGCTGTTCCTTGTCGCCGCGGGGTGGCGTATGGGCCGTTAGAGAACAAAACTAGAATACACACAAACGGGGCGGTATCACAATATGGCCGAATTCGGCCGTCCGGCCCGTGTTCAGGCACACACTTGGATGATCGCGTCGCCGAGATGGCAGTCGCGGGCATGGCCGGCCGCGGCACGGCGGGCGACGACAAAGGGGCCGGAATAGGTGAAGATCCGGCCGCCCGGCATCTGGAAGTACCACAGGCCGAGACCCTGGGGACGATGGCCGTGAATGGTGCGGTAGCGACGGGTGCTGATCTTGAATTTCGCTGTGCTCATGACCGGAATCCCAACGCGTTTTGCGTGTATAAGTATCTGCATAAGCTCTTAATGAGAGCATAACGCCACAGACACGCATTGCAAGCGTTTTGTCAGTAATGTTCTCTCATAGCGTGTGGCGGACGCTGGAATGATCTACTAGTAGATCACGCTCGGGCTTGGCCTCGGATGATGTTCCGCCCCTGTTCCTCAGCGCCCGTCAGCCGGCATAGAGCAACCGGCAGATGAAGACCGCGGCGGCCAGCCCGGCCACGTCGGCGATCAATCCGGCAAGCAGGGCGTGGCGCATCCGGCGGACACCCGCCGCCCCGCAATAGACGGCGAGAACGTAGAAGGTTGTCTCGGTGGAGCCCTGGATCGTCGAGACGAGATAGCCGGTGAAGCTGTCCGGACCGATCGCCGGATCGTTGAGGATGGTTGCCAGGTAAGCATAGGCGCCCGAGCCGGACAGGCTGCGGAGCACCGCCATAACCAGCGCTTCCGCCGGCAGGCCGAGGGGGGCTCCGGCGTGGGCGAGGGGAGCGAGGAGAGCATCCATGGCGCCGCTGGCGCGAAACATCCCGATCGCCACCAGGATCGCCACCAGGTAGGGGATGATCCGCACCGCCACCCGGAAACCCTCTTGGGCGCCCTCGACCAGGGTTTCGTAGACCCTCACCCGGCGAAGGGCACCGAAGACGACGAGGCCGGTGACGAGTGCCGGAATCAGCCAGGGCCCCACCTCCCGGCCGCGCAGCAGGGTCAAGAGGATCAGCAGGAGAAGTCCGCCGGCGGCCGCCCAAGTCTGCCAGATCGGTGCCGGACCATCGCTGTCCGGGACGGATTCTGCCGCCGCGACCCCGTCGGCACTGGGCGCCGGCGGACTAGCCGGAGGCGCGGGCGGCGACGGCAGCGGCGACAGGCGTTCACCGAAGCGTGCGACAACGATCGCGACCGCCGTCGAACAGAGGGTCGCGAACAGCGTCGTCGGGACGATGCCGGCCGGGTCGGCGGAGCCGGCCGCCGCCCTCAGGGCAATGACGCTGGTGGGCAACACCGTCACGCTCGCCGTATTGATGGCGAGAAACAGGACCATGGGATCGCTGGCCCAACCCTTGTTGGGGTTCAGGGTGTCGAGGGCCTGCATCGCCTTCAGCCCGAACGGGGTGGCGGCATTGCCGAGCCCGAGAACGTTGGCGGCGATGTTGAGGACCATCGCCCCCATCGCCGGATGGCCGGGCGGAACCTCGGGAAACAGCCACTCCAGCGGCCGGCGGACCTGACGGGCGACGACGGCGAGGAGCCCGGCCTCCTCGGCCACCTTCATTAGGCCGAGGAACAGCGCCATGACCCCGATGAGGCTAATGGCAAGCGTGACCCCCCGACCGGCTTCGTCGAGGATCGCCTTCGACAGCTCCGGCATCGCCGACGCGTCGACGCCGGTCATTTGGCGGACGCCGGCGACGGCGAACGCCACAACGACGAGGGCAAGGAAGACGCCGTTCACGGCCGGATGCCGCCGCCCGGTCCTCCCGCGTCACCGGGGCTCAGTTGTCGGCGTCCGCGAAGGCCAGGATTCGCACCAGTTGGAAGAGCCGCTTGCGGACGACCGGATCGGGGATGCGATAGTAATTGTGCATCAGCTCGAACGCCTCGCGCGAGTTCATCGGGTTGACGTCGAGCGGCTGCTGGGGCGCGTCGGCAAGGCCGGTGGCGGATGCCACCATCGCCGGCGTTTGATCGTTCGAGGCACCCTCGAAGAAAAAGGACACATCGACGCCGAGGGCTTTCGCAATCTTGAACAGATTGCTGGCGCCGACGCGATTCGTCCCGCTCTCGTACTTCTGTATTTGCTGAAACGTGACCCCTATCGCCTGACCGAGCTTGGTCTGGCTAATGCGCAGTCCGACACGGCGACCACGAATGCGGGTGCCGACGTGACGGTCTATCGGATCGGGACTGTCATCGGGCGCAAGTTTACTCATGATTGAACGTTACCTGTGAGTTTGCCGCGTGTCGACAACCGCCGACTTTAGCCCGGCCGGACGGCGGGATCATGGCGCTCCGATAGGATCCGAATGAGCCAGACGGCGGGCGTTGTCAGCCATCGATTCGGGCTCCCTGTGTACTTCACCGGCCGATCAGTCGCGCATGGTCGATCTTGATGCACCGGTCCATGACGAAGGCGAGGCCGGCGGCTCGGGACCGCTCGCCGGCGGCGGCGTCGCGGACGCCGAGTTGTAGCCACACCGCCTTGAGGCCGATCCGGGCACGGGCGGCGATCGCGTCGTCGACCGCGGCGCCGGCGTTGTCACTGTTGCGGAAGACATCGACGATATCCACCGGCGGCTCCAGGTCCGCCAGCGAAGCCACCACCGGCTCCCCCAGGATCGACGATCCCGCCACCATCGGATTGACCGGTCGGATGCGGTAGCCGTGCCGCTGCAGATACGCCATCACCTCAAACGACGGGCGCACCGGGTTGGGCGAGGCGCCGATGACGGCGATGGTCCGTGCGTCGGCCAGCAGTTGCCGCAGGTCCGGCGTTGCGGCTCCCGCCGTGTCGGCCCCCGCGGCACGGCTCATCGGCCGCTCCAGGCGGGCAGGGGCTTCTTTTCGAGGAAGGAATCGATCCCGGCCTGTGCGTCCTCGGTGAGCATGTTGCAGATCATGGTTTCGGTCGCCATGTCGTACGCCGTCTCCAGCGTCGCCTCCAACTGCCGATAGAACAGGCGCTTGCCGAAGGCGATGGCGGCCGGCGACTTATCGGCGATCCGTCGGGCCAGCGACAGCGTCGCCGAATCCAGATCGGCATCGGCGACCACCTCGTTGACCAGGCCGTAGGCCCGGGCGGTCGGCGCATCCATGAACTCGCCGGTGAGCAGCAGTTGCATCGCCTGCTTGCGCGGCAGGTTGCGGGACAAGGCGACCATCGGCGTCGAACAGAACAGGCCGAGGTTGACGCCGGAGACGGCGAAGCGGGCGCTCTCCGCGGCGACGGCGAGGTCACAGGCGGCCACCAGTTGGCAGCCGGCGGCGGTGGCGGTTCCGTGAACACGGGCGATGACCGGCAGCGGCAGCCGGGCGATCGCCAGCATCATCCGCACGCACTGGTCGAAGATCGCCTGAACCGCCTGCTTGCCGGGATCGGCGCGCAGTTCCGCCAGATCATGCCCGGCGCAAAACGCCTTGCCGGCCCCGGCGATAACGACCACCCGGGTGCCTCCCTCCTCGGCGATCGCCGTCAACGCGTCTTCCACCGCCGTCATCAGCGGCACCGACAGCACGTTGTACTTTTCCGGCCGGTCGAGGGTGAGGCCGACGATCCCATCGGCGAGCGGCTCGATTTTAAGACCGGCTTGGCGGGCTCGGGCATCGAGAAGGGGAGGTGTCATGAACAGGGTCCCTTACCGTTCTTCAACTTCGGTTCGTAGCGATTTGCACCATGGCCCGGAACCGCGTGCGCGCAGTTTGACCCGCGGGCGCGACGTCGCCAATCCTGCCCGCTCAACCGGTGGCGGCGTTCGTTTCGTCGGTTGCACCGAACGCCTGGTCGGCGGCGGCAACGGCCTCCGGCTTATCGGCCATATACGGCATATACTGATGATCGCGCCCGACGATGTGGCTCGACAGCCAGTTCTTGAGGAAAGCGAGGACCTCCCGCGAGTGGATCGATTCGGGGTTGCGGGCGTAGCGGTCGCGAATTTCCGCCACCTGCGCCCGCAAGGTGGCATGGGTGCGGGCGTGCGCCTCGTAATCCGGATAGCCGCAGGCGCGCATCAGGCTCTCCTCACGACTGAAATGGTAGACGGTATAATCGTACAGGGCATCCAGCACCTTTTGCACCGTCGCCCGCGGATTTCCGGCGGAAATCGCGTCGTCGAGCTGGTTGATCAGGCTGATGAGCACCTTGTGGTCGGTATCGAGGGATTCGATACCGACGGTAAAGCTGGGAATCCATTCGATCAGCGGCATATCCGTTTTCCGAGGTCAGGGTCGATCGCGTTGGTCGGCCGCAGTGTTTCGTCGCAGCTTGCTGCAATGTCCCATACCCTTTTATTTAGGAATTGCGAAGGGTGGCTGCGCGTTCCACGCGCAAAGCAAGCTCCCGGCGTTGACACCGCGACGGCTTATGGCATACTCCCGCGCTTTCCGCGCCGGTGTGCCGCGGCCTCTGCGCATTCCCGTCGCCTATCCAAAGGAATATCGATGAAAACCTACTCCGCTCGACCGGCGGATGTGACGCGTGACTGGTTGATGATCGATGCCGACGGAATCGTCCTCGGCCGGCTGGCATCCTATGTCGCCCTGCGGCTTCGCGGAAAGCACAAGCCCCTGTTCACGCCGCACATCGACTGTGGCGATCACATCGTCGTCGTCAACGCCGAGAAGGTTAAGCTCACCGGCCGCAAGCGCTCGGACAAGACTTTCTACTGGCACACGGGCCATCCCGGCGGGATCAAGCAGCGAACGATGGGGCAGATTCTCGACGGTCGGTACCCGGAGCGGGTGATCGTCAAGGCGGTGGAACGGATGATCACCCGCGGTCCCCTCGGCCGGGCGCAGATGAAGAAGCTGCACGTATACAAGGGGCCGGAGCATCCCCATGGCGCCCAGCAGCCACGGGCGGTCGATCTCGCCGCGGTTAACGCAAAAAATAAAAGGCAGGGCTGAAGACAATGGCGGTAACAACGGGAACGCTCGAGGATCTGAGGCGGCTGACCGGTGAGCGCGGCGGCGCCTCGGTGAGCGAACCGCGGGAAGAGGCGCAGCAGGAACTCGACGCCTTCGGCCGGGCCTATGCCACCGGCCGGCGCAAGGATGCCGTCGCCCGGGTATGGCTGAAGCCGGGTCGCGGCGTCATCGTCGTTAACGGCCGTGACGTGACCGTGTTCTTCGCCAGGCCGACGCTGCGGATGCTGATCGGCCAGCCGTTCGTCACCGCCAATCGGGTCGGGCAGTACGACGTTGTCGCCAGCGTCGGCGGCGGCGGTCTCTCCGGCCAGGCAGGGGCCCTGCGGCATGGCATCAGCCGCGCATTGATCCGCTACGAACCGGCGCTGCGTCCGACGCTGAAGGGGGGAGGGTTCCTCACCCGCGATCCGCGCGTCGTCGAGCGGAAGAAGTATGGTCGGGCCAAGGCGCGGCGCAGCTTCCAGTTCTCCAAGCGCTGAGCACGGCTTCCCTCGTCACTTTTCGCCCGGGTCACCAGCGATGACGTCGGACAACAATACCTTGCGCGTGGCCATCGTCGGCGCCAGTGGCTATACCGGCGCCGAACTGGTTCGTTTGCTTCTCGGCCATCCGGCGGCCCGCATCGTCGCCCTCACCGCCGACCGCAAGGCCGGGCAAACCCTCGCCAGGGTGTTCCCTCACCTGGCCGAGGGTGGTGGCGAAGCGCCGCTGCCGCGCCTAGCAAGCGTCGAGGAGGTGGACTGGACGGGGATCGATGTCGCCTTCTTCGGCCTGCCCCACGGCGCCGCGCAGACGGTGATCGCGGGCTTACCGGCCCACGTCAAAGCCATCGACCTGTCGCCCGATTTCCGCTTCGCCGATCCGGCGATGTATGCCGCCACCTACGGCTCGGCACACGCCGCCCCTGCGCTCCAGGCCGAGGTGGTCTACGGCCTGACCGAGTTGGCACGGGCCCGGATCGCCCGGGCGAGGGTCATCTCCTGTCCCGGCTGTTATCCCACCGCCTCGCTGTTGCCGTTGGTGCCGCTGGTGGAGGCCGGTCTGATCGAGGTCGACGACGTGATCATCGACGCCAAATCGGGGGTGAGCGGCGCCGGGCGGGCGGCCAAGGAGGGGTCCCTCTACGCCGAGGTCACGGAAGGCATCCATGCCTACGGGGTGGCCCAGCACCGGCACGCGCCCGAGATCGAGCAGTCCCTGTCGGCGGCGGCCGGCCATCCGGTCATCGTCAATTTCACCCCCCACCTGATGCCGATGAACCGCGGCATCCTCGCCTCCATCTACGTGCGTCTCCGGCCGGGAGCGAGCGCGGCCGACCTTCGGGACAGGCTGGCGTCGCGCTATCGCGGCGAACCGTTCGTGCGCGTCCTCGCCGAAGGGGAGGTGCCGGCAACACGCCATGTGCGCGGGTCCAACCAGTGCCGGATCGGCGTTTTCGCCGATCGCGTGCGGGGCCGAGCGATCCTACTCTCTGTGATCGACAACCTGGTCAAGGGCGCCTCCGGGCAGGCGGTTCAGAACATGAACGTCGCCGCCGAACTGGCCGAAACCACGGGGTTGACCCAACCGCCGCTGTTTCCGTGATGCCGAAATAACCGTTGAGGCAAGATCGGAAACCGCCTACACACGCAACCGCAGCAATGATCCCGGGGGGTATTGGCCGGCCGGGCGGGAGAAACGATAGATGATCGTAGACCGGGTTTTGCAGACCCATCCGCGGGACGTCCTCGCGGTAGCACCCAGCGACACCGTTCAAGAAGTGGCGCGGCGTTTCGAACAGAAGCGGAGTGGCATCGCCATGGTCTGCGCCGATGGCGACCGCCTGATGGGAGTCGTCTCCTTGGGTGATATCGTCCACGCCATCGCCGAACGCGGCGCCACCGCCCTGTCTCTGACGGTGGATTCGATCATGACCAAGCCGGTTGCCACCTGCGCCCGTAACGAAAACATCGACTCGGCCCTGAACAAGATGGCCGAGAAGGGCATCCGGCACCTGCCGGTCGTCGATCGGGACCGGCTCGTCGGGCTGATCGAGAAACCGGCGGCGCTGGAGACCCTCTACGAGGAAGCAGCGCTCGATTTCTCGCAGCTTCGCAGCCACGTTTTCGCCGGCGGCGATCGCTTCTAACCCGTCGCCCGAGTCCGCTCGCCGTATTTCCCTGACTATTGATCGAGGGGGGTGCCGTTCGTGCACCCCTTGCGTCCGGGAAAAAACAACACCACTATATTGTTCTTTATTTTATTCTACAAACTAATGTACACGCATCCCATATCCGTAACGAACGCTGATGTAGTTTTAATGCGGTTCGGCCGTGCGCTGTGCCGCCGCCGGGATCCCGCTCACCCACCGCGATTACGCCCAGGCGGTACGCGGGTGACCGGATAGGGCGCGAACCGGGCGCGCGAGCGGAATTGCCGGATTTTGAGCAAGGGAGACGAATCTTTGGCGATCATCCAGGACGGAACGAAGATCAAGGGAGGCAAAGGCGCGGTTGGACCGCAGGCGGTCACCGCCAATCGCCTCGTCGACGGGATCGTCGTTTTTCTCGCCGAGGATGGCCGCTGGTCGGAGCACGCCCGGGACTCTGCGGTCGCCATCGACAAGGCCGCCGCCGATGGCCTCATGGCGGCGGCGGAGCGGGCGGTGGAGCAGCGGATCGTGGTCGGACCCTATCTGATGGAGGTCGTCGACGGGCCGACCGGTCCTCAGCCGCTGAAGCTGCGCGAGCGTATCCGCGCCGAGGGCCCCAGCATACGCATCGACCTTGGCAAGCAGGCCGAAAAGAGGACAACCGATGTATCGCTATGACGAATTCGACCGGACGTTCGTTCTCGAACGGGTCGAGCAGTTCCGCGGCCAGGTGGCCCGCCGCATCGCCGGCGAGTTGAGCGAGGACGAATTCCGGCCGCTTCGGCTGATGAACGGAGTCTACCTGCAGCTCCACGCCTACATGCTCCGGGTCGCCGTCCCCTACGGCACCCTGTCGTCGGACCAGATGCGCATGCTCGCCCACATCGCCCGCACCTACGACAAGGGCTATGGCCATTTCACCACCCGCCAGAACATCCAGTACAACTGGCCGGCGCTGGAAGACGTGCCCGATATTCTCGCCGAGCTTGCCACCGTCGAGATGCACGCCCTGCAGACCAGCGGCAACTGCATCCGCAACGTCACCGCCGACCCCTACGCCGGCGCCGCCGCCGATGAGATCGAGGATCCGCGGGTCTGGGCCGAGGTCATCCGCCAGTGGTCGAGCCTGCACCCCGAGTTCTCGTTCCTGCCGCGCAAGTTCAAGATCGCGGTCACCGGCGCCGCCAACGATCGTGCCGCCATCGCCGTCCACGACATCGGGGTGACCCTGGTCAGAAACGACGCCGGGGAGGTGGGGTTCTCGATCCTCGTCGGCGGCGGCCAGGGGCGCACGCCCTTCATCGGCAAGACGATCCGGCCGTTCCTGCCGAAACAGCACCTGCTCTCCTATCTGGAAGCCGTTCTCCGCGTCTACAACATGCTCGGCCGGCGGGATAACCTGTTCAAGGCGCGCATTAAGATCCTCGTCCATGAGGTTGGTGCGGAACGGTTTACCCAGCTGGTGGAGGAGGAGTGGGAGCAGATCCGGGGGAGTGCGGTGGAACTGCCGGCGGAAGAACTGGCGCGCATCCGCGCCTACTTCGCGCCGCCGCGGTTCGAGACGCTGCCGACGGTTTCCGCCTCCTTCCAGCGGCATCGGATGGAGGATGCGGATTTTGCCAACTGGGCGCGGACCAACCTGTTCGCCCACAAGGCGCCGGGGTATGCCATCGTCAATCTGTCGCTGAAACCCATCGGCGGCGTGCCGGGCGACGCCACCGACGCCCAGATGGACGCCATCGCCGATCTGGCCGACCGCTACAGTATGGGCGAGATCCGGATCACCCACGAACAGAACCTGACGCTGCCGTACGTCAAGCAGGACGACCTCTATGCCCTGTGGCGGGCCCTCGAGCCGCTGGATCTGGCGACGCCCAACATCGGCCGCATCACCGACATCATCGCCTGTCCCGGCCTCGATTACTGCAGCCTCGCCAATGCCCGCGCCATTCCCGTCGCGCAGCGGATCAGCGAGCGCTTCGCCGATGTCGGCCGCAGCCATGAGATCGGCGAGCTGAAGATCAAGATCTCCGGCTGCATCAACGCCTGTGGCCACCATCACGTCGGCCACATCGGCATCCTCGGCGTCGACAAGAAGGGCGAGGAATTCTACCAGATCACCCTGGGCGGCGACGCCACCGAGACCGCGTCCTTGGGCGCCATCGTTGGCCCGGCCTTTTCCGGCGAGGAGGTGGCGGGCGCGGTCGAGACCCTCGTCGATCGCTACCTTCACCTGCGCCAGGACGGCGAAAGGTTCCTCGATACCTATCGCCGTGTCGGCCTCAATGCGTTCAAGGAGGGGCTCTATGCCAGTCATTAAGGATGGACGGATCGGCGCCGACCCCTATGTCGACCTCGCCGACGGCGAGCCATTGCCGGGGGAGGGGCCGGTCATCGTGTCGCTCGCCCGCTGGCGGGCCGAAAGGGCAACGCTTTTGGCCCGCGGCGGCCACATCGGGGTGCGACTGGCGTCGAACGAGCCGGCGACCGACCTCGCCGACGCGGTCGGTGTCCTTGCCCTGATCGCCCTGGAGTTCCCCACCTTTCGCGACGGCCGGGCCTATTCGACCGCCCGGCTGCTACGCGAGCGATACCGGTTCGGCGGAGAATTGCGGGCGGTCGGCAACGTCTTGCGCGACCAGTACCTGTTCATGCAGCGGTGCGGCTTCGATGCCTTCGAGGTGAAGGACGAGGACGCGGTCGCCGCCTGGCAGCAGGCCATCAACGAATTCAGCGTGTTCTATCAGCCGACCGGCGACGGACGGCTCACCGCGCCCTTGGCGCGGCGGCTGGCGAGGGCGGCGGAATGAGCACCGGCAGCCAGACAGCGGTGCTCGCCCCCGATGCGGTTGACGCGGTCGACGCCGGCGACGCCGCCCGGGCCCGCAGCCTGTCGTTGGCCAAGGTGCTCAGCGCCCGCTATGCCCAGGCGGACGCGCAAGAGCTGCTGCGGGCGATGATCGAGGACGAGTTCCCCGGCCGCATCGCCCTCGTCTCCTCGTTCGGGGCCGAGGCGGCGGTGCTGTTGCACATGGTGGCCGCGATCGCCCCCGCCACCCCGGTCATCTTTCTCAATACCGGCAAGCTGTTCGGTGAGACGCTCCGTTACCGCGACCAGCTCGTCCGCACGTGCGGGCTGACCGATGTGCGCAGCATCCAGCCGGATCTTCGCCAGGTGGATGCGGTCGATCCCGACGGCGTGCTCTGGTACGGCAACCCGGACATGTGCTGCTTCGTCCGCAAGGTCGAACCCTTGCGCCGGGCGCTGCAAGACTTCGATGCCTCGATCACCGGCCGCAAGCGGTTCCAGGGCGGCGAGCGCGCCGGGCTCGCCCCGATCGAGGCCGCCGACGACGGCAAGATCAAGATCAATCCGCTCGCCGGCTGGGACAAGGCGGCGATCGAGGCCTACTTCTCCCGCCACGACCTGCCGCGGCACCCGCTGGAGGCCGACGGCTTCCTCTCCATCGGCTGCATGCCCTGCACCGACCGGGTCAAGCCGGGCGAGAACGCCCGCGCCGGCCGCTGGCGCCACGCCGACAAGACCGAATGCGGCATCCACCTGTCGCGCGCCCACTGGCAAATGAACGGCATCGACTAACGGCGCCTGATCCCCATCTCGCCCGGCGAGGAGCCGCCGGTCGACGCTTCGCGTAGAACGCCGCAAACTGCCAAGTTTCGCCATTCGCGTCGGTTCGCGAAGTCGAAAAGCAGGCATCGGAGTTGTCGCTTACGAGAGCTAAGCAGACTCACGAACTCCGGACTGGCGACGTGTGCCTCCTTACCGCATCCGATAACCGTTGATCATTTCAGTTATTTGAACGGCCGCGGCCCATGACCATATCCGCACCGCCGGAGCACGCAAAAACTGCACATCTCGACGGAGAGGGCGCGAGGGCGCAGAATTAAGAGTGACCGTCGCCAAAGCGCAGCCCGCTATGAATAGCCTGCCCCCGCGCAAACTCTCGGCGATCTTGCATGCCGATGCGGTCGGTTTCAGCCGCTTGATGGAGGCCGACGAGGAGGAGACCCATCGGCGGCTGAACACCGCGCTTTGCGCGCTCATCGCGACGATCGAAGCGCATGCGGGACGGGTAATCAAGACCGCCGGCGACGCGGTGCTAGCGGAGTTTCCGAGCGTGGTCGAGGCGGTTCGGGCGGCCATTTCGGCCCAACGCACCTTTGCCGAAGACAATCTGAAGCGTGCCCACGATCAGCGGCTGACGTTCCGGATCGGCGTCAACCTTGGGGACGTAATCGTCGACGGGGATGACATCTTCGGCGACGGGGTCAACGTCGCCGCGAGAATCGAATCGCTGGCGGACCCGGGAGGCATTTGCATCTCAGGCACAGTATTCGATCAGATCTCTGGGAAGATCGACGTCGGCTTTGGCGACCTCGGCAAACGAAAGTTCAAGAACATCGACCGGCCCATTCGTGTCTATCGAATCGTTCTCGATCATCAGGCCAAGCGTTCGTGGCGAAACCTTACGAAGCACCACCGCAGGCTAATTTTCGGTGCGTTTCTTGGCATGCTGGTGGCAGCGGCTGGCTTCGCTGCTCGGGTAGTTCCTGATTTCTGGTCCAGCGGGAGCGAAGAAAAACGCGGCACGTTGGCCGGGCGCCCCGTCATTGCCGTCCTGCCTTTGCTCAATATCGGCGGGGAGGCGCGTGACGATCCCCTCAGCATCGCCATAACCGAGGATCTTATCGGCGAGCTCGGACGCTACAGCGATCTCGCCGTGCTCGGAATGGGCGCCGTACTTCCCTTGCAACAGACAACCGTCGCCCCGACGAATCTCGGCCGCACGCTCGGCGCCCAGTTTCTGGTCAGGGGCAGCCTCAGGACATCGCCCGACCGCATTCGCATCCACGTCGAACTCAGCGACACGCAGCCCGGCCGGCTTCTGTGGTCGGAGCAATTCGAGACCGAACGCTCCAATATTCCTACCCTTCAGGAAGAAATCGCCCGCACGATCGCAGGCACACTAGCGGCCAACCTCGACCGAGCCCAGGAGCAAGTGGCGAGCGCGATCCATGATCTTGATGCATACGACCGTGTGCTTCGTGCTCGGTCTTTGCTGCGAAAAGGGGACCGATCGGCAAACCGGGAAGCGCGAAAGCTTCTTGAAAGCGCGCTGGAACTTGATCCCACCCAGGCGAGCGCGCATGCGCTGCTCGGGGAAGCCAACTACGACATGGTTCAGTACGGCTGGACTGAATTCCCGTATCAAGCCCTTGAAAAAGCCGAAAAGGAAGCTCTAAAGGCGATCGCGCTCGATGAGCGGAACGTGGCCGGCCATCGGCTACTTGGACGGGTGTACGCCATGCAAGGGCAGTATGAGCGAGGACTGGCCGAGATCGACCGCGCCATCGCCCTTAATCCGAGTGATGGGACCAGTCTTTACGTGCGGGCGAACGGCCTGCTCTGGGCCGGAAAAATTCAGGAAGCGATCGAGGCGATGGAGGCGAGCTTTCGCATCGATCCCGCGCCCCAACCGGGCGGCTACATTGTTGCCGGGCTGGCTTACTATCTCGACGGGCAATTCGATGAGTCCGCTCGGGTGGTGGAACGCGGACTGGTGCGCTTCCCGGCCAACGGACAGCTGCTTCCCATACTTGCCGCCGCCTACGCCCAGATGGGACGTGGCGACGACGCGGCGCGGCTCGTTGATCAGCTTCGCCACAGCAATCCTTTGTTCGATTCGCGAAGCTTCGGCTCCCGGCTCCGGGATCCCGAGCATCGGGCGTTGTTGAGGGAGGGCCTCAGCAAAGCCGACAGCAAGCGCGGAGTATCAGAGTCCTCGCCTTACCCTTGATTCATCGTGGAGCGGCTAGCGTGCGCTCCGCTTTGGCCAGGTAATCTGTCGGATTCTGCAAAAACTTGTCCCGGGCCCCCGTCGAGGAGAACAGGTACAGCTTGCCGTCCATGATCAGCCAAGCCTCGGGGTCCGCGGTCACCCGCTTGCCGGCCCCCAGGCCCATGGTGCACCAACTGGCAAACTGCGGCGTGAACTTCTCCGGCTCGCGTCGAAACGCCTCTTGGTGTTCGGGCGTCACAAACTGGTAGCGAGCCCCATCCCACGAGACCTGGTACTGCTCGCTACCCCGCGATGCCTTGTCGTCGGCAAAATACGCAACGGGATCATAGCCCTGCAGCGCCAGGGGCTCACCGGTCTCGGCGGCTGCATCGACGATGGGCAAACAATCCCGCACAGGATCAGAAGCGCCGCGGCGAAGAGGAGATCCCGGAGCATCATCCAAACACCCTCTTCCAGTCCACTTCAGGCAATGCCGGAAGTGGCGGGTAGGCCCTTGTTTGGTGTCATTATAGCCGAGCACGGTCGCCGTCACCATGCTCATTGCTGGGCTCAGCTCGCCGGTGCCGTTAGTTAGCTTCGCCGTCGAAATGAGTTTGAGGTGGGCGCCGCCGCCCTTCGCCCACTCCGTCTGGGCGCCGATCTGCTTGGCGATCGCCTCAGTGTGGGGGACATAAGGGGAGGGACGTCGATGAGGTCTACGTTGCCTGCGTGCGCCGGCCAAGGAGGCGGGATCGAAGCATAGCGGACGCTACGACAGCGCGGCTCCAAATCGACGTGAATGGGATAAACCGGACTCGCGAGGGACGCAGACTAAGCTCGCGGATGCTGGCCGGGTGGCGCGCCGGCGATCTTATCTTGTGCAGGGTCGACCCGCCAATCGACGTCCGCGGCCGGCCCGGGCCCTCACCGCTGGCCGCCGATAGCAAGAAAATCCCCCGCCGACGGGCGGCGGGGGTGTCGGCAGCAAAGGGTCAGACCACCCGCACGCCGGTGCGGGCGGCCGGATACAGCGCGGCGCGATTAGGCCCTGTGGTACATCCGGATCTGGTTCGGGGGAGCGCCGCCGTCGCTGAGATCGTCGGTGAAGACATCTTCATTCCGGTGATCGTGATCTTTAGTTTCTGCGCAAAGCGTCGATGAAGGCGTCCGGTGTTACCCCGGCTTGCCTCAAAACGCCGGCCAAGGTTCCAGTCTTGAGTTCGCGGTGGTCAGGCACCACGCACCCGATGGACCCGCGTCGCATCACAATGTGACTTCCGCGCTGTCGGACGACGATAAACCCAAGGGCTTCAAGCGCTTTAACAACATCGCGCCCTGAAAGACGCGGTAGCTTAGGCACGAACCTCCACCTCGAACGTCGTCAGCAACGGCTGACCGGACAGCACGAGCGGAAACTCCTCCAGATACAATTGCGTCGCCTCGCGAAGGCTGGCGAGCGCATCCTCGATGGTTTCGCCCTGGGTAGTGGTGCCGGTCTCTGGGTTCAGAGCCGTGAATCCTCCCTCTGCGGCAGGCATCAGCACGGCAGTCAGGATCATTTCAGCTCTCTCAATAGCGTTGCGCTGGAATTGCACTATCTGAATTATGACCTCTGGCGCACCCGGCGCCAACGATGACGCTGCGTTATGATGAGGAAGAGCGGACGCTAGCGTAAAGGGCGATTGTTGAGACCTCCTCCTAGGTCTGAAGAAAATCCCCCGCCGGGGAGCGGCGGGGGATTGGAGGTGCGAAGGGACCGGAGGACGAGGCGGCGTCGGTTAGGAGGAGTAGTACATCTGAAACTCGACCGGGTGGGGAGTGTGTTCGAAGTTGTACACCTCTTCCCACTTCAGCTCGATGTAGCTGTCGATCAGGTCGTCGGTGAACACGTCACCCTTCTTCAGGAAGTCACGGCCCGAATCCAGTTGGGCGAGGGCTTCCCTGAGCGAGCCGCAGACGGTCGGAACGGTCGCCAGTTCCTCCGGCGGCAGGTCGTACAGGTTCTTGTCGATGGCGTCGCCCGGGTGGATCTTGTTCTGGATGCCGTCGAGGCCGGCCATCAGCATCGCCGCGAAGCCCAGGTAGGGGTTGCAGGTCGGATCGGGGAACCGCACTTCCACCCGCTTTGCCTTGGGATTGGACGAGAAGGGGATACGGCACGACGCCGAGCGGTTGCGGGCGGAATAGGCCAGCAGTACCGGCGCCTCGAAGCCCGGGATCAGCCGCTTGTAGCTGTTGGTGGAGGGGTTGGTGAAGGCGTTCAGCGACTTGGCGTGCTTGATGATGCCGCCGATGTAGTAGAGCGCCAGTTCCGACAGATCGGCGTAGCCCGAGCCGGCAAACAACGGCTTGCCGTCCTTCCAGATGGACTGGTGGGTATGCATACCGGAGCCGTTATCGCCGGTCACCGGCTTCGGCATGAACGTCGCCGTCTTGCCGTAGGTCTGCGCCACCATATGGGTGACATACTTGTAAATCTGGATGTCGTCGGCGGCCCTGACCAGGGTGGAGTACATCAGGCCGAGTTCGTGCTGGGAGGGCGCCACCTCATGGTGGTGCTTGTCCATGCGCAGGCCCATCTCCATCATCACCGAAACCATCTCGGAGCGGAGATCTTGCGCCGAATCGACCGGCGGCACCGGGAAGTAACCGCCCTTGATCGGCGGCCGGTGACCGGCGTTTCCCTCGGGCAGGATGCGACCGGTGACGTACGGGCCTTCGTCCGAACTGAACTCATAGAAGCATTTGTTCATCTGGACGTCGTAGCGGACGTCATCGAAGACGAAGAATTCGGCCTCGGGGCCCATGTAGACCGTGTCGCCGATGCCGCTCGCGGCCACGTAGGCTTCGGCCTTTTTGGCCACGGAGCGCGGGTCGCGCAGGTAAGGCTCACCGGTGGACGGCTCGGCGATATCGCAGAACACGATCAGCGTCGGTTGCGCCGCGAACGGATCCATCACCGCGCTCGCCACATCCGGGATCAGGGACATGTCGGAATCGTTGATCGCCTTCCAGCCAGCGATCGACGATCCGTCGAACATGACACCGTCGGTGAAATAGTCTTCGCTGACGTATTCAGACGTCATGCTCAGGTGTTGCCATTTGCCGCGCGGGTCGGTGAAGCGAAGGTCGACATACTTCACTTCATTTTCCTTGATCGCGACCATGACGTCTTCCGGCGTCTTGCAGTTTAAAGCCATCGTTGGTGTTCCTTGGTCCCTTTTGCGGTTACCGATCAGAGATAGACGAAATTGTGACGGGAGAGGGCCGGTACGCAGACGACTGCGGGTCCGGTTTAGATCGCTTCGACGCCCCGCTCACCGGTGCGGACGCGGATGGCGTCTTCGATGGTGGAAATAAAGATTTTGCCATCGCCGATGCGGCCGGTCCGGGCCGCCTGCTGAATGGCTTCGACCGCCCGCTCGACGAGGGTATCCTCGACGACGAGCTCGATTTTCACCTTCGGCAGAAAATCGACGACGTATTCGGCACCACGATAGAGTTCGGTGTGCCCCTTCTGGCGACCGAAGCCCTTCGCCTCAAGGACGGTGATGCCCTGCAAACCGAGCTCGTGTAAGGCTTCTTTGACGTCGTCGAGCTTGAACGGCTTGATAATCGCTTCGATTTTTTTCATCCACTATAGCCTCGGTCCCGATGCTGAGCCGACTGCCGCGTCCCGTCGAGCCGCACTCCCGTGACGTCGGTCATCCGCTGGAGATGTGTGACCCGACTTTTAGCATGACCCGTGCCAAACGGCCGAAAGACGGCTTTGTGAGCCATTGCTCACCATTGCGGTCGCGTTTTGCCCTCAGGCAGGGGTCCATGGACGCAACAAACTGCCCACTTCATAGGCGATCGCCCAACCCAAAGGCAATCCTCTCACCCGGGCCGCCCATGGGACGCCGGTCGACCATAGGAAGGTCGACCATAGGAAGAAGGTGCGGCGCGGATGCGCGGGTCCCGTCGATCGTATTTGACAGCGTGGGCGGAAGAAGGCTTGCTTCCGTGGCATCTCCCTCCGCCCCGGTGGCCCGACACCTATGAAGTCGTTCAACCCGGTCTACGCTGCCTGCGGCACGACGATCTTCACGGTGATGAGTGCCCTGGCGCGCGAGCACGACGCCATCAATCTCGGTCAGGGGTTCCCCGACGAGGATGGGCCGCTCGCCATGCGCGAGGCGGCGGCCGCGGCCGCCATCGAAGGTCCGAGCCAGTATCCCCCGATGCCGGGGCTGCCGGCGCTGCGGCAAGCGGTAGCCGCCCACGACCGGCGCTATTACGGACTTTCGCTCGACTGGGAGAGTGAGGTGCTGATCACCTCGGGGGCCACCGAAGCCCTCGCCGGCGCCTGCTTCGGACTGATCGAACCCGGCGACGAAGTGGTCCTGATCGAACCGCTCTACGATGCTTATCTGCCGCTGGTTCGTCGTGCCGGCGGTGTGCCGCGCCTGGTGCGGCTGCGGCCGTCCGGGTGGGAGTTACCGAAGGACGCGCTGGAGGCGGCGTTCTCCCCCCGGACAAAACTTCTCCTCCTCAACTCGCCGCACAATCCCACCGGCAAGGTCTTCGATGCGGACGAACTGGCCTGCATCGCCCGGCTGCTCGACCGCTGCGACGCCTACGCGGTCTGCGACGAGGTCTACGAGCACATCGTCTTCGATGGCCGCGCCCACCGTCCGTTGATGACGTTGCCGGGAATGCGGCAGCGCTGCCTCCGCATCGGCTCCGCCGGCAAGGTGTTTTCGATGACGGGCTGGAAGGTGGGCTATGTGGTCGGTTCCCCGGCACTGATCGAGGCGGTCGCCCGGGCACACCAGTTCCTGACCTTCACCACCCCGCCCAACCTGCAGACCGCCGTCGCCTACGGCCTCGATCACGAGGGGGCGTGGATCGACGGTCTCGCCGGAATGCAGCAGGGGAAGCGGGACAGGCTGGCGAGGGGACTGCGGTCGGCGGGTTTCGATCTACAGCCCGCCGACGGCACCTATTTCCTCACCGCCAGGGTCCCGTCCGCCTGGAACGACGGCGACGACGCGTTCAGCCGCCACCTGGCAACCGAGGTCGGGGTCGCCTGCATTCCGCTCGGCGCCTTCTACGGAAGCGCTCCGGACGACGGCTATATCAGGTTTTGCTTTTGCAAGCAGGACGGCGTCCTCGATGCGGCGGTCGCCCGTCTGAAGCGGCATTTCGGCTAGGAATTCGTCCGGACGCCGGGGACCGGACGCGAGGAGAAGAGTGTCGTGATCTCTTCCGTTCGTCACCATCTCCGCCACCATGCCCGCTTTTACGCGGCGGCGGCGGCGGGCGGCCTGGCGTGGGGCACCCTCCACGCGGTCCAGCCGACTCTCGCCGTGGTGGTCGCCGGCAACACCTTTTTCGGCCTCTATCTGATCACGACGGCGATCTTCGCCCTGGACGCGACCCCCGACGACTTGCGCGATCGGGCCAGCGCCGAGGACGAGGGCATAGGCGTGATCGTGGTCATCACCGTGGCCGCCATCGTCGTCAGTCTCGCCTCCATCTTCTCGCTGCTGGGCCAGGAGGGAAGGCGGGACACCTTGCACTTTCTCCTTGCCGCCGGCGGCGTGCTACTGGGCTGGCTGACGCTGCATACGATCGCCGCATTCCACTACGCCCACATCTATTACGCACGCGGCACCAGCGGCGAGGACCGCCCCGATGCGGGGGGTCTCGAGTTCCCGGCAACCCGAGAGCCCACCACCTGGGACTTCCTCTATTATTCCTTCGTGGTCGGGATGACCGCGCAGGTCTCGGATGTCGACGTGGCGACGACACGGATGCGCCGGTTGACCCTGGCCCATGGCATCGCCTCGTTTTTCTTCAACACCGTCTTGCTCGCCCTCGCGGTCAACGTGGCAGCGGGTTAAGCCCGCTGCCGTGTCGGCCCGCCGGCGGACCTCGCGGCCATTCACAGCGTTACCGCGTCGATCATCCGATCATGGCTCGCATCGAGCACCCGCCGATCCAGCGCGCCGCGCCACAGACCGGTTACGAATTTCCGCAGCGCGGCGAGTGGCCGGACACGGTGCGTCTCGCTCTCGTCGTTGAGGATAACGGTGGCAAAAGCACGGGCACGCAATGTGTCGGCGTCGCTCTGTTTCCAATCGTGTTCCATCGAACTCATCCTTGTCAGCTCGGTTACGATTTCTCTTGGCCGATCCTCCCAAGGGGGTCTTGTTTATCGACGCTGGCGGCGCAACGGCCTGCTTCAGCGACGGGGCAAAGGTCGGATCGTGTCAGCCGACAATCAAGGGTTACGCTGCAGCGCAACAAAAGCGATGTATGGTTGTGATATTTCGGTAACGCCGCGGTGGCGCGGCGTTTTTGCTTCCATTTCGGCGCTCAGGGTAGCCGCGGAGGGGGAACAGCGATGATGTCGGGAGGAGGCGTTGATGGCGGAACGGCTGCGGATCAGTGAACTGGGTCAGCCTGTGCTCCGAGCGCGGGCTCGGGATGTGGAGAGCCTGTCCGATCCCGAGCTTCAGACTCTCATCGACGACATGATCCGGACCTGCCGCGAGGTTGATGGGGTCGGGATCGCCGCTCCTCAGGTCGACCGGTCCCTGCGGCTGTTCATCGTCGCCTCCGCGCCCAACCCGCGCTATCCCCAGGCCCCGGCCATGGAGCCGCTGGCGATGATCAACCCGCAAGTGCTGTGGACCTCGGACGAGATGGTGGAAGACTGGGAGGGGTGTCTCAGCATCCCGGGGCTTCGCGGCGTCGTTCCGCGCCATCGCGTCATCACCGTTTCCTTTTTCCACCGCGACGGTCGGCGCGACGAAAGAACCTTCGATGGTTTTCTCGCCCGCATCGTCCAACACGAGTTCGACCACATCGAAGGACACGTCTTCGTCGATCGGACCGATCCTCGGAAGCTTGCGACCGAGCGCGAATACCGGCGGATCTGGGCCGGCGATCGAGGAAAAGACCGCCCTGGGACTTCAGCATCTCCTCCGTGAAGCGGCCCCTTGTGACGGGCTGCACTTCGGCCCCGCGGCAGAAGAGGTATTGAAGCCGGAGGGACACGATGGGGGCTCCGGTGGCGACCGCCTTTCGAATTGTGCAGAGAGACCCTGTCCGGCGGGTGGGGGCCCGGGGCGCCCCTGGGGGTGATCTGTTCGGCGTCGGGATGATGCTTCGCCGCGACGGCGTTTCCAGATCAGCGTGGGCGGCGCTTGACGGTTTCGCGGACGCAGGGCTACATCTTGTCGCGGGTGGCGGGAGTAGCTCAGTTGGCAGAGCACCGGGTTGTGGTCCCGGTTGTCGTGGGTTCGAATCCCATCTCTCGCCCCATTTTCCCCCGGCTCGGCCGATGGGCCGGCCGTTTCCGTGGCCGAGCGGACATGCTGTAGGCGAATCGCCGTCGAACCCCTACCTGTTGAGGCTTGGAGGCGAACGGCCGACGACCCGGATCGCCCGCGGCAAAGCCGCCGGCGCACGGGCTGTCGCGGTTTGTAGCAAATCGTGACTCTATACGGCCTTTCCCGCACCCTACTTGAAGGGTATGACTAACCTGCGATGGCGATGGCAAAACACCAGCGTCGACCGGCCGGCCAAGGGGTGCGGACTTCAAATATGCGGAAGACGACGCTCTCGCGACCGGTGATCATCGGTATTGTCGGCGACTCGGGCGCTGGAAAGTCGACGATGGCGTCCGGGCTGGCGCAGGTGCTGGGTCCGGAGCGAACGCTGATCATCTGCTCCGACGATTACATCAAGGACTCCCGCAAGCGCCGCGGCGAACTGGGGGTGACCGCTCACGACCCGGCGGCCAATTACATCGATATCCTGGAACAGCACATGGCCCTGCTCCGGGCCGGTCAGGCGGTCCTCAAGCCAGTGTACAACCACAACGGCGGCGTGCTGGCGCCGGCCGAGTACGTGCAACCGCGGGAGTTCATCATCCTCGAGGGGCTGCTCGCCTTTTCCACCCCCACCTTGCGCGATGCCCTCGACGTAAAGTTCTTTTTGGAGCCGCAGGAGCCTCTGCGGCTGCGTTGGAAATTCCAGCGCGATACACAGACGAGTGGCTATACCCTGGAGCAGGTGATGGCCTCGCTCGACCGGCTCAATCGCGACAGTGCCCGCTACGTGCTTCCCCAACGGGACTGCGCCGACATGGTGATCGGCTTCTACCCGGCGGACGATCGGCCGGAGGAGACGGGAGAGCGGCTCAACGTCCGCCACATCCTGAGGTCGACGCTGCCCCAGATCGATATCGCCGCGCTGTTCGACGGCGCCACCGATCACGGCTTCGAAATGGAGCTGGCCCGCGACGTGGACGGCCGGCCGGCCGATGCGCTCCATATCTTCGGCGCTATCGACGGTGCGGAGGCGAGAACCATGCAGGACCGTCTGTGGCGCTTTATTCCCAATGGCCGGCGGGAGCATCCGGCCCTGGGTGCTTTCCACGACGCCCACAACAAGGTCCGCCACAGTCACCCGCTGGCGCTGTCGCAGCTGCTCCTCACTCACTACCTGTTGACCGCGGCGTCCGGCCAACATGCGAACTGAAGGAAATCCGCCGATGTCGGTAGCGCGTCCTGTCGCCATGGTCCGCGAGGAAACGGTCGAGGAGACCGTGCCGGTAGCGCGCCATGAGGAAATGGTCAACGCCATCCGCATCCTCGCCGCCGACGCGGTGCAGCGGGCGAAGTCGGGCCATCCGGGCATGCCCATGGGGATGGCCAATGCGGCGACCGTACTCTGGACCCGCTTCCTCAAGTTCGATCCATCGAACCCCCATTGGCCCGACCGGGACCGTTTCATCCTCTCCGCCGGTCACGGCTCGATGCTCCTCTATGCGCTCCTCTACCTGACCGGCTATGGCGAGATCACCATCGAGGAGCTGAAGAATTTTCGTCAACTGGGCTCGAAGACCCCGGGTCATCCCGAGTACGACGTGGACTGCGGGATCGAGACGACGACCGGTCCCCTGGCGCAGGGTCTCGGTAACGCCGTCGGCATGGCGCTCGCCGAGCGTCTGCGCAATCAGCGCTGGGGCGACGACATCGTCGATCACTACACCTACTGCATCGTCGGCGACGGCTGCCTGATGGAGGGCCTGAGCCAGGAGGCCATTTCGCTCGCCGGCTTCCTCGGCCTCTCCAAGCTGATCGTGCTGTGGGACGACAATCGCATCTCCATCGACGGCCCGACGACCCTGTCGACCCACGACAACCAGCTCGCCCGCTTCGAGGCCTGCGGTTGGGACGCGCTCGTCGTCGACGGCGACGATGCGGAGGCGGTCGCCGCCGCCATCGCCAAAGCGAGGCTTACCGACAAGCCGTCGCTCATCGACTGCCGCACCACCATCGGCAAGGGGGCGCCGACCAAGGCCGGGACCAGCGCCACCCACGGGGCGCCGCTGGGCGAGGAGGAGGTCGCCGGCGTCCGCCGCACCCTCGGCTGGCCCTATCCGCCGTTCGTCATTCCGCCACACATCGTCGCCCGCTGGCGCGAGTTCGGTCACCGCTCGGTGGGCGAGCGGGAGGCCTGGGAACGGCGGTTCGCCGCCCTGTCGCCGGAGCGACAGGAAGAGTTCCGTCGCACCAGCGCCGGCAAGCTGGCGCCCGGCTGGCAGGCGCCGCTGAATGCCTACAAGCGCAAGCTGGCGGTGGAGCAGCCGAAGTGGCCGACGCGCAAGGCCTCGGGTCAGGCGCTGGAGATCCTCACCGCAACCTTTCCGGAAATGATCGGCGGCTCCGCCGACCTGACCGAATCCGTGTTCACCCTCACCAGCCACACCAGCGACATCACCCCCGGCGATTTCAGCGGCCGCTACGTGCATTACGGCGTCCGCGAGCACGCCATGGCGGCGGTGATGAACGGGATGGCCCTGCACGGCGGGTTTATCCCCTACGGCGGGACGTTCCTCGTCTTTGCCGATTACATGCGCGGCGGCATGCGCATGTCGGCGCTGATGGGGCAGCGGGTGATCTACGTGCTGACCCACGATTCCATCGGCGTCGGCGAGGACGGACCGACCCACCATCCGGTGGAAACCCTGGCCGGTCTCCGGGTGATGCCCAACATGCTGGTGTTCCGACCGGCGGACGCGGTCGAAACCCTGGAATGCTGGATCATCGCCCTGACCGAGTTCGACATGCCGTCCTGCCTCGTCCTCAGCCGCCAGGCGGTACCGGCGGTCCGCCTCGAGCATGTCAGCAACAACCTTTCCGCGCGCGGCGCCTACGTCCTCTACGAAGCCGAAGGCGGCGACCGGGAGGTCACCCTGTTCGCCACCGGCACCGAGGTCTATCTCGCCGTCGAAGCACGCGCCCGGCTGCAGGCGGACGGCATCCCCACCGCGGTCGTCTCCATGCCGTGCTGGAAGCTGTTCGATGCCCAGCCGGAGAAATACCGCCGCGAGGTGATGGGGCCCGCCTGGCCGGACTGCGTCCGTGTCGCCGTCGAGGCGGCCATTTCGCCCGGATGGGACCGCTATATCGGCGAGAACGGGGTCTTCGTCGGCCTCAAGGGGTTCGGCCTGTCGGGGCCGGGAGAGGTGCTGTTCAAGCATTTCGGCATTACCGCCGAGAATGTCGTCGTCCAGACCAAGGCGGCGCTCGCCCACCGGGCCGATCTCGGTCGCCGCCGCAAACAGTTCGGCATCGACGTGGTGGGCTGAGGGAGATTGGCCGAGGAAACCGACGACACCGCACGAATGGCGCAGCGACCGGTCAAGATCGCGCCCTCGATCCTCTCCGCCGACTTCGCCCGGCTGGGCGAGGAGGTGCGGGCGATCGACCGGGCGGGGTGCGACTGGGTGCACGTGGACGTCATGGACGGCCACTTCGTTCCCAACCTGACCATCGGTCCGCTGGTGATCCGGGCGCTGCGGCCCCACTCGGAAAAGCCCTTCGACGTGCACCTGATGATCGACCCGGCCCAGCCCTATCTGGCCGCCTATGCCGAGGCCGGCGCCGACATCATCACCGTTCACGCCGAGGCCGACCGCCATCTGGACCGGAGCCTGCAAATGATCCGGTCGCTCGGCAAGCGCGCCGGCGTATCGCTCAACCCGGCAACGCCGCCGGCGGTGCTCGATCACGTGCTCGACCGCCTCGACCTGATCCTGGTGATGACGGTCAACCCCGGCTTCGGCGGCCAGTCCTTCATCCCGACCCAACTGGACAAGATCCGCCTGATCCGGCGGATGATCGGCCATCGGCCGATCGAGCTGGAGGTGGATGGCGGCATCAACGCCGAAACCGCGCCCGCCGTCATCGGCGCGGGTGCCACCGTTCTGGTCGCCGGGAGCGCCGTCTTCGTTGATGGCGATTACCAACGGACGATCGCGGCGCTCCGGCCCCGCTGAGCGACCGACCTAACAGATCGCGTCGATCTGCTCGTCGCTGAGGCCGCCCGGAACGATGGTCACCGGGATCGGCAGGCGGGCGATGCGCTTCATCACATAGCCGATCACCTTGCCCACCCCCTCGGAGCCGACGGAGGCGCCCAGCACGAGGATGGACAGATCGGGCTCCGCCCCCACCAGGGCCATCAGCTCTTCGGTCAGCGTTCCCTCGCGGATGAAGATCACCGGGGTTGCGCCCGAAAGCTTCTGCACGACGGTCGCCACCACCTGCAGCATTTCCTCGGCCTGTTCCCGCCGTTCCTCCGCCATCAGGTTGCCCACCGCCATCCAGTGCTGGAACTCGACCGGCTCGATAACGTAGAGGAGGGCGACCCGGCCTCCGGTGCTCTTCGCCCGGCGGCAGGCGTAGCGCAGCGCCTGATGCAGTTCCTCGCTCTCGTCGACGACGCAAAGGAACGTGCGCTGCGGGGGCGGCGCCGGGACCGCCGCATCCCCTCCGACCCCGCTCTCGTCTGTCTCGGACACGGCCGTCAACGACCTCCGGCTCATCCCTTGCGGAACAGGACACTGGCCACCCATCCGGCGGCGGCGGCGATCAGAACGGCGAGGATACCATAGGCGGCACTGTACCGATGGGCGAAATCGAATACCCCCGCCTCGAAGCCGACGCGGCTGACGATCAGGGGGGTAATCTCGGCGCTGACCACCTCGCCGTCGCGGACCAGATAGGCATTGACCGTATAGGTCCCGACCGGCGCATTGGCGGGGATCCACATGTCGGTACGGAATAGGCGGTTGCCGAGGAAGCGGATCTCGCCGGCGGTGCTGCCGTAAAGGCGATCACGTTGCTTGCTGCGGATCAGGGCGGCGCGGAAGGAGGCGGTGACGTCGGGCGGCTCGGTTCCCCTCGGCACCAGTCGGAGGTTCTCGACCCCCACTTGGTGGAACGCCGCCGTCGGGGCAGGAAAGATCATCGGCAACGGCTGGCTGCTGGCGACGGCGTAGTAGCCCGGGACCTGGTCGAAGATCACCTCCTGTTCGTTCATCCAGATACCGAGCCGGCGCGCCTTGCGGCGCACCACCTCGGCCGCTTCCGGACCGCGGACGACGACGACCACGTCCCCGCTGCCGTCGGTGGCGCCGAAGAGGAGCACGCTCGAGCCGGTGAAACCGGTGGTGATGGCGACCAGGTGATTGGAGAGGGAGGCGACCAGTTCGGCGGCGCCAGCGGGCCGTACCCAGAGGAAGGAGGCCGCCAGCAGCAGGGCGACGCCGTGGCGCATTACCCGCGGCCGTCCATCGGCGAAACCGAGCGCCGGTGCAGCGCCAGTCGGATGATGCGCACCGTCTCCGCCCATAAGCCCAGGTCGCAGGCTTCCTCGGCGGTAAACCAGCGGCACTCCGCCGCATCGCTTGCCGCCACCGGCTCACCCGCCAGCCATTCGGCGCTTACGTCGACCAGCGTGTAATGATAGCGGATACGGACCCCGTCGGGGTCAGGTTCCACCAGATCGACCACATCGACCACGCCCGCAACCGTGATCTCGATGCCGGTCTCCTCGGCCACCTCCCGTCGCGCCGCATCGGCGATCGTCTCGCCCAAGCGCTGCAGGCCGCCGGGCAGGCTCCATTCCCCCGCTCGTGGCGGATTTCGCCGCCGGATCAACAGGACCCGGTCCCCTCGAAACACGACGACGCCCACACCGATGAGCGGCCGCTCCGGATAGGTGCGACCCGGGCGGATTTCGTCCTTGCTGATGGGCGGATCGACGGCGAGGGGATCCAGTTCCATGGACATGAAGATGGGGCGGGGGCGGCGCGCGATGCGGATGATCGCCGATCTGGGCCGAAAGGAACACCGATAAAGGCCCGCCCACCCGCGGCCTTATGCCTTTGCGCCCGCACTGTGGCATACTTGGCCGGCCTGTGCCCTGGGCGAAGGACGGCCGGAATGTTCGAGGAATTTGAAAGCCGTGATCTGGCCGTCGGTGGAACGACGATCCACGCCCGCATCGGCGGCAGCGGCCCACCGGTGCTGCTCCTCCACGGCTATCCGCAGACCCACGTCATCTGGCACAAGATCGCCGGCCGGCTGGCCAACCGGTTCACCGTCGTCTGCAGCGATCTTCGCGGCTACGGCGCCAGCGGCAAGCCGCCCTCGGATGCGACCCATGCGGCTTATGCCAAACGAACGATGGCGATCGATCAGGTGGAACTGATGGGGACGCTCGGCTTCCCCCGCTTCCAACTGGTGGGTCACGATCGCGGCGGCCGGGTGGCGCATCGCCTGGTCCTCGACCATCCGGAGCGAGTGAGCCGGGTTGCCTTTCTCGACATCGTGCCGACCCGCACCGTGTTCGCCACCGTCGATAAGGCCGTCGCCACCGGCTACTACCACTGGTTCTTCCTGATCCAGGAGCGCGGATTGCCCGAGCACCTGATCGGCGCCGACCCCGACTTCTACATTCGCCATAAGCTCAACCAGTGGAGCGGTCCGGACAAGTCGGTGTTCGGCGACGAGGCGATCGCCGCTTATCTCGAGGCATTCCGCGATCCGGCGGCCATCCATGCGTCCTGCGAGGACTACCGCGCCGCCGCCTCGATCGATCTGGAGCACGACGAGGCCGACATCGACCGACGGATCCGGTGTCCCGTCCTCGTCCTTTGGGGCGAGCATGGGCTGGTCCACCGCAGTTACGATCCGCTCGCGATCTGGCGGGAGCGGGCGGTGGACGTGCGGGGCGGGGCACTGCCCTGCGGCCACTACCTGCCGGAGGAGTGTCCGGAGGAGACGTTGGCCGCACTCGACGACTTTCTCGTCGCCGATTGAACCGGCCCTGCCGGGACGGAAGTCTCACCCGGAACGCAGATACTCGATCGCGGTTTCTCGTTCGAAGAGGTAGAGCAACAGCCGTAGCGCACGACCCCGCGGCCCCGTCAGGTCCGGATCGTGGTCAAGGACGAGCTGCGCGTCGTCGCGGGCCATCGGCAGCAGGTCGGCGTGCAGCGCCAGGTCGGCGATGCGGAAGGCCGGCAGGCCCGATTGGCGTACACCCAGCAGCTCGCCGGCGCTGCGCAGCCGGAGATCTTCCTCGGCGATGAGGAACCCGTCCTCGGTCTCCCGCAGGATGCGGAGGCGGGCCCGGGCGGTCTCGGTGAGCGGCCCGGCATAGAGCAGAATGCAGGTGGAGGGCTGGCGGCCGCGGCCGATCCGTCCGCGCAACTGATGCAGTTGGGCGAGGCCGAAGCGTTCGGCGTGCTCGATCACCATCACCGTCGCCCGCGGCACATCGACACCGACCTCGACGACGGTGGTGGCGACGAGGAGGTCGATGCCGCCCTCGGCGAAGGCGCGCATCACCCGGTCCTTCTCGGCGCCGGCGAGGCGCCCGTGCACCAGGCCGACGCGAGCGCCGAAACGCTCCGCCAGTTGGGCGTGGCGGCTCTCCGCGGCGGCGGCGTCGAGCGTTTCCGAGGCGGCGACGAGGGGGCAGATCCAGTAGACCTTGGCGCCGTCCCCGAGCGCCCGGCCAATGGCCGCGATCACCTCCTCGAGGCGATCGAGCGGGACCGCCCGCGTGGTGACCGGCCGGCGACCGGGCGGCTTCTCGGTGATCCTGGAGGCGTCCAGATCGCCGTAGGCGGCGAGCATCAAGGTCCGCGGGATGGGCGTTGCGGTCATCACCAGCACGTCGGCGGTGGCCCCCTTCGAGCCCAGGGTCAGCCGCTGGTGGACACCGAAGCGGTGCTGCTCGTCGATGACCACCAGCGCCAGATCGGCGAACGAGACCTGGTCTTGGACCAGCGCATGGGTGCCGACGACGAGGGCGATCTCGCCCGAGGCGAGGCCGGCCAGCACCCTGTCGCGGGCCGTCCCGCGACCGCGGCCGGTGAGAAGGGCGAGGCGGACGCCTGCCGCCTCGGCCATGGGCGCCAGCGTCTTTTCGTGCTGGCGGGCGAGAAGTTCCGTCGGCGCCATCAGCGCCGCCTGGTGCCCGCCGGCGACGACGGCCAGCATGGCGAGCCCGGCGACCACCGTCTTGCCGCTGCCCACGTCCCCCTGCAGCAGGCGGAGCATGCGCGTCGGCGCCGCCATGTCGGCGCTGATTTCGGCCAGCGCCTGCCGCTGGGAGGCGGTCAATCGGAACGGGAGGGCGCAGAGGTGGCGGTCCCGCACCGCCGGGTCGGCCCCTACCGAGCGGCCCGACTCCCGCTTCGCCCGGGCGCGGGTGAGCGACAGGGCCAACTGGGTGGCGAGCAGTTCGTCATAGGCGAGCCGGCTGCGAGCCGACGACAGGGCATCGAGCCCGGCCGCGTCGGGCGGTGCGTGCGCCGCCGCCAGGCCGTCCCGCCATGCCGGCCAGCCGCGTCTCGCCACCAGGGTCGGATCGAGCCACTCCGGCAGCACCGGCGTACGGGCCAGGGCCGCCTCCATCAGCCGTCGCAACACCTTGTTGCTGATCCCCGCCGTCAGCGGATAGACGGGCTCGAAGGCGGGGATCGACGCCGCGCGTTCCGGCGCGACGATGTAATCGGGGTGTGTGATCTGCAAGGCGCCGTTGTAGGCTTCAACGACGCCGCTGACGACACGAACGGCTCCCACCGGCAGCGTCCGCTCCAGATAGTCGGGCCTCGGGTGGAAGAAGACGAGGGAGACCTCGTCCGGGGCGGCCGCCTCGCGGCAGCGGACGCGGTATGGCTGCCGGGCCGATCGGGGCGGCTGATGGGCTTCGACCCGCAGCGCCAGCGTCGCCGTGGTACCGGGCTCCGCCGCTGCCGCCGCCGGCACCGGGCGCCGATCGACGACGCCCGCGGGCAGATGCCAAAGAAGATCGATCAGCCTCGGCCCGGCCAGGCGTTCCAGCAGCCCGGCCATGTGGGTGCCCACGCCGGGAAGCGAGCGGACCGGAGCGAACAGCGGGAAGAGGGGTTCCGGACGCATCGGGCAGGACCCGGATCGGAGGCGGGACGGACGAAACGGCTGACAGGCGACGGACGCCTGTCTATATCCTAGGCCGGCTTCGGGGAATCGGATATGGACGACACCAACGAAACGCGACGAAAGCGGGTAGTCTTTCGCAGCCACCATACCGGGATGAAGGAAAACGACCTGCTGTTCGGGGCGTTCGTCGATGCCCACCTCTCCGGCCTGACCGACGACGAGGTGGCGTGGCTGGAATGGCTCTTGATGACGCACGACGATATCGATCTCAACGCCTGGATCACCGGCCGCTCCGCCTATCCGCCGGAGCTGGACCATCCGGTCATGCACCGCTTGCTCACTTTTCAGTTCAAGCCGTAAGCACAATAGATTGAAAGATATAGTTTCAGCCTTCGCCGGGCGCGGGCGGCTGAATCTCGCCGGGGCGCCACCGGGTGAGGATGCCAGGCTCATCGGCCGGCTCGCCGAGGGGATGCCCGCCGGCGTTCTGGTCGTCGCCCGCGACGACGTCAGGCTCAGCCGTCTGGCCGAAGGGCTCGCCTTCTTCGCCCCGCAGGTGGCGGTTCACGAGCTGCCGGCCTGGGACTGCCTTCCTTACGACCGTGTATCGCCCAATCCGCAGATCGTTGCCCGGCGCATCGACACGCTGTCTGCCCTTGCCACCGCCGCCGGCAACGCCGCGGGCCCGCGGGTCGTGCTGACGACCGTCGCCGCCGCCCTGCAGCGCCTGCCGCCGCCGTCGGTATGGATGGAGGCCCGCCGCCGTCTCGACCTCGGCGAGCGGCTCGATGCCGAAGACCTGGCGCGCTTTCTGCAGGCGAACGGCTACATCCGGGTCGAGGCGGTCACCGAAGCGGGCGATTACGCGGTCCGCGGCGGAATCATCGATGTATTTCCGCCGGGGCGCGGCGAACCGTTGCGGGTCGACCTGTTCGGCGACGAAATCGACAGCCTGCGCACCTTCGATCCGACGACGCAGCGGTCCCTGGCACGAGTAGACAGCGCCCAGTTGATGCCGGTCAGCGAGGTGCTCCTCGACGAAGCCAGCATTCGCCGGTTCCGCGCCGGCTTTCGCGCCCTCGCCGGTGCCAAGGTTGCCGACGATCCGCTCTATGCGGCGATCTCCGCCGGCCGCCGCCACGCCGGCATGGAGCACTGGCTGCCGCTGTTCCACGAGCGGATGGAAACCCTGTTCACCTACCTGCCGGGTGCGCCGGTGATCATCGATCATATGGGCGAGCAGGCCATCGACGCCCGGCTGGAGACGATCGAGGATTATTTCGCCGCCAGGCGCGACGTGGACACCGGTCGCTTCGGCGCCAGCGCACCGTACTGGCCGGTACCGGTTTCCTCGATGTTCCTCGGTCGGGATGAACTCGATGCACACCTGGCCGACCGTCCGGTCGGCTTCCTGTTGCCGTTTGCGGCGGAGGCGGGGGAAACCCGGGTATTCGACGGCGGCGGCCGAACGACCCTCGACTTCGCCGAGGCGCGCAAGCGGACCGACGTCAATCTGCTCGATCTGGTTATCGGCCGCATCCGCGACCATCAGGCAGCCGGCCGGCGGGTGCTGATCACCGCGGTCAGTCGCGGATCGCGCGAGCGGCTCGGCGCCATGCTGCGCGAGCACGGGTTCCCCGATGCCGTGCATGTGGGCGACGACGCGGAAGCACGGGGGCTCGATCGACGCCGGGTCGGGGTGGCGGTGCTCGGAATCGACCACGGGTTCGTCACCGACGATCTGGCCGTCCTCACCGAGGAGGACATCTTCGGCGACCGGCTGGCGCGCCGGGCGGCCCGGCGTGTGCGACCGGAAAACTTCCTCACCGAAACGACCTCCCTGGCGTCCGGCGATCTGGTCGTCCACACCGATCACGGCATCGGCCGCTACGAGGGGCTGGAGACGCTGTCCGTCGGCGGCGCGCCCCACGACTGCCTGCGCATTGTCTACGCCCAGGACGACAAGCTCTACCTGCCGGTCGAAAACATCGAGATGATCAGCCGCTTCGGTTCGGACGCCGAAGGCGTGGTGCTGGACAGGCTGGGCGGGGCGGCCTGGCAGTCGCGGAAGGCGAAGCTCAAGCAGCGTATCCGCGAGATCGCGGCCGAACTCATTCGCACCGCCGCGCTTCGGGCGATCAAGGAGGCGCCGGAGGTGGTGCCGCCGCACGGCGCGTTCGACGAATTCTGCGCCCGCTTTCCCTACGACGAAACCGACGATCAGCTGCGCGCGGTGGATGACGTGCTGAGGGACCTGGCCAGCGGCCGGCCCGCAGACCGGCTGATCTGCGGCGACGTCGGCTTCGGCAAGACCGAGATCGCGCTTCGCGCCGCCTTCGCCATCGCCCTGGAGGGTCGCCAGGTGGCGGTGGTGGTCCCGACGACGCTCCTCGCCCGCCAGCACTATCGAACCTTCGTCGACCGGTTTCGTGGCCTGCCGGTACGCATCGAGGAGCTTTCCAGGCTGGTGCCGCCGGCAACCGTCCGCACCGCGAAGGCCGGCCTCGCCGACGGCAGCGTCGACATCGTCGTCGGTACCCACGCCCTCCTCGCCAAGGACATCCGCTTCCGTGACCTCGGCCTCTTGATCATCGACGAGGAGCAGCACTTCGGCGTCTCCCACAAGGAGCGCCTGAAGCAGCTCCGCGCCGACGTCCATGTGCTGACGCTGACGGCGACGCCCATTCCGCGGACGCTGCAGATGGCGCTGGCCGGCGTTCGCGACATGAGCCTGATCACCACCCCGCCGGTGGACCGGCTGGCGGTGCGCACCTTCGTCATGGAGTTCGATCCGGTGGTGACCCGCGAGGCCATCCTGCGCGAGCAGATGCGCGGCGGCCAAACCTTCTATGTCTGTCCGCGGATCGAAGACCTGGCGGAGGTCCAGACCATGCTGGCGGCGCTGGTGCCGGAGGTGCGTCTCGTCCAGGCGCACGGGCGGATGGCGCCCCGCGACCTGGAGGCCGCCGTCGGCGCCTTCTACGACCGTAACTTCGACGTGCTGCTTTCCACCAACATCATCGAATCGGGCCTCGATCTACCGGCGGTCAACACCATCATCATCCACCGCGCCGATATGTTCGGCCTTGCCCAGCTCTACCAGCTGCGCGGTCGGGTCGGCCGCTCGAAGCTGCGCGCCTACGCCTACCTGACCCTGCCGCCGCGAAAGAAACTGACGGCGACGGCGGCGAAGCGGCTTTCGGTGATGCAGGCGCTCGATGCGTTGGGCGCCGGCTTCACCCTCGCCAGCCACGATCTCGACATCCGCGGCGCCGGCAATCTTCTCGGCGACGAGCAGTCGGGTCATATCCGCGAGGTAGGCATCGAGCTCTACCAGCAGATGTTGGAGGATGCCGTCGCCGAGGCGCGGGGCGGCGAGGGCGCCGATGCCGGCGCCGACGACTGGAGCCCGCAGATCGCCGTCGGGCTCAGCGTCCTCATTCCCGAAGCCTACGTTCCCGACCTGGGGCTTCGCCTCGGCCTTTACCGCCGGCTCGCTTCGGTCGCCGATCGGGCCGACATCGATGCCTTCGCCGCCGAGCTCATCGACCGTTTCGGACCGATTCCGGAGGAAGCGAACAACCTTCTCGAAATCGTCGGGATCAAGGCGCTGTGCCGCCGGGCCGGGATCGAACGGCTGGAGGCGGGGCCGAAAGGCGCGGTGATCGGCTTCCGCGACAATGTCTTCGCCAACCCCAGCGGCCTCGTCGCCTTCATCGGCCGCCATGGGCCGGTCTGCAAGCTACGGCCGGATCACAAGCTGGTGTTCCGCCTCGATCTGGAAACGCCGGGCGACCGGCTGTCCGGCGTCCGCGCCCTGGTTACGGACCTCACCCGGATCGCCTCGGGCCAGACCACCGGCCCGTGGGCCCTCAGCGTATCCGCGCCACCACCTCCTCCGCCAGCGCCAGTGAAGAGGTCAGGCCGGGCGACTCGATTCCGAAGAGGTTGACCAACCCCGGAACCCGGTGCGTTTCCGCCCCATGGATGGCGAAGTCCAGAGGCGGCGTGCCCGGCCGCTGCAGCTTCGGCCGGATCCCCGCGTAGCCCGGCTGCAGGGCGCCATCGGGCAATCCCGGCCAAAAGCGGCGGATGGCGGCATAGAACCGCTCGGCGCGCTTACCGTCGACGTCGTAGTCGATGGTTTCAACCCATTCCACATCGGGACCGAAGCGGCCCTGGCCGGCGAGGTCGCGGGTGTAGTGGAGGCCGACGCTGGCTTCGTCCGGCACCGGATAGACCAGGCGCCGAAACGGGGGGCGGCCGAAGAACGAGAAGTAGCTGCCCTTGGCGTAATAGAGCGGCGGTACCAGTGCCGCCGGCAGGCCCATCGCCGTGGCGACTCCCTGGGCGCCCAGGCCGGCGGCGTTGACGACGATGCGGCAGGTGATGCTGGCGGGGGCGGGGCCGCCCACCTCGAGGCGGATGGTGCCGGCCTCGATGGCACCGCCGACGACCGGCGCATGGAACGCGAAAACGGCGCCGGACGCCTCGGCATCGCCCTGCAGCGACAGCATGTAGGCATGGCTGTCGAAAATGCCGGTCGAGGGCGACAGCAGGGCGGCGACGCAGGCGACCTCCGGCTCCAGCGCCTCCGCCTCCGCCTTCGTCAGCCAACGCAGGTCCTCGACGCCGTTGGCCCTGGCCCTAGCCTCGATGCCGCGGAGTACCGGGATTTCGCTCTCCGAGGTGGCGACGACCATTTTCTCGCAGCGCAGGTAATCGATGTGGCGCTCCGCCAGGTACGGATAGAGCAGGTCGCGGCCGCGCCGGCAGAGCCGAGCCTTCAGGCTGCCCTCGGGATAGTACAGGCCGGCGTGGATGACCTCGGAATTGCGGGAGCTGGTGACCGAGCCGATTTCGCCCGCCGCCTCCAGCACCACCACCTCGCGGCCGGCGGTGGCGAGGGCGCGAGCGACGGCGAGGCCGACGACGCCGGCTCCGATCACGGCGCACTCGCATGTTTCTGTCATGGCCAGGACTTGCCGGAACCGCCGACCGAATGTCAAGCGGGTGAAGAAGATAGGGGGCGAGGGGCCGTTTTCCGAGCGGTCGGGGACGGGAGTGCAAAAAAGCGCTAACGGTCATATGTTAGAAGTGCGGGGTAAGGGGTTGTTCGGAAATCCAGAAAGCAGCCATCGCATGAGCGAGGAACGGAAACTGCCAGCCGACCCGGCCTCGGACACGGAGGTTCGGGCGTTTCTCTCCCAAGTGGAAAAAATCCGCTCCCGCCCCACGGCGGAGACGGGAGCCGGACGCCTGATATTTGCCCTGGATGCAACCGGCAGCCGGCAGCCCACCTGGGACCGGGCGACTCAAATACAGGGCGAAATGTTCATGGCGACCCGCGATCTCGGCGGGCTTGCCGTCCAGCTCTGCTTCTACCGCGGGTTCGGCGAGTTCAAGGTGGCACCGTGGTCGACACGGGCGGCCGACATCGTCAGGCTGATGACCTCGGTCGCCTGCCGGGCCGGTCAGACGCAGATCGCCAAGGTACTGCAACACGCCATCAACGAAACGCGACGACAACAGGTGACGGCGCTCGTTTTCGTCGGTGACTGCATGGAGGAGAACGTCGACCGGTTGGCCCATTACGCCGGCCAACTGGGTATGCTCAAGGTCCCGGCCTTCATGTTCCACGAGGGGGGCGAGCCTGCTGCGGCGTTCGCTTTCAAGGAGATCGCCCGTCTCAGCGGGGGTGCCTATTGCCGGTTCGACTCCTCCAGTCCGTCGCAGCTCCGCGACCTGCTGCAGGCGGTCGCGGTCTATGCGGCCGGCGGTCGCGCAGCCCTGGAGCGCCTGGCGTCCCGCCAAGGCGGCCACGTACGCCTCATCGCCGGCCAGGTGCGGAGGGCATGAGGCGTGGTCTTCGCGCTGCTGCTCGGCCTTTGCCTCCTGGGCTTGCTCGGCCTCCTTCTCCGCGGCTTCGTCGCCGCTGATCCGCGCCAGGTGATGCTGTTGGGGCGCTGGCTCCTCGTCGGTGTCGGCGCCGTCGTGCTGGCTTACCTGGCGCTGTCGGGCCGGCTGTCGCTGATATTCGGCGCGGCGGTGCTCCTTTTGCCATTCCTCGGACGGATTTTTCGCAGTCTCAACCTCGGGCAGGGCTTCGGCCCCCTGCACGGAACGGCGGGGGAATCGCAACTGGAGACGAGGTCGCTGAAGATGTCGCTGGATCATCAGACCGGCGACCTCGACGGCGAAGTCCTCCTCGGCGCCTATGCCGGACGGCGATTGTCGGACCTGACCCTGGATGAGCTTTCGGATCTGCTCCGACTGTGCGCGACCGTCGACAGCGCCAGCGTCACCCTGCTCGAGGCCTTCCTCGACCAGCGATGGCCGGATTGGCGCACCGATGCGACAGCCGGTGCTACCGGTGCCGATGGCGGCGGGAGCACCGGTGCAACGGGCAGCGCCGGTTCGCCCAGCGGTGAGGTGATGACCGTGGAGCAGGCCAGGCGCATTCTTGGCGTTGACGCCGGCGCCAGTGAGGACGATATCCGCATCGCCTACCACCGGCTGATTGCGCTCGTCCACCCGGACCGGGGCGGCTCCGCCTTTCTCGCCGCCCAGGTAAACCGGGCACGCGACATGCTGCTCGGCCGAACGTCACACCACTGAGGCCCCTGCATCGATTGGCTCGCGGCGACGTGTTCCCAAACCGAAGCCTGGGCGCTTATGATCATGTCCATTGTGCTCTGCGGCATTGCGGGCTCGGCCGCACTCTCGGTATAAGAGCGCGAGCCTATCTGTCTGCAATCGCTGTCGCACACGCCAGGAAGGATTCCCATGCCGAAACCCGTGCGCAAAGCTGTGTTTCCGGTCGCGGGTCTCGGTACCCGCTTCTTGCCGGCGACCAAGGCCCTGCCCAAGGAAATGCTGCCGGTCGTCGATAAGCCCCTCATCCAATATGCGGTCGAGGAGGCGCAAGAAGCCGGCATCGAGGAGTTCGTGTTCGTCACCGGTCGCGCCAAGAGCGCCATCGAGGACCACTTCGACCACTCGATCGAGTTGGAAAGCGTCCTCCGCGAGCGCGGCCGCGAAGATACCCTGCACTCGGTCCTCGACTGGATGCCGGCGCCGGGTCACATCTCCTACACCCGTCAGCAGGTCCCGCTCGGGCTCGGCCATGCCGTCTGGTGCGCGCGCAATTTCATCGCCGACGAGCCGTTCGCCATTCTCCTCGCCGACGACCTGATCCTCGGCCAACCGGGCTGCCTCAAGCAGATGGTCGATGCGCACAAGAAGGTCGGCGGCAATCTCGTCGCGGTGGAGGAGGTTCCCGCCAACGCCACCGACCAGTACGGCATCCTCGATATCGAACAGGACGCCGGCCGGCTGGTGCGGGCGAGGGGAGTGGTGGAGAAGCCGGCGCCTGCCGATGCGCCGTCGACGCTGGCGGTTATCGGCCGCTACATCCTGGAGCCGATCGTCCTCACCGTGCTCGAGCACCAGGAGCAGGGCAAGGGTAACGAGATCCAGCTTACCGATGCCATGGCGAAGACCATCGGACTGCTGCCGTTCCATGGGTTCCGGTTCGAGGGCAGCCGCTTCGACTGCGGCAACAAGGTGGGTTATCTGGAGGCAAACCTGGCGTTTGCCCTGCAGCGCGAGGACATGCGCGACCGGGTCAAGGCGATGATCAGCCGCCTCAACGCCGACGGAGCACCGGAGGAGGCGGGACACCCCGAACTGCTCCGCGCCAGGAGCTGAACGAAGATGGGCTCGCTGGAACGGCTACATCCGACGATTCTGCGTGAATACGACATCCGCGGCATCGTCGGGGAAACGTTGACCGCGACCGCCATGAGATCGATCGGCCGCGCCTTCGGCACGATGGTCGGGAGGGATGGCGGCCGCACCGTCGTCGTCGGCTACGACGGCCGGCTGAGCTCACCGTCCCTGGAGGCGGAACTGGTGGAGGGACTGGCGGAAACCGGCATCGACGTGGTGCGCATCGGCCTCGGTCCGTCGCCGATGCTCTATTTTGCCACCCACCACCTGCGGGCGGACGGCGGAATGATGATCACCGGTTCGCATAATCCCCCCAATTATAACGGCATCAAGATGATGAAGGGCGGCAAGCCCTTCTTCGGCGATCAGATTCAAGCGCTGGGGCGGATGGTCGAAGCGGCGGCATACGGCAACCGGGGCGGGGCCAGGGGCACGGTTCGGGATCAAGACATCAAACCCGACTACCTCGATCGCCTGGCCGCCGACATGACCAAGACCGGCCGCCCCCTGACGGTGGTATGGGACCCGGGAAACGGCGCCGCCGCCGCCGTTATGGCGGGTCTCTGTGAACGCCTGCCGGGGCGGCACGTGTCGATCAACGAGACCGTCGACGGCACTTTCCCCAATCATCATCCGGACCCCACCGTCCCCGAAAACCTGGTTCAGTTGCAAGACGCCGTTGCCCGCGAGGGGGCGGACCTGGGGATCGCCTTCGACGGCGACGGCGACCGCATCGGTGTCGTCGACGGCGGCGGCCGCATCGTCTGGGGCGATCAGCTCCTGACGATCCTTGGGCGCGCCGTGCTCGCGGACATCCCGGGGGCGACGATCATTGCCGACGTCAAGTCGTCGCAAGTTTTCTTCGACGAGATCGCGCGCATGGGCGGACGGCCGTTGATGAGCCGGACAGGACATTCCCTCATCAAGACGATGATGGTGGAAACCGGCGCCGCCTTGGCAGGCGAGATGAGCGGCCATATCTTTTTTGCCCACGGTTATTACGGCTTCGACGACGCGCTCTATGCCGCGGTGCGGCTGCTGGATTTGCTGGCGCGGTCGGACGAGAGCATGGCGGCGATGCGCGATGCCATGCCCAGCATGCTGAATACGCCGGAGCTGCGCATCGATTGCGAGGAGGAACGCAAGTTCGGCGTCATCGACGAGGTGAAGGCGCGCCTGCGCCACGAACCGGGGGTGTCCGTCGATGACATCGATGGTGTCCGGGTCACCAACGGCGATGGGTGGTGGCTGCTCAGGGCGTCCAACACGCAGCCGGTGCTGGTGGGCCGCTGCGAGGCGGCGACGGAGGCGGGGCTCGCCGCCTTGCGCCAGGAACTCGCGCGGCAGCTGACGGCGAGCGGGATCGATCCGGTTGCCGTGCTTTGACGCATCGCCGGCGCCAACCCCATGGGCGCCGCGGCGGGAGACGAAATGGGAAAGGCTTCGGATCCCCTCCTGCGGGAGATCACCCAAGCCCTGCCGGTGACGACGGAAGCCTTGTCGCTGGCCGGCCACCGCGCCGGGCTTGTTATCGTCGATGTCATTAATGGCTTCGCCCGGGTCGGCGGCGGCGCCCTGGCGCCGCGATCGCCTGACCCGATGGTGGAGACGACGGTGGCCGAGACGGAACGCCTCGCCCGCTGGTTCGCTCAGCACGACCTCCCGATCGCCGTCTTCCTCGATACCCACCAGCCGGGCCGCCCGGAGCCGCCGTATCCGCCCCACTGTGAACAGGGCTCCGGTGAGGAAGAACTGGTCGACGCGCTCAAGTGGCTGGAAGCCTGTCCGCAGGCGACCCTTATCCGCAAGGACTGTATCAACGCCTTCGTCGGCGCGCATGATCACGAGACCGGCGAGAACCGCATCGTTTCCTGGGTCAACGATGAAGCCGTAGGCACGGTGATCGTCGTCGGCCTGTGCACCGACATCTGCGTCATGGATTTCGTCCTGACCATGCTGTCGGTACGCAATCACGGCCATACCCCCGATCTCCACGAGGTCGTCGTCTACGCTCCCGGATGCGCCACCTACGATCTGCCGCGAACGGCGGCGGAATCGGCCGGCTTGCCGTCCTCGGCGGCGCATCCGCAAGCCCTGACCCATCACCTCGGCCTTTACTTCATGGCCTCGCGCGGGGCACGCATTGCCTCGGCATTCCTCTAGAGCCGCGCACGAAGACATGGCCCGGTACTTCTTCTACGGAACGCTGATGGATCCGGCGGTACGGTCGGCGGTGCTGGGCCGCGATCTCCCCACCGACGCTATCACGCCCGCCGCGCTTTTCGGCTGGCGGCGTGTCTTTCGTGCCGGGGCGACCTTCCCGGTGCTGGTGCCGGCAGCGTCATCCCGTGTCGACGGGATTGCCGCCGACGGTCTATCCGCCGCGGAATGCGAGCGCCTGGCCCATTTCGAAGGGCCCGATTACCGGCTGCGCCGGGTGACCTTGATCCTTCGCCCCGGCGGGCAAGCGGCGGCTTACGCCTTCCTGCCGGCAAAGCCGATGATCGCCGCCGGCCGCACCTGGAATTTCGCCACCTGGCGGCGCCGCCACCGCCGCGCCTTCCTCGAGCATATCGGCAAATACGGCACCGCCGTCTGACCGCGCCGCGCCATATCCATTACCGATCCTGGACAAATACGCGGCCGCCTAGCACCCTAGGTCCGATGCCTGGCTTTTGGTGATGATCATGAGACTTACCCGCATCGATTATGACCCGAACGGCCCCAATGGAAGCGTCAGAGCCTGCCTGCAAAAGAAAAGGCAAGTCTCCCGATCTCGCCATGCCGGCGGCATTTCAGGTATCGGTACGACATCATGCTGTTCATTTGTAACGTATGTTAAGAAAAACGGCCATATAGATAATGTTTTCGGCAACAGTCGAATTAGAATACCGTTTCAAGTCAATGGCGCAGACATCAGAACATCCTGTGTTCATGGTGAACTGAGCGCTCTTTGGAATGCGATTACGGACGAGGACGGGATACCCACCATTCTCGAAATATACATTGAGATATCTCCTTGCCCCAAATGTGAGAGTGCGCTGAACAACTTGCTCAGGCCCGATCAGGAGATATTGTACTCGTTTAGGTACTCGGATCAGCGTGAGGAATGGGAAAGAGCCGCTCACCGTCTGTGTGCCGGCTGAAACCCAAGGGGCCACGAGAGGGGCAACAAGCTTATCGCACCCCTCGCCGGTGGGAGGCGAGGGTAACGGGGTGATCAGCGCCGGGCGACCCGCGTGTCGGCGGTCGTCCGCCGCGCCGCGACTTTGACCACCGGCGTCGACGACTTGGCCGGACTCGTCGCCGCGGCGCGACTTGCCGGAGCCGGCTTCGCCTTGGCCACCACCTTCGACGACGAGGGTGCCGCCGCCTTCACCGCCGGCTGCGTGGGCCGCGAGCGAGCGCTGACCTGCACCTGGCGGGCCTTGGCCGACGCCTTCGGGGCCGACCGCGCCGCCACCGCCCGTCCCGCCGTTCGCGAGCGGCTCGCCACGGCCGGACTGCGCGACCGGGAGCGCGAATTCAGGGCCATGGCCGCGGCCGGGTAGCCCACCTGGGAACGGGCCTCGGCAATATCGTCGTCGAGACGGCCGGAAGCCGACCTGCCCAGGTACTTGTCGAGCCCGGCGACCTGAATGTTGGTTGCACCGGCATAGGCCTGGTCGAACAGATCGGCCATGATCTCATTGCGCGAGACGGAGGAGGGGGCGCCCAATACCACGCCGATCAGGCGCTGATTGCCACGCAGGGCAGAAGCGACGAGGTTGTAGCCGGACGCGCGGGTATAGCCGGTCTTAATCCCGTCGACGCCCGCATACACGCCGAGCATATGGTTGTGGTTGGCGATCGCCCGCCCCTTGTAATAGAAGGTCTGCGTTGAGAAGTAATGGTAGTAATGCGGGAAGTGATGTACCAGAGCAAGGGCCAACGTGCTCATGTCCCTGGCGGTGGTAATCTGATCCGGGTCCGGCAGTCCGGATGCATTATGGAACGTTGTCTCGCTCATGCCGAGGCCGCGTGCCTTTGTGGTCATCCGCCGCGCAAAGTTCTCTTCGGTGCCACCGAGATTCTCGGCAATGACCATCGCCGCGTCGTTGGCCGATTTGGTCACAAGGGCCAGCATCGCATCCTCGACGCTGATCGTCTGGCCTGAGCGCAAACCAAGCTTGGTCGGCGGCTGCTGGGCCGCCCGCGAAGAGACCCAGAGTGGCTGATCGAGTGTCCACCGTCCCTCGTCGAGGGCCTGGAACGCCAAGTACAACGTCATCATCTTGGTCAGCGACGCCGGGTAACGCGGCAGGTCCGGATTGCTCTCCTCGAGCACCCGCCCGTTGGTGACGTCGATCAGGATCGAGGCGAACCGGCTGTCGGCGGCAGCGGGGCCGCCCATGCACGCCAGCGCGACGATAAGCAGCAGGGCGACCCACCCGTGCCGTCCCCCTTTCATCGACCTGATCCGTGCACGGACAAAGCAACGACCGTCGGCGAAAGCGGGAAAGTATCGCATATTCTTATACCACCCTGTTGCGGACGTCGGGCACGTACGGACGCCACCCGAAGCGGGCCTGAGGCTTGTCGGCCGACGGCAGCGGAGGTCTGCCCTCTGCGCCGGCTCATGTCGCCCCTTCGACCCTGGCAGCGCTTGTATAACAAACGGCTTACACACGCGCAGCTAATTTGGCCGGGGGGATGCCGGTTCCGCCGCGGTTTTGCAGACGATTGTTGCAAATAGGTTTTCCTCGCAGTAACGGGGGCGCGCGCTCGACCCGGGACGATTGGCGACGAATGCCGTTCCTGGTAACGTCCGGCCATCAGCGCCGGCCCGATTCGAGCCCGGCTAGGGAAGGGGACCGATCATGAAAAAAACCGTACAAACCACCCCGTTCGACGGGCAACGGCCCGGCACCTCCGGCCTCCGCAAGAAGGTGACGGTCTTCCAGCAGCCGCACTATCTGGAGAATTTCGTCCAATCGATCTTCGACAGCCTGCCCGATCGGCAGGGGCAGACGTTGGTGGTGGGGGGCGACGGCCGCTACTACAACCGTGAGGCGATCCAGACCATCTTGCGGATGGCGGCCGCCAACGGCTTCGGCCGCGCCCTCGTCGGCGCCGGCGGCATCCTGTCGACGCCGGCGGCGTCGTGCGTCATCCGCAAGCACGGCGCCTTCGGCGGCATCGTGCTGTCCGCCAGCCACAACCCCGGCGGCCCCGAGAACGACTTCGGGATCAAATACAACGCCACCAACGGCGGGCCGGCGCCGGAAGCGCTGACCGAGTCGATGTTCGCCCGTAGCCGCGAAATCGATCGCTATTACCTCTGCGACGCGCCGCCCATCGACCTGGATCAGATCGGCTCGCAAGCCCTCGATGGGATGAGCGTCGAGATTATCGATCCGATCGCCGATTACGCCCAACTCATGGAGTCGCTGTTCGATTTCGAGGCGATCCGGGCGCTGTTGACCGGCGGCCGGTTCCGCATGTGTTTCGATGCCATGCACGCGGTCACCGGACCCTACGGGCGGGAAATCCTGGAAGGCCGTCTCGGCGCGCCGGCGGGAACGGTGATCAACGGTCGGCCGCTGGAAGATTTCGGCGGCGGCCATCCCGATCCCAACCTCGTCTACGCCCACGACCTCGTCGAAATAATGTTCGAGAACGGCGGCCCGGACTTCGGCGCCGCATCCGACGGGGACGGCGATCGCAACATGATCCTCGGCAACCAATTCTTCGTCACCCCGTCCGACAGTCTGGCGGTGATCGCCGCCAATGCCGGATTGGCCCCCGGCTATGCCCGCGGCCTTGCCGGTATCGCCCGCTCGATGCCCACCAGCCAGGCGGCGGATCGGGTGGCGTCCGCCCTCGGCATCGATTGCTACGAAACGCCGACCGGCTGGAAGTTCTTCGGCTCGCTCCTCGACGCCGGCCGGGCGACTCTCTGCGGCGAGGAGAGCTTCGGCACCGGCTCCGATCACGTCCGCGAAAAGGACGGCGTGTGGGCGGTGTTGTTCTGGCTCAACATCCTCGCCGCCCGCAAGCAGCCGGTGGCGGAGATCGTGACCGACCACTGGCGCCGCTACGGACGCAACTACTATTCGCGACACGACTACGAGGCGATCGACGCCGCGGCCGCCAACCAGCTCATCGACCGCCTGCGCGGCATGCTGCCGACGCTGCCCGGCAAGACGCTCGGCGCCTACGAGGTCGCCTATGCCGATGACTTCAGCTACACCGATCCGGTCGACGGCAGCGTGACGACGAAGCAGGGGATCCGCATCGGCTTCACCGACGGCTCGCGCATCGTCTACCGGCTTTCCGGCACCGGCACCGAGGGAGCGACGCTGCGCATCTACATCGAGAGGTTCGAACCGGATCCGGCCCGCCACGGCGAGGATACGCAAAAGATGCTCGCCGATCTGATCGTCATCGCCCGCGAAGCGGCCGAAGTGGTGGCGCGCACCGGACGGGACGAGCCCACCGTGATCACCTGAACCGCCGGGCGAAAAATGGGGGCGGGCGAGGCAGCGAGGACGACGTCAGACCTCGCGTTTCGCCCGCTGCCAGAGGCCCTCGAGGACGTCCAGGCTCGGCCGCTCATCTTCATGTTCGGCTTTTAGAACAGCCTCCATACGCCTGAAACGGCTTTCAAATTTGTCGCTCGCCCGGTGCAGCGCCTGATCCGGATCAATGCCTAGCTTGCGCGCCAGGTTGGCGCAGGTGAAGAGCACGTCGCCCAACTCGTCTTCCACCGCCGGGTCGGTCGGGTTGGTCATCGCCGCTTCCAGTTCGGCGATTTCCTCGCGCAGTTTGGCGAGGGGCCCCGCGGCGTCGGGCCAGTCGAATCCGGCCAGCGTCGCCCGCTTCTGCAGCTTGATCGCCCGCAGGACCGGCGGCATCGCCCGCGGAATGCCGTCGAGAAGGCTCTCCGCGGGCTGATCCGGCCCATCGCCGTTGGTTCCGGCGGAGCGGGCGGCCGCCCGTTCGGCGGCCTTGTGGCGTTCCCAAGCCTCGGTCTGCGCCGCGGCGTCCGCGACCTCGGCGTCGGCAAACACATGCGGATGCCGCCGCAGCATCTTGTCGCAGATGGCGCCGACCACGTCGGCAAAGTCGAAGCTACCGGCTTCCTTCGCCATCTGGGCATGAAACACCACCTGCAGCAGCAGGTCGCCCAACTCGTCGCGAAGCGCAACGATGTCCTCGCGGCTGATGGCGTCGGCCACCTCGTAGGCTTCCTCGACGGTGTAGGGCGCGATGGTGGCAAACGTCTGTGCCAGATCCCACGGACAACCGCCGTTCGGATCGCGAAGTCGTTCCATGATCGCAAGGAGTTGGTCGATGGGGCTCATGCCGCGGTTGAATCCTAAGGGCCAGGGTCAGGCGGGTTGGGCGTGTCGGGAACAGGATCGCAAGGGGGCTTACGGTCGGCACCTGCGTAGGTCGTATAATGTATATTATGATAAATCATGCGTCTGTTTGCGGCACCAATGGCTTGGCGGTCGTTGTTCACGCCGGGGTTCCGATCGGGCACGATCGGCGCGTTAGGCCTCGATCACCATGCCGTCGTAGGCCGGAACCACCGACGGCGGCAGCCGCGCCGACAATGTCGCGTGATCCAGGTCGAGGCCGAGATGGGTCAGCACCGTCTGCTGCGGTCTCACCCGCCGGACCCACTCCAGTGCCTTGTCCACATGGCAGTGGGTCGGATGCGGGGTGTCGGTCAGGGTGCCGATGATCCAGACGTCGATGCCGGCCAAGAGCGCGAACGCCTCTTCGCTCAGTTCGACGGCGTCGGTCGAATAGGCCACCCGACCGAAGCGAAAGCCGAGGGTGTGGCCGAACCCGTGCCCTTGCACGAACGGAAGCACTTCCATTCCGCCGGCGAGGAACGGCTCCCCGTCGCGGACCTCGTGCGGCACCAGAACCGGCTTGTAGAAAAAGGTCGCGCCGGCATCGAGCGGCTTCAGCACATAGCCGAACCGGCGCCCGATGATCTCCAGCGTCGGCGCATCGGCGTAGATGTCGAGGGCGGCGCCGTTGGCGCGATTCACCGCCCGCAGATCGTCGATGCCGTGGAGATGGTCCGCATGGGCATGGGTATAGAGGACGGCGCTCAGCCTGGAGACGCCGGCGGCGAGCAGCTGCAACCGCAAGTCGGGCGACGTATCCACCAAAAGCCGCGTCTCCCCGTCCTCCACCAGGATCGACGGACGGGAGCGGCGATTGCGCGGGTCGGCGGGGTCGCTGCGGCCCCAACCCCGGTCGACCGCGGGCGTTCCGGTGGAACTGCCGCTGCCGAGGACGATGACTTTCAAGGTGGCACTCTCACCGCCGCACCCTCACCGCAATTCCCTCATGGCGGACCGGCTTTGGCGAATAGGCGAAAGAAGTTGGCGCTCGTCGTCTGGGCCAGATCGGCCGGTTCGACGCCGCGGATGCCGGCGAGCCTGGCACCGGTCAGGGCCGTATAGGCCGGCTCGTTGCGACGGCCCCGATGCGGCACCGGCGCCAGGTAGGGTGCATCGGTTTCCACCAAGAGACGGTCGTCCGGCACGACGGCGGCGATCGCCTGCAAGGCCTCCGTCTTTTTGAAGGTGAGAATTCCGGAGAACGAGATGTGCAGGCCGAGGGCGACGGCATGGCGGGCCAATGCCTCGGAGCTGGAGAAGCAATGGAGGACGCCGGTGAACCCGCCCTGCTCCATCTCCTCGTCCAGGACCCGCATCGTCGTCTCGTCGGCGTTGCGGGTGTGGATCACCACCGGCAACCGGCAACTCCGGGCGGCGGCGATGTGGGCGCGAAAGCTCGCCTCCTGCACCTCGCGCGGGCTGTGGTCGTAGTAGAAGTCGAGGCCAGTCTCGCCGAAACCCACCACCTTCGGATGCTCCGCCAGCCGGGCGAGACGGTCCGCTGCGGCCACGCCCTCGGCGGCGACCTCGTGCGGATGCACGCCGACGGTGGCGAAGACATTGGCGAAGCGCTCGGCCACCGCCAGGACCCGCGCCGCCCTGGTCAGATGGGTGCAGATGGTGAGCATCGTCGTTACCCCCGCCTCGGCGGCGCGGGCGACGGTTGCGTCCAGATCGTCGCCGAAGTCGGGGAAATCCAGGTGGCAGTGGCTATCTACCCACACGGGCTCGCCCCTCCCCTCCCTTTTCCGGCGTGGCGGCGGCCTCGACCTCGTCCGTATGGCGAGGAAACAGCGCCTTCGGCGGCGGCAGCGGCGTTCCGGCAACCAGCGGCGACGACGCCGCGAAGGAACGGGCGGACGGATCGACCGCCAATTGCTCCAGCAGTCGCGCCGCCGCTTCCGGAATGAACGGCTGACTGAGCAGCGCCAGGCGGCGCAAGGTCTCGGCGAGCACCCACAGCACCGTCTGCATCCGCGCCGGATCGGTGCGCTTCAGCGCCCACGGGGCCTGGCGGTCGATGTATCCGTTGGCGGCGCTGACCACCTGCCAAATCTCCACTAGCGCCAGGTGATACTGCTGGTGGTCGAGGTGAATGCGCACGTTCTCCAGCAGCGCCTCCCCTTCGCCCAACAGCGCCTCGTCTTCGGGTGCCAGCGCCGCCGGCGACGGAACCCGGCCGGCGCAGTTGCGGGCGATCAGCGACAGCACCCGCTGCGCCAGGTTGCCGAAATCGTTGGCCAGGTCGCCGTTGATCCGGCCGACCATGGCGCGGTGGGAAAAGTCGCCATCGGCGCCGAACGGCACCTCGCGCAGCATGAAGTAGCGGACCTGGTCGACGCCGTAGCGCTCGACGAGCGCGTGCGGATCGATGACGTTGCCGAGTGACTTGGAGATCTTCTGCCCTTCGTTGGTCCACCAGCCGTGGGCGAACACCCGTCGGGGCGGCGGGATGTCCGCCGCCATCAGCATCGCCGGCCAGTAGACGGCGTGGAAACGGAGGATGTCCTTGCCGACCATGTGCAGGTCGGCCGGCCACCAATGCCCATAGTCGGCATCGGGATAGCCGGCGGCAGTGAGGTAATTGGTGAGCGCGTCGAACCACACGTACATGATGTGGGCCGGATCGCCCGGGACCGGGATCCCCCAATCGAACGTCGTCCGCGATACCGAGAGGTCCTGCAGCCCGCCGCGGACGAAGCTGATCACCTCATTGCGTCGGCTCTCCGGCGCAATGAAATCCGGATACGCCTCGTAGAACGCCAGCAACGGCTCCTGCCAGCTCGACAGGCGGAAAAAGTAGCTGGGTTCCTCGACCCACGCCACCGGCGCGCCGGTGGGCGCCAGGCGGCTCCCGTCCGGTCCCGGTGTCAGCTCGCTCTCCGCGTAGAACGCTTCGTCACGGATGGCGTACCAACCGGCGTAGCTGCCGAGGTAGATGTGGCCGCGCTCGGCCAGCCGTTGCCAGAGGGCGCTGCAGGCGGCGGCGTGCCGCGGCTCCGTGGTCCGGATGAAATCGTCGTTGGAGAAATTCATCGCCCGCGCCAGGTCGCGAAAGTTCTGCGACACGCGATCGGTGAACTGCTGCGGCGTCATCCCGGCGAGGCCGGCCGCCTTCTGCACTTTCTCGCCGTGCTCGTCGGTGCCGGTCAGGAACTTGACGTCGTATCCGTCGAGACGCTTGAAGCGGGCCAGAACGTCGCAGGCGAGCGTCGTGTACATGTGCCCGATGTGCGGGACGTCGTTCACGTAGTAGATCGGCGTGGTCACGTAAAAGGTACCGCGTCCAGCCATTTTCGTCCTGGTCCAGTCACGCGCAGGGGTTGAGAAGATCCGGCGATACCCCCGACCGCATCGCGTTCCCGATCATGAAAGCGGCGGCGAGCACCAGCTGCTTTCGATCGAGGCGGGCACTGTCGGCGTGCGCCAAGAGATCGGACACGTTTTCCCATACCGTCAACCAGCGATCAAGGGGCGCCGTCCCGGCGATTCGCTGCATCTCGCCCAGCGCCTCCGAGCCACGATCCGGACGCCGGTCGCCCCCCGCCGCCAGGTGCACGACCCCGGCGACGAAATCGGTGAGCAGGTCCTGAGCCTGCCCGAACGCCGCATCCGTCGCCGCCGCCCGGTCGCCGAAGGCATGGAGTGCGGCCATGTCGAGCCGAGGCAGCGCCAACAGCAATCGATGCAAATCCGCGTGCAGGGCGACACCGCCGGACGAGGCGAACGCCAGCGCGCCACCGATGCTGCCGTCGGTCAGCGCCGCGATGCGGCCGCGCTCGTCGGCGGCGAGATCGGGCCGGTAGCGGGCGAGCAGATCCTCCACCCGCGCCGACGGCAACGGCCGCAGGACCAGCCGCCGGCAGCGGGAGCGGACGGTCGGCAGCAGCGCCCCCGGCCGGTCGGCGACCAGCAGCAGCAAGGAGCGCGGCGGCGGTTCCTCGAGGCTCTTGAGGAGGGCGTTGGCGGCGTTGCGGTTCATGTGGTCGGCGCCGTCGATGACGACGATGCGCCACGATCCCTCCGCCGGCGTTCCGGCGAAGAACGACGGAATGCGCCGCACCTCGTCCACCGGGATTTCACTCTTGAGCCGGCCGCGGGCATCGTCGAAGGCCCGTTCGAGAACCAGCAGATCGGCGTGCCCGCCGCTGGCGACGCGGCGAAAGACCGGGTGTGTCGGATCGACGGCCAGGCCGCCGCCATCCGCAGCGGCGCTCACCCCCCGGCCGTCCACACCCGAGGCGAGAAGCCAGCGCGCCAACCGGTAGGCCAGTGTCGCCTTGCCGATCCCGGCGGGCCCGGACACCAGCCAGCCGTGGGGCAACCGACCGGCGCCAGCGAGGCGGAGGAATTCCGCCTCCGCCTCCTCATGGCCGACCAGGTGCCAGTTGGCGCGCGGCGGCGGGGGACGGCCGTAACGGTCGTATTCGGCGTCGTCGCTCACCCTTCGCTATCCTCCCGGCGCCAGCGGTACGCCGAAACGCTCCCGGACGACGGCAAGGACACGCGCGTGGACCGCCTCCGGGCTGCCACCGGCATCGACCACCAGGCATCGTGCCGGATCGGATTGGGCGATGGTAGCGAATGCGTCATGCACCCGGCCATGAAACGCCTCGTCCATGCGCTCGTAGCGATCCGCCCGCGCCGCGTCCGGGTCGGCGAGGCGGCGGCCGGCCAGCCGCCGGGCGGCGATTTCGGCTGGAAGGTCGAAAACCAGGGTCAGATCCGGCCAGTCGGCGGCGACCACCAGGTCCTCCAGGCGGGCGAGCCAAGCCAGATCCAGCCCCTGACCATAGCCCTGATAGGCGCGGGTGGAATCGGCGAAACGGTCCGACACCACCCACGCCCCCGCCGCCAATGCCGGCCGGATGACCCGCTGCAGGTGGTCGAGGCGGGCGGCGGCGTGGAGCAGCGCCTCGGTCGCCGGCGCCCAATCCAGATCCAGCGCCCCCTTGATGAAGCCGCGGATCGCCTCGCCGCCCGGCGAACCGCCAGGCTCGCGGGTCAGAACGACGGTCAGCCCTTGCCGGCGCAGGGCATCGGCGAGCAGCGCCGCCTGCGTCGACTTTCCCGTCCCCTCGCCGCCTTCGAGGCTGATGAACCGGCCGCGCGCCGCCGCCATGGCCGAGACGCCGGCGATCTTCGGCGACGTTGCCCTGCGCCTAGAAAAGGGTGCCGATGCGATGGCCGATGCCGGCAAAGATGCGGCCGAAAAAGCCCTTCTCTTCCACGTCTTTTCCGGCCACGAGGGGGAACTCCTGCGAGGCGACACCGGGTGCGGAGACGACCAGCTTGGCGATCGGCGCGCCCTTGGCGATGGGCGCCGGGATCGGTTGATCGTAGGCCACGGTGACTTTCATCTCCGGCCGCACCTTGCGGGGCAGCGTCACCACGATGTCGCTGCCGGCGACGATGGGCACGGTGTCCTCTTTGCCGAGCCAGACTTCGCCTGTCGCCACCTCTTCACCGGCCTTGTACAAGGCGTAATTGTCGAACTCCCGGAAACCATAGCTGATGAGGCGCTCGGACTCGTCGGAGCGCGCCTGCATGCTGTCGAGGCCGGTGACGACCAGGATCAGCCGGCGGTCACCCTGCTTCGCCGACGCGGTCAGGCAATAGCCGGCGGCCTGGGTGTGTCCGGTTTTGAGACCGTCGGCGCCGATATTGCGATAGAGCAGCGGATTGCGGTTCCCTTGCTTGATCCCGCCGTGAACGAACTCACGCTCGGCGTAATAATGGTAGTACTCGGGAAAATCCTCGATCGTCCGTTTGGCCAGGGTGGCCAGATCGCGCACGGTCGTCATCTCTTCCGGATCTGGAAGCCCGGTGGCGTTGCGGAAGGTGGAGCTGGTCATGCCAATCGCATGCGCCCCCTTGGTCATCTGTTCGGCGAAGGCCGTCTCGCTTCCGGCCAGCCCTTCGGCGATGACGATGGAGGCGTCGTTGCCGGACTGAATGATGATGCCGCGCAGGAGGTCATCCACGCTCACCCGATCGTCGAGTTTGAGGAACATGGTCGAGCCCCCGCTGGCGCTGCCGCCGGTGCGCCAGGCGTTCTCGCTTACGGGGAAGGTATCGTCCAGCTTCAGTTGGCCGTTCTTGAGCCGCTGGAAGATGAGATAGGCGGTCATCATCTTGCTCATCGACGCCGGCGGCATCCGCTCGTCGGCGCCCTTCTCGAACAAGATGGCCCCGGTCGTGGCATCAATGAGGAGAGCCTCCCGCGCCGTGGTCGTCATAGCCCCGGTCGAGGCCGGTTGCGGCGGCACCACCGCCGCCTTTTTTGCGGTCGCTTTCGCATGCGCCGCAGAGGCGAAGACGGGCGCGGATAGGGCAAAGAGGACGGCGAGGAGGCCCCCCATGAGGGCGATAAAGCGAGAAGGTCGCCACGGACGAAGGACCGGTTGCCTGAACATCGAGATCATTCCCTTCACTTCTCCCTGCACCCGCAATTCCTCCTCACTCGCTGACTACGTGCGAACCGGGGTATCCGGAGCGGAGCACCGCTGCGACCAGCCGTTCCGCTTCATCCGATGAATCGAGCGGTCCCACCCGCACCCGCCACAGATCGCGGCCGGGGCTGCCGATGTTGGTCACGTGAACGGGACCGAGCCGCGCCAGCTGCAGCCGCGCCTTCTGCACATTGGCCAGCTGACTGAAGGCGCCGGCCTGCACATACGTCCGGCCCGACGGGCTGAATCGGGTCTGACCGATGACCGGACCCGGAGTGGCATACATCGGCATCGGCGCCGGCGCGGTCGCCGTCGGCTCGACCGGTTCCGGCCCGACGCTGTTCAAAGGCGGCGACTGGCCGACCGCAAACGCCGGGGCCGGCTCGACGTCGGCAACGACCGGCGCCGGGCCGGCGTCCATGGCGACCGGCGACGCTGCCGTCGGTTCCACCTCGGCGGGTGCCGGTGCCGGCATCGCCGGAACGGGAGCGACCGGCAAGGCTTCCAGCGGCGGCGTCGCGAATGAGGAATTACTGGCGGGCGGCGGGGACGGCTGCCGGCTCGCCACCATGGTGCCGGCGCTCCCATCGGGATAGTCGCTGCCGGTAAGGGCGATGGCCAGTTGCCGGCTCTCCTCGGCGTCGATCTCGACCCTCACCGGGGCCGTTCCGGCATTGTAGAAACCGAGAAGCTGGGCGCCGCGGCGGGTCAGATCGATGATCCGCCCCTGCGCGAACGGGCCGCGATCATTCACCCGAAGCTTGATCATCCGCCCATTTTCCAGGTTGGTCACCCGGACGACGCTGGGCAGCGGCAGCGTCCGGTGCGCCGCGGTCATGTCGTTCTGGTCGTAGATCTCGCCATTGGCGGTTGTCTTGCCGTGAAACCCCGGCCCGTACCAGGAGGCGACCCCCTCCTCGACATATCCGTAATCGATCTGAGGGTAATACCAGGTTCCCTTGATCTGGTACGGTTTGCCGACCTTGTAGAGTCCCGACCTTGGTTGCGAAGCGACCGAACCGCCGCCGGTCTCGGTCGAGGGCGTCGAGCTGCAGGCGGCCACGGTGGCCGCCAAACCCAGGGCCGCGATCCCCGTCAACAGCCGGGAGCCGAGCATTGTGTCCTCCCCACGTCCTCCCCGGCGTCGTTGATCGCGGCGCCCGGCTGCGCCAGCCGGAGTTGATCCAGCAGCGCCACCGTCGGATAGCCGTCGGCAGGAAGCGACACCCGCTGCTGGAAGCCCATGATCGCATCCCGTGTCTTTGGCCCCACCCGACCGTCGGCTCCGCCGGTATCGAAGCCGAGGCTCTGCAGCCGCTCCTGCATCTCGATCGTCTGCAGGCGCGACATGGGCACCTCGTCCTGGAACCTCGCCGTCGCGAACGGAGGACCGCCGGCGAGCCGGTCGGCGAGATGACCGACGCTGACCGCATAAAGGATCGAATTGTTCCAGTTCATGATTTTACGGAAGTTGCGATAGACGAGCAGTGCCGGTCCGCCGTTGACACCGCCCGGCAACAGCAGCGAGGCGCGTGTGTTGGCCGACGGCAGCGGCCGGCCGTCGGCGGCGCTGACGCCGCGCGCCGCCCACTCGGCGAGGGTCGCATCGCGCTCTAGCCCGGAGAGCGAGTAATCGAAGCCGATCGGCAGCACCACCTCCCGCCCCCAGGTGGCCTCGCCGTCCCAGCCGACGCTGGACAGGTAATTGGCCGCCGAGGCGAAGATGTCGGGAAGGCTGCTCCACAGGTCGCGGCGGCCGTCACCATCGAAGTCGACCGCATAGGCGCGGAAGGTCGAAGGCATGAACTGCATCTCACCGAAGGCACCGGCCCACGACCCCTGAGCGGTGTCGGCCACATCGCCGACGGCGATCAGCTGCAGCAGATCGAGGAGCTGCTGGCGGAAGAATTCGCCGCGGCGGCCGTCCCAGGCCAGCGTGGCGAGGGCGGCGACCAGCGGATAGTCGCCGGTGCTGTCGCCGAAGCTGCTTTCCAATCCCCAAAAAGCGACGATGAAACGAGGCTGGACATGATAGCGCTGCTGGACGGCGGCGAGGAGATCGGCGTGCTGCGCCAGCAGCGCACGGCCCCGCTCGATCCTGTCGGCCGTGACCCGCTTGTCCATATAGCCCCAGAACGTCTGCGAGAATTCCGGTTGTCGCTGGTCGAGCTCAATCACCCGGTCGATCGGCTCGACCCCATAAAAAATCTGGTCGAAACGATCGTCGTCGATGCCGCGGGCGCGCGCCTCGGGCCGCAGAGCGTCGAGCCATTCGGCGAATGACTGCGTCGCCGCCGCCGCCGGTGTCGCAAGCGCTGCGGCCACGATCCAAACGGCGACCGTCAACGCCGCGACAATGGAGAGGGAAAGGTCCCTTCGAAGGCTAGGCCACATCACCAAACTTTGTGGAATTCCCAGTCGTTTGCGGACCGCGCCTTCTGCCATAGGGCGGGCGGGGACACAATCAGGATGCGGGGCGCGCCGAAACTCCCTCTGAAATGTATTCTCTAGCAACCGTTGCCCTTGCCCTGGTCGCCCGTGCCCCGGCGGTTTTCGACAGAATCGATCCGCGGCCGCCCTCCCGATCTGCTTGCCTTTGTCCTGACATAGAAATCCCGCTATAATGCGTGCCAGTCGCATTCCGCTCTTGCGTGTTTGGGAAGGCCACGAAAGGGGATCGGTATGCTTGGACAGGAGCCCTGTCGAAGCGATGCGAGGCAAGGACGATGTTGGCACGGGGAGCCGGTGGTTGAGGAGCTCCTGGACGACCCGGTCATGCGCATGATCATGCACCGGGACCGCGTGCAACGGGACGACCTTGCCCAGTTGATTCAAGACGTGCGGGACAATCTCCGCCGGGGCTGAGACCGGGCCGCCCACCGGTCGCGGCGATCGCCGGCTCGGGTGCGGGGCGGGTAACGCCGGCAGCTATGAGGCGGTTTCCAGCATGGCGAACCGCACCGGCAGGATGTCGCGGGTCGCCAGTCTTCCGTTCGCGCCCTTCTCCACCAGCATCAGGGTCTGCTGGTCGGGCATGCCGGTGGGGATCACCATCCGGCCGCCGGGTGCGAGTTGCATCAGGAGCGTGGTTGGGATCATCTCGACGCCGGCGCAGACCACGATGCGGTCGAACGGAGCGTGCGCCACCCATCCGCTTTCGCCGTTGCCGATGCGGGTCACGATGTTCCGGTACTGGTAGGTGGCCAGACGCTTGTGCGCCTGTTCCGCCAGTTCCTCGATGATCTCGACCGTATAGACCGTTCCGCTGCCGGTCAGGGCGGCGAGGATCGCGGTGTGATAGCCGAGCCCGGTGCCGATCTCGAGGACCCGGTCGCCGTCCCGGATCTGCAACAGATCGGTCATCAGGGCGATCATGAACGGCTGCGAGATGGTCTTCTCGTAACCGATCGGCAGCGGCTGGTCGGCGTAGGCATAGGGCGTCAGTTCCAGCGGGACGAAATCGTGGCGGGAGATCCGTCCCATCACGTCGAGCACCCGTGGATCGATGGTCTCTTTGCCGATGTGCTCGCGCGCATAAAAGGCATGGGCGGCGATGATCTCGACCATCTGCTGGTGGAGCACGTTCAACAGGTTTTCCATGTCCGATCCCGACTGCTGGACGGGCAATCCTAGCGCATTTTGGCCCCCGACAACATGACCGCTGCAACACAGGGAGGAGCCCGCGCGCTCCCTTGGACACGGGGGATGAGAACCTCCTTACCGCCGAAGCCCTAGCGCGCGAAGGAACCTCCATCGATTGCTGACGTTGCACAGGCCTTGGCAGGGTGAAAAGGCAGTGACATGCGACGGTGGCTCCGTTGGCTCGGCATCGCAGTGGGTGTCCTCTTTGCGGTATTCATCGGCCTACCGGCGGTGGTGATCGGCGTCCTGGCACTGCTGTACGACTGGGATGACGCGCGGCCGCTGCTGGGGCGGCTGGCGACCACCGCGCTCGGCCGCCAGGTGGCGATCACCGACGCCCTCGATGTGGATCTGGGGCGGGTGACCCGGATCGAGATGCGTGGTCTCACCGTCGCCAACGTCGAGGGTGGAAAGGCGCCGCACCTGCTGCGCGTCGGCGATCTCGACGTTTCGATCGCGTTGCGACCGCTCTTGTCGGGAAACATCGTTCTGCCGTCGGTGCGTATCGCCGACGTGGACGCGGCACTGGAGCGAAGTGCCGACGGCCGCGCCAACTGGGAGTTCGGCTCCGCCGCAAAGCCGTCGAAACCGGAACCCGCCGGAAAGCCCGGACGCCTGCCCCTGGTGGAATCCCTCAAGGTCCAGGGAGCGACCATCAGCTTCGACGACCGCAAGCTCGACAAGCGAGCGACCCTCGCCATCCACACGCTCAATGCGGGCGAGAACGAGCAGCGGACGCAGATGGCCGCAGAAGGTGATGGCACCTACCAGGGACAACCGGCCACTCTTAAGGCGGTCATGGGGTCGCTCACCGTCCTCCGGGAAGGCAAGCAGCCCTACCCCCTCGATGTCAGCATGGTTGCCGGCGACTTCCACGCCCGCATCGACGGAACCATGGCCGATCCCCTCGCCGTAGAGGGACTGGATCTCCATCTCGACGTCAGCGGCCAGGACGTGTCCAACCTTTATCCGATCACCGGCATCGCCATGCCGCCGACGCCCCCCTACCGGCTCACCGGGCGCCTTGAGCGCAAGGGAAGGGCCATCGTCTTCAAGAACTTTGCCGGCTTGCTCGGCAGCAGCGACATGAGGGGCGACGCCTCCGCCGATCTAAGCGGTGTCCGCCCCCGCATCGAAGCGAACGTTACCTCGAACCTGCTCGATCTGAAGGATCTGGCCGGTTTCATCGGCGCCAGCGAAGGCGGCGCCAATCCGCCGCCGCAACCGGATACGGGACGTCTTCTTCCCGACAAGGAGATAGATCTTTCGAAGCTCCGCGCCTTGGACGCCAAAATCACCTTCAAGGGAACGCGGATCAACACCCCGCAGGTGCCCATCGACCGGATGGATGCCAACGTGTCGCTGGAAGACGGAACGTTCCGGGCGCAGCCGGTGTCGTTCGCCATAGGCGACGGGACCGTGCGGGTGTTCTTATCCCTCTACGGCGGCGCCCAGCCCGTTCACAGCGACGTCGACGCGGTCGTCTCCAACGTCGACCTGAAGCGGCTGGTGCGGGGGACCGGGTTGGTCGACGAGATGAGCGGCGACTTCAACGGTCGCGCCAAGCTGTCGTCGACCGGCACCTCCCTCGCCGAGATCGCCGGCAGCGCCACCGGCGAAACCATGGTGGTGATGGCGGGCGGCCGCTTCAGCCACCTGCTGGTCGAGCTGATCGGGCTGGATATCGCGGAATCGCTGGGTTTCCTCGTGGAGGGTGACCGGACCATGCCGATCCGCTGCATCGTCGCCGATTTCGCCGCCGACAAGGGCGTGTTCAATGCCCGCACCCTCGTCTTCGATACAACCGACACCAATGTCGTCGGCAGCGGCCGGATCAACATGAAGGATGAGACGCTCGACCTGCGCCTATGGGCCTATCCCAAGGACTTCAGCCCGCTGACGCTGCGGACGCCCATCTCCGTCCAGGGCTCTTTCGCCTCGCCGCAAGCCTTTCCCGATCCGGCCAACATCGGCGTCAAGACAACCGCTCAGAAGATCCTGGACGGGGTGCTGACGGTGTTACTCGGCCTACTGCCGCCGATCGACGTGGGTCCCGGCAAGAACGCCCCCTGCGGCGAGCTGATCCAGCAGGCACGGCAGCGGGTGGGCGGCAATTGACCTCGCAACGGCGCCCGCGCCGCGGTGGGATGAGAACAGCCAAGCGGGTTTGATTAGGGGATGCGGTTAAGCGACCGACTTGCGCTTGACGTCCGGCGTCTCGCCGTTGACCATTTCGGTCAGCCGGGTGCGGCCGCGATTGACCCGGCTCTTGATGGTACCGACAGCGCAACCGGAAATGGCCGCCGCTTCTTCGTAGGAGAATCCGGCCGGCCCCACCAGGATCAGCGCTTCCCTTTGCTCCGTCGGCAACTTCAGCAGGGCACGGCGAAAATCCCGAAACTCAACCCGTTCCACCTGGTTCGGACGGATCGTCAACTGAGCGGCGTATTTGCCATCGACGTCGGCCACTTCGCGGCGTTGCTTGCGCAGCTCGGAGAAGAACGAATTGCGCAAGATGGTGAAGAGCCACGCCCGAATGTTGGTCCCGGTCTGGAACCGGTCGAGATTGGCGAGCGCTTTGACGATGGTCTCCTGGACCAGATCGTCCGCCCTATCGCGGTCATTGGCGAGCGCGCGGGCGAATGCCCGCATGCTCGGAATGTTTTCGACGATGAGTTCCCGAACGTCGGTAGCACCGGAAGCCTTGTTCAAGGCGCCTATCCCTTGTCTTCGCCAGCATCTTCTTCATTTTCGCGCAGCTTGCTCAGCAGGGCCTGCAATCGATCGGGGATCGGCTCGTTCAACGTCTCGTCGAATACCTTACGCAGCTCGTACCGAATCCAATCGGTGTCTTCGCTGCTTCGCCGATCCGTATGCGCCGACTGTTGTTTTCGAAGAGCTGTCGGCATGTTCTTCCTCGCCGGGTCACCCTGGTGCTTGCCCACTACCGGCCCCAGTCTCGTTGTGCAACCGTCTGAACACGCTGGGAACGAGAGGACAACGCGACACCAGGAAAAATGGTTCCACCGATACCGGACGTATCGTATAAGCGGGACCCATAGTACAAAACTAACCCGTCGAATCAACTCCGGGCCAACAAACCAAGGAGGCAGGGACATGCAACGTCTGTCGGAGCGGATCGCCCCTCTCCTCCCGTACCTCCGTCGACACGCGCGGGCGCTGACGGGAAGCCAGGAAACGGGCGACGCTTACGTGGCGGCGACGCTCGAGAGCATCGTCGCGGCGCCCAATGAATTCCCCGCCGGCGATGCCCGTCTCGGCCTCTACCGCACGTTTCATGCCATCTGGTCGTCGTCTGCCGGCGCGCTCGATGAGCCGGCGGAGGCTGTCGGTGGCGAGGAAGCGGTCACCAGTCGGCGCCTCGGGCGTCTGACGCCGCTCAATCGCCAGGCTCTGCTTCTTACCGTCGTCGAAGGATTCAGCCACACCGACGCCGCGGTGGTCCTCAACCTCCCCCTCGCCGACGTTTCCGCCCTGGTGGACGAGGCGGTGCAGGACATCTACCGGCAGACGGCCACAACCGTCCTCATCATCGAGGACGAGCCGCTCATCGCCATGGACTTGGAGCACATCGTCTCCGACCTCGGTCACCATGTCCTCGCCATCGCACCGACCCGCACCGCCGCCGTAGAAGCGGCGCGGGCCGAACGACCGGGGCTGGTGCTGGCCGATATCCAGCTTGCCGACGGCTCCTCGGGCATCGATGCCGTCCGCGACATTCTCTCCTCGTTCGCGGTCCCGGTGATTTTCATCACCGCCTATCCCGAACGCCTGCTGATGGGAAAACGCCCGGAACCCACCTTCTTGATCACCAAGCCGTTCGGCCCGGCACAGGTCAAGGCGGCGGTCAGTCAGGCCTTGTTCTTCGAGCGCGCCGCCCAGTTGGCAGAGCCCGCCGGCAGACGGACCGGGTTTTGACCTAGGTCACGCCTACTCTGGGCGCTGGGCGGGACCCGTGCACCCGCCCTTAGCGCTCGCGCTCCGCTTTCGTGCCTTCTCCCTCCTTCGCCCGGCCCTTGGCTTCGGCCGCCCGCAACTTGTCTCCTTCCGGACCTTCGAGGGCCGCCTCGGCCTCCTTGGCGGCTTCGTTCACCTGCCCGGTGGCAACAAATTCCTCTGTGTGTTTGTTGTAGGCGCGCGCCGCGCTGCGGCTTCCCTCGCCTTCATTTTCCGCTGCCGTCGTCTTTTCCTCACTCATCGCTCGTCCCTTTCGATAAATTTCCGATCTAACGTCGCGGTGCGGCCAAGGGTTCCCGTGCGCCAGCAAGGAACCGGTTGGCCGTGGCCGCGTTTCCAAGCCGATCCGCTTGTGCGGAGCACGTAAAACCTGCGATCGTCGTCCCGGCTCGCCGGCCCAGCACCCGCGGCCATCCGGCGCAGTCCGCACGCTGTTTGGCAGACAGAACCCGCGGAGACACCGTCATGCGCGTATGGCCCGGCCTTCCCTATCCCCTCGGCGCCACCTGGGACGGTCGCGGCGTCAATTTCGCGCTGTTCTCGGAGAATGCGGAACGGGTCGAGCTGTGCCTGTTCAGCGAGGATGGGAATAAGGAGACCGAGCGCGTTCCGTTCAGCCAGTACACCGACGAGGTCTGGCATGCCTATCTGCCGGATGTGCGGCCGGGACAACTCTACGGCTACCGCGTCGCCGGCCCTTACGCGCCCGCCCGGGGGCATCGGTTCAACCACCACAAGCTCCTCCTGGATCCCTATGCCAAGAGCGTGGTCGGCAATCTGGTGTGGAAGGATGCCCACTTCGGCTACAAGATCGGCCACCGCGATGTCGACCTCAGCTTCGATACCCGCAACAACGCCAGGTGGATGCCGAAGTGCTGCGTCGTCGATACCGCCTTCACCTGGGGTGAAGACCGGCCGCCGCGCACCGACTGGCACGGCACGATCGTTTACGAGATGCACGTTAAGGGCTACACCCGGCGCCATCCCGACATTCCCGAACCGCTGCGCGGCACCTTTGCCGGACTGTCCCAACCCGCCGCCGTCGAGCACCTGGCGAAGCTGGGGGTGACTGCGATCGAGCTCCTGCCGATCCAGCTCTTTCTCGACGATCGCCATTTGGTGGAACGCGGCGTGTGCAACTATTGGGGGTATAACACGCTGGGATTCTTCGCCCCCCATCCCCGCTACCTGAGCTCGAAGCACCTCGGCGAGTTCAAGACCTTCGTCCAAGTGATGCATTCGGCGGGGATCGAGGTGATCATGGACGTGGTCTACAACCACACCGCGGAAGGCAACCAGATGGGGCCGACCCTCTCCTTCCGCGGTATCGACAACGCCTCTTACTACCATCTCGTTCACGACAATCCGCGCTACTACATGGACTTCACCGGTTGCGGCAACGTGTTCGACCTGCGTCACCCGCGGGTTCTGCAGCTGGTCATGGACTCGCTCCGCTACTGGGTGAGCGAAATGCACGTGGACGGGTTCCGCTTCGACCTGGCGTCGACGCTGGCTCGCGAGGCGCATGGCGCCTTCGATCCCCACTGCGGCTTCCTCGACGCGATGCGCCAGGACCCGGTGCTCACCGTGGTCAAGTTGATCGCCGAGCCCTGGGACGTGGGCGACGGCGGTTACCGGGTTGGCGGTTTCCCCGCCGGCTGGGCCGAATGGAACGATCGTTACCGCGATACGGTGCGTCGTTTCTGGAAGGGGGACGAAGCGCAAACGTCCGATCTGGCCACACGGCTGACCGGATCGGCCGATCTCTTCGACAGCCACGGGCGCTGTCCCTGGGCCTCGGTCAACTTCTTGACCGCCCACGACGGGTTCACCCTCGCCGACGTGGTCAGCTACAACGGAAAGCACAACGACGCTAACCTGGAAGATAATCGGGACGGCACCGACAACAACAACAGTTGGAACTGCGGTGTCGAGGGGCCAACCGATGATCCCGCGGTCCAGGCGCTCCGCCTGCGCCAGCGCCGCAACCTAATGGCGACCCTCCTGTTGTCGCAAGGGGTGCCGATGCTGGTGATGGGCGACGAGGTCGGCCGAACGCAAGGAGGCAACAACAACGCCTACTGCCAGGACAGCGAGATCAGTTGGTTCGACTGGGAGAACATCGGTGACGACGATAAGGACTTCCTCGCCTTCGTCATCCGCATGATAGAGCTTCGGCGGCAGCACATCGTTCTGCACCGCTCCAAATTTTTCCACGCCAAGTATATTCCCGGCACAGAGATCCGGGACGTGACTTGGCTGAAGCCTGACGGCGGCGAATTCTCCGATACCGACTGGAAGGACCAGGATAGAAATGCCATCGGCTACCTTATTCGCGGGGAAGCTGGAGAATTACACCTGACACCGCTCGGCGAGGTGCAGCCCGACGACAGCTTCTTCATGGCCCTCAACGCTCATCATGAGAAGATCGACTGGACTTTACCGGGCATCGAGGTGGACGTGAGCTGGCGCCTTGTCATGGATACCACCGCCAACGACAACATCGGTGCGGATGGACCGATCTTTCGCGCCGGTGATCGCTACGAGGTTCAGCCGCGCACGCTTGTCCTGTTTATCCGCTACCTGGAAGAGAGCGCCGCCGCCAATTGAGCGCAAAGCGGGGGAACCTGGCGACGCCAGCGCAGTTTTGATGGGAACGGACGGATAGGGAGCGTCCCGATCGCGGAACTGGACGAGTACAGGCGCAAGCGTCGGTTCGAACGTTCGGCCGAACCGTCGGGTGAGGTTTCGCCTGAGACGGAGCGCCTTTATGTCATCCAAAAACATGCGGCGCGCCGCCTCCACTATGATCTGCGGCTTCAGTTCGGGGGGGTGCTGAAGAGCTGGGCGGTGACCCGGAGGCCAAGCTTCGATCCGCGGGTGCGACGTCTCGCCGTTCACGTGGAAGACCATCCCCTCGCCTACGCCGACTTCGAGGGCGCCATTCCGGCGGGTGAGTACGGGGCCGGCCATGTCCTGATCTGGGATCGGGGGACGTGGGCGCCCATGGGCGATCCCGAGGAAGGGTTCGCCAAAGGTGTCCTTAAATTCCGCCTGTTCGGCCGGAAGCTGACCGGCGGCTGGACACTCGTGCGGCTGAAGCGCCAGGAGAAGCGCGACAACTGGTTGCTGATCAAGGAGCGCGACGACGCCGCCCGCGATGAGCCGGAAGACGCCGACGAAAAGGAAGAGGCCGACGGACGGCCCGACGACCGCAGCGTCGTATCGGGCCGCACCCTCGCCGAACTCAGCGCACCGGCGACGGAAACGGTGGCATCCATCAGCGGAGCGCGGCGGGCCGATATGGCCGAGTTCGTTGCGCCCCAACTGGCCATGGCGGGCAGCCGCCCCCCCGAAGGCGAGGGCTGGCTGCATGAGATCAAGCTCGACGGCTACCGCGCCCTCGCCCGCGTCGACGAGGGCCGGACCCGCTTTTTCACCCGCAACGGCCTCGACTGGACCGACCGCTACCGGGATCTGACCGCCGCGTTCCGGGGCCTGCCCTGCCGGCGGGCGCTGATCGACGGCGAAATCATCGTCCAGGACGAGAAAGGCGTATCGAGCTTCTCCCGCCTGCAGGAGACGCTGTCCCGCGAAGACTCCGCACCGCTCCTGTTTTTCGCCTTCGATCTGCTCTACCTCGACGACTACGATCTGCGTGAAGCGGCACTGGCCGATCGCAAGGAGGTGCTGACCAGACTGCTGGCCGCCGCCGGACGCGACCGCGCCCTTCAATTGAGCGAGCATGTCGGCGGCAGCGGCGAACGGCTGTTGGCAGAAGGCTGCCGCATGGGCATCGAGGGCATTATCTCGAAGCGCGCCGATGCTCCTTATCGCTCGGGACGCGGGCGGACCTGGCGGAAGTCCAAGTGCGTCAATGCCGATGATTTCGTCGTCCTCGGCTTCACCCGCAGCGCCGCGGCGGGCGGCCTGGCGGCGCTGCTGCTGGCGCGGATGGATGAAGCCGGTATGGCCACCGCCTACGTGGGCAAGGCCGGCACCGGCTTTACCCGGGCCATCGCCGCCGATCTGGAAAGTCGGCTGGAAGCGATCCAGGCGGACCGCCCGGCGGTGCCGGTGCCAGCCGAGGTTGCCCGGGAACGGCCGGTCTGGGTGGAGCCGCGGCTGGTGGTGGAAGTGCGCTACGCCAATGTCACCGCCGACGGGCGGCTGCGGCAGGCCGCGTTCAAGGGCCTGCGGCTAGATAAGCCCGCCTCCTCCGCTCTCGCTTCGTCGGCGACCTCGGCCGAAGCCATGCCTGCCCCCGCCTCCTCCCCTGTCCCCTCCTCTGCCCCCTCCCCTGCCCCCTCCCCTGCACCCGTGGGTCCGGCCCGCCGCTGGGTCAGCGATGCCGATCTCGCCTCGGTGTGGGTGACCAATCCCGAGCGGCGAATGTTCGATACCGCCACCAAGCTGGACATCGCCCTTTACTATGCCCGGGTCGGCGACTGGCTGTTGACGGAACTGGCCGGCCGGCCGCTCACCCTCGTTCGTTGTCCCTCCGGCCGGACCGAGGACTGCTTCTACCAACGCAACGCGACGCCGGGGATGCCGGAGGCGGTCGCCCGCTCGGAGCTTCCGCCCTTGGACGATGAGCCGGCGGAGACGGTGATCCACGTGGATGATGCCGCCGGCCTGTTGGCGCTGGCCCAGTTCGGCGTCGTCGAGCTGCACTGCCGCGGCTGCCGGGTCGCCGATGCGGCCCACCCGGACCGGATCGTCTTCGATCTGGATCCCGACGAGGCGCTCGGCTGGCCGGCGGTGGTCGCCGCCGCCCTGGTGGTGCGGGAGCGGTTGCAGACGCTCGGCCTCGTTCCCTTCGTCAAGACCACCGGCGGCAAGGGCTTGCACGTGGTCGTTCCCATCGTTCCCGGCGCCGGCTGGGCGGAGGTTCTGGCCTTCGCCGAAGGCTTCGCCTCGGCTCTCGCCGCGGCCGATCCGGCCCGCTTCACCAAGAACATGGCGAAGCGCGCCCGCAAGGGGAAAACCTTCATCGATTATCTGCGCAACGGCCGCACCGCCACCGCCGTCGGCGCCTATTCGCTGCGCGCCCGGCCCGGGCTGACCGTGGCGACGCCCTTGGGATGGGCGGAGCTCGAGGAAACCGATGAGCCGCGCGTCTACGATTATCGCAGCGTTCCGCTGCGACTTTCCCATATGATCATTGATCCGTGGCGGGAGCTGGAAGCATCCGCCCGAGTAATCTCAAAAGAGGCGCGGCGGTTCGCCGGGCTGAATGAATAAGGGAGTCGGTGCCATGGCAGCGCCGCGGGCGACGTGGAAGGGCCATCTGAAGCTGTCTCTGGTTTCTTGTCCGGTGCGTCTCTACAACGCGGTCAGCGAAAGCAACCGTGTCTCCTTTCATCTTCTGCACAAGGACACCCACAACCGTATCCGCATGCAACCCCGCGACCCGGAGATCGGCGACGTGGAGCGGGCGGACCTGGTCAAGGGATACGAGTACGACAAGGACCGCTACGTCGTCATGAGCGACGAGGACTTCGAGAAGGTGCGGATCGAGTCCAGCGAGACCCTCGTCATCGAGTCCTTCGCCGATGAAAGCGACGTGGACGAACTCTACCTGGATAAGCCCTATTATCTGGCCCCGGACGGCAAGGTCGCCCAGGAAACCTTTCGGGTGATCCAGCAGGCCATGCACGACAAGGGCAAGGTCGCCATCTCGCGGCTGGTGATCGCCGGGCGCGAGCGGATGGTGATGCTCTACCCGCGCGACAAGGGCCTCGTCGTCACCACCTTGCGCAACAAGGACGAGGTGCGCGACAGCGCCGCCTATTTCTCCGATATCGCCGAGGGCGCCGTCGACCAGGAGATGCTCACCCTGGCGGGGCAGCTGATCGAGCAGAAGTCGGGGGCGTTCGACCCGGCCGCCTTCCATGACCGCTACCAGGATGCGGTCCGGGAGATGATCGAAGCCAAGCTGAAGGGAGAGGTCCCGGTGGTGGCGCCGGCGCCGGAACGCGGCAAGGTGATCAACCTGATGGATGCACTCCGCCAGAGCCTCCAGCGGCCGGCGGAGGAAGGGGCCGCACCCGCCGCAGTCGCCAGCGGCGAGCGCAAGCCGAGCCGTTCGAAGGCACCAGCGCGCGCCGCGTCGCCGAAGAAGAAGAGCGCCTGAACGACTCCCCCGACCCGAAACCGGCGAACCTTTCCGGGTTCGCCGAGTCTCCTCGCATGCCCCTGGCGGTGCGGTGCGGGAGCTTGCCCGATGCCCAAGACGACCGGCAAGGATTGACGGTTAGGCAAGAGTCCATGCATGTTTCGTGGCGGCGGCGAAACATTCGCCGTGCCCGCATGCCACAGAATGAAGAATAATTACCTTTGACGCTAGGGTTCCGAGCGGCCCTCGTCGGAGATGGTCCGATCCGGAACTTCCGCCTCCTTGTCGCGTTCCAAAATCATCACCGCAACCTCTGAGGAAACGGAGCTTGAATATGGCAAGCGCGCAGGAAACCAGCCGGTTAATTTCTGCCGACAAGGTCGAAGGTACCTCTGTTTATGACACGTCAGGCGACAACGTCGGTACGATCAAGAATGTGATGATCGACAAGGCCTCCGGTCAGGTCGTCTACGCCACCATGGCGTCCGGCGGCCTGCTGGGCATCGGCAGCGACTACTTTGCGCTGCCGTGGAACGCGCTCAAGTACAACACGAGCCTGGGCGGCTATGAAGTGGAGATGAGCCGCGATAAGCTCGAGGGTGCGCCGGCAGGCAGCGAGACGGAAGTCATCAGCAAGCTGGAAGACCAGAGCTTCGGCAGCAAGGTATACGACTATTACGGCACCAAGCCTTATTGGCAATAGCTGGGATAGTAGAGCGGGGTATCCGGGCACGGGTACCCTGCCTTTTCGTCATCATTTCCATTGTGTCGCTCAGAGGCTCGAACATGTCTGCATTTCCGCCACAGAGTCAGGCTCATCAGCCGGGTCGGGAAGCCCTGATGCACCCGCGTCCCGATTACGCGCCGCGTTTTCCGTCCTCCGGCCGGCTCGCCGGGAAGACCGCGCTGATCACCGGCGGGGACAGCGGAATCGGGCGCGCCTGCGCCGTCCTGTTCGCCCGGGAAGGCGCCTCGGTGGCCATCGTCTTCAAGGAGGAAACCGAGGACGCCGCGGCGACGCGGGCGGCGGTTGAGGCGGAGGGACAGCCGGCGCTGCTGATCGCCGGCGATGTGGGCGACGAGGCGTTCTGCCAACGGGCCGTAGACCGAACCCTGGCTGCCTTCGGCCGCCTCGATATCCTGGTCAACAACGCCGCCGAGCAACATCCGGTCGACGATTTGACCGAATTGTCGGCGGAGCAGCTGGAACAGACCTTCCAGACCAATGTGTTCGGCTATTTCTTCATGACCAAGGCGGCGTTACCTCATCTCGAGGCCGGCTCCGCCATCGTCAACACCACGTCGGTCACCGCGTACCGGGGCAGCAAGGGGCTCCTCGACTACAGCGCGACCCGCGGCGCCATCGTCGCCTTCACCCGCTCCCTCAGCCAGGAGCTGGCCGGCCGGGGCATCCGCGTCAACGGGGTCGCACCGGGTCCCATCTGGACGCCGCTGATCCCGGCCAGCTTCGATGCGGACCGGGTGGCCGAATTCGGCAACAAGCAGCCGTTCCGGCGCGCCGGTCAGCCCAACGAGGTGGCTCCCTGCCACCTGTTTCTGGCCTGCGACGACTCCTCCTACATGTCGGGCCAGATCCTTCATCCGAACGGCGGCGAGCTCGTCGGCGGCTGAAGCGACCACCCCCCCGCCCATCCATCCATCCGCAGCAGAAAGGCGCCACAAGGGCGCCTTTCCTTTTTGCCCTTGCCGGATACGACTCAGCGGAGGCCGAGGAAGGAAAGCACCGCGAGGACGACGACGATCACCCCGATCAACCAGAAGAGGTTGTTCATGCTCCTACGCTCCGCCTGGCTCCCGGCCGACGCTTCGCTCTCCGTCCGCCATCGCCACCTCTTCCCGCTCCGCCTCGGTCGCCGGGCGGATCGCTTCGGCGCTCAGATCGCCGGCGGCGAACACCGGTTCCTCGTCTTCCGGGGTTATGGGCACGGTCGGCGGCCGATGCCATTCCTCCGGGGTTTCGACACCTGAGGCATACGCGGTTTCCGCCACGCCGGGGGCTGCCCCGGCCGCCGCATCGTCGCGGCCGTGCCCGGTGCGGCGGGAGAGCAGCAACGCGAGGGCGGCCCCGCCCAGCACCAGCACCGCTCCCATTGCCATCGGATGTTCGCGCGCATAGCCAACCGCGGGCCGTGCGGCCTTGCGCACCCGTCCGCCAACATCGCTGGCGGTATCGCGGGTAAAGCCGTAGGCGGTGTCGACCTTGTGGCGGATCGTGTGGGATGCGCGATCAGCGGTCTCTGCCGTCCAGTGGCGGCCCTTCGCCGCCGCGTCGCGAACCCGGTCGACGGTTTCATCGGCGAAATGGCGGGCGGACGACCTCGCCTTCTCCACCGTCTCGCCGACCCGTCGCTTCGCGTCCTCCGCGGTTTCACCCACGCGTTGCTTCAGGTCGTGGGCGGTCTCGGCAGCGCGCGCCTTCCCCTCCTCGACTGCATCACCGGCGCGATGGAGGACGTCATCGACGCCGGCACTGAACTTCTCCTTCAGGGTCGGCTCCGCCGCGACGGACTCGTAAACACCCCGCCGCTGGTCGTAGGGCGGTAAGGCGATCGGAGGCGAACGTCGTTCCAACATGAGCCACCCGAGCCCGATCGCGGTCAGGCCGAGCGGTATCGGATTGGCACGCACCGCGTCGGCCAAGACGCGGGCGAGTTCCGCCGCGCTCGACTTTGCCGGGAGGACGTATTGCTGCATTAGCCTGTCGACCGACGCGCGCTCGCTGATCTCGCCCAGCGTGGCGCGAATCTCGTCTCGTGTTCGTTCCATGCTTTCCATGATCTCTGTGGTATCCCTCATCGCACCGTCTCCATGACCAGATCCTTGTCGCGTTTCAGCGACTGGGCGGTCTTGGGGAGGGCCAGATTCTTTGCCTCAAGGGCGGACTTGCCGCTACGAATGAGAATGAACGCGACGACCGCCAGGGTGACCCCGACGATCAAGGCGGCGTACTCCGGCCGCATGTACCGGGCCAGCGCCACCACCACCGCCTGAACCAGGACCAGCAGCGCCGCCAGTGCCACAAGCATGCCGCTCAGGATGCCGATGAGCCCGAGGATTGCCTCATTGATTTTTTCGGACCCTTCGATCCGTGCAAGCTCGAGTTCCTGGCGCATCAAACGGCTGACGGAATCGATCAGGTCCATCATCAGCCGCGACATCGGCTTGCTTTCCTCAATCATCAGGGGGTCTCCTAGATGGCCGGATCGGCGGCACTGGCGTCATCGAGGCTTTCGGTTACCGGCCCGCCGGATGCACGGCTGAAATAGCGGACCAGGGCGAAGCTGAGTAGAAACGCACCGCCGAGGAACAGTCCGGGGCGTTGCCGGGCGAAATCCTCGACGTTGTGGAGAATGCCGTTCACGTCCTGACCTTCAACCCGCTGACCGACGCCGCCGATCTCCTCGGCAGCCCGGCGGGCGAGCCGTGCGGCGGCGCGCCGCCCCCGCTCCTCGAGAAGATCGGAGGCGCCATGAAGAGCATCGGCCACATCATGCGCATAACTGGCGACCCCGTCCCGGCGCTCGGTCGCAACCCGTTCGGCTTCCGTCTTGACCGACTCATAGGCGTGTTCGCTGCTGGCACGGACCTGCCGCTCGATGTTCTTGGCCGCATCCTTCACCGCCCGCGTCGCCTCTTCCCTGGTGTCCGCCACATTCATCGCCGTCTCCCATTCCATTCCTTCGTCTGAACGAACCAAAGCCTGCGTTGGTTCCCGCAGCGCGCCATCCGGCTAGCCGGCCGGACCGCCCGCGCACCGTCGCCAACTCCGCAGAACCTCGGCAACGCTCCATGCCTGGGCGATGCAGCCGCGCGGAGCGAACGGCCGCTCTGCATCGAAGATCTCGCTAATGGAACCGATGCATCCTTCATCCAGATGGGCCCAGAATCCCGCAAACAAACTCTCTGCCGCGGTTTTGTCCGCCGGATGCAGCTTCAGCCAGGCGTCCACATAGGGACCGATCAGCCAGCCCCAAACGGTTCCCTGGTGGTACGCCGCGTCGCGCGCCCGGAGGTCCCCCCAGTATCGGGGTTGGTAGTCCGGCTCCTGCGGGGCGAGGGAACGCAAACCGACCGGCGTGAGCAGGAACCGCTGCACCGCGTCCAGGACCGGTTGCCAGCGTGTCGGTTCCAGCACCGGATGCGGAAGCGAGATGGCGAATACCTGGTTCGGCCGCAAGCTGGCGTCGTTTCCCCGTTCACCGTCGACGACGTCGAAGAGATGGCCGTGCTCCTCCGACCAGAAGCGCGCGTTGAACGACCGGTGGACCTTGTCGGCGATCTCCGTCAACGGCAGCCCGTCCGCCTTGATCCCCTCCTCGCTCGCCCATGACGCAAGGAGACACAGGGCGTTGTACCAAAGCGCGTTGATCTCCACCGCTTTGCCGCGGCGGGGGGTGACCACCCAGTCGTCCACCTTGGCGTCCATCCAGGTGAGCTGATAGCCTTCCTCGCCCTGGCGCAGCAGTCCGTCGGCGGGATCGATGCCGATGCCGAACCGTGTACCCGCCAGGTGATGGCGCACGATATCCGTTAGCTTCGGCAGCAGTTCGCGAAGAAGACCCCGGTCTCCGGTCACCTCCAGGTAGCGATCGAGGGCGTGGAAAAACCACAAGGTGGCATCGGCGGTGTTGTAGACCCCCTCGCTGTCGTGCTCGGGAAACAGGTTCGGAATCAGGCCGTCGCGGATGTGGACGGCGAAGTTACGGAGGATGCCTCGCGCCTCGGCATGGCGGCCGGTGACGAGCGTAAGTCCTTCGAGACTGATCATGGTGTCCCGGCCCCAGTCGGTGAACCAGTGGTAGCCGGCAATCACGGTGCGGAACGGATCGTCGCCGGCGGCAAGGGCGCGGGGCTCGCGCCGCGGCGGGGTGACGATGAAGCTGTCGGCAGCCAGCACCAGTTCGGCCGCCGGCCCTTCCTGCAGCGGCGGCGGGGCGGCGCCGATCAGGTCCTTTCGGCGCGCCCGCTCGTGACCGGCCGCCTCTGCCGGCGGCAGCGCCAGTGCCGTCTCCCAGCTTTCGGTCGAGATGGTGAGAACGGCATCCCTGTCCGGGGCCAGCGTGACATGGAGGGTTCCGGGGCTCCACACGCCGCCCCGGCAATCGTAGCCGCGCCGCGATTCCCAGGCATAGAAGAGCTCCCGGCGCTCACCACCATCCAACACCAAAAAGGGCTCCTCCCCCTTGATCTGCAGCCTGACGGTGGGCAGGTCGTCGCCGGCAGCCAATTCGTGGCGCTGTCCCCGGCTGAGCACGGTGTAGGTGCGTCGGCTCGGATCGTTCACCCGGCCGTCGAGCGGGCGCACGTGGGTGAATGGGCGGAGTTCGAGGCGGATGCTTTCATCGCCGTCGACGATTTTCCAGAAGACGAACGTCGTGTTCTGCCCGTGGACCATGACCAGCCGCCGTTCCAGCACCAGTCCGTCAAGGGCGAACCGCCATACCGGCAAGCCGAGTTCCAAACGGAACTCGGCGAGCGGCCCGAGTTCCGCCACCTGGTCCTTGTCGGCCACCTGCCGGGCGCCCAGCAGCACCCGGCTCCCGTCCGCCCGGATCGCCGTGTCGGTGACCCCGTCCAGCATGACCATGCGGCCGATCGGGACCGGTAAGGCGGCGATCAGCAGGCCGTGGTAGCGGCGGGTGATGAGCCCGGTGACCGTCCCCGACGCGAACCCGCCAAGGCCGTTTCCCACCAGCCACTCGGGCGGGTCGGCCGGATCGATGCCCGTTCCGTCGCCGCCGAGGATACGAACCGGATCGGTGCGCATGGGTGCCCCCGTTACCGTTTGGTCTTCCGCCGCGGTGCGGCCGGCTGGCGCGGCGTCGCTGGCCGCGGCCTGAGGACTACGCAAGCCGCTCCCGGCAATAGCCAGTTGCGGGCCGAGTAGATGGGGGGCGTACCGCCGCCGCCGTACGCCGGCTCCTCGCTCGACCACAGGACATCCCAGGTCGCCGCCGGCGGTGGCGCCAGCAGCGGCTCCGGTGCGGGGTCCAGATGCAGGTCCACATCGAGGTTGACCAACACCAGCCTGTCCTCGTCCTCGCCGAAATAGCGCAGCATGAAGCACCCTTGCCCGAGACAGGCGCCGTCGATGGCGCCGGGCTCCTGGCGACGTAATACCGGGTCCTGGCGGCGCAACCGCAGCAGGTCGGTATGCAGGCGCACCCATTCACCATGGCGGTCGCGTTCGGCCGGATCGAGCTTGCAACGGTGAAAGGTTTGCGGGTCGGCCGGATGCGCCATCGCGTCCTGCATTTCCGGAGTCGCCAGGCTACGGAACTGCTGCAGGAACTCCTTTCGTCCGGCATCGACCGTTTCAGCCAGATCCGGCGGATGATCGGCAAAGTAGAGAAACGGCGCCGAGGCGGCGAACTCTTGGCCCATGAACAGCATCGGCGTACCCGGCAACAGCAGCGTGTAGGCGGTCATTGCCCGCAGCTTGCCGGGACTGGTCTGCTTGTGGATGCGCTGTCCGAGCCCGGAATTGGCGATCTGGTCGTGGTTCTGCAGAAAGTTGACGAAGGCCGCCGGTGGTAGTCCGAACGTCGGCGTCCCCCGTGGCTTCTTCTGCCATTTGTAGCGCTGTCCCTGGTAGAGAAAGCTATACTTCGCCGCCGATACGAACTCCTGCGGATTGCCGTGATAGTCGGTGTAGTAGGCCTCCTTGCGCCCGGTCAGGGCGACGATCGCGGCATGATGGAAATCGTCGTTCCACATGGCGTCCATGCCAAAACCGCCCTCCTCCGGAGATATCACCAGACGCACGTCCTGGGGCTCGTTTTCGGCAATGACGACGATGCGCCGCTTGCCGGCGGCTTCGCGGGCGGCACGGGTGATCGCGGCGAGGATGTGCTCGTGCGTCTCGTCGAAGTCGTAGATGTTCTGGGTGGCGTCCACACGCAGCCCGTCGAAGTGAAATTCGTCGATCCAGTAGCGGGCGTTGGCGATCACGAAGGTACGCGCCCCCTCGCAGCCGGGCTGATCGAAATTCGGCGGCGCCCCCCAGTCGGTCTTGTAGGCATCGGTGAAGTAGTCGGCGGCGAAATCCGGCAGAACATTGCCGACCGGCCCGACGTGGTTGTAGACAACGTCCAAGATCACCGCGAGCCCATGGCCATGGGCGGCGTTGATGAATGCACGCGCCTCGTCCGGGGTGCCGTAGAGGCGGGTCGGCGCGAACAGGTCCACACCATCGTAGCCCCACCCGAAGTCGCCGACGAAGTCGCCGATGGGCATCACCTCAAGGATGGTCACGCCGAGGGCGGCCAGGGCCGGCAGTTCGGCGATGGCCGCCCGCCAGGTCCCGGCGGGGGTGAGCGTGCCGATGTGAACCTCGTAGATGGCCTGTCCGCCGATGCCGATGCCGCGCCAGTCGCGATCGGTCCACGGGAAGCGCGGATCGATCACCTGCGAGAAGCCCTCCGGACCATCCGGCTGGAAGCGCGACGCCGGATCGGCAAGCAGTCGGTCGGCGCCATCCAACCGGAATGCATATCGACTTCCGAGCCCGGCATCGGGGACCAGCGTCGAGAAATAGCCGTTCCCTTCAGCGTCCAGGCAAACGCTCCGGGATTGATCTCGGGTTCCTTTGGTTTCATCCGTCAGCACCACGTCCACCTTTTGGTGATCGGGCGCCCAGACCCGGAAATGAACACCCCCGGCAACCGCCTCCGCCCCGATGGGTAGGCGTCTTCGCAGCCGTGATCCGCCGCCGCGCGCGGGTTCAGGGGAGTTGCGGGAAAGACCCCCTCGACCCGCGGCACCCGCTTCCGTCGATGGCGTGCGTCGGGCCTTTCCGCTCCGCGCCTCTTTCGGCAACGTACGTCCCTCCTCCGCAGCGGTGATGCGCCGCCCTGAACGGCGCGACGCTAGGATAACGGCCATACCCCTCGCACGTTCCCGCGGCCCACGAGGTCCGCCTTAACCCTCGGTTACGCAGGGAACCTTGCTCCGGCTGATCCGTTAACGACGCAACAACCACCATCCGTGAGAGCAGGTCATGAACGTCTCCGAGGCCATGATGACCGGTGTTGTCACCGTCGACGCGTCGCGTTCGCTCGTTGAAGCCGCGAAGATGATGCACATGAACAACACCGACTTTCTGCCGGTGGTGGAGGACGAGCGGCTGATCGGGGTGATCACCGGTCACGACATCGTCGTTCGCGGGATCGCCGAGAGCCACAATGCGTTCGACACGGCGGTGCGCGAGGTGATGTCGATCGAGGTGGTGTGCAGTTTCGCCGATCAGTCGCTTGACGAGGCCAGGGCCCTCATGGATGAGCGCCGCATCAGCCGGCTTCCGGTCATCGACGCCGAGCATCGGATCGTCGGCTTGCTGATGGGAGACGAGGGTCTCCACGGTACATCGAAGAAGGGAGCGGTAAAGGTCACCTTCAGCAAGAACAAAACCGACAGCTATGGCCGGCCGCGCAAGGTGCCGCTCCGATCCGTCTACATCACCAGCACGACCGAAAACGAAGCGGCAGTATCGACGGCGGTCAAGCGCCTGGAGAATGAAGAAGGAACCGCATGGAACAACGTGGCCGATGAAGTCGAGATCGTCGAAGATAAAAACTCATAGGTCCGCCGGTGAGGGGACGCCCTCAGACACCCGGCAAAAAAGCATGCGGAAGGCTGCGGACTGGTGCCGGTGTGGGACCATCGCCGTGTAAAGGACATAACCGCGACACCCGGGGTGTCTTTCTCCCATGAAGGTGGAGCTGGATCCGGTGGATCTGGACCGATCAGCGCAACAGTCGGCGAGCGGCCGCGACGGACCTCCTCCGGCTGAGGCGGCGACCCTTCCCCATCCCGTCGGTGCTGCCGACGAGGCCCGGCCGCCGGCCACGCCGATCCGGGTCGTCCTGCTGCGGCTGGTGCTCGGCGTTCTTGCCCCTCTGCTGGTGGTCGTCGCCGGGTTCGGTATCTGGAACGTCGACCTCCAGAGAGAGACCGTTCGCCGTAATCTGCTCGATGCGGTTGGTTCCCTGTCGCTCAACGTGGATCGCGACATCGAGGCAGTGCAGGCGTCGCTGCGCACTCTCGCCCTCGCGCAGAGTCTGCAGGAAGGGGACTTCGCCGCTTTTCAAAACCAGGCCGTGGAGGCGGCGCGGCCGTTCGACGGCTGGATCGTTCTCGCCGACCGCAGCCTGCAGCAGATCGTCAACAGCCGCGTCCCGTACGGATCGCCTCTGCCGACTATTCAGGTGCCCGAACAGAGCCGGCACATGTTCGCCACCGGGACACCGTCGGTCTCCGGCCTCTTCATCGGAAACGTGTCCAAAGCCCCCCTCGTCGCCGTCAGCGTTCCCGCCTTCGTCAATGGTCAGATTGCCTACGACCTCCGGATCGGCTTCGTTCCCGAGCGCTTCGCCCCGCTCCTGGGCGCCCCGCCCGGCTGGCAGGCCTTTCTGTTCGATCAAGAGCACAAGCTCATTACCCGGTCGGATTACGTTACCCACCCCGATCACGGCGGGGCGAGGCTCGGCAATCAGATCGGGGCGCTGCTGCCGGCCGACGGCGGAGCCGAATCCGGCACCGTCATCAACGTGACGTTCCCTTCGCCGGGAATCGATGCCGCGTACGTGGTCGCCTATCAGCGATCTCCCGTCAGTGGTTGGACGGTGGCGGTCGCGGCGCCGGTTTCCATTGTCAATCAACGGGTGATCGTTGCCGCCCTGGTGTTCGCCGGCGGGGCGATGCTCTCGCTGTTGCTGGCGATCGTCGCCGCGCTCATCCTCGGCCGGCGGATCGCCTCGCCCCTGCAGCAACTCGCCGGCCAGGCCGAAGATCTCCTCGCCGGCCAATCCATCCCGAACGAGCCGTTGTCCCTATACGAAATTGCCGACGTGCGACGCGCCCTCATCAAGGCCGGCCAGATTCATCGCCGGCATTTTCAGACCCAGCTCGAATTGGATCGGGAGACACGGGCACGGGAGCTGGCGGAATACAGCCGGAAGGAGATCGAAAAACGGGAAAAGAAGGCTCGCCGGCTGATCGATTCCAACCTCATCGGGATCGTCATCGCCGACAGGCAACGGGTCCTCGAGGCCAATGACGTCTTCCTGGCGCTGATCGGATACACGCGCGCCGAGCTTGACCAAGGAGCGGTCGACTGGCGGGCGATCACCCCTGCCGAGCACCCGCCGCTGGGCGACCGGGCGGTGAAATGGCTTCAGGAGGGTGATGAGATCGCCCCCTTCGAGAAGAAGTTCGTGCGCAAGGACGGGAGCAGGGTTTCGGTCCTGGTGGGCGCGGCACGGATCGATTCGGAAACCCCGGACCTGAACTGGGTCTGCTTTGCTCTCGACCTGACGGCGCAGAAGCAGGCGGCCGCCGAGCTCAAGCGGAGCGAGGAGCGCTACCGTGGCCTCGCCGAAGCGATCGCCTCGGTGGTGTGGATTGCCGCCCCCAGCGGTGACATCCTCGAGATGCAGCACTGGAGCGAGTTGACCGGTCAGAGTCGGGATCAGTTCCGCGGCTACGGATGGCTGGATGTGCTGCATCTGGACGATCGGGAGACGACCCGCGCCGGCTGGGTCCAGGCGATCGACAACGGACAGCCGCTCGACCTGGAATACCGGGTGCGTAACCGCAACGGCCGCTATCGCTGGTACCATGCCCGCGGTACCCCCGTCGTCGACGACGACGGCAGCATCCGCGAATGGATCGGCATCTGCATCGATGTGGACGAGCGCAAGTCCGCCGCCGCCCGCCAGCTGTTGCTGATGGCCGAACTCGACCACCGCGTCCGCAACATCCTTGCCGCCATCCAGTCGATGGTTTCGCTCACCGGCGCCGGCGTCGATTCCAAGGAGGAATATGCGGCGCTGCTGAAGGGCCGGATCGGCGCGATGGCACGGACGCACGGGCTGCTCAGCCGCCAGACCTGGCAGGGGGCGACCCTGATGGAAATCGTCAACGACGAAATTACCCCGTTCACCGCCGGACCCGACAGCATCGTCATCGAGGGCGACCCCGACTTCACTTTACGGCCCAAGGATGCGCTCGATTTTGCCCTGGTCATCCACGAACTGATGACCAACGCGGCCAAGTATGGCGCCCTCTCGGTGGCGACCGGGCGGGTCAGCATCTCCTGGGGCGTCAACCCGCGCAACGGCATGCTGGTGTTCACCTGGCGGGAAACGGGCGGGCCGCCGCCGCGGAAGTTGAACCGGCGGGGCTTCGGCTCGCGCCTGATCGCCAACGTCTTCAGCCCGACCGTCGGCCGCAGTGCCGAGTGCGATTACCTCGCCGGCGGCTTGTCGTGCACCTTGCGCATGCCGTCGCGTCCCTTTCCGAACCTGCAGCACCCCCAGCGGGACCCCGAGACCGACCCCGCCGCCTCCCTGGCGATGCCCGACGGTCGCATCCTGATCGTCGAAGACGAGCCGTTGATCGCCATGGACCTGCACCGCATCGTGTCGCAGACGGGGCTGGATGTCAGCGGTCCCGTCGGTACCCTCGATCGGGCGCTCGATTTGGCCGAGGATCAGACCCTGACCGGCGCCATCGTCGACGTCAATCTCGGTCCGGAAGCGAGCTACCCGGTCGCGGACCGGCTGCGCCGGTCGGGCATTCCGATCATTTTCATCACCGGTTACGCCGCCGAGACCCTTCCCGGCCGCTTCGCCGGGGAGACGGTGCTGCAAAAGCCCGTCGAGCCGCCGGTGCTGCTGGCGGCGCTCCGTCGGGCCCTCAGCCGCGGGGCGCAAGGGTCGGGCGATATCCCCGAAGGGCGCGACATCACCATCGGACGAGAGCCGCACCCGGGTTGAGCGAACCGCAGGCGGACGCCTACCCTGTTCCGAAGCGCCGCCCGGCGCGCTAAGGTCGCGCCGCGCGCGGATGGGTGGCCGAGCGGTTGAAGGCACCGGTCTTGAAAACCGGCGGGCCCGCAAGGGCCTCGTGGGTTCGAATCCCACCCCATCCGCCAGTTATCCGCCTAACCCACAGAGATCAAACCATTCCCTCTCCCTCGAGGGAGAGGGGCAGGGTGAGGGAATGACATATGATTTCCGGGCAGCCGCCCCTCACCCGGCGCTGCGCGCCACCCTCTCCCCGACGGGCGAGGGTACCTTCGCCTCGTTCCCGCAGGCGATAGGCGCTCGATCTCCGTCGAAATCGGCATTCGGGAGGAACGCCGGCTGACGTTGGTCGCCCGAATGGTCGCTCGTGTCCTAAGAGATAGCTTACTTCCCGAGGGTGTTGATCTGATCGAAGATGCCGCCGTTGGCGAAGAATTTGGCCTGGGCCCGGTCCCAGCCGCCGAACTCCTGGTCGACGGTGAAGAGTTCCAGTTGGGGCAGACGCGCCAAGTCCGCCCGGTCGGCGAATTCCGGCTTTCGCGGCCGATAGAAATGCTTGGCGATCAGCCGCTGGCCGTCCGGCGAATACAGATAGCGGAGATAGGCTTCGGCGAGATCTCTGGTCTTGTTCTTATCCACGTTGGCATCGAGGCGCGCCACCGGCGGTTCGCAGAGAATGCTGACCGAGGGGACGACGATCTGGAGACCCTCGGTCGGGAATTCCTCCTGCACCAGGAAAGCCTCGTTCTCCCAGGTAATGAGGACGTCTCCCAACCCACGCTGCATGAACGAGAGCGCCGCACCCCGGGCAGACGTATCGAGCACAGGAGCGCTCTGGTAGATCTGTGAAACGAATTGTTTCGCCTTTTCCTCGTCGCCGCCGGACGCACGCAATGCATAGCCCCAGGCGGCGAGGAAGTTCCAGCGCGCCCCGCCAGAGGTTTTCGGGTTCGGTGTAATTACCGATACACCTTCGCTCGCCAAGTCCTTCCAGTCACGAATCGCCTTGGGATTTCCCTTGCGAACGACGAAGACGATGGTCGACGTGTATGGGGAACTATTGTCGGGGAGCCGGGACTGCCAATCCTTGGGCAACAAGCCGGCGATGCCGGCGATGTGGTCGATGTCAGAGGCGAGCGCCAGGGTCACCACGTCCGCGGGGAGTCCATCGATGACCGCACGTGCCTGCACGCCCGACGCCCCGTGCGACATACGAATGTGCACCGTCTCGTCGGTCTTTTCCTTCCAGGCCCGAGCAAAGACTTCGTTGAATTCGTGATAGAACGTACTCGTCGGATCGTACGAGACATTCAATAGCACGCGATCGGCGCGCGCCGCCCGGACATCGCTTGCCGCGACCGCCAACAGCGCCACGACCACCAAGGTGACAAACCGTACCATAAACACACCCCCTGCTTCTCTGACCTGCCAGCCTCCTCACCCTCTAGCATTACCGGCGGGACAGGGGACAGACCGATCGTGACAGGCGGAGCAGATTTGGTCGCTACGGCGGTCGATGCGGCCGTCTCGGGCATGTCGGCGCGGCGGAGATTCGATCCTCCGGGCCATCCTTGCTCGATCAACCTCACCCTGGGCGATGGCGCGCTAGGCTTGAGGTTCGGACAGCGCTCTGGCGCACCCGACACTGTGGTCTGATGTGAAATCGTGACCTATTGTAATGGCGATGGATTCACAAGGGGGCGCGCAAATCCGATGGGAGGTGCCGACTGGGGCGGCGGTGGCGAATTCGTCGCTTAACCGTCCGGCCTAGGCTTCTTCAGTACGTCGAAATCTGGTACGCCCTCATTCCATCTCCGAACGGAGACCTGTTTCGCTGATAAAAAAATGAACGGAAGGCGACCATGGATTTTCTTCTGCAGTTGGCCATCGTCCTCGTCTGCCTGTTCTACGGCGCGCGCAAGGGTGGGGTCGCCCTCGGCCTGCTCGGCGGCATCGGCATGGTCATCATGGTCTACGTGTTCCGGCTCACCCCCGGCAAGCCGCCCGTCGATGTCATGCTCACCATCATCGCCGTGGTCGCCGCGTCGGCGACGTTGCAGGCCTCGGGCGGACTGGACGTCCTGCTGCAGATCGCCGAGCGCGTCCTGCGGCGCAACCCGCGCATCATCTCCATCCTGGCGCCGCTGACCACCTGCACCCTGACGATCCTCTGCGGGACCGGACATGTGGTCTATACGATGCTGCCGATCATCTACGACGTCGCCATCAAGAACAATGTCCGCCCCGAGCGCCCCATGGCCGCCAGCTCGGTGGCGGCCCAGATGGGGATTTTGGCCAGCCCGGTTTCGGTCGCGGTAGTGTCGCTGGTGGCGTTCCTCGCCAAGGCGCCCATCGACGGCCAGACCGTCGGCTTCGTACAACTCCTGTCGATCACCATTCCATCGACGCTGTGCGGCGTCCTCGCCATCGGCCTGTTCAGCCTGTACCGGGGCAAGGACCTGGACAAGGACCCGGAGTTTCAGGCGTTTATCGCCAAGCCCGAGAATCGTGAGTATGTGTATGGAGGCACCACCTCGCTGCTCGACAAGCAGTTGTCCCGCAGCCAGTGGACGGCGATGTTTTTGTTCATCGGCGCCATCGGGGTGGTGGCGCTCCTCGGCGCGTTCGAGGGGCTCCGGCCGCAAATCGACGGCAAGCCCATGAACATGGTGCTGACCATTCAGATGTTCATGCTGATGGCCGGCGCGCTGATCGTCATCCTCACCAAGATGGATGCATCGGGGATCGGCAAGACGGAGGTGTTTCGCGCCGGCATGATCGCCGTCGTCGCCGTCTTCGGCATCGCTTGGGTGGCCGACACCATGTTCGACGCCCACATTCCCACCCTCAAGCCGATGCTGGCGGACATCGTCAGGGAGCATCCGTGGACCTACGCGCTGACGCTGCTCATCGTATCGAAGTTCGTCAATTCCCAGGCCGCAGCGATTGCCGCTCTCGTGCCGGTGGCGCTTTCCATCGGCGTGCACCCCGGCTATGTGGTCGCCTTCGCCGCTGCCGCCTACGGCTATTACATTCTACCCACCTACCCCAGCGACCTCGCCGCCATCCAGTTCGACCGGTCGGGCACCACCCACATCGGCAAGTACGTGATCAACCACAGCTTCATCGTTCCCGGATTGATCGGGGTGTCTACCTCGTGCCTGGTCGGATACCTCCTCGCGCTCGCCCGCGGGCTGATATAGGTCGCCGCGCGGTCATCAGGGCTTCTGGGGCGTGTATTTGTCCGAGAACGTCTTTAGGTATGCAACCAGCGCCGCTTCCTCTTTCGGCGAAAGCTGAAGATCTCCAACGAAGAAGGACGGCAACACTCCTTCCGGGAATTCCGCTTCCGGCCAACAGTCATTTTCTATAGCTTCGGCCGCTGTCGCCTCGTAATTCTTACAACGCTCTTTCACCTGACTGGTGTTGTAGAAGTGTACAACCTGCTTCAAACTCTTGAAGTAGCCGTTATGCATGTAGGCCTTGGTAAACTTGTCGTTTACGCCCTTGCCGACATTGCGCAGGGTGGTCGTCCGAAATTCTCCCGGACCAAAATCGGGGCCGATATCGATGTGGTCGGACAGACCCGCCACGTCGCCTTTGTCGACCCCGGGAATTTCGCGATTATAGGGAACCCCGATGTTGTGGTACCTGTTGTCGGTGAACAGCTGCCTCGGTGCTTCACCTTGCGAATCCGCACTTTCCCCTTGCGGGACGCCATTGTGACAGACGGAACAACCGGCCGCCACAGGGGCCGGCGAGTCTCCGGATCCCGGAATTATCGGTATCCGAAAGCGATTTCTACCCGTCGTATTGACACCGAAGAAGATGTCATGGCCGAGATTTTCCTGATCGGTCAGATTTTCGCAAGGAAACTTGCCGTCCCTGTCGGCTTTTCCACTTATGCAGGCATCTCGCCGTGACGAAAATGAAGCCACCTCGGACGAGGACTGCCAGGCGGCAAGTGAAACGGCTATTCTCTTGAACGAGGTTTTATAACCCGGATTGTTCTGCGGTTCCGTCCGGCAGTTTATGGGTTCGCCGAAGGTTTGTGCATAAAGTGCCTTGTACGGCGCTGTCTTGACCCGCTGACAAACCTGTCTTTCGCGGATGTTCTGCTCGACCCTGTTGGGGAAGGGATTAAGCGCCTGGTCCGCCGTGGGTCCAAGATAAACGGCATAGCGCTCGTTCCCCACGCCCAGGTCGGCGGCGGTGATCGTTTCGCTGACCCGTTTGTCGCCCAGCTGGCAGTGGGGGTCTGCCGACTCCGCCCCGCAGCCCTCGGCGCGGCCGTCGGCGAAGTTGCCTCCCTCCCAGGGGACGACACCGGTGGGAGGAAGCGATCTGAATACCGGGCTGAAGCTGGCGTAGGCATTGGTCGGGACCTTGATGCTGCCCGATGCGCCCGGTCTGGCTCCCGGCGCCACCACCGTCGTTTTGTTGATGACAGAATCAGGCAGGATCCATCCCACTTTCGGGTCGTGACAGGAGGCACAGGCCTGCCTATCGCGCGGAACGGACAAGCTCTCGTCGAAGAAGACGTTCTTGCCGAGCGCCTCGATGGGCTCGAGCGCGCTAGCTCCCGTCGCCCAAAGCAGGACCGGCATAGCGACAGTGTATATCAATAGTATTTTTAATGATATTGGAGCATCGGAAACACATCTGGCGTCTTTCATTTGACCCCCTTACCTAAGTTGTCGACTTTTTATTAGTTATCTATCATATACCGACCGCAGGTGCAAATGCCCATGCGAACCTCTTCGGCCGGACCAAACTCGCCTAAGCATGTACTTCCTATGTTCGCCGCCGTCTGTGGCCTGCGTCACCTCCGTTTCGCCCCCTATCCGCGCCGCCGCAATCGCGGCCAGTGCCGGGCCGGCGGCGGCTATACCTCGGTCGGCCGCGGCGGACGCCAGGATCGGGGGCGGGCGGTGGCGGCGAGGTAGAGCGGATGGCGCGGGTGACCGGCGCGGGTGACTCCCAGCGCATGAAGTTCGGCCTCGGCGAGGAGGGGGACCACCGCCTCGTCCCGCCGTTGACAGACCCGCCGCTGCGCCGCGTTGGTGCCGAAGGCGCCCCAGGCGGCGACGATAATACCGCAGCCGGCGCCGACGACGGCTGCGGCGCGGGCAATGGCGGCGTCGTTCAACGGTCCGACCGGATCGGCCGCGGTGAAGACGGCGGCCGGGTCGGTTGCCCGGACGGCAACGCGATTGACCGCGATCATCCGCCGACAGCCGAAGCGGCGGGCGTAGCCGATGCAGCGCCGGATCGTCGGATCGTCACGGCTGGCATCGGCGGTGCTCGGGTTGTGGAGGATGAACAGCGCTGGGCCGCCTCGACCGTCGCCGCCGATATCCCGCGCCAGCCAGTAGCGGTAGCGTCCACACGCCGAAAAGAACGCCGGCAGGTCCACCAACCCCACCGCCAGCGCATCGCCGCTGAGATCGAGGGAGACCATCATCGTTCCCTGTTCGCCCCTGGATGGCCGTCTGCACGCGGCAAGGAAAATGCGGCGGCCTGGCGCGGCCGACAACGCCAGTCGGCCTCGCCTCCGGCTTCGGCAGAGGAAGCCCGAAGCTTCGTGTATCCTCATGTGACCGGCAAAGCACAAGGTCCACGCGTCCAATGCCGAAAAAAACGCCGCTCTACAGGCTGGCCATCGCCACACTCCTGGTGGGTGCCGGCGCCGGCGCCGGCGGGATGGGCCTCGCTCTCCTGCTCCATATCGTCCAGCACCTCGCCTATGGCTATAGCCTCGATGCCTGGGTCGGCGGCGAGACGTTCCTCGACGGGGTGACACGGGCGACGCCGCTGCGTCGTGTGCTTGTCCTGATCGGCTGCGGCATCCTGGCGGGTGGCGGCTGGTGGGCGCTCTACCGGTTCGGGCGCCCGCTGGTGGCGATCAAGGACGCTGTTCAGGCGCCCCGCCGTCTCATGCCCGCCCCCGAGACCGGGATCCACGCCCTGCTGCAGATCGTCACCGTCGCCCTGGGGTCGCCCCTCGGCCGCGAGGTGGCGCCGCGGGAGATCGGTGCCGCCTTCGCCGGCTGGCTGTCCCGACGCGCCGGTCTCAGCGCCGAAGAGGCCCGGGTCCTGATCGCCTGCGGCGCCGGCGCCGGCCTCGCGGCGGTCTATAACGTTCCGCTGGCGGGCGCCCTCTTCGTCCTCGAGGTGCTGCTCGGCACGGTGAGTTTCGCCGCCGTGTTGCCGGCCATCGTCACCTCGGCGATCGCCGCCCGCATCGCCTGGATCGGGCTCGGCGATGCCGTCCAGTACCCGGTGGCGACATTCTCCATCAATGGCTCCCTCCTCGTCTGGTCGATCCTGGCGGGACCGGTTTTCGGCGTTGCCGCCTATGCATTTACCCGCATGGGGACAGCGGCGATGGCCCGATCCCCCCGCGACTGGCGCCTGATCCCGTCGGCCCTGGTGGCGTTCACCGGCATCGGCATCCTCGCCATCGACTTCCCGCAGCTGCTCGGCAACGGCCGAGGGCCGATCCAGCTCAGCCTCGCCGCCGACCTGTCCATCCAGCTCGCCCTGGCTTTGCTCGTCCTGCGCCTCGTGGCGACGCTGGCCGCCCTGCGCGCCGGTGCCAGGGGCGGCATGCTGACTCCTGGAATGACCATCGGTGCCCTGCTCGCCACCGTCTTGGGCGGCGCCTGGACGGTCATGTGGCCGGGCGAGCCGCTGGGAGCGTTTGCCCTCGTCGGGGCCGGTGCCTTCCTGGCGTCGTCGATGAAAATGCCGTTGACCGCGATCGCCCTGATCTTGGAGTTCACCCATGCTCCCCAGGACGTGCTGTTTCCACTCATCTTCGCCGTAAGCGGCTCGTGCGCCGCGTCTCACTTGTATGACATGCGGTTCAACCGCACCCGCTCTCCCGCGCAGACGACGCCTGGCGAGCCCCACGACACGGCCGATGCCGGCCATTTCTGATCCGGCATTCCAACCCGGGCGAGCCCAGACGTGCGGGCCGATACCGAAGGAACCGCCTGTTGGGGACTCGCCGCAGCACCCGGCGGGAGGTTGTCGTAAGCCCCCATCCTCCTATTGCCCGTACCGTTTGCTCCCGCTCCCTGTGATGCAGAACCGTCCGCCGCGTGGCCCAACGCACACCTTTCCGGTTCCGCAAGGGCATTCGGCCGCAGTGCCGGAGGCGGCCGGGGGGGCGGACATGAATCGCTGCTGGGTGTTGGCAGGAGCTCCCTGGAGGGCTCTTTGCGCTTCCGCCGGCGAGTCAAACGACTGGCCGGCTAATGGCCCGCTGTGGCAATGGTAACCCCCATGCACGCGGTCATTGTGGCATCCGTTGGCGTCGAACCCCCCTGGATGTGAATCAGCCGTCACCGACAAAAAACAGATCGTCAGTAGAAAGGCACCAAAGCTCGCGACACGCACCGCCCCCCCCTTGAATTTCTACCCCTTTTCTCTGTTATACGCCGCCCCACCGGCGCCGGCCACAGCCACGACGGCGCGAGGTGGCCCTCTCCCCGACGGGCGAGGGCACTTTCGCACCAGTCCCCATAGGGGGAGCAATGCCTGGACAGGGAAAGTCCGCTCCGCCCGATTAAGAGGCGGTTTCGCGTTCCGTTCGTCATGCGGATTCCGGCATTGACCCCAAGGTCTATGACCGGCCGGTAGTGACGCGTGATTTCATACCGACGTTCGCGGCGCTCGCCGGGATGTGGCGCTTTTCCTCAAAAGCGTCACACTCGGCGGCATCGGGATTTCGGATCGATCACGGCAGCAGGCTGCAGAACCGCGCCATGTCTACATTGCCGCCGCTGACCAGAATGCCGATGCGCTTGCGTTGGAGTTCGGCCTTCATCTGCCGCGCCGCCGCGAAGCCAAGGCAGCCGGTCGGTTCGACCACCAGCTTCATGCGCGCGGCCATGAAGCCCATGCAGTCCACCAACTCCTCATCCGTGGCGGTCAGGATGTCGTCGACATCGCGCTTGATGATCGGGAAGGTGATCTTGCCGAGGTGCTGAGTCTGCGCGCCGTCGGCGATGGTCTGCGGCGTGTCGATGTGCACGATCCGGCCGCTGCGGAAGGATTGCTGGCCGTCATTTCCGGCGGCAGGCTCGACCCCATAGATTTTGCAGCCGGGCGCCAGCGCCCGCGCCGCCAGCGCGCAGCCGGACAGAAGCCCGCCGCCGCCCAGGGGAACGAACAGAGCATCCAAATCGCCCACTTCCTCGAACATCTCCTTCGCAGCGGTGCCTTGGCCGGACAGGACATCGGGATGATCATAGGGCGGGATCAGGGTCAGGCCGTGCTTTTCGGCCAGATCGCGCCCGATCTGTTCGCGGTCTTCCTTGTAGCGGTCATAGATCACGACATTGCCGCCATAGCCCCTGGTGGCGGCAACCTTGGCGGCCGGGGCGTCATGCGGCATCACGATGATGGCGGGGATGTCAAGCAGTTGCGCGGACAGCGCGGTAGCCTGCGCGTGGTTGCCCGACGAGAACGCCACAACGCCGGCCTTTCGCTGTTCCGACGTGAACTTCGACAAGGCATTGAACGCGCCGCGAAATTTGAAGGCGCCCGTGCGTTGGAGGTTTTCGCATTTGAAGAACACCGTCGCGCCCATCCGTTCGTCGACGGTGCGCGAGGTGACAACGGGCGTCTTGTGCGATTTGCGGCGAATCCGCTCGGCCGCGTCGACAACATCGTCATAGGTCGGAAGGTCGGTCATCGTGGTTCCTTTGCAAACGCCGGAGCCCTCGAATGGCCGCGCCGCGCTTGCCCCCGCTTACCCGACCGCTAAGCGGCGGTGCCATCATCCATCTAACTCATTGAAATATTTGGTGCCGGATGAGGGACTCGAACCCCCGACCTACTGATTACAAAATGGTGCCAGAGTGTTTTCGGCGGTTTCCTGGTATTTCACAATGCGCTGTTTTTCAATGAAACACGTTTCGTTGCGTTTCCTATAAGTTCCCACCATTGCCTTCCCCGTGATGCCCCCGTAAAATGCGGGCATCACGGGTTTGAACCACTGACGTTTGTCATTAGGGTTTGAAGGCATGCCGGTTGTGGGCATCACCAAACGCGCAGTGGACGCGGCAAAGCCGGGTGCCAGCGAGTATTCGCTCTGGGATTCCGAGGTAAAAGGCTTTGGGGTGCGAGTTCGAAGGTCCGGCGTCAAGGTGTACGTCGTCCAATACCGCGCCGGCAAAGGACGAGGGAACCCTGTCAAACGGTACACCATCGGCAAGCACGGCGCGCCTTGGACGCCCGACATGGCCCGCGAAGAGGCAAAGCGAGTCTTGGGCGAGGTGGCGGCCGGCCATGATCCGGCCAGCGACCGCCAAGCGACCCGGCAAGCCGAGAAGGATGCTCCGACCGTTCGGCAGATGGCCGAGCGCTGGCTTGTGGAGCATGTCGATGCGAAGCGAAAGCCCAAGACGGCATACGACTACCGGCGGATCGTCAACAATGTGATCGTGCCCGCTGTCGGCAGGAAGAAGATGGCCAGCTTGACTCATGCGGACATCGACCAGTTGCATTACGCCCGGCGGACTACCCCTTACGAAGCGAATTACGCGGTCCGCGTGCTGTCCGCCCTGTGTAACTGGGCAGTGCGGCACGGCTATCGGCCCGACGGCTCCAATCCCTGCCGGGGCTTGGAGCGGTTTAAGGAGACGAGACGCGAGCGCTTCCTGAGCCCTCGGGAGCTGCGTCGCCTCGCTCGTGCCCTGGCGGCTGCCGAGCGCTGCGGCGCCGTCAACCCGTGGCAGGCAGCCGCGATCCGCCTGCTGATCTTCAGTGGCGCCCGGCTCGGCGAGGTGCTGGCGGCGCGCTGGGATTGGATCGACATGGAGAAGGGAAGCCTGGCGCTTCCTGACTCAAAGACCGGCGCCAAGGTCATTCACCTGAACCCGCCAGCGCTTGAAGTGCTGCGCACGCTGCCGCGGCTCGCCGACAACCCCTATCTGATCTGCGGCCGCAATCCGGGCGCCCATGTGGTCAACCTCGAAAAGCCCTGGCGACGGGTGCGCCAAGCGGCGCTGCTGCCGGACGTCCGCATTCACGATCTTCGGCACAGCTTCGCGTCGGTCGCCGTCGCTGCCGGTGCCAGTCTGCCGCTGATCGGTGGCTTGCTGGGACATAGCCAGCCGGCAACGACGCACCGCTATGCGCACCTGGCCGATGACCCCCTGAAGGCCGCGGCCGACATGGTCGGCACCGCACTTGCCGGTATGATGGCGGGCACCACCGGCAAGACGGTGAAGCTCCGCGAGCGACGCAGGTAAGGCAACATGGCAACCCTCACCTTCGATACCCTCAAACTTGCCCGCAAGCTCGAAGCCGGCGGCTTCACCCATGAACAGGCGACGACGGCGGCCGAAGCGTTTTCGGACAGCTTTCGAGAGCAAGCGGACGTGGCAACGAAGTCCGACGTCATCGACTTGCGAGCGGAGTTCCATCGCGAGCTCGCGGCCGTCGTGTGGAAGATCGCGGCCCTGTTGCTCGCCCAGGCCGGCGCCATCGTCGCGATCTTGAAGCTGCTGCCTTGAAAGCCGCGGCGCGGCGGCACCCGAGAGGCACCAAAAGCGAGCGGTTTAGGTAGGTACCTGATGGTTGACGAAGTCGAACTGGCGCGGCTGCGGGCGGAGAACGAGCAGCTGCGGGCGGAGAACGACCAGCTTCGCCAAATGGATCGCGGACGCCGTCACTATGCCCCGCCCCCCTGCCTCGAAAGTAAAATTTTGCAGTGGGTTGCATCACGAACCGATCCTGAAGGCATCCTTTCCGAGAAGTACTTCGCACAGCGCCCCGTATCTGACGAGGAACTGCGGCGGGTATGCGATGACGTTCTGAATAAGTCTGGTCTTGCAGGTGATAAAACATACTATATCTACGGTGATAAATGGGTGATATTGTGGAGATACTACGTAATATGCCGCATTTCTAACATTACCATGCCTGACTGGCTTCTTCGTTATTTTGACGCCGTTGCGATCTGCCTATTCAGCTTGGAGGAACAAGGAGGCGCGCGATGGAAAAGGTTCACGGCGGAAGCAAACAAGGTGTTTGGCAAGCACGGCACTGATAGCTCGGAAAAACAAACAAAGGCATACAACGCTGTGCTGGCCGCTCTCCCCGAAGTGGCGAAAAACCACCTAGCGGCGACGGCGATCCTCGAACGGGTGGCGCGCGAATCGGGGGTCCACATATCGTCGCTCCGGAGGACCATCGATGAGCATTTCAAAGATGATTGGCTATCGGCTCGAAACAGTAGCAGGGAATTGGTAGAAAACAAAAAACGCAATCTCTCGAAATCTTGAGAAAAAGTTGGTTGTGGCGCGGGCGCGCCCCGTGCATATTATCCGTGCTCATCGTGTCTCAAACGATGGGCCTAAAGGCAATGACTGCCGCTCCTATAACTACTCGCTATCTTCGCACCGCCGCCGCCGCCGAGTATCTGGATTGCTCGGCAAGCAAACTGAATAAGCTGCGATCGAAAGGCGGTGGACCTGCCTACGCCAAGATTGGCGCCATCGTCGTCTACAACACAGCCGATCTCGATGAATGGGTAGTGGCGCATCGCCGCACCAGCACGTCGGACGGTGGCGCCACGCCGCCGCGTCGCAAGGGCGGCCGCCCGCGCAAGAACCCTTCGCCGCCAGCGTCCGACGCATCCGCCGACGCACCGGCGCCGATCGCCGCTGCTCCCCGCGGGCGATGAGCCATGCGCACGCCCGAGGGCCCGCCGCCGGCTGGCACCGGCGAAGGGGCGGCATGGGAAATTGCTGACGAAGAATTCTTCAATGCCGCATTTCGCGAGAGCCTGCAACCGCCTTGGTCGCGCCGCGGCTATGTCCTCTACTCGGCTCGGCTGAGGTTCTGGTGCGCCCGCAACCGTAGTCAGCGGCCGCCCATCCCCTACGCCGCGCTCGTCTACCATGGGGGGCGGCGATGAACTCACTTTATCGGGCTTGCCCCATAAAGCGCCATCGGGCAACCCGTGCCGAGGTAGGGGAACGGCGCGGCCACTTGTTCGATATCGTCGCGGCCATGCGGCCGATGACAGTGCGTCAAGTCTTCTACCAGGCGAGCGTCCGCTACATCGTCGAGAAGACCGAGGCCGGCTACGACAAGGTGCAAACCGACCTGGTGCAGATGCGTCGCGCCGGGATACTGCCCTACGACTGGCTGACGGATAACACCCGCTGGCAACGAAAGCCGAGATCCTACAGCAGCGTTGAACACGCGCTTGCGGACACGGTCCACCTCTATCGCAAGTCCCTCTGGGACGGCGCCGGCTCATATCTCGAAGTCTGGTTGGAGAAGGACGCGCTCGCCGGCGTCGTTCTTCCCGTCACGGCCAGCTATGACGTGCCGCTGATGGTGGCGCGCGGCTATGCCAGCCTGTCCTTCCTGCATGGTGCGGCTGAGTACATCCGGGGCGTCGGCGTGCCGGCCAACATCTATCATCTCGGGGATTTCGACCCGAGCGGCGTTGATGCCGGACAGAAGATTGAGCGAACGCTGAGAGAGATGGCGCCGGCGGCCGAAATCCATTTCGAGCGGCTGGCCGTCACCGCTGAACAGATCTCGCTCTGGGACCTGCCCACCAGGTTGACAAAAGCCAGCGATAGCCGGGCCAAGAACTTCGGGGCCGTCTCCGTCGAGCTGGACGCAATCGCGCCGAACCGGCTTAGGGCGCTCGTCGAGACGGCTATCCAGCGGCACTTGCCCCTTCGGCAATTTGAGGTCCTCAAGGCGGCTGAAGAAAGCGAGCGCGCGTTGCTCTCAGGGCTGGTCGGCATGCTTCAGGGTGCCGGCCGATGACCCCGGCGGAGCGGATCGCTCGGGCGCTCACGGCGAAGCCGACGCGCACCGCTCGCGGCTGGCTCGTCCGCTGCGTCGCGCATGACGATCGCGATCCGTCCCTGAGCCTCGCCGACGGCGACGATGGGCGGTTGCTCGTCCGATGCTTCGCGGGGTGCGATGCCCGCGACGTGCTCGCCGCGCTCCGGCACCGCGGGTTGCTGGACGACCGGCCGACCGACGGTTACCAGCGACCGCGCCAGGCGCCTCCGCCAAAGCCGGCACCCGTCCCCGATCTTGCTTACATGTCGCGGCTGTGGGACGCGACGCGGCCGGTCACCGCCGATGACCCCGCCGGCCGCTACCTGGTCGCCCGCGGCTGCCGACTGCCGCACCCGGACGGGGATCTGCGGTGGTCGCCGGCTCTGCGGCACCGGTGCGGGCACGTCGGCCCGGCGCTGGTGGGGCTGGTCACGGCTGCTACCGATGCCGGCCAGCGGATGACGCTGCATCGGACATGGATCATGGGCGACGGGTCCGGCCGCAAGGCGCCGGTCGATCCGCCGCGGCTGGTGTTACGCGACTACCCCAAGCTTGGCGGCGTCGTCCGACTGTGGCCCGATTGTGAGGTGACCTACGAGCTCGGGCTGGGGGAGGGTGTCGAGACCGCGCTGACCCTTGCCCGCGGATTCACCCCCGTCTGGTCAACCATCGATGCCGGCAACCTGAAGGCGCTGCCGGTTCTGGCCGGCACCGAGGCCGTCACGGTCGCGGTCGATCACGATCCGGCCGGCATCGCCGCATTCGAGGCGCTCGCCGAGCGCTGGACCGAGGCCGGCCGCGAGGTGCGGCGGATCATGTCGCCAACTCCGGGCGAGGATCTCAACGACTGGGCGGCGAGGGTCGATCATGCCAGACGATGATTGGGCCCGCCGGCTGGCGGATGAGGCGGAGCCGTACCGGACACCCCCACCAGCCGACGAATGGTCGGACTGCATCCTGTCGGCGAGCCTCGCCGGCCGCACGTATAAGCCTCCGGTTCAATTCGTGTCCGGTTTCCTGGCGCCTGGTTTGACGGTCTTTGCCTCGCCTCCGAAAGTGGGCAAGACATGGACCATCCACGAGATGGTCTTATCCGTCGCCACCGGTGGCAACGCGTTCGGCGTGCTGGCCACGACGCCGACAGAAGTTCTTTGTCTATTCTTCGAGGATGGCGAACGCCGAGTCGTCGCCCGTGAGCGGTCGCTGATCGGGCACGATCGGGGGTGCGGCCACATAACATATGTGTGGGCTGACCCTGATCGGCCGCCGTGGACGATGGACCGGCTGGCCCGGTACCTGGATCAGCACCCGCACTGCCGGCTCGTCGTCATCGACACCGCCCAGCGTTTCCGCGCCATGCAGGCACTGGTCGCGAGCGGGCAGGTATACGCTGACGATTATGCCTTCTTCGGCGAGCTGCAGCGAATGGCCGTCAGCCGAGGGGTATGCCTGGTCCTGCTGCATCACGACCGCAAGCCGAACGGCGCCACCGGGAGCCTGATCGATACGGTCAGCGGCACCCGGGCCATTGCTGGGTCGGCGGATCATCTGTTGTACCAATCCCGCGACCCCGAGACGGGCATCACCACGCTGCGGGTGGAGGGGCGCGACCTGGATCCCCGCCGTCTCGATTTCATCCGCTCCCCCGAGGGCCAGCTTCGGGCGACGGCTCCCGCGGTCACCGACCTGGTGACCCGGCTCGATCAGCAGCGGCGCGCGAGGGAGATGCGGGATGCCGGGCAGTCTTTCGGCGCGATTGCTAAGGCCATCGGCGTCGGCAAGGCGACCGTCGTCCGCTGGTGCAGCGATAACTGACCAGGTCACAGCCGCAAGTAATGCTGATCGGTCCATTTTTCCGGTTCCCCCTCTATCTCCCTCCCCCGGACCGATGGCCGGGGGGGAGGTAGAATGGAGGCCGGTCCATAGACGGACCATAGTATGGACCGACAGTAAAACGCAGTGCCGCGTCTTACGAGGCAACGAGTATGCGGTCCATTCATCGGTCCATCCCCGGTCCAATCGGTCCATTCTTGCGAATATGCGGTCCATACTTCGCATTCTGGTCGGTCCGTACTGTGAACCGATGTGGACCGATTCGAGTGTTCCCCCTGTCCCTCGTGCCGATCCGTTTAGCAATTGAATCCTCGGGCTGCCCAGAAGAGCGATGCGCCTAGAGCGAGTAGGAAGAGCGGAGGACCAAGCGCCAAAGGGGTAGTCTCAGCTAATACTTTCCAAGCCAATCGGGGCGCTGTTCCTACCTGAGACTCCCACCCGGACCGCCACGTCATTTCATCTTTAGCGAAAAATAGCCTGATGCAATCGCTCCGCAAAGCGGAGGGGTAGTCGTCAAATCTCGTATTCCGAGGGATAGCTTGGCACTCGGCCTTGCGCGAAGCTGGAAGCTGAGCAGCCCACTTTCGCTCTTCTTCATTGCGGGCCGCCATTCGCTTTTCGATGTCTTGAGTTATTCGCTGCACGCCCCAGTCAGCGGGATAGTCCCACTGTTCGGTGTCCGAAATCTTCACGTGGACCGTTGCCTTAGACGGGAGCCATGTCACGTTATGCGTTGCAAGAGCGGCTAAGAAAACCACGGCGCACCAAAGTACGGATGCGATGATCCATAGCCGTAACGCTCCACGTCGCCAGTTCATTCTGCACCTAAAGTTCCTTCGTCAGTTTCAAAGATAACTTCAAATTAAATCGGTTATATGTGAACGGTCTTCCCCCAAGGGGTTCACGGCGTTGCTGCGCCATCCTGAGCGCCTCGCGCACGTCGCAACGGAGCCCCGATTATTTTCGTGATCCCGAGAGACGACAAGGGACATTCGATAATTTCCCGGGTCAACCGGCCGCGGCCTGCCGTGATCGACGAATGAAGCGACGGGAACGCCGCGGGTCCTCCCTGGGCAATAAACCTATGCGGGCGCGCAGAGCGCGACGCATCACTAGCGCCAGCCCAATTTTTTGGGTTGCCGGCTAGCCAAAAGTTAGCCATATTCTTAACTGTTGGTGGTCACGCTGAGGGTCCGAAGGAAATGACGACGAAGCGCCAAGGGATGTCCGAGCGCCAATATGCGACGCACGCTGGCGTCTCAAGGCCGACGGTCGCGACAGCGCGAATGCTCGGTCGGCTGGTGCACTACCCGGACGGTTCGATCGATGCGGAAGCGTCCGATCGGCGCCGTGCTGAGACGACTGACCCGGCGATGCAGCGCGGCCGCCAATCTATTCGCCAGGTTCCCGAGGCGGCCGTTGCCGCGGTCAGCGAGACGTCCATGAGCTACATGGAGGCGCGCGCCGCCAATGAGGTGTTGAAGACCGAGCTGCGGAAGATTCAGGTGCGGAAGCTTGCGGGCGAGTTGGTGGATCGCACGAAGGCCTGCGCGCTGGTGTTCGGCCTCGCCCGGGCGGAGCGGGACGCGTGGCTTGGCTGGCCGGTGCGGGTAGCTGCCGGGATGGCAGCGGAACTCGGCGCGGACCCGCACCGGCTGCAAACGGTTCTCGAAAATCACGTCCGCCAGCACTTGGCCGGGCTGGCCGAGATCAAAATCGATTTGCGATGAGCGAAGGCGCGCTGCCGATGAGAACGCCCGGCGAACGTAAGCGCCGCGCCGGTCGGGAATGCGGGCCACCGGTGCGCATTTGGCGCCGAGACCGCCGGACGCGACCGCCCGCGCGCCAGCGGGCCGGAAATCGCCTCGTCGCCATGGGTGGGGTGCGATGACTGAATGCCGGCCGCAAGTCCGTCAGCGGCGATTGCGCCAGTGCCCGTGTTCGAGTGCGCCGTCGAGAACAGTTTATTTCCATCCACCAGCGTCACGCCGGCGAAAGGAATTTGCGGACAGCAGATCGAACACAAGATCATCTTCGACGGCCAGCGCCGCATCGACGGCACTGCGGACGGCATCCCCGGCTGGCGGCCGCTCTGACCCAACTTCCGCGCTGGGATTGAAAATATGATGCTACATCATTGCGTTATCTGGAACGAATTTGTTTATAGGCACCACAGGCTTCGGCGGTTTCGGGTGGGCTTTCTTTGGTGCGAAGCTCCTGGAAGACGGGCGGCAGGGTGATGCCGACGGCGCGGCAGAGCGGGTCGATGGTCGGCCCCGGTGCGGTTCTGAGCATTGCCCGGCGGCCGTCCTGCTCGACCTCGATCTCGCTCAAGTCGGCGAGGTCGTCGATTATGCGCTGCCATTCGAGCCCTTTCTGTCGTTGGGCGGCTAGGCGGTCGAAAACGAAGACGTGGCCGCGGATGGTGGCGTCGGTCTTATGGAAGATGGGGCGGATGGCGAACAGTGCCTTGGTGGTCCTGAAGACGTCCTCCACCGCCAAGAGGTTGCGGTAGCGAAGGACCACTTGCAGAGCGGACAGCCTGGTGTTGGTGCGGAGCATGAACAGGCCGTCGAAACGGGGCCTCGATCTTGGCCACATCGATGGTGAACCCCTCGCCCTTGGGTGCGCCGATGAAGCGACGAAAGCGGCGAACTCCTCGTCGGTGCCGAATGGTGGGTAGGTTTTCCACGACAGCGTCGGTAGTCCTGCGAAGATCATTGTCGGGCCGGCGCGGGCCTGACATGGTTCCGACGCCATCTTTGTGGCAATTGGGGACTTTCCATGGCAAACGACACGGAACCGGTGGGGATGACGACTGCGAGGATGGCGGGGCACCGGATGTCCGCGTGGGTTCTCGCCTGTTTCGCGCTGTTCGTCCTTGTCCACGGCGTCCTTCTCGCCCACGATATTCGCAACCCGGAGGCCTTCTACGAAGGCGACCGCGCCGACAAGCGGGCCAACAAGGTCCGCGTCTTTCTAGACATCCCCGATTTGCGCAAGGTCTCGTCGCCGACTTGGTCGTCGATCCCGGCTCTGCCGTTCGACGGCAATATCCCGAAGGACCTGACCGTCACCGAAAAGCTCCTCAACCTCGGCCCGCCCGGCGATTACCTCTTCCACGCGCTGCCTTACGCGATCGGAGGGCCGGTTGCCGTCATCCTGGTGCAACTCGTCCTCGGCCTCGTCGCCGTGGTCTGCGTTTTTCAACTGGCGCGCCTCCTCGGCCTGAGCGAGGTGTACGCCTCTTTGGGGACGGCGCTTTACATCCTATTGCCGAGCAGCCTTTTTCAGCCGCATGTGCTGGTCAGCGAAGGCCTCTTCAATCCGCTGGTCGCCATCGCCGTCTATCTTCTAGTTCGCACCGTCCAGGTGTCTTTTCGCTGGCCCGCGTTTCTTGTGGCGATCGCACTGCTCGCGGTGGCCATGGAGATCCGAACCCAGCTCGTGCTCTACCCATTCGTTCTCGTCGCCATCTTTCTCTATTACTTTCGTAGGAACTGGGCGCGCTTCGTCGTTCCGACTCTGATTGTCTGCTTTGCCCTTCCCGTCGCGTGGGTGCTCTTCGTTTCCTCGCAGCCCAATGAGCTGGTGATCGCAAAGACCGAGCTGAGTGCGAGGCGCAATCTCTCCGGCATCGTCGCACGGATGTCGCTTCGCGCCGGCTTTCCGTTCGAACGCGGCGCCTACCCGGGCGAGGAAATCCCGATCCCGGAGTTCCTCGGCTATGCGATCCGTTACCCGCTCGCCCTCGTGCAGGTCAAGACTACCGACGTGGTCGAACTCGTGAGCAATCCCGGCATCACCGCCTTGGGAAAATACCTCGGAGTCGGTCTGTTCAACTTCCGCACGGAAACGGGGCGGCTGTTCTGGTCGCAGGTCAAATGGAACGCGGGCGTCGTCGGCGTTGTCCGCGAGCTGTTGCGCCAGGACCTAGCATTCCTCATCCCGTTCCTCGCCGCATGCGTTGTCTGGTCTGTGTTGGCGCTTGGAGCCTCGTTTGGAGCGTGGCTGTTGATCAAGGATCGCCGGGTCGGCGGCGCTGCCAAGGCGGTTCTTTTCTCGATCGTCACCTACAATTTCGCCATTGTCCAGGTCGGAGAAGTCACCCGCGTCACCCAACGGTCTCCTTACGAATTTGTTATCGCCATCCTATTCACGATCGCCGCACAGCACCTGCTTCAGCGCCGCTCGGCGCTGGCCACGGCGCGGATCAGGCCGCCGGCGGGGGGGTCTTCTCCGGCCGATTGAGTCCCGCCGCGGTCACGGCGAGAGAACGAGGGCGCTCTCCGACACGATCACGCCTCCTTGCGGTATAACGCCCAAAACAGGTCTTCGGCCGGATAGGGCAAGATCAGGTGGTCGGGGATCGTTCGCATGGCCGCTGCGGAGACCCGCTGAACGACCCGGAACGGCAATTTGTGGAGGAGGATCGCCTTCGCGTGGGAAGCGCGGATCATCTTGATGGGCCGGCCGCGATCGATCTCGCGCAATCCGTAGCGGGCGACGACAGAAGCAAGCTCGTCGGGATCGAACCAGCGAACGACGCTCGGCGGAGAATACTCGTGCCACCAGCGGCCCAATACGCGGGCGGTCACGCTGTTCCGATTCCACGTCTCGATGAGCCACAATCCGCCCGGGCGGGTCAGCGACGATGCGCGCCGGAACGCCCGGTCGAGATCATAAAAGTGAGCGACGACCTGGATCATCGTAATCAGGTCGTACGAATGGTGATCCGAGACATTGCCGCCCAAGTCTTCCTCGGAAACGTCCTCGATGGTGCCGCAGTGGATCTCGACGCCGACGTCGCTCAAACCGCACGCCGCCATCGTCCGGTTGGGCTCGAGGCCTTGCCCCTGCCAGCCGGCCTCGATGAGGCCGCGCAAAATGAATCCGGCGGCGGCACCGACGTCGAGGAGGGCGCCGGGGGCACCGTGTCGGGCGAGAATCTCGGCGTACTGCCGGCCATGTTGGGTTAGGATTTCGCCTTCGCTGAGATAATTATCGTACCCGGCTCCGCCGCCGATAAAGTAATCATCTCCGTAGATCTCTTGGACATGCCGAGAAGGGACGACTACTGAGACAAAGCGGTGCTTGCAGACGGTACAATCCAGAATCGGGTAACCGTCGATCGTGAAGACCGGCCGGGAACCGCTCTTGCACAACGGGCAGATCGACGTCGGCGAGCATAGCTCGTCTTCCGGAGCGGCGCGCGCGGTGGATGGCGGGGAGGTGGCGGCCGGAGCCGCCAGCCTGCCGGAGACCTGTGGGGGACGGGCGTTCATCTCTTGCTCTCCTTCCAGCGTCTAGACCAGGTCGCGGAGGGCAGCGCGTGCCCATCTGGGCGCCGCGCCGGTGCCGACCACGATCGACATCGGCGCCGCTAGACCGAGGGCGCACGGGCAGGCGATGATCAGCACGGAGACGGCGGCAACGAGGGCGAGGGCCATTGCCGGCGGCGGCTCGAAGACGGACCAGAGGATGAAGGCGAGAACGGCGACGGCAACGACAACGGGAAAAGCCTGGATGAATTCGTCGCCGGGGTTGTCGTTTCGATCCGACCGCCAGCTTCCCTTCAGATCGAGGATGGTGCGCGGCGCATGATCGTGCCCCTCATGGGCGTTCGCGGCTGCCACCGGCAACAGCTCCGCCATTACTCCGGCAGCAGCGATATCAACGCCGCAAAGCGCATACCGCCGGACCTGGTCGTAGCCCTTCGACATCTCATAGTCCTCGACCGACTGTCTGCCCGATCCTCCGTCTTCAGCTCCCTCGTCGAGCAGCTTCTTTAAAGGCCGGAGGTGTCCCTACGTTTTCTGCTTCGTATCAAATTGTTGCTGCGAGAGGGTCAGCCGACCGAACGAGCCGTGCTTCAACGGCCTTCGAGCCAAGCTTGGCGGTGTCTCGATCAGACAGTGGGAAAAAGGACACTTGCGCAAGCTTAAGGCATCACCAGCTTCTCCTGGCGCACTTCAAGTTGGGCATGATGTCGATCGGCGTGGAATAAGGGCTCTGACTCACTTTTGATGAAGACAAGGCTGTCAGAGCCAGATGACGCGACACCCGGGTTAGCACGTGGCTAGCTGAAGGCCGCCGTGGGCGCCTGTTAGTCTGCCGATCTTTGCTGGTGTCCCGCCTAATCCCCGAAAGGCTTATCCCTCTGGCTCCGGCGCTGCCCACATGTGGTGGCTTGGAGCCGTCTTGAGCGCGTCACCGACACGATGCTGGTCGCACCGGAAGCAACGGCATAAGCCTTTCCCCCGATTATTCTCCTAGCCAAGAGTCTAATCTAACATATGGGGGCTTGAGCTGCACCCGGACACGACATTGTCGAGACGGGAACCGTGGGGAGCAGAGCGATGGATCCAGTGACGGAAGGTGGGATGTGGCGGTTGGGGTTGTGGACAGCGCGGACAAGCGCTGCTCGCCCTCGCCCGGCGGTCCCCGGCAAGCCGGAGGCGGACGGTGGCTGCTGCTGACCATGTCCGGGTGCGAGCCGCCCCGCTTGATCCCGCGGGATTTTCATCGGCGCCAGCGACGGCATCGAGATCATGTCGATTGGCGATGGCTGCGCAGTCCACGTGACGCTGAGCCTCGCGGCTGCCATCGAATTTGCCGCGCTGCTCCTTCGGAAAATTGACGAGGCGCAGAAGCAGGCGCTGGCCGTTACGCACTGACTTCGCCTTTCCGGCGAGGATCTGGGCGACCTGGAAGCCCTCGCCCAATCGATCCGAGACGAAGGGCTCGGGCCAGACCTACGCCCGAAAGTTCGCCATCACCCGCCATGCGCTGGTGGTCAATGACGACCTTGACGGCGTTCGGGCGGAGGCCGAGGCGAAGGTGCTGGCGGCGCTCCTGAACGAGCCGAGGGCGGTTAGCGCGTGGGATGCCGGTCCGATTCCCTACCCTGGCGCTAGAGATAGCGGGCGCCGGGCGGACCCGCATCACCTGCGGCCCCGGAAGGACCCGAGGACGCGGCACTTCCTTCACTTCCGGGCGATTGCCCGGAGGTTCCGCCTTCCGCCCTCGCGCGTCGCGAATCATCCCTAACTTCGACAATATTTTGCCGAGGTTCCGGCTTCCGCCCTCGCGCGGTGCGACCAGAACGGGCGGAGGGTTGCTCCGACATCGGAGCGTGTTCTCCAGCACCATCGCCGGCCACAGCCACTGCGGCGCGGCGTGAATCTCGGCAAGGCACCGCCAGTAGGGACGGATGGCGGTTAACGCATGTGCGTTAGCTTCCGCCACCCGCGGTCGTTCCTCGCGCGCGGTCGGAGAGAGCATCTGGTCGGGAGGCTCGACCGGTTCCTCGGGCGTTCGAAAGTACGCGGCGCCGCGTAGTTCTAAGCTTCAAGCACCACCGGGAGGTGGCTGCGCTGCCGGCGGACGAGGCCAACGCTCGCCTCGCCCTCGATCAACAGCCTCGTCCCCGCAACACCCGCGCGAGCCGGCTCAATCCCGCCCGCAGCCGCGGCACGTCGCCGGCGGCAATCGGCCGACCCTCGATCACCACGGCCGCGACGATGGCGTGATCCGGCCGCATGGTCGCCATTGCCTCGGCGTAGGCGCGCCAAGGACCATCGCGGATCCCGTCCTCAAAGGTCATGCCCCCGCGGGCACCGGACGCAGCGAACACCGATCGGCCGTATCGTTCCATTCCGCTCTCGCGCCATTCATGGGCAAGGCGCTCCCCAGCGTCGCATTCGTCGCGGTCGCAACCGAGTTCCCCGAGGCGATCGGCGAGGCTGGGGGCGATGAGAATAAAGCGGAACTCGCCGGCTTCATCGCCGGGGACGACGCGGGCCCGCCGGCCGCAGGGCAATGCGATGGTTTCCAAGGGGGGCGACGCTCCTGCCTGAGAACGATGCGGCAGGATAGCAGCCGTGATGCCCTGGTGATGCCCGATCTTCTGAAACTATGATTTTAGCGACGGAAACCATCCATAAGCCATTGAAATCTTTGGTGCCGGATGAGGGATTCGAACCCCCGACCTACTGATTACAAATCAGCCGCTCTACCAGCTGAGCTAATCCGGCGATGGTCGTCGGCGGCGTAACCGTGGGGGATACCATAGCCCAGACCCGGCCGGCGGCTCCAGAGGGCTGCGCGTGCCCGCGCCGGCGGCCGGCGGATGGGCTTGCACCGAGGCGAAATCGGCGTAAACGAACGCCGATGCACCCTCTCGATTTTCCCCCCTGCCCGCACCGACGATGATCGAACTCCGTGGTGTCGGTCATCGCTTCGCCGAGGCGGCGGCCCCGGCCCTGGCCGGGCTCGATCTCTCGATCGGCGAGCGTCGGGTCGCCGTCATCGGCGCCAACGGATCCGGCAAGAGCACCTTCGCCCGCCTGCTCAACGGCCTCATCGTGCCGAGTGAGGGCAGCGTGCGCGTCGACGACCTCGACACCCGGACCGACGGCAAGGCGGTGCGCCGGCGCGTCGGCTTCGTCTTCCAGAATCCCGACCACCAGATCGTCCTGCCCACCGTCGCCGAGGATCTGGCCTTCGGCCTGCGTAACCTGAAACTGCCGGCGGCGGAGATCGCCGCCCGCAGCGAAGCCGCACTCGACCGCTACGGCCTCGCTCCGCTCCGCGACCGTTCGGCGCATCTGCTCTCCGGCGGGGAGAAGCAAATGCTCGCCATCGCCTCGGCGGTGGTGATGGAGCCTCGCTACATCGTCTTCGACGAGCCGACGACCCTGCTCGATCTGCGCAACGCCCGCCGGATTGGCGGCGTTATCGCCGAGCTCAGCCAAAGCGCCATCGTCATCACCCATGACCTGCCGCTGATCGAAGGCTTCGAGCGGGTCCTGGTGTTCGACCGCGGTCGCCTCGTCGCCGACGACGCCCCGAAGCCGGCGATCGCCCGCTACCTGGAGTTGGTGGGATGAGCCTCGGGCTTTATGTCCACCGGGTCTCGCCGATCCACGCCATACCGCCCGGCCCCAAGCTGCTCGTCCTTGCGCTCACCGGCGCCGCCGTCGTCGCCACCGCCAACATCGGACTGCTGGCGGGACTGCTCGCCGCGGTTCTCCTCCTTTTTGCCGTCGCCCGGCTCTCCGCGGCCGAGATCCTCCGGCCGATCCGCCCCACCCTTTGGCTGGTGGCCGCCGTGGTCATCGCCCACGGTCTGCTGGGGAACTGGACCTTCGGGGTCGTCGCCGGATTGCGGTTCGCCATTCTCGTCGTGCTGGCGACCCTGATTTCGCTGACCACGCCGGTCGCCGGGATGCTGGCCACCATCGAGGGCCTGATGCGGCCTCTCCGCCGGCTGGGCATCCGCCCGGCCAAGGTGGCCCTGGTGGTGACCCTAGCCATCCGCCTCGTCCCGCTCGTCTTCGAGGAGGCGGGTAAGGTGCGGGAAGCGCAGCGGGCGCGCGGGCTCGAGCGATCGATAACGGCACTGTTCGTGCCGCTCCTGGTGCGCATGCTGCGCTGTGCCAACGAAATGGCCGATGCGATCGAAGCCCGCTGCTACGATGCCGACCCGGCACCGGACGCCGCCGACGAGGCCGATGGACCCCCGGGCGGGGCGGCGGGCTTTCCGCCGGCGCCGGAGGCCATTTACGCCCGCCCCCCGCGTCGTTAGGGTCCGCCGGTGCCATTGCGCAAAGGAGCGTCCCCCGTGTCCACCCGAGATCTCGTCCATATCGCCCTGTTCGCCGCCATCGTCGCCTCTCTCGGGTTGATTCCGCCGCTGACGCTGGGGCTTATTCCGGTGCCGATCACCGCCCAGTCGCTGGGGGTGATGCTGGCCGGCGCCATTCTCGGGAGCCGGCGCGGCGGCCTGGCGCTCCTCGTCTTCGTCCTTCTCGTCGCCATCGGGCTGCCGGTGCTCGCCGGCGGGCGCGGCGGCCTCGGCGTCTTCTTCGGGCCCTCCGGCGGTTTCGTCCTGGCGTTTCCCATCGCCGCCTTCGTCATCGGCGCCCTGATCGAGCGCTTCTGGGACCGCCTCGGCTTTTTCACCGCCTTCGCCTCCATCCTCGCCGGCGGGATCGGCGTCATGTACGCCATCGGCGTTCCGTGGCTGGCCGCCGCCGGCGGCTTGAGCCTCGGCCAGGCGATGGTCGGCTCCGCCGCGTTCCTTCCCGGAGACTGCATCAAGGCGGCCGTCGCCGCCCTCATCTGTGTAACGATCAAGCGGGCCTATCCGGTGATCCGCCCCGGTCATGCCGGTCACGGATGAGTTTGTCGCCGCCGCCGGACGCGATCCCCGCCGCCCGGCGCTGACGATCGGAGAGGCGGTCGATCTCGACCGTGCGGCGCTCGACTATGGCACGCTGATCGCTCGCGCACGGGCAGTGGCCCACGCCCTGCCGGCGCTGCTGGATGGCCGGCTGGAAGCAGGGCGCACCCGGATCGCTCTTCTTGCCACCGACAACGCGCCGTTCGTGCCGATCTTCCTCGGCATCCTTCTCGCCGGGGCCACCGCCGTCATCCTCGATCCCAAATGGACGGCGGGCGAACGCCATCGGGCGCTGAAGGCAGCCCGTGCCGACCTCCTCGTCGCCGACGCCGCCATCGCCGACGCGGGCGTGGCCACCGTGGCCGCGGCAGACCCGGAGCTGGACCTCGCCCGACCCGGTGCACCGGCGGCCCCGGTCCCGGGCGACGACGCCCCGTTCCTGATCACGTTTACCGCCGGAACGACGGCAGCCCCCAAGGGCTTGATCCGCAGCCACCGCTCGTGGCGGGCCAGCCTCGCCGCCGCCCGCCAGGCTTTTCCCATCGTCTGCGGCGACGCCGTTCTGATCCCGGGCCCGCTCGCCCACTCGGTCTCCCTCTTCGCCCTCGTCGAAGCGCTATCCGCCGGCGCCCACGTTCATCTCCTGTCCCGCTTCGATGCCGCAACGGTGCTGGCCACCCTCGCCCGCCACCCCATCTCACGCCTGACCGCGGTGCCCACCATGTATGCGGCCATCGCGGCGAAGGCGGAAGCGGGCGCACACGGCCGGCGATTTGCCGGTGTCACCGCCCTGGTCTCGGCCGGATCCAAGCTGGAACCGGGGCTTCGTGAGCGCCTGGCGCGGGTTTTCCCCCGCGCCCGCATCGTCGAGTACTATGGCGCATCGGAACTGAGCTTCGTCGCCTTCGGCTCTGCGGATGACGGTTGTCCGGCCTCGGCGGTCGGGCGGCCGTTCCCGGGTGTCCGTGTCCGCATCCGCGACCGGGGCGGGCGGGACGTGGAACCCGGCCGGGTCGGTCGGCTGTGGGTACGCAGCCCTATGCTGGCGTCGGGCTACCTGGAAGGGGGCGATGGCGACGCGCTGCATGATGCGGAAGGATGGGCGACGGTCGGCGACCATGCCCGGCTCGATGCCGACGGCTGGATCCATCTGGTCGGCCGCGACCAGGGCATGCTGGTCTCGGGCGGGCTCAACATCTATCCGGCGGAGGTGGAAGCGGTCCTGCGCGACGCCGACGCCGTCGCCGAGGCGCTGGTGTTGGGCCTTCCCGACCCCTACTGGGGCGAGTGCGTCGTCGCCATCGTTTCGCCCCGCCCCGGCCGCCGGCCGGCCCGAGCCACCCTCCTCGCCCATTGCCGGCAGCGACTTGCCGTCTACAAGTGCCCGAAGCGGTTCTTCCTCGTCGATGCCATGCCGATGACGCCGAGCGGCAAGGTGGCGCGCGACCGCCTCCGCCGGATGCTGCTGGCCGAGGCCGCCTCCATCGCCGAACTCGTCGCGGAACTGGGCGCGGACGCAGCCGAATGAGCGGCCCGGCGCTGATCGTCGCCGCCCGTCGCACACCCATCGGGCGCTTGGGCGGGTCCTTGCGCCGGCTGCCGGTGGAGGCCCTCGTCGTCCCGGTTTTGCAGGCCGTCCTTGCCGACGCCGGTGTCGCCGCCGACGAGATCGACGACGTCATCCTTGGCAACGCCGCCGGCCCGGGCGGCAATCCCGCCCGCGTCGCCCTGCTCGCCGCCGGCCTGCCTCACCAGGTGCCGGGGGTGACGGTCGACCGCCAGTGCGGATCCGGGCTCGAGGCGATCACCCTCGCCTGCCGGCTGGTGGAAGCGGGCGCCGGCGACGTTTATGTGGCCGGCGGTGCCGAGAGCGCCAGCACCGCACCGTGGCGGCTGGAGCGGCCGACGAGCCTTTACGGCCGCCCGCGTCTCTACGATCGCGCCCGCTTTTCCCCCGATGCCGTCGGCGACCCCGAGATGGGGGTGGCGGCGGAGAATGTCGCCCGCGCCTTCGCCATTTCCCGCCAGCGGCAGGATCGCTACGCGCTCGCCAGCCACCGCAAGGCGGTGGCGTCGCGGGCGAGCGGCCGGTTTGCCGGCGAGATCGTCGCCATCGCCGCCGGGGTCGACCAACCGGTCGGCGAAGACGAATGCCCGCGCCCGGCCACGGATCTGGCCAAACTGGCGGCGCTGCCACCCGCCTTCGTTCCCGGCGGCACGGTCACCGCCGGCAACGCCTGCCCGCTCAACGACGGTGCCGCGTTGTGCGTGGTGATGAGTGAGCGCCGCGCCGCCCGCTCCGGCTTGTCGCGGGCGAGCTTGATCTTCGTCGATGCCGCCGCCCGCGGCGTCGACCCCAACCTCCTCGGCACCGGTCCGATCGCCTCGACCCGTGCCCTGCTCGCCCGGCAGCCGGGGATCTCCATCGCCGACATCGATCTCGTCGAGTTCAACGAGGCGTTCGCGGCGCAGGTATTGGCCTGCCTCGATGCGCTGGCGATTGCCGAAGAGCGGGTGAACATCGGCGGCGGGGCGATCGCCCTCGGCCATCCCTATGGGGCGTCGGGCGCCGTGCTCGTCTGCCGGCTGTTCAGTGAAATGGTCCGTACCCCCATCGTCGGGGCGAAATCCCCCTGCTACGGCCTCGCCACCCTCGGCATCGGCGGCGGCCAGGGGATCTCCGTCCTATTCGCCCGCCGCTGAATCCGGCGGCTTCTGGTACAATTCTTGCTGGGCAGATCGGAGCCGCCCGCAGGGGGGAGGGTAAAGAGCGGCGGCGGAGCGGGGAATGATCCCCGGAAGGACAGGACGATGACGAAAAAAGATGCATTCGAGATGGGATTTCGCCATGTCGCCGATCTCGCGACGATGAGCCGCATCGCCGACCTTCTCCAGGCCGACGCGTGCGATCCCGATGTGCTGGCGTTGATGGAAGCATGGCGGGAGGGCGCGCTTGCCGCTCGCGAACTGCTCGCCGGCACCCGCTCCATCCTGCATTAGGGCCGGTTTCATCCCGGCCCGGCTCAGCGGTGATCCGGGCATCTCGCCAGTTTCGCCGACAGTTCCTCGTATTGCTGTATCATCTGCGTCAGTCGCTCGCCGAGCGTGCGGATGACACCCAAGGCCGCCTCCGGATGGGAGGTGATCAGCTGCAAAAAAACATCCGAATCGATCCGCAGAACCTTCACCGGACCGAAGGCCCTCACCGTGGCCGTGCGCGGCTGATTGAGGATGACGGCCAGTTCACCCACCAAGCCATGCGGACCGACCGTGGCGAGACGGGACTGCTTGCCTTCCCGCTCGACGTAGACCTCCACCGTCCCTTCGTCGATGATGTAGACGCCGTCCGCCGCCTCCCCTTCCGAACACAGAATCTCGCCGTCCTCGAGCTGAAGGTGGGCCGCCGCGAAGGCGAGCATCTTCAGGCCTCGGGCGTCCATCCCGGCCAGCATCGGCATCCGGCGTAGCAACGCTACAGTCAGTCCGTAATCCACCGCCCTCGTCTCCCGTTCAGGCCGCGGTGTCGGCAGCGACCGCCGCTTTCACCTGATGCAAGTCGGCACGTAGCCCCTGTTCGACGATGCGTCCATTCTCCAGGGCGATGACCCGGTCGAAGTCGCTGACATCGTCGCCCGGATTCATCACGCAGACGATGCCGCCACCGAAGGCCTCCATGACCTTGCGCAGCACCACCGGCTGCGATGCGGGGTCGAGGGCGGCGAGCGCCCGATCGAGGATCATCAGGTCCGGTCGCTTCAGAAGCGCGCGGGCGATCGCCAGCTTCTGCCGCTGCGTCGCCGACAGCCGGCTGCCGCCGATCCCGACGTCGAATTCGAGCCCGAGGTCGGCGATGCCTTGGCGCAACCCCAACTCGTCGATGACCTCGTTAATCAGCCCACGGATTTTGCGCTGGGCGAACGGCCGCCCTTCATCGATCTTACCGAAGAGAATGTTGTCCTGGACCGAAGCCGGGGCGTTGTAGATGGCCGGATTGAAGAAGGCGATGGCCTTGGCCAGATCCGGCGGCAGGTCGGTGGCGAACGCCCGCCTGGCCACCAGGAGCCGCTCGAGCAATGGTGCATCCAGCAGGCCGAGGCGATGCCGGCTCGCCACCAGCTTGAACGGTAGGGCGAGGAGGCGGGCGCGGTCGGCGGGATCGGCGGTATCGAGGTGCTCCAGATCGACCCGCCGCATGACCGCCTGCAGCTCCGGCAGCGCATCGGCACTGACGAAGCTGAACCGCTCGAAAAAATCGCTGGCCTGGACGCCCTGCAGCAGATCGATCATCACCTTTGCCGCCTTGTAGCCAGCGCGGATGAAGTCTTCGGTCAGGTCCAGGCCGTCGAGAACCGAGCGCATGTAGGGGTTCTCGGCGATGTGTTCCGGTGCGAAGGCCGGCCCGATCGGCGTACCGAACAAGATGTTCTCGGCCACCGTCATGTTGGAGTTGTAGCGGGCGGGATCGAACGTCTCCACCAGGCCTTGGTACTGACGGTCGGCCAGGTTCTCCCGCACCCGCTCGCGCGCCACCAGGCACGCGGTGGCGAGCCGCGGATGCTGTGCCGGATCGATGCTCTGACGCAAACCCAGCCCGAACATGTCGTTTTCCAGGTCGACCACATCCAGGGCGCCAATGGCGAGGCGGATCAGCGCTTCGGAGTCGTCGGCGCCGGCGGCGTCGCAATCGATCCACTCGGCGCGCGTATCCGACAACGTGTTGCCGCTGCGCAGCGCTTCCTCCTGGCGCTTCTGGTGGAGGAGCAGGGCCCGCCCCTCGTAGGCGCGCGGCTGCACCGGCTGGCGGCGGAGCGGATAGTAGAGGTTGTCGCGGATGGTGCCGATGACGAGGGAGACATCCTCGCCGATGAAGGCGATCCGGCGGCCGGTCACCGCCTCGGGGAGCGCGGTCAACGAGCAGTCGCCGAAGCGGATGGTGCCGGAGGTGGGCCAGACCAGGCGGGCGAGCAGGCGGGCAAGATCATCGGTGCCCGAGCCGCCGCCGCCGACCAGCGCCACCTTCTCCCCCAGCTCGAAACAGAACGAGACCCCGTCCACCAGCTTCAGCCCGCCCTCGTCGTCGAGGCTGAGGGCCTGGGCGACGACCGGGGTGCCGAGATGCGCCACCGGGCCCTCCGGGGGGGCCTGGAGGGACTCCTCGAGAAGACCGTTGGGAACGAACTGCTCGATCAACTGGTCGTATTTGACCCGTGCGTCTTCCTTCGACTGATACCAGTCAAGGAGTTCCTTCCACGGAGACGACAGGTCCTTATACGCGGATAGAACGGCGACCAGCGCACCGAAGGAAAGCTCGCCATTGATCACCAGGTAGCCGCCGATGGAGAAGAAGAAAAATGGCGTCAACTGGGCAATGAAATTGTTCAGGAACTTAATGAAGAATTTCTTCCGATAGATTTTGAACCGGATGTCGAAAATGGTCCCCGACCAGCGGGCGAAGTCGGCCCGATGAAACTCCGACGTATCGTTGCCGCGAATCTCGTCGATGCTGGTAACCGCCTCGCCGATCCGCTGCGAAAGGCGGCGAACCGTGCGCACCCGCTCCTTGGCCAGTTGGTTGACCTGCCGCTGCAGCTTCGGAATGACATACATCTGCACCGGGTAGAGGGCGACCGCGGCGGTTCCCAACACCCAGTCCTGCACGAACATAAAGACGATGATGGTCAGCAGGGTCCCGCCCTGGAACGCAGGAAGCGCCACCGCATCACCAATGAAGCCGCCGAGCGGCTCAACCTCGGCGGTAATCATGGCGATCAATTCGCCTTGCGATGTCCGCCTGAAGTGCGGAATCGGAAAGCGCAGCGTGTGCGAGAACAGCTGGTAGCGGAAGCGGCGCAGCATCCGCTCGCCGACCAGACCTTTATAGACGTTGATGACATATTTGAAGCCGCCATTGATGGCGACAAGAAGAAGAAATATGCCACAAAGAGTGGCAAGGTACTGGAATTGGCTAAACTCGATTCCGTAGATCGTCTTTGGGAAATCGGCACCTTGAATCGCCTTGTTGACGATGGTCTTCGGCAATTCGAGCGACGCGTAGAGAACTGGGAAGGACGAAACGGTCAGAACCAGCAGTAATATCTGCTGCTTCCAGCTATAGCGCGTGATGAACCGAAATATGGAATTTTCCATGGTGTTCGCATCGACAGGTTGCCGCAGCCGCGCCAGATCGGCGCAGCGACAGCTCGTGCAACGTCGGCGGTGTCGACATCCTAGTTTTTTTGCGCGAAAGCGCTAGGCTTTTCATCGCCCCTTCGCTATTGCTGGGGGAGCTATGCCAGCGTTCATCAACGGGGGAGCGGATGCGTAGACGGGGGACGCAGCGTCGTCTGCTCATCTACAGCCACGACAGCTTTGGCCTTGGCCATCTTCGCCGCTGCCGGGCGATCGCCCATGCCCTCGTTGCCGACCTCCCCGATCTGCAGGTATTGATCCTCACCGGCTCGCCGATCATCGGCTCGTTCAGTTTCGGCAATCGGGTCGATTTCGTCCGCATTCCGGGCGTGATCAAGCTGAAGGACGGGGACTACATGCCGCTCAGCCTCGGTATCGGGCTCAGCGACATCATCGCCATCCGCGGCAAGATCATCCGCCACACCGCCGAGGCGTTTGCCCCGGACCTGTTCCTGGTAGACAAGGAGCCGCTCGGTCTGCGTGGCGAGGTCAGGGACACCTTGGCGATGCTGAAGTGCCAGGGGGTGCCCCTCATCCTCGGCCTCCGCGACGTCCTCGACGAACCCGCCCAGCTTGCCGAGGAGTGGCGGCGGAAGAACGTCGCGCCGGCGCTCGTCGATCTGTATGACCACATCTGGGTGTATGGTCTGCCGCGCATCTGCAACGCTCTCGAGGGTATCGACATGCCGCCGGTCAGCCGCGGCAAGGTCCGCTACACCGGCTACCTGCGGCGAACCGTAGACGCCGGCGTTCGCTGCCTCGGCACCGCATCCGTCCTCGACGGTCGGCCCTATATCCTGGTGACGACGGGCGGCGGCGGCGACGGCGCCGAACTGATCGACTGGGTGCTGTCCGCCTATGAGGCGGATCCGACGATCCCGCTGACCGCGCTTCTCGTCCTCGGGCCGTTCATGCACTCGCTTCAGCAGGCGGAGTTCATGGCCCGGGTCGCCCGTCTGCCGCGGGTTGAGGCGATCACCTTCGATGCCAACCTCGAGGCGTTGATGGCCGAGGCGACGGGTGTGGTGGCGATGGGTGGCTACAATACCTTCTGCGAGATCCTCTCCTTCGACAAGCCGGCCCTCATCGTGCCCCGGCGCGAGCCGCGTCTCGAGCAGTTGATCCGCGGCGAACGGGCCGAGGCCCTCGGCCTCGTTCGCCTGCTGATCCCGGACCCCGACCGTGATCCCGCCGCATTGGCGTCCGCCCTGCATGACCTGCCGGCACAGCCGAGGCCGTCGGCGGTGGCGATTCCGGGACTGCTCGACGGTCTCGTGGTGATCCGCGAGACCGTCGAGACTTTGCTGGCGCTGGACGAACGTCGGGACGCCGCGTGGGCGTACTGAGTTCGGAGCGGATGGCGGCAACGGCGGTCGCCTTCGTCCTCAAGGGCTACCCGCGCCTGTCGGAGACCTTCATCGCGCAGGAGATCAAGGGGCTGGAAGACCGCGGCATCGACATCCGCATCTTTTCCATGCGAATGCCGACCGACCCGACGATCCATCCCGTTCACCGCGAGATCCGGGCGCCGGTGGTCTACTTGCCCGAATATCTGCATAGACAGCCGCTCAGGGTGCTGAAGGCATGGCGGCAGGTTCGCCGCCGTGCGGGTTATCGCCGCGCCCGCAACATCTGGCTCGGCGATCTCCGCCGCGACCACAGCCGCAGCAGGTTGCGTCGCTTCGGGCAGGCGTTGGTCCTGGCCGCCGAGCTGCCACCGGACGTGGGCTGGCTGCACGCCCATTTCCTGCATACACCGGCGTCGGTGACGCGCTATGCGGCCCATCTTCTCGGGCTGCCCTGGAGCGCTTCCGCCCACGCCAAGGACATCTGGACCACGCCTGCTTGGGAAAAGCGAGCCAAGCTCGCCGACGTGCGCTGGCTGGTCACCTGCACCCGCGCCAATGCCCAGCATTTGTCCGCCCTGGTGGCGGCGGATAGGGCGGCGGAGGACGCGGAGCGGGTCAGTCTCGTCTATCACGGGCTCGACCTCGGGCGCTTTCCGCCGCCCCCGTCGCCGCCGTGGCGATCCCGAGACGGCAGCGACGCCGCAGACCCGGTCATCCTCCTCGCCGTCGCGCGGACGGTGGAGAAGAAGGGCTTCGACATCCTCCTCCGCGCCCTGGCCGCCCTGCCGCCGGATCTCGCCTGGCGGCTCCGTCACGTCGGCGGGGGTCCCCTCGACCGCGCGTTGGCCCGGCTCGCCCACGGCCTCGGCCTCGACGACCGCATCGATTGGCTCGGACCGCAGTCGCAGGACCGGGTACTCGCCCATTACCGGGCCGCCGACCTCTTCGTTCTTGCCTGTCGCGTCGCTGCGGACGGGGACCGCGACGGACTTCCCAACGTCCTTATGGAGGCGCAGAGCCAGGGCCTGGCCTGCCTGTCCACGCGCGTCTCGGGGATCGCGGAGCTGATCGAGGACGGCGTGACCGGCGATCTCGCTCCCGCCGGCAACGTGCCCGCCTTCGCCGCCGCCCTCGCCCGGTTGATCCGGGATCCGCAGCGGCGCGCCCGCTTCGGCGCCGCTGGCATGCGCCGCGTCGAGTGCGTATTCTCCCATGAACTCGGTCTCGAGACGTTGGTCCGCCGTTTCCCCCAAACCGCGCCCCCCGCCGCGCACCTCTGGGCGACATGCACATCGCCTTCTACGCCCCGATGAAGCCGCCGGACGATCCGCGACCGTCGGGCGACCGGGAGGTCGCCCGCCATCTCCTCGCCGCCCTCGCCATGGGCACCGGCCGAGAGGTGCGCCTTGCCTCGCGTCTGTCCAGCTACGACGGAACGGGCGACGGGCGGTGCCAGGAACGGCTGGCGCGGGCAGGCCGGCGCCGAGCCCGGACGCTGATCACTCAGTTGCGGGCGCGACCGACGGCGGAACGTCCGGCGCTCTGGTTTACCTACCACCTCTATCACAAGGCGCCGGACTGGCTCGGGCCGCCGGTCGCCCATGCCCTCGGCATTCCCTACGTCGTCGCCGAAGCATCGCACGCGAAGAAACAGGCGAACGGTCCCTGGGCACCGGGCTATCGGGCGTCCTGTGCGGCGATCGCCGCGGCTAACCTCCACTTCGTCCTCAACCCCGGCGACGCCGGCGGTCTCCGCCAGCTCATCGATGAACCGACCCGGCTGACGCCGCTGCCGGCCTTCATCGATACCGACGCCTTTGCACGGGTACGGCGCGACCGGGCCGCCCATCGCGCCCGGGCCGCGCAGCGCCTCGGACTCGATCCCGCCGCCACCTGGCTGATCACCGTCGCCGTCATGCGCTGCGGCGGCAAGCTCCGCTCCTACCGGCTCCTTGCCGAGGCGCTGGCGCTGATGGAGGCCGAAAACGGCGAGCGCGACTGGCGACTGATCATCGTCGGCGATGGACCGGCGCGGCCTGCGGTGGAGGATGCCTTCCGCCCGCTGCCGCCCCGGCGCATCGTCTGGCTGGGCGAGGTGGAACGGCGCCGGCTGCCGCCGTTGCTGGCCGCCGCGGACGTCTTCCTGTGGCCGGCAATCGATGAGCCCATCGGCATCGCGGCGCTGGAGGCCCAGGCGGCGGGACTGCCGGTCGTTGGCGGCCGCCGGCCCGGCCTCGCCACCATCGTCGCCGACGGCGTGACCGGCCTGCTGCCCATCGGAGGGGACGCGGGGGCGTTCGCCGCCGCCGTCGAGCGTCTCCTCGATGATCCGGTCCTGCGGCGAACCATGGGTCTTGCCGCCGCCGCCCGCGCCGGCGCCCGCCACGGTCTCGCCCAAGGGGCCGCCGCCCTCGCCCGTGGCCTGGCACCCCTCTTCCCTTGCGGAGAAAAACGGCCATGACGCGGGTGATGTTCTACGTCCAGCACCTGCTCGGAGTGGGCCATCTGAAGCGGGCCTCGCTGATCGTCCGCGCCCTCGTCGACGAGGGGCTCGACGTGGCGGTCGCGCTGGGCGGACCGGAGGTTCCGGGGGTGCACTTCGCCGACTGCGCCCGGATGATCCTGCCCAGCGTCCGCGCCGCCGACGAAACCTTCAAGGTTCTCGTCGACGAGGACGGCCGGCCGATCGACGACGCCTGGCGCGACCGGCGGGCGGATCGGCTGCTGGCCGAGTTCCATGCCTTCCGCCCGCAGGTGCTGATGATCGAGATGTTTCCCTTCGGCCGCCTGCAATTCCGCTTCGAACTGCTGCCGCTGCTGGAGGCGGCGCTGACCGCCGACCCCCGCCCGCTCATCGTCTCCTCGGTGCGCGACGCGCTGGTCCGGCGCGACACCCCCGACGTCGCCGCCAAGATCGTGCGGCTGGCCGATTACTGGTTCGATGCCATCCTCGTCCACGGCGACCCCGACCTGTTGGGCCTGGAGGCGACTTTTCCCCAGGCGGCGGCGATCGCCGACAAACTGGTCTACACCGGCTACGTGACCGGCCCCTCGCCCGGCGCCAGCGTCCGGAATCGTGCGACCGGCGAGGTCATCGTCAGCGTCGGCGGCGGCGCCGTCGGCCTGCCGCTGTTGCAGGCGGCACTGCGGGCGCGGCCGCTGAGCCGCCTCGCCGGGCACGTGTGGCGGCTCATCACCGGTCCCAACCTGGGAGAGGCCGACTACGAGCGGCTGGCCTGGGATCCGCCCGACGGCGTCATCGTCGAACGCTGGCGCGAGGATCTGCCGCGGATGCTGGCGAGCGCGGCACTGTCCATCTCCCAGGGCGGATACAACACGATCATGGACATCCTCGCCGCGCGGGTGCCGGCGGTGGTGGTCCCGTTCGCCGCCGGCAAGGAGACGGAGCAGACGTTTCGGGCGAGGCAGCTGGCCGAGCGCCGCGTGCTGACCCTTCTGCCGGCCGAAGATCTTTCGCCGCAACGGCTTGCCGAAGCTGTTGACGACACCGCGTCTGCCGCCCCATCGTCAATCCTGATCAATACGACCGGCGCCCGGACGACCGCGCGGCTCATTGCCGCCGGACTCGAACGAAAGGCGCGGCACGGACGGGAGCATGACGAGCTGGGACGCTCTTAACCGGGAGCTCGATCTCTGGGTCGCCACCGGGCGGCCCGCGACGCTATGGTGGCGCGACGACGACGCCGTCAGGGTGACGCCCGAACTGGAGCGGGTGCTCGCACTTTCGGCGGCCACGGAAACGCCGGTCGCGTTGGCCGTCATCCCGCGGGATGCCGATGCGGGATTGGCGCACCGGCTGTCACAGGCGTCCTCCGCCACCGTGCTCCAGCACGGCTTCGCTCACGCCAACCATGCCGGCGCCGACGACCGACAAAATGAATATGGGCCCGAACGCCCCCTCGCGGTGCGCATCGCCGAACTCGCCGAGGGCTGGCGGCGGCTCCTTCCGTTCCCGCGCCGGCTTCCGGTGCTGGTCGCGCCGTGGAACCGGCTGTCCGCCGATCTTCCCCCGGCCCTGGCCGAAGCGGGACTAGCCGGGCTTTCGGCGCTCGGCGCCCGGCCGCAAGCCGACCCCGCCCCGGGCGTCCGCCAGGTGAATGTCCATGTCGACATCATGAACTGGCAGAGCCGACGCTTCGCCGGCCTGACCGATGCCCTCGGCCAGCTGGTCGGCCATCTGCGGGCGCGCCGGGAAGGACGGGCCGACGCCGGCGAGGCGACGGGGGTGATGACTCACCATGCCTTCCACGATGAGGAGGCCTGGACCTTCATCGCAGACCTTATCGGGCACGTCCGCTCCCATGGGGGAGCGGCGTGGCTCCCTGCCGGCGAGGTCTTCTGGCCATGAGCATCCACCGCTACCCGTCGGCCGCCGCCGTCGCCGACCTCGCCCGAGCCGGCCTCGGCGGCACCCTGGCCGGGGTGCCGTTGCTGCTGCTCCCGCTGGGCATGGGGGTAACCTTGGTGCTGATCGCCCTGCTGACGATCTTCGCCTGCTATGCGGCGGCGGGGTTCGGCCGGTGGGTTGCCTCGGTGACGGCGGATAGCGACGGCATCAGCATGGTGGCGCCGTGGCGGCAACGGAGGGTGGCGTGGAACCGGTTGCGCAGCCTGCGGCTGACCTACCATTCCACCAGCGGCGACGGCGAACGGGGGTGGATGACCCTGAGCCTGGTCGCCGGCGAGCGCGTCAGCTTCGATTCACGCATCGACGGCTTCACCGAGATCGTCGCCCAGGCCCGGGCGGCGGCGATGCGCCGGCATCTGTGCTTTGACGCGCCGACCCTCTCCAACCTGCACGCCTTGGGCTTTGGCCTGCCGCAACCCGGGACGGCCGGACGATGACCGATATTCTCACCGTGGAAGGACTCGTCGTCGCCTTCAGCGGACCGGCGGGCGAGACGCGGGCGGTCGATGGATTGTCCTTCCGCGTCCGCAGGGGCGGATCGGTGGCGATCGTCGGCGAGTCCGGCTCGGGGAAGTCGGTCACCGCTCAGGCGGTTCTCGGCATTCTGCCCCGCAACGGCCGCATCCTCGCCGGGTCGATCCGGCTCGTCGATCCGGCCGGCGAGCCGGCCGTCGACCTCGCCACGCTGGCGCCCGAAAGCGAAGCCTATCGGACCATCCGCGGCAAGCAGATCTCGATGATCTTTCAAGAACCAATGACCTCGCTGTCGCCCGTCCATACCATCGGCGACCAGGTGAGCGAGGCTTTGTTCCTGCATACGCCGGTCGACCGCGCCAAAGGAGAGCAGCGGACGCTCGACATGCTGCGCCTCGTCGGCTTCAGCGATCCGGCACGCGCCCTCAATACCTACCCGTTTGAACTCTCCGGCGGCCTGCGCCAAAGGGCGATGATCGCCATGGCGCTCATCTGTCAGCCGGCACTGCTGATTGCCGACGAGCCGTCGACCGCCCTCGACGTCACCATCCAGGCGCAGATACTGCAGCTGATCGGCGAGCTTCGCCGTGAGCTGGGCATGGCCCTGCTGCTGATCACCCACGATCTCGGTGTGGTCGCCAACGTCGCCGAGGAGGTGGTGGTGGTGTACCGCGGCCGCGCCGTCGAGAGCGGCGGCATCGACGACATCTTTCGCCGACCGCAACATCCCTATTTGAAGGGACTGCTGGGTGCGGTCCCCCGCTTCGACATGAAGCCGGGCATGCGACTGAAGCCGCTGCGCGAGATCAACCGCTTCGAGGGGCACCTGCTCAAGGCGGCGGGCCCCGGCAAGCACGGGGTCGAGAAAGGGCGGCCGCTGATCGAGGTCGTCGACATCACCAAAACATTCACCTCGCGCAAGGGCCGCGGCATCTTCGGCACCGGCCCGACCAGCCGCATCACCGCCGTCGATCGGGTCGGCTTCACCGTGCATCGCGGCGAGTGCGTCGGACTCGTCGGCGAAAGCGGCTGCGGCAAGACGACGGTAAGCAAGATCATCCTGCGCGGGATTGTGCCGGACCGGGGCAGCATCCTCTATCACGACGGCCAGACGGTGGACCTGCTCGCCCTCGACGCCCGGGCCATGTTCTCCTATCGGCGCAAGATTCAGTACATCTTCCAGGATCCGCACAGCTCCCTCAATCCGCGGATGACGGTGTTCGACATCCTGACCGAACCGATGATCATCCACGACGTCGGTGACACCGCCTATCGGCGGCAGCTGGTCGCCGAGCTGATGCAGCGGGTCGGCCTCGACCCCCGTTTCCTCAGCCGCCACCCCCACAGCTTTTCCGGCGGCCAGCGGCAGCGGATCGGGATCGCCCGGGCGCTCGCGTTGCGTCCCGACCTGATCATCTGCGACGAGCCGGTCTCCGCTCTCGACGTCTCGGTGCAGGCGCAGATCCTGAACCTGTTGAAGGCGCTCCAGGCCGAGCTGGGCCTGACCTACCTGTTCATCTCCCACAATCTGGCGGTGGTGGACTACATGGCCGACCGCATCCTCGTCATGTGCGCCGGCCGTGTGGTGGAGGAGGCACCGCGCGAGTCGCTCTTCCGGCGACCGGTCCATCCGTACACGCAAGCCCTTCTCGCCGCCGTCCCATTTCCCGATCCCGACCGGCGCCTGGACTTTAGCCGCCTGATGGACGGCCGTGCGTCCGACCCGGCGGCTTGGCCGCCGCCCTTCACCGATCCAGGCGACGCGCCGATGGGGATGATCGATCTCGGCGAGGGCCACAGGGTCCGGGCACACCTGGAGCCGGCGAAGGCGGCGATGGGGAGTGCGGGATGATCGTCCGTGCCCGCCTCCGCCGCGTCGTGGTCTTCGTCGTCGCGCTGGCCTGCGGCCCCGTCTTTGCCGGCTCACCGGCGTTGGGCGACTTCATCGAGACGCCCTCCCTCGCCGGTGACGTCGCCGAGGGCCGTCTGCCTCCGGTCGAGGCCCGCCTGCCGCGCACCCCTCGCGTCCTCGACCTCGCCTCCACCGGCGGTAGCAACGGCGTCCATGGGGGCACCTTGCGGCTGCTGATGAGCCAGCCGAAGGACACCCGGCTGATGGTCGTCAACGGCTATGCCCGCCTCGTCGGCTATACCTCCCAGTGGACTCTGGAGCCGGATATCCTCGCCGCCGCCGAGGTGGAGGACGGTCGCATCTTCACCTTTCGGCTACGCCCAGGCCATCGCTGGTCGGACGGGCATCCGTTCACCAGCGAGGACTTCCGCTTCTGGTGGCAGGACGTGGCCAACAACCCCGAGCTCTCCCAGGGCGGTCTCGAGCGGTTCCTTCTCGTCGACGGGGAGCCGCCCGAGGTGAGCTTCCCCGATGCGACCACCGTCCGTTACGCTTGGCGCAAGCCCAACCCCTTCTTCCTGCCGGCCCTGGCCGGCGCACGGCCCGAGTACATCTTTCTGCCGGCCCACTACCTGAAGGCATTCCATCCCGCTTACACCGATGCGGAAAAATTGAAGGCACTGGTCAAGGCGGCGAATGCCCGCAACTGGGCGGCGCTGTTCAACCAGAAGGGCAATCCCTATCGCAACGACAATCCCGAGCTGCCGAGCCTGGAGCCGTGGGTACTCGCCACCACGCCGCCGTCGACCCGCTTCGTCTTCTCCCGCAATCCCTACTTCCACCGTGTCGATACCGCCGGTCGGCAGCTTCCCTACATCGACGAGGTGGCGATGACCATCGTCAACCCCGGGCTGATTCCGGCGAAGACCGCCGCCGGCGACGCCGACCTGCAGGCGCGCAACCTCTCGTTCGAGAACTACACCGTCCTGAAGCAGGGGGAGGCCCGCCATGATTTCACCGTCCACCTGTGGAAGTCGGCCCAGGGTTCGGCGGTTGCCCTTTATCCCAATCTCAATGCCAACGACACGGATTGGCGGACGCTCCTCCGCGACGTCCGGTTCCGTCGCGCGCTGTCGCTCGCCATCGACCGGCACGAAATCAACGAGGTGGTCTATTACGGGCTTGCCCAGGAGGGCAACGACACGGTCCTGCCTGACAGCCCGCTCTACCAGCCGGATTTCTCCACCGCCTTCGCCCTCTATGATCCACGCGCCGCGAACCGGCTTCTCGACGCCATCGGCCTCGCCCGTCGCGGCACCGGCATCCGCACGCTTCCCGGCGGTCGCTCCCTGACCCTCGTCGCCGAAACCGCCGGCGAGGACCCGACACAGGTGGCGATCCTGCAATTGATCCGCGACACCTGGCAGGAGGTGGGGATCCAGATGCTGATCAAGCCGGAGCAGAGGGAGCTGATGCGCAACCGGGTGTTCTCCGGCGACGCCTTTCTATCGGTATGGACCGGCCTCGAGAACGGCCTGGCGACGGCGACGCTGTCGCCGCAGGAGCTGGCGCCCACCAGCCAGCAGCAGCTTTCCTGGCCGAAGTGGGGCCTCCATTACGAGACCAACGGCCGGGCGGGAGAACCGGTTGACCTGGAACCGGCGAGCCGTCTTCTGGAGCTCAACAACGCCTGGGCTCGCACCGCCGATCACGACCAGCAGCGTCGGATCTGGGGGGAGATGCTCACCATCCGCACCGATCAGGTGTTCAGCATCGGTACCGTGCGCGGGGTACCGCAGCCGGTGGTGGTCAATGGCTCGCTGCGCAACGTCCCGACGCAGGGCATCTACAATTGGGAGCCCGGCGCGTTCTTCGGCGTCTACCATCCCGATACCTTCTGGTTCGACGTCCCCTTGGCATCGCCCCAGTCCACCGCCGAGAAGAAAGATGCTCAGCTACCTGGCCCGTAGGCTTTTGACCATGCTGCTGACCCTGCTCGTCATCAGCGCGCTCGTCTTCATCATCATCCAGCTTCCGCCGGGCGATTACCTGTCCACCTACATGGCGGAACTGGCGAGCCAGGGAGAGACGGCGGCACAAGACAAGATCGCCTATCTGCGCACCGAGTACGGTCTCGATCAGCCGATGATCGTCCAATACGGTCACTGGCTCGCCGGCCTCCTGCAAGGCGATCTCGGCTATTCCTTCGAATACGGAAAGCCGGTCTCCCAGATCGTCGGCGATCGGCTGTGGCTGACGCTCATCCTCAACATCGCCACCGTTCTCTTCGTCTACGCGGTGTCGTTTCCGATCGGCGTCCTGTCCGCCACCCGCCAATATAGCTGGACCGACCACGGCCTTACCTTCCTCGGTCTGATCGGCCTCGCCACCCCCAATTTCCTCCTCGCCCTCATTCTCATGTATCTGGCCAACGTCTGGTTCGGCACCTCCATCGGAACGCTGATGGATCCCGAGTTCATCGACCAGCCGTGGTCACTGGCCAAGGTGGTCTCGGTGCTGCAGCATCTGTGGGTCCCGGTCATCGTCATCGGTACCGCCGGCACCGCCGGGATGATCCGCCGCCTGCGGGCCAACCTCCTCGACGAGTTACAGAAGCAATACGTGGTCACCGGACGCGCCAAGGGTCTGCCGCCCGGCCGCCTGTTGCGCAAATACCCGCTGCGGATGGCCCTCAACCCCTTCATTGCCGATATCGGCAACCTGCTCCCCAGCGTCGTTTCCGGCTCGGTTATCGTCTCGGCGGTGATGTCGCTGCAGACCACCGGGCCGATGCTGCTGCGTGCGCTGCAGAGTCAGGACATGTACCTCGCCGGCTCGTTCCTCATGTTCCTCGCCGTCCTGACGGTGGTCGGCATGTTCCTCTCCGATATCCTGCTGGCGGTGCTCGACCCCAGAATTCGTCTGCAGGGGAGGAACGGGTGATGACCAGCGGCGGTGCTGCCTCCGACACCATTCCGCACGTCGTCGACCCGCGGCCGTTCGTTATCGAGGAAAGCGAACGGCTGACCCCGGAGCAAGAGCGCTACTACATGGCGCCGGCATGGAAGATGATGTGGTGGAAGTTCCGCCGCCACCGCCTTGCCGTCATCTCAGCCGCCATCCTGACGTTTTTCTATGTCTCCATCCTGTTCTGCGAGTTTCTCGCCCCATACGGACTGAACAGCCGCAACACGGCGTTCATCTACGCACCGCCGCAACGGGTTCGACTGTTTCACGAAGGGCAGTTTGTCGGTCCCTTCGTCTATGGGCTGGTTTATCGGCTGAACATGGTTACGCTCAAGCGCGAGTACACCGCCGACCGCACCGACGTCCAACGTATCCGCTTCTTCTGCAAGGGCGACCCCTACAACTGGCTCGGCCTGATGGAATCGCGCCGGCGACTGTTCTGCGCCGCGGAGGGCGGAACCCTGTTCGTGTTCGGCAGCGACCGACTGGGCCGCGACATGCTGTCGAGGATCATCTATGGCGGCCGCATCTCCATCACCGTCGGCCTCATCGGCGTATCCGTCAGCATCGCCCTCGGTCTGTTCTTCGGCGGCATTGCCGGCTACTTCGGCGGCTGGATCGATGATGTGGTGCAGCGGCTGATCGAGATCCTCCGCTCGTTGCCGGAGTTGCCTTTGTGGATGGCGCTGTCGGCCGCCCTGCCGGTGGACTGGAGCCCGCTCCTCGTCTACTTCGGCATCACCATCATCCTCGGCCTGCTGGACTGGCCGGGCCTGGCGCGGGCGGTGCGCTCGAAGCTCCTGGCGCTGCGGGAGGAGGACTACTGTCAGGCAGCGCAGTTCATGGGGGCGTCGCCGGCCCGGATCATCGGCCGCCACCTCCTGCCCAACTTCTTCAGCCATCTGATCGCCTCGGCGACCCTGTCGATCCCGTCGATGATCCTGGGCGAAACGGCGCTCAGCTACCTCGGTCTCGGCCTGCGACCGCCGATCACCAGTTGGGGGGTGCTGTTGACCGAGGCGCAGAACATCGAGGCGGTCGAGCTCTACCCCTGGCTGCTGTTGCCGATGCTGCCGGTGATTATCACCGTCCTCGCCTTCAACTTCATGGGCGACGGCCTCCGCGACGCCGCCGATCCTTACACCTGAACCGGGTCGGCGACCCGCGCGACCCTCTCCCGGCCGCCCGTCGACGATCCGGTCGGCGCAGCCAACACGCGCCGGCCCTGTCGCCCGTCGGTGTCATCAGCAAGTGTCGTCGCCGTCGGCCCTGTCCGTCGCCCTCTCGTCGTCATGCAGCCGCCCGCCTGTCCTCAGGCAGCGCCCCCCAGATCGACCGCAAGACCACCGCCGCGGCGCAGGCTCCCCGTTTGCCGACCTCGCCGCTGCAGAACCGTCGTCCCTTGTCGTCGGTTCGGTCGGCGGCAGTGGGAGGACTTCACCCGCGCACAAGAACACTTCGGGAACATAACATGCCCGCCCCTCGTCGGCAACGGCGATGCCAGGAACGAGAGCGATGGTAGGAACGAGGACATCGGATCGGCGATGGGAGGCGAGGCGATCGTTGCGGTCGCCGCACCAGCCATCGGCCGTTCCGCAAGGGACGGTGCCGCCGTCGTCCGTCACCACGCCCGGCGGCGTGGCCTCCCCTTGCGCACGATCCCTCCCCTGGCAAAACTCAGTTGGGGCACACCTTCGCTACCCAGGCATCCCCATAGCCGCCGGCGAAGGGTGCACCGAAGGAGCCCCAGGTTTCCCCCGCCACGTAGGCGCATCCGGCGCCGGCATCGGCGGCGGCCAATCCCGTATCCAGGGTCGCGGTCCCCATCTGCCGCCGCCACAGCAAGCGCCCGTCGCCGCTGAACACGGCGACCCAGGCGTCGTCCCAGCCGCGATTGCGACCGGCGAAATCGTCGCCGGTGGAGCCGCTGACGATGAGGTTGCCGGCGGCGTCCGTTGCTGCCCCGTCCGCCTCATCGGCGGTAGCGAGTCGCCGCCGCCAGAGCGGGCGGCCATCGTCGCCGTCGTATTTGGCGACCCACGCGTCGCTGAAACCACTACCGGATGAAATCCCGTAGGTCGTGCCGACAACGAAGACGTCCCCGTTGCCGTCCGCCGCCACCGCACCGGCGACATCGTACTGGTCGGTTCCCATCTGGCGCCGCCATAAAGGACGGCCGTCCGGGCCGAACTTCCTCACCCAGGCATCGGTGCGGCCGCGAAAAGGACCGGCCAGCGCTCCCGACGTGTCACCGACGAGGAAGACGTTGCCGCTGCCGTCCGTCGCCACGCCGTTGACGTTATCGGCGCTGGCGGTGCCGAACTGCCGCGCCCAGAGCATGGACCCGTCGGCGGGGTTCAATTTGGCCACAAAGATGTCGGTGCTGCCCCGATACTGACCGGCAAACTTATTCCAGGTGAGGCCGGTGATGATGGGATTGCCGGCCGGATCGAGGACGAGGCGATCGACGCCGTCCGGTTCCTTGGTGCCGTACTTGCGCAGCCAGACTGGAGTCCCGTCCGCCGTGTACTTGCCCACCCAGGCGTCGAGATCGCCGATCGGCTTGCCGGCAAAGGCGCTGCTGGTCGCACCGGCAACGAACACGTCCCCCGCCGCGGTCGCCGCGATGTCCCTCGCCTGATCGTCGCCGTCATTGTAGGTGCCGGGATTGCCCACCTGGCGAAGCCAGAGGAGCGCCCCGTCCGGGTCGAACTTGGCGAACCAGCCGTCCCGAAACGAGGTCGGGTCGCAGTCGTCCTCGAAGCAACCCCAGGTCGTGCCGACCAGGTAGACGTTGCCGAGAGCGTCGGCGCTCATATGCGTGTACTCATCGGTCTCGGACGTACCGATCTGACTGACCCAGACCGGCGGGTTATGCGCCCAGGCCAGGGCCGGCGCCAGCGCCGTAAGCGCAGCCAGCCCCACGGCGAGGGCCAAACCGACTCCCCTCGGATCGAAAACCCGACGCCGATTCTCGATACACCGGTGGAGTTGGCGCCACCGACAACTATAATGACCTGATTTCATTGCTATTTCTCCCCCTGCGGGTCGCGGCCACCGCATGGCCGCGACGATGCCCCTTCAACCAGCAGAGAGTCTACCCGCCTGGGGGTGCCTTTGTCTGTGAAGCGGGCGGCAAAGCCGGCGTTCTTGCCGGCTGCCGGCTGGTGCGGGTGGTGTGCCGACGCTATTCCTTACGACGCCGGCTCGGTGGCCAGCCGGCGAACGTCGGCGAGCGTGGCGTCCACCAGGTGCAACAGGTACCCCGGCGGTCCCAGGCCGGCGACGAGGTGGCGGATGAGCCCGAGCCGCGTCTCCACGTCGGCCAAGGACACGGCCGGGGTGGCGAGGAAGCGCTGCTGCAGGTCGGCGATGCGGCATTCCAGGTTGCCGATGGCGCCCGCTCCCGGTTCGGTCGCCGCCGCCAGCGCCAAGTCCAGCTCCCGCATCACCTGGCGGAGCCGTTGGCCTTCTTCCGCCGCGCCCATTGCCCGGGTGCCGCCGGATGGCTCTCGCGGGATCAGGCCACGCCCAGCCAGCGCAGGGCGTCGTCCCGCTCGCTCGGCGGGAAGAAGCGGACGGTGGCATGCTTGGCGGCGTCGGCCAGCCGCGGCTGCTCCTCCGACCATTTCGGATCGGCGATCACGGCGATCTTGCGCGCACCGTCGCCGATGCATTTGGCGAACATCGTCCCGGCCGTCTTCGCCCCCTTCTCCCACCCCTCCAGGTGCTCCCAATCGATCAGCATGCGAACGCTGCCGGCGTCACCGACGAGATGGACGTTGACGGCGGGATTCTCCTTCTCCAGAGCCGCCATCGCCGCATCGAGATCGGCCTCGCTGATCATCCCGTTCACGATCACGGTAAGGAATCGGCGTCTGTCGTCGGCCTGGTGAGTGATCATCTCGCAGCCCCTCATCTTGCAACGCCGCGACCGGACCGGCGGCGATGGCCAGAGCCGTAGCAGGAAGCCGAAGCAATTTCCATCCGCTCCGCCTTGTTCCATGATAGCCGATCGTTGCTACGAAGGATGGCGCCCATGTTCGAGTCCGCAGAGCAGGTCCAAAGCATCGACAAGGCCGCGTTCAAGGCCGAAGAACCGAAATTGCGGGAGGCCCTCCTCGACGCCCAGTTCGACTTGATGGAGAGCAAGGGCTTTGCCGTGCTGGTCATCCTCGCCGGGATCGACGGAGCCGGCAAGGGCGAGGCCCTCGGCCGCCTGAACGAGTGGCTCGACCAGCGCCACGTGGTCAACCAGGCCTTCGACGATCGCAACGACGAAGAGAGGGCCCGGCCGCGCCTGTGGCGGTACTGGCTGCACCTGCCGGAGAAAGGGCAGATCGGCGTCTACCTCGGCTCCTGGTACCGGGACGTTTTTGCCCGGCGGGTGCTGGAGGGGGGAGACGATGCCCGGCTGGAGAAGGACCTGGCGACGATCAATCGCCTCGAGGCCATGCTCGCCGCCGAAAACGTCCTTCTCATCAAGCTGTGGCTGCACATTTCCGTCGCCAAACAGAAGAAGCGCCTGGCCAGGATCGAGACGCTGCCGGGCGGGGGTCGGCATATCGTCGAATACCAGATGCTCCGCCAGCATCGCCGGCTGGCGCTGGCGACGATCCAAAAGGGGATCCGCATGACCAGCGTCGGCGAGGCGCCGTGGTTCGTCATCCCGAGCGCCGACGGCCGCTACCGGGACCTGACCATCGGGCGAACGTTGCTCGCCGCCATGCGCCAGCGTTTGGACGCCCCGCCCTCCCCCGCCACCGTCACCGCACCCGCCATCGTTCCCAGCGACGACCGCATGTCACCGCTGGATGCCCTCGACCTCACCCATCAGCGGGACGACGCGGAATACAAGAAAGAGCTGCGTTATTACCAACGGCGGCTGGCCGAACTGACCGACGCCGAAGCGTTCCGCAAGACCGCCCTCGTCTGCGCCTTCGAGGGCAACGACGCCGCCGGCAAGGGCGGCAGCATCCGCCGGGTGGTGCGCGCCATCGACCCGCGCCGCTACAAGGTGCATTCCGTGGCCGCGCCCACCGACGAGGAGAAGGCACGGCCGTACCTGTGGCGGTTCTGGCGCCGGATTCCGGCCAAGGGCGATGTCGCCGTATTCGATCGCACCTGGTACGGCCGGGTACTGGTGGAGCGAATCGAGGGCTTCTGTTCCGACGCCGACTGGATGCGCGCCTATGCCGAGATCAACGACTTCGAGGCGCAGCTCACCGGCGAAGGGATCGTGCTGGTCAAGTTCTGGCTGGCGATCAGCAAGGACGAGCAGCTCCGCCGCTTTCAGGCCCGCGAAGATACCCCCTACAAGCGCTACAAGATCACCGAGGAAGACTGGCGCAACCGGGAAAGATGGGACGCCTACCGCCTCGCCGTCGGCGACATGATCGACCGCACCAGCAGCGAATTCGCGCCGTGGACGCTGGTCGCCTCGGAAGACAAGAAATACGGCCGGATCAAGATCCTCAAAACCATCTGCGACCGGCTGGAGAAGGCGCTGTGATCGCCCCGCCCCGGCGCCGCTCGCCACATCGTAGGGCGGATTAGGGCAACGCCCGTAATCCGCCGGATGGGGTTGCGTCGGCATGGAGCGGGACACATGCGTCGGAATACGCCAAAAGGCTATTCCGACCTACGCGAGCCGAGACGCAGCGCCACTCATCCAAGCCGTCAGCATTTGGACCCTTGCTTCGATGAATATCTCCTCGCGTAGGTCGGAATAGCCGCAGGCGTATTCCGACGCATGCATTCAGCCGCCGGGCTCGCCGGCTTCGAGATCCCTCGCCCCTCTCCCGATCCAGTTTCCCGGATACAGCCGTGTGCGGCGCATGACAGGAACGTGCGCTACGGTCAGTCGGCCGGCGAGGGCCGAGGAGGCCCATGCTAAGTGGTCACGTCGACCGAACCGTCTGCTTTTCATGGCAGCGTTACCTGAGGAAGGTGGTCCGCCCCGGCTCAGCAGACGTGATGGCTGCGAGGAGGTCGGGCAGAAGAGGGCGCAGATCCGCCAGACGGTTCGTTCGCCCGCAAAGCACGATGACGGCAACGGAGAATCGGGGAACGGCTTGCTGAAAAGCGAGATTGCGATCAACCGTCACGAAAACGTCGAAGTGATCGGTCGCCAAAGCCAACAGTTCGCCGTTCTTGATCGATTGCCAGCCCATTTGCCGGGCGGTCCGGACATCATGCCCGATGAGGTCGCGCGATAGACGCCAATCGACGCATTCGTCAAGAAGAACCCTCACGACCCGGCAGCGACCAGCCGCTCCTTCGCCGCCTGTAGGAAAGTGACGACCTGGATTTTCGTTACCGACGGAAACCCTTCGAGGAAATCATCGATCGTTTCCCCGGCCTCCAGGTAATCGAGCAAGGTCTGCACCGGCACCCTCGTCCCGGCGAAGACGGGGGTGCCTCCCATGACTTCGGGCTCGGACGAGATGATCACCTGTTTCATTGGCCTACGTTACTCCCCGACCGTCTGTCGAGCGCTCCGTCACCGGCAAGCCGCGGGAGAAAAAGGTCCTGATCAGCCGCCAGCGCATCGGGAAATCGCTCCCGTCCCGGGCTGGGTCCAGACGGGTGAATGCGATCGGGAACCACCGACCAAGCGCCGAACGACCGATGCCGCCGCCGGTTCCTCTCGCTGCACTTTATGACAAGACGAAGGTTAAGAAAACAATCAGTGCCTGCCAATGGCTGAGATCGCGGCCGATCAGCTTACTCAGACGCTTCACATTCGGCGCGAAGACCTCGCGCAGTGTTGCGATGTCATCTTTTGTCGCAATCACCTCCTCGGCGGTATAGGGCTTGTACAGCATGCGCTTGCCGAATTTAATTAGCGGCCGTGGCGCCATGCGACGGACCAAGGGTCGAAGATTAAGCGCGTCAATCAGTTCGACGATACGCGCGTTTCTGGGTCGTTCCGACTTGTTGACCACCACGTCATGGTGGGAGACCTGGGGCGATACGTCGAGAAATGCTTCGATATCCCGCAGAGTCTGTTCGCGCGACTTTTTTATGTCCTCGAATAGAACAATTTTGACATTCTCTTTCGGGAACTCGGCCAAATAGCGCTCCACCTGTTCGGCATAGAGACCAAGCCGAATATACCAGTGGGCGGTCTTGCCGTGATCGGAAAGAGCGGCCAATTCCGCCGCGATCAAGTCGCGGAAGGGCGCGGAAACGAGCCCGATCGCCCGATCCATCTTGTAGTGAGAAATCGCCCGGTCCACGGGCTCCCGCAGAACCATTAAAACTTTGGCTTGCGGATGGAATGCTTTGATCCGGGACGCGGCATACGCCGAACATAGGTAAGCGGTAGAAAAATCACCTACCACCTTCTCGTCGCCAACACGACGGTACAGTTTTCGATAGACCTCGATATCGTCGATATAGGCGACCTGCTCAAAATGAGACATGGCGCCGTCGACATACGAGACTCCGTCGAAGGGCGGCCGACGCGAAAACGGGTCGAACATCTGAGGCGCTTCGTCGTCGGCAAAAAACCCCGGCTCCTTCAACGGCGGACAGTACACCTCCGAATGACGATCGAAGATCGCATGCAATGTCGTCGTCGCCGACTTCGCCGCACCGACGACGAAAAAGTTCGGCAGGCGGTTGCCGCTACTCACACCCGATAAGTGGCTATTCGCGTCCATACCCATTCGTCCCCATCGTTCGCGGATTAGTGCTCTTTCACCGCGCACCCCCCGGTACATCTGGATTGTGCAGGCAGCGATGCTGGACAAGATTAAAGAACCTTAACCACGTCCCGCAACTCGTCATTTTCCTCACCGAGGGTTGTGCTTGCCACCGGCTCCGCGGCGCAACACCCCCATCGAGGGGCTTCGCCGACCACACCCCTTGCGGCTCGCCTCGCCCGGATAGAGTACCGGGATATGCGGTCACGTACTGTGACAGGGCTGACACGATGCAGCGCGGCGCGCTTGCGCGCTGTGTCCACACCCGCTTCCGCCGGATGTCGGGTGGAGTGGATCGAGGATGTGCCGTGCCGGCGCGGAGAGCGGGTTTATCTCGCCGAGGTGGCGTAGAGCTTCGCCACCCATTCGACGAACACGCGCACCCGCAAGGTGAGCTGGCGGCTGCGCGGATAGAGGACGTGGACCGGCGTCGGCGCCGGGGGCGTATGAGGCAGCAGCTCCACCAGGGTGCCCTCCGCCAGATCCTGTTACACCGAATAGTGCGGCACCTGGATCAGCCCCAGCCCCCCGCGAGCGCGGCCACCCGGTAGGTGTCGCCGCCGCTCACCGAAAACGTCATCGGCAGGGTCACCGATCTGGGTGTGCCGTCGACGACGAACTCCAGCGGCAGCACGCCCCCTGTCGCCGAGGAGCGGAAGCCGACCATGCGATGCCCGTCCAGATCCCTCCAGCTCGCCGGCATGCCGACGCGCCGGACGTAATCGGGCGAAGCGACGGTGACCTCCCTCAGCAGCGCGATGCGCCTTGCGGCCAGGTCGCTCTCCGTCGGCGTTCCGCTGCGCAAGACGCAGTCGATCCCTTCGCCGACCAGGTCCACATAGCGGTCCGTCTCGCTCAGATAGAGCTCGATATCGGGATACGCCGCGAAGAACTGCGACAGGGCGGGGACGATGAAGCGGCGCGCCTGCGCCCCGTGCACGTCCACATGCAGCAACCCCTTGGGCCTGGTGCCGCTGAAAGCGGTCTCCGCCTCCTCGATATCGGCGAGGATCGACAAGCAGCGTCGGTAGTAGGCCTCGCCATCGGGGTAACGCGAACCTGCCGCGTGGTCCGCTGCAGCAGGCGCACCTTGAGCCGGGCCTCCAGTTGCTTGACCGCATCCGTTGCGGTGGAGGCAGGTAGCCCGAGATCTTCGGCGGCACGAACGAAGCTGCGGCGCTCGACCACCCGGGCGAAGACGCGCATGCAATCGATCCGATCCATTGTCCGGCATTGCCGAATAATGTTCGCGAAAAATGCCAGCTTATAAGCGGCTCCGGAAGTGCCAGATGTAGCTCGTTCGAAACCGATCGGGACCGCTATTGGAGGAGTTCCCATGGCAGACACCAGCACCAGGATCGCCCTCGTCACCGGCTCCAGCCGCGGCCTGGGGCGAAATATGGCGATCGCCCTCGCCCGCAAGGGCGTCGATGTGATCGGCACCTATCACAGCAACCAGGCGGAAGCCGCCGCCACCGCCGCCGCTATCGAGGCGCTGGGCCGCAAGGCGGTGATGTTTCGCTTGGACACCGGCAAGGTACCCGAGTTTCCGGCCTTCGCGGTCGACCTGAAGCAGGGACTGGCGGCGACCTGGAACCGCTCCAGCTTCGATTATCTGGTCAACAATGCCGGCATCGGCATCGATACCCCCTTCGCCAAGACCAGCGAGGCCGATTTCGACCGGCTGATGAATATCCATGCCAAGGGTGTGTTCTTCCTCATCCAGACGCTTCTGCCGCTGATCGCCGACGGTGGGCGGATCGTCAACCTGTCGAGCGGGCTCACCCGCTTCAGCCTGCCGGGTTACGCCGCATACGCGATGATGAAGGGCGCGGTCGAGGTGTTGACCCGTTATCTGGCCAAGGAGCTCGGGTCCCGCGGCATCTCGGTCAACACCATCGCGCCGGGCGCCATCGCAACCGACTTCGCCGGCGGCTCCGTACGCGACAACAAGCAGGTCAATGACTTCATCGCCGGGGTGACCGCGCTCGGACGGGTGGGCGTTCCCGACGACATCGGTCCGGCCGTTGCCGCCCTGCTGAGCGACGAGAACCGCTGGATCAACGCCCAGCGCATCGAAGTCTCCGGCGGCATGTTCGTCTGATCGATCGGAAAAGGACGAAGCCATGGCACAAATCGCCCTCATCACCGGCGCGTCCAGCGGTTTCGGCGCCCTCGCCGCGCGGGCGCTCGCCGATGCCGGTCACACGGTCTATGCGAGCATGCGCGACACGGCGGGGCGAAATGCTCCCCAGGTGGCGGCCGCCCGCGCCTATGCCGGGGAACACGGGTCGATCTGCGCGTCATCGAGATGGATGTGCAGTCCGAACCATCGGTCGAATCGGCGGTCGCGACCGTGATGAAGGAACAGGACCGCCTCGACACGGTGATCCACAACGCCGGGCATATGGTGTTCGGCCCTGCCATTGCCCGGGTCGTGGACATGCCCTTCGGCACGCGGCCGTTTCGGGTTCACATCGACCCGTCCGGGGATGGCGCAGAAATCGTCAATGGCGTCGCCGATCGGGTGCGGGCCGAGTTGCTGCGCAGGATCGGTCTGGGAGACCTCCTGCATCCCCACCTTTAGTCCAGCCATGGGTGCGGAGGGGCGCCTGCGCGCACGGGCAGCGCGTCCCTCCTCCAAACTTTTCAGGGTGCGGCGCCGTCGCCGTCGAAGGTCATCCGGCGTTCTTTGATGCCGTAGGGGTCCTCGTGGATGAGGACCTCGGCGTCGGGGAAGGCGGCTTCGATTTGGTGCATCACCCGGTCGGCGATGGCATGCGCCTCCCGCAACCGCATCTCCGGATCCAGTTCCAGGTGTAGCTGGATGAAGGTGCGGATCCCGGAAGACCTTGTCCGCAGGTCGTGCATGTTGATCACCCCCGGATCGGCCTCGACGATGGCGCGGATCCGGTCGCGGTCCTCGTCCGGCAGCTCGTGATCCATCAAGAGGTTCAGGCTGGTGCGGAAGATCTGCGCCGCGCCGATGAGGATGAAAAGACCGATGGCGAAGGCGATCGCCCCGTCCGCCCGCTCCCAGCCAAGCTTCCCGGTCAGAATAAGCGCGACGATGACGCCGCCGTTGAGCATCAGATCGCTGGTGTAGTGGAGCGAGTCGGCGTCGATGGCCACGGACTCGGCGCGACGGATGACCCATCTCTGGAACAGGACGAGGGCGATCGTCAGCACGATCGAGAACGCGACGACGATCAGGCCGATATTGCTCTGCTCCACCGGGCGGGGATGCAGCAGCCGTTCCCCCGCCTGGAACAAGAGGAATGCCGCCGAGCCGCCGATGAAGGCCGCCTGGCCGAGCCCGGCGATGGGCTCCGCCTTGCCGTGACCGAAGCGGTGCTCCCGATCCGGCGGCACCACGGCCTCGCGGATGGCGATCAGGTTCAGCAGCGACGCCAGCAGATCGAGGAAGGAATCGACCAGGGTCGACAATATGGCGACCGAGCCGGTGGCGACCCAGGCCACCGCCTTGGCGGCGATCAGGATCGCGGCGACGGCGACGGCGGCAATCGCCGCCCGCCGCTTCAGCCGGTACGCCTGTTGGGGGTCCAACGGTGGGCGCGCCGCCGGCACCACGGACGCGACCCCCGTAGCACCACTCACCTCTCCGCGTCCGCCGTCGGTCACGGATAGAGCTCCTCGGTGCGCCAGCCGCCGTCCTGGCGATGGAAGACGAAGCGCATATGCAGACGGAACGGCCTGTCCTCCCAGAACTCGAAGGTCTCGGGCACCACCCGGTATCCCGACCAGAAAGGCGGGCGGGGGATCGAGCCGAGGCCGAAACGGGCGGTAATGCGGGCGATGCGCGCCTCCAGCTCGAAGCGGCCCTTGAGCGGTTGCGACTGCTTCGACGCCCAGGCACCGATCTGGCTCGATCGCGGACGGGTGGCGAAGTAGGTGTCGGCCTCGTCGGCATCCACTGCCTCCACCGGGCCCTCGATGCGCACCTGGCGACGGAGACTCTTCCAGTGAAAGAGCAGCGCCGCGTGGGGATTGCGCAGCACCTCCGCCGCCTTGCGACTGCCGAGGTTGGTGTAGAAGACGAAGCCGCGGTGGTCGATGCCCTTCAGTAGCACCATCCGCGCCGAGGGGATGCCCTCCGGCGTCGCCGTCGCCAGCGTCATCGCGTTGGGATCGTTCGGCTCCTTCGCCTCCGCCTCGGCCATCCAGGCCTCGAACTGAACGATCGGATCGGTCGCCGCCGGAAAGCTCATGGCCCCTCCCCTGGCTAAGTGTCCGCCGACCTTAGCACGTTCACCGCCCGGGCCGCAGGCGGCCGGGCGAAGGACGCCTCATCCCGCACTTGGTTCGCCGCCGCCGCCTTTGCTATGGTGCCCCCATGCGTGATCCCTACGAAGTGCTCGGCGTCGCCAAGGGCAGCGAGACGGCCGAGGTGAAGAAGGCCTACCGCAAGCTGGCGCGGAAGCTGCATCCGGACCTGCATCCGGGAGACAAACAGGCGGAGGAGCGGTTCAAAGAGGTCGCCGCCGCGTACGACTTCCTTTCCGATGCGGACAAGAAGGCGCGCTACGACAAGGGCGAGATCGACGCCTCCGGCCAGCCGAAAATGGAGCGCCGTTTCTACCGCGATTTCGCCGAGGGCGGATCCGCCGGGCAGCGCTATGCCGATCCCAGCGAGATTTTCTCCAACATGGAGGGAATGGGGGTCTTCGCCGATCTGTTCGGCGGTGGTGCCCGCCGCGGGCCGGCGCCGAAGATTCGCGGCCAGGACATCCACGAGACGATCGAGGTCGCCTTCTTGGACGCCATCAACGGCGCTCAGCGGGAGATAACCTTCTCCGACGGCCGGCGGCTCAAGGTCACCATTCCCGCCGGTACCGTGGACGGCCGGGTCCTGCGCCTGAAAGGCCAGGGCCAGCCCAGCCCCACCGATGGCCCGGCGGGCGATCTGTTGCTGGAGATCAAGGTCCTGCCCCACCCCATCTTCACCCGCCAGGACAACAACATCACCGCCGAACTGCCCATCAGCCTCGGCGACGCCATCCTCGGCGGCAAGGTGGAGGCGCCGACGGTCGACGGACCGGTCAGCCTGACCATACCGAAGAATTCCAACACCGGCAGCCGGCTGCGCGTGCGCGGCAAGGGCGTCCCCCTCGGCGGCGGCGGTCGCGGTGACCATTACGTGACGCTGAAGGTGGTGCTGCCGGAACCGCCCGACCCCGCCCTCACCGCCTTCATCGAGGGATGGGCGCCGCAGCATCCCTATCGGCCGCGGGAGAGCTGAGGAGACAACGGTGCCGAGCTTCGATGAGATCGTCCACGTCTATCACCTGGAGCGCTTCGAACTGGAAGCCTGGATCGAGCAGCGCTGGGTGCGGCCGGCAAAGACGGCGCAGGGCTACGCCTTCGACGAGGCGGACGAGGCGCGCATCGCCCTGATTCGTGAGTTGCGCGACGCGTTCATGGTCAACGACGATGCGCTGGCGGTGGTGCTGTCGCTGCTGGATCAGCTCTATGCCACCCGGCGGGTGCTCCGCCGCGTCGATGCGGCGGTGGAGGCCTTGCCGGAACCGCTGCGCGGCCAGGTGCAGGCGCATCTGCGGGTCGAGGAGCGCGGATGACCGGCGCCGACGCCGGTTGCGGCGATTGACGGCGCGCGCCCCTTCCGATAATGCCGGTACGGATCGCGACGCGCCGGGCCCCGCTTCGGGACCGACGGTGGTCTTTGCCCTCGCCTGCAGCTCCGTTCGGCGGCCGGCACCAAAGAAACGGGAACTCGATCAATGACAGCACCCGGACAGCTCATGGCAGGCAAACGGGGCCTGATCATGGGCGTTGCCAACGAGCGCTCGATCGCCTGGGCCATCGCCGAAGCGGTGCATGCGCACGGCGCCGAGGTCGCCCTCACCTACCAGGGGGAGGCGCTAAAAAAACGGGTCGAACCGCTGGCCCGGCGCATCGGCTGCGAGGCGGTGCTGCCGTGCGACGTCACCGACGACGCCAGCCTCGATGCCGTCTTCGCCGATCTGGACCAGCGCTGGGGCAGCCTCGATTTCGTCGTCCACGCCATCGCCTATTCCGACAAGGAGCAGCTCAAGGGGCGCTACGTCGATACCACCGCCGACAACTTCGTCCAGTCGATGCTGGTGTCGTGCTTCTCGTTCACCGCCGTCTGCCAGCGGGCGGAAAAGCGCATGCCGGCGGGCGGCAGCCTGTTGACCCTGACCTACCTGGGCGCCGAGCGGGTGATGCCCCACTACAACGTCATGGGCGTCGCCAAGGCGGCGCTGGAGGCGAGCGTCCGCTACCTCGCCGAGGATCTCGGCCGCCAGGCGATTCGGGTCAACGCCATGTCCGCCGGGCCGATGAAGACGCTGGCGGCGTCCGGCATCGGCGACTTCCGCTACATCCTCAAATGGAACCAGCTCAATTCGCCGCTGCGCCGCAACGTCACCGGCCCGGAAGTGGGCGGCGCCGGCCTCTACCTGCTGTCGCCGCTCTCGGCCGGCGTCACCGGCGAGGTGCACCACGTGGACTGCGGTTATCACGCCGTCGGCATGCTCGCCGTCGATGCCGCCGAGCAGGTCCGCGAGATGCTGACCGGCTTCACCCCGCAGGGTTGACGGCGGCCGCCGCCGGTGTCGGGTAACACCTTCGGTCAACTGCTGCGGGTGACCAGCTTCGGCGAGAGTCACGGCCCCGCCATCGGCTGTATCGTCGACGGGGTTCCGCCGCGGATTCCGCTGGCCGAGACCGACATCCAGCACGATCTCGACCGGCGGCGGCCGGGCCGCTCGCGGTTTACCACCCAGCGCCAGGAGGCGGATCGGGTGCAGATCCTGTCGGGCGTGTTCGACGGGCTGACCACCGGCACTCCCATCGGCCTCTTGATCCAGAACGCCGACGCCCGCTCCAAGGACTACGGCGAGATCAAGGACCTGTTCCGCCCCGGCCACGCCGACGTTACGTATCAGGCCAAGTACGGCATCCGCGACTACCGCGGCGGCGGCCGCGCCAGCGCCCGGGAGACGGCGATGCGGGTGGCGGCGGGCGCCATCGCCCGCAAGGTGCTGGGCACAGGCGTGCGCGTTCGCGGCGCCCTGGTGCAGGTGGGCCCCCATCCCATCGACCGCAGCCGCTGGGACTGGACCGAAGTGGATTCGAACCCCTTCTTTACCCCGGATGCGGAGATCGTACCGGTCTGGGCGGACTTCCTCGACGAGGTGCGCAAGGCGGGCTCGTCGGCCGGCGGCCTGATCGAGGTGGTGGCCTTAGGCGTGCCGGCGGGCCTGGGCGCGCCCACCTTCGACCGCCTCGACGCCGACATCGCCAAGGCGATGATGAGCATCCCGGCGGCGAAGGGGGTGGAGATCGGCGCCGGCTTCGCCGCCGTCGCCATGCCCGGCCCGGAACACAACGACGGCATGCGCATGGGCGCCGACGGCCGGGTCAGTTTCCTCTCCAACAACGCCGGCGGCATCCTGGGCGGCATCTCGTCCGGTCAGGACATCGTCGTCCGCGTCGCCATCAAGCCCACCAGCTCGGTGCTGACCCCACAGCCGACGGTGACCCAGGACGGCCGCGACACCACGATCTCCACCAAGGGCCGCCACGACCCCTGCGTCGCCATCCGCGGCGTGCCGGTGGCGGAAGCGATGCTGGCGCTCGTCCTCGCCGACCACCTCCTGCGCCACCGCGCCCAGTGCGGCTGATAACTCGCTTCGAACGCGCGGGTGCCTAGTAGTCGGAATCCCTGAATATGTCTCCATGCTCGGCGTTACTTGAGCTCTATGAGACGCTCCTTTGCAGTGATTACGATGAGACATTACAAAGTATTTTGCAAACCTTGAGCCCAGAGAGATTGCCACAGCTGACACGTACGTTACTGAGAAGGTTTAGGATCCGTACAAAGCAAGTATCTAAAAAACCCAAAGTGGACGTTATTGTTTTCTTTTTACCATGTACTATATTGATGCTATATGATGATGTTCTCACGATGGAGTACCATAGGGAACTTGATGTTCCGGAAGGTCACACGATCAGGGCTCATAACCAAATCGTCCCACTTGGAATGAAATTGGGCTGTGAGAAGCTCAGGAAGCTTTTCACGCTCATCGAGTTATTGGTACTAAAATGCGTAGAGGTCAATGAGCAGGCAGGATGCCGGCTAAACTTTTCTAACTATCATCAGTATCTAGACCACCTTGAGAAAAAACGAGGCCTGATAACGTCTGATCAACGCGAGATTCTTATCGCTCTCCATGATACTCGGTGTGAATTCGCCCATACCATCCAAGATGTGGAAAAATTACGCTATAGAGGGAGCGAACTTCGCACAGTTTTTCGCAGTGGTAGGCTAGGCCAGTCTTCTTTTTTATCCGATGCTTACAATGCAAGCCAGATACTATTAAATATATTTATTCCTAAACAACGAGAGCAAATAGATCACGAGGGCATCTACCGGTGGCTATCGTCGGACCATGGCGCAAGCCTGTAATGCCATGCGATGGCAGCCCGGGCCAAGCCACGGTGGGTTGCGCGTGTGAGGTCTCTTCAGTCATCGAGCTTCTGCTGGTCACCGCCATCGAGTTGGGAATTCCGCAGCTTGGACAGAATGAATGCGCCGGAAATCCTAGTAAGCATCCTTCAACCAATCATCGAAACGGCTGAATAATCCTGTTCGTCGCGGTGGCTGCTGACCGGTGCGCTCGGTGCCAGTTTCTGCTTGTGGTAGGCGAAGAGCGCGCGGTCGATCTCGCGCAGGTTCCAGCCGGCGAAGCGGTGGCGGATGCAGTCCACGACGTAGCGGAACTCCTCATAATGCTTGAGGGTCATGGACCGGCTCGACAGCAGGCCGGCGGTGAGGAGGACGCCGACGGTGCGCACGTCGATGATCGGCATGCGGCGCGGATGGATGAAATGGACGATCGTCGACGCGGTGGGGACGCTGAGGCCCGGCAGCTTCACCCCCGGTTCCAACAGGACGGCGAGCTGTCTGGACGGCGCTTCCACCGCAGCGCGACGGAATGCCGGCTCGTAGACCTGGTCGTACCGTTCGATGCCGGCGTAGCGCACCGCCCGGATCGCCTTCTTCCATCTGCAGATGGCAAGGAACGTGTCGTAACGGATGGTTCCGCGCGATCGCATATCACGGGCGACCCGGTCGACGAGAAGCTGATACTCCGGCTCGTCGCTTTCGATCTCGTCGTAGCTGGGGTGCCAGGTCCGGATAAATGCGTCGTCGATCAACAAGCTCATGGGGGGACCTCGCGCCTCGCCAACCGGATATCGCAGGGGCGCACACACAGTCTGCTGTCCGCCCGCTTACGGCGAACCTACCCCTTCGGGACACGCGTCGGCTGTGACGGGCGACAAGCAGCGATGAGAAATTCCCGGTTGCCGTCGGCGCCGGCGATGGGGCTGTCGGTGATCCCGAGGACCGGCCACCCGGCCTCTTCGAAGAACGCCGCGGCACGGGCGCACACTCGGGCATGAACCGACGGGTCGCGGACGATGCCGCCCTTGCCCACCTCCTGCCGGCCGGCCTCGAACTGCGGCTTGACCAGGGCGACGAGCCGGGCGTCCGCGGCCGCCAGCGCCATCGCCGCCGGCAGCGCCAGGGTCAGGCTGATGAAGCTGACATCGGCGGTGATCAGGTCGACCGGTTCCGGAACCTCCTCGGCCGACAGCCGGCGGGCGTTGGTGCGTTCGAGGACGACGACCCGCGCATCCTGGCGCAGCTTCCAGGCCAGTTGGCCGGCACCCACGTCGACGGCGTAGACGCGGGCGGCGCCCCGGGCCAGCAGCACATCGGTGAAACCGCCGGTGGACGCGCCGACGTCGAGGCAGACGCGGTCCCGCGGATCGATGGCGAAGTGGTCCAGGGCATGCGTCAGTTTGACCCCGCCGCGGGACACCCACGGGTGATCGCGGCCGCGGACGACGAGCGCCGTATCCGCCGAAAGCTGATCCCCCGGCTTATCGATCCGCCGTTCGCCGGCGAAGACCAAGCCGGCGAGGATCAGCGCCTGGGCACGTGTCCGGCTCTCCGCCAGGCCACGCTCGACGAGGAGCTGGTCGGCCCGGAGCTTCGCCATCAACCCTCACCCCGGCCCTCTCCCGCCTGGGGAGAGGGAGGGACCCGCCGCAGCGGGAGGGTGAGGGATTGCCGGATGAACGGAACTCAGGCGCGGACCGCCTCGGAATCGTTCGGTCGGCCGAGGGCGGTCAGCGCCGTGGCGACGATGTGGCGGGCGTTCAGCTTGGCGAGCTCGTACTGCAGCTCCGGCTTGTCCTGATCGAGGAAGACATCCGGTAGGGTCATCGGCCGGAACTTGAGACCGGTGTCGAGCAGCCCCTCGGTCGCCAGGTACTGCATGACGTAAGCGGCGAACCCGCCGGCCGAGCCCTCCTCGATGGTGATCAGGACCGGATGCTCGTGGGCGAGACGGCGGATCAGATCGTGATCCAGCGGCTTGGCGAACCGGGCGTCGGCAATCGTCGTCGACAGGCCGCGCGCCGCCAGTTCGTCCGCCGCCTTCATCACTTCCTTCAGCCGGGTGCCGAGATTGAGGACCGCGATCGAGGTGCCTTCGCGGAGGATGCGGCCCTTGCCGATCTCCAGCGGGATGCCGCGCTCCGGCATCTCGACCCCCATGCCTTCGCCGCGGGGATAGCGGATCGCCGACGGCCGGTCATCGATCGCCGCCGCCGTCGCCACCATGTGCATCAGGTCGGCCTCGTCGGCCGCCGCCATGACGACGAAGCCGGGCAGACAGCAGAGATAGGGCAGGTCGAACGAGCCGGCGTGGGTCGAGCCGTCGGCGCCCACCAGCCCCGCCCGGTCGAGAGCGAAGCGAACCGGCAGGCTCTGCAGCGCCACGTCGTGGACGACCTGGTCGTAGGCGCGCTGCAGGAACGTCGAATAGATGGCGGTGAACGGCTTGTAGCCTTCGGTGGCGAGGCCGGCGGCGAAGGTCACCGCATGCTGCTCGGCGATGCCGACGTCGAAACATCGGTCCGGAAAGCGGGCGCCGAACTTGTCGAGGCCGGTGCCGGCCGGCATCGCCGCGGTGATGGCGACGATCTTGTCGTCGTGCTCGGCTTCCTTGATCAGCGCCCGGGCGAAGGTGTCGGTGTAGGACGGCGCGTTGGCGCGGACCTTGACCTGCTCCCCGGTGAGGACGTTGAAGCGGCCGACGCCGTGGTACTTGTCGGCGGACTGCTCGGCCGGCTTGTAGCCGTGCCCCTTCTTGGTGACCACGTGCAAGAGCACCGGTCCCGGCTCGCGATCGTCGCGCAGGTTTTTCAGAACCGGCAGCAGATGCTCGAAGTTGTGGCCGTCGATGGGACCGACGTAGAAGAATCCCAGTTCTTCGAACAGGGTGCCCCCGGTGACCAGGCCGCGGGCGTACTCCTCGGCCTTGCGAGCGGCGACGCCGAGGCCGCGCGGGAACTTCTTCGCCAGATCGGCCAGCACGTGACGGAGCGAGCGGTACGGCTTGGACGAGATCAGCTTCGACAGATAGGCGCTCATGGCGCCCACCGGCGGTGCGATCGACATGTCGTTGTCGTTGAGGATGACGATCAGGCGCGAGTTCATCGACCCGGCGTTGTTCATCGCCTCGTAGGCCATGCCGGCACTCATCGCCCCATCGCCGATGACGGCGATGACATCGTGGTCCTCGCCGCGGAAATCGCGGGCGACCGCCATGCCGAGGGCGGCAGAGATGGAGGTCGAGGTGTGGGCGGCGCCGAACGGGTCGTAGACGCTTTCCGACCGCTTGGTGAACCCGGACAGGCCCTGCCCCTGGCGCAGGGTCAGCATCCGGTTGCGCCGTCCGGTGAGGATCTTGTGGGGGTAGGACTGATGGCCCACGTCCCAGATCAGCTTGTCTTCCGGGGTGTTGAACACGTAGTGCAGGGCGACCGTCAACTCGATGACGCCGAGACTGGCGCCGAGGTGGCCGCCGGTGATCGAAACGATGCGGACCGTCTCCTGGCGCAACTCGTCGGCGAGTTGCTGCAGCTGCTCTTCCGGAAGCTGGCGAAGGTCGGTCGGATCGTTGATGCGATCGAGGAGCGGGGTGTTACCTTTCTCGGTCAATGCTCAGTCTCCTTGTGGGGGCGGCCGCGTCATCAGAACACTTACGGTGCGGCCGTCAGTTCCGGCGATCGACCACATACCAGGCGAGGGCGCGCAGGGGCTCGGCGGTGTGCGGAAAAATGCTGAGGTGATCGACAGCCTGCTGCGCCAGCATGCGCGATTGCGACCGGGCCCGGTCGATGCCCAACAGCGACACGAAGGTCGCCTTGCCGGCCGTGTCGTCCTTTTGGGTCCGTTTGCCGACCACCGACGGATCGCCTTCGACGTCGAGGAGGTCGTCGGCGATTTGGAAAGCCAGGCCGAGGTCGTGGGCATAGGCATGCAGCGCATGGCGCGCCGAATCGGCGGCCTTGCCCAGGACCGCCGCCGATTCGCAGGAAAAAGCGATCAGCGCGCCGGTCTTCATCCGCTGCATGCGGGTGATCTCGGGGATCTGCAGGGGGGCTTCGGCGGCGAGCAGATCCAGCATCTGACCGCCGACCATGCCGTCGCCGCCGGCGGCCTTGGCCAGGTCGCAGACGAGGTCGCTGCGCACCCGCGGGTCGGGATGGGTCGCCGGATCGGCCAACACCTCGAACGCACGGGCGAGGAGTGCATCCCCGGCGAGAATCGCCGTCGCCTCGTCGAACTTGATGTGGCAGGTGGGCAGGCCTCGCCGCAGGTCGTCGTCATCCATCGCCGGCAGGTCGTCATGGATGAGGGAATAGCAGTGAACCATCTCGATCGCGGCCGCCACCCGCAGCGCCAACCCCTTGCTCACGGAGAACAGCTGGGAGCTGGCCATGACCAGGAAGGGCCGGATCCGCTTGCCGCCGGACAGAGTCGCATAGCGCATCGCCTCGATCAGCCGCGCCTCGGGGTCCGGGCGGGCCGGCAATAGCTGCTCGAGAATCGTGTCGACCTCGCGCGCATTGCGGGCGAGCGCCGTCTTTATGTCGATCTCCACGGCCGCGCTCGTGTCGTTCAATCTCGGGACACCGAAAACGAAGGCGGCGGGGCGAGCGGTTCCGTGCCGGTCACCGATCCATCGGCACCCAGCACGATCGCCTCGATTCGCCCCTGCGCTTCGTTCAGCTTGCTCTCGCAGTGCCGCTTCAGCAGGGCGCCGCGCTCGTAGGCGGTGATGGCTTCGTCCAGTTTTGCCGAGCCCTCCTCGAGTCGTCGTACAATTGTCTCGAGCTCGCTCAAGGCATCCTCAAAGCTCATCCCCCGAATATCCGCTGCGCCTTCCGCGCCGGTCATAGGCCCCCTAATTCCTTCTCTCCAACCGTATTGGGCAGCATTCGCCATTTTTTCAACCGCTGGCCTCGCTGCCGTGATCGCCCCCGTTGCATCGGTGCAACAGATGGGACCATCCTTTTTTCGCGGGTTTCACACGGGTGCGCAAGCATAAACCCGGCGTTGGAACCGTTGCGGCGCGTGCGAAGCGGCCAGTGTCGCGCAAATGTTACTGCACTGGGCCGTCCGGGCGTCCCCGGCAGGCGCGCCGTTTCGTCCGCACGTGCGGGGCTCGAGATGTGGCGCGCGTCGCCCAACGACGACTTAATGTCCCATCAGCGCGCGCACATGGGCGGCGGCACTCGACGCCAGCGCCTGCAGGTCGTATCCGCCTTCGAGAGTGGAAACGATGCGACCGCCGCAGCACTTGGCGGCAAGATCGGCGAGTTCGCGGGTGACCCAGGCGAAGTCCTCGGTCTCGAGGCGAAGTTGCGCCAGCGGATCACGGTAGTGAGCGTCGAATCCGGCGGAGATGATGATCAGTTCCGGCGAGAAGTCGCGCAGGGCCGGGAGGATACGTTCGCGATAGCCGAAGCGGAACTCGGCCGAACCGGCCCCCGGGGGTAGCGGCACGTTGACGATATTGTTGAAAACACCCGTTTCGTGCTCCATCCCGGTGCCGGGATAGGACGGCCATTGATGGCTGGATGCGTAGAACAGGTCGCGGAACCGAAACATGTGGTTCTGCGTGCCGTTGCCATGATGGACGTCGAAATCCACCACCGCCACCCGTTCCATGCCGTGCGCATGGCGGGCGTGCTCGGCGCCGACGGCGGCATTGTTGAACAGGCAGAAGCCCATCGCCGCCGCCGATTCGGCGTGGTGGCCGGGGGGGCGAACGGCACAGAAGGCGTTCTGTGCCTGGCCGGTTGCAACCGCATCCACCGCCGCGCAGATGGCGCCGACGGCGCGCAGCGCCGCCTCCCCCGAGGCCGGATTGATGGCGGTGTCCGGGTCGAGGTGAACATGGCCGCGGTTGGGGACGTTCTCGAAGATGGCCTCGACGTAAAACGGGGCATGCACCCGCTCGATCTGGCGCAGGGTGCCGCGGGGAGCCTCCTCCCGGTGGAGAAAGGTAAACTCCTCCGTTTCGAGCGCCCGCAGCACCGCCTTCAGCCGCGCCGGCGCCTCGGGGTGCCATTCACCCATCTCGTGTTCCTGGCAAATGGCGTGCGAGTAAAGGAGAGTGGACATCTCAGCTTCGGTTCTTGGACGTATCGTCCCTTATATGAGACGTGCCGCCTTGCAATCAGGCGATCTTTTTCATCTTGGTCCCTCGTCGGCGATCTTGAAAGGGAGAATCGACACATGGCAGGCCATACCCGCCGGCGACCCCGGACGGGTCAGGACTCGGGGCCCGATCCGGCGGCGGCGGGCGGCCGTTCCACCAGGGTGAGCTTGCGGCCGGCGACGGCGATGGCGACGGTCCCGCTCCGCAGTCGCAACGCATCTTGCCCAAACAGGTGACGACGCCACCCCGATAAGGCCGGAACATCGGCCTGTTCCCCCTCCACGGCGATGTCCTCCAAGTCCTCGGTCGAGGCCACCAGCCTGTGGGCCACGTCCGCTTCGTCGCACTTCATCTTCAGAAGCACCTTGAGCAGATCGACGACCGGCCCTACCCCGCGCGGCAGCACCCGTTTCTCGTCGCCCGCCGGCTGCTCCGCCGCCGGCACCGCCAGCCCACGGGCAACCGCCGCCAGCACGTCCGCCCCCTGCTGGCTTTCGGCAAATTTCCGCGCCAGCCCGCGGGTCCGGGCAAGGGCGTCGGCCGTCTGCGGCGCATGGTGGGCGATTTCCAACAGCGATTCTTCCTTGAGCACCCAGGTGCGGGGGATATCGCGGGCCTGCGCCTCGCGCTCGCGCCAGGCGGCGAGTTCGCGCATCACCGCGAGCGTCCGGCCGTTGCCGCTGCGGCTGCGCAGGCGGCGGAACGCCTGCAGCGGCTCGACGGTGTAGGCGGCGGAATCGGTCAGGGCGGCCATTTCTTCGGCGACCCACTCCCCGCGGCCGGTGGCGACCAGCTTTTGTCTCAGCTTCTCGTAGACGGGGCGGAGGTGGATGACGTCGGCGAGGGCGTATTCGATCTGCCGGGCACTGAGCGGCCGCAAGGACCAGTCGGTGAAGCGCGAGCCCTTGTCCACCCGCGCCCGCGCCAGCTTGCTCGCCAGCGTCTCGTAGGACACCTGATCGCCGAAGCCGCAGACCATGGCCGCCACCTGGGTGTCGAACACCGGCGCCGGCAGGCTGCCCATGAGTTGGAAGAAGATCTCCAGGTCCTGCCGGGCGGCGTGGAACACCTTCACCGTCTGCGGCGCCCGAAGCAGATCGAACAGCGGCGTCAGATCGAGCCCGGCCAGGGGATCGATGGCCACCGCCCCGTCGGGTCCGGCCACCTGGACCAGGCACAGGCGCGGCCAATAGGTCCGCTCGCGCATGAACTCGGTGTCGACGGCGACGAACTCGGCGTCGACAACCTGGCTACAGAAGGCCGAGAGGTCGGCGGGCTGGGTGATCAGGGTCATCGCGATGCTATAGCCACATCATCTCCGCAGGTAAACGCCGGCAATGCCTGGTTTGGACCGTAGCCGATCCCTTTCTTGACAAACCGCCGATGGCGGTGCGTCTAGAGGGCCCGGCGCGACGGACCGGAGATTTGCCGTCCGAGGTCTTCGCCCGGCCCGCCGTCCGTGTCAGCGATCGACGAGTAAGGACAGATGCATCCCTATCGCACCCATACCTGCGATGCCCTGCGCAGCGCCGACGCCGGACGGACGGCCCGCCTTTCCGGCTGGGTGCACCGCAAGCGCGACCACGGCAACCTGCTGTTCATAGACATCCGCGACCACTACGGCATAACCCAAACGGTCATTGACGCCGGCTCCGACCTGTTCGCCGAGGCCACGGCGGTCCGCCCGGAGAGCGTGATCACCGTCACCGGGAAGGTGGTCCGGCGGTCGCCCGACACCGTCAACCCTTCCCTCGCCACCGGCGAGGTGGAAGTGTACATTGCCCAGTTGGGGGTGGAGAGCCCGGCCGATGTCCTGCCGATGCAGGTCGCCGGGGATCAGGAGTATGGCGAGGAGACCCGGCTTCGCTACCGCTTTCTCGATCTCCGCCGCGACCGGCTGCACCGCAACATCACCCTCCGCAGTGCGATCATCGCTTCGATCCGGCGGCGGATGACCGACGCCGGCTTCGTCGAATTCCAGACGCCGATTCTCACCGCCAGTTCGCCCGAAGGGGCGCGCGACTACCTGGTGCCGAGCCGCAATCACCCGGGCAAGTTCTACGCCCTGCCGCAGGCGCCGCAACAGTTCAAGCAGCTGCTGATGGCGTCGGGATTCGACCGTTATTTCCAGATCGCGCCCTGTTTCCGCGACGAGGACGCCCGCGCCGACCGCTCTCCGGGCGAATTCTACCAGCTCGATTTCGAGATGGCGTTCGTCACCCAGGAGGACGTGTTTGCCGCCATCGAACCGGTGCTGGCCGAGGTCTTTGTCGAGTTCGGTGCTGATCGGCACGTGACCCGACCGCCGTTTCCGCGCATCCCCTATGCCGAGAGCCTGTTGCGCTACGGCACCGACAAGCCCGACCTGCGCAATCCGCTGACCATCGGCGATGCGAGCGAAGTCTTTGCCGGCTCAGGATTTGGCCTGTTCGCTCGCGCCGTGGCGGGGGGCCAGGTGGTGCGGGCGATCCGTGTGCCGGGGGGAGCCGAACGGCCGCGCGCCTTTTTCGACAAGCTGAACGACTGGGCGAAGGCGGAAGGCATGGGTGGGCTGGGCTACGTGGCCTTCGCCGGTGCCGCCGCCAAGGGGCCGATCGGCAAGAATCTGGAACCGGAACGGCTCGCCTCGCTGCGCCAGGTCATGGACGCCAGCGACGGCGATGCGGTGTTCTTTGTTTGCCAGACCCCGGCGACGGCGGCCAAGTTCGCCGGCCAGGTGCGGGAACGGCTGTGCGATGAACTGGATCTGCGGGAGCGGGACGCCTTCCGGTTCTGCTGGATCGTCGATTTCCCCATGTACGAGCGAAACCCGGATACGGGGCTGATCGAGTTCAGCCATAACCCGTTCTCCATGCCGCAGGGCGGGCTGGATGCGCTCAACGGCGATGACCCGCTGGCGGTCAAAGCCTTCCAGTACGACATCGTCTGCAACGGCGTCGAGTTGTCGAGCGGCGCCATCCGCAACCATCACCCTGAAACGATGGTCAAGGCGTTCGAGATCGCCGGCTACGGCCGCGAAGAGGTGGAGCGCCGGTTCGGTGGCCTGTTCCACGCCTTCCGCTACGGCGCCCCGCCCCACGGCGGATCCGCCCCCGGCATCGACCGCATCGTCATGCTGCTGGCCGACGAGCCCAACATCCGCGAGGTCATCGCTTTTCCGATGAACCAGCAGGCGCAGGACCTGCTCATGGGCGCACCGGCGGAGGTTGAACCGCGCCGGCTGAAGGAACTGAGCATCCGTCTCGACCTGCCGCCGGCGAAACCGCCCTCCTCCGCTCCCGGTTCGGATCGCTAGCTAGAATCGTTCCTCCTGCGCCTCCTCGTTGAGGACGGCGCGGGCGAAGGGGATGGTGATCGGGCGATGGCGAGCCAGCGCCGCCCGATCGAGCCGCTCGACACAGGCGACGGCGCCGGCGAATGACCGCTCCATCCGCGGCAGCAGCCAGACGAGCACGTCGTCGTCGACGGCGAGCTGACGGTCGGCGAACAGCTTCACCAGCAGCGCCGCCAACAGCGCATCGTCGGCCGGCTCGATGGCCACGTCCAGCGCCGCCAGCAGCCGCGAGCGGATATCGGCCAGCCTGAGCGGCCAGCGCCCCACCGGCTGCCGCGCGGTGAGCAGCAGGGTGCGGCCGGACGCGGCAAGCGCATTGTAGAGATGGAACACCCCCTCCTCGTCGGCGCGGTCCAGACGTTGATCCGCATCCTCGATCACGCAGGCGGGAGACGATGCGGCGATGGCGTCCGGATCGCCGTCGCCGAGGCCGGCGGCGGAAACGAAGCGGGCGCCGGTGCGCTGGGCGAAGGACTGCGCCAGGTGCGTCTTGCCGCAGCCGGGAGGACCGTGAACGATCAACGCCGGCGACGGCCACGACGGCCAGCGGGCGAGCCACAGCACCGCGGCACGGTTGGCGTCGCAGACGAGGAAGTCATCGGCGCGCCACGAGGGCGCACCGCCCAGGTCAAACGTGAGCTGGCGGTCCGACATCGCCGGAAGAGCCGGGAGGGCCGGCCGGTTGATCCGGCGCGTCCGCCGACGGCGCCGTAACCGGGGTCACCGTCACCGGCATGGGACCGGACGACACCGTCGCCACCACCTCCCCCTGCGGCGCCGGCCGGTACAGCGGGCTCTCCCGGTACTTCTGGATCAGGAAGCGGACGACGACGCCCAGGGCCGCCGCCGCCGGCACCGCCAGGAGCGCGCCGGTGATGCCTAAGAGGGCGCTCCCCGCCATCACCGCAAAGAGAAGCCAGACCGGATGCAGGCCAACCCGGTCGCCGAGAATCTTCGGCGAGACGAAATTTCCTTCCAGCACCTGTCCGGAGATGAACACGCCCGCCACCAGCGCCGGCCACACCCAGCCGTCGAACTGGGTGAACGCGATCACCATGCTGGTGCCGAATCCGAGGATGTTGCCGACGAACGGGATGATCGACAGGATCCCGGCGCCGAGCCCGACGACGAGGCCGAAGTTGAGGCCGATGAGGGTGAGCCCGGTGGCATACCAGATGCCGAGCAGCAGACAGACGAGCGCCTGGCCGCGGACGAACCCGGAGAGCCGCTTGTCGATGTCGGCAAAAATGGCCCGGATCGCCTCGCTGCCGGTGTGCGGAACCAGTCCGTTGAGGTAGGCGACGATGCGGTCCCAGTCGCGGAGCAGGTAGAACGCGACGATCGGCATGATGAAGACGAGGCTGATCAGGTTGAAGATGGCGGCGCCGCCGGAGACCACCCGACCGGCCATGTCGCCCAGCCAACTCGCCAGCTTTCCCGCCGACTGGCTGAGAGCGGCACTGACCTCCTGTTGCTGCGCCGCCGTCAGTCCGCCGCGCAACCGGCGGAGCAGGGTCTGGCCCTCGGCGCTGACGCTGCGAACGAGGTCGGGGACGCTGGCGACGAAGTTGGTGACTTGGTTGACGATTGTCGGCAGCAGCGCGACGAGGATGGTGACGAAGATAAGGACGAACCCGCCGACGATCAGCAGCGATGCCGCGGTCCGTGGCACCCCCCATCGTTCCAGGCGGTCGGCGACCGGGTCGAGGAGGTAGGCGACGGCCATTCCGGCGACAAACGGCAGAATCGCGCTGCGCAGCAGATAAAGAATGAGGCCGAGACAGGTGAAGACGATGACCCACAGCAAAATGCGGCGCTCGGTGCTCACGGAGCGGTCTTCCCTGCCGGCGGTGCCTGAGGCGGACCGGGCGTGTGCGGCAGCCCGGGCGATGCTCCCGTCGGTGCCGGCTCCGGTGCGACCACCGGAACGAGCGGGCTGGTGTCGGGGGCAATGACCTGCCGGCCGCCGCTTTCGAACAGGGTCAGGTCGGCATCCTCGAGATTGGCGCGCAGTTCCTCGATGCTGCCGGTGTAGGAAACGGAGACCAGCATCTCGCGCCGGGTCATCATCGTCAGCTCGACCTTGCGCACCCCCTCTACCTGGCGCAGGGCCTTCTCCATCTTCAGCCAGTCGCCCAGGCTCTGCACCGGGACCCAGGCCGCCAACTGAGCTCGGCTGGGCGTTACCACCGCCTGTTTCCAGGCGGCGAGCATGGCCGCCTCGGTACCGGCGGCGGCGCGCCGCAGGAAGGCATCCTGCGCCTCCCCCTCTGTGGGGGTGAAGGAGACGCGGCCGGAGGCTTGCCGGCTACGCCCTTGCCGCAGGAACACCACATCCAATCCCGCCAGGGTTCCGTCGGCGAGGATCGTCGGGGTGGCGACGGCGACGAAACCGCTATCGCCGCCCATGCGCCGCACCAGCGCCGCGAGTTGCGCCTGGTCGCCGGCGACGGAGCTGTCGGCACGGGCGACGACGTAGCGGTCGGGCCGCCGCGTGGCGATTCCTTGCCACACGCCCCGCCACGGATCACCGCCAGACCCGGGAATGTCGGTCTCCATCACCGGGATGACGATGATCGGCGGCGGCGGCGGCGTCTCGCCCGGCAGCAGCGGCACGACAACCCCCGCATCGCGCAGAAGCCGGCTCGCCCGGGACGGTTTCAGCCGATAATCGAGGGTCGCGATGTAACGCACGCTCGACGCCTTCTCGTCGCGGATCGAGAAGTCGGCGATCATGTCCTCGATCTGCTGTTGCGGCATCCGGGCGTAGCGGGCCCGTTTGTCCGCCGGGACCCACTGCTCGACGAACTGCTGCAGGGCCTGACGGGCGCCATCCTCCAGCGCCTTGTCACGGGCCGCGGCGGCATTGTCTGCGGTGACATCCACGTGGATACCGGTGACTTCGTAGGTCGGCCCGGTGGGTGAGTTTGCGGCTGCGGTCGGCGAAACCGTGGCCGCCGGTGCGGCCGTCGACGGCGTTGCGGGAGCCGGCGGGGCGGCGGAAACGGCGGCGGGCGTGGCCGCGGCGGCGGGAGCGGAAGTCGCGGCGGCGGGTGCGGGAGAGGCCGCCGACGTCTGCGCATGGGCGACGGCGGCGGTCATGGCGTAACCCCACAAGCCGGTGATGAGCAGCAGAGTGCGCGCGCCCGCAACGATAGCCGGGCAAACCCCACGAGCGCCGGCCGCCGCCTCGATCCGCGGCGAGACAAGGATTGCCTGAAACACCCGACCCGCTATTCTCGCCATGAAGTCCTTCGTCACTCTAGCACGCCCTCCCGAGGTGACGCATTAGCCCACTCACCTATAAAGACGCAGGCGTCGATATCGACGCCGGTGCGCGGCTGGTCGACGCGATCCGCCCGCTCGCCCGCTCGACCGGTCGACCGGGGGTCGCCTCCGGTCTCGGCGGGTTCGGCGCCCTGTTCGACCTCAAGGCGGCCGGCTTCACCGATCCGATCCTGGTCGCCACCACCGACGGCGTCGGCACCAAGCTGAAGCTGGCCATCGCCAGCGGCCGCCACGACGGCATCGGCATCGACCTCGTCGCCATGTGCGTCAACGATCTCGTCGTTCAAGGGGCCGAGCCCCTTTTCTTCCTCGACTACTATGCCACGGAGCGGCTGCTGGTCGAGGCCGGGCGCGAGATTGTCGCCGGCATCGCGCGCGGCTGCCGCGAGGCCGGCTGCGCCCTGATCGGCGGCGAGACGGCGGAAATGCCGGGCCTTTACCGGGCGGGCGACTACGACCTCGCCGGCTTCGCCGTCGGCGCCGCCGAGCGCGGCCGCATCGTCACCGGCGCCAGCGTCGCCGAAGGCGATGTCGTCCTCGGCTTGGCCTCGTCCGGCCTGCACGCCAACGGCTTCAGCCTGGTCCGCCGGGTGGTCGACCGCTCAGGCCTTGACCTGGCCGATCCCGCCCCCTTCGCCCCCTCGCTCAGTCTCGCCGAGGCGCTGCTCACGCCCACCCGCATCTACGTCCGCAGCTGCCTCGCCGCCATTGCCGTCGGCGGTGTCCGCGCCCTCGCCCACATCACCGGTGGCGGTCTCATCGACAACATACCGCGGGTGCTGCCGGTCGGCCTCGGCTGCGAGCTGGATATGGAAGCCTGGCCCGATCAACCGGTATTCGCCTGGTTGGCGCGCGCCGGCAACATCCCGTCGAGGGAGATGGCGCGGACGTTCAACTGCGGCCTCGGCATGGTCGTCGTTGTCGCCGCCCGCCACACCGAAGAGATCGCCGGGACTCTGGCGGAAGCGGGCGAAAACGTCCATGTGGTGGGCCGGATCGTTACCCATGCCCCGGAGACCGGCCGGGTGATCCTGAAGGGGCTGGAGCGCCGATGGTGAAGGCGCGCCTCGGCGTCCTCATTTCCGGCCGCGGGAGCAACCTACAGGCGCTGATCGATGCCTGCGCCGGGCCGGCGTTTCCGGCGACGATCGCACTCGTCGTCTCCAACGAGGCGGGTGCCTTCGGCCTCGCCCGTGCGCGGGACGCCGGGATCGCCACCGCCGTCTTCGATCACCGGGCCTTTCCCGACCGACCGGCGTTCGATCAAGCGGTCGGCGCCGTTCTCGCCGATGCCGGTGTGGATCTGGTTTGCCTCGCCGGTTTCATGCGGCTTCTGAGCGAGGACTTCGTGCGGACCTGGTGGGACCGCCTGGTCAACATCCATCCGTCGCTGCTGCCGGCCTTCCGCGGCCTCCACGTTCATCGCCGGGTCCTGGCCTACGGCGCCCGCATCACCGGCTGCACCGTCCACTTCGTCCGGCCGGCGATGGACGACGGGCCGATCATCGTCCAGGCGGCGGTGGCGGTGCATGCCGCCGACGACGAGGACCGGCTGGCCGCCCGCGTCCTCGCCGAGGAGCACCGCATCTACCCGCTTGCCGTCCGCCTGTTCGCCGAAGGCCGCCTCACCATCGACGGCAACCGCGTCCTTATCGCCGATCCGTGCAACCCGGATCGCGCGCTCCTCAATCCCGAACCCGCCTGACCCGCAAGGTGGGCGGGCGACGCCCGCTCAGGAGCGGGCGTGGGCGGGACGGGACCGGCACCGTGGCTCAGCCGACCACTTCGATGTCGGCAAAGAAGAAGGCGATTTCCTTGGCGGCGTTTTCCGGGCTGTCGGAGCCGTGGACCGAGTTTTCCTGGACATTGAGCCCGAACGCCTTGCGCACCGTACCGTCGGCGGCATTGGCCGGGTTGGTCGCCCCCATGATCTCGCGATTGCGGGCGATGGCATTCTCGCCTTCCAGCACCTGCACCACCACCGGACCGGAGCACATGTACTCGCAGAGTTCGTCGTAGAACGACCGCTCCGCGTGCACCTCATAGAACTTGCCGGCGATCTCCTTGCTCATCCGCAGCCGCTTCTGGGCGACGAAGCGCAGCCCGCCGTCCTCGAAAAGGGCGTTGATCTTGCCGGTGATGTTGCGGGCGGTGGCATCCGGCTTGATGATCGAAAGAGTCCGTTCGACGGCCATGGTTGCGTCACTCCCTCATAGTGTTTGCGAACAAAAGCTGGCGGGGGGAGCGATCATCCCGGACTTCGACAGTCTGCCTGCGCGTTTCACCGCGCACTTCTCCCCTCGGTGCGCTCGAAGCGCGGCGCGCTTATAGCCGCCGGCGTTGCGCAAGGCAAGGCTGAGGCAGGCACCCGGCGCCCGCCGATACCGACCGGAGGCGGAGGCCGGCCGAGCGGAAGCTGCGAGCGCGTCGCAATCGTGCTAAGATCCCCCGCAAACTAAAAAGTATTCTGGGGAGGGCTGTGCCATGGCGTCTGTTCAGGTTGCGACGCGGGCGGGCGGACGGGCGGACATTGCGGAGGACGTTATCGCCGACCTGCGCGGCCGGCTGCGCGGATCGCTGCTGACCGCGGACGACCCCGGTTACGACGAGGCACGTGCCGTCTGGAACGGGATGATCGACAAGCGACCGGGCCTGATCGTCCGTTGCGCCGGCGCCGCCGATGTGCTGAGTGCGATCCGGTTCGCCCGCACCCGGTGTTGCCTCGTCTCGATCAAGGGCGCCGGACACAACATCGCCGGCAGCGCCGTCTGCGACGGTGGCCTGATGCTCGATCTGTCGCCGATGAAGTCGGTCCACGTCGACCCGTGGAACCGCACCGCCCGGGTGGAGCCGGGAGCGACGCTCGCCGACCTGGACCGGGAAAGCCAGGCGTTCGGCCTTGCCACCCCGCTCGGCATCAACTCGACGACCGGCGTTGCCGGGCTCACCCTCGGCGGCGGCTTCGGCTGGCTCAGCCGCAGCTTCGGCCATGCCATCGACAATCTCGTCTCGGCCGACGTGGGGACCGCCAACGGCGAGTTGTTGCGGGCGAGCCCCGACGAGAACGCCGACCTGTTCTGGGGGATCCGCGGCGGCGGCGGCAATCTCGGCGTCGTCACCTCGTTCACCTTCCGCCTGCATCCGGTCGGCCCCGAGGTGCTGGCCGGGCTCGTCGTCTATCCGTTCGATCGGGCCGACCAGTACCTGCGCCAGTACCGCGCCTTCGTCGCCGAAGCCCCGGACGCGCTCACCGTCTGGACCGTTCTTCGCAAAGCGCCGCCGCTACCGTTCCTCCCCGCCGATGTGCACGGCAAGGAAGTGGTGGTCTTTGCCCTCCTCTATGCGGGCGATGCGGAGGAAGGACAACGGGCCATCGAGCCGATCCGCCACTTCGGCACACCGGTCGGCGAGCACGTCGGGCCGATGCCGTTCGCCGCCTGGCAGAGCGCGTTCGATCCGCTGCTGACACCCGGCGCCAGAAATTATTGGAAATCCCACGACTTCGCCCAACTGAGCGACGCCGCGCTCGACCTGATGGTGGAGTACGCAGGCAATCTGCCGACGCCCGAATGCGAGATCTTCATCGCCCACCTGGACGGCGCCGCCGGCCGGGTGGCGGCGGACGCCATGGCCTATCCCCATCGGGATGCCAGGTTCGTTCTCAACGTTCACACCCGCTGGCGCGACCCCGGCGACGACCAGGCCTGTATCGCCTGGGCGCGCAGCTTCTTCGCCGCGACCGCGCCGCACGCGACCGGCGGCGTCTACGTCAATTTCCTCACCGCCGACGAGCAGGATCGCGTCCACGCCGCCTACGGCGACAACTACGACCGGCTGGCGGCGCTGAAAGCCAAGTACGACCCGGACAACCTGTTCCAGGTCAATTTCAACGTCCGACCGGCGGCGTAGCGGCGGTAGAGGCTCGCGGGGCTGTCGCGCCGGGCCGGAACCGTCCGATATCAACCCTTTGGTGTAGGCGATCGGACGGGTTTATATAGAAGACTCCGTTGCTCGGCTAATGCGTTGCGGCGGCCAAGGAATAAGCGTCCCGGGTCAAAAAGCAGGGTGAGCATCATGAGGGCATGGATGAGGGCGCGCACCGTATGCGCCGCCCTGGCGCTGGCCGTAGGTGTCAGCTTTTCTTCCAACCTTCCTGCCGCCGATCAGTCCGACCAAAGCAAAAGCGAAAGCGACGTCGACACAAAGGACGATGGCGGCGCCGTCGTCGTCGACTCCGACGACATCCGCGCCCTTGTCGCCCCGGTGGCCCTTTATCCGGATCCTATTCTGGCCTTGGTGCTGCAGGCGGCGACCCTGCCGCTGCAGGTGGTCCAGGCCGATCGCTTCCTCGACAAGCGGGAGAAGGACCCGAAGCTCGAACCCGATCCCGACTGGGACAAAAGCATCATCGGGCTGCTCAACTATCCGCGCCGGGTGCGTTCCATGTCCGAGTACATCGACTGGACGGAGGACCTGGGCGACGCCGTGGTCGACCATCTGGACGAGGTGCAGTCGGCGATCCAGGACATCCGCTTCGGCGCCTACCACGCCGGTTTCCTCAAGTCCAACGATCGGCAGAAGGTCGAGATCAAGGACGATCAAGTCCGCATCACCTCCACCGATCCGAAAAAGGTCTCCATTCCCCAATACGATCCGGCGGCGCTGTTGACCGCGCTGGACGAGATCGACGAGGAGGAAGACGCCGACGACGAGGCCGAGGCGGCCGCCGCGGCGAAGGCGGCGGCGCCGAAGGAAGCGGCAAAACCGCAAGCGGCGGCGAAGCCCCAGGCCGCAGCCCCGGCGCCGGAGGCGCCCGCGGCCGCGCCGCAAGCGGCAGCCCCGGCGGAGACCGTAGCGGCTCCCCCGCCCGCTGCCGATGCCGCCCCAGCGGTCGCCCCCGCCGCCTATTCCCAGCCGGTGGCGCCGCCGGTCATCTCCTACGGCCAGCCGGAAGACAGCTTTTGGGACGACGCGGCAACCTTCGCCGGCGGGGCGGTCATCGGCGGGCTGCTCGGCTGGGGACTGACCGAAGCCTTCGATGACGACGACCATGATCACGATCACTGGGATAATGACTGGGACAACGATGACATCGAGGATGCCCTGCGCGACAGCCGCGAGTACCGCGATGAGCGACGCGACGATGTGCTGGCGGCGCGTGACGAGCGGAGGGAGGATCGGCAGGCGGGGTCGGAGGCGCGGCGCACCGACCGCGGCGAGCGGCAGGAGGCAAGGCAGTCGGAACGGGACGCGGGGCGAACGGATCGGCAGGCGGGCGCCGAAGCGCGACGCTCGGAGCGGGATCAGCGACAAGGCGAACGGCAAACCGGACGCGACGCGCAGGCGGATGAACGCCGGCAGGCACGCGACGACAGGGGCGCCAGTCGCGAAGACCGCGCCGCCGCCGCCCGCGATAAGCTGAACGAACGACCGGAAGCGAGCGGCGGCCGGACCAAGCCGGCGGCGGCCGCGGCGGCGACCCCCCGCACCCGGGAGGCGAAAGCGGAGCGCGGCAAGCGCGAGGTCAAGCTTCCCGGCGCAGGGTCGCAGGCGGGCACCAGCGAGCGGGTCCGGCAACGCAACGCCGCGGCGCCGGCGACGAGCCGACAGACGACGACGAAGCTGACCTCGGCCAAGGAGAAACGCGCCGCCGGCAATGCCGGCTTCGCCCAGAGCCGCGATGGTCGCGGCATCGCCGCCAGCTCGGGCAACTACAGGCAGGCGCGCGGCGAAGCCAACCGCGGCGCCCGCAGCCGCGCCGCGCCGCAGGCCAGCGGGGGCCGCGCCCGGGCGCCGGCCGCGGTCAACCGCGCCGACGGCGGGGGTGGCCATGCCGTCGCCCCGCAGCGGGGCGGCGGTGGTCATGCCGTGGCGCCGCAACGAGGTGGCGGCGGACGGGGCATAACGACCGATCACAACCGCGGCAGCCTTGCCGCCGCCGACGGTGCGCGCGGGCGGGCGAGCCGCGGGGGCGGTGGCGGCGGCGGACGAAGTGGCTTGAGTGGTGGCGGCGGCGGTGGGGGACGGAGGAACCGATGAGCCACGGCATCAGAGCCCCCCTCGTCGTCTCGAACACGGAGCACGCCCCGATGAGCGCACGCATGCACCACACCGTGCCGGTGATACGGCGGCTGGCACGCGCCGTCTTCTTCCTCGCCGCCGCCCTTCTTCTGGTGACGGCGGCGGCACGGCCGACGGCAGCGTCCGCCCCGGCGGCGGCCCCCGCTTATCCGACCCCCGAGGCCGCGCTGGACGCCTTCCGCGCCGCCGTCAACGGAGAGAACGGCAAGGGCGTCATCGACCTGTTCGGCAAGCAGTACGAGGCCGATCTGATCGGCGGCGATCCCGCCGAAGCGCGGCAGAACATCGACGTGCTGCGCCGGCTGGCGGCGCAAGGGATGACGCTTCAGCCGGACGGCGACGACCGGATGACCATCGTCATGGGGCGGCGCGGCTGGCCGATGCCGATCCCGCTGGTCAAGGGCGAACAGGGCTGGACCTTCGACATCAAGTCCGGACTGCAGGAGATCACCGACCGCCGCGTCGGCCGCAACGAGCTGGCGGCCATCGACTTCTGCAAGGCCTATATCGATGCCCAGCGCCGGTACGCCAGCACCGACGAGGATGGCGACGGCGTTCTCGAGTTTGCCCAGCGGCTGAAGAGCAGCGAAGGCAAGCGCGATGGCCTCTACTGGCCGCCGGGCCCGGACGGCGTCGCCAGTCCGCTCGGCCCGTTCGCCGCGGCCGCCGAGCCCTATCTGAAAGGCCGCAAGGAAGGCGAGCCGTTCCGCGGCTACTACTTCCGAATTCTCAAGGAGCAGGGCGCCAACGCGCCGGGCGGCAAGTACAACTACGTGATCAACGGCAACATGATCGCCGGCTTCGCCCTGATCGCCTGGCCGGCCGACTACCGCCGCTCGGGGATCATGACCTTCCAGTGCGGCCACAACGGCGCCATCCTCGAGAAAGACCTGGGGCCGGAGACCGCCAAGATCGCCTCGGCGATCACGGCCTACGATCCGGACAAGACCTGGGCGCCCGCCGACACCGAGTGACCGCCGCGGCCGTCATGACCCGGCCGCCACGACCCGGTGCCCTCGACCCCTGGGCGTCGCGCCGGCGCTAAGGCGATCCTGATCCGCCGTGATCGATCGTGAGCACCAGCCGCGGCGCCGGCCGCGTATGATCTCAGGGGTAGGACGCGTGCATTGGGGGCGCGGCGGGGATCGAGGCCGCGCCGCAAGGGAAGGACGGACGACACCATGACCAGCAGGCGAACCCTTCTCTGGGCGGCCGCGGCGGGGCTGGGCGCCACCGCCATCGGCGCCCTGACGCGCGGGCGCGCGGGGGCGGCGCCGGCCCCGGCGCAGAGCTTCGAGGTGACTCACAGTGATGCCGAATGGCAGACACTGCTAACCCCCCAGCAGTATCAGGTGTTGCGACGCCACGATACGGAGCGGGCGGGCAGCAGCCCGCTGGACAAGCTGTTCGCGGACGGAACCTACCTGTGTGCCGGCTGCGCCCTGCCGGTGTTCCCGTCGTCGACCAAGTTTGATAGCGGTACCGGCTGGCCGAGCTTCTGGGCCCCGATCGAGGGCAACATCGGCACCACCGAGGACAGGAGCTGGCTGATGACCCGCACCGAGGTGCACTGCCGGCGCTGCGGCGGCCACCTCGGCCACGTCTTCCCCGATGGCCCGCCGCCCACCGGCCTCCGCTACTGCATGAACGGCGTCGCCCTCAAGTTCGTGCCCGCCTGAGCGGCGATGAAGACGCGCGATGACCCTGTCGGGGACGGAAAGCGGGAGGCAACGAGGATGGCAAGAGGTTGGATGACCGCAACGGCGGTTGCGGCGGCGGTCTTCGCGGCGGCGGTGCCGGGACGGGCCGCCGATCCGGACAACGACGGCACCAAGGCCAAGGAAACATCGACCGCGATCTTTGCCGGCGGCTGCTTCTGGTGCGAGGAATCCGCGTTCGAGCCCATCGCCGGCGTGACCGCGGTCATCTCCGGGTATACCGGCGGCCACCTCGCCGATCCCACCTACGAGCAGGTTTCCGCCGGCGGCACCGGCCATTACGAGTCGGTGGAGGTCATTTTCGATCCCCAGCAGGTGAGCTACGCCAAGCTGCTGGAAGTCTTCTGGCATAACGTCGATCCGGTCGATGCGGGTGGCCAGTTCTGCGACCGGGGCGATCAGTATCGATCCGCCATCTTCTACGAGAACCAGGAACAGAAGCGGCTGGCCGAGGAATCAAAGGCGGCAATCGAACGCTCAGGGCGGCTAGACAAGCCGATCGCAACCCCAATCATCGCCGCAACGCCGTTCTATCCCGCCGAAGATTACCACCAGGACTACTATAAGAAGAACCCGATCCGTTATCACTATTACCGCGCCGCCTGTGGCCGCGATCATCGCCTCGCCCAGGTCTGGGGCGCCGACGCCGGCTCGCCGTCACACTGACCGAACAGCCCGAAGCCGGGTGCACCCGCTCCACCCCATCGGTTCGCCCTGCCCGCCCGGCGGCGGTACGGCATGGATCGGCGGCCGGACCTATTGGCAGGCGATGGGCATTTCCCGAATCCAGCCGTCGATGGTACCGAGCATGCCGGCGTCCACCTGGCTCGTCCCTAACGGCGGCATCCCGTAGCTGTCGCGGCGCGCCATGCGAAGCAGCACGACCGAGTTCTCGGGTGAATTCGGCGCCACCAGGAACGCCCAGGGATCGCCCAGATCGCTCAACTGCGGCCGCTGCCAGCACACATTCATGTCGACCGTCGGGATCCAGTAGCGCAGATCCATGTTGCCCTGGCCCGGGCCACCCGGCCGGTGGCAGAACGAGCAATTGGCATGCAGGTAGGCGCGGGCGCGATCAGTCGCGGTGCCGCTGGTGCGGGTGGCCAAGGCCGGCCACTGTGCCGCCCACGGCACATTGTTCCTGAACAGCCCGAGCACCTTGAAGGTATCGATCTGATTGTAGGTCCTGCCGGTGGACGGATAGGTGAAATCCCGGTTGAGCTGGGCCATTTCCAGGCCGAGGGTGGCGCCCGCCGCCGGCGTGTGACACTGCGAGCACTGTTCGCGGCTGGGGTACTGCCAGGTCACCCCGCCGATGGTCTTGACCTTACCCGTATCCAACAGCACCGCGTCATTGCCGTTCCACTCGTAGGAATAGCCGCGCCAGCCACCGCCCAGCGGATGGCGCATCAATAACCGCGTCTCGATCGGCTGCCCATTGATATAGAAGCTCTTCAGGGTGACCGTGCGCACCGGCATATCGAAATCGCCGTTCGGCCGGACGACGATCTGAGCCCCTTCCGGCAGGGCGAAGCCCCGCTGCTTGTCGGCTCCGTCCGACCACAGCGGGTGGTTGACGTCATAGGGAATGACACCGCTCGCCCAGTTCCTCGGCTGGGCCGGATCGACGCAGCCGGTCCGGGAGAGGAGCGTCGGGATCGGCACCCCGCCGGTGGAGCCGGAACTGGGCACTAGCCTCCAGATGCCATTGAACGAGGTGTCGATCACGTAGAGTTCGCCCCGCGCATCCTCGAAGAAGCTGGTGGGAATGCCGCGCGGCAGGCTGCCGATCTCGATCCGGGTCATGTCCGGCTTCAGCGCCCACAGGCGCGGGTGGGAAGCGGAACCGAACACGTAATACCCATAGAGAGGCGGGTTATCGGTGCCCCGATAGACGTAGCCGCCGATCGCCGCCGCCCCCTCCGAATGGTCGAAGGCGTGCACCGGCATCTGCATATAGGCGGGGTTGCAGGAGACCTGGGTACATTCCGGGCCTTCGTAATAGGGCCAGCCGTAGTTGCCGCCGGGGCCGACCATGTCGATCTCTTCCCAGGTGTCCTGGCCCACATCGCCGACCCACAGCCAGTTGGTCGCCCGGTCGAAGGAGAACCGCCACGGGTTGCGGAACCCCTTGGCGAGGATGACGAGACCGTTGCCGACGGCCGGCGCGTCCACGTAAGGGTCAATCTGCAGAATCGCCCCGTAGTAACTGTTCCAATCCTGCGCCCGCCAGGCGAGGGTGTTGGGAAGCGAGCCGGCGCCGTCTCCGGAACCGAGGTAAAGCTGGTTCCACGGGCCCACCTGGATCTGACCGAAGTGGTGGGTAGAGGTCTGCTGGGGCAAAGCCAGGACATTACGCGCCGTGGCCGGATTGAAGGTCAGGCCGTTGTCGTAGGAGGTGAAGCGGAGCAGCCAGGAGACGACGGGAGCGCTGGGTTGCGGCCGCTGGTTCAAGACCACGAACATGTGGGTCTGACCGCTCGCCCAGTCCGGATGGAAGACGAAGCTGGTTATGCCCCACTGCTGGGAATCCGACACATCCTTCGCCGTCGCCCACAGGTAGGAGCGGATGTCGAGGGCGGCCGTCCGCGTGGTGGCGCCCTGAACAAAAGTGGAAATCACCCCCCCCCGCTCGCTCACATACCAGCGGTTGGGGTCGAGGGGATGTTGGCGCATCTGGGTCGGACCGACGAACGAAAGCCCTGGAAAGGCCACCTCGGCCCGCACCAGTGTATCGGCGACCGGCACCTGCTTGGCGACGCAGGTAAGATTGGTCGGACGGACGTCGAGGCCCTGGGCATGGGCGGAGACGACACCCAGCGCCAGGGCGGTAAACACGAAGACGGCGATCAGCGTCCGCAACTTTTGCACTCCCTCTCCCCCTCGATCTGGGACTTGAACGCACCGCTCCAGCCGGTCGCTCCCCAGGCTGAAAAGGCGGAGGCAGAGTCGCGCGTATCCCACCGCATGTTTTCCCGAGATGCGTGCGCGCCATCGAGTAAACTCTCCCGACCCTAGAGAGTTCGCACGCTCATCGCAATATTAGCATCTACTGTAGCAAGCCCGGGCCGGCAAATATCTGATTTACCTTATATTCCTGCCCCCTCCGGGCGCCGGATTAAGCGCCGACGCGCCGCCTTCGCGGCAAACATGCGATAGATTCGCGGCTCGCGTCCCGCCGCCACCGCCCTTGACCCAAAATGGTCTCCGGCCGGACGCCGAAAGTGGCCGCCCCGCGCCACCGACGCGCCGTGGCACAAGCCCGATTGTCAAACATGCGCGCCGTCATCACATTTGCCGCAATCGAGGTGCGACACGACGTCTCGCGAGGGTATCGCCATGGCCGACGCATCCGCCGCAACCAACGGCAAAAAGACCTGCTTTGTCGTTATGGGTTTCGGCAAAAAGACCGATTTCCAGTCCAATCCGCAACGTGTGCTCGACCTGAACATGACCTACGAGCACATCATCAAGCCGACGGTGGAGGAGGCCGGCCTGGAGTGCATCCGCGCCGATGCGATCATCCACTCGACGGTGATCGACAAGCCCATGTACGAGCAGCTTCTCGCCGCCGACCTGGTGGTCGCCGACCTGTCGACGTCCAACGCCAACGCCATCTACGAGCTCGGTGTCCGCCACGCGCTCCGGCCCTACACGACCATCGTCATGGCCGAGAGCAACTTCAAATTCCCCTTTGACCTCAGCCACCTCAGCATCCTCACCTACGCCCATGCCGGCGATGATATCGGCTTCGGCGAGGTGATGCGGGTGCGGGGGCTTCTGAAGACGAAGATCATCGAGCTGATCGGCAAGATGGAGTGCGACAGCCCGGTCTATCTGTTCCTGCCCTCCCTCGCCCAGCAATCGAGCGCGCCGCCAGGTACTCCCCCGCCGGCGGCCGTCGCACCCGCTCCGCCCTCACCGGCGGCGGCGGTGCCAACGATCGCCGGGACGGAGCTCCCCCCCTGTCCACCGGCAGCACCGGCGCCGGAGACCAGCAAGGAGAGCTTCGCCACGTTGATGGAAAGTTTCCACGCGGCGAAGGCGGCGGTGAAGGAGCGGACCGACTGGCTGACCGTGGTCGGCTTCCTCAAGGCGCTGCAGAAGATGCAGCCGAACGATCCCTACCTGATCCAGCAACTGGCTCTCGCCACCTACAAGTCGGAGCTGCCCGACAAGCTCGCCGCGCTGGTGGAGGCGAAGCGCATCCTGGAACCGCTGGCGCCACCCACCTCCAGCGACGCCGAGACGGTGGGACTGTGGGGCGCGATCCACAAGCGGCTGTGGGAGGTGCAACACGACCGGGCCGATCTGGACCAGGCCATCCGCGCCTATGGCCGCGGCTATTTTTTCAAGAACGACATGTATAACGGCATCAACTTTCCCTACCTGCTGGACGTGCGGGCGTCGGTGAGCGAAGGGGAGGAAGCGATCGCCGATCGGGTTCTGGCCACCCGCTATCGCCGCGAGGTGTTCGACCAATGCGCACGCCTGCTGGAATCGCCGCAGAAGACCGCCGCCGAGCGGTTCTGGCTGCTTGCGACCCGGGCCGAGGCCGCTTTCGGCCTCGGTCGCGACGATGCCGGCAGACTCCATGCCGAGGCCGTCGCGGCGGCACCGGAACCATGGATGAGTTCAACGCTTGAAGAACAGATTGCCAAGCTGAAGGAGCTCGGCCGATGAATCCGCACCGTTTGATGATGCCGACGCTGATCGCCGGTTTCTTTTCGCTCGCCCCCCTGGTGAAGGGAGACACGAGACTGGACATCAATACGCTGTTCGACGCGGCGGAGAAGGAAGGCAGGACCGGCCTTGCCCGCAAATCCGCGGTGGTCGAGGTGCGACCGGCGAAGCCGGGCGAGGTGATCGTCACCATCATCGCCGGCGAGGGCAAGGAGACCCAGAGCCGGCCGGCGGTGGCGGGCGACCGGGTGGTCCGCAACCGCTGCTCCGACACCGGCAACGAGCAGTACCTGGTCAGCGCCAAGGTCTTCACCGAACGCTACGAGGAGGCGCCAACCGATCGCGGCGGCGCCGACGGCTGGCAGCCCTACCGATCGGTCGGGCCGGAAATGCTCTACATGCGCGTGCGCGGCGAGGACGGCTCCTTCACCTTTACCGCCCCCTGGGGTGAGGCGATGGTGGCGCGGCCGGGGGACGTCATCGTCCGCGACCCCGGCAATCCAAAGGACACCTACCGCGTCGCCGCCCTGTCCTTCGACTGCACCTACGAGATCATCCGGCCGGGGGACCCGCGCTAGGGAAAGCTGCGGCCATCGTCATTGGGTCACCAGCCGGGGGTCCAGGGTCTCGCCGCTGGCGGCTCCCTCGACACTCGCCCGGTAGGCCAACGCCACCCGCTCCGCCGGTAGCCCATGGGCGGTGGCCATTCCCATCGCCTGCAAGGTCTCGGTCACCCACGGCGGGCTGACGACATTGATGCGGATGCCGCGCGGCAGCTCCAGCGCCGCGGCACGGGCGAACCCCTCGATGCCGGCGTTGACCAGGCTGATCGCGGCGCTTCCCACCATGGGATGATGGGCGAGAACGCCGCTGGTCAGGGTGAACGAACCGCCCGCGCCGACGAAGGGGTGGCCGATCCTCACCAGGTTGATCTGCCCCATCAGCTTGTTGCCGAGGGAGAAGGCGAAGTCGGCGTCGGTGAGCTTGTCGAGTTCGCCGAACCGCGCCTCGCCGGCGGCCGAGACGACGGCATCGATCGGGCCGAGGGTGGCGAACAGGGCTTCGATCGACTCCCGCACGGCGAGATCGACCCGGTACTGGCCCGTCGTCCGACCGACGGGGACGATGTCGTGATCAAGGGCCAAAAGGCGGACCACCGCCTGGCCGATGGTTCCGCTGGCGCCGACGACGACGATACGCATTTCCTCCGCTCGCCTCCACCACCCGAGCGCGCCCCGGCGCATGGGCACCGTGGCACCGCCCCACCATAGCACACCCGGCGCCGGCTCAATCCTCCGAGGTAACGAAGGTCGTCCTGCCGCGCTTGAGGGCCGACCGCCGCAGCTTCGCCTCCAGACGCCGGCGCCGCGACGCCGGTGTCGGCCGCGTCGGCTTGCGCGGTCGCGCCGGTACCGCCGCCCGTCGCATCAGCTCGATCAGCCGGGCGAGCGCGTCTTCCCGATTGCGCTCGCGGGAACGATGGCGATGGGCGGTGATCACCAGCACCCCCTCCTGGGTCAGCCGGCGGCCGGCAAGCCGGACCAACCGGGCCCGAACCGTCTCCGGCAGTGACGCGTTGGCGGCGTCGAAACGCAACTGCACCGCCGTGGTCAGCTTGTTGACGTTCTGTCCGCCGGGTCCGGGGGCGTGGATGAAGGTTTCCACCAGGTCCCGCTCGTCGATGGCGATCTCTTCGGTGATCCGGATCATCGTCCGCAAGCTACCGCAACCGCCGGCCTTCCGGCAAAGCCATCGCACCGCCTGCAAGGCGTCCCTCGCGCTTCCGCCGCCGACGCCGGCCATGCTAGCGTGATGCCGAGGCCGGTCGCACCTCGGCCCTGCGGGCACCGCCTGCTCGCCGCATTCGAGGAACCATGGTCAACCGTCTGCGCGTCGCCCGAGTGAATGCGACACCGTATCAACCGGTCGGCGCCGGCTCTCCACCCGACGCAGCCCTGCACCGCCGCCTCGACGCGGCGATCCGCCGCCACCTGCCGGCGGTGACCGCATCGCTGCTGGCCGAGCCGGTGCCGGCCGCCGACGGCCGCACCATCGAATGGTATTCCGATCTGAGCGGCCAGCCGGTGCCGCTCGCCTCCCTCGCCGCGGCCGATGGCGATGCCGCCCGAAGGGTGCTCGCCGATCGGCTGGCGGCGCTGGGCGCACTGGCCGACCGGCTGAGCGCCGGCGGCGAGGGCGAACTGGGTGAGCGGCTGCGGGCGGCCCTGTCCTATCCCGGTGATGCCACCGTTTATGTGGTCGACGGCCAGCCGGTGCTCACCTTCTGGGGATACCGGCCCCTGGCGCCGGCGGAGGGTCCCGCCGGCGTCGCCCGGCCGGTTCCGACGCCGCCTCTGCCGCCGGCCGAAGATGGCCCGGCACCGCCGCGACGGCTGCCGCGGTGGGTGCTGCCGCTGGCGGCGGCTCTGGCGCTGGCGGCGATCGTCGTCGGCGTCTTTGCCTCCGGTCTTCTCCGCTGGCCGCCCTGGGGTCCCGACTACGCGCGGTTGCTGCAAGCCGCCGACGACGACGAGCGGGCGCTGCGGCAAAGGATCGACGGGCTCACCGCCGACCTGCAGGGCCGGCTCGCCTATTGCAGCCTGGGGAATGAACTGGCGGCGGCGAAAGCGGACGAGGCGAGCCTGTCCGGCCGGCTCGCCGACGCGGTTGCGGCGCTGGCGGCCGCCCGCGAGCTCTGCCCCTTGCGCGCGTCGATCGCCGAGGCGACGAGCAAGGGAGACGACCTGGAACGGCAACGGCAGCAAATCGTCCGCGATCTGGCCACCGCCATCGACGCCTGCCGGAAGAAGGCGCGGGAAGAAGCCCGCAAGGCGGATCAGGCCCGCCGACAGGCGGAGGCCGAGCAGCGCCGCGCCGCCGACGCCGAGCGCAAAGCCGCCCAGGAGGCGCGGCGACAGGCGGAGGCGAAGGCAGCGGCGGAGGTGCCCCCACCCTCGCCGACCCAGCCGCCCGCCGCGCAACCGTCGCCGCCGCCGCCGCAACGCCAGGCCACCCCGCCCGGGCTGCCGCCCTGCCCGGGCGAGCGGACCCCGGAAGAGGCACCCGACGCGGCGATCGTGCTGGATGCGTCCGGCAGCATGCGCCTGCCGGCAGACGCGTCCATAAGCCAGGTCCAAGGGATGCTGAGCCAGCTCGGCCCGCTGGGTGCACTCGGCGCCGCCATCCTCGGACAGACCAGCGGACCGTCCCGATTGGAGGCGGCAAAGCGCGGGGTGACCAGCGTCGTCCGCAGCATGCCGGACGACGTGGACGTGGGACTGGTGACGCTCGAGCGGTGTCCGTCCCCCACCAACAACGGCTTCTTCAGCGGCGCCCAGCGGGGCCAGCTCTACGCCCGCGTCGACGCCCTCCGGCCGATGCAGGGCACACCTCTGGCCGAGGGTGTGCTCCAGGCGGGCGCCATGGTCGACGGGGTCAAGGCGCCGGCGGTGATGGTGGTGATCTCCGACGGCGACGACAGCTGCGGCGGCGATCCCTGCGCCGCCGCCCGGCGTCTGCACGCCGAGAAGCCGCTGTTGAAGATCAACGTCGTCGACATCCTCGGCAACGGCTCCGGCGCCTGCATGGCCAACGCCACCGGCGGCCGGGTTCTTAAACCGGGTGATGGCCTCGCGTTCGAAAAGACGATAAAAGAGGCGGCTCAGGACGCGATCAAGCCGGCGCACTGCCGCTGACACCCGCAGGTGGCCGTTGAGGACCGGGGGTCGAGGAGCGGCGGTGCGGCGGCGGACGATCTGGAGTACCGGAAGGGTTAATGGCAGGTGCGCTGCTTCGTTCGGGAAGTTTGACCGAATTCCATCCGCTGGGAGCGGTCGGCAAGCCGGTTTACAGCGCCGCTAGTCAGCTACGCGCCGCCGTGCGCCGGCTGTACGGGAGCGAAACCGCCGATCTGTTCGCCATCCCGAAGCGCCATGACCAGGGCGACGTCATCGACTGGTACGCCCCGGAGCCCGGCCCGGTGGTGCCCTGGTCGGCGGCCACCGAGGACGAGCGCACCGAGGCGGTCGCCCTCATCCACGCCGCCCGCGACCGGCTCGCCGCCCAGAGCCAGGCGCTCCAGGGCGATGCCGAGACCTCCGAGCGCAAGGTATTCGGCAGGCTCCTGGCGCAAGCCACCCGCATTCCCGGCGAGGACCACATCTATCTGGTCAACGGCCGGCCGGTGATGACCTTCTGGGGTTTTCATCCGCTGAACGCGGCGCCCGGATTCGACATCATCGGCGGTCTGCTCCCGGCGGCAGCGGCGCCCGCGCCGGTACCCCCCACCGAGGTTGCGCCCGCCCTCACCGAGGAGGCGCCGCGCGTCGAGGCCATCCCGCCAGCGCGGCCCTGGTACCGACGCTGGTGGCTGTGGCTGCCGCTGCTGCTTTTGCTGCTGTTGCTGCTCCTGGTCGGGCTGAAAAGCTGCGGTGTGCCGGTCCCTTATACCGGATGGGTGCCGGCTCTGCAGGAGTCGGCGACCCAGGTTCCGCCCGACCTCAAGCCCTTGCTCGGCCCGGATGGACGACCGATCACCAGCAGCGAGGGGTCGCCCATCTACGTGGACCACGCCGGAAGGACGGTGACCGTCGATGCCCAGGGCAACCTGGTGGCTGTCGGTCCGGACGGCAAACCGCTGGAGGGTGCCGGCCCGCTTCCGCCGCCCGGCACGCCGCCGGCAGCGGAGACCGGGAAACCATCGCTGCCGGACAAGGGGCCGGACAGGACCGGCGAGCCGCCCCAATCCCCCGATGCCGGGCACCCCCCGGCGGACGAAAAGCAGCCCCCGGCGGAAACCCAACAGCCGAAGCCGGAAGCGGAAAAGCCCGACGCCGCCGGTGCCGACTCGCAAAAGGGTGCAGAAACCCAGAAGACGGACCAAGCGGGAGCCGCCGGCCACACCGGCGGCACCGGCGCGCCACCACCCGGGACGCCGCTGACCATTCCGCAGAAGGCGATCCAGGACGGGGACACCAAGTTTCTCGACGGCGCGTGGCGGTCGATCACCGGCCTGCAGGACAAGTCCGGCAACCCCATCGATCTATCCTACGCGTTTCAAAAGGGACAGGGGCCGGTCACCCTGCGCCGCTCGGTGGGCGGCCAGCAGCAGACCTGCAGCGGAACGGTCAATTCGACCATGGAGGGGGGTCGGCTGGTGCTCGACCAGAGTCAGGTGAGCTGTCCCGACGGCACCGTGTTCGAGAAGTCGAAGGTCGCCTGCGCGCCCGGTGCCGACGGTCGGGCGAAGTGCCAGGGGATCAACGAGCACGGCAGCACCTACGACGTCGATATCGTCAAGTGAATTGAAATTATCGCGGCGCGGCAGGAAGATGGTTTCATGCTGGCGGAACTCGTAAAATATTCGGAGAGAACGGCGCTGATCACGCGCAGCGGCATCCAGTTCATGGATTTCGGCCTGACGCTCGATCTGCGCAAGGAGCCGCCCGGCGAGTTCGTCCTCCGCGCCAGCAACAACGCCCTCGCCCGCCTGGAATACCAGGAGCGGGACGGCAGCTACCTGTGTCCCGGCCGGCCGCCGAAGAAAACGACGCCGACGGAGAAATACACCACCATCGTCGACGAATCCTTCAAGCTGCTGGAGGGGTGCTGGCTGCCGCTGCCCTACCTCCGCGGCGAGGGCGAACGCGGCTACACCGGGCCGACCACGTGGGCCCGCGGCCGCATCGTCACCGATGATCGGGAGGATCTCAACGGCTACACCCATCGCCTGACCCTCGCCTTCGATACCAACGTCATCGACGATGCGGAAGGCTTGGCCTATCTGGCACCGACGCTGGCCGACGTGCAGACCGGCGCCTCTTTCCGCCTGGCCCATCGGGCGCACGAACTCGACCGCTTCATCGAGCTGCCATGGATCGTCGAGTGGCTGGCGGAACTCTATGCCGAGCACGCGCCGGGGCGGCTGCGACTGGCGGCGGACGACGTCGGCCAGGAGATGCGGGAGAACAAGGCCCACTTCGCCCATTACCTCAACTGGCTCTCGGTCATCGGCGAGCGCGCCAGGCTGCCGGAGGTGGTGCTCCGCTCCAATGCCAGGGGCGACGTGATGGCGCCGATCCCGGTGGATATGGTGGTCGACGTCGGCAACTCGCGCACCTGCGGCATCCTCATCGAGGAGCATCCGCAGCAGGGCCACGGCCTGAAGAACCGCTACGAGCTGGCCTTACGCGATCTGTCGCTGCCGCAGCAGGTCTACGCCGAGCCGTTCGAGAGCCGCATCGAGTTCGCCCAGGTGGTTCTCGGCAAGGAGCACTGCGCCTGCAAAAGCGGCCGCAACGACGCCTTCGTCTGGCCGACCATCGCCCGCGTCGGCCCGGAAGCGGCGCGCCTCGCCAGCCGGCGGCGCGGCACCGAGGGCTCCACCGGGCTGTCGAGCCCGAAGCGCTATCTCTGGGACGAAGACCGCTATCAGCTGGGGTGGCGGTTCAATGTCGCGGTGTCGCGCGACGAGATCGAGCCCCACGCCACCGGCGCCCCGTTCTCCAACCTGATCAACGACGAGGGCAACGCCCTTTACGACGTCGAGGACGAAGACAAGCGGATGCCGGTGTTCATGCCGCACTACTCGCGCAGTGCGATCATGACCTTCATGCTGGCGGAAGTGCTGACCCAGGCGCTGGTCCAGATCAACAGCCCGGGCCAACGCCTGAAGCAGGGCGACCCGGAGAAGGCGCGCCATCTGCGTTCGATCATCCTCACCGTACCGCCGTCGATGCCGAAGCCGGAGCGGGACATCTTCGCCGCCCGGATGGAGCAGGCGATGGCGCTGGTGTGGAAATCCCTCGGCTGGCACGGCGAGGACGACGCCATGGACGAGGCCGGCCGTGCCCTGGCCTGGCCGCCGTTTCCCACCGTCCACGCGGAGTGGGACGAGGCCACCTGTGCCCAGGTGGTCTACCTGTTCTCCGAGTGCCAGGAACACTTCGCCGGCCGACCGGAGGATTTCTTCCGGGTGATCCGCCGTCCCGGACGCCCGGCCGACGGCCGGCTGACGCTCGCCTCCATCGACATCGGCGGCGGCACCACCGACCTCGTCATCACCGACTACCGCCTCGACGCGGGGCAAGGGGCCAACGTCTACATCACCCCCGAGCAGCGGTTCCGCGACGGTTTCAAGATGGCGGGCGACGATCTGCTGCTGGAACTGGTGCAGAAGCTGGTGGTCCCGGCGATCGAACAGGCGCTGCGCGAGCACGGCATCGCCGAGCCGGCGCCGCTGCTGTCGCGGCTGATCGGCTCCGAGCCGGTCTCGGTGCAGGAGAGCGCGCTGCGCCAGCAGCTGGCGCTGCAGGTCCTCTACCCCCTCGGGCTCGCCATCATCAAGGCGTACGAGCACTACGACCCGGTGGCCCGGGCCGAGGTCCACACCCGGACCATCGCAGAGATGCTGGCCGGCCGCGAGCCGCCCTCGCCCGCGGTCCTCCAGTACGTGGCGGGCGGGGCTCACCAGGCGCTGCCGGCCGCCCCGCCCTTCGACCTGAACCAGGTGCGGGTGGTCCTCGATCTGCACCGGGTGCACCGGTTCTTCCTCGAGGACCAGCTGGAGATCTGCAAGACGATCCAGGCATTGTGCGAAATCGTCTGGCTTTACGGCTGCGACATGCTGCTGCTCAGCGGCCGGCCGTCGCGGCTGCCGGGCATACAAGCCCTTTTCCGGGCGCTGCTGGCGCTGCCGCCCGACCGCATTCTACCCCTGCACGGCTACCGCGCCGGAACCTGGTACCCGTTTCACAAGGACGGCCGGATCGCCGATCCGAAGACGACGGCGGCGGTCGGGGCCATGGTCTGCAAGGTCGGCGGCGAGCGCGGCATCCCCAATTTCAATTTCCTCTCCAACGCCTTCCGCGCCTATTCGACCATCCGCTTCATCGGTCTGATGGACCGCAACATGCGGATCAAGGACGAGGACATCTATTATCGCGAGGTCTCGCTGGACGATCCGGACTACGACCTTCCCGACCAGCCGTTCGAGGTCCGCGGCCGCATGGTGCTGGGGTTCCGTCAGCTCGCCGCCGAGCGATGGGGTGCCAGCCCGCTCTATGTCCTCGACTTCACCAAGCGGGCGAAGGACCTGCTCGCCAAGGCGGACCGCCGCGGCTCACCCGTCCTGCAGGTGCGGCTGAAGAAGGATCGGCGCCGCCGCGCCGAGCGCTTCGAGATCGCCGGCGGCGTCACCTCGGAGGAAGGAATCACCCTGTCGCCGCGCGACCTGACCTTGAAGCTGAATACGCTCAATACCGTCGGCATCGGCGAGACGGACTACTGGCTCGACAGCGGCAGCGTCATTCGATGAGGGAGCCGGACGATGACGGAGGAGCGATGACGGGAGCCGGGCGGTGAGCGAGACCCCCGATGTCTTGAGCCGACGCTGCGACGACATCGTCGCCGGATCCGGCCGGCTGATCGACTGGATCGGCGAGACCAGGCGCAATGCCCGGCGCCTCGACACCGAGGCCGACGGCCTGATCGAAGCCCTGCGCCGGTCGCGCAACCAGTGCCGACGGCTCAGCCACGCGGCACAGCGACCGCTGTCGATCGGTGTCTTCGGGATAAGCCAGGCGGGCAAGTCCTACCTCATCTCGACGCTCGCCCGCGGCGCCAACGGACGGCTGCAGACGACGCTCGACGGGACGCGACTGGACTTCATCGCCGACATCAATCCGCCGGGCGGCGGCAAGGAGGCCACCGGTCTCGTCACCCGCTTCACCCGCCGCAAGACCGAAGCGCCGCGCGGCTACCCCATCGAGCTCACCCTGTTTTCCGAAGCCGACCTGGTCAAGGTCCTCGGCAACAGCTACTTCAACGACTTCGACCGGGAGCGGACGCCGGAGCTGAAGCCGGAGGCGGTCGCCCGGCACCTGGCGGCGCTGAAGCCGCTGCGCCAGCCGCAACCGACCGGCGGCCTCGACGAAGACGACATGGTCGATCTTCTCGACTACTTCGGCAAGCGCTACGGCAAGTCCATGGAGGCGCTGAAGGCGGACTTCTGGACGGACGCGGTGGATTTGGCACCGCGCCTTCCCGGCCCCGCCCGCGCCACCCTGCTGTCGGTGCTATGGGGGATCGAGAACACCGCGCTGACTGCGACCTATGTGCGGCTGCGCGACGGGCTCGCCCGCATCGGCGGCGCCCGCACCGTCTACGCGCCGCTGACGGCGCTGGTCCGCCCCCGGGACGACGGTTTCGAATGGGCGCCGCAGAGCATCCTCAACGTGGATGTCCTCGATAACCTCGGCCGGGACGACGGCGAGACACTCACCGTGCTGCCGGTGGGGCCGGGCGGCGCCGTCGGCGAGGAAACGGTGCTGCCGCGGGCGCTGCTTGCCGCCCTCACCGCGGAGATGACGATCGTGCTGGCCGACCCGCCGGTCGCGCCGACCCTGGAGAGCATCGACCTGCTGGATTTCCCCGGCTACCGGGGACGGCTGCAGATCGCCAGCCTCGACGAGATGCGCAAGGATCCGAAGCTGGCCGACGCCGATCCGGTCGCGCAACTGCTGCTCCGCGGCAAGGTCGCCTTCCTCTTCGAGCGCTACACCGAGGATCAGGAAATGAACCTCCTGATCATGTGCACCCGCTGCGACATCCAGATCGAAATCACCGAACTCGCCCCCGTCCTCGACGCCTGGGTGCACTCGACCCAAGGCGAGACACCGGCCGAGCGGGCGAAGCGGCCCCCCGGCCTGATCTGGGTGATCACCCAGCTGGATAAGCGGCTGACCCCGAAGCCCGGCACCTCGGACGTGCTGCAGCGCCAGGAGTGGTCGAGCATGGTCCACATCACCTTGCTGGAGCGCTTCGGTCAGTGCGAATGGCTGCAGGATTGGGCCAGCGGCAAGCCCTTCGACAACGTCTTCCTCGTCCGCAAGCCGGGATTCCTCGGCGCCGTCATCGATACGGTGGAAACCGCCGCCGGGACCGAGGAACGCGACCTGCAGCCGGGCGAGGCGCAGCGGCTCGCTTATCAACGCGCCCTTTTCATCGAGAATGACAACGTCCGCCGCCACATCCACAACGCCGGCGAAGCTTGGGACGCGGTACTGCAGCCGAATGACGGCGGGATGAGGCGGCTCGCCGCCTACCTGGAGGGGGTGGCCAGCAAGGAGATCAAGCTGGCGCGCATCGGCGAACAGGTTCGCGCCAGAACGGAGACCATCGGCAAGTGGTTCGACCCCTACTTTTTCGCCGAGGGCGCCGGCCAGGTGGAACGGAAGAAGCGGATCGTCGAGGAGGTTCGCGCCGCCATAGAGGAGCACGCCGACAGCTTCGGCGACCTGCTCGAACATCTGCAGCCGCCGGGGGAGCATCTGCGCCGTCTCTACCTGCGGGTCGATCTCGATGATGGCGATGGTGGCGCCGAAGCGGCAGGCGGCGGCGCCCCGGCCGAGCCCCGGACGAGACGACCGGGACTGGTTCGGCTGCCGATTGCCGGTCAGGACGCAAAGCAGCCGCAGCCGGCGGTGAGTGGGCGCGCCCTGGGGTTCGCCAAGGCGGTGCTGGGCGAATGGACGAAGCAGATTCGCGAACTGCCGGCGAACCTGGAGCTGCAGCGGTTCCTCGGCGTGCCGGCCGCGGTGCTGCAGATGATCGTCGACGAGGTGGTGACGGGGGCCGACCGCCACCGGCTGGGGGAGCGGCTGATCGAGGCGTTGCGGCCGCTCGAGGACAAGCGCACGACCACCCGGATCGGCATCGTCGACCAGCAGGTCCTGCTCGTCCGCTGCATCGTCAACGACTTCGTCGATGCGCTCGGGTTCAGCCAGGTCCCGCTCGACGAGCGTCCCGCCTCGCCCATGGACGGGCGCAGGATTTTCGAGCCGGCGGCGGCGATTGCGCCCGGGACGCTGCCGCAGCTGCCGGCCGAGGAGATCCCCTATCCCGGCATGTTCGTGCTGGACTGGTTGGTCGCCTTCCATCACCTGGCGGTCGGCAACGCCGGCCACAGCGCCGGCCGCGAGGTCACCCCGGACCAGAACCAACGGCTGGGCGAAATCCTGACCCTGATCAACGGCACCGCCGACATGGGTGCCGCCGCTCGTTCGGCCAACGCATAAGGACGGGAGACGACGGGTGGCGATGCGGGCGGAACTGAGTGCCGATCGCGAACAGGGCGCCGGCTTCGGCCTCATGCGCATCACCGGCCTCCCGGTCGCGGCCGATGTCGCGTCGGGCCCGATGGACTTTTCGCTTCGCTGCAACCAGGGGACGGCGCCGTTCCTCGGCAGCGACGGCCGCTGGCAGGCCGCCGAGGCCTGGCACTCCGTCGCCGCGGGGCGTCCGGACGGCACCGGCGCGCTGGTCGTGCCCCTCGGCCCGGCGGTGATCGATCCCATCGTCGGCCAGCCGACCAACGTCACCTACCTGCTCACCGTCGCCGTCGGTGCCACCAAACAGGCCACCCCGCTCAAGGTGATCCGGCCGTTGTTCGGCTCGGGCGCCGCGGCCGGGACGGCGGACGCCGCGATCGGGGCCGAACCCCCGGACGACGCGGCGCGCCAGGCCGAAGAAGAGGCCCGGCTACGGGCGGAGGAAGAGGCCCGCCGCCGGAGCGCGGAAGAAGAGAGCGCGCGCCTTGCGCACGAGGAGGCCGAGCGTCGTCGCCTCGCCGACGAGGCGGCGCAGCAGGCCGCCCTCGACGACGCCCGCAAGGCCGGCCGGCGCCGCACCGCCCTCTTCGCCGGGCTCGGGCTGGCGCTTGTTCTGGCTGCCGCCGCCGGCGGCGGCTGGTACGGATGCGTCATCCCGGGCTTCGCCGCCGGGCGTTGCCAGGCCGCCAAGACGCCGTCCCCCCTGCCCGTCCCGGAAGCCTCGCTGAGCTGCACCGGTCTGGATGCGGCGGGGTGCTATCAGGTGGGCGAACGCGCCCTGCAGCAAAAACAGTTGGAGCCGGCGCGGCAATTGCTGCAGCAGGCGTCCGGGCTGGGCTCGGCCGAGGCCAGCATCGCCCTCGGGCGGATGTACGATCCGGATACCTGGTCGGCGGAGACCTCTCCCGCCACCCAGCCCAACTGGGAGACCGCCGCCTTCTGGTACGAAAAGGCGGCGCGCCAGGGCAACGTCGCGGCGAAGGTCAAGGCCGGGCGGCTGATGTGCAAGAATGCCAAGGACGATCTCGAACGGGGCCAGGCGCGCGCCTATCTGGAACAAGCGGCGAACGCCGGTGACGGCGAGGCGCGGCAGCTTCTTCCCACCTGCCAGCAGTAGAAGTCACAGGACAGACTATGACATCGAGCCTCCAGGCAAAGGCCGTGGCCGTAGCGGCCCGCTGGGCCGGAATGACGGTGCTGGCCCTCGTCCTTCTGATCGGGGCGGTAGCCCCGGTTCAGGCGCAGAACCGGACGCCCCGGCTGCTTGACGGCAAGACCTCGCTTTACGAGCGGGTACTGACCCGGCCGGGCGCCGCCATCGTCGCCCAGCCGGGGCAACAGGGTGGCAGCCCGGTGCCACCGCTCTCCCAGTATTATGTCTACGACCGGAAAGCGGTCGGCGGTGGGGACTGGATCGAGGTCGGCGCCGGCAGCCGCGGCAAGACCGACGGCTGGATCGCCGCCGACGCGACCTTGCCGTGGAAGCAGCAGATGGCGCTGGCGTTCACCAATCCCGCCGGTCGCGATCGGACGCTGCTGTTCGACAAGCGCGAGACCGTCGTCGAGCTCCTGAAGGCGCCGGACTCGGCGGCCGCCGTCGCGCCGATCCAGAAAGCGGTGGAACAAGGCAAAGGCGATCCGCGCGTCGTCTCCATCGAGCCCGCCACCTACATCGATATCGACAAGCAGTTCTACCTGTTGCCGATCCTGCAGGCGGGCGAGGAGGAGTCGGGCAAGGGCTTTCGTGCCCGGGTGATCGAAATCGCCTCGGTCACGGCGAAGGCGGACGCCGCTTCGCCCGCAACCGCCGGGCAGGTCGCCCCACAGGCCCCCCAGCCCCCGCCGACCGAGGCGATCAAGGCGTTCTCCGCGGCGGTGGTGTTCGTCATCGACTCGACCATCTCCATGGGCCCCTATATCGACCGCACCCGGGAGGCGGTGCGGCGGGTCTACGACGCGGTGGAAAAGGCGGGACTGGGCCGCCAGGTCAAATTCGGCCTCGTCGCCTTCCGCTCGTCGACCAAGGCGGTGCCCAAGCTGGAGTACGTGACCAAGACCTATGTCGACCCCAACACGGTCACCAGCGGTGGCGATTTCCTCGACAAGGTGGCGTCCCTGAAGGAGGCGACCGTCTCCAGCGCCCGCTTCGACGAGGATCCCTACGCCGGCGTCATGGCGGCGGTGAAGGGAATCGATTGGGATGCCTTCGGCGGCCGTTACGTCGTCCTGATCACCGATGCCGGTGCCATCGAGGGCCACGATCCCTTATCCGGCACCGGTCTCGACGCCCAGCAGGTGCGCCTCGAGCTGCAGGAACGCGGCATCGCCCTTTACGCCTTGCACCTGAAGACGGGGGCAGGCAAGGCGGACCACGCCCATGCCGCCGCCCAGTACAAGGAGCTTTCGCGCAATCCCAATGCGCCGAGCCCCCTCTACTTCCCGGTTGACGCCGGCTCGGTCGAACAGTTCGGCCAGCTCGTCGACCAGCTCGCCGGCCAGATCACCGGCCAGGTGAAGGCGGCTTCGAAGGGCGACATGGTTCCCGGAAGCGCCCGCACCGCCACCGCCACCGCCCCTGCCGCCGCCCCTGCCGCCAGCCCGACGCCGGAACAGGCAAAGGCGCAGATGGCGGCGGCGACCGATCAGGTGGGCCGGGCGATGCAGCTCGCCTGGCTCGGTCGCACCCAGGGAACGGCGGCGCCGCCCTTGTTCCATGCCTGGCTCAGCGACCGGGCGTTCGCCCAGCCGGACAAGGCGACGACCGAGGTACGGGTGCTGCTGACCAAGAACCAGCTCTCCGACATTGCGGAGGTGGTGTCCACCGTCCTCGACGCCGGGGAAAAATCCCAGCAGACGGCGACCGCCGACTTCTTCGACCTGATCCGCTCGGCCGCCGCCCATCTCGCCCGCGATCCGGGCAAGCTCGCCGACCCCAACGCCACCCGCCTCGGCCAGCTGGGCTTGCTGGGTGAATACCTGGACGACCTACCCTACAAGAGCGACGTCATGGGCCTTACCCGCGACGAGTGGGTGTCGTGGAGCACCTCCGAACAGGAGGAGCTTCTCGACAAACTCCGCCGTAAGCTCCGCCTCTACCAGCTCTACAACGACGATTCCGGCCGCTGGGTGGCGCTGGCGCCCGGCGCCGACGCCGGCGATCGGGTCTACCCGGTGCCGCTGGAGGCGCTGCCGTGAACCACGCCGACGCGGTCCTCAGCCTGTGGGGGACCAGCCGGCAACGGGGCGACGGCGAGGACGCGTTCCGCCTGGAGGTGCCGCGGCTCAGCATCCGCCGCGGCGAGTGCGTGGCGATCACCGGGCCGAGCGGGTGCGGCAAAAGCACGCTCCTCGATCTCCTCGGCCTCGTCCTCGCCCCCGACCGGGCCGACGGCTTTATCCTCAAGACCAACGCCGATCCCGCCATCGACGTCGGTCGCCTGTGGCGCAATGGCGACCGCAACGGCCTCGCCCGGGTCCGCGCTCGCGCCATCGGCTACGTGCTGCAGACCGGCGGCCTGCTGCCGTTCCTTCCGGCGATCGACAACATCCGCCTGTCGCGCACCATCCTCGGGCTCGATGACGGCGACGACGATAAAGACGACGGCGGGCGCGGCGGCATCGTCGACCGGCTGGTGGATGCGCTCAACATCCGTCCCCTCCTGGCGAAAAAACCCCAGGCGCTGTCGGTGGGCGAGCGGCAGCGGGTGGCCATCGCCCGCGCCCTGGCCCATCGGCCGGCGCTGCTGCTGGCCGACGAACCGACCGCCGCCCTCGATCCGGAGCAGGCGATCGGGGTGATGAAGCTCCTGCTGACCTTGGTCCGCCGCTTCGACATGACCGCCATCATCGTCAGCCACGACTGGGACCTGGTGGGCAGCCTCGGGCTTCGCCAGCTACGGGCGGAGACGGTGACCGGCCAGGCCCAGGCCGTTACCCGGTTCACCGGATGAGGCCGTGGGCACGGCAGTGGATCCGGGCCTGCGTCCTTGCCTGGCGCGATTTCGTCCATGAATGGCGCGTGTCGCTCTGCCTGGTCTTCGCCCTGGCGGCGGTGCTGGCGCCGCTCCTCGTCCTGTTCGGCCTGAAGTCGGGGATCGTGACGACGATGACCGAGCGTCTGCGCGCCGATCCGCGCAATCTGGAGATCACCTTGCGCGGCCATCGCCACTTGGACACGACCTGGTTCGCCGCCATGCGCGCACGCCCGGACGTGGGCTTCGTCCTGCCGCGGACGCGGCTCCTGGCGGCGACCATCTCGCTGGAGAGCGGGACCGGCGCCAGCCTCGCCGACGTCGACATGCTGCCGACGGCGACGGGCGATCCGCTGCTTCCCGCCGGCACGCCGCCGGCGGCGGGGCTGCGGCAAGTTCTCCTCACCGCCACCGCGGCGGGGCGGCTGAATGCGCAGCCGGGCGACCGCCTCAGCGGTCGCGTCTTCCGCCGCCTCGACGGGGCGCCGCAGACGCTGGAGCTGCCGCTCACCCTGGTCGGCATCATCCCCGAGAGCGGGTTCGGGCGCGATGCCGCCTTCGTATCCGTCGATCTCCTGGTGGCGACCGAAGACTATCGCGATGGCGCCGCCGTGCCGGCGCTGGGGGTGACCGATGGGACGGCGGCCGCCCCGCGCCGCGCCTTCGCCAGCGCCCGCATCTATGCCCGCAGCCTTGACGACGTGGCGCCGCTCGCCGCCTGGCTCCGCGATCAGGGGATCGAGGTGGTGACACGGGCGAAGGAGATCGAGACGGTCAAGGCGATCGACCGGGTGCTGAGCTTCGTCTTCGTCGTCCTGGCGTCCATCGGCATCGGCGGCTACCTCTTCTCGCTGGCGGCGAGCCTGTGGGCGAACATCGACCGCAAGCGGCGCGAGATCGCGCTGTTGCGGCTGGTCGGCCTCGGCACCGGTCCCGTCGTCGGGTTCCCGGTGGTGCAGGCCATCCTCGTCGCGTTGGCCGGGATCGCCGTCTCGACCGTTCTTTATCTGGCCGTCGCCGCGGCCTTCAATGCGACGTTCGCCGGAGAACTGGGTCGCGACGAGTTCGTCTGCCGACTGTCGCTCGCCGACGGCATCGTCGCCGGCGGGCTCACCGTGCTGTTCGCCGTCATCGCGGCAATGGTGGGAGGATACCGTGCTGCCCGTATCGATCCGGCGGAAAGCCTGCGTGCGCCCTGAGCGCGCTCCGTTCGGCGCACCCCGGCTAGCCGCCGCGGTCTTGGCCGTCGCCGTCGGCGCGGGGCCGGTTGCGCACGCGGCGCCGGCCCCGTGGCCGGCCGAGTACTTCAATCCGAAGCCGGCGGCGGACGACGTCATCCTGCCCATGCCCTGCGGCGGCGCCATGGCGTTTCGCCGGGTGACGATCCCGGCCGACGGTCCCTTGGGCGACCGCCTCGTCTTCGTCGGCACCAACGACCCCGCCCACGGCTACGCCGAGAGCGTCCGGCCCACCCACATCGCCGGCAGCTTCACCGGCAAGGGCAACGACCGTTTCTATCTGCTCGGCAAGTACGAGGTCTCCCGCCTCCAATACCAGGCAATGTCCGGCCCCTGCCCCACCCCGGCGGCCGACCTCGCCCTGCCGCAGACCGGGGTGGGCTGGGTCGATGCGGTCAATTTCGCCGACCACTACAGCCTGTGGCTGGGACAGAACGCCGCCGACAAGCTGCCGAAGGAAGAGGGCGAGGCGGGCTTCGTCCGTCTGCCCACCGAAGACGAATGGGAGTTCGCCGCCCGCGGCGGGGTCAGCGTCTCCGATGCCGAATTCCGCGAACGGGTGTTCCCGATGCCGGAGGGGATGGCGGCCTATGCCTGGTTTTCCGGTTCCGCCTCGGCCAACGGCAAGGTCCAGCGCATCGGCCTGTTGAAGCCAAATCCGCTCGGGCTTTACGACATCTTGGGCAACGTCGACGAGATCGTCCTTGATCCGTTCCGGCTGAACCGGCTCGACCGGCTGCACGGCCAGGCCGGCGGCTTCGTCGTCCGCGGCGGCAATTTCACCACCGCCGAGGACGACATGCGCACCGCCTATCGGCACGAGATCCCCTACTATCGGGGTGGCGAGCCGCGGCGGGCCAACACCACCGGCTTCCGGGTGGCGGTGGTGGCGCCGGTGATCACCTCGCGCGACCGGCTCCTGGCGATCGAGGACGCCTGGGCGCAACTGGGCAGCGAAGCGAAGACCGACGCCAAGGCCGGGGTGGCAGCGGGCGAGGTCGCCAAGGCCGAGGCCGCGGCGAAGGTCCCCGCCCTCAGCGGCAAGCCGCTGGACGATCCGGTGCAGGAATTGGGCGCCATCGCCGAGGCATCGACCGACGCCAACATGCAGAGCCGGCTGAAGAACCTGCAACTGGCCTTCCGCGCCAGCTTCCAGGCGCGCGACGAGCAGCGCGACCGGGCGGCGAAGGCGCGGCTACGCCTCGGCACCTTCCTCTGCCAGAAACTGCACGACGACGGCGTCCCCATCGATCGCCTGAAAGACGTGCTGAAGGCCTGCATCGATGCCCGCGGCGCCGACAACGAACGTTGCCGCGGCCAGAAGGCGATGATCGACGAAGAGGAGGCGACCCAGTGGTCGAACCTGCGCTACTACGCCGACACCCTCGTCTCCCTCGACGAGGACTACGGTGCGGACGTGCTCGACCGCCAACTGGCGGTGCTGAAAGCGGAGCTCAACGCCGGGGGGTTGAAAGAGCTCGCCGCCGTCGCCGATATTTACGGGCGGCACGCGGCGCGCTACCGGACGCAGCAGACCATCGATCGCGCCACCTGGCTCGCCGACTGCAAAAAGGCAGGCTGACCGGGACGCGCCGGTTGGGCCGGACCGAGTGATAGGAGGATGCCCGTGATCGGGGCGCAGAGATCGCGACGTCGTCCCCTGGCGGTGGTCGTCGCCGCCGTTCTGTTGGTTCAGGGCTGTGCGACAGCGGGTGGGTCCGGAGGAGACGGGCCGCCGCCGACGCCGGCCGAGCAGCGGCTGGCGGCACAGAAGGCGGACTACAACCGTACCCTCGCCGAGGGCCTGGCGATCGGCGCCGTCGGCGGGGCGGCGCTGGGCGCCGGCATCGGCGCCGCCGCCGGCGGCGGCAACCGCGGCATGGCGGCCTTGATCGGCGCCGGCATCGGCGCCCTCGTCGGCACGGTTGCCGGCGGCGCCACCGGCAGTTATTACGCCGAGAAAAAACAGCGCTACTCCAACCAGGAGCAGGTGCTGGACTCGATGATCGCCGATGCACGCGCCTACAACCAAAAACAAGAGGCGACTCTGGCGACGACCCGGGCGATGGTCGCCGACGACCAGCAGCGACTGGCGATGATCCAGCAGGACCTGGCGGCGAAGCGGATCTCCAACGAACAGGCACAGCGGGAACTGGCCGGCATCGACCGCCGCCGACAGTTGCTGCAGCAGACCATCGCCGGCGAGGTGGCGCGGCGCGACGAATGGCGGCAGGCGGCGGCGGAAGCGCGGGCCGACTCGCAGAATCCGAAGCTCGCCCAAGTGGATCAGGAAATCGACAAGTTGGAGAAGCAGGTCTCGTTGATGCAGAACGAGTTGGACGCCCTCAACTCCCGCCGGGCGACGGTGGCGGGATGACACGCCGGCGAATGATCCTGCGCTCGGCCGCCCCGTTGATCGTCGCCGGCATCCTCGCCGCCAGCCTTGCCGGGTGCGCCGCCACCGATTGCGACCCGACCCAGGGCGGCCTGATGCAGGGCATCCGGTGTGACGCCTCCGGCGGCTTCGATACCCGGATCAAGCAACGTCAGGACCAGCAAGCGTCGCTCCTCGACCAGCAGATGGCGCTGGAGCGCGAGAGCCAGGCGCTGGAGGCGGAACAGCGCGATGTGGCGGCGCAACTGCAGCAAAAGCAGGCCGAACAGGCGCGGGCCCAACAGCAACTGGCGGCGGTGCAACGCAAGCTCAAGGGCGGCCAGCAGCAGAACGCCGCGTTGCAGAAGCAGGCGAAAGACCTGGAGGCTCAGGTCGCCAGCACCAAGGCGGACATCGCCACCCTCGGTCAAGCGGACCAGCAGAAGAAGGCGCGACTGGCGGAGCTGACCCGCGAGCAGCAGAGCCTCGATCAGGAATACAAGGCGGCGACCGGAACGCGGTGAGTCCCGCGGCTCAGCGCGGCGCCGATTGTTCCGCCTTGAGCAGCGCCTCCGCCTCGGGATTGTTGCAGACGTCGGTCTTCAGCACCGCCTCGAGCTTGGCGATCCGCTGCCGCAACGCCTCGTTCTTCGCATTCTGCGCGTCGAGCTGCTGCTGCAGTTCCTCCCGCGTCGGTGCCGCCGCGGCCGGTGCCGGTGCGGGAGCTGCGGTGGGCGCGGCCGCCGAGCCGGGCGGGGTCGCCGTCTGTGCCGGTGCAACCGCCGGCACCAGCGCCACCGCCGCAACCCAAGCCGCCAAGCCTACCCGCCTGCCGATACGCACCCCGACCGCCATCGCCCGCTACTCCGTCGCCGGCCCCCCTCAGTCTTAGCGTATCCCGTCCGCGCCGACGAGCCCGAACAACCGCGAGCGACCAGCGGACACTTGCACCGGCGACGCATCCGCGACACCTTGCGGGACCGGAGCCGACACCGGCAATCAGGTCGCAGAAGGGACGGTGGACTCGGGACATGGCCGACGTCTTCATCAGCTACGCGCGCGAGGATCGTGCCACCGCCGAGAAGCTGGCCCATGCCTTGGAGGCGCACGGCTGGTCGGTATGGTGGGACCGCGACATCCTGCCGGGTAAGGACTTCACCGCCGAGATCAGCGCCGAAATCGACGCCGCCCGCGTCGTCGTCGTGCTGTGGTCGAAGTCGTCGGTGGCGTCGCGCTGGGTTCGCGACGAAGCCCATGAGGGTCTCGAGCGTAACGCGCTGGTTCCGGTGCTGGTGGACGGCTCCGAACCGCCCATGGGGTATCGGGCGATCCAGGGGGTGGATCTCAGGGACTGGGATCCGGGCCGCGAGCATCTGGGCTTCACCCAGCTGCTGGAGGCGATCACCGCCCTGCGCAGCCCAGGCACTGCGGCGACATCGGTGGATCTTGCCGCGTTCGCGGTGACACCGCAGCCGCGGTCGTGGATCCGACGCAAACCCTTCGCCGTTGCCGCCATCGCCGCCGGCCTCGCCCTCGCCGCCATCCTCGTCTTCATTCTCCTCAACAAGAAGGACGAATCGCCGCGACCGCCGCTGGTGAGCCCGGTCCAATCGTTCAAGGATTGCGAGCACTGCCCCGAGATGGTGGCGCTCGACACCGGCCGCTTTCGCATGGGGGCGTCCTATTTCGATCGCGAAGCCCAGTCGGACGAACGGCCGATGGTCGACGTCTCCATAGACAAGCCGTTCGCCATCGCCCGCACCGAGATCACCTTCGCCGAGTGGGATGCCTGTGTCGCCGACAAGGGCTGCGGCAACTATTCACCCGACGACCAGGGCTGGGGGCGCGGCCAGCGTCCGGTGATCTACGTCTCCTGGGACGATGCCCAGCTCTACGTCAAGTGGCTTAAGTTGAAGACCGGCAAGGATTACCGCCTGGCGACCGAAGCGGAATGGGAATACGCCTGCCGCGCCGGTACCGAGACCAAGTACCCCTTCGGGAACACGATCACCGCCGATTTCGCCAACTACAACCGGGCCTTTCCGCACACCCAGGTGGTCGCCAGCTACCCGCCCAACGCCTGGGGCCTCTACGACATGAACGGCAATGTCTGGGAGTGGGTCGAGGACTCGTGGACCACCAGCCACAGCGGCCGTCCGCCCGATCAGTCGGCCCGTATCGACGCGGAACAGCAGGATCGGGTCATCCGTGGCGGGTCGTGGGACGATCGCGCCCGCCGCGCCCGCTGCGTCAGCCGCAACCACAAGGATAACGATCAGCGGGAAAATGAAATCGGCTTCCGGGTCGCCCGGACGCTTTAGCGGCTCGGCCGGCCAGTCGCAGCGTCAGGCGCAGCGGGCACATGCCGGCGCGCCCGCGCCGGCCGCACATTCCTCGTCGAGAATTTCGCAGATCATGTCGACGCAAGCGCCGCAGTTGGGGGACGCCTGCTCTCGGCGAAACACCTCCTGCCACGCGGTCACGCCGGCGGCCGCTGCCTGACGAACCTGGCGGTCGCTGATCGTGGAGCACAGGCAAAGAATCATCTCATGGGTATCCCTCAAACCCGAACCGGGATTGACAATAGTTCTTATCGGACCGAAAATCAATATGCGAGTGCTTCTCATTCGCACCCCTGGCCACGATGGAGATCGGGCGATGATGCAGTGGCGACGACTCACGTCGCGATCCTTCGTCGACGCCCTGCTGGTGCTGAGCGAGCAGCGCTGGTGGGCGCCCGGCCGCTCCCATCGTGCCGGCGGCAAAGCCGCGGCCTCCCCGGCGTCGGCTGCGGTCGCTGCCGGCAACGGTCGACGTCAGCAACTGGTCAGGTGGCGGCGGCCGTTCTGACCCGCGATTCCCCGTATCCTGGTTACCGTCCGCTCGATACCTGCGCCGGCCGGGTGCGGAAGCGCGCCGAAGGCTCCCGCAAGCCGTCCCGTTACGCTCGCCGTTGACCCGCCGGCAGTGCCTGCCTAAACACCCAGACGAGATAAGCAGAGCAGAAGTGCCGGCCGACCCACCGGGAAGAGCGGAAACGGACCATGCCCAAATACCCTTCCCTCTACGAAGTCAACACCCGGGTGTGGCTGCGGGCGCTTTCCGATCGCCTCGGCCGTAAGGTCACCCTCGCCGACGTCCCCGGCGACGAGATCGACCGGTTCGCCGAGTGCGGCCTCGACTGGGTCTGGCTGCTCTCGGTCTGGCAAACGGGAGAAGCCGGCCGCGCCGTCTCCCGCTCCCGGCCGGACCTGCGTGAGGAGTATCGCCGGCTGCTCCCCGATCTTCGCGATGACGACATCTGCGGCTCCGGCTTCGCCATCACCGCCTACGAGGTGAGCCCCCGCATCGGCGGCGAGGCGGCGCTGGCCGGCTTCCGCGAGCGGCTCGCCGCCCGCGGCATCCGCCTGATGCTCGATTTCGTTCCCAACCACACGGCGCTCGACCACCCGTGGGTCGGGCTTCACCCCGACTACTACGTCGAGGGCAGCGACGCGGAGTGGCAACGGTCCCCCGGTAACTACGTCCGCATCGAAGCGCCGGGCGGACCACGGGTGTTCGCCCACGGCCGAGATCCCTACTTTCCCGGCTGGCCCGACACCCTCCAGCTCAATTACGGCAATCCCGATCTGCAGGCGGCGCAGATGGCGGAGCTCGCCGCCATCGCCAGGCGCTGCGACGGGGTCCGCTGCGACATGGCGATGCTGATGGTGCCGGACGTCTTCCAACGCACCTGGGGCATTGCCATGCAACCGTTCTGGCCGGACGCGATCGAGGCCACCCGGCGTGCGGTTCCCGGCTTCCTCTTCATGGCGGAAGTCTATTGGGACATGGAATGGGTGCTGCACAGCCAGGGGTTCGACTACTGCTACGACAAGCGCCTCTCCGACCGGCTGGCCGCCCGCTATGCCAAGCCGGTGCGGGAGCATTTGGGCGCCGATATCGCCTATCAGGCCCACCTCGCCCGCTTTCTCGAAAATCACGACGAGCCGCGCGCCGCCGCCACCTATCCGCCGGTGGTGCATGAGGCGGCCGCCGTCGTCACTTACCTCGCCCCCGGTCTCCGGTTCTTCAACCAGGGGCAGTTCGAGGGGCACCGGCTGCGGCTGCCGACGCACCTCTGCCGCGGTCCGGACGAGCCCACCGACACGGTCGTGGCGGCGTTCTACGACCGCCTGTTGGAAGTGCTGAAGACCCCGCTGTTCCGCGACGGCGACTGGTGGCGGCTCGACCCGCTTCCCGCCTGGGCCGGCAACTGGAGCTGCGACGGCTTCATCGCCTACGCCTGGCAGGGGAGCGACGACAGCCGCGCCCTCGTCGTCGTCAACTATGAAGAGTCCCAGGGGCAGTGCCATCTTCGCCTGCCGTTTCCGGACCTGGCCGGCCGCAAGGTGCGGCTGACCGATCTCCTCGGTCGGGAAGCATACGATCGCGACGGCGCCGCCCTGGTGGAGCCGGGGCCGGGCCTCTACATCGATCTCGGCGCGTGGGGCTGCAACGTCTTTCTCATCGGTGACGCCCGTTGAAGCGTCCTCTACCGATGCGCGCTCACATCCTTTGCACCGCGCTGGCCATCCTCGCCCTCACCGGCGCCGCCATGGCCGACGAGCCGGCACCTGTGCTCACCGTCACGCCCAAGGCCGACGGCATCGTGATCGAGGCAAAGACGGAGACCTGCACCGCGACGCTCAGCCGCGACGGCACCGACGGCCCCTTCACCTTCACCAGCAATTGCCGCTACGATGCGGCGCGTGAGTCGGAAACGCTGACCCGGATGATGGAGACGGCGTTGCCCACCGCCGCCGATCGCATCGACGGGGCCACCATCCTCGTACCCGGCATCGAGCGGACCTTTCCCGAGTTCACCCGGCGGCTCGCCGTCGCCGCCGATCGGTCGCCCGAATGGCACGGCGAGCGCGCCCGCCGCAACGCCACCTTCGCCAACGCGACGACGCTCAGGATCGCCAACACCCCGCCCGTCTACCGCGAACTGCAGGAGGCGATGCGGCGGCTGCAACTCTCCGTCCGCATCTCCGCCATCGACAACGTGCAGGTGGGTGTGCCGGCGGAGACGCCGTTCGCCGAATGGCTCGACAGCCGCCAAGTCGACCCGCGCCGGCAGGTTCCCTATGACGCCGACGTCACCTTCCGGCTGATCCCCCTGTAGGGCTTAGCGGCTGGGTTCGAGTCCGGCGACGCGGCAGCCGCCGTAGGTCTTCCAGGAAGAGATCGAGCAGTCGGGCAGGACGGTGAACGCGATGCCGCTGCCGCTGACGCACGTCTCGGGGCGAGCGGAGAGCTCCCAGTGGCCCACCTGCTCCCCCGGCTGGCCGCCGTTGAGGCGTTCTTCCCGCACGGTGAGTGTCTGCATCCGGGCGAGAGACAGCCCGCCCATGGTGAGAAACGCCTCGACCGACGCCCGGCAGGGCGTCCTCGGCCACGGCACGGCCGGCCCCGCGTCCGCCGCCGCCGAAGGCTCCCGCGGCGCGCAGGCACCGACGAGCGGGCTCACCATCACGAGGGCGGCGAGGATCGGCAACGCACGAACGAAAACGGACACTTGCCCTCCTCATAAGCACGAGAAGCCGCTCAGTCGAAGGTCGCTCCCGGGCGCCAAAAACCATTCGCGAAGTCAAAATAGTAATGATGCTTCCGCATAACGCCCGCTGACTGCTCGACGAGGATCATTTCGTAATTATAGTTGCCCGGCGCCCTATTTTGGAACAATAGAGGAGGCAAGACATACTGCTCATTGTTGCCGTAACCAGCCCACCACCACACAGATCTTGGGTACACGTACCACATGTGGATGAAGTCCAGACCAAGAAGGTTTTTTGTGGTTACAAGAAGTTCATAGTTGTAGTTGCCGGGTGCGCGGTTCTGAAACATGGCAAACCCGACCGTATCGGTGGCGCTTCCTAGCCTGCTTGGCCCGCCCCACACCCTGAGGTCCGACCGGAACCAATAATGCTGTAGGTTGAGGTTATCGCATACAACTAATTGATAATCATCGTTGTTGCGGTTCTGGAACATCACCGGTGACCCGATCCCGCGGAAGGCGAAAAAGTCACCACTTTGCCAGTGTCCAGTACCGGCGTCGAACCAGTAGTGGTGCAGCAAGGTGCCTTCGCGAGCCACCAGCTCGTAGTTGCCGTTGCGATTCTGAAAGATCGCCGGCGTCGCGGTGATGTTGCGGCCGAAGGTTTCGGCCGACTGCCATCGGCCATCGCCGCCATAGGGCAGCCAGTAATGGTGCAGCCAGCTTCCCTCCTTGACCACCACTTCGTAATTGCCGTTGTAGCGATTCTGGAACATGACCGGATCACCACGCACGTTGGTCCCGAATGCCGTCCGCCTCTGCCAGCTGCCAGACGCCATCGAGAACGTGTAGTGGCGGACGCGGCTGCCTGCTTCGTATACGACCAACTCATAGTTGTTGGTAGACGACGCGTCCTGGAGGAATACCGGCTGGCCGCTGACCGAGCTGCCGAACCGCGCCCCCCGCCGCCACTCTCCCGCCTGGTAATCGAACCAGTGATGGAGTATCGCGCTCCCCGTCCTCTCCACCAACTCATAGTTATAGTTGCGATTCTGGAAAAAGCGGCCGGCCGGGACACCGGCGTCGTTCGCAAGGGTAGCTGCCGAGAGGGCCGCCGATCGCGCCGGCCCGCTATCGGCGGCCATCCCCGGAGCCGCCACGACCGCCAGCAGGACTATGAGAGTCAGTAATCTCAGCATGTTCGTGTCCCCCTCATTGACCGCTCACGGGCCGGGGCGAGGGCACGCTGTCCGCAGGACGCTCACCCTAGTGCACCGGGAAAGCAGCGGCCGATAATGCATTACCCGCTCAGCACGGGCCCCCAACCCGCCCCCAACAATATAATGTGGTACTAATACAGTATAAGTTGAATAAATATACAGTGCAAGGGTTAAAACTGCCAACTGTGGCTTTCTGACTACCTTGCAAATGAGAAGCGTTGTCGCGTAGTCTTCTCTGGCGGCGAGAGGGGGCGGCGGCCGAGTACTGCACGCGCCTGCGGCGGCGGGCGTCCGCCATTGAGGTCGGCGACCGGTAACGGGGTGGCAGCTGGTGAAGCTTTGTTCACCGCCGCCGCGGCCGGCCGCTGCGGCTAACCGCTGCGGCCGGGGATGGCGCGGCGATACGACAGGGCTTCGGCGATGTGGAGGCGGCGGACGGTGTCGGTGCCGTCCAGGTCGGCGAGGGTGCGTGCGACGCGCAGCACCCGGTGATAGCCGCGGGCGGTCAGCCGCATCCGTTCCACCGCGTCGGTGAGCAGACGGCGGCCGGCTTCGTCGGGCGACGCGGCGGCCTCGAGCACCTCCCCTTCCGCCTCGGCGTTACAGCGGACCGGCCGTGGCGTTGCCGCCTGCCGGTAACGGACGCGCTGACGCTCGCGGGCGGCGGCCACCCGCGCCGCGACGGCGGCCGAGCGCTCCGCCGGTGGCGGCAGGCTCAGATCGGCGGCGGAGACGGCCGGCACGTCGACGTGCAGATCGATGCGGTCGAAGACCGGGCCGGAGATGCGGCCCTGGTAGTCCTGGGCGCAGCGCGGCGCCCGGTTGCAGGCGCGGCCGGGATCGTCGAGGAAGCCGCAGCGGCAGGGGTTCATCGCCGCCACCAGCTGCACCCGGGCCGGATAAGTGATGTGGCCGTTGGCGCGGGCGACGGTGACCCGGCCCGTCTCCAGCGGCTGCCGCAGCGCCTCCAACGCGGCGCGCGGGAACTCGGGCAATTCATCCAGAAAGAGGACGCCTAAGTGCGCCAACGACACCTCCCCCGGCCGCGCCCGCAGGCCGCCGCCGACCAGCGCCGCCACCGAGGCGGAATGGTGCGGCTCGCGGAAGGGCCGGCGGCGGACCAACGCTCCTTCGCGCAAGGCCCCGGCGATGGAATGGACCATGGAGACCTCGAGGGCTTCCGCCGGCGCCAGCGGCGGCAGCAGTCCCGGCAGTCGCGCCGCCAGCATCGACTTGCCGGAGCCGGGCGGGCCGCTCATCAAGAGATTGTGGCCACCGGCGGCGGCGATCTCGATCGCCCGCTTCGCCGTCTCCTGGCCCTTGATGTCGCAGAGGTCGGGATGAGCCGCTTCGTCCGTCTGCAACTTCGGCACCGGCGCCGCCAGCACCTGGTGGCCCTTGAAATGGTTGATCAGGGCGAGCAGCGACGGCGCCGCCAGCACCGCCAGATTGCCCGCCCAGGCGGCCTCGCCGCCCTGCGCCTCGGCACAGATCAGCCCGCAACGCCGGCCGCTGGCGTGGACCGCCGCCGGCAGCACCCCGGAGACGGAAGCGATGGCGCCGTCGAGACCGAGTTCGCCCAGCGCCAGGTAGCCGCCGACCGCGTCCTGGGCGATCACCCCCATGGCCGCCAGCAGGGCGAGGGCGATGGGGAGGTCGAAGTGGCTGCCTTCCTTGAGCAGATCGGCGGGGGCGAGGTTGACGGTGATCCGTTTCGGCGGCAGGCCGAGGCCCATCGCCGTCAACGACGCGCGCACCCGCTCGCGGCTCTCGGCCACCGCCTTGTCGGGCAGGCCGACGATGGAAAACGCCGGCAATCCGTTGGCCATCTGCACCTGGACGGCGACGTCGAGGACGTCGATCCCCTGGAAGGCAACGGTGCCGACGCGTGCCACCATTTTTTCCGGCCTCGGGTTGGGTGACCTGCGGACCCGGGCTCAGGCGGCCTGGTCCCGTCCCGGCCTCCCCTCCGCCGCAGCGGCGGCCCTCCAGACCCCCAGGTGTCGGGCGAGGGCCAGGTCATGGGTGCGGACATGGCTCACCAGCCAGCCGCGAATGAAGCGCACCAGATCGGTGCCCGCCTCCACCGTCTCGTCGTCGATCAGCGTCGACAGGATCTTGAGCTGGCTCAGCAGCATGCCGTGATCCCGCGCATGGGGAATGGCATTGGGATCGCCCGAGTCCCGGATCATCCGTTCCTCACGGCCGAAGTGATCCTCGGTGGCGTCGACCAGGCGGGCGATCGCCTCGGAGACGGACGACGCACGCCGGGCGGCGGCAGCGGCGTCGGCAATCTCGTTGACCAGCACGACGAGACGGCGATGGTCGTCGTCCATCTCCCGCTCGCCCACCAGCAGGGCGTCGTTCCATTCAAGAAAGGTCATCGTCGCCTCCTGGGTCACGGCAACGCTGCGCCGGCACCCGCGGCGAGGCGTCCTCCTGCCAGCGAGAATCCAGGAGTTTCTTTAACATCAGGTTTAATCGCAGCGTTATCGGGCGCGGGCACGGACGTCACCCGGCCAAACCCGCCGTCGGCGGAACAACGACGGGACAGGCGAGTTGACCCTGTCGCCGAACTACCGAACTATCACCATCGATCGGCACCGTCGATCGGCGCGCGCAGGAATCTCAGGAGGGGAAAAGGATGTCGCTGCTCACCGTTGTCGTCACCCTGATCGTCGTCGGTGTCCTCCTCTGGTTGATCAACACCTACATCCCGATGGACGGCAAGATTAAGAGCATCCTCAACATCGTTGTCGTCATCGCCGTCGTTCTCTGGCTGCTGCAGACCTTCGGGGTGATCGAAGGGCTGCGCCAGGTGCGCCTCGGATAGGGTTTAGGGCCAGGCCACCATCGGCGGCAGGGACATGAGTATCGCCTCGGGATTGCCGCCGGTCTTCAGGCCGAACTGGGTGCCGCGATCGTAGAGGAGGTTGAACTCCGCGTAGCGGCCTCGTTTGATCAGTTGCGCCAGGCGCTCGTCTTCGCTCCACGCGGCGTCCTTGTGGCGGCGGATGAGCCGCGGGTAGACGTCGAGGAACGCCTCGCCGACGGCGCGGACGAAGGCGAAGTCACGCTCCCAGTCGCCGGTGGCGAGATCGTCGAAGAAGATTCCCCCCTGCCCGCGCGCCTCGCCCCGGTGCGGCAGGAAGAAGTACTCGTCGCACCATTTCTTGAACCGCGGATAGCAGTCGGGACCTAAACGCTCACAGGCAGCTTTAAGAGCGGCATGGAAGTCATTGGTATCGGCGGCATCGACGAACACCGGGGTCAGATCGGCACCGCCGCCGAACCAGCTGTGGGTGGTGGCGATCATCCGCGTATTCATATGCGCCGCCGGGACATGCGGCGAGCACGGATGGACGACGACGGAGACGCCCGAGGCCCAGAACCGCGGATCGCCCGCCGCGCCCGGAATCCGCGCCTGCATTTCCGCCGATAGCCGACCGTCGACCACCGAGACGTTGACGCCGGCCTTTTCCAGCACCCGGCCGCGCAGCAGGCTCATGACCCCGCCGCCGCCGCCCGGCCGCTGCCAGGTCGTTGCCTCGAACGATCCGGCCGGCCCGTTCCCCGGGCCGTCCGCCTCGATCGCTTCGAAGGCGGCGATCAGCCGGTCGCGCAGTTGGTCGAACCACGTCGCGGCGGCGGCGCGCTGTTCGGGCGAGGCGCTCATCCGCCGCCCCCGGCGGTGGCGTGCCCGATCGCCTGGTCCAGGCGGTCGTTGCCCCAGAAGAGTTCGTCGCCGACGATGAAGCTGGGGGCGCCGAAGAGGCCGAGCCCCACCGCCTCTTCGGTGCGCCGGCGCAGCCGTTCCTTGACCGGGGCGGAATCGGCGCCGGCAAGAACATCCGCGGCCGGCTGCCCCAGGTCCTCGAGGATCCGGCCCAACACGCCGCGGTCGGTGATGTCCCGGTCCTCGGCAAAATTGGCCCGGTAGACCGCTCGGACGAAGGCGGGGAGCCAGTCCTCGCCATCGGCGGCGGTGGCGATGCGCGCCGCCACCAAACCCGAGCGGGGAAAGGCCGACGGCTTCCGCCAGGGCAGCCCCAATGCGGCGCACGTTCGCTCCATGTCGCGCCACATGTAACGGCCCTTCGCGGCGTAGAGGTTGAACGGCGAATCACCCCATCCCTGGGCGGCAAAGATCGGCCCGAGGAGGAACGGCCGCCACGTCACCCCCACCGCCGCCGCCGCGGTCGCCGCCTCGACCCGCATCGCCGCCGGATACGAATAGGTACTGGCGAACTCGAACCAGAACTCGATGTTCATGGCAGGTTGCTCTCCCTCATCCGCCGCCGCTCCCTGGGCCGCCGCTCCCTGGGCCGCCGCTCCCCGGGCCGCTGCTCCCTGGGCCGCCGTAACCCGCCGACGGAAAACCGCCGGTCTGGCGCAGCGCTTCGCCCAGCACCATCGCCGCCGCCACCGCCACGTTCAGCGACCGCAGCTCCGGCCGCATGGGCACCCTCACCCGGGCATCGACCGCCGCATGGACCTCGGCCGGTACACCCGCGGTTTCGCGGCCGACGACAAGAGCGTCGCCGACGTCGTAGGCAAAGTCGCAATAGCAGGCCTCGGCACGGGTGGTCAAAAGAACCAGCCGACCGGGCGGCCGGTCGCGCAGGAAAGCTGCCCAGGATACGAAGCGCCGGATATCGGCCCGTTCCAGGTAATCCAGGCCGGCACGGCGCAGGCGCCGGTCGCCGAGGAGGAAACCGCACGGCTCGACGATCTGGCAGCCGACGCCGAGACAGGCGGCGAGGCGGATCAGAGTGCCGGCATTCTGCGGAATGTCGGGCTGAAAAAGCACGATACGCATGGGTAAGGGCCGATTTTTGACGGTTGCCGATCCAGCTTCCCCACTCTTTCGCAGAAGCGAACGGGCCCGCAAGTCCGCCCTTTGCAGGCCATTACGATTGGTATATGCATCTCGGCTAGGGGATCCGCCCTCCGGTGCCAACGTCCCGTGAAGGGTCGTGCGGTCGGAGGGGAAGTCTCGCCCGGGCGGAGCGGACCGCTGGGGCGCAATCATTGAGACGCGGTGGCCGCTGCGGGCGCGGGACGGGCTTGAGCGTGCAGCCGATCGGGGAGTAAACCCGGCGTCATTGCCAGGTATCGCTTCCGAGCCTGAAAGCACGAGGTTTTTTCCATGGCAGAAACGGCATCGACCACACCTTCACACGCCGGCGGGGGCGAAACGCGGCGCGACTTCCTTCTGTTCGCCAGCGGCACCGTGGTCGCGGCCGGCGCCGCGCTCGCCGCATGGCCGTTTATCGACGCGATGAATCCGGCGGCGGACACGCTGGCGCTGGCCTCGACCGGGGTCGATCTGGCGCCGGTGGCGGCGGGCCAGCGGATCACCGTGGTCTGGCGCGGCAAGCCGGTGTTCATCGATCACCGGACACCCGAGGACATCAAGATGGCGGAAGACACGCCGCTCGCCAGCCTGGTGGACCCGCAGGCGGATTCGGAGCGGGTGAAGCCCGGACAGGCGCAGTGGCTCATCGTCGTCGGCGTCTGTACCCACCTCGGCTGCATTCCGCTCGGCCAGAAGTCGGGAGAGCCGCGCGGCGACTTCGGCGGCTGGTTCTGCCCGTGCCACGGATCCCACTACGATACCTCCGGCCGCATCCGTAAGGGACCGGCACCGCACAATCTCGCCGTGCCCCCCTACGAATTCACCGCCGACCAGACCATCCGTATCGGCTGAGAGATCATCTGATGGCAAGCACAACAAACAAGCAATGGAAGAACCCGGTCATCGCCTGGATCGATCGGCGGCTGCCTGTCTTCTCGCTGATGTGGGCAGACCTGGTTGACTATCCGACACCGAGGAATCTCAATTACTGGTGGAACTTCGGCTCCCTGGCCGGGATCGTCCTGATCGTCATGATCGCCTCCGGCATCTTCCTCGCCATGCATTATACGCCGCACACCACGCTCGCCTTCGAAAGCGTCGAGCGGATCATGCGCGACGTCAACTACGGCTGGCTGCTCCGTTATCTCCACATGAACGGGGCGTCGATGTTCTTCATCGTCGTCTATATTCACATGTTCCGTGGCCTCTATTACGGCTCCTACAAGGCGCCTAGAGAGATCCTGTGGATGATCGGCGTGATCATCCTCCTCGCCATGATGGCGACGGCGTTCATGGGCTACGTACTGCCGTGGGGCCAGATGAGCTTCTGGGGCGCCACCGTCATCACCAACCTGTTCTCGGCTTTCCCGCTCGTCGGCGAAAGCATCGTCACCTGGCTGTGGGGCGGGTTCTCGGTCGACAACGCGACGCTGAACCGCTTCTTCGCCCTCCACTACCTGTTGCCGTTCCTGCTGTTCGGCTTGGTCTTCGTGCACCTGTGGGCGCTGCACAGCGTCAAGTCCAACAACCCGTTGGGTATCGACGTCAAGGGACCGCAGGACACCCTCCCGTTCACCCCCTATTACACCATCAAGGACATGTTCGGGCTCGGCGTGTTCCTGATCTTCTTTCTGTTCTTCGTGTTCTTCGCGCCCAATTTCTTCGGCGAACCGGACAACTATATCAAGGCGAACCCGCTGGTGACGCCGCCGCACATCGTCCCTGAGTGGTACTTCCTGCCCTTCTACGCCATCTTGCGCGCCATCACCTTCGATCTCTTCTGGGGGCTGGTGCCGGCGAAGCTCCTTGGCGTGCTGTCCATGTTCGGTTCGGTGCTGATCCTGCTGTTCCTGCCGTGGCTCGACACCTCGCCGGTGCGGAGCGCCCGGTTCCGGCCGCTGTTCAAGAAGATCTTCTGGCTGTTTGTGCTCAATTGCCTGGTACTGGGTTACGTGGGCGCCAATCCGCCGGAAGGCTTCTTCATTCCGCTGGGACAGGCGGCCACCGCCTTCTACTTCGCCTTCTTCCTCATCATCATGCCGGTGCTCGGCTGGCTAGAACGACCGCGACCGTTGCCGACCAGCATCTCTACTGCCGTCACCAGCAGCGGCGTCGGCGTTCCGGCACGGGGAGCGGCAGAATGAACAAGCGAACGCTTTCGGCCTTGGCCGTCGCAACCGTTACCCTCGGCCTCGGCGCCGTCGCGGTCGCCTCGACCGCGGTGACCCCGCCGGCGCAACACTGGTCGTTTTCGGGCATGTTCGGCACCTTCGACCGGGCGGCGGCACAGCGGGGTTTCCAGGTGTTCGAGGAGTCGTGCCACGCCTGTCACAGCCTGAAATTCTTCGCCTTCCGCAATCTCACCAACCTCGGCTTCAATCCGGACCAGGTGACGCAGATCGCGGCCAAGTACGAGGTCACCGCGGGCCCCAACGATGAAGGGGAGATGTTCCAGACCGCGGCCAAGCCGGCCGACCACATGCCGTCGCCGTTTGCCAACGAGCAGGCGGCACGGGTCGCCAATAACGGCGCCCTGCCCCCGGACCTGTCGTTGATCGTCAAGGCCCGGACCGGCGCGTCGGACTACATCTACGGGGTCTTGACCGGCTACCTCGACCCCGCCCCGGAAGGATTTACCCTCAACCCCGGCATGTACTTCAACGAGTACTTTCCCGGCCATCAAATCGCCATGCCGCCGCCGTTGACTGACGATCGCGTCACCTATGCGGATGGAACAAAGGCCACGGTCAGTCAGATGGCACACGATGTTGTGACTTTTCTGACCTGGGTGTCCGAACCGACGTTGGAGGAACGGAAACAGTTGGGGATCAAGGTCATCTTGTTCCTCATCGTGATGACCGGCTTCCTCTACGCGCTCAAGAGGCAGGTCTGGTCGGACGTGCCGCATTAGCACGGATGACGGGCGCACAACCGGAACTGCCTCGGACCGGATTTCGTTTCCCGGGCGTTGGCGCGAGCGCCCGGGCCGGAGGCTCCAAGGGGGTTCGCGCGCATATCGATAAAGGATGACTGATGCGCGTGATGACTAGAGGAAGACTCCTCCGCCCGGCGGTAGGCTTGATCCTGGCGGTCGGTGTGGCGGTGGGCATGGCGCTGAGCCCGTCGGCCTTCGCCGCCGCGACGACGGACACCTTGACCGCCAAGGAGATCAAGCAGGCCCTGGCGACGACCGAGCAGCTCCGGCCGCTGCACGAGAAGTACGGTGCCCAGATCGCCGAATACGCCAAAACGGTAAAGCGACCGGAGCCCGGCGAGGATCACTGCAAGCTGACGCCGGAGGTGAAAGGGGCCCCCGGCTTCGCCGAGATGGAGAAGGTGGTGAAGAAGAACGGCTTCGCCAGCGGCGAAGCCTACTGCCGGACGATGGACCAATTGATCCGGGCGTACATGGCGGTTCGCGTCGAGGAACAGGCGCCGCTGCTGCAAGAGAAGCTGCAGGAGGCCCGCGCTCAGATCGAAGCGGACCCCAACATGAAACCGGAAGAGAAGGAGCAGCTTCTCGCCCGATTGACCGAGCATCCGGCGCTTCGTGCCGCCCACGCCGTGCCGGAGGCCGACAAGAAGCTCGTCGCCCAGTTCCGGCCGCAGCTGGATGCGGCGTTCGCACCACCGCCGGGCATGGCACCGCCGCCGGGTGGCGCCGAGGCACATCCGCCGAGCGGGGCTCCCGCCGCTCCGGGCCAGTAGGGCCGGATCCAGGGGAAGACACGGGAGCGGAAGGAGCCCGGCAACGGGCTTCTTTCACCCAGCGCCCACCGAAGACCGGTGCGAAAGCGCCCTCGCCCGTCGGGGAGAGGGCGGCGCGCAGCGCCGGGTGCGGGTCGGTTGCCGGGAAATCGATATGTTATCCCCCTCACCCTGCCCCTCTCCCTCAAGGGAGAGGGAATGTTGAGCCGTCTCCGGGTGTCGTGCGTATCGGCCCGGCGGAAGCCCCCGGCGTCCGGTTTACGGGTTCGGCGTGGTGGTCGGCTTCGGCGATCCCTGGCCGGTGGCCACCAGGGCGACGGCGATATCGTGACTAAACGACCCGAGGACCTGGCTCATCGCTTCGGCGATCTCGGCGTAGCCGGTCCCGGAAGCGGACGTCGCATAGGCCCCGGAGTCGGTGGTGAGGAAGGTGCGACCGCCGTCGGCGAAGATCGTCCATTGCCCATTGAGGACCACCCGGCCGCCAGGTATGGCCTCGAACTGGGAGATATCGACCTGTACCACCCGATCCACCGGCAGCGCGGCGCTGACCGGATAGGCGACGACGCGGGTCGTGGCGAGTAACCTCGACAGGTTGGTGACGACCACGTTGGTGATGTTGTCGCTCAACGATCCGGCCCACTGGCTGTCCCGGGCGATGTTGAGCGCATTGGCGTCGCTGCGGGTGACGATGCCGTTCTGGTTCAGATAGTCGGGCAGTCGCACCGTCTGCACCGCGATGATCCCACGGCCCATCGACGGCAACGCCGCATCGCCGGTCGCCGCCGGCGTCAGGCTGTAATAGCTGACCGGCGCCGAGGGACCGAACAGCGAACCGCATCCCGCCAGCGCCAGGCACATGATCGCCGCGGTCAAAGGACGATGGGGAAGTCCCGGGCCGCTCATCTGTTGTCTCCCCCTTGCGCCGGGGGACGACCGACGATCAGGGCGTTCGGATCCCGCTCGATCGTGTTCATCACGGCTCGTGCCGACCGCGCCGCACTCGCCACCTCCCGCAGCGTGTTGATGAGTTCATAGGTTAACGGCGCACCCGGCGCCAAGAGGTCGTTGACGGTGCCGAGCAGCCGGTCGGCACTGGCAACCGAGGTCTGCGCCCCGCCGAGGGCCCGGTCGGCATCGCGGATCGTCGCCTTCACTTCCACCAGCCGCTGATTGGCCTCCGCCACCGTCGTTTTGGCACTCCCGGAGACCTGCTCGACGTTGCCGAGGATGGGTCTGAGCTTGGCATCGAGCGCCGCCACCGCTTCCTTGGCTTCGACCAGGGTCTGGTTGGCGTTGGCTATGATTTGCGCCATCTGCGGGTCGTTGAGGAGCCTGTTGGCGCCGGCGAGGACCTGACGCCCGTCGCCGACGATCTCGTCGAGCGGCAGCTTCGACAGCTTCCCCACCAGATCCTGCAGCGTCGCGGTGACCTGGGTCATCTCCGACGGCACCGTCGGAATCTCGATGCCCTTCTGGTGCTCCGGTTGGACCAAATGAGCGGGCAGATGGGGGAAGAAATCGACCGTGACATTTACCTGGTTTGTCACAAAATTAGGCAGAGATTGCTGCGCGCGAAGACCTCTGCTGATGAACTGATCGAGGATCTTGCCGGTCCCGCGAATAGCATCGACCTCCTTGATTTCGGTGCTGCTGCCGCCTACCAGGTTCATACTTGCGGGATAAAGGACACCTGTAACGGGAATGTAGATTTTCTCGTTACCGGCATCGTAGTCTATTTGAAACCCGGTGACCTTGCCGACATCGACACCGCGGAAGGTGATCGCCGAGCCCAACTGCAAGCCCTTCACCGAGCCTTCGAAATACATCACTACCGGCACCGTCGGCTGAAACAGCTTGCCGCCGCCGAAGAGGATGACGATCGCCATGATGAGGCCGATGGCGCCGAGAACGAATGCGCCGACCAGGGTCGGATTCACCTTGTGCATCATGCGGCTCCTGCGGAAGAGCCGACGGCGGGCGAAAGAGCGCCCCTGCTGAAGGTGCCCTCCCGGGTTAGAAACTCCCGCACCATCGGATCCTCGGTGGTCACCACCAGGTTCTTCGGATCGCCCACCGCGGTCGCCGTCCGCTTGACGTTGTCGAGGAACACCGAGTTGTCGGCGATGGCGAAAATGCTGGGCAGTTCATGGGTGACCATGACCACGGTGGCGCCAAGATCGTCGCGGAGCTGGCGAATGAGGTCGTCGAGGCGTTTCGAGGTAATCGGGTCGAGCCCCGCCGACGGTTCGTCGAAGAACAGAATCTCCGGATCGAGCGCCATGGCCCGGGCAAGGCCGGCGCGCTTCATCATCCCGCCCGAGATTGCCGACGGAAAAAAGTCTTCGTAGCCGGCAAGACCCACCAGCGCCAGCTTGGTGGAGACGATGTCGCGAATCTGCGCCGGGTCGAGCCGGGTGTAGGTTTCCAACGGCAAGGCGACGTTCTCCGCCAGCGTCAACGAGGTAAACAGGGCGCCCGACTGATAAAGGATCCCCGTCCGGCGAAGGATGGCGAGCCTGTTGGCCGGCTCCGCATCCCATAAGCTCTCCCGCCCGTAATAAACCTTGCCGGCGGCGGGCGCCTGTAAGCCGATCAGATGGCGCAGCAGGGTGCTCTTTCCGCAGCCGCTGCCGCCCATGATGACGAAGATGTCGCCGCGGTTGACGCGGAAACTCACATCCTTCTGCACGACGAAGTCACCGAACGCCATGGTCAGGTGATCGACGGTGATGATCGGGTCGCCGTCGGCGGATTCCGCCACATCGTCCTCCTAATGGCCCACCGGGAACGGCGGGGCGAGCACCCCGAAGATACCGTCGCCGACGATGATGGCCACGATCGCCGTGACCACCGCCGAGGTGGTTGCCTCCCCCACCGCCGAGGCGCTGCGGCCGCATTTGATCCCGTGCATGCAGCCGCTGAGGGCAACCAGGAGCCCGAACACCCCGCTCTTGATCAGGCCGGTGGCGAAGACCGACAGCGGAACGGCCGAGAGGAGCTGGTTCAGAAACTGCTCCACGGTCAGTCCCAGGACCATCACCGCGATCACCCCGCCGCCAAACATGCCGAGCAGGTTGGCGTAAAGGTAGAGAAGCGGCATCATCAGGATCAGCGCCAGCATGCGCGGCAGGACGAGGAAATCCATGGGCTCGAGCCCCATCGTTCGCAGGGCGTCGATCTCCTCGTTGACCTGCATCGTCCCGATCTGCGCCGCATAGGCCGCACCGGTGCGCCCGGCCATGATGATCGCGGTCATCACCGCCCCGACCTCGGCCGCCATCGACATCCCGATCAGATTGGCGACATAGATCTGGGCGCCGAACATCTGCAGTTGAGCCGCGCCGAGGAAGGCCATGGTCAGGCCCTGCAACAGGCTGAGGAGGGAGACGATCGGCAGGGCATCAACGCCGGCTTGTTCGATGAACAGCCACAGATCGGACCGGCGGAACCGCGCCCGCCCGGTGGCAAAACGGGAAAAGCTCATCGCCGCTTCGCCGATGAAAGCCATCAGCCGGCCGGTGCCGCTGGCGAAATCGACGGCGGCCTCGCCGACGATGCGGGCCAGGGAGCGCCTTGTCCGCTTTTCCGGCGTCCCCTCCCGCGGCGAGACCGCCGTCGCCAGATCCATCAGGCCGAGCAGGCCATGCGGGAGACCCGAACGATCGACGGCGATATTCTTCGCCGTCGCGTGGCGGATCAGGCCAAGGACAAAGGTCAGCAGGCCGGTGTCCCAATCGGCCAGATCTTTCGTGTCAAAGGCAAGGCGGCGCGGGGCGGGTGTCGCGTCGATCGACGCCGTCACCCCGCCCATGGCCGGCAGTCGACCATGCACGCTCCACGTGCCGCCCAGCGCAACCGTCGCGGTACCGTCGTCGCGCCGCGTCAACTTGGCGCGTGCAAGCGGCGGCGCGTCAGGCGCAGTCGCCCTGGAGGGGATGTCCCCGGTCAATTCCGCTACCTCTGAGGGAATGCTGGCGCCTAGGGGTTAGGCACCCCGAACACCGCCGCACCCTACCGACCATCACCGCGAAATCAAGACGGGGCCACCCGTCCTCCGGTGCGCCGTCCGGCTCCCGCTCAGTTGTCCTTCGCGCCCTGCTTCACCCAGTCGCGGATGATCTGGATCTGCGGCTTCAGCAGCGGCGGCCCGCTGTGGGGCATGCGGAGGCTGGGATCCGCCCGTCCCTCGATCAGGACGATGAGATTGCTGCGCAGCGGATCGCCGGCGATAACGACCGGGCCGTGTTTGGTGCCGCGCATCAGGCCCGCATAGGTAGACACGTCGAGACCGCTGGCACGGTACCCCTCGCCGCCCGGCATATGGCATTCCCCACACCGGCTGAGAAGAATGGGCTGAACGTCCAGTTTATAGCTGACCTGTTCCTCGGTCGCCCCCGTTGCGTCGCCGGTGCCGGCGACCAGGCCGATAACAAGGGCCACCCCGCCCAAGCCGGCGATTAGCGCCTTCGCGTTCATTGCTGTTCGCTCCCCTATGGCCGCTTGCCGCGGCGAATGCACCGGGGGACGGTCGAACTGGACGACCCCGCTCCTCCCGCCGGCGCTCGCCCGAGCCTAGCACCGGCGGCGATCAAACCCAATCGGCATTGGCGGTGGTCGCCGGAAAGCCCGCGACGGGCGGATCACGCCGCTTCGCAGTCGCCCACCAACGGCCGATTGGCGGCGTCGACGTACACCACCCGCGGCCGCCAGGCGATGGCTTCCGCCCGCGGCAGCGACACGTAGGCGGCGATGATGATCAGGTCGCCCGGATGGGCCAGCCGCGCCGCCGCGCCGTTGATCTGGATGCAGCCCGACTGGGCCGCGCCTTCGATGACGTAGGTCTCGAAGCGGGCGCCGGTGGCGATATTGTAGATCTGGACCTGCTGATAGGGCAGCAGGCCCGCCAGATCCATCAACTGGCGGTCGATGCTGATGCTGCCTTCATAATTCAGATCCGCCGCTGTCACCGTCGCTCGGTGGATCTTCGAATACAGCATCGGAACCCACATCCGTCTCGCTCCTCTATCCGCTCGTTGTTGGGCGGACCGCTCGTTTTTGTCGCCGGTCGCCGGTTGCTCGGCGGGATGTCCCATTCCCGCTATGGCGCTCCGCAGCCACGGCCGCCGCCATTCGCCGCGTTCGCATTCGCACGCAAAAGCGGGCGGAGGGTTGTACCAAGGTGAAGGATGAGGTGCAAATGTCTCTACCTCACCGCGGCGGCAATGTTTCCGCCATCGACGGTGAGCACCGCGGCGGTGGTTTTCGCCGCGAGCGCGAGTTGTACGAAGGCTTGCGCCACATCCTCGCCGGTCACCTCCACCCCGAGCAGATTGCCGGCCATGTAGTCGTGCTCGCTCACCCCCCTCGCCCTGGCCCGCTCGGCCACCAGCGCCGGCGTCAACAAGCCGGAGCGAATGCGATCGGCATTGACCGCGTTGGCGCGGATGCCGTCGGCGCCGTAGTCGATGGCGTATTGGCGCATCAGCGCCAGCGTCGCCGCCTTCGGCAGGCCATAGGGGCCGAAGGCCGGTCCCGGGTTGAGCGCCTGCTTGGATACGTTGAACAGGAGGCAGCCCCCGGTCCGCTGTGCTCGCATCACCCGCACCGCCTCCCGGGCGACGGTCTGGTGAGCCCAGAAGTTGAGCTCGAAGCTGCGGCGGAGCACCGCGTCGTCCACCTCGCCGATCCGCCCCTGGAACGCCGCGCCGGCGTTGGAGACGACGATATCGACCCCGCCATAGGCAGCGATGACGCGCCGGAACGCGTCGCCCACCCGATCGGGATCGGTGACGTCGCAGCCGAGGGCGATGCCGTCGGTGCCGGCGGCCACCGCGGCAGCCGCCGCCTCGTCCAGATCGAGGACGGCGATCTCCGCCCCGGCGGCGCGGAACGCGCGGGCGGTCGCCGCTCCGATCCCCGAGCCCCCGCCGGTGATGGCGACAACGTGCCGGGCGAGCGCCTTCTCCTGCACCTTGCCCAGCTTCGCCTGCTCCAGCGACCAGTACTCCATATCGAAGGCGTCCGCCTCGTCGATGGACTGGAAGACATCCATCGTTTCCGCCGCGGCGATGACGTCGACGTTGCAGTGGGCCAGATCGGCGACGATCCGCGCCTCGCGCGCCGAGGCACCGACGCCGAAGAGGCCGACGCCCGGAACCAGAATTACCCGCGGCAGCGGATCCAGCGCCCGCTTGATGCCGCCGACACGGGCATTGTTGCGGGCAAAGTAGGCCTCGTAAGCGATCTTGTACTCGCTCAGCGCATCCTCCAGCCGCTCGGCGAAGGCGGCCGTCTCGTTCGCCTCGGCAGCGGGCAGGATCAGCGGCAGGCGCTTGGTGCGGATCACGTGGTCGGGTGTCGCCGTTCCCTGCTGCGCATAACGAACGAGCTCGTGGCCGTTGACGAAGGCGATGATCTCCCCATCGGTGCGCGGATGGAGGATCCACCGCCGCCATGCTCCCCGGTCGCCGCCGGCCTCGCCGCGGCTGGCGCCCCGTGCCAGGGCCCCGCGCAGTATCGGCGCGATTTCGGCCACGGAGGCGGGCTCTGCCGGCAGTTTCATCGGGGTGAACGACTTGGGCCGGTGCTGGCCCAGGCCTTTCGGCAGGTGTACGCCGGCGACGCTCACCCGCCCGGCGTCCGCGATCCGCTCCTCCGCCATCGACACCTTCTCGATCATCAGATCGTAGGACTCCTTCGCCGTGTGGCCGAAGGTGAAGATGCCGTGGCGGATGAGGATCAGTCCGTCCACCTGCGGCTGGCGCCGATAGGCTTCGAGCACCGCCTTGGCCAGAATGAAGCCGGGCATGACGTAGGGCACGATCGCCATCGTCTCGCCGTAGATCTCCCGGCAGAGGCGCTCGCCGGCGGGCTGGTCGGTGACCGCGAGAACGGCATTGGCGTGGGTGTGGTCGACGTACTTATGCGACAGGACGGCGTGCAGCACCGCCTCGACCGAGGGATCGGGGGCGCGGGCGTCCAGCAGCGCCCCACGCTGGGCATTGACCATCTCCTCGTCGCTGACCGCGTCGAGTTCGGCGAGGTGGCGAAGCGCGTCGAGGCGCACCGCCGGATGCCCGGCCGGCTCGATCGTCGCCATGTCCCAGCCCGAGCCCTTCACGAACAGCACATCGATGGCCGCGCCGCCCGGGTCGAGCACCGAACTCTTCACCGAGGTGTTGCCGCCGCCGTGCAGCACCAGCTTCGGATCGGCGCCGAGCAGGCGGCTGGAGTAGGTGCGCAGGGCCAGATCCAGATTGACCCCCTGCTTGGTATAGAGCTCGACGGCCGCCTCGGCGTCGTGGTTCGACCAGCGATTTTCCATCGGTGCATCTCCCTCCCCCGGCTGCTCTCCCGGCGGCTCTCCCGTCGTCTCCATTGTAGGTGGCGGAAGGTCGAGCGGCGAGACCCCGGCAGGCGGTTGATCCGGCCCGTGGTGTGGTTACCTTGGGCATCGGGACGGCGAGGATAGGGAATGATGGACGCAGACCAAACGCCGGCCGGCGGTGCCGCCGCTGCCGCGTGGCACGCAGAGCCGGTCGAAACGGTATTCGCTCGCCTCGACGCCGACCGCGGCGGGCTGACGACGGCGGACGCGGACGCCCGTCTTCAGCGCTACGGGGCGAACCGGCTCTCCCCGGCCAAGCCGCAGGGCGCGCTGCAGCGCTTCGTCCGCCAGTTCCACAACATCCTGATCTATGTGCTGCTGGCGGCCGGCGGGGTGACCGTGGCGCTGGGCCATTACGTAGACGCCGCGGTGATCTTCGGTGTCGTCATCATCAATTCCGTCGTCGGCTTCGTTCAGGAGGGCAAGGCTGAACGGGCGCTGGACGCCATCCGTCGGATGCTCGCGCCGCAGGCTTCCGTGCATCGCGACGGCCAGCGCCGGCGCATCCCCGCCGACCGCCTGGTGCCGGGGGACGTGATCTCGCTGGAAGCGGGGGACCGGGTTCCGGCCGACGTCCGGCTGGTGGCGGTCAAACGTCTGTCCGTCGACGAGGCGCTGTTGACCGGGGAAGCCCTGCCGGTCGACAAGGATCCGCGGCCGGTCGGCGCCGATGCGGTCATCGGCGACCGGCGGTCCATGGCCTTTGCCGGGACCCTGGTCACCCGGGGCGTCGGCACCGGTGTCGTCGTCGCCACCGGCGAGGCGACCGAGGTGGGCGGCATCAGCCGGATGCTGGGCACCATCGAGGGGGTGGCGACGCCCTTGATGGCCCAGCTCACCCGCTTCGGGCGGGCCCTGAGCCTGGCGATCCTGGCGTTGACGGTCTTCGTTTTCGCCGTCGGCGTCCTCGTTCATCACTTCGCCTTCGATGCCATGTTCATGGCGGCGGTGGGCCTTGCCGTCGCCGCCATTCCGGAGGGGCTGCCGGCGATCGTCACCGTCACCCTGGCCATCGGTGTCGAGCGCATGGCCCGCCGCCACGCCATCATCCGCCGGCTGCCGGCGGTGGAAACGCTGGGTGCCGTCGACGTTATCTGCTCCGACAAGACCGGCACCCTCACCCGCAACGAGATGGTCGTCGCCAGCATCGCCACCGCCGCCAGTGGAAGCGGGAGCGCTGGCATCGGCAGCGGGATCGTCGTCGTCGACGGCGAAGGATATCGCCCCGACGGCGCCTTCCGCATCGACGGCCGGGCGGTGGCGGCGGCCGACTGTGGCGGGGTGGTGCCGCTGCTGCGCTCCGCCCTCTTGTGCTCCGATGCCGCCGTGCACGCCGAGGGCGACCGGTGGACCATCGATGGTGATCCCACCGAGGCGGCGCTTGTCGTCGCGGCGATGAAGGCGGGGCTGGACCGGGTCGCCGAAACGGCGGCCGCCCCCCGCCTCGACGCCATCCCCTTCGACGCCGAATACCAGTACATGGCCGTGCTCTGCCGCCAACCGGGCGGATTGATGATCCATGTCAAGGGCGCGCCGGAGCGCATCCTCGCCATGTGCAGCCGGCAGCGCACGGGCAGCGACGATGCGGATGCGCCCCTGGAGCACGCCTACTGGCGCCGCGTCGCGGCGACGATCGCCGCCCGTGGCGAGCGGATGCTGGCGATCGCCATAAAGCCGGTTGTCGATCGAACCCAGGGGCTGTCGCCGGTGGTTGTGGACGGCCGGCTGATCCTCTTGGGTCTGGTCGGCATCGTCGACCCGCCCCGCCCGGAAGCCATCGAGGCGGTGGCCCAGTGCCGGTCCGCCGGCATCGCGGTGAAGATGATCACCGGCGACCACGCCGACACCGCCCGTGCCATCGCCGGCGCCTTCGGCATCGGCGCCGATACCGCCGATGGCGGGGACAGCAAGGGAATCGAGGTGCTGACCGGGGCCGCTCTCGACCGGCTCGACGAGAGGGCGTTCGCCGACACGATCGGACGGGTCGACGTTTTCGCCCGGACCTCGCCCAAGGACAAGCTCCGCCTCGTCGAGGCCTTACAGGGGCGCGGGCTGACGGTGGCGATGACGGGGGACGGGGTGAACGATGCCCCGGCGCTGAAGCGAGCCGACGTCGGTATCGCCATGGGCGATCGGGGGACCGAGGCGGCGAAGGAAGCCTCGCAGATCGTCCTCGCCGACGACAACTTCGCCTCCATCGCCCACGCCGTCGAAGAAGGGCGCACCGTCTACGCCAATCTGCAGAAGGCGATCCTTTACCTTCTCGTCACCAACGGCTCCCAGGCGCTGACCATCATCGTCGCGGTGATGCTCGGCGCCGCGCTGCCGATCACGCCGGTCCAGATCCTCTGGGTGAACATGGTGACCGCGGTCACCCTGGCGCTGGCGCTGGCGTTCGAGCCGGCGGAGCCGGACGTGATGCAAAGGCCGCCGCGCCGGCGCGACGCACCCCTCGTCTCACCTTTGCTGCTGGGACGGATCGCCTTCGTGTCGGCGGTCATGGTGGTGGGGGTCATCGGTCTTTTCCAATGGGCGCTGGCCGAGGGGCTGCCGTTGCAGACCGCCCGGACGATGGCGGTAAACAGCCTGGTCGGGTTCGAGATTGTCTATCTCCTCAGCGTCAGGCGAGGGGTGGGCTGGGCGCTGGCGCCGGCGGCGCTGCGCGGCAGCCGGCCCGCCGCGCTCGCCATTCTTCTCGTCTCGCTGCTGCAATTGGGGTTCACCTACGCGCCGCCGCTGACCGCCTTGTTCGATACGACCGGGCTGTCCTTGACCGCCTGGGGCTGGATCGTGGCGACCGCATTGAGCGTGTTCGCGGTCATCGAGATCGAGAAGGCCTTGCTTCGCCTGTTCGCCGGCAACGCCCGCCGCTGACGACGCGCTACCGGTGGGCGCGCGCGTCTGATGGCCCTGTGCTATAGTCTCGACGGTATCGGCCGGCGCGAGACCGGAAAGGCGGAGGAGTGGGTGCGATGCGGTGGCGCGGTGGCAGACAAAGCGACAACATCGAGGACCGGCGGGGAGAAGGCGGCTTTTCCTACGGCGGCGGCGGCCAACGCTTCCCCATCGGGATGCGGACGGGCGGGATCGGCGGCCTCGGACTGGTGCTGCTGGTCATCCTCGGCCTCGTCTTCGGCATCGATCCGACCGCGCTGCTGCAGGGTGTGACTTCCGGCGGCGGTCCCTCCCCGTCGCAATACCTCCCCAGCCCCCAGACGGCGGGCCCGGCTCCCTCCAGCCAGAGCGAGAGCGATATGAAGCAGTTCGTCTCGGTCGTGCTCGCCGATACGGAGGACACCTGGCGGGACATCTTCCGCGCCAACGGCCGGACTTACGAGGAGCCCCAGCTCGTCCTCTTCTCCGGGATGGTGAATTCGGCGTGCGGCATGGCGCAATCGGCGTCCGGACCCTTCTACTGCCCGCTCGACCATAAGCTCTACCTGGACTTCAGCTTTTTCGACGAGCTGGATCGGCGTTTCGGCGCGCCCGGCGACTTCGCCCAGGCCTACGTCATCGCCCACGAGATCGGCCATCACGTGCAAAACCAGCTGGGCATCCTGCCGAAGGTGGAGCAGTTGAAGACCCAGGTCAGCCGCGCCGACGCCAATCAGCTCTCGGTGATGGTGGAGCTTCAGGCCGACTGCTTCGCCGGTATCTGGGCCAACCGGGCGCAGCACGAGCGCAACGTCCTCGAAGCCGGCGACCTGGAAGAGGGCATCCGCGCCGCCGGCGCCGTCGGCGACGATCGCATCCAGCGGCAGACCCAGGGCTACGTCGTCCCCGACGCGTTTACCCATGGCTCGGCCGAGCAACGGGCGCGATGGTTCCGCCGCGGCCTCGACAGCGGCAACCTCGCCGCCTGCGATACCTTCAACGCCGCGAGCCTGTGAGGGGGACAGACCGGCGCCCTCCTCGCCGGTCGCTTGCCCCATGCCGGTGCTGACGGTCGGCCATTCGACCCGCTCGCTCAATGAGCTGGTCCGGCTCCTCGCCGCGGCCGGGGCCACCGATGTCATCGACGTGCGCGCCTTTCCCCGCTCGCGCCGCCATCCCCAGTTCAACATCGAGACGATGCCGGCAGCGCTGGCGGCGGCCGGGATTGGCTACACCCATATGGCCGCCCTCGGTGGTCGACGGCCGCGCCAACCGGGTGTCGATCCGGCGATCAACGGCTACTGGCGCAATCAGAGTTTTCACAACTACGCCGACTACGCCTTGAGCCAGCCTTTTGCCGAGGCGCTGGCGGCGGTGCGGCAGATGGCGCGGGGCGGGCGCCCGGCGGTCATGTGCGCCGAGGCGCTCTGGCAGAATTGCCACCGCCGGCTGATCGCCGATCATCTCCTCGCCGCCGGCGAGGACGTGGCGCACATCATCGCGGAGAATCGGATCGAGCCGGCGGTGCTCGATCCGGGAGCGGTCGCCGGGCCGGCGGGCAGTGTCACCTACCCGCCGACCCAGGCATCGCTTCTGTAAACGGCCCCCGCCTAGGCCTTTTCGCCGCCGCCGAGCCAGCGGTAGACGAGGCCGCCGAGGACGCCACCGATCAGCGGTGCCACCCAGAACATCCACAGCTGTCCGAGCGCCCATCCGCCGACGAAGATTGCCTGTCCGGTGGAGCGAGCGGGGTTGACCGAGGTATTGGTGATCGGGATCGAGATCAGATGGATCAGGGTCAAGCAGAGCCCGATCGCCAGCGGCGCAAAGCCGGTGGGCGCCAGCTTGTCGGTCGTTCCCATCACGACGACGAGGAAGAAGAAGGTCAGCAGCACCTCGGCGATGAACGCCGAGCCCACCGTGTAGCCGCCCGGCGAATGCTCGCCGTAGCCGTTGGCGGCGAAGCCGGCATCGAGACTGAAGCCGGCCTTACCGGTGGCGATCACGTAAAGTGCCGCGGCGGCGGCGATGGCACCCGCCACCTGGGCGATCCAGTAGGGAATGACGTCGGAGGCGGGGAAACGGCCGCCAGCCCACACGCCCAAGGTGATCGCCGGGTTGAAGTGGCCACCCGAGATATGGCCGACGGCGTAGGCCATGGTGACGACGGTCAGACCGAACGCGAACGCGACCCCGGCAAAGCCGATGCCGACCTCGGGAAACTTCGCCGCAAAGATGGCGGAACCGCAGCCACCGAAAACCAGCCAGAAGGTGCCGAAAAATTCGGCTCCCAGCCGATTGCTCATACCCATAATCTGCCCTCGTGTTTGTGCCGTTGGAACGATCAAGCGAGATACGACGGAGGTTCCTAACCCGCACGGAGCAACCCCCCTTACGCCGCATATCTTTACGTGGGTTCACATCCGCAGATGTAGCCGCTTTCGCCGCCCCGCTAACGGAGCGCACACGCCGTGGCGGGAAAGGCACAGCGGGCGTCCCCGGCGCTGCTCGATCGACACCGGCATGGACGCATCCGAGAGCACCCGCCACGGTACACCGCGTCCACGATCGGAGCCATGACGATGCTGCGGAGTGTTTTCGCCGACCCGGTGTTCCTCGCCTGCGCGATTGTACTGGCCGGGATCCTGATGCTGGCGTTCGGACGGCGCCTCGCCGGCGGTGCATTGATCCTGGCGGCGGTCGCGGGGCTTTACGCCCTTTCCACCGAGGTGGTGAGTTCGCGCCTGTTGGTGCTCGCCGAAGGAACGCCCCACCCATGGCCCAATCCCCTGCCCAGCGGCGAAGCGGCGCCGCAGGCGATCGTCGTCCTTTCCGGCGGCATGGTCCGCCAGCCGGATGACTTCGGCGGCAACACCGTCGGCCAGGATACCCTCGAGCGCCTCCTTTACGCCGCCCGTCTCGCTCGCGCCTCGGGGCTACCGCTCCTCGTATCGGGCGGCCTGACCTACGGCGAGGCAACGAAAACGCTGGCGGCGGCGATGGCCGAGACGCTGCAACGGGACTTCGGGCTGTCGGCAGCGTGGCAGGAAGGCCGCTCCAACGACACCTACGAGAATGCCAAATACAGCTACGAGATCCTGGCGCCGCTCGGCATCCGACGCATCTACCTCGTTACCGACGCCGCCCACATGCCCCGGGCGCGGGCGATTTTCACCGCGACCGGATTCGACGTCACCCCGATGCCGACCCGGTTCACCTTCCCCGAAGAGCATCCGGGCGCGCTCGATCTGGTTCCCCGCAGCTACTACCTGGCGGAGTCGGCGCGTGCCCTGCACGAATGGGTCGGTCGGGTTGCCTATGGCTTGATGTACGAATTTTGACCTGCCAGCCCGGCTCGTGCCTGCCCAGGGCGTTGCGCCTTGTCCGGCACCGCCGGGACAGCGACAATGGCGGCTCATTTCCTTGGCGCGAGGTGGATGATGCGCGTCGGCGGCGACCACAGCATGCGGACGATTTGGCCGACCGCCGACGGTCGATCGGTCGAGATCATCGATCAGACGCGGCTGCCCCATGCCCTCGTCACTGTACGGCTGCACACCGTTGAGGATGCGGCGCATGCCATCCGTACCATGCAGGTGCGGGGGGCGCCGCTGATTGGCGTCACCGCCGCCTACGGGCTGGCGCTGGCCGCAGCCGCCGATCCCGGCGACGCCGCGCTCGCCGCCGCGCACGATCGCCTCCTTGCCACCCGGCCGACCGCGGTCAACCTGCGCTGGGCGCTGGAGGACGTGGGCGGGCTGCTGCGCCAACTGCCCTTGGAGCGGCGCGCGACGGCGGCATGGCGGCGCGCCGGCGAGATGGCCGACGAGGACGCCGCCCTCAACAGCGCCATCGGCGATCACGGTCTGGCGCTGATCGAGGCGGCGCTGGCGGGGAAAGGCGGCCGTGGCGTCGTCCACGTACTCACCCACTGCAACGCCGGCTGGCTGGCGACGGTCGACTGGGGCACGGCGCTGGCGCCCGTCTACAAGGCGCACCGGGCGGGGATTCCGGTCCACGTCTTCGCCGACGAGACCCGGCCGCGCAACCAGGGCGCGGCGCTCACCGCGTGGGAGCTGGGCGAGGAAGGTGTGCCCCATACCGTCGTCGTCGACAACGCCGGCGGCCACCTGATGCAGCGCGGCCTGGTCGACCTCTGCATCGTCGGCACCGACCGGACCACACGCACCGGCGACGTCTGCAACAAGGTCGGCACCTATCTCAAGGCGCTTGCCGCCCGCGACAACCGGGTGCCGTTCTTCGTCGCGGCACCCGGCCCGTCCATCGACTGGACCCTGCGCGACGGCCGGGACATTCCGATCGAAACGCGCGCCCCGGCGGAGGTGACGACGATCACCGGCATCACCGAAGACGGGCGGCTGGAAACGGTGCGGCTGACGCCGGCGTCCTCCCCCGCCCGCAACGATGCCTTCGACGTAACGCCGGCGTCCCTCGTGTCCGGCCTGATCACCGAACGCGGCGTCTGCCAGGCCTCCGAACGCGGCCTCAGCCGCCTTTTTCCCGAACGCCGCTGAGGCGTCGCTCACCGCTCGCAGCCCGCACGTCGGCATCCGGGGTTATCCGGATTGAGCCGCTATACCCGTTTGGGTAATATCACAGAGCGTTACCCCGACTGGGTTAGGTTGCGCCCCCTACCCGGCGTTTGTGAGGCTCGCCTGACCGAAACCGCGCAACAACAGGCAAGGATGTCCCTATGCGAGGGATCTTTCGCGACCGCCGGCAGCGGCTGCGTGCCTCCTCCGAGGCGTTCCCGCCGCTGCTCGCCAACTTTCTCGAAACCGACGTATCCGACCGGCCGCAGCGCTGCGACGAGTTGCTGGCCGGGCTCGATCGCGCCCGACGCGGCGAAACCTTTGCCGCCAACGGTCGGGTCTACGCCCTGTTCGCCGATCCCTGCACGGTCGAGATCAGGAACGGCTTCGACGACGCCATCGAGCCCCTGCGGCTGTCGCTGGGGGACGTGGAGCGCGCCCTCATCGCCTGGCGGCGGGCGATGGAATGATTTCGAATCGCGATAGAAATCACCACCCCCCGTTCAACCGATTTCTTTCCGGCAGATAGCGGCAACTCCGCACCCAGCCGGGCAACCCCCCGGGGTATCCCCCTGTGAAAACGTAATAAAAGCGCTTCGGGCGACCGACCACCAGCGCATCGTCGGCGCGCCCTGGCCATTATCGCCGGACCAATGGCACAATGGCGGCAACCGTGCCCGGAGTGGCCGGTCATTTCCGCGATCGGGTACGAGGGCCGGCAGGAAAAGGCATGCACTTGTTCGACGAGTTCCGCCACCGCTATCGCGACATCATCTTTCCCGCCTTCGGCATCTGTGCCGTCGCTTACTTCGCCTACCACCTGGTTCACGGCGACCGTGGCCTGATCGCCTGGCACGCCCTGCAGCAGCAGGTGGAAGCGCGGCGGCTGGAAGCGGCGGCGGTGCGCCAGGAACGCGAGGATTTGGAACAGAGGGTGCGTCTGCTCAATCCCAACAGCGTCGATCGCGACATGCTGGACGAGTGGGCCCGGCGCCTCCTCAATTACGGGCTGCCCAACGAGCGCGTCATCCCCCTCGATCCCCGCCAGGCCCCTCCCTCCGGCGGGTGAGTCCCGTTTCTCCGCCGCTCAGGCGCGGGTCGCCGCGTAACGGGCCTCGAACGCGTCCCACAGATCCGCTTCCGGCGTTGTCTGGTCGAAGCGGGCGATTTCCTGGATACCGGTCGGCGAGGTGACGTTGATCTCGGTCAGGTAGTCGCCGATGACGTCGATGCCGACGAAGATCAGGCCGCGCCGGCTGAGTTCGGGTCCGATCGCCTCGCAGATCTCCTTGTCGCGTGCGCTGAGCGTGTCCTTCATCGCGGTGGCGCCGACGTGGAGGTTGGATCGGGCTTCCCCCGGCTTCGGCACCCGGCGGATCGCCCCCGCCGCCTTGCCATCGATGAGAATGATCCGCTTGTCGCCGCCGCGGACCTCGGCCAGATACTTCTGGACGACGACCGGTTCGCGGTAGAGCTGGGTGAACATTTCCAGGAGCGCGTTCATGTTGTCGTCCTCCTGATCGACGTGGAAGACGTTGGCCCCGCCGTTGCCGAACAACGGCTTCAACACGATGTCGCCGTGCTCTTCGCGGAAATCCCGGATCTGCGATCGGTCGGCGGTGATCAGGGTGGGCGGCATCAGCTCCGGATAATGGGTGACGAACAGTTTCTCGGGGGCGTTGCGCACCTCAACCGGGTCGTTGACGACGAGCGTCTGCGGGTGGACGTGCTCCAGGAAGTGGGTCGCGGTGATGTAGGCCATGTCAAAGGGCGGGTCCTGGCGCATCAGCACCATGTCCACCTCGGCGAGGTCGAGAAACTCCTCATCCCCCAGCGTGTAATGGTCGCCGGAGACGCGGCGGACGGTGAGCGCGTGGGCGCGGGCGTAAAGGCCCCCCTGGGAGAACGACATCGCCGGGGTCAGGTAGTGGTAGAGCTGATGGCCCCGCCGTTGCGCTTCGAGGGCGAGGGCGAAGGTAGAATCGGCGTCGATGTTGATTGACTCGATCGGGTCCATCTGGATGGCGACGACGAGGGACATGGGACTCTCCCCTAAGGTCACGGCCGGGTATTTGAGGTGCCCGATGACGCCCTGGCAAGCGCCACCTGAGCCGGGTCAGTCGTCGTCGGCGCGGAAGGCATCGGTCAAATGCCGCGGCCGGCGGCCCCCACCGATGAGGATCACGTCGAAGCGCACGCAAAGACCGGTCAGCTCCGGCCGGCGGGCGAGAAACGCCTCGGCCGCAAAGACGATGCGCCGACGCTGCCGACGGGTGAGCACCTCCTCGGTCATCTCCCGTCGTGCCTTCACCTCGACGAACGCCAAGGTGTGGCGACGGCGGGCGATCAGGTCGATCTCTCCCCACGGCGTGCGCAGATCGCGGGCGAGGATGGTGTACCCCTTGAGCCGTAAGAGGAGCGCCGCCAGCGCCTCCGCCGCCCGACCGTAACGTTCCGCCCGCTGCCGGGGCCCGCCCTGGCTCGGCTCTTGCCGCGACGACGGCGTCATCAGCGGCGGCCCGCCAGCGCCAGGGCACGGCCGTACAGCGTCCGCCGCGGCAGGCCGGTGGCGGCGGCCACCGCCTGCGCCGCATCCCGGGGCGATGCATGGGCGAGAGCCTGCTGCAACAACCGGTCGATCTCCTCGTCGGATGCGGGTTCGGCGACCACCGCCGGTGGGGCGATAACCAGTGTCACCTCCCCCCGCGGCGCGTCGGCCGACCCATAGTAATCGGCCAGATCGGCGAGGGTTCCCCGACGCACCTCCTCGAACAGCTTGGTGAGTTCGCGGGCGACAACCGCGTCCCGATCTCCCAGCACCGAGGCCAGATCGGCCAGCGCCGCCGACAGCCGCCTGGGCGACTCCAGCAGCACCAATGTCGCCGGCACCCGACCGAGCGTCTCGATCGCGGCGCGCCGCGCCGTCGGCCGCGGCGGCAGGAAGCCGGCGAAGAAGAAGCGGTCCGGCGGCAGCCCGGAGACGGCGAGCGCCGACAGCACCGCCGACGGTCCCGGTATGGGGACGACCGGGATTCCGGCTTCGATCGCAGCCCGGACGATTCGATAGCCGGGATCGGAGACGAGCGGCGTGCCGGCATCGCTGACGACGGCCACCCGGGCTCCGTCCCGGATGCGCGCGATCAGGCGCCGGCCGACTTCCGCCTCGTTGCGATCGTGGCAGGCAACGAACGCCGGCGGCGCCGATCGATGGTCGTTGATGCGGTGAATGGTGAACAGCTTGCGGGTCACCCGGGTGTCCTCACAAGCGACGATGTCCACCCGGGCCAGGATGCGAAGCGCCCTGAGGGTGATGTCCTCGGCGTTCCCGATCGGGGTTGCCACGAGATAAAGCCCGGCAGCGACGGGCCGCACCGACGAATCAAAGGCCCGTTGGTGGACCGCTGGCGATTTACTCTCCGCCCCCGTCTCGCTACTTTCGCTCGCGTTGACGCTGGCGGTGTTGGCCCAGGTAGCTTTGGCCTTGGGTGGCCGGCCGGTGTCTCGATGAGGGTGCGATGTCTCGCCGCTGTCCCCGCCTCCGCTCCGTCGCCGCCGTTGCCGCATCGCTCGGGGTCGCCCTGTTGATCGCCGCCTGCGATCATTCGCCAGCGCCGACGGTCAGGCAACCCCTACCACCGCCGGTGGTCGTCAAGAAGCCGGATGAAGGCGTCACCCAGCAGACCCTGACCGTCCCGCCCGTCGAGACGCCGGCGCCGCCGACCCTGGCGGGGCAGGAAGGGCTGCCGCCGGTGCCTGCCGACGGGGCCCGCGTCGCCCTCTTGCTGCCGCTCAGCGGCCGCCTCGCCGACATCGGCAAGGGCATGCTGAACGCGTCGCAGATGGCCCTGTTCGAGGTCGCCGACGATCGCCTGCAACTGATCGCCTACGATACCTCCGATACCACCCAGGGGGCCGTTTCCAACGCCAAGAAGGCGATCAGCGATGGCGCCTCGCTGCTCATCGGACCGCTGCTGGCGGCCTCCACCAAGGCCGTCGCCCCCCTCGCCCGGGACGCCAACATCCGCGTCGTGTCGTTCTCGTCGGACCGGCGTGCCGGCGGCGACGGTGTCTACGTCATCGGATTCGCCCCGGAGACGGAGGTGGAACGGGTGGTTTCGTATACGGCAGAGACCGGCGCCCGCCGGTTCTCTCTCCTCGCGCCCAAGGACAGCTACGGCAACACCGTCGCCGCCGCGCTGCGCAAGGTCGCCAAGGAGCAGTCGCTGACGATCGACCGCGTCGAGCTCTATGACGGACAGACCAAGGATTTCGGCGCCATTCTCGACCGGGTGCGTGGAATCTCGCCTGCTGCCCCGCCCCCTGCCCCGCCGGCTTCCCCGGCGTCGCCGTCGGCGGCGCCGTCGGCCGCACCTCCTGCGGCGGCGTCTGTCGCGGAGCCGCCCGCCGCCGCGCCGACGTCGGCTGGCCCGCCGCCGCTGCCCTTCGACGCCCTGCTCATCGCCGACAGCGGCGACCGGTTGAAACTGCTCGCCGAGCAACTGGCGGCGAAGAATATGAGCCCGGAACGGATTCGCGTGCTCGGTACCGGCGCCTGGGATGAGCCGGCGATCCGGCAGAACCAGGCGCTGATCGGGGCCTGGTTCGCCGCACCGGAACCGGCGTTCCGTCAGGATTTCGAGCGATCCTACGAGAAGACCTTCGGGGCACCGCCACCGCGGCTGGCCACCTTGGGCTATGATGCGACCGCGATGGCGGCCGTGCTCCTCAGGGATCGGGGACGGGAGGGCTATACCGACCCGTGGCTGACCAATCCGGAGGGCTTCTTCGGCCGCGACGGCCTATTCCGGCTGCTGCCCGAGGGTTATGTCGACCGGCGGCTGGCGGTGCTCCAGCTCAGCGTCGGCGGCATCGCCGTCGTCTCCGACGCCCAGCGCCAGTTCACCGGCTTCTAGCCCGGCCATCCCGGCCGGCAGCAGAAGCCGGCCGACCACGGCATTGAGACGGAGCCGGCCCGCCGCGGTGGCCCGGACAGATGTCGCATCGACGGTGACGAAGCCCGCATCGACCAGCGCCGCCAGCCCCCGTGCGTCCATGCAAGCGAGGGGATCGCGGCCGGTGCGGGCGGCAAAGCGGCCGCGGTCGATCCCGCCGGTAAGGCGTAAACCCAGCATCAGCAGCTCCTCGATGCGCTCCGACGCCGTCAGCGCCGTCCGTGCGGCGAGCCCGTGCCCCGCCCCTTCCACTGCGGTCAGCCAGCGGTCGGGGGCGTTCAGGCATCGCCACGCCTCGCAGCGGCCTGCGCGACTGATCCGCCCGTGCGCACCGGGACCGACGCCCAGATAGTCGCCACCCTGCCAGATGGCCAGGTTGTGCCGGCAGGCACCGCCCGGACGGGCGTGGTTGGAGATCTCGTAGGCGGGCAGGCCGGCGCTCTCGAGGACGGATTGGGTGAGTTCATAGAGGTCGGCGGCGGCGTCGTCGCCGAGCGGCACCAATCCCTGGCGATGAAAGGCGGTGCCCGGCTCGACGGTGAGCTGGTAGACGGAGAGATGGTCGCCGGCGAGATGGATCGCCTCTGTCAGCTCCCGTTGCCAGCCCGCTGCCGTCTGCCCCGGCCGGGCATAGATCAGGTCCAACGACACCCGCGGCAGGTGACGCGCCGCCAGATCGAGCGCCGCAACCGCCTCCCGGGCGGTATGGTGCCGGCCGAGAAAGGCGAGATCCCGGTCGTCCAGGGCCTGGACTCCCAGCGACAGCCGGTTGACGCCGGCGAGGCGATAGCCGGCGAAACGGCCGGCCTCCGCCGAGGTGGGATTGGCTTCGAGGGTAATCTCGGCATCGGCGGTGAAACCCCAGAGACCGGCGATGGCATCGAGAACCGCCCCCACCACCGCCGGCTGCACCAGCGACGGGGTGCCGCCGCCGAAGAAGACGCTCGCCACCGGTCGGGCGGGCGAGCCTTCCCGCCCCGCCATCTCGGCGAACCGGGCGAGTTCGCTCAGGTAGGCCCGCCGCCAGCGGTCCTGATCGGGCGCGGCGGCCGCCACGTGACTATTGAAATCGCAGTAGGGACACTTGGAGCGGCAGAACGGCCAATGCACGTAGATGGCGAGCGGATCGGCCGCCGTCATCGCCCGCGCCGGCGCCTCAGAAGCATGCGTCGACCAGGCTGCGGAAGGCGGCGGCACGGTGGCTGATGGCGTGCTTCTGCTCGGGCGACATTTCGCCGAAGGTCTGGGAGTAGCCGTCGGGCAGGAACATCGGATCATAGCCGAAGCCGCGCTTGCCCCGCGGCGGCCAGACCAGGTCGCCGAAGACGGTGCCTTCGAAGGTCTCCGCATGACCGTCCGGCCAGACCAGGGCGAGTGCGCAGATAAAATGCGCCCGTCGGTCCTCGCTGCCCTCCAGCATCTTCTGCACCCGGCGCATGGCCATGTCGAAATCGCGTTTGGGCCCCGCCCAGTCGGCGGAGCGGAGCCCGGGGGCGCCATCGAGTGCCTCGACGCAGAGGCCGGAATCATCGGCCAACGCCGGCAGTCCGGTCGCCGTTGCGGCGGCGCGGGCCTTGATCTCGGCATTGGCGACGAAGGTGTCGCCGGTCTCGTCCGGGACCGGCAGCCCGAGGTCGGCCACCGACACCACCTGGGCACCGTGGGGCGCCAGCAACTCGGCGATCTCGCCCACCTTCCCCGGGTTATGGCTGGCGATCACCAGCTTGCCCGCCGTCCACTTCCGCGCCATCGTCGTCCGCCACCGTCCCGTCGTTGCTTACGGCCCCCTCGAGGTTGTCCCCCTGCGAGGGTGTCCGCTCTCATCCCAGTCCGAGCGCTTGCCGCTGCAACTGCACAAGCTGCTCGGTCCCCCGCCGCGCCAGCGCCAGCAATGCCAGGAACTGCCCCTCTTCGAACGGCTTGTCCTCGGCGGTGGCCTGGATCTCGACCACCTGACCGCGACCGGTGAGGACGAAGTTGGCATCGGCTTCGGCCTCGCTGTCTTCGGCGTAATCGAGGTCGAGCACCGGCGTCCCCCGATGAAGCCCGCAGGAGATGGCCGCCACCTGGTCGGTGAGCGGGTGTGTCTTCATAATGCCGAGGTCGATCAGCCGGCGGAAGGCCCGATGCAGGGCGATATAGCTGCCGGTGATGGCGGCGGTACGGGTGCCGCCGTCGGCCTGCAGCACGTCGCAGTCGACCCGCACCTGCATCTCTCCCATGGCCACCAGATCGGTAACCGCGCGCAGGCTGCGGCCGATCAGCCGCTGGATTTCCTGGGTGCGACCCGTTTGTCGGCCGCGCGCCGCTTCCCTGTCGGTGCGCTCGGCGGTCGATCGGGGCAACATCCCGTACTCGGCGGTGACCCAGCCACGCCCCCTGTCCCTGAGCCAGGCCGGCACCCGCGGCTCCACCGACGCCGTGCACAATACGTGCGTATCGCCGAAGCGGACCAGGCACGACCCTTCGGCATACTTATTGAAATCCACGTCGAAACTGACGGGGCGCAAGAGGTCGGCGGCCCGGCCGGAAGGTCTCATTGCCAATTCCTTACTGAGTTCGTTGACCGCACCCCGGCCCGCGGAAGCGAAGTCGCCCGCGGCGGCACAGTAACTCCGCCTTCCCGCCCAGGTCAAACCGGCCGCGTTGACGGCGAGGCCATTCGGCCCCTACATCTCGCCAACGGCCGGCCGCTTTCGGTCGCCGAGACGTTGCCTGAAACGAATGCGCGCACCCGGCCCCGAGTCCTGGCACCATCCGCCGACGATCGCCGAACTCAGCGAGCGATCGCGCGAGATCCTGCGCCAGGTGGTCGACGCCTATCTGGAAACCGGCGAACCGGTCGGCTCGCGAACCCTGTCGAAGCGCCTGCTGCTGACGCTGTCGCCGGCCACCATCCGCAACGTCATGGCCGATCTGGAGGAAGCGGGTCTGCTGTTCGCTCCCCATACCTCCGCCGGCCGGCTCCCCACCGAGGCCGGACTGCGGCTATTCGTCGATGGCCTGCTCGGGATCGGCGTGCTGTCGGACGATGACCGCCGCGTCCTCAGCGAGCAGTGTGCCGGTTCGGCCTCCAACGTCGAGGGCCTGCTGGAGGGTGCCACCACCGCGCTGTCCGGACTCGCCCGCTGCGCCGGCCTCGTCACCGCTCCCAAGACCGAGCATCCCCTGCGGCACATCGAGATCGTCAGCCTCAATCCCAGCCGGGCGCTCGTCGTCCTCGTCTCCGAGGCGGGCATCGTCGAGAACCGCGTCATCGAGACGGCATCGGGGCTGCCGCCGTCGGCGCTGGTGGAGGCGTCCAATTTCCTCTCGGCTCGGCTGGTCGGCCGCACCATCGCCGAGGCGCGCGAGGAGATCCTGGCCGAACTCAGCCTCCACCAGGCGGAACTGAACCACCTGACCCGGAAGGTGGTGGAATCCGGCTTGGCCATCTGGTCCGGCGAGGACGGCGAAGGCGGCGCGCAACTCATCGTCCGCGGTCAGTCGCACCTGCTCGACGACGTCCAGGCGCTGGGCGACCTGGAGCACATCCGCTCACTGTTCACCATGCTGGAAACGAAAGAGATCATGGTGAGGGTGCTGTCGATGGTTGACAATGGTCAAGGCGTGCAGATTTTCATCGGAGCGAACAGTTCTCTGTTCAATCTGACCGGCTGCTCGATGATCGTCAGCCCCTATCGTAACAGCCGCGAGCGCATCGTCGGCGCCATTGGGGTGATCGGACCGACCCGGATGAACTACGCGCGGATCATTCCGATGGTGGACTTTACGGCGCAACTGGTCGGCCGAGCGATCGGCTGAGCGGTCGACGACGGCAGTGAAACAACGGAGCGAGGACCATTATGGCAGACCCCCGCCATCTAGACGACAGGCCGCCGGTCGCGGCGGAGGCGGTTGCGGAGCCGCCCGGCACCGAGGTGGTGCTGCCGGCGGAAGAGCGCGTGGCCGAGTTGGAAGCGGAGGTGGAGCGGCTGAAGGATGAGCGGCTCCGCGCCCTCGCCGACGCCGAGAATACCCGCCGCCGCGCTCAACGCGACCGCCAGGAGGCAAGCCAGTACGCCATATCCGGATTGGCCCGCGACCTGTTGTCCGTCTCGGACAATCTGCAGCGGGCGCTGGCCAGCATCGATCCCGCCGGCCGAGCCGTCGACCCTGCTTTGGACACGCTGGCAAGCGGCATCGAGATGACCCAGCGGGAACTGCTCGCCGTGCTCGAGCGGTATGGCGTGAAGCCGATCGAGGCGGAAGGAAAGCCCTTCGATCCGCACGTGCACGAAGCGATGTTCGAGATCAACGACCCGTCGGTGGCGCACGGGACCGTCCTTCAGGTGCTGGAGCGCGGTTACCTCCTGCATGATCGGACCTTGCGTCCCGCCCGCGTCGCCATCGCCCGCGGCGGCCCGAAACGCCCGGCGGCGGACGCCGCGGCCGGCGAGGCCAGCGAGCCGGCGGCGGTGGAACGCAACCCCGACCCCTACCGCGCCGGCCCGCGCGAGGACACGCCCGGCCGCCGCGTCGACGAGACGCTTTGAGCGGCTCGACCGGGACCGCGGCCGGCACCCTCGGCGGGGACCGGGGAACGGAGATCGCTGGCCTGCGAGCCCGGTTCCCGCGCCTCCGTGGGCCGGTTGCGCGACTACCAGCCGCCGCATATATATCCGCCGGAGGCCGGTCAGACGACCTTGGCCACTTCATTACCCAATAGGGGGCCTGGGCGACGCCGAGCCGGGTTGCTGAGGCCCGCCAGAAAGAGGGACTACTATGAGCAAAGTGATCGGTATCGATCTCGGCACCACGAACTCCTGCGTTGCCGTCATGGAAGGCAAGGACGTTCGGGTGATCGAGAACTCGGAAGGCACGCGCACCACCCCATCCATCGTCGCCTTCACCGACTCGGGGGAACGACTGGTCGGTCAACCGGCCAAACGTCAGGCGGTCACCAACCCGGAAAACACGCTTTTTGCCATTAAGCGACTGATCGGTCGTCGCTACAACGACCCGATCACCGAGAAGGACAAGGGACTGGTCCCCTACCACATCGTCGAAGGGGCAAACGGCGATGCCTGGGTGGAGGCACAGGGGAAGAAATACAGCCCGAGCCAGGTCTCCGCATTCATCTTGCAGAAGATGAAGGAGACGGCGGAGAACTACCTGGGCGATGAAGTGACCCAGGCGGTCATCACCGTTCCCGCCTACTTCAACGACAGCCAGCGCCAGGCGACCAAGGACGCCGGCAAGATCGCCGGGCTCGAGGTGCTGCGGATCATCAACGAACCGACCGCGGCCGCGCTCGCCTACGGGCTGGAGAAGAAGGGGGCCGGCACCATTGCCGTGTACGACCTCGGCGGCGGCACCTTCGACATCTCCATTCTGGAGATCGGCGAGGGCGTGTTCGAGGTGAAGTCCACCAACGGTGACACCTTCCTCGGCGGCGAGGACTTCGACAAGCGGATCCTCGACTACCTGGCCGACGAGTTCAAGCGGGAGAACGGCATCGATCTGCGCTCCGACAAGCTCGCCCTGCAGCGGCTGAAGGAGGCCGCCGAGAAGGCGAAGATCGAGCTGTCGTCGACGATGCAGACGGAAGTCAACCTGCCGTTCATCACCGCCGACCAGACCGGCCCCAAGCACCTGACGATCAAGCTGACCCGCGCCAAGCTGGAGGCGCTGGTGGAGGATCTCATCGACCGCACCATCGAGCCGTGCCGGAAAGCGCTCAAGGACGCCGGGCTGTCGGCGGGCGAGATCAACGAGGTGGTCCTCGTCGGCGGCATGACCCGGATGCCGAAGGTGGTCGAGGCGGTGAAGACCTTCTTCGGCCGCGAGCCCCACAAGGGCGTCAATCCGGACGAAGTGGTCGCCGTCGGCGCCGCCATCCAGGCGGGGGTGCTGAAGGGCGAGGTCAAGGACGTCCTCTTGCTGGACGTCACCCCGCTGTCGCTGGGCATCGAGACCCTGGGCGGAGTGTTCACCCGACTGATCGACCGCAACACCACCATTCCCACCCGCAAGAGCCAGATCTTCTCCACCGCCGACGACAACCAGACCGCGGTCACCATCCGCGTCTTCCAGGGCGAGCGGGAGATGGCCGCCGACAACAAACTGCTCGGCCAGTTCGATCTGGTGGGCATCCCGCCGGCACCGCGCGGCATGCCGCAGGTGGAGGTGACCTTCGACATCGACGCCAACGGCATCGTCAACGTGTCGGCGAAGGACAAGGCGACCGGCAAGGAGCAGCAGATCCGCATCCAGGCTTCCGGCGGCCTGTCCGACAGCGACATCGATCGGATGGTCAAGGACGCCGAGCGGCATGCCGCCGACGACAAGCGCCGCCGCGAGAAGGTGGAGGCCCGCAACCAGGCCGATGCCATGGTCCACTCGACCGAACGCGACCTGAAGGAATACGGCGACAAGATCGCCGCCACCGATCGCGAGGCGGTGGAACGGGCGATCGCCGACGTGAAGGCGGTGTTGGACGGCGAGGACGCCGACGCCATCAAGCAGAAGACGGAGATTCTCGGTCAGGCGCGGATGAAGCTGGGTGAGGCCATGTACCGTGCCAGCCAGGAGACGGGCGGTGGCGAGGCCGGCGGTCATCCGGGTGGGGGAGCCGGCGGCGACGACAAAGTTGTCGATGCCGAGTTCGAGGAGGTGGATCCCGAAAAGAAGAAGGCGAGTTGATTGCTTCGAGGCCGATGAACACCGCCGGCGCGATAGGGGGCTGCCGGCGGTGTCGCGCGTCTTCCTCTTCCCCACGAATACAGGCCGATGGCGAAAGAAGATTACTATAAGATTCTCGGCGTCGGCCGCGACGCCAGCAAGGACGATCTGAAGAAAGCCTATCGTAAGCTGGCGATGCAACATCATCCCGACCGCAATCCGGGCGATCGGGATGCCGAACGGCACTTCAAGGAGGTGAATGAAGCCTACGAAGTGCTGCGCGACGACCAGAAACGTGCCGCCTATGACCGCTTCGGCCACGCCGCGTTCGAGCACGGCGGCCCCGAAGGCTTCGGCCAGGGCTTCGGCACCGGCTTTGCCGACATCTTCGAGGAGATGTTCGGCGAGTTCATGGGCGGCGGCCGGCGCGGCGCCCGGGCCAATACCCGCGGTTCCGACCTTCGCTACAATCTCGAGATCACCCTCGAGCAGGCGTTCACCGGCCACAAGCCGACGATCCGGGTCCCGGCGGCGGTGTCGTGCGAGACCTGCGGCGGCAGCGGCGCCGCCAGCGGCACCGGCGTCGAAACCTGCACCACCTGTCGCGGCGCCGGTCGCGTCCGCTCCCAGTCGGGCTTCTTCACCGTCGAACGCACCTGCCCCGCCTGTGCCGGCTCCGGCCAGATGGTCCGCAACCCCTGCCGGACCTGCTCCGGCTCGGGCCGGGTGCAGCGGGAGCGTGACCTGCAACTCACCGTCCCGGCGGGCATCGAGGACGGCACCCGCATCCGCCTCGCCGGCGAAGGCGAGGCCGGCTTGCGCAGCTCACCGCCCGGCGATCTCTATGTCTTCGTCACCGTCGCCCCGCATCCGCTGTTCAAGCGTGATGGGGCCGACCTGCACTGCCGGGTTCCGGTGCCGATGACCACCGCCGCCCTCGGCGGGACCATCGAGGTGCCGACCATCAGGGGCGAGCGGGCCCGGGTCGGCGTTCCCGCCGGAACCCAGTCGGGGGAAACATTCCGCCTCCGCGGCAAAGGAATGAGCGTCCTGCGGTCGACCGCCAAGGGCGATATGTACGTGGAGGTGATCGTCGAGACGCCGGTTCACCTGACGGAAAAGCAGAAGCAGTTGCTGGCGGAGTTCGCCGCCAGTGGCAACGGCCAGGAACACAGCCCCGAATCCCACGGCTTTTTCGCCCGGGTGAAGGAATTTTGGGACGATCTGCGCGAGTAGGCGCGGCGCGGCAAACAGAAAAAACGCAAACAGGGGAACGGGATGAAAATTGGCATAGCGGGGGCGGCCGGCCGCATGGGCCGGATGCTGGCGGCGGCCGTCGCGCATACGCCGGAGGCCGAGCTTGCCGGCGGCCTGGAGCGCCCCGGCCACCCCGAGATCGGCAGTGACGTCGCCGGCCTCGCTGGCCTCGCCGCTTGCGGCGCCACCGTTGGCGATGATGCGGAGGCGCTGTTCGCCGCGGCCGACGCCGTCCTCGATTTCACCACCCCGGAAACGCTCCTCAGCCTGGCGCCGGTTGCCGCCCGCTCCGGCAAGGCGTATGTGGTCGGCACCACCGGCCTCGCCGCCCCCCACTTCGCCGCGCTTGCGGAAGCGGCGAAGGCGGTGCCCATCGTCCAAGCCGCCAACATGAGCGTCGGGGTCAATCTGTTGCTGGGACTGGTCGCCGATGCGGCGGCGGTGCTCGGGACCGACTACGATCTGGAGATCGTCGAGATGCATCATCGCCACAAGGTGGACGCCCCCTCCGGCACCGCACTCGCCCTGGGCGAGGCGGCGGCGGCGGCGCGCGGCCAGCGGCTCGCCGACGTCGGGGTGAAGAGCCGCGACGGACACACCGGTGCGCGCCCCACGGGCGCCATCGGCTTCGCCACCCTGCGCGGCGGCGATGTGGTCGGTGACCATCTGGCGATCTTCGCCGGCGACGGCGAGCGCATCGAACTCGGCCACCGGGCCTCGTCGCGCGCCGTCTTCGCCCGCGGTGCGGTGCGGGCGGCGCTGTGGACGGCGGGGCGCCCGCCCGGCCTCTACGGCATGCGCCATGTGCTGGGGTTAGCCTGAGATGGCGACGCTCGTTAGCGGCCGCCGGAGCCGCCTCGCGGCGGCGCTGATTCTCGCCGCGGTCGGCGTTGCGCCGTTGCTCGTCGGCGGCTGCGTCGGCAGGCAATCGGCGAAGTCGGCCGCCAATGCCGGCAAGACGACCGACGACCTCACCACGGCCGAGGGACAGGACGTCGTTCTGCTGCGGGCGGCGGCGGACGGCAACGTCTTCAGGGTCCGCGATCTCCTCGATGCCGGCGCCAATATCGAGGCCCATGCCTCCAACGGCTCGACCCCGCTTCTGGGCGCCCTCTACTATCGCTATCCGCAGACCGCGGAACTGCTCATCTCGCGGGGAGCCAACATCAATGTACGGACAACCCAGGGGGTGACGCCGCTGCATCAGGCGGCATGGAGCGATCTGCCGCAGATCTGCCGGCTGCTCATTGCGCGCGGTGCCGATCCCAACGTGCGGACCAACGACGGGGTGACGCCGCTGATGTGGGGGGCGAACCGTGGCTATGCCGACGTGGTGCAGGTTCTGCTGGAGGGCGGCGCGCGGCCGGATATCCGGGCGCCCGACGGCGCGACCGCGCTCTCCCTCGCCCAGGATGCCGGCCATACGGACGTGGTGAGGTTGCTGGAAGCCGCCCCGGCGGCTTCCCCCGCGGCGGCGCGACCCGCCGGCTAGGCGGTACCCATCGGCAGCGGCCGTGGCGTGGCCGCATGCTGGCGGGCGAGCGCGCGCCGCAGGGCCACCGCCACCGCTTCCCGCTCCTGCGGCGGCAGAAAGCTGGCGATCGTCAGCGACCGGCCGTGCGAGCGAAGCTCCAGCCGGTTGTCGGATCCGGCGGCCGGTTCCAGGTTGACCTGCAGCCAGCGGGGCGGAAACGATACCAACGAGTGCTGGCCCCAGGCGTCGGTCCGGCGCACGGTCAGCGCCGAAGGTGTCAGATTGATCGCCTCGCTGACGTTCCCGGCCCGCTCGTTAAGGCGGAAAAAGAGCAGGAGCAGCAGGACTTCAAGTCCCATGAACGGCAGCACGGGCCAGGCGCCGATGGCGATAAAGGCCATGCCGATGAGGAACCAGGCGCCGGCGACAACCAGCACCGCCCTGGTCGTGGTGCGTTGCCCGAGGCTGCGGTGGGGTCGCAGCACGGCGCTATAATAGACCACCCCGTCGGCAAGCTGGTTCATCGGACGGATTCGCCCCCAAAAGACGATGGTGCGACTGCGATGCAGTGAAACTTTAGCGACGCGATGCGCCCTCGCCAAGCGTGCGGTAGCTTGGAAACCTTTCTTCCCGGCCGAGGTGAGCGGGCCGGACGTGCGCAAAGAGGCTAGAGCCAGCGATGCCGCGTGAAATGCCGCTGCAAGACGTGGATACCTTCTTCGCCAGACTGGCGGCGGCCAACCCCGACCCGCGCAGCGAACTCAGCTTCCGCAACCCCTATACGCTCCTCGTCGCGGTGATGCTGTCGGCGCAAGCCACCGACGCCGGCGTCAACCGGGCGACCGCCACCTTGTTCCGCCTCGCCGATACGCCGGAAAAGATGCTCGCCCTCGGCGAGGACCGCCTGCGCGAGGCGATCCGGACCATCGGCCTGTTCAACACCAAGGCCCGCAACATCATCGCCGCCAGCCGCATCCTGGTCGAGGACCACGGCGGATCCGTCCCCCGCGACCGCGAGGCGTTGCAGGCGCTGCCCGGGGTGGGCCGAAAGACCGCCAATGTGGTGCTCAACGTCGCCTTCGGCCAGCCGACGATCGCCGTCGATACCCATGTGTTCCGGGTGTCCAACCGCACCGGGGTGGCGCCCGGCAAGACCCCGGAAGCGGTGGAGACGGCGTTGCTGGCGCGGGTACCCGCCCGCTGGCTCGCCCATGCCCACCACTGGCTCATCCTGCACGGCCGCTACGTCTGCACCGCCCGCAAACCCGCCTGCGGCGCTTGTCCGGTGCGCGATCTATGCACCTACGAGGACAAGACCCTTTCTTCCTGAGCCGCCGGCACAGTGGCGGAGGACATCGCCCGCTTGTTCCGGGCGACCGCCGAAAGGCAGGTGTCGGGGGCGACGCTGGCGAAGCTCCGGTCCCGCGCCTCGATGTGCTTGACCCGGAACTGTCCGCTCGACACGTCGCGATAGAGATAAAGGTCGAGGACGCAGGTGCCCGCTCGGTACTGGAGAATCTCCGCCGGTCCGTCGAGGCGCTGGAAATCCGCCGGCCCGAGAGCGCGGGTGACCTGGGTGTTGTCGAGGCCGATCAACGCACTCGCATTGCCATTGTAGGCCGCGGCGATATCGCCGTCGTCGCTGCCATCGCCGCTGCATCCGGCCAGCGACAGCAGCACGGCGAGCGCGAGACCGATGGGTCGGGCGGCCCTGATCATGCGGAACGTCAGGAAACGGTCGCCGGACGCCCCGGACCGCCGGCGGTCGCGGCGGTGATACCGGCTTCGCCCAACCCGGCTTCCAGCCCGGCGATGTCACCGGCGATCTGGCCGCCCGAATCGACAATGATGCTGCCATAGCGGATCCGGCCGGAAACGCGGCCGCCGGCGCGGACGATCAGGCGCTCGCGCGCGGTCAGTTCGCCGTCGAACTGACCGAGGACCTCCGCTTCCGAAACCTCGATGCTGCCGTGAAAAACGCCGGTGGCGCTCACCTGCAGCAGGCGGCAATTGGCCGACGACACCTGCACCGTGCCCTCGACGATCAGCTTCTGGCAGGACTTGATCTCGCCCGAGAACTCCACCTCCTGACCAACGAGAAGCGTCTTCTCGCGTACCGCCGGCAGTTGCAGATCGCTGCGCGCCGTCGGACCGGCCAGCTCGCCCGGCCGGCGGGTCAGATCCAGGTGCTGCACCGGGGGAATCTGACGCACCGGCGGCTGTGCCGGACGCCGCACCACCGGCTGCTGCTTTGGCTCGGGCGCCTCCGCCTCCACGGCCGGCGGCGGGGGCGGCGGCGGTACCGCCGGCATCTCGGCGTCGGAGCCGGCATTGTCCACGGTATCAGCGCCGTTGGCGCCCTTCTTAATGCGAAACATTACGGCACGCTCTCCCTTGTGATCTCATCCGTCGGCCTGAGACCCGGCCGTTTCATCGCCTCGCCAGAACCGCCGCTGGGGCCGGTTGATCGAACGAATGGTAGAGGTGGACCATGGCCGCGGTGGCCACGACCGGTGCGATCAGGTTGATCAGCGGCAGGGTGAGGAGAAACGCGATGATGATCCCGGCCAGGAACAATTGCCCTCGTTTCCTGCGGCGCAGCTCGGTGACGATAGCCGGTTGCTGCCAGCGGAGCGCCACCACCTCAAAGTATTCCCTTCCGAGAAGATAGCCGTTCACCGCATAGAAAACAAAAGGGAATACCGGCGGCACCAGCAAAAAGAGCAAGGTGAAAAGGTTGAGCGCCAGCATCACCGTCAGGAACTTGAGCGAGGCGAGAATCGATTCGGCAATCGACGACCGCCGCGGCGCCGGCAGTCCCGGGTAGTGCCGCCGCTCCACCGCCGCCGCGGCGTCGTCGAGAAAGAATCCCAGGATGCCGGTGGCCACCGCAGGGAAAAACATCAGCGTCAGCGCCAGGGCGGCGACGCCGCCCAGGACATCGACCGCCCGGTCCAGCCAGCCGGACTGGAACAGCGTCGTGGTGGACAGCAGCACACCCACGCCGATCCATAGAATGGCAAAGAGGCCGGCCGCCCCCAAGACGCCGATCCAGACGACCCGCCGCAGCGCCGGGTCGCCCAGTTGGTCAATGGCACGCACGAAGGCGGTGATCACCCGCGCCCCTCCCGCCGCTTGCGCCCCGCCAGCGGTGGGCGGGGCCGTCGACCGCGGCCCGCCTGATGTACGGAACCGCGGCCATCGACGCAAGGCACCGCTCGGACCGCCCTCGGGCCGACCCCGGCCCGATCCCCTCGTTGCCTGCGCGGGCGCCGTCGGTATACTGCCCCGCCGTTGTCTACCCTAACCCATGGATAAGGATCCCCCGCCCATGGCGGAGCTGCGGTTCGACGTGGTCGGCATCGGCAATGCCATCGTCGATGTCCTCGCCCATGCCGACGAAGCGTTCCTCGTCCGTCACCGCCTCGACAAGGGAACGATGACGCTGATCGACGCCGCCAAGGCGGAAGCCCTTTACGCCGCCATGGGTCCGGCGGTGGAAGTCTCCGGCGGCTCCGCCGCCAACACCATCGCTGCCCTCGCCTCGCTGGGCGGAAAGGGCGCGTTCATCGGCAAGGTCCGCGACGACCAGCTCGGGTCCATTTTCCGCCACGACATCGTTTCGCTTGGCGTGGCTTTCACCACACCCGCCGCGTCGTCCGGCCCCCCCACGGCCCGCTGCCTCGTCCTCGTCACCCCCGACGCCGACCGCACGCTGCAGACCTTTCTCGGCATCGCCGCCGACATCGGCCCGGAGGACGTTGACGAGCAGTTGATCGCCGCCGCTCGCGTCACCTATTTGGAAGGGTATCTCTGGGATCAGCCGCGGGCGAAGCACGCCTTCATCCTGGCGGCCGAACTCGCCCACGCGCACGGTCGCAACGTCGCCCTCAGCCTTTCCGATCCGTTCTGCGTCGACCGCCACCGCGCCGATTTCCTCAGGCTGATCGGCGAGCACGTGGACGTGCTGTTCGCCAACGAGGACGAGATCGTGTCGCTGGTCGAAGAGCATTCTTTCGATGCCGCCTTGCAACGGGTCCGCGATCTGTGCCGCATCGCCGTGCTGACCCGCTCGGAGAAGGGCTCCGTCGTCGTCGCCGGCGACGAGATCCACATCGTCGATGCCGAGCCCGTCGCCGCCGTGGTCGATTCCACCGGCGCCGGGGATGCCTATGCCGCCGGCTTCCTTTTCGGCCTGAGCCGGCAGTTGCGGCTGGAGACCTGCGCCCGGATCGGCAGCATCGCCGCCGCCGAGGTGATCGGCCATGTGGGCGCTCGCGCCGAGGTCCCGCTGGCGGATCTCGTCCGTGACCGGCTGAGCTAGCCGTCGGCGGTGGGCGAGATCGCGCCTGAACGAACCGGCGGAACCGGCGGCTGGTGGGACGCCGCCGCGGTCTACCGCCAGAGGCCGGTCATCATTCTTCTGTTCCTGGGGTTCGCCAGCGGCCTGCCGTTCGGCGTGCTCGCCGACCCGTTGGTGGCCTGGCTGGTGGAGGCCGGCGTCGCCAAGACGGAGGTGGGGCTGATCGCCCTGGTGAGCATTCCCTACTCGCTGAAATTCCTCATCGCTCCGTTCATCGACCGGTTGCCGCTACCGGTGCTCACCCGCATCTTCGGGCGCCGCCGCGGGTGGGCGCTGCTGGCCCAGGCGGCGCTCATCGGCGCGCTCCTCCTCCTCGGCGGCACCGATCCGGGCAGCAATCTCGGGGCCACGGCGGCGCTGGCCCTCGCCACCGCCTTCGCCTCGGCGAGCCAGGACGTCGTTCTCGATGCCTACCGGGTCGAGACCCTCGACCGGCAGCAACTGGCGGCCGGGGCGGCGACGATGGTGTTCGGCTGGCGCATCGGACAGATGGTCGCGGGCGCCGGAGGGCTGCTGCTGGCGGAGGTGCTGCCGTGGCCGGTGGTGTTCGCGATCATGGCCGCTTTCGTGGTCGTCGGTGTCATCGCCATTATCGCCAGTCCGGAACCGGATGGGCGGACGGAGCCGGCCGCCCGCCTCGACGCGGCGCGGGCCAAGACCCTGCTCGCCCGTCACCCCTGGTTGCCGCCCCGCCTCGCCGATGTCCTCGCCTGGCTCTATGACGCCTGCGTCTGCCCGTTCCTCGACTTCCTCACCCGTCCCGGCTGGCTCGCCATCTTGTCCTTCATCATGCTCTACAAGTTTGGCGACGCGGTGCTGGCGGTGATGAAAGTGCCGTTTTTCCTCGAGATCGGCTTCTCCAAGGGAGATATCGCCGAGGTGGTCAAGCTGTTCGGGTTTGTCGCCACCATTCTCGGCGGCTTTATCGGCGGCTTGGTCGTTGCCCGGGCCGGAATGATGAACGGCCTCTTGCTGTGCGGCGTCCTGATGGGACTGTCCAACCTGGTCTTCCTCGCTCAGGCTGCCGCCGGCCCTGATCTGGCGGTGCTGGCGATAACGATCAGCATCGAGAACATCACCACCGGCATGGGGACCACCGCCTTCGTCGCCTACATGTCGAGCCTGTGCAACGTCGCCTACACGGCGACGCAATATGCGCTACTGACCTCGCTGATGGCGATGTCGCGCACGGTGCTGTCGTCGGGCGCCGGCTGGCTCGCCGACCAGGTCAGTTGGCCGGTGTTCTTCATCCTCACCACCCTGGCGGCGGTGCCGGGACTGGTATTGCTGGTGTGGATGATGCGCCGCTACCCGGCACCGACGGCGGCCCCGGCCTGATTCCCTTCACCGCGCTGCCCCTCCCCGATCATGATGCATTTTGGCCACGCTCCTGCCGCTAATGTGTCGCCGCGGGAACTGTCGCCCGGCTCGGGGCGTTGCCGAGCCGCGGGATAAACGTACATCTGCAAGGTAACCGAGACTTATGCGCTTGCGATCCGTCTCGGTGTCGGTGGGTGTTGTGTGCCTGCCGCCGAATTCACATGTTGCTCTATCGCCACACTGGTTTGGAGGTTTTTCCCCGAAGGCACTGTCGTGATGGTGTTTCGTGAAAAAGGTTTCACAATGTTCTGGCCCAGGACGAGACGACCGATGCTTGGAGAAAGTTGTTTGAATAGGCTCCGCGTCGTCCGAGGGTCATCCCACGAGGAGGAGTTTGAGGAATGAAGAAGGTAGTCTTAGGTCTTGGTCTCGCGGCTCTCGTCTGCTCGCCGGCGTTAGCGCAAAGCGGTACCACGACTGCTCCGCGGGCGCCGTCAACCGCCGCGTCGATGCCCGCCGGCGCGCCGATGCCCCCCTATACGTTCGAACCCGGCCCGCGTCAGGGCGACTGGGAGGCCGCGATCGCCGCCAGCGGCGCTTCCACCCAGCAGTTCGACCAGAACGCGCTCGGTGTCGAAGGCTCGATCGGCTACTACGTCCTGAAAATGCTGCCGATCACCCTGCGTCAGAATGCGGCGTTCAGCTTCGGCAAGAACGTGAGCGACCAGTGGACGCTGGCGACCCGCATCTTCGCCGATTACCAGTACAACAACGGCAACTGGTTCCAGCCGTTCATCGGCCTCGGCTTCGGCGGCGTTTACGGCCGCGACGTCGACCAGAGCCTGGTCCTGGCCCCCAACGCCGGCGCCAAGATGTACGTGAACGAGAGCACCTTCGTCCAGGCGCGGTTTGAGTGGGACTGGGCGTTCACCGCCGACAACAACAGCGACTTTCAGGACGGCTCCGCGCTCTATACCATCGGCGTTGGCTGGAACTTCTAAGGTATTGCTCACCCATGACAGTACATTCGCTTGAGATCTCCGGGTCCGTTGCCGGCGCAGTGCGCGCCCAAAGGGCCCCGATTGGGAGGAGCAGTAGATGAAGTCAACGCTCAAGATCGCGGCCGCGCTTGGCATCGCGGCGATGGTCGCCACCGGCTGCGCCGACCGCTACGCGGCGGACGTGACGACAGCCAGCCTGCCACGTTCAACCAACGCCTTCGACATGGCTCTGACGACCGACTACCGTAAGTTGTCGGACATCGAGTACGGCTCGGGCGACGCCAGAGATGGCGACACCTACGCCCTGCGGTCCATCGCCGCGAGCCAGGGCAAGGCGACGACGCCGGATGACCTGAAGCTTCGTCAGATCCCGGCCAAGTCTCAGTCCGAGATCACCCAGGGCCGGCAGCGTCTGGTCGCCGCTCTCGACAAGAACGGCCGGACGACGAAGCCGGAAGTGGCCGCCTATGCTCAGGCGTCGTTCGATTGCTGGGCGGAGCAGTTGCAGGAGAACCTGCAGCCGGACGCCATCGCGGCCTGCCGCGACGCCTTCATGAAGGCTCTGGCCGAGTTGGAGAAGCCGGTCGCAGCGCCGGCGGCGATTCCGGCGAAGCCGTCCGACTTCCTCGTCTTCTTCGATTGGGACAAGTACAACCTGACGCCTGAAGCGATGAAGATCATTGCCGATGCAGTGGCGGCGGCGAAGAAGGAAGGTGCGAAGACGATCAAGGTCGTCGGCCACACCGACACTTCCGGCTCCGCGGCCTACAACATGGGCCTGTCGGTCCGTCGCGCCAACGCGGTGGCCCAGCAGATGATCAAGCTCGGCATCCCGGCGACCAGCATCGTCACCGAGGGCCGTGGCCAGGAAGACCTGTTGGTGCCGACTCCGGACGGCGTCCGCGAGCCGCAGAACCGGCGGGCGGCCATCAGCTTCCCGCGCAGCAGCGCCAGCCTCGACAACACCTACGCCGTGGGCATTTACACGGTGAACTAATCCGATCGCTCGCGATCGGTGCTCGCAGCAGCCAGGGCGCCTCGGCAACGAGGCGCCCTTTTTCTGTCACCGCGGGCCTTCTTCGTCAGCCGATGCGCTTGCGGATGAAGACGTCGTCTTCGCCCGCACGGACCAGGTCCGGCAAGACCGCCACTTCGACGAACCCTTGCGTGGCGTAGAAGCGACGGGCGCCGGCGTTGAACGCCGATACCGTCGCCCACAGGTTGCCGGCACGACCGGAAATCTCCGCCCCCATCCAGGCGATCATCGCCGCGCCGATCCCCGACCCCCGCGCCGCCGGGGCGAGACCGACGAGCTCGATATACGCACCGCGCAGCCACGGGAAGCGAAGGCACAGCACCCCGACGGGAGCGCCGCCGACGCTGATCAGGAAGCGATCGAGGCCGGCGTCGTCACGGAGCAAATACCGGGTGAGGTCGGCAGCGACAAATCCCAGCCGGCGCCAAGGATCGGTGGCAGCCAGGATCGGCCCGAGGACGGCGGCCGCATCCGCATCGAGGCGGCGCAGCAGACCCCGGCCAAGATCGTATTCCCCGCCGCCGAAAGGGCGGCTGTCCGGAGCCACCGCGGCCGTCTCCGTTGCGGTCGTCTCCGTCACCCCCCTGTTCCCTCGCCGAACAGCTTGTCGTATCGGCCGTTATCGTGGGGGCGACGTTCGTAACAGTCGGTCGCCGCCACCGGTTCTCCCGCCTTGAGCAGGGTGGCGATGGTCATGAACCGGTATCCCTTGCCCCGCAGCCCGGCGATGATCTTCGGCAGCGCCGCGGCGGTTCCGGACCCCCGCCCGTTGCCGTGGCAGACGACGATGGAACCGGGACGGACATCGCCCAAGACCGCCCGCTCCACCGTCGCCGCCGTCTGTCCGCGGACGGCATCACCGCTGATCACGTCCCACTGGATCGCCGCGAGGCCGAAGCGGGCCGGCATCTCCAGCGTCTCGGCGCTGCAGGTCCCATAGGGAAAGCGGAAGGCGGTGGGCTGCACGGGGATGCGTGCGATCTCCGCCTCGTCGATGCCGGCGGCACGCGCCCGCGCCACCAGTTCCTGGCGCAGCAGGGCGTACTCGGCCTGAACCCAGACGATCTGCTGCTCCGCCCGCTCCCCGGTCAATACCCTGAGATTGCCGTGCGTCCAGCCGTGATTGCCGACCTGGAACAACGGATCGGCAATCAACTGGAGGCCGCGCTCCGGGTGCGTCCGCAGCCACGATCCGCCGGCGAAGAAGGTGGCCGGCACCCCCTCCTGGCGCAGCACGTCGACGATCGCCCCGTCGTATCCACTGGCCTCGTCGGCGCGCTCGCAGAGATCGAAGGTAAGCGCCACCACCCTCGCCCCCTCGGCCGGATCGACGCGGCGGATCGAGCCTCGCAACGGCGACGGGGATGCGGCGGGTGCGGCCTCCTTCGGGGCCTCCTGCAGGGCGGCCCGCTGCGGTCGGGGGCGGCGCGCAATCCGCGCCTCTTCGGGCCGGCCGGTGAGTGCTTCGGCCGGCCACAGCCGATCAAGAACGGCAGCCGAGCCGACCGGGACGTCGGCCACATCCGCCAGCACCACCGGCGACGACGTGGCCGCACCGGATCGGGTCGGACCGACCGGCGCCGTTTCCTCCGCCGCCGCCCCGGCGACGGCCAGGTCGGAGAGCAGCACCGATGCCAGCGGGAGGCCGGAAAGTGCGGCCAGCACCCGCCGCCGGCTCAGTCCCGAGAGGGGCAACGGCGCCGGCGCCGGCGGCGAAGATTCGCCGCTTCCCCGGTTTCCGCCGAATGGCGATTGATCTCTTGTCCGCATGCTCCTAACAAGACGTTTTCCCGGAATTGCCCGTGGCAAAGGAGGCAAACGACCCATGGATCTCTCCAAGATCGGAGTGGGCAGTAATCCGCCCTACGACGTCAACGTCCTCATCGAGATCTCGATGGGCGGCAATCCGGTGAAGTACGAACTCGACAAAGCATCGGGCGCCATCTTCGTCGATCGCTTCCTGCACACGGCGATGTACTACCCATTCAATTATGGCTTTATCCCGCACACCCTGTCGGAGGATGGCGATCCTGTCGATGCCGCGGTGATCAGCCAAGTCGCCGTCTCACCCGGGGTCATCATCCGCTCCCGCCCCGTCGGCGTGCTGATCATGGAGGACGAGAAAGGCATCGACGAGAAGATCCTCTGCGTCCCGGTGGACGAACTGCATCCCTATTTCGCCAACGTCTCGTCCTACCGCGAACTGCCCCAAATCCTGTGCGAGCAGGTCACCCACTTCTTCGATCATTATAAGGACCTCGAGAAGGGCAAGTGGGTCAAGGTGCAGCGCTGGGGAGAGCCGGACGAGGCCTTCCAGTTGATCCGCGCCGGCGTCAGCCGTGCCGGCGAGGTGACTTTGAAGGCGTAAAGCCCGGTCACAGCGCCGCCGCAGAAGGAAGAGGACCGGAATGGACCGAGCCGGCGTCACCGCACGGATGGAAATTGTCGAAGGCGATATCACCCGGCTTGCCGTCGACGCCATCGTCAATGCCGCCAACGAGTTCCTGCGCGGCGGCGGCGGCGTCGACGGGGCGATTCATCGGGCCGCCGGCCCGGAGCTGATGACCGAATGCCGGACGCTCGGCGGCTGCCCGACCGGCGAGGCGCGCCTCACCAAGGCCTATCGGCTGCCGGCGCGTTTCGTCATCCATGCCGTCGGCCCCCAGTGGCGGGGCGGCGGCGCCGACGAAGACACCCTCCTGGCATCGTGCTACCGCGAATCGCTCGATCTCGCCGCCCGGCACGGCTGCCGCAGCATCGCGTTTCCGGCCATCTCCACCGGCATCTACGGATTTCCGCCCGACCGCGCCGCCCGCATCGCGGTGGCGGCGGTGCGCGCCTATCTCGCCGAGCGCGACCTCCCGGAGCGGGTTGTCTTCTGCTGCTTCGGGCCGGCATCGGTCACCGCGCACCGGGACGCCCTGCAATGGTAAGCGGCCGCTAGGGATTGATCGCCGATGCCGATGCCGGATGGGCGATATGGACGTTGGTCGCCCCATGCTCCCTGAGCAGTCGGATCGCCTTCTCCAGGCCCGCGTCGTCGGCCACGTTGACCCACAGGATCAGGCTGCCGGCATCGACCGCACGGGCGAACTCCTCGGTGTGAGGTTTCGCCGTCACTTCCCCCAGCAAGTCCTTCACCGCGACGCTGCCCACCGCGGCGCCGATGATCGCGGCGAGGGTCGCCGCCACCGGCCCGCCCGCCAGCACGATGGCCCCGGAGGCGATGAGGGGCACCTCGTAGCGAAGATCACCGAGGAGAGCGACCGAGGCATCCTGCCAGGTGGATGCGGGATGGCCCGCCGCTTCGATCGAATCGTGCGACGCGAGGACGCTGAGGTCCGCACGAACGAAGCCGACGGCGAGAAGTGCTGCGACCGCAGCGCGGAACTCCGCCTCGCTGGCGATGACGCCAACCACCTCGCAAGGAAAGCGGATCGACCCGCCCACGTCCTGCATCGCTCCTCCCCTCGTTCGCTGTCGCCCGAAAAATGGCCCGCCGCCTACCGGGTGCGGCTCATGATACCCGTTTCCGTCCGGATGACCATCCGAGTCGCAGGGGCGTGACCCGTCGTCCCGCCGAGCCGGCCGATTCCGCCATGACCGAGGCCGCGCCTGCGGAGGCGCCCGCCGCAACGCCGGTGATGGCCCAGTACTGGGCGATCAAGGAGGCCCATCCCGATTGCCTCCTGTTCTTCCGCATGGGCGATTTCTATGAGTTGTTCTTCGACGACGCCGTCGCCGCCGCCGCCGCCCTCGATATCGCCCTCACCCACCGGGGCCGCCACCAGGGCGAGGCCATTCCCATGTGCGGGGTGCCGGTACACAGCCACGACACCTACCTCGCCCGACTGATTCGTAAGGGATTCAAGGTCGCCGTCTGCGAGCAGCTGGAGGCGCCGGCGGAGGCGCGCAAGCGAGGGGCTAAGGCGGTGGTCGCCCGCGACGTCGTCCGCATCGTCACCGCCGGGACGCTGACCGAGGACGCGCTTCTGGACGCCCGGCGGCCCAACCACCTGGCGGCGGTGGCCGAGGCGGCAGGCGGCCTCGGGCTGGCCTGGGCGGACATTTCCACCGGTCTGATCCGGGCGGCCGCGGTGGCGGATGTCGCCGGGCTCGCCGCCGCCCTCGCCGGGATCGAACCGGGGGAGATCCTGGTGCCGGACGGCTTCGTCGCTCGACCCGCGCCGCGGGCGGCGCTGGCGGAATGGCAGACGAGACTCACCCTCTTGCCTTCGGCACGGTTCGACAGCCTGGCCGGCGAGCGGCGGCTGATGGCGGTGTATCGGGTCGGCAGCCTGGGCGGGTTCGGCGAGTTCTCCCGCGCCGAGATCGCCGCCCTGGGCGCCCTGGTGGATTACGTCCAACTAACCCAAAAAGGGCAAATTCCGCAGCTGGCCCCCCCGGTGCACCTGGTCGATGCCGATGTCATGCACATCGACGCCGCGACCCGTCGCAATCTCGAACTGACGACGACACTCGGCGGCGGCCGCAAGGGCAGCCTCCTCGACCTGATCGACCGCACCGTCACCGGCATGGGCGCACGGCGCCTCGCCGCCCGTCTCGCCGCCCCCTCCACCGATCCGGTGTTGTTGGGCCATCGCCTCGACGCGGTCGCTGCCCTCGTCGACGATGGGGATCTCTGCCGCCGCCTGCGTGGGGTCCTGGCCGGCTGCCCCGACCTGGAGCGGGCCGTCTCCAGGCTGGCGCTCGGTCGCGGCGGGCCACGCGATCTGGCGGCGGTGCGCGACGCCTTGACGGCGGCGGGCGCCCTTCACCGGCTGCTGGCCGGCGCGGCCCCTGCCCCCCTGCCCCAGCACCTCGCCGCCGCCTCGGCGGCGCTGGCCGACCCCGCCGGCGACGGCGGCGGCCTGCACGGCGCGCTCACCGCCGCGCTGGCGGAGGAGCTGCCGGTCAGCATCCGCGACGGCCAGTTCATCGCCCACGGCTATGATCCGGGGCTGGACGAGACGCGGCGGCTGCGCGACGACAGCCGGCGGCTGATCCTCGATCTGGAAGCCCGCTACGTCGAGGAGACAGGGCTGCCGCAGCTGAAGATCCGCCACAACAACCTCCTCGGCTACTACGTCGAGGTTCCGCAGCGACTGGCCGAGCGGATGCCGGCAGCCGCCGCTGGCCCGTTCATCCAACGCCAGTCCATGGCCAATGCGGTCCGTTACGCGACGGTGGACCTGGCCGATCTGGAGCGGCGCATCGCCCACGCCGCCGATGACGCCCTGGCCCGCGAGACCGCCATCTTCACTGCCCTCGCCGCCATGGTCCAGGCGGTGGCCCCGGCTCTCGCCCGTACCGCCCGGGCCATCGCCGGCGTCGACGTCGCCGCCGGTCTCGCCCTGGTGGCGTCGGAGAACCGGTATGTGCGGCCGGCGATCGAGGCGGACCCGGTGTTGGAGATCGTCTGCGGCCGCCATCCGGTGGTGGAGGCGATGCTGAAGGCGGCGGCCGGGCCGGCCTTCGTCGGCAACGACTGCAGCCTGGGCGACCCGCGTCGGCTGTGGCTGTTGACCGGCCCCAACATGGCCGGCAAGAGCACCTTCCTCCGCCAGAACGCCCTGATCGCCATCCTGGCGCAGATCGGCTCGTTCGTTCCCGCCGATCGCGCCCGCATCGGCATCGTCGATCGGCTGTTCTCCCGGGTCGGCGCCGCCGACGATCTGGCCCGCGGCCGCTCCACCTTCATGGTCGAGATGGTGGAGACGGCGATCATCCTGCGCGAGGCAGGACCGCGGTCGCTGGTGATCCTGGATGAGGTCGGCCGCGGTACCGCCACCTTCGACGGCCTGTCCATCGCCTGGGCGGTGGTGGAGCACCTGGGCGAGGTCAACGGCTGCCGCGGCCTCGTCGCCACCCACTACCACGAGCTGACGGCGCTGGTGGCGCGGCTGCCGGTGTTGGCCTGCCACACCATGCGGACCAAGGAGTGGCGGGGCGACGTGGTCTTCCTGCACGAGGTGGCGCCGGGCGCCGCCGACCGCTCCTACGGCGTCCACGTCGCCCGCCTCGCCGGCCTGCCGGACGCCGCCGTCGCCCGCGCCGAAGAGATCCTGGGGATGCTGGAGCGGAGCGAGCCGGGCTCGGCGGTAACCCGGCTGGCGGCGGACCTGCCGCTGTTCGCCGCGGCCCTGGCCCGCGACACCGCCCCCACGCCGCCGGCGCCCTCCGCCGTCGAGACGCGGCTCAAGGAGATCAACCCCGACGAGCTATCGCCGAAACAGGCGCTGGAGCTAATTTACCAACTTAAGGGCTTGTCCCGATCCTGACCCACCGTCAAGAGCCGATCACCTGCTTGTCGCCGATGAGGTGGCGGAGAATTTTCAGGCCGGCTTCGTGCATGTCGTGGCCGCCGTCGCTGCCGCAGGCATGGGCCAGCACCACCGGCTCGACGCCGTGCTGGAAGAGGTCGAGGGCGGTCGCCAGCACGCTGTCTTCGGTGGCGATGCCGCAAAGGTGAACCCGGTTCACCCCGTCGCTGCGCAGCCGGTCCACCAGGGGCTCGGTCAAGCAGCTATAAGCGGATTTGTCGATGATGGTGGCGTCCTCGCGCGGCTTGAACGCCAGGTGGGTTTCGGCGGCGCCGAGGGAGAAGGCTTTCCAGCCCATGAGCTTGCGATAGAGCGAGCGTTGCGGATTGTAGAGGCGGGTGACGATGACCTGATCGAAGCTGGACTGCAGGCCTTCCACACGCGCCGGCACGTGGGCGGTCCAATCGTTGATGAAGCCGATCTGGACGTCGATAATCAGAAGCCGGCTTCCACTCATGGCCCGATCCCGAAGAAGAGAGTCGTGCGAAGTCGGACGGTGGCTTTATATATTCACCGTCAGATCTGGATCCGCGATGTACCGCATACCGAACAGACGCGCCATCATCAATCGAAAGGCGCTGTTAGATGAGCTGAGTGAACAGTTGCGATGGGGGGTCACCACCCCGCGCGGCCGCGCCAATGCCTTGCAGATTTTCAAGGCAGGTCTCTACCGTGGCGTGGGCGAGGTCCGCCGGCGTTTCGAGCAAGAAGGCGCCAGCGGCACCGAGGTGGTCCAGGCCAACGCGTTTCTGGTCGATCAGCTCGTCCGCACCATCTACGACTTCGCCACCACCCACGTCTATCCCCAGGCCCAGGTCCCGAGCGGCAGCCAGCAGTCGGTGATCGCTACCGGCGGCTACGGGCGCGGCGAACTCTCGCCCTTCTCCGACATCGACTTGATGTTCCTGCTGCCGACGCCGGCGCCGGCGCTGGCCGAGCAGGTGGTGGAATACGTCCTCTACATGCTCTGGGATTCGGGGCTGCAGGTGGGACACGCCACCCGCACCGTCGACGATTGCATCCGGCTGTCCCGCGAGGACCTGTCCATTCGCACCTGCCTCCTCGAAGCCCGCTGGCTGTGGGGGAACAAGCCGCTCTTTCATAGCTTCGAGCAGCGGTTCATGTCGGAGCTGGTGGCGGCCACCGGCACCCCGTTCGTCATCTCCAAGCTGGCGGAACGGGATGCGCGGCACGAGCGGATGGGCGATTCCCGCTACGTCCTCGAGCCGCACATCAAGGACGGCAAGGGCGGCCTCAGGGACCTGCAGACCCTGTTCTGGATCGCCAAGTACCTCTACCGCGTCAAGGACATGGGCGAGCTGACCGGGCGCGGGGTGTTCACCCCCGCCGATTGCCGGCAATTCAAGCAGGCGCAGAACTTCCTGTGGACGGTGCGCTGCCACCTCCACTACGTCGCCGGCCGACCGGAAGAGCGCCTGACCTTCAATTTTCAGGACATCGTCGCCCGCCGCCTGGGGTACGCCGATCGACCCGGCGCCCGCGGGGTCGAGCGGTTCATGAAGCACTATTTCCGCGTCACCAAGGATGTGGGCGACCTCACCCGCATTCTCTGCGCCGTTCTGGAGCACGAGCACCGCAGGGCACGAACGCGCTTCCGCCTGCCGTCGTTGCCGATGTCGCTGTTCCGCCGGGCACCGTCCGGCTTCCGCATCGACGGCAATCGGCTCACCTTCGACCTCAACGAGGCCCTCAATCGGAATCCGGCCCGGCTGGTCCGGCTGTTTCGGGAAGCGCAGCGCCACCGGCTCGACATCCATCCGCAGGCCCTGCGCCTGGTGCAGCAGAATCTGCGCCTGCTCAATGCCCGGGTGCGGGCCGATCCCGACGCCAACCGGGTGTTCCTCGAGATGCTGACGGACGAGACGGACCCCGAAACGACGCTGAAGCGGATGAACGATGCCGGTGTCTTCGGCCGCTTCGTGCCCGAGTTCGGCCGCGTCGTCGCGCAGATGCAGTACGACATGTACCACGTCTACACCGTCGACGAGCACACCATCCGCGCCATCGGCATCCTGAGCCGGATCGAGCGGGGTCTTTTGAAGGATGATCATCCCGCCGCCACCGCCGCCTTCGCCGAGATCCGTTCCCGACGGGCGCTCTACGTGGCGGTGCTGCTGCACGACATCGCCAAGGGACGCGGTGGCGACCACTCGGAGATCGGCGCCGAACTGGCGCTCAGCCTCTGCCCCCGGTTCGGCCTCGACGACTGGGAGACCGAGACGGTGGCCTGGCTGGTCCGCTACCACCTGGTGCTTAGCCGTTATGCGTTCAAGCGCGATATCGACGATCCGAAGACGGTGAGCGACCTCACCGGCCTCGTCCAGTCGCCGGAACGGCTGCGGATGCTGATGATCCTCACCAACGCCGACATCCGCGCCGTCGGTCCCAACATCTGGAATGCCTGGAAACGCGGCCTTCTCGACGAGCTCTACTACCGGGCGCTGGAGGACATGGAGATGACCGGCGGCCAGCCGGCGGAACGGCGCGCCGCCCGGGTCGAGCAGGCGAAGGCGAAGCTCCGCGCCCGCCTCTTCGAATGGCCGGACAGCGAGCGCGAGGCCTACATCGCCTACGGCTACTCCGATTACTGGCTCGCCTATTCCACCGACGAGCAGGAAAGTCACTTCGAAATCATGCGCGAGGCCGAGCGCCAGGGCCGCGAACTGTGGGTTGAGGTCCGGCAGCACCCGGCCCAGGACGTCACCGAGCTGGTCATCTACGCGCCCGATCACGCCGGCCTGTTCGCCCAGATCGCCGGCGCCATCGCCCTGTCGGGTGCCTCCATCGTCGATGCCAAGGTGGTGACCCTGGCCAACTCCATGGCGCTCGATGCCTTCCGCATCCAGGACCTGTCGGGCCGGCGGTTCGACGCTCCGGACCGCATCCAGCGGCTGATCCAGCGGATCGAGGCGGCGGTGACCGGCAAGCTCAATCCGGAGCGCGAGCTTCAGGAGCAGCGGCGCCGCGCGCTGCCGAGCCGGATGCGGGTGTTCAAGGTGGCGCCGCGGGTGATCTTCGACAATCGGGCTTCCATCGCCCATACCCTGATCGAGGTGAACGGACGCGACCGGCCGGGCTTCCTCCACGACGTCACCTCGACGCTGACCGCCATGGGGTTGCAGATCGTCTCCGCCCACATCTCCACCTACGGCGAGCGGGTCGTCGACGTCTTCTACGTCAAGGACGTCTTCGGCCTGAAGGTGGAACAGCCGCAGAAGCTGGCCAAGCTGCAAGAGCGGCTGATTGAGGTGGTCACCCCGCCGCCCGACACCGCCCCCATCGAAGAGCGCAAGGTCGCCGCCGCCGAATAGCCGTTGACCCGGCGGCTTCGGTAGCGGCGTCCGCTGCGGATTGGGGAGGCGGCGCCAGGTCAGCCGGACGGCGCGGCGCCCTCAGCGCCAGCACGCAAACGGCGGTGGCGCATCGGTTAGACTTGCCGCCGGCCTCACGACAGCGGCTTGAAGCTGCGCTGCAGGCGCGCGCCCTCCTCGACGATCGCCTGCAGGAACCGGTCGCGCTCCCGGCCGGCCAACTCGCGGGAGTAGTCGCGCAGAATTTCCGCCGCCGCCAGGATCGCGGTCAGGGAGCTGCTTCGCTCCTGATCGAGGCGAGACAATCCGGGATCCCACGGGGCAGCATCGATCGGCGGGGTGGGCTCGGTCGCTGGCACATCCAAATCCCATCTGCTCGCCGCCATATTACCCCAAATAGGCCATACCACGCAACAGAGCTTGAAGGGCCGGCACGGTCGGCCCGGCGGCCGGTTTCCATCCCGGCTCGAGGGGCGTACATTCGCATTCGGTCACCGCCCGGACGGGCGAGAATCGCGGGGGGTTCGCCATGGCGGGCAAACCGATGCCAGCACCACCGGATGGCGGTCGGCTGCGACAACGGCTCAAGGTTCTATCGCTCTGTGCCTTGGCATTGTTGGCGCCGGCCGGTCCTGCCGCCGCCGGATGGCTAGACCTGGACGCCGAGTGCCGGGAGGGGCGTCACTCGCTGAACGGCGAGGCGGTCTATCGCATCTGCATGCCGCGGTTCTGGAATGGCGATCTGGTCGTCTACGCCCACGGCTACGTCTCGCCCTTAGAACCGGTCGGCATCCCCGAGGACCAGTTGAACATCGGCGGCACCAGCATCGAGGAAACCTTCACCCGGCTCGGCTACGCCTTCGCCGTGACCAGCTATGCCCACAACGGCCTTGCCATCGCGCAAGGGGTCGCGGACGTGACCGACCTCGTCCGGGTCTTCGCGGCGCAGGAGGGTGAGCCGTCCCGCGTCTACATCGTCGGCGTGTCGGAAGGGGGCGCCGTGGCGACGCTGGCGGTGGAACGCGATCCCCTCACCTTCAGCGGCGGCCTCGCCGCCTGCGGGCCGATCGGCTGGTTCCTGGGACAAATCAATTATCAGGTCCAGTTTCGGGTGCTGTTCGATTATTTCTTCCCCGGCATCCTGCCGCCGAGCCCGGTCGCCGTCCCCCAATCCGTCATCGATAACTGGCCCGCCTACGAGGCGGTGGTGCGCTGGGTGGTCACCGATCCCGCCCGCTATGGGCCAATGGTGCAGTTGTTCCGCCTCGCCGGGGTCCCGGTGGACGTGAATGACCCGGAAGCGGTCAGCGACGTGGCGGCGCATCTGCTCAAGGTCAACGTGCTCGGCAGCAACGATGCCGTGGTCAGGCTGGGCGGCCAGCCGTTCGACAACACCACCGCCTGGTATCAGGGATCCGACGACGACGCCCGTCTCAATGCCCTGGTGCAGCGGTTTGCCGCCGATCCCGCTGCCTTGCAGACAATCGCCAGCTTTTACGAGACGTCCGGTTATCTGCAGCGACCGCTGGTCACCCTGCATACGACGGCAGACCCGGTCGTTCCCTACGGCCATATCGATGCCTACACGAAGGCGGTGCAGCTCGGCAGTCAGGATCACCTCCGAAGTCTCGCGGTGGAACGGTTCGGGCACTGCGCCTTCAGCGAGGCGGAAGCGGTCTACGCCTTCAGTGTGCTCGTCCGCGATGTCACCGGTGGCCCCCTTGCCGATGCCGAGATGGCGCTGGCGACGCCGACGGCGCGGGCCGACTATCGCGCCCTGCAACGGGGCGGCGGCACCAAGCCGAAATCCTCCCCCGCGCCCAGACCGGCCGCGCCGTCGCTGCCGTGAGCGCTTGTTCTCCACCCCCGCTGCCACGGTCGGGGGAACGCACGTCCCGCACCCCGGTAATACATTCAGGCCATCGCGTCGCAACCGGCTCGTGGCCTGGGTCGCCGCCGCGACCTCACGGGAATTTGTCCCCTTGGAGGTGGATAAGCCTGTTGATTACTCCGAGGGGAACCGCCTAACCGCTACGCACGCCGGCTTTCCGTTCACTTTGCTTAGCTCGTAGGCAGGAACTGCTCTCTCGTCGCAACGAGCGCATAGAAAGTAATTAACGCAAAAAAAGCAGTACAAAAAACAGCTGCAAGATCAAGGCAGTTGCAATCTTGTCGATTCCAATCGTGGTTAAAAGCCCTGTTAGCAACTGCGACATTGGATTAGGTGCGGTCGCTCAGGATACGACCACCACTCACCACGGTTTTTCTAAGCCCGGAGAGTGGGCTCGCCAGCCTCATCCTCATGGGGGAACACAAAGTTCGGAGCGCAGCGTAACCTTGCCGTCCAACTGCCGCGGCCAAAGTGGACGGAGGGACGGCGACCAGGTACGATTCGGCGGCGGCCGAGCCCCGGCAGTAACGTCGGCTGCCGACGGGATGGAGGACAAATCAGATGCTGCCAAGGATGCTGGGAGGACTTGCCGCCGTTTCGCTGTTGTGGGTCCATTCGGGTACGGCGGCGGAAAGCCCGAACTCTCCCACTTCCCATTTCTTTCCTGCCGGCGACAGCAGGACGGTCCCGGTGACCGTTATCCGCGGTTCCCCGAGCCCCCCATCGGCCGCAGCAGCGTCCGATCCGGCGCCGACACCGCAAATCGTGCAGGCGGGCGTGGTCGGCACCGGCAATAATCTCTGGTATCTCGACGCTGAGCACCGCATTCACGCCTGTTGGCTGTCGGGAACGGGCTATGTTAACAGCCTGAGGGTGGTCTGCACCCCCTGATCGCGGCCGTCGATCGGCGGCGATCGTCGGCCGCGGCGGAGACGGTCATTGGTCGACATCTACGTGGACGGCGACGCCTGTCCGGTGAAGAAGGAGGTGCTGCGGGTGGCCCAACGGCATCGGCTGACCGTGCATCTTGTCAGCAACTCCGCCCTTGCCGGAACCACCGATCCATTGGTTCACCGGGTGATGGTGGACGCCGGCGCCGACGCTGCCGACGACTGGATCGCCGCCCATATTTGCGGCTCCGATGTGGCCGTCACCGGCGATATTGCGCTCGCCGCCCGTTGCCTGCAGAAAGGTGCGCGCGCCCTGGCGCCGACCGGCAAGCCCTTTACCGACGACAGCATCGGGATGGCGCTCGCCATGCGCGATCTGAACGCCCAGTTGCGCGATAGCGGCATGTTGCGCGGCGGCGGTTCGGGCTTTACCGCCAAGGACCGCTCGCGCTTCCTGCAAGCGCTGGAGAACACGGTGCAGGCGCTGCAGCGGGCGAGATGACCGACGACGGCGGCGGCGGACGGGATGAAGGGCCATGGAAACGAGTTGGATATTGCTGTTGACCGCCGGCCTATTCGAGATCGTCTTCGCGACCTGCCTCAAGCTATCCGACGGCTTCCGCAAGCGGGTATGGACCGCCCTGTTCATCGCCGCCGCCACCGTCAGCTTTTTCCTCCTCAACCGCGCCATCGAGACCATTCCGCTCGGCACCGCCTACGCGGTGTGGACCGGGATCGGGGCCGGCGGCACCGCCGCGGTGGGCATGGTGTTCTTCCGCGAACCGCGCTCGCTCGTCCGCATCCTGCTGCTCCTCGTCCTGGTGGGTGCGGTGGGCGGACTAAAGGCGGCATCGCCGCAATGACCGGGAGATCGACCGACGCCCGACGGGCGTGGCTGTGGCTGCTCGCCGCCGGCGGGTTCGAGATCGCCTTCACCACCTGCCTGAAACTGGACGGGACGGTCGCCGACCTCCTCTTCGTCGCCGCCGCCGGTCTCAGCTTCTTCTGCATGACGCGAGCGATGCGCGCCATCCCGCTCGGCACCGTCTACGCCGTCTGGACGGCGATCGGCGCGGTCGGAACCGTCATCGTCGGCATCCTCGCCTTCGGCGATCCGCTGACCGGCACGCGGTTGTTCTTTCTCGCCCTGATCGTCGCCGTCATCGTCGCCCTAAAGCTGGTGTCGCCGGCGCAGGACGCCGCCTCCGTGCCCGACCGACCGGCGCCGTAACCTGGGCCGGCGAGGCACGTTTCCCCGGTTACGACGGTTACTCGAGCTTACGAAGCCAGAGGCTGCCGCCGCTATTCTTCATGAACTTAGGCAGCAGCTTTTCTGCCAATGCTGCGTGCCTCTTCTCCATAAAACTATTAAAAAGCATTATTTCATATTCTCTATTATTGGTTAAGAAGGCCTGCAAATAGTACAGTTCATTCCATGACATATTTTTTTCCATCACCCACTGCTCTGGGTATTCAAACGGATAAAATATATCATGGAAATGAATTATCACGCCTGGCTTTATCCGTGGAAGAACATTCGTGATATGATGGATGACGTCACTTCCCGTCTTCACAATATGGGTAGAATCGATAAAAAGTATATCATTTGGCTCAAGGCGATCAAATATAGATAGATCGACATCCTGTACACACTCGGCCAAGACCTCAATCTTTTCACGATCGCCGCCGACGAGAAAACTCTCAAACAGATCGGGGTAGGGTTCGATAAATGTACAATCCACGTTCCAGGAAAATTCCCGCTCGACGATGTCTAAAATGAGCGACGATGAGTAGCCGGATCCGACTTCGATAATACGCCGAGGCCGCTGGGCGAGAATGGTGCACGCCAGAACGATTGCATCCGGGTAGCTAAAGGAGTCATTCCTATAGAAATATCTTACACCCGGCTGTTTAGTGTCCGCGAAAGGAATTCGATCATAGAAACCCGCCATATGGTGCAGATACGCGATCTGCTCCTTTTCACGCAGGTCGATCCCGGGAAGTTCCCTATCCCTGGCAAAAAGTATCGCCGACCGTTGCTCCAGCTGCCTCGGGTCCACAATCGGTGAGTAAAAGTGGCCCGGCGCCACATACAGATTTACCTGTTCGTCCCTCTTTTTCTGGTATTCATCGGAGTTGACGAAAGTAAAGTAAGCCTGCTCCGGCGTAATTCTTTCTGCGTGCGCGATCCATGTCGCCAGCTCGTCCGGTTCCGGATCCCTTTTCAGCAACTCCTTGAACAGGGAGACGATCAGTTCGGCTTTTCGTACCGCTCTCGCCTTGTATTCATCGCTGCCGACAAATGCGGAATACACCCGCTCGGCGGATAAATGCTCACTATTTATCAGCCAGTGTGCGACCTCCTCGGGTTCCGGGGTTCTACCCAGCAGCTCCCTATAGAGAGAGCTGATAAACCGGCTCCGTTCCGCCAAAGAGGCTTGGTGCTTGGCGCGTTTCGCACCGATCTTGGACCGCAGGGACACTCCTATCGCCCCGATCGTGCCTGCCGTACGGCGGCGTTGGCGGCGTGCGCCTCGCGGTACAGCATTTCGTAAAGAAAGGTTTCTTCCTCGCTGCGTGCCGGCAGCGGAAGCCTTGCGCGCCAACCATCCAGCATATCCGGATCGGCTGCCGCCTCGCGGATCGCTGCGCTCCACGCGTCGACGTCGGACGCCGGCAGCACCCGGCCGCAGGACGCGTTGCGCACCACCTCGGCGGGATTGCCGAGATCCGCCACGAAGACGGGCGTCTGCGCCGCGAACGCCTCGTACATGGTCAAGGAGAAGGTTTCCGGCCATTGGGAGGGGATGCAAAGGACATCGATCCCGGCGAGCGCCGCCGGCACCTGATCCGCCGGAACCGCCCCCTTCAGCCGGATGCCGTCCGTCTGGCTCGCCAGGGAGAGCAACTCCCGATAGAGGGCCTCGTCCCCGGCCGGGGGGCCGATCAGGTCGAGGCGGCCGTTGGGGATGGCCGCCTGGGCAAACGCCCGCGCGAGAACATCGACCCCCTTGGCTTTCGATATCGTGCCGATATAGCCGAATACGGTCTCGTCCGTGCGCTCCCGCGCCGGCTTCGGCCGGAATCTGAGCAAATCGATGCCGTGCCCGAGCACCCGGACGGATAAGTCGGGGAATTCCCGGCCCACGACTCCGGCAAGAAAGGGCGAGCAGGCGATGACGTCGGTGGCACTGCCGAGGATGCTCTCCAGGCGGTCCCGACGACGCAGGAGCGAGGCCGGGTTAATTCCTCCCTTCGCATCGTTGCAGAAGGCGTGGCATGCGGCCCCTCCGAGGGGCCCTTCGCACCTGTCCCCGTTGCGCCGCGTCAGTTCGAGCCGGTAGCAGACGGAGAAGTAGTCGGTCAACGTCATCAGGTAAGGGATCTCCCGCTCCCGCACGCTCTCGACCGCGTCCACCACGCGAAACGCGTGGGTGACATGAACCAGGTCGTAGGGCCGCGTTTTCAGGAAGCGGGCAAACACCGTCCGCGCCTGAATATCCGTACCCGGCGAAAAGCCGAAGGGATCGGCGATCATGCCCACCGGGATGGCGAACACCGGGACGCCGCCGACCACCGACCTCAGCAACCCGTCGGCAGACACCTCCTCCCCCACAGCCGGCTTTCTTTGGAAACAGGTCAATATCTCGGCAAGGTGGCCGCCGCGCTGCGCCGCCTTGGCCAGCCTGAGGGTGACCAGTTCCGTTCCGGCGGCGAACTCGGGCAGGAACTGATGGACGATGTAAAGGATACGCATCGTCAGACGCCCGAGGTCAGGAGCGGCTTGAGCTCCTCGACCGGATCGTTGGCCTCTTCCGTCGCCCGGCCGGGGCTGAGGTAACAATAGGCGAGTTGCAGGCCCACCGTCATCGCCAGAGCCTTCTCGATCGCGTCGTTGATTTCCGTCGCCACGGCTTCATCAAGGCAGGGATAGACATAGCCGAGATGCGGCCTCAGGCCCGTCAGACGATCGATGAATGCGGCGCGCATATGCCGTGCGCCCGCCGCTTCCGCCGCCGTCATCGGGCGCTCGTCCTCGGCGCACGACCGACTGAGCCGATCGATCCACGCGCCGAGCGGCGGGTAGCCGAAATCGCCCTCGCCTTCGAATGAGGACACCGTTGCCGGCAGCGAAAGATTTCGCAGGTGTTCGATGATGGCATCGAGTGCCTCGACCGGACTCTGCTGCGTCGACGCAACCACCGACCAAAGCGCGCGCTTGAGGGCGAACGCCCCCACCAGCACCCCGGTGGCGGAGGTGAGCGCCGGCGCTTCGTCGCCGGGGAAGATGGCATTGAGGAAGATGATATCGACGAACACCCGCCGCACCCAATAACCGGCGCCGCGCCGATGCGAGTGGGCGACGCGAATGGAGGACAACAACCCCACCTGATGTCCGTCCCGGATGAGGTCGATGCCGAGGGTGAGATCCTCGGCGTAGCTTCCGCGATACCGGTACTGGTTGAATACCGCCCGCGAAATCATGCAGGCGATATCGCTGAGCTGGCCTTGTTTGCGCAGTTCGAGGGCATCTCCGGAAGACGGCAGGCGTCCGGCCCGGTCGCGGTCGCCGCAACGAAGGAACTCATAGTGCGCGTGCAAAAGCACGTCGTAGAGCAGTTCCGAGTCTACCCGGCTCCATTCGGCGCACGATACCGCCGATAGACGCATGGATTCCGTCCGCGGGTGCAATAAACACCGAGCCAACCCGTAGAGCCAGTGATCGCCGATGGGATAGGCGTCCTGAACCATGAACAGCAGCACATCGCCGCTGGCATGCTCGGCCCCGAGGTTGCGGGCAAAGCTGTGCGAGAACTGGCTCTGCTCGATCTCGACCACCTTGCAGCCGAACTCGACAGCGCGACTGACGGTGCCGTCCTTGGAGCCGGAATCGACGATGACGACCTCGAGGGATCGCAGCCCCTTCTGCGTAAACAGCCTGCGAAGGAGCCAGTAAAACTCGTCACCGGCATTGAACGTCGGAATGACCACCGAGACGGAGACGTCAAGCGGCGGTAGTTCCGTCGTCTCCAGGTCCGGATGGGTGGTGATATAGCGCTCCGCCATCGGAAGCGGTACCCCGTCCCCCGCGGAGGGGAACGAGGGCGCCGGCCGGTTTCGCAACTTCTCTCGGCGCTCAGGACCGCGCTTTTTGAATGCGCGGTTGAACAGACCGACGGTGCCGCGCAGCGGCCGGGTCACCCGCCAGGAAAGCGACTCCTGATAGACGCGCAGCTTCCGTTCCAGTTGCTCGATACGCGCCACCTGCGCTTCCAGTTGCGCCTGCAGCAGCCCGGCCAGCTCCTTCCGGCTGGCACTGATCGTCTCCAGACCGGCGATGCGGTCTTGCAGCTGCCGCCGATCTCCTTCGAGGGCCGCTTTTTCCTGCCCGACGGCGTCCAGGCGCGCCTGCAGCTCTGCCAGTCTTGCCTGCCAGTCGGACTCCCCTTCGGGGGCGTCCTGTGTCGCGGGTGTCGCCGAACGCCGGCCCGGTACCTGCAAAATTCCCTTCTCCTATCGGCCAGTTGTCGACCCGACGGAACCGCCGCCGGGCGGTCCCGAGGTCGGCAGTCAGGCTCCATTGCTTGCCGCTATCGGCGCATGATACAAACGCGGTCAAATTCTTCCAACAGGCTGTAGCCGACTTCGCAACCGAGGCATGAAGGAATCCCGGTTGCGCGTCAATCGTCATGCCGACCGATGGGACGATCCTCAACGCCACCCCCCTCCCAGCACGTAGAGCGCGTAGGTGTGGCTGTGCCACACGACAAGGATGCGCTCGACCCCGACGCACCCGCTGCGCTCCAGCATCTCGTCCAGGAACGGGACGCGGAACGACAGCGCGCGGAGCGGGCGGAGGCCCGGTTGCGGCAAGCCGAACGGGAGCGGGAGCATCTGCGGGCGCTGATGCTGACGGCCCATGCCGAGGCGGCGGAAAACGAGCTCGCCCGACGTAAGATCAAACAACTCAATAAGCGGATCACTAACTCCACCCTGTGGAGGCTGGTCAAGCCGTTCTGGTGGCTGGAGCAACGCCTGCGTCCGCCGGGCGATGCCGGCGAGGAGCCTCAGGAGTCCGAATACGGCATCGCCCAGCAAGCCTACATGAAGTGGATCGCCGCCTACGACCGGCTCGGCCGGGGCGACAGGGGGGCGATCCGCCGGCACATCGAGACGCTGGCGGTGCGGCCGCGGATCTCGGTGGTGATGCCGGTCTACGATCCGGACCCCGCCCATCTCCGCGCCGCCATTGCTTCCGTCCGCGCACAGCTCTACCCGGAATGGGAGTTATGCCTGGTCGACGACGGGACGACGCGGGCCGAGATCGCGCCGATCCTGAAGCAGGCGATGGCGGACGATGCGCGCATTCGCGTCGACAGGCTCCCGGAGAACGGCGGCATCGTCGCTGCCAGCAACACCGGTCTGGCCATGGCCACCGGCCCCTACGTCGCCTTTCTCGACCACGACGACGTGCTGGCCCCCCACGCCCTTTACATGGTCGCGGCGGAGATCGCCGCCCACCCGGACGTCGAGTTCGTTTACTCCGACGAGGATCACCTCGACGAGAACGGCAAGCGGTGGGTCCCCCACTTCAAGCCGGACTGGAACCCGGAACTTCTCGCCCGGCAGAATTACGCCTGTCACCTCGCCGTCTACCTCACCCGGCGGGTCCGGGCGTTGGGCGGCCTGAGGGCCGGCTTCGACGGCAGCCAGGACTGGGATCTGGCGCTACGCATCGGCGATTCCGTCCCCGCCGACCGGATCCGGCACATCCCCTTCGTCCTCTACCATTGGCGACAGCACGGCGCCGGCAATCAGTTTTCCCGGGCTCGGCTAGAGGCGGCGCAGGAGAGCGGCCGCCGCGCGGTGCGCGACCACTTCGCCCGGCTCGGCCTGGACGCCGGGGTGACCACCGACGCCCAAGGCCTCAATCACGTACGCCTGCCCCTACCCGCGCCGCCGCCGCGCGTCTCCATCATCATCCCCACCCGAGACCGCGTCGATCTCTTGCGCGCCTGCGTCGAAGGGCTTCGGCACGGGACGGCGTACCCGGACATCGAAATCGTCATCGTCGACAACGACAGCGCCGAGGCCACCACGCACGCCTACTTCAGCGACCTCGCCGCCGACCGCAGGGTTCGCGTCGTCCCCTACCCCGGCGCGTTCAATTATTCAGCCATCAACAACGCCGCCGTCCGGGTTGCCACCGGTGATGTGCTGGCGTTGCTCAACAACGATATCGAGGTGCTGGGGGCGGACTGGCTGGCGAGCATGGTCGCGCACGCGGTGCGGCCGGAGGTGGGCGCCGTCGGCGCGCGCCTGCTCTATGGCAACATGCGGGTCCAACACGGCGGCTGTGTCACCGGCATCCAGGGGTCGGTCGCCCACGCCCATGTCATGCTGTCGTCAACGGATCCCGGTTATTTCGCCCGGGCCAAGCTGACCCAGGCGCTGACCGCGGTGACCGGGGCCTGCATGGTGATGCGGCGGTCCTGCTTCGAGGAGGTCGGCGGCCTCGACGAGGTTCATCTGCCCGTCGCCTACAACGATATCGATCTCTGCTTCAAGCTTCGCGCCGCCGGGTACCGGATCGTCTACGACGCCGACGCGGAACTGCTCCACCACGAGTCCATGTCGCGCGGGTACGATCACGAAACGGAAGAGAAGCGGCAACGGCAGCAGCGGGAATTGGCCCTGATGCGCGAGCGGTGGGGCGATGCCCTCGATCGCGATCCCTACTACAACCCCAACCTGTCGGCGGTGCATCCGTTCGCCGTCGCCTTTCCGCCGCGCACGGTCAAGCCCTGGAAGATGCAGGGGTAACGGCGGGAGGGGACGGTCCCCTACCCGCCGAGGCAGAGCCTCAGGCCGTCGTGCCAGTCGGGCAGGCGCAGCCCGAAGGTGTCGGCGAGCCGGGAGCCGTCGAGCACCGAGTAGGCGGGGCGCTTCGCCGGGGTAGGATACTCGCTCGTCGCGATGCCGACGACGCGGGCGCGGGGCCGCCCGTCGGCCGGTTCGCACGCGGCAACGATCGCCTCGGCGAAGCCGCACCACGTCGTCTCGCCGGCGGCGGTGAGGTGGTAGATGCCGCTGCGCTCGGCCATTGCCTGCCAGCCGCTGCCGCCGCGGGTCTGCCCCAGGACCAGCGCCGTCGCCTCGGCGATCAGCCGCGCCCAGGTGGGTGCACCCCGCTGATCCGCCACCACCCGCAACTCGTCGCGCTCGAGGGCGAGACGCTGCATGGTCTTGAGGAAGTTGCGGCCGCGATCGGCGAACACCCAGGCGGTGCGGAAGATTAGATGGGATCCGGCCGCCGCGGCAACCGTCCGCTCCCCCGCCAGCTTTGAGGCGCCGTAGGCGTTGACCGGGGCCACCGGGTCATCCTCTCGCCACGGCCGCTGGCCGGCGCCGTCGAAGACATAGTCGGTGGAATAATGAACGAGGGGACAGCCGACCCGCTTCGCCTCCTCGGCGAGGATGCCGGGAGCGGTGGCATTGACGGCGGCGGCGAGGGTGGTCTCGGTCTCCGCCTTGTCGACCTGGGTATAGGCCGCGGCATTGACGATCAGGCCCGGCCGCACCTCCCGGACGGTGCGCCTGATGGCGTCCGCGTCGGTGAGATCCAGTTGGGCGCGCGCCAGTCCCAGCACCGGGGCGAACGGCGCCAACGATCGCGCCAACTCCCAGCCGACCTGTCCTTCGCGTCCGAGAAGAAGGATGGGAGGCATCGCCTTCCGGACCGGACTCACGCCGTCGTCCGGTAGGGGACGAGCCGATGCGGATCGATGCCGGCAAGCGACGGCGCCGCCGCATCCTTGGCGGAAAGGACGGGCGTGTCGGTCGGCCAGACGATGCCCATATCGGGATCGTTCCAGATGAGCGACATTTCGCCGGCCGGGTTATAGACGTCGGTGCATTTGTAGCAGACCAGCGCCTCCTCGCTGGTCACGCAGAAGCCGTGCGCAAACCCTTCCGGGACCCAGATCTGGCGCCGGTTGCTCGCCGACAGGACGACGGCGACCCACTGTCCGAACGTGGGCGACCCGCGACGGACGTCGACGGCCACGTCGGTCACCTCGCCTTCGAGGACGAACACCAGCTTGCCCTGCGGGTTCGGGTTCTGGACATGCAGCCCGCGCAGGACATCGCGCTTGGAAAAGGAGATGTTGTCCTGGACGAAGGCTCCGGTGATCCCTGCCTCCGCATAGCGTTCGGCGTGGAACGACTCGAAAAAAAAGCCGCGATCGTCGCCGAAGACCCGCGGTTCGATCAGGATGACGCCCGGCAATGCGGTGGAGAGGACGTTCATGCTGCCTCGTCGGACACGCGGACCCGCTCGTGCAGCAGCGAGCCCAGGTATTTGCCGTACTCGGAGCGGGCGAGCGCGGCGGCGAGGCGCTCCAGCTGCGCCGAATCGATAAAGCCCATCCGCCAGGCGATCTCTTCGGGACAGGAGATTTTCAGCCCCTGCCGGGCTTCGATGATCTCGACGAAGGTCACCGCCTGGTGCAGCGCCTGGTGGGTTCCGGTGTCGAGCCAGGCCATGCCCCGGCCGAGGATCTCGACCCCCAGCTTGCGTCGCTTAAGATAGGCGAGATTGACGTCGGTGATCTCCAGCTCGCCCCGCGGCGATGGCTTCAGCGACCGGGCGATGTCGACCACCTCTTCGTCGTAGAAATAGAGCCCGGTCACTGCGTACTCCGAACGCGGTGCCTTCGGCTTCTCCTCGATGCTGATCGCCTCCAGCCGATCGTTGAACTCCACCACGCCGTAGCGTTCGGGATCGCTCACCGGATAGGCGAACACGGTGGCGCCGCCCGCCTTCGCCGCCACTTCCTGCAGCCGTTCGGCGAGGCCATGGCCGAAAAAGATGTTGTCGCCGAGGATCAGGCAACAGGTTTCGCCGGCAATGAACGAGGCCCCGATCAGGAACGCCTGGGCCAAGCCGCCCGGCTCCGGCTGCACCGCATAACCGATCTCGATCCCCCACTGCGAACCGTCCCCCAGCAACTCCTGGAACAGGTGCGCGTCGTGCGGCGTGGTAATGACGAGGATCTGGCGGATCCCGGCCAGCATCAAGGTCGACAGCGGATAGTAGATCATCGGCTTGTCGTAGACCGGCAGCAGTTGCTTGCTGACCACCTGCGTCACCGGGTGCAGCCGGGTCCCGGCGCCGCCGGCGAGAATAATGCCCTTGCGCTTGATCGCTTTCATACCGCCCTCCCCCACCGGTTCACGCGCACTGCCGGTAGGCACCGGACTGGATCCGCTCCCACCAGCCGCGGTTCTCCAAATACCAGGCCACCGTCTTGGCAATTCCGCTCTCGAAGCTCTCCTTCGGCGCCCAGCCGAGGGTGCGGCGGATGTGGCCGGCATCGACGGCGTAGCGCTTGTCATGGCCCGGACGGTCCTCGACGAAGCGGATCAGCGAAGCATGGGGACGATGCGGCGCGTTCGGCGTCAGCTGGTCGAGCAGGGCACAGACGGTCTTCGCCACCTCCAGATTGGTGCGCTCGGAATTGCCGCCGATATTGTAGGTCTCGCCCACGGTTCCCTCGGACAACACGAGACAAAGGGCTTCCGCGTGGTCGTCGACGTAGAGCCAGTCGCGGACGTTGTCGCCCTTGCCGTAGATGGGCAATGGCCGCCCGGCGTGGGCGTTGAGGATGAGCACCGGGATCAGCTTTTCCGGAAACTGGTAGGGGCCGTAGTTGTTGGAGCAATTGGTGACCAGGGTCGGCAGGCCATAGGTATGGTGCCAGGCGCGGACGAGGTGATCGGAGGCCGCCTTCGTCGCCGAATAGGGGGAGTTGGGCTGGTAGGGCGAGTCCTCGCGAAACAGTCCTTCGCGACCGAGGCTGCCGTAGACCTCGTCGGTCGAGATGTGATGGAAGCGGAACCGGCGGCGCCCGGCGTCGTCCAGCGAATCCCAATAGGCCCGCGCCGCTTCCAAGAGGACGTAGGTGCCGACGACGTTGGTGTCGATGAAGGGCCGCGGCGCCCCGATGGAACGATCGACGTGGGACTCGGCGGCCAGATGCATGATCGCGTCCGGGCGATGGCGACGAAACGCGTCCTCCACCGCGGCGACGTCGCAGATGTCGATGCGCTCGAAGCTGTAGCGGGGATGATTTGCCACCGTCTCCAGCGAATCCAGGTTGCCGGCGTAGGTCAGCTTGTCGATGTTGACGACCCGGCACGCGGTCGCTGCGACCAGCCGCCGGATGACCGCCGAGCCGATGAAGCCGGCTCCGCCGGTGACGATGATGGTGCGGGGTTCGGACATACTGGAGGGTGGATCGGACGGCGCGGCCATACTTCGCAGGTGCATCAAGATCGGCGAAGCCCCAGCCTTGTCCAAAACCAACGCAAACTCAAGGGGCTTGAATCGGGGACTACCACCGACGCTCAGCGGCGGAAGACGGCACACAGTTCGACGTGGGGACTCCACAGGAACTGGTCGACCGGGGTGACGCGGGTCAACCGGTAGCCGCCGGCGGCGAGAACCCGGGCATCGCGGGCAAAGGTGTCGGGATTGCACGACACCGCCACCACCAGCGGCACCGGGGAGGACGCCAGGGCCCGTGCCTGGGTGGCGGCGCCGCTCCTCGGCGGATCGAAAACGACGGCGTCGTAGCCCTCCAGCTCCACCGCCGCCAGCGGCCGGGTGAACAGATCGCGGCGCTCACAGCGCACATGCGGCATGCTCCGCGCCGCCACCGCCAGCGCCGCCAGCGCATCCGCGTCGCCGTCGATGGCATCGACGCGGGCGCCGCGGGCGGCCAGCGGCAGGGTGAAGGTCCCGGCGCCGCAGAACAGGTCGGCGATCCGCGCCCTGCCGGCGGTCGCCGCCAGCACCGCGGCGACCAGCGCCCTCTCCCCGGCGGCGCTGGCCTGGAGGAAACCGCCCGGCGGCACGGTTACCGGAACACCGGCAAAGACCGCCGTCGCCGGACGGCGATGGGCGATGGGCTCGGCGGCGCCCGCAGCCGCCGCGGACCCACCCCTCACCCAGGACAGGCGGGCAAGGTCGGCGTCTTCGGCGAACAGGGCCAGCCGCTCGCGCACCGACGGTCCCGGCGGTTGCGGCAGCGCCACCACGAGATCGATGCCGTCGGTAAGCGCCGTCACCGACAGCGTCGTCCGCTCTCCCGGCGACAGCAATTCGCCCATCAGCGACCGGAGCCCGGGGACCAGCGCCAACAGATCGGGAGCGAGAACGGGGCATTCGTCCACATCGACGACCGTGTGTCCTCGCCGGACATGGAAGCCGAGACGGACGGCACCGGGGGGTTGCGGCCGCTCGGCGACGAAGACGGCGCGGCGACGCCCGCCCGGATCGGTCCGGACCAAGGGTGCCGTCTCGGCCGGGGCGATCCCGGCGCGCGATACGGCGGAACTCACCCGTTCCAGCTTCCACGCCGCATAAGTAGCATCGTCCAGATGCTGCAGGGTGCAGCCGCCGCAATGGCCGAAATGGCGACAGGCGGGTCGGCGGCGGCCGGGCCCCGGAGCGAGGAGTTCGACCAGGTTCGCCGACCGCCCATCGCCTCGCACCGCACCGGGCCGCACCCGGACCCGGTCACCCGCCACCGTCCCCGGCACGTAGAAACGGCCGCGCGGATCCTCGGCGATGCCATCGCCTTGGGCGCCGATACGCTCGATAACGACGTCGATGGGCTCCGCCCGGCCCGCCTCCGCAACGGCCGCGTTCATCTGGCGCGCTCGGCGCTGCGGCCGACGGCGACCGGCCCGGTTCATCACGTCTTCGCCCTCACCCTTGTCGTCCGGCTCCGGGCGAACTCTCGCGGGAGCGTGAACGGATGTAAACGGGATCCTGCCCTCCACCCTCCGGTTGTTTTCGCCGGGGGGCCGTCGGTGTGGTAGAATGCCGGCTCCCGCGGATCACAAGGAGCGACGAGCAGCGTGACGAGGAAATGGACGACCCCCAAAGTCATCGAAATTTGTCTCGGCATGGAGATCAACTGTTACGCCAGCGCCTCGCTGTAGCGACGGCAAGCCAGTTCGGCGGGGCGGCGCGGATCCTTCATCGCCCGCCCCTTTCGACCGGAGCCAGGCGGCATAGGCGGCATGCGCATCGTCATCCTGGGCTCGGCGGCGGGCGGCGGCTTCCCCCAATGGAACTGCAACTGCCCAGGCTGTCGCCGTGCCCGTGCCGGCGATCCGGCAGCACAGCCGCGTACCCAGGCATCCCTGGCCGTCGCCGCCAATGATCGGCACTGGCTGTTGGTCAATGCCTCGCCCGACATCCGCCAGCAGATCGCCGCAAACCCGCGCTTGAGCCCGCCGGCGGCCGGGGTGCGGGGCAGCCCGATCGTCGCCGTCGTTCTCACCAACGCCGACGTGGACCACATTGCCGGCCTGTTGAGCCTGAGGGAACGGCAACCGCTCTCCCTCCACGCCGCATCCCGGGTGCTGTCGGTGCTCGACCGCAACCCGGTCTTCGACGTCCTCGATCGCGCGCTCGTCGCCCGCCTGCCCCTCGCCCTCGACGAAGAGGTCGCCATCGCTCCCGCCGGCGGCCCCGTCGGTCTCGCCGTCACCGCCTTCGCCGTTCCCGGCAAGGTGGCGCTGTGGCTGGAGGAAGAGAGCGGGGGCGACCTGACGGGCGAGCCCGAGGACACGGTTGGGCTGCGGATCAGCGAACCGGCGACCGGTCGCCACTTCTTCTACATCCCCGGCTGCGCCGGGCTGACCCCCGCCCTCGCCCGCCGGCTTACCGGCGCCCCGCTGGTCTTATTCGACGGCACCACCTGGCGCGACGACGAGATGGCGGCGGCCGGCGCCGGCGCCAAGACCGCGGCACGGATGGGACACATGAGCATGGACGGTGCCGGCGGCTCCCTCGCCGCCTTCGCCCCCCTCCGTGTCCACCGCAAGATCTATACCCATATCAACAATACCAATCCGGTGTTGCTGGCCGATTCCATCGAGCGCCGCCGGGCGGAGGCGGCCGGCTGGGAAATCGCCTGGGACGGCATGGAGATCGTCTTTTGAGCCTGGACGCCGGGAACGACGATCTGGAGGCGCGGCTGCGGGCCATCGGCGCCGAGCGCTACCACGACAAGCACCCGTTTCATGCGCTGCTGCACGGCGGCGGCCTGAACAAGGCCCAGGTGCAGGCGTGGGCACTGAACCGCTACTGCTACCAGGCGGCGATCCCGCGCAAGGATGCGGCGCTGGTCGCCCGCCTCGCGGACCGGGCGCTGCGCCGGGCGTGGCTGCCGCGCATCCTCGATCATGACGGCTTCGGCGACGATCCCGGCGGCATCGAGCGGTGGCTGGTGCTGACCCAGGGCCTCGGCCTCGATCGCGCCTATGTGGTCTCGGAGGCGGGCGCGCTGCCGGCGGTCCGCTTCGCCGTCGAGGCCTATGTGCGGTTCGTCGCCGAGCGTTCCGTCCTCGAGGCGATCGCGTCGTCGCTCACCGAGCTGTTCGCCCCCGACCTGCATACGCGGCGGATCGAGGGCATGCTCGCTCACTACCCGTTTATCGGCGAGGACGTCCTCGCCTACTTCCGCCGCCGGCTGGTCCAGGCCCCCCGCGACGTCGGCTTCGCGCTGGCCTACGTCAAGGAGCACGCGCGCACGTCGGAGCAGCAGCGGCTGGTGGAGGACGCGCTCCGCTTCAAGTGCGCGGTGCTGTGGGCGCAGTTGGACGCCATCCATTACGCCTACGTGGAGCCGGCAACGCCGCCGCCCGGGGCATTCGATCCGGCATTGGGCGCGGAAGAAATCCGATGACGGCGGCGCCCGAGGTCGAGGCGCGGCTGCAGGAGCGGCCGCGGCTGGCGAAGGGGGTCCGCCTCGCCCGCGACCGCCGCCGCGATGCCTGGGTGCTGCAGGCGCCGGAGCGGGTATTCGTCCTCGACGAGATCGCCCACGAGATCGTCCGCCGCTGCGACGGCCGCACCGTCGCCGAGATCGTCGCCGAGCTGGGGCGCGCGTTCGAGGCGGAGGAGAACGAGATCGCCAAGGATGTCCTGGCGCTGATCGACGATCTCCGCGGCAAGGGGGTGATGACCGGATGATGGTGCCGCCGTCCGGGCCGCCCGCCGGGCCCACCCCGATGCCGCCGCCTCTGGCCCTGCTCGCGGAACTCACCCACCGCTGCCCCATGCGCTGCATCTACTGCTCCAACCCGCTGGCGCTGGAGCCGGCCAGCCGCGAGCTGCCCACCGCGGTGTGGGGGCGGGCGCTGGAAGAAGCGGCGGACCTGGGCGTCCTCCAGGTGAGCTTTTCCGGCGGCGAGCCGCTGGTGCGGCCGGACTTGGCCCTTCTGGTGGCCGCTGCCCGCGCCGCTGGCCTCTACACCAATCTGATCACCTCCGCCGTGCTCCTCACCGGCGACGAGGTCGTGCGGCTCGCCGACGCCGGCATCGACCACATCCAGATCAGCATCCAGGACACCGACGTGGCGGCCGGCGAACGTGTCGGCGGCCTCAAGGGCGCCCAGGCGAGGAAGATCGCGGCGGCGAGGGCGGTGACCGCGGCCGGGCTGGCGCTGACCATCAATGCCGTCGTTCACCGCGCCAATGCGGCGCGGGTGCCGCAGATGATCGAGCTGGCCCTGGCGCTGGGGGCCGGGCGCATCGAGATCGCCCACGTCCAGTACCACGGCTGGGCGCTCGCCAACCGCGCCGCGCTTCTGCCCGGCCGCGCCGAGGTCGATGCGGTCAGCGCCGCGGTGGAAGCGGCGCGCGTCGCCTGCGCCGGCCGCCTCGTCATCGACCACGTGCTCCCCGACTATCACGCGAGGCTGCCCAAGGCCTGCATGGGCGGCTGGGGTCAGCGCGCCCTCGTCATCGATCCGGCCGGCCGGGTGCTGCCCTGCCACGCCGCGACGACCATCCCGGGAATGGCCTTCGCCCGCGTCGGCGACGCCCCCTTGGCCCATATCTGGCAGCGCGACGACGCCTTCACCCGGTTCCGCGGCACCGCCTGGATGGCGGAGCCGTGCGCCTCGTGCGAGCGCCGCGAGGTCGACTGGGGCGGCTGCCGCTGCCAAGCCCTGGCGCTCACCGGCGACGCCGCCGCCACCGACCCGGTCTGCCGGAAATCGCCGTACCGCCCGATCATCGACTCCATCGCCGCCGGCGCCGGAAGTGATGCGCCTGCGGAGCCGATCTACCGGGGCACTCCGCACCACGTGGGACGCCCAAGCCCAAGCCGAGCCGAATTCCACGCCTCGCCACTGCCCCTAACGGGCGACAGCGACCGTCCTAGCGGGGTCCACCCGGCAACCGACTGAAACGCCAAACATGGCGGGTATTCTTTGGTCTCGTGTACGGTGTACGTCTCTTTCCGCAGCACTACAACTATTCAAAAAAACCGCCGGCAATCTATGATCGCCGGCGGTAGGGGTAGAACCCTGCCCTTTAGGGCATGAGTTCTGGGAGGATAGATGCCATGATCTTGATAAGCGATGCTCATCAAGCGTCTACTTATTCTACATATAGATGTTGGTATGAAACAAGTATTTCCTTGAAGTGCACTTGTCACGTATACATGTCACGCGAAGAGAATCCGCCGCTACCATAATCTTACATGTTTGGATAGTTGGGGCCGCCGCCGCCTTCGGGGACAACCCAGTTGATGTTCTGGGTCGGGTCCTTGATGTCGCATGTCTTGCAATGGACGCAGTTGGCGGCATTGATCTGCAGCCGGCTCTCCCCGTTTTCCTCGACGAACTCGTAGACACCGGCCGGGCAGAAGCGCTGCTCCGGACCGTCGTAACGAGCGAGATTGACCGCAACCGGAACGGCGGCGTCCCTTAGTGTCAGGTGCGACGGCTGGTTCTCTTCGTGATTGGTATTGGAGAGGTAGACCGACGACAGTCTGTCGAAGCTGATGACGCCGTCCGGTTTCGGATAATCGATCTTCTCGCACGCCGACGCCTCCTTGAGCGCCTTGTGGTCCTCGTGATGCGACAAGGTCCACGGCGCGCGGCCACGGAGCACGAACGTATCCAGGGCCGAGTAGCCGATCCCGCCCCACAAGCCCCAGCGGAAGGACGGCCGCACGTTACGAACCCGGTAGAGTTCGTCCCACACCCAGGACTCCTTCAACGCCCGTGGATAAGCGGTGAGCACCGGCGGATGGATATCGGTGGACAGCGCATCGAAGACGGCCTCGGCGCACACCATGCCGGACTTCATCGCCGTATGGGTGCCCTTGATCTTGGGAACATTGAGGAAGCCGGCCGTATCGCCGATCAGGCAGCCGCCCGGGAACACCAGTTTGGGGATCGATTGGAATCCCCCTTCCGACAGCGCCCGGGCGCCATAGGCGATGCGGCGTCCGCCCTCGAAGGTCGGGCGAATGGCCGGGTGAGTCTTGAACCGCTGAAACTCCTCGAACGGCGAAAGATAGGGGTTTTCGTAGTCGAGGGCGACGACGAAGCCGACCGCCACCTGGTTCCCCTGCAGGTGGTAGAGGAACGATCCGCCGTAGGTCTTGCGGTCCATCGGCCAGCCGACGGTGTGCACCACCCTGCCCGGCCGGTGCTTGCCCGGTTCGATCTCCCATAATTCTTTGATGCCGATGCCATAGGCTTGCGGCTGAACACCGTCGTTGAGTTGGAACCGCTCCATCAGGGTCTTGGTGAGCGAACCGCGGCAGCCTTCGGCGAAGATCGTATAGGTGGCGCGCAACTCCACGCCCGGCTGGTAGTTGGCGGTGGGCTCGCCGTCTTTTCCCACCCCCATGTCGCCCGTCGCGATGCCGACCACCCGACCGGCCTCGTCATAAAGCACTTCCGCCGCGGCGAACCCGGGATAGATTTCGACCCCCAGCGCTTCGGCCTGTTCGGCCAGCCAGCGACACAGATTGCCGAGGCTGACGACATAGTTGCCGTGGTTGTGCATCGTCGGCGGCGTCGGCAGCTTGAACGACCGCGTTTTGGTGAGGAACAGAAAGCTGTCGTCGTCCCCGGCCGGAGTGTCCAGAGGCGCCCCCTGGGCTTTCCAGTCGGGGATCAGTTCGTCCAGCGCTCGCGGCTCGACGACCGCCCCGGACAGGATGTGGGCGCCGATTTCCGACCCCTTCTCGACCACGCACACGGACAGCTCTTTGTCCCGTTCGGCCGCCAGTTGCTTCAGCCGGATCGCGGCGCTCAGACCCGCCGGCCCGCCACCGACGATGACGACGTCGAATTCCATCGTTTCCCGCGACACCGCGTTGCTCCTCCCCCTTATTGGTTAGTATGGGTCGGCGCGCAGGCCCCGTTCCCGAACACCACCCTTGGCCCGGGAGTCGTTTCGGTCGCGCGCGTCACAGTTGCTCTTCGTCAAGTGCCATCAGGGCTTCCGTCCCGTCAAGAATGGTCGGCAGGAGGGCGTGGACCTGCGGCATGATCTGCTCCGCATAGACGCGTGCGGTGACGATCTTTGCGGTGAGAAACTGCGGATCGCCGTCGCCCGCATCCAATTGAGCCTTGGCGGCCAGGGCCGCCCTCGCCATCTGGTATCCGCCCACCACCGTGCCGAAGAGGCGGAGCACATGCACCGACGCCATCGCCGGGAGCCGTGGGCTGCCTTTCGTCACCGCAAGGATCCAGTCGATCACCCGGGAAAGGGCATCGGCCCCAGCGCCGAGCGACGACCGCAGGACAGCCCAGGCCGGGTCGTCATTGGCGGTGAGCTCCGACTGCAGCGCGCGGATTTCCTCCACCAGGGCGCCGGCCGCGCGGCCGCCGTCACGGAAGATCTTGCGGCCGACGAGATCGCCGGCCTGAATGCCGGTGGTCCCTTCGTAGATGGTGGTGATCCGGGCGTCGCGGAAGTACTGCGCCGCACCCGTCTCCTCCACATAGCCCATCCCGCCGTGAACCTGGACCCCGAGCGAGGTGAGTTCCACCGAAAGCTCCGTGCTCCAGCCCTTGATCACCGGCGTCAGCAGTTCGAGCCGCGCCCGGTGATGGGCGCGCACGGCGTCGTCGGTGTGGTGGTGGGCGAAATCGATCGACCGGGCGGTTGTGTAGGCGACCGCACGCATCGCCTCGATCTGCGCTTTCATCGTCATCAGCATGCGACGCACGTCCGGATGATGGACGATGGCCGCCCGCCGGCCCCCATCGACCCCGATGGGTTTGCCCTGGACGCGCTCCCGGGCATAGTCCCGGGCTTTCTGATAGGCGCTCTCGGCGACGCCGATCCCCTCCAGCCCCACCGACATGCGCGCGTAGTTCATCATCACGAACATGTACTCGAGCCCGCGGTTCTCCTCGCCGACGAGGTAGCCGATGGCACCGGTGGTATCGCCGAAGGCGAGCACGGCGGTGGGGCTGGCATGAATGCCCATCTTGTGCTCGAGGGAGACGCAGCGCACGTCGTTGGGCTCGAGGAGCGAGCCGTCGTCGGCGACGAGGATTTTGGGAACGACGAACAGGGAGATGCCCTTCACCCCGGCGGGCGCATCCGGCGTCCGCGCCAGAACGAGGTGAATGATATTTTTCGTCAGATCATGGTCGCCGTAGGTGATGAAGATCTTCTGGCCGGTGATCAGGTAATGATCCCCCTGGCGCTCCGCCTTGGTTCGAACCGCACCCAGATCGGAGCCGGCCTGCGGCTCGGTCAGGTTCATCGTCCCGGTCCACTCGCCGGTGACCATTTTCGGCAGAAAGCGGCTCTTCAGGTCGTCGGAGCCGTTCAGGGCGACCGCCTCGATGGCCCCCTGATTGAGCAGCGGACAGAGTCCAAAAGACATATTCGCCGCGTGCACCATTTCCTGGAGCGCGGCATTGACCACCCACGGCAACCCCATGCCGCCGTACTGGGGATCGAACGCAGCCCCGTTCCACCCGCCTTCGACGAAGGTCGCATACGCCTCCTTCCAGCCGTCCGGCGTGCGGACGATACCGTCGACGAGCCTGGAACCTTGGAGATCTCCCCCTTGGTTGAGGGGAGCCAAGACCTCTGCCGTCATTCGGCTCGCTTCCTCCAGCACCGCCTCGATGAGATCGGGGGTCGCCTCTTCGAACCCCGGCAATCGCGCCGTGTCCTCGAGGTCGCACAGGTGATGGAGAACAAAACGCATGTCGGTCAACGGAGCGGAGTACGTCACGGTTTAGCCTCCCGCGATGTCGAAGATGGTGTTGCGATGGGTCCGGAAAGTCTGGCGACCGTTGGCAAGCGCTGTCGGGGGTGGCGGCCGGCAAGCCGGAAGCATGACTCCCCCGCCGAGGTCAGAGCGCCTTGTCCAACTCCTGCGCCAGTTCCGGAACTACCTGGAATAGATCGGCGACCAGTCCGTAGTCGGCCACCTGGAAAATCGGCGCCTCTTCATCCTTGTTGATGGCAACGATCACCTTGCTGTCCTTCATCCCCGCCAGGTGCACCCGAAATGCCGACCGCGATGTACAGCTCCGGCGCCACCACCTTTCCGGTCTGGCCGATCTGATAGTCGTTCGGCACGTAGCCGGCGTCGACGGCGGCCCGGGTCGCCCCGACGGCGGCACCCAGTTTGTCGGCGATCCGTTCGAGCAGGGCGAAGTTCTCGCCGCTTTGCAGACCGCGTCCCCCGGAGACGACGATCCGGGCGCTGGTCAGCTCGGGCCGATCCGACTGGGTCAACACCTCACCGATAAACAGGGACAGTCCGCTGTCACCGGTGCCGGTCACGGTCTCGATCGACGCCGTCCCCCCGTCGGCGGCGGCACCATCAAAGGCCGTCGTGCGCACCGTCACCACCTTGATCCCATCACCGGATTGCACGGTGGCGAGAGCGTTGCCGGCGTAGACGGGACGCACGAACCGGTCCGCCGCCTCGATGGCGCAGATCTCGGAAATCGGCTGCACATCCAGCACCGCCGCGACCCGCGGAAGCAGGTTTTTGCCGAACGTCGTCGCCGCCGCCAGGATGTGGCCGTACCCCGGCGCCAGCGCGACGACGAGCGGTGCCAGGTTCTCGGCGCTGCCGTGTTCATACTCGGCGGAGTCGGCGAGCAGGACTTTCGAGACGCCCGACACTTTCGCCGCCTCGGCCGCCGCCGCGGCACACCCCGAACCGGCGACGAGGACATGGATCTGCTCACCGAGGGCTGCAGCGGCGGTGACGGTTTTCAGCGACGCGGGCTTGAGGCGCGCATGGTCATGTTCTGCGATGACGAGGACGGGCACTAGAGCACCTTTGCTTCGTTTCTCAGTTTGCTGATCAGCTCGGCTGCGGTGGCGACCTTGATTCCCGCCTGCCGCTTCGGTGGCGCCACCACCCGGATCGTCTTCAGCCGGGGCGTGATGTCCACCCCGAGCGCCGCCGGCGACAAGGTTTCGATCGGTTTCTTCTTGGCCTTCATGATGTTGGGCAGCGACGCATAGCGCGGCTCGTTGAGACGAAGATCGGCGGTGACGACGGCGGGCAGTCGGAGCGAAACGGTCTGCAAACCGCCATCGACTTCGCGGGTGACGGTAAGCCTGCCGTCATCCGGCAGGCCCATCCTCGATGCGAAGGTTCCCTGCGCCCAGCCCAGCAGGCCCGCCAACATCTGGCCCGTTTGATTGTTGTCGTCGTCGATCGCCTGCTTGCCGACGACAACCAGATCCGGTCCCTCCTTGGCGACCAGCGCCTTCAGGATTTTGGCGATCGCCAGCGGCTGGACGTCGGCATCGGTGAGAACCAGAATCCCGCGGTCCGCCCCCATGGCGAGCGCCGCACGAAGGGTTTCCTGACACTGTTGCGACCCGATGGAGACCACAACAACGTCGCTCGCGACCCCCTTCTCCTTCAAGCGCACGGCCTCTTCCACCGCGTTCTCGCAAAATGGGTTCATCGCCATTTTGACATTGGCCGTCTCGACACCGCTCTCGTCCGATTTCACCCGGACGTTAACGTTCGCATCGATGACCCGCTTCACTGCCACCAGGATTTTCACCGGTCCAGCCCCCCTTAGGCGTCCTGCGCGTCGGGCTCGCGGGCGAATTCTTCCCGCATCGCTTTTTTGTTGAGTTTGCCGACGCTCGTCCGCGGCAGGGCGTCGACGAATTCCATCTGGTTCGGCACCGCGTAGGGGGAAATGATCCCGAGTTCGGCGTAGTGCTTCAGATGCTGCTTCAGCTCCGCCTCGGCGTCCTCCTGGGATTGGCCGGAGCGGAGGACGACCAGCGCCAGGGGCCGTTCGCCCCATTTCTGATCGGGAATGCCGATGACCGATGCCTCGGCGACCGCCGGGTGCTTCAGCAGCAGATCCTCGATCTCCAGGGACGAGATCCACTCGCCGCCGCTCTTGATCACGTCCTTGATCCGGTCGGTGATTTTCAGATAGCCCTCGTCATCGATGACGCCGATGTCGCCGGTGTGCAGCCAGCCGCCGTGCCAGAGGTTCTCAGAGCTCTGCGGATCCTTGAGATAGCCCTGGGTCAGCCACGGCGTGCGTACCACCACCTCTCCTTGCGATTTGCCGTCGTGGGGAACGTCGCGCATCTCCTCGTCGACGATGCGCAACTGCACCAGCGGCAGCGGCCGGCCGGTCATGCACCGCACCTCGACCTGCTTGTCGATCTCCCACTCGAGCATGTGCGGCTTCAGTTGGGCGAAGGTGAGCAGCGGGCAGGTCTCGGACATCCCGTAGGCGGTAAAGGCATCGATGCCGCGATCGACCGCCTGCCGGGCCAGCGCCTGCGGCATCGCCGAGCCGCCGATCGCCACTTTCCACCGCGACATGTCGATGCCGGCGCCTTTGGGACTGGCCAGCAGCATCTGCAGGATGGTCGGCACGCAGTGGGAGAAGGTGACGCCCTCCCGGTCGATCAGATCGAGCAGAACCTCGGGAACATACCGGCCGGGATAGACCTGTTTCACCCCGAGCGTAGTGGCGTGGTAGGGGAATGCCCAGGCGTGGACGTGGAACATCGGGGTGATGGGCATGTAGACGTCGTCGCCGTTGAAGCGCCCCTGCCCCACCCCGCCCAGGGCGGCGCGCGAGCTCAAGGTGTGGAGGACGAGCTGGCGATGGCTGAAGTAGACGCCCTTGGGCAGGCCGGTGGTGCCGGTGGTGTAGAAGGTGGTGGCCCGGGTGTCCTCGCTGAAGTCGGGGAACGCGAAGTCCGCATCGCTGCCGCTCAGCAAGGCCTCGTACTCGGCCGCGATGGGCAGCGTGGTCTGCGGCGCCCGGCCGGTATCGTCCAGCAACACCAGCTTCTTCCCCGGCTCGACCCGGCCCCATAACTCCTCGAGCACCGGAAGGAACTCGGTATTCACCAAGATCACGTCGTCGTCGGCGTGATTGATGGTGTAAAGGATCTGCTCGTGCGACAAACGGACATTCACCGTGTGAAGCACCGCACCCATCATCGGGACGGCGAAGTAGCTCTCCAGATAGCGGTGGGTGTCCCAGTCCATCACCGCCACGGTGTCACCTTCCCGGACACCGAGACCGCGCAGCCCCGAGGCCAGCCGGGCCACCCGGTCCTTCATGTCCCGATAGGTCATCCGTACCCGGTCGGCGTAAACGATCTCCTGGTCGGGCGCGAGGGTGACGCCGCTCTCCAACAAGCTTTTGATCAACAATGGATACCCGTACGCCGACGGGGCTCGCTGAATGACCGTCGCAACCATCTCCACGTCCTCCTTTCTTCCTCGCGTTTAGACTCTTTGCATGCCTCGCGGACGCCGGCAGCGGGGACAATCGCCGCACTGGCAACGTCACCGCGCAACGCCCTTAAGCCGAAGCCGAGGCAGGCTGTGTTATGATTAGAAGTATAGCGATACGAAGACCCGGCTGGATCTCATGTGACCTTTTCCTCCACGGTGACGACGACCGAACGTGTTGTCGTTCAGTCTATTTATTTATTATGTCTGCTAGCCATACTCGCAGACTGTGTGCAGAGTTTTTCCGAATTGTAGCGAATTGTAGGCCAGCGCTCAGGAGACTGGTGCAAAAGGGTCTCCTTAGAGCGTGCGCTCGCCTCGCCGGTAAGATGATAACCTGATCCGACGGAAAGGGAACGGTGGACCATGGAAGGACGCCACAGCGCCCTCTTGAGGGCGGCCCTCGATCACATCAACCAGGGTCTGTCCGTGGTTGACAGTGAGCTTCGCGTCGTCGTGACCAACAAGAAGCTTTTCGAGTTGTTCGACTTCCCCCCGGCATTAGCCGAGCCCGGCACCCCTTTCGAAGCCTTCATGCGCTACAACGCCGAACGGGGTGAATACGGGCCGGGCGATCCGGACAAGCTGACGCGCGAACGGGTGGAATTGGCGCGGAAATTTCGCCGCCACTACCTGGAGCGGATGCGGCCGAACGGGCGCATCATTGCCGTTCACGGGGAACCGCTGCCGGGGGGAGGTTTCGTCTCCGTCTATACGGATGTCACCGAGCAGCGACGAAACGAGGGGGAGCTAAAGGAACGAAGCGCGCTCCTTGAGGAACGCGTCAAGGAAAGGACTGAGTCATTAAGTGTCGTAAACATGGAACTCCGCAAGACGATCGAGTCGCAGAAAAAAATGGAGTCTGCGCTTGTTCAGGCGCGAAAGATGGAAGCCGTGGGTCGTATTGCCGGAGGCCTGGCCCATGATTTCAACAACCTCCTCACCGTCATTCTCGGTAATCTCGGCGCACTGATGGAGAAGTATAAGGATCGGGAGGACATCGCCGATCACCTCAAGCCCGCCATTCGCGCCGCCCGACGGGGCGCGGATACGACACGCCAGCTTCTCGCCTTCGGCCGAAGGCAATTGCTGCAGCCGGCGCCCGTCGACGTGCGGAAACTGATCACCGACCTCGTGCCCCTCCTTCGTCGGTCGATGAGCACGGTGGAAATCGTGGTCGCGACGAACGCCGATGAGAGTGAAACTTATGCGTTGGCCGACGCGCACATGCTGGAGAACGTACTGCTCAACCTGGCGATGAATTCGAGGGACGCCATGCCCGGCGGCGGCTTGCTCACCATGGAACTGGAATGCGTCCGCTCCGACGGCAATACCCTGTTTGACGCGCCGGTAAAGGAAGGGGACTACATCCAGGTGGCGGTTCGGGATACGGGGATCGGGATTGAACAAGATTTTCTGCCGAAGGTATTCGAACCCTTCGTGACCACCAAGGATGCCGGGTCTGGCACCGGGTTGGGCCTTAGCCTCGTCTATGGCTTCGTCAAGCAGTCGGGCGGCTACATCAAGATCGAAAGCGAGCGCGAAAAAGGAACCTGCGTCACCTTCCTCTTGCCGCGCACGAGGGCTTGCGAAGGCTCCATCGAGCCGGAATCTATGTCGGCTCATAATTTCGGCGAGGGCGGGGGTAAACTGGTGTTGTTGGTGGAGGATGAGGAGGACGTGCGGGCGGTCATCCGCCGCCAGCTTGCCGACCATGGCTATCTGGTGGTCGAGGCCCGGGATGGGCAGCAGGCCAACCATCTCATCGATAACATCCGCGATATCGAAATCCTGATCTCCGATGTGGTGATGCCGGGTGGATTGAGCGGGATCGATCTGGCGAAACGCGTTCGAGCGGTGAAACCCGATGTCAAAAGCATCTTAATCAGCGGTATTGCCGAATGGGTCGAGCATTCTCAGGGTATACAAGGCGAATTTCCTATCCTTAGGAAGCCATTTGATAAATCAGAGCTTCTTAGACTGATTATGACGCCATAATAGGTATATTATTTTTTCGAGGATGATCGTCATGGAAGAATACAGAGCTCTTATTTATATCGTCGATGATGAATATGATGTTGGCATTTTGTTGGACAATACCCTGCATGAAGCCGGCTATTGTACCCGCTCGTTTATTTTTGGCCGTGACCTGCTGTCTCAATTCAGACGCAAAGCGCCAGACCTCTGCATCGTCGACCTGGGTTTGCCGGACATCGACGGGCTCGAGCTGCTCAAGCAGATCCGCAACATGAGCGATGTCCCAACGATTGTGCTGACGATCCGCAGCCACCCGTCCGACCGCATCCTGGGGTTGGAACTCGGCGCAGACGATTACATCGTCAAGCCCTTCGAGCCCCGCGAAGTCGTGGCGCGGGTGAAGACGGTGCTCCGCCGGTGCCAACCGACGCCGGACGGGCATGCCATCGGCACCGCCGCAACCGCCCGCTTTGCCGGTTGGATTTTCGACCTGGGCACCTGCACGTTGTCCTCCCCGGGAGGTCAGCGTGTGCCCCTGAGCGTTGCCGAGGCCCGGCTTCTCGAGGCGATGACCCGCCGCCCCAACCGTGTCCTGTCGCGCGAGTACTTGCTCGACCAGCGCGGCGGCCGGGAGCATTCGCCCTACGACCGGAGCATCGACCTCGCCGTCTCGAAACTGCGCCAGAAGATCGAAAAGGACCCGCGCAATCCGGAGATCATCACCACGGTCTACGGCGCCGGCTATGTCTTCTCCGCCTCCGTCGACTGGCGCCGCTCCTGACCGCGCCCCCTCCCGCTTAAACCAGCAGTGATATGAAAACATTGGCTGGGGGACCTGGATTCGAACCAGGGCTGCTCGGTCCAGAGCCGAGAGTTCTACCGCTAAACTATCCCCCAGCGATGGGGCGGCCGCATCAACCTGCGGGCCGTTGCCACCCGCCGCAGCCGGAGGCCAAAAACCCTGGCCCTCCCGGCGGATCGGGTGGATCCGCGATCGCAACCGCGAACGCCGGCCCTCCTTAGCACATGGAAGTGCGGTTGGATAGCGGCTGCGTCGGACGCCGGTGGACGGTGTCCTGGCACATCCGGGCGCCCATGGCAACCGGGGTTGTTTTTGCCCCCTCGCTTGCGGTAAGGCGCGGTAAAGTGCACACAGTCGGAACCCATCGGCCGGAATTAATCCCATGCCGGGGACCTGTACCGGGAAACTTACACAAGGGAGCGGCGGCGCGGCGGTCTTTCCCGCCTATGCGGCGGTGGATCTCGGCACCCACAATTGCCGACTGCTGATCGGCAGTCCGGGCACGGACGGCTCGGTCGCCGTCCTCGATGCGCTCGCCCGTCCGGTCCGGCTCGGCGAGGGTCTGGCGAGCACCGGCCGTCTCGGCGATCCCGGCATGCAGCGGGCGATCGACGCGCTCGATCGTTGTGCGCGCCGCATCGCCCGGCGACGCGTCTGCGCCACCCGCGCCGTCGCCACCGAGGCCTGCCGCCGCGCCACCAACGCCGCCGAGTTCCTCGCCCGCGTTCGCGCCGCCTGTGGGCTCGCCGTCGAGCCCATTTCCGCCCGCGAAGAGTCCCGGCTGACGCTCGCCGGATGCGCCGGCCTGATGGAGCCCGGACACCATCCCGTCCTCCTCTTCGACATCGGCGGCGGCTCGACGGAAGTGGTCTGGGCGGATCGTCGATCGCGGCACAATCCGGCCCCCCTCGCATGCCTGTCGCTGCCCACCGGCGTCGTCGACCTGACCGAGCGCTACGGCAGCGACCGTATCGACGAAGCCAGCTTTTCGCGCATGGTCGACGCCGCGCATGCGGCCCTCGCCCGCTTCGATGCGGCGTACGGCATCGCGGAAACGATCGCCGCCGGCCGGGTCCAAATGATCGGCACCTCGGGCACGGTGACGACGCTGGCCGCGGTGTCGCTCGGCATCGGCCGCTATCGGCGGACCAAGGTCGACGGCACCGTCATCGCCTTCGATGAGATCGCCCGTCTGACAGGTTCGCTCGCTCGGACCGACTGGCAGACGCGCGCCGCCATCCCCAGCGTCGGCCCGGCGCGTGCCGATCTGGTCGTCGCCGGATGCGCCATCCTGACCGCCATCTGTCGGCTTTGGCCGGTGGGCCGGGTGACCGTCGCCGACCGCGGGCTGCGCGAGGGCTTGATCCTTGCCATGCACGAGGCGCGAACGGCGCGCGGTCTTTCCACCCACACCCCCACCGACACCCCCACCGGCACCCCCGCCGACACCGGGCTGGCGCCGGGATGAGCCGTCCCCGTCCGCCCCGCGGCGGCGGCGGCCTCACCGACGCCCGGCCGCGCTCCGCATCCTCCCGCCGCTGGCTGGAGCGCCAGATCCGCGATCCCTACGTCGCCGAGGCCAAGCGCCTGGGCTATCGGTCCCGGGCCGCCTTCAAGCTGATCGAGCTCGACGACCGGTTTCACCTATTGGCCCCCGGCCGGCGCGTCCTTGACCTCGGCGCCGCACCCGGCGGCTGGTCGCAGGTGGCGGTCGTCCGCGTCCGTGCCGCATCCGGCGCCGGTCGCCGCGGTTCGGTCGTCGCCCTCGACCTAACCGAGATGGTCGCCATCGAGGGTGCCTCGATCGTCCATGGCGACGCCATGGACGAGGAAACGCTGATCGCGGCCCTCGCCCGCCTGGGCGGACCGGCGGACGTGGTCCTTTCGGACATGGCGCCCCCCGCCACCGGCCATGCCGGGGCCGACCATCTGCGCATCATCGGCCTGGCCGAGGCCGCGCTGGAGATCGCCTGCCGGGTCCTTGCCCCCGGCGGGAGCTTCGTCTGCAAGGTATGGCAGGGAGGCAGCGAAACCGAGCTGCTCACCTCGTTGAAGCGGCGCTTCGCCCGGGTGCGCCATGCCAAGCCGCCGGCGTCGCGCCCGGACTCGGCCGAAGTCTACGTCGTCGCCCAGGGCTTCCGCCCGGCGGATCCGGCCGGATAACGAGGATCTTCATCGGCCGTTAACCATCACCGCTGCAGACTGGTACCCATACGGGACCCGCAACCAGAATGGATCGCGGTGGTGGCCGACGTCGAGAACGACAACCGAGGCAAAGCAGCGGCGACGCCAACAGCGGCAGGGCGGTTCGCGGTCGCGCTTCGCCATCGGGCCGATACCGATCCGGTACCGCGGGTGGCCGCCCTCCTTCGCCGCCAGGTCGCCCTCTCCCGGGCGTCCGCCCCCCTGCCCCCTCAATCTGCCGCCCAATAAGGACCGAGATGCCATGAGCCTGGCGACCTACCTGCAATTCGCCCTGGCGCTGATTTTCGTCGTCGCCCTGATCGGCGGCTTCGCCGTCCTCGCCCGCCGCGCCGGTCTGGGTGGGCTCACACCCAGCGGCAAGCAACGGCGTCTCGCCCTGGTCGAGGTCCTCGCCGTCGACAGCCGCCGCCGGCTCGTTCTCGTTCGCCGTGACGCCACCGAGCACCTGCTTCTCCTCGGCCCCACCGGCGACGTCGTGGTCGAGAGCCATGCCACCTTCCCGGCGTTCGCCGCCGCCCTGGCCGCCGCCGCCGGCGAGTCGTTGAAGGAATCCCGCTGATGTGCCGCCCCGCCCGCCTCGCCGCCAAGGTCGCGCTCGCCACCGCCGGCGCCCTCCTCGTCACCGCGCCGGCCCTGGCGCAGAGCGTCTCGGTCGATCTCGGCAGCGGCGGCCCGACGGTGACCGGCCGTATCGTTCAGCTTCTCGCCCTGATCACCGTCATCAGCCTCGCCCCGTCGATCCTGGTGATGGTCACCTCGTTCACCCGCATCGCCGTCGTCCTCGCCTTCGTCCGCACCGCCCTCGGCACCCCGCAGACGCCGCCGAACCAGGTGCTGATCGGCCTCGCCCTGTTCCTCACCATGTTCGTGATGATGCCCACCTTCGAGAAATCCTACGACGCCGGCATCCGGCCGCTGTTGGAGGGTCGAATGACCGAGATGGAGGCGATCGAGCGGGCGGCGGAACCCCTCGGCGACTTCATGCTGGCGCACGTTCGCGCCCAGGACGTCGCCCTGTTCATCGACCTCGCCCATCTGCCGACGCCCACCGACAGCCAGGCGGCACGGCCGCCCTACCGGGTGCTGATCCCGGCGTTCATGATCTCGGAGCTGCGGCGCGCCTTCGAGATCGGCTTCCTCGTCTTCGTGCCGTTCCTGATCATCGACATGGTGGTGGCGACGGTGCTGATGTCGATGGGGATGATGATGCTGCCGCCGGTGGTGGTCGCCCTTCCGTTCAAGATCATCTTTTTCGTCCTCGTCGACGGCTGGTATCTGATCGTCGGCAGCCTCGTCCGCAGTTACGGCGGCTGATCGGACGAGGCGCACCCGGCCGGGTCGCCCGAAGCCCCCGTTCCTCGCGTCCCCGCAGAGCCTGGTCAGCGGGGGGCATCGGGGGCGGGCGGCACGGTCGCCTGACGGGCCAGTTTCACCAGGCGTTCGGCATCGGCGACGGTACGGGCGATGGCGGCGGGTTGCGGCGGTACCGGCCGTGCCGTCTCCGCCATCAGCCGAACCGCTTCCAGGGTCTCGTCCGGAGCTCCGGCGCCGGCCTTCGTCGGATCATCCCGCAGCCGGGCCAGGCCCGGTTCGTCCTTGGCCAGGGTCAGCGCCGCCGCCACATCGAGGCTCTGCGGCCGGAGCCGCTGCAGTGTCGCCGCCGCCCCCGCCCAGTCCCCGGATGCGCGCTGTGCCGCCAGCCTGACGGTGTCGGCCGGCTGGCTCGGGTCGGCATCGACGAGGCTCAGTGCCGCCGCCGGACGGCCGAGGGCCAGCTGTGCCCGTGCCGCCGTCCGCCGGCGCGCCGCCTGCAGGTCGGCCCCCAGGCCGGGCTGCTCGCTGCCTTTCAAGGCGTCGAGGGCCTGTTCCGCAGCAGCCGCGTCCAGCCGCACTTCGGCCAGCCGCAGGCCGGTCTCCGCCCGTTCATGCGGACTGAGCGGAGACTTCAAAACCCGCTCCAGCACCTCGGTTGCCGCCGGCAAGAGATCGGCGGCGATGAGCAGGTCGGCATAGCGGCGGAGAAGAACGATCCCGCTCTGGTCCGCCGGCACCAGCTCCTTGAACTCATCGAACAGCAGCACCGCCTTCCACGGCGGCACCCCGTCCAGGGCCCCGTTGGTGAATGCATCGCGGAAGAACGCTGCCATCTTGCGGCCGAGCTCGCGACTTTCCGGCTCCCGGTCGTACAGCGATACCGCGTCGCGCCAGGTTTGCAGCGCCGCCAACCCGTCGCCGCCGTCGGCCTGAGCCTGCCCCAGGTCGCGCAGCGTCGCGAACTCGACCCGGTCGCCGCGCCAGCGAACCTGCAGGCCGGCGAGGGCATCGGCGGCTTCGGCCGGGGACATCCGGCTTTCCTGGCGGAGCAATGCCGTGCGCGCCAGTTCGGCCTCGGCCGCCGGCCGCGCGATGAGGTCGGCGGGAATGCGGTCCCAGGCGGCAAGCGCCTTGTCGGGCTCGCCGGCGGCAGCCTCGAGGCGGCCGTCCTGATAGTCGAGGGCGGCAGTCCCGGCCGGGGTCGGCGCCAGGAGCCGCAACGCCGCGAGCAGGTTGCGCGCCGTCGTCACCTCGCCGGCATCAACGGCGGCGGCCAGCAGGCCGAGGCCGGCGGTCTGCGCCAGCGGTTTCGGGTAGGTGGCGATGAGCGTCGTCCACGCCGGCAGCGACGAGCGGTCGAGATCGTGCTCACCACCGGCGTGGCGGACGAGCGTCGCCCACATCCTGCCCTCGTCGGTGGCGGCAACCGGGGCGGTAGCCAGATCCCGTCCCGCTTCCTCGATCCGCCCCAGGCCGTAGCGGGCGACGCCGGCAACGAAACGGCTTTCGGGATCTTCCGTCAGCTCGGGGCGCAGGGCAAGCCTGGTCTCGGTCGTACCCAGGGCTTCGGCAGCCAACCCGGCCGCCAGATAGAATCGCGCCAGCCGCGTCAGCGCCCGGTCGTGATCGCTCTCTGCGGCGTCCGATCCAAGGGTCGCCTCCTGGCGAGCCTGCACGTCGGCCAGCGTCCCCTCGGGCCAGTCCGGCGCCGGCACCACCCGGTCGACCCGGTCGGCCGCTTGCAGGCGGGCGAGGACACGTTGCGAGTCGGTCGAGGGCGTCGCGGCAAATCCGGCCGGGCGCGACAGCTCCACCCCGTCGACGCCACTGCGGACGCTCAGGTCGTCGGCCAGCGGTGCGACGGCGATGCCCTGCGGCGAGGTCAGCAGCCGCGCCGCGCCATAGGCAAACCCGCGGGAGATGCCGCGCCCCACGTCTTGCAGCGGAACGAACACCAGGGTCCCTCCCGCCGGGTCGGAAAACGCCACCGGCTCGCCCGGCTCGGCAACCGGCAGCAGCAGACGCGAGGGTCTCCGATCGGCGGCCACCGGTAGCGGCACGATGGGGTCGGCCGACGCCGCCGTGGGGGTCGCCGACAAATGGACGATCCAGGCCAGCCCGTCTCTTTCCAGCCGGGCGAACACCGGTTCCGCCATGGTCAGTTCGAGGATGGTGGCACCGGGATGACGTCGCTGGCGGACGGCCGCGATCCGCCCTTCGCCGGCGATCCGACGGAGCAGGACCGGGTCCTGGTGCGACGGCCGGTCGAAGACGATCCACATCGTCCGATCGCGTACCGCGACCGCCGACGCCGTCGGCTGTGGCCAGGAGAAGCGCAGCGTCGCCTCCGTCCGTCCGTCCCGCTCCTCCCCGCTCCCGGCGGCGGGTGAGGCGGCAGGTGAGGCAGAGGCCGCGATCTCCGCGCTGTCCTCGGCCGCGACCGCTTGCGGCGGCGACGGCGCCGGCGGTGGTCGCAGCGGCTGTGGGGTCGGGAACACGTCGATAACGATCCGGTTGCCAACACGGGCGTCCCGCGCCTCGTTGCCCTCCGGCAACCGCAGGCTGACGATGACCCCGGCCTCGACCGGGCGCCAGGCGACCCACCGCGCACAGGCGGACCGCTCGTGAGCAAGCGCCCCGGTCTCGATCCGGGCCGGCCGCTGGAAGGCGACGACGATGTCGGGCCCTTCGCGGGTCATCTTGTAGTCGACGGCCTCCGACCACAGAAAACTCAGGCGGCCATAGCCGCCGACCAGTTCGCAGCGCACCGGCACCACCGGCAGCGCATCGGGCGAACCAACCGCCGGGGTTGCAGCGCCGGCGAAGGCGAGCGGCAGGACGAGAGCGCCGGTGATGCCAACCCATTTAGCTCGACGAGCGGCGGCGGATATACGGGCTCGCGGCCGGGAGCGGGTCATCGGCGCTCTCCTTCAGCCTCGACGATGACCCGGATCGTTTCGCCCGAACGCCTCCCGCCACCGGCGAGGAGAGAAAGCCGACCGTCGGCCAGGCCGCCATCGGCCAGCACCCGGCCGAGGGCGAGGGCGCGGCCGATCGCGCCTTCCCAGTCGGCCGCGGAGGGAGACTCGGCGAAGGAGCGGCCGATCGGCGGATCGGGGACAACCGAAATGGCGACCGTGTTGGCGACGGGCCCGATGGCATTGGCGAACCGGCCCAGTTCCGCCAGCACCGTCGCCTCCATATGGGCAGCGCCCGGAGGGAACACCGCCGTCGTCGGCAGCGACAGGCTGAGCCCCTCGTCGTCGTAAAGCGGAGCTGAATCCGCAAAGAGCGGGATCTGCCGCAACGGCTGGTCGAGGACGAGAGCGAGATAACCGGGTGCGAGGCCGGGCGGCGGCCCCTCACCGGCGGTGGAGGCCAAGGACGGATGCACGGTCATTTCGACCGGATCGGCGGGCGACACCTCCGCGCCCGGCGGCGCGCCCGGATCGGCCCCCCCGGTCAAGCCGTACACCGCGGCCATGAACGACAGCAGGACCGAGATCATGTCGATGAAGCTGACCAGGCCCCGGTTCGACCGGGGAGGCTGCCGGCGACTCTGGCGATCAACGGGGTAGAGATACCGCACCGTGATGATCCGATCGAAAGAGGAAGCGGACCGCGTCCCCCGCCGCCGGGGCAACGCCGACGGCGAATGTCTCGGGCGGCGTGCCGCGGGCGAGCAATGCACGGGCGAGCACGGCGGCACGGCCGACGGCCAGTCGTTCGGCGATAATGTCGGCCACGCCTGCCGGGTCGCCCTCGGTTGGCGGCGTGCGCGCCAGTCCGACAAGGAGCTGCAGGTCGAGCGGCTCCGATGGGCCCTCGGCAGCGCCGGGCGCAGCGCCGGGCTCAGGGTCGCGCACCATTGCGGCGCCGGTCAGGATCCGGGCCAGCCGGTCGAGGACCGGCGAGAACTCCGGGCGCAGAACCGTCGCGCCGGTGGCGAAGATACGCTCGGGCGAAACGGCCGCCTCCAGTCGATCGGCCTTCGTCCGCACCACGAACGACGGCGACAGAACCAGCGGCCGGAAGAGCTCGGCAATCGGCGGTGGCGTTGATGACGCCGACAGTGGCGGCAGCGGCGGGACGACGTCTGCGGCCGCGTCGGCCGCGGTCTCAGCCTGCTGTTCACGCCCGCCGCCGGTGGCCGCGACCAAATAAGCGAAGAAGGCGAGCAGGATGAGAAAGAGACCCAGGTAGAGCGGCAATACCGCTCCGCCCTGGCCCGGCTCCGGCGCGGTCGACCGGGCGAGCCTAATCATAGCGGCCCGAGAACGCTCTGCAGCTTGGCCTTCAGGGTCTCGGCATTGAACGGCTTGACGATGTAGTTGGAGACGCCCGCCTCCTTGGCGGCGATGACATTCTCCGTCTTGCTTTCCGCCGTCACCATGATGAAGGGAATGTGCTTCAGTCGGTTGGACCGTCGCACCTCACGCAACAGCTGCAGGCCGGTCATCGGCTCCATGTTCCAGTCCGAGATGATCAGACCGTAATCCTTCTGCGCAAGCAGCTGCAGGGCCTCGGTGCCGTCCGACGCCTCGTCGATGTCCTGGAACTCGATCTGCCGCAAGAGGTTTCGGATGATCCGCAGCATCGTCTTGTAGTCATCGACGATCAGGATCCGCAGGTCTTTATTCAACGCCATCGGTTCTCATCCCTGTGTGCACCGGCCGATCGCTGGCGAGGATAGCGGCGGTGAGTTGACGTTTCCTTGCCGGGGAGGTTGCCGGAGCCGCTCAAGACTTGTTGGTGTCGTGCAGCTCGCGCCGGCGCTTGAGCTCGACGGTGATGTCCTTGGCCCTGGCCGGGTCCATCACCGCCATCACCGGCGCCAGCTTCCGCTCGTTCATCCGCTCGGCGACGGGCAGGAGCGTGTCCAGGTCCAGCTCCTCGAAGATGCGCGCCGCGTCCTTGGGCTTCATCGTTTCGTAGATCTTGACCAACGACTTCAGCTTCGCCTCTTCCTCGTCGTCGTGCTGGCGCAACAGACCTTCCAGCGTCGCCTGCAGGGACTTCAAAGAAGCCACCTTCTCGTCGATGCGGGTCTCGGTGGCCTGAAGCAGCACCCGCTGGCGGTCCAGCTCGCTCTCCCGGGCCACCAGGGCGTCGCGCCGCTCGCCCAGTTGCTGCAGGACGGCAAGCTCGGCATCGCTGAAGGCGGGAGGCTGCGCCGGGACCGGCTGCGATTCACACGCCCGGGCGGCAGCCGCCTTTGCCGACTTCGGCGCCGCTTCGTGTCCGACGGCCGGTGCCGGGGAGCTCGCCTCGGCGTCATTGACCAGCCGGGGCTGCGTCAACGCGGCGGTCAGTCGTTCACCCAAAAGTCCCGCTTTGACCGTGAGGCCGGCGACCAGAAGCGCGAGGACGAGGCCGAACGGGCGCAAGCGGAGCATCGACGGTCGATCGCTCACTGGCTGAGCCCTGCGGAGCGCAGCGCCGCCAGCAGTTCTCGTTCGGCCCGCGAGCGGGGTTGACCGGCGCCGGCGCCGGCGCCGGTGCGACCGGCGCGGTTCGCCGCGGGGGCAGCCGGCGATGGCGCAGCCGGGACGATGGTCGAAGCGGCGGCGGCGCCGGGGGCGGCGGCGCTGGTCGGACGCAGGGCAGGCTTGGGCCGCGGTCGCGCCATGGCGGTGTCGCGGGCGCTGGTCACGGCACCCTCCAGGCGGTCGGCCAAGCTCGTTCCGCGCTCCATCAGGTAACGGAGATCATCGGCGAGGCGCTCGGCCCTGTCGATTTCGTCCTGGCTGGCTCCGGCAGCGACTTTCAGCCGGGCGACGCTGTCCTCGGCCCGGGTCGCCGCCTCGGCGAAGCTGGCGGCCTGCCGGCCGAATTCGCCCTGGTCGGCGCGAATGGCGGCAAGCCGGCGATTGAGCTGGAAGGCGAAAACGACGGTGGCCGCGAGCAGAACGACGAGCAAGCCGTCGACAACGAGACCGAGGATCATGACGCGACGCTTCCCCTTTCCTTCCGATCGATGCTCTCCGAGATGCGGACGGCGATCCGGTTGCCGCGCCGGCCCATGCTCGCCCGATAAAGGGGGACGCCGCCGCAGCGCATCTCGATCTCCGACTGGGGGGTGGTGTTGAAGACGATGCGGCTGCCGACCTTGAGGTCGAAGACCTGACTGAGGGGGACGATCATGTCGTCCATCACCGCCTTCAGCTCGATCTCGGTCGCCCACAACTCGTGGGCGAGATGGCTCTCCCAGATGGGATCGCGACCGAATTTCTCCCCCATGAACATCTGCAAGAGGAGTTCGCGCACCGGCTCCAGGGTCGCGTACGGCAACACCAGTTCCAGATGGCCGCCGCGATCGTCCATATCGATGCGCAGCCGGGCGACGATCGCCGCGTTGGACGGCCGCGAAATGGCGGCGAAGCGGGGGTTGGTCTCCAGCCGCTCGAACTTGAACGAAACCTTCGAAATGGGTTCGAACGCCCCGTCCAGGTCGGCGAGGATGGCGTTGATCGTGCGCTCCACCAGGCTGCGCTCGATGGTCGTATAGGGGCGACCCTCGATCCGCATCGCCGCGGTGCCGCGACGGCCGCCCAGCAGAACGTCGACGATGGAGTAGATCAGCGGCGAGTCGATGGTGATCAGGCCGTAGTTTTCCCACTCCACCGCCTTGACCACGCCCAGCATCGCCGGCAGCGGAATGCCGTTGAGGTAGTCGCCGAAACGCACCGAGGCGACGCTGTCGAGGGAAACCTCCACGTTCTCGGAGGTCAGGTGGCGCAGGCTGGTGGACATCAGCCGGACCAGCCGGTCGAACACCACCTCCAGCATCGGCAACCGCTCGTAGGAGACGAGGGCGCTATTGACGATCGCCTGGACCCCGGAGGTGGCCCCGGCGGCGCCGGCTCCCTCGTCGAACCCGAGGAGGCTGTCGATCTCGTCCTGGTTGAGAACCCGCGCGATATCGGCGGGCGGCGCGGTCTCAGCGGCGGGAGCGTCCGTCTCTTCGTCGGCGGCGAGAGCTTCCGCCCACTGGGAGGCCAGTTCGTCCTCGTCGGCCGGGTTTTCGTCGATGCTGGCCATCTTGCCGCTCCCTCGGCGCCGGAGCTACTCGACCATCAGGTCGGTGAACAGGATTTCGCGGACGGTTACCGGAGCCACGGCGGCGTTGACCCGCTTCAACAACTCGTCGCGCATGCGGACGATGGCCGCGGTGCCGCGCAACTCATCCGGCCGCAGTTCACGCAGGTAGGTCTGGCAATAATCGACGATCCGCGGTTCGACGCGTTCCACCCGCGACGCATCCTGGGCGGCGGACAGCTCGAGCGAGACCCGCGCCTTGAGATACCGCGTCCGCCGCTCGCCGGCGTTCAGCGTCACCACCAGATCCGGCAGCGCGTAGAACGACGGCGGTGCATTGGTCGCGGTGGCTGCGGCCGCCTCATCGCCGTCGCCGTGGCCGCCGATAAGGCCGAAGAAATATAGGGCGGCGCCACTACCGCCGAGCAGCGCGACCACTGCGGCGGCGGCGGCGATAATCATCAGCAGCTTGCGGCGACCGGAGGAACTCGTCTTCGCATCCCCCGTGCCGGCCTCGTTCTCGTCGGTCTCGTCGGGCAGCTGTGTCATCGGATGGTCCGTCGGAAGATCGGCGGTCCCGGCGCGGGCCGGGGCGCAAGGGCGATCCTAGGCGGCCGCAGTTAACAACTGCTTGCACGCCCCCCAATCGTGGCCCTTGCGGGCAGGATCGTCCCGGCAAAGATTGCCGGGCAGCGCCGACCGGCCCGTGCCGACGCGGCCGACCGTCTCCATAACTCATTGAATTATATAAGTGACGGTCCTTGGCCCGGTTCTTGCGGCAGGCATCTCGCCACCACAGGGTTGGCGCCAACAGGAGCCGGTATGGAAAACTCGATACTCGTCGCTGTTTCGGCACAAGACGTGCTGCGGCGAAACCTCGACGTGATCGCCAACAATATTGCCAATCTGGATACGGCCGGCTTCAAGGCGGAGCGGTTCATGGTCACCGCTTTTCCGGTCGCCGCGGCACGCCCGCGAACCGAGGTCCCGGGAACGACGGCCTTCGTCCGCGATCTCGCCACGGTTCGCGATGCCTCCGATGGGCGGCTCAGCGAGACCGGCAACGCCCTGGACGTGGCGCTGCGGGGCGACGGCTACTTCACCGTGTCGACCCCGGACGGGGATCGTTACACCCGCGACGGCCATTTCCGCCTCGACGACGGCGGCCGCCTGGTCAACGAGGATGGATTCCCGGTCCAGGGGCTGGGTGGCGGCCCCCTCGTCTTCGCACCCGAGGATGCGTCGATCGAGATCACCGGCGATGGCACGATCTCCAGCGACCGCGGCGAGATCGGCAAACTCAGGGTGGTCCGGTTCGACGACCCGTCGACGATGCAGGCGGCCGGCGACGGCCTGGCGACGTCGGAACAGACGCCGCAGGAGGTGACCGAGCCCCAGGTCCTGCAGGGGATGATCGAGAAATCCAACGTCGAGCCGATCCTCGAGATGGAGCGGATGATCCGGGTACAGCGCGCCTACGACCAGGCGAAGCAGCTGGTCGACCGCGAGGACGAGCGCATCCGCAAGATGATCACCGTGTTCGTCGAATAAGCGGCGGTCGCGGACGGCCGAACCAGACCCGGCAGGACAGTAGAGGAAGCGATGCGCGCACTCGGAATCGCCGCCACCGGTATGATGGCCCAGCAGCGGAACGTCGAGGTCATCTCCAACAACCTCGCCAACATCAACACCACCGCCTACATGCGGCGGCGGCCGGAATTCCAGGATCTGCTCTATCAGAACCTGCGGCGTCCGGGCGCAACCTCGGCCGACGCCGGCAACATCGTGCCGACCGGGATCCAGATCGGCCTCGGCACCAAGCTCGCCGCCGTCTACCGGATCCCGACCCAGGGCAACCTCTCGGCCACCGACAACCCCTTCGATCTGGCCATTCAGGGCAAGGGCTACTTCCAGGTGGAGATGCCCAACGGCGACCTCGCCTATACCCGCGACGGCACCTTCCAGCTCAATGCCGCCGGCCAGATCGTCACCCACGACGGGTACCTGGTGCAGCCGGGCCTTGCGGTGCCGGAAGATGCGGTCGACGTCACCGTCAACGCCTCCGGCGAGGTGCTGGCCAAGCTCGACGGCCAGGTCGACCTGCAGAACGTCGGCCAGTTGCAGATCGCCGTGTTCGCCAACGAGGCCGGCCTGGAAGCCGTCGGCGAGAACCTCTTGCGCGAGACGCCGGCCTCGGGCCCGGCCATCGCCAATGCACCGCAACAGGCGGGCTACGGCGGCATTCTGCAGGGCTTCCTCGAGACCTCCAACGTCAATGCGGTCGAAGAGATCACCAACCTGATCTCGGCCCAGCGCGCCTACGAGATGAACTCGAAGGTCATCCAGACCACCGATCAGATGATGGCGACGCTGAACAACACCCGCTAGGAGCTGCGACCTTGATCAGGACCTTGCACATCCTTTCCCCCCTCCTCCGCCGCTGCCTGGCGAGCCTGCCTTTGCTGGGGCTGCTGGTCGCCCTGGCCGGACCGGGCCCAGCCATCGCCGACGCCGCGACGCCGGTCACCCTGCGCGGCGCCGTCACCGTCGCCGGCCCGGCGCTGACCCTGGGCGACGTCTTCCTCAACGCCGGCGACAAGGCCGCCATCAGGATCGGCGACGCTCCGGCCGCCGGGGCGCCCCTGACCCTCGATGCCCAGGCGCTCACCCGTCTTGCCCGCGACCATGGCCTCGACTGGCAGCCGGGCTCGAGCCAGGTCAAGGCGGTCATCGAGCGCGAGAGCACTCCCGTCTCGGAAGAGGACATCGAGGCCCGGGTGTTGATGGCGCTGACCGAGAAGGGCATCGACACCGACGGACTGGGAGTCGAGCTCAATCTTGGCACCCGCCAGATCTACCGGCCGCGCTCCGCCGAACTCGTCATCGAGGCCATCTCGGTGGATCCCCAGGAGCGTCGGTTTTCCGGTCTATTGGCGATCACCGCCGCCGGCCAGGCGCGTCAGACCATTCCGGTCACCGGCCGGCTACAGCGCTCGCTGCGGGTTCCGGTCCTGACCCGCGCCCTCCGCCCGAACGAAACCATCGGCGACCACGACGTCACCTGGGCGGAGGCGCCGGACCGCCAGGTGCCAGGGAATGCGGTTCGCGAGGCCGCCGGGCTCGTCGGGTTCAGCGCCCGCCGGGCGCTCCCGGCCGGCCAGCCGATCCTGACCTCCGATCTGAAGGCATCGAAACTAATCGGTAAGGGTCAGCCGGTCACTCTTGTCCTCGATGCGCCGGGCATGCAGCTCACCGCCCGCGGGCTCGCCGCACAGGACGGCAGCCAGGGCGATGTGATCCGGGTGCTGAACGAGCGCAGCCACACCCTCGTCCAGGGGATCGTCACCGTCGACGGAACCGTGGTCGTCGCGGCCGGCCGGTAGCCGCCGCAGCAAAGGCAGGAGACTTATGGCCAGGACCGATCTTCGCCCCGTCCGCGCAGCCGCCGCCCTCGCCGCCGTTGTCGCTCTCGGCGCCGCCACCGCCGGCTGCCAGATGGCGTCGCGGCTCGGCGAGGTAGGCTCCTATCCCGATCTCAGCCCGATCACCAATCCGCAGGCGATGCCCGGCTACCGGCCGGTCAATCTGCCGATGCCGGCGCCGCAGCCGATCGAGGACAACCCCAATTCCCTGTGGCGGCCGGGGGCACGGGCCTTCTTCAAGGATATTCGCGCCAAGGACATCGGCGATCAGCTCACCGTGCGGATGAAGGTCAACGACAGCGCCAAATGGAACAACAATACCAACCGCACCCGCGGCGACAAGATGGGGATGGGGGCCGACTCGATCTTCGGCTTCGAGGGCCAGTTGCTCAAACTCCTGCCCAAGGGGGCCGACAACGCCAGTCTGGTCGCCCTCAATTCTACCTCGAAGACCAACGGCGATGGTGACATCAACCGCAAGGAGACGGTGAACCTGACGTTTTCGGCGATGGTCACCCAGATCCTGCCCAACGGCTCGCTGGTCATCCGCGGCAGCCAGGAGGTCCGGGTCAACTACGAGCTGCGGGAACTGGTGCTCACCGGCGTCGTCCGCCCTCAGGACATCGAAGCGGACAACTCCATCGCCGACGAGCGGATCGCCGAGATGCGCCTCGCCTACGGCGGTCGCGGCACCATGTCCGATCTGCAGCAGCCGCGCTGGGGCTCACAGATCCTCGACATCATCCTGCCGTTCTGAGCGCGGATCGGCCACCGCCCAGGTCGTCGGCGGCGTGCGGCCCGGTATACTGGGCCGTCGCCGACCGTGATCCCGGGAGTACCGCCGATGCTCGCCGTCCTTTCCCCCCTCGACCTCATCGCGCTTGCCGTCTTCTTCGGCGTCTGGATCGGTTACTCGACCCTGCTCGACGGCCGTTACCGCCGGCCGTCCAGCATCAATACCAATATGATCCGGGTCAGGGAGGCCTGGATGCGCGGCACGCTGAAACGCGGGCTGCGGATGATGGACTCCATGCTCATCGGCCACACCATCCACAGCGCCTCGTTCTTCGCATCCACCACCATCATCCTGCTCGCCGGGCTGATCGGGGTGCTGGGCTCGGCGGAGCGCATCCACGCCGCCGCCCTCAGCCTGGCCACACCCTTCGGCCGCGGTCCGCAGGCGCTGTTCGAGATCAAGGTGCTGCTGCTGATCGCGATCTTCGTCTATGCCTTCTTCAAGTTCACCTGGGCCATCCGCCAGTTCAATTATTTCTGTGGCATCCTCGGCAGCGCGCCCGAGGCGGACGAACCCCAAAATCCGGCGATGGCACCGGAAATGACCATCGTCCTCAGCCATGCGGTGTGGCAGTTCAACGCCGGCATCCGCGCTCACTACTTCGCCCTCGGCGCCCTCGGCTGGTTCCTGCATCCGGTCATCTTCATGGTCATGACCGCCCTGATCCCGGTGCTGCTCACCCGTCGCCAGCTCTACTCGCCGACCCAGGCCGCCCTCGCCCGCTACGCCGCCTCCCTCGATCGGGCGCAGCTGGCGGACGAGGGAGGAACCGACGGGGTGACGCCGCCTGGAAACGACGACCAGCTTGGCTGAGGCTCAACCCGACACGTCGCGCGCCACCACCAGCAGCCGGTCATCGGCGGTGCGTCGCTTCGGCAGCCCGACCGCACGCTGCGAGCCCAGGGTGAGAATAGCGACGGTGATCCACGACAGATGGAAGACGACCCCGATGGCGAGCGCCACCTCCCCCGGAATCGGCCCGATTGCCGCTCGCTCCCAAAGCGCGTCGAAGGAGTGGAGCGGCGTCGGGTGGACGATCAGCTTGCCCACGTAGCAAACAAGCTGGGTCCCGAACAGCCAACCGTAATTTCGGCGGATGCGGCGGCCGAGCGCCTCCATGTAGCCGATGTGAAAGCGCAAGGTCCGGTAATCGTTGGCGAGGAGCTCGTTCCAGCCGTTGTCGATGCGGACGCCCTGGCCGCGCAGCAGCGGCCCATAGAAGTTGATCTCCATGACCCGCACCCGGACGCGAAAGACGTCGTAATAGAGGTAGCGGCGCGCCTCGAAGGCCAGGAAGGCGACCACCAGCCAGCTGCCCAGCAGCATCGGCACCGGCGACGCGTCGGGGTGGGCGAAGGTGGCCGAAAGAGCGATCCCGGTGACCACGACGGCCCAGTTGGTGGTGGCGTCGAGGCGGCCGCGCCAGATCTTCGACTGGTACATTTCGCCGCGATAAAGATGCGCGATCGCCCCGACGTCCGCCGGCGAAAACTGCGGCGGAACCTGGTGGTTCTCGTCTCCTGTTTCCATTGGCTTTTCCTCCCTGATACCCCCAGGGCGACATCACCCGACGATCCGAAGAGGTTGTCAACGCCAGCCGATATTGGCCGCGGTGGCGATCGGGTTCGGAACTCCAAATGCAGTGCCGGGTTTCGCTTCCGTAACAGCAATGACGATCCCATCCGGACGGCCGGTTGCGGGTCATCCTTGGGAGCGAGACATGGACGATCAGACGAACCCGCCGCAAGGCGGGCAGACCGCGGGCGCCGATCCGGGTCACGGCGGCGAGCTTCATCAGACCTCGAACGGGGGATCCGATGAGCGGCTGACGACGAACCAGGGCCTGCCCCTTTCCGACAATCAGAATTCGCTCCGCGCCGGCGACCGGGGTCCGACCCTGCTGGAGGATTTCATCCTTCGCGAGAAGATCACCCACTTCGATCACGAGCGGATCCCGGAACGGGTGGTGCATGCGCGCGGATCCGGCGCGCACGGCTACTTCCAGGTCTACGAGCCGCTGGCGGAAGTGACCAAGGCGGCTTTTCTCAACGATCCGGCGGCAAAGACGCGGGTTTTCGTCCGTTTCTCCACCGTCGCCGGCGAGCGGGGCTCGTTCGACCTGGCCCGCGACGTCCGCGGCTTCGCGGTGAAGTTCTACACCGAGGAGGGCAACTTCGATCTGGTGGGAAACAACATCCCGGTGTTCTTCATCCAGGATGCGATCAAGTTCCCGGATATCATCCACTCGGTGAAACCGGAGGCGGACCGGGGGATGCCGCAGGCGGCTTCGGCGCACGACACCTTCTGGGACTTCGCGGCGCTGACCCCGGAGAGCATGCACATGCTGATGTGGGTGATGTCCGACCGGGCGATCCCGCGCTCCTACCGGATGATGGAGGGGTTCGGCGTTCACACCTTCCGGCTGGTCAATGCGGAAGGCAAGTCGACCTTCGTCAAGTTCCATTGGCGGCCGACCATCGGCTCGCAGTCGGTGATCTGGGACGAGGCGGTGAAGATCAACGGCGCCGATCCCGACTTCCATCGCCGCGATTTGTGGCAGGCCATCGACTCCGGCGCCTATCCGGCATTCGAGCTGGGCCTGCAGCTCTTCGACGAGGACCAGGCGGCGGCCTTCGACTTCGATATCCTCGACCCGACCAAGCTGATCCCGGAAGAGATGGTGCCGGTACGATTGGTCGGCAAAATGGTGCTCGACCGCAACCCCGACAACTTCTTCGCCGAGACCGAGCAGGTGGCGTTCTGCCCGTCGCATCTGGTGCCGGGCATCGAGTTCAGCGACGACCCGTTGCTGCAGGGCCGGCTGTTTTCCTACCTGGACACCCAGCTCACCCGGCTGGGCGGCCCCAACTTCCACGAGATCCCCATCAACCGCGCCGTCTGCCCGATCCGCAACTTTCAGCGCGACGGCCACATGCGGATGGCGGTATCCGCCGCCCGCGCCGCCTACGAGCCCAACAGCCTCGAGCCGGACGGTCCAAGGGAGGATCCGCACCGCGGGTTCTCCACCTATCCCGCCGCGGTGGAGGGAGCGAAGCGGCGCATCCGGGCGGAGAGCTTTGCCGACCACTACAGCCAGGCGCGGCTGTTCTACCTGTCCATGACGCCGCCGGAACAGCGTCACATCCAAAGCGCCTTCGCCTTCGAACTGGGCAAGGTGGAGACCCGCGCCATCCGCCAGCGGATGCTGGGCCACCTGGCGCTCGTCGACGGCGGTCTGGCGACGGCGGTCGCCGCCGAACTGGGCATGGCCGACGAGATTCCGTCGTTCACCCCCCGGGTGCGCCCCGCCGCCGGCATCCGCCCCTCCCCCGCCCTCAGCATCATCGGCAAGGCGCCGTCCACCCTGAAGGGCCGGAAGATCGGGGTCCTGGTCGGCGACGGCTTCGATCCGGCGCTGCTGGACGGGATCAAGGCGGCGGCGACGGCGGAGGACGCCGTGGTCGAGGTGATCGCACCCAAGGTCGGCGGTGTCTCACCCGCCACCGGCACCGCGATCTCGGCCGATCACGCGCTCGCCGCCGCGCCCTCGGTGCTGTTCGATGCGGTCGCGGTGATGGCGTCGGCCGAGAGCGCCCGGCTGCTGACGCGCAAGGCGGCGGCGGTCGACTGGGTGCGCGACGCCTTCAGCCACCTGAAGGTGATCGCCTTCGACCCGGAGGGGGCCTCGCTGTTCCGCGAGGCGGGGCTGGCCGACAAGGCGGACGAGGGCGTCCTGGTGCTGCGATCCGCCGATGACGTCGACGCCTTCATCGCCAAGGCGAAGGCGCAGCGGGTCTGGGACCGGGAGGCGATCGTGCGCCCTTAAAGGGGTGGTTGCGGGCGCGGCGACCGAGGCGGGCGAACCGACGACGCCCGCCTGCCGCTTCTCGCCGCGCCCGCCCTCGCCGGCGTCGCCAATGGCCGGGGTTTCCCGTATGCAGGGGCTAACGCACCCGCGGAGGACCCGATGAACCAGATCGACGACGGCAGCCACCCGCCCACCTACAGCGCCGCAGAAATCGGGGCGCTCGCCCACCTCTATCGCGGCGAGATGTACCGCAGCACCGTCTGGCGGACCCGGCTCGATACCACCTCCAACTGGGCGGTGGTCACCACCGGCATCGCCCTCTCGGTGACCTTCAGCAACATCGCGGCGACGCCGCTGCCGATCGTCCTCATCTCCTTCTTGCTCACCGCGTTCCTCCTTTTCGAGGCCCGCCGCTACCAGTATTTCGATATCTGGAACATGCGCTTGCGGGTCATGGAATCGTGCTTCTACGAGCCGATGCTGCGGGGACGGGCGATCTCCCCGCACGAGGACTGGTGCGACGTGCTGGCGGACGAGATCAAGCGCCTGCGCTTTCATGTGAGCCTGTTCGAGGCGGTGGGATTTCGGCTGCGCCGGAACTACGGCTGGATCTTCGCCATCCAGGTGATCAGCTACTGGAGCAAGATCGCGGTCCATCCGACGCCGCTCACCTCGTTCGACGAACTGTGGGAACGAACCGCCGTCGGCCCCGTCTCCGGACAGATGGTGCTGACCATCGGGACCTTCTTCTACATCACCATGGTCGCCATCGGGGTGATGACCTACAACAATGAATCGGTCGTCCGCTATGATCCGACCCTGAACGAGCAATCCGACCGGGTGCGCCGGCTGGGGGGTGTCGAGCGCTACTAGGCGGAGAGACACCCCGCCGGCGAGGCCCACCGGTGGTCGTCCAAGCGTCTTCCTTCATGCATCGTCCTTTCCGGGTCTTCCGGGTGCCCTTCGGGACGCCGGTGGCCCGGTCGAGCCCCGCTCGGCATCCCCAAGCAGCCGTAACCGACTGACTTTGGCGGAATTTTCTTCCTTATCGGGGCGCCCGTGTCGTCTTCCGTGGTGGAACGTCGTCCTTTGTCGTCAGTCGTCAGTCGTCGGTCGCAGTCGTCGATCATCCGTCATTCATCTTCGCTCTCGCCGCTCTTCGCTATTCGCCCCTCCCTGCGCTGTAACCTCTCCGCCACCTCTCCTCTCGGCTACCTCTGCGCGCCATCCATCCCGTGTAGAACAATAGCGGAACATCCATGCACCGTCAAGGCGGGCAAGGCGGTCTCCCGCACTTGCGAGAAGAGCGAAGTCGGGCGGAGACGCCGCCCGCCCGGAACTCCCCGGATGGTGCCACGTTAACGGGGGCAATCAGCGCAGGGACAGACCGAGGGCAGAGGCGATGGCGCAGGTGGACAGCGTCGAGGCGGTCGGACCGGCCGACAAGGCGACCCGGCCGGGCGAAAGCGCACGACACCCGGGCCAGATCCCCCGGGCGGGATGGAGGCAGGTTCTGGTCCGGGTCAAGGACGAGATGAACGCCGACAACCTGTCGATCGTCGCCGCCGGCGTCGCCTTCTTTAGCCTCCTCGCCGTCTTCCCCGGGATCACCGCGCTGGTGACCGTCTATGGCCTCCTGACCGATCCGGCCCAGGTGGAACAGCAGCTGGCGCCGCTGCGGGCGCTGGTTCCCGAGAACGCCTTCGACATCATCGCCCACCAGACCCGCCAGGTGGCCTCCCAGGCGACCGGCTCGCTCAGCTTCGGCCTCGTCCTCAGCCTGGCGCTGGCCGTCTGGAGCGCCAATGCCGGCACCAAATCCATCATCACCGCGCTCAACATCTCCTACGAGGAGACCGAGAAGCGCGGCTTCTTCAACCTGAATTTCTGGTCGCTGGCGTTCACCCTCGGCGGCATCGTCTTCCTCATCGTGGCGCTGACCGTCGTCGCCGCGGTGCCGGCGGCGCTCGCCATCTTCGGCGACGGTGGCCCGATGCAGACGGTGCTGCTGGCGCTGCGCTGGGTGGTGATGGCGCTGTTGATGATGCTGGCGCTGGCGGTGCTCTATCGCTATGCGCCCAGCCGCACCTCGGCAAGAATGCAATGGGTCAGCGTCGGCGCCATCGCGGCGACGTTCGCCTGGCTCGTCGCCTCGGTCGGCTTCTCCCTCTACGTCCGCAACTTCGGCAGCTACGACAAGACCTTCGGCTCGCTGGGTGCGGTCGTCGTGCTCTTGATGTGGTTCTACATCTCCGCCTACGTGGTCTGCATCGGCGCCGAACTCAACGCCGAACTGGAACGCCAGACCCTCAAGGATTCCACCATCGGCCCCGACAAGCCCATCGGCCAGCGCGGCGCCGCCGTCGCCGACGACAAGACGGTGTGAGGAGGCGCGGCGACCGGTGCCGCACCTCCTCGACACCGATCAGGCATCGCGCCGCCCATAGGCAGCCGGTCACTGGTGGCGCGGACAAACGCGGGCGAGCAGATAGTTGCCGCCGACCATGTCTCCGCGGTTGTTGATGGCGTTGATAAGGCTGATGTGAAACCCTGTCGGCAGGTTCTCCACCAGGTCCGCCAGATCCAGCCGCACGCCCGGCTTCGGGACGAGGTAGCTGGTGTGAAAGAATATTGGTGCCAGCAGATAGGTAATGACGATCAGGTTGTTGTCGTTGAAGAGTAAGTTATTACTTACCTCGGGATAATCAGGGGTTCCTTCGACAAAGTAAGTATGAAACTTGTTGAAGCGGTCCCAGATTCCGATCCGTTCCAGCGCGTTGCTCACGAACGAATAGCCGACCACCTCCCCGTGATTATTTATACCCGTGGCCCACGAGCTGGGTTCTGTGGAGAGCGGATCAAGCAGCGTGGTCGTGCCCGTCAGAACGTCATATCGAAAGCCCCGATAGCCGAGGCCCGAGATATAGGTAGAGCCGCTCATCAGCTTGTAGTTGTTGATCCGCACACCGAACGCGGACGGAACCGAGAAGGTGACCGGCGTCACCTGGCCATTCTTGTAAAGGTAGCGGGTTGGGTTACCGTTCTCGTCAAGCGAGACGACAAGCGCCTGTCCAGTATCGGTCAGTCCAGACACCTGGCTGGGTCACCTCGCCAGCCAACCGCGGAATCAACTCCACATCGCGGCCGCGGAAGACCGCCGCCTGCTCGACCAGCCCGATATCGGGATCATAGGCGGTCACTACGCTGCCGCCGATGGTGCCAAACTCATTTGCCGCATACGCCATCGCCTCGGAACGGACAAGCCTTGCCTGGCCATGTTCATAGACAACGATCCCCGGATGGCAGGCGATGTCGCACGGCTTTGCGTACGCGGTCGCAACGATCCGACCGCTGTCGGAAATTGCCACCGTATCCACAAAAGAATAGCCCGATGGCGTTTCCAGCGGAATATAGTGATAGTGGAACTCCTGGTCTTGCCCCGCCATTGCCCATACGGGGATCAGGAATACGAACAACCCGAATACAAGCCGTTTCATGGATTCCTCCCTCCGCGTATTCTTAGCTGTGTTGATGTGTCTTGATTGGTGCAGCGCTTCCGGCGTCACCCAGAAGGCAATCGCACAAGCGTGACATCCCGAGCGGAGCTGGAGTATCGGCCAACGGGTCCAGGAGATGGCCTAGGCAGGCAACTGGACCATTTGTCCCAGGAGACGCCCGGCGGAGGCCGACGCCGAAGGCAACTCGCCCGACGCGGCGGAGCAAACGTGGGATGCGCCGTCTTTTCTTTTATAGGTGCAAAGAATGGGGGGGACGTCGATCGGTCCTTGCCAGCGCCGCCGCCTGACCGCGCCGCCCGACTTTGAGCTTCTGCAAAAGATTGTGGATGTGGTTCTTGACCGTCGACGGACTTATCTGCAGCTCGCGGGCGATGTCCTTGTTGGATCGTCCCTCGGTGATCAGGGCCAGAATCTGCTGCTCACGTACCGTCAGCGGTGGATCCGCGACGGGTGGGTCGCCATCGCGCAACAGCGCGGAAAGCTGGCTGAACATCGCCGCCGCGATGCGGGGCGAGCAGCTCATCCGGCCGCGGCACGCATCGAGGACCGTATCCAGGACATCGTCAATCGTGGCGTCCCGGGTGACAAACGCGGAAAAGCCCGCCGCCGCGCACGACCATACGGCTTCCTCCGTATCGGCGACCGATAGCGCCACGAGCTTGCTCGCCGGGGACTGCGCGCGCAGGGTTTTCGCTGCCGCGACACCATCGATGCTGGCGAGATCGATGAGAACAACGTCTGGCTCCAGGTCGGCGACGATACGGGTTTCGGTCTCCGAGGTGCCGGTACATCCCACGATCGCAATATCGCTGTGGCGACGCGATTGGATGCCGGCGCTCAGGCCTTCTCGCAGCAAGCGGAGGCCGCTCACGACGAACAGCCGGATCGTCTTGGCCGGCTCGGTGGCGAGGCAATAGAGAAGAGAGTGTACGATCGCCGGATGCGAATTCACGGCAAAAGCCACGTGCCCCAGATGCATCCTACCCCCCTATGTGCATCCTTACCGCCGACGATGGAATGGATCGCCGGCGCCTCGGCCGTCTGTCCTTTGCGCCAAATGAGACACGTTAGCATAGCTGAATTGTTGGAATCCGTCCATCCTCCGCCGCCGTGAGGATGGCGAGATAGCGCGGCGACAGCCCCCCGAGCGACCGGCGGTCCTCTATCGCTACGCGCCCAGCCGGACCTCGGCAAAAATGTAGTGGGTCAGCGTCGGCGCCATCGCCGCGACCCTCGCCTGGCTCCTCGCCTCGGTCGGCTTCTCCCTCTACGTCCGCAACTTCGGCAGCTACGACAAGACCTTCGGCTCGCTGGGCGCCGTCGTCGTGCTGCTGATGTGGTTCTACATCTCCGCCTACGTGGTCTGCATCGGCGCCGAACTCAACGCCGAGCTGGAACGCCAGACCCTCACGGATTTCACCATCGGCCCCGACAAGCCCATCGGCCAGCGCGGCGCCGTCGTCGCCGACCAGAAGGTGACGTGAGAGAATCGGCGACGACACTAATTACTAGCTGCATGTTTATTCTAGGTATGTGAATAAGCATCTGTCGTACAAGATCACTCCATCGAGTTGTTTGCCTGATCCGCTCGCTTTAGCATCCCTGCTGCTGCATTTATTACCTGCAAATCGCCTGCTACTCGGCTGTTTGTACTGAATGTTCTAAGATGTTCAGTAACATTTCTATTTATATTTTCCGCATCACGTTTTGCACCACCTGCTTCTAGAATCATTTTAGCAACCAGCCCTCGCCGGAAATTGAGCTCCTTAGAGTAATCGCTTATTCTCGATAGTAAGAGCACCCTAATCCTTAACCCAGCATTATGAGCATTTTTGTGATCTACCAATATATTCCCCATTTCCTTTTTCACATTATTGATTTCATTCCTTAACACACCACTATTGTGTCTTTCTTCTTCAAGGCTGTGCTTAATGCGTTGCGAATACAACCCAATTACAATTACCGCCAGCGCGAATAGGATGGAAGGTAAGATGGCCGTCACAATCGACTGCCACACTATGCGAATCATTGGCGATAGAATATTTTCTGATGAGATTACTACCAAATTTAACTCATACCCGTTCAATATCTTTATATATTGTTTGTCTTCTTTATACAGTATCGGTATTATAATACGAGTTATCTGTTTTGACTCGAACCCCGAAACGCGTATTTTTTGAGTGCTGCTTGTGCCGACGCTATCATCTATCGCCTCTATATTTAATGGATAGGTAGAAGTCAACAGTGTTAGCGCAACGTTGCCTGGTATTGATACCTTAACTCCATCAATGCTTTCGCTACTATAGTTTATTGTATCTATTGTTATATACGTTATATCCTTAAGGGTCGTCTCTGGTGCAATAATTACCGTTCCTCTTTCTGGTCGAGAGTTATATGCTGCAAAGTTAAGTAGTGCATTTACAACAAATGTGACTACGACTGTGGTCATAATTCCGGTTATTTCTTTCATCGCCCACCTCGAGTCTGCAGACGTTTGCGACAAAAACAATGAGCTTATCTAAACGTACCCCGTTTTGCGTAACAATGCCCCATAGATGCGCGAGCCACCTGCTCTCGCCTCTGATGCATTGAAGTACTCCAGGGTCTGTGATGTTGTTGCCATGCCCGGCTCGCGGTCAGCATTCTGGGCAAAGAACTTGGGTCAGTTTTCCCCTTCAGGGAGGTCGTGTAGCCGTGGCTCACCGGCGGCCGTGCGCTACTGTTTTGCCGCTGGGCGCGGCATGAAAATTAGCACGGCGACGACGGTGGGCGTCGTTCGCAGCGCCGCGAAGAGCGTTCCCTTGGGCAAAATCGGCGGTGTGCCTAATAAAGGACAACGACATAGCAAGCAGACGGCGGATGACATCCTCCGGCCAGCCGATCGACGCCACACCGCCCGTCGCTACCAGCCGGCGCCGCGGGTGGTGGTGGGCAGGCGGAGGATGCGGCTCTCGGCGCAGATGAACAGGGTTCCGCCGTCCTCGCCCCAAGCGACGTTGCCGGTGCGGGCGTGGGTGAGAATGGTCCCGAGGTGGGCGCCATCGGGTGCCAGGACGTAGACGCCGCCCGGACCGGTGGCGAACAGGTAGCCGTTGCGGTCGACCTTCAAGCCGTCCGGCGAGCCAGGCCGGTCGCGGAATTCCTGGGCATCGCGCAAGAGGCGGCCGTCGCCCGGCCGCCCCGCCGGGTCCAGATCATAGGCGAGCCAGGCGGGACAGGCGGGACCGCTGTTGCTCAGGTAGAGGGTTCGCTCGTCGGGGGAGAAGGCGATGCCGTTGGGGGCGCCCAGTTCGTCGATGAGCAGCTCCACGTCGCCCTCGGGCGAAACCCGGAAGACGCCGGCGAACGGCAGCTCGCGCCCGGGATCGGCCGTGGTCTCCGGCAGGCCGTAGCAGGGATCGGTGAAATAAAGCCAGCCGTCGGAGCGGAAGACCAGGTCGTTCGGGCTGTTGAGGCGGTTTCCCCGGTAGCGGTCGACGAGCACCGTCATCTTGCCGTCCGGCTCGCGGCGGCGGATGCGGCGATCGCCATGCTCGCAGATGACCAGCCGTCCCTCGCCGTCGAGGGCCAGGCCGTTGGAGCCGGGCTCCGGCCCGGGAAACGCCTCCGGACCTTGCCAGCCGCTGGGGGCGAGGAACTGGGCGGCCCCGTTTTCCGCATCCCACCGGTAGATGCGGTTGGCCTTGACGTCCGAAAACAACAGGCAATCCTGGGTGCGGTCCCATACCGGCCCTTCCGCCCACAGGTAGCCCTCGGCCACCACCTCCGGCCGCGGCGCCGCACCCAGCAGTCGATCGAAGCGTTGATCGCAGCGTTCGACCCAGCTCACTGCATCGGCTTCAGTCATGCGTCCCGTGCCTCCTGATTTGTCCGGGCCGGCGGCCATACCCCAGGGGGGCCGGAACACGACCCATCGGCCGCGGCACCGGCAGGCGGGACGTCGGCCCCGCCGGCTCGCCGGCGCTTCACCCGTTGCTGTCCCCCTGGATAAAAGGCGGCATCTCCGCCTTTTCGGCACATGCCCGGCTTGTCGCCCCCGTTCGTCGGTGACGACCGCCCGAAGCAAGATTCCTGCCGGCGCGTTCGTTCTCTTCCCCTCGTCGGCAAACCCCGGATCGGCCGAGCGGCGCTTCCGGCACGGGAACCGGGTCGCGGGCACCGCCGGCAGATAACGTCAGTCGTCGCCGTGCTGGCCGGCGATCTTACCCTCCTTAAACAGATTGTCGGCCAACTCGCGGGCAAAGTCTGCATTGTTGCGGCGGATCCATTCGAGGAGCATGCTGGCGTGCTCCATCTCCTCTCGCATGTTGTGCAAAAGAATATCCTTGAGTGCGGCATCGTCGCAGTCGTCGGCGCGCTGCTTATACCAATCCGTCGCCTCGAGTTCCTCCATCAGCGACGTTATCGCCTGATGAAGACTGATGGTTTCCTTGCTGAGGCGCTCCCTCGGCGCATGCAGAGATTCACTGGACACGGCTCACCATTGCTCCTTGTTCCCGCGGGAAACGTCGGCCGCTGGCCAACGCCGACGGCCGCCGGAGCATGACGCCACGGCGCCCGGATGCCAACCTTGTTTCGCCCGACGCTAGGGCTGTTGGGGGAGGAGGCTGGTGGGGGGTTGGGGGGTGGCGCCGATGGGGCCTTGCCAGGTGGGCGGCGGGGTGGATGGGGAGGAGGGGGCGGCGGGGGGTGGCGGCAGGGCCGGTTCGGGGGTGGGTTCGGTGCTGACGCCGGGGGGCGGCATCGTCGGGGCCGGGGTCGCTGTCGGGGTCGGGCGCGGCCGCAGGAAGCGCTGGCTCCACGGTCCCGGCTGCGAGCCGACCGGGAACATGTTGGTCATCCGGCGCTTCACCTCGTCGGTCAGCCGCACCGCCTCCTCCTGGTTGGACACCACCCGCGGCGTCAGCAGCACCAGCAGTTCGGTCCGCTCCGAAGAGTCCGCCCGCTGCCCGAACAGCCAGCCGATGAACGGAATCCGCGACAGGAACGGCAGCCCCTGCGACGTCGCCGACTGGGCGTCGCGGATCAGCCCGCCCAGGGCCACCGTCCCCCCCGACTGCACCGCAACCGTGCTCTCCAGCCGCCGCTGCTGAATGACCGGACTGTTCTGCAAGGTCGAGATGTTGGAATCCGTCTGCTGACTGACGTTGCTCACCTCCTGGATCACGTCCATGGTGACCAGGCCGCCCGAGTTCACCCGGGGCGTCACCGCCAGGATCACCCCGGTGTCCCGGTACTCCACCGAGTTGACGATCGGCGCGTCGGCGGAAATGGTGCTCTGCGACGACTGGGTCGAGATCGGCACCTGATCGCCCACCTGCAGGGTCGCCGTCTCGTTGTCGAGGACGAACACCTGCGGCGCCGACAGCACGTTCACCGTCGTCACCTGGTCCAAGGCATTGACGATCAGCCGCAGGTCCGAGGTCTGCAGGAAATAGGTGAACCCGGGCAGGACCGGCGCCGTCAGCGCCCCCGCCGCCAGCGACCGGGTCGAGAACGACAGCTCGTTGTTGCCCGACTTGAAGAACCACTCCACCCCGTAGCGCAGCGCATCGTTCAGCACCACCTCGAGGATCGTCGCCTCCACCAGCACCTGCAACGGCGTCACGTCCAGCTTCTTCAGCGCCGCCTCCACCAGCCGGAAGTCCTTCGGCGTCGCCAGAATCACCAGCGCGTTCTTGACGTCGTCGGCAATGATCCGGATCGGCGCCACGCCTAAGTTGACCTCCTCCTCCTCGCCGGTCCCGAACGGGTTGGCGACGCCGCCCAGCCGCTGCTGCTGACGCCCCGTCCGGCCGCCGGTCCCGCCAACCCCGGTGCGCGCGCGGCCGGTTCCAAAGCCGGTCCCCTGGCCGGTCCCGGTCTCCCCCTCGCCGGTCGCACCCTGGCCGAAACCGGTGGTCCCGCCGGTGGTCGTCCCGGTCGTCGTCCCGGTGGTGCCGGTCCCCCCCGTCCCCGTCCCGCGACCGAAGGTCGGCACCTGCCGCCCCCCCTGCCGCTGCTCACGGCCGCCGATCTGGGTCGGGGTCAAACCCGGCGCCAGCTCCCGCCGACCCGCCGCGCCGGGGGCAAAAATCTCGTTCAGCACCTCGCCCAAGTCCGACGCCCGGCTGTTCTCGCAGTAATAAACGAATATCCGCGCCACCTGCTCGTCGCCGTAGTCCAGCCGCTCGATCCACTGCCGCGCCCGCTCCAGGTACACCGGGCGCGCCGAAATCACCAAAATCGCGCTCAGCCGCGCAATCGGCACAAACCGCACCACCCCCGCCAGCGGCCCCGTCTCCGGATTGCCAAACACCTCCTCCAGCTCCGCCACCACCGTCTCCGGGTCCGCCGTCTGCACCGGCAGCACCGCAAACGACATCCCCCCCAGCCAGTCCACGTCGAAGGTGGAGATCACCTCCAGCAACTGGTCCACCTCCCCTTGCGTCCCGCTCAGCACCAACAGATTGCGCGACGCGTCCGCCCGCACCACCGCCCCCGGCGACGCAAACGGCTGCAACACCTCCTTCATCTCCGCCGCCGACACATAGCGCAGCGGCACCACCACCGCCCCCGCTCCGGTCGGCAGCGCGCCCCCCCGCGCCACACCCGATACCCGCGCCCCGCTGCGCATCGCCCGGTCCGCCGGAACCACCTTGAACACGCCGCCCTGCTCCACCAGACCGGCGTTGTTGAAGGCCAAAATGTCCTCGAGAACCCCCACCAGCTCCGCCCGCGGCACCGGCTGGCTGGTGCGCAGCGTCACCGTCCCCTGAACCGACGGATCGATCGTGTAATTGGCCCCGAGCGCATCCCCCAACACCGCCCGCACCACCTCGCGCACGTCCGCATCGACGAAATTCAGCGAAACCTGACCCCCGGACGTCCCCTCCACCGAAACCCGGCCGGGCCCCGACGGCCGCGCAAACACACTCGTCCCCGGAACGAAATCACCCGCCCGACGCCCCACCTCCGGCGCCGTCTCCACCTGCGGACGCGGCGTCGAAAACGACGTCTCGATCGAACGATCCCCGGTCAACGTCGGCGACACCGTCGTATCATGCCCAGGATACATACACCCAGACAATACAACTAGAAGTAGTAGGAACGCCCTTCGACCCCCTGCCGCCGGCCGCAGGCCCCCCTGCGCCGTCCTCATTCTTGCCGTGTCGGCATGATCATCCTCGTGCTTCCCTCGCCAACCGCCGGCCATACCTATACGAAGCGCCGCGGAACGCAAGACAACCGTTGCGGGACGTCGGGCCGCGCGCCGCCGCCGGCTCGGGCGGCCAGGCTCACATCGCCAGTTGGTTGATGCTCATCATCGGCAGCAGAATCGACACGATGATTCCCGAGATCAGCAGCGCCATGACGATGGTGATCGCCGGAACCAGCAGGGTCAGCAACCGCTGGATGCTGCGTTGGACCTCCACCTCGTAGGTATCGGCGACGCGGAAGAGCATGTCCTCCAGGCGGCCGCTCTCCTCGCCGATGCGCAGCAGGTGGGTCGCCAGCTTCGGCAGCACCCGTGCCTCGTCCAGCGGCCGGGCGAACGATTTGCCCTCCTTCACCTGCTTCTGCACCGCCTCGAACGCCTGGTTGAGGACGGTATTGGCGAGGGTCTCGCGGGCCACCCCCAGCGCCGACAGCAGCGGAACCCCGTTGGACAGCAAGGTCCCCAGGGTGAAGCTGACCCGCGCCGCCTGGGCCTTGACCAGCAGGTCGCCGATCAGCGGCAACTTCAGGATGCGGCGGTCCCAGCGCAGACGGCCGGCCTCGGTCTTTCGGGCGCGGACGACCCAGAGGACGAAACCGAGCCCGGCCAGGAGGGGAACCCACCAGAACTGCTGGGCGAGGCTGCCGATCGCCATCACCACCCGCGTCGCCAGCGGCAACGGGAATCCCGCTTCGTTGAAGATTTCCTGGAAGCTCGGGATGACGACGGTGACGATGATCCCGACCGAGATCACCGTCGCCGTCAGCAGGATCGCCGGATAGAGCAGCGCCGAGCGCAAATTCTGCACCGACTTGTGGGTGCGCTCGAGGAAGTCGCCGGTCTTGGCGAGGACGGTGTCGAGGGCACCGCTGGCCTCGCCGGCGCGGGTCATGCCGACGGTGAACCGGTCGAAGGCCCCCCCCTCCGCCGCCATGGCATCGGCGAGGGCGATGCCGCTGCGCACCTTGTCGAGAAGCCGCTTGACCAACGCCTTGACCGACGCCTTTTCGGCGTAGGTGCCCGAGGTCTCCAACGCCTGGTCGATGGGCAAACCCGCCCGCAGCAGCATCGACAGATCCTGCAGCAGACGCGTCTGATCGGCGCGGCCGAGGCGGCCGCTCCGCCGCAGATCGCGGCCGAGCCAGCCGGCCAGCGGCCCGCGGCGCTGCTCGTCGGCGCGGATCGGCAACTGGCCCTGGCTGCGCAGGTGGGCGATCACCGCCGCCTGGGTCGGCGCTTCCAGGTCGCCCTCGACCACATCGCCGGTCTCGGTGACCGCCTTGTAGCGAAATAGCGCCATACCGACCGCCGGGATCAGGTGTCGCGGGTCACGCGGATCACCTCTTCCAGCGAGGTGATCCCGCGCACCGCCTTGCGCAGCCCGTCCTCGTTGAGGCTGCGCATGCCGGCGGCGACGGCCTGGCGCTGGATCTCCTGGGCGTCGGCGCGCTTCAGCGTCAGCCGGCGCACGTCCTCGGTCATCACCAGGATCTCGGCGATGCCGGTGCGCCCCCGGTAACCGGTTCCGGTGCACTTGGCGCAGCCCACCGGCTGATAGAGTTGCGGCGTGGCACCGTCGGTAAAGCGGTCGAGGCGGAGTTCGGCGATGACCGCCGCCGCCGACGGATGCGGGGTCCGGCAGTGGACGCACAGCGTCCGCACCAGCCGCTGCGCCGAGATGCCGTTGACGGTGGACGCGATCAAATAATCCTCGAGTCCCATGTCCAGGAGCCGGGTGACGGTGCCGGCGGCGGAGTTGGTGTGCAGCGTCGACAGCACCAGATGCCCGGTGAGCGCCGCCTGCGCCGCAATCTGCGCCGTCTCCAGATCGCGGATCTCGCCGATCATGATGATGTCCGGATCCTGGCGCAGCATCGATCGGAGGACGTGGGCGAAGGTCAGCCCGATCTGCGGTTTGACCTGGACCTGGTTGACGCCCTCCAGTTGATACTCGATCGGGTCCTCGACGGTCAGGATCTTGGAGTCCGCCCGGTTCAACCGCAACAGCGAGGTGTAAAGGGTGGTCGTCTTGCCGCTGCCGGTGGGACCGGTGACCAGGAGGATGCCGTTCGGCCGCTCGAGGATGTCGAGGTACTTGCCGAGGGTGTCGGCGGCGAATCCGAGGACGGTGAAGTCGAACACCGCCGATCCCTTGTCGAGGATACGCAGGACGACGCTCTCGCCGTGCATCGTCGGCAAGGTGGAGACGCGGAAGTCCACCTCCTTGCCGCGCACCGCCAGCTTGACCCGGCCGTCCTGGGGCAGCCTCCGCTCGGCGATGTTGAGCTTGGCCATGATCTTGACCCGGGACACGATGGCGGCGCGCAGGCTCGGCGGCGGCGTGTCCACCTCGCGCAGCACCCCGTCGATGCGGTAGCGCACCCGCAGCTTGTTCTCGAACGGCTCGATGTGGATGTCGGACGCGTGCACCTCGACGGCGCGGGTGATCAAGAGGTTGACCAGACGGATCACCGGCGCCTCGCTCGCCAGGTCCTTCAGCCGTTCGGCATCCTCGTCGGTTTCGCTCCCCCGGGTATCGCCCAGCCCCTCGACGATCTGGCTGATGCCCACGTCGCCCTTGCCGTAGAGGCGCTCGAAGGCCCGGTCCAGGTCCGCCGGCACGGCGACCCGGCGCACGACGCGGCGATGGGTGGCGATGGCGACGGCGCTGGCGACGAACCCGTCCATGGGATCGGCCATCGCCAGGGTCACCGTCGTCTCGTCGTGGGCGATCGGCAGAACGTGCGATTCCTTCAGGAACCGTGGGCTGATCTGTTCGCCCAGCAGCGCCTCGTCCGGATAGTCCTCGGCGTCCACCAGCGGCATCCCCAGCACCTCGGCGAAGGCCTCGGCCAGGGTACGCTCGGCGACCATGCCCAGCTTGACGAAGATCGCGCTCAGAGTCTCGTCGCCCTCGGCGGCCAGCCGCCTGGCTCGTTCCACCGCCTGGCGGTCGATATGGCCGCCGGCGGCGAGCCGGTCGACGAGCGCCTCCTCGATGGCGGCAGCCTCAAGCCCGCCCGCGTCCGGGGTGCGACCGGCGAGGTCGAGAACATCCATGCGCCTGTCCCTGTGGTGGCTGATCCGCCCATTCTGCCACGGCCCGCCCCCCGTAGCCAACGACTCGCCAATGACCGCCGCCAATGGCGCCTCAGCCGAAGGCCGGCGCGCCGTAGAGCCAGACCAACCAGAAGCCGAGGCAGAGGAAGGGACCGAAGGGGATCGGCGCCTGGGCATCGAGGCGACGACGCACCAGGGCAACGGTCAACACCACCGCCAGCGCCGTCGCCGCCGCCACCAGGAGCAGCCAGGGCAACCCCTGCCAGCCGACCCACGCCCCCGCCGCCGCCAGCAGCTTCACATCGCCCAATCCCAGCCCCTCGCGGCCGCGCAACCGCCGGTAGAGGACGCGCACCGCCGCCGATGCCGCCAGGCCGACGGCCGCGCCGATCAGGTGGTCGGGAAAACGGTCCGGGCTGGCCACGCCGACGACGACGATCAGCCCCGCCGGGATCAACGGCAGGGTGAGCGGGTCCGGCAGGATCAGGTGGCGGGCATCGATGACCGCCAGCGCCAGCAGCACCCAGCCGAGGGCCGCCGTCGGCCACAGCCAGGCCATGGGAACCACCGCCGCCGCCCACAGCGCGGTGAGGACGGCGGCCGCCTCGATCGCCGGGGCGAACCAGCCGATCGGCGCACCGCAGATGCGGCAACGGCCGCGGGTGAGGGCGAAACTGACCAACGGGATGAGATCGCGGGGGGCGAGGGTGGCACCGCACGACCGGCAGCGGGAGCGATCAAAGACCACCGGCTCGCCCGCCGGCAGCCGCTCGATCAGCACACCCAGCAGACTGCCGACGAAGGGTGCCGCGACGACCGGCAACCACCAGAGGTTGACCCAGCCGCGCCATACATCCGCCATCGATACCCCGGATACTGAAGCGATAACAAAGGACTTGCCGGCTGCGGAACCCGGCCCACTTTTGATCTTAATCGCCATCCTGGCGTCGAGGCCCATGGCGCCATGCGCGCGTCGTTCCCACTTCACCTGCTGCTGCTCGTCTCGGCGCTTCTCACCTTAGTAGCCCCTGCCGCGACCGCCGCCGACCTCGAGAGTTATGCCGTGGTTCGCGAGGACGGCTCGCTGATCGTTCGCAGCCGGGTGATCTACCTCTACGGCATCTTCATTCCCGACGATTCGCAGTTCTGCAGCGGCACCTTCCGGCCGGCGACGTGTGGGACGCGGGCGGCGGTCGCTCTCGATCAGAAGATCCAGAAGTTCGTCCGCTGCCGGCCGATCCAGCGCTTCGATGACGGCACCTTGTCCGCCCAGTGCTGGACCAACTACTCGAAGTTCTCCGCCGGCGAGGATCTCGCCGCCTGGCTGCTCCGCCAGGGCCTCGCCGTCGCCACCCCCGATGCGCCTTACGAATACCACGCCTTCGAACGGATCGCGATGGCCAACGGCCGCGGCGTCTGGGGCTTCCAGGTGGACGGCTTCCCGCAGCGGCGATTCCGCTGACGCCGGGCAGCGGCGCCACGACCTCCTGTGCCCGCCCGTCCGCTCATCTCGATTCCGTCTCCTGGCTGCTGGGCTCCGCCGGTGCAGCGCTCTCCGCCTTTCCTTCCGGGCCGTGGTAGTCGGTGATGCCGGCGCCGAGGGCGTAGCAGGCCAGGCGCACGGTCTTCGGCACCGCGACCTTCTCTCCGTCCCGTTCACCCTTCTCGTAGTACTGGACGACCCGTCGCTTCAGGCCGAGGGCCTCCGCGGCATCCTTCTGGGAGTAGCCCATGGATTTCCGCCAGCGCTTGAAATCGGACGGACGCAAATTCTGCCCTCGCACCATGCGCCCCCAGGGGCGCCCCCAGCGGACACCGGCCGACCCTAGCAGGAACGCGCCGCCGAGGCACTGACGCACATGGTGCGCATTTTATTGTTGACGAAAGCGCACCATGTGCACATGTCGATGCGAGGATCGATGTCCGCGGGACGATCTCGCGCGCCACAATGAAACGAGGCCACGATGACGGAGACGCTCGTCCTCCTTGATCTCGCCGGGCTGATCGCGCTCCTGCTGTGGGGGCTGCACATGGTGCAGACCGGCATCCAGCGCGCCTTCGGACCCAGCTTGCGGCGGGTCCTGGGCATCGCCCTCGGCAGCCGGATCAAGGCGTTCGGGGCCGGCCTGGTGGTCACCGCCGGCCTGCAAAGCAGTACCGCGACGGCGCTGATGATGACCTCATTCGCCGCCGCCGGGCTGGTCGATCTGGTCCCGGCCCTGGCGGTGATGCTGGGGGCCAACGTCGGTACCACCTTGATCGTTCAGGTGCTGGCGTTCGATATCCACCACGCGGCGCCGATTCTCGTTCTCGTCGGCGTTTTGCTGTTTCGGCGCAATGCCTCGTCGCGGCCCCGCGACCTCGGCCGGGTGGCCATTGGTCTCGGCCTGATGCTGTTCGCCCTCGGTGCGCTGATGACCCTCATCGCCGTCCCCAAGACGGACACCCCGATCCTGCGGATCATCCTCGATGCCCTGGCGCGCGATCCGCTCATCGCGGTGCTGGCCGCGGCGATCCTGGCATGGGCCGCCCATTCCAGTGTTGTCGTCGTCCTCCTCATCATGTCGTTTGTCGGCAATGGCATCCTGTCCCTGCCGGTGGCCTTTGCCCTGGTTTTGGGGGCGAATCTGGGAAGCGCGGTCAATCCGCTGCTGGAGGTCCCCCCCGGCAGCGATGCGGCGGTGCGGCGCCTCCCCGCCGGCAATTTTGCCAGCCGTTTGTTGGGATGCGTGGCCGCCCTCTTCGTGATCGATCAGGCCGCCCCGTGGCTGAGCCGCCTCGACCCCGACCCGGCCCGGGCGGTGGCCGATTTCCATATGGCGTTCAATCTGTTGCTCGCCATGGTGGTGTTGCCGCTGCTGGGGCCGTGGGCGGCCCTGCTGCGTCGGCTGTTGCCGGAGACCGCCAAGCCCGAGGACCCGTCGCGGCCGCTTTATCTCGACGCGGTCGACACCGGGAGGCCCGACGTCACCCTCGCCTGCGCGGTGCGCGAGGGGCTCCGCATGGCGGATATTCTGGAAGCCATCCTGCAAGGTGCCATCGATGCCCTCAAGGGCGGGGACCGGAACCGGATTGCCGAAACCAAGCGCCTGGATCAGGTCCTGGATCGCCTTCAAGACGCCATCGCCACCTATCTCGGCCAGGTGGAGCCGGGGTCCCTCAGTGAGCGGGAAAGCCAGCGGTTGTCCGACATCCTTACATTCACCAAGAATCTCAGGGATGCCGGCGATATCGTCGAGAAGAACCTGATGGCGCTGGCCCGGAAGCAACTGAAGCAGGGTTTCAGTTTCTCCAGGCAAGACGGCGATGAAATTCAGCGGCTATTGCGCCGACTGACCGAAAACGTGCGTGCCGGCGCCGCGGCGTTCATGGCCGAGGATGTGCGCACGGCGAGACGGCTGATGGGCGAGAAGGAAACCTTCCGCGAGCTGGAAGCGGAAGCCGCCGAGACGCATTTCGCCTGCATCCGCGAGGGACAGATGGAACCGATCAAGGCCGCCGCCCTGCGTCTGGATGTGCTGCGGGAGCTGCGGCGCATCAACGGCCACGTGGTGGCCGCCGCCTATCCCCTGCTGGAGAAACGGGGCGAGCTTTTGCCCAGCCGCCTCCGCCAGAGGGCCTGACTCGGGCGCCTAGCCCGGACGCCCGGCCCGGCCCGGCGGGGAAACGACGCCCGGGCTCACGCGCCAGGCTCACTCGCCAAGCTCACTCGAACGGGGCTGATTCGCGGGCGGGCGACAGCCGCGGCTCGGCGATCGGCGTCCCCGTCTCCACCTCCGGCAGCGCCAGATCGAGGGGAAGGCCGGTGGCATGGGCGTAGAGGAGCAGGTCGTTGAGCAGTTCCGCCTCGGTCTCCATCCGGCGCTTGTTGCGGCGGATCGCCACCAGCCGCTGCAGCGCCTGGACGTTGAAGCCGTCGGCCTTGGCCTCCGCCTTCAGGTCCTTGAGGTCGTCCTTCAGGCCGTCGATGTCGTCGAGGAGCCGCTCGATGCGGTCGGCATAGGCCTTCAGCTTTTCGCCGGCGGCGGTATTGATGCCGATGCTCATCGTTCGTCTCCCTCGTTCGACCGTCGCGTGTCACGCACCTAACCCCCATTCCGCCGCCGGACGCAAGACCGGAGCTCCCCTTGACAGCACCGTCGATGGACCGAATCGGCAACGCTAAAATGACGGCGATTGAAACGAATCGCGAATGAAAAGCGTCCGCAGATGAACCCCGGGCCCCGCCGGCGGGCGCCGGGGCACCTGGTGCCCATTTGTCGCCGGGCCCCAGCGATGCCCGTCACTTCGTTGACAATCCCCGCCTTCTTGCTAGGTATTCGGCAACGAAGGATATTCGAGTTGAGTGATGGGCCCCCGCCCGACCGCTCGCCCGCAGGCACGACCGCCGCTCGTTATTGTCGGCCAACCAGCCTTGGCGAAGCTGTCGACCTGCTTGCCGCCGACCCGTGGACGGTGGTTGCGGGCTGCACGGTCTACTACCTGAACCCGGCCAACCGGCCGGATCGCGGCTGGATTCTCGACGTCACCCGGATCGCCGGCCTCGAGCGTATCGATGTGGCTGCCGCCGGGGCGCGCATCGGCGCCGCCGCCACCTGGTCGGCCATCGCCGCGGCGCCGCTGCCGCCCGCCTGTCGGACGCTCCAGGAGGCGGCCGCCAGGGTCGGCAGCGTGCAGATCCGCAACGCCGGCACCATCGGCGGCAACCTGGTGGGGGCCGCCGCCACCGCCGACGGCCTGCCGCCGCTCCTTGTCCTCGAGGCGGTGGTCGAGCTGAGCTCCGCCGCCGCCACCCGGACGCTTCCCGTCGCCGATTTCATCCTCGGCAGCCGGCGCACGGCAAAACGGCCGGACGAACTGGTCAGCGCCGTTCTCATCCCGCTGCCGGACCGGCCCCGGTTCTCCGCCTTCCTGAAACTGGGCGTGCGATCCTCCCTGGCGCCGGTGGTGGTCTCCGTCGCCGCCCTCATCGGCCTCGATGCCGGCGGCCGCATCGACGAGGCCGCCGTCGCCGTCGGCGCCTGCTCGTCGGTGCCACGGCGGCTTCCGAGCCTGGAGCGGCGGCTGATGGGCGTCGCGCCGACGGCGATGCGGTTGGCTTCGGTCTTCGATCCCGACGAGGACCTCGCCCTCCTCACCCCCGCCGCCGACGTCCGGGTGACCGCCGAGTACCGGCTGGATGCAGCGGCAACCCTGGTCCGGCGGGCGCTGGCGCGGCTGGGGAGCGAGAGTGCGGCCGGCGGCCCGATGAGGGGTTCGTGGTGAGGGACGCGCCGGAACAGCTTCGTTTCCGTCTCAACGGGTCTCCCGTTGCCGTTGCCGCCGCACCGATGCGTCGGCTCGCCGACGTGCTGCGCAACGATCTGGGCCTCACCGGGACCAAGATCGGCTGCAACAGCGGCAGCTGCGGCGCCTGCACGGTGCTCGTCAACGGCCTTGCCGTGTGCGCCTGCATCACCCCGGTGGCGCAGGTGGCCGACCGGGCGGTGACCACCGTCGAAGGGCTCGCCCGCCATCCGGGGGCGGACGGCCTCGCCCCGATCCAACAGGCGTTCCGGCGGGCGGGCGCGGTGCAATGCGGCATGTGCACACCGGGAATGCTGATGGCGGCGACGGCCCTCTTGGAGGCGACGCCGCGGGCCGATGGCCGGATCGAGGCCGGTCTCGACGGCGTCTACTGCCGGTGCACCGGATATGGCAAGATCCGGGCCGCGGTAGGGGATGCAACGTCGGGAGGACGGGCCGATCTCCCCTCCCCCGTAGCCGGCGCGGCGGTCGGCGCCGGGGTCGCCCGCGTCGACGCGCTGGCCAAGCTGGACGGCTCGGAGCGCTTCGGCGACGACGTCGCTCCCGCCGACGCCCTCGGCATCCGCATCATCCGCTCGCCATTCGTTTCCGCCCACTTCGTCATCGGCGATCTTTCACCCCTCTTCGCCGGCTATCCCGGTCTTGTCCGGGTGCTCACCGCCGCCGACGTCCCGGGCGAGAACACGTACGGCATCGCCCCCGCCTTCCGCGATCAGCCGGTCTTTGCCGGCCATCGGGTCCGCTTCGCCGGCGAGGCGATCGCCGCCATCGTCGCCGACCGGGCGACCCTCGACAGCTTCGATCCCGCCGACTTCCCGGTCTTCTGGCAGAGCCTGCCGGAGGTCAGCAGCATCGATGCGGCGACCGCACCCGATGCGCCGATGCTGTTCGAGGAGCGGCCCACCAACGAACTCATCCGCGGCGTGGTCAAGACGGGGGACGTCGCGGCCGGCTTCGCCCGCGCCGCCGCCATCGTCGAGGCGGCTTTCGAGACGAGTTTCGTCGAACACGCCTACGTCGAGCCCGAAGCAGGCTTCGCCCGCCGGGTCGGCGACACGATCGAGCTGTTCGTGTCCACCCAGACGCCTTACGCCAACAAGGCCGACGTCGCCCGCATCCTCGACCTGGAACCGGAGCAGGTGCGCATCGTCGCCACCGCCGTCGGCGGCGGCTTCGGCGGCAAGCTAGACCTGTCGGTGCAACCGTTCCTGGCCCTGGCGGCGTGGCTCACCGGGCAGCCCGTCCGTCTCGCCTACAGCCGCCGCGAGTCGATGATGGCGACGACGAAGCGTCATCCCGCCCGCATGCTCGTCCGCCTCGCCGCCGATGCGGACGGCCGTCTCGCCGCCCTCGACTTCCGCGGCGACTTCAACACCGGCGCCTATGCCTCGTGGGGACCGACGGTGGCGACCCGGGTGCCGATCCATTGCTCCGGGCCGTACGTGCTGCCGGCGATCTCCGCCTATGCCCGCGCCATCTACACCAACAACCCGCCCGCCGGCGCCTTCCGCGGCTTCGGGGTGCCGCAGGCGGCGATCGCCACCGAGGGCTTGATCGATGAGCTCGCCGACCACCTCGGCATCGACCGGCTGGAGTTCCGCATCCGCAATGCGCTGCGCCCCGGCGACCACACCGTCACCGGCCAGCGCCTGGAGACCAGCGTCGGTATCGCCCCGTGCCTGGAGGCGCTGCGACCCCGCTGGCACGAGGCCCGGGCCGCCGCCCGCGCATACAACCAGGGCAACGCCGGTGGCCCGGAGCGGCACGGGGTGGGTGTCGCCGCCATGTGGTACGGCTGCGGCAACACCTCGCTGTCCAATCCGTCGACGATGCGGGTCGGTCTCACCGGCGACGGTGGCGTCGTCCTGTTCCAGGGCGCCGTCGACATCGGCCAGGGATCCAACACCATCCTCGCCCAGATTCTCGCCGATACCCTCGAGGTCGGGCTGGACCGGATCGAGCTGATCCGCGCCGACACCCACCGCACCGCCGACGCCGGCAAGACCTCGGCGTCCCGGCAGACCTTCGTCTCCGGGCAAGCGGTGGTGCGCGCCGGCCGCGCCCTGCAAGACGCCCTGCGCCGCCTGGTCAATGCCGGCGAGGAAGCCAGGGTCCGCATCGACGGCGCCACCGTGGTGGTCGAAGACGGCCCGGACTACTACCCCGTCGAGCTCGGTCGCCTCAACGCCGACGCCGACGGCCTCGTCGTCCGCGCCGAGGGCAGCTTCGATCCGCCGACCTCGGACCTGGATGCGGCGGGGCAAGGGATTCCCTACGCCACCTACGCCTTCGGCGCCCAGGTGGCGGAGGTGGTGGTCGACATGGATCTGGGAAGCGTCCGGGTGAAGCGGGTGACCGCCGCCCACGACGTCGGCCGGGCGATCAACCCGGTCGCGGTCGAAGGACAGATCGAGGGCGGCATCGTCCAGGGCCTCGGCATGGCACTGATGGAGGAGTACATCCCCGGCCGCACCGACAGCCTCGGCGAGTACATGGTGCCGATGATCGGCGACGCGCCCGAGGTGGAGACGATCCTGATCGAGACGGCGGAACCGCTCGGGCCCTTCGGCGCCAAGGGCGTCGGCGAGCCGGCACTGATCCCCACCGCCGCCGCCATCCTCAACGCCATCCGCGACGCCACCGGCATCGCCGTCCGCCGGGTCCCGGCGACGCCGGCGCGGCTGCGGGCGCTGATCCTGGCGCATCAGGCGGCGGCCGGCCGATGAGCGAGCCTCCCGCCACCTCGGCACCGGCCGCGGGCGAGGACACGGCGATCGTCGTCTGCGATGCCTGCCCGGTCCGCTGCCGCATCCGCGCCGGCGCCGCCGGCGCCTGCGACCGCTACGCCAACATCGACGGCCGGCTCACCCGCGTCGACCCCCTCGTCGTCGCCGAACGCATCGCCGGCCGCGACGGCGCGCTGGTGCCGTTCCTCGCCCGCGACGGCGCCGCCGACGGCGACTGGGACGGCGCCCTCGTCGGCGGCGAGCGCCGCTTCGTCACCGGCATCGGCGCCGGCACCACCTATCCCGACTACAAGCCGGCCCCGTTCATCGTCTCGAGCGAGCACGCCGGGGTCGACATGGTCACCGTCGTCACCGAGGGCATCTTCAGCTACTGCGGCGTCAAGGTGAAGATCGACACCGACCGCCACCTCGGCCCGGAAACGGCGACGGTGCGCCGCGACGGCGAGCCGGTGGGCCACGTGACGACCAGCGAATACGGCTCGCAGATGCTGGCGCTGGGCGGCGTCCGCCACCTGACCGGCGGCGGCAAGCGGGAGGGCCAGGTCACCTGCGACACGCTCCTCGCCCTGTGCAACAAGGAACCGGTGGAACTCACCGTCGACGGCGGCAGCCGGGTGGTCGTCGCTTCCGGCCGCCCGCCGGTGGTCGACGGCGACGTCGAGGAGCGGATGCGGGTCGGCTGCGGCTCGGCCACCATCGGCATGTTCGCGCCGGCGTGGGCCGGACAGGTGGACGAGGTGGTCGTCGTCGACGACCACATCACCGGCGTTCTCTCCGAGCACGAGGCCGGCAAGTTCCTGCGGGTGCCGCCGACCGGCATCCGCATCGAGGGCCGCAAATCGACGCCGGGTCGCTATTTCCGCGTCGCCGAGCCGGGCAGCGGCTGGGGCGGCACCAGCATCCGCGATCCGCTCGCCATCCTCCGCCCGTTCAACCCGAAGACGGCGCGGCCGGGGCTGACCCTGCTGATGGTCGGCACCACCGGCGAGGATGCCGCCTACTACGTCCTCGACGAGGCGCTCGTCCCGCAGCCGGCACCGATGCCGGCACCGCTCGCCGAGACCGTCGCCCTGATCCGCGAGAACTGCGAGCCGGCGCTGTGCTCGGTCCTGTTCATGGCCGGTGCCGGCGGCTCGTTGCGCGCCGGCGTCACCCGCAATCCGGTGCGCCTCACCCGCTCGGTCAAGGATTCGCTGGTCTGGGTCAGCAGCGGCGGCGCACCGGCGTTCGTCTGGCCGGGCGGCGGCATCACCGTCATGGTCGACGTGGCGCGAATGCCGGAGCGATCCTTCGGCTACGTGCCGACGCCGGCGCTGGTGGCACCGATCGAATTCAGCATGCGCCTCGCCGACTATGAGGCCCTCGGCGGCCACATGGACCGGGTCGTCCGCCTCACCGACATCCCGGCAGCGGGGGAGGCGGGCGCAGACGTCCGAACGCTGCCGTGGACCGCGGGCAACCCCTGGCCCTTTGCCGCCGACAACTTCCCCTGGGGCCGCGGCCGGTGAGCGCCCAGGCACGGATGTTGCCGGACGGGCGGCGGCTGCACCTGCAGCAGGGGCCCATCGACCTGATCATCGAGGCGTGGGGCGAGCCGGCGGAGGTGGCGGCCGCCTACCGGCAGGCGATTGGCTATTTCCAACCGCTGTTGGAGACGCTGGTGCGCGACCTTCCCGTCCTCCGCCGGCCGGTGGGGCCGGATGAGCCGGCGGTTTGCGGCCCCGTCGCGGCGCGCATGGTGCGGGCGGCGGCGCGCCACCGCGAGGTGTTCGTCACCCCGATGGCGGCGGTCGCCGGCGCCGTCGCCGATGCGGTGCTGGCGGCGATGCTGGACGGCCGCCGGCTCGACCGCGCCTACGTCAACGACGGCGGCGACATCGCCTTGCATCTGAGCCCGGGCCAGCATTTTCGGGTCGGGGCGGTCACCCGCCTGGATGCGCCGGCGATCGATGCCGTCGCCCGCATCGAGCACACCTCGCCGGTACGCGGCATCGCCACCAGCGGGCAAGGCGGCGGCCAGGGCGGCAACGGGGGCGGCCGCAGTTTCTCCTTCGGCATCGCCGATGCGGTGACCGTCCTCGCCGGTGACGCCGCCGCCGCCGACGTGACGGCGACGCTGATCGCCAACGCCGTCACCTGCGAGGCGCCGACGATCGAGCGCGCCCCGGCCTCGTCGCGCGATCCGGATACCGATCTCGGCGACCGGCTGGTCGTCGTTCGGGTCGGCGCGCTCGATCGTGATGAAATCGCCGAGGCGCTCGCCCGCGGTGCGGCCGAAGCCGAACGGATGCGCCGGCGAGGACTGATCGAAGCCGCCTTCCTGGCGCTTCGCGGCCACGCTAGGGTCGTCGGCTCGCTTCGCCCTGCCCTCACCGCCGCCTGAGAGACCGCCATGATTCAGCCGAAAATCCGCAAACTCGTCGTCGTCGTCGAAGAAACCCTGAGCGAGGCCGGGCGGACGATCGCGCCGCCGACCCGCAAGGCGGCGGCGATCGCCGTCATCGAGAACCCCTTTGCCGGCCGCAACGTCGCCGACCTGGAGCCGCTGATGGCCATCGGCGAGGCCCTGGGCGGCACCCTGGCCACCCGCGCGGTGGCGGCGCTGGGGGTGGCGCCGGCGGCGATCGAGAGTTACGGCAAGGCGGCGATCGTCGGCGAGGCGGGCGAACTGGAGCACGCGGCGGCGATCCTCCATCCGCGCATGGGCACCCCGGTGCGGGCGGCGGTGGAGAAAGGCGCGGCGCTGATCCCGTCGGCGAAAAAGATGGGCGGCATCGGCACCCCCATCGACGTACCGCTCGGCCACAAGGACGCGGCGTTCGTCCGCAGCCACTTCGATGCCATGGAGGTGCGCATCGCCGATGCGCCCCGCGCCGGCGAGATCCTGATCGCCATCGTCGTCACCGATTCCGGCCGGCCGTGCCCGCGCGTCGGCGGATTGACCAAGGAGGCGATCAAGGGTGAGGATGGGCTGAGATAATCGCCCCGGTCTAGGAACGGGCGCGCAAAAACGGAGCGGGACCCATGCCCACACGCCGGACGATGATCGCACTGCTGCTGGCCCTGGGGGCGGCCGCCCCGCTCGCCCTCGCCCGCGCCGCCGAGCCGATCCGCATCGGCGAGATCAACAGCTATTCCGGGCTGCCCGCCTTCACCCTCCCCTACCGCAACGGCTGGCAGCTGGCGTTGGAGCAGATCAACGCCGCCGGCGGCGTTCTCGGCCGGCCGCTCGAGGTCATCTCCCGCGACGACGGCGGCAAGCCGGGCGACGCGGTGACCGCCGCCAACGAACTTGTCGGCCGCGAGCACGTCGCCTTGCTGATGGGCACCTTCTTCTCCCATGTCGGCCTCGCCATCGCCGACTTCGCCAAGCAGCGCCGCATCCTGTTCGTCGCCGCCGAACCCCTCAGCGACGCGCTGGTCTGGGAAAAGGGCAACCGCTACACCTTCCGCCTGCGCCCGTCGGTCAGCATGCAGGCGGCGATGCTGGCGGAAGCGGCGGCCAAGCTGCCGGCGAAGCGCTGGGCCTCGGTCGCGCCCAACTACGAGTACGGCAAGTCGGCGGTCGCCGCGTTCAAGGCGGCCATGGCCAAGGCCCGTCCCGATGTGGAATGGGTGGCCGAGCAGTGGCCGCCACTCGGCAAGATCGACGCCGGCCCGGTGGTGGAAGCGCTGATCGCCGCCAAACCCGACGCCATCTTCAACGTCACCTTCGGGGCCGATCTGGCCCAATTCGTCCGCGAGGGCGAGACGCGCGGCCTGTTCAAGGGGCGCGAGGTGGTGAGCCTCCTGACCGGCGAACCGGAGTATCTCGATCCCCTCGGGGCGGAGGCGCCCACCGGGTGGATCGTCACCGGCTACCCCTGGTATGCAATCAAGTCGCCGGAGCACGACGCCTTCGTCGCCGCCTACCGGGCCAAGTTCCACGAGGACCCGCGCCTCGGCTCCATCGTCGGCTACATGACGATGAAGGCGGTGGCCGCGATCATCGCCCGCGCCGGCTCGACCGATACGGAAAAAATGATCAAGTTGGCCGAGGGCATCGAGGTCGCCGGCCCCTTCGGGCCGATCGTCTTCCGCGCCGCCGATCACCAGTCGACGATGGGCGCTTTCGTCGGCCGCACCGCCGTCGTCGACGGCAAGGGAGTGATGGTCGACTGGCACTATGCCAAGGGCGGTGATTACCTGCCGCCGGAGACCGAAGCCGCGGCGCTGCGCCCGAGCGACTAGGGCGGACGTCGCCGCCTTGCCGTTCTCCCTCGACTCCGTCGCCGTTCAGTTCCTGAGCGGGCTCGCCAGCGCGTCCGAACTGTTCCTCGTCGCCTCCGGCCTGTCGATCATCTTCGGGGTGACCCGGATCGTCAATTTCGCCCACGGCTCCTTCTACATGCTGGGGGCGTACATCGCCGTCACCCTCGTCGGACCGATGGCGGCGATGCTGGGTGGCTCCGCCGCCGGCTACTGGCTGGCGCTGCTCGCCGCCGCCGCCGCGGTCGCCCTCATCGGCGGTCTGCTGGAGATGCTGGTGCTGCGGCGCATCTACCGGGCGCCCGAGTTGTTCCAGCTTCTCGCCACCTTTGCCGTCGTCCTCATCGTGCAGGACCTGGTGCTGCTGGTGTGGGGGCCGGAGGACCGTTTCGGCCCCCGGGCCCCCGGCCTCGACGGCGCGGTGAGCCTGTTCGGTCGCAGCGTGCCCGCCTTCGATCTGTTCCTGATCGCCACCGGCCCGGTCGTCCTCGCGGCGCTGACGCTGCTCTTCCGCCGAACCCGCTTCGGCATCCTGGTGCGGGCGGCGACAGAGGACCGGGACATGGTGGCGGCGCTGGGGGTCCGCCGCAACCGCCTGTTCACCCTCGTCTTCATGCTGGGATCGTTCCTCGCCGGTCTCGGCGGCGCCCTCCAGGTCCCCCATGCGCCGATCCACCACGCCATGGATCTGCAGGTGATCGTCGAGGTGTTCGTGGTCGTCGTCGTCGGCGGCCTCGGCAGCGTCGCCGGCGCCTGGCTGGCGGCGGTGCTGATCGGCACCCTGAACGCCTTCGGCCTCGTCGTCCTCCCCGAGATCAGCCTGGTCATTCCCTTCCTGGTGATGGCGGCGGTGCTGATCGTGCGTCCGTGGGGCCTGCTCGGTCGGCCGCAACCGCTGGCGGCGTCGGCGACGGGGGTCCAGGAGCGGCCGATCCGCCCCCTGTCCACCGGCGAGCGCAACGCCGCCTTCGGCCTCGGCCTCCTCGCTTTGGTGCTGCCGGCGCTGGTGGGCGGCTACGGGCTATCGGTGGTGACCGAGATCCTCATCTTCGCCCTGTTCGCCGTCACCTTGCACCTCCTCACCGGCTTGGGCGGCATGGTCTCCTTCGGTCACGCCGCCTGGTTCGGCCTCGGCGCCTATGGTGCCGCTCTCGCGGCGACCCGCCTCGGCTGGCCGATGGCGGCGGCACTGCCGGCCGGCATCGTCCTCGCCGCCATGGGTGCCGCCCTGGCCGCGGCGCTGTGCGTCCGCCTGAGCGGCGTCTATCTCGCCATGCTGACCCTCGCCATCGCCCAGATCGTCTGGTCGATCGCGTTCCAGTGGTACGACGTCACCGGCGGCGACAACGGCATCCTCGGCGTCTGGCCACCGAATTGGGCGTCAAGCCCCGCCGCCTTCTACTACCTGACGCTGGCGCTGGCTGGCGGCGCCGTGGTCTTCCTCAGACAGATCGTCTTTTCGCCCTTCGGCCTGGCGTTGCGCGCCTGCCGGGATTCCCCCTTGCGGGCGGATGCGGTCGGTATCGACCGCGAGCGGGTGCAGCGGCTCGCCTTCGTTCTCGCCGGCGCCTTCGCCGGCCTCGCCGGTGGCCTCTACGGGTTTCTCAAGGGCAGCGTCTTTCCGGACGTGCTCGCCATCCCGGTGTCGGTCGACGCGCTGGTGATGGTGCTGCTGGGCGGCATCCAGAGCCTCGCCGGACCGGTGGTCGGCGCCATCGCCTACAAGACGCTCGCGATCGTGCTGGCCACCTACACCGATTATTGGCGGCTGGTCATCGGCGCCATCATCCTCGCCCTGGTGGTCGCCTTTCCGCAAGGCATCGTCGGGTCCGTCGCCGGCCGCTTCGGTTCCTCCCGCGAAGACGCGGCGCGACCGGGGGCCGGCTGATGCCGGTTCTCGTCGCCCGCGGCCTCAGCAAATCCTTCGGCGGCGTCGATGCCCTGGCGGGGGTGGATCTGGCCGTCGACGCGGGCGAGATGGTGGCGCTGATCGGGCCGAACGGGGCCGGCAAGAGCACCTGTTTCAACATCCTCGGCGGCCAGCTCGCCGCCGACGCCGGCGCCGTCGAGATCCTCGGCCAACCCGCGCTCGGCCTGCCGCCGCGGGCGATCTGGCGGCTCGGCGTCGGCCGCACCTTCCAGGTGACCGCCACCTTCGCCTCGATGACCGTGGTCGAGAACGTACAGACGGCGCTCCTCTCCGAGCGGCGACAGATCCTGTCGCTGAGGCCACGGACCGGCCGCCGGCAGTTGGATCGCGCCTATGCCCTGTTGGAACAGGTGGGTATCGCCGAGCAGGCCGACCGCCTGGCCAGCATCCTCTCCTACGGCGATCTGAAGCGGGTCGAGCTGGCGATGGCGCTGGCCAACCAGCCGAAACTGCTGCTGATGGACGAGCCGACGGCGGGGATGGCGCCGCAGGAGCGCCAGGCGCTGATGCAGCTCGTCGCCGACATCGTCGCCGCCGAGCGGATCGGCGTCCTTTTCACCGAGCACGACATGGACGTCGTCTTTGCCCATGCCCACTGCGTCCTCGTCCTCAACCGCGGACGCCTGGTCGCCTCGGGACCGCCCGCCCAGGTCCGTGCCGATGCGCAGGTTCAGGAAATCTACCTCGGTCCCCCGGTCGCCGGGACCGAAACGGGGGCCGCGCGATGATCCTCGACGTGCGTCGGCTCGACGCCTTCTACGGCCGCGCCCAGATCCTGTTCGGTCTGGCGCTCAAGGTGAACCCCGGCGAGGTGGTGGTGCTGGTCGGCCGCAACGGCGCCGGCAAGTCCACCGTGCTGAAGAGCGTGATCGGCCTCGTCGAACATCGCGGCCATGTCCTCTTCGACGGCGTCGACGTCTCCGCCTGGCCCACCGACCGCATCGCCCGCGCCGGGCTCGGCTACGTGCCGGAGGAACGACGCATCTTCACCGGGTTGACCGTCGCCGAGAACCTGGGCGTGGGCGCCAGGCCTGTTGCGGGTGCAGGGGCGGGTGCGGGGGCGGCCGCGCCGGGTTGGGACGCGCACCGCGTCGTCGCTCTGTTTCCCCCGCTCGCCCACCTGATGCAGCGGCCGGCCGGACGCATGTCGGGGGGCGAGCAGCAGATGCTGGCCATCGGCCGATCGCTCATGGGTAACCCGCGACTGATCATGCTGGACGAGCCGTCGGAGGGGTTGGCGCCGCTGGTGGTGGAGCGGATGGCGGCGGCGATCGGGGAGATGAAGGCGGCCGGCCTCGCCATTCTGCTCGCCGAGCAGAACGTGCGCTTCGCCCGCGCCGTCGCCGACCGGGCCTACGTCATCGAGAAAGGGCGAATCCGCGCGGATGGACCGGCGGCGGCGGTCCTCGCCGATGCCGCCGCCGCCCGCACCTACCTCGCCGTCTAGCTCCGGCTCGCCGGTGCCGAGCCGCGCATCATCAAGTGATCCTTTTCCGAAGGCGAGTGATCTGCATGGAAGGCGTCCCGTTCCTTCTTTCCGCCTAAAACTTCGAAACAGGGGAACAAGACTTTCGGGCCGCCGTTTACCAATAATACGACAGAGAGAGTGAAGGAAACGGCTTATGGCTGAAGATCACAGCACGTCAAAGCGTGGTTTCGCGTCCATGGATGAAGAGAAACAACGCGACATCGCCCGCAAGGGCGGCGAGAGCGTGCCCGATGAGAAGCGCAGCTTTTCCAAGGACCACGAGCTCGCTTCGGAGGCGGGACGGAAAGGTGGTGAGAGCGTGCCCGACGAAAAGCGCAGCTTTTCCAAGGACCACGAACTCGCCTCGGAGGCGGGACGGAAGGGCGGCGAGAGCGAGCCCGATGAGAAGCGCAGCTTCTCCAAGGACCACAAGCTCGCTTCGGAGGCGGGGCGGAAGGGCGGCGAAAGTTCCCACGGTCGCCGCTGAAACAAGCGGGGCCGCCGCTAAACCGGGCGGTCGAAACCCTAGTTTATCCTTGCGACCCTAATGTTCGGCTTGCGGCCGGCCGTCGACGAGAGTGGTGAAGTAACGACGGGCCGGCCGCCGCTTTTTCTCGAAAAAATGGGCCCGCCCTGGAAGGCACAGCTTGCGGGTGATCGGCGTCAGATCACCTCCGGTACCGTGGTCGCCGGCGGGGTGTTGCGGCTGCGCCCGATGCGGACGACGCCGTCGATGATCACCATGCCGACGCCGGGCAGATCGCCCAGTTGGACGCTTTCCAGCAGCGTCCGGCCGGCGGTGTGCTGGGCGCGGTCGAGGAACACCAGGTCCGCCGCCAGCCCGGGGGCGATCCGGCCGCGGTCGAGGCCGTGGATGGCGGCCGTGTTGCCGGTGGCGAAGCAGAAGGCGATCTCCGCCGGCATCTCGCCCAGGCTGGCCAGCGTCGCGATCATCCGCAGGATGCCGAGCGGCTGCACGCCGGAGCCGGCCGGCCCGTCGGTGCCGAGGATGACCCGCTCCAGCTGCCCCAGTTCCTTCGCCGTCCGGAGCGCCAGCAGGCCCGAGCGCAGGTTGCCGTTGTGGACGATCTCGATGGCGCGACGGCACCCTTCGCACAGGCAGACGATCTGCTCGTCCGGCAGCGCCGTGTGGCCGCCGTTGATGTGGCCGATGACGTCGGCATCGGCGGCCAGCACCACGTCCTTGTCGATCAGCCCGGAGCCCGGGATCGACGGGCCGCCGGTGTGGATGGTGCTGCGGATGCCGTACTTGCGGGCGAACGCCACCATCTCCTGCGCCTCGTCGCCGGCCTTGACGCTGCCGAGCCCGACCTCTCCCAAGAGGGTGACCCCGGCGGCGGCCAGCTCGCGGAAGTCCTCCTCGACCATGCCGTGTTCCAGCACCGGCGCCCCGGCGTGCACCTTCACCCCGCCCGGGCGAAACCCCGCGTAGGCGCGCTGCGCGGTGATCGCCAGCGCCTTGACCCCGACCACGTCCTTCGGTCGGCCGGGCAGATGCACCTCGCCGGCCGAGATCATCGTCGTCACCCCGCCGTTGAGGGTCGACTCGATCCAGCCGAGTTGGCTCTGCCGCGGTGTCCAGTCGCCGAACACCGGATGCACATGGCTGTCGATCAGACCGGGGGCGACGGTGGTGCCGCGGGCATCGACGACGCGTGCGCCTTCCGCATCGAAGTCCGCGCTCCGGCCGACGCCGGCGATCCGGCCGTCCTCGACGAGCATAGCGTCCGCATCGAGAATCGGCGCCGCCAGGTCACCCGACAGCAAGAGACCGATGTTACGAATCAGAAGCCGCCCGGAAGCCTCGGCGGCGGAAGGAATGTCGGCCATGGGCACCGCTCCCCGGTTGACGCGTCTGCAGTCTTAAGCCGCCGGGCCTGCCGCGTCGAGAGCCACGGCCAGCGCCGGTCCTGTCCGGCGCCCTGTAATCGAATGTAACCAAACGTGAATTCCCGTTGGGGAACACCGCTCCTATTCCTCATAATGAACGCCAGCGAAGAGAAGGATGACTATGACCACGCTCGTCAGGCCGACGCCGGGTGATCCCCTGATCAGGACGCTGCCGAAGACGACCCGGTCAGCGTCCGGGTTCCGACTGCCGGCGACCGAGCTGTTGAAGGCCGTCGCCTTCGTTCGCGGCCGCATTCTCGCCGCCGAGGACCCGGCCGTCTCCCAGCAGCGTCAGCTGCTGAAGCTGGTCCGGGCGGCGAAGGACACCCGCTTCGGCCGCGACCACCGGTTCGCCGGCATCGCCAGCGTCGCCGAATACCAGGCGCGGGTGCCGCTGCGTACCTACGGCCAGCACTGGGACGATTACTGGAAGGAGGCGTTTCCGCGCCTCACCGACTGCACCTGGCCCGGCACCATCCCCTACTTCGCCGTGTCGTCCGGGACCTCGTCGGGCAAGGTCAAGCACATCCCCTGCTCGGCGGCGATGGTGAAGTCCAACAAGCGCGCCGCCCTCGACATCCTCGTCCATCACTGCCTCAATCGGCCGCAGACCCGAATCTTCGACGGCAAGAGCTTCCTCCTCGGCGGTTCCACCGACCTGAAGGAGCTGGCGCCCGGCATCCGCGCCGGCGACATCTCCGGGATCGCTGCCGCCGAGAAGCCGCGCTGGGTGAAGCGGTTCTATTTTCCGCCGAAGTCGCTCACCTACATCACCGACTGGGACGAGAAGATCGAGCGCCTGGCACCGCTGGCGCTGACCCAGGACATCCGCTTCCTCTCCGGTGCGCCCGGCTGGCTCGCCATCCTGTTCGAGAAGCTGGCGAGCCTGCGCCCGGACACCCTCGGCCGCATCGTCGATGCCTTCCCCAACCTGGAGGTGATGACCCACGGCGGCGTCAGCTTCGCCCCCTACCGGCGCCGCTTCGAGCGGCTGCTGGAGGGCAGCCGCGCCGAGCTGCGCGAGGTCTACCCGGCGAGCGAGGGATTCATCGCCATCGCCGACCGCGGCCCGCTCATGGGCTTGAGGATGCTCACCGACAACGGCCTGTTCTACGAGTTCGTGCCGACGTCGGAACTGGGCTCCGCCAATCCCACCCGCCACTGGCTCGGCAATGTGGAAGAGGGCGTCGACTACGCCATCGTCCTCACCACCTGCGCCGGCCTGTGGAGCTACGTCATCGGCGACGTGGTCCGCTTCGTCGACCGCCGGCCGGCCCGGATCCAGATCACCGGGCGGACCTCCTACATGCTGTCGGCGTTCGGCGAGCACCTGACCGGCGAGCTGGTGGAGACCTGCGTACTGGCCGCCGCCGAAAGCATCGGTGCCCAGGTGGCGGAGTTCGCCGTCGGCACCGAGTTCGCCGAGACCGGCGGTGCCCTCGGCCGCCACGCCTACGTGGTCGAGTTCGACCCCGGCATCGCCGATGCGGAGCGGGTGACCGCCTTCGCCCAGGCGGTCGATCGCGAACTCGCCAGCCGCAACGAGGACTACGAAGAGCGGCGGGTGATCCCGACCGGCGTCAGGATGCCGGTGGTGCACGCGGTTCCGCCCGGCACCTTCGCCCGCTGGCTGAAGAGCATCGGCAAGTACGGCGGCCAGAACAAGGTGCCGCGGGTGATCGGCGATCAGACGGTGCTGAAGGGGCTGCTCGACTTCGCCCAGCGCCAGGACGCCATCTCGTCCCGGACCGACTGAGCGCCACCCCTTCCTTATCGAACCAAAGGCAGCCCGGCTCACGCCGGGCTGTTCTGATTCTGGGCCTACCGCTTTGGGCAACCCGCGCCGCGAACGGATCGGCCGCTCCCAGGTAAATTAATAACCGGTAAATTAATAACCATCACTTACTAAAAAACATCTCGACAGCGGCGGCGGCGATGCCTACCTTCATCGCCATGAACACGCCCTTGCGCCGATACGACTTCAGTGAGCGGGTGGCCGACATCCTCGGCGAATCCCGCCGCGATCTCCGGGTTCGCGTGACCCTATTGATCTCCGGCGGCCTGATTCCGCCCGGACCGCGCGGCCCCGGCGCCCCACCGGCCACCGCCGACTACGCCGCCGATCTCCTCATCGGGGTGATGGCGGCGCCCTTGCAGGTGCACACGGTGGATGCCGTGCGCTGCTATCGCGGGCTGCTGCCAACCCGGCTCGTCGCCGGCGACGGCGCCTCCGGCATCATCCTCGGCGGCGGCTCCCGCCCGCGTCTGCGCCCCCCCGCCATCGATGCGACCGACGCCGCAGCCGGGGTCCGGCCGCCGTTCGGCGAGGCGATCGCCCGGCTCCTGGCGCTCGCCCGCGCCGAGACGACCCGCCCCCTCGTCGCCCGCGAGGTGTTCGGGGTGTGGCTCGCCCGCGCCTTTCCCGTCGCCGCCATCCAGCTCGCCACCTGCACCGACGACGGCCACGGCATCGTCAGCCAGCGCTACGAACTGCCGCCCGACGGGCGGCCGCCGGCCTGGCTCGACCCGGAACACGGCGGTCGCGCCGATCCGGGCCTCGCCCACAGCGTTTTCCTGCCGGTCGACAAGCTGATCCAGATCGGCGCCCTGATTACCCCTTCCGATGACGAAAGGATGCCTCCCGTGGTCGACCTCGGTCAGAAAATCGCCAGCCTCGCCAACCTCGCCCAGCTCGCCCGCGAGGCCCGCCACCGGCGGCCATGGCAGTCGTTCCTGTCGGCGGCGGCGGCGGCGGAGGACAACACCGCCCGCATCGATACCGGCGAGGCCGGGCTCGTCGAGGTCTTCGACTTCGGCGGCAATCCCGGCAACCTGCGCATGCTCGCCCATGTCCCGGACGCGCTGCCGAAGGGGGCGGCGCTGGTGGTCGTCCTCCATGGCTGCACCCAGACCGCCGCCTCCTACGACCGCGGCACCGGCTGGTCGACGCTCGCCGACCGCCATGGCTTCGCCCTGCTCTACCCCGAGCAGCGGCGGGCCAATAACCCGCTGCGCTGCTTCAACTGGTTCCGCGGCGACGACCACGTCCGCGATTCCGGCGAGGCGCTGTCGATCCGCCAGATGGTCGACCGGATGATCGCCGACCACGGCATCGATCCGGCCCGCGTCTATGTCACCGGGCTTTCCGCCGGCGGCGCCATGACTTCGGTCCTGCTGGCGACATATCCGGAGGTTTTCGCCGGCGGCGCGATCCTGTCGGCGGTGCCCTACAAGGCGGCGGTCGGCCTGCAGGAGGCGTTCGACGCCATCTTCCAGGGCAAGAGCCTGCCGGCGGAGGAATGGGGAGCGCGGGTGCGCGCCGCCTCGCCGCACCAGGGCCCGTGGCCCCGCGTCCAGGTCTGGCACGGCGAGGCCGACGCCACGGTGAAGCCGATCAACCAGGCGGAGATCGTCAAGCAGTGGACGCACGTTCACGGCCTCCCCGCCGCGCCGAGCCTCGAAAAGATGGTCCACGGCCATCTGCACCGGGTCTGGCGGGATGCCGAAGGCCGCGACCTGGTGGAATCCTACACCGTCGCCGGCATGGCCCACGGCGCGGCCATCGACCCCCACGCCCCCGATGGGGTCGGCCGGCCGCAGCCGTTCATCGTCGATGCCGGCATCTCCTCCACCGAGCAGATCGCCCGATCCTGGGGCTTGACCGCCACCCGCCGCGAGGCGGCGACGGCCGACCGCTCCCGCCGCAGCGCCCGTCCCGAGCGGGCGGGGCCGGCGCCGGTGATCGCGCTGCCGCCGCGGTCGGCGGGCGAAGCGAACGACGCGCCCCGCGCCCGCAGCGTCGAGCCGGACGAGATCGTCCCGCCCTCGTCCCGTCGCCGCGACGAAGAGGGGCCGCGTCAGCGGGGCCGTTCCGCCGGCGCTGGAGAAGCGATGGGCGGAATCGGTGCCGGTGGGATCGACGTCAGTGCCATCATCACCAAATCGTTCGAGCTCGCCGGCCTGATCGAACCGGCACCGGCCGGAGCGCCGCGGAAAACGTCCAACGCCCCGCTCGGCATCGACATTCCGGGTATCCTCGCCACCTCTTTCGAGGCCGCCGGCCTGTTCAAGCGCGCCCGTGCCGATCGCACCCCGCCGCGCCATGCCCGCACCGAGCCGCACCCGGACGCCGGCACCGACCGGGCGGACGCGGAGACCCCACGGCCGACCGAAGCCCGGCGGCCGGCGAAGCCCGCCGAAGCGCCGATCCCCGACCGCCTCGATCTGCAGACCATCCTCACCCGGTCGTTCGAAGCGAGCGGCCTGTTGAAGACGGTCACTGAGGAACCGGCGGCAGCGCCCGCCAACGCCGAGGCTCCCGCCGCCTCCCCCGCCGACGAAGACGGCAGCGGCTGGCGCCTCGTTGCCAGCGGCGGCGACAGCGAGCCGCCGGTGCTGATCGGCCGGGTCTCGTCCGGCACCGGAAGCCGCGTCGGTCTGCGCACCAAGTCCGTCGACTGCCGGCTCGCCCTCGGCCAGCGACCGCGGCTCTCCTACACCCGGCGGATCGACCTGCGCGCCGCACTCAATCCGTTCACCACCGCCGCGTTCACCGTCCTCGTCGACGGCGAGCCGGTGGACGAGGCCGCCGCCAACGGCATGGACTACGCCGAGGACAACTGGACTCGCCGCACCCATCTGGATCTCGGCCGCTTCGCCGGCCGGACGGTGACCTTGACCTTCAGCGTCGAGGCCAATTCCAATCTCCTCAAGGAGGTCTCCGCCCAGGCCTGGGTGCGCGACATCGTCGTCGACGAGGCGCCGGCTGCCGCGGCCAGCGACGCCACCGCCGGGGACGGAACCGACGGCAGCGGCGAAGACAGCTTCGCCACCATCTGAGCCGGCAGCGGAACGGGAGGGCGGCGATGCAATGGTCCGACGACGCCCTCGTCCTTGGCGCGCGGCGTCTCGGCGAGGGACAGGCGATCGCCTCCCTCCTCACCGCCGCCCACGGCCGCTGGCTGGGGGTGGTCCCGGGCGGCAACAGCCGGGCGCGCCGCCACCTGCTCCAACAAGGGACGCGGGTGGCGGCGGCCTGGCGGGCCCGCCATGCCGGGCAACTGGGGACGCTGAGCTGCGAGCTCGCCGCCGCCGTTCCGGTGCGCATCATCACCGACCGCTTTCGCCTCGCCGCCCTCACCGCCGCCGCCGCCCTTCTCGACGCGGTGTTGCCGGAGCGGGAACCCAACGCCCCGCTTTACCAGGCGACGTTGGTCCTCATCGCCCATTTGAGCGCAAGCGAGGACTGGCTCGGCGCCTATGCCGCCTGGGAGTCCCGGTTGATCGCCGAGATCGGCTTCGGCGATGCGGATGACCGGCGGTCCGCCGATCCGGCCGTCGATGCCGGTGCCCGCCTCTCGGCGCACAAGGCCGCCCTTGCCCGCAATGCCCATCGCCTCGAAGACAGCGTGTTCGCGGCCGGCAGCGGCCGAATGCCGTTCGCCCGCGCCCACCTCGGCCGGCTCCTCGCCGAGGTCCGTTGAGCACCGGCGCCCGATGAGCGGGAAACCGGGCTTGTTGCCAACCGCCGGTCGGTGCTACCAACGCCCCAGCCACAGCCGACGAGAATTACCGCCGCCGCCCATGTATGTCCTGATCGATAACTACGACAGCTTCACCTACAACCTGTTCCACTACCTGGGGGAACTGGGGGCGGAGGTGGTCGTGCGCCGCAACGATGCGGCGGGCGTCGACGAGATCATGGCGATGGCCCCGGACGGCATCGTCATTTCGCCCGGGCCGTGCGATCCGGACCGGGCCGGCATCTGCCTCGGCCTGATCGCCGCCGCCGCCGGCGCCCGGTTGCCGTTGTTCGGAGTCTGCCTCGGTCACCAGGCCATCGGCCAGGCCTTCGGCGGCCGGGTCGTCCGCGCGCCCAAGCCCATGCACGGCAAGGTCAGCACCATTACCCACCGCGGCGACGGCCTGTTCGCCGGTATTCCGGTGCCGTTCCGCGCCACCCGCTACCACTCGCTGATGGTTGCCGGGGAGGACATGCCGGGCGACCTCGTCGTCACCGCCACCAGCGAGGACGGCGTCATCCAGGGCGTCGAGCACCGCCGGCTGCCCATCTGGGGGGTCCAGTTCCACCCCGAAAGCATCGAGACCGAGCACGGGTACCGGCTGATCCGCAACTTCCTCGACGCCAGCCGGCGGGTGCCGGCCGACGCCGGTGGCGAGCATGCCGGACATCGGCGTTCTTAAGCCGTATCTCGCCCGGGTGGCGGCGGGCGAGACCCTCGGCGTCGCCGACAGCGCCGATGCCTTCCGGCTGATCATGGCCGGCCACGCCACCGATGCCCAGATCGGCGCGTTCCTCATGGGGCTTCGCCTGCGCGGCGAAACCATCGACGAGATCGCCGGCGCGGTGCAGGCGATGCGCGAGGCGGCGATGCGATTGGAGGCGCCGGCCGACGCCATCGACATCGTCGGCACCGGCGGCGATGCGTCCGGGACGCTCAACATCTCCACCGCCGCGGCGCTGATCGTCGCCGGCTGCGGGGTGCCGGTGGCCAAGCACGGCAACCGGGCACAGACGTCCAAATGCGGTTCGGCCGACGTCTTGGTGGCACTGGGCATGGATATCGAGGCCGAACCGGCCCGGGTCGCCCGCGCCATCGCCGACGCCGGCTTCGGCTTCCTGATGGCGCCCCGCTACCATCCGGCGATGCGCCACGTCGGTCCGGCGCGCGGCCAGTTGGGGTTCCGCACCATCTTCAATCTGCTGGGGCCGCTCGCCAATCCCGCCGGGGTGAAGCGCCAGTTCACCGGCACCTTCGCCCGCGAGTGGGTGGAGCCCATGGCGTCGGTGCTGTCGACGCTGGGCTGCGAGCGGGCGTGGGTGGTGCACGGCGCCGACGGCCTCGACGAACTCACCCTGACCGGCCCGTCGTTCGTCGCCGCCATCGACGGCGACGGCGTTCGCGCCTTCTCCATCGGCCCGGAGGATGCGGGACTGGCCCGGGTTCCGCTGGAAGAACTGAAGGGCGGCGACGCGGCATACAACGCCCAGGCCATCCGCGCCATGCTGGCCGGCGAGCCGGGGGCCCTGCGCAATGCCGCCCTTTACAACGCCGCCGGCGCCCTCGTCGTCGCCGGCAGGGCCGACGACCTGCGCGACGGGGTCAGGATCGGCGCCCGATCCCTCGACGACGGCCTTGCCGCCGCCGCCCTCGATCGCGCCGTCGCCATTACCCGCGGCGAAGCATGAGCCCGGCGGCGCCGGTGGCGGCGACGGCGGCGGCGACGGGGGTTCTCGGCCGCATCTGCGGCGATCGCCGGGCCGACGTGGCGGCGGCAAAGCGGGAGGCGTCGGAAGCGATGCTGCAGGTCGCCGCCGCCAGTCAGGCGCCGCCGCGCGGATTCCGCCGCGCCCTGGAGGCGACCATCGGTGGCGGCGGTACCGCGCTGATCGCCGAAATCAAGCGGGCGTCGCCGTCGAAAGGCCCGATCCGCGCCGACGCCGATCCGGCGATGATTGCCCGCGCCTACGCGGCCGGCGGCGCCACCTGCCTTTCCGTGCTCACCGAACCGCGGTTCTTCCGCGGCAGCAACGACGATCTCGTCGCCGCCCGCGACTCGGTGGCCCTCCCCGTCCTGCGCAAGGATTTCATCCTCGACCCCTGGCAGGTGCTGGAGGCGCGCGCCATCGGCGCCGATTGCATCCTCCTGATCATGGCCGCCCTCGGCGACGGGCAGGCCCGCGAGCTGGCGGCGACGGCGACCGACCTCGGCATGGACGTGCTGGTCGAGGTGCACGACGGTGCCGAGTTGGACCGCGCCCTGGCCCTGAAGACGCCCCTGGTCGGCATCAACAACCGCAATCTGGCGACCCTCGCCGTCGATCTGTCCACCACCGAGACTCTGGCACCGCTCGTTCCCGCCGACCGCCTGGTGGTCGGTGAGAGCGGCCTCAGTACCGCCGCCGATCTGGCGCGCCTGGCGGCGGTGGGCGTCCGCGCCTGCCTGGTCGGCGAATCGCTGATGCGGGAGCCGGACATCGGCGCCGCCGTCCGCCGGCTGCTGGCCGCGGCGCCGATCGGCGCCCTTCCGGCCGGGGGGCAAGCCTGATAGAAGGAGCGCGCCGCGGCGTTCTCCCTTCGTCGCCGCGGCCGTTGCGGGTTACCGGCGGCCAACGCCGCCGACCCGTTATTCCAGCCGCCCGTAAGCAAGCCCTCGAACGGCGGCCATGCCCCGCAAGGGGAGTGGATGAGACCGATGAACGCCGACCCGTCGCCTACACCCAAGCCAGCCGGCTCCCCCCATCCCTCCGCAGGCGACGACCGCCGCCAACCCAATCTGCTGCGCAGCCTCCTCGCCGCCGTCCGGCCACGGCCGGTGTCGCTGGAAGAGCGTCTGGCCGCCTTCCCGACCGAGGGGCTGCCGCTGGAGCGGTCGCTGGTGATCCGCTGGAATTCGCACCAGGTGCCGTTCATCGAGGCGGAGACCGAGCACGACGCCGCGGTGGCGCTGGGCCTCGTCCATGCGCACCTGCGCGGCGCCCAAATCGCCCTGTTCAAGCGCTTCTTCCACGGCCGGCTGTCGGAGCTGGTCGGCCCCTTCGGCCGTGATTTCGACCATGTCATCCGCATCCTGGATTACGGCCGCGGTGCCGATGCCGTCGCCGCCCGGCTGCCGGAGACGACCCGGGCGTGGATCGACGCCTATATCGAGGGGCTGAATGCGTATCAGGACCGTTTGACCGAACTGCCGCCCGAATTCGCCGTGCTGGGGATGCAGCCGGAGCGCTACGACTTCCACGACATTCTCGTCGGCAGCCGCTTCGCCGCCACCGACTTCACCTGGCTCACCTACTTCCCGCTCCTCGCCGAGCGTGGCCGCCCTGGCTTCGCCGAGCTGTGGAACCGGACCCTCGCCGCCGGCGAGCTGCCCACCGTCAGCGGCCATCCCCGCAACCAGCAAGGCGAGTTCGAGGACCTGATGCTGGGCGCCGGTCGCATCGGCAGCAACAGCATGGTCGTGTCTCCGGAGCACAGCGCCAGCGGCGGGGCGCTCATCGCCAGCGATCCGCACCTGGGGCTGTCGCTGCCCAACCTGTGGGTACTGCTCGGCCTGCGCTCGCCGTCGTTCAACGTCGTCGGCCTGACCATCGTCGGCCTGCCGGTGTTCGGTCTCGGCCGCAATCCCGATCTCGCCTGGGGCGGCACCAACATGCGCGCCGCGTCGAGCGACCTTTACGACCTGTCGCGCATCCCCCCCGATCAGATCACCAGCAAGGAGACGGTGATCCGCAGCCGCTTCGGCCGTGATACCCGGCGCCCGCTGCGCACCTCGCCCTTCGGGCCGGTCATCTCCGACGCCAAGATCGTCAAGATGGCCAATCCGGCGCCGATCGCCCTGCGCTGGGTCGGCTACGAGGGCACCGACGAGTTCACCGTGCTGCTGGACGCCGCCCGCGCCCGTACCCCGGACGAGTTCCGCAATGCCTTCGCCGGCTACGGGGTGTCCGGGCAGAACATGCTGTTCGCCGACGTCAACGGCAACATCGGCTCGCTGATGGCGGTGACGCAGCCGATCCGCCCCGGCTTCCCCAAGGACGATCCCGTCCTCGACGCCGCCGATCCCGCCACCCACTGGACGAAATTCGCCACGACGTTCGACCTGCCGTACGTCCTCAACCCGGAGCGGGGCGTGATCGCGTCCGCCAATGATCAGCCGAGAGGGACGGACGTGCCGATCGGCTTCACCTTCGGCACCGACGACCGGGTCTATCGGCTGTACGACGTCCTGGAATCCAAGCCGAAGCTGACCGTAGCCGACCTGGAAAAGCTGCAGACCGATACCATGGCGGTCGATGCCAAGCGTCTGCTCGACCGGCTGCTGGCCGAGATCGACCGTCTCCCCGACCTGGGCGAGGAGAGGTTCGTCCGCCGCCTCAAGACCTGGGACGGCGACTACGCCACGGAATCGGCGGGAGCGGTCGCCTTCGAGACCTTCCTCTACCACCTCGTTCTCGGCATCTACGGGGCCCGTAAAGCGACCGACCTGCCGGAGCTCTACAGCCAGTGGAGCTACCTGACCACCTTCCTCGTGCCCGATCTGCGCGAACGGGACGAGCCGGCGCGCCGGACCCTGCTCGCCACCGCGCTCGCCCGCGGCGCCAAGGATGCGGCCCGCTTCCCCACCTGGGGCGACATGCACCGGCTGCAGGTGGGCACCTCGCTGACCCGCATTCCCGTCCTCGGCCGCGTCTTCGTCATCAAGGATCTACCGGTCGGCGGCTCCCGGCAGACGCCGATGAAAATGTCGCATGGCATGGTCAACAGCCGGCACACCGCGTCCTTCGGCTCCATGGCCCGCCATATCTCCGATCTCTCCGATCCGGACGCCAACTGGTTCACCCTGCTGGGGGGCCAGGACGGCTGGATCGGCAGCGTCAACTTCCTCGATCAGCTCGATCTGTGGCAGGAGCGCCGCTACATCCGCATGCCGCTGCGGCCGGAGACGATCCGCCGCGAGTTCCCGATCACGATGACCCTGAAGCCCTGATCGGGCCGCGCCGCTATTGCGGCTTCTGCCGCTCGCCGACGCTGCGGACGAAGGCGGCGACGGCGGGGGTGATCCGGCGAACGATCTCGTCGACGCCGGCGGCATTGGGATGGACGCCGTCCGCCTGGTTGAGGGCGGCATTGCCCGCCACCCCGTCGAGGAAGAAGGTGTAGAAGGGAACGCGATACGCCGCGGCGAGCCGGGTATAGACGGCGGCGAAGCGACGGCCGTAGTCGGCGCCGTAGTTGGGCGGCGCATACATGCCGGTGAGCAGCACCGGAAGATTTCGCCGCGCCAGTTCGCTCAGGATGGCGTCGAGGTTGCGGTAGGTGATCTCGGGATCGACGCCGCGCAGGCCGTCGTTGGCGCCCAGTTCCACGATCACCGCATCCGGCTCGTCCGCCTTGGTGTTGCCGAGCGTCCACGCCAGGCGCGCCCGGCCGCCGGCGCTGGTGTCGCCGGAAACGCCGCCGTTGATGACATCCACGTTCAGGCCTTCCGCGGCGAGGGCTCGCTGCAGGCGGACGGTGAACCCCTCGTTGCGGGGCAGACCGTAGCCGGCGGTCAGGCTGTCGCCGAGGACGAGGACCCGCAACGGGTCTGCGGCGCGGGCCGGCGCCGCCAACGCGAGAACCGCGACGGCGGAGAAAACAATAGCCAGCGTTCCCATCAGCGCTTCCGTTGCCGCATTGATTAACCTCCCCGCCGGTCCATATGGGCTGCAGACACCTCCTCGCGGATTACACCGAAGGCTCGCCATTGATCTCCCCAATTCCCCCTCCCGAACCAGCCCCCAAACCAGCCATAGAGCTTTCGGATGTCCACCTGAGTCTCTCCAGCTCGGCCGGCTCGGTCGCCATCCTGCGCGGCATCGACGCCAGCCTCGCGCCCGGAGAAGCGGTTGGCCTGGTGGGCCCTTCCGGGTCCGGCAAGACCAGCCTGCTGATGGTGATCGCCGGCCTGGAGCGGCCGACCCGGGGCCGGGTCCGCATCGCCGGCCACGATCTCGGCGCCCTCGACGAGGATGCGCTGGTCCGTTTCCGCCGGGATCATGTCGGCATCGTTTTCCAAAACTTCCACCTCATCCCAACCATGACCGCCGAAGAAAATGTCGCCTTGCCGCTGGAACTGGGCGGCGCCGACGATGCCTTCGCCCGCGCCCGGGACTCCCTCGCCCAGGTGGGGCTCGCCGGCCGGCTGCGCCATTATCCGGCCCAACTCTCCGGCGGCGAGCAGCAGCGGGTGGCGCTCGCCCGCGCCTTCGTCGCCGCGCCCGGACTTCTTTTGGCCGACGAGCCCACCGGCAATCTCGACGGCGCCACCGGGAGCCAGGTGATCGACCTCCTGTTCGACCTCCAGCGGCGGCGCGGCGCCACCTTGCTCCTGATCACCCACGATCCGGCCCTGGCCGAGGCCTGCGATCGGATCATCGAGATCCGCGACGGCCGCATTCATGACGACCGGCGGCTCGGTCGCCCCGCCCTGGTTCGGGCGAAGGGATAAGCGAGCCCATGCGCGAACTGGTCCTCGCCTGGCGGCTCGCCCGGCGCGAACTGCGGGGCGGGATCGCCGGATTTCGCATCTTCCTCGCCTCCCTGACCCTGGGCGTCGCCGCCATCGCCGCGGTGATCAGCGTCGGCGACGCGGTGAACCGGACGCTGGTCAACGATGCCCGTCAGCTCCTCGGCGGCGACGTCGAGGTGCGCCTGGTCCAGCGCCTGCCGTCCACCAAGGAGGCGGCCTGGCTGCTCGACCACGCAGGGGCAACCTCGCAGATCGTCGAGATGCGGGTGATGGCCCGGCCGACGGAAGATGCGGCCGGCGACACCCCCGGAGACGCCGCCAGCCGGGCGACCATGGCCGAGCTTAAGGCCGTCGACGGCGCCTACCCCCTGCTCGGCCATGTCGAGCTGTCGTCCCCTGGGGGGTCGTCCCCTGGGAAACCGTCCCCTGAGAAACGGTCCCCTGGGGACCTGCAGCAATTGCTGGCACCCATCGACGGCATCCCGGGCGCGCTCGCCGAAGCGGCGCTGGCCGATCGCCTCGGCGTCCACCCGGGCGAGCGGATCACCGTCGGCGACGCCACTTTTGAGCTGCGCGCCCTCATCCTCCGCGAGCCCGACCGCATCGCCAGCGTCGCCGCCTTCGGCCCGCGGCTTATGGTCTCCCTGGACGCCCTGGCGTCCACCGGCTTGGTCCAGCCGGGCAGCCTTGTGCGCCACGCCACTCGGGTCCTGCTGCCACCCGGCGAGCCGTCCGCCGACTGGATGGCCGCCGCCCGCGCCGCTTTTCCGGAGAATGGCTGGCAGATCCGCGATCCGGCCGAGGCCGCCCCCGGCATCGACCGATTCGTCCAGCGGCTGGGCATGTTCCTGGGGTTTGCCGGCCTGACCGCGTTGTTGATCGGCGGCCTCGGCGTCGCCAATGCGGTGCGCAGCTACCTGGACGGCAAGACCGGGACCATCGCCACCCTGAAATGTATGGGGGCGTCGGCGCGGCTGGTGGTCGCCACCTATCTCCTGCAGATCCTCGTCCTCGCCGCATTCGGCACCGGCATCGGCCTCGCCGTCGGCAGCCTGCTGCCGCTCGCCGTCTTCGGCCTGATCGAGAATCTGTTGCCGGTGCGCATCAGTTTCGGGATCTTTCCGGGTGCACTGGCGGTCGCCGCCCTCCTCGGCATGCTCACCGCCCTCGCCTTCTCCCTGTGGCCGCTGGGCGCGGCGCGTTCGGTGCCGGCGGCCAATCTCTTCCGCCGGGGGGTGGTGCGGATCGGCGGCCGACCCACCGGCGGCTGGCTGGCGGCCACGGCGGCCGTCGCCCTGGCCCTGGCGGCGCTCACCATCGCCACCGCCACCGATCCTCTCTTCGGCGCCCTCTTCGTCGCTGGCGCCATCGCCGTTCTTGCCGTCCTCCGTTTCGCTGCCATGGGACTTGCCGCCGCGGCCAGGCGGGCCCCCCGGGCGCCTCACGCCGTCGTCCGCATCGCCGTCGATGCCCTGCACCGACCGCGGGCACCGACGGCGACGGTGGTGACCTCGCTGGGGGCGGGACTGACGGTGCTGGTGGCGGTGGCCCTGATCGACGGCAATCTCCGCACCCAGATCGGCGAGCGGCTGCCGGAGACGGTCCCGGCCTTCTTTTTCATCGACATCCGCGAGGACCAGGCCGCCGCCTTCGATGCCGCCGTCGCCGCGGTGCCGGGCGTGGGCGAGTTGAAGCGGGTGCCGTCGCTGCGCGGGCGGATCGTGCGCCTCGGCGACGAACCGGTGGAAACGGCGACGATCGCGCCCGAGGCGATGTGGGCGGTGCGCGCCGACCGGGCGCTGACCTTCTCGGCGCTGCCGCCCGCCGACGCCAAGATCACCGCCGGGTCCTGGTGGCCCGCCGACTACGCCGGTCCGCCGCTGATCTCGCTGGACGCCAAGCTGGCCGCCGGCTTCGGCCTCGGCGTCGGCGACAGAATGACCATCAACATCCTCGGTCGCGACATCGAGGCGACCATCGCCTCGTTGCGGCAGATCGAGTGGCGGGCGGTGCCGTTCGACTTCGCCATCATCTTTTCCCCCGGTATCCTGGAAGGCGCGCCGCTGACCCACATCGCCGCGGTCACCGCGCCGGCCGAGGCCGAGCCGCGGCTGTCGGCGGCGATCGCCCGTGAGTTCAGCAACGTCACCGCCATCCGCACCCGCGACGCCATCGAGGCGGTCACCCAGGTGATGACCAAGATCGGCTGGGGGGTGCGCGCCGCGGCCCTGGTCACCATCGTCGCCGGCGGTCTCGTCCTCGCCGGCGCCATCGCCGCCGATCGCCAGACCCGCGCCTTCGAGGCGGTGCTGTTCAAGGTCCTGGGGGCCACCCGCGGCCGCATCGCCGCCATTTACGCGGTGGAATACGGCCTCCTCGGCTTCGTCACCGGGATCATCGCGGCCGGACTGGGAATCGCCGTGGCCTGGGCGGTGACCCGCTACCTGATGGACTTCACCTGGACCCTCGATGGGGCGACGGTGGCGATCACCCTGGCACTCGGTGTCGGCCTCACCCTGACGATCGGCTTCGCCGCCACCTGGCGGAAGCTCGGCCGGGCAAGCCGCGCCTTTCTCCGCAGCGATTGACCCAGCGATTGAACGGGGCGATGGATCCGGCGGCGGCGAGCGGCGGGTGGACGGCGATCGGCGGCTATTGCGAACGCACAAGCGCCGCGTTCTGGGCGGAGCCGCTGAATGCCCTGTCCAACCTGGCGTTCGTTGCCACTGCCGTGGTGGCATGGGTGTGGACGCTGCGGGCCGGCCGTCGCGATCCCGGGCTCGATCTCCTCATCGGCATTACCGCGGCGATCGGCGTCGGCTCCTTCCTCTTCCATACGCTGGCCACCCCCTGGGCGGCGCTGGCCGATGTGCTGCCGATCCTGCTGTTCATCATCGTCTACCTGGTGCTCATCTGCCGGCGCTGGTTCGGGCTCGGCTGGCGGTGGTCGCTGGCGCTGGGGCTCGCCTACCTTCCGGTCAGCCTCGGCGCTCGTCTCGTCTGGCGAACCGTCGCCGGCGGGACCGGGGCTCTCGGCGCCTATCTGCCGGCACTGGCGGCGCTCCTGGGCTGCGCCCTTCTCCTCGCCCGACGGCGTCATCCGGCGTCACCGTGGCTGGCCGCGGCCGCGGCGCTGTTCGCCCTGTCGCTCGCCTTCCGCAGCCTCGATCTGCCGCTGTGCGCCGCCGTGCCCATGGGCACCCACTTCCTCTGGCACCTGCTCAATGGCATCCTCCTCGCCTTCCTCTTGCGGGCGATGCTGAGCTACGGTGTGCCGGCAGCGGCGGCGAGAACGATCGGTGGGCAGAGGACCGTCTGATGAAGCGCAGCACCTGGTATTCGCATTTCACCAAGTATCTCGCCCACGTTAGCGGGCGGCCAATAACATTTACACTTGCCGTTGTTATGATCCTTGTCTGGATCGTTAGCGGTCCATTCTTTGATTACAGCGATACCTGGCAGCTCGTCATCAACACCTCGACCACCATCATCACCTTTCTCATGGTCTTCGTCATCCAGAACACGCAGAATCGCGACACCGCGGCGATGCAGATCAAGCTCGACGAACTGATCCGGGCAACCGAAGCCGCCCACAATGCGCTGCTCGACCTGGAGGAACTGGAGGAGGATGAGCTGGACAGATTCCGTTCCAGCTACGAGGACCTCGCCCGCCAGGCCCGCGACGAGGAAGGACGGGCGAAAGACACGGAAACGCTGCGGTTGACCTGAACCGGCAGCGGCGCCGGCTATTTGGCGATGGTGATGGGAATGCCGATGCGGCTGACGTCGGTCACCGTCACCTGGAACAGCTCGTAGAGGACGATGAAGGCGGCCCGGTCCCAGCGGCTGTCACCGATGATGTAATACCGCCCCTGGTAGCGGATCCAACCGTCGGCGGCGTCGGGCCGGGTATCGCTGACGATGATCTGCAAGGTGTTCAGCGGGTTGCGGACCTGGGCGATGGCTTCCCCCGACCGCGGGTCCGCCTCCACCGGGACCTCGGGGAACAGCTCGATCCCCTTGGCGACGAAGTCCAGCATGGCGAACAGGCTGCGCAGCTTGAGGGCGGCAAAGATGGGGAACTCGCCGCCGGGCCGGTCGGCACGCACGTCCACCAGCACCATGTTGTCCGGCCGCTCCGCCGCCGTCTCGTTCAGCCGCTGTCGTTCGGCGCCGCTCAAGCTCAGCGGATCGTAGTTGCTGATGAGGATCCGGCCGCGCACCTGCCGGGTCAGGGTGAAGGTGCCGTCGGCGTTCTGGCGCCAGGCCATGTTGTTGTTCTGGGCGGTGACGATGTCGCCGGTGCTGGGCGGCGCGGCGGCGCGCTCGATCACCGCCTGGTCGTAGGTCAGCTCATGAACGAACAGACGGCCGGTCTGCTGCAGGGCCCCCAGGTGAAGGACGATGCGGCGGAACTCGCGATACTCCTCAGGCGCGGAGATCTTGTTGAAGACGAAGCGCTCGGCGCGGCCGCCGGGACCGAGTATCTCGAGACCGTCCGCCATCAGTCGCGACAGGAGTTCGATGCGCACGCCCTGGAAAAGGAAAAAGGCGAAAACGTCCTCGCCGACCGGGGTGAGGATGCGTTGGGTGAATTCCTGGCCGCTGATGGGGACGATGCTGAAGGTGGGGTTCTCCGCCGCCCGCATGCTGAGGCTGAGGTTAAGGGCGTCGGTGCCGGCGCCCTCGTAGACCGAGCCGCCGATACCGGCCGCGGTCTCGAAGTTGAAGGTGGCGGCGATGCTGGAGGTGACGGTGAAGTGCGGCGGCCGGTCGTCACTGAGGCGGGCGACGTTGAGCAGCAGGATCTGCTGGTCCAGCGCGCTCACCGTCTCGTCGTAACCGAGGACGCTGTCGCGCAACGCCGGAGGTCCGGCACAGCCACCGCCGACGCATGCAAGGACGGCGATCGCGGCAAGCGCGGGTCGCATGTGCCCCTCCCCGTACCCCTGCTCGGGGCCCTTCCGGCCCAGGGCCACCCCTGACTATGACAAAGCTCCCGACGTGGGGCAATCGCCAGGGTGAGAGGACGAATCCCCCGGATCAGCGTTGGCGGCTGCGGCGGATTTCCCGGCAAAGAATCACCACCGGCACCAGTCCGGCGGCGACGATCAGCAACGAGGGCACCGCCGCCGCGTCGAGCCGCTCGGTGGTGGCGAGCTGGAACGCCTCCGTCGCCAGGGTGTCGAAATTGAACGGCCGCAGGATCATCGTCGCCGGCAGCTCTTTCATCACCTCGACGAAGACGATGAGGGCGGCGGCGATCAGGCTCGGCCGCATCATCGGCAGGTGCACATGGCGGAGCACGCTCGCCTGGCTCCCCCGCAAAAGGCGCGCCGCATCCTCGTAAGACGGCTTGATCTTGGCCAGCGCCGCCTCCAGCGGACCGTAGGCGACGGCAAAGAAGCGGGTGAGGCAGCCATAGACCACCGCCGCCAGGGTCCCGCCCAGGATCAGCCCGGGATGGATGCCGAAGCTCTGCCACAGTGCCTCGCCCAGAAAACGGTCGATGACGCCGATGGTGATCAGAATGCCGACCGCGATCACCACTCCCGGTGTGGCGTAGCCGAGGGAAATCAGCAGCATCGCCAGCCGATGCCAGGTCGGCCGGGCGGCGCGCAGGCTGTAGAGGGCGACGATGGCACAGCCGACGATGACGGCGCTGGCGAGGGCACCGAGGAGAAGGGTGTTGCCGGCGAGCGTCACCAGCCGCCCCACCGACGGCGCATCGTCGGCGCCCGCCTGCGTCATCATCAGCAGCGAGATGGCGGGCAGGGCGAAGCCGAAGGCGATGGGGAGCGCACAGGCGACAACCGCGGCCGCGGCACCGGCGCCGGCGAGCGGCTCGCGGGCCATCGCCCGATGGCGAATGCCGGTGTGACGGTGTCGGCCGGCGCGCCGGCTCAACCGCTCCGCCGCCAGGGCGACGAAAACGAACAGCAGCAGCAGCGAGGCAAGCTGCGCCGCCACCGTCGGATTGGCGGTGCCGTACCAGGCGCGATAGATGCCGGTGGTGTAGGTCTGCACCTCGAAGTATTTGACCGCGCCGAAGTCGGCCAGGGTTTCCATCACCGCGAAGGCGACGCCGGTGGCGATCGCCGGACGGGCCGCCGGCAGGGCGACGCGGCGAAAGGCCGACCAGGGGCTGCAGCCGAGGGTCCGGCTGACTTCCAGCGCACAGCCCGACTGCTCGCTGAAGGCGGCGCGGGCGAGAAGGTAGACGTAGGGGTAAAGGGCGAACCCCAGCACGAAGACGGCACCGCCGAGGGATCGTATCTCGAAGAACGGATAGGTGCCGGGGCGAAGTCCGAAGGTGTGGCGCAAAAACGACTGTACCGGCCCGGTGACCTGCAGGGCATCGGTATAGGCGTAGGCGAGCACGTAGGCCGGCATCGCCAGGGGGAGGATCAGCGCCCATTCCAACCAGCGGCGGCCGGGGAACCGATACATGGAGATCAGCCACGCCGTCCCCGTCCCCGCCACCGCAGCGATTCCGCCGACGCCCAGGCACAGAACGATCGTATTGGTGACATAGGTAAGAAAGACGGTGGCGAGCAGGTGCTGCCAATAGCCGTCCGGGGCCGCCATTCCCTGCACCACGATGGCGGTGATCGGGGCGGCGAGCAGCGCCAGCAGCAGGGCCAGGGGGAGCAAAGAGAGCAGCCCCAGCCGAACCGGCCGAAGGTGGGCGGCGGCAGCGGCGACCGGAGGTCCCTGTCGCCGTTCGCCCGGCAGCGAGGCGGAGATCGGGCTCGCCGCCGAAACGCCCAAGTCGCCGCCGCCGTTCACTTCCATCCCGCCCGATCCATGATTTTCACCGCTTCGGCGGAATTGCTGGCGTAGACGGCGGGGTTGAGCGGATCGATCTTGAAGGGGCCCCAGGCGGCGATGATCGGGTTGATCGGCACCGCCGGATTGACCGGATATTCGTAGGCGACGTTGGCGAAGTATTCCTGCGCCTCCGGGGTGACCAGGTACTCCAGGAGGCGGATGGCATTGTCCCGGTTCTTGGCGGTGCGGAGGACGCCGGCGCCGCTGATGTTGACATGGGTGCCGCGGTCATCGACCGACGGGAAGAAGACCCGCAGGTCGCGGGTGACGTCCTTGTCCTCCGGTTTGTCGGAGGCGGCGAGGCGGGCGAAGTAATAGTGATTGACCAGGGCGAGATCGCCCAGCCCGGCGGCCACCGCCTTGATCTGGTCGGTATCGCCGCCCTGCGGCGGCCGGGCCATGTTGGCGACGATCCCCCTCGCCCATTCCTCGGCCTTGGCCGGGCCGTCGGCCTCAATGATCGCACCCAGCAAGCCCAGGTTGTAGGTATGGGTGCCGCTGCGCACCAGCAGCCGTCCCTTGAACGCCGGTTCGGTCAGCGCCTCGTAGGTGGATAGCTCCTCCGGCCGCACCCTGTCCTTGTCGTAGACGAGGATGCGGGCCCGGTAAGCGAGGCCGAACCAGTTGCCGTCGGGGTCCCGGAGCGAAGCCGGGACCGCTTTCTCCAACACCGGCGAGTGCACGGGTGCGAACAAATTCTTGTCCTGCGCGAACGCCAGTCGGCCGGCATCGACGGTGATCAGGACATCGCCCGGCCCGTTGTCCCCCTCCTGGATGATCCGCTGGATGAGCTGGTCGTGATCGGCGCTGATGACGTTCACCTTGATCCCGGTGGCGGCGGTGAAGCCGTCCCACAGCCGGTCGTCGGTGGTGTAGTGGCGAGAGTTGTAGACGTTGACCTCATTGGCGATTGCCGCGGTCGGTGCGATGGCGATAACGAGTGCCGTCATCGCCCAGGCAAGCCCTCGCATTGCAGCCTCCTGTTCTACACGCCGGCGGGACTGAGCGATCGACCGGCAGTCGGCACGGCATAGAGCCGTTGCGGTGGGTCATTATTGCGAATAACTCGCACTTGCAACCAGACCCTAGACGGCGCCGGCGCCGACGGCAAGAGGGGGCAAGCGGACGATTGCGGCGACCGGACGGGGGTATCACCGCCGCCGGTGCGGATTGCAGAGGGTGAGATATAAATCCAATACCGTGGACCAATCGCTGCCGTTGCGCTTGACCGGCGAGTGGCGCCCGCGCAGGATTGCGGTGGGTGATGGTTCCCGAAAGGGACGAGAGGGAACACGGTGCGGCGACCCGAGAGGGCCCAAATCCGTGGCTGCCCCCGCAACTGTAGGCGCAGAGCCTCGGCCACCGCGAAGCCACTGGGAAACTGGGAAGGCTGGGCCGGCAAGGCAACGACGCGCAAGCCAGGAGACCTGCCGTCGCCCGCGTCACCCTGCTCGCATCCGGGGTGGGTTGCGAGCGCGGATCTCCGAAGCGGTGACGTCGTGAGAGAGCGGCTTTGCTGTGGGTTGAGGGCGCGCGGGGTGCAGAGACCCCTTCTGACCTGTGAGATCTGAGCGGGCGGAACGATCGGCCCGCGTCGTCGCATGCGTCGCACCTTCCTGTCGGCAACGTGCTCATTGGCATGATGTCCAGCCGCGGACTCGTCCGCCGCTGGTATCCGGCCGAGAAAGGAACGCGCGTGCGGCGAGCCTGGGACGGGTCTGCCTTCCGTATCATGCCGGAACGAAGTGACCGGTGCGCCCCCGGTTTCCCCTCTTCCGCTCGCTCCCGGTTCGCGCCGCGACCGGATGGTGATGTTGATAATAACTCGCAACTTGTACCCGCTGAAAAATTGCGGTAATGGCAATGGGGTGCGAATGAGAATGATTTGCATCTTATGCGGGCTTCCGAGCCCATGCCATCCCGACGAGAAACGCAGTGGTGTGACATGACGATCTGGCGCAACCTCGATCCTAAGCTGCTGGCGGACCTGTTGATCCAGGCTTCCGAGAGCCTGAAGGAGCACAATGTCGAGCGCCGGCAGCGCCCCTTCCCCACCCCTCGGGCGGAGACGCCGGTCCCTTCGGAGGCCGGCGAGCGGGTGGACAACCAGCATGTGTGACGCCTGCGCCATGGCCAAAGCGGCGCCGGCTGGTGCCCGGCGGCGGAAACTCTGGGACCTGGACACCCGACTGCACTGCTCGGTCGTCGGCACCTGTCTGACGCTGGGCGATCTGCGCCGGATCGAGCGCCGGCTGCAGATCCAGTCGCCGAAGGAGGTCTCCGAGTTTGCCATCCACGGCAACTTCGTCGTCTGGGCCGGCCAGGGAGGCTCGGTGGCGAGGCAGATGAACAAGCTCCTGGACCGGCGCTACGCCAGCGCCATCCGGCGGTTTGCTGCCGCCACCGGCGGCGAAGCCATCGCCGCGTTGTGGGAGGCGAGCCTCGCCGACGGTGACATTCCGGGCCCCTACTGGGCGCTGCTCACCCACCCCGACGCGCCTGAAAAGCTGGTGATGCGGACGTTCGGCCACGTGCACATGCTCTCCCACATGGTCGGTGCCGCCAACCGGGCCGACATCCGCCGCCTGATGGCGCTGGAGGAGGAGCGAGACGCCCTCGCCGAGGCGATCGCCGGCCTCAAGCAGCGCCTTGCCGAGCGGGATCGGGACACGATGCGGATGCTGGATCAGCATGCCGTCGAGGTCCGGGACCTGAGCGGCCGACTGTCCCGCGCCCGGGCGATCGAGCAGCGGTTGGAAGAGACCGAGGACCGCCTGCGGCTGCTGGAAAGCGGCGATGCGTTTCAGATGGTCGCCGCCGATCTGGATCGCAGCACGCACCGCCTGGCTGATGCGGAAAGCGAGCTGGAGGAAAGCCGGAGCACCATCGCCGCCCTGCGGCGGGACAATGCCGGCCTCGCCCAGGCGCACCAGCGGATCGAGGAGATGATCGGTGCCGTCGCCGCCGAATGCGAGGCGATGGAGCGGATGGTGCGCGAGCATCTGGCCCCGACCCTCGAGGCCGAGGCCGAGCAGGCCGATCCGAGGCGACCGTCATCGATCTGTGCGGGCGCCGGATCGTCTACGTCGGCGGTCGCGGCTGCACCATCCCCCACCTGCGGGCGCTGGTCGAACGCTGCGGCGGCGAGTTCCTCCACCATGACGGCGGCCTGGCGGAGCAGACCAGCCGCCTCGACGGCCTTCTCTGCCGCGGCGACGCGGTCTTCTGCCCGGTCGATTGCATCAGTCACGATGCCTGTCTGCGGGCGAAACGGTTCTGTCGGCAGCGGGCCACGGCGTTCGTGCCACTGCGCACCGGCAGTCTGTCGTCCTTTGTCCAGGGTTTGCGCCGGCTCAGCGAAGAAACCTTCGATTAACCGGCCCGCCGGCGGCCGCACGACTTCAGGGGAGTATGCGAGATGCGAAAGCGAACAAAAACAAAGGTGATCGCCGGCCTGCTGCTGGTGGGAGGAGCCAACCCCGCCGCGGCCGATGCCATCGACGACTGGCTTACCGGCGACTACGCCACCGGCGACTGGGGCGGCTTCCGCACCCAACTGGAGGACATGGGGATCACCCCCGAGATGGCGTACACCACCGATCTGCTGGCGGTGCGCAACGGCAACGCCGGCAGCGGCGACGGCTGGGACTACGCCGGCCGGGTCGATGCGGGCATCAACTTCGACTTCGAGAAGCTGGCCGGCATCCCCGGCCTCAGCCTTTATGCCAGCGGCGCCTGGTCGTCGGGGCACGACCTCTCGGAGCGGCAGGTGGGCAACATGTTCGCCGTGGCGCAGATCTTCACCGGCCAGAAGGTCCGCCTATCGCAGCTCTACCTGAGGCAGTCGTTCGACGACGACCACTATTCGGTCAAGGTCGGCCGGGTGACCACCGAAGACGATTTCCTCGCCTCGGACATCTACACCTACTACGTCAACGGCGGCATTAACGGCACCCCGTCCAACGTCCCCGACAACAACGCCGGGTTCACCACCGCGCCGTTCACCCAGTGGGGCGTCGTCGGCACCGCCGAGCCCATCGACAACCTGCGCTTCGCCATCGGCTTCTACAATGGCAACGAGAACGCCAACGACGACAAGGAACACGGGGTGGATTTCGACCTGGATCCGGGCAACGGGATGCTGGTCATCGGCGAGGTGAGCTACGGCTGGAACCAGCCGAAGGAAGAGCCGGGCGCCGAGGAGGAAGAAAACAAGGCGGCGGAGGCGGGCGGGCAGCCGGCGGCGGAACCCGAGCCGACGGCCCGGCCATCCGGCTTGCCGGGCCTGGCCAAGATGGGTGTGCTGTTCTCGAGCGGTGATCGCGAAGATCTCAAGGACGGCCGCAACAAGAAGGGGAGCCCCGGTTTCTACGTGTCCGGCCAGCAAATGGTCTACCGCGAGCCCGATACCGACGATCAGGGCCTGACCCCGTGGGCGGTGGTCACCTACCTGCCGCGCCAGTCCATCAACGAAAGCCCGGTCTTCTTCGCCACCGGCATGGTCTACAAGGGCCTGATTCCCGAGCGCGACAACGACGCTGCCGCTATCGGCTTCTATTATGGAAAGCTTTCCAACGACCTGGAGCCGAGCGGCTCGGAAAAGGTGCTCGAACTCGCCTACACCGTGCAGTTGACGCCGTGGCTATACGTGCGACCCGACATGCAGTTCGTGTTCGATCCGTCGGGCGTCAATAGCGCCGGCACCGCCGTCGTCGGCGGCGGCGAAATCGGCATCGTCTTCTAACCTCACCATGGAGGGATCGAAACTGCTGGAGGCAGGGGAAGGCAACGGCGGCAGAGGCGGACGCGGCGATCCGGAGGGAGCGACCCTGACCGGCGCAGCCATGGGCGCGCCGCTCGCCGCCGTTGCCGAACCGGGCGCCGGGCTGCGGCTCGACGGCGTCCATCACGCCTACGTCCGTGGCGACGAGGTGGTGCGCGGCGTCTCGCTTTGCGTCGGCAAGGGCGAGATCGTCTGCCTCTTGGGGCCGTCCGGCTGCGGCAAGACGACCCTGCTGCGGCTCTCGGCGGGACTGGAGCGCCTGCAGACGGGCCGGATCGAGGTCGGCGGCCGCATCGTCGCCGATACCGCCGCCGGCGTCGACCATCCGCCGGAGGCGCGCCGGGTCGGACTGATGTTCCAGGACTACGCCCTCTTCCCCCACCTCACCGTTGCCGAGAACGTCCGCTTCGGCATCGCCGCCACCGCGGCGGGCAAGGCGTGGACCGGCAAGATGCTGGAACGCACCGGGCTCAGCGACTATGCGGACGCCTATCCGCACACGCTCTCCGGCGGCCAGCAGCAGCGCTGCGCGTTATTGCGGGCGTTGGCCCCGCGCCCCGAGTTGCTGCTCCTCGACGAGCCCTTCTCCGGCCTCGACGTCGGTCTCCGCGCCCGGGTGCGCGAGGAGACCGCCGCCTTTCTCCGCGAGATGCTGATCTCCACCCTCATCGTCACCCACGATCCCGAGGAGGCGATGGCGCTGGCCGACCGGATCCTCCTGATGCGCCACGGTCGGATCGTTCAGCAAGGCGCACCGAGCGAGCTGTATCTCGCCCCGGTGGATCCCTACGTGGCCGAAATGTTCGGTCCGCTGAACCGCTGGGAGGGCACCGTCGTCGAGGGCGGGCTCGATACCCCGGCCGGCCGCTTCCCCGCCGATGGGCTCGCGGACGGCGCCAAGGCCGTCGTCCTGATCCGGCCCGAGGCGATCTCGATCCGGCCGGGCGGCGACGACGCGGTGGTGGTGGAAAGCCGGCTGCTGGGCAGCCTCAGCGCCGTTGCCGTCGTCACCGACGCCGGCAACTGTCGACTGCGGGCGCTGGTGCCCGGCGTCCATCTCCCCACCCCCGGCACCCGCGTCGGCGTCGCTGTCGACCCGGCCCGGTCCTTCGTCTTCGCCGCATCGTAAGGAGGGCGGCCGATGGCACATCTCCTGACCCGGTCCTACCTGATCGCCCTCCTCCTCGTCTCCGCAGCCCTGCCCACGGCCGCCGTTTGTGGGGACACGCCGACGGCGGAGGCCGTGGGCGAAGTGTTGTTCTTCGATACCAACCTGTCGAAGAACCGGACCCAGGCCTGCGCCACCTGCCATTCGCCGGAGGTCGGCTTCGTCGATCCGCGCGACACGCCGGCCGGGCGGGCGGTGTCCCTCGGCGACGACGGTCACTCGCTCGGCGATCGCAACACCCCCACCGCCGCCTATGCCCGCTTCAGCCCCAAGTTCCACCGCAACGACAAGGGGGTCTACGTGGGCGGTCTGTTCCTCGACGGCCGCGCCGCGACGCTGGAGGACCAGGCCGGCCAGCCGCCGCTCAATCCGCTGGAAATGGGCATGGCCGACAAGGCGGCGGTGGTGGCGCGGCTGAAGGAGAACCCGATCTACGTCGAAGCGCTCACCCGCCTCTACGGCGACGGCGCCCTCGCCTCGACCGAGGCGGGCTATGCGGCGATGACGGCGAGCATCGCCGCCTTCGAACGGACGCCGATGTTTGCACCGTTCGATTCAAAATTCGATCGCTGGCAGCGGGGCGAAGAGACGCTGACTGAGCAGGAAGAGTTGGGCCGGGTCCTGTTCTTTTCCACCCAGTTCTCCAACTGCGGCCAGTGTCACCTCCTGGAGAAAAGCCGACTGCAGCCGGCCGAAACGTTCACCAATCACGAGTTCCACAATATCGGCGTCCCCGCCAATCGTGCGGCGCGGGCGGTCAACGGGGTGACGGCGGTGGACCGCGGCCTGGCCCAGAATCCGGCGGTGTCGGAACCGGACCAGGCCGGCAAGTTCAAGGTCCCGACGCTGCGCAACGTGGCGGTCACCGGGCCCTACATGCACAACGGGGTGTTCAAGGACCTGCGCACCGTCGTCCTCTTCTACAACAAGTACAACACCAAGAATCCCGAGCGGCTGATCAACCCGGAGACCGGCCGGCCGTTCGATCCGCCGGAAGTGGACGCCAACATTTCGCTGAAGGAGCTCGAGATCGGCCCGGCCCTCGACGACAAGCGCATCGACGCCCTGGTCGCCTTCCTGAAGACGCTCACCGACCGCCGCTACGAGTCTCTCCTGCACGCCGGCCCGTAGGCCGTAGCCCGCCGCCACCCGCCTCCGGCTCAGACCCGAACCGGACGCAGATGGTTGTCCCACCGCCCGGACGAGATCCGGAGCGGTTCCTGGACCACGTCCTCGCCGGAAAGGCTCAGCGCCTCCACCCGACCGGTGCCGCTGGTGGCAATGAACCCCGCCTCGCCCCCCGGCGGGCGGCGGGCGAGGCCGCAGCCGTCGGCCAGCGGTGCCACCGCGAGGATGCGCCCGCTTGCCGCGTCGACCACCGCCACCTGCCCGGCGCGCGGGCTCGACAGGGCGATCAGGGCACCGCTGCCGTCGGCCGCGACCGAGCCGACGTAGTCGCCCAGGTTCCCCGGGATGACCCCCGTCTCCACCAGGTCCAAGTCACCCGTCCGGGCGAGCCTGCCCAAGAGCGGCGGCTTGGCATCCGCGGCTCCTTCCCACTGGCAGCCGAACCAGACCTGGCCGTCCCGATCGACGGCCAGATGCCGGATCGACAGATCGGCAAGGCCGGGCGCGAGACGCCACTGGCCGCGCCGCTCTCCGGAGCGCCGGTCGATCAGCACCAGATCGGCCTGCACGCCGCTGCCGACGGGGGTTCGCCCGTCGCCGACGCCGGGGTCGGTCTGGATTCCGCCATTGGCGATGGCGAGGGTGGTGCCGTCCGCCAGGAGCAGCACCTCGTGCGGGCCGATGCCGAAGCTGGATAGCTCGCCGATCCGGCGCCATTCCCGGTCGAACCGGCCGGGGCACCGGTAGACGCCGATCACCCCCCGCTGTCCGACGAAATCGTTCTCGGTCGCGTAAAGAAGATCGCCCGTGGGCGAAAAGACGCCGTGGCCGTTGAAGTGGCGATCGGCGGGCGCCTCGAAGACCACCGGCGGCCGATCCGCCTGCACCGCGACGGCGAAGCGGCCGGGCCGGCGGGCGAAGACCACCAACAGACCGGCGCGCGGCGAGACGGCGACGTCGTGGCCGCGTCCGGGCAGCGGCACCACGGCGCGGTCGCCGCTGTCCGGATCGAAGACGACCGCCACGTGGCGTCCGTCCGCCTCCTGGCGGGCGGCGACGTACGCGCCCTCCCCGGTGGCGGGCGCCGACGACGCCCGTGCGGCGCCGAGCCCGCCCTTCGCCCAGGCGGCGATCCCCGCGCCGCCGATGGCCAATCCGGCGAGCCCCAGCGCCGGCGCCGCCTTGAGCAGGGTGCGGCGATCAATCCCCGTCGAGCGCATTGAACCCCGTCCTGATTCCGAATGCCGGCGCAAGCTGCAGATTGACGGCGCGATTGAACCCTTCCAGCGCCAACGCGGCGGTGGTCAGCTTGCCGCGCATGGCCGGATCGGTGATCGCCCCGGCCAAATCCGCCGGCAGCGCCGCCACCATTTCCCGCGCCGTCTGCAGCTCCCGCCGCGCGGCATCGACACCGAGGTGAGCGGCACGGCCGGCGGGCGTCTGGTCGAGGGCCATGGCAGCGAACATGTGATCGAGGCCGTCGACCGCCCCCGCCAGGTATACCGTCGTCGCCGTCGCCGATCGCAAGAACAGGTGCGACGGCTTCGCCTCGTCCGGGGTGCGGCCGAGGGGGGAGAGGATCATGATCGTACGGACCACCTCCGCTTGGGTGGACATCGCGCGGAAGACCTCGGCCAGGGCCTCGCCGGCATTGGGATAGCTGGGATTGTCGGGACCGGGGGTGAGCAGCGCCAGGTGCGCGTCATCCTTGAAGCCGTCCGCCACCTCCTCGGCCAGCCGGGCGATGTTGCCGGCGACGGCCACCGCCATCCGGCAGTTGCGCTCCACGTCGGGGGCGAAGGCGAGGAAATCGAACGCCGGCAGGCCCTGCGCCGCCGCGCTCTGCTTGCCCAGCCAGGCGATGGCCTCCGCATCGCCGGCCGGCAGTGCCGCCGCCAGCTGCAGCGTCTGCCGGCGAACGGCGCCGCGGTCATCGGGCCAGAACGCCAGCTTCTCCAGCCGGGCGTCGGCCACCAGGGGCCCGAACCGGGCAACCGACAGTCGGCCCCATCCGGCCGCCAGGTCGCGGAACGTCGACCGGAGCCCCTCCAACGGGGCCGATCCGCCGCGGCAGGTGGCGGCCGTCTGCGTCGCCAACTCTTTGGCCTGCTGGGCGAACGCCGCCGACACGGGTTGCGCATAACCGCTGACGGTATGCTCCAGGATCTCCTTGATCGCGACCGGATCGGGGGCGGTATCGGCCCGGCTGTCGGCTATCGTGGCGATCAACAGCAGTGCTGCGGCCGCCAACCGCGGCCATCCGCGACGGCGGGGAGGTGACGAGAGGAGATTGCGCATGGGCGTCACATTCCTTCCAAAAGCCGAAGCAGTTTGGCGCGGTCGGCTGCCGCGAGCGCCGCGAACCGGCGTCGCGATGCCGCCGCCTCGCCGCCGTGGAGCGCGATCGCGGCGGCGATCGAGGCGGCACCGCCATTGTGGAGGTAGCGGCGGATTCCGTTGCGACGACCGAGGTCGATCAACGGCGCCGTCCGCCATTCGGCCGACGCGGCATCCGGCTCGCCCACGCCGTCGTCGAGATCGGCGCCCATATCGTGCAGCAACAGATCGGTGAAGACGGGAACCGGCGTTCCGGCCGCATCCGGCAGGGTCGGGACGTGGCAGGCGACACACCCGGCCCTACCCAGGAGACGCATCGCCTCCGGGTCGGCAGCGGCCGCCGGCAGCGGCCGGCCGGCGGCGAAGTCGGTCACCAGTCGGATGATCTGATCGTCGATTTCCTGACCCTTGCCGCCGGGCCGGATGCCGGTGGGGGCCGCCAGACAGTCGGTCTCGGCGGCGGTGCAGTCGCCGAAGGGCAGCGGCGCGTCGGTGCTGGACAACCCCATGTCCAAGGCGAAGGCGCTCGCCACCTGGCTGCGGAGATCGGGGGATGCCGCCTTCCAGCCGAACCGGCCGAGGCGCGGCTTCCCCCCCTCCGGGGACCCGATCAGACGGGCGACGCCGGAAATGCCGTCGCCGTCGCGATCGTCGGGATCGGCGAGAGAGAGGACGGCCGCGGCGTCGATCCGCTCCAGGGCGCCGCGGCCCGCCAGCGATGGCGCCAGGCGCAGGCCGGCCCGGATGCCCGGCTGCGGCGGCGGCCCGTTCAGGGCGAGCCGGACGACCCGTCCGCCGCCTGGGATTAACCGGCCTTCCGGGGTGAGCCCGGGAACCGCCTCCTCCTGCAGCTGGGCCCCGTAACGGGGATCGGGCCGGCCGGCGGCATCGCCGAAGCGGACGACGACCCCCCGTCCGCCCACGAGCCCCCCCGCCGCCCGCAGCCGCGCCGGCCCGCCGCCGGGGTGGCACGCCGCGCACGCCCGGCCGCTGAACAGGGGGCCCAGCCCGTCCGTGGCATCGGTCGACGCCGGGGCCGGGATCCAGGCGCGCTCGAACAGGGCCTTCCCCATCGCCGCACTCAGCTCGGCCGCGGGCGCCGGCGCCGCGGCCGCCGCGACAACCAGTGCGGCAAGGACCATAGCGCGAGCGCCCGCACCTCTCGCCATCAGGGCTTGACGGCGGCCGGATCGTCGAGGCTGTCGGAGCCTTCCACCGTGATGTGCAGGCCGAGCGCCGCCACCACCGCCTCGATGGCGCGGGTCTGGGCAACCAGCGCATCGACGATATCGGAGAGCATCTTGTTGCCCTCGGGATTGTCGGCGGCGAGCATCTGGTCGTAGGCCATCTTGCCCTGGTCGGCGGCGGCCTTCATCACCTCCATCTTCGCCTTTGTCGTCGCCATCGCCTGATCCAGGCGCGCCGCCGCCTCGGGTGCTTTCGCCCGGGCCAGCTCGGCCAGGCTCGGTCCGCCAACGGTGCTGCCATCGAGACGCTGATAATGGCCGTTCCAGATCTCCATCATCCCGACCTGGTCATAGAAGTGGCTGTTGTGGGTGTTGTCGGAAAAGCAGTCGTGTTCCTCCTCCGGGTCGTGCAGGAGCAGTCCGAGCTTGATCCGCTCCCCCGCCAGTTCGCCGTAGGACAAGGAGCCGAGCCCGGTCAGGATCGTCGAAAGTCCACCCTCCGGGCCTTTCTTCAGTAGCGCCGCCCGGGCCTTGCCTTTCGGCCCCCACGCCGCGGCCATTTCCGCCAGGTCGTCGACGAGAAGGCCGGTGGCTGCCTGCAGGTAGGCGCGGCGGCGGTCGCAATGGCCGCCGGTGCAGTTCTTGAGGCTATAGTCGGTGGCGGGACGGTTACCGGCACCCGGCCCGGTGCCGTTGAGATCCTGGCCCCACAGCAGGAACTCGATGGCGTGATAGCCGGTCGCCACGTTGGCCTCGACACCCCCCGCTTCCTGCAGCGTCTCCAGCAGCTTGGCATTGATCACCTTGGCATCGATCTTCTTCTTGCCCACCTTCAGCGACGGGTTGGCGATGACATTGGCGGTATAGAGCGGGTTCTCGTCCGAGCTGTCGCCGTAGCTGCCGCGGTCGACGTAGTCGATCAGTCCCTCGTCCAGCGGCCAGGCGTTCACCCGCCCCTCCCAGTCGTCGACGATCTCGTTGCCGAAGCGGTAGCCCTCCGTCTGCATGTAGGGCACCCGCGCCGCCTTCCACGCCGAGCGGGCCTTATCGAGCGTGTCCGCGGTGGGTTCCGCCAGGAACGCCGTGATCGCCCCTTTCAGCGTCAAGGCCGCCTGGTGAGCGTCTTCGTACATGGCATGGGCGATATCGGCATAGGCGACGACGACCGCCTTCGCCTCCGGTGGGGCTGCCGTTGGGGCCACTGGGGCCGCCGCGGACGCCGTGGACGCCGCCGCCGATGGCACCGTCGCAGGGGACCCCGCCGGCGCCGGGTCGGCCCTGGCGACAGGGGGCGCCAATGCCGCGACCAGCGCGATTGCCAACAATGTCCGCCCTGGGACCATGGAGAATCCTCCCTCGCTTCAGCGGCTTCCGCCGATGGCGGGGAGCCTTTAGGTTGCTGCCACGGTTTCGGCGACCGTCATGGGACGCGCCGATCCCACCCACATCGGCGTAAAATTATTGCGACTGATTATCAATAGCAATTTATCCCGCCGCGCATCCAGGCGCCGCCGCGGTTGCACTCCCTCTCGCCCGCGGAAAGCCGTATAATCGGCGCCAACGTTGTCATCGGCCTCGTCTTCAACGGAGCCAGACCCGCCCATGCGCCTTCCGCAACGGATCGTCTGCCTGACCGAGGAGACCGTCGAGACGCTGTACCTGCTCGGCGAGCAGGACCGGATCGTCGGCGTTTCCGGCTACGTGGTCAGGCCGCCCGAGGCCCGGCGGGATAAGCCGAGGGTCAGCGCGTTCACCTCCGCCAACATCGACAAGATCCTGGCGTTGCAGCCGGACCTGGTGCTGACCTTCTCCGACTTGCAAGCCGACATCGTCGCCGAGTTGATCCGCCACGGCTGCGCCGTGCACGCCTTCAATCATCGCGACGTGAGCGGTATCCTCGCCATGATCGAGACGGTGGGACGGCTGGTGGGCGCGGCGGACCGGGCGGAGAAGCTGGCCGACAGCCTCGCCCGGCGCATGGATCTTATCAGGCGCGAGGTCGCCGGACGGGCGGTGCGGCCGCGTGTCTTCTTCGAAGAGTGGGACGAGCCGCTGATCTCGGCGATCGGCTGGGTCTCCGAGCTGATCGGGATCGCCGGCGGAGAGGACGTGTTTGCCGAGCGCGCCGGTGGCAAATCGGCGACGGAGCGCATCGTCAGCGCCGAGGATGTGGTCGCCCGCGCTCCCGACATCATTATCGGCTCCTGGTGCGGCAAGCGTTTCGTCGCCGACCGGGTCCGTGCCCGGCCGGGATTTGCCAACGTTCCCGCCGTCCGAACCGGTGCCCTGCACGAGATCAAGTCGTCGATCATCCTGCAGCCGGGGCCGGCCGCCCTGACCGACGGTCTCGACGCCCTCCATCGCATCATCGGGTCCGGGCCGTCATCGCCGCCCTGAGCTCCGCCCTCGGGCCTCCGTAGGGAGCGCCGGCGGGGCGCTGCGATGCCGGATTCCGCCCACCCCCCATGCACCGGGTTTTGTCTGTGGGCGGCGACACTCTTCTGTGGCCTCTCCGGGTGATTGAATTAGCGCCTCGGGATCGTCAATCTCAGATATTACAGTCGGGCCATGGACGAAGGCGCCAGGGTGGGAGCCAACGGAGGAGGAATGATGGGGTTCGGAACACGCTGGGTGGCGGCCTTGGCCGTTTGCGCCGTGGGGCTGCTCAGCATGCCGGCGAGCCTGCAGGCCCGGGTCGAGATGCCGGCGAAGGCCATCTGGGCGTGGAGCTTCATGAACACCGTCGACTGGTGCGAAGGCTGCGCCGATGCCGCCAGCGGCCGTCCCGCCCCCACCGATGACCTGCTGTTCCAGAACTATTTCACCCAGATCGTCGATGGCGCCACCGCCGGCACCAGCGTCTTCCTGCTGGATACGGCGCCGGACGCCCCCACCGCGACCGACAAGCCGCGACTGCGGCGGGTGCAGCTTTTCGCCGACGCCGCCCGCGCCTACAACGGCATCACCGGCATCCCGAGGCCGGTCTGCGTCGCGGTGCTGTACGACAACCAGACATTCACCCCGAGCCAACAGCAGGAGTTCTTCCTCGCCGCCGACGGCCCCGATCCGGCGAGCAGCGCCTACTGCACCCTCGGCGGAGCGCCGGTCATCGCCAGCTACGCCACGACGCCGTGCTCGTCCGGCGGCCTCGCCTGGTATCAGAACCTGTTCGGCGCCCTGCGCGCGGTTCGCGGCGACGGCTGGTTCCAATGGTTCCACCACCAGCAGCAGACGGCGGATACCGGTTTCAGCGAATGGTACGGGGGCTGCCAGCCCAGCATCTGGGCGTCGGGCGTGGTTCCCAACTTCATCGAGTTCTTCAGCGGCGACCCGCTGCGGCTCGACCGGGCGGCGTCGTTGAAGATGGCGATGCAACAGATCGGCACCCGATTCGTCCCCGGCATTCCGTCGGCTCGGGCCTCCCACTGCACCGGCCCGGGAACCGTCTGCGGCGGTGCTCCGGGCAAAGTCACCCAGCCCGCCATCACCGGCATGTCCGGCTGGAAGCGGATGCTGGACGCCTGGTACGCCTATCGCCCCGACGGCGAGCTTGAGGAGACCGGCACGCCGGGGCTGGACTTCGTCATGTACACGCTCGGATTCGGCGGCGACCTGGGCGAAGACTCGTCCCATTCGTCTTCCCTCTACTGCGATCCGGACGGCCGCGATCAATATCTGCGCCAGGTGGGAGAGTGCGTCGAGCCGCTCCCGTACCCGCAGCGGCGGGCCTCGCACGCGACCACGTTCTTCCGCACCGGCTATCGCGCGACGCACTGGACCCATCGCGGTTTCCAGCGCATCGATCGGGAGTACGCCAACTGGTTCCTGAACCGGGTGCAGCCGACGCCCGGGAGCGAGTTCGTCGCCTGGCAATACCGCCAGCACCCCATCGGCCTCGACAAGAAAACGCTGCCCAACGACTGGTGCCCCGACGTCGATGTGGCCAAGTACGGCGACGAGGTGAAGGACGTGATCTATATCACCTCGTTCCTGCGTGAGCCGGCCCGGCTCTATGTCACCTTCGGCGGAACGACCAGCGTCGTCGACCTGCCGGCAAACCAGATCTTCGCCGCCGGTTCGGACGAGCGGCAGTCGGCGGTAGTTCCTTACGGGCCGGGTCGCCTCGGCACGCCGGCGTTCGTGCTGGAACGCAACGGTGTCGCCGTAGCCGCGTGGAACGGCCGCCTCGAGATCACCGACCAGCCGGTGCAATACGACGGCACCATCTCGAGGAACTACCAGACCTATGCCGACTACTACGAACTGCCCGCGTCGGCGGTAGGAAGTGCCGCCGCGGCCCAGCACCGACGGCTGTCCCTCGCCTCGCGGCCCGACCGAGCCGGCGCTTTTCACTAAGCTTGTGCCGGTCGAGGAACGCGGGTGTAGAATGGGATCAGGACGGGCGACGGCGCCACGAGGCGAGAGGGAGCGGATCGACATGGCGGCAGAAGCGGTATGGTTCATAACCGGCTGCTCCACCGGCTTCGGTCGGGAGTTGGTCCGGCAGTTGCTCGAGTGCGGCCGCACCGTCGTCGCCACCGCCCGCCATCCGCAAACGTTGGATGACGTGGCCGGCGATCCCCGCGCCCTGGTGGTCGAACTGGACGTGACCCGCCCGGATCAGATCGCCGCCGCGGTCGCCACCGCCGAGGCCCGGTTCGGCCGCATCGACGTCCTCGTCAACAACGCCGGCTATGGCTACCTCGCCGCCATCGAAGAGGGCGACGACGAGGAAGTCCGGGCCATGTTCGACGCCAACGTGTTCGGTCTCGTCGACATGACCAAGGCGGTCCTGCCGGAGATGCGGGCCAGGCGGAGCGGCCACATCGTCAACATCTCGTCCATGGGCGGCCTCGTCGGCTTCCCCGGGGTGGGTTACTACAACGCCACCAAGTTCGCCGTGGAGGGCTTGTCCGAGGCGCTGGCGAAGGAAGTGGCCCCGCTCGGCATCCGGGTCACCATCGTCGAGCCGGGCCCGTTTCGCACCGACTGGGCCGGCCGCTCGCTGAAAACCCCGCAGCACCCCATAGAGGACTATGCGGAGACGGCGGGTGTCCGCGTCGGCACCATCCGCGGCTACAGCGGCAAACAGCCGGGCGACCCGGTGCGGGCGGCGACGGCGATGATCGAGGCGGTGGAATCCGCCCAGCCGCCCCTGCGCCTGTTGTTGGGTGCCGTCGCCTATGGCCTTGTGAGCGAAAAGCTCACGACCTTCTCGGCCGAGATGGAGGCGCTGCGGGAGGTCACCCTCGGCGCCGACTTCCCGGCCGACACTCAGCCGTAGCCGTAGCGCGCGTCGCGCAAAGCCAGCATCGGTCAGGTTCCCTCGCCGGGCGAGCAACACACGGCGGCGTTGGCGAGGGCGCCTTCGAGAAGTTCGATCTGACGCGCCATGCGCGACAACGCCTCGGCGTGGGGTTCGTCCGGTCTCGGGTGCGGTGAAGTTTTTCCGTCGGCGAAGGCACAGACAGTCGTCGTTATCCAGCTTCGCCAGCGCCGCAGGCTTTCCCCGTCGAGGGCGCCTCGGCTCGCCCGGTCGTGGTGCAGGACCAGCAGGCGGCCGCCGAAGCGGCGTAAGGTGGCATCGGCAACCATGATCGCTTCCAGCCGCTGGCGGGCATCCCGGCCTTGGCGGGGCTCCTGCAGCGCGCGCGAGATGGACGCTTCGAGGTTGCTCATGGCAACCCCGGCGCGCCGCCGGCGTTGCTGCAAGGGCGGTTCCACCGCCTCACCCGCCACGTCGGCAAATACCCCGTCGGCGTACGCGGCGTAGGCGCGGAGCGCCGCCTTCAGGTCCCGGATCAGGCGCGGCTGCTCCCAGCTCGGCCACAACAAGAGGCAGCCCAGGACGGCAATGACACCGCCCAGAACCGTGAACAGGGCGCGCATCTCGACGATGTCCCAGGAGCTGTAGCCCGGCTGGATCAACTCCACGAGGACGACGAGTTGCGGCATCATGCAGGCGATGAAGGCACCGTAACTCACCTGCCGCGCCGAAAACCCCAGGATGCACAGCGGGAACATGAGTGCCGCGAGGTCGAGCGGCGTCGATGCGGCATGGACGAGGATGGCGCCGACCAGGCCGCCCATCACCGTACCGAGGATTCTTTCCAGCGCCCGCTGCCAGGTCGCGGCAAAGAAGGGCTGCATGGTGAGGACCACGGTAATGGTGAGCCAGTGGGTGAAGGCGCCCCGCCAGTTCAAGGTGATCGCCAGCGCCGGCACGGCGACGAGGGCAGCGCGAAGGCTGTGGCGAAGGACGACGGAATCCCAGGTCATGTTGGCGCGGACGGGACCCATCATTCGCTCCCATGCCGACGCCGCGGTGGGTTCTTCGACCACTCCTTCGCCCACAACCGCTTCCTCGACGCCATACAACTTGAGGACGATGCGAAGCCGGTCGACGATCGTTTCGGCGATCGAGTGCAATCCCGGATCCGCCGCGGCACACGCCAATGCCCTCGTCAGCGCGGATTCCAAAGCCGCCCGACCGGGAGCGGTCTCTGAACGCATGGAGCGGGCGACGAGGGTGAGGAGCGGAGCCAGCACCCTGACCAGTCGCCGACCGGTGCGGCGCCGGTCGGGGCAGCGGTCCTCACTCAGCACGTCGGCGAGGGCGACCAAGGCGCCGAACAGCTGTTCGCCCGCCTCAAGCCGCAAGAGGGCGCGCGAGGTGCGCTCGGACACCGAACCGCGCAGCCGCGCCAGATCGCCGACCGCCGTCCGGGCCGCTTCGACGGCGTCGCGGATGGCCCGGCGATGAGCGCGTTCGTGGGAGTCCCACTCGGCGGCGGAGACATCGGGCCGCCGCAGCAGGGCGCGCAGGTCGACGGTCATTTCCGCCAGACGTCGCCACACCTCCACCACCGCCGCCCGCGCCGGACGGTAGGGATCGAGCCGCCACACCGCCACCGCCATCAGGATCGCCCAAAGGGCGCCGGCGAGGAACATGGCGCCGATGACCACCGCCTGATCGACGCTGAGACTTCGATCGAGGGAGAGCACAAGCGCAACCGTGAGGACATTGCCCACCGCCAACGCCGACAGTCCCCAGACCCGGGCGAAGCTGGTGCAGAAAATGACCACACAGGCGACCGGCAGGACGACGACGGCGCCGGCCGAGACGAGAAGGCCAAAGCCGCTCCACAGCAGCGCCCCCAGAACCGCGAACGAGAGCAGCGCCACCAGCCGCGGGCGCAGGGGTCCGCCGGCGTCGGCAAAGCAGGTGAGGTTGGCAGCCAGCGCCATGTAGAACAGCGGCGGCCAATCGACCCAGTGCTCGACACCGATGACGACCCCGCACGCCAGCGCCGCCCGAATGCCGTCGGCGACGCTGATCCCGCGCACATTGAGCCCGACCGGCAGCCGCGACAGGTCGGCGCCGGGCTTGCGGGTGGCTCCCCGCACAAGGGATTGGGCGACCTCCTTGCCCCGCCGACGCGCCGCCCGCCAGGTCGGCCACCTGGGGTCAGGGTTCGGCATCGGACCTTCCCCGTGTCGGCCCGCCCTGTGTCGGCCCACCCCGTGTCGGCCCGGATGTTTTTCGGTCAACGCCGGAGCGCCGGCTCCCCGGCGCGATCGATGGCGGTGCTTTCAGCCGCCGCTCAAATGCGCAGTTCGCGCTTCTCCCGCTTCCACTCACGGTCTTTGATCGCCTGACGCTGGTCGCCCTTGGTGCGGCCCTTGGCCAGGGCCAACTCCACCTTCGCCCGCCCTTTGTGGTTGAAGTAGAGGGACACCGGTACCAGGGTCATTCCCTTGCGGCGGATAGCGCCGATCAGCTTCAGCATCTCCTGGCGGTGCAGCAGCAGCTTGCGCGGACGTAGCGGATCATGGCCGAACGTCTTGGCGCTTTCATAGGGGGAGATGTGGGCGCCGAGGAGGAACAGTTCACCCTTGCGGTCCTGGGCATAGGCCTCGTTGAGCGACGCCCGGCGCAGGCGCAGCGATTTCACCTCGCTGCCCAGCAACTGGATGCCGGCCTCGACAATCTCCTCGAAGGCATAGTCGAACGAGGCGCGGCGGTTGCGGGCGATGATCTTGCGGTTGTCGCCGCCCGCGCGCTGTTTTGGCGGGGCCATGGTGCGGACGAGCGAGAGCGGGCTACAGAAGCTGCGCGGCGGCCAGGGCGCCGTCGACCTTGGCCCGGCTCGCCGCCGCCAGCGGCACCAGCGGCAGGCGCACATCGGGGCCGCACTTGTTGAGCCGGTGCAGCGCATACTTGGCGGGGACCGGATTGCTTTCGCAGAACAGCTCCTGGTGCAGGGGCATGAGACGCATCTGGATTTGCAGGGCAAGGGCAATGTCCCCCGCCTGCCAGGCGCGATGCATCTGGGCGCAGAGCGCCGGCGCGACATTGGCGGTGACCGAAATGCAGCCGTGACCGCCGCTGGCGAGAAAGGCGAGGATGGTCGCGTCCTCGCCGGAGAGCTGGCAGAAGCCGTCGCCGATGGCGGCCCGGGTGCGCAGCGGCCGGACCAGGTCCTGGGTTGCGTCCTTCACCCCTTGGATGCGCGGCAGCTCGGCCAGACGAGCCATCGTCTCCACCGTCATGTCGACGACGCATCGCCCGGGGATGTTGTAGATGATGATCGGAATGGCGGTCGCGTCGTGGATCGCCTTGAAGTGCCGGTAGAGGCCTTCCTGGGTCGGCTTGTTGTAGTAGGGGGTGACCACAAGCGCGGCATCCGCGCCGGCGTCGGCGGCGAACTGGGTGAGTTCGATCGCTTCCGCGGTGCAATTGGAGCCGGTGCCGGCGATGACCGGGACCCGGCCGGCGGTCTCGGCGATGCAGGTCTCGATCACCCGCCGATGCTCGTCGTGGTCGAGGGTCGAGGCCTCGCCGGTGGTCCCGCACGGGACGAGGCCGGTGGTCCCGGACTGGATGTGCCAGGCGATCAGATCGCGATAGCTGGCTTCGTCGAAGGCCCCGTCGCTGAAGGGGGTGACAAGGGCAACGATCGATCCGGACAGCATCAAAACGTACTCCGCGAGAAAGCGGCGGCATGCCGACGATGAGCCGCCGGCCGTTCACCAGATGGTCCCTTATAGCGCTCAACCGGACGAATTCAACCCGACCGGCTGCAGCGTCGTCCCCGCCGTCACCGCGCCGGCGACGCCAGCGGAGCAGCCCCTTGCGGCGGCACCACACCCTGCTCGGTCGTCTCCGACGGCTGCTTCGTCAGCGCGTCCCAACCCGCCTTTACGTTCGGATAGTTGGTGGCAACGGTGACGATGGCACCAACAATAATGCCCAACAAAACGAGGATTGCGCTCCACGCACCGATCCGTTCGGTACGGGACCAACCGCCCAGATCCACCCGCTTGCCATTCCAATAAAGGTCGTTCGAAGTGTCCTCGATCTCGAAGCGCGCATAATCATCCGGCAATAGGTGCCGTCGCATTGATCACGGGTATCCCTTTGCCTTAACGATGGGCGGTACTTCGACTGGGCCGGCTAGATGGTACGCCAGAAGTTTCTCCAACTTCCCATTGATCGCCTTCAGCTCCAACCGAAGATCATTTCCCAACGAATCCACCGAAGCCTGGGTCGCCTTAGAATCCACAACCTGCTCAACCTTTCGCACCTCGATGCGCAGGGTCTCGATGTGGAGCTTCATTGTTTCCGTCAGCCCGAAGAGGTTCCGTGACAGCTCGCTGATCGTGCTGTGCAGTAGAGTGATCGCCTTGTCGAGACGAAGAACCGCCTCGTGCATCGGCTCAGTTGCCATCATCTGCTCCCCGTATGCTCAGGCCAATAATATATGCGGCAAAGTGCGATAGCGAGGGTGACGGCTGCCTGCGACCGGCCGGCCGCTTCACCCCTTGTTGCCGGGTTACGGAGTCTTAAGGCCATCGCCTGTAGCCTGGCGGTCTCACGGAGGGCACGGAAAGATGGTCGAGAGAGCACCCGCCAAAGAGTTCACCGTCGAGCGCCGCCGCCGGCAGGGAGCGGACGGCCGGACCGGGCCGGGCGGGGCGCCGGACGCCGCGACCACCGGCCACGACGACCGGGAGGTTTCGATCGAGTCCCTGCACTGGGAGCTCAGCCAGCTCAAGGACGCGATCAGTCACATGAAAATGGAGATCGCGGCGCTGCGCAGTGACAAGTCGCCGCCGGCCGCCTGGGATAAGGCGACCTGCGAGCTCGACGCCGTGGTGCGCTCCACCGAGGCCGCCACCCATACCATTCTCGAGGCGTCCGAACAGATCGATGCCCTGCTCGCCCATCTCCGGCCGCCGCAGGCGGATGCGGCGACCGCCACCGGTCTGGACAGCATCGGCGAACAGGTGGTGCGCATCTTCGAAGCCTGCAACTTCCAGGATATCACCGGGCAGCGCATCACCAAGGTGGTGGCCGCCATCAAGTTCATCGAAGGCCGCATCGACCGGATGATCGAGATCCTGGGCGGTCAGGGCGCGCTCAGCGACGTGGAGCTCCCGCCGGAGGACGTCGTCGTCGACGCCGACGCGGCGCTGCTCTCCGGTCCCGGTCTCGACGTCGAGCCGAAAATCTCCCAAGACGACATCGACCGTTTCTTCGCCTGACCGGCAATCACCCGATCGAATGGACGGTCAGCGACCGGACACCGCGGAGAACCCGTAAGAGAGAAACACGTCCTTCGCCTCGGGACCGGTGACGAAGGCGAACAACGCCCGCACCGCCGGTCCGTCCTGCCCTTCGACAATGGCCATCGGGTAGGTGATCGGCGTGTGGGTGTCCTCGGGGAACGTCCCCACCACCCGCACCGCCTCCGACTGCTTCGCGTCCGTCGCATAGACGATCCCGAGCGGCGTCTCCCCCCGCTCCACCAGGACCAGGGCGGCGCGGACGTTGTCGGCGCGGGCCAGCCGCGGCTCCGCCACCTGCCAGACGCCGAGCGCGGTCAGTGCCTCCTGGGCATAGCGGCCGACCGGCACGTGGGCGGGGTCGCCGGTCGACAGCCGGCCGTCGCCCAGCAGCTCGGCGAGGGGGAAGTTGGGCACCAGGTCCGCCGAATTGATCGGGCTGGCGACGGGGGCGATCAGAACCAGACGGTTGCCGATGGGACTGACCCGGGTCGCATCGACGATAAGCTTCCGCTCGGCGAGATAATCCATCCACGGCTCGTCGGCCGAGGCGAAGATCGCCGCCGGGGCGCCGGCTTCGATCTGCCGCGCCAGGGTGGAGGAAGAGGCAAAGGAAAACCGCACCGCCTCACCCGTTTTCTCGTGCCAGCGCGCCCCCAGGGCGTTCATCGCATCGGTCAGGCTTGCTGCGGCATAGACGGTGATCGGCTGTCGCTCGTCGGCGAGACTCCGCGGCGAGGCGACCAGCGCGAGCAGCAGGGCGGCGGCGACGTGAATCCAGGCGAGCGGGCGGCGAACTCCCATCATCCGATCCCCTTCAGACCGATTGTGCAGTAGCGATATGAAGCTTGCTCTATAGTGCCAACCCATAGTGATCTCCTCTGCGGCGCACAAGAACCGGACCGCCCGCGCCGCAGCCGGAGGTTCAGCCGGTCCCTTGGCGGGCGGCAGAGTGGTCCGGCAGTCGCCCAATTAAGCGGTCAGGGGCCGCATCCGGACCGACGGCCCTGCGGCCCCTTCCCACGGATTAAAGTAAGAGTAAGTCGCAAGTAGAACCATCGTTCGGGCCATTCGAGGCCTTCGCCGACCCATGAGCGGAGCGCATTGCTATTTCGCATGTGCGAACATTGACTTCGCTGGCGGGCGGGTCTAAGCAGGATTGCGAACGGGCTTCGCGGGCCCGAACGAGCCGTGAACAAGAAGGAAAAAGCCCATGGCGCCTCCCGATCGTCCCCTCTCTCCGCATCTGCAAGTCTACCGACCTCAAATTACTTCGGTGCTGTCGATCCTGCATCGGATCACCGGCGTCGCGCTAACCGTGGGAACGTTGCTCCTCACCTACTGGTTGGTCGCCGCCGCCTACGGCCCGGCCGCATTTGCAGATGCTCAAAGCTTCATGGGCTCATTCATCGGCCAGGCGTTGCTCTGGGCTTTCACCTTTGCCCTCTTCTATCATCTCGCCAACGGCGTCCGCCACTTGGCCTGGGATTTCGGCTGGGGCTTTGAGCTGTCGCAGTTGCGCACCTCCGGCATCGCCACCGTCGCGTTTGCGGTGGGCGCCACCCTGGTGACCCTGATCGCCGCCTACTCGATCGGAGGCTAAGTCATGGAAATGCGTACATCGCTCGGCCGGGTCCGTGGCCTCGGATCGGCCCAGGAAGGCGTCGGCCACTGGTGGGCCCAGCGCCTGACCGCCATCGCCCTCGTTCCCCTCTGCATCTGGTTCGTGTGTGCGGTGATTTCGCTGAACGGCGCCGACTACCTGGCCTACTCCCATTGGATCGGCCAGTTCGGCAATGCGCTGCTGATGATTCTGACCGTGCTCGTCCTGTTCTATCACGCTGCGCTCGGCATGCAGGTGGTGATCGAAGACTATGTCTCGGGCGAAGGTGCCCGGATCGTCGTCCTTATCGTCACCCGGTTCGTTCTGTTCGCGCTGGCCGCCTCGTGCGTGCTCGCGGTCCTTCTCGTCGCGCTGAGGAGCTGATTCCATGCCGCCCGCCTATCCGATCATCGACCATACCTACGACGTCATCGTCGTCGGCGCCGGCGGCGCCGGTCTCCGCGCGACCATGGGGCTCGCCGCGGCCGGCCTGAAGACCGCCTGCATCACCAAGGTCTTCCCCACCCGCAGCCATACCGTCGCCGCCCAGGGCGGCATCGGCGCCGCCCTCGGCAACATGGCCGAGGACAGCTGGGAATGGCACATGTACGACACCGTCAAGGGCTCCGACTGGCTCGGTGACCAGGACGCGATCGAATACATGTGCCGCCAGGCGGTCCCCGCCGTGCACGAGCTGGAGCACTTCGGGGTTCCGTTCTCGCGGACCAAGGACGGCAAGATCTACCAACGTCCCTTCGGCGGCCACATGCGCAACTACGGCGAAGCCCCGGTGCAACGGGCCTGCGCCGCCGCCGACCGCACCGGCCACGCCATCCTGCACACCCTTTATCAGCAGTGCCTGAAGTTCTCGGCCGAGTTCTTCGTCGAATACTTCGCCATCGACCTGATGCGCGACGAAGAAGGGGCCTGCCGCGGTGTCATCGCCTGGAACCTGGACGACGGTGCGATCCACCGCTTCCGGGCCCATACCACCGTGCTCGCCACCGGCGGCTACGGTCGTGCCTTCTTCTCCTGCACCTCGGCGCACACCTGCACCGGTGACGGCAATGGCATGGCGGCGCGCATGGGTGTGCCGCTGCAGGATCACGAATTCATCCAGTTCCATCCCACCGGCATCTACGGCTCCGGCTGCCTGATCACCGAGGGTGCCCGCGGTGAAGGCGGCTACCTGACCAACTCCGCCGGCGAGCGCTTCATGGAGCGCTATGCGCCCACCGCCAAGGACCTCGCCTCGCGCGATGTGGTCAGCCGCTCGATGACGGTCGAGATCCGCGAGGGCCGCGGCATCGGTGCGGACAAGGACCACATCCTCCTCCACCTGGAGCACCTGGGGGCCGACATCCTGCTGGCGCGGCTGCCAGGCATCACCGAGACGGCGAAAATCTTTTCCGGTGTCGATGCCACCAAGGAGCCGATCCCGGTGCTGCCGACGGTGCACTACAACATGGGCGGCGTCCCGACCAACTATCATGGCGAGGCGCTTCTTCCCACCGACGCCGAACCGGACCGGGTCTGCCGCGGACTGATGGCGGTCGGCGAGTGCGGCTGCGCGTCGGTGCACGGCGCCAACCGGCTCGGCACCAACTCGCTCCTCGACATCGTCGTCTTCGGCCGCGCCGCCGCCCTCAGGGCCGCCGAGCTCATCAAGCCGGGGTCGTCGCAACCGCCCCTGCCGAAGGATTCAGCCGACCTGGCGCTGTCCCGCCTCGACCGGCTGCGCCATGCCAGCGGCGGCCAACCGACGAGCCAGATCCGCCTCGCCATGCAGCGGACGATGCAGAACGACGCCGCCGTTTTCCGCACCCAGGAGGTTCTCGCCGAAGGTTGCGGGAAGATCGACAAGGTCTGGGACAGCCTCGCCGACATCCGGGTCAGCGATCGCTCGCTGATCTGGAACTCCGATCTGGTGGAGGCGCTCGAGCTGGAAAACCTGCTGATCTGCGCCAAGGCGGCCCTCTACTCCGCCGAGGCGCGCAAGGAGAGTCGCGGCGCCCACGCCCGCGAGGACTGCCCCGACCGCGACGACGTCAACTGGATGAAGCATTCGCTGGCGACCGTCGACCCCGACGGCAAGGTGACGCTCAGCTACCGGCCGGTGCACACCTATACCCTGACCAACGAAGCCAAGTATATCGAACCGCAGAAGCGGGTATATTGAACCCGGGCGAGGAGAACAAAGAAAATGGTCGAATTCAACCTACCGCCCAATTCCCGCGTCAAGGAAGGCAAGACTTGGCCGATGCCGGGCGGCGCCAAGCGCGTCAAGCGGTTCCGCATTTACCGTTACGATCCCGATACCGGCGAGAACCCCCGCCTCGACACCTTCCACGTCGACCTCGATGCCTGCGGGCCGATGGTTCTGGATGCGCTGATCAAGATCAAGAACGAGATCGACACCACCTTGACCTTCCGCCGGTCCTGCCGCGAAGGGGTGTGCGGATCGTGTGCCTTCAACATCGACGGCACCAACACCCTTGCCTGCATCAAGGCGATCGAGGACATCAAGGGCGACGTCCGCGTCTTTCCGCTGCCGCACATGCCGGTGATCAAGGACCTGGTCCCCGATCTGTCGGTACCCTACGCCCAGTACCAGCTGATCCAGCCGTGGCTGAAGGCGGACACCCCGCCGCCGGCCGGAGAGCGGCCGCAGAGCCCGGAGGAGCGGGCGCGGCTCGACGGCTTGTGGGAATGCATCCTCTGCTTCTGCTGTCAGACCTCGTGCCCCAGCTACTGGTGGAACGGCGACCGCTACCTCGGCCCCGCCATCCTGCTGCAGGCCTACCGCTGGATCGCCGACAGCCGCGATGAGCACACCGGTGACCGGCTCGACCAGCTCAACGATCCGTTCCGGATCTATCGCTGCCATACCATCATGAATTGCACCAACACCTGTCCGAAGCACCTCAATCCCGGCAAAGCGATCGCCGAGATCAAGACGCTCCTCGCCCAGCGCATGCTTTAGCGCGCACGCGCTTCCGTCGGGCCACCGTCGGCAGCGGCGCACCGCAACGCAGGGGACCAACCGAGCCGGAGGGGGCAACCCCGCCGCCAGCCAAGACCAAGAAACGCCGAACGCCGCCGGGTCCCCCCGGCGGTTTTCGCGTTGGGGCTGCCGGCCCGGCGCCGTTTCCCCTTGCCCCCTCTCTTTCCTGCATCACCGCCCCTATTCTCGCCTTGCATCGCCGCGACCGGCTCCCTATAAGCCGTGAGTTTGGGCGATTGGCGTATTCGCTATTCGCGCATAGATCACTCTCTGTGGCGGTAATCTATGCCCTCAGGAAAAGGCATGCGGCATCCCATGGGAGGTAGTCCCGCCAAGAGCGCGGTTCAGCATCGCCTGGCTTTTCTCGATTCGTTACGTGGTCTTGCCGCCCTCTACGTTGTGCTCTACCACCTGACGGTCATTCCGGACCCCGACCTGAAGCTCCCACGCTGGGCAAGTTCCTGGGTGCTCTACGGCGGCTCCGGGGTTACACTTTTTTTTGTTATCAGCGCCTTTTCGCTATCCCTGACGATGCCAAACCACATTGCCAGTGGCAGGCCTCTAATCAGCTTCTATGTTCATCGGTTTTTTCGTATTGCGCCGTTGTTTTATGCGTTGATCATCTTTTCCGTTTTGCGTGATTTCTATAGCTTCGGTGTATTACGTTCATGGACCGAGATCCTGGCTTCGGTCCTGTTTTATGCTAATTTTGTGCCGCGGTACGCCAATATTTTTGTTTCTGCGGGCTGGACTATCGGCGTGGAGATGCCGTTTTATGCCATTTTTCCTTTATTCTACTTTCGCTGCACATCCCTTACCCAGAAAATTACCGCATGCTTGCTCTTCGTGTTCGTGTATTCCTGCTTTATCGCATTGGCCCCGTATGTGGTCAGAGAGAAATACCTGGAAGCCTACGTTGGCTATCTGACCATATTCAAGTACCTTCCCACATTTATAATGGGCATGTGCGCCTATGATCTGTGGGCGTCACGGAAAGTTCAAAACGGTGGACGCGATCTGGGGTTGTTGCTGGTTGCGGTTTTTTTCGTCATGTTCGCCGGATTACTGGGCGGACGCGTCGGTGGTTTCTTCGATCCATTTTATTGGCAGAGTCTGACTTTTGTTTGCCTTGTCGTCGGCCTGTCCTTAGCCCCGATCGGGATTATGGTGAACCGAGCCACACGCTTCTTGGGAAAAATCAGCTACTCCCTATACCTCATTCATTTTCCGGTGATCTATCATATCGTTCCGTATCAACGCATTTACGATCTGCCCATCGGCACCAGCCTTAAGTTCCTGACCTCGGTCGCCGTCACCTGCGCCATCGTCATTCCCTTGTCGTACCTCACCTTTCGCCTGATCGAAAACCCGGGCATCTGGCTGGGCCGGAAGGTTCTGGCGAAATGGATCGGCCCCCCGGCGGGCAGGGGCGCGGTCGCGGGCGCCATTCCGAACGTGAAGCGCGCTGCCTAGGCCCTCCTTGCTTCGCATTGACCGGCCTGCCCTCGCTCCGCCGCCGAGGGGGATCGCGGCGCCTGATCGCCCAAACGCGGCAGGAACCGGCGCGGGCTTCTCGGATTGTCATTCTCCGGACCCCCGCGTTATGCTACACGGGTGCCCTCTTGAGCCACGTCCTCGTGTATTTCCCGGTTGAGGCAAACGAACGCCGGTGACGACCAAGAAACCCCCATCCGGTCAGCGTCTGGCATTCCTCGATGCGCTACGCGGCATTGCCGCATATTACGTTGTTATTTATCATGTGGCGCTCTTTCCTCAGCCGATTTGGAAAATACCCGCCTGGGCATCGCCATGGGTCCACTTTGGCGGGTCAGGAGTCACGTTATTCTTCGTTGTAAGTGCTTTTTCACTGTGCCTGACGATGCCCCGGCACATCCGCTCCGGCATCCCTTTAACCAGTTTCTTCATCCATCGCTTTTTCCGCATAGCACCACTTTTTTATGCATGGCTCTTAATAAGCTACATAAGAGACATTTACGTCTCCGGTGTCTGGCATTCCTGGACGGAGGTTATCTCGGGCGTCTTTTTCGTCTTCAATCTTATCCCGCAGTACGCAGGCATATACGTTTGGGCCGGCTGGACGGTGGGCGTTGAAATGATTTTTTATGTGGTCTTTCCGTTATTATATTTTATGTGCAATACGATTACTAAGCAGATTACGTTATTGCTGTGTTTCGTATTTATTTATTCGTGCTTTGGTGCGCTCGCCCCTTATTGGATCGACGAATCGCTGCTCCAAAACTACGTCGAATGGTTTAGCATATTACGGCATCTCCCCATATTTACTATGGGAATGATAACTTTCACGCTGTGGACATTGCTTTCACGCCGCATTGATTCCCGCCGGAACCTGGGGCTGACGCTGATTGCAGTCTTCCTTGTGCTAACGTCCGCATTAATAAATGGTCGCACCCCGGGATTTTTCTCGTGGTATGACTGGCAGGGCGTCGCCTTTTCCTGCCTTGTGCTGGGTGCGGCACTCGCCCCGCTCGGCGTGATTATTAACGGCTTTACGCGCTTTCTTGGCCAGATCAGCTATTCTGTGTACTTGAACCACTCCACCGTTATATTTTTCCTGCAGCCCGCCTACGCAAACATATATTCGACCGAATTGGGAACCAGCTTAAAGTTTCTATTGGCTGTCGCATTGACCACCGCCATCGTCGTCCCGCTGTCGTACCTGACCTACCGCTTCATTGAAGCGCCCGGGATGCGTATCGGACAACGCATGGTGGATCGCCTCTCGCGATCGGCGCCGGTCGTCCCCGCGGAGGCTGGGGCCGAGCCCGGCGCCAGGCCTGCCAACTGACCCGCCCCGCAGCGCAGCCCCGAACCACAGCCCATCGCGGCCCGGCTACTCGTCCCGGTGGGTCTTCTCCATGCGCTCGTGGCGCTCCTGCGCCTCGAGGCTGAGGGTGGCGATGGGGCGCGCCTCCAGACGGGAGATGCCGATCGGCTCGTGGGTCTCCTCGCAGTAGCCGTAGGTGCCGACCTCGATGCGGTCGAGCGCCTCATCGATCTTGGCGATCAGCTTGCGGGCCCTGTCGCGGGTTCGCAGTTCGATGGCACGGTTGCTCTCCGACGAGGCCCGATCGGCGACATCGGCCTCGGCCGATCCACCGCCCTCCTGGAGGGCGTTCAGCGTCGCCTGGGCTTCGACGAGCAATTCCGCCCGCCAGCGCATGAGCTTCTGGCGAAAGTACTCGCGCATCGTCGCGCTCATGAATCTCTCGTCCTCGGACGGTCGATAATCAGGCGGCAGCATCGTCGTCACATGCTCGCAACGTTCACGGGGACCCCCCCTCCAACCGCGCGCGGCACTATAATTTTGGTGAGGATTGGTTGCAAGCGCATTCTTTCCCCAGCCTGCGACCAACTTATTGATATTATTGTCTGAAATAATGGCGCCGGAAAAGCCCGTGGGCAACGCCGGCGGATCACCGCCGCATGGATAGCTTGGCTAGCTCAACCTCTGCGCGCAATTCGATCTCGGAGATGACCTGATCCAGGCGCGCATCGCCACTCGCTCCGGCCCGATCGCGGACGAGGCCGGCGAGCTTGACCAAATGGCTCTCGGCAACGCGGCCGGCAAGCAGGTCGGCACGCAGCCTGTCGAGCAGGTCCAGCAGGGTCGCGCCGCGCCGCTGGCTGGCCTGGCGGCCGTCACCCAGGCCTTCGCCAACCCCCTGCAGCGCCAGCAGCGCATCCAGCGGCAGCGTCTCGGTGGTCTCGGCCACCGGCGAAGCGGCAGGATCGGGGGTCGTTTCGACAAGATGACGGGCGAAACCGGTCCCGCCGGCACCGGAGGATCGGCGCTTCCGCTGCGGGGCGTCGAGGCGGTCGACGGAACCGATAAAGGGCGATTTCATGGGCGGCCTGGGGCTGCGGCACGGGTCTCGAGGCCAGTATGGCAACGGCCGGTTAAGGATCCGTTGCCATCGGTCCGTGGCCCGGAAGGATGGGCTGGCAGGGAAGAAATGACCGCACGGCCGGCAAATCTTGCCGCGGCGAGACCCCGGCCGGGGCCCTCGCCTGGCCGCCAACCGGCGGTTTCCCTGGCCTCCATCCTCATCGGCCCCCTGGTCTGGTCCTTGCTTCGCCGCCCATAGGCTTCGCCGAAGTGTTCTCTCTCGGCCGGGGCCACTGGCAGGCAGGGAGGCAATGCCATGACCGGCTTCGGTCTGTTCCAGTCGTCGGTGCTCGGCATGCAGAGTCAGAGCCGGGCGCTTTCGGTGATCGGCGGCAATGTCGCCAACGTCAATACCACCGCCTATAAGCGGGCCGAATCGCAGTTCGCCACTTTGTTCAGCGACGCCTTCGCCGGCACCGCCGATGCCGACGGCGGGCCTTTATCGAGCCCGTCGGACATGGGCGGCGTCGTTACCCACGTGGTCACGCGCGTCGGCGACCAGGGTGAGTTGTCGACGACCGGGCGCGATCTTGACGCGGCGATCGACGGGAACGGCTTCTTCGTCCTCGCCGACGCCGACGGCAATCGCCTCTACGGGCGCAACGGCCGCTTCGGCGAGGTGCTGGGGCCCGCCATCAGCGTCGGCAATGCCGACGACAGTGCAATCGCCACCAATACCCGCTACCTCGCCGACGGCAACGGCAACGTCCTGCAGGGATGGCGGGTCGCACCGGACGGAACGTCCGCCGGCGATGCTGCCAGCCTCGCCCCGGTACGCACCGACGCCTATGCCTTCACCAGCGACGTCCTGCCGACGAGCAAGGCCCACCTCGCCCTCAACCTGCCGGCCGGCGCCAGTGTCGGGGCCAGCGAGAGCCTGGACGTACAGGTCTACGATTCGACCGGCACCGCCCGTTCCCTCACCGCCCGCTTCACCAAGACCGCCGCCAACGGTTGGCAGGTGGAACTCAGCGACGCCGACGGCGGACGGGTAAGCCTGGACCCGGCGGGCTCGCTCAGCTTCGACGCCGACGGAACTCTCGCCGGGCCCGCCTCCTTCCGGGTCGCCGTCGATCACGGCGGCGGCGCCGCCTCCGCATTCACCCTCGACTTCGCCGACACCACCCAGTTGAGCGGCAACTTCACCGTCGACGAGGTAACCGCCGACGGCCACGCGGCCGGCGTCCTCGACAGCGTCAGCTTCGACGGTGAGGGGTATGTGGTCGGCGCGTTCAGCAACGGCACCAGCCGGCGCATCTGGCGCCTGCCCATCGCCGATTTCGCCAACCCGGAAGGGCTGCTCTCCCTCAGCGGCAACGTCTACGCACCGGGCGCCGATTCGGGCGCCCCGGTTCTCGATGCCGCCGGGACCAACGGCGCCGGCTCGCTGAAGCCCGGCGTCATCGAGCTGTCCAACGTCGACCTGGCCGACCAGTTCTCGCGGATGATTCAGACCCAGAACGCGTACAATTCCTCCGCCACCGCCTTCCGTACCCTCGACGAGGTGATGGAGACCGCCCGTGACCTGAAGCGCTGATCCCACCCGTTCGCCCCCTGGACCCTGCGCCCACCGGCTCCCTATAACGGCCGTCGGCCGCAAGGCCGGCGCATGGGGTCGCATCCTGGGGGGCACTCGGACGTGGCGCGACCGTTCGGAAGGAGCCAGCGATGACGGACACGCAGCGGGCGTGGATGCGGGCCGCCCTGATCCTCGCCATCGGCCTCGCCGTCGGCGCCGCGGTCCGCTTCCTCATCGTCCAGGTCCCGGCGCTGGCCTGGGCGTGCGGGGGCGCGGCCCGTCCCTGGTGGTGCCCCTGGCGCGAGGGGCTGATCTTGGCGTTGCGCTACCAGGCGATGGGCATCGTTGCCGTGGTTGCCGGCGCCGTCGCGCTGTTTGGGGACCGGCGGGGGATGGCCAGGCTGGCGATCGGCCTCGGCGGCGCCGGCCTCCTCCTCTACGCGCCGGAATTGGCCGGTGCCGGCCTCCTCGCCGGCGCCATGGCGCGTTTGCGCGCCTGATCCCCGGCGGCAGCCGCGACCGGTCGCCGCGGCTCCAGCCACAAGGCGGCGGCCAGCAGCAGGTTGGCCAGCATCAGACCCCATGCTTCGACGTTGGCCGGCGCTTCCGACAGGCCGATGGCGATCCCGCCCGCGGCGAGAACCACCGCCAGCAGCCGCTCCTCGGCCAAATCGCCCGGCGCCTCGCTATCGTTCCGGCGCCGCCGGGCCAAGGTGAGGACGAGGAAGGCGACGGCGGGGACCAGGGTGAGGGCGACCGGAAAGTCCCGGTAGCGGGCATCGAAGAGGAAGCACAGGGTGGTTACCGCCGCGCCGAAGGCGACGGCCAGGCGGGCGATGCCGAGCCCGAGCGCCAGGGGCGACCCGGTCGGTCGGGCTCCCCGTCGTACCGCCTCGATCAGACGCCGGGCGGCGACCGGTGCGACCGGGGCACCACCGGCGAGGGTCACCGGCACCAGCACCGCCACCGCCGCGGCGAGCACACCGCGCCCGCCCCAGACGAAGGCGTCATAGGGAGTGCGTACCGCATCGAAGGCGGCGAGGCCGGCGGCAACGAGGAGGGTGGCGGCGGCCTGGCCGGCGACGGCGAGTCCCAGCCAGCCGGCAAAGGTGCCCCCGCCCCCGGTCGCACGCCGGCGGATCCGTGCCGCCGGCAGGACCAGAAGGACACCGAGCACGGCGGCGGCGGCGAAGTGCCAGAGCCAGTCGCCGTCCTCGCGCACCGGTCCGACCAAGGGGAACTTCTCCCGGCGGTCCTCGTCGAACAGGCCCCAGTGGCCGCCGACGGTCCCCTCCAGCTCCCGCTTCCACGGCTGATCGAAGGCCTCGATGACGTTGAGGCCGATCGCGTCCTGCTCGGCGGCGACGATGAGCTCGCGCACGAAGCGGGCCTGATTGACCCGGCTCGGCTGCGCCCCTTCACGCATCCGCCCGGCGCTGGGCCATCCCGCCTCACCGACCAGCAACCGTCGCCCGGGGAACGCCTGTTTGACCCGATCGACGATGGCGACGACATGGGGGACGGCCTTGTCGATCCCGACCGGATCGTCCTCCCAGTAGGGCAGCGTGTGGATGGTGATGAAGTCGACCGCGTCGGCAATCTCCGGGTGCTTCAGCCAAAACTCCCACACGTCGGCGTAAGTAACCTCCACCGACGGCGGGACCGCGGCACGAACCTCGCGGATGAAGGCGGCGAGCCGCTCCGGCGGCTGCTCACCGCGCAACAGGACCTCGTTGCCGACGACCACCGCGGCGACGGTCTCCGGGTAACGACGAGCGAGTTCGATGGCGGTCTCGACCTCGCCCCGGTTCTTCTCGTTCTCGGCGTTGATCCAGACGCCCAGCAGGACCTTCATCCCGAGACCGGCGGCGACCGGAACCACCTCCGCCAGCCCTTGCCGCACCGCATAGGTGCGCACGCAGTCGGTGACCTTGGCCAGTTGGCGGAGGTCGTCCTCGATCTGCGCCGGGGAAACCACCCAGTCCAGGTCAAACGGCGTCTGTCCATCCTTGTAGGGCGCATAGGAGACGCAGGGAAACCGGCCGCCCGGCGCATCGACCAGTGCTACCGGCCGTCCGACCCAGGCCCACCAGGCGAAAGCGGCGCCGACGGCGAAGACCAACGCCGCCAGCGCGGCCGCAAAGCGAAGCGCAGAAATGGATTCAACTCCTTGTTGTGGGGGCCCGATTCGAATGCGCGTCCCGCTTGCTAGCGGCTTCCGCGGGCAAGGAGCGCCCATCCGCCGGCACGAAAGCAATTGGTAGCACTTCATCACATAGGATCCGGCTCATGATTGTTGCCACAACCGGAACCCCGATGACCGCTCTTCCCCGCCCCTCTTCGACCGACCCCGCCGGAGCGGTCGCCGCCATCCTCGCCCGCGGCACCATTACCGCCGATGACGTTCTCGCCCTTCGCCGCCAGGTCTTCGCCGACGGTATCGTCAGCCGCGCCGAGGCCGAGACGATGTTTGTCCTGAACGAAGGGACGCGGGGCAATGCCCCGGCCTGGGACAGCTTCTTCATCGAGGCGCTGACCGACTACTTCGTCTGGCAGAGCGATCCCCGCGGCTACGTCGACGAGGCCGGCGCCGCCTTCTTGATGGAGGCGGTGGGCCGGGACGGCCGCATCGACGCGCCGAGGGAGCTGGAACTCATCGTCAATATCGTTCACTGGGCCGCTTCGTGCCCGGAAACGCTGCGGCTGATGGCGCTGCAGGCGGTGAAGACCGCGGTGCTGAGCGGCGGCGGCGTGCTGTTCGGCCCCGGCCGCCGGCGGCCGGGTGTCATCGACCGCGCCGACGTCAGCCTCGTCTCGAAGCTGATTTACGCCGCCGGTGGCGAGGCCAGTCTCAGAATCTCCCGGCGCGAAGCGGACCTCCTGTTCGATCTCAACGACGCCACCAGCACCGCCGAGAACGATGCCGGCTGGCGCGACCTGTTCGTCCGCGCCGTCGCCAGCCACCTGATGTTCCCGCAAGGCGAACCGCATCTGCCCGATGCCGATACGATGCGCCGCCGCGACCAGTGGCTGGCTGAACGCCGCAGCGTCGGCACCATCCTAGGCCTCATGCTGAACGCATCGGCCGGAGCGGGGTCGCCGGCGTTTTCCGCGAGGCCGATGTCTTCGGGCGCCGCCGCGCCGAACGGGAGGCGGCCCGGGCGGCGGCGGACACGGACGAAGCCACCGGGCGGCAGGCGATCGACCGGGCCGAGGCCGAATGGCTGCTGTCCCGCCTCCACGGCGACGGCCGCGTCGATGCCAACGAGGCGGCGCTGCTGCTGTTCATCAGAAACAATGCCACCGCCATCGATTCTGCCCTCGCCCCGGTTCTCGCCGTCACCGCCGCCTAACCGCGGCGGCGTTTGACCCAAAAAGCGCGCGTTCAGAGCCGCGCTCCTGAAGCGGATGTCCGACGCTACGGGCGCGCGCCTCGCCCTCATCGTCGGCCGCTTGAGGCTGCGACCCCGACCGTCCCCCGCCAGTGAAATGCGGCATCGTGGTTGACATGGGTCGCGGGGGTTTCTAGGAGAGGACGCGGGCGGCCGGCGATGGTCGCCCCGCGCGAGGGCGAGATGACGCGCTGGCGCGGACGAGAGGCCCAGGTGGCGGAATTGGCAGACGCGCAGGCTTCAGGTGCCTGTGACCGCAAGGTCGTGGAAGTTCGAGTCTTCTCCTGGGCACCATCAAGGATCGCATCCCGTGCTGCATGAGCAACCCTTCGGTCGGCTTTGGGGGTGGGCTTCGCCCGCGGAGGGTGCCGCCCGGCGGGGCGGGTTCGGCGCCGGTTCCGGGGTCGCATCATGCCGCTGACTGCCAACGGTCCCCTCATCGAGCTCCATACGGGCGACCTGCCGGACGGTCTGATCCTGGGCGACCGGGTCGCCATCGATACCGAGACGACCGGGCTGATCCCGCATCGCGACCGCCTGTGCCTGGTCCAGCTCACCGACGGTGACGGCGTCTGCCACCTGGTGCATTTCTCGCCCCAGCTCCGCCAGGACGCCGGCGACGGCTTCTACCCGGCGCCCAATCTGGCGGCGCTGCTGGCCAATCCGGAAACCACCAAGCTGTTCCATTTCGGCCGATTCGACATCGGCATGCTCTTCCTCCACCTGGGCGTCCTCTGCCAGCCGGTCTATTGCACCAAGATCGCGTCGCGCCTGGTCCGCACCTACACCGACCGGCACGGCCTCAAGGACCTTTGCCGCGAACTGCTGGGGGTGGAGATCTCGAAGGAGCAGCAGAGTTCCGACTGGGGCGCCGAACGCCTCAGCGAGGAACAGATGCGCTACGCCGCCACCGACGTCATCCACCTGCACCGGCTGGCCGACCGGCTGGAGACGATGCTGGTCCGCGAGGGCCGCGACGACCTGGCCCGCGCCTGCTTCCAGTTCCTGCCGGAGAGGGCGCGGCTGGACGTCTCCGGCTGGCCTGGCGAGGACATCTTCGCCTATTGAGCGCCGCCGCAATTTGGGCACAGCCGCCTTCCCCCTCGCTGGCCCGTGAAGGCCCCCAGGTTGACCGACCGTTGGTCGCACTCCATACTCCTAATGGAACGGAGATTGCTAAGGGCTGCGGCCGACGCTCGGCCCGCGGCTCTGTTTTCCCGCCCCCGGGGATGGGAAATCGTAGGGAGACGTGGATGGTAACGATGGGTTCGGCGTTGTCGCTGCCCGACGAGACGGCGTTGTCGCTCGCCGATGAGACCGAGAGCGGGCTCGCTTCGGGGCGGCGGGTTCTGAGGCTGGAGGCGGCCGGAATCGAGGCGCTGTCCCGTTCGCTCGACAACAGCTTCATCCGCGCCCTTGAGATCCTCACCGACGTCACCGGCCGGGTGGTCGTCACCGGCATGGGCAAGAGCGGCCACGTAGGGACCAAAGTCGCGGCAACGCTCGCTTCGACGGGAACCCCGGCGACCTTCGTCCATCCGGCGGAGGCGAGCCACGGCGATCTCGGGATGATCACCGAGCACGATGCGGTGATCGCCTTTTCCAACTCCGGCGAAACGTCCGAACTGGCCGACCTGGTGGACTTCTGCAAGCGGTTCAAGATCCCGCTGATCGGGGTCACCGGCCGCGCCGGAAGCACCCTTGCCCAAGCGGCCGACGTGGCGCTGATCCTGCCGGATACCCCGGAGGCCTGTCCCATGGGGCTGGCGCCGACCACGTCGACGACGGTGATGCTGGCGCTGGGCGACGCGCTGGCGGTGGCCATGCTGGAGCGCAAGGGTTTCTCCGCCGACGACTTCCACGTCCTCCATCCCGGCGGCAAGCTGGGACGGCGGCTGCTGCGCGTCTCCAGCATCATGCACTCGGGTGACGCGGTGCCCCTCGCCACCCTCGATACCCCGATGTCGGACGTGATCATCACCATGTCGGCCAAGGGCTTCGGCTGCGTTGCCATCGTCGACGACAACCGGCGGCTGATCGGCATCATCACCGATGGCGATTTGCGCCGCCACATGGGGACGGGGCTGCTGGAGGAAACCGCCGGCAGCGTGATGACCGCCAACCCGAAGGCGATTCGCCCAGACGCACTCGCCAGCGAGGCCCTCGGGTTCCTCAATGCACGATCGATCACGACGTTGTTCGTGGTCGACAACGGACATCCGATCGGCATCCTCCACGTGCACGACTGCCTGCGCGCGGGGATCGCCTGAACGCATGGCCGTCGCGGAGGGCGTCAATACCGGTGCCTGACACCAAGCGTGCCGCCGATAGCGGGCGGCAGAACCAGACCATAAGACGGCAGCGGATCGCCAAGACGCTGCGGTGGGGGCTTGCCGCGGCCGCGGCGGGGATCGTCGCGTTCACGCTGCTGTGGCCGGAGATCGGCAAGGAGGAAGCCCGGCTGAAACTCGCCTCCGGTCGCGCCGAGGAGACCATCGCGTCCAGCAAGGACACCGCCATCGATTCGACGTTCAAAGGAATAGACAAGTACGGGCGGCCGTTCCAGGTGACCTCGCCGCACACCGAAAGCTCGGATCCGGAGCGCGGTACCCTCGATCTCGCCATGCCGGTCGCCGACATGACAACATCCGACGGACGGCGCCTCCATGTCACCGCCGACCGCGGCCTCTACGATCCGCAGGCGAAGACGGTCGATCTTTGGGAAAATGTCGTCTTCATCGACGAGAACGGGTACCGGGTGGACACCAGCCAGGCAAAGGTGGAACTCAACGAGGGGACGGTGAGCGGCCCCAATGCCGTCCTCGGCACGGCGTCTTTCGGTTCGGTCGACGGGATCGGCTTCCGGCTGGTGGACGGCGGCGACAAGGTCTTCGTATACGGCCCGGCAACCATGCACATTGCCTCGGCGACGCCGATCGTTAAATGACCCAGCCCGCCCCCCTCTCCCCTCGCTGGCCGGCGTCGTTCGGCTCGCCGACCGCCATCGTTCGCACAGTCGCCCTCGCCACCCTCCTGTCGTCGGCGGCCCCCTGGATGGGAGCGGCGCAGGCGCAGACGGTGCTGGCGGCGGCGACGCAGACCACCGCACCGTCGCCGACCGGGAAGAGCGGCTCCAGTCCCCCCATCGATATCGAGGCGGCGCAACAGATCGAATGGAACCGCACCGCGCTGACGATCATCGCCCGCGGCAACGCCAAGGCGGTGCGCGCCGATCTCGTCGTGACCGGTGATGTGCTAACGGCGCACTATCGGCAGCTCCCGGACGGCTCGACCGAGGTATGGCGGCTGGATGGCGCCGGCAACGTCAAGATCGTCACCCCCACTGAGACGGCGTGGGGGGACGACGGCACCTATGACATGGACGCCGGGAAGCTGATCCTGACCAGCGTCCCGGGCGGACCGCGGGTGCGCATGGTCACCGGCGACAACGAGGTGACGGCACGCGACCGGCTCGACTACCTGCGGCCGACCCGGGTGCTCATCGCCTACGGCGATGCGCTGGCCACCGAGCCAGGCCGGGAGGTGCGCGGCGACAAGCTGACCGCCTATCTCAGCGAGGCGGGGGGAACCGGACGTCAGCAGTTCAGCTCGGTGGATGCGGTGGGCAATGTGGACGTGAAGACGACGACGGAGCGCATCACCGCCGACCGCGGCCGCTATAATGGCGAAGCCGATACCGCCACGTTCACCGGCCGGGTGGAAATCACCAGCGGCGACAGCGTCCTCCATGGCTGCCAGGCCGACTTCAATCTGCGCACCGGGTTCAACCGGCTGCTGCCCTGTCCGCCCGGTGCCGGCCAGGACGGCCGGGTGCGCGGGGTGATCGTGCCCAGCAGTACCCGGCCGTAGCGGTGCGGTGATCGAATGGCGGCGGATGTGAAGGAACCGGACCATAAGCAGGCGGCGGCTCCCCCCCGGCAGAAGAGCGAGGCGCTCGCCCGCGGGGTGGTTAAGCCGATCCCGGGTGACGGCAAACAAGGCCTGCTCGCCACCAACTTGACCAAGACCTACGGGCGGCGGCCGGTCGTCCGCGGCGCCAGCCTGTCGTTGCAGCGGGGCGAGGTGGTGGGCCTGCTCGGCCCCAACGGTGCCGGCAAGACCACCTGCTTCTACATGATCACCGGCCTCGTCGCCCCGGACGAGGGGCGCATCCAGCTGGATGGCGAGGACATCACCGGCCTGCCCATGTATCGCCGGGCCCGGCTCGGCATCGGCTACCTGGCGCAGGAGCCGTCCATCTTTCGCGGCCTGACGGTCGAGGAAAACCTGCGTGCCGTTCTGGAGGTGGTCGAGCCGTCGAAAAAGCGGCGGGAGACGGTGCTGGAGGCGCTGCTGGCGGAGTTCGCCATCGAGGGGCTGCGTCGCAGCGCGTCGGTCGCCCTGTCCGGCGGCGAGCGTCGACGGCTGGAGATCGCCCGGGCGCTAGCCTGCCATCCCCAGTTCATGTTCCTCGACGAACCGTTCGCCGGCATCGATCCCATCGCGCTCGGGGAGATCCGCGACCTGGTCATGCACCTGAAGGATCGCGGCCTCGGCGTGTTGATCACCGATCACAACGTCCGCGAAACGCTCGATGTCATCGACCGCGCCTATATCATCTATGACGGCATGGTTCTGACCGAGGGAACCCCGGCCGAAATCGTCGGCAACGACGACGTGCGCCGGGTCTACCTCGGCGATCGCTTCAGTTTGTGAGGGGCAGCTGATGGTGCTGGCGCCCCGCCTCGACCTTCGCCAGACCCAGTCATTGGTGATGACGCCGCAGTTGCAGCAGGCGATCAAGCTGCTGCAACTGTCGAGCCTCGAGCTGCAGGCCTTCGTCGAGACCCAGTTGGAGCAGAACCCACTGCTCGAGCGCGACGAGACGGCCCCCGATCAGTACGGCATCGACGATGGCAGCGCGCCCTTGGTTTCACCCGCAGAGGGCGGCGACCCCAAGGCTTTGGATGCCGCCGTCGGCGACGGGGCCGATACGTTCACCGAGACCGATCTCGATCTGGACTTTCACGAGAACCTGTTCGACGGCGAGGATGCCGAGGCGTTCGTCGCCGGCCTCAGCCCCATCGGCGCCGATGGCGCCGGGAGTCGCGGTGGCAGCTTCGATGTCTACGACGGCAATCCGGAAGAGAGCCTGTCGAGCCAGCCGAGCCTGAAGGACCATCTCCTGGGTCAGCTCGCCTTCGGCGTCGATCATCCGGTCGATCGCATCATCGCCGTCCACCTCATCGATTCGGTCGACGAGGCCGGCTACCTGACCGCCGATCTCGGCCAGATCGCCTCCCTTCTCGGCTGCCCCATCGCGCAGATCGAGGCGACCCTGGCGCGGCTGCAGACCTTCGATCCGCCCGGCATCTTCGCCCGCAGCCTGGGCGAATGCCTCGCCCTGCAGCTCGCCGATCGGGGACGGTTGGATGCACCGATGCAGGTGCTGTTGGAGAATCTCGACCTCGTCGCCCGCTGCGACTGGGCCATGCTGGTGCGGCTCAGCGGTCTCAGCTTCGAGCAGATCGCCCGCCGCGTCGCCGAGATCCGGACCCTGAACCCAAAGCCAGCGCTGGCTTTCGACTATGCCATTCCGCAGCCGGTGGTGCCGGACGTGATCATGCGGGCGCAGCCGAACGGCGGCTGGATCGTCGAGTTGAACTCGGAGACGCTACCCCGCGTTCTGGTCAACAACACCTATTACGCGCAGATCAACCGGATGGTAAAAAAGCGGGAGGATCGACAATACATCAGCGACTGCATGCAGACGGCCAACTGGCTGGTCAAGTCCCTGCACCAGAGGGCGACGACCATCCTCAAGGTCGCCGCCGAGATCGTCCGCCAGCAGCAGGGCTTCTTTATCGCCGGGGTGCAGGCCTTGCGGCCGCTGGTGCTGCGCGACATCGCCGAGGTGATCGGCATGCATGAAAGCACGGTGAGCCGCGTCACCTCCAACAAGTACATGGCCACCCCGCGCGGCATCTACGAGCTCAAGTACTTCTTCACCCACGCCGTCGGCGGCACGCGCGGCGGCGACAGCCATTCGGCAGAGTCGGTGCGCCACCGCATCAAGCTGCTCATCGACGGCGAGCGGTCGAACACGGTGCTGTCGGACGATGCGCTGGCCGAAGTCCTGCAAAAGGAGGGCATCGACATCGCCCGCCGCACCGTCGCCAAGTATCGCGAGGCGCTCGGCATTCCGTCGTCGGTACAGCGGCGTCGGCAGAAGGGCGAGGGGCCGTGAGCGGGTTGCGCTTGACGGTCCGAGCGGCGATGTCTACCGTCCGCGGCTCGAAAGCCGCCGTGGCCCCACTGGCTGCATTCCGGGCCCAACGCAGGCCCGACGCCCAATAGCAAGCGGCGAGGAATCCCATGGATCTTGCGATCAAAGGTAAAGGTGTGGACATCGGCGACGCATTGCGCCGCCATATCACCACCGAACTGGCCGACGCGGTCGGCAAGTATTTCGCCAAGGCACTGGATGCGACGGTCATCGTTTCGCGCGAGGCACACCTGTTCCGGGTCGATATTCAGGCCCACCCCAAGCGCGGCGTCGCCATCCAGGGTCATGCCGCCGAAGACGACGCCTATGTGGCGTTCGATAATGCGCTGGAGCGCATCGCCAAACAGCTCCGCCGCTACAAGCGCCGCCTGACCGACCACCACAAGGGCCGCGCCGCCGAAGAGTCGCTTCCGGCAAGCCAATACATCATGGCGCCGGAGTCCGAGGAAGAGGAGTTGCCGCCAGAAGGGCAACCTGCAATCATTGCAGAGTTGCCGACCGAGATCATAACGCTCAGCGTCAGCGAGGCGGTCATGCGGATGGATTTGGCCGACGTTTCGGCCCTGATGTTCCGGAACCGGGCGCACGGCGGATTGAACGTCGTCTACCGGCGCACCGACGGTAACATCGGCTGGATCGATCCGGCGAATACCCAGAAGGGCTGAGGCGCGAGCCGGGACCCATGGAAATTTCCGATCTTCTCAAGCCGGAACACGTCATTGCCCGGCTGCGGGCGACGAGCAAAAAGCAGGCCTTGCAGGAGTTGGCCCGGCGTGCCGCGGAGCTGACCGGCCAGCCGGAACGGGCGATCTTCTCGACGCTGATGAAGCGGGAGCGGCTGGGGACCACCGGTGTCGGCAACGGCATCGCCATTCCCCACGGCAAGCTGGAGAATTTCGATCAGATGTTCGGCATCTTCGCCCGCCTCGAAAATCCCATCGACTTCGAGGCGATCGATGACCGGCCGGTGGACCTGATCTTCCTCCTTCTCGCCCCGGAGGCCGCGGGCGCCGATCACCTGAAGGCGCTGGCGCGGGTTTCGCGGCTGCTGCGGGATCGGCGCGCCTGTGAGAAGCTGCGCGGCACCGACGACGCCGAGGCGCTTTACGCGCTCCTCACCGACACCACGACGAGCTGGGCCGCCTGAACCGCGCAGTCCATCGCCGCGCGCCCCCACGCCGCTCCACCGCTCGAGCCGCACGGGGACGCCGCGGACCCGCCAGCCGGGCGGCGCGCGCAGTTCCGTCGACGGCCGGTTCAGTGGACGCTGAGCGGTTCCAGGTTGTTGTGGCGGATGACCGCGACCGCGGTGTCGCGGCCGTCGAGGGTGGCGAGCAGGCGCCCGTCGGCCGCGTAGACCGCGTAGGCCGCCTCCCCCTCCACGTCGACGCCCTTGACATAGGCGAAGTGCTCGATCCCGAGTTCGGCAAAGTCCGCCGGTGTCAGCGAGTGGGGGTCGCTTGGCAGCGGGCCGGCGCGCGGGCTGGTTTCATCCTGATCCATGACTCTCTCCATTCACTTGCGCCGCCTTTGCGAGCAGCGGTTCGACGGGCCGGACGGCCGCGACGGCGCGTCCGACACATTTAGGTTTCCGGCGTCACCTCGATCTGGCGGGCGGCCGGCGAAGAACCGTCGGCGGGCGTCGGTTGGCCCGCGCCGGTGGCCTTGTTACGGGTGCTGCGGTCGATCCTGATGGTGCGCACCTGGGACTCGGGCAGTTTGCGGCGCAGATCCACGTGCAGAAGCCCGTTGTCCAGGGCGGCCCCGGTCACTTCGATGCCGTCGGCGAGCAGAAAGGTGCGTTGGAACTGGCGCGACGCGATGCCGCGGTGGAGATAGACGCGGGCAGCGTCGTCCTCGCGCTTTCGTCCGCGCAGGATCAGCCGGTTGTCCTCGATCGACACACCCAGGTCGTCGATGCTGAAGCCGGCGACGGCGACGGTAATGCGGAGTCCGTCGTCGCCGAGCTGCTCGATGTTGTAGGGAGGATAGCCGTCCTGGCCGTTGCGGGCGATGCCCTCGAGAAATCGCTCGAAGTGCTCGAAACCCAGCAGCAGCGGGCTGTTCAGTCCCGGCGTACGGGCCATCTGGTGCGTCCTCCTCCATCTGGCGAGCGAGTCCGCGGGTCCTCTATCGAGGCGCCCCCGATCGCCGACCCCCGGAGCCCGTCGCAACGACGCCTCCCCTGGGCGATCGGCCGATATGGAATGAATCTGGTGACCCACCGGCTGATGTCAATCCCGCCACAAGGTGCGGCATTGGGAGCACGGTCGCCGCCGGTCCCGGCGAGGGGGAACGTGGTCCGGCGATTGCATGAAAATCCGGCGCCGCAAACAGGGGCCGGTAAGATGCGCAGATGGAGACAGACCAAGATCGTGGCGACCCTCGGGCCCGCCAGCGCCAGCGACGACATGCTGGAAAGATTATTCGAGGCGGGAGCGGACGTTTTCCGGTTCAATTTCAGTCATGGCACCCATGACGAGCACGCCCGGCAGCTAAAGCGGGTTCGGGCGCTGGAACAACACGTCGGCCGCCCCATCGGCGTCCTCGCCGACCTGCAGGGACCGAAGCTGCGCGTCGGCCGCTTCGACGACGCCAAGATCCGCCTCGAGGCGGGCGATCCGTTTCGCCTCGACCTGTCGGACGAACCCGGGTGCGTGCGCAGGGTGCACTTGCCCCATCCGGAGATCTTCGCCGCGCTCCGCCCCGGTGCCCAGCTGCTTCTGGACGACGGACGGGTGTGCCTCGGGGTAAGCGCCTGCGGTGCCGATTTCGCCGACACCAGGGTCATCGTCGGCGGCTCGCTGTCCAACAACAAGGGTGTCAACCTGCCGGACGTGGTCCTCGACCTGTCGCCGCTCACCGAAAAGGACCGGGGCGACCTGGCGTTCGCGCTGGAGATGGGGATCGGCCTCGTCGCGCTGTCCTTCGTTCAGCGCCCGGCCGACGTGGAGGAAGCGAAGCGGCTGATCGGCGGCCGCGCCCATCTGATCTCCAAGCTGGAGAAGCCGTCGGCCATCGAGGCCCTGGAGGAGATCGTCGAACTGACCGACGGCGCCATGGTCGCCCGGGGCGACCTCGGTGTCGAGCTGCCGCCGGAGACGGTGCCGGCGATCCAGAAGCGGATCATCCGCGCCTGCCGGCTGGCGGGCAAGCCGGTGATCGTCGCCACCCAGATGCTCGACTCGATGATCCTCTCGCCGACACCGACCCGGGCCGAGGCCTCGGACGTGGCCAACGCCGTCTACGAAGGCGCCGACGCGGTGATGCTGTCGGGCGAAACGGCGGTCGGCCGGCATCCGGTGACCGCGGTCCGGATGATGGATCGGATCATCAAACACAGCGAATCCGATCCCGCCTACGCGGAATTGCTCAACGCCGGCCAGGCCAAGCCGAAGCGGACGACGGCGGACACGATCACCGAATCCGCCAGCCGGGCGTCGATGACGCTGCCCGCCGCCGCCATCGTCACCTTCACCAGCTCCGGGGCGACGGCCCTGCGGGCGGCCAGGCGGCGGCCGCCGGTGCCCATCCTCGCCCTGACCCCGTCCTTGTGGGTCGCCCGCAACCTGGCGGGCGTCTGGGGCATTCACGCGCTCAAGGTGGATATCCTCGACGACACCCTGGACATGGAGGCGCTGGCGGTCCAGATCGCCCGGGCGGAGAGCTTCGCCCAGGACGGCGACCACCTGGTCATCACCGCCGGCCTGCCGCTGAAGGTGATGGGCCCCACCAACGTCATGCGCCTGGTCCAGGTGCAGAGCGAAGCCCGCAGCGACCAGGTCGATCTCTGGCAGGAAATGCCGTCCACCCCCCGCCCCCACCTCCCCACCAACGGCGGCGTCAACGCCGGGTAACCCGGCAAGCTGATCTGCCCTGCTTCACGAAGGAGCCGGCGACTTCCCGTGCTTGCCCGCATCAAATTACGAGTAACTACACATCCGATGGCAACTCATTCGCCACACTGATATGATGGGAGGCACGGTACCAAAGAGACTCGAGTCGGAATAATTGCTAATATCACATTTAACAGTCAAGAATTGGAGAAACTTCCGTCGCATAGATATTGCCATGCGCGAGAGGCAGTTTGTCGTCGGGCCGAATGCCTCAGGTAAGTCTAACTTTCTTGACCTATTCCGCTTTATTCGTGATATCGCCAAGCTTGAAGGTGGTGGGCTACAGAAGGCGCTTAAAGACCGCGGCGGGGTATCTAAGATAAGGAGTTTGGCGGCGCGGAAGGATCCCGAGATCTCTATCGAAGCCTCTTTGGCAGAAGCGCCGTCTGAAGAACCGATGTGGCGCTATGCGCTTGGGATAAAGCAAGAGACACGTGGGCTGAGACTGCCTATTATCAGTTATGAGCGTGTCTGGCTCCGATCTGATTTAATACTGGAACGTCCAGACAAGGATGATAAGTCGGATTCTGCACGCCTCACACAGACTTTTCTTGAGCAAATTGGCGCCAATGCGAACTTTCGAGATATTGCTAGATTTTTTCAATCTGTAACATATCTACACCTTGTGCCACAACTCCTTCGTCACGCTGATGTGATTCAAGGGCGTATAGTTGAGGATGACCCTTTTGGGCAGAGTTTCCTTGAGAAGGTGGCTACTTCCTCAGAAAAAACGCGCAAGTCGCGGCTCGCCTCAATAGAAAAGGCGTTGAAAATTGCCGTCCCGCAGCTTCAACAGTTACAGTTTACGAGGGACAAAAATGGCCGCCCTCATCTACAAGCGCTCTATTCGCATTGGAGGCCGAAGGCCGGTTGGCAGCAGGAAGATCAGTTTTCTGACGGTACATTAAGACTGATTGGTCTGCTGTGGTCTCTTTTGGAGGGAGATACACTTCTTCTACTAGAGGAGCCTGAGCTGTCACTCAACTCCGGTATAGTGTCGCAATTAGCACCGCTGATATTTCGTTTGCAACGCCCTCGTAAGCGACAAGTTATCATAAGCACGCACAGCGAAGCGCTTCTGACCGATCCTGGGATCGATGGGAGAGAGGTCCTTCTTCTTATGCCCGACATTGAGGGGACCAAGATTGAGCTTGTATCTGATATGTCAGACGTTCGCGCTCTGCTTGAAGCGGGGCTGACAGTAGGTGAAGCTGTACTCCCTAAAACTAGACCATCAAATGCAAAGCAGCTCACGCTTACAATTTGATGATTTTGGCTACAGAAGATCCTGTAAGTGAAGCCGTAGCCAGAAAACTGATATCTGTAGTTGCAGCCGATGTAGAAATCACGGTTGCGCTTGGTGGACGAGGAAGCACTTACCTGAGGAGTAAAGTAAATGATCTGAATCGCACAGCGCAGACGATCCCCGTTTTTTTGCTTATCGATTTAGATCGTCAGTTTTCCTGCGCTAGGCAATTATTAGATAATTTGGTTGGCAGAGCACAAGCGCCCCATTTTATAATACGGGTAGCAGTAGTAGAGGTCGAATCGTGGATTTTGGCAGACCGCTCAAATTTACCAGATTTCCTGGGTGTAGCCGCCAACCGCGTTCCTATGGACACCGACGTTATTAGTGATCCGAAAAAGTTTCTTGTCAACTTAGCAAGAAGATCACGCAAAAATATTCGTCACGATTTGGTCCCCTCAAGTGGGTCGTTGACGGAGGTGGGGCCAGCGTACAACCCTCGGATGGTGGAGTTTGTATCCCAGAAATGGGATCCGCTGCTTGCCCAGAACTATTCGGAAAGTCTACGCCGCGCAGTGCGTTACTTTCATGCGCGTTAAGGTAGCGGGACAAATCGCGAGGCACCTACGAGAAGGAAGTCGCTACCCCTTGTCGCGGCTGAGGCCTTTGGTGGCGAGGGCGTCGAGGTAGTCCTGCCAGATGATCTCCTTACCGGCGCCGAGGCGGTAGAGGTAGTCCCAGGTGTAGAGGCCGGTGTCGTGGCCGTCGTCGAAGCGGATGCGGAGCGCGTAGCTGCCGACCGGCTCGAGGCCGGCGATGCCGACGTGGCGGCGGCCGGCGACGGTCTGCTTCTGCGCCGCCGAGTGGCCCTGCACCTCCGCCGACGGGCTCTCCACCCGCAAGAGTTCGGCCGGCAGGCGGAAGCTGGCGCCGTCGTCGAAGTCGATCTCCAGCACCTTCTCTTCCCGCTTCAGCCGGATTTCGCGCGGATGATGGCGGTTGCCGTAGGCGGGTCCGCCGCCATCCGTCCGGGTCTGGCTGCCGCCGCTCATTGCGGCGGGACCTTCGACCGCTTCGCCGCCGCCCGCTCCAGCTCGGAGAGCGGCCGCGCCTCGTCGGCCAGCATCACCGGGATACCGTCGTTGATGGGGTAAGCGAGGCCGGCGCGGTCGGAGATCAGCTCCTCCGCCTCGGCATCGTAGCGCAACGGTCCCTTGGTCACCGGACAGACGAGAATCTCCAGCAGTTTCGGATCGATCCGCCGGCCGCTCATCCTTCACCCTCCTCCCGCACCCGCTGTCCCGCCATCAGTGGCGGGTGCCGGCGGCGGGCGCGTCCGCCTCCAGCACCGCCATGTCGAGGAGCGAGACGAGAAGCTGGCCCCGCTCGCCGAGGCTGGAACACTCCAGGAGCGCCTGTTTCTCGCCCGGTTCGAACGGGCAGATCATCGCCAGCGAGGTGATCAGCGCCGGCAGCGACGCCGCCTCCACCGCCTGCCAGTCGCAGGAGATGTTCTTCACCTGCAGATAGTGGCGCGCCGCCTCCAAAAGCCGCCCCCGCTCCACCGTCGCTTCGTCGTCGGCGTCGAAATCGCCGAGGTAGGGGACGAAGTCGGGGCGCACCCGGCGAAAGCCGTTGGCTTCCAGCGGCAATTCCTCGTCGACGCGGAACCGGCAGACCCCGCGCAAGGTGACGAGGAAGCGGCCGTCGTCGGTTTCGGCGAAGGAGACGATGCGGCCGGCGCAGCCGACGTCGAAGATGCGCGCGTCGTCGGGAATGGGATGGGGGTAGTCCCGGCGCGGCTGGATCATCCCGATCAGCCGCCGTTCGCCCAGCGCCGCCTCGATCATCGCCCGATAGCGGGGCTCGAAGATGTGCAGCGGCAGGTGTCCGTGCGGCAACAGCAGCACGCCGTCGAGGGGAAAGATCGGCAGGGTCGCGGGCAGTTCGGGCGGTGATGCGGCGCCGGGTGACATCGGCTCACGAGAACAGCAGCGACGACAGCTTCCGGCGCGACACGGCGGTGAGCGGGTGTGTCGGCCCCAGCGCATCGAAGATCTTGACCAGTTGCTTGCGCGCCGCCTCGTCGTTCCAGTGATTGTCGCGCCGGATCAGATCGAGGAGTTGATCGATCGCCGCCTCGCTGCGGCCGCCCCCGTAGAGCGCCAGCGCCAGATCGAACTTCGCCTGCAGATTGGTGGGATCGGCGGCGACCTTCCGCTCCAGGTCGGCCAGCCCGCCCGCCGCCCGTTTCGCCTCCTCGGCGACGTCGATGGCGATCAGCGCCGCCTTGATCTCCGGCGCCGCCGCCATGTCCTGGGGCAGTCCCGCCGCCAGCTTGCGGGCAGCGGCGGCATCGCCCTGGGCGACCCGGGCGCGGATCAGGCCGGCGATGGCCTTCGGCTGGCGCGGATCCTCCTTCAGCACCCGCGAGAAGCCGTCGGCGGCGGCCCGCGCATCGCCGGCATCGAGGGCGGCCTGGGCGTCGGCGAGCAGATCGTCGATGGGCGAGACCATGTCCTTGATCAGCACCTCGACGAACTGACGCAGCTTGCTCTCCGGCTGGGCGCCGACGAAGGCGTCGACGGGGCGGCCGCCCTGGAACGCGTAGACGGTGGGCACCGACTGGATGCGCAACTGCGCCGCCAGGTCCTGGTTCTCGTCGATGTTGATCTTGACCAGCCGCACCTTGCCGTTGGCCTGTTGGACGACCCGCTCCAGCGCCGGGGTGAGCTGTTTGCAGGGCTGGCACCACGGCGCCCAGAAATCGACGATCACCGGCGTCGTCATCGATGCGCGAATGACGTCGTCGTTGAAGCTGCGGGCGTCGCCGTCCTTGATGACCGGTGATGGACCGGGGGAGCCGGCCGGCCGGCCGCCGAGATTGAGGATCATGGACCTTAATCGATCGTTTGTGCCGAATGCGCGAGATACATGGCACCTTTTCCGGCCCGTCTCAAGGGCGGGCGGCCGCAGCCGGGGGCGTGGGCAGGCCCGCATCCATGTCGAGAACCAGGGGCGGATGCCGCATTTCGTCGAGGAAGCGGAGAAGATCGGCGGCGGCGATGGCGGTGGTGCGGGTGTTGACGAGGGGATGGAAGTTGAGCGGATCGATGGCCAGCATCGCCGCGTCGAGGACCACCCGGACCAGTCCCCGATCGTCGTTGATGACGGCGAACGGGGTGACCGCCCCCGGCTCGACACCAAGCGCGTCGCGCAGCACCTCCGGCCGGGCGAACGAAAGCGGCGGCGCGGCGAGCCGCCGGCGCAGCTCCTTGAGATCGACCGGCCGGTCCTCTAGGGCAACGACGAGCCACAGCCCGCCCTTCTTGTCCTTGAGGAACAGGTTCTTGGTATGGCCGCCGGGGAGCGCACCGCGCAGGGCCTTGTTGGCGTCGACGGTGGCGACCGGCGGATGATCGACGGTCGTCACCCGCATGCCGAGTTGGGCGAGGCGGGTCAGAAGCGCTGCGGGAGTCGAAGCCATCGGGTGTCCTATAGCCCCCGCGGCGGCCGCTGCCAACCGCCCGCCGGGCGGTAACGGCCGGCCAACGAGCCCTTGCAATGCCCCCGTCTTTGCCTAAGATCGGCGCGCTGCCGACAGGCGCGGGCGTAGCTCAGGGGTAGAGCGCAACCTTGCCAAGGTTGAAGTCGAGGGTTCGAATCCCTTCGCCCGCTCCAAATTCCCTCAGGGATCAAAGCAACAAAGATGGCCCGCCGGGGCCATGTTTTGCTTCGCCGCTTCACCCGGCTTCCGTCCGCGCCAGGCGGACCCTGTCGAGGAACGAGGCCGCGGCCCTGGTCAGGTAGGCATCCTTGCGCCGGACGAACAGCGTCTCCGCGCGGGCGACATCGTCCGGCAGCTCGTGAACGGCAATGAGGCCCTCTTGCCACGCTTTGGCGACGATCCCCTTAGGAAGAAGCGTTATCCCTATCCCCGCCGCGACACAGCTCGTGATCGCCTCGAGGGAACCGAACTCCAGCGGCGGCGCGGTGACGATCCCCAACTCGGCGAGTAAAGCCTCCAGGCGCTGACGATAAGAACAGCCCGCCCGGAAGACGATCGTCCGCAGGTCCTTCGCCGCTCTCAGGTCGTCGAGCGTCCGAAGGGCGCGGCAGGTCGCGAGCACCAATTCCTCCTCGAAAACGGCCTCGCATTGAAGGTCCGGATGAATGACCGGACCGGCAACCAAAGCCGCATCCAGCCGGCACTCGATGACATCGTCCAGCAGGGAACGGGTCGTCCCCGTTTTCAGAACGAGCCGCACGTCGGGATACTTGCGGGCGAAATCGGTCAAAATGGGGGAGAGTCGCAGCCCCGTGGTCGTCTCCAGGCTCCCGAGAAGGAGAACGCCGCCCGGAAGCCCGTCGTCCTGCACCGCCGAGCGCGCATCGGCGAGAAGTTTCGTCAGCCTGCCGACGAACGGCAGCAGGCGCTGCCCGGCGGTGGTCGTCGATACGCCGCGCGCACGCCGGAGAAAGAGGCTAACGCCGAGTTCCTCCTCAAGCCCCCGGATGCGCGCGGTGACGTTGGATTGGACCGTGTGAAGCTCCTGCGCCGCCCGATTCATGCTTCCGAGCCTCGCCACCGCCTCGAACACCCTAAGCTCACCGATATCCATAGCCCGACCCATCTGATTCAGAGATAATCTGAACGATACTTTCCCCCTAGACAAATGATCATTTTAGGACGGAGGTCGAGGACTCGATGTCCGCCATACGAAAAAATATGCCTACATATCAACATATTATGAGGAAACGCGAAAGGCCACCCATCACCGTAACAGATATTCGTATCACAATAAATCGCTTCTGAAGATTTATAAAGTCAATGATAATCATGAAACATGATATTGAGGAGTGTTCGGTTGGTACGGAACGGTATCTCGGCCTCTCGCCGCCGAACGCGGGCCGATTGCCCGCCGGTATGGCGCTCGGTGATGTGCGCGTTTTGCGCCAGCCTGATCGGAATCGGGCTGGCGCGCTTCGCTTACACGCCGCTGTTGCCCGCGGTCATCGGCGCGCATTGGTTCGAACCGTCGGCCGCAGCCTATCTGGGTGCCGCCAATCTTGCCGGCTATCTGGCGGGCGCTTTGCTGGGACGGCCCATCTCCAGGCGCCTGTCCTTGCACCTGACGCTGCGGCTGATGATGCTTCTGGCGACGGCGGCCTTCTTCGCCTGCGCCTGGCCGGTCGACTTCCTGTGGTTCTTCGTCTGGCGGTTCGCCGCGGGCGCCGGCGGCGGCGCTTTGATGGTGCTTGCCGCTCCGTCGGTCCTGCCCCACGTCCCGGCGGCGCGGCGGGGTCTCGCCAGCGGGGTGATCTTCATGGGGGTCGGCGCCGGCGTCGCCGCCTCCGGCACGGTCGTTCCGTTGCTCCTCGAGGAGGGGCTCCGTCAGACCTGGCTCGGACTGGGCGCCATCAGTCTGCTGCTGACGGTCGTTGCCTGGGGCGGCTGGCCGGCCGATGCACCGACCGGCCAGCCCACCGCGCACCCCGCCCACGCGCCCAAGCAAGGGAGGCTCCGGGCCCTCTATGCGGAATATGCCCTCAACGCCGGCGGCTGGGTGCCGCACATGCTCTTCCTCGTCGACTTCGTTGCCCGAGGACGGCATCAGGGGATCGCAATTGGCTCCCAGTATTGGGTTCTTTTCGGCATCGGCGCGACCCTCGGACCGGTGCTGGTGGGTCACCTGGCCGACCGTGCCGGATTCGGCACTGCACTCCGGCTCGCATTCATGATCGAGGCGATGGCGGTGTTGGTCCCCGCGCTCGACCTTGGCCCGGCATGGCTGATCGCCTCCAGCGTCATCGTCGGCGCCTTCGTGACCGGGACCGTGCCTCTGATCCTCGGCCGCATCGGAGAGCTGCTGCCGCATCATCCCGCCCAGCAGAAGGCGGCGTGGAGCATCGCGACGATCTGTTTCGCCCTCTGTCAGGCGGCCTCGGCCTACGGCTTCTCATTTTTGTTCGAGTGGAGCGGCGGTAATTACCGGTTGCTTTTCCTGATCGGCACCGCCGCGATGGTGGCCGCCCTTGCCATCGATGTGTTCGCTGGCGTTCTGTCGCGCAGGGTCTGGATGAACAGGGAGGCGCCCTAGGCGCTCGACTCCTCACGCCGGATCGCGGCGCCCAGGACGGCGTTTTTCCTTTACCGCCCCCTCATCCCTATAGCATTTCGCTCCTTCGGCTTTTTTCGCCGGCGCGGAGATTCCGCCCCGTGGGCGCAACAGGGTCCGACGCCCTCCGATGGCGTCGGACGCGGCAGGAACGGACATTCGAGCGATGACAGCTGCGGGAACCACCAAGCCCTGGCACGCGATGACGGCGAACGAGGTGGCGGCCGCATTGGCCACCAGTCCCGAGCGCGGGCTGGTGGCCGCCGAAGCCTCCGATCGGCTGCAGACGCACGGGCGCAACCGGCTGCCGGAAGGCAAGAAGCGCAGTTCGTTCATGCGCTTTCTCTCCCAGTTCAACAACGTGCTGGTCTACGTCCTGCTGGTCGCCGGCTTCGTCAAGCTGATGCTGAGCCTGTGGTTCGACGCGTCGATCATCTTCGCCGTCGTCGCCCTCAACGGCCTGCTGGGCTTCATCCAGGAGGGTCGGGCGGAGAAGGCGCTCGATTCCATCCGCAACATGCTGTCGGCGGAGGCACGCACCCTGCGCGACGGCGAGACGCGGATGATCCCGGCGGAGGAACTGGTGCCGGGCGACGTGGTGCTGCTCGAATCCGGCGACAAGGTGCCGGCGGACCTGCGCCTCGCCGACGTCAAGAACCTGCGCACCGAGGAGGCGGCGCTGACCGGCGAGTCGGTCCCGGCCGAGAAGACCGCCGAGCCGGTGCACGAGAACGCCACCGTCGGCGACCGCGACAGCATGGCGTTTTCCGGCACCATGGTCGTCTCCGGGCGCGCCACCGGGGTGGTGGTCGCCACCGGCAGCGAGACCGAGTTGGGTCGGATCAACCAGCTCCTCGCCGGGGTCACCGCGCTGGAGACGCCGCTCCTGCGCCAGATCAAAAAGTTCGGCTACACCATCACCGCGGTGATCGCGGCGATCAGCGTGATCGTGTTCGCCTACGGTCACTGGGTGACGCAGATGAACTTCGTCGAGCTGTTCCAGGCGGTGGTCGGGATCGCGGTGTCGGCCATTCCCGAGGGGCTGCCGGCGCTGATCACCATCACGCTGGCCATCGGCGTCCAGCGCATGGCCGGCCGCAACGCCATCATCCGCCGCCTGCCGGCGGTGGAGACGCTGGGCTCGGTATCGCGCATCTGCTCGGACAAGACCGGCACCCTGACCCTGATGGAGATGATGGTGGTGTCGGCGGCGACCGCCGATGCCGACTACAAGGTCAGCGGCGAGGGCTACGCGCCTCAGGGGGAGGTCACGCAGGACGGCGGCGCCGTCTCCGGCAACCGGGTGCTGGAGCTCCTCGGCCGGGTCTCGGTGCTGTGCAACGATGCCAACCTCTTCGAGGCCGAGGGGTTATGGAAGGTCGAGGGCGACCCCACCGAAGGGGCGCTTTACCCCTTCGCCGGCAAGATCGGGATGGACCGGGCCAGCGAGCAGAGCGCCTATCCCCGCATCGATGCCATCCCCTTCGAATCCGAGCATCGCTTCATGGCGACGCTCCACAACGGCCCGGAGGGCCGGCAGGTGCTGCTGGTCAAGGGGGCGCCGGAGGTCATCCTCGACCACTGCGACCGCCAGCAGACCACCAGCGGCGAGGCCCCGTTCGACCGCAACCACTTCGAGCAGGCGGCGGATCGCATCGCCGCCCAGGGCGAGCGGGTGCTGGCGCTGGCCTGGCGGGAGGACCCGGGCCTGCCGGTCGGCAATCTCGGTCCCGCCGACCTGCCGCGGAACCTGGTGCTGTTGGGGCTGATCGGCCTTCTCGATCCGCCGCGCAAGGAGGCGGTCGAGGCGGTGAAGGAGTGCCACGGCGGCGGCATCCGGGTCACCATGATCACCGGCGACCACAAGATCACCGCCGCGGCGATCGCCCAGATGCTGGGCATCGGCGACGGCAAGACCGCGGTCACCGGGGTCGAGATCGAGGCGATGAACGAGGCGGAGTTGCGCGACCGGGTGCGCACCGTCGACGTCTTCGCCCGCGCCGCCCCGGAACACAAGCTGCGGCTGGTGAAGGCGATCCAGGCCAACGGCCAGATCGTCGCCATGACCGGCGACGGCGTCAACGACGCGCCCGCCCTGAAGAAGGCCGACATCGGCGTCGCGATGGGCATCAAGGGCACCGAGGTGACCAAGGAGGCGGCGGAGATGGTGCTGGCCGACGACAACTTCGCCTCCATCACCGCCGCGGTGCGGGAAGGGCGGACGGTCTACAACAACATCGAGAAGGCGATGCTGTTCCTGTTGCCGACCAACATCGCCCAGGGGCTGGTGATCCTGGCGGCGATCTTCGTCGGCTTCACCCTGCCGATCACCGCGCCGCAGATCCTGTGGGTGAACATGGTGACCTCGGTCGCCCTCGGCCTGGTGATCGCCTTCGAGCCGCACGAGTTGGAGGTGATGCAGCGGCCGCCGCGCTCGGTAAACCGGCCGATCGTCACCGGCTTCGGCATCTGGCGCATCGTCTTCGTCGGCCTCGCCCTGCTCGCCTTCACCCTTTGCGTGTTTTTCTTCGTCAAGTCACAGGGAGCGTCGGACGCCCTGGCGCGGACGGCGGCGGTGAACGCCATCACCATCGGCCAGATCTTCTACCTGCTGAACAGCCGCTACCTCTTGGACAGTTCCCTGTCGCCGATGGCCCACGCCGGCAACCCGTACCTGCCCATGGGCATCGCCGCGGTGATCGTCCTGCAGCTTCTGTTCACCTACGCACCGCCGCTGCAGACGATGTTCCACACCGAGGCACTGCCGCTCGGCCTGTGGCCGTGGATCATCTCGGGCGGCCTCGCCTTCTTCCTCGTCGTGGAGATGGAGAAGCTGGTCATCCGCTCGTCGGACTCGCTGCGACGAAGCGTGACCGCGGTGGAAGCCGGCACCTGAAGCTCGCATTGCGTCTCCCACTCTCGTAGCCCGCATGGAGCCAAGCGGAATGCTGAATCTGTGCGCACACAACCCCGGATTTCGCTGCGCTGCATCCGGGCTACCACTTGCTACGCTTGCTGAAGTACCCGCTCGTGCGATTCAGTTAACACCTCTACACAACTTCCATAATGAGTGATGACTATGAAAAAAATCATACTGAAGAACTGGGAGCGCGTATTATTTTCTATTGCTGGTATTGTCCTTTTAACTCATTCTATGTTTTTGATATTTACTGATCACGTTACCAACGCGGCAGTCGTTTTTGGGCTTGGTTTTTTGAGTTTCGTATACGCCAACGTTTCGCGCTTTAAGAGGTTCAAAGGCCTTGGCTTTGAAGCCGAACTCTGGGAAGACAAGAAAAAGGAGGCAGAGAACTTAATTAAACGCCTAAAAAATATAGTCTCAATTTATTCGCGCGAACTCATTATGGGGAGGGTCACCGCCGGACGGTTGGGTGGCAGTGGCTGGGAGACACGTTGGAAACTATATAATGATCTTGTCGCTCAGCATGATATTATTGGTCAGAAAATAGACTTTTCAAGCCTAAAGAAGGATGTCGACGACTACTTCTTACTTGATATGTGCATGCCAGCGATTAAGGCAATCCAAAAGCAGGTGAACATTGGAAAAGACGAGGCGTCGCGCCAAATACACGAGCATTTTGGAAGTCCTATTCGTGATATTGAAGGCTATGGGACGAGAATATCTACCCTCCGCCAGATTGAAGGAACAATAGATAACGCATTTAAGATTTCGACCGAAGGCGACCTTGCCGGACACGCACTGAAAGTATGGTGCGACGCAAAAGCAAAGCTCAAGCGCGATTTTGACGTGGACATTGAGCTTGATCAGCGAAGGCTAGATCGATTGAAGAAAATCTCCAAACTTTACAAGAGTCGACCTGTGCCGGTAACGGCTGAATTGATCGCCTGGGCCAATGAAAAGGACTAGCGTCGAGCAGCAAGCGTAGCCCGGATGGAGCGGAGCGAAATCCGGGATCCCTCGGGTCACCCCTCCTCGGGGGTGCCGCCGGTCCGCTCGTGGGCGAGATCTCCCCGCCGCACGAACATATGGATCGACGACCAGCGCCAGTCGATCGGATCGGCCACCAGGCCATGCTTCACCGGATTGTGGTGGATGTAGTCGACGTGGCGGGCGAAGTCCTCGTCGTCGCGAACGAGATGTTCCCAGAAGCGCCGCTGCCAGAGATCGTATTCGCCGCGTCGGTCGCGCGCCAGCGGCAGGCCGCGGCGCACCAGCGCGCGGCTGAACCCGGCCTTGATCGCCCGCCAGCGGCCCGAGAAGTCGGCGTCGCCGCCGGGAAGGGTCCACACCGTGTGCAGATGGTCCGGCAGGACCACGGCGGCGTCGATGATGAACGGTCCCTGCCGTCGGACGTCGCGGATCACCGATCGCAGCACCTCGACGTGCACGGTGAGCCAGTCCTTGCGCCGGTCGCGCAGGGTTACGGTGAAGAAATAGGTGGCACCGGGGACGCGGGCGCGGCGGTAATTGACCATGCGACAGGGTATCGCCCGAACACGGTTAATCCCGGATTGCGCCCCGCTCCATCCGGGCTACGGGCTACTTTTTTCGGGCGCAACGGGGGCGGGGTGACGATATGTTGGGACAATAACAGTACACCGGTACGAGGGGCGCGCCGTGTCGAATGCATCCGATATCGAGCTGATTGCGGAGCGGGGCCAGTCCGCCGACCGCGCCCACACGCGGGGCAGCGACGAGGCGCGTCGGGACCGCCTGGCGGAGATTGCCGCCGTCGCCCGGGCGAAGACGCAAGCGAGCGGCGATCCGCTGCCATCGGCGCCGGCCGCTTTCCTCACCGCCTATTACGCCCGGGTGCCGCTCGCCGACATCGCCGGCGCCAGCGCGGAGAACCTTCGTGCCGCCGCCGACTGCCACTGGCGGCTGGGTCGCCGCCGCCCGCCCGGCCTGCCCCGCATCCGCGTCTACAACCCCAGCGCCGAGAGCGACGGCTGGCAGAGTCCGCATACCGTCGTCGAGGTGGTCACCGACGACATGCCGTTCCTGGTCGCCTCGGTGACGGCGGAGATCAGCCGCCGCGACCTCGCCATGCATCTGGTCATCCACCCGGTCGTCCGCGTCCGCCGCGACGACGAGGGCCACCTTCTCGCCCTTGCCGAGCCCGACGAGCCGCAGGCGACGGCCGAGTCGTTCATCCACGTGGAAATCACCCGCATCGCCGAGGCCGAGCATGACGGCCTGGCGGCGGCCCTCGCCGGTGTCCTCGCCGATGTCCGGGCGGCGGTGAGCGATCTGACGCCGGCGCGGGCGCGGCTGCGGGAGATCATCTCGACCCTGCCCGACGCCATCGACGGGGTGAGCGGCGAGGACCTGGACGAGGTGCACGCCTTCCTCGAATGGCTCTACACCACCCACTTCACCTTCCTCGGCATGCGCGCCTACCGCGTCAGCCTTGGCGGTGTGACCGACGGCGTCCGGATCGAGCCGGGATCGGGCTTGGGCGTCATGCGCTCGCCCGAGTTCGTCGTCTTCGACAACCTCAAGGAAGGCGCGCCGCTGCCGCCGGCCGGTCGCGGTTTCCTCCTCGGCCGGGACATCCTGGTGGTGACCAAGGCCGACCGCCGTTCGACGGTGAGCCGGCCGGTGCTCATGGATGCGGTCATCATCAAGCGTTACGAGGAGCGGCGGGTGGTCGGATTCCACATCATCGCCGGCCTGTTCGGCTCGGCGGCGTATACCCGCAGCGCCCGCAGCGTGCCGCTGCTCCGCCGCAAGATCGAACGGGTGCTGCGCGGTGCCGGCTTCGCCCGCAACAGCCACGACGCCCGGGCGCTGGTCAATATCATCGAGACCTTTCCCCGCGACGAGCTGTTCCAGGTCTCGGCGGATCAGCTCCTCCAGACCGCGCTCGGCATCCTCGATCTGCAGCAACGGCCGCGGGTCAAGCTGTTCGCCCGCCACGACGAGTTCGACCGGTTCGTCTCCTGCCTCGTCTACCTGCCGCGGGACCGCTACACGACCCAGCTGCGGCTGGCGGTGCAGGACATCCTCGCCCGCGCCTACCGCGGCGAGCTGATCTCCCAGTATGCGCAGGTGACCGACCAGCCGCACGCGCGCCTGCAGATCGTCCTCGCGACGCGCCCGGGAGAGGTGCCGGCGGTGGATACGGCGAGCCTCGAGCGGGAAATCGTCGAGGCCAGCCGCGGCTGGACGGATCACCTGGCGGACGCGCTGCAGGCGGCGCACGGCGAGGAACGCGCCGCGGCGCTGCAGAAGCGCTACGGCCAGGCCTTCCCTCCCGGTTATCAGGCCCGCACCTCGCCCGAGCAGGCGGTGCGCGACATCGACAACCTCGCCGAGGTGATCGCCACTCATGATTTGGCGATGGCGCTCCAGCCGGCGGAAACCGGCAACGGGATTCGGCTGAGGCTGTTCAATCCCGAGCAGCCGATCCCGCTGTCGCACGTGCTGCCGCTGCTGGAGGCGTTCGGGCTCCGCGTCCTCGACGAGGTGCCGCACGCGATCCGGATCGAGGACGGCGCCGAGGTGCGGCGTGTCTGGCTGCATGATTTCGGTCTGGAGAGCGAAAGCGGCCGGCCTATCGACCTCACCGCCGCCACCCGCGAGGCCTTTTTCGCCGCCTTCCTCGCCGTTTGGCACGGTGAGGCGGAAAGCGATCGGCTGAACGGCCTCGTTCTCGACGTCGGTCTCGACTGGCGCGAGGTGGGCGTGATCCGAGCCTATACCCGCTACCTGCGCCAGGCCGGCGCGACATTCTCGCAGCGCTACATCGAGCGGGCATTGGTCGCCAACGGCGAGATCGCGGCCCGCATCGTCGCCCTGTTCCGCGCCCGCCTCGATCCCGACATGCCGGATCGTGAGGTCCCCGCCGACGGGCTGCGGGGCGAGATCGGCACCCTGCTCGACCAGGTCGTCAATGCCGACGAGGACCGCATTTTGCGCCGGTTCATCAACCTGGTCGAGGTGACGCTGCGCACCAATTTCTTCCAGCATGACGCCGACGGCCGGCCGAAGCCGCGGTTGTCGCTGAAGCTCGACAGCGCCCGCATCGACGACCTGCCGCTTCCCCGGCCGATGGTCGAGGTGTTCGTCTATTCGCCCACCATGGAAGGCATCCACCTGCGCGGCGGCAAGGTCGCCCGCGGCGGCATCCGCTGGTCGGACCGGCGCGAGGACTTCCGCACCGAGATCCTCGGCCTGATGAAGGCGCAGACGGTGAAGAACGCGGTGATCGTCCCGGTGGGCGCCAAGGGCGGGTTCGTCCTCAAACAACCGCCGGACCCGGCCCACCGGGAGGCGACCCAGGCCGCCGGCATTGCCGCCTATCGCACCCTGATCGAGGGATTGCTCGACCTGACCGATAACCGGGTCGAGGGCGGCGTGGCGCCGCCGCCGCGGGTGGTCCGTCACGACGGCGACGATCCTTATCTGGTCGTGGCCGCCGACAAGGGCACCGCCACCTTCTCCGATATCGCCAACGGCATCGCCGAAGCGTACGGATTCTGGCTGGGCGACGCTTTCGCGTCCGGCGGCAGCCGCGGCTACGACCACAAGCAGATGGGGATCACCGCCCGCGGCGCCTGGGAGAGCGTCAAGCGTCACTTCCGGGAAATGGGCCGGGATATCCAGACCGAGCCGTTCGCCGTCGTCGGCGTCGGCGACATGTCGGGCGACGTGTTCGGCAACGGCATGCTCCTGTCTCCCGCCATCCGCCTGATCGCCGCCTTCGACCACCGCCACGTCTTCGTCGATCCGTCCCCCGACCCGGCGGTCTCCTTCGCCGAACGCCGGCGGCTGTTCCAGCTTCCGCGCTCGTCCTGGGCGGATTACCAGCCGTCGCTGTTGTCGGCGGGGGGCCGGGTGTTCGACCGCCACGCCAAGACCTGTGTCCTCACCCCGGAAATCCGGGAACGGTTCGCCATCCCCGGCGAGCGGATCACGCCGGTCGAATTGATCCGCACGCTGCTGGAAGCGGAGGTGGATCTTCTCTGGTTCGGCGGCATCGGCACCTACGTCAAGGCCGCCGACGAGAGCAACGCCGACGCGGGCGACCGCACCAACGACGCGCTGCGGGTCGATGCCGACCGCCTGCGTTGCAAGGTGGTCGGCGAAGGCGCCAACCTCGGCGTCACCCAGCTCGGTCGGATCGAATTTGCCGGCCGCGGCGGTCGCATCAACACCGATTTCATCGATAACTCGGCCGGCGTCGACTGTTCCGACCACGAGGTCAACATCAAGATTCTGCTGGATGCGGCGGTCAGCGCGGGCGGACTCGACGGCGACGAGCGCAACCGGCTGCTGGCGGAGATGACCGACGAGGTGGCGGCACTCGTCCTCAACGACAACTATGCCCAGACCCAGGCCATCTCGCTGATCGCCGCCAACGGGACGGCCGGGCTCGACAGCCAGACCCGGCTCATCCGCGGGCTCGAGCGACAGGGACGGCTCAACCGCGTCGTCGACGTCATGCCGGACGAGGAAGCCCTTGCGGAACGGGCGCAGGCCCGCCTCGGCCTCACCCGGCCGGAGATCGCGGTCCTGTTCTCCACCTGCAAGATCTGGCTGGCCGACGAGATCCTCGCCTCCGATCTGCCCGATGACCCGCATCTCGCCGGCGACATCGTCCGCTATTTCCCGAAGCCGATTCACGATCGCTTCCGCGCCGCCATCGGCAAGCACCGGCTGCGCCGTGAGCTGATCGCGACCATCGCCACCAACAGCCTGATCAACCGCATGGGCGACACCTTCGTCACCGACGTCGCCGAAACCACCGGGGCGACCCCGGTCGACATCGCCCGCGCCTACATCATCGCCCGCGACGTCTTCGCCGTGCGCACCCTCTGGCACGGCATCGAAGGACTGGACGGGCGGGTGGAATGGACGACCCAGGTGCGGCTACACGCCGCCGTCTGGCGCCTGCTGGAACGGGCAACCCGCTGGTTCTTGCGCAACGGCGGCCCGTCGCTGGACATCTCGGTCAGCGTTTCCGCCTTCGACACCGCCGTCGCCCATCTTGTCCAGCGCCTGGAGGACGTCCTGCCGGACACGGTCCGGGCGGCGGTGGCCGACGCCGCCGGCGAGCAAACGGCGCAGGGGGTCCCGGCCGATCTCGCCCGACGCATCGCGCTGTTGCCGCTCCTGCCGCCGGCCACCGACCTGGTGCGCATGGCCGCCGCCACCGGCACCGCCCTCGACGCCGTCGCCGCCCGCTACTTCGCCGTCGGCGAGCGCTTCGGCCTCGCCTGGCTGCGGGCGCAGGCGGAAACCATTGCCGCACCCGGACATTGGGCCCGCCTGGCGCTGGCCGCCATCATCGACGAGCTCTACGAGCACCAGCGCCTGCTCGCCGAAGGGGTCGCCGCCACCGACGGAACCACGCCCGACGCGGCCATCGCCGCATGGATGGCGAAACGCCCGCAGGCGGTGGAGCGAACCAAGGCGCTCCTTGCCGAGCTGCGGGCGGCGGCGTCCATCGACCTGCCGATGTTGGCGGTCGCCAGCCGCCAGTTCCGCACCCTCACCGAAAGCTGAAGCAGAGCAGCGCCCGGTTGAAAGGATTCGTGAACGACGCCGACCACAGGTCGAACCCTTCACCACGTGTACCGGGTCTAGTCACTCCATAGACCATTCGGTCCATCGACTCATGTCGGGTCGGGCATCAGACTTCCCAATTGAGCGGTTTTTCTCCTCTTTTGGACGAGGCAGAATGGGGGTTTCGATGCAAAGACTTCGCCACACCGTACTTTTTGCCATTCCTGCGGCCGTCATGCTGCTTACGGCGCCAGCCAGGGCGCAAGACTCTGTCGCCGCACCGGCGATCACCAAGTCGCAGCTAGCCGGTGCATGGACGGCCACAATAATTGGTAAGACCGGTTGCGGTTGGGAAACGAAGTACGTAACCTTTACACTCAATGCTGCCGGAACTGGCAGCGCCAAGGCTGTGTCGCACACCGAGATGTGTGGAGACAGCACGTCAACAAACCCGATCATAATCAGAACTATTAACAGTACTGGTAGTGGAACGGGGAATCTTTCCTGCGGTACTAATTGCGGGTGGGAGCTCAAGATCCAGGTTGGTCAAAGTGCCAACTTGTTCTCTTTTGTCGACGTGGCACCTGAAAATCCCGGCAATTTCATCCAGGGAGTTGCTATTCGTCGATAGCATGACCGCTTTCGGTAACATCTGCGCCGCCGGCCACGAGGGCTGTCCACCCACGTAGATGCCTTGGACGATCATGGCCCTCAATCAGGGCCGGGCGGCGGGTCAAAAGCGAGCAATGGCCGCCGCCCTTTTTCACCTGCGGGTGAACCCACCCCTCGTTGAAAAAATGATGGGCGGCGCCGCCCGCACAGTCGCCAGAATGCGGCATGGAGGTGGTAGAACATCGGCCATACCGCGATCCGTTGCGGCCCCATAACCAGCGAGAGAAAGGCCGCAATGGAGAGTGCGAGAGCAAGCCAGCCGGTGGCCGGCGCGACCGCAGAAGAAGCGTCCGCCACGCCGATCCGGAAGCGGGCCCTGTTCGCCTGGTGCCTCTACGACTGGGCCAACTCCGGCTTCCCGACGGTGATCACCACCTACGTCTTCGCCGCCTATTTCGCCAAATCGGTGGCGGCGTCGGAGGTGGAGGGAACCAGCCTGTGGGCCTACGCCATCAGCGTCGCCGGCCTCGCCGTCGCCTTCGGCAGTCCGATCCTCGGCGCCGTCGCCGACCAAGTGGGGCGGCGCAAGCCGTGGGTCGCCGTGTTCAGCTTGCTGTGCATCGTCGCCTCGCTGGCGCTGTGGTGGGTGACGCCGGAAACCGCGCGAGTCACCTTCGCTCTGATCACCGTCGGCCTCGGCTACTTCGCCTTCGAGATGGCGATCGTCTTCTATAACGCCATGCTGCCGTCGCTGGCACCGCCGGCCATGCTCGGCCGCATCTCCGGCTGGGGATGGGGGCTCGGCTACGTCGGCGGCCTCCTCTGCCTGGCCTTGTCGCTGGCGCTGGTGATGCCGGCGGTACCGCCGTTCGGCCTCGACAAGGCGGCGTTCGAACCGGTGCGGGCGACATCGGTGCTGGTGGCGCTGTGGTTTGCCGTCTTCTCGCTGCCCTTTTTCTTCCTTGTGCCCGACGCGCCTGCCAGCCGGGTGGGCGCCGTCGCCGCGGTCAGGAATGGCTTACGCACCCTCGCCTCGACCCTCCGCCATCTCCGCGATCACCGCCAGGTCGCCATCTACCTCCTCGCCCACATGATTTACACCGACGGCCTCAACACCTTGTTCGCCATCGGCGGGATCTACGTGGCGGTCACCTTCGGCATGGACTTCTATGAGATCCTTCTCTTCGGCATTGCGATGAACGTCACCGCCGCCGCCGGCGCCTTCGCCTTCGGCTGGGTCGACGACCGGATCGGATCGAAGCGGACGATCCTGATCGCGCTGGCCTCGATCGTCGTGATCGGCGTCGGGGTGGTCCTGGCGACGACCAAGACCCAGCTGTGGACGCTCGCCATTCCCTTGGGTCTGTTCATCGGCCCGGCGCAGTCGGCGTCGCGGTCGCTGATGGCGCGCCTGGCGCCGGCGACAATGGTCGGCGAGTTCTTCGGCCTGTTCGCCCTGTCGGGCAAGGCGACGTCGTTCGTCGGACCCGCCGTCTTCGGCCTGGTCACCGCCGCGACCGCCAACGAGCGGCTCGGCATGGCCACCGTTCTCGTCTTCATCGCCGCGGGCGGGCTGATTCTGCTCGCGGTGCGCGATCCGCGCCGAACCGCGGCGAAGGCGGGCTAGGCCCGGGCGACGCGACCGTTAGCCGCGGCGAGGAAGGGGCCCACCGCCGACGCCGGCATCGGCCGACCGGTGAGGAAACCCTGGACCTGCCGACAGCCTTCCGCCCGCAGCGCCTGCAGCTGGGCTTCGCTCTCGACCCCTTCGGCGAGGGACAGCATGCCGAGGCTGCGGCCAAGGGCGACGACGGCGCGCACGATCGCCCGGTCGCTGCCGTTGGGATCGGTGACCCCGCGGACGAAACTGCGGTCGATCTTGATCTTGTCGAAGGGGAAACGGCTGAGGTAGCCGAGGCTGGAATAGCCGGTACCGAAGTCGTCCATGGCCAGCCGCACGCCCAGCTTCTTCAATCGGGCGAGCGTCGCCACGGTCGAGGTCGATCCGTCGAGGAGGGTCCGCTCGGTGATCTCCAGTTCCAGCCGGTCGCCGCAGAGGCCGGATGAGGCGAGGAGCTTGGCGATCCGGTCGATCAGGTCCGGGTCGGCCACCTGCGCCGGTGCCAGGTTGACCGCTACCGGAAGCGGCACCGGCCAGGACGCCGCCTGCCGGCAGGCTTCGGCCAGGACACGATAGCCCAGATCGATGATCAACCGGCTCTCCTCGGCGATGGCAATGAACCGGTCCGGCGGCACCGGCCCGAGGATGGGGTGCCGCCACCGGGCCAGCGCCTCGAAACCGGCGACCCGATCGCCGCCGAGATCGATCAGCGGCTGAAACTCGAGGGTGAGACCATCGTTGGCGACGGCCCGGCGGAGGTCGCGCTCCAGGGTGCGGCGGTCGCGGATCTCCGCGTGCAGCCCCGGTTCGAACCGGCACACGTCGCCGTCTTGCTTCGCCCGGTCGCAGGCGACGGCGGCGGCGCGCATGAGCTCGGCGGCGCGATCGAGGCCGGCGGCATCGCCACTGCCGTCGGCGAGGGAAGAAGCGAGGGCAACGCCGGCGCGGACGCCGAGGTCAACCGGTTCGCCGCCGACCAGGAACGGCGGCCGCAGCGCCGCGATGAGGCGCCGGGCAAAGGCGGTGGCGGAGGTGGCATCGCCGCCGGGCGACATCAGCGCGAAGGCGCTCCCCTCCAGCCGGGCGACAATCTCGGCCGGGCCGCGCAGCCGTTCCAGCCGCGCCGCCACCTGCCGCAGGAGATCGTCGCCGGCGGCGAGCCCGAAGACATCCACCACGTGCGCAAACCGGTCGAGTTCGATCGAAACCAGGACGGTATCCTCTGCGCCCCGCTCGCAGCGGGCTTCGGCCAGCGCCCACGCGGCGCGCTCGGCCAGTCCGCGGCGGTTGGCGAGACCGGTGAGCGCGTCGTGCCGGGTCATGTGGCGGAGGAGATGATCGCTGGCGCTCCGCCGCCGTGCCTCCCGCCGTCCCTCGATCGTTCGCCGCCAGGCGTAGACGAAAAGGCCGGTGGCGGCGGTGAGACTGAGCGAAAGGCCGTTGGCGAGGCTATCGGTGCTCAACTGGCGCGACCAGGTGAGGACCATCTCGTCGGCCCCGACGGCAACGGCGAGGAGTGGCAGCAGCGCCACGGCAACCGATACCAGGGCGAGATCGACCAACGCCTGCCGATGCCCGGGAGTCCGCAGTCCGGGATCGGAATCGTCGGAAAGAGCGCCAGAAAACAGGCCGCGTCGACCCCGCATCGATTGCACAATCCCTTTTGCCTACCCTCGGCCCGAGGGTAGGCGGGAGTGGTTGTGGAAATGCTAACGATGGATGAGGTCACCCAAGGGTCGCCCATTCGGCTGCCGATTCGGCCGGCCCCCAACTCGGAGGATAAAGGCCGCTGCCGGCCGGGGGTGGTGATCAGTCGGCCCAGCCTTCGGGGCGGAATGGTCGGGCGAGCAGACCGGCGATGGTCTCGTCGAGATCGGCGCCGGCGTTCAGCACCGCATCGACCGCGAAGCAGATGGGCATGCTCACCCCTTCCCGCCGGGCCATCTCGGTCACCGCGGCGGCGCTGAACACGCCTTCGGCGACGGAGGTGCGCGACGCCAGTATGTCGGCCAGTCGCTCGCCCCGCCCGAGAGCGTCCCCGAGCGAGAAGTTGCGCGACTGCAGCGCACTGCAGGTGAGCACCAGGTCTCCGATCCCGGACAGGCCCATCAGCGTGTCGGGGCGACCGCCCATGGCCACCGTCAGCCGGGCCATTTCCGCCAGACCGCGGGTGATCAGGGCGGCGCGCGCGTTATCGCCCATGCCGCGTCCGGCGACGATCCCGCAGGCGATCGCCAGCACATTCTTGACCGCGCCGCCCAGTTCGGCGCCGACGACATCGTCCGAGGAATAGATGCGGAAGCCGGTGGTGCCCAGCGCCTGGGGAAGGATTTCGCGCGCCCGTTCGTCGGCGCACGCCAGCGTCACCGCGGTCGGCAGTTCGCGCGCGACTTCGACCGCGAAGCTCGGTCCCGAGAGCACGGCGACGGTGGCTTGCGGCACGGCGGATTCCACCACCTCGCTCATCAGCGCACAGGTGCCGTGTTCCACTCCCTTGGCGCAGAGCACCGCCGGTACCCCCCGCCGCCAGACATGCGCCGTCTGGGTGAGCACGCCGCGCACATGTTGCGCCGGCACCGCCACCAGGACGGCATCGGCGCCCGCCACCGCCTGGAGCGGATCGTCGGTGGCGCCAATGGCGGGATCGAGCGGGATATCGGGGAGGAAGAACGGATTGGTGTGGGTGCGGTTGATGGCGTCGGCCACCTCCGCTTCGTGGGCCTGGATCACCACCCGGCGTCCGGCCCGCGCCGCCGTTGCCGCCAGCGCCGTCCCCCAGGCACCGGCCCCGAGGATGCCGATCGTCTCCATCAACGCGTCCGTACTGCCATGGTCAGGTCAACCTTTATGCCGCCCCCCGGGGCCGGCGGCAACGACGACCCTGGGCAAGCGTTACACCACCCCTGCGGGGCGGCAATTCCGATGCGGTTCACGCCTTGACGCCGGCGAAACCGGCCGGGGCGGCGCCCGGATCGAGGGGCCAGCGCGGGCGCGGTGCGAAATCCAGGTCGTCGACGAGGCCGAGCCGGAGACGTTCGACCCCGGCCCAGGCGATCATCGCGCCATTGTCGGTGCACAGCCGCTGCGGCGGTGCGACCAGGCGAACGCCTTCGCGCCGGGCCATCGCCTGCAATCGCAGACGCAGGTAGCCGTTGGCCGCCACCCCGCCGGCGACGACGAAGGTGGGCGTCGTTGCGACCGGATGCCGCTGCCGAAACAGGCGGATCGCGCCAACCGACCGGTCGACCAGCACATCGCCGGCCGCCGCTTGGAACGAGGCACTGAGATCGCGCCTCGCCCGATCGTCCCGCGCCGCGTCCGGCAGCGCCTCCCAGGCCAGGCGCACGGCGGTTTTCAGCCCGGAGAAGGAAAAATGGCAGTCGGGCCGGCCGAGCATCGGCCGCGGCAGGGCAAAGCGGCGCGGGTCGCCGTCCGCCGCCGCCCGTTCGATGAGCGGTCCGCCCGGGTAGCCCAGGCCCATCAGCTTCGCCGCCTTGTCGAAGGCCTCGCCCAGCGCGTCGTCGATGGTCGTCCCGAGACGCCGGTAGTCACCGACCCCCTCGACGATGAGAAGCTGGCAATGGCCGCCGGAGACGAGGAGAAGAAGATAGGGAAAGTCCACCTCGTCCGAGATCAGCCGGGCGGTCAACGCGTGGCCTTCCAGATGGTTGACGGCGAGGAACGGCAGCCGGTGCGCCAGCGCGATCGCCTTCGCCGTGGTCACGCCGACGATCACCCCGCCGATCAGGCCGGGCCCGGCGGTGGCGGCGACGCCGGCGAGATCGGCGAAGCCCAGCCCGGCCTCCGTCATCGCCCGGGCGATGACCTGATCCAGCACCTCCAGATGGGCGCGCGCCGCCACCTCCGGCACCACCCCGCCCCACGGCCGATGCGCTTCGATCTGGCCGCGAACGACGTCGGCACGGATGCGCCGGTCGGCGTCGACCACCGCCGCCGCGGTCTCGTCGCAACTGGTCTCGATGCCGAGAAGGATCACGGTCGCCCTTTGAGCTCTGGGCGGACATCCTGGTTTCGCGCCGCCCGGACCGCAAGTATCCTTGCACGCCATGCCGGATCAACCGACCACCCCGTCCCAACGCGCCCGGGGCCCCGCTCACGGACGCAAGCCGCTCAGGATCGGCACCCGTGCCAGCCCGCTGGCGCGTGCCCAGACCGATGCCGTTGCCGCCGCCCTGATCGCCGCCTTCCCCGACCTGGCCGGGGACGGAGGGATTGAGATCGTCGCGGTGAAGACGACCGGCGATCGCGTCCTCGACCGGCCGCTCGCCGACGTGGGCGGCAAGGGGCTGTTCACCAAGGAACTGGACGAGGTGATGCTGGACGGCCGCATCGATCTCGCCGTCCATTCCACCAAGGATGTGCCCACCTGGCTGCCGGACGGTATTCTTCTCGCCGCCTTCCTGAAACGGGCCGACCCGCGCGACGCGCTCATCATCGCCCCGGATCTCGCCCCTGCAGCCGACTCGCTGGCCGCGCTGCCCGCCGGGGCGTCGGTGGGTACCGCTTCGCTCCGCCGCCAGGCGCAGATCCGCCACGCGCGCCCGGATCTGCGGGTGGTGACCCTGCGCGGCAATGTGGGGACCCGCCTCGGCAGGCTGGCGGCGGGCGAGATCGAGGCGACGCTGCTGGCCGTCGCCGGCCTCACCCGGCTCGGCCTGGCCGACCGGGCGACGGCCATTTTGGCCGCCGACGAAATGCTGCCGGCGGTGGGCCAGGGAGCCATCGGAATCACCTGCCGCGCCGACGACGAGCGATGCCGCCACCTCCTCTCCGCCATCGACCACGCCCCGACGGCGCTGGCGATGACGGCGGAACGGGCGATGCTGGAGGCGCTGGACGGATCCTGCCGCACCCCCATCGGCGGCTACGGCCGGGTCGGCGACGACGGAACGATCGTGCTCGACGGCCTCGTCGCCGCCCCCGACGGCTCCCGCCTGGTCGCCGACCGACGGCAGGGGGCCGCCGCCGAGGCGGCCCGACTCGGGCGGGATCTCGGCCTCGACCTGAAGCGGCGGATCGGCCCGGATGTCTTCATCGGCCCCTGACGCCGACGACGCCCGCGAGGCGGGTCGGGCGCGGCGGCTCTTGATCACCCGGCCGCGCGACGATGCGGAGCCGCTCGCCCGTATCCTCGCCGCGGCGGGGTTCCCGACCCTGACCGAGCCGATGCTGGACATCGTCTATCGCGACGGGCCGCCCTTGGATCTGGACGGGGTCCAGGCGTTGCTCGCCACCAGCGCCAACGGCGTCCGCGCCTTCGTCCACCGCGACCGGCGCCGGGGGGTGCCGGTGATGGCGGTGGGCGATGCCACCGCGCGGGCGGCGGCGGCGGCCGGCTTCGCCCGGGTGGAGAGTGCGGGCGGCGACGTCGCCGCCCTGGCCGATCTGGTCATCGGCCGCCTCGATCCCGCCGCCGGCCCGCTCGTTCATGTCGCCGCCGGCGACGTCGCCGGCGACCTTGCCGGCCGCCTCGCCGCCGCCGGCTTCACCTACCGGCGCGAGGTCCTTTATGCCGCCGAGACGGCCAAGCGGCTCGGCCCGGCGGCGCTGGAAGCGCTGCAAGCGGGCGGTCTGGCCGGCGTTCTGCTGTTCTCGCCGCGCACCGCCACCACCTGGGTCCGCCTCGTCGGCGATGCCGGGTGCAACGGGGCCTGCGGCCGGCTCACCGCCCTGTGCCTCAGCCGGGCGGTGGCGGAGCGGGCGTCGACGCTGCCCTGGCATCGGGTGAGGGTTGCCGCCGAACCCACCGAAGCGTCGTTGATCGCCGCCGTCATCGACGCCTTTTCCCCGTCCGACGGGCCGGATGCGGGTGACGATCGAGGCAATTCCGTCTCCCCACCCACGGGCGAACCCTGATAAAGTCGCCCGCCGAGGGACATGGGGACAAGGGAACAGGCAATGGCCGACGAGAGCGAAAAGCCGGAAAAGGTGGAAACACCGGTGGAAGCCGCCCGGGCGATGGCGACGACGCAAGCCGCCGCCGACGCCGACGAGGTGGCCGCCGCAGAAGTCGCCGCTTCCCGCGATTCCGAACCGGTGCCGCCGTCGGCACCACCGGTGCCAGCCGTCGAGCGCCGCTCCGGCGGCTCTTGGTGGCCATGGCTGCTGCTCCTGCTGATCGCCGTCGGCGTCGGCGGCTGGTTCACCCGCGACGCTTGGCTGCCGCGCCTCACCGGCCTGCGTACGGCCGAGTTCGTCCCGCCGCCGCCCCCTTCGGCGCCCCCCGTCCCTGCCCCGGTCCCCGCTGCGCCAAGTCAGGCACCCGCGGCGACCGCGGCAACCCCTACGCCGGTTCCGGTTCCCCCCGCCCCTGCCCCTGCGGTCTCAACGGCTGCGGCGATACCGGCGGTCGAGTCCCTCGCCGCCGAGCAAGACCGGCTGGCATCCGCCGTCGCGGCGATTGAGACCCGCCTCGATGGCCTGCAGCAGGCCGTCGACGAGGTGCGCAAGGGGGTCGACGCTGTGGCCGGCAACGGCGACGACATCAAGGGCCTGACCGGCGCGGTGAGCGGGCTCGAGGAGCGCATCGCCCGGCTCGAGCGCTCGGCCATCCAGACCGGCACCCTGGAGAGCCAGGTGCGCGAGCTGTCGGCGAAGGCGCTTAGCCTGCGCGAAGGTTTCGCTTCGCTCAACACCGCGGTACTTGCCGTCAGCCAGTTGGGCCAGGCGATCGCCGCCGGCACTCCCTACGTGCGCGAGCTCGCCGCGGTTCGCGCCATCGCCGGCAACGACCCGGCGACGGCGGAAGCGATCGCCGGGCTCGAGGCCCAGGCCAGTTCCGGGATTCCCACCACCGCGTCCCTGGCGGCGCAGTTCCCGGCGGTCGCCGACGCCATCGCCCGGGCGGCGCCGACGAGCGGCGGCGATACCTGGATCGATCGGGTGGCCGACAAGTTCGCCTCGCTGGTCTCCATTCGCGCCACCGGACCGGCGGCCGCCCGCGCCGGCGGCATCGACGCGGCGCTGGCCCAGGCGGAAGCCGAGTTGAAGGCGGGCGACCTCGCCGCCGCGGTGGACGTGGTCAAGCGGATCGAAGGCCAGGCGGCGATCCCGGCGGCGGAATGGCTGCAACGGGCCGAATTGCGGCTCACCGCCGATCGAGCCGTCGCCACCCTGGAATCGGGAACGGCGGAACGCCTGGCCAAGGCGCGGGGGTAAGAGCGATGCTGCGCTGGATCGTCTTCATCATCGTCCTCGCCGTCGTCGCCATCATCGCCGGGACCTTCGCCGCCGCCCCCGGCGAGATGATGCTGGAGTGGGGCAACTACCGCATCGCCACCTCGTTCGCCGTTTTCGTCGTCGCCCTGTTGCTGTTGATGGCGCTGGCCGCCCTCCTCTACCGATTGTGGTGGACGCTGCGGCGGGCGCCCCACAGCTTCCTCGGCGGCCGTCGCGCCCGGCGGCAGCGCCGCGGTTACGAGGCCCTCAGCCGCGGCCTGGTGGCGGTCGCCGCCGGGGATGCCGAGACCGCGGGACGCCAGTCGAAGCGGGCGGAGCGGCTTTTGGACGAGCGGCCGCTGACCATGCTCCTCTCCGCCCAGGCGGCACAGCTGAAGGGCGACGAGGGCGCCGCGGCGGACTTCTTCAAGGCGATGCGGGATCGACCGGAGACGGAGTTCCTCGGCCTGCGCGGGCTGCTCACCCAGGCGATGCGGCGGCACGATTGGCCGGAGGCGACCGCGCTGGCGGAGCGCGCCTATCACCTCAATCCCAAGAGCGAATGGGTCGTTTCCACCCTCTACGACCTGCACAAGCAGCTGGGCCAATGGGGCGACGCGGAAGCGCTGCTGGACCGGTCGGTCCACGCCAGGGTCATGGACCCGGACGCCGCCGCGCGCGAACGGGCCGAACTCCTCTATAAGCAAAGCCTGGAGGCAGCCGGCAACGATGCCCAGCGCTTGGCGCAGAAGGCGATCAAGGCCGATCCCGCCTACAGCCCCGCCGCCATCCGCCTCGCCCGCCTCTACGTCAGCGACGGCCGGTTGAAGAAGGCCGCCGATGTGATCGAGCGCGCCTGGGAGAGGGCCCCGGACCCGGAACTCGCCGATATCTACTGGACCGCCACCGAAAGCGACGACGCCCTGAAGAAGGTCAAGGCGGCGCACAATCTCGCCCGCTTCAACCCCGACCACATGGAAAGCCGGATCACCATCGCCGTCACCGCCCTGGAGGCGCGACTGTGGGGCGAGGCGCGCAGCCAGCTGGAGTCCATCGCGTCCGAGGACTCGGCGCCCCGTGTCTGCCGGCTGATGGCGGCGCTGGAGGAGGCCGAGCACGGCGACATCGCCCGGGCGCGCATGTGGTTGATGCGGGCCGCCCGCGACGGCGAGGCCGAGCCGGTAGAGGAAACCGTGCCGGCGCCGCCGGTGGCGCTGGCCAATCCCGTCGCCCAGCCGCCGGTGCCGCTCGCCGCCGCCGACGGCAAGAGCGGCGGCTGAACCGTGGCGGCGTGGTGATACCGCTCCGGCCGCTGGTCCCGGCGCTGCTCGCCACCGGGCTTGCCGGCCTCGCCGGCTGTGCGGCGCCGGTGCCGTGTGCCGTCGCCAACGACGCGCTCGTCGTCGGCCGGGTGGAGCAGGGTGCGGAGGGCTTCCAGGTCACCATCGCCAACGGCGCGGCGCAACCGCTCACCGAAAAGGTGTTCATCGAAGTGGCGGTGGTCCAGGCCGGCCGCCCCGTCCTCGCCGGGTCGACGGCGACCACCGCCACCTGGCCGGCCGGCGCCAGCCGCGATCTCCTCGTCCCCTACGCCATCGACACCGGCCTCGATGCCGGCCCCTATGAGACCGTCACCCACTTCAAGTGCCTGAGCCAGTAGATGCGTTGATGCGAAGGGCCCGGTCCAGGCCGGGCGCCGTCTCCGATCGTGTCCGATGCTTGCTCCGCCGGGGCGCTCAGGGTTAGGGTACGGCCGTGGTTCCGCCAGGATCGGTCGGACCTCGGCGGAATCCGGGCCGCAGTAGCTCAGGGGTAGAGCAGCGCATTCGTAATGCGCGGGTCGGGGGTTCAAATCCCTCCTGCGGCACCAATAAAATCAAAGACTTAGCCTCTTCGGGGGCAAGTCGGCAGGAAGGCCGTTGGCGGCGCCCTGATGACGGCTTGGTTGCGCAACACGGAGTGCGAAATGGTGCCCTCGCCCGTCGGGAGAGGGCGGCGTGCAGCGACGGTTAGGGGCGGATGCTCGAAATCAATATCTGTCCCCCTCACCCTGCCCCTCTCCCTTGAGGGAGAGGGAACGTTGAGCGGCTCTGCACCGGTCTCCTCGCGCAAGACGTGCTGCCGGCAGCCGGACCCGCCGCAGTGGCGGCTCAGGTCACCTGGCCTTCGCGCCAGCCGCGGAGCAGGTCGTCGTAGCGGATCGTTTCGCCCTTCCCTTCCTCGTCGGCGAGGGCCGGTTTCGGTGCGCCCGGCCGGTCCAGCCACACCTGCGGATCGATGGCCGGGCCGAGGATGGGCGGGCAGCGCTTCATCACGTCGGCGCCCTGCAGCCGGCCGAGGACCTCGTCCTGGGCGGCGGCCAGATTGTCCATCACCGCCTGCGGTGCCGCCCCGCCGTGGACGGCGGCGGCGATCCGCGACCACCACAGTTGCGCCAGCCGCGGATAGTCGGGGACGTTGATGCCGGTGGGCGTCCACGCCAGGCGAGCCGGGCTGCGATAGAACTCCACCAGTCCGCCCAGCCGCGGCGCCGCCTCGGTCATCGCCGGCGAAAAGATGTCGCTCTGGCGGAATGGCGTCAGCCCCACCAGGGTCTTTTTCAACGAGACCGTCTTGCAGGTGGTGAACTGGGCGTAAAGCCACGCCGCCTGCCGGCGCGGCACGGGGGTGCTCGGCAGCAGCGTCCACGAGCCGCAGTCCTGGTAGCCGAGCTTCATCCCCGGCCGCCAGTAGATGCCGTGCGGCGACGGCGCCATGCGCCATTTCGGCGTGCCGTCGGCATTGACCACCGGCAGCCCCGGTTTGAGCAGGTCGGCGGTGAAGGCGGTGTACCAGAAGACCTGCTGGGCGATCTGGCCCCGTCCCGGCACCGGTCCGGCATCGGTGAAGGTCATCTCCCTGGCTTCCGGCGGAGCGTACTTGTTGAGCCATTCCACATACTTGCGCAGGGCGTAGACGGCAGCCGGGGAATTGGCGGCGCCGCCGCGGCTGACGCTGGAGCCGACCGGATGGCAGTCTTCGGCGCGAATCCCCCACTCGTCCACCGGCAGCCCGTTGGGCAGCCCCGGATCCCCCGCCCCGGCCATCGACAGCCACGCGTCGGTAAACCGCCAGCCGAGCGAAGGGTCGCGCTTGCCGTAGTCCATGTGCCCCCAGACGCGGACGCCGTCGATCTCGCGCACGTCCTCGGTAAAGAACTGGGCGATGTCTTCGTAGGCCTTCCAGTTGACCGGAACGCCCAGTTCGTACCCATAGCGGGCGCTGAACCGGTCGCGAAGATCGGGACGCTGGAACCAGTCGTGGCGGAACCAGTAGAGATTGGCGAACTGCTGGTCGGGCAGCTGATAGAGGGTGCCGTCGGGGGCGGTGGTGAAGCTGAGGCCGATGAAATCGTCGAGGTCGAGGGTCGGCAGGGTGAACGCGGCGCCGTCGCCGGCGATCCAGTCGTTGAGCGGGACGGCGCTGCCGTAGCGCCAGTGGGTGCCGATCAGATCGCTGTCGTTGATGTAGCCATCGTAGAGATTGCGACCGGTGCGCATCTGGGTTTCCAGGCGCTCGATGAGTTCGCCTTCCTTGATCAGGTCGTGGACGACGCTGATATCGGTCATCTCGCGGAAGGCACGGGCGAGGTAGCGGGCCTCGTACTCGTGGGTATCGAGGGTCTCCGACACCACGTAGATCTGCTGGCCGCGAAACGGCTCGGCGGCGCGGATGAAAAACTCCATCTCGGCCATCTGCTGGTCGGTGGTGAGCGTCGAAGGGGTGAATTCGCCCACCACCCACCGCTTTGCCGCCGCCAGGCGCATCGGGTCCACCGCCGCGCCGGCGCGCCCGGGCGCCACGCAGGCGATCCCCAGCGCCGCCGCGCCGCGGAGGATGGATCGTCGGGTCAGCGGCGCCCCGGCAAGCAAATGGTCCGCGGATGCTGTCATCGATACCTCCCGTTAGACCCGCTGCGGGCGCAACTCGCGCCATGGGAGAAAAACTTTGGGCTCCCGGTTTGCCCCTTGAAAGACAAATAGGCAGCGAGCATTATAGTTAAATCCTTGGATTGTTGTAAGCCTCATTAGTCTTGGGGGAATTCAAGGGCGGAAGAGAGCGGGCGGAGCGGAAAAAAATAATAATGAGTTCTTTCGGCTCAGCCCATGTGCGGCCGATTGGTGGGGAGGGAGTGACTATGGTCGCAGAGTATGTTTTGGCGATCGATCAAGGAACGACGGGTTCAACGGTCCTAATCTTTGATCGTGATGCGCACGTAATCGGCCGGGCCTACTCCGAATTTACCCAATACTTCCCGAAACCGGGGTGGGTCGAGCACGATCCGGAAGAAATCTGGACCGTGACCCTCGGCGTCATTGAGGCGGCGATCAAGAAGGCCGGGATTGACGCCAGCGCGCTCAACGCCATCGGCATCACCAATCAGCGGGAAACGACCATTTTGTGGGACCGGACAACCGGACAGCCGGTCGCCCGCGCCATCGTCTGGCAGGACCGCCGCACCGCCGCCTTCTGCGACGAGTTGAAAGCCAAGGGCTTCGGCGACGTGGTGCGCAGCAAGACCGGCCTGGTCATCGACCCCTACTTCTCGGCGACGAAGATCAAGTGGCTCCTGGACAATACCCCCGGGCTCAGGGGCCGCGCCGAGCAGGGTGAGCTGGCGTTCGGAACCATCGATTCCTGGCTGGTCTGGCATCTCACCGGCGGTGCGCACGTAACCGATTATTCCAATGCCTCGCGCACCTTGTTGTTCAATATCAACGAGCTGAAATGGGACGACGAGCTTCTGCATCTGTTCGATGTGCCGCCGTCGCTCCTGCCCGAGGTGATGCCGTCGTCCCACGTCTACGGCCGTACCGACCCCGAGAAGTTCTTTGGCACCAATAGGATCCCGGTCTCCGGGATCGCCGGCGATCAGCAGGCGGCGTTGTTCGGGCAGGCGTGCTACGGCGAGGGGCTGGCCAAGAATACCTACGGCACCGGCTCGTTCGTGCTGATGAACACCGGCCGGGAGGTGGTCCGCAGCAAATCCAATCTGCTGACCACGGTCGCCTGGAAGATCGGCGACGAGCCGGCCGAGTACGCGCTGGAAGGCGCCGTGTTCATCACCGGAGCGGCGGTCCAGTGGCTCCGCGACGGCCTGTGCATCATCAAGAACGCCAGCGAAACCGAGGAACTGGCGGCGTCGCTGCAATCCAACGACGGCGTCTATTTGGTGCCGGCGCTGGTCGGCCTGGGGGCGCCGCATTGGGACCCCTACGCCCGGGGCGCGCTGATCGGGATCACCCGGGGAACGACCCGCGCCCACGTGGTCCGCGCCGTGCTGGAAGCGATCTGTTACCAGACCCGGGACGTCGTCGAGGCGATGCAGCAGGATTCCGGCATCGCCCTGAAGGAGCTGCGCTGCGACGGCGGCGCGTCCGGTAACGGCTTCCTGATGCAGTTCCAATCCGACATCCTGGGTGTGCCGGTCGAGGTGCCCGAGGTGGCGGAGACGACGGCGCTCGGCGCCGCCTACCTGGCCGGCCTCGCTACCGGCTACTGGTCGGACCGCTCCGAGATCAATGCCAAGTGGCGGCTGGCCCGCCGCTACACCCCCAGCCTCGCCACCGAGGAGCGGGCCCGCCTGTACCGGCGGTGGCAGCGGGCGGTGGAGCGGGCGAAGGACTGGGCGCGCGACGAGCCGGTGCTGGAACCGGCGGTCTGACCGGACCACCGGCCAGCCGCTGCGGCCGACCCCTTCGACCCCGAGCGTCCCCTCCGCCAGAGGATACGGGCGATGCAGCTAAGACAAAGCAACATCGACAAGCTTGCCGGCCGGCGGTTCGAGGTCCTCGTCCTCGGCGGCGGCATCAACGGCGCCGTCTCCGCCGCCGCCTTGTCCGGCAAGGGGGTCAAGGTGGCGCTGATCGACCGCGGCGACTTTGCCGGCTTCACCAGCCAGGAGTCCTCCAACCTGGCCTGGGGCGGCATCAAGTACATGGAGACCTTCGACTTTGCCCTGGTGCGCAAGCTCTGTCTGTCGCGAAACCACCTGATCCGCAGCTACCCCTCGATCGTCGAGGAGATCCGCTTCTTCACCTCTGTCCCCGAGGGGTTCCGCCACAGTCGGCTGAAGCTGTATGCGGGGACGTGGCTCTACTGGTTTTTCGGCAACTGCTTCACCAAGATCCCACGGCTGATCGCGAAAGAACGGATCGGTGAGGAAGAACCGGTCCTGGACGCCAGCCATTCGCAAGGGGCATTCGAGTATTCGGACGCCTATTTGCACGACAACGATTCCCGCTTCGTTTTCGGCTTCATCCGTCAGGCGATGAACAACGGGTGCATTGCCGCCAACTATGTCGAGTCGACGGGCGCCCGGCAGGGCACGGATGGCGACTGGGTGATCAGCGCCCGCAACGTGGTCGACGGCTCCTCGTTCGAGATCCGGGCGAAGGTGCTGATCAACGCCTGCGGCCCGTTCGTCGACGAGCACAACCGGCTGGCCGGCGTCACGACCGAGCACCATCACGCCCTGTCGAAGGGCATCCATCTGATCGTCGACCGGCTCACCCCCCACAAGCGGGTGTTGACCTTGTTCGCCAGCGACGGGCGGATGTTCTTCGTCATCCCCATGGGCGCGCGCACCTGCATCGGTACCACCGATACCCGGGTCGACACCCCCTACACCCACGTGACCGACGAAGACCGGCAGTTCGTTCTCGACAACGTCAACGCCCACCTCCGCCTGCCCCAGCCACTGGCCAAAAAGGACATCATCGCCGAGCGATGCGGCGTCAGGCCGCTGGCGGTGAAGGGCAACGCCGCCGGCGGCGACTTCCTCCAGCTCTCCCGCAAGCATGCCGTCGAGGTCGATCAACGCCGCCGCCATATCAGCATCTTTGGCGGCAAGCATACCGACTGCCTCAACGTCGGCGACGAAATCAGCGTCGAGGTGGCCGGGTTGGGGGTGACCATCCCCTACCCCAAACATCGGTGGTACGGCGAGCCGCCGGCTTCGCTGCGCCGGGAGTTCGAGCACCGGGCCCGGCTGATGGACCTCGACGGTTACACCGATGCCACCTCGACCGAGCCGCTGTCGAAACGCTACTGGCGGCGCTACGGCATGGAAGCGTTCGAGCTTCTGGAGCACATCCGCGAAGACCCCAGCCAAGCGGAGGTGCTGATCAAGGCCACCGAGTACACCCGGTGCGAGGTCGTGCACAAGGCGCACGGGGAAATGATCGTCAGGCTCGAGGACTTCCTGCGTCGGCGCTCGAAGATCGCTCTCGTCGTGCGCCGGGACGACATCCGCGCCTCACCGGGTCTCCTGGAGGCGTGCCAGATCCTGTTCGGCGACCGCGCCCAGGAGGAGATCGACGCCTACTTCGGCGCCGAACCGGAGGTCAAGAAGGTGTCCTCCGGCTGACCTTGCCAACACCAGGCAAGGCGTTGCCAATCCGGACAGCGGAAGACATGCGGGGGCGACATCATGAACGCGTTTCTGGGCGAACTCATCGGCACCGCCATCCTCATCCTTCTCGGCAACGGGGTGGTGGCCAACGTCGTCCTCACCGGCACCAAGGGCGCCAACGCGGGATGGATCGTCATCACCTGGGGTTGGGGCATGGCGGTGTTCGTCGCCGTCTTCACCGTCGCCGCCTTCAGCGGCGCCCACATCAACCCCGCGGTGACCATTGCGCTCGCCATCGTGGGCAAGTTCGAGTGGTCGAGCGTGCCGGCCTACCTCACTGCCCAGTTCCTGGGTGCGTTCATCGGTTCCTTCCTGGTCTGGCTGTTCTACCGGCCCCACTTCCGCATCACCGAGGACAAGGACCTGAAGTTCGCCTGCTTCTGCACCGCGCCGGCGATCCGGGACACGCTGTCCAACCTCACCTCGGAGATCATCGGTACCTTCGTGCTGGTATTCGCGGTGCTGTTCCTCGCGGTCTCGGTCTTCGGGCTCGGGGCGCTCGACGCCCTGCCGGTGGGACTGCTGGTCCTCGCCATCGGCTTGAGCCTGGGAGGTACCACCGGCTACGCCATCAATCCGGCGCGCGACCTCGGGCCGCGGATCATGCATGCGATCTTGCCGATGCCGGGCGGCAAGCGCGACAGCGACTGGGGGTACGCCTGGATTCCGGTGGTCGGGCCGGTGATCGGCGCCGTCCTCGCCAGCCTCCTCTACCTGGTGCTCAAGGACCCGACCAACATCAACTTCCGCTAACGGCGGGACAAGGAGGGAGAACCCCGGTGACCACCCGTATCCTGCTCGTTCGCCACGGTGCGACGACGCTGTCGGCGGAAGATCGCTTCGCCGGCTCGACCGACGTCGACCTTTCGGACGAGGGGCGGGACCAAGCCGGTTGGCTGGCCAAGCGCCTGGCGCGGGAGCCGCTGGCCGCGGTCTATGCCAGCCCGATGAAGCGCACCATGGAGACGGCCGGCATCGTCGCCCGTCCCCATGACCTGGCCCCGGTACCCACCGATGGCCTGCGGGAAATCGATCACGGCCGGTGGGAGGGCATGCAACGATCCGAGGTGGAGGTTGCGTTCGCCGACGAGTACGCGGCCTGGGGCGCCGACCCGTTCACCTTCGCCCCGGAAGGGGGCGAGTCGGGCCTGAACGTGCTGGCGCGCGCCCTGCCCGTCCTGCGCCGCATCGTCCTCCAGCACGCGGACAAGCTGGTCCTCGTCGTCTCCCACAAGGCCACCATCCGCCTTCTGATCAGCAGCCTGCTGGGCTTCGATGCCCGCACCTACCGCGACAGCCTCGATCAGCATCCGTGCTGCCTGAACATTCTCGATTTCAGGAGCGCGACCCGCGCCCGGCTGATGCTGTTCAACGACGTGTCCCACTATGAAGGCATCCCCGAGCGCATGACCCGCAACCACCTGTCCAACTGGTGGGACGAGATGGGCGCGCCGGCGGAACCAGCCCGCGCCCCCGCCTGAGGTCGCCTGCTAGCGGCTGGCGCCGGCGGAAGCGCCGGTCGGCGCATCGAGGCGGAGCAACTGCGTCAGCGCATCCGGCGCGCGGATCAGGTCGGCCAGGGTATAGCGGTCGAGGACGTCGAAGAAGGCGTCCAGAGCCTCCTGCAGCGCCATCCGCAGCCGGCAGACGGCGGGCAGCGGGCAGGTGTTCGTCGCCGCATCGAAACACTCCACCAGCGTTATGTCCCCCTCGGTCTGGCGGATGACCCCGCCGATGCGGATCTGCCCCGGCTCCTTCGCCAGCCGGAAGCCGCCGTTGCGACCGCGAACCGGCTCCAGGTAACCGCGCCGGCAAAGTTCCGAGGCAACCTTCTTCATGTGGTCGTAGGACGCCCCATAGGCGGAGGCGATCTCGGGGACGGCACTGGGGGCGTCCCGTTTCAGCGCCGCATACATCAGCACCCGGATCGCGTAGTTGGAGAAATGCGTTAAGCGCAAGGCTGGAACTCCCCTCTTGCCAAATACCGGTATCTGATGTACCTCTTTTATAAACAGGTATCAAGAATGCCTGTTTTTGAGGAAGCGTCAAGCCTTGCGAGGTGCGACGCGGTGAGGCGGCCTCTCGCCGCCCTGCCGCCTTGGCCCCGCAGACGACATGCGGTCGAGGAGGGAAAGCGATGCATTTCGAAGCTTGGAAAAAAGCACTGATCAACGAGGTTGAGACCGCGGCGGAGGGGCGTGCGGAGAAGGCCTTGGCCGATCCGGACGATCCGCGCATCGAAACGAGCCAACAGGCGCTGTTCGATCTCGGCGACAGCTTGCGGGCGTTGCCGTCGGACTCCCGTGCGCTGATCGCCCTGTTCAGCGAGGAGACGGAACTGTCCAACCTCTTGCGGGCGACGGTGGGAGAACCGGAGAGCCGTTATCACGAGGCAAAGGAAGACCTGCTTCGCGCTTACGGCTTCGAACACGAGCCGTTCGAGACGGCGGACAAGTTCCTCGAGGCGCTGCGCGCCAAGGCCGACGAGACCATCAGCGAATATCGCCTCCGCGTCTGAACGGTTAAGCGCCACCTTCGGCCAGGCCCTCCGGGATGCGGTGCGCCACGCGACCCCATCTCCCGGAGGGCCGGTCGAAGATCGGCTCACGGCTCGACCGTCGAAAGGGGCATGGGTCGGGCACAAGATCCGAGAGGTGGGATCTACTGATATGATGGAGGTGCCGATGAGAATTGCCGTGACCAGCCAGAACTACCGCACCGTCACCCCGCATGCGGGAAAGACGCGGCGGTTCCTGATCTACGACACGGTCGCCGACGGCGAACCGGTGGAGGTGGCCCGTCTCGATCTGCCGAAGGAACTATCGATGCACGAGTTCCATGGCCACGGCGCGCATCCGCTCGACGCGGTCCAGGTGATCATCGCCGGATCGTTCGGAAGCGGGTTCGCCGCCCGCATGCAACAGCGCGGCATCGTCGCGGTGAGTACCGACCTCACCGATCCGATCGAAGCGGTGAAGGCATACCTGGCCGGCACCGGCGGTGCGGGATCACCGACCTGCGATTGCGGCCACGGCCATGATCATTACCATAACCACGCGCACGGGAGGTAGCGGGGAGCCACCGCCCTGCACCGAAACCGTGCCTCCGTAATCAGGGAGGGGAGTCGGGTGATGACCGTGATGATGGATGACAGGTTGGATATCGGCGCCGTCGCCAGCCTGAAGATCGACGTGCTGACCGAAACCGGCTGGTTCGACGACGCACGCTTCAAGCAGGACATGGCCGACTACGGCGGCAGCGAGCAAACACAGTACCGCATCGCTTGGGATGCGGAGAATGCCGGCGGCTATGCCGCCCTGCTGACGGTGACGATGCTGGACGGCGACCGGCGTCGGATCCTCCTCGACACCGGCTGGAACCCCGCCTGGATGGACGACGTCTTTGCCCGGCACGGCGTCGACAACATGCTGGAGCGGGGCGAGATCGACTTCATGGTGCTATCCCATTGGCACCTCGACCACTTCTGGGGCATCGAGTCGACCCTGAAGCACAACCCGCGATTGACTGTGTACGCGCCGGCCACCTGGCGGCCGGAAGACCGGGCCCTGCTGAAAGAAAAGGGCGACATCCGCACCGAGGATCGCCGGGGCCGGTCGATCTCCATCTGCAAGAACGATGTCGTCCACGAGGGCGAATTGGTCCTCACCCGGGAGCACGGCGAGGCCGGCAGCGGCATCTATCGGCTCCTCCCCGGTGTCGCGCTCAGGATGTTCGACGTGCCGATCCTGTTGCAGGTCCGGGGCGAGAACGTCCTTTACGTCAACGTCGCCGACAAGGGCGTCGTCACCGTCACCGGCTGCGGCCATCCGGGGATCATGAACCTCTTGGGCTTCGCCAAGGACAATCTGGCCGCACCCGGCCTCTACGGCTGCTACGGCGGCCTCCATCTCAGCATCTTCGATACCTGGAAGCCGGAATTCGACGGCATCATCGACGAGGTCAAGCGCCTCGGCATGGAGAAGATGGGCTGCAATCACTGCACCGGCTGGATGTGGGCGGAGAAGGCGGTGAGCCACGGCGTGCCCATCATCCCCGGAACCGACGCCTATCTCGGCTATCCGAAGCGCTCCACCGCCGCCCGCGGCAGCCACGCCTTCCTCGGCAACGGCGACAGCGTGACCTTCTGAGCGGGGACAAGGACCATGTCTCTCATCACCGCCCTCGCCGGCGGCATGCTGATCGGTCTTTCCGCCGTCTTCCTGATGCTGACGATCGGTCGCATCGCCGGCATCTCCGGGATCGTCGGCGGCCTTTTCGGCGGCGACGACCCGGGCGACAGGGGCTGGCGACCGGCGTTTCTGCTCGGGCTCGTCGCCGGGCCGTTTGCGGCCATGCTGTGCGGTGCGCCGCGGTCGGAGATCGTCGTCGATGCCCCGGTCTCGATCGTCGTCCTCGCCGGTCTCCTGGTGGGCTTCGGGACGCGGCTGGGCTGCGGCTGCACCAGCGGCCACGGCGTCTGCGGCCTCGCCCGCCTGTCGCCCCGATCGCTATGGGCGACCCTGACCTTCATGGCGGTGGGCGTGGCCATCGTCTTCGTCGTCCGTCACCTGCTGGGGGGTTGAGCCATGCGCATCCTTGCCGCCCTGATCGCGGGGCTTCTCTTCGGCGCCGGCCTCAGCCTGTCGCGGATGATCGATCCCAGCGTCGTTCTGGCATTCCTCGATTTCGGCTCGATCCCGGAGGGCGGCTGGAATCCGGCGCTGGCCTTGGTCATGGCCGGAGCCTTGCTGGTGGCGGCGCCGGGCTACGCGCTGATCTTTCGCCGTAGCCGCCCCCTTCTCGCTCCGGCCTACGGCATCCCGACCAAACGCGCCATCGATGCCCGCCTGATCGTCGGCGCGGCGATGTTTGGGCTGGGCTGGGGCCTGGTCGGCTACTGTCCCGGACCCGCCATCGCCGGACTGGGCTTCGGGCCGGGGAAAACCTGGCTTTTCGTCGCGGCGATGCTCTTGGGGATGGGCCTCTACCACCTCATGGTGGAACGCCGGCCGCCCGGGGACGAGCGGCGGCCGACGCTCGTCAGTGACGACGCCGGCTCATAACCACCAATCACTGCCAGCACCGGAAGGGATAGTCGCGTGACCAAGCGTATCGTTGTCGTGGGCGGAGTCGCCGCCGGGGCCTCCGCCGCGGCGAAAGCACGCAGGACCAACGAGGCCGTCGAGATCGTCATGTTCGATCACGGCCCATACATGAGCTATGCCAACTGCGGCCTGCCCTACTACGTCGGTGGGGAGATCGCCGCCCGCGATGCCCTGTTCGTCGCCAGTCCCGAACGCTTTACCAAGTTCTTCCGGATCGACGTACGCCTCAACACCGAGGTGGTCGGGGTGAACCCGAGCGAGCGCACCGTCTCCTACATCGATCCGGAGAACGGCGCGTCGACTCTCGGCTACGACCGGCTCATCCTCGCCACCGGGACGGTCCCCATCGTGCCGCCGATCGCCGGCCTCGACGGTCCCAACATCTTCTATTGCCGAACCGTTCCCGACGTGGATGCGATCATGCATCGCCTGGCGCAGCTTCTGCCCCGGGAGATGGAAGGCGGCCACTTCGTCAACGTCAAGGAGGCCGGCTTTCAGGCGCTGATCATCGGCGGCGGCTACATCGGCCTCGAATGCGCCGAGCAGCTCATGCAGCGCGGCTTCCGCATCGCCGTAGTCGAGGCCCAGGACCAGTTGATGGGGCCGCTCGACAAGGAGATGGCCCACCCGATCGAGCTGGGGCTGCGCAGCGCCGGCGCCACGGTCATCCTCAACGATGGCGTCGCCCGTATCGAGGCCGCCGGCAATCGCTCGAAGGCGGTGCTCAAGAGCGGTCGCGAGGTGATCTTCGACATCGCCATCATCGGCACCGGCGTCCGCCCCAACGTCGCCTTGGCCAAGGCGGCCGGACTGCGCCTCGGCAAGACCGGCGCCATCGCCGTCGACGCCCACCAGCGTACCTCCGATCCCGCCATCTTCGCCGCGGGCGACAACTGCGAGGCGGTCTTCCTGCCCACCGGGGACAGCGTCAACATCCCCCTTGCCGGCCCCGCCAACAAGCAGGGGCGCATCGCCGGGCAGAATGCCGCGCTCGACGTGAGCGATGCCGCCGCGGACCGCCGACGGCTGCGGATGCGGGGCGTCCTCGGCACCGCCATCGTCCGCGTCGGTGCCCTCGTCGCCGGCGGAACCGGGCTGACCGAGAAAATGGCGCACCGGGCCGGCATCGATGTGGCGGTCACCTACGTCATCGGTCCGAGCCACGCCGGCTACTACCCCGGCGCCAAGCTGATGCTGCTGAAGCTGATCTATGCGCCGGCAGATGGGCGGGTGCTGGGCGCCCAGGCGGTCGGCGAGGATGGGATCGATAAGCGCCTCGACGTGCTCGCCACCGCCATTCAGGGCGAGATGACGGTCGAAGACCTGGAGGGCCTCGACCTCTGCTATGCCCCGCCCTTCGGCTCCGCCAAGGACATCGTGGTGATGGCCGGCTTCGTCGCCGCCAATGCCTTCCGCGGCACCGGCCCCGGGACCTCTCCCCTGCGTCTGCAGGAGGCGCTGGCGACGGCGGCGCCGCCGTTCCTGGCCGACGTGCGGACGCCGCGCGAATTCGAAGAAGGGCGCCTGCCCCAGGCCGTCAACATCCCGCTGGAAACCTTGCGCGACCATCTGGCGGAGATCCCGCGCGACCGGCCGGTCGTCCTCCAGTGCGGCACCGGCTACCGCAGCTATGTCGCCCAGCAGATCCTGCTGAACAGCGGCTGGACCGACGTGCGCAATCTCTACGGCGGCTATGGGCTGGCGAAGCGCATCTTCGACATGGAACCACGCTGAAGGGTGCAGGGCCGTCACCACCGAACCGGGTCAAAACAGGAAGGGAAAATCCATGGTTTACAAACTTCGTAACATCTTCGCCGCCCTGGCGATGATGGCAGTCGCTTTGGCGGCGGCGACGCCGGCAATGGCCGATACCGACGATCCGCTCTTCATTAACCTGACGACCGACCAGGACCATCGTGCCGACATGGCGTTGGGGTTCTCCAAGGCCATGCTGGAGCGCGGCCATCCGGTGACCATCTGGCTGAACGACAGCGGCGTGCTGCTGGCCTCGACGGAGCAAAGCGGCCGGCTCGCCGATCAGCAGAAGGCGCTGGCCGAGTTGATGGCAAAGGGGGCCACCGTCATCGTCTGCCCGGCATGCCTGAAGCACTATGGCGTCGCCGACGGCGGTCTGATCGCGGGGACGAAGCTGGGCAATCCGGACCTGACCGGCGGCCTGCTGTTCAAGGACGACACGAAGGTGCTGAGCTGGTGACGGCGACAGGTGGATCGAGAGAATAGGGAGAACTGGATATGAGCAAGAATATCGGCACTGTCGATCGCGCCCTGCGGCTCATCGTCGGGGTGGTGTTGATCGCCTTGGTGTTCGTCGGCCCGCAGACGCCGTGGGGCTGGCTCGGCCTCATTCCCATCGCCACCGCGCTGGTGCGCTGGTGCCCCGCCTACCGGCTCCTCGGCATCCGCACCTGCCCGATTTCGGCCAAGCCCTGACGGGCGCGGCCGGGGCAAGCGAAATGCCGGCCATCCTCGGTCCGGCATTTCGCCGCGTTCACGGGCGGTTGGCCGCCTGGCGGAGGGTAGCGAGCCTCGCTTCCGCCTCGCCGGCAACGGACGGCGTGGCGCTTTGCAGCGCCAGTTGGCGGGCCCGCTCGAGCCAGCGCTCGGCGTCGCCCGTATCGGCGGACAGGGCCGCGCTTCGCCCGGCGCGCAGGTAGAAGTCCGCCGCGGTCGCGGTCTCGCCCTGGGCTTCACACGCCTTCGCCGCCAAGGCCAGCGCCCTTGCCATCCCCCGATCGTCGAGGAGTTGGCGGCGCCGGTCGGCGGCGCGGACGAAGGCCGCTTCCGCCGCCGCCCCGTCCCCCCGCCGCAGTGCCAGGCGGCCGACCAGCTCGTCGCGGTCGGCCTCGGTCGCCCCGGTGTATCGGGTTCCGGTCGTGGGGTCGCCCATTGCCGCCAGGGCCGCGGTCAGGGCCGCGGTGTCGCCCTCGTCGGCGGCCACCAGGCCGGTGAGGAAGAGGGCCCGGGCGACGGTCTCGGTCGAGGCATCGGGGCGAGCCGCCACGTGTGCGGCCAATTGCGCCGCCGCCATCGCCTCGCCGGTCCGGTAGAGGCCGACCGCCTCCACCAGTTCCAGGTCTGCCGGGACGGGAACGCCGCGGCGTTCCAGTTCGTCGCCGGTCCGGCGGGCCACATCGAGGGCGGCGGCCGGCTGCCCACGACGGAGCTCGACGACGGCGAGGTTGTAGCCGGTGTCGCCGATCGCCGGCAGGTCGTCGCGTCGCCAGGCACGATCCTGTGCCTGGCGGTAGAGGGTCGCCGCCTGATCGGGGCGGTCCTGCTCGAAGGCGAGCCGGGCGAGACGCTGGGTCTGCACCAGCGCCGGATCGACCGGCGGGGGTGGCGCGCTGCCGCCGCAATCGGTGAGTGCCGCCAGGGCGAGGAGCGACGCGAGCCCCCGCCGGCTCACGGCCGGGCCTCCAAGGGCGACAGCCGCGGATCGGCGCTGCCTTCCGGCTGGCCGCCGCCCCCCAAAACCCACAACGAACGCAACTGGGCGAGTAGCTGCTCCAGCTCCAGCGTCGTCTGCTGGGTCTGCGCCAGCAACGCCGGCAGCGCCGGCGTCGCCTGACTGAGGTCGCGGCTCACTCCCTTGAGCGAGGCCAGCGACGCATCGACGTTGGCGACGATGCGCGGCACCACCTCGGCCTGGTCGCTCACCGACCGGCTCGTCGTCCTCAGATTCCGCGCCACCTGCTCCAGGTCGCGGCTGATCGTCTGCACGCGTCCCGCCGCTTCGCTCACCTGCGCCACCGCGCGGCGCGTCTCGCCCGCCAGCCTTTCGTCGCCGATCAGCGCGCCGACGGCTCCCCGCCCTTCCGCCAGTTGCTGGGTAATGCGACCGACGTCCGCCAGCACCCGGTTGAGCGGGCCATCGGGGGCCCGGAGCTGGGTTGCCACGTCGGCGAGGGCGGTCACCGCCCGGCCGGTCTGATCGATGATCGGCACGATCCGCTCGCGCAGATCGGTGATCAGGGCGCCCAGGTCCTCGGTGGGGGCGCGGTCGACCCGGGCCTGGATGACCGCGAAGTCCCAGTCGAGCGGTTCGCCGCTGCCGCGGGTGATCTCCAGATAGGCGGCGCCGGCGATGCCGAACTGCTTGCGGATGAACGCCGCCGAATCCCGGCGCACGAACGCCCGCATGTCGTTGCTGATCTCGGCTTCCGCATAGAAGCTCTGGTTGGGATCGATGACGATCCGGGTCACCTGCCCGGCGGTGGTGCCGAGGATCTCCACCGCCGCGCCGGCGGAGAGGCCGAACAGGCCCTGCTCCGGCAGGATGATCTTCAGCGTCGCCGGCGGATTGAGCCAGCGATGGACGATCCCGCCCTGGAGAACGGCGACCGCCAACACGGCGATGGCGAACAGCAGCAGCGCGCCCACCGCCTCGTTGGCATAGCGCCGGCGGTCGAGACCCCGGCTCATGCCCGCCCTCCCGAAGCCGGCATCACCATCCGGTGCAGCACGTCCCGGAGCCGGTAGCGCCCGGTCGCCGGCAGGCTGGGATCGCCCCAGATCGCCGGGTTCTGGGTGAACCAGAAAACCGCGGCCTCCCTGTCGCGGGCGAGGCGGATGACATTGACCAGCGGCTCGAGAAAGACGTCCGCGGCAAGACTGCGCGTCGGTTCTTCGAGGATCACCAGGGCCGGGCGCCCGAGGAAGGCGCGGATGCAGGCGGCCCGTTGCAGATCCTCCACCCCGACCTCGGCGGGGAAGCCCAAAGGCACGCCGGGGAGCCCCAGGCGCGTCGCCAGGTCGACGGCGTCGTCCTCCAACTCGGCCAGCGGCCGCCGGGTGTGGTACCGGCGCGGCAGGAGGATGTTGTCGAAGACGGTCAGGCTGTCGAGCCAGTTGCCGTCGCGCAGCACATAGCCGATGCGTCCCCGCATGGCTTCGGCCTGGATCGGCGGCAAGGTCGCCCAGTCGCGACCGAGGAACCGCACCGTGCCGCTCCGGGGCTTCGCCCGTCCCGTTGCCAGGTCGATCAGCGTTGCCGCCTGCCGCCAGTCGGTCACCTGGATCATCAGCAGCGATCGCGCCGGAACCGCCAGGGTGAGCGCCATCGGGCTCACGTCGCGAAGATCGAGGACGAGGTGCGGGTCCGGGCCGGCGGGCTGTCCGGTGGGCTGGATGTCGCGGTCCATTCGTCCCCCCCGCCCTACAGCAACACGCTCAGCAGCCCGCTCACCAGGAAGACGGCGAGGACGGCGTTGACGAAGCCGCCGGCGATCAACGCCTTGATCGGCCGCTGATGAGCGCCGGGGTCAAAGATGGCGAGCGTGCTGACGATGCCGACGGCAAGCCCGATGGCGAGGCTCTTCAGCGGCAAGATGACGAAATCCATCATCGTCATCGCCTGCAGCACCCGGTCGAGAAAGCCGAAGAGGGAGCGTTGGGTCACCCCCGCCGCGTAGCCGAACAGATGACCGAGAACGAGGGCGGTCAGCACGAAGACGACGGTCAGTGCAAACTGGCTCAGCGCCAGCCCGACGACCCGCGGCATAACGAGGAAGCGGAACGGCTCGATCCCGTGCAGGGCGAGCATGCGCAACTGACCGTTTCTGCGCATCAGACTGAATTCGATCATCATCGCCGTCGCGCTGCGGCCGACCAGGATCAGTCCCATGATCACCGGCGCGATCTCACGGATCAACAGCAGGACCAGGACCTTGGCCACCAGGTCAAGCTGGCCGGCGACGCCCAGCCAGTAGGCCGCCTGCATGACCATGGCGACCCCGAACAAGGCGCCACTGATCATCGCCGCCCGAATCCCGCCGACGCCGGCCTCGCTCATCGTGCGCATGAACTCGGCCGTCACCGGCGGCCGCCAGGCGATCGGCCTCACCGCTTCGGCGATCACCGCCACCGCCATCCCGGCCGCTGCCAGCACCTGGGCCGCCGCATCGACGAACGGCCGGCCGATCGCCGCCAGGAGACCCCGCGGTGTGCCGAGGGGGATGCGGACGGGTGCGGCGCTCACAGCCGCCCCTTCAACAGGTAGGTGGAGAGTTCGCCCTCTCCCTTCACATAGAAGGCGCCCCGACTCCGGGCCATATAGCGGCTGGCCAGGTGGCGGTAGATGCGGTCGGTGATCTGAATGTCGCCCGGCGGCGCGGTCGTCGCCATCGCCTGGGCGACACGGACCGGATCGCCCCAGATGTTGAAGGCGACGCGGCCGAAACCGACGCTGCTGCCGAAGACGGTGCCCTGATCGAGACCGATCGCCAGGTGAACCGGCCTTTCCGTACCGGCGAAAGCCTCGCCGCAAAAGGCCTGAATCTCCAGCGCCAGCTCGGCGATCGCGCGCGCCTGTTGCGCCGCGTCGCCGCTGAACCCTTCGGCGGCGACCACCTGATCGCTGAGGATCTTGAGGTAATCGATCTCGTGCGTCTCGGCGATGCGCTGCAGCGCCAGCACCACCTGATTGAGCAGCGGCGAGCGATCCGTTGCCGCCTCCGCCGCACCCGGAGCGGCGGCCGGAATGGCGGCGGGCGCCGCTGCCGCCAGGGGATCGACAAACCGCATGACCATCACCGCCACCTCGGGAAAGGCGGCATCCGCCAGCGCCTCGTCATCCAGACCTTTGGCCGCCAATCTGGTGCGGAACCGCTCGGTCCTCGCCCCGCCGATGGACACGGTGCGCATCGCCGCCGACGGCGCCACCTTCTCGCGGGTGACGACGATATCGGCGTCGACGGCCGGCTCTTCGCCCAAACCGGCGGCGGCGGGCGGACCGGCCGGCGCCGGGACCGCCGGCGCCGCGGCGGCATAGCGGGGCGCCAGCATGCCCGCGACCGAGCGAACGAACCCCATGGCGTCGGTCTCGCCCATCGCCCCGCCACCCCGGTCCTCCACCCATAGGGTCCCGTGCACCCGGCCGTGGGAGCGAACCGGCATCGCCAGCAACGCCCGGCAGCCGGCGGGATGCAGGTAGAGGCGATAGAGATCGCCGGTACGCGGATCGCTGGCCGCATCGGCGGTCACGATCTCCGCTTCGCCTTGCAACGCCTCGATCAGTCCCGGGCAGTCGCTCGCCGGCAGCTCGCCGCCCGCCGTGTGGCCGCGCGTTTCGCGGTCGTAGCAATCCTCGCAAAGGAGGACCCCCCGGCCGGGATCGAGCCGCCACAGGCTGACCCTCCGTGCCTGCAGCGTATGGGCGACGGTCTCGGTAAGCCGACCGGCACCGCTCCTGGCTTCGGGATCGAACAGGTCGGCGGTCGCCGCCAGGTCGGCGAACGCCTGGCGCTGCGCCTGCAAGGTCTCCTCTCGCTGACGCAGCGCCCGGGCGGTCCGGTCGGCCCGCCACCCCTGGCGGGCGAGAAGGGCGGCCAGCCCGACGGCGAGCGCGACGACGCCCACCGACATCAATAGCGAGGTGCGGTTGTTGGCGGCGACGAAGCCGACGAAATCGTCCTCCGGCACCACGAACAAGAGCGACCAGTCGCGGCCGACGATCTCGCGCAACGAGGACGATGCGATGATGAAGCGGGTCCCCTCGTCGTCCATCACGTGCCAGCCGTAGCCGAGGACGCGCAGCCGATCGTAGGCGCGGGTGAGCACCGGGTCGCCCAGTTGGTCGATGGAGGCCGGGACCGGCTGGCCGTCCACCGTCGTCATCACCCGCGCCGGATCGGGAAAGGCGACGAGGCGCCCGTCATGATCGATGATCATCGCCCGGCCGGTCTTACCGATCTCAAGTCCGGCGAGGAAGGCGCTCAACGCCTTCAGGCTGATGTCCACGCCGGCCACCTCGGCGGGGCGACCGGCAGGGGCGGAGAGCGCCAGCGAAGCGGTGATGCCGGGAGCCCGGTCGGTGAAAAAGATATAGAGGTCGGTCCAGGATACCCGGCCGTCGTCGTGCAGAGCCCCGGTAAACCACGGCCGAGTGCGCGGATCGTAGGTGTCGGCCGGGTCCTCGGTGCGAGACAGGACCTGGCCCTGGGCATCGCGCCGCTCCCAGCCCACCCTTCTCGCTCCCTCGCGGTTGTCGATCGTCTTGATCGCTACCCCGCCATCGTCGTCCGCGCGATTGACCATCAGAAAGTCGCCGTTGGCGTCGGCGAAGCTGACGAGGGCGATCTGCGGCAAACTGCGCAGCACCCCGATCGCCAGATTGCGTGCCAGTTCCGGTTGCCCTGCCGCGAAGACGCCCCTCGGCAGCGTGCTGTGGAACAGGTTGAGGACCCGCACCGCCGGCATCAGGTAGCCGGTCAGCTGCCCGCCAACGCGTTTGTCGAGGGCGGTCAGGACGTCGCGCGACAGCGCCAGGGCATCGCGGCGGTTGCTGACATAGCCGAACAGGGCGATGCCGATGATCGAGGCGACGATGAGGAGGACCGCGCCGACGGGCAGGCCCACCCGGACGACACGGTGCCAGAATTGCTGGCGCTGCTGGCGCGGATCCAGGTCCAGATTGACGATCTCGTCGCCGGGCAAAAACCGTCTCCGCGGTTGCCGAGTATCCGTTTGGGCATCGTAATGTGGAACCGGCGATGGGGATTGTCACCCCTGGGGTTCGAGTTGAAGGACGCTTTCAGGCGGCAACCGCCGGACCGATGGACAGCGCCCGTTCCTGCCGCCGGCGCATCCAGCCGCCGATGGCATCGTCGCCGACGCCCATATCGTTCAGGACGGCCACCGCCAGGTCGAGTCCACGCGGAACGCCGCGTTCGATCACCGGCGCGATCCCGATCGACCGGAACTGCTCGGCCTCCGCGTCGGTGTGGACGGCGGCGATCCGCTTAAGCGTCGGGTAGAGGGTGGTCACGATGGGCGTGACCGCGCTCGAGGCCTCGAACGACGGCGCGGTGAGGACGAGCAGCCGCCCGCCGTGCAGGGCGATCGGCTCCCAGATGCGAGGATCGCCGCTATCGCCGAACATGACCGCATAACCGTCGGCCACCGCGTCGCGAAACCGCCGGTCGTCACGTTCGATGGCCACGTAGCCGATGGAGAATTCGTTGAGGGCGTCGGCGAGGGTCCGGCCGATCCACCCCATGCCGACGATGAACACCGGTGTGGCGATGTCCCTCGGCTGCAGTTCCGAACTCGCGGTGCGGGCGGAACGGCGGCGCATGCGCCCGGCGAGAGACCGCCCAACCTCGGCCAGGGTGGGAGTCACCGCCAGGGTGAGCGCGACCGAACCGATCAATACGGCGGCGACCTGCTCGCCGAGGAGTGCCCGCACCGGGGGAAGACTGAGGATGACGAAGGCGAACTCGGATCCTTGCGCCAGCAAGAAGCCGAGTTGGGTAGAGCCCGGCACCGACCAGCCGAAGACGAGACTCGCCGCCGCGTTGGTGACGATCTTGACCGCGACCAGCAGCATCGCCACGCCGACCACCCACGGCCATAGCCGCATCAGCATGGCGAGGTCGACCGACAGGCCGACCGAGATGAAGAAAAACCCGAGCAGCAGCCCGCGGAAGGGCTTGATCTCGGCCTGAATGACGGCGCGAAACGGCGTTTCGGCGACGATCATGCCGCCGAGAAAGGCGCCCAGCGTCAACGACAGGCCGATTGCGCCCGTCGCCCACGCCGCCGCGAGCGCCACTAGCAACGCCATGGCGGTGAATACTTCCTCGTTGCGGCTGCGGGCAATCGCATCGAACAGCGGCCGCACCAGCAGGCGAGCGATCAGGACCGCGATCCCGAAAGCCAGCAAGGCCTTGATTACGGCCAGCCCGATCGCCGGCAGGACCGCCGTTTGAGAGCCGAATGCGCCGGCAACGATCAACAGGAAGATCGCCGCCACATCCTGGAAAATCAGGATCGCGGTGGCGGTGAGACCGACCGGGCAATTTTGCTGATGACGCTCGCCGATCAGGCGCGCGACGACGGCGGTCGAAGACAAGGCCAACGTCGCGCCGACGAGGAAGGCGGCAGGGGGGCGCAATCCCAACAGCATCGCCATCAGGCCCAGCGCCAAGGCCGCGCCCAGCACCTGGACCGGCCCGAACCCGAAGATGTCGCCGGCCTGCTCACGGATGTGCTGCAGCGAAAAGTGGAGGCCGATATCGAACAGCAGGAAGACGACGCCGAGTTCGGCCAGCGTCGCCACCGTGGCGCTGTCGGACAGGAGTTGGACGCCGGACGCGCGGAGACCGAGACCGAGCAGAAGATAGCCGACGATCGGACTGAGTTTGAGCGCCCGGGAGCCGACCGCCGCGACCACGCCCAGCCCCAGGAGCACAATGACCGGTATGAGCGCCGAAAGGATGTGGGGCGCGTCGGTCAACCGATGTCTCCCGGATTGAGGAATCGATGGATCGCCTGAACCACCACCGATCCCTCGCCGACGCTCGACGCGACCCGTTTCACCGATCCGGAGCGGACGTCGCCGACGGCGAAAATGCCGGGTTTGCTGGTCGCGAACGGGGATGCCGCGCCGTCTTGCATCCGATCGGTGATCACGAAGCCCTTGGGGTCGAGATCGACGCAACCATCGAGCCACTCGGTGTTGGGCTCGGCGCCGATCATCACGAAAACGTTGCAGATCGGCCGGGTCTCGCTGGCGCCGGTTTCACCATCGCGCCACGTCACTTCACGCAGCCGGGTGTCTCCCTGCAGGGCGACGATCTCGGTCCGGGTGTGCAGGGTGATCCTTGCCGACTGGGCAATCCGGCGCACGAGGTAGTCAGACATCGTTGCCGCCAGTCCCGTACCGCGGATCAGGACGTGAACGTGGGCGACCGTGCGCGATAGAAACATCGCCGCTTGCCCGGCCGAGTTCCCACCGCCGACGACGATCACCTCCTCGCCACCGCACAGGTTCGCCTCCATGGTCGTCGCCGCGTAGTGGATGCCCTGGCCTTCGAACCGCGCGTTATCCGCCACCGTGAGCTTACGGTAGCGTGCCCCGGTGGCGATGACGATGGCGCGGGCCTGCACCGATTGGCTGTCGTCGAGATGCAGCCGGTAAGGCCGCGCGTCGCAGTCGATGCCCTGCACATCGCGGGAAATTGCCAGTCGGGCGCCGAACTTTTGCGCCTGGGCCTGGGCCCGGCCGGCCAGGGCCTGACCGGAAATGCCGGTGGGGAAACCGAGATAGTTCTCGATTTTTGACGATGTTCCGGCCTGCCCGCCCGGCGCCATGCTTTCGATGACAAGGGTATCGAGCCCCTCGGAGGCGCCGTAGACCGCGGCGGCGAGGCCGGCGGGCCCGGCACCGACGACGGCCAGATCGTAAACCCGGGTCGGGTCGATCGTCTCGGTCAGGCCGAGTTCGTCGGCGAGGGCGGCATTGGACGGATTGCGGAGGACGCGCTCGCCGGGCGCTATCACCACCGGAAGCTGATCCAAGGTCAGTCCGAAGCAGCCGAGAAAGTCGGTTGCCTCCGGATCCGTTTCGGAATCGAGGACGCGGTGCGGGTACCCGTTGCGGCCGAGAAAGCGCTGCAGCCGCAAGGTGTCGCCGGCACGCCCCGGACCAAGGACGATGACGCTGCTCTGCCGATGGCGGATGAGGCCGACCCGACGCAAGATGAACGCGCGCATGATGATCTCGGCAATGTCCGGTTCGCCGGTCATCAAGCGGCGAAAACCCACCGCACCGATGCGAACGAGGCGACTGTCGGTGCCGGTTCGTCCCGACACCAACACCTGCCGGTCGTTGAACAGGGTGAGCTCGCCGGTGAACTCTCGCTCGCCATGGACGACGAACACGTCGGACAGCCCGCACACATCGACACCGAAGATCTCGACGCTGCCCTCGAGAACAAGGAAGAAATCCACCGCCCTCTGTCCGCGTTCGAAGACGAGCGTGTGCGCCGGCAGCCATTCCTCGCTGCCGTAGGCGGCGACCCGCGCCGCCATCTCCGCGCTGAGCCGCGGGAAAGTTTGCGCACTGCGCAGGTAGGGATCGCTCGGATCGATTTCCGTATCGGGCGCCGGATCGGCGGACGATGGTTCATTCGACGCAGGTCGCACGATGTACCTCCCTGTGACAGCGAGATTAATGTGCAGAAAGGCGAGCCACGCGGGGCTCGGCCCATGAGTTGTTCCCCGCATATATGGGCACCGCGACCCGGCCGACGCCCGGGAGTGATGACGCTCGGATTGAGGACCGGAGATGCAGGCTAGGTGATCGCCGGGATCGGCACGCCTCAGGCTTCTGCGCCGTGAACTAGGTATGCATCGCCTGTGCCGGCGCCTGCGGCACCCCGAATACGCGACACCATGAACGAGTAACGATCCCTTTGCCGCGGACGAGGCGTTTGGCGGCGCAATAAGCCTGGTTGCGCTATCCTGCTTGAAGCTCTTTAGGCCTCGCCGGATAGGTCTCCTCCCGCTTGGCAAAAAGATGCATATTTGAGATATGTTTCCGAGGTGTGTACTTGCGTGACGCGGATCCGCGACCCGTCACCTGGAGTTGGAAATGCGCCTGACCACCTCTGCCGATTACGCGCTGAGGGTGCTGATGTACCTTGGCCTGCGCGGTGATGACCTCTCGACCATTCAAGAGATCGCCGCGCAATATGGCATCTCGAAAAATCACCTGATGAAATTGGTGCATTTGCTCGGCCGGCTCGGCTACATCGAGACCGTTCGCGGAAAGAAAGGCGGCCTGCGATTAGCGCGACGTCCGGATGAGATCATCGTCGGTGAGATCGTCCGCCGGATGGAGCCGGACATGGCGCTCGTCGAATGCTTCGGCAACAGCGACGTCCGCTGCCGGATCGTCAAGACCTGCATTCTTCAGAATGCGCTGGGAGAAGCCCTGGACCGCTTTCTGGAGACCCTCAACCGATACACGCTCTCGGACCTGCTGGTCCCGGCCGAGGATCTGTCGCGATCATTTCCTGTTCATATTGAGCACCCCCCGGCGAACGTCGCGAATTGACCGAACCCTTGTGAGGTCGTTGGTCTTTTCGCGACATCCGCCGGGTATGGCGCTTACTCCGCCGCCAGCGGGCTTTCGCCCTTGCGTCCGGTTGCGAGCGGCACACGCCCGAGGCTGCCGCGCCACAGCTTGAACAGGAACAAGCCGATGAGCAACGCGCCGAGGCCGAAGACGATGTCGCCAGGGACCCGCATCCACACCAGGGTGCGGACCATGGGCGACTGCACGACCTCGACGGACCGGGCATACCAGAACCCTTCGGAGACCGCCGCCCAACCCTGGATGACGCCGATCGGCAGCAGCGACAAAAACAGCATCATCGCCAAGCCGATGTTCAGGCACCAGAAGCCCCACTTGAGCAGCCGGTCGTCCCATGCCTCGCGAACGGTGAGCCCGCGCAGGCAGAACAACATCAGGCCGATCCCCAGCATGCCGTAGACGCCGAAGAGGGCGGCGTGCGCATGCACCGCCGTGGTGTTCAACCCCTGGATGTAGTAGAGCGAGATCGGCGGGTTGACGAGGAAGCCGAAGACGCCGGCGCCCAGCATGTTCCAGAAGGCGACGGCAACGAAGAACAGGATCGGCCAGCGGTAGGCGAAGATCCACCTCGCCGTCTTCGTCACCTGGTAGTTGTTGTAGCCCTCGAGACCGAGCAGGACCAAGGGCACCACCTCCAGGGCCGAGAACACTGCCCCGAAGGCCATCACCGACGCCGGCGTGCCGGACCAGTAGAGGTGGTGCAGCGTGCCGATGATGCCGCCGGAAAGAAAGATGATGGCGGAGACCAGGACGGCGGCCGACGCGATCTTCGGCCGGACCAGCCCCAGCTTCATGAACAACAGGGCGATGACGCCGGTGGCGAACACCTCGAAGAAGCCCTCCACCCACAGGTGGACGACCCACCAGCGCCAGTACTCCACCATGGCCAGGTGGGTGTGCTTACCCCAGGCGAGGCCGGCGGCGTAGAACAGGGCGATGGCGACGGTCGAAACGAAGACCGAGGCGATCAGCGACCGGCTGTCGCCGGGCTTGCGCAGCGCCGGCCACAACGCCCGCCCCACCAGGAACAGCCATAGCAGCAGCCCGATGAACAACAGGATTTGCCAGAAGCGGCCGAGGTCGACGTACTCGTAACCCTGGTGGCCGAACCAGAAATTGGTATCGAGCCCCAGTTGCTGTTGCACCCCGAGCCATTCGCCGACGAGCGAGCCGGCGACGACCAGCAGCAGGGCGGCGAACAGAACGTTGACCCCCAGCGTCTGCCACGGCGGATCATACCCCGAGATTGCCGGCGCAATGTAAAGGCCGGTGGCGAGCCAGGCGGTGGCGATCCAGAAGACGGCGATCTGGGTGTGCCAGGTGCGGGTGACCGCGTACGGCAGCCAGTCGGCCAGCGGGAAGCCGTAGAAGTGCTGGCCCTCGACGGTGTAGTGGGCGGTGAGTGTGCCGAGCCCGATCTGTATCAGGAACAGCAGCATCACCACGGCGAAGTACTTGCGCGTCGCCAGCATCGACCGGGTCGGCCGCAACGCCAGCATCGGATCGGTGTCCGGCGGACCCGCCACCGGTTCCTCGTGCAGCTGCGCCGCCTGATACCACACCAAAAGCCCGATCGCGCCGATCAGGGCGACAAATGAAGCCACCGACCAGACGACCGCCTCTGTCGTCGGCAGGTTGCCGATCAGCGGCTCGTGCGGCCAGTTCATCGTGTAGGTGGTGGTGTCACCCGGGCGATCGGTGGCGGTCGCCCACGAGGTCCAGAAGAAAAACCCGGTCAGCGACGCGCGTCGCGACGCGTCGGGAATGGGATTCTCCGGCATGGCGTACTGCTCACGCAGCACCGCCTGTTGCGGCGCCGTCCCGAACAGCCCTTCGTAGTAGGCTTGGTTGGCCCGGATCGCGGCGGCGCGGTCGTCGGAGACGGTCAGGATGCCCGTCTGCGGATCGACGCTGTCGTTGCGAATTTCCCGCCGCAATCTCTCCTTCAATGCGGCCTGCATCTCCGGGTTCACCTGGTCGAACGGCACCCCGAAGTCGCGCATGGACCAGCGGTCGAGGATGAAGGTCAACTCCCGGTGCAGCCAGTCGGCCGACCAGTCGGGAGTCAAATAGGCACCATGGCCCCAGATCGAACCGAGCTGCTGCCCGCCCATCGACTGCCATACCTGACGGCCACGCTCGATGTCCGCCTGGGTAAACAGCGTCTCGCCCCCTTGGGTGACGACCACGGCGGGAATGGGGGGCCGATGCACCCAGATCTGCTGGCCGATGAAGCCGAGGCCGACGAAGGACGCGACGACGATAACCGTCAGGATCACCCAAAGACGCCGGATGTTGTGCACCTCAGACCCTCCTCTTCTTGTCGTCCAGCAGCCTCGGGTCGGGAATTTCCCCGATCTCCGCAGGCGACCGGCACGCTCGTGCTTCGACCCGCTGCGGCAGCGAAACCGTGGCAGCGAAGCCGTCCCCTCGCGCATGCCCGGGCCTTGGCCCGATTAGATGTATTTTTGATACATCTTCAATTGCCGGGACACAAGACGAATTCTGAGGCTCCCGGGCGGCAGCGAAGCCGCGCCGACCGGCGGGGTTCGTCGCGCCATCTCGAAGATGCGACGATCACCCCCGCACCGCCGCCTCGATCCTGGCGACGTCGATCTTCTGCATCTCCATCATCGCCTCGAAGGCGCGCTTCGCCACATCGCCCCCCTTGGCCATCGCCTCGGTCAGGACGCGCGGCGTGATCTGCCACGACAAGCCCCATTTGTCCTTGCACCAGCCGCATGCATCCTCCGCACCGCCGTTGCCGACGATCGCGTTCCAATAACGGTCGGTCTCCGCCTGGTCGTCGGTGGCGATCTGAAAGGAGAATGCCTCGCTATGCTTGAACGCGGCGCCGCCGTTGATGCCGATACACGGCACACCGCACACCGTGAAGTTGACAACCAAAACATCGCCCGCCTTACCGCCCGGAAAGTCGGACGGCGCCCGGTGTACCGCGCCGACCGCGCTGTCGGGAAAGGTCCGGGCGTAAAACTGCGCCGCCTCTTCCGCGTCATGGTTGTACCACAGGCAGATCGTGTTCTTCTGCATCTAAGAACCTCCTTCATCAGTGGTGCCGTCGGCGAAGTGGTTGGACGTGGGGAGCATGTCTTTGTGAACCAGCGCCGGAGCGGGCCCACTCTGAAAAATCCACCAAGCCATTGAGATTAGCGCTGAAGAGCTCGTCAAGGCGCGATCGGCGTCTCGCGCCCTCGCCGGCCCTTCTCCCAGCGCAGGCGTTCGAACCTCAGGTGCTGGTATTCGCCACAGCACGGACATGGCACCAAGTAGCGCCTCTGATCCGACGAAGGCCCCGTGTGACTGAGGGCCTAGCGTGTTATTTCAATACGTTATTCGACCAGGGTCCAGACATCGTCGAGGCGGCCGTTGAGCACCGCCTTGATCCCATAAACCGCCGTCGACACGACCTGTTCAACGTCGACTCTGGGGGGCATGACCAGTTCCATCCGGTTGACGGCGACGTCCAACAACGCCGGGCCGTCGTGGGCGAGCCAACGGCGCATCGCTGGTTCAAGATCATCGGCATTGTCGACGCGCGCCCCATAGATGCCGACCGCCTCCGCGAGCTTGCCAAAGTCGGGGTTCTGCAGCGCCGTGAACGCGTCGAGCAGCCCCTCGACCTTCATCTCCATCTCGACGAAGCCGAGCGAACCATTGTTGAACACGAGAATCTTGACCGGCAGGTTCTCCTGTACCAGCGTCAGCAGATCACCCATCAGCATGGTCATGCCGCCATCGCCGGACATGGAGATTACCTGGCGCCCGGGATGCGCCTTGGCGCAGCCGATCGCTTGCGGGTAGGCGTTGGCCATCGTGCCGTGCAGCAAAGAGGTCAGGAAGCGTCGTCTGCCGTTGGCGCGCACGTAGCGCAGCATCCAAACGAAGGGTGAACCTCCGTCGCTGGTGAAGATCGCGTCGGCGGCGGCCAAATCGCTCAGCATGGAGGCGACGAACTGCGGATGGATGAGCGCCGGCGCAGGCTCTCGCGCCTGATCATCGAGGGCGCATCGCATCGGTGATAAAGTTCAGCGTATCGCCAACAATGCCGTAGCAGCGTCTCGCTCCCGCCTCCTGTAGAGCCTCTACGATGACATCGGCTACGAGTTTCGCCATTTCATTCTCCATATTCATGATTACAGAAAACGATTAGCAAACATACTACAGATATAGTATTCATCTTCGGTGGCAACGACCGAATTGCTTTATGAAATCGAAATCGATCATCGTCTCGATCGGCCCGGACGCGGCGGCGATCATGGCTCACGCCGTCGGAACGGTGCCGCCGTCGATGACGTATTCGGTGCCGGTGATCGTTGCCGCCTGCGGTGAGGCGAGGAAGGCGATCAGGCTGGCCACCTCCTCCGGCTTCGACGGCCGGCCGATGGGGATGCCGCCGAGGGAATCCATGATGATCCGCTTGCCGCCCTCGTAGTCGGTGCCGGCTTCCGCCGCGAGGCGCTCCGCCAGGGCGACGGATGCCTCGGTTTCGATCCATCCGGGCGAAACGCGAACGACCCGAACCCCCTTCGAGGCCACCTCCTTGGAGAGGGACTTGCTGTAGGTCGACAGCGCCGCCTTCGCCGCGGCGTAGGCCGTCGTTGCTTCCGGAAGCGGCAGCTGCCGCTGGATCGAGGTGACGTGGATGATGACGCCATGGCCCTGCGCCAACATCCCTGGAAGCAGCGCCCGGTCCAGCCGCACCGCCGGAAACAGGTTGAGATAGAGTTCCTTGTGTCATTCGGCGTCGTCCAGTGCGGCGAAGCCACCGCCCGGCGCGGAGGATCCACCCAGCACGTGGACGATGATGTCGACGCCGCCCAACCTCTCCCTGGTGACGTCGGCAACCTTGGCGCATCCCTCCGCCGTGAGGAGGTCGGCGGCGACGAACAGATCCTCCGCAAGCCAGTCGGGTCGCACGCGAGCGGTGGTCAGGACACGGACGCCCAGCTCGCAGAAAAGTTTGACCGTCGCCGCACCGGTACCTTTGGTGCCGGCCGTGATCAGCGCGCGCTGACCGTGCAACGCCAAAAAATCCGTCATGACTGAATCCTCATGAACTTCCGTCCTCCAGCACTCGAGCCCGCTAGGGCGACGCGACCTGGGCCCGGCAGGAGCCGTTGTCGCGTCGCCGGGCCCATGTGTCAGCCGCGGATGAACGCCAGCAGTGCTTCGTTGACCAGCTCCTTGTGGGTTGTGCATAGGCCGTGCGGGGCGCCGGGGACGACCGTCAGCTTCGCACCCTTGATCAGTTCCGCCTGCAGCTTGCCGGCGTTGGAGAACGGGACGATCTGGTCATCCTCGCCTGCAGGACCAACGTTGGCACGTTGATCTGCTTCAGATCCTCGGTCTGGTCGGTTTCCGAGAACGCCTTGACGCAGAAATACGCCGCCGCGAAGCTGGCCTGCATCCCCTGCCGCCAAAAGGATTCGCGCACCCCCTCGGAGACCTTGGCGCCCGGCCGGTTGTAGCCGAAGAACGGCAGGCTGAGATCCTTCCAGAATTGCGAGCGATCGGCGACGATGCCGGCGCGAATGTCGTCGAAGACCTTCATCGGCAGGCCGCCGGGATACGCCGGGGTCTTCAGCATGATCGGCGGTACGGAGGAGATGAGCACCGCCTTGGCGACGCGGCCGGCACCGTGACGGGCGACGTAGCGGGCAACCTCGCCGCCGCCGGTGGAATGGCCGACGTGGATCGCGTCCTTCAGGTCCAGGTGCGCCGTCAGTTCGGCCAGATCACTCGCAAAGGTGTCCATGTCCTGGCCGGTGCCAGGGCTGGCCGGAGCGGCCGTGGGCGCGCCGGTCATGGGCGATGGTCCGATAGCCATGCGAGGCGAGGAAGAATATCTGGTCTTCGAACGCATCGGCATTGAGCGGCCAGCCATGACTGAAGACGACGGGTTGACCATTGCCCCAGTCATTGTAGTATAGTGTCGTTCCGTCTTTCGTCGTGAACGTAGACATACTTTCTCTCCTCTCTCACATGCTGTCCGTCTTCGGGGAGGCTCTAGGTCCGTTCGCGTTGGCTGAAGCGCCATTGCCGTGGCGTTGCACCAACGAAGCGCCGGAAGACGGTCGCGAAATCCGCCTGGGTTTGGAAACCGACGCTGAGCGCGATATCGACGAGGGCGTCTTCCGTTTCCGCCAGCAACGCCTTGGCGTGGTCGATCCGCCGGCGGAGGACGTATTCATGCGGCCGCAGGTCGGTCGCGGCGCGAAACTGGGCGGCGAAATACATCCGACTCAGACCAGCGGCGGCCGCCAAATCGGCCAGGGTGATCGTCTCGCCGATATGCGCATCGACGTAGGCGGTGACCCGCTTCAATCGCCACGCGGGCAGTGCCGCACTCGGCGCGTGCGCCGCCGGGCGTTGCGCGATCCACGACCGCCCGCCCCGTTCCGGAACGAGAGAGCGACCGCGCGCAAGCGATGTGCGCCGCGAACGCCACCAAAGGTCGACACTTGTTTGTACGGCTCGGTGGCAGGTAAAATCGTCGTGCACAAGTTTATGTTTGGTGGCAGCGACGACCATGGAGATAAAGAGAAGAACGGTGGGTTAATTGTTAATCGATTTTCCTCGTACGAGCCCGTCTATTGTCTATCGTATCGCGGCCGCTTTGCTGGCGGCGATTATATTCGCCATCGACACGCTGACATCGCTCGGTAGCGCCATCGCAGTTCTTTACACGTGTGTCGTTATCCTGAGTGCAACGTTTCTTGATCGGCGGGGCGTTCTCATTGTCGGCGCAATCTGCGTGTTGCTGACCATCGCCAGCTTTCTGCTGGTGCATGGTCCAACCTTCGAAGCGGAAGCACTGATCCGCTGCACGGTCAGTCTTTGCGCGATCGCGCTGACGACATTTCTTGCCCTCAGGATCCTGAACGCGACGATCCGACTGAAAAATCAGGCAGCACTGCTCGAACTGACCCATGACGATCTTCGTTCGCGACCGCCTCGACATCATCACCTATTGGAATCGGGGCGCCGAGGAGCTTTACGGATGGCCCGCGAGCCAGACGCTCGGCACTCCCCGTCGCGACGATGGAGACCAACAACGACATCACCGAGCGCCAACGCGCCGAAGAACGCTTGCGTGCCGCCGAACAGGAACTCCGGCGGGTCGTCGACACCATCCCCGGCATGGTCTGGAGTTCGTCCCCGGAGCGGGGGTTCGTCTCCTACGTCAACGCGCGCTGGGCGGACATGGGCTTGAGCCTCGATGACGTCGAAGGGTCCAAGTGGCAGTCGATCGTCCACCCGGACGATCTGCCGAAGCTGGAGGAAGATTGGGCCCGTTCGCGCCTCGGCGGCCAGCCTTGCGAGAACGTCTCCCGGTTGCGGCAGGCCAACGGCGAGTACCGCTGGATGCTGGCTCGTGCTGCACCGCTTCGCGACGATGCCGGCAAGATCCTCCGCTGGTACGGCATCGCCCACGATACCCACCACGGCCAGATCAGTGCCCGTACCAACGACGGTGCGGGGGCGACGTTCAGCGTTCGGTTGCCGGCCGGGAACGAGGAACGCACCTGATGCCGAGTTCGAAGCCGCCGGCATTGAATCGCGCCGCGACCGAGCCGGTGGTGATCGTTGTCGACGACGACGCGGAGTTGCGGGACGCGCTCGCCAACCTGTTCCGCTCGGTCGGCCTCGCCGTCACCGCCTTCGGCTCCGCCAACGAGCTGCTGGACGCGAAGCTGCCGGATGCGCCGGCCTGTCTGGTGCTGGACATCCGGCCTGCCGGGGGTGGGCGGCCTCGAATTTCAGGGCCATCTCGCCCGCTCCGGTGTGCAGTTGCCGATCGTCTTCATGACCCGGCCATGGCGATATCCCGATGTCGGTGAGGGCGATGAAGGCGGGCGCCGTCGACTTCCTGACCAAGCCCTTTCGCGACCAGGACATGCTCGACGCCGTGGCGACGGCGATCGAGCAGGACCGCAAGCGCCGGGAATCGCAGCAGGCGATCTTGCGCCATCTCTACAAATCGCTGACGCCGCGGGAGGCGGAAGTGATGTGGTTCGTCACCAAGGGCCTGCTCAACAAGCAGGTCGCCGGAGAAATGGGCCTGGCCGAGATCACGGTCAAAATCCACCGCGGTGCCGTGATGCGGAAGATGGGTGCCACCTCGCTGGCACAGCTGGTGCGAATGGCGGAGAGTTCGGGCCTCCATACCGGGACCTGCCCCCCCTAAACCACCGTATAAGTTTCCTTCTCGACCGATTTCCGCCATCTAACGGAAGGTGCGCACCGTTGGGTATGTACACCCCCCCGCGCCGGGAGGAAAAGTAACGCGCGTCTGCAGTGCCGACGATCGGGATCATCGATGACGACGAGGAGGTTCGTTCGGCGATCGAAAACCTGGTTCGGTCTTACGGGTTTGAAGCCCATACGTTTACTTCCGCCGAAGAGTTCCTCGCCTCGTCTCTCGCCGAGGCCACGTGCCTGATCAGCGACATCCAGATGCCGGGAATGAGCGGCGTCGCACTGCAGGCGGCACTGCAGGACCGGGGCCGTCGCGTCCGATCATCTTCATCACCGCATTCCCCGAGGAGCGGCTGCGTCGTCAGGTCGAAGCGGCGGGCGCCGTCGGCTTCCTCAGCAAGCCGTTTGACGCCCGTGCGCTGATGGCCTGCGGCGACCTGCACCTCACGCAGCGCTGACCCGCGACCCGTCGTCGGCCAGCAGCGCAAACGAGCGCGGCGTCCGCAAGGAAAAAACTCGACGCTGCCCCTTGCGTGGGCGGTTCAGTGATGCTGGACCCGCCCGTTGAAGTCGCCCGGCTCTGCCGTTCCGGGCGACAGCGAAGCCATGCTCTGGAAGACGCCGTCGCGGAAGACAAACGCGTGCATCAGCGCCGCGGCGAGATGAAGAAGGAAAGTGGCAAACAGCAGCAGTGCGAGGACGGTATGCGTCGCTCTCAACCCCGCATAGAGCATATCGTCCTGCGGCAGGATCGCCGGCAGTTCGAGGGAACCGTAGAGCACGATCGGATAGCCGGCGGCCGACAACATCGCCCAGCCGACCAGCGGCACCGCGAACATCAGGACGTAGAGCAGCACGTGCGACGACGTTGCCGCGAACCGCAGAAGTGGCGGCATCGCGCGCGGTAACGGCGGCGGCGGATTGATCAGGCGATTGACCAGACGGATCGTCACCAGAACGAGGATCGCCGTGCCGAGTGGCTTATGGATCGAGATCAGCCAATGGTAATCACCCAGCGAGGCCACCATGCCGATGCCGATGAACAGCATGGCGATGATCATCGCCGCCATCAGCCAGTGGAGGACGCGCGACAGAAGCGGGAATCGCTGATGGGTCATCTTCGCGCACCTTTGCCTGGCTGATCCGGGGCGGTCACCTGCACCTCGCTCGGCGTCTTCGCCTCGCCGGCGCGGCGCGCATACGCGTCGACCGCGATGATCGACCAGCGCACCGGCGTCGTCTCGCCCGCGGCATTGACCAGGCGAAAGGCGTGCAGAGCGTTGTAGCTGGCGTTGGCGAAACCGGAGGAAACGGGCCGCGCCTTGATGAGTTCCACCGCCGGTACGGCTTCGGGGTGAGCCTCGAAGAAGACTTTCATCCGCGCCGGGTCGGGCTTGCCGGTTGCCGGGTCGGCATGGGAAGCGAACAGGAAGTCGTAAAATCCTTGGGCATCTTTGACCGCGAAGACCGGGATGTCGATCATGCCGGTCCGCCATTCCTGGCCGTGCGCCGGGCGGAAGCCGAGCGCCAGACTGCGAACGACCGATGGGGTGTCCGGCGAGGACGGAGCGCCGGTGGCCGTTGCAAACCGGCCGATGACCGGCACCCGTCCGCGCTCGAAGACGACCGCCTTCGAGAGGCGCGCGCCGTTGCCGTTGCTTTCGAAGTAGCCGGTGACGCAGACGCCCTTCGCATGGTTGCGCCGGAAACCGGGATGAACGCCATTCAGCTCCTGGAAGGCATTGACCATCCTGGTCTGCGTGAGGCGGCCGGGCGACAGAAAACCGCCCACGGACACGAAGCAGACGAGAATGACCAAGATGATGGTTCCGATCGCCGACAGCCCGATGAGGAGGCGCCGGTTGATCGGCCAGAGGCGATAGGCATTGGACGGCTCACGGTCATCTGGCATGAAACAACGTTTCCATGATTTCCTCGGCCCACTGCTGTTCGACGCCGGCAAGCGTGATCGGCATCGCCACCGAAAGGACGTAGGCGTCGGCCTCGTTGACCTCCACGTCTGCGTCGGCGAAAGGCCTCTTCGCCTCCCGGGCGACGCGCATGTGTGCATCGCTGTCGGTCGGGTCAACAGCACCAGCCGCCCAGGTGCATCAACACCTCGGCGCGGTATATGATGGTCCGGGCGCGAGGCCGGCGCCATGAAACAATGGTCGCGCCCATGGACGTTGGTGATACTTCGCCACAACGCGACACCGGCAGACGGTCCCGTGAAGAGCGTCTGGCGGCGGCCGGCCGCTACGCGCGCGGCAAGGTGGTGCCACACGAGGACGCGACCAAACTGCTCGAAGCCGTCGTCCGGCCGGGTGATCGTATCTGCCTCGAGGGCGACAACCAGAAGCAGGCGGATTTTCTCGCCCGCTGCCTGGCCGAGTGGATGCGAGCGTCGTCCGCGACCTGCATATCGTCCAGTCGGGGATCGTGCTCGCCGAGCATCTCGACCTGTTCGAGGCGGGAATCGCCCGCCGGCTCGACTTCTGCTACTCGGGACCGCAAGGGGCGGCGCTGGCGCGGGCGCTGGCCGCGGGCAAGATCGAACTCGCCGCGATCCACACCTATCTCGAACTCTTCTCGCGCTACTTCATCGACCTGATGCCGCAGGTGGCGCTGACCGTTGCGCGTGCCGCCGATCGCGACGGCAACCTCTACATGGGCCCGAACACCGAAGACTCGCCGGTCGTCATCGAGGCGACCGCGTTCAAGCAGGGCATCGTCCAAGGTGCCGCGGGTCGACGTCCCGGGCGACCGGGTCGACTTCGTCGTCGTCTCGCCGCAGGCCTTCTATGTCGAGCCGCTGTTCACCCGCGATCCGGCGCAGATGACCGAGACCCAGATCCTCACCGCGATGCTGGCGATCCGCGGCATCTATGAGCCTTACGGCATTCGCCGCCTGAACCATGGCATCGGCTTCAACACCGCGGCGATCGAGCTGCTGTTGCCGACCTATGCCGAGCGACTCGGCCTGAAAGGTCGCATCGCCACCCACTTCGTGCTCAACCCGCATCCGACGCTCATGGGCTGCGATCGCGCGGCCGCCGCCATGCCAGCGACCCTTGGCTGAAGGCGGGACGGGAGGCGGCGGACGGACCGGCGCAGGTGCCGCGTGGCCGCAAGCTGGTGGTCCAGATTGTCGAAACGTTCGGCGAGAAGATGGTGCCGACGTTCGTCGAGCAGCTCGGCAGCCTGCAACTGGCCGAAGCGCTCCGCCTGCCGCTGCCGCCGGTGATGATCTACGGCGACGACGTCAGCCACATCGTCACCGAGGAAGGGATCGCCAATCTGCTGCTCTGCCGCACCGCCGCCGAGCGCGAGCAGGCGATCCGCGGTGTGGCCGGTTACACGTCGGTCGGCCGGGCGCGCGACCGCACGGCCGTCGAGGACCTGCGGGCGCGCAAGGTGATCCAGCGGTCGGAGGACCTGGGCATCGATCCGCTCGACGCCCACAAGAGCCTGCTCGCAGCGCGTTCGATCAAGGACCTGATGCACTGGTCGGGCAATCTCTACGACCCGCCAGCCAAGTTCCGGAACTGGTAGGAGCCGGCGATGGTGACCCTCAAGTTTCGCTACACGACCCGCGGACCGGCGGCCGGAACGATTCCAAACGCCATCGTCGGCGTCGTCGCGTCGGGCAATCTCGAAGCGCTGTTGGAGCGGACGCTGCCGGCGACGGAATGTACGGTCGAGATCGCGACCCCTGTGCGCGGTTTCGATGATGTTTGGCAGGCGGTCGTGAGCGACTTCGTCGATCGCGCCTCTCCCGGCGGGCTCCGCATCTCGATCAACGACAGCGGCGCCCGACCGGACACGGTCGCACTGCGGCTGATGCAGGGGGTGCGGAAGATGGAGGTGGGCGAATGAGCGGGGCGATCGCGCGCGAGACCGCGAGCCAGGAGTCGGCCAGCTGGTTCCTCGCGTCCGCCCGCGAGCGTCTGGAAGGCCTGCTCGATCCCGGCAGCTTTGGCGAATTCATACCGCCGACGGCACGGCTGCAGAGTCCGCATCTGGCGCTTTTCGACCTGCCCGCCGCGTTCGACGACGGGATGATCGTGGGGCGTGGGCGTATCGATGGGCGGGAGGTCCTGGTCGCGGCGCAGGAAGGCCAATTCATGGGCGGCACTTTCGCCGAAGTGAGTGGCACGAAACTTGTCGGCCTGCTTCGCGCCGCCCGCGACAACGCTGAATTGCCGAAGGTGGTGCTGCTCCTGCTCGACAGCGGCGGTGTGCGGTTGCAGGAGGCAAACGCCGGCGAACTCGCCGTCGCCGAGGTGATGCGGGCGATCGTCGAGGCGCGCCGTACCGGCGTCGCGGTCGTCGCCCTCGTCGGTGGCCGGGCGGGCGCCTTCGGCGGCGCCGGTCTCACCGCGGCCACCTGCTCGCGGATCGCCATCTCCGGACAAGGGCGGTTGGGGGTGACCGGTCCCGAGGTCATCGAGACCAACAAGGGGGTCGAGGAGTTCGATTCCCAGGACAAGGCCCTGGTGTGGAGTGTGACCGGCGGCAAGACCCGCCGGCTGATCGGTGGTGCCGATGCCTATGCGCCCGACACAATGGCGGGCTTTCGCGCCGCCGCTCTCGCCTTGCTTGACCGGGTGCCGCCCTTCGATCTCCAGACGCTGCAGGCCGAACACGAGCGGCTCGCGTCCCGCCATGCCCGGCTCGGCACCTGTGGCACCGCCGCCGAGATGTGGGCCAGGCTCGGGATCGCCGATCCGCGGGCGGTGCGGGACATGGACGACGACGCGTTCGTTGCGCTCGCTGCCGGCGTGAAGGAAGCCGACCATGACGCTCGATGAGATCCTCGCCGGCCTGTTTCCCGCCGGGCACGACGTCGTCGTCCGCCCCGACAAGCTGATCCTCGGCGCCGGACGGCGCCGGAACGGTGGCACGATCGAGGTGATCGGCATCGCCGACGGCGAACCGCTGGGCGTTGCCGGTGTTTTTGCCGCTCGCCGAGCGGGTGCTGCAGGTGATCGCCGCCGGCGGAGAGACGCCGATCCTGGCGATGGTCGATACGCAAGGCCAGCGCATGGCCCGCCGCGACGAGATGCTGGGTCTCAACGAGTATCTCGCCCATCTCGCCAAGTGCCTGCTGCTGGCGAGCCGGGAGGGCATCGTACGGTCGGGCTGGACTACGGCAAGGCGGCAGCGGGCGCGTTCCTCGCCACCGCGCTTGCCACCGATGTCCTCGTCGCCCTGCCCGGAGCGGAGCCGTGGGTGATGGACCTGCCGTCGATGGCGCGCGTCACCAAGCTGCCTGAGGAACAGCTCACGGCGATGGCGAAGACGACGCCTGTTTTTGCGCCTGGCGTCGAGGCGATGCGCAAGGTCGGTGCCGTCGCCGAAACCTGGGAGCCGGGCAAGCCGCTCGACGCGCAACTGGAGGCAACACTGGCGAAGATTTGTCTCACCGATGAGCGGGACGTGCTGGGGGCGGCGCGCGGCGGCCGGCGGGTGGCGGCCGACGTGGCACGGCGCACCGCGGTTGAGGCCACCGGGACCCGGCATGCTGCGGCGTCATGACCTGTTGCGCATCCGACCGGACGGCTGGGCGCAGATTCTCGCCGCCTCGTCCTGCGTCCAGCGCCTGGCGGACGAGTCGCGTCGGCTCCTCCGCGGCTGGGCGGAGCGAAGCTGGCCGGTGATCGTCCGCCGCCGAACGGCGGAGGAAAGCGAGACCGACATCGCCGTCGGGCTGCCTTTGCCCCCCGCCTGCGGCAAGCTCCGTCTCGCGTTCTCAATCCCCCCGACCTTGTGGCAGAAACCGTCGCCGCCGTTTCGCTGCGGGACCTGCGGCTGTCTGCTCCGGCGAGTTGGCAACCGCAGGTCGCAACGCTGACCGTGCTGGGCGAGCGGCTCGCCCTGCCACCGACCGTTTACGGCGCCCTGCTGTGGCAACATCTGACGGAATTGCCGTACCTGCATGCCGGATCGGACATCGATCTGCTCTGGTCGACGCCCGCGGCTTGCATCTTGCCGAGCTTGCTGGACGATCTGGCTCGGCTGGACGCCGCCGGCCCCGCTCGCGTGGATGGCGAGATCACCCTTGCCAGCGGTTGCGGTGTGAATTGGCGGGAACTGCGACAGGAGCTTCCGTCGCCGGGCGGTAGCGTCTTGGTCAAGTCGATGAACGGAGCGGGCATCCGATGCGCACAGACCCTCTTCAGCTGAGAAACGCCCCGCAGGGCGGCGGCGTCGGGTGCGAGGTCGCCTGGCCGAGGTGCGATCTGCCGCCCGTTGTCGCCGAGCAGGTGGGCGAATTGGCCGCCGCGGCGCTGACTGCCGGGCTGGAAACCTGGCCGAAGCCGGGCCTGGTCAGTCCCGTCGATTGCGGCAGCCACGACGACATCGACGAGACGACCTTCCGGTGCAGCATCGCCGCCATCCGGCCCTTCTATGTCCGTCTCGCGGTGGCGGGAGCCGCGGGCGCCGGCATGGACCGGCTACGAGAGATCGGCCGCGACGCGGAGGCCGCGATGCTGGTGGCGACCGGCGGCGTCAACACCCATCGCGGTGCCATCTTCGGCCTCGGCCTGCTGTGCGCCGCCGCCGGCGCCGCCTGGGCGGTGCGGTCGTCTCGCCCCGAGCGTTCCCGGCCCGTTTCCGCCGCAGATCTGGCCGGCATCGTCCATCGTCGCTGGGGCAGTGGGATCCGCCGCGGGCCGATCCCGCTGCGCAGTCACGGCAGCGACGCCTTGCGCCGTTTTGGCGCCGGCGGTGCGCGCGCCGAAGCCGCCGCCGGCTTTCCCCATGCGCTCCGGGTCGGACTGCCGGCCCTGCAATGCGGTCGCGCGTTCGCCCACGGGGAAACGGCGGCGCGCGTCCACGCCTTCTTCTCCCTGCTCGCCTTCGTCGAGGATACCAACCTCCTCCACCGCGGCGGTGCCGACGGACTGCGCCATGCACAGCGCGCGGCGCGCCGGTTCCTGTCTGCCGCAGGGGTCGGGCAAGCGGACTGGCACGCCCAGGCGGTGGCGATCCATCGCGCCTTTGTCGCCAAGAGCCTCAGTCCCGGTGGATCGGCCGATCTGCTGGCGGTGACGATCTTCCTCGATCGCATCGGGCACGACGGGTGAGTGGCGTCGCCATCCTCTGCTCCGGGCAAGGCAAACAGACCGCGGACATGTTCGATATCGTCGGCGGGGCGCCGGAAGCGGCGCCTATCTTCGCCGCGGCGCGACGTGTCCTCGGCGGCCGCGATCCGAGGGACCTGGTCCGGACGGCAAGCGATGACGAACTGCACGGCAACAAGGTGGCGCAGGTCCTCTGCTGCACCCAGGCGCTCGCCTCCTGGGCGGCGCTGAGTTTGGCGGCGCCGCGCCCTCTGATCGCCGCCGGCTACAGTGCCGGGGAATTGCCCGCGTGGGCGATTGCCGGCGTCATCGGTACGGAAACCGTCCTCGACCTTGCCGTCGAGCGGGCGGCGCTGATGGATGCGGCGACGGATCCCGACTCCGGCCTGGCCGCTGTCCTCGGCCTGCGGCGCGGTGCGATCGAGGCCATCTGCCAGGCCCACGATCTCCATATCGCCATCGTCAACGGACCGACCCATTTCCTCCTCGGCGGCCGGATCGCCGATCTGGAGCCCGCCCTGGCGGAGGCCGAACGGCAAGGCGCAAACCGCACCCTGATACTGCCGATCGCGGTCGCCTCACACACGCC
>JAXMDM010000002.1:0-662500 GCA_046348835.1 Rhodospirillales bacterium | reverse complement strand
GCGGTGGCGGGGGCCCCCGCCGTCCAGCGTCGTCACCATCTCCGGCAGGGCGTAGAATACCGAGGGCGGGCCGAGATCCACATCCGCCCGGTCGGGACCGGCGCTGGCGACAAGGGCGAACCCGGCCACCGCCACCCCCACCGCGGCCAGCAGCGGAAGGCCGAAGCGGGGGGCACGATGGGCGAGGCGCTCCCGCCATTGCCGCCACCTTGGCGGAGGGGCGGTTTCGGCCGACTCCGCATTCACCCCTGCCGCCACTATTGCGTGTCCAACCTATGATTAACTCACGCAATATGCCAGATAGAGCGCCGTAACGCAATCCTAAGGTGTATTAACGTAAGCGGTCCCGGCTTCCATCCGCTCAAAGAGCGAAGGGGGTCATGGTGCCCGGCGGGCGCAGCATCTTCTCCACTTCGCTGGCGTGGAGGGATTCTTCGGCGATCAGGCGGCGGGCGTACTCCTCCAGCATGATGTTCCTGTCGGACACCAGGCCGAGAAGCTGCTCGTAAAGCCCTCGCGCCGCCTGCTCGTGGGCGAGCGATTCCCGCAGCATGTCACCCACGTCGTGCTGATGGGATTCCAGAAGCTTGCCGATGCCGAGGGACGGATGACCGCCGAGAGCGGTGACGTACTCCCCCGCCTCCTGGGCATGCAGCAGCGATTCATCCGCCTGCTCGCGCAGCCACTTGACGATGGGAATGCGGCCGAAGCCGAACATGGTGAAGGAGTAATGGGTGTAGCGAACGACGCCGGCGAGCTCCGTTTCGAGGATCCGGTTCAGCGTGTCGATGACGGCCGCTTTATCGACTTCGGTTGCACTCATGATCGTCGCCTCTCTGTCGCGCGCTCTGCGCTGTTAAGCGGGATCCCTGGGCCCCGGCAGCGCGCCCCCCTGGCAACAATCCCCGGGCAACATCCCGTGCAACGATCCCTGGCGGCAATCCCCTGCTGCGTCCCGGCCTGCCGGCTAGATGGCCTCAGCCGCCGCCAGTACCGCCGCCGCGTGCCCCGGAACCTTCACCTTGCGCCAGATGCGGCGGACGATGCCGTCGCCGTCGATGAGAAACGTCGCCCGTTCTACGCCCATGTACGTCCTACCGTACATGCTTTTCTGCACCCAGACGCCGACCGCAGCGACGAGCGTCTTTTCGGTATCGGAAACCAACGGGAAGTTGAGCCCGTGCTTGGCCTTGAAGCGGTCGTGGCTGGCGACGGTATCGACCGAGACCCCCACCACCCGCACGCCGGCGGCGGCGAAGGCGTCGGCGGCGTCGCGGAACGCCTGCGCCTCCTTGCTGCAGCCGGACGTGTCGTCCTTGGGGTAGAAGTAAACGACCGCCTTGCCGCCGCTGAGATCGGCGGCCGAGAGGGTCCCCCCTCCGTCCGTCGGCAGTGAGAACGCCGGAAACCGATCCCCGACGGCGATGGGCATGGTGCCTCCCTCCGGATGGGCGCAACGACGGTCCGACGCCACCGCCTCAGCCGGAAGAGGCGGCATAGGCGGCAACCGCGGCTGGCTTTTCCACAAGCTCGACAAAGGCTTGATGCGCACGCTCGGCCAGCCGCTGCATCTTGTCGACGAGGCTTTCGAAGTCAAGACCGTCGATCCCGCTCAGCGCCAGGCGGAGCGCCTTCGCCGCGTCGCCGCCGACATCGACGATGGGGATGGAGCCGAAGGCGAGGCGAAGCCGGCTCTGCACGGTGAGCCATAACGACAGCGCCTCGCTGAGCCCGGCGGCCGTTTCGGTGGCGATCAACCCGGCCGCCGCCAGCCTCGCCAGCGCGTCGCGGGTCCCGGTTACGAGGACCTCCGGCCGGCTGCCGGCGTGGAGGAGCTGCAGGTATTGAACCATGAAGGCGATATCGATCAGCCCGCCGCGGCGGTGCTTGATTTCCCAGGCCGACCCCGAACCGAACTCGCGCGCCAGCCGTTCGCGCATGTCGGCGACGTCGCGGACCAGCGCCCCCGGATCCCGCCGCCGCATCAGGGCGACCCGGATGCAGCGCTCCACCTCGGAAGCGAGTTCGGCCGGCCCGGCGACGACCCGCGCCCGGGTGAGGGCCATCTGCTCCCAGGTCCAGGCCATCTCGCTCTGGTAGCGGACGAAGGACTCGACACTGACGGCGATCGGGCCGGCCTTGCCCGAGGGGCGAAGCCGCATGTCCACCTCGAACAGCCGCCCCTCCCCCGTCGGCGCCGCCAAGGCGTTGATCAGGCGCTGGCCGAGACGGGCGAAGTATTGCGACGCCGGCAGTGGCTTGCGGCCGTCCGACAGCGCGCCCTCCGGCGGCGTGCCGTAAACGAAGATCAGATCCAGGTCGGATCCGGGATTCATCTCGCGGCTGCCCAGTTTGCCCAAGCCGACGATCGCCAGTTCGCAGCCGGCGATGGTGCCGTGAACCGCGGCGAATTCGCCGGCAACGAGGGGCAGCAGGCAGGCCAGCGCCGCTTCGGCGATGTCGCTCCACGCCCCCGTCGCCTGATCGATATCCCCCGGATCGAGGAGGTGGTGGACCGCCACCTGAAAGCGGCGTTCATTCGCCCAGCGGCGGCTGAGGTCGAGCTTTTCCTCCCAGTAGGCGCCCTGGCCGAGGACGGCGGTGAGCTCCGCTTCGAGCGTGGGACGCGCCGGCAGCGGGGCGAAGAAATCGGGGACGCTCACCACCCGCTCCAGTACCGCCGGCTGCACCGCCAGCATATCGGCCATCCCCGGGCCGAAGCCGAGGATGCGGGTGACGAGGGTCAGGAGCTCCATGTTGGCGCACACCATGGAGAAGAACTGCACGCCCGCCGGCAGCGCCTTGAGAAAACGATCGAAGGCGAGGAAGGCCGCATCCGAATCGGGGGCCTTGGCCAGCGCCTTCAGCAGATGTGGCATCAACTCGGTCAGCAGTTCGCGCGCCCGGGCGCTGCGCATGGCGCGATAGCGCCCATGGTGCCAGCCGCGAATGGTCGAATCGCATAGCCGCGGATTGGCGAACCCGAGCCGAGCCAACGTCTCGAGGGTTTCCGGATCGGGCTCGCTGCCGGTAAAGACCAGGTTGCCGTCGCCCACCCCGCCGCCGGTCGCGGTGAGCGCCGGCGAATCCTGGAACAGTTCGCCATAGTACCCCTCGACGGTGCGCAACGTCGCCAGCACCGCCTCGCCGAAGGCGTCCACATCGGCGAAGCCGGAGAATACCGCGAGCGCCCTCAGCTTGACCGGATCCGTCGGCAGGGTATGGGTCTGCTCGTCGTTGGTCATCTGCAGCCGGTGCTCGATGCGGCGGAGGAACCGGTAGGCACGGGTCAGGTCGAGGACGGCCTCGCTGTCGATCTTTCCGGCATCGGCGAGCGCCACCAGGGCCGCCTCGGTTTCCGCCACGCGCAGCGCCGGCAGCCGCCCACCCCAGATAAGCTGCTGCGTCTGCACGAAAAACTCGATCTCACGGATACCGCCGCGACCGAGCTTGATGTTGTGGCCGGCGAGACGAAGGCGGTCGCCGGCGCGATGGGCGTTGATCTGCCGCTTGATCGAATGGATATCGGCGATGGCGGCGAAATCCAGGTGCTTGCGCCAGATGAAAGGGCGCAGCCGCTGCAGAAACCTGCGCCCGGCGTCGATGTCGCCGGCAACGGGCCGTGCCTTGATCAGCGCCGCCCGCTCCCAGTTCTGACCGAGGCTTTCGTAGTATTCTTCGGCGGCGAGAACGGATATGGCCGGCGGTGTCGACCCCGGGTCCGGTCTCAGGCGCAGATCGGTGCGGAACACATAGCCCTCCGGACGACGGTCGGACATGAGCCGGACGAGCTGGCGGACGAGACGGATGAGGTGAGTTTGCAGGGAGTCACGATCGGGCGTGGACATGCGCTCCGGATCGTAAAAGATGATGAGATCGATATCGCTCGAGTAGTTCAGCTCATGGCCGCCGAGTTTCCCCATACCGAGAATGATCAGCCCGGAATCCCGCGTCGGACGCGCCGGCTCGGCCAATTTCAGGATGCCCTTGGCGTGCGCCTCGGCGAGGAGGTAGGCGGCGGCCGCATCGAGGGCGGCACCGGCGAAGCCGGAGAGCGCTCCCGTGACCTGCGACAGAGTCCAGTCTTCGCAGACATCGGCGACCGCGGTAACGAAGGCCAGCCGGCGCTTCGCCAGCCGCAGCGCCACCCCCGGGCTCATTTTCTGCGCCGCCTCGGCGGCGGTCCGGCCGATATCGGTCATGATGCGCGCGTGCGCGGCAACGGGTCCGTCGCCGAAAACATCGATGACGAAGGTCGGATCGAGTTCGGCCAGCAGGGTCAGGTAGGAGCTGTTGCCGAACAATCCTTCCAGGATCCGCCGGCCCGCCGGGTCCTCGGCAACGGCGCGGCCGAGCGCCAGTTGGATGCCGTCGGCGCCGGTCAGTGCCGCCAGCCATCGCTCGATGCCGACCCGGGCCTGGGCGAGGTCGGCCGGATCCGGGGCCCGCTCGGCGTTAATCTTCAGATCGATGTCCGCCATCCTTCAATCGCCATCGCCCGGGTGCATCCTTGAACTCGCCGGATTGGGCAGATTACCCCGGCGGGGCGCCGGCGGTAACCGGCAATAGTGCCCCGACATCCCCGCCTGCGGATGTCGCGGCGACGCGACCCCCGCGCAGGCGGCGCCGGCCGTTGGCCTGGGGATTCTCCCTGTTGGTCGTCCTCGTCGCGGCGCTGGGACTCCTGGTGGCGCGGCTCGCTAGCGGTCCGGTGTCGCTGACCTGGGCTTTACCGCTGATCGAGGGGTTCCTTGCCGATCGGACCGGGCCGATCGAAGCCACCGCGGGAACCCTCAGTCTCGACTGGCGTGACTGGAACGCACCTGTCCTCGATGTGGGCGATGTCACCGCCGCCGGCCCCACCTTCCGGCTCACGATCCGGACCTTGCGGGCCGCCGGCGGACTGTCCGGGCCGCCCCGATGGGGGGAGCTGTCCCTGCGCCGGCTTTGGGCGCGCGATGTCCATCTGACCTTGCCACTGCCCGACCAGGCGTCGACCGGCAGCCTTTCCGAAGGCGGGCTGGCCGGCCTGCTGGCACCGCAAGAAGGTCCCCTCGCCCGGTTGGAGGCGATCGACGTCAGCAATGTCGGGCTCACCCTCGCCCGCCCCGGTGGCGAAGCGGCCTGGCAGGGGCACATCGACACCGCCGCGATCGTTCGCGGTTCCGCCGGTCTCGAGGGCCGCGCCGACCTGACCTTCGACCAGGCAGGCGTCCCGGCCAAGGCGACGCTCAACGTCACCGCCGATGCGGCGACCGGCGCCACCGCCGGACACCTGGATTTCGCCGGGATCCGCCCGGCCGCCCTCGCCCCCCTCGATCCCGCCCTGGCGCCCATCGGGGCGCTCGATTTGCCGCTTTCGGGATCGGTCACCGTCGCCCTCGACCGCCAGCTGAACCCCGGGCCGTTCAAGGTCTCGGCCACCGGCGGCAGCGGCGCGTTGGTGCTGTCGTCGGAATGGGCCAGCCGCATCGACCCGCAGATGGCGGCGCAATCTCTTCCGGTGCTCGACCTGTCGGTGCAAGCGTCGGGGGATCCGAGCGAGGAAAGCTGGGCTGTCGACAATCTTGCTCTCACCCTCTCCGACGATGCCGTTCTTCGGCTGCCCCCGCCGCTTTCCGTCGCCCTGCCGCTTCGTCATCTCGAAGCGGCCGGCCACATCGCCGGGCAGACGGTCACGGTCGAGCGCGCCGCCGCCGCCGTCGCCGGAGGGATGCGGCTCGAGGCGAGCGGGACGATCGAGGAGGCGTTCGCCCGCCCCCACGGACCGGTCGCGGCGACGCTGCACCAGGCGACCCTCGCCGACGTTCGCCGCTACTGGCCGAAGGGTCTCGCCACGGACACCTATGAGTGGATCGACAAGCACATCGTCGCCGGCACCCTCGGCGATGTGCGGATGACGGCCAGGATCGGCGACGAGGACGGCCAGCCGGCGGTGTCGGCGCTCTCCCTCACCATCCCCCTCGAGGGCGCCGTCGTCGATTACCTTCCGCCGCTGCCGCCGCTGCGCAACGCCTCGGCCATCGTCAATGTCAGCCTCGACACCCTCAACGTGACGGTGTCGCGCGCTACCATCGGTGACCTCGTCTTGAGCGACGGCCGGGTCACCATTCCCGACCTGAACAAGGATGTCCCGTCGCTTGAGATCGATGCGCGGGCGAATGGCCCGGCGTCCGCCGTCGTCGACCTTCTCGCGACGCCTCCGTTCGAGGTCCTGGCCGGCACCGGTATCACCGGCAACCAGGCCGGCGGCATGGTTATCGCCCGGGTTCGCCTGGCATTCCCGCTCCTCGACGACATCAAGCTGGAGCAGATGGATCTGAACGTCTCGGCGCAGACAAACGGACTAGCCTTGCACAATGTCTATAACGATTTGTCGCTGACCGATGCCAACCTCCGCGTCGAGGTCACCGAGAACGGACTGAAGGCGCAAGGACCGTTGCGCTTTGCCGGTGTCGATGGGGTGATCGACTGGGACGAGGACTTTCTGCCCGCGACACCGCTGCGCACCGACCTCATCTTCACCGTTGTCCGCGCCAGCGTGCCGGAGGTGAGGCGGGCACTCGCCCCCTGGGCGGACACCGGTCGCTGGCTGAAGGGTGGCCACTTCGCCGGTGAGGTGCGGTACACCGCCCGCGACGACGGCACCGCCAACCTCGATGGCCGTCTGGACCTCGGCGCGGCCGAGCTGGCGCTGCCGGAGCTGCACTGGAGCAAGCCCGCCGGTCGGACGGCGCTGGCCGAGGCGCAGGCCTTCATCCTCGGCGACCGGCTCGAGGCGATCAACAACGTCGCCCTCAGCGCCGCCGATGCAGACATCCGCGGCCATGCCCTCTTCGGCGACGATGGCCGGCTCGACAGCCTGGACCTGGAGCACTTCCGCCTGGGCCGAAACCAGGTCTCGGGCCACATGCACGCCCTCGACCATCGCGGCTGGTCGGTCGATCTCCACGGCGCCACCCTCGATCTGGAACCCTTTCTCGCCGACCAAGGAAAACCGGGTGAGACGGCGACGGAACCGGACGCAGCGGCGCCCGTCCCCGACCTCGTCGTCTCGGCCGACCTGACGACGGTCTGGCTCGGGACGGACCAACCGCTGCGCCAGGTGGTGGTCACGGCCGTTCGCACCGATGCCGTCTGGCAGAATGTTCAGGTGGCGGCGGAGACCGATAACGGCGCTCCGATCACCCTCGAGATGGTGCCGGCGCCGGACGGGACCAGCCGACTGACCCTGTCCGCCTCCGACGCCGGAGCGACGCTTGCCGGTTTGGGGATCATGCCGACGATGGTCGGCGGGGTGCTGGAGGGTAACGCGGCCCTGGTGCCGCAGCCGGATGGATCACCACGCCTGAGCGGCGTGGTGAAGATCAGAAACTTTCGCCTGGTGAGGGCACCGCTCCTCGCCCGCGCCCTGGATCTCCTGGCGCTTTCCGGCCTGCGCGACCTCCTGACCGGCCGCGGCATGCCGTTTTGGGGATTGCGCATCCCATTCCAGGAGGCCGACGGGATCGTTGAACTCAACGACGTCCGTGTCGCCGGCCCGGCGGTCGGCCTCACCGGCTCGGGGGTGATCAACCTTGCCGACAACACCGTCGACATGCAGGGAACCATCATCCCGTTCTATTGGGCCAATAACCTCATCCGGTCGATCCCCCTCCTCGGTCCGCTGCTGACCGGCGGAACGGAAGGCCTGTTCGCCGCCAGCTATCGCGTGACCGGCTCCCTGAAGGATCCCACCGTCAACGTCAATCCCTACGCCATGATCCTGCCGTCGCTGGTCCGCGAGCTTCTGGCGTGGGTCCAAAGCCTGGTCACGCCGCCGACCAGTCGACCCATCGGCCCCTAGCGGTCCGGGAGGGCCGAAGGCCGAAGCGGCAACCTCATCGCGGCGACGGCGGACGTCGGGTCATTGGCCCTGGCTGGCGAGGACTTTGCCAAACTTGGTATTGCTGTTGTAGACGAGGAAGGCGGCGACGCTTTGCTTGTCGATCGCGGCGACCGGTCCGACCCCATCGGCGAAGAACCGGTATTCCACATCGTCGACGGTGGCCGGTCCGACCTCACCGTTGAACTGCCATTTGATCAGCGCCGCCGAGTAGGTTCCCGCCGGCACGGTGACCTGATATTGGCCGAGGTAGGTCAGGGTGAGGTCGAGCGAGCCGCTGTGGGCGACGGTGCTCAGGTCGTTGCTGTTGTAGACGGACACCTGCGTGGTCGAGGATTGGCTCTGCCCCGGCTGCATCCCCGGCGTCAGCACCGGCCGCGGCGGTGCGTATTGGGTGACCACGCCTTGCGAGAGATCCTGTTCGCTGGGACTGACGATGCTGCCGTCGGCAAGGGTGCCGAGGGTGTAAATGGTGCTCTCCCCGACCGCGTATTGCCACTGCGCCCCCGGACTTGGTGCGCTAGCGGGCTGCAGCACGTGCGTCTCGGTTGCCCCCTGATTGGGGCCACCGGTAACCTGGAAGGTCCAGGTCGCCGGGCTCAGCGGCAGCAGGCTGGCGGGGTTGGCGATGGGGTTCGAGGGCATCGCCGCACCCAGCACCCCGGCGCCAAGCAACCCATTAAGGGCGTTGGTCTCGGAATCGGTCAGCCCCTGCGCGTCCGCGGCCGGAGAAATGCCAAGGGCGATCAAGACGAAACCGGCGACAATTCCAGAGCGGCGGCAACGACCGGGTGTCATCATGGTCCTCTTTCCAAACTCGATCGCCCCATGCCCGAAGCCGGGGTGAGGGACAGGGGCGGACATCGCCCGTCCGGTCCCTTTTGACCGACCTCCCACGGTTCCGCTACGGATTTTTTGGCAGATGATTCAGCGCAGCTCGGGCTCCTTCAGCCGGGCGCTGGCCTCGGCGGCGCTCTCGTAGATGTGCGGCGCCACGTCCCGCCGCGACAGGGATTCGCCCAGCTTCAGGCGCAAGAATGCGCTGGTCGTATAGCGGGTCACCCCCAGGTAGTGGTCGGCCATGAGCTTTCGCACCATCTCGGTATAGGGCTCCATCAGCTCGGGATCGATGTCGAAGTCGTCGTAATTGACGATGGCAAAGACCTTGCGACCCAGCGGCTCGAGCTTGTCGCGTACATGACGCTCGATATTGGTGATTTCTTCGAGGCTGCGGACCAGCAACCGCTCGAAGTTGATGAACAGAACATTCTGTTCGGCGTCGTAGGATAGGCGATCCTCCAACGGCACCCGCACCAGGTCCTCGCGCAACCGCATCGGCGCATCGAGGAATATGCGCGCGTCCATGAGACGCGGCGTGCCGCGAATAATCGGCTCGAAATCCATGTGGGCCAGGATGTCCCGCTCGATCTCGATGCCGGGGGCGATTTCGATCAGCTCCAGGCCTTCGTCGACGAGGCGGAAGACGCAACGCTCGGTGACGTAGAGAATCGCCTGTCCCCGTTGCCGCGCCTGGTCGCCGCTGAAGGTGCGGTGCTCGACGGCGTTGACGAACTTGTTGGTCAGGCCGTCGCAGTGGATGCACAGCCGGCCGTCGGTGATCCCCAACTCCAGCTTGCCGGCATCGAAGGTACCGACGAAGACCACCTTCTTGGCGCTCTGGGAGATGTTGATGAAGCCACCGGCTCCGGCCAGCCGCGGACCGAACTTGCTGACGTTGAGGTTGCCGTAGCGATCCGCCTGGGCCAGGCCGAGAAAGGCGAGGTCGAGGCCGCCGCCGTCGTAGAAGTCGAACTGGTAGGGCTGATCGATGATCGCCTGGGCGTTGACCGCCGCGCCGAAACTGAGACCGCCGGCGGGAATGCCGCCGACGATTCCCGGCTCGGCGGTCAGGGTCAAGAGATCGATGACGTGTTCCTCGGCGGCGACGTTGGCGATCCCTTCCGGCATGCCGATGCCGAGGTTGACGACGCTGTTCGCCTTCAGCTCCAGGGCCGCCCGCCGGGCGATGATTTTGCGCTCGCTCATGGGCATCGGCGGAATGGACGCCGCCGGCACCCGGAACTCGCCGGCGAAAGCCGGATTGTACTGCTCGGCGAAGGTCTGGGCGTGGTACTCGGGCTTCTCGGCGACGACGACGCAATCGACGAGAACGCCCGGGATCTTCACCTGGCGCGGATTGAGGGCGCCCCGGTCGGCAATCCGTTCCACCTGGGCGATGACGATGCCGCCGGAGTTGTGGGCGGCCATGGCAACCGCCAGCGCCTCCACCGTCAGCGCCTCCTTTTCCATCGTGATGTTGCCGTCCAGATCGCCGGTGGTGCCGCGAATGACCCCGACGTGGATCGGAAAGGTCTTATAGAGCAGGCATTCCTTGCCGTTGATGGTGATCAGTTCCACCAGTTCCTCGGTCGTCCGGCTATTGATCTTGCCGCCGCCGAAGCGGGGATCGACGAAGGTGCCGAGGCCGATGGTGGAGAGATGCCCCGGCTTGCCCGCGGCGATGTCGCGGAACAACTGCGAGATCACCCCCTGCGGCAGGTTGTACGCCTCGACTTTATTGTTTATCGCCAGCGCCTGCAGTTTCGGCACCAGACCCCAGTGCCCCCCGATCACCCGCTTGACCAGCCCGTCGTGGCCGAGATGGTTGAGGCCGCGTTCCTTGCCGTCGCCCTGGCCCGCCGCGTAGACGACGGTGAGGTTGCGGGGCTTGCCGAGTGCTTGCGGAACCTCTTCCTCCTCCGCCAGGTACAGCTCTTCCAGGGCCACCGCGATGCCTTCGGGAAAGCCGATGCCGACGAAGCCGCTGGTGGCGATCGTATCGCCGTCGCGGATCAGCCGCACCGCCTCGCGCGCGGTGACGATTTTTCCTTTCTCCGGCAGTTTGGCGAACGAAAGAAGGGGATGGGGACCGAGCCGCTGCGCCATGTTTCCTCCAGCCAAGGCAGGTCGTTTTTATCTCGCTGCGCGCACGCGGGCTCGCCCCTGCCGGGCGGCCCGCTCGTCGGCCAGCGTCTCAGTAGATGCCGGTCAGGTAGAAGAAGCCGATCGCGAAAAAGACCGCCGCAGTCTTGATGATCGTAATGGCAAAGATATCGCGGTAGGAGTCGCGATGGGTAAGGCCGGTCACGGCCAACAGCGTGATGACCGCGCCATTGTGCGGCAGGGTATCCATACCGCCGCTGGCCATGGACGCAACCCGGTGCAGGACCTCGAGCGGGATCCCGGCGGCATTGGCATTGGCGACGAACGTATCGGCCATCGTCGCCAGGGCGATGCTCATCCCGCCCGAGGCCGATCCGGTGATGCCGGCCAGCACGCTGACGGTGATCGCCTCGTTGATCAACGGATTGGGTATGCCCTCCAGCATCGAGGCGACGAGGGTGAACCCCGGCAATGCCGCGATCACCCCGCCGAAGCCGTATTCCGAGGCGGTGTTGAGGGTGGCGAGGAGCGCACCCGCCACCGCCAGCTTGCTGCCGTCGGCGAATTTGGGCTGGACCGCCCGGAAGGCAAAGGCGATACAGGCGAGAATGCCCACCAGCAAAGCGCCCTGCACCGCCCAGATGGCAACCACCTTGCCGACCTCGATCGGGATCGGCTTACCGCCGCCGAGGAGGAATTCGTAGGTCGAGCCGTAGATCCCGGGGATGACCTGGGTAAACAGGGCGTTCAGCACGAACACGATGACCAGCGGCGAAATGGCGAGGAAGGCGCTCGGCAGTTTCTCGTGCTCGAACGGTTCCGGCTCGTTTTCCAGGCCTCGGACCAGCCCGGAGGTGTAGCTCTGGCCGGCCGCCGCGGCCTGACGGCGGCGGAATTCCAGATAGGCCATGCCGCAGATGAAGATGAACACCGCGCCGACAGTGCCCATCCAAGGCGCCGCCCAGGTGGTCGTCTTGAAGAACGAGGTGGGAATGATGTTCTGGATCTGCGGCGTACCCGGCAGCGAGTCCATGGTGAAGGTAAAGGCGCCGAGCGCGATCGTCCCCGGGATCAGCCGTTTCGGAATGTTGACCTGGCGGAACATTTCGGCGGCGAACGGGTAAACGGCGAACACCACGACGAACAGCGAAACGCCGCCGTAGGTGAGGATCGAGCAGACGATAACGATCGACAAAATCGCCCGCTTGGCGCCGATCAGCCGCACCACCGAGGACACGATCGCCTTGGAGAAGCCGGACAGCTCGATCACCTTGCCGAAGACGGCACCCAGCATGAACACCGGGAAGTAGAGCTTCACGAAGCCGGCTAGTTTTTCCATGAAGATGGTGAGATAGGCGGGCGGGACCTGGATGGGATCGGTCAGCAGAACCGCCAGCAGTGCACAGACCGGCGCAAAAAGAATAACGCTGAAGCCACGATAGGCAATAAAGATCAACAGCCCAAGTGCCAGCAGCAACACAATTATATTCATAGTTTTGTCCCGTTAGCGAATTGGAGCTAGCAGCTGTAGGTGCCCTGAGAGAAGAGTATGAGCTTCTCCAGTTCCATATCCTTGATGACGTGCTCGTGGTGGGAGATGACTTCCTTCACCAGGTCGCCGATCGACAGGATCCCCAGCAGCCGGCCGCCCTCCATCACCAGCACATGCCGGACCCGGTGCGCCGTCATCAACGCCATGCACTGCGGCACCGTATTGGTGGGCGTCACCGTGGTGATCTGGGTGTTCATCACCTCGCGCACCGGCGTCTCCTTGGCGGTGCGCCCGGCGAGGATGCCCTTGCGGGCGTAATCACGCTCGCTGATCAATCCCACCGGCGTATCACCGTCAACGACGACCACGGCGCCGATGTCGTGGTCCGCCATCAGCCGGAGGGCGTCCCAGACCGTCGCATCCACACCTATCGTATGGACACCGGGCGGCTTGGCGGCCAACAGCTGTCCGATCGATCGATAAGGCCGTTCCATCCCCTCCTCCCGCGCCGCGGCGACGCTGTTGTATGCGGGTCTCGCGAGGACTGTAATCCGCATGCAATTAATTCGCAAAGAGAACTGTGGGGTGGAGGAACCCGCGGCCTGATACGCCAGTACAAAAGTAGCGCGGATGAAATACGCGTGGCCCGCTTTCCACGCTGAAGCGATGGAGCGTCACCAAGCGACCGGCGACGGACGTCCAATCCAGCGGCGAGACCATACCAAAAGTGGAGGAATTATAAGACTTTCTCAACTCGCTCTGATCGAGTTGCCGATCGAACCACTGGCGGCGTTACGCCGGCGGCTCCATCGGTGAATACAGCCCTTGGCCCCGGTCGCCTGCCCGCCGGGGCCCCGGCACGACCCCCGCGGGTCTACGGGATCACCTCGAACTTCACCGCCCATGCGCCGTCCGCGGTCCCATCCGAGACTTCGGTACTGACGCTGAGGAAAACGGCACCGCTTCGGTGCAGCGCCGCGCGTGCGACGCTAACCTCGTCAAAGTACTCGGCCGAAGATGCGGCGCTTTGCGACCACATCAGGGTGCCGTTGGTATCGTATTTGGCCACCCAGTAATATTCTCTGTCGCCCCAGTGATCATCATAGCAACACCCTTGCCCATAAACGATGGAAGCGCCGGCGCTATCAGCACGCAATAAGGACATATATTCATAATCATCCGGCACATCGCGCGTTATTGTCCACAATAGCCCGCCATCTACACCAGAGAACTTAGACAGGTTATTTTTTCCCGTCATCGCGTAAAGATCGCTACGTCCATCGGTGCTAATGTCACCGATGACCGCCTGCTGTCGCTTCCACTGTATATTTCCATCGTCACTATACTTGGCGATAACGCCACCGTAACCGACGATGATGTTCCCTTTCGGATCGAGGATGATCGACGCGGCCTTGCCGGTCAGCCGTTTCTTCCAGGCGAGCCGTCCGCTCGACAACCATTTGGCCAGCCAGTTCGCCCCGGCCGAGTCCTGCCCGGCGATGATCGCCTCTCCTTTCGCATTGACCCGCAGAAGTTGGGCCGCCGCATCCACCTGCCAGGCAATGGCACCGGACGGTTTGAGTTTGACCAACGCACCGTTCATCGCCGCGAAGATGTACTCATTCGGATCGAGGGCAATTCTTGCCACGAAGTCATTGCGGGGCGTGCTCAAGCTTCGGATCCACACCGGCTGCCCGGTGGACGCACTCAACTTGGCGACGAATCCGCCCCCTTCGGGCCGCGAGTAGTACCTACCCGTACCGCCCCCGACGACCACACGACCGCTCTTGTCGGTGATCATGTCGGTAGGAACCGTTATGGCCGGCCCCACTGCCAGATCATACGCCCACACCAGGGCGCCCGCCGGGTCCAGCTTATTGACCCATGCGACCGTGGGGTCGTCGTCCCAGCCAAACCCGGCGTAGAATGTGTTGCCCGCCGCGTCCGGTGCCACCAACCGGACTTCGTTGAAAGGCAAATGATCGACCGGGTAGAGCCGCTTCTCCCAGGCGATCACCCCCGTCTCGGCACGGACCTGGGGTACGGCAAGGAGAACGATTGCCGCGACAATCGCGGCCGCTGAGGCTGTGTGCCCGGGCAGTGCCAGGTTTTTCATCGCCGTTTCTCCGTCTCTTGAGCCCACTGCAAGGCGCTTTGACGGGCCGAACGCAAAAAAGAGGATCCCTATTGCGTAATGTCCCTTAAGCGATTCCCCAAGTGTACCCCTATGTGCATGGCGAGTCACTCTTATGGGGTATTATTCCTCGCAGATGCAGGGGCCTCAGGTATGCATTCTAGGCCATTGACAAGTTATTATTATGAGACATGGGGGCTTTTACGCCAGTCAATCGGTGTTTGTGCATTCATGAATAATAATCTTGGCATGAATAGATAATAGTCCCAGCGTACTAAACTTTCCCTTCGCACGCTCTTTCAACTTGTCCGCGAGATTCGTGCGAATCTGCAGGTAAAATACCGTGGAATTAATCATTTCGGCGGCTGTGCAGAGAAATGATATGGTCGTTGCTCGGATTATTTGGCGGGACCGCCGTTGCGTGCCTCGCCGATCGGGTCCTCCGTCGCCCCCGCGACAATGCCCGATGTCCCGGTGCCATGGGTTTCGCAGCGTTAACGGGTGATGGGATGGCGATCTTTGCAAGCAGCGCGGCAGGGGCCGCGGCCGAAACCGGGGCCGCCGGCCCGCCGCCCGACCCCGCCGTCCCGTCCTCCGCCATGCAGGTCATCGTCTGCTCGGCGCAGAAGGGCGGCTCCGGCAAGACGACGCTGTGCGGCCACCTGGCGGTGCAAGCCGAACGGGCGGGCGCCGGGCCGGTCGCCTTGATCGACACCGATCCCCAGGGCAGCCTCGCCCAGTGGTGGAACGCCCGCGAGGCGGAGAGTCCGGTGTTCATGAAGGCGCAGGTGGACTACCTGCACGAGGACCTGCGCCAGTTGGGACGCGCCGGCATCCGCATCGTCTTCATCGACACGCCGCCCGCGGTCACCGAGATGATCCGCAGGATCGTCGGATTTGCCGACCTGGTCATCGTCCCCACCAAGCCGTCGCCCCATGACCTGCGTGCCGTCGGCGCCACCCTCGACATCGTCGAGGGCCTGGGCAAGCCGCTGGTCTTCGCCGTCAACGATGCCACGCCCCGCGCCCGCATCACCGGCGACACCGCGGTTGCGCTGTCGCAGCACGGAACCGTGGCGCCGGTGATCGTCGGCCATCGCACCAGCTTCGCCACCAGCATGATCTACGGTCAGACGGTGATGGAAACGGAGCCGGACTCGGCGGGCGCCAAGGAAATCGCCGCCCTCTGGGACTACCTCGCCTCGCGCCTGGTGCGCCCCGAGGTGCGGCCGACCCGCCCCGTCGGCGTGTTCGGCGCGTCATCGGTTCAGGGCTTCGGCCGACGCCGCACCGGCAAGCCGGAGGCGCGCCCATGGTAGACCCTGCCGCCACCACACCCGCGTCGGGCGGCCTCGTGCGGGCCTTGCTGGCACGAAAAGGAGAGGCGGCACCGGCCCTGCCGGCGCAGACCGAGCGTCTGGTCGCCAGCGGACGATGCGCCGCCACCGCTGCGGCCCGCCCCGGCGCCGGTACCGACTCGCCCCTCGCCTTTCTCATCTCGCGCCGGCCGGCCAGCGCTGCCGCGGTCGAACCGGTCATCCAACACGAGACCGGCTCATCGACCGGCCATCGGCCGGCCCTCGACAGAGCGGTTGCGGCGGAGCCGCGGCGAACGCTGACGGTGCGCCTTCACCACCGGGACTTCCTGCGCCTGCGCGCCGTGGCCGAGGCGTCCGGCGCGACCTACCAGAGCCTGATCGAGGCCGGCGTCCTCCGCATCCTCGCCACCGATCCGGGCGAAACATCGGCCGGGGGTCCGGCCGCCGGGATCCCGTCGGCCAAACGGCGATCGCAGCGCGACTAACCTCGGGCCCAAGCCACGACGCGGACGCGGCTCGCGGAACCGCCCCGATTACGCTTGCTCCAGAACTCCCTCGCCCCCTACATGCGGCCCATCGAGTCCATGACCCGCATGATGCCGGGGCCGATGAGCACGATCAGCAAGGTCGGCAGGATGAAGATGATCATCGGCACGGTCAGGATTGCCGGCAGCCTCGCCGCCTTCTCCTCCGCCTTCATCATCCGTTCGTTGCGAAACTCGGCCGACAGGACGCGCAGCGAATTGGCCAGCGGCGTCCCGTATTTCTCGGTCTGCAGCAAGGTGGTGACGATGCCCCGGATCGACGCCAGTTCCACCCGCCGCGACAGGTTCTCCAGCGCCTTGCGGCGATCGGGAAGAAAACCCAGTTCCACCGCGGCGAGCCCGAACTCATCGGCGATCTCCGGGCAGCTCCGGGCCATCTCGTTGGCGACACGGGTGAGCGCGGCGTCGAGGGAGAGGCCGGCCTCGGCACAGATCACCAGCAGATCGAGGGTGTCGGGCAGCCCCTGGGTCAGGGCCTTTTCCCGCTTTTGAATGGCGTTCTTGACGAACATGTCCGGCGCATAGGCGCCGATCGCCACGCCGACAAGCGGCGCCAGGGTCTGTGCGACCGGCGGCAGGCCGAACAGCTTCAACAGGTTGAAGCAGACATAGGACGCGATGCCGAAGACGAACGGCATGCACAGCTTGCAGAACAGGTAGACCACCACGCTGTCGCGGCTCCGCCAGCCGGCGCGCGCCAGCTTGTCGGTCATCTTCGAGGTGGTCTTGCTGCGCAGCAGGTTGAAGTGCTGGACGAGCGTCCGCATCGCCGTCTTCGTCGACTTCATGCGAAGCTTGTGGCCCCTCGGCCTGACCCAGCCCGCTCTCAGCTCCTGACGGCGGCGCGCCATCCGCTTCAGCCGGCCGTCCATGGGATCCTTGGCGAGAAGCGTGTTCCAGACGACGATGACGAGGGCGAACGCCACCAAAGACGCCAGCGCGGTGACCGCCTGCTCCGGCTCGAGCCCGAACGGCAGCATGTCGGCGAGTTTCATATTTCGAACCGTACCATTTTCGCCATGACGACGGTGCCGACGAGGAGCGAGCCGATGCCGCCGGCGAGCATCATGTGACCGCGCGGGTCGGTCAGCAGCGCCGTCTCGTAGGCGGGGTTCATGGTGTAGAGAACACCGAACATGATCAGCGGCAGGGCCCCCAGGATCATCGCGCTCGCCTTCGCCTCCGAAGACAGCGCCTTGATTTTCAGCCGCATTTGCTTGCGCTTGCGCAGGATGTCGGAGAGGTTGGCGAGGGTTTCGGCGAGGTTGCCGCCGGTCTCCTGCTGGATCGAAATGGTAATGACGAAGAAGTTGAATTCGGGCGTCGCCAGTCGCTGCGCCGTCTCCCACAGCACCACATCCAACGGCTGACCGAAGCGGATGCCATCGCTGATGCGCTGGAACTCTTCGCCGACGGGTGCTTCCAGCTCCCGTCCCACCACGGCCATGGATTCCGTCACCGGCAGGCCGGACTTGACCCCGCGAACGATCAGATCGATAGCGTCGGGGAACAGGCCAAGGAATTTCTTCCGGCGGCGGCCGATCAGAAAACCGACGACCATGTGCGGCAGCAGGATCCCGGCGATCAGCCCGACCGGGACCGACGGAGCCGGCGACAGACCGGCGATCAGGGCGCCCACCCCGCCGATCACCGCACAGGCGATCGACATCAAGAGATAGCCGCCGATGGAGAGTTGCAGCCCGGTGCGGGCGAGGCGGTCGCGGAGAACCGACTGTTTCGGCAGGAACCGTTTGGCGAAGGTCTCAATGATCGGCAGAGTCCCGCCGGAGGCCTTCTTCACGCTGATCGACTGGCTCGCCTCGGTTTTGGCTTTGCGGCTGCGCCGCTCGCCCCGGCGCAGGCCGCGGGCCCGCTTGCTGAGGGCGGCGCGGCTGTCGCCGAAGAGACCGAAGGCGAACCCGGCGGCGACGAAGACGACGAACGCGGCGACGGCGACCACCACCAGCATCACCGGATCACCTCCGGCGCCGACGACATCGCCTCCAGCAGCATCTTGTGCAAGCCGAAGTACTCCGCCCTCGGGGTGAAGAACGGGCGCAGCCCCGAACACTTGAAGGCGCCGATCAGGCGGCCGTCGCCGTCCTCGCCGCGAAACTCGAAGGTGAACAGGTCCTGGGTGGTGATGACGTCGCCTTCCATGCCGACGACCTCGGTGATGTGGGTGATCCGACGGACGCCGTCGCGCATGCGGGCGATTTGCACGATCATGTTGACGGCGCCGGCGATCTGCGCCCGCACCGCATCGTTGGGCAGCTTGACGCCGGTCATCGCCACCATGTTCTCGAGCCGGGTCAGCGCCTCGCGCGGGCGGTTGGCGTGGATGGTGCCCATGGAGCCGTCATGGCCGGTGTTCATTGCCTGCAGCATATCGAGCGCCTCGCCGGCCCGAATCTCGCCAAGGATGATGCGGTCGGGCCGCATCCGCAGCGCGTTCTTGACCAGCTCGCGCTGGGTGATCTCGCCCTGACCCTCCAGGTTGGGCGGACGGGTCTCCAGGCGGACCACATGCGGCTGCTGCAACTGCAGCTCCGCCGCATCCTCGATGGTGACGATGCGCTCGCCGTTGTCGATCATCCGTGAGAGCGCGTTGAGCAGGGTCGTCTTGCCGGAGCCGGTCCCGCCGGAAACGATGACGTTGAGCCGCGCACGGGACGCGATGCGAAGCACCGTCGCCATCTGCGGCGACAGGTTGCCCTGGCGCTCCATGATGTCGAGGGTGATCTTCTGCTTGGCGAATTTGCGGATGGAGATGGACGGGCCGTCGATGGCAAGCGGCGGGATGATGATGTTGACGCGCGAACCGTCCTGGAGGCGCGCATCGCAGAGCGGCGTCGTCTCGTCCACCCGGCGGCCGACCCGGGTGACGATGCGGGTGGCGATCCCCATCACGTGGGCGTCGTCGCGGAACTGGATGTGGGTGAGCTCGAGCTTGCCCTTGCGTTCCACGTAGACCTGCTTCGGCCCGTTGACCATGATGTCGGTGACCGCTTCCTCGGCCAGCAATACCTCGAGCGGGCCAAGGCCGAGCATGTCGTTGAGCAGCATGGTCACCAGGTCGCGCTGTTCGGCCTGGTTGAGCTGGATCTTCTCCTCGCCCAGGATCTCGCCGACGATTTCGGAGATCTGTTTGGCCAGCTCTTCGGGCGGCAGGGTCACCGCCTTCGACACATCGATCCGTTCGAGCAGGTTCGGCTGGATGCGCAGCTTGGTGGTCTCGACGATGGACGCCTGGCCCTGTACCTTGGCCACCGCGTCGACCGCCGCCTCGCCCTGGACGTGGCGCTTGGCCTCGGCGAGGACGCGGTTCAGGACCACCGTCACCAGGCGGCGTCGGTCGTGATCGGCGAGCGCGCGCCCGTCTCCCTTGCACAGCTCGTCGATGGCCCCGGCGATCCGGCTCGCCAGGTTGCCCCGGGAGATGCGCATCGCTTCGCCCGCCGGCAGATCCTTGCGGAGAATCGGCAGCAGCCGATCGGCGAGCGGCTGGAGGAGATCGTCGTCGGCTCCCGCCGCGGCGGCAGGGCGCGGCCGTGCGTCCTCCCCGGTTGGCGGCTCGTCCCCCGCCGGCGACTGCGGTGTCTTGGGCTGCGGCAGCGGTGCCGCTCCCCCCTGTCTGCGCCCGAACTGCATCGTCCTATCTCTTCAGAAACCGGCTCAATACCGAGGCCCTGTCGTCCTTCCGCACCTGGCCCGCCACGACCTGGGTCAGCTCGCGCAGGGCCTTGATCGCTTTGGCGCGACCCGCGGTGGCGGCGGCGGCCTTGCCGGCTCCGGCGGCGGCGGCAAAGGGGGCGGGATCGAAGGGGATGCTCATCGCCACCTTGCACTCGCACCCCTTCTCGAAGTCGGCGCGGGAGAGCTCGCCCGCCTTGCTCACCCCCACCCGGTTGAGGACCACCGAGAGGTCGGTGTTGGCCGCCGATTTCTTTCCCAATTCCACCAGCCGGCTGGTGTCGCGCATCCCGGCCAGGGTGGGGTCGGACACGACGACCAGGGACGACGGCGGTGCCAGCATGAACAGCTGGGTCCGCGCGGCGAAACGGGGCAGATCGACGACCACGTAGGGGAAGTCGTGGCGCAGGTGTTCCACCAGCAGTTCCACCGCGCCGGGGTCGAGGGTGGCGTAATGGTCGAGCGGCTCTTCGGTGGACAGCACGAAGAGGTTGTCCCCCTCCCGCGCCATCGCCCGCTCGATGAACAGACCGTCGATCCGGGACGGGTTCTCCAGCGCCTCGCGGAAGCCGCGGCCGACATCCAGGTCGAGGGCGAGCCCGCAGGTGCCGAAAAAGATGTCGAGGTCGACCAGCGCCACCTTGCGCTTCATCTCCTGGGCGATCAGCCAGGCGATGTTCACCGCCACCGACGTGGCGCCGACCCCGCCGTGGGCGCCGACCACGCCGATCAACCGGCCCAGGTTCGCCGCCTTGGGATCGACATCGCCGTTGAGGGCGCGGGCAATGGCGGCCTTGAGGTCGTCGGTCGATATGGGCTTGACCAGGTAGTCGCGGATGCCGAGCCCGATCAGGTTGCGGTAGACGGCGATGTCATTGACGTCGCCGATGGTGAGGACGACGGTTCCTTCGTCGCAGACATCGGCCAGCGATGCCAGGCCGTCGACGGGGTCTCCGGTCCCCGACAGGTCGACGAGGAGGACATTCGGGGTCGCCATCTTGCTGAGGCGCTTGTGGGCCTCGGCGATCCCGCCCTGGACGACGAGGGCGCCATCGGCGCCGAGTTCGCCCACCGCCTGTTTGGCCGCCGCGACCGTCACCTCGTCGGTGATGAAGCAGGCAAGCGGCTTGGCTTTCCCGGATGCGGGCTTGGAAGCGGGTCTGGCCGGCATGGCTGTCGTCCTAGTTGGAGGAGCCGCTTTCGTCGCCGCCGCCGGCCGAGTAGGTGTCGGCGGTGGAGACGTCGCGCATGATCGGTTTGGTCTTGCCCTTGCGGTAGTTCTCGATCGAGCGCGCCATCACCGTGCCGTCGGCATCGCCCGGAACCCGCCCGCGGGCCAGATCGCTGGGGTCGGCCACCATCATCCCGAAGTTGACCGCGGTGGCGCAGCTCCAGTTGCTGTAGGGCAGATTGTGGAAGGTGGAGTAGTTGGGCCAGCCGCTCCAGTCCGGGCAGGCGGGCAGTGTGACCACGGTGTGACGGGCGATGACCGCGACCGTATCCGGCGCAACCGAGCGGCCGATGGCGTCGGCGGGAAGCGGCTCGGCGACGATGCCGTTGGCGGTGAGCACGTCGGCGACTGCCTGGTTGCGCCGGTCGATCAACTGCGCCGTCCGTTCGGGGGCGCCGACCACGGTGGCGGCACCGACGACGAAGACCCGCAGTTCGCCCCCGTCCGCCGGCTTGACCGAGAGGAGGAAGTCCTGAAGCTGGGCCGCCGCACTCGCAGGCAGGGTAGCGCTGCCGGGGACGAAGGCGACGTCCTCGCGGCTGTCGACGACGGTTACCTTGGGCTCCCGGTACTGGTAGCCGCTGGCGCAGGCGGCGATCAGCACCGGCACGACCAGAAGGGTCAGCAAGCGCGACACGGCGCCGATGGCGGGACGACGAACTGGGCTCATGGGAGATCTCCCTATTCGAGGGCGAAGCCGGCGGGTCCGAAGACCCGGGTGCCGTCGGGTCCCACCTGCGAGGGCTGGCCCTGCGGCTGCCGCTTCCAGGTGCCGCTGGGGAAGACCCGGTCCAGATCGGTAGGCGGGGCGAAACCATCGGTCGGCGCCGCCGGCATGCCGGACGAGGGGCGGACGATGTAGGGGGTGACGATGATGACGAGCTCGGATTCCTTGCGGCGGAAATTGTCGGACTGGAACAGCCGGCCCAGCACCGGGATGTCGCCCAACCCCGGCAGCGTCTTGAAGTCGTGGACGGAGTCGTTGGACAGCAGGCCGGCGATGGCGAAGCTCTGGCCGCTGCCGAGCTCGATCGTCGTCTCCGCCCGCCGCGTCCTGAGCGCCGGCACCTTCAAGGTGCCGCCGACGAAGGGCACATCGATGGCGCCCTCCTCCGAGAGCTGGCTGACCTCCGGCCGCACGTGCAGGTTGATGCGGTCGGCCTGGAGGATGGTCGGGGTGAACGCCAACGAGACGCCGAACTTCTTGAACTCGATGGTGACCTGGTTGTCGCCCTGGGGCACCAGGATCGGGAACTCGCCACCGGCGAGGAAGCTTGCGGTCTCGCCGGAGAGCGCGGTCAGATTGGGCTCGGCGAGGACGCTCGCCAGGCCCTCCTGATCGAGAATATCGAGCAGGATGTTGATGTCGGTCTTGCCGACGCTGGTGTGGATGCCGAGGGTGTCGCTGAGGACGCCGGCGATCGCCAAGGGATTGAAGGTGGAGAAGGCGATGCCGGTCTTGCCGGCGGTGTTGATGATGTTCCAGTTGATGCCGAGGGCCTTCTCGGTGTCCCGGCTGATCTCGGCGAAGCGGACGCGCAGGTTGATCTGGGTCGGCGCATCGACGCCCAGTCGATTGATGATGTCTGTTTCCTTGCCGACGAACTGCGATGCCAGCTTGCGGACGTCCTCCGACACCGTCGGCGAACCGACGACACCGTCGATGACCACCGACTGCTCGACGCTGGAGACGCTGATCCCGGCATCGGGATAGAGGGCATTGATCGCCTGGTTCAGCCGGCCGAGATCCTGGGTGACCGTCACGTCCATGTTGGCGAGGATGTTTTCGTTCTCGTCGACGGCGATCAGGGTGGTCTGGCCCGGCTTCTTGCCCATCAGATAGATGAGCTTCGGTGACTTGACCTGGACGTCGCAGACCTCGGGATCGGCGATAAACACCGTGGCCGCCGGTTGGTTGAGGCGGACGAGACTGCCCTTCTTCGCCTCGACGGTCACCGACTTGCCGCCGGTGCTCATGACCTGCGCCGCCTGCACCGGGGTGTCGGCCGGAGCCGCGACCAGGGCCAGGACCAGCGCACCGACTGCGGCGGCGGTGCGCAAGGTGGGCGCGAACGAGGGAATGTACGGCATCGTCGTCCGGCTCCTCACGCTCAATACTTGATGTCTTTGGCGTCTTCGCTGCCGCGCAGCACGGTGACCTTGCGGCGGACCGACGACGGCGGCTCGAGGCCCCAGGGATCGCCGATCATCGACATGACGTCGGTGTCACGGGTGTAGCTCTTGTCGGCCGGCGCGGCCTTCGCCGCCGCCTTGTCCGCGGCCAGGGTGTCGAGGCGCGGGCCGTCCACCTCGTTGCGCTGGAGGCTGCGCAGGCTGAGGCCGAGGTCGCCCAGTTCGAGGCCGAGGGCGAGCTTCTCCGCCTGCTTGGGTGTTACTTCCAGGGTCGCCGTCTTCCCCACCTTGGCCTGGCCGCCGGTATTATCGGCGGTCTGGTCGATGGCCAGCACCCGCACCTGGGTGAGCAGCGTCTCGGCGAAGGCGCGCTTTTCCGCGCCCCCCTCGCCCGCTTGTTCGCGCTGGATGGTCAGGATCACGTCCACCTCGTCGCCGGGCAGCACAAAGCCGCCGACGCCGGTGGCGCCGTCGACCGGGACCGCCACCGCCCGCTTGCCGGGATCGAGGACGGCGGCGAGGAAGCCCTTCTCGCCCGGATGCACCACCCGCGCCTTGGTGATCGGCTCCCCCCGGGTCAGCCGCGTGCGCACCACCGCCCCCTCGAACTCCTTGAGGGCATTTGGATTCTCGCGAACGTAGCCGTCGTTGAGGCCGGCCTCCGGCCAGACCTGCCAGTCGAGGTCGCCGGACTTGAGGAAGGTGCCGGTGGCCAGCTCCTTCTTGGCGACGAGGATGCGCGTCTCCTCCGCCGGCGGCGGCGGCAGGGCGGCCGCGGCCGGCGTCGCCGGTCTGCCACCGACCAGGCCGTCGACGAACCAGGCGGTGCCGCCGGCACAGCCGAGGGCGACGAGGAGAAGGATTACGCCTTTCGGGTTGATCATGGCATTCCTCGCTCAGCCGACCCCGTGCAGGAGTGCGGGGCCGAGACTGCCGGCGGCACCGATGGCGATGGCGACGGCATAGGGGATGGATCGTCCGAGAACCGCGTCGCGGAGCCGGTCGGCCCCCACCGCGTCGAGGGCGGTAGCGAGGACGAACCGGCTGGGCGCCAGCATGGCGACGGCGAAGACGCCACCGACGAGCGCCGTCAGCACGAGGAAGTCGACGATCAGCGGCGGTCCGGCCCACAGGGCCACCACCGCCATCAGCTTGACGTCGCCGCCCCCCATCCAGCGAAGGCCGAACGGGACGAAACCGGCGACGAAGACGGCGAGCGCCAGACCGGCCGGCAGCCAGGTGATGGCGCCACCACCGGTCAGCACGTGGGCGGGATAGAGGATGAGGATGGACAAGCAGATTTCGTTCGGGATCCGCAGCGTCCTAACGTCGATCACCGCGGCGGCGCCGAGAAGCGCAAAGAAGGCGAAATCGACGAAGAGATGAAGGAGGCTGGGGAAGGCCACGGCGCTGTCCTTGATGCTTTTGGACATCCCGTTTTAGCGCCGTTGTCTTAAAGCCGGATTAATGTGCGGAACGGGTTGAGGGGTTTGCTGTTGCGGGTCGAGGCGGCTGCATCCGCAGCCGCCTTTCTCGGTTCACCCGAGGTCGACCCAAAAGGAAGCTTGTTACCCACAAACTCCTGGCCGAGGTCGTCTGATCGGTCCAGTTGCAGGCTGAGATTAGGGCTTAGCCGCCAGCGCCCTTCGCGACTTCGCTTGCAACGTTGGTAAACGTACCCTTGATCGAGTTCCCGAGGGCAGTCACCGAGCCGACGATGACAGCGGCGATCAAGGCGGCAATCAGGCCATACTCGATGGCGGTGGCGCCGGACTCGTCCTTGAACAACTTGGTAACGAACTCCATTTCTTCCTCCTTGGGTTTGAACCGGTCCCGACGTCGGGATTAACAAACACTACATTGTTCTTACCCAATGATCAAAATATTTATTTAAATACTTATTGCATACATATATTTATTACCTATTTTATTTATTAATGGAAAATTTTTACCTTTTTTTATCAAAAACCCTCTCCCGCAGCGAGCCGCGCGGCCTCCCCCACCCCTCTCGCCACCCTCACCCCTGCCCTCTCCCGCTCGCGGGAGAGGGAGCCGCGCATCCGTACCCAGACCCTCTCCCGCACGCGGGAGAGGGAGGGGCCCGCATTAGCGGGAGGGTGAGGGCATGCGAGCCGCGTCGCAGGCAGCGGCGATGGTGGCGAGAACCCCCTCGACGTTCCCCATGACCTCATGATTCCACACCCGAATGACCTGGAAACCGCGCGCCGCCAGGGCGCGGTCGCGAGCCGCATCCTCGGCCGAGGCAACGGCATGCTGCCCGCCGTCCACCTCAACGACCAGGCGAGTTTCGAGGCAGGCGAAATCGACGATGTAGCGCCCGATCGGGTGCTGCCGGCGGAACTTAGCCCCGCCGACACCACGGTCACGCAGGTATCGCCACAGTCGCCGCTCCGCTTCGGTCGAGCACAGCCGCAGGGCGCGCGCTCGTTGCACTCGGGACACCTACATCCTCCTCCAAGGTCCACATTCACCCATGCCCTCACCCCACCCCTCTCCCGCGCGCGGGAGAGGAAGCCGCACATACCCTCACCCCTTCCCCTCTCTCGCACACGGGAGAGGGAGGGGCCCGCGCCAGCGGAAGGATCAGGGCGAGGGGTCTCGGCTCAGCGGCCGTCAGTTGGCCTGCAGCTGGGTCAACAGGCCGAGGCGGGGCCGATAGTAGGCGACATGGCGGAGGAGGCGCTCCGGGATCACTCCCAGCAGCCACGGCTCGTACTGATAGAACGCCTCCGCGACCACCATCGTCTGATCGGCACCGACATCGATGGTGTCGGGCAAGGTGGCGGCGCTGCCCGCCGTTCCCACTTCGCTGGTGGGGTCAAGGTCGCCGGCGCCGCGGCGCTGCCAGCTCACCGTCATGGCGTGGGCCGCATTCTCGCTCACCCCGCTGACGATCACGACCCCCGCGGTGTCGAACGGAAACGGCTTGATCAGGTACTGGACCGAGTTGAACAGGTTGTCGAGGGTGGAGACGGAGAGCTCCCGCTCGCGGGTCGCCAGATCGCCCATGGAGGTGGCGACGTGGCTCAGCTTCAAATTGAGCAATAGAAAGCGCGATGTCTCGACCATCACCAGGGAGAACAGGACCAGGATGGGCAGGATGATGGCGAACTCGACGGCGCCAAGTCCGCCCGTGTCCTTCCGGAGGCGGCGGAGCAAGCGGATCATTCGCCGTACGGCTCGTTGCGAACCGCGACGGCGGCATGATAGTGGATCTCGCCGATGATGGGTTCGAACAGGTGGGTGAGAGCGCTGCCGGAATACTCCACCGTGTAGAGGACCACGTCGCCGGGCCCGCCCAAGCCGGCGGCCCCCATGTCGTCGTCCCAGACGCCATTGCCGTTGACGTCGGTAAACGGTTCGCCGTCCTGGCGGACCCCGTCGTGGTTGGTGTCGGTGAACGGCTCCGGTTGGCCGATCTGGCCGAAGTTCTGATAGACCTTGGTGTCGATCGTCAACTTGTCGGCGGGGATCAGATTGTGGGTCCGGTCGAGGACGATTTCGCGGATGACGTCTTCGCGGGTCACCCCCTCCTCGGTCGCCCCGGTGATGCCGTAGCGGGACGCCACCAGCACCGCCGATTCCAGGGTGCTGCTGGTGAACATGACGTAGGCATACTCGAAAATGCCGATGAGGAAGAGGAACAGCACGCCGGCAATGAGGGCGAACTCGACCGCCGCCGCTCCGCCGTTCGCCGCCGCCAACCGCCGCAGTGAGCCGTACGCGCGCATGGTCAGTGGGAAATTCTGAGGTTGCCGAGCTGACGGCCGACCTTCTTGAACACCGCCTTCATCGTCGCCCCGTCCGGCGCATGGAAATAATAGTCGGGGCTGGTGGCGCAACTCTGGAACAGCGCCTTGGTCGCTTTGTCCGGCGTCGCGCCGTAGGTGATCGTGTACATGATGATCCCCTCCGCCTTGATCTTGGTGCAGAGATCGGCCATGCGGGAATCGAGGAGATCGTTGCCGGCGTCGATGGATGTGACGCCCATGTCGTAGAGGCGACCATAGGCGGTGTAATCGGAGCCGCGCGGGCCCTTGCCGTTGTTGGGCGTGTGATCGGGCCAGTCGTAGAACTGGTTGTTGCCGTCGGTGAGCAACACGATGACCTTGTCGCTCAACGTGCTGTTGTAGTCGAGCGGTCGGTCGGCGGGGGTATCGCCGCCCCACAGCCCCCGCCAGCGCGGCGACAGCACCCGCCAGCCCCAAGCCAAGCCCAGGTTGCTGGTGGTGCCGCCGCGGTGCCAGGCGCCCATCTTGCCGATCGCGGCGAGGACCTTCGATTTCTCATGGGTCAGCGGCAGAATTGACGGCGTTCCGCAGCCGAGATTGGGACCGGTGCCGTTGTTCTGGTCGGTGACCTTGGCCTTTACCGGCGGGAACGCGTTGTCCACGTCCTTGGGATAGAGGTAGCTGTCGAACTTCTTGACGCTCGGCGGGTCGTCCGACTGGTCGTAGGGGGCCGCGCGCGCCATCACGCACCCCTTCCACGACTTGCCGTTGACGGTGTCGTCGGCGAACGGGCTCGGACTTTTCAGCGCCTGATCGGTGGCGGGGAGCCAGTCGGTATGCTGCGGGCCGACGTTGACCGTCGCCGTGTACGGAACCAGCGCGACGAGCAGGTTGTCATGGCTTTCCGTGTTCCCGTAAACGTTGGCGATCAGATCCTTGGCCCCGGCGATCTCGTCGGCGATGGGCTGGCCAACCATGGAGCCGGTGTTGTCCATCACCAGCGCCAGCTCCATCTGTCGGATCTCGCGGTTGATCACCGTCGAAGCGTGGACATCGACGGAATCGTGGCCGAGGACGCGCATGAATACCGTCGGCACGTCCGCGTCGGCGGAGAGGCTGACCGACCCCTCGTCCTCGTTGATGTTGATGGTGATATCGCCGACCGAGGCATACTTGCGGGCAGCGGCGAAGTTCGCGTCGAACACCTGCTGCGCCTCGCCGCTCAGATTGCTGGTGTCGGTCACCCGCCCCGCCGCCAGCCCGGCCGCGTCCAGCGATTTCTGCAGCTGATCCTCCAGCATGTACGCCCTGAGCGAGTCGACGGCGAGGCCCACCGCGCCGATCATCGGGATCAGCAGCAGGCCGCACATCATCGCCGTGTTCCCGTCGTCGCGGCGCCACCATCGCAGCATCCGTCGACCGAACGTCCCTATGCGCTGAGGCTTCATCGGACACTCCCGTCGCAACCTGGCGGGCGGATCTCCCACCGGCATATTGCGTCTGTGGAGTGTATATTGTTTCCGAACTATCGCAATATTAGAATTTCTATACAATATATACGAATAATGGTTGTGTAGCCGGATGCGAACCCCGTCGCGGCGATCGGACCGGTGTGCATCCGACTCCGACCGGAGGGCGAAGGACTGGGGGCAGCGGGCCTAAGGAAACAAGTGGACGACGAGATCGTATTTCTCGGCGAGCGCCTCGCCGAGGAGCGCGACCGAACCGACGATGGTACCGGCGATGAATGCGGCCAGCAGCGCATATTCGATCGCGGTGGCACCGGACTCGTCGCACAAGACAAGACAGAGCAGCTGCTTCAGCTTCGGCATCCGGATCAGGCCGCCCACAAGTGAACAACGCGTTAGCGATACCCTACGTCCACCAATCCTACCTGTCAAAACAATCACTTATAGGTAAACTACAGACAAAGTTCCGACGATTGCTTTGGATCCATCGTCGGCTGATCGCCGCCGACTTCGGCCCTGCTGCGGGCTCCGCGGGGGTTTGACGCCGGCGAAAGGCGCGCTACTCTGCCGCCGCACCGCCTCGGCGGGCGGTCGCCCTTGCTGGTCGGGAGGAATACCATGAAGCTCTGCCGGTTCGGCCCCACGGAGCGCGAGCGTCCAGGGTTGATCGATGCCGACGGCCACGTCCGCGATCTCTCCGATCACGTCCCCGACCTGCGCGATGAGATTCTCGGCCGCGAACGCCTGCGCCGGCTCGCCGCCCTCGACCCCGGCAAACTGCCGCGGGTGGAGGGCTCACCGCGGCTCGGACCTCCGGTGGCGGGTATCGGCAAGATCCTCGGCATCGGCCGCAATTACCGCAGCCACGCCGAAGAGACGGGTGCGACGCCGGGGGAGGAGCCGATGGTGTTCTCCAAGGCGGTGACCGCGCTGAGCGGGCCGTTCGATCCGGTCGTCCTGCCGAAGCTGGGCGACAAGACCGACTGGGAGGTGGAACTGGCGGTGATCATCGGCACCCGCGCCCGGTATGTGGACGAGGCGAACGCTCTCGACCATGTCGCCGGCTATGCCTGCATCAATGACATCTCCGAACGCGCCTTCCAGAAGGAGCGCGGCGGCCAGTTCGTCAAAGGCAAGAGCGCCGATTCCTTCGCCCCCATCGGCCCCTGGCTGGTCACCCCGGACGAGATTGCCGATCCCCAGGACCTGGACCTGTGGTGCGACGTCAACGGAGAGCGCAAGCAGACGGGCAACACCGTCGACATGCTCTTTCCGGTGGCCTTCCTGATCAGCCACCTCAGCCAGTTCATGACCCTGGCGCCGGGCGACGTCATCGCCACCGGCACCCCGGCCGGCGTCGGTGTCGGCCGCAAGCCCCCCGAGTTCCTGAGGCCCGGCGACCTGCTGGAATGCGGGGTGGAGGGTCTGGGACGGCAGCGGCACACCGTTGCCGCCTACGCCGAAGCCTCCTGAACCAGGGCCGGGCCGGGATGCTGATCGCCCAGATCTCCGACACCCATCTTCGCGCCCACGGCCGCCTGCTGCACGACCGGATCGATACCGAACGGGCGCTCGATGCCTGCGTCGATCATCTCTGCCGGCTGGTGCCGGCGCCGGACGTGGTGCTGGCGACGGGAGACCTCGCCGACGGCGGCCTCGCCGAGGAATACGCCCGCCTCGGCGCCGCCTTCGACCGACTGCCGGCGCCGGTTTACGTCATCCCCGGCAACCACGACGAACGCGGGCCGTTCAGGGCCGCCTTCGCCGGCAAGGGGTATCTGCCCCTCGACGGCGAATTCCTCCACTACACGGTGGAGCATTTTCCACTGCGCCTGATCGGTCTCGACACCGTCCTGCCGGGGGAGGTCGGCGGCACCCTTTGCCCTACCCGCCTCGCCTGGCTGGGTGAGCGGCTGGCCGAGCAGCCTGAGCGGCCGACGCTGATCTTCATGCACCACCCGCCGTTCCCCACCGGAATCGGCTTCATGGACACCCCGCCGCTCGAAGGCGCCGAGGCGCTGCGTGAGCTGATCCTCCGCCATGCCCAGGTCCGGCAGATCGTCTGCGGTCACGTTCATCGCGCCATCCATGCCAGTTGGGGCGGGACAACCGCGGCGATCGCGCCGTCCGTCGTCTACCAGATGAACCTGGCGCTGCGGCCCGGGGACCAGTTCTTTTTGGTGGACCAGCCGCCGGCGATCGCCCTCTATCTCTGGCGTCCCGAATTCCCGTCGGGCCCGGTCGGCTACATCAGCCTGATCGGCCACAAGGAGAACAAGGAGAGCGGGGAACCTTCCGCTTTCGCCGCTCCCGCCGGCGGCCTACGATGACCCGGCGCCTCGCCGCCTTTCCGGTCCCCAGCCGATGACCGCCGAACTCGCTCGCAAGTACGACCTTCGCGTTCCCCGCTACACCAGCTACCCGACCGCACCCCATTTCAGCGCCGCGGTCGATGCCGGACAATACCGCCGCTGGCTCGGCGCCCTCGACCCGTCGGTGCCGCTGTCACTCTACCTGCACATTCCCTTCTGCGACGAGATGTGCTGGTTCTGCGGCTGCTACACCAAGATCGTCCAGCGCTACCAGCCGATCCGCGCTTACCTCGATGCGCTGATGGCCGAGGTGTCGCTGCTGGCCGAAGCGCTTCCCGATCGGTTCGGCGTCCGCCACCTGCACTGGGGCGGCGGCAGCCCGACCATGCTGGCGCCCGACGACTGGCTGCAGCTGGTCGCCTGCCTGCGCCGCCACTTCCATATCCGTGACGGCGCCGAGCTGGCGGTGGAGGTCGATCCGCGCGACGCCACCGAAGCCTACATCGCCGCGCTGGCCGCCGCCGGCGTCAACCGGGTCAGCATCGGCGTCCAGGATTTTGCCCCCGATGTGCAGGAAGCGATCAACCGTCGTCAGCCCTACGAGGTGGTCGCCCGGGTCTGCGGCTGGCTGCGCGGCCACGGCATCACCCGGATCAATCTCGATTTGATGTACGGATTGCCGCGCCAGACCCGCGACGGCGTCGTGCGCATGGTCCGGCAGGCGGCCTCGCTGGATCCGGCCCGCGTGGCTCTCTTCGGTTACGCCCACGTGCCGTGGATGAAGAGCCATCAGAAGCTCATCGACGAAGCGGCGTTGCCGGACGCGGCGGAGCGCTTCAACCAGGCCACGGCGGCGGCGACCGAGCTCCAGGGGCTGGGATTCGTCGCCGTCGGCCTCGACCATTTCGCCCGTACCGACGACGATCTGGCGCGAGCACTGGCCGGAGACCGCCTGCATCGCAACTTCCAGGGTTACACCACCGACGAGGCACCGGTCCTGCTCGGTCTCGGCGCCTCGGCCATCGGTGCCCTGCCCGACGGCTACGCCCAGAACACCGCCCCGCTCAGGGACTATGGCGAAGCGGTCGCCGCCGGCCGGCTGCCCATCGGCCGCGGCATCGTCCTCAGCGAAGACGACCGGCCGCGCCGCGAGATCATCGAGCAACTGATGTGCACGCTCACCGTCGACGTGGCCGCCATCGCCCGCCGCCATGGCCTCACCGCTGCCGCCTTCGCCGACGACATCGACGCCCTCGCCCCCTACGTCGCCGATGGTCTCGTCCACCTGGATGGACATCGGGTGACCGTGACCGCCGCCGGAAGACCGTTCACCCGCGTCGTCGCCGCGACCTTCGATGCCTACCTGGAGCGGGGCCAGGCCCGCCACTCTCGCGCCATCTAACCATCCCTCAACCACGAGAATCCTCATGCATCGCCTGCCGTATCTCCTGCTTCTCCTGCTGGGTGTCTTGCTGCCGGCCGCGGCCCGGGCGGTCGAACCGGCCGGAACCGTCACCCGGGTGCAAGGATCGGCAACGGCGACGATGAGCAACGGCTTCGCCCGCACCCTCTACGTGGAGTCGACGGTGCTGGTCGGCGACCGCCTGCAGACGGCGAGTGGCGCCCGCCTGCAGATCCGGTTGAGCGACGGGGCCACCGTCACCCTCGGCGAGGACAGCGAGATGACGATCGAGGTCTATGGTCGGGCCGAAGACGACGGGCTCGGGGTGCTGAAAGCGGTGAGCGGGGCGTTTCTGGCGGCTAGCGGGGCGTTGGCGAAGTTGGGGCCGGACCGGATGACGATCGAGACGCCGTCGGCGGTGCTGGGCGTCCGCGGCACCGAAGTCTGGGGGCGCATCCGAGACGAGACGTCGGTCGAGGTGGCGCTACTGTCGGGGACCGGCGTTGTCGTGCTCACTCCAGAAGGGACGGCCGACATGACCGAACCGGGAACCGGTCTTACGGTCGGTGTCGGCACCGCGCCGCCGGCGCCGACACCGTGGTCCGCCGAGCGGCTGGCGGCGGCGGCCGCCTCGGTCGCCTTCGACGGCGACTAGCCGCTCTATACCTAATCGGATGCCCCTTAGGTCGTCTTCGTCAATGGTAGGCGGCATCATTCGGCCAGCAGTCGACATCCGGCCATCGACTGAGCCACGCCTTCGCGACTTGAGACCCCTCGGCACGAAGGCGGTCGATAAAGGATCGGCTGCGGTCGAATTTTGACCAGGCACGGAGTTGATCCGCCGTTTCTTCCGTCATCTTGATGGTGCGGATCGTCACCGGCTTGTACTCATTCCCCAGCTCCGGATAACGGGCCAGCAACTCGTTCACCGTCAGGATAAAGTCGAGTTCCTTGTTCAGTGACAGGTTGCCCATGAGTTCGTTTTCGCGATCGTGACCTTCGGCATTCGTCCTTGGCGGGCGGGCGCATTGTTGGGGATTGATCCGCAAGACCCAGATTTCGTCGGGAGCCGCCTCCTTCGGGACGCCGGCGATCAACTCCCGGATCGGCGGGTTCTGTGAATAGAGACCGTCCCAGTAGAAGCCCCTGCCGATGCGCTCGGCTTCGCGCACGCCGGGCAGGGTCCCGGACGCGGCGACGCCCTGCAACGACAGGGGAAGACGCGCCCGCCACCGATGCGAGACCGACGCGTCATCGTAGAGCGACGGACCCTGTGGGCGGCATGCCGAATCGAACACGGTTTCGACGCCGTCGAGAACCTCCGACGCACCGACCAGGACCCGGGTATGAACCCTCGTCCATTCGATGGTATCGAAGTCCGGGCAAGCCGCATCCAGCATCGCACCGAACTCGCAGTAGGTCTTGCGCGCGCCTGCCTGTTCCAACTCGAGGATGATCGCATCATCGAGAATGCCGCTGGGATTCAAACCCCATATCGGCGCCTTGATGCCGAGAACCGGGATCTCCATTTCCTGTGCCTGCAATGCGGCCATGGACATGGCGTTGTGCACGATCTCGGCGGGCATGCTGGCAGCGAAATCATCCCAAAAGGAGTTTATCTTTCTCACCGCTTCGTCACAGGAACCGCTTGCCTGACGGCCCCTTTTCTCGGCCAACCCATACCCCACCATCATCGCGCAAAGCGCGCCGGCCGAGGTCCCGCTGATGGCGATCAGCTCGAAACGGTTCCGGCGTTCGATGTCCTGGAGAACTTCGGTCAGCACGCCGGCTTCGAACGCCGCATGCGTCCCGCCACCCTGGCAGGCGATCGCTATCTTCTTCGTCGAGTTCGGCATTCGGGTCCCCTATCGGGCAGCGGCTTCCGCCTCGCCGGGATGGCACCAGTCGCTTTGCTGGCCGCCGTTTGTGCCCGATCTCAAGTTGATAAACTGAGGTTGCTACACGCCCATCACGATAAGTGCCACGCGTGGGTTATGGCGTGAAAGACAAAGCGCCGGCCGTCGGACAGGGCGGCCGGTCAGTGCTTGCGGGCGAGGGTGAGGCCATCACCGATGGGCACCAGGCTGAGATCGATGCGGGGATCCATCGCCAAGGTTCGGTTGAAGGCGCGGACGCCTTCGGTTGACGGCGACCGGTCCGCCGGATCGGCGACGCGGCCGTCCCAGAGGGTATTGTCGGCGAGCAACAGACCGCCGCCGCGGAGAAGCGCCATCGCCCGCTCGTAATAGGCGGTGTAGCCTTCCTTGTCGGCGTCGAGGAAGATCATGTCCCAGTGGCCCGCCTCCCCGGCGGCGAGCAACCCGTCGAGGGTGGCCAGCGCCGGTCCGAGGCGCAGCGTCACCTTGTCGATCACACCCGCTTCCACCCAGTACCGCTTGGCGACCGTCGTCCATTCCTCGCTGACGTCGCAGGTGAGGATGCGGCCGTCGTCCGGCAGCGCCAACGCCATGGCGAGCGAGCTGTAGCCGGTGAAGGTGCCGATCTCGAGGATTCGTCTCGCCGCCATCAGCCGGACCAGCAAGGCCAGGAACTGCCCCTGCTCCGCCGCAATCTGCATCCCGGCCTGGGGCAGGGCCGCCGTCTCGGCACGCAGCCGGGCCAGGAGCGGCGGCTCGCGCAAGGAGACGTCGAGAAGGTAGGCGTGGAGTTCGTCGCTGAGGCCGATGCTTCGCCGACTCATCGTCTGGTCTCCCCCTCGTTCGCGGCGCCCTCGGGAACGAGGACCAGTGCCCCGGTCAACCGGCCGGCGCGCAGGCGCTCCAGCGCCTCGTTGGCCTCGGCGAGCGGCATCGTCTCCACCTCGGTATGCACCGGAACCTTCGGCGCCAGGGCGAGGAACTCGTCGCCATCATGGCGGGTCAGGTTGGCGACGGAAACGACGCGCTTCTCCCGCCAGAGGAGATCGTAGGCGAACTGGGGAATGTCGGACATGTGAATGCCACCGCAGACGACGATCCCGCCCGGCCGCAGCGCCGCCAGCGCCGCCGGCACCAGGGCGCCGACGGGGGCGAACAGAATCGCCGCGTCGAGCGGTTCCGGCGGCATCGTCCCCGAGGCCCCGGCCCAGGTGCAGCCCAGCCGGAGCGCGAATGCCTGCGCCGCCTGATCCCCGTCACGGGTGAAGGCGAAGACGCGGCGACCCTGATGGAGGGCGACCTGGACGACGATGTGGGCGGCGGCACCGAATCCGTAGATGCCGAGGACCGCCGCGTCGTCCCCGGCCATGACCAAGGAACGCCAGCCGATGAGCCCGGCGCACAACAAGGGCGCCGTCGCCGGATCGGACACGCCGCCCGGGAGCGGGAAACAGTAGCGGGCGTCGGCGACGGTATAGTCGGCATAGCCGCCGTCGATCTGGTAGCCGGTGAAGCGCGCCGAGGGGCAGAGGTTCTCCCGGCCCGAACGGCAGTAGCGGCAGTGGCCGCAGGTCCAGCCGAGCCAGGGAACGCCCACCCGCTCCCCCATCGCCAAACCTTGGACACCGGCACCGAGGCCGGCGACGCGGCCGACGATCTCGTGGCCGGGGATAACCGGCCTGCCCAGATCGGGCAAATCACCGTCGACGACGTGCAGATCGGTGCGGCAGACGGCACAGGCGCCGACCCGCACCAGGACCTGGCCCGGCCCCGCCTCCGGCCGCGGCAGCCGCCGCCGCACCAGCGGCCGGCCGGGGGCATCGAGCACCATGGCGGTCATTTCCGGCATCGCCGTTGGTCCTTCGTTGGGGACGATCAGGCTAGGCGAGGCAACGGCTGCAGGCAATCCACGTTAGTGGTGCCTTTCGGCGGCGAACTCGGCAACGGTAAGCCGGGTGGTCAACTGCCGGGGATCGCACTTGAGCAGGATGACCGAGGCATGGCCCGCCGCCAGCGCCCGATCGAGGGCGGGCGCGAATTCCGCCGTCCTCGTCACCGTTTCCGCCACGGCACCGAGCCCGCCCGCCACCGCGGCGAAATCGACCAAGCCGAGGGTGGTGGCGATGGGCCGGCCGGGGTAGCGGCGCTCCTGATGCATGCGAATGGTGCCGTACATGCCGTTGTCGAAGACGATGACGATCGGCCGCGCTCCGGCCTGCACCGCCGTCGCCACCTCCTGGCCGGTCATCCCGAAGCCGCCGTCGCCGACGCAGGCGACGACGGTGCGGTGGGGCTCGGCCAGGGCGGCGGCGATCGCCGCCGGGACCGCGTACCCCATCGCCCCGTTGGTCGCCCCCAGCAACCGCCGGCCCCCGCCGAAGGAGACGAACCGCTGCGGCCACCCGGAGAAATTGCCGGCATCGACGGTGACGATGGCGTCGTCCGGCAACGCCGCGTCGAGCGTCGACAGGGCCGCCCGCAGATCGAGGGGGGCGATCATCGGCGCCCCCACCCGGTCGCGCTCGAAGTCCTGGCGCGCCGCCTCCGTCCACCCCTGCCATCGGTCGTCCCCCACGGGAGCCATGGCCGCCGCGGCCGCGGCGAAGCCGGCGACATCGGCGGCGATGCCGAGCGCGGTCGGGAACACCCGGCCCAATTCGGCAGGATCGGGATGGACGTGAACGAGCGCCGGCACCTCTTCGGCGTCGAACAGGGTGTATCCCTGCGACGTCGCCTCCCCCAGCCGCGCACCGACAACGAGGAGGAGGTCGGCGGCGCGGATGCGCGCGACGAGGGCGCGCGAGGCACCAATCCCCAACTCGCCGATCCAGTGGCGATCGTGATTGGGAAAAAGGTCGTTGCGACGGAAGCTGGACGCGACCGGCAGTCCGTTATCGACGGCGAAGCGAACGATGTTCCGCCTCGCCGGCTCGCTCCAGCCGCTGCCGCCGAGGAGCATCACCGGCCGCTCCGCTTCCCCCAGCATCCGCTGCAGCCGCTCCATCAGCGGGGCTTTCGGTGGCGCGCCCACGACCTGAAAGGCAACCGGCGCCGGCGCCGGCGCCACCTTCGCCCGAAAGACATCCTCGGGCACCGAGAGGACCACCGGCCCCGGCCGACCCAGGGAGGCCAGCCGCATCGCCCTGACCACCGCGTCCGCCACCGCCGAAGGCTCCTCCACCTGTTCCACATGCTTGGCAAGCGGCCGGAACAGGCTGACCAGGTCCACCTCCTGAAATGCCTCGCGGCCGAGATGGGGGCGCGCCACCTGGCCGACGATCAGCAACATCGGCGTCGAATCCTGGTAGGCGGTATGGACGCCGATCGCCGCGTTGCAGGCACCCGGGCCACGGGTGACCGCGCAGACGCCGGGGCGCCCCCGCAGCTTTCCCGCCGCCTCCGCCATCATCGACGCGCCGTGCTCATGTCGGCAGGTGATCACCCGGATGTGGTCCTTCAGTCCATGCAACGCATCGAGGAGGCCGAGAAAGCTTTCCCCGGGGACGCAGTAGAGAGTGTCGACTCCGTGAGCCAGCAGGGCTTCCGCCAGAACGCGGCCGCCGGTCGGATCGCCTTGTCCGTCCATCGTCGTATCTCCCCAGATCACCGCAACACCCGTCACGCTTTACCGCCAGTGCAGCATAGATAAAGACTCTGCCCCCGTCGCCGCCGACCGCCGAGGTCGTCCACGGGCGCCGGGAACCCGTCGATTTCCTTTATCTCGGCATGGGCCTAGGCTGAGCCGAGGTCGGACCGGAAAAGGACAATGGAGATGAAGGGAAACGCCAGCGGGGAGGTCCGGCCGTGAAGGCCGAAGACCGGGCGGAAGCCGCAGGGCTGCTGCGGCGGGCACGGTCGGGCGCGCTGGCTACCGCCCTCGCCGACGACGGCGGCCGGCCCTATGCGTCGCTCGTCACCCTCGCCCTCGATCTCGACGGCAGCCCCATCTTCCTCTTCTCGGCGCTTTCCGACCATACCAAGAACCTCTCCTGCGACGACCGCGCCTCGCTCCTGGTGGAGGAAGCCTCGCGCCACGCCAACCCGCAGACGGGGCCGCGGATCACCCTGGTCGGCCGCGTCCTTGGCGACGACACGCCCCGCCTGCGGCGGCGATTCCTCGCCCGCCATCCGGGCTCCGAGATCTATGCCGGCTTCGCCGACTTCCGCATCTTTCGCCTCACCGTCGAGCGCGTCCACTTCGTCGGCGGCTTCGGCCGTGCCCGCTGGCTCACCGCCGCCGACGTGCTTGCCGATCGCGCCGCCGCCGACGCCATCGCCGCCCGCGAGGAAGAGTTCCTCGACCAGATCAATGCGCAGGGCGAAGCCGTTGACCTCATGGCGTCCCATCTCCTCGGCCGCCGCGGCCAAGGCTGGCGCCTGGTCGGCGTCGATCCCGCCGGTCTCGACCTCGCCCGCGGCGCTTCCTCCGCCCGCCTCACCTTTCCCCGCCCGGCCGCCGACGCCGACGACCTCCGGGTGCTGCTCGCCGAGCAGACGGACGCCGCGCGCCGCCAGGGCCGGAGCGACCCCGGATGAGGTAGGTGAGGCCGCGCGAAGGCAGGGGGCTTGCATGCGGCTTGCATGCGGCTCTGCGGCAGCGGCAGGCGCGAAGAGAATGCAGAAGGATTAAAAAGAGCCGGGTAACCGCTTGTCGTCGCTAGGCCTTTGTTGGACAGAAGGTACAGCATGATTTTCGGAAAAAATTTCGCGAGAGCTAACCCCGGCGCCTCGAAAGGCCCGAACGCAGCGGAAAAGTGCTTAAGAAACAGGCCGTTACCGCCATCGCCGCTTTGTCTTGAAAGCCACCGGGAATAGCTTAATGTATAGGGCACGATCGCAAATCGGCGCATTTATACACGGGAGAGACGGCTTCCCGTTCGCGCGTTGGTGCCCTTCGGGAGGATCAACGGCGGAGCGTCAATATACTTAATATGCTGCGAGGGACATATGACGGCATCTGCACCAACCAAAAACGCGAAACTGGTCGCGTGGGTGAAGGAATGGGAGGCCCTGTGTAAACCGGATCGGGTGCACTGGGCGGACGGCTCACAAGCCGAATACGACCAATTGTGCGAGGAGATGGTCCAAAGCGGCACCTTCATCCGGCTCAATCCGGAGAAGCGGCCGAACTCCTTCCTCGCCCGCTCGCATCCCTCCGACGTCGCCCGCGTCGAGGACCGCACCTACATCTGCACCGATGACCCGGAAGAGGTGGGGCCGACCAATAACTGGGAAAGCCCGGAGAAGATGAAGGGCATTCTCCGCGGCCAGTTCGACGGCTGCATGCGCGGCCGCACCATGTACGTCATTCCGTTTTCCATGGGGCCGCTGGGCTCCCCCATCGCCAAGATCGGCATTCAGATCACCGACAGCCCCTACGTCGTCACCAACATGCGGATCATGACGCGGATGGGACAGGCGGTGCTCGAGGTTCTGGGCGACGGCGACTTCATCCCCTGCGTGCATTCGATTGGCGCGCCGCTGGCACCCGGCCAGAAGGATGTGGCTTGGCCGTGCGAGCCCGACATCAGCCGCAAATACATCTGCCACTTCCCGGCGACCCGCGAGATTTGGTCTTACGGCTCCGGTTATGGCGGCAACGCCCTCCTCGGCAAGAAGTGCCTGGCGCTGCGGATCGCCTCGACGATGGCGCGCGATGAGGGCTGGCTCGCCGAGCACATGCTGATCTTGGGTCTGGAGTCGCCCCAGGGCGAAAAGACCTACGTCGCGGCCGCCTTCCCGTCGGCGTGCGGCAAGACCAACCTGGCGATGATCCTGCCGCCGGGCGGCTTCGAGGGCTGGAAGGCCTACACCGTCGGCGACGACATCGCCTGGATCAAGCCGGGCCCCGACGGCAGCCTGCGCGCGATCAATCCCGAATACGGCTTCTTCGGTGTGGCACCGGGCACGTCCTACGACTCCAACCCGATGGCCATGGACACCATGAAGCCGGGCAATTGCATCTTCACCAACGTCGTCCTGACCGACGACGGCGATGTCTGGTGGGAAGGCATGGGTCCGGCGCCGAAGCACGGCATCGACTGGAAGGGCAATGACTGGACGCCGGAATCCGGTACCCCGGGGGCGCATCCCAACGCCCGCTTCACCGCCCCCGCCGGCCAGTGCCCGACGATCGATCCGTCCTGGGAAGACCCGGCCGGCGTGCCGATCTCGGCATTCCTGTTCGGTGGCCGGCTGTCGAAGACCTTCCCGCTGGTCTACGAAGCCTTCAATTGGAACCATGGCGTGTTCATGGCGGCGACCATGGGCTCGGAAGCAACCGCTGCGGCCATCGGCCAGGCGGCCATCCGCCGGGATCCGTTCGCCATGCTGCCGTTCATCGGCTACAACATGGCCGACTACTGGAACCATTGGGTGAAGACGGGGACCCGCACCGAGCTGAAGCTGCCCAAGATCTTTCGCGTCAACTGGTTCCGCAAGGACGAGAACGGCAAGTTCATCTGGCCCGGCTACGGCCAGAACATGCGCGTCCTGAAGTGGATCGTCGACCGGGTGCGTGGCCGCGCCGGTGCGGTGGAGAGCCCGTTCGGGATGAGCCCCCGCTACGAGGACATCACCTGGGCCGGTCTCGACTTCTCGCCCGACAAGTACGCCCACATCATGGACATCACCCGTGAGGGCGCCCTGGCCGAAGCGGCGGAGATCAAGACCTACTTCGACAAGTTCGGCAGCCACTTGCCGCCGGAACTCGAGCAACAGCGTAAGGAGCTCGAGGAACGCGCCGCCAAGTCGCCCGAGGTGTGGACGATTTCGTCCGCCGCCTGATCAGGCGCCGGCGATAACGACCGAAAAGCCGGCCTTCGGGCCGGCTTTTTTGTCGCTGCTATCCCGTTACGAAGGGACCCGCCCTCGGGATCGTCAGTGGCGGCGGAAGAACCCGCGCGCCGCCTCCGCCATCAACGCCAGCCATCCCGCCATCAGCAGAAAACCACCGGTCGGTGCGGCACCGGTAAAGGGAAGATCGCGGGTGATGCCGAACCAGTAGAGGGTGCCGGAGAAGAGGACGATGCCGAGGGCGAACGCGGTGCCGGCGACCAGTGCCAGCCGGCGACAGCTCTCCGGCCGGCTCGTCACCCACGCCACCGCGATCAGCGCCAGCGCGTGCGTCAACTCGTATTGCGAGGCGATGGCGAACATCTCGCGGCCGTAGTCGTCGAACGGCCCGTGCCGGCCGTAGGCGCCGGCGGCAACGGCGACGAGCCCGTTGAGGGCGCCGAGGAAGAGAAAAAGGTGCGGCATCGGAGCGGCGAGCGCGGCGACCCTGACCGTCAGCCGTCCATCATCGCGCAGGTTCCACCGGCACAAGCGGGCATGCCGCACGGTGTCGCCGGCATCGGTGCCGCGGCGCCGCCGTTCACCCGCGGCGCCATCAGCCCCTTCTCGATATGGGTGTCGCCGCACTCGGGGCAGGCGATCTCCGCCGCGTCCCGCTTCGTTTCATAGTCGGACGAGCTCTTGAACCACTCCTCGAACCCGTGCCCGTTCTCGCACCTGAGATCAAAGACGATCATCATGCCATCTCCGTCCGCGGCCGCCGCCCATCACCGCGGCAGGTCCGAGGAGCCCATGAGGAACTGGTCGACCGAGCGGGCGCACTGGCGCCCCTCGCGGATTGCCCAGACCACCAGCGACTGGCCCCGCCGCATGTCGCCACAGGCGAAGACCTTCGATTCGCTGGTGCGGTAGCTGCCGGGATCGGCCTCGGTGTCGGCCTTGACGTTGCCGCGCTCGTCCAGTGCCAGCTTCAGGTCCTTGATCAGCGCATCGTGCATCGGGTGAACGAAGCCCATGGCGAGGAGGACCAGGTCGGCCTCGATGGTGAACTCGCTGTTGGGGCTCTCCGCCAGCCGCATACCGCCCTTTTCGTCCCGCTGCCAGTCGACCCGGACCAATTCCAGGGCTTTGACCCGACCTTCGTCGCCGATGATCCGGCGGGTGGAAACCGACCAGTCGCGATCGCAGCCCTCTTCCTGGGAGGTGGACGTGCGTAGCTTCAGGGGCCAGTTGGGCCAGGTAAGGGCCTTGTCCTCCTTCTCCGGCGGCCGCCCGAGGATCTCCAGCTGGGTGACCGACGCCGCCCCCTGACGGATGGAGGTGCCGATACAGTCGGAGCCGGTGTCGCCGCCGCCGATCACCACCACCTTGCGGCCGGTGGCGAGGATCGCATTGCCGTTGTCGGATGCCAGACCGGACACCCGGGCGTTCTGCTGGGTGAGGAAGTCCATGGCGAAGTGGATGCCGTCGAGCTCCCGCCCCGGCACCGGCAGATCGCGCGGATCCTCGGAGCCGCCGGCGAGCACCAGGGCGTCGTACTCGCGCAACAGCCGGGTCACCGGGATCTGGACGCCGACGTGGCTGTTGGGGCGGAACTCCACCCCTTCCGCCTGCATCTGCGCCATGCGGCGGTCGATCCAATGCTTCTCCATCTTGAAGTCGGGAATGCCGTAGCGCAGCAGGCCGCCGATGCGGTTCCGCTTCTCATAGACGACGACGGTGTGACCGGCCCGTGCCAGCTGCTGCGCACAGGCGAGCCCGGACGGCCCGGAGCCGACCACCGCGATCCGTTTACCGGTCCGCGCCGTCGGGATCTGGGGGCGGACCCAGCCCTCCGCCCAGCCCTTGTCGATGATGGCGCATTCGATCGCTTTGATCGTGACCGGCTGATCGATGATGTTCAGCGTGCAAGACGCCTCGCACGGCGCCGGACAGACGCGGCCGGTGAATTCCGGGAAGTTGTTGGTGGAATGGAGGACATCGAGAGCCGCCCGCCACTCGCCGTGGAACACCAGGTCGTTCCAGTCGGGGATGATGTTGTTGACCGGGCACCCGTTATGACAGAACGGGATACCGCAATCCATGCACCGCGCACCCTGTCGGCTGAGCTCGGCATCGGCCAGCGGGAGGACGAACTCCCGCCAGTGCTTGATCCGCTGGGCAATCGGCTCGTAGGGCCGGTCGCGGCGGCCGATCTCCTTGAACCCGGTCGGCTTCCCCACGGCTAGTACCCCACCGCGATGCTGATGTCCGGCCGCTCGGTCGCCCGCCAGCGCGCCTGCATCTGTTCCAGCGCCCGCTTGTAATCCACCGGCATCACCTTGACGAACCGGGGCAGGAAGTCGTTCCAGTGGTCGAGGATGAAGGTGGCCCTCCGGCTGCCGGTGTAACGCCGGTGGGTGTCGATCAGGTGGTGGATGCGCTGGGCATCGTGACGGGTTACGTCGCGCATCAGTTCCACCTTGCCGTGCCCCTCCAGATCGCCGCCCTGGTGGTAATGCGCTTCCGCCTGCTCGTCCTCGTCGGCAATCGGCTGCAGCTCCACCATGGCCATGTTGCATCGCTGGGCGAAGGTGCCGTCCTCGTCGAGGACGTAGGCGATCCCGCCCGACATGCCGGCGGCGAAGTTACGGCCGGTCGAACCGATGACGACGACGCAGCCGCCGGTCATGTACTCGCAGCCATGGTCGCCCACGCCTTCGACGACGGCGACGACGCCGGAGTTCCGCACCGCGAACCGCTCGCCGGCGACGCCGCGGAAGTACGCCTCGCCGGCGATGGCGCCATAGAGGACGGTATTGCCAATGACGATGTTCTCGTGCGGATCGAATTTGGCCAGGCTGGAGGGATAGACGATGATCCGGCCTCCGGACAGCCCCTTGCCCACGTAGTCGTTGGCATCGCCTTCCAGTTCCAGGGTGATGCCGCGGGCGAGAAAGCCGCCGAAGCTCTGGCCGGCGGTGCCGGTGCACTTGACCCAGATGGTATCGTCGGGCAGGCCCTCGAAGCCGTAGCGGCGCGCCACCCGTCCCGACAGCATGGCGCCGACGATGCGATCGGTATTCTTGACCGGCACCTCGATCCGCACCGGCTTGCGGTGCTCCAGGGCCTCGGCGGCGGAAGCGATCAACCGGTGATCGAGGACGCCGTCGAGACCGTGGTTCTGCTTCTGGCAGTTGTATCGAGCCACCTCCGGACCGACCTCCGGCTGGAAGAACACGCGGCCGAAATCGAGGCCATTGGCCTTCCAGTGCTCGACCGCGGGCCGCATTTCCAGGCGATCGGTACGCCCGATCATCTCCTGCATGGTGCGGAAACCGAGGCTGGCCATGATCTCGCGCACCTCCGAGGCGAGGAAGGTGACGAAGTTGACCACATGCTCCGGCTGGCCGGTGAACCGCTTGCGCAGCTCCGGATCCTGGGTTGCGACGCCGACCGGGCAGGTGTTCAGGTGGCACTTGCGCATCATGATGCAGCCGGCGGAGATGAGCGCCGCGGTGGAGAAGCCGAACTCGTCGGCACCCAGGAGGGCGCCGACGACGATGTCGCGGCCGGTACGCAGCCCGCCGTCCACCTGAACGGCGATGCGGCCGCGCAGATCGTTCAGCACCAGGGTCTGATGGGTCTCGGCGAGGCCCACCTCCCACGGCAGCCCGGCGTGCTGGATGGAGGTGAGCGGGCTGGCGCCGGTGCCGCCCTCGAACCCGGAGATGGTCACGTGGTCGGCGTGGGCCTTGGAGACGCCGGCGGCGACGGTGCCCACACCCACCTCAGAGACCAGCTTGACGCTGATGCGGGCCTCCGGATTGATGTTCTTCAGATCGAAGATGAGCTGCGCCAGGTCTTCGATGGAATAGATGTCGTGATGCGGCGGCGGCGAGATCAGACCGACCCCCGGCGTCGAATGGCGCACCCGGGCGATCCATTCGTCCACCTTGTGGCCGGGCAACTGCCCGCCCTCGCCCGGCTTCGCTCCTTGCGCGATCTTGATCTGCAGGTCGTCGGCGTTGACCAGATACTCGGCGGTCACCCCGAACCGGCCCGATGCCACCTGCTTGATCGCCGAGCGCATCGAGTCGCCGTTGGGCAGCGGCTTGAACCGGGTTGCCTCCTCGCCGCCCTCGCCGGTGTTGGACTTGCCGCCCAGGCGGTTCATCGCAATCGCCAGCGTCGTGTGCGCCTCGAACGAGATGGATCCGAAGGACATGGCGCCGGTGGCGAAGCGCTTAATGATCGCCGACAGGGGCTCGACCTCGTCAAGGGGGATCGGCGCGCCGACGCCCTTGAGCTCGAACAGGCCGCGCAGGTTTTTCAGCTTGCGGGCCTGATCGTTGATCTTGCGGGTGTAGGCCTTGAACTTGGTGTAGTCGCCGGAGCGGGTGGCATGCTGCAGGAGGCCGATCGTCTCCGGCGTCCAGATGTGCTCCTCGCCGCGCAGGCGGTACTGAATCTCACCGCCGACCTCGAGCGCGTTCCTCAACACCGGCGCTTCGCCGAACGCCAGCCGGTGACGGCGCACCGTCTCTTCGGCGATCTCGTCGAGGCCCACCCCCTCCACCGGCGTCTTCGTCCCCGAGAAGTACTCGGCGACAAAGCCTTTGGACAGGCCGATGGCGTCGAAAATCTGCGCCCCGCAATAGGACTGGTAGGTTGAGATGCCCATCTTCGACATCACCTTGAGGATGCCCTTGGACACCGCCTTCATATAGCGCTTGTGCAGCTCGGCCTCGGCCACCTCTAGGGCGAGTTCGGTCCGCAGGTTCGACAAGGTGTCGAAGGCGAGATAGGGGTTCATCGCCTCCGCGCCATAGCCGGCCAGCAAGCAGAAGTCATGGACCTGGCGCGCCTCGCCGGTCTCGACGACGAGCCCGACCGACGTCCGCAAACCGGCCCGGATCAGGTGATGGTGGACGCCGGCGGTGGCCAGCAGGGCCGGGATGGGCACGCGGTCGGCAGCGATCGCCCGGTCGGACAGGATGATGATGTTGTAGCCGTGTTCGACCGCCTCGGTGGCGGCGACGAGCAGACGATCGAGCGCCTCCTCCATGCCGAAGGCGCCGGTCCGGGCCGGATAGGTGATGTCGAGGGTATAGGTGCGGAAGGCGTGGTCGACGTGGTTCTCGATCCGCCGGATCCGCTCCAGGTCGATGTTGGACAGGATCGGCGTCCGCACCTCCAGCCGCTTGTGCCCGGCGGCGCCCTGGGGCGCCAACAGGTTGGGCCGGGGGCCGATGAGGGACACCAGCGACATCACCAGCTCTTCGCGGATGGGGTCGATCGGCGGGTTGGTGACCTGAGCGAAGCACTGCTTGAAGTAGTCGTACAGCATCTTCGGCCGGTCGGAGAGGACCGCGATCGGGATGTCCCGACCCATCGAGCCCACCGGATCCTCGCCGGTCAGGCCCATCGGCTGGACGAAAAAGCGAATGTCTTCCTGGGTGTAGCCGAAGGCCTGCTGGCGATCCAGCAGGGTCTGCGGATCGGGCGGCATCGGGCCGATCTCGGGCGGCAGTTGCTCGACCCGGATCTGGGTGGCGTCCAGCCACTGCTGATAGGGTCGAGCCGTCGTCAGCCCTTGCTTCAGCTCGTCGTCATCAATGATGCGGCCCTGCTCCAGGTCGATCAGCAGCATCTTGCCCGGCTGCAGCCGCCACTTCTTGACGATCTTGTCCTCGGGGATCTTGAGCACCCCCGCCTCGGACGACATCACGCACAGGTCGTCCTCGGTGATGATGTAGCGCGCCGGCCGCAGCCCGTTGCGGTCGAGGGTGGCGCCGATCAGCCGGCCATCGGTGAACGCCAGCGCCGCCGGACCGTCCCACGGTTCCATCAGCGCCGCATGATACTCGTAGAAGGAGCGCCGCGCCTCGTCCATCAGCGGATTGTCGTCCCACGCCTCCGGCACCATCATCATCATCGCGTGCGGCAGCGAGTAGCCGCCGGCCACCAGCAGCTCCAGCGCATTGTCGAAGGTGGCCGAGTCCGAGGCGCCGTCGCCGATCAGCGGCCACAGCTTCTGCAGGTCGTCGCCCAGCAGATCCGATTTCATCGCGTGGCGACGCGCCAGCATCCAATTGATGTTGCCGCGCAGGGTGTTGATCTCGCCGTTGTGGCAAAGGTAGCGGAAGGGATGCGCCAGCTTCCACGACGGAAAGGTGTTGGTGGAAAACCGCTGGTGGACCAGGGCCAGCGCCGAGACCAGGTTCGGCGCCTGCAGATCGAGATAATACTTCGATAGGTTCTCGGCGAGGATCATCCCTTTGTAGACGATCGTCCGCGGCGCCAGCGAGCAGATGTAGAACTGGTCCTCGTCCGGCAGGTTCTCTCCCCAGATGGCGTGGTGCACCTGTTTGCGAATGACGAACAGTTTGCGCTGAAAGGCATCGGTGGAACGGGTGCGCGGTCCCCGCTTGATGAAGACCTGGCGAATGATCGGTTCGATCGGCTTGACGCTGAACCCGAGGACGCTGTTGTCGGTCGGCACGTCGCGCCAGCCCAGCAGGATCTGCCCTTCCTCCGGCACCACCCGATAGAAGGCGTCGATGCACTTCTGCCGCGTTTCCGGATCGCGCGGCAGGAACACCATGCCGACCGCGTACTCCTCGAACGGCGGCAGGGCAATGCCGAGGCGGTCGCATTCTTCGCGGAAGAACGCATCCGGGATCTGGATCAGGATACCGGCGCCGTCGCCGGCGAGCGGATCGGCACCGACCGCGCCCCGGTGCTCCAGGTTGCAGAGGATGCTCAGCCCTTGGTCGATAATCTCATGGCTCTTGCGGTTCTTGATGTTGGCAAGGAAACCGATGCCGCAGGCATCGTGCTCCTGGCTCGGATCGTAAAGCCCCTGCGCCGGTGGCGAGGCAAGTGATGTCATTAGGCGCATCCTCATCAATGATCGCCGGCCGTTCCGTCGCGGCTACCAGGCGGCCGCGCCCGCATCTGTCCCGCGGCGTACTCGATGCCGCCCCTTAAAAGAACCCCTGAGATGACCCGGCTTCCGGACCGCTTAATCCCGGTAGCCGCCGCGTTTGCCGCGGCTGGCTTATTTGTGCGCCCCGATCCGCTTTCGGGTCTCGCCTAGGCGATCCCGCGCGCCGGTTGGCCTCGCCGCGCACCTCGGTTCGCGCAGGCTGCGTGCGCCTGAACATGGGCCGGCCGGCAAAGATTACAAGCTTGACCGACGCCCGCAAGGATTTCTTTGTCCCAAGGATTCCTTCACCCACGCCGGCGTACCGCTTCCCGTTGTTTCGATTCGCCGCCGACGAGCCTCACTTGGCGTCCCAGTCCTCCGGCAGAGCGTCGCCGCGTCACCCGGCGGCCACGCCCGGGGCGTCGGCGGACTCTCTCCCGTTGTCGCGATAGACATGCGACCGCGAACCGGCTAGAGGGTGCCCGCCCTACCTCGGGTAGCGCGACCACCCCTATTCCCTCCACTGCCGAGGTCATACGCCCGTGTCGCTGACGCAGATCGTCGTACTTGCGGTTGTCCAGGGTATCACCGAGTTCCTGCCGATCAGTTCGTCCGGACACCTGATCCTCGTTCCGGTGCTCATGGGCTGGCCCGACCAGGGCCTGGCGCTCGACGTCGCCAACCACGTCGGCTCGCTCTCGGCGGTGATCGTCTACTTCTGGCGTGACGTGCGCGACATGGCCTTGGGGTTCTTCGCCCTTCTCCGCGGCCACGTCACTCCCGGAACCAAGCTGATGCTGCTGCTGATCATCGGCACCATCCCGGCGGTGATCTTCGGCCTGGTCATCAAGCATTTCTTCCCGGACGGGATCCGCAGCATCACCGTCATCGGCGTGCAGACCATCGTCTTCGCCGTCATCCTCTACATCGCCGACCGCGTCAGTGCGTCCAATCGTGGCGTTGCCGACCTCCGCATCCGCGATGCGCTCTACATGGGCGCGGCCCAATGTCTGGCGCTTATTCCCGGCACCAGCCGCTCGGGGGTGACGATGACCTGCGGTCGGTTCCTCGGCCTCGAGCGCCGGGAAGCGGCGCGCTTCTCCTTCCTTCTGGCGATCCCCGCCATCTCCGGTGCCGGCGTGCTGGAGGGCAAGGAGATGCTGGAAACAGCCGACGCATCGATGCTGCACGACGCGGCGTTGATCGCCGGGTTCTCGTTCCTCTCCTCCTTCGCCGCCATCTGGTTCCTGATGGCGTGGCTGCGCCGTTCCGCCTTTACCCCGTTCGTCGTCTATCGGCTGATTCTGGGCGTGGCCGTGCTGGCCCTTGCCTTCGGTTTCATCGGCTGAATCGTCCCCGGGGCGGCCGGCCGCGGAGACTCGTTTTGGCGGCGTGATCGCGCTAGTTTGGGTACCCTCGACCTCTTCGCCGCGTTGTACGGGTATGCCGGGCCCCATCAGGAACAGCGCTTCAACGCATCGCTTTGCGCCATCCTTTCTCCATGGCGGAGGCGTGTGGCGCCACCTGGCGCGGCGCCTATATTTCATCGCCTTCGCCGTCGGCCGCGACATCGTGCAAGGGCTGTTGCCCCTGCATGCCTCAAGCCTCGTCTACACCACGCTGCTCTCGGTGGTGCCCCTCCTGGCGCTGGCGTTCTCGGTGGTCAAGGGCCTCGGCGGACACAACCAGTTGGCGCCGCTGTTGAAAGAAGCGCTGGCGCCGATCGGTCCGATGGCCGAGGAGATCACCCAGCGCACCATCGCCTTCGTCGACAACGTCAACGTCGGCGTGCTGGGCGCCATCGGCGTCGTCTTCCTCGTCTACACCTCCATCTCCGTCGCCCGAAAGCTGGAGGATGCCGCCAACGTCATCTGGCACGTGAGCGAAGCCCGCTCCATCGGCCAGTCGCTCACCCGCTACCTCACCGTCATCATCGTCGGGCCGATCCTGCTGTTTGCCGCCTTCGCCCTGACCGGCTCGGTCATGAGTTCGGCCCTCGTCTCCGATCTGGCCTCGGTCGGGCGCATCGGCGAGGTGATCGCTCTGATCACCGAGATGGTCCCGATCGGCGTCGTCATCGTCGGTGCGGTGCTCATCTACTGGCTGGTGCCCAACACCTCGGTGCACTTCACCGCCGCCCTGATCGGCGGCATCGTCGCCGGACTGGCCTGGGGCATCGCCGCCTGGGGCTTCTCCCGCTTCGTGGCCGGATCGACCAGCTACACCGCCATCTATTCCGCCTTCGCCGCCCTGATTCTGTTGCTCATCTGGCTGAATGTGACCTGGCTGATCCTTCTCGCCGGGTGCGCCGTCGCCTTCTACGTGCAATATCCCAAGGCGGCCCTGATCAGCCGGTCGAGTTTCATTCCGGCGCGGATGCAAGAGAGGGCCGCCTTCGCCATCATGCAGGCGATCGGCGTCGCCCAGTACCAGGGCGCCCGCCCCCTCACCATCGACGAGGTAGCCAGTCGAACGGGGTTTACCCGCGATGCCGTCTGCACCACGTTAGAGCGGTTGGAGAGTTCTGGTCTCGTCGCCCAGACCGGCGAGCGTCCCCCGCGGCTGGTGGCAACCAGGCCGCTCGAACAGACCCCGGTCACGGTTGTCTGGGAAGCGGTTCGCGCCTCTCCGCACGGGTCGGAGGTTTCCGATAAGGACAATCCCGAGATCCGGGTGTGCCAGGAGCGCATCGAAGAGGCGGTGACCCGGGCTCTCGGTACGGTGACGCTGAAGGACCTGGCGGTCTCGAAGCCGGCGGCGGGCACAAAAGATGATGGATGAGAGCAGAGCGGAACCGGGCGCGGCAACCCCGAGCCCCACCGAGACGCCGCCGGCAAAGAAGAACCGTCGGCTTCGCCGCATCCTCCTCATCGTCGGGGCGATCGTTGTCGTCCTGGCGGCTCTCCTCGTCGTCGCCCCCCGCTATGTGGGCCGCGTCATTCTCGCCCACTACGTGCAAGGTCTCGGTATCGACGTCGAGGGGACCCGCACCCTCGATATCGAGCTGTTGCGCGGTCGTATCAGCTTCGGCCCGGCCCGGTTCAGCCTGGGCGAGGCCGATCCCGGCCAGATCACCAGCATGGCGCTGCAGTTTTCGTTGCCACCGGTGTTCCAGCGGCGCGCCCTGTTGACGACGCTCGTCATCGAGGGGTTGCAACTTCGTGTCGACGAGGACGCCGACCACCAGCTCACCATCAATGGTGTACCGTTGAAGACCCTGCTGCCGCCACCGGACGAAGCGGCGGCGGAGGCGGAAAAGCAGAAGAGCGGCTGGGGAGCCGGGCTCGACTCCTTCGAGCTCCGCGATTCGCAGGTCGTCTACGCCATTCCCGATGGGGGCGAGGCGCGCCTCCAGGTGCACAGCCTCGATCTCGTCGGTTTCCGTACCTGGCAGCCGGACAAGCCAGGGACCTTTTCCGCCGCGGGCAGTCTGAACGAGATTCCGCTGCGCATTGACGGCGAGGCCTGGCCCTTCGCGGAAGAGACCCACGTCCGCCTCGCCTTTTCCCTCGACGACGTGGAATGGCCCAAGATCGAGAGGTTTACCGGCAATCTCGGCCTCAATCCCAATGCCGGCCGGCTCAATGTCAGCGGCGCCGGCGAACTGAAACACCATCCCAATACCGGCGCCGAATTTTCGGTAACCGGCGAATTCTCGGTGCAGGGGCTCGACGTCGCACACGCCGGCATGGGTCACCTGGCGATGCAGACGGGGTCCGGCAGCTATGCGCTGCGCAGCCACATCTCCCCCGCGGGCGAGGCCGGCACCGCAGGCTCGGTCGGCTTCGAGGCGGCCACCGGCAAGGTCGCCCTGCCGGACGGACTGACCGTCACCTTCGACCGGGCGACTTTGTCGCCCACCGACCTCAAGCTCGAGATCGGTCCCGACGATACGCTCTCGCTGCAGGCGCAGCCGACGCTGGATGCGGCCAACCTCGCCCTGTCCGGGCCGGCGACCGCTTCCGCGTCGTCGCTCGGCCTCGCTCTGCAGCCGGTCGATCTGACGATCTCGCCGAAAGGCGCGCTCTCCTTGAAAACCGCCGGAAGCATCAAGGGGACCGCGGTGAAGGCGGCACCGCCGGGCGGCGACACTTCGGTTAACGCCTCCGAGTTTACCGCCGAGATCGGCGAGTTATCCCTCGACCACGAGAAAGACCGGCTGAAGGTGGCGGGCCGGATCGGCGTGACCAGCCCGTTGTTGGGAGCCTCTCTCGGCGGCGGCGGCGGACAGCAGGCGGCGAGACAGACGATCGAACTGCATGGTTCCAAGCTCGATCTGGGCCGCATCAACGTCGAAGGAAATGGCGGCGGTCAAACCATCTCCACCGAGGGAACCTTCGCCGCCGACAGCCTCGGCCTGGCCCAGACCGGACCGCAACCGGCGCAGGTAACCCTGACCAGCCCCGGCGCCGACATCCATGACCTGTCGCTGCACATCGGCGCCGGCTCGACCGCGGTGGGGGCGACGTTGGCCGTCACCGCCGCCACCGCCAAGGCGGCCCAGCAGGTGGCCTCCGGGCATGGCGCCGGTAGCGATGCGGCCGTCCTCTCCGTCGATGGGGTGACGTTCTCGGTCGACGGTCTCGGGCTCACCGTGACGCCGTCGGCCACAACCGTTACGGGGGGAGCCAATCTCAGCGCCGCGACACTCGCGCTCAACATGCCGGCGGTGCCGGTGCAGCCCACCGTCCGCGTCGCCGGACTGTCGCTCCAGACGAGCGAATTGAACGGCTCCCTCAAGCCCGGGGATATGCAGCTGAAAGCCCGGGTGGCGGGCGAGATCAAGCAGCCCAACGCCGGCTGGCGGACGGTCTTGCCCACCCCCGGAGCCAAGCCGATGGGCAGCACCGCCACCGCCGACGTCGTTCGCATCGAACCGTCACCGTTGAATTTACGCGCCGCCGATGGCGGCCTGACCGTCGACGGTAACCTCACCGTCACCACCGAACGGCTGGCGATGCGCTCCCCCGCTTTTGACACGATGGCGGGCGGCGCCATCGACCTCGGCAAGGCGCAAGTCGTTCTGCGCGAGGTGCGCCAGGGCAAGCCGAAGCCGGAAAGCTGGCGCGTCGCCCTCGACGCCGCCCTCTCCGACCTCGCCGCCGGCGGCGAGGCGGCGGTCCCGCGCTTCAAGGTTTCCCGCCTTTCCACCGAAGGCTTTTCCGTCGACGACGGTGGCGCCATCGACCTTGGCGACCTTCTGATCGCCAGAGCCGACGTGGCGGTTTCCACCGACTGGATCTCTCGTCTGGGTGGTGATCCGGCGGCGAAAGAGGTGGCGCAGAAGGTCGAGAAGACTGCACAAACCAAGCCGCTCAGGATCGGCGGCGTCCGCGTCGAGGACGGTGCCGTCGTCGATTTCACCGACACCACGATGAAGCCGCCGGAGCGGTTCAAACTGCAGGTCAAGGCGCTCGATCTCGGCACCCTTGACACCACCAAGCCGGAGGGACGGACGGACGTCTACCTGCGCGCCACCCTCAACGAGTTCACCCCGATCGAAATCCAGGGGTGGGCCACGCCGATCGCGGCGAAGCCCGATTTCGCCCTCGCCATACGGGTGCAGGAGCTGCAGTTGCCACCGCTGTCGCCTTACACGCTGCGCGCCGCCGGGCTCAACATCGAAAGCGGCAGCCTCAAACTGGACGCCGATGCCAGCGCCAACGCCGGCGCACTGTCGGGCGTGCTGCGGCTCAACGTCGGCGACCTGGCCGTCCAGTCGGCGTCGGCCGAGGAGGCGGCGCGGGTGGAGCAGACCATCGGGCTGCCGGTCGGGGCGGCAATCGGGCTGATCCAGGGCGACGACGGCCGGATCAGGCTCGACATCCCGCTGTCGGGCGACCTTACCTCGCCCTCCTTCGATTTCGGCGACGCCATCGGCCAGGCCGTCACCAACGTGCTGAAGGGCGCGGTTCTCGCCCCCTTCCGGTTGGCCCTGCTGCCGGTGACCGTTATTGCCGGCGTCGCCCAGGGGGGTGCGCCGACGTTGCCGCCCATCCCGTTCACCGCCGGCCAGGCCACCCTCGACGCTTCGGCCAGCGCCGCCCTGGAGCGCTTGGCGCAGGTGCTGGCCGAGCACAGCAAGGTACGGGTCAAGGTGTGTGGCCGGGCGACCGCTGCCGACCGGGATGCCCTCGCCGCCGCCGATCCGGCGGCGGCGGCGGACGGTGCGCTGCGCGGCCTGGCCGAAGGGCGGACCCTGGCGGTGCGGCGGGCGCTGGTGGAACAATACGGGGTCGGCGCCGATCAGGTTCTCGATTGCCGGGCGACGTACTCGGCCACCGATACCGGACAGCCGCGGGCCGAAATCGAGTTCTAGGACCCGGTCAGGCCGGGCTCGACCAACCGGTCGGCAAGCTCCGCCAGGCTGCCGATGGTCAGCGTCGGCTCGATTCCCCAGGGATCGAAGATCTGCGCCGGCGACCGCTGCACCCAGGCGGCGTGGAGACCGGCGGCGCGGGCGCCGATCACGTCCCAGGCATTGCTGGAGATCAACCAGCAAGGCTCCGACCACGCCCCGCTGGCGCGGCGCACGTGGGCATAGACGGCGGGCGCCGGCTTGAACGTCTTCACGTCATCGACGCTGATGATCCCGTCCAGGAGTTGGCGCAGTCCCGAATAGGTCAACAGCGTGTCCACGTGCGCCGCGGTTCCGTTGGAGAACGCAAACAGCCGGTGGCCGGCCTCGCGCATCCGGGTCAGGCCCGGCTCGGCATCGGCGAAGGCGGGAAGCCACTCGTAGGCTTCCATCAGTTCCGCCCGCCGCTGCACCGAAATGTCGGCATTGAACCGCCGGGTGCAGTACTCCAGCGCCTCGGCGATACAAACGAAGAAGGTGGCGTAATGCTGCATCAGCCCGCGGCGGAACGCATACTCCACCTGCTTCTCCCGCCACAGTGCGGCGAAGGCGGCGGCATCGTCCCCCACGTCGACGCGCAGCTGCTCCGTCATTCCGGCCGGATCGACCAGCGTCCCGTAAACATCGAACGCAACCGTCAGCGTGCCGTTGCCCTCAGCCATCCGCGGCCTCCCTTTCCCTTGTTATGCGTGTTCGGCGCCGGCCTGGTCCGCCGCCTGTAAGTCGAACGCCGCCGCCATCAGCGCCCGGGTATAAGGATCGCGCGGCCGGGCGAAGACGGCGTCGGCCGGCCCCTGCTCCACCATCCGGCCGGCCCGCATGACGAGGACGTCGTGGGCGAGCGCGCGGATCACCCGAAGGTCGTGGCTGATGAACAGGTAGGCGAGGCCGTGGGTCCTCTGCAACCGGCGCAGCAGCTCGACGATCTGCGCCTGGACCGACACATCGAGGGCGCTGGTCGGCTCGTCGAGGACGATAAACTCCGGCTCGAGGATCAGGGCGCGGGCGATGGCGATGCGTTGGCGCTGGCCGCCGGAGAACTCGTGCGGATAGCGATCGGCCCAGGCGGGATCCAGGCCGACCTCGCCCAGCACCCGCTCGACCGCCCGCCGACGCCCCGCCGCATCGCCCCCCAGGCGATGGATCCGGAGCCCCTCGCCGACGATCTCGCCCACCGTCATCCGCGGGCTCAGGCTGCCGAAGGGATCCTGAAAGACGATCTGCATCCGCCGGCGCAACGGCCGCAACGCCTTGCCGTGCAGCCCCTGCAGTTCGCGACCCTCGAAGAGGACGGAGCCGCGGCTTTCGGTCAACCGCAGGAGCGCCCGGCCGAGGGTGCTCTTGCCGGAGCCGGATTCGCCGACGATGCCGAGGGTATGGCCGCGGCGGACGGTCAGCGAGATGCCGTCCACCGCCTTGACGTGGCCGACGGTGCGGCGGAGTACGCCGCGCTTGATCGGGAACCAGACGCGGGTCTCGGCGGCGTGCACCAGCACCGGCGCATCCGCCGCGCCCGGATCGGGCCGCCCCTTCGGCTCGCTCGCCAGGAGGCGGCGGGTGTAGGGTTGGGAAGGCCGGGCGAAGAGGTCGGCGACCCGCCCCTGCTCGACGATCAGCCCGTCGTGCATCACGCACACCCGGTCCGCCATCTTCCGCACGATCCCGAGATCGTGGGTGATAAGCAGCAGCGCCATTTTCATCCGCTGGCGCAGATCCCTGAGCAGGCCCAGGATCTGTGCCTGGACGGTGACGTCGAGGGCGGTCGTCGGCTCGTCGGCGATGAGCAGGTCGGGCGAGTTGGCCAGCGCCATGGCGATCATCACCCGCTGCTGTTGCCCGCCCGAGAACTCGTGCGGCAGCGAGGTCAACCGTTCGGTCGCATCGGTCATGCCGACCAGTCCCAAGAGCTCGACCACCCGTGCCCGGGCCGCCTTCGCCGTCATCTGGCGGTGAATGCGCAGCACCTCGGCGATCTGGCGTTCGATCGAGTGCAGCGGATTGAGGGAGGTGAGCGGCTCCTGGAAGATCATCGCCATGCGATCGCCGCGCAGGCCGCGCACCGTGTCCCGCGACGCGCCCAGCAGGTCGTGATCGAGAAACCGGATCCGCCCGCTCGGGTGCCAGGCCTGAGGCGGTAACAGCCGCATAATCGACAGGGCGGTAACCGACTTGCCGGAGCCGCTCTCGCCGACGATGGCGACGGTCTCGCCGCGTTTGACGTCAAAGGAGACGCCGCGCACCGCCTTGACTTCGCGGGCTCCCCGCCCGAAGGAGACGGCGAGATCGGTGACAGCGAGCAGCGGCTCGCGCTCGGCAGCCCTTCCTGCCGGGTGCGGACCCGCCGCCATTTTCGCCTGGTCTCCGGCCGGACGCATACGTTTATGAAACCCTTGTTGACGAAAATCGTTCATTAGCCGGCCGGGGAACCGCCCCGGCGCGCCGACGGCGAGAGGAATAACCAGCCATGGCCCCTGTTATCCGCTCATTGACCGACCAGCAGCTCCGCCAGCTTGTCGCTCTCCTGGCAACCAGCGCCACCGGTCCCTCGCTGGATCGGATCGCCAGCGACATCGACGACATCGGTGCCGAGCTGTGGCGGCGCTCCCACCGGGCGGCATCCCGGGGAACAACCGCGCCGGCCGCTTCCGGCTGAACATCCCGTCGCAGGGTCTGCACCAAAGGGTTACTCCGCCGGGGGGGCGATGGGGCGCGCCGGTTGCGGTGCGCCGGCGGAAAACCCCGGCGTGGGCGGTGCGGCGGCGAACGCCTTCCGCGGATCGAAGGCGTCGCGCACCGCCTCGCCGACGAAAATCAGCAGCGACAGCATCAGCGCGATGACGACGAAGCCGGTGATCCCGAGCCAGGGCGCCTGCAGGTTGGCCTTGCCCTGCGCCAGCAACTCACCCAGCGACGGCGAGCCGGGCGGGAGGCCGATGCCGAGGAAATCGAGGCCGGTCAGCGCGGTCACCGAGCCGGCGAGGATGAACGGCAGGAAGGTCATCGTCGCCACCGTCGCATTGGGGAGCACGTGACGGACGATGATCGTCGCATCCGAGGCGCCCAACGCCCGAGCGGCGCGCACGTAATCGAAGTTGCGGGCGCGCAGGAACTCGGCGCGGACGACACCGACGAATCCCATCCACTGGAACAGCAGGAGAATGACGAGGAGCCACCAGAACGTCGGCTCGACGATGCTGGCGAGGATGATCAGGACGTAGAGGGTGGGCACCGACGACCACACCTCCATGAAGCGCTGAAAGGAGAGGTCGATCCAGCCGCCGAAGTACCCCTGCACCGCGCCGGCGGCAACCCCGATCACCGCCGAGATGAGGGTGAGGGTGAAGCCGAACAGGACCGACAGGCGAAAGCCGTAGATGGTCCGCGCCAGGACATCGCGCGCCTGATCGTCGGTGCCGAGCCAATGCCGGGCGTCGGGCGGCGACGGTGCCGGAACCGGCAGGTCCCAGGCCACCGTCCGATAGCTGTAGGGGATCGGCGGCATCAGCAACCAGCCGCGGGCCTCGATCAGCCGTCGCACATAGGGATCGCTGTAATCGGTCTCGGTAGGAAAGGAGCCGCCGAACGTGGTCTCCGGATACCGATGGGCGACGGGAAAATAGAAACCGCCGTCGAAGTAGACGAGGACGGGCCTATCGTTGGCAATGACTTCGGCGAACAGCGACACGATGAACAGGACGAGAAAGATCCTGAGCGACCACACGCCCCTGCGGTTGCCGCTGAAGTTGTCGATGCGGCGCCGGGTCAGCGGCGATATGCGGAACCCGAGAAAGCGGTCGATCGGTCGGGCGTCTGCGCTCAACTGCGCCTCGCTTCGAAGTCGATGCGCGGATCGACCACGGTGTACATGACGTCGCCCACCAGGTTGAAAACGAGACCGATGAGGGAGAAGAAATAGAGGGTGCCGAACATCAAGGGATAGTCCCGGGCGAACGCCGCTTCGAACCCGAGCAGGCCGAGACCGTCGAGGGAGAAGATGATCTCGATGAAGACGGTCCCGGTGAACAGGATGCTGACCAGCGCGCCGGGGAAGCCGGCGATGACGATCAGCATGGCGTTGCGGAAGACGTGGCCGTAGAGCACCCGCCGCTCGGTCAGCCCCTTGGCGCGGGCGGTGAGCACGTATTGCTGGTGGATCTGATCGAGGAACGAGTTCTTGGTCAGCATGGTCAGGGTGGCGAAGCCGCCGATCACCATTGCCGACACCGGCAGCACCAGGTGCCAGAAATAGTCGGCGATGCGGGCCGGCCAGGACAGGTCCACCCAGTTGTCGGAAACCAGGCCGCGGAGCGGAAACCACTGCACGTAGCTGCCGCCGGCGAACAGCACCAGCAGCAGCACCGCAAACAGGAAGGCGGGGACGGCATTGCCGACGACGATGACGATGGAGGTCCACACATCGAAGCGGCTGCCGTCGCGCACCGCCTTGGCGACGCCCAGCGGGATCGAGATCAGGTAGGTGATCAGCGTCGTCCACAGACCGAGAGAGATGGACACCGGCATCTTTTCCAGAACCAGATCCACCACCGGCCGGTTGCGGAAGAAGCTCTCGCCGAAGTCGAACACGATGTATTTGCCCATCATCAGGACGAACCGCTGCCACAGCGGCTTGTCGAAGCCGAACTGCGTCTCCAGCTCCTTGATGAACTCGGGATCGAGGCCCTGGGCGCCGCGGTAGCGGCTGGTGGTCGCCTGGCTCCCCGGTGCGGCCGCCTGGCCGGCGACCGTCTCGCCGCCGCCGCCGCGGCTGACCCGCTCGGTCATCGCCTGGCCTTCGCCGGTGACCCGGGCGATCATCTGCTCCACCGGGCCGCCGGGGGCGGTCTGGATGATCAGGAAGTTGATCAGCATGATCGCCAGCAAGGTGGGCACGATCAACAGCAGGCGGCGGATGATGTAGGCGCCCATCAGCGCTTCCTTCAGTTGGGCGGCGCGGCGTCGGGCCCGCCGGAGCGCGGCTGCGCGGCCACCCCGATGGGCAGGCGCGCCGCCTTCTGCGCGTCATACCACCAAGTGCCGACGATAACCCCCTGATCCGGGGAGATCTCGGGATAATCGAATTTGTCCCAGTAGAGCACCCGGTCGATGTTGGAGTACCAGGCGGGGATGACGTAGAAGTTCCAGGTGAGGACCCGGTCGAGGGCGCGGCTGCGGGCGACGAGACTGTCGCGGTCGGGCGCGACGATCAGCGATTCGATCAGCGCATCGACGGCCGGATCGTTGATCCCGGCGTAGTTGCGGCTGCCTTCCTGCTCGGCCGCCGCCGAGCTCCAGAAGTCGCGCTGCTCATTTCCGGGCGACTCCGACTGGGGCCAGACCAGCATCGCCATGTCGAAGTCGAACGAGCGCATCCGGTTGATGTATTGGGAATCGTCGACGAGGCGGATGCGCGCATCGATGCCGAGGCGGTTCAGATTGCGTATGAACGGCAACATGATCCGCTCGAACCCGGGCGAATCGAGGAGAATCTCGAACGCCATGGGCTCACCGGTCCGCTCGTTGACCAGCCGCATGTCGCGGACCACCCAGCCGGCCTCACGCAGCAACTGGAAGGCGCGTTCCAGGTTGGCGCGCGGCCAGCCGGACCCGTCGGTCCCGGGCGGCCGGTAGGCGGGGCCGAAGACCCGGTCCGGCACCTGCCCCCGCAACGGATCGAGGAGCGCATGCTCGGCCTCGCTCGGCTCTGCCGTCGCGGCGAGGTCCGAGTTGTTGAAATAGCTGGTCGCCCGCTTGTACTGGCCGAAGAACAGGACGCGGTTGGTCCACTCGAAGTCGAAGGCGTAGCCCAGCGCTTCCCGGACCCGGGCGTCGGCGAAGACCGGCCGCCGCGTATTGAAGGCGAATGCCTGCAGGCCGGCCGGCCGGCGGTGGGGGAATTCCACCTTTTTCAGCCACCCTTGCCGCACCGCCGGCACATCGTAATCGAGGGCCCAGGCCTTGGCCTGATTCTCGATGCGGAAGTCGAGGACACCCGCCTTCAGGGCTTGGCGCAGCACCGTCTCATCGCGGAAATACTCGAAGCGCATCCGGTCGAAGTTGTTCTGGCCGACGTTCACCGGCAGATCCTTGCCCCAGTAGTCCTCGACCCGCTCGACGACGACGGTGCGACCGGGTTCGAACGACGCAATCCGGTAGGGGCCACTGCCCAGCGGCGGATCCAGGGTGGAGCGCTCGAAGTCGCGCCCCTCCCAGTAGTGCTTCGGCAGGATCGGAATCTGGCCGACGATCAGCGGCAGCTCGCGATTGCCCGCCTCGGAGAAGACGAAGCGGACGGTGCGCTCGTCCACCTTCTCCGCCCGGGCGATGGTCCGGTAGTAGAACCGGTAGAAGGGTTGGCCCTTGGTTTTCAGGGTCTCGAGGGAAAAAATCACGTCATCGACGGTGATCGGCTGGCCGTCGTGCCAGCGGGCCTCCGGACGCAGCCGGTAGGATACCCAGGAGCGGTCCTCCGGCCATTCGATCCAGTCTGCGATCAGCCCGTACTGGGTGAACGGTTCGTCCTGACTGGCGACGGTCAGCGTTTCCGCCGCCACCCCGGCGGCCGGGTTGCCGCGGACGATGTAGGGGTTGAACGAATCGAAGGTGCCGGCGACGCCCAGCCGCATCAGCCCTCCCTTGGGTGCGTCCGGATTGACGTAATCGAAATGGCGGAAGTCGGGGCCGTACTTGGGCTCGCCGAACATGGCGATGGCATGGCCGGCGTGAATAATCTGGGCCGGAGCGGCGGAACCGGCGGCGGTGAGCGCCGGCGGCGCGGCCGCCGTATCGCCGGCGATGGCCGATGCGAGCGTCAGCACCAAGACACCGGCCCAGCGTCGCCAGCGCCGTCGGCGGGTGGCGATCACCCGGCGAGCACGGCGAGCGCCGCCTGATGCGCCTCGGGATCGCCGGCGGCTAGTACCCTGGCACCGGAGTCGATGCGCAGCGGCCGACCCTCCCAGTCGGTGATCAGGCCGCCGGCGCCGAGGACCACCGGTGCCACGGCGCAGAAGTCGTACGGCTGCAGCGACGCTTCGCAGACGAGATCGACACGGCCGCGGGCAAGGAGCCCGTAGGCATAGAGATCGGCACCCCAGACCGCGGCGTAACAGGACTGGCGCAGCCGCTCGAAGGCGGCCGTATCGGCGCCGGCGAACATCTGCGGCGACGTGGCATAAATCCACGCCTCGGCCAACAGCGGGCAGGGACGGGCGGCCACCGAACGGCCGTTGTGGGTGGTCCCCCGGCCGACGACACCGATCCAGCGTTCGTCCAGCGCCGGCATGTCGATGACACCGACGATGGGCTCGCCGTCGCGGGTCAGGGCGATCAGCGTCCCGAACAGGGGCTTACCGGTAACGAACGACTTGGTGCCGTCGATGGGATCGATCACCCAGACATACGACGCATCGGTTCGCACCGCGCCGTACTCTTCGCCGAGGATGCCGTGGTCGGGCGAGGTGGCCTCGATCATCCGTCGCATCGTCGCCTCCGCCGCCCGGTCCGCCGCCGTCACCGGCGTATCGTCGGTCTTTCGGTGAAAGGCGACCGGGTCGGCAAACGGTTCCAGAACCACCGGCCGGACGGCGTCGGCCATCGCCGCCGCCAGGCCGACGAAGGCGTCGAGTTGGCTCACGGCAGCGGGATCGGATTGTCTGACTGGCTGCGCAGGAAGGCGATGACGGCGGCGCGCTCTTCCGGCTTCTTCAGCCCGGCGAAGGTCATCTTGGTGCCGGGAGCATAGGCCTTGGGCGAGGTGAGGAACTCGTCCAGCTCCTGGTACGACCACTTCTTGTCGTGCATGCCGGCCATGACCGCCGAATAGGCGAACCCCTCCATGTGCGCATGCGGACCGCCGACCACATTATACAGATTGGGTCCGACGCCGGCGGGTCCCCCCTTTACCACCGTATGGCACGCCTTGCACTTGCCGAAGACCTTCTCGCCGGCCGCCGGATCGGCAGCGGCGATCAGCGGCATGATGTCGACGGGCGCCGCCGGCGCCTCCGCCGCCTCGCCGCCTCCGGCAGCCTTTCCGGCCACCTCCAGCGTCGACGCGTGCTGCTGCACGTCAACCAGGGTGTTGCCGAGGAAGTTTGCCCCATAGATCAGCCAGGCGACGATGAGCACCGACGCCCCGAGCTTTTCGACCGCAGAGAAGTGCATTCCCTAACCCCTTATTATGGCCCGGCGCTGAGACGGGTCTTCACGGTACCCCTTATCCGCGACCGCACATTAGCGGTAAGACACCTGCCCCTTCAATGCCCAGCCGCGCCGCGTCTGGCGACGTGCGGGCACTTGTGCTAATGAGGAATAGCAATGAACCAGAACGCCATCGTCCTGGTGCCGGCGCGGATGGCGTCCACCCGCCTGCCCGGAAAGCCGCTTGCCGACATCGCCGGCGTGCCGATGATTGTGCACGTGTGGCGGAGGGCGACGGAGGCCGATGTGGGGCCCGTGGTCGTTGCCTGCGCAGAGCCTGAAATCATCGAGGCGGTGACCGCCGCCGGCGGAACGGCCGTCGCCACCGATCCCGAGCTCCCTTCCGGCTCGGATCGCATCCACCAGGCCCTGCAATCGGTGGACGGCAGCGGCCGCTACGACATCGTCGTCAACCTGCAGGGCGATCTGCCGACGTTGGATCCGGCGCTGGTCCGGGCAGCCATCACCCCGCTCGCCGACCCCGCCGTCGACATCGCCACCCTGGTCGCGCCGATCACCGATCCGGACGAGGGCGACGATCCCAATGTGGTCAAGGCCGCCGTGGCCTTCCCCGACGGCACCACCGTCGGGCGGGCGCTCTACTTTAGCCGCTCGCGGATTCCCTGGGGCGACGGGCCGCTGTGGCATCACATCGGCCTCTATGCCTATCGGCGCTCCGCCCTCGCCCGCTTCGTCCAGCTTCCGCCGGGGCTGCTGGAGCGGCGCGAACGCCTGGAACAACTGCGGGCGCTCGAAAACGGCATGCGCATCGACGCGGCACGGGTAGAGACGGTGCCCCTCGGCGTCGACACGGAAGCGGATCTCGCCCGCGCCCGCGCCGTTCTCGGCCCCGACTAGGAGGCGGCGATGGGGGTGCCGCGCATGCTGGGCGTTATCACCGTGGCATCCGTCACCGCCGGACCTCTGGTCTCTCTGGCCGCCCCGGCGGCGACGACATGTTTCGGCTATGCCCCGGAGCAGGTGGAAATCACCGGAACCCTCCGCCGTCAAAGTTTCTCTCCCGAGCCCATCTCCGATCTGTTCATCAATCCCGCCGACATCGAGGTGGGGGAACCGCCACCGGAGAGCGGCGCGCCGCCGCCTCCGGGGGCCCCACCGGTGGCTACGGGACCCCCACCGGCCGCGAGCGCGGCGACCGCGGCGGGGACGGGGCCGCCACCCGCTTCGCCGGCTGCGCCGGCAAATCCTCCCGCCGACTTCATCGGTCCGCCGATCCCGGTAGGGCTGCTGGCGCCGGACCCGGTATTGCTCAATGCCCGCCCGGTCCCGAAGCCGCCCGTCCCGGAATCGGTGTGGGTGCTCTCGCTGGCGAAGCCCATTTGCGTGCAGGTGGACCGCGACGACCTGATCAACCGTCCGGAAAAAAATATCAAGCAACTGCAGTTGGTCATGGACAAGCAGCTGGAGGCGGGCTTACGTCCGCTGCTCAAGGATCGGGTTGTTATCCGTGGCCAGCTTTTCCACGCGATCTTGCGCCGCCACTATCTTCCCGTGCTGATCAACGTCGAGGATTTGAGGGCGCCGGAATGGGTGCAGGATACGACCCAGGGTCAACGACCGCGGCGGTGACCGCGCCGACCGATCCGGTTGCCGGCGAAGCCGTCGCCAGCCCGGACCGGACCATCGCCTTCCAGGGAGCCCCCGGCGCCTACTCCGATCTGGCCTGTCGCGCCGCCCGGCCGGAACTGGCGACCCTGCCCTGTCGATCCTTCGAGGACACCATCGCCGCCGTTCACGATGGCCATGCCGCCCTGGCGATGATCCCGATCGAGAATTCCGTCGCCGGCCGGGTGGCCGACATCCATCACCTGCTGCCGGCCTCCGGTCTGCACATCATCGGTGAGCACTATCAGCGGGTTAATCACTACCTGCTGGGTGTGCCGGGCGCTCGCCTCGCCGACATCACCCACGTCCACAGCCATATCCATGCCCTCAACCAGTGCCGGAAGCTGATCCACGACCTGGGGCTGGAGGCGGTGGTTCGCATCGACACCGCCGGTGCCGCGGCCGAAGTCGCCGCCGCCGGCAATCCGACCCAAGCCGTCATCGCGTCCGAACTGGCCGGCGCCATCAATGGCCTGATCACCCTCAAGGCCAATATCGAGGACGCCCAGCACAACACGACGCGATTCCTGATCATGGCCAAGGCGCCGCAGATCCCGCACCCGAAGTCGGGGCCGGTGATGACCAGCTTCGTCTTCCGCGTCCGTAACGTTCCGGCGGCGCTGTACAAGGCGCTGGGCGGCTTCGCCACCAACGGCGTCAACATCACCAAGCTGGAGAGCTACCTGGTTGGGGGGCGCTTCCACGCCGCCCAGTTCTATGCCGAGGTGGAGGGCCATCCGGAGGATCGGCCGCTCCGCCTCGCCCTCGAGGAGCTGGACTTCTTCACCCGCGAGGTGCGCATCCTCGGCGTCTATCCCCAGCACTTCTACCGGTTCGACAGCCGCAGCCTCGACGCCGACGCCGACGACTGACGGCGGCGCCGCCGGGTCATCTTCGCCCGACCGGGGGTACTAGCGACCGGACGAACTAGACGTCGTCGGAGCGGTCGCGCTCGGCCAGCAGCCGGACGTCGTCCCAGGCGTAGGCGGCCTGCGGAACGATGGTGTTCCACAGGTGCTCGTCGCGCTCGGCGACACGACGTCCGCCCATCGCCTCGTAGAAGAACCGGGCCGGGTTGTCTTTCAGCACCCAAACCAGCGCCGAGGTCAGGCCGCGGTCGGCCAGGCCCTGGAACAGGCCCAAGAGCAAGGCGCGACCGATTCCGCAATCCTGGTACTCGGGCAAGACGTAGAGGGTATAAATCTCCGCCGCCCAGGCGAGCGAGGTCGGCCTGGCCCGCCCGCTACTGCCGAAGCCGATGACGCCGCGGCCGGCGAGATCGGCGACGAGGACGCCCGCCGGATAACCGCGGCGGGCGATCTGCTGCGCCCATTCGCGGGTCTGCGCCCGTTTCGACAGGCGGACCAGGACGACCGTCGGCACCAGCCCCGGGTAGGCCGACCGCCACGCCTCGATGTGGACCTCGGCGATGGCTTCGGCATCGCTCGGTCGCGCCGGCCGAATGTGCACGGTCGCCGCCATCATCGTCCCGCCTCCATGCTGCTGACCAGGTGCCGGTCGTCGGCGCCCGCCTCGGCAAGCCAGTCCGCGATCAGCCGCCGGGCGATGGAATCGGCGGTCGGCAGCTTGAAGCCGATGTCGGCCAGGCGCAGCACCTCGGCGCGGCTGAACCAGCGGGCGTACTCCAGTTCGCGGCGATCGACGACGATCTCGGCGGCGGGCGGCGCCGAGGCGCGGAACGCCAGCATCAGCGACGACGGAAACGGCCACGGTTGCGAGCCGGCGTAGCGGACGCGTGCGACATCGACACCGGCCTCCTCGCGGACCTCGCGGACCACCGCCGCCTCCGCCGTCTCCCCCGGTTCGACGAAGCCGGCGAGGGTCGAGATCAGGCCCTTGGGCCAGCCGGGTTGGCGGGCAAGCAGGCACTCCGCCCCGGTCTCGCCCCCCGCACCGGCGCGGGTGACGAGGACGATGATCGCCGGATCGGTGCGCGGAAAATGCAGTGCCTCGCAGCCGTCGCCGACGCACACGCGGGTGTGGCCGCCATCGCGGATGCCGGTCGGGCCGCCGCAGACGCCGCAGAACCGGTGACGGCGGTGCCAGTTCATCAGCGCCCGGGCGTAGGCGAGGATCGCCGCCTCACCCGCCGGCAGCCGGCCGCTCATCCGCCGCAGCTCGGTGAAGACGCCGCCCGATGCCGCGGCCCACGGCCGGGCCAGGTGCTCCTCCGCCTCGACGGCGAACCAGGCGTCGCCGCTGTCCGGTGATTCGGGTCGGCTCACACCGAGGAAGGCGAAGGATTCGCTGGCCCGGGTCAGCTCGTTGGGTCCCCGCACCAGCAACGCCCGAGGCGGCTCCTTGATGAACAGGTTGCGATCGCGGCAGACGATGACGAACACGCTGGCGGCGTCCCGGCGCCTCGCCTCGATCCACGCCGTGTCGGCGCGCAGGTGCGTGGCGCGATCGAGGGGGCAGTCGGCATAGGAAAGGGGAGCAACCATCGCCAAGAAGGTGCCATAGCCCCGGCCGTTGGGCAACGTGCGACGGCGACACGGAAGTCCCTGGCGAGTCCTCTTGCGCCGGGTGCATGCGCGGCGGATATTGGGCACGGGAGGCTGACGGCGGACGGACCCCTCGCCAACCCGGTCAGGTCCGGAAGGAAGCAGCCGTAACGAGCTTCGGTCCGGGTCGCTCGCTCAGTCTCCCACTTCTGCGGCCCTTTCCGCTGCAACGGATCGACGCGATTTGACAGGCGACACCCTACCCGCGCCCCCCGCCGCCGAGCATGCCGCGTCGCCTTACCGGGTGCTCGCCCGCAAGTACCGGCCCTCCACCTTCGAGGACCTGATCGGCCAGGACGTTCTCGTCCGCACCCTGACCAACGCCTTCGAGGCCCGGCGCATCGCCCATGCCTACATGCTCGCCGGCGTCCGCGGCATCGGCAAGACGACGACCGCGCGCATCATCGCCCGCGCCCTCAACTGCATCGGCGCGGACGGCCGGGGGGGCATCACCTTGCGCCCCTGCGGCGCCTGCGAGCCGTGCGTCGCCATCGCCCAGGACCGCCACCTCGACGTCATCGAGATCGATGCCGCCAGCCGCACCGGGGTCGACGCCATGCGCGAGCTCCTCGACGGGGTGCGCTACCGCCCGGCCTCGGCCCGGTTCAAGGTCTACATCATCGACGAAGTGCACATGCTGTCGACGCAGGCGTTCAACGCCCTGCTGAAAACGCTGGAAGAGCCGCCCGAGCACGTCAAGTTCATCTTCGCCACCACCGAGATCCGCAAGGTACCGGTGACGGTGCTGTCGCGCTGCCAGCGATTCGACCTGCGCCGCGTCGACCAGGCGACGCTTGTCGCCCACCTCGGCCGGGTCGCCGCCGCCGAGGGGGCGGTCGCCGCGGCGGAGGCCCTGCAACTGATCGCCCGCGCCGCCGACGGCAGCGTCCGCGACGCCCTGTCGCTCCTCGACCAGGCCATCGCCCATGCCGGTGCCGACATCGGCGAGGCGGCGGTGCGCGACATGCTGGGCCTGGCCGACCGCACCGCCTCCTTCGACCTGTTCGAAGCGGCGATGCGCGGCGACGCGGCGGCGGCGGTGGCGCTGCTGCGCGGCCAGTACGAGGCGGGCGCCGATCCGGCGGCGGTGCTGGAAGACGTCCTCGAACTGACCCACTGGCTGACCCGGGCCAAGATCAGCCCGGAGATCGCCCGCCTGCCCGGCATCGCCGAGGCGGAGCGGGTGCGCGGCCCCGACCTGGCCGGCCGGCTCAGCGTCCCGCAGCTGGCCCGCGCCTGGCAGATGCTGCTGAAGGGCCTGGCGGAGACGCGGGCGGCGCCGTTTCCCATCAAGGCCGCCGACATGGTGCTGATCCGCCTCGCCTACACCGCGACGCTGCCGACCCCGGCGGAAGCCCTGGCGGCCGGTACCGGCCCGGCGGCGACCGGCGCCGCGCCGCGGGGATCCGCGGACTCGGCAGGACCGCCGCCCGGGTCCGGGTCGATGTCGGGATCGGTGGCAGGGTCGATGGCCGGGTCGATGGCCGGGTCGCCGGGATCCTCGGTGCGAGGCCCGGTTCCGCTGCGGGCGCCGATGGCGACGGCGACCGCCCTCCCCGTCTCCATGGCCCAGGGAACGGCGGCGGCAAAACCGGCCCAGCCGCCGACGCCCCAGTTAACGCCCACGCCCCAGGCGACGGTAAAGCCGACGCCGCTGCCCACCAGCTTCGCCCAGGTGATCGCGCTCGCCGAGGCGGAGCGGGAGATGCTGCTGCACGGCCATCTGGTGGGCAGCGTCCGCCTCGTCCGGTTCGAGGTCGGCCGGATGGAGATCGCCCTGGAACCGGATGCGCCGACGGATCTGCCGCAGCAACTGAGCCGCTTTCTTTCGGCGCGCACCGGGCGGCCGTGGCCGGTGACCCTGTCGACCGAGGCCGGCGCGCCGTCGGTGCTGGTGCAACGGCGGCAGGAAGCGGCGGCCCTGCGCGAACGGGTGGCGGCGACGCCCCTGATCGCGGCCATCATCGAGGCGTTTCCCGGCGCCACCCTCGAGGACATCCGCCGGCTCGAGCCCATGGATGCGCCGGCCGGTGACGACGCTGGCATGGACGATGGGGCGGGAGAGGACGCGTCGTTCAACCCGGGTGATGCGGTGACCGACGACTAAAGATGAACGGCTGCGGGGGGTTGCCATGGCGGTCGAGACCGAACGCAAGTTCCTGGTGGAAGGCGAAAGCTGGCGGGAGGGCGCCATCGCCCACCGCATCCGTCAGGGCTACCTCTGCCACGGCAACGGCGATACCGCCGGCGTCCGCATCCGCATCTGCGACGCCGCCGCCTTCATCACCATCAAGGGCGGCAAGCTCGACATCAGCCGGCTGGAATACGAGTACCCGATCCCCGTCGCCGACGCCGAGGAGATGCTGGCCGCGCTGTGCCATCGGCCGCTGATCGAGAAGGTCCGCCACACGTTGGAGTACGGCGGCCTGGAATGGGTCGTCGACGTGTTCGAGGGCGACAACGCCGGCCTGGTCCTGGCCGAGTTGGAGCTGGACCGCGCCGACCAGCCCTTCGAGGCGCCGCCCTGGGCCGGCCGCGAGGTCACCCTCGACCCCCGCTACCTCAACGCCAACCTCGCCCGCCACCCCTTCCGCCTCTGGGGACGGCCGGGCTAGGATGGAGGCCATTTAAGGGGATTGGGCGAAGCGCGGCAAACGCGTGGGGCGCCCGGGGGGAGCCAGGTGGGGGAAGCCAAGCCTTTCGAGGATCATCGGCAAGAGCTCTTCGGCCGCGCCGACGACGTCGCCGCGCTGATCGCCCGCGCCCAACACCAAGGCCTCACCGCCGTCGTCGCCGAACCGCAGATGGGCAAGAGCTGGCTCCTCAACGAGGTCGCCCGCTTTCTCTCCGTCGATCTCGATCCCCCGTACCTCGTCGGTTTCTACGAACAGTTCGGCCAGACACCCGATCTGCTGCTGCGGGCGATCAAGGATCTCTACACGCGCTGGCTGGCCGATGCCTCCATGCGGCAGCAGGCGAAGATGGTCTGGGAGCAGCAGAAGGGGAGTTTGTTCGGCAACGTCGCCGCCGCCATCACCCGCATCCTTGGAAAGGCCGCGGAAGACCTTGGTCCCGTCGGCGCGATCTTCGAAGAGGCTATCGATGGGCTATTCGCGGCCAACAAGACGTTGACCGGCGGCGGCGTTCAATTGCCGCGACTTCAATACGAAGACGCCCGCGACCTGATCAAGGCGGTGGCGCAGATCAGCGGCCGACGGATCGCCCTGTTTCTCGATCAATGGGAGAAGTCAAGCGATCCCCGGCTTGAAGGACACATCCTCGAGGCGTTCCTGCGCCACGGCGAGGACTGGCCGGCCGGTCATGTGTTCATGGCCATGCGCCCGGTCGAACCGGCCTACGGCATCGTCAAGAGATTCGAGGGCGGCTTCCCCGCCGCCCGGATCTACCGGCTGGGATCGATGCGCCTGGAGGGATCGCAGAAGTACCTCATGCTTCGTTCCGTCCGGACGCGCGTGGCCATCGCCTCGACGGCGAAAGATGACGACCTGATCGGCCTGATCGACGGTTTCCCCAACGTTATCGGCCGCTGGACCGACAAGGAGAACCGAACGAGCATGTCCTCGTTGGGTGATCTGCGCCGGGTCGCCGATGACGCCCACTCGTTTCGCTACCGCGAGTTCGCGGAGATCCTGCCGAAGCTCGGCGACGATCTACGGCGCTTGGCGGCGCGTCTGGCGCTGTTGCCGATCGTCGCCGATGCCGATGCCTGGCGCGCGCTCAAACCCGACGTCCTTGGCACGCTGAACGAACAACTCTGCGACGATCTCTTCGCCGACGGCGTCCTGGAACAGGTCGATCCGCCAAGCTTCGGCCACGCCAAGCGCGCCGACGCCGCGCGCGCCTGGCTGATCGCAAACCGAAGGATCCTGATGCGCCACGAGGCCGAGGCATTGATCCTTTCCCTCGCCGGTCGCATCCGCCACATCGCGCCGGACATCTCTTGGCCGGCGGCAGGATTGCGCGGTCTCAACACAACTGCCGAACAGGTGGGGGTGGCGCAAGAGTCGCTCTGCCTGACCGCGGCGGCGGCGACTCTGTTCGAGGACAGGATCGATCCCGAGCGACTTCAAGGAAAGACTGCAGCGGCCTCCGCCGCACCGCTCGTGGCCATGGGCCTCTTCAACACGCTCAATCATGCCAAGGACGAGAGCGACCTCGACCGACGGGACGACCTCCTCAACGAACTGCGCCGGCTCGCCCAAGCCTATCCCGACGACGACGCCGTCCGCGAAAAACTCGCCATGGGCCTCCTCAACACGCTCTATTATGCCAAGGACGAGAACGACCTCGGCCGACGCGACGACCTCCTCGACGACCTGCGCCGGCTCGCCCAAGCCTATCCCGACGACGACGCCGTCCGCAAACAGCTCGCCAAGGGCCTCTTCAATACGCTCACCGATGCCAGCGACGAGAACGATCTCCGCCGACGCGACGACCTCTTTGAGCTACGCGAACTTGCCCAAGCCTATCCCGAGGACGATGTGGTGCAGGAGGCGCTCCGTCGCGCCGAAGACGTTCTCCGCGGCGGCGATTGACCGGGGCGTGGGGATGGGTATCATCGGGGCGGCCGGGCGTGCCGTCCCGGCGTTCCCGGAAAAACCGCGGACGATCATGCAGGACCTAGCGACGACGACCACGCCGGAAGCCCCCGCTGCCGCCGGCGATTATGACGAGACGATCTTCGTCGACAGCCGCGTGGTCGGCTGTGACGGTGGCGGCGGGCCGCTCGGTCATCCGCTCGTCTACCTGAAGATTGGCGCCCCCGGCGACATCGTCTGCCCCTACTGCTCGCGGCATTTCGTCCACACCGGCGCCGACGGTGCCGGGGACGACCACTGACCGGGACCGAAGCCGCCGTCGCCGAGGCAAGCGGCGCCCGTATCAGCCCGCCGCCGCGGCACGTCTACCTGGTGGACGGCTCCGGCTTCATCTTCCGCGCCTACCACAAGCTGCCGCCGATGACCCGGCCGGACGGGACGCCGGTGAACGCCGTCTTCGGCTTCACCACCATGCTGATCAAGCTGTTGAAGGAGACGGACGCCGACCACATCGCCGTCGTCTTCGATGCCGCCCGCCACACCTTCCGCGACGCCCTCTATCCCGCCTACAAGGCCAACCGGCAGGAACCGCCGGACGCGCTGGTGCCGCAGTTCCCGCTGGTCCGCGACGCGGTGCGCGCCTTCAACGTCGCCTGCATCGAATCCGAGGGCTACGAGGCGGACGACCTGATCGCCACCTACGCCCGGCTCGCCCGCGAGGCCGGCGCCGAGGTCACCGTCGTCTCCTCCGACAAGGACCTGATGCAACTGGTGGGCGAGGGCGTCGCCATGTGGGACCCGGTCAACAACCGGCCCATCGGCGCCGCGGAGGTGGAGGAGAAGTTCGGCGTCGGTCCCGACCGGGTGATCGACGTGCAGGCGCTGGCCGGCGATCCCACCGACAACGTGCCGGGCGTCCCCGGAATCGGCGTCAAGACCGCGGCCCAGCTCATCCGCCAGTTCGGCGACCTGGAATCGCTCCTCGCCGGCGCCGCCTCGATCCCGCAGCCGAAACGGCGGCAGGCGCTGATCGCCCACGCCGAGGCGGCGCGGCTGTCGAAGCGGCTGGTCACCCTGGCCGACGACGTGGCGGTGCCGGAGCCGCTGTCGGCGCTGGCCAAGCGGGAGCCGGACCGGGCGGCGCTGAAGGCGTTCCTGCAGGCCCAAGCGTTCCGCTCGCTGATCGCCCGCCTCGACCTGGCCGATACCGCCGCTGCCGTGGCGCCCCCGGTGGCCCTGCCGACCGCGCCACCGACGCAGCTTTCCTTCGATATCACACCGGCGCTGCCGCCGGCCGCCTATGCGCTGATCACCGATGAGGCGGAACTGGCCGCCTTCGTCGCTCGCGCCGGCGCCATCGGCCTCTTGGCGCTGAAAACCGAGACCCTTCCCGGCAATCCGGTCGCGGCCGGGATCGTCGGCATTGCCATGGCGATGGATCCGGCCAGCGCCTGCTACCTTCCCCTCGCCCACGTCGATGCCGCCGGCCAGCGGCTGTCCGGCCAGATCGATCCCGACCGGGCGCTGGCCCTGCTGAAGCCGCTGTTGGAGGACGCGTCCGTCCTCAAGATCGGCCATGACATCAAGGTCGACGCCCATGCCTTCGCCCGGCACGGGATCGACCTCGGCCCGTTCGACGACACCATGCTGCTGTCCTACGTACTGGCCGGCGGGCTGCACGGCCACGGCCTCGCCGAGCTGGCCTCGCTCCATCTCGGCCGCAGTCCGATGAGCCAGGCGGCGGTGGTGGGTACCGGCCGGGCGCAGGTGCGGTTCCATCAGGTGCCGCCCGAGCGGGCGCTGCCTTACGCCGGCGAGGCGGTCGAGGTCTGCCTCGGGGTGCACACGGTGCTGCGGCCGCAGCTCCTCGCCGAGCGCCTGGTCACCGTCTACGAGACGCTGGAGCGGCCGCTGGTGCCGGTGCTGGCGGCGATGGAGCGTCGCGGGGTGCTGGTCGACCGCGCCGCCCTGCACCGGCTCAGCGAGGATTTCGCCGTTCGCCTGCGTGTCCTCGAGGGCGAGATCCACGACCTCGCCGGCACCGTCTTCAACATCGGCTCGCCGAAGCAGCTGGGCGAGGTGCTGTTCGACAAGATGGGCCTCGGCGTGGGCAAGAAAGGGAAGACGGGCGCCTATGCCACCGGCGCCGACGTCCTCGAGATGCTGGCGGTGGACGGCCATCCGCTGCCGGCGAAGGTCCTCGACTGGCGGCAGCTGACCAAGCTGAAGACCACCTACACCGACGCCCTCCTCGGCCAGATCGACCCCATCAGCGGCCGCGTCCACACCTGCTATCAGCAGGCGGTCGCTTCGACGGGACGGCTGTCATCGGCCGATCCCAACCTGCAGAACATCCCCATCCGCTCGGAGGAGGGACGGAAGATCCGCCGCGCCTTCGTTGCCCCGCCCGGCCACGTCCTGCTCAGCGCCGACTACTCCCAGATCGAGCTCCGCCTGGTCGCCCACGTCGCCGACATCGGCCCGCTCAAGGACGCCTTCCGCGACGGCCAGGACATCCACGCGATGACCGCGAGCCAGGTATTCGGCGTCCCGGTGGAGGGCATGGACCCGTTCGTCCGCCGCAAGGCGAAGGCGATCAACTTCGGCATCATCTACGGCATCTCCGCCTTCGGCCTGGCCCGCCAGCTGGGCATCAGCCGCGGCGAGGCGGGAACCTACATCGACGCCTACTTCGCCCGCTATCCCGGCATCCGCGACTACATGGAGCGGACCAAGCAGGAGGCGCGGGCGCGGGGCTGCGTCACCACGCTGTTCGGCCGCCGCTGCCATACCCGGGGCATCGCCGACAAGAACCCGGCGGCGCGCGCCTTCGCCGAGCGGGCGGCGATCAACGCACCGATCCAGGGTGGCGCCGCCGACATCATCAAGCGGGCGATGATCCGGCTGCCGGCGGCGCTGGAGGCGGCGGGGCTCGGCGCCGGCATGCTGTTGCAGGTGCACGACGAGCTGATCTTCGAGGTGCCCGAGGCGGAGATCGAGGCCACCCGCCAGGTGGTGCAACGGACGATGCAGTCGGTCGCCGACCTCTCCGTCCCCCTCGTCGTCGATACCGGCTTCGGCCCCGACTGGGGCGCGGCCCACTAGCCGCCGCCCTGGCCGCCGGCGGAGCGGACCACCGGGATGGATGCACGCCGGGCCGGCTGGACAGCGCGCCGCGCCCCTTGCTATAAGCGGCCGACGGTGGCCAGACCGACCACTTGCGTCGGTCCTTCAGCGATGCCCAGGTAGCTCAGTTGGTAGAGCAGCGGACTGAAAATCCGCGTGTCGGTGGTTCAAATCCGCCCCTGGGCACCATCGCCTGTCCCCTTCTCCCGCGCGTCTCGCTGCGTCCGATGCGGAACCGGCCACGCCGGCCCCCACCCCCGTTCGGCGTGGGTAAGGACTTGTCCGGTGGACGATCGGCCGTTACACGACGTCTCCACAAGTCCATCTAATCACAAACGATACGGAGGAACGGACATGAAGCTCTCGCGGTGGGCAGCGGCCCTCGTCGTCCTGGTGCTGGCGGTGGCGCCGGCGGTGGCGGCCGAGACCGGAACGGCAGCGGAAGCGAAGGCGGTGCTGGAGAAGGTCGTTGCCGCCATAAAGGCGGACAAGGCCACGGCCCTGGCGGAGATCAACGCCGGTAAGTTCAACGTGAAGGACCTTTATCCGTTTTGCGGCGGCCCGGACGGCAACTTCACCGCCCACGGCGCCAACCCGAGCCTGGTCGGCCAGAGCATGAAGGACCGCAAGGACCCCGCCGGTAAGGCCTACGGCGAAGAGTTCTACAAGATCGCCCAGGAGGGCAAGTTTGCCGAGGCGAGCTACATGATCGCCAAGCCGGGCGAAAGCACACCGATGCCGAAGGAATCCTACATTACCAAGATCGGGGATCAGGTGTGTGGGGTCGGCTTCTACAAGTAGAGCCATTGCCCCCCGTCGACCGCGGCGCCTCGCCCTCGGGCGGGGCGCCCGTGCGATGGCGGCGGCGGCTCTGCTGGCCGCCGGCGGCATTGGTGCCGTGACCGGCGGCGCCGCCGACGCCGAAGCGCCAGCCTTCACCGACTTCGCTCGGCTCACCCCACCCGCCAGTCCGAACCGTTGGCTGGTGGCCCCCGCCGGCTATATGCCCGCGGCGCCGGACGAGACGGCGCCGGTCTTCGGGGTGCCGGCGGTGCGTCTGGCTCAGGCTTGGACCACAATCGTCGAGCGCCAGCCGCGAACGCGCGTCACCGCCGTGTCCGCCGACGGTCTGCAGGTGGAGGCGGAACAGCGCTCCGCCGTGTTCCGTTTCGTCGATCGCATCAGCTTTCGTGCGATCCCCCTCACCCCGACCAGTTCCACCCTCGCCGCCTACAGCCGCGCCGAAACCGGCTACTGGGACCTGGGCGTCAACCGCCGCCGCCTGCGCGCCTGGCTCGCCGAACTGGAGGCGAACCTCGGTGCGCAGGCGCCTTAGACGGCGGTTGCGCCTGGCACAGATACGCCATCCGCTTCCTATGCGGCGGCGGTCGGCAGGACCTTGAGGTCGCGGATGTGGTCGTCGAGGGTGCCCACCTGGCGGAGCAAGTCCGTCTTCATCGCCCCGGCCTTTTTGACGATATTCTCGCCGTTGCTCCGGATCGTCGTCGCCCAGGTGGAGATTTGATCCAGATCCTGGGCCTTCTTCTCGATGTTGCGGATGGCGCTCTCGATGGCGTCGAAATCGGCGGCGGCGGTGCGGCGCTGGGTCGCGGCCTGGGTACTGATCGCCTTCGCAATGGTCAGGCCGGCCGCCAGCACGATATCGCTCGCCCGGTCTTCCGGGTCCCACACCACCACCACGTCGTTGCGGTAGCGGCGCATGCAATCGATGCCGCGGGGGGCGGTGCGGGCGGACATCACCACGAGGCCGACGGCAGCGCCGCGGTTCTTGCGGGCGATGTCGATCTCGGCGAGGGCGTCCTTCAGGGAGAAGGAGGCCTGCTCCTTGGCCTCGACGGCAATGCACGCCCCGGCGGCGGCATGCTCGGGCCCCAGTTCGACGACGGCGTCGCCCTTCTTGCAGTTCTTGATCAGGCCGGGAATGCTGCCGGTGCGCGCGGCGATGTCACCCGCCGCCTGGCAGGCGGCCTGTAGCTGGGCGAAGACCGCCGCCTCGAAGTCGAGACCATGCCGGGTGGAGCGCAGCGCTTCTTCCTTGCGGGCGGCGGCATCGGTCAGCTTCTGTAACACCTGTTCGTGGAACTGGGCGTTGGCCGTCTGCAACTCCTCGATGACCGCCAGCAACTCGCGGCGCATCCGCGCCAGGGCCGAGTTCTGCTCATCCAGGGAGAACTCCGCACTGATCTGGTGCTGCGCCTGCTCGACCCGGCGCACGAGCCGCGACAGGGCGGAATCCTCGCGATCGAGCGAGAACTCGGAAACAATCCGCTGCACCCGCTCGGTCAGGGTACCGCTGACCCGGTCCTGCTGCTGGTTCAGTTCGCCCACCAGGCGCGCCAGCGCCCCGGCCTTGTTGTCGAGCGAGAACTCCTGCAGGATGCGCTCGCGCTGCGTGGTCAGCATGGCTGCGATCGTGGTGTCGATGGAGGACAAGAGGCCATCGGGCGCCGACGGTTTAAGGACTTGCATCAAAGGACTGTGGTCGCCGATGTGGGCGCTCAGCGTACGCACCAGTTCGGAACTGTCGCCGCCGACCTGCCGGCGCAGGACCTGCTCCAGTTCCCCGTCCTGGCGGATCAGGCGCTCGATGCGCTCGTTGAACCGGCCGCCATTGGGGTCGAAGTATTCCTTCAGGTTTGAATCAAGCTGCTGGGAGAGATGGCGCTGATGCTCGGTCAATTTGGCGGCGAGGCCGTCGATCAAGCGGTCCCCTTCCTCGCGAATCCGCTCGGCATCGATGCGACCGCGCGCGTGCCGCAACGCCAAGGTCCCGATCTTCAGCGCGCTGACGGCAAAGTCGTGGCGCGGTAGACCTTCCTCCAGTTCCTCCAACTCGGCGCACAACTCGGCATCGGCGATTTGCAATGTCAGCACCAAGCCTGACGGGTCCGGCGCATCGACACGAACGCCCCGGTACTGAAGCAATGGGTGCCGTCCTTCATCCATCGTGACCTCCCCCATAAGATCTGGTGGCCATCGCCACCCTGCTGCCAAGCCCGATGTTCACGCTAAACTATCTCCCCTTTGTCGGTACTGTGATCGTCGACCGAAGCCCGGAAGGATCGTCCAGGTGGCTAGCAGGCTACGCAACCATGGAGGGGATGTCAGGAAAAGGAAGCGCAAGCGGGCGGCAGCCACCCTCACCGAACGCATAACCAACTGCTATATCTAGGGAATCTCGCATGTTTACCGACGCAGATCTGGAACTCGCCGCCGACATCCTCGGTCGTTGCCGGGCGCGGGGGGCGCGGTTAGCGGTCGCCGAGTCGTGCACCGGCGGCCTGATCGCCGGGCTGCTGACCGCGATCGCCGGATCCTCGGACGTGTTCGAGCGCGGCTTCGTCACCTATTCAAACGTCGCCAAGGAGGAATTGCTGGGCGTCCCGGCCGAACTGATGCGGACCAAGGGCGCGGTGTCGGAGGAAGTGGCGCGGGCGATGGCGGAGGGCGCGGTAGCGCGGTCCTATGCCGACGCCGGCCTCGCCGTCACCGGTATCGCCGGTCCGGGCGGCGGATCGGCGGAGCGGCCGGTGGGCCTCGTCCATATGGCGACGGCCCTGCGGGCGGGGGTGGTTCGCCACCACCGGGAGATTTTTCCCGGCGACCGGCAGGAGGTGCGTTTCGCCACGGTGCGGCGGGGGCTGTTGCTGTTGCGGGAGACTCTCGCCGGCTGAAGACCGTCGCCGAACCGCCCCGGCGCGGTCAGGACAGCCGCGGCGCGTCCGGTTCGGGCGGCGCCGGCTGGGGGGGCACGTCGCCGCCGTAAAGGGCGGCGGCCCGGTGCTCGAAGGCGTTGACCATCCGCTGCACCGCCTCGTTGAACAAGGTGCCGATCATCTTCTGCAGGGTCTTCGACTTGAATTCGAAGTCGATGTAGAAGTCGATGGCGCAGCCGCCGTCATCACCCGGCGCGAACCGCCAGTGGTTGTTGAGGTAGCGGAACGGACCCTGCTGATACGACACATCGATGCGCCGGCAGCGGTCGAGGACCACCCGTGAGGTGAAGCGTTCGCGAAACATCTTGAAGCCGATGATCAGGTCGGCGGTGAACTGGCTGGGTGACTCCCGCCGCTTGATCCGGCAGGCCACACACCACGGCAGGAACTCCGGGTAGCGCTCCACATCGGCGACCAGGTCGAACATCTGCTCGGGGCTATAGGGCAGGCGGCGGATTTCGGCATGGGTGGGCATCGCCCTCAGCCGGTGGCGATGCCGGCAACGCGCGCCGCCTTCAGTTCGGCGAAATCACGGTCGGCGTGGTAGGAGGAACGGGTGAGCGGGGTCGATGCCACCATGAGGAAGCCCTTGGCCAGGGCCACCTGCTTCAGCTCGGCGAATTCGTCCGGCGGGACGAAGCGGGCGACCGCGGCGTGCTTCGGCGTCGGCTGCAGGTATTGGCCGATGGTGAGGAAGTCGACGCCGGCCGAACGGAGATCGTCCATCACCGCCAGCACCTCGACCCGCTCCTCGCCCAATCCGACCATGATCCCGGATTTGGTGAACAGCGCCGGGTTGGCTTCCTTGGCCCGGTCCAAAAGCTTCAGCGACAGGTAGTAGCGGGCACCGGGCCGAATGCCGGGATAGAGCCGCGGCACCGTCTCCAGGTTGTGGTTGAAGACGTCGGGCGCGGCGGCGAAAACCTGCTCGGCGGCCCCATCCTTGCCGCGGAAATCGGGCGTCAGCACCTCGACGGTGGTGTCGGGGGAGCGCGCCCGCAGGTGTTCGATGCAGAGCGCGAACTGGCGGGCGCCGCCGTCGGCGAGGTCATCCCGATCGACCGAGGTGATCACCACGTGCTTCAGGCCCAGTTCGCCCACCGACCGTGCCAGCCGCTCCGGCTCCAGCGGATCGACCGGGCCCGGCTTGCCGGTGGCGACATTGCAGAAGGCACAGGCGCGGGTGCAGATGGCACCCAAGATCATGTATGTCGCGTGCTTGCGCGCCCAGCATTCGCCGATGTTGGGGCAGGACGCTTCCTCGCACACCGTGTGCAGGCCGTGCGACCGCATCACCGTGCGCGTCTCGCCATAGCCGGCGGAGGCGGCCGGGACCCGCACGCGGATCCACTCCGGCTTGCGCGGCGATGCCTGGTCGGGCCGGCCGGCCTTCTCGGGGTGTCTTACCTCGGGGGATCTCACCTCAAGGGGTCTCTGGGAGGCGCTGTCGGACATGGGTTAGGATGTGGCTCCCCTTCGCTGCGACATCAATGGCGCAGTTGCACTGCCGGCGGCCGGTGGCCGGACCTCAGATGTGAATGGCCCGGCCGAGGGCGCTGAGCACCGATTCGTGCATCATCTCCGATAGTGTCGGGTGCGGGAAGATGGCGTGGACCAGATCCTCCTCGGTCGTCTCCAGCGAACGGGCGACGCCATACCCCTGGATCAGCTCGGTCACCTCGGCGCCGATCATGTGGGCGCCGAGCAGTTCGCCGGTCTTCTTGTCGAAGACGGTCTTGACCAGGCCTTCCGGCTCGCCGAGAGCGATCGCCTTGCCATTGCCGATGAATGGGAACCGACCAACGCGCACATCGCGGCCGGCCGCCTTCGCCGCCTGCTCGGTCATGCCGACGCTCGCCACCTGCGGCCGGGAATAGGTGCAGCCGGGAATGTTAGACACGTCCAGCGGATGCACGCCCTCCAGGCCGGCGATCTTCTCGACGCAGATGACGCCTTCGTGGCTCGCCTTATGCGCCAGCCACGGCGGCCCGCAGACGTCGCCGATGGCATAGACCCCGGGCTCGCCCGTCCGGCACCATTGGTCGATGACGATATGGCCGCGGTCCACCTTCACCTTGGTGCCCTCAAGTCCGATGTTCTCGGTGTTGCCGGTGATGCCGACGGCGCTCAGCACCCGCTCGACGGTCACCTGGGTGTCCTTGCCGTCCTTCATGCCGATGGTGACGGTAACGCTGTTGTCGCCCTTCTGCAGCGCCTTCACCGCCGCCGAGGTGAGGACCTTGATCCCCTGCTTCTCGAACGACTTGCGGGCGAAGTCGGAGATCTCCGCATCCTCCACCGGCAGGATGCGGTCGAGAATCTCCACCACCGTCACCTCGGAGCCGAGGGAGCGGAAGAAGCTGGCGAACTCGATGCCGATGGCCCCGGATCCGATCACCAGGAGCGACTTCGGCAGCGTCTTCGGCACCATCGCTTCGAAATAGGTCCACACCAGCTTGCCGTCCGGCTCGAGACCGGGCAGCTGTCGCGGCCGGGCGCCGGTGGCGAGGATGATGTGCTTGGCGGTGAGGTCGGCGACCGGCTTGCCGTCCTTGCTCACCGCCACCTTGCCCGGTCCGTTCAGCCGGCCGCGGCCGTCGATGACGGTGACGTTGTTCTTCTTCAACAGGAAGGCAACGCCCTTGGACAGCTGGCCGGCGACGCCCCGGGACCGCTCGACCACCTTGCCGATGTCGAAGCTCACCTCACCGACGCTCAGCCCGAACGAGGCGGCGTGCTTGATGTTCTCGAACACCTCCGCCGTTCTGAGCAGCGCCTTGGTGGGGATGCAGCCCCAGTTCAGGCAGATCCCGCCCAGATACTTTTCCTCGACGACGGCGGTCTTCATCTTCAGTTGGGCGGCGCGGATGGCGGCGACATAGCCGCCCGGACCGCTGCCGATGACGATGAGATCAAACGCTTGCTCGGCCATTGGCTCGGTCCTCACAGCATCATGCGCAGGGGATCTTCCACCAGCGTCTTCAACACCTGCAGAAACTCGGCGCCCTTGGCACCGTCGACGGAGCGGTGGTCGATGGAGAGCGTGCAGCTCATCATCGTCGCGATGGCGAGCGCATTGTCCTTGACGATGGGCCGCTTCTCGGCCGCACCGACGGCAAGCAGGCACGATTGCGGCGGGTTGATTACCGCGGCGAAGTTGGTGATGCCGAACATGCCGAGATTGGAGATGGTGAACCCGCCGCCCTGGTATTCCTCCGGCATCAGCTTGCCTTCGCGTGCCCTCTTCGCCAGCACCCGCACCTCGTTGGAGATCTGCGCCAGTCCCTTCTGGTCGGCGTTGCGGACGACCGGGGTGATCAGGCCGGTGGGGGTCGCCACCGCCACCGACACGTCCACCGTCTGGTAGTAGCGGATCGCTTCGTCCGTCCAAGAGCAGTTCACGTCGGGAAAGGCACGCATGGCCAGCGCCACGGCGCGGACGACGAAGTCGTTGACCGAGATCTTGAAGGCCCCCTCGCCCTCCGGGGTTCGCTCGTTCAACTGTCCGCGCATCGCCATCAGGGCGTCGATGTTGCAGTCGATGGACAGATAGAAGTGGGGAGCATCGCGCTTCGACTGGACCAGCCGCTGGGCGATGACCTTGCGCATGGTGGAGTTGGGCACCTCGACGTAAGGCGCGGCGCCCGGGGCGGGCGCCGCCGCCGGGGCGGGCTTTGCCGCCGCCGGGGCCGGTGCGGCGGGGGCCGCGGCGCGGGTGGCGATCGCCTTCTCCACGTCGCTCTTGACGATGCGGCCGCGCGGACCCGAGCCGGCGACGCCGGCCAAGTCGAGCTTGGCCTCGGCGGCGATGCGGCGGGCGAGCGGGCTGGCGAAGATGCGCTTGCCCGGCTGGGCCTGCGCTGCCGGGGCCGGCGCCGGTGCCGGCGCCGGTGCCGACGCCGGCGGTGATCCGGCAGGCGCCGCCGCCGGCGCGTCCGCCGGCTTCTCCGCCGCCTTGGCCGCGGGGGCCGGCGACGCCGCGGCGGCGTCGATGGCCGAGGCGTCCTCGCCCTCGGCCAGGATCACCGCGATCGGCGTATTGACGGCGATCCCCTCGCTGCCGGCGGGCACCAGGATCTTACCCAGCGTCCCCTCGTCGACCGCCTCCACCTCCATCGTCGCCTTGTCGGTTTCGATCTCGGCGATGACATCGCCGGACTGGATTTGGTCACCCTCGTTCTTCAGCCACTTGGCCAGCTTGCCCTCGGTCATCGTCGGCGAGAGCGCCGGCATCAACACCTGTGTCGGCATGGACCCGCTCCCCGGTCAGCGATAACAGACGGATTTCGCCGCGGCGACGATATGGTCGACGCTCGGCAGGGCGAGACGCTCCAGGTTCGCGGCGTACGGCATCGGCACGTCGGCGCCGGTGACGCGAACCACCGGTGCATCCAGGTGATCGAAGGCGTGCTCCATCATCAGGGCGGCGATCTCCGAACCCATGCCGGCGACCGGCCATCCCTCCTCGACACTGACGATGCGGTTGGTCTTGATCACCGAGTTGGTGATCGTTTCCACATCCAGCGGTCGCAGCGAGCGGAGATTGATCACCTCGGCATCGATGCCCTCGCCCGCCAGCTTGTCCGCCGCCTCCAGCGAAAGGCCGACCATGCGCGAGAAGGCGACGATGGTGACGTCCTTGCCCGGCCGTTCGATCTTCGCCCGGCCGATGGGGAGGACGAACTCGGGGTCGGTCGGCACGTCGAAGCTGAGGCCGTAGAGGAGTTCGTTCTCCAGGAAGACGATGGGATTGGGATCACGGATCGCCGCCTTCAACAGGCCTTTCGCATCCTCTCCCGAATAAGGGGCGACCACCTTCAGTCCGGGACAGTGGGCGTACCACGATCCGTAGCATTGGGAGTGCTGCGCGCCCACCCGGGCCGCCGCACCGTTGGGCCCGCGGAAGACGATCGGCGCCCCCATCTTGCCGCCGGCCATGTAGAGGGTCTTGGCGGCGGAGTTGAGGATCTGGTCGATGGCCTGCATAGCGAAGTTGAAGGTCATGAACTCGACGATCGGCCGCATGCCGGCGAACGCCGCACCGGTGGCGATGCCGGCGAACCCCATCTCGGTGATCGGCGTGTCGATCACCCGCTTGTCGCCGAATTCCTCGAGCAAACCCTGGCTGACCTTGTAGGCGCCCTGGAACTGGGCGACTTCCTCGCCCATCAGAAACACTTCCGGATCGCGGCGCATTTCCTCGGCCATGGCGTCACGCAGCGCCTCGCGTACCGTCTGCTTGGCGCGCGGCCCGGTGTACTCGGACTCCGCCGGCGCCGAGGCAACGGCCGCCGGAGCGGCCTCGGCGGCAGGGGCAGCAGCGGCGGCAGCAACGGGCTCCGCCTTCGCATCGGGCGGCGGTGCCGCCGCCTTGATGTCGTCCACCGTTTCCCCATCGGCGAGGACAATGGCGATCGGCGTATTGACCGCCACGTGATCGCTCCCGGCAGCGACAAGGATCTTTCCGAGCGTTCCCTCGTCCACCGCCTCGACTTCCATCGTCGCCTTGTCGGTTTCGATCTCGGCGACGATGTCGCCCGAAGAAACCTTATCGCCTTCGTTCTTCAGCCATTTCGCCAGCTTGCCCTCGGTCATCGTCGGCGAGAGCGCCGGCATCAGAATCTCAACAGGCATCAACCACCCTCCTCGGCACCCGACTTCTTATTTTGCAGCGATCAGACTTCGATCAGGACGTCTGTCCACAGCTCCGACGGATCGGGTTCGGGGCTCGTCTGGGCGAATTCCGCCGCTTCGTTGACGATGTCCTTTGCCTGGCGGTCCATCTCCTTGAACGCGGCCTCGTCGGCCAGTCCTTCGTCCAGCATGAACTGGCGAAGCTGGTCGATCGGATCGTGCTCCTTACGCATCGAGGACACTTCTTCCTTCGACCGGTACTTGGCCGGATCCGACATCGAGTGACCGCGATAGCGGTAGGTATTCATTTCCATCACGTAGGGGCCCTCGCCGCCCCGCACGTGGGCGACCACCTCGGCGCCCGCCCGCTTCACCTCGAGGACGTTCATGCCATCGACGCGGACGCCCGGGATGCCAAACGCTTCGCCACGGCGATAGAACTCGGTCGAGGCCGATGCCCGCTGGATCGAGGTGCCCATGCCGTAGCGGTTGTTCTCGATGACGAAAATCACCGGCAGCTTCCACAGCGACGCCATGTTGAACGCCTCGTAGACCTGCCCCTGGTTGGCCGCGCCGTCGCCGAAGTAGCAGAAGTTGACTCCGTTATCGCCCCGATACTTGTGGGCAAAGGCGAGGCCGGCGCCGAGCGGCACCGAGGCACCGACGATGCCGTGACCGCCGTAGAACTTCTTCTCGCGGCTGAACATGTGCATCGAGCCGCCCTTGCCTCTGGAGTAGCCGCCGATGCGTCCGGTCAGCTCGGCCATGACGCCCCTGGCCTCCATGCCGCAGGCAAGCATGTGACCGTGATCCCGATAGGTTGTGATGACGGAATCGGCCTCTGTGGCGTTTGCCTGCAGGCCGACGACCACCGCTTCCTGGCCGATGTACAAGTGGCAGAAGCCGGCGATCAGACCCATTCCGTAAAGCTGGCCGGCCTTTTCCTCGAACCGCCGGATGAGCAGCATCTGTCTGTAGTAGCCCAGCAGTTCGTCTCGATCGTGCGCCGGCGCGGCGCCTGCCGCCGACGCAGAACCATTGTCGGCAGCCTTCGCGGCCTTAACGTCCGTCACCGCATCATCTCCTCAGTCTGGAAGCACAGAAAACGCCGGCTTTCCGCCTTATCAGCCGGCGCCCCCGGTGGCGTCGGTCAAGGCCGATGCTATTGCGACACAGTCTGAAACACAAGGCTTACGGGCCGACAGCAGCATCGTTTTTCCGGTTGACGCCGGCCGCGGAAAAGAACGCGTCCGTCCAACCCGGGACAAGTCAACCCCCGGTTAACCAATCACTAAGCCGATCGCCGCAATATGGGAACCGCGGCCACCGATCCGGTCGCAGAACGGCCGTACTCCGTGTGCGGCCGTTGCCTCTGTGCGTAGGCGGACATGCTTGTTCTGATCGGTATGATCGTTGTCCTTGGCTGCGTCGCCGGCGGCTTCCTCGCCGGTGGCGGTCACGCCGCCGTCCTCTGGCAGCCGTTCGAGTTCCTGATCATTTTTGGCGCCATGCTGGGCGGGATGATCACCGGAACGCCCGGCCCGGTGCTGAAATCGCTGCTGGGCTCGCTGCCGCTGATCCTCAAAGGCGGCGGTGCCAGCAAGGCGACCTACGTCGAGCTCCTTTCCACCCTCTATTCCCTGTTCAAGGTGGCGAAGAGCAAGGGCGACATCGCCCTCGAGGCACACATCGAGAAACCCCTGGAAAGCCCCATCTTCCGCGCCTACGGCGAGGTCAGCCGGCGGGCCACGCTGATGGAGTTCATCTGCGACAATCTCCGCCTGCTCACCCTCGGCTCGCACAATCCCTACGAGCTGGAGGCGATCATGGACGCCGAGATCGATGCGCACCGCCACCACCACGGCGCCGTCGCCGGTGCCATCACCACCGCCGCCGACGGCCTGCCGGCGCTCGGCATCGTCGCCGCGGTGCTGGGCGTCATCCACACCATGGGGTCCATCACCGAGCCACCGGAGGTGCTGGGCCATCTGATCGGCGCCGCCCTGGTCGGCACCTTCTCCGGCGTGCTCGCCGCCTATGGGTTCGTCGCGCCCATCGGCAAGGCGCTGGAAGCCAGGCTCGGTGCGGACGAACAGGTGCTGGAGGCGACGAAGACGGCGCTCGTCGCCCATACCCAGGGTTATGCGCCGCAGATCTCCGTCGAGTTCGCCCGCAAGACGATCGCCACCAAGCTGAGGCCGACCTTCGCCGAACTCGACGAGAAGCTAAACACGATCCAGGTCTAGGGCGAGACATGTCCGGCGGCGGCGGTGGGCATCGGCGGCGGGGCGGCAAGGGGCACGGCGGCGGCCACCACGGCGGCGCCTGGAAGGTGGCCTACGCCGACTTCGTCACCGCGATGATGGCCTTCTTCCTCCTCCTCTGGCTGCTCAACGCGGTGAGCCAGGAGCAGTTGGAAGGCATCTCCGACTACTTCTCGGCGATCAACAAGCACACCACGACGAGCGGCGGCGGCGGCCTCCTCGCCGGTAACGTCGTTGCCACCAAAGGCGTGTTCGACAGCCGGGAGGAAACGGACAATCCGCGCGGCCGCTCGGCCGTCGAGGCGGATCACGACGAGCAGGAGACGGACCCGCCGGAGGAGACTCCGCCGCCGGTTCGCCAGCAGCAGACCGCCTCGGAACAGCAGCAGTTCGCCGAGGTCGAAGGCGCCATCCGCAACGCCCTCGCCGCCAATCCGGAGCTCAAGGCGCTGGCCAAAAGCCTGATCGTCGAGGAGACGCCGGAGGGGCTTCGCATCCAGATCGTCGACCAGGACGGCCTGCCCATGTTTCCCAGCGGCGAGGCGGTGATGTACCAGTACACCCGCAAGATTCTCGAGCTCGTGGTCAATTCCATCCGGACGATGCCGCAGCACATCGAGGTCGCCGGCCATACCGACGCCAAGCCCTTCGCCAACCCGTCCGGGTACGGCAATTGGGAGCTATCGACGGACCGGGCCAATGCCGCCCGCCGGGCGCTGGTGGAGATGGGGCTTGCCCCGTCCCGCATCGAGAAAGTTGTCGGCCGGGCGGCAACGGCACCGCTCCTCCCCGATACGCCGGAAGCGCCGGGCAACCGCCGTCTGTCGATTACGCTTTTGCGCGGCACGGGAGTAAGTTAGCATAGGGATGGTTGGTTTCCTTAAGAAGGGCGGTCGTGGGCGCGGTGATCGTGCCACCCGAGGCGGAGACGTCGAGCCGGAGGTAGAACGCACCGGTTTATGTCACAATGAACTCTCTGATCGCCCCCGCCCCGCTGGCCTTTTTCGCCACTTCACCGCAGCCGTGCCCCTATCTGCCGGACCGCCACGAGCGTCGGCTGGTGACCGATTTGTCTCGCCGCGATGCCGTCCCCATCCATGACGCCTTGTCGCAGGCCGGTTTCCGCCGCTCCCACACCTTGGCCTACGCGCCCATCTGTCACGGCTGCCAGGCCTGCGTCCCGGTCCGCGTCGATGTCGCCCGGTTTCGCCCCGGCCGCAGCCACCGCCGGGTGCTCGCCCGCAACGCCGACCTGACGGTCAGCGAACGGGCGGCGATCGCGACCAAGGAGCAGTATCGGCTGTTCATCGCCTACCAGAACATCCGCCACGACCAGGGCGAGATGGCGAAGATGGCCTTTGCCGACTATCAGTCGCTGATCGAGCAGACCCCGGTGCGGACCGGCATCCTCGAAGCCCGCGACCCCAGCGGCAAACTCATGGGGTGCGCCATTTTCGACGAGGTCTGCGACGGTCTTTCCGCGGTCTACAGCTTCTTCGCCGCCGACCAGCCGCGGCGCAGTCTCGGCACCTTCCTCATCTTGCAACTGATCGCCAAGACGCAGGCGATGCCGGACGGCTATCTCTACCTCGGCTTCTGGATCGCCGAGACGACGAAGATGGCCTACAAGACCAAGTTTCGGCCGCTCCAGGTCTTCACCGGGCAGGGGTGGACGGAGTCCGCACCGGCGGAATGAGCGACTTCACCCACGTCGATGCCACCGGCCGGGTGCGGATGGTCGACATTTCGGCGAAGGCGGTCAGCGATCGCCATGCCGTCGCCGGCGCCACCCTGCAGATGGCGGAAGCGACCTTGCGGGCGATCGCCGGCGGCGAAACCGCCAAGGGCGATATCTTCGCCACCGCCCGCATCGCCGGCATCCTGGCGGCGAAGCGTACCCACGAACTCATCCCGCTCTGCCATCCCCTGGCGCTCAACGACGTCGGCATCGACTTCGAACTGGACCCGTCCGGACCCGCCATCCACGTCCGCAGTCGATGTCGGGTCAGCGGTCGCACCGGGGTCGAGATGGAAGCCCTGACCGCCGCCGCGGTCGCTGCCCTGACCCTTTACGACATGTGCAAGGCGCTCGACCGCGGGATGCGGATTACCGACGTCCGGGTGATCGAGAAGGCGGGCGGACGCTCCGGCGATTTCAGGGCGGAGCCGTGATCGACGTCGCCACCGCCAGGCGCCTCGTCGTCAGCGACGTAACACCGCTCCCGGCAGAGCTGGTCGGATTGGGCGATGCGGTCGGCCGGGTCCTCGCCGCGGACGTCTTCGCCCGGCATGACCAGCCGGCGGCGTCCGTCTCGGCGATGGACGGGTATGCCGTCCGCGCCGACGATGTGGTGCAGCTGCCGGCCTCCCTTGCCGTTGCCGGCATCAGCAAGGCCGGCGGCCGCCCGCCGCCCCCCCTCGGCGGCGGCGAGGCGGTACGCATCTTTACCGGCGCGGCGCTGCCGGCGGGCGCCGACACCATCGTCATTCAGGAGGAGACCGACGCTGTCGGGGATCGCGTCCGGATCCGCGCCGCCCCGCCCGCGGGGCGCTACATCCGTGGCGCCGGGGGCGATTTCCGCACCGGCGAACGACTGCTGGCCGCCGGACGTCGGCTCGACCCCCGGGCCGTCGCCCTCGCCGCCGCCGGCGGTGCGGTCTGGCTTCGGGTGCGCCGACAGCCGCGCATCGCCATCCTCGCCACCGGCGACGAGCTGGTCCTGCCGGGCGAGGCGGACGCCGCCGGTCGGACCATCAACAGCAACTCCCTGTTGCTGGCGGGCGAAATCCGCCGCGCCGGCGGGATCCCGATGGATCTGGGCGTCGCCGGTGACGACCGCGCCGCCATTGCCGACGCCATCGTCGCCGCCAGCGGTGCCGATGCCCTGGTCACCCTGGGTGGGGCCTCGGTCGGCGACTTCGACCTCGTCGGGGAGGGGCTCGCCGCCGCCGGCTACCGCCCCGTCTTCGAGCGGGTTGCCATGCGTCCGGGCAAGCCCACCGGGTTCGGCCGCCTGTCGCACCTGTCGTCCATGCCGGTGCTGGTCCTGCCGGGCAATCCGGTCTCGGCGGCGATCACCGCGCGCCTGTTTCTCCTCCCGCTGATGGCGGCACTCATGGGTCTCGCCGGCGACGACGGCGATTCTTCGCAACGGCCGGCCGAGCTCGCCACCCCTCTCGCCGCCAACGATCGCCGCCAGGACTATCTGCGGGCGACGATCACCCCGCGCCCCGGCCGGATACCGCTGGTGGAAGCGTTCTCCCGCCAGGATAGCGCCCTTCTGCGCCTCTATGCCGACGCCAACGCCCTCATCGTCAGGCCGCCCTTCGCGCCTGCCGCCGCGCCGGGCCAGATCGTGCCGGTCCTGCACCTGGACTAGGCTTGTCGTCGTGGGCTGGCGCACGGCTTTGCCCGGATTTCACACAACTGCGGAACCAATATAGAACATTGCGCTCGGTTTGGTTTTTGTTCTAGACTCCGCGCAAGCGATCGCCGCGAGCCTGCGGGGCGCCGCGGCCAGGGGAACAGGTTGGAGGGTCGATGCTTACCCGTAAACAGCACGAGCTGTTGATGTTCATCAGCCGCCGTCTGCAAGAGGCGGGAGTGCCCCCCTCTTTCGACGAGATGAAGGAAGCGCTCGGCCTCCGCTCCAAATCGGGCATCCACCGGCTGATCACCGGCCTCGAGGAACGCGGCTTCATCCGCCGCCTCCCCCACCGGGCCCGGGCGCTGGAGATCGTCCGGATGCCCAGCAACATGGCCGGTGACGCGGCCGGGCCGGCGACGCTTGCCGCCACCGAGCCGCTGCCGTCGAACGTCATCCGCCACGACTTCCGCTCCGAACCGGAGCCGGAGCCGGCGGCTACGCCGGCCGGTCTGGTCTCCCTGCCCCTCTACGGCAAGATCGCCGCCGGCACCCCGATCGCGGCGCTGCGCGACCATTCGCGGACGATCGCCGTCTCCCAGGACCTGATCTCCGCCAGTGCGCATTACGCCCTCGAGGTCGAGGGCGATTCGATGATCGAGGCCGGAATCTTCGATGGCGACACGGTCATCATCGAGCGCACCGACACCGCCGACAACGGGACCATCGTCGTCGCCCTCGTCGACAACGAGGAGGTGACCCTGAAGCGACTGCGGCGGCGCGGTAACTCCATCGCCCTCGAGCCGGCCAACCCCCGATACGAGCCGCGCATCTGCGGACCGGAGCAGGTCAAGGTACAGGGTCGCCTCGTCGCCCTCATCCGGACCTACTAAGGTCGGTTCACCCGTAGGGTCCGGTGAAGATTCGGTTGCCCGCGCGCGCCCTCCGTCACCGGCTGTCCCGGCTGGTGCTGCTGCTGCCCGCGCTCGCCGCCTGCGACAAGGTCCCGATCACCTCGGTCGCCTTCCGCATCGAGGACCCCTGGGCGATCGCGCAAGGAGCGATGCCGCTGCCGGTGGCGGTGATCGGCCACCCCTTCGTCGGCCCGCCGGCCCGCTTTGACGAGACCGTGGTGCGGACCATGGGCGAGGCCATCACCTGGAACCGCGGCGCTCGCTTCGTTCTCGTCCCGGCGGAGAGCATCGGGGCGGGACTTCGCATCATTACCGTGTTCGACGACTCCGATCGGGGGGCAAGCCTGGCCCATTGCGGGCAACTTGCCGACAGCGTCGAGATCGGCGCCGGCACACCCCCGCCCCAAAACGGCACGGGGGGCGTCAAGATCGGGGGCGTCAAGATCAGGATGCAGGCGGTCTTCTGTGACGGCGACCGCCTCCTCGCCGACGTGAGCGGGCGGCTGGGGCGGGCCGATGGTCCGGACGACGGGCCTTTCCTCGCCCTCGTTCGTCAGGTCACCGGCGATCTGCTGCGGCCGCCGCCGGCGCCCCGGCCCTGACCCGGTTCGCGTTCCGAGCGTCGCAGCCCGCCGCCGCGGCCGGGGCGCGCCGCACTCCTCTCCCGGCACCGTCGCCGAGGCACCGTCGCCCGGGCCCCGCGGGTTACAACTTGGCCTTTTGGCCGAGGGCGGCGAGGAACCGGTCGGTCGAGCCGCCGGCGTGGAGGAACGACAGCGCACACCCCAACTCGCGGTCCTTGGCGTCGCCGATCTCGGGGCACTTGGACACCTCGACGGTAGCCCGGGACAGGTGCCGGTTCTGGCTCTGCGGCGGCAACGCGTGCGGCAGATCGGCCTCGTGGGATTCCTCCTCGGTCGCCGGGGCGCCGACGAGTTGGATGTCGGGAACGACGCCCTGCGCCTGGATCGCCTCGCCCGACGGCGCATAATAGAGGGCGGTGGTCAGCTTCAACGCCCCTTCGATGGGCAACCGCATCACCGTCTGCACCGACCCCTTGCCGAAGGTGCGCGAGCCCATCACCGTCGCCCGGCCGTGATCCTGCAGCGCCGCGGCGACGATCTCCGACGCCGAGGCGGAACCGGCATTGACCAGGACGACGAGCGGGATCTCCCGCGCCAGGTCGCCGGAGCTTGCCCAGAAGGTGCGATCGCTTCCGTGCTCGCGACCGCGGATGGTGACGATCACCCCATCGTCGAGGAAGTCGTCGGCGACGGCGAGGGATTGATCCAGCAGCCCGCCCGGATTGTTGCGCAGATCGAGAACGATGCCGCGCAGATCGCCGCCCTGTCGGGTCCGAATCTCCTTCAGCGCCTGCTCCACCGCCTCGGAGGTGCGCTCGTTGAAGCTGACCACCCGCAGATAGGCCACGTCCGATTCCATCCGCCAGCGCACCGGCTCGATGGTGATGACGGCGCGGGTGATCGCCACCTCGAACGGCTGCGCCTGGTCGCGCTGGATGGTCAGCTTGACGGTGGTACCGGGCTTGCCGCGCATGGCATTGACGGCGTTGCGCAGGCTCATCCCCTCCACCGGCTTCCCGTCCAGGTGGCTGATGATGTCGCCCGGCTTCAGCCCGGCGTGGTCGGCCGGGGTGCCCTCGATGGGAGAGATCACCTTCAGCTTGCCGTCCTCTTGCGTCACCTGCAGGCCGAGGCCGCCAAATTCGCCGGAGGTGACCAGTTCGGATTCGCGCAATTCATCGGGGTTGAGGTAGGCGGAGTGGGGATCGAGAGACGCGGTCACCGCGTCCAGCGCCGTCTCCACCAGATCGGCGGCCTTCATCGAATGGGGCTGGGGGTTTTGCGCCTTCACCCCCTCCACCGCCGCATCGACCAGCTTCGCGTCCGGGACGTCTTCCACATAGGAGGAGCGGACGCGCTTATAGGCGTCGCGGAATTGCTTCAATTGTCGGGTGTTCTGCGGGTCGGAGGCGTACAGGGCGAAGATGTCGTTGAAGCGGTACAGTTCGCGGTTGGTGTCGGAGGAGACCCGGTAGGGATCGATCCCCACCGCCTCGGCAATCCGCTGGAACGACGGCGTTTCGTCGTCGGCGCAGCCCGACAGTGCCGGCAACAGGCCGGCGGCGAAGGCGGCAACGGCGGTGAAGGCGAGGAGGCCGCGGCGAAGCCGCGCCTGTTGGAGCCAGCGGCTTAAGGCAACCTGTCGATCCGAGTCCACGTCACACCCAAACCTGATTATCACGTTTCGTTCCGGGTATGGGACAACATGCCCCGCCGGCTTCCGTTCCCCGACCCGCCGGTCCAGGGAGTGCCCTCAGCCGAAAGCCCGCACCCTTCGTCCCGCCTAGATGCAAGAGTATAGCAAAATCGCGACCGCAACCAATCCCGGGCAGCCCGGTGCGGGAAACATATGTTCATCCTCTGCCCCCCTTCAAGCAGGGTGCGAAATTCCGTCGGCCATGCTTTTCAGCCCCGGCACCGAAGGCACCGCCCGCGCTTCGAACAGGACCCAGAGCGCCAGGACCCATACCGCGACGCCGTTCGCCTGATGCCAGGCGGCGAGCGCCACCGGCATGTGCAAGAGGAGCGTCGAAACGCCGAGGGTGACCTGCAACAGGACCGCCGCCACCAGCAGATTGGCCGCTAACCGGAGCCGGGGCCCGACCAGCGCCGATGCGGCGGCGACGCGCCAGACCAGCACCGTCGTCAGTGTCGTCAGCGCCAAGGCCCGGTGGATCAGCTGGACCAGCGCCTGGTTTTCGAAAGCGTTCCGCCAGGCGGGGTCGAGGACGAACAGGTCGTCCGGGATCAGTTGCCCGTCCATCAGCGGAAAGGTGTTGAACAGGTATCCGGCATCGGTACCGGCGACGAAGGCGCCGGAGGTGAGGGTGACCAGGATCAGCAGCACCAGGACCAGCGGCATCGGCCGGATCCGGCCTCCCGCCGCCGCGGCCGGAAAGAGCAAACCGAGCGCGGTCCAGGCCAGGGCTCCCACCAGAAGCAGCGCCATGACGAAATGTGCGGCGAGGCGGTAGGCGCTGACGTCGGGCTGGTCCACCAGGCCGCTCTTCACCATCAGCCAGCCGAGCAACCCCTGCGCCGCGCCAAGACCGAACAGAATCGCGCAGCCGACGGCAAGGCGGCCGCGAACGCGACCGCGGGCCAGAAAGACGAGGAAGGGGACGAGGAAAATCACCCCGATCAACCGGCCCCAGAGGCGATGCACATATTCCAGCCAGAAGATCGACTTGAAGGAGGCGACGGTCATGTCGGGGTTGAGCAGGCGGAATTCGGGATAGCCCTGGTAGGCGGCGAACTGGGCCTCCCATGCCGCCTCGTTCAACGGCGGCAACCAACCGGTGAGCGGCCGCCATTCCACCATCGACAAGCCCGAGTGGGTGAGCCGGGTCAGGCCGCCCAGAACGACCATGACCAGGACCATTGCCGCCACCGCCAGTAACCAGCTGGCAATCGTACGATCGGCGGCCGGCGCGCCCACCTTCGCCACACCCTCGCTCACGCTTTTCGACCTCCGCTCGAACAATCCGCTGATCGGCGCCCAGTATCGCCACCGTTGCCGCGCGGCTCAAGGCCGGCGGCGGTTGTCGGCGGCGGGCGAACCTGCCTCCGTCCCGACGTCCTTGCCGACGCCGTTGTTGGCAGACGTCCTTGCCGGCCGGGGCGGCATCGCTTAAGAGCGTGGGCAGGGATGGCCGCAGGGGGCTGAGGCGCTTGCCTGACGGCGGCGATAGGGAGGTCGAGGCTGGCCCACTCCATCCATCCGGTCGCTCTGGTCGGGGCCGGCCCGGGCGATCCCGATCTTCTCACCCTGAAGGCGCTGCGGCTGATCCGCGAGGCCGACGTCGTTGTCTACGACCGCCTGGTGTCGGCGCCGATCCTGGAGCTGATCCCGGCCGCCACGTCGCGCATCTTCGCCGGCAAGATCGCCCGCGATCATTACATGCCCCAGCCGGAGATCAACGCGCTGCTCGTCGACCTCGCCCGCAGCGGCCGCAAGGTGGTGCGCCTCAAGGGCGGCGATCCGTTTCTCTTCGGGCGCGGCGGCGAAGAGGCGGAGTGCCTCGCCGCCAACGGCGTCCCCTTCGAGGTGGTGCCGGGCGTAACCTCCGGTTGCGGGTGCACCGCCTACGCCGGTATCCCCCTCACCCACCGCGGCCTCGCCCACGGCGTCCGCTTTGCCGCCGGTCACGCCAAGGAAAATGCGGACCTCGATCTGGATTGGCCGGCCCTCGCCGATGCCGATACCACCCTCGTCCTTTACATGGGACGCATTCATGTGGACCGGATCGCCCGCCAGCTCATCGTGCACGGGCTACCGGCGTCGACCCCGGCGGCGGTCATCGTCAACGGCACCCGCCCGGATCAGGTGACCTTGATCACCTCCCTCGGCGATCTTCCCGCCCGGGTCACCGGTCTTGACATGGCGGCGCCGACCCTGATCGTCATCGGCCGCGTCGTCGCCTTGGCCGAACGTCTTGCCTGGTTCAAGACTGTCGGCGACGCGCCCTCGTCCTCCCGCGCCGCCGGACGGAGCGAACCCTGAGCCGCCGCTTCCTTTTTCGCCCCGAGCCGGGCTCCCTCGCCCGCCTTTTCTGCGCCGCGGTCGTCCTCTTGCTGGCATTGGTGCCGGAGCCCGGCGTCGCCGGCGGGGCCACCGCTGCGGCCAAACTTACCGCCGCCGAAGAATGGACAAAGGCGCGGGTCTGCTCCGGTCAGCTCGCCGATCTCGGCGCCCGCGCCGATCGGCGGTTGCGGGCGGTGTTCCTCGCCGATCTTCTGTTCGGCCGACTCTGCGACCTCCCGCCGCGCGGGGTTCATATCCTCCACGCGGAGTTCACCGAGCCCCTGGATCTGGAGGGAACCAACATCGCGGTGCCGTTCCGCCTCCGCCTTTCGCACTTTGCCGGCCCGGTGTCGCTCGAGCGGGTGCGCGCCGACAAGGTGCTGTCGTTCGCCGGATCCCGGTTCGAGCGGGCCCTGGTGATGAACGAGATCGACGTCCGGGGCTCGCTGTTTCTCGGCGGCGGCGCCAGCTACGCCGCGCCGGTAATCCTGCAAGGCGCCCGCATTGGCGGTCAGGCGGTGTTCGGCAGCGACAGCCTCGACCTGCCCGACATCGGCGACTTGCCGGATATCGGCGAGACGGGGATGCCCGTGCCGGGTGCCGCCCCCGCCGCCGCCGAGGCGCCGACCCGGTTCGAGGCGCCCGTTGACATGGGCGACCTGCGGGTCGCCGGGTCGCTGGACCTGCGCGGCATCGCCGCTAACGCCGCCGTCTCCTTGGATCGGGCCAGGATCGACGGCGACGTGCGTCTGACCGGGGCGCGCTTCTGCGCCAATCTCGACATGGGCACGATCCGGATCGGCGAGTCGCTGGAGGCCTGGGGGATCGCCTGGCCGGGCCCCCCGTCTGCCAGCCAGCCGCCGCACCGGCGGCGGCCTCCCCGAACGCCGCGCCCGCCACAAGCTGGAACCTCTATAACTCCGACATCCGCGGCAACCTGTTCCTCAGCGGCGCCGATCTGACCCACCTCGGCCTGCTCAACCTCAGCGGCACCCGCATCGGCGGCCAGCTCTTTCTCGGGTCCATCGACCACATGCCGACCAATGCCTGGAACGACCGCTCGGTGCTGATGCTGCGCAATGTCTCGGTGGGCAAGATCCAGGACGTGGGCAGCATCTATACCGACCGGCCGGCGTCCGGCGGCGCCGCCGGGCCGGCGGAAAACGGGAAGCATCAGGCCTGGGCGCCGTTTCTCGTCCTCGACGGCTTCAGCTACGGCGCCTGGGACGGACTGGGGCGCGAGGAACGCAGTTACGGCAACGAACGCCGCATCGTTCCGGCCCGCGACGAGGACTGGCTGATCGCCTGGCTTGCCCGCGACCGCAGCTATACCCGGCAGCCCTACGAACAGCTCGCCGGGGTGATGGGGGCGCAAGGTCGGCGCGAGAGCCGGGACGCCATCTTGTTCACCAGCCGCAACATCGAGCGCTGCATCGCCGCCGGCAGTCAGTCCGGGCATGACATCGAGGCCTGCGTGCTGAGCAAGAGCGGTCTCGACAACGAGCCGGGGATCGTCCCCCGCCCCGGCGACGGCGGCCCCGGCGATACGCTCGCCGTCCTAGTGGAGCGGGTGCGCAATGCCAGCGTGCTGACCGCCACCTGGCTGGTCAACGGCTACGGCTACCGTCCCGCCCGGGCGCTCGCCTGGTTCGTGCTGTTGATCCTGATCGGCACCGTTCTTTTCCGTTACCGCACCGAGGCGGGGCGGACGCGCTCCATCTGGTTCGCCGGCGAATACACCATCAATACGATGCTGCCGGCGGTCACCCTGCGTCCCGAGTTCGAGGCGATCAGCATCGAGGGCGCGGTCCGTTATTACTTCGTCCTGCTGAAGGTGATGGGCTACGTCTTCGTCGCCACCCTGCTGCAGGTCTTCTACCAGCTTGTCGGCCAGTCAAGCGGTTGACAAGCAATGGCGATCCACCCCAGCAGGCGGCCCGATCGACGTCACCTCGCCATCAATAAAGGTGCTGGCCGCCGGTCACCCATAGCTCGGTTCCGGTGACATAGCCGGCCTCGGGCGAGCACAGGTAGAAGATGGCATTGGCCACGTCGGCCGGCGCCCCCATGCGCTCCAGCGGGATGCGCGGGATGAGCACCTCGTAGTCCGGCTGGATCATGTCGGTCTCGATCTCGCCCGGGGCGACGGCGTTGACCCGAACGTCGAGGGCGGCGCACTCGTGGGCGAGTTCGCGGGTGAGCGCCGACAGCGCCGCCTTGGAGATGGAATAGGCCGACCCGGCGAAGGGATGCACCGCGTGGCCGGCGATCGAGGTGACATTGACCACCGCCCCTTTGCCCCGGTGCAGCGCCGCCGCGAAGCCGCGGACCAGGCGGAGGGGGGCAAAAAAGTTCACCTCGAGAACATCGTGCCACGCGTCGAGATCGCCGTTCAGGCAGCCGAGGCGCTCCTTGTACGACGTTTTCGGCGAGCGACCGGCGTTGTTGACCAGGGCGGCGAGCGGCCCCCCCGCCAGCGCTTCGTTGGCGGTGCGGATGAAGGCGGCGACGCTGGCGGCGTCGCCGAGATCGGTCGGGATGTGCAGGGTCCAGTTGGGATCGCGCTTGCATTCCGCCGGTACGTCGTCCCGGGAGCAGGTGATGATGCGCCAGCTCCGGTCGAGGAACGCCTTCGCCGTCGCATGGCCGATGCCACGGCTGGCGCCGGTGATGATCACCGTCGGACGGGGGTCGGTCACCGCTTCAGTGCGCCATGAACAGGGGGAGCCGCGCGTGCTCCAGCATCCGCCGGGTCACCCCGCCAAGGATCAGCTGCCATAGCCGGCTGTGGGTGTAGGCGCCCATCACCAAGAGATCGAACCCGGCCGCCGCTTCCAGCACCGCCTCGCCGGCGCCCCGATGCGGGTTGAGGGGGCGGACGCCGGCGGTGATGCCGTGGCAGGCCAGATAGTCGACCAGCGGCTGCGGCCCCTCCTCCTCACCGTCCGCCGCCGGCGCCGCCACCGTAACCTCGTCGGCCTCGGCCAGCAGCGGCAGCGCCAGGCTGACCGCCCGCGCCGCCTCGGCGCTGCCGTTCCAGGCGATCAGCACCCGGCGAAAGGGAATCGCGCTGCCGTCCGTCCCCGGGATGAGGACCGGGTGACCCGACTCGAAAAGGGCGGCATTGAGCGTCGATTGGGCGGCGGGATCCGGGTCGGTGGAAGGTCGGGCGACAACGATGAGGTCGACCAGCCGTCCCATCCGGACGACCTCCTCATCCTCCCGCCCCTCCTCCTCCACATAGCGGGCCGTCGCCACCCCCGCCACCGGCGCTCCCTGGCGGATCGAGGCCTCCTCGCAAGCCCGCTCGAACGCCGCCCGCGCCGCCTCCGCCCGCGACGCCGACTGCTGCTGGGTCATGTCCATGATCTCCGGGATCACCTCGCCCGCCATGCCCTCGCCGGCGAACGAGACCGCCTCCAGGGGATCGATCCTGACATGCAGCACATCCACCGCGACGCCGCCGTGGGCGGCCAGCGCGAGGGCCAGGGCGAGAGGCGCGTTCTGGCTCTCCGAGCCGTCGATCGCCACGAGAATCTTGCGAAATGCCATCTGCGTGCCCGTTCTATGGAAGTTTCATCATCTCGCCCGGCGAAGCAAAGAGCGCACCATCGCCCTTTACGTCTCTCCCCCGCCGCCCGATTTGGATGGGCCCAAGCCAAGCATACGACAAGCCCGGGCAAGGACGTCGGCGGTCGCGTCCTCGGTATTGAGCCGCGGCCAGTCCAGGGGCCCGAGGTCATAGGAGAGCTGCAGTCGAACCACCGCCGCCGTCGCGTCGGACGCGTTCAGCCGCCGGTGGGTCACCCGCTGCTCGAGCACGGCGGCCGGCGCTTCCAGCCACAGAGCCTGGAACGGGACCCCCGCCGCGGCCGCCACCGCCGCGATCGCCGCCCGTTCCTCGGCGGTGGCGAAGACGGCATCGGCGATGACCGCATAACCGGCGGCGAGCGCCGTCTTCGCCTCGGTGTAGACGGCATCGTAGGTTTTCCTCGTCATCGCCTCGCCGTAGAGGATGGGAGCCAAGCGGGTATGGAAGTCGACGCCGGCGAGGCGCTTGCGGGTGGTATCGGTGCGGACCACGCGCGCCCCGGGGGCGCGACCCGCAAGCGGCGCCAGATGGCGGGCGAGCCGCGACTTGCCGGAGCCGGACAAGCCGCCGAGCGCGATCAGCCGCGGCGGATCGGGCGCCAGGTAGGCTTCGGCGTCGGCCAGGTAGCGGCGCGCGGCGACGCCGGCCCCGGCGTCGTCGGTCGCCAACATCGCCTCGACGTGGCTGCGGATGGCCGCCCGCACCGCCAGGAACAGGGGCATCACCGCCAGCCCGGCGGTATCCCCGGTGGCATCGAGATAGCGGTTGAGGAGCAGGCAGGCCGGCTGGCGTCCACACCGCTCGGCCACGTCCATGACCAGGAACGCCAAGTCGTAAAGGACGTCGATCTCAGCCAGCGGGTCGGAGAACTCGATGGCGTCGAAGAGGACCGGCACGCCATTCCAGGCCACGATGTTGCGCAGGTGCAGGTCGCCGTGGCAGCGGCGGACGCGGCCGGCGGCACTGCGGGCATCCAGGACCGGCGCCAGTTGGCGTGAAAGCGCGACGATCCCCGCATCGACTCGGTCGACGGCGGCCGCATCGAGGCATCCCCCGGCGAGCTGGCGGAAGCTCTCCCGGTTTCCGGCGATCACCCGGGCGAGGGCGGCCGCCCCGTCGCCGCCCCGCAACGGCTCCGCCGAGGCATGGAAGCGGGCGACGACGTCCGCCAGCATCTCGATGGCATAGCGGTCGAGACGGCCTTGGGCGGCCAAGCGGTCGAACACGGCGTTCTCGGGAAACCGGGTCATGACCACCAGCCAGTCGACCGGCCGCCCCTCGCCGCCGATGGCGAGGCCGCCGGCCTCGGTGCGGACCACCGGGACGCACCCCTGATAGAGCATCGGCGCGGTGCGCCGGTTGATCTCCACCTCCCGCTGGCACCAGCGCCGCCTGAGCCCTTCGCTGGAGAAATCGAGATAGGGAAGACGAACCGCGCGCTTGAGCTTGTAGGCGTGGGCGCCGGCGAGGAACACGTGGGAGATGTGGGTATCGATGCGCTCGACGCGATCGACGTCCTCCGGCGCGTCGGTGCCGGCCACCGGCCCACTCTCCACCGCCGCTGCCGTCCGGTACGCCTCGGGCCGGCTCAGGAACGCGATGGTTTCCGTCTGGTCCTCGACGATCACAACGCCGGCTCCTCCGCCGATCGGCCTTCGCCGCGACTTGCGGGGCCCTAGTCTAGGGGAGGGACAGGACCATGCGAAGAGGGAACGCGGCGGCGACGGCCGGGTCCGAATCATCGCAAGCGACATCGGCCGGCAAGGGGCTTGCATCGCGGGATCACCGTCCGAAGGCCGCGAACGGGCGGAAATGCCGGCTCCGGCGCCGCTAAACCCGGCGCCGCAAGCCGCCGCAAGCCTTTGGTACGCGAGGGAGTTGGGTGCCTCTATGGGCGCAAAAGGAGGACGGCTCGTGGCCGAGGACGTCATCGGGGGGAGGAGAGCCCCGTTACCGGCGTTGACAAATCGCTACCTCAAACGGGATAAAATCGCCGGATGGACGCCCGGATGTTTGATTAGTGATCCTCGTCGCTGTGCGCCGGCCGCAAAATCAGGCATATGATCCGATGATCCGACAGGCGTTGGCTCGGCGGCGGGTTCGATCGGTGCACGTGGTCACCTGCCCGGCGGGTCGCTCAACCGAGGTTGGCCGAGGACGATCCATGCCTGTAAGCCGTGCTCGCCTCGATCGCCGTTCATCCCGGGCCAGAGCGCCATCAACACGTCCGCATCTTTCCCCGCTGAGGTATGGATTTTTCCCAAGCAAAGGACGAGGTTATAGGCTTGGTCGCGTCTCATCGCGACAGGGTGCCGGCGCCGCCATCGTCGGCGACGGCCTGGAGGAAGGCACTGTCTTAGTGTCGTCAAAAATGGCATCTAGATACCGTGAATTGGTATCCTCTGCAGGCCAAGGGGCTCATTATGTCGGCCTGTAAACACTGTATCTTTGAAGTATTCCTTAAGTCAAAGAAACTGGGAGTTGTCGATGCGCATTGCGCTGGTTCATGAATGGTTCGACATTATTGCGGGATCGGAGAAAGTTCTCGAGCGCATCATCCGGGTTTATCCCCAGGCGGATCTATTTGCGCTCGTCGATTTTATGCCGCCCGATCAGCGCGAATTGATCTTGGGCAAATCCGTCGCCACCAGCTTCATCCAGGGCCTGCCGTTCGCGCGGAAAAAGTTCCGCAGCTATCTGCCCCTGTTCCCGATGGCTTCCGAAGCCCTCGATGTGTCCAGCTATGATCTGGTCATCTCCAACTCGCACGCCGTCGCCAAGGGCGTGCTGACCGGACCCGAGCAAGTTCACATCAGTTATTGCCACACCCCGATGCGGTATGCCTGGGATCTGCGGGAGCAGTACCTGCGGGAACGCAATCTTCATCGAGGGTTCAAGCAGTGGCCAGCGCGCTATCTGCTGCAGCAGCTGCGCATATGGGACATTGCCAGCGCCCGCGGGGTCGACCACTTCATCGCCAATTCGAACTATATTGCCGGTCGCATCCGTAAATTCTACGGACGTGACGCCACGGTTATCTATCCGCCGGTCCACATCGAGGATTACGACGGTCGGACCCCGAAGGAGGACTTCTATCTTACCGTCTCACGGATGGTGCCGTACAAGCGCATCCCGCTGATCGCCGAAGCGTTCTCGCAGTTGCCGGGTCGCAAGTTAGTGATCATCGGCGATGGGCCGGAGATGCCCAAGGTGCAGAAGATTGCCGCCAACGCGCGCAACATCGAGGTCCTCGGGTATCAGGACGACACGGTCATGCGCGATCACATGAAAAGGGCGCGCGCCTTCGTCTTCGCTGCCAAGGAAGACTTCGGCATCGTCCCGGTGGAGGCGCAGGCCTTCGGCACCCCCGTCATCGCCTATGGGGAGGGCGGCGCCCAGGAAACGGTGTGCGGTCTGGGCGAGACCGACGCGCCGACCGGGGTCTTTTTCGAGGAGCAGTCGGTGTCTTCGCTGGTCGCCGCGATCCAGCGGTTCGAGAACAACAAGGACTGCTTCGCCGCCGAATACTGCCGCAGCAACGCCCTGCGCTTCGCGCCGGACAGGTTTTCCAAGGAGTTCGAAGCCTTCGTCGAGTCCTGCCTGGCCAAGTCGAAGAAGGCGCACGAGGTGGCGCCGCGACCCCGCCGCCTGGCGCTCGCCCAGAACGAGTAGGCCCGCCGATCGGCCCGGCTCCGCTGCCGCTCCGGCCGTGTCTTCCCGGCGCGAAACCTGCTATGAAGCGGCACCGCCGGTTCGGACGGTGATGGAGGTAGGGAGTCGATGAAGAATCTCGGGCAGATGATGAAACAGGCGCAGAAGCTGCAGGCGAAGGTCGCCGAGATGCAGGAGCAGCTTGCCTCGGTCGAGGTGACCGGGGGCGCCGGCGGCGGCATGCTGCAGGTTACCATGAACGGCAAGGGCGAGGTGCGGAAGGTCAAGATCGACGCCACCCTGGTCGACCCGAACGAGGTTGACGTGCTGGAGGATCTGGTCGCCGCCGCCTGTAACGACGCCAAGCAGAAAGTAGAGGCACACGTGGCCGAGCGCATGGCGGAGTTGACCGGCGGCCTGCAACTGCCTCCCGGCATTCAGCTGCCGTTCTGAGCGGCGGCCGGCGATCCCGCCGGCCCGACACCTATGTCCGACATCGAGCGCCTGATCCAGTGCTTCGCCCGGCTGCCCGGGATGGGGCCGCGCTCGGCCAGGCGGGCAGTCCTGCACCTGTTGAAACGGCGCGAGACCGTCCTCGCGCCCCTCCTTAATGCGCTGACGGCGGCGGCCGAGACCGTGCGTTCATGCCAGATCTGCGGCAACCTCGATGACCGGGATCCGTGCCGCATTTGCGCCGATCCGAGGCGGGATCCGTCGGTGATCTGCGTGGTCGAGGACGTGAGCGATCTTTGGGCGCTGGAGCGGTCGGGCGCGTTCCACGGACGCTACCACGTCCTGGGCGGCGTCCTCTCCGCCCTCGATGGCGTCGGCCCCGAGGACCTGCGCATGCCGCGGCTGATCGAGAGAGCCGGCCATCCCGAGGTCGAGGAAGTCATCGTCGCCCTTAGCTTCACCGTCGACGGCCAGACCACCGGCTTCTACATCGGCAGCGCGCTCGCCGCGGCGGGCGTCCGCATCAGCGGCATCGCCCACGGCGTTCCGCTTGGCGGCGAACTCCATCACCTGGATGACGCCACCCTTTCGACCGCCCTGCAGGCGCGCCGTAGTTTCGGCTGAGCCGGCGCAGCAAGGGGGATGGGGGCACCCCACCCCTTCGGACTAACGCCACCGCCTCGTCAGGCCCAAGGCAAGCCATCAAGCCATGAGGATGCCACTGCGCCCCGACATGCGCCCCCGACAGTGGCGGCGAAAGGCTTAGTAGCGCATCAACGCCACATGCTCGACGACGAACCCATCCTCCGGTGGGAATCGTTCCGCGATCAACGCCAGCGCCTCCCCTTCGTCGCGCGCGACGACGTCGCGCACCTGCACGTTGGCCCAGTGATCGTCGAAGTACGAATGCTGCCGCTTGCGCTCGACGAGTGTGCGGACGTCCTCATTGTAGAGTTCGACCGCGAAGATCTGATAACCGGTGTTTCGCAGGTGAAGCATTCCCTGCCACCTTCCTCCCGAGAATTTTCTTATCCGCCCGCAGGACGGGAACCTTAGGCCGCTTGCCACGTTGTCGACGGCGTACGAGAACGCACGTTCATTTTACAGCACATCGCGGCAAAGTTTAACAAGCAAAATTAACGGAGGGTGATGCAACTGAGACGCATTCTGGTATGCTGCGGTGCGGCACCGGCGGCGGTCGGCGCAGGGACTTCCGTTGCCCCTTTGGCGGGGATTAGCGGCACCCAATCGCGGTAACCTCCACCGTCCGCCGCCGAGGGCGATTATCGTGATTGATCAGGATGATCTGCTGCCACGTCCCCAGGCGTAGGCGCGCATCGCGGATCGGAACCGCGAGCGACGGGCCGAGCAGCGCCGCTTGCACGTGGCTGTGGCCGTTGCCGTCGTGCCAGGCAAGTTCGTGCTGGTAAACCAAGTCCGCCGGCGCCAGCCGCTCGATGGCCCGCTTCAGGTCGGCCACCGCACCCGGTTCGAATTCGATGGTGGTGAGCGAGGCGGTTGAGCCGACGGTCATCAACTGGGCGCTACCGTTATGAATTCCGGATGCCCTGACAATGGCGGCGACCTGAGCGGTCACCTCGGCGATGTCCGGGCCGACCGTCAGCATCGTCTCGAAGCTGTCGCAATGGATGATCACGCCGTTGCCCTCACCCATTCTCTCCTCCTCTCTCCCTTGAGGTTTGTCGCCGCGGCCTGCCGGCGCGACGTTGATGGCTTTTCACTGAAGATATGCTAAATGACCTGGTCAACCCCCCGTCTCGACGGATGAAAACGCGAAACCCGATGCCGGTCGTCTGCCGCTTTGCGCCTTCCCCCACGGGCTTTCTCCATATAGGCGGCGCAAGAACAGCCCTGTTCAACTGGCTGTACGCGCGCCACTGCCAGGGACGTTTTCTCCTCAGAATCGAGGATACGGATCGGCTGCGCTCCACCCCGGCGGCCATCGAGGCCATCTTCGACGGGCTGCGATGGCTGGGGCTCGACTGGGACGATGAGGCGGTTTTCCAGTCGGCGCGCGCCGACCGGCACGTGGAGGCGGCCGAGGCGCTGCTGGCGTCGGGAAAGGCCTATCGCTGCTATGCCAGCGCGGAAGAACTGGCGGCCATGCGTGAGGAGGCGCGCGCCGCCGGCCGGCCGGTTCGCTACGACGGGCGGTGGCGCGAGCGCGATCCGGCCGAGGCGCCGGCGGGCATAAGTCCGGCGATCCGGCTGAAGGCGCCGCAGACCGGCGAGACCACCCTCGACGATCGGGTCCAGGGGCGGGTCAACGTCGCCAACGATCAGCTCGACGACATGATCATCCTGCGCGCCGACGGTACGCCCACCTACATGCTCGCCGTCGTCGTCGACGATCACGACATGGGGGTCACCCACGTGATCCGCGGTGACGACCACCTCACCAACGCATTCCGTCAGCATCACATTTATGCGGCGTTTGGCTGGCAGCCGCCGGTCTTTGCCCATATCCCGCTGATCCACGCCGCCGACGGCAGCAAGCTGTCGAAGCGACACGGGGCGCTGGGCGTCGACGCCTACCGGGAGATGGGCTTTCTGCCCGAAGCGGTATGCAACTACCTGCTCCGCCTCGGCTGGAGTCACGGCGACGACGAGATTATCAGCCGCGAGGACGCCATCCGCTGGTTCGACTTGGATGCCGTCGGCCGCGCCGCGGCGCGCTTCGACCTTGCCAAGTTGACGAGCCTCAACGCGCACTATATTCGTGTCGCGGACGAACGAGTGCTCGCGGACGACGTCTTGCAGCGGCTGAATAATACACTCGACGGACGGATGGTTGCCGCCGCCCGGGATCGGATCACCCAAGGTCTGCCCGGCCTGCGCGAGCGCGCACGCACGCTCGTAGAGCTCGCCGATAACGCGGCGTTCTATGCCGTGGCCGCGCCCATCCCGATGAATGCCGAGGCCGAGCGGCTGCTCACCGGCGATAACCGGCGCCTGATCGCCGATGTGGCGGCGGCGCTGGCCGAGCCGGCCGGGGGCGCCGACGACTGGTCCGCCCCCGTCATCGAGGAGCGGGTGCGCCAGTTCGCCGCCGAACGGCAGCCCCTGAAGCTGCGCGACGTCGCCCAGCCGCTCAGAGCCGCCCTCACCGGCTCCACCGTCTCTCCACCCCTCTTTCAGATCATGGCGGTCCTCGGTCGCACCGAGACCCTCGACCGGCTGACTGCCATAAAGGATGTACCCGCAAGCCACCGACAATGAGCCGTGCGATGTGCGGCCGTCTGGGCGGCCCCGAGCCAAGAGCTGAGGATCCACTGCGGCCCCCGAACGATCTTGCAAAGGATGCGAACCATGACCGACACGGCGAAACCGCAGGCTGGCAACCGCACCGTCACCCTGATTGACAACGCCACCGGCAAGAAAACGGTGTTGCCGGTGCTGAGCGGGACGACGGGTCCCGACGTCATCGACGTCCGGCACCTCTACCAGGACACCGGCTACTTCACCTTCGACCCCGGCTACACCTCCACAGGAAGCTGCGAATCCGCCATCACCTATATCGATGGCGACAAGGGCATCCTGCTCTACCGCGGCTATCCCATCGAGCAGTTGGCGGAGCACAGCGACTTCATGGAAGTCTGCTATCTCCTGCTCTACGGGGATCTGCCGACCGAGGAGCAGAAGCGCAAGTTCGAGCACGACATCACCTACCACACGATGGTGCACGAACAGATGCACGCCTTCATCGAGGGGTTCCGCCGTGACTCCCATCCCATGGCGGTGATGGTGGGGATGGTGGGTGCGCTGTCGGCCTTCTACCACGACTCCACCGACATCACCAATCCGCGCCACCGGATGGTCGCGTCGTACCGAATGATCGCCAAGATGCCGACGTTGGCGACCTGGGCGCTCAAGTACTCCATCGGCCAGCCCTTCATGTATCCCCAGAATGCCCTCGGGTATTCGAAGAACTTCCTCTACATGATGTTTTCCAACCCGTGCGAACCGTACGAGGTCAATCCGGTGCTGGCCCGGGCGATGGACCGGATTCTGATCCTCCATGCCGACCACGAGCAGAACGCGTCCACCTCCACCGTCCGCCTCGCCGGCTCCAGCGGCGCCAACCCCTTCGCCTGCATCGCCGCCGGTATCGCGTCGCTGTGGGGACCGGCGCACGGCGGCGCCAACGAGGCGGTGCTGAAAATGCTGGAGGAGATCGGCGACAAGAGCCGGGTCGGCGAATACATAAAGCGGGCAAAGGACAAGGACGACCCGTTCCGCTTGATGGGCTTCGGGCACCGGGTGTACCGCAACTACGACCCGCGGGCGAAGATTATGCGCCAGTCGTGCAACGAGGTGCTGGACGCGCTGGGTGTTCGGGACGAACCGCTGCTGGATCTGGCGATGGAGCTGGAGCGGATCGCGCTCGAAGACGAATACTTCGTCGAGCGCAAGCTTTATCCGAACGTGGACTTCTACTCGGGCATCATCTTCCGGGCGATGGGAATCCCGACGTCAATGTTCACCGTCCTTTTTGCCGTTGCCCGCACCGTCGGCTGGGTGGCTCAGTGGAACGAAATGATCGAGGATCCGACCCAGAAGATCGGCCGGCCGCGCCAGCTCTACCGCGGCCCGACCCTCCGCGAGTTCGTACCGCTCGACGATCGCGGCTGAGGCAGCGCAAAACGGCCGCGCGGACGACGGGATAGTCCCGCTGTCCGCGCCAGTTCCGCCGAGCGCCCCGCCCCGCCGCGTTGACGTCCGTGCCTAGTTGAAGCGAATACCGCCGTTCTCGGCGAAGACCCGGGCCTTGCGCACCCGCATGAACACCGGCTTGCCCACCTCCAGGTGCAGCTTGCGGAACTCGTCGCGGGACAGGTCCACCTCCACAAGCTTTTCGGAATCGTTCACCGCCAGTTCCACCTTCACGAACGGGCCGGCGGTGGAAATGTAGCGCACCATCGCCTCGGTACCGACCATCACCCGGCTTCCGAACACCTCCACGTCGTGCGGGCGAACGTAGGCGATGGCGTTGGCCGCCTCTCCGTTGACCGACGCCGGCACCGCCAGTTCACCGCCCGGAAACACCATCTTGCCGTCGTCGACGCGGCACGGCAGGCGGTTGACATGGCCGAGGAACTCGTAGGCGAAGGCGGTCGCCGGGTGGTCGTACACGTCGTGCGGCGGCCCCATCTGCTCGATCTGGCCCTGGTTCATCAGCACCACCCGATCGGCCAGTTCCAGCGCTTCCTCCTGGTCATGGGTGACGAAGACGCTGGTGAGCTGCATCTCGTCGTGCAGCTGCCGCAACCAGCGGCGAAGCTCCTTCCGTACCTTGGCGTCGAGCGCACCGAACGGCTCGTCGAGGAGCAGCACCGCCGGCTCGATGGCCAGCGCCCGCGCCAGCGCCACCCGCTGTCGCTGCCCGCCCGAGAGCTGGGTCGGATAGCGATCGACGAACGGTTCAAGCTGGACCAGCTGCAGCAGCCGAAGCACCCGCTCGCGGATATCCTCCTTCGGCAACCGTTCGCGGCGCGGCTTCACCCGCAGACCGAAAGCGACGTTCTCGAAAACGGTCATGTGCTTGAACAGCGCGTAGTGCTGGAAGCAGAAGCCGACGCGGCGGTGGCGGATGCTGCGGTTGAGGACGCTCTCGCCGCCGAATCGAACCTCGCCGTCGCTGGCCTTTTCCAGGCCGGCGATGATGCGCAGCAGCGTCGTCTTGCCCGAACCGGACGGACCGAGCAGCGCCACCAGTTCGCCGCGCTGAACCGAGAGGCTGACATTGTCGAGCGCGACGAAATCGTTGAAGCGCTTCGATACGTTGATGATGTCGAGGTCCATCTCCGTCTCCTTCAGGCTGCGCGTCGGACGCCTTCGCCGGAGCGAAGCTCGACCAGTTTTTTCAGAACAAGGGTCACCACGGCGAGGAAGCCGAGGAGCGAGGCGACCGCGAAAGCGGCAACAAAGTTATATTCATTGTATAGGATTTCTACCTGCAGCGGCATGGTGTTGGTCTCGCCGCGGATATGGCCGGAGACCACCGATACCGCCCCGAATTCGCCCATCGCCCGGGCATTGCAGAGCAGCACCCCGTAGAGGAGGCCCCATTTGATGTTGGGCAGCGTGACCCGGAAGAAGGTCTGCAGACCGGAGGCGCCCAGCGACAGCGCCGCCTCCTCCTCGTCCTTCCCCTGCTCCTCCATCAGCGGGATGAGTTCGCGGGCGACGAAAGGAAAGGTGACGAAGATGGTGGCAAGGACGATGCCGGGTACGGCGAAGATCACCTGAATGTCGTGCTCGACCAGCCAACCGCCGAACCAGCCGTGGATGCCGAAAACGAGGACATAGATGAGACCGGCGACGACGGGCGAGACGGAGAACGGCAGGTCGATCAGGGTCACCAACAGGCTCTTGCCGTGGAACTGGAATTTGGCGATCGCCCACGAGGCGATGATGCCGAAAAGCGTGTTGGCGGGGACCGCGATCGCCGCCACCAACAGGGTTAGCCGCATCGCCGCCAGGGCGTCCGGCTCCACGAGCGCGTCGAGGTAAGGCATGACGCCGCGACGGAGCGCTTCGACGAACACCGCCGCCAGCGGCAGGATGACGAACAGGCCAAGGAAACCGACGGCGACGAGCGTGAGCGTGATCCGTAGCCAACCGGGCTCCGAAATTGCTAGGCGATGGCTGCCGCTTGCAGGCTGAACCATGAACCCCTCCTTCCTATCCGGGCCCAATCAGGCGACGTGCCGGCGGCCCCAGCGCTGCAGAAGATTGATCAGCAGCAAGAGGACGAAGCCGGCGGCGAGGACGACGGTGGCGATGGCGGTAGCCCCGGCGTAGTCGTACTGCTCCAGCTTGATGACGATCAGGAGCGGTGCGATCTCCGAGACGAAAGGCAGGTTTCCGGCGATGAAGATGACCGAGCCGTACTCGCCCAGGCCGCGTGCGAACGCGAGGGCGAACCCGGTGATCGCCGCCGGCATGATGGTCGGAAGAATAACCTTGGTCATCGTCTGCAGCCTGCCGGCACCGAGGCTGGCAGCCGCTTCCTCCACGTCCACCTCCATGTCCTGGAGCACCGGTTCGACCGTACGGACGATGAACGGCAGGCCGACGAACATCAAGGCGACGACGATGGCGGCGGGGGTGAAGGCGATGGTGATCCCGAGCTTGGAGAGCGGGAGCCCGATCCAGCCGCTCTGGGAGAAGACGGTCGCCAACGCGATACCGGCGACCGCGGTCGGCAGCGCAAACGGCAGGTCCACCATCGCATCGATCAGGCGCTTGCCGGGGAACTTGTAACGGACCAGCACCCAGGCGACCAGCACGCCGAAGACGACGTTGATCGTCGCCGCCACCAGAGCGGTACCGAAACTGAGCTTGTAGGCGGCAACCGCCCGCGGGGTGAAGGCGGCGTCGACGAATCCCTGCCAGCCCATCCCGCCGGAGGCGGCAATCAGCGCCGAGAGCGGGAGGAGAACAACCAAACCGAGGTAGACCAGGGTCACCCCGAGGGTCACGCCGAACCCGGGCAGAACCGAATCGCGCCGCCTGAGCCCGAGCGCCGAGAGGGTAGTCGCCAAGGTGGTCATGTTGCCCTTACCTCGCCCGTGCGTAGATCTGATCGAAGACGCCGCCGTCGGCAAAGAATCGGGCTTGCGCCTTCTGCCATCCACCAAAGACGTCGTCGATGCTGAAGAGTTCCAGCTTGGGGAATTTGGCCAGGTCCGCCGCCGGAACGTCCTGGGGGCGGGACGGCCGGAAGTTGTGCTTGGCGGCCAGACGCTGGCCCTCCGGCGAATAGAGTCGTTCCAGATAGGCCTCGGCGGCGGCGCGGGTGCCGTGTTTGTCGACCCACGTGTCGACCAGGGCCACGGTCGGCTCGGCCCGGATGCTGACGGAAGGAACCACGACCTCGAACGAATCGGCGCCGAACTCTTCCCGGGCGAGAAAGGCCTCGTTCTCCCAGGTGATCAGGACATCGCCCAGCCCCCGCTGGGCGAATGTGGTGGTAGAACCGCGGGCGCCGGTATCGAGGACGGGAACGTTCTTGAAGATGCGGCCGACGAACTCCGCCGCCTTCTCTTCATCACCCGACCAGTGCTTCAGCGCGTAGCCCCAGGCGGCGAGGAAGTTCCAGCGCGCCCCGCCGGACGTTTTCGGGTTTGGGGTCAGCACCGACACCCCGTCCCGCGCCAAATCCTCCCAGTCCTTGATCCCCTTGGGATTGCCCTTGCGGGTGAGAAAAACGATGGTGGAGGTATAGGGGGCGCTGTTGTCGGGCAGCCGCTTCTGCCAGTCGGCCTGAATGAGTCCGGAGCGGGCAGCGATCTCGTCGATGTCATAGGCAAGTGCCAGCGTCACCACATCGGCCTGTAGCCCGTCGATCACCGCGCGCGCCTGCTTGCCGGAACCGCCGTGTGACATCCGGATGTTGACCGTATCGCCGGTCTTCTCCTGCCAGTACTTGGCAAACCCCGGGTTGAACTCCTGATAGAACTCTCGGGTTGGATCATAGGACACGTTCAGAAGGGTGACCTCGGCGGCATCCGCCGGTGCCCACCGCCCGAAAGCGGCAAATGCCACGACGCTCAACCCCACGGCGGAAATAAATGCACGACGTGAACGCACGCTAGCCTCCATTTTCCCATATCAACCATGTGGTTTATACACAAGCTCATTGATAATGTCTATCACTGTTATAGAGATTCGGGCAAAATTTAATCAGATATCGACCCCGACTTGATTCAAAAAGCGGGCCGCGTCACCGATACCGACGTCGACGAGGGTCCGCGAATCGAGGATCTTGGCCACCGCATCGCGGACCTCGCGCATGACGATGCGGACCTGACAGGCCTCCTCGTTGGTGCAATCGATGCACCGCCGGTAGCCGCTCAGGCTGGCGCACGGAAGGGGCGCCAGCGGGCCGTCCATCAGCCGGATGACCTGGCCGAGGGTGATGTGGGCGGCGGGTTGAGCCAACCCGTAGCCGCCGTTGCGGCCGCGGATGCTGTAGACAAGCCCGTTGCGCTTCAGCTCGAGAAGAATGAGTTCGAGGAACTTTTTCGGCGCGTTCTCCTGCTCGGCGATCTCGGCGACCAGCATCATCGTCCCCGGCGGCGCGCTCGCCAACCGGAACAACGCCTTCAGCGCATACTTCGCTTTGTGGGAGAGCATTATCTCAGGCTAGTTAATCGGTATTATCGTCTTTCTTCGCACAACCGGCCTCCCCCCGTCAACCGCCAGAGTGAACGGACGCCGCGCCCGCTTTCGCCCGTTCCTCAAAGACGACCCTCGCTAAGCACCGGCGCCGGATGCGCCGCTCCTCCCCGAATCCGGCGCCGGTCTTAGAATACAAACGTCGACAGCCCGACGAGCACGCTGGTGCTGAGCACGGCGCTCACAAGGCAGGCGAGCGTGCCCAGCGCGACCAGATCGCCGTCGTGGAAATCGGGTTCGAGATCGACCGCCAGATCGACCGCCGGCTTTACCCGCTCTTCCTCGACAATGGAACCGGGCCCCGGCGACGTCCACTCGCCGACCAGCCGAAGCACCTTGGACCGGGTCGCGACAGGCTCCTCCAGGAGATCGAGCGCCGCATTACCATGAAAGGCCATCCGCGCGCCTCCATCCGGCGTCACGCGCGGATGCAGAGGCAACACCGACCACGCCCCTGCATGGGACCCGTCGCTAGGATAGCCGCGTCTTTCCCGGTCGTCGGACCTGTCGTTCAGCTTCAGCAACGCACTCATGGCGCACCTCGTGGTGATATCTGTCTTCGAAGGTCTGTTACCGAAAGATTAACTCTACCTAATCGATAGACATAATGGTAAGGCCCTTCTGCCGCCGCGTCAACTCGTTTGGGGTCCTCCCGGTTCCGTTTTTTTGAGCGGCGCCAGGAGCAGTCCCCAGCCGGCGAGTTGCACCCCTTCGTCGTCGATGTGCGCGCCGAAGGACAGGCCGCTGTCGGCGTATCCTTCAGCGGAATGCGGCGTTTCCAACCGACGGCGAGCGTCGCCGAAGTTGAAGGCGCACAAAATGCGTTCGCCCTCGTGGCACCGCTCGAACGCCAGCAGCGGTCCGTCGCTGGCGAGGAAGCGGATCCCGCCTTCAATCAACGCCGGATGCTGGCGTCGCCAGGCAAGAAGACGGCGGCAGAACGAAAGGACGGAGGCGGCATCCCCCTCCTGGCGCTCGACGCTGAGAGCCATGTGCCGCGGGTCGACCGGCAACCACGGCTCGGCGACGGAAAAGCCGGCATTCGGCATGTCCGCCCGCCACGGCATGGGTGTCCGCGCCCCGTCACGGCCGCGGTGGTGCGGCCAGAAGGCCTTCGCTTCGGGGTCGCGCAGCCGTTCATAGGGAATGTCCGCCTGCGGCAATCCCAGTTCCTCCCCCTGATAGATAAAGACGGTGCCGGGCAGGGTCGTCAGCAGCGCCAGAAGAAGCTTGGCGAACGGCGGTCCCGCCGCCTCGCCACCCCAGCGGCTGACCACACGAACGGAGTCGTGGTTGGAGAATGCCCACGCCGGCCAGGCGGTGGCAGAGCGCGCCTGCATCTCCTCGATGGTCTGGCGGATGAAGCCGGCCGAGAAGGCATCGCCCAAGAAGACGAAACTGTAGGCGGTGTGATAGCGGTCGGCGCCGTCGGTGTAGGCGATCATCGTCCCGAGGCGGTCCTCGGCGGCGATCTCGGCCACCGCCATCGTTCCGGGGTAGCCGTCCAGCAGCGCCCGCAGGCGGGCGACGAAAGCCAGGGTCTCCGGCCGGTTGCGGGTGTAGAGCGGGCGTTGCATCTTGTAGGCTCGCTCCGGTCGCGGGCCGCCGGCGGGCGGGTTGTCGCGCAAGCCCGGGTCGTGACAGAACAGGTTGGCGACGTCGATGCGAAAGCCGTCGACGCCGCGATCGAGCCAGAAGCGGGCAACGGCCAGCACCGCTTCCTGCACCGCCGGATGATGGAAATCGAGATCCGGCTGTTCCTGCAGAAAATTGTGGAACCAGTACTGGCGCCGCCGCGAGTCCCAGGTCCAGGCCGGACCGCCGAAGACCGACAGCCAGTTGTTGGGCGGCGTGCCGTCCGGCTTCGGATCGGCCCAGACGTACCAGTCCGCTTTGCCATTGTGGCGGTCGGCCCGGCTCTCCTGGAACCACGGATGCTGATCCGAGGTATGGGAGTAAACCTGGTCGATGATGACTTTCAGGCCCAGGCCATGAGCCCGCTCGATCAGCCGGTCGAAGTCGGCGAGCGTACCGAAGATCGGGTCGACGTCACGGTAGTCGGCGACGTCGTAGCCGAAATCCCGCATCGGCGAGACGAAGAACGGCGAAAGCCAGATGCCGTCCACGCCGAGGCTGGCGACGTAATCCAACCGCTGGGTGACCCCCGGCAGATCACCGATGCCGTCGCCGTTGCCGTCGGCGAAGCTGCATGGGTAGATCTGATAGATGACCGCGCCTCGCCACCACTCCCTCACCCCGCGGCCCTCCTTCCCCGATGAACCGACGGAACGCCCGCCTACCGAAAACGACGAGGGCCTGCGCGTCGCAGGCCCTCCCGTTGATGCCGGCGGGTCACGCCCGACCGGCCGAAGACGTGGTTGTTCCTACATCATTCCCAGCACGCGCGGCAGCCACAGCGATAGCGTTGGCCAATAGGTAACCATCACCAGGAATGCGAGCATCGTGCACAGCCACGGCCAAACGGCCACCGTCAGCTCCGTGATCCCCATGTGGGTGATCCCGCTAGCGACATAGAGATTGAGCCCCACCGGGGGATGGCACATTCCCACTTCCATGTTCACCGTCAACAGGATGCCGAAATGGATGGGGTCGACGCCCAACTTCATCGCGATCGGAAACAGGATCGGCGCCATGATCAGGGTGATCGACGACGGTTCCATGACGTTGCCGGCAAGGAGGAGGAGAATGTTGACGGCAAGGAGGAAGACAACCACGCCGAGGTTTTGCTCGATCATCCAGGAAGCCATGTTTTGCGGGATATTTTCGTGGGTAAGAAGGAACGAAAAGAGGACCGCATTGGTGATGATATAAAGCAACATGGCGCTCAGGCTTGCCGAATCGAGAAGAACCTTTGGGACCTTCTTCAGGCTCATATCCTTGTAGATAAATACGGATACGACAAAGGCGTAGACGGCACTCATCGCTGCCGCCTCGGTTGGCGTAAAGAATCCTCCGTAGATACCGCCGATGACGATGATGATGAGCATCAAGCCCCAGATACTTTCGCGGAAACTCGTAAAGATCCGCGCAAAGCCGGCGAACTGGCCGCGTGGGTAGTTATTCTTCCAGGCGATATACCAGGTGACGACGCCGAGCATGGTCGCGAGCACGATGCCGGGGATGACCCCCGCGATGAACAGCTGGCCGACCGAGGTATTGGTCGCCACTGCGTACATCACCATGACGATCGATGGCGGAATGAGGATGCCGAGCGCGCCGGAGGTGGTGATGACGCCGGCACCGAAGCGCTTGGGAAAGCCTTGAGCCACCATCGCCGGCATCAGGATCGAGCCGATGGCGACGACCGTAGCCGGGCTCGATCCGGAGACGGCGGCGAACAGAGCACAAGCCATCACCCCGGCGATGCCGAGGCCTCCGGGCAGATGACCGACGCAAGAGGTCGCGAAATTGATCATCCGCCGGGCGACACCGCCGTGGGTGAGAAAATTACCGGCAAGAATGAAGAACGGGATCGCCATGATCTCGAACTTCTCGATACCGGTAAACAGTTTCAGCGCCACGCTCTCGATCGGCACCTGGGTCATGGTGAAGAGAAAGGTCAGCACCGTCAGACCGAGCGAGATGGAGATCGGCATTCCTGTCAGCATCAGCGCGATGAGGAGCCCGAAAATAATGAGAGATGTCATGACTTGCCTCCCATCCGGATTTCTTCATCTTTTTCGATAGCTGTCAGTTCGGGCTCGGCGTCGATCCCCTCCACCTTGGTATGATCCGGCCTTGGGAACTCGCCCGTGCGGTTGAATATCCAGCACACTTGCAGGAAGCGAAAGCACATCAGGTAGGATCCGATGGGGAGACCGAGGTAAACGAGCCACATGGGTAATTCCATATCGACCGACGTTTGTTCGGTATGATATAACTCCCAAATAAAGCGGCTACCAAAGGTGCCGACGGTAGCTGTAAAGAGGGCGCCGGCCAGTAGTCCAAAGATAATGAACCTGCGCCGCCACTGGTCGCTGAGAGCGTTGATCAGAACGTCGACCCCGACATGAATACCGGTGCGGACGCCATACGCGGCACCAATCTTCGCCATCCAGATGAACATATAAATGCAGAGTTCCTGCGCCCAATTGAGGTTGACACTCAGCAGGAAATCCTGAACCACCGGTATGGCTAGGCCGGACCCGTAGCGATGGAGAACAGCGACAAAGATAATAAGTGTCGCTGCTCCCATCAAGAAAGCGATCAACCACTCTTCGAAGTGATCGAGGAACCGGAGTACCATTTCCACCATCTTTCGAAGCTTAAGGACGATACTCGCACCCGTACGAGTACGAGTACCCCTATGTTTAATCGAGTTTGGTTACGGTTGACCCGGTTTCCTTAAGGATCGATACGATTAATTCCTTGCCGACCCGTGGAGCCATTTCTTCATACACCGGCGCCATCTTCTTGCAGAGCGCGTCCCGTTCCGCCGGCGTCGGGTCATAAAACTCCGTCTTGCCGATCTTGCGCATGGCTTCCAACGCATCGGCATTGTCCTGATCAGCAATGTCGTTGGCGTATACGGTGGCCTCGGCCATGGCCTTATCCAGGGCGGTTCGCACCTCAGGCGGCAGGCCTTCCCAGAATTTCTTGTTCACGATCACCGCGTAGCCCAGATAGCCATGGTTGGAGACGATGGCGTTCTTCTGCACCTCGAACATCTTCTGGGTATACATGTTCGAGGGCGGGTTCTCGGTCCCATCCACCTGACCCGACCCAAGGGCCTGGTAGACCTCGCCGAAGGCCATCACTTGTGGCAGCGCACCCAGGGCTCGCATCTGTGCGTCCAGCACCTTGGACGACTGGATCCGCATCTTCAGCCCCTTGAAATCTTCCGGCGCCTTGAGCGGACGGTTGGCACTGAAAATCTTGAAGCCATTGTCCCAATAGGCAAGGCCCAGTATGCCCTTCCCCTCCAGCCGCTTCAGCATTCCTTCACCGATGGGACCCTGAGTCACGCGATGAAGCGCGTTCCGATCAGGAAAAAGACACGGGAAGTCGTAAGCCTCAAATTCCTTAGCCCCCAGTGGTCCAAATTTCGCTAGAGAGGGAGCAAGCATTTGCACCGCTCCCAATTGCAATGCTTCCAACTCTTCTTTATCTTTATATAACTGACTATTTGGATAGACCTCTACGATGACCGCTCCATTGGTGTACTTTTCTGCCAGCTCCTTGAATCGCTCGGCGGCACGGCCTTTCGGGGTATCATTGGCGACGACGTGGCTGAACTTGATCACGATGGGATCGGCCAAAGCAGTGGTTACCCATAGGCAGGCGGCGCTCAGCCCCACTAATAAGGCTCGTTTCATGCTGGAATCCTCCCAAAAGGCTTGATGCGGACGGATGAACATTAGTCATAACTCATCCGCCGCAGCGGTTACCTCTGGTTAGACAATGTCTTACGCCTCGTCGTCAAGCCGCAAATGGGCAAGATTGAGCCCGCTGTAACAACATCGCCTGCACTTCCATTGTGCGATGCAGCATCATCCCTTCGCATTGGGAGAGATGTTCTCCCACTAGTCAGGGAGGTCTTTTGGAAAATGGCCCGGCGCGCGGCGTCCAACTGGCACCGGGTGCGGCCTTTGCAGGGTCGCTGGGAGAGTGCCCATCCTTCCGTTTCTCGGGAACGCTTCTGGTGCTTATGCGGCACGCAGCGCCGATGACGCTTTGATCAGGGCTCGCGCCTGCTCTCACCATACCCCCGTTAAGGTACTGCCGGAGATGGGAAACCGGGCGGGCCGGAACTGGCACGCCTTTTGCTGTATGGGAAGGTATCGAAGACGCCCTATCCGGCACCGCCCTCACTTGGCGTGTCCGCGCCGCGCCAAGGAGTTGATGTAAATCGCTCCGGAATTCGCGATCGACCACCATCCGACGAGGCCGGCGATGAACGTCGAACACAAGCGAGATCTTGCGTCCCTATCGCTCGTGAGCCTGTACGAGATATCCAAAATCTTGAGTTCGTCCACCAACCTGGCGGCGGCGCTGCGTGCCGTCCTCAACCTCATGTCGTCCTACCTGCAAATGCGGCGCGGCGTGGTCGCCATCGTCGACGAGGCGGGGACGCTCGAGATCGTCGCCTCGTGTCCGGGCCGGGCCATCGGCGAGTCCGGTTCCGCCGACCTGCCGGAAGAGGTGGCGCGGCGCATCCTCGCCGGGCAGATGCCGTTCGTCACCGAGAACGTCGCCGAGCATCCGCTTCTTGTGGAATACCTCGGCACGTCGGGCGCCGTGGACGGCGAGCGGGTCTCGCTGATCGGGGTGCCGATCAAGACTTTCGGTCGGCCGTTCGGCGTGCTGGCGGTGGCGCGGGTGTGGACCGACGCCAACGAGGTCAGCTTCGGCGACGACATCCGGCTGTTGACCATGGTCGCCAACCTGATTGCCCAGACGGTGCGTCTGCATCAGCGGGTCAGTGAGCGGACCGCGGTCGCGGCACGCCCCGTGTCGCCCACGGTGCCGTTGCGGCCCCTCGTCCGCAAGAGCCTGAAGACCATCGGCGACGGATCGGTGATCGGCCTGTCGAAGGCGATGCAGGAGGTCTACGCCCAGATCCATCTGGTGGCGCCGACGCGCTCCACCGTCATCCTCCGCGGCGAGAGCGGCACCGGCAAGGAGTTGCTCGCCCGCGCCGTCCACATGCTCAGCCCCCGCAAGGACAAGCCCTTCATCAAGGTCAACTGCGCCGCCCTGCCCGATACCCTGCTCGAGTCCGAGCTGTTCGGTCATGAAAAAGGCGCCTTCACCGGCGCCATCGCCGACCGCAAGGGACGGTTCGAGCTGGCCGACGGGGGCACCCTGTTTCTCGACGAGATCGGCGATGTCTCGCCGCCGTTCCAGGCCAAGCTGCTGCGGGTGCTGCAGGAGCGGGAGTTCGAACGGTTGGGCGGGACCAGAACCCTGAAGGTGGACGTCCGTTTCGTCTTCGCCACCAACCGCAACCTGGAAGAAGCGGTGGCGAAGGGCGATTTCCGCGCCGACCTCTATTATCGGATCAACGTCGTTCCGGTTTTCGTGCCGGCGCTGCGGGAGCGGCGCGAGGACATCCCGGCGCTGGCCGAGCATTTCCTCAAATTGTTCAACCAGGAGAACAATCGCTCCATGCGGTTTGCCGACACCGCCTTGTCGGTGCTCGCCAGCTGCAGATTCCCCGGCAACGTCCGCGAACTGGAGAACTGCGTCCAGCGGGTGGCGACGATGACCGTCGGCGAGTTGATCGAAGATCTCAGCATGCCCTGTCAGACGAGCCAGTGTCATTGCCAGGTGCTGGCCTCCAGGATCGCGCTGCCGCCCTCCTCACCCCTGCCGAGCCGCGCCGCGATGGAGGGCGATCGCACCAACGGCACCGCCTCCGACGGCCGCGGCAACCTCGACGGCGGGGAGCAGGCCAGGGATCCCGACCGGGATCCGGGCGCGGACAGCGGTCTCGCCGACATCGAGCCGCACGCCGACTGGTCCGAGATCGACGATCTTTCCGACCTCAACGCGATCCCGCAGCGGGACCGGCTGATCCGGGTGATGGAGAAAGCCGGGTGGGTCCAGGCCAAGGCCGCCCGCATCCTCGGCTTGACCCCGCGCCAGGTGGGCTACGCCCTGCGCAAGCACAACATCCCGATCAAACGGCTGTAGGACGGCGCGAAAGCTGTCGGCTTTGCGACAGCCTGTCGCGAACGGAACAGAGTCGATTGGGCTCACCCAATCCTATTTATCTAGTATTTACAGATAGATAGATACCTGGCCCGAGGCTTGCAATGTCCTCCTTAGACGACACCGCGACCGTCGCGGAGGTCGGCATCGCAAAGGAGGCGCCGGTGGGCCGCACGGTCATCTCGCTCGACGCTGTGCTCAACAGCAAGTCCCCGGGCATTTCGTCGGCATCGGCGAAGCGCGCCGGCTGCGCCTCGTCACAGGGGTGCGGGACGGCGCCGAAGGACGGCGACCTGCCGCCCGAGATCCTGGCGCGAGTCCACGATCACCCCTGTTACAACGAAGACGCCCATCATTATTTCGCCCGCATGCACGTGGCGGTGGCGCCCGCCTGCAACATCCAGTGCCACTACTGCAACCGCAAGTACGACTGCGCCAATGAGAGCCGGCCGGGCGTCGTCAGCGAACGGCTGAGCCCCGACGATGGGGTGCGGAAGGTGCTGGCGGTCGCGGCGCGGATGCCCGAGCTCTCGGTGGTGGGGATCGCCGGCCCCGGCGACGCCCTTGCCGACTATCGCAACACCTTCGCCACCTTCCGCCGGCTGCGCCAGGAGATGCCGGACCTCAAGCTGTGCCTCTCCACCAACGGCCTCGCCCTGCCGGACCATGTGGAGGCGATCAAGGACCTCGGCATCGACCACGTCACCATCACCATCAACGCTATCGATCCCGAGATCGGCGCCCGCATCTACGCCTGGGTGTTCTTCGATCACCGCCGGCTGACCGGACTGGAGGCGGCAACGGTGCTGCGCGACCGCCAGCTCGCCGGCCTCGATGCCCTGGTCGCCGCCGGCGTCCTGGTCAAGGTCAACTCGGTGCTGATTCCGGGCGTCAACGACCACCACCTCGAGGAGGTCAATGCCGAGGTGCGGCGGCGCGGCGCCTTCCTGCACAACATCATGCCGCTGATTTCCGATCCCCGCCACGGCACCCACTACGGCCTGACCGGCCAGCGCGGACCGACGGCGGCGGAGCTGCAGGCGGTACAGGAGCGCTTGGGCGGCGATGCCCGGCTGATGCGGCATTGCCGCCAGTGTCGGGCGGATGCGGTGGGTCTCCTCGGCGAGGATCGCGGCGGCGAGTTCGCCCTCGCTGCCCTGCCGGAGATCGATGCCGCAGCCACGCTCGCCGCCGAGGAGGAGCGCCGGGCCTATCGCGCCGTCATTGCCCGCGAGCGCGAAGACAAGGGTGACGAGGCCGACGAGGCCGGCGACAGCGTGCGCCGCCTCGGCATGGCCCGGACAGTGCTGATCGCCGTCTGCAGCAAGGGCGGCGGCCGCATCAACCAGCATTTCGGCCACGCCAGCGAGTTCAAGGTGTTCGCCGCCGATGCCGACGGCATCCGCTTCGTCGGCCATCGTTGCATCGAGCGCTATTGCCGCGGCGGCGATGGCGACGACGACGTGCTGGAAGCCACCATCGCCGCCCTTGACGGAATATCGGCCGTCTTCTGCGCCAAGATCGGGCGATGCCCGGCCGACGCGCTGGCAGCCGCAGGGATCACGGTGAGCGAGGCGTATGCCTTCGAGTACATCGAAACCGCCATCGCCCGCCACCTGGAGGCGTCCACCGCCGGCGCAGAGGCGCGGACGGTCGGGCGCCGAGCCTGAGGTCCACTCGGACCTGCCTGCCCGTTCCCTCGGGGCCGGGTCCTGCTTACCCCTCGACCGATCGCTGAGGGTCGGCCGACCAGACGACTGGGAGAGCGACAATGGCCTACAAGATCGATCCGTCCGGCTGCACAGGCTGCGGTTCGTGCGAGTTTGCCTGCCCCAACGGTGCCATCAGCATGAAAGGGGATGTCTGCGTGATCAACGCCCTCAAGTGCACCGAATGCAGCGGTCAGTTCGATGAACCGCAGTGCGTGGCCTCCTGCCCGGCCGACACCGTCGTCCGTGGCTGATCCCACCCGGACCCTTTCGCCCCGCCCGTCACCGCGGCCGACGGAGGCTGCGGTGACGCCGGTCCCGATCGAGACGTACGATCCGCCGGTATTCGAGCCGGGGCAGAAGGTGCGGGCCCTGCAGAGCGTGCGCAACGACGGCACCTATCCGGGCCTCGCCCGCGGCACGGTGCTGATCGAGGCCGGAGACGTGGGCTACATCCAGTCCGTCGGCGAGTTCCTGCAGCGCTATTACATCTATGCGGTCGATTTCTTCGAACGCGGCCGCATCGTCGGTATGCGGCAGGGCGAGCTGGAAGTGGTGGATACGGACGCCGATGGAGGTGCGGAATGAAGGTGACCCTAGCGCGACGCGGCGAGCGCTATTCGGTTTACGTCGCCAAAAAGGATCTGGAGCAGCCGGTCGTCGCCAGCGAGCACGACGAGCTCTGGGGCGGCTGGATCGAGCTGGCCAACGGCTGGCGCTTTGCCATGCCGGAGATGGCCGCCGGCACCCGGCTGCCGGTGACGGTGGAGGCGCGCCGCCTGTCGGGCGATTGAGCACCCCGAACCGCCCACCGCCGCGCTTGACCTTGGCGTCCGCGCCCGCCATCTGTCGGAAACCACCAGCCGCCAAGGAAGCCCCCATGTCGAATGTCTTCAAGAAGGTTGAACTCGTCGGAACATCGTCGACCAGCATCTCCGACGCCATCGACAATGCCATCCATGCGGCCAGTTCCACCCTCGAACACGTAACCTGGTTCGAGGTTCAAGAAGTGCGCGGCCAGGTGGAAAAGGGCAAGGTCGCTTCCTACCAGGTCGTGGTGAAGGTGGGATTCCGCGTCAATTCGTGAGCGCGGCGAGGCTCTCCAACCGCGGGCGGGCCGGCGGCGGGCCATAACCATCGGCCCTCCGGCCCTCAGCCGCCTCCGCTGTAGCGATCGGCGATTGCCAGCAGCCCCGGCACCTGCGAGGTGATTTCCTTACTGATCGCCGGATCGAGCCGCCGCAGCCAGCCATCGGGCATGGTCGCCGCGCCGTAGGTGGCGCCGGCCAGCATTCCCGCCAGGGCGCCGGCGGTGTCGGCGTCGCCGCCGGCGTTCACCGTCTCGGTAACGCAGGAGCGGATGGAGTCGGTCAGAAAGTAGTTCCGCAGAACGATGCGGACGGTGTCGACGATGTAGGCGGAGCACGGGCCGCGAAAGCGCTCGAAGCGGAAATTAGGGTGTTTCGCCAGTAAGCTCTTCGCTTCTTCGCGGCAGCTGGTGACGCCGCCGCCCAGCACCAGGCGCTGTACCATCCGGCCGAAGGCAAGCGCCGCGGCATCCGACAAGGGATGGTTGTGGGTGACGTGGCACTGCTCGAGGGTCCAGTCCTGGAACTGCGCAGGATTGCCGAGGGTCGCCAGGGCGACCGGCAGATTGCGCATGCAGGCACCGTTGCCGGCGTCGCCGTCGTGGTAGGGGGCGGTCATCGTCCCATCGACGATGTAGCGGCGGATACCGCGGCGAACGGTATTGCCCACGTCCACCGGGACCCGCTTCAGCCAGAGGGCGAATTCGTCGCAGACGCCCTTCAGGTCCCAGTCGCCGGCGCGGATGATGGCCCGACCGACGCACAGCGACATCTCGGTGTCGTCGGTGACCTGGCCCGCCGCCAGCTTCAGCCAGCCGCCGCCGATCATCCGCGTGTGCACGCCGTATTTGCGGGCGATCTCCGTCGGGGTCATGAACTCGACGGTGGCGCCGAGCGCGTCGCCGACGGCGAACCCGAGATAGGCGCCGAGGGCCCGATCGAGAATGCCGTCATCGCTCGCGTACGAAACAGGAGGCGAGTGCATCGATCAGCAGTAATCAGTAATAGGACGCGGTGACGAGATAATCGCCGCCGATCACCAGGACCTCGCCCTCTCCCTTGAGGGCATGGCGAGGGAGCATGGCATTGAAGAAGACGACCTTCGCCGCCGGCACATCGGCTTCGAGGATGTAGTCGCCGAACCACGTCGCCATGTCCCGTTCGCAGGTGAACGAGACGAGATTATTGAGACGGACCACCACCTGCCGCCTCGCCCGCCGCTCGATGATGGGATGCTCGTCGAAGTCGTTGACGCCCCGGTAGAGGCGGAGCAGCCGGTCATCGGGATAGAAGCGGGCGCGTATCCACTGGGCATACTCGTAGAGCAGGTCCAACTGGCTGGCGATGGCGTTGTTGTGAAAGCGGCTGCCCATTTTCTCCTCGACATAGCGGGCCCAGGCGGGGGAGGTGAAATGGGTGAGCGGTTGCTTGTGGAAGGTGGGGAGCAGCCCGAACCGGCCTTCTACCCATCCCTTCAGGACCGCCCCTTCCGGACTGTTGGAGTCGTACGCCCAACCGCGCAGCAGCCGCAGATAAGAGGTGTGGTAGTGGCGCCTGGCGACGTTTTCCCCCTCATCGCGCCGAAGCTCGGCGGCGAGACCGAACATGGCCGTCGTATAGGCGACAAATATGTCGGCCGCGTCGGCAACGCTACCGGCTTCGGCAAGCCGCCGGAACAGATCGATGTTGGTCTCGCGCACCCCGGCGATGTGCACCCGCGGCGACATGGCATTGAAGGCGGTGCTGGCAAAGAACCCGGTCGGAATGCCGATCAGGTTGCCGCCGCCGCCCCGCTGCCAGACTCCTCTGTCTTTCGCCGCTCCTTCCATCGCAAGACCGGTCCCTGCCCTTTGCCACCGCAAAGCAAGGGCCGGGCCAAGTTTTGGGCTCGCTCGTCGCTCCGCCTCCGCCGTAGCCCCGCCGCGACCTTGTCCGCGGCCGCGAAAGACCCGCCGCAGCTGTCCCGGTTCGGACAGAGTGTCGCGAATTGTCGGGTTCGCAACACCCCCTCTCGCGTCGCCGGCCCATCCGCTAACTAGATGTAATTCAACATATTTATCGGCCTATGAGGCGATGGCACGAGCCTTGCAATCTGCTCGCTAAGGGCGCAACGCCCATGGGATTTCGAAAGCGAGAGGAGTGCACCAATGACCGCACTACGCCAGATAGCCTTTTACGGAAAAGGCGGCATCGGCAAGTCGACCACATCGCAGAATACGCTGGTGGCGCTGGCCGAGATGGGACAGAAGATCCTCATCGTCGGCTGCGACCCGAAGGCGGACTCGACCCGGCTGATCCTCAATTCCAAGGCCCAGCTCTCGGTGTTGCAGATGGCCGCGGAGAAAGGCTCGGTCGAGGACCTGGAGCCGGAAGAGGTGGTCCGCGTCGGCTTCAACGGCATCCACTGCGTCGAGTCGGGCGGCCCGGAACCGGGCGTTGGCTGCGCCGGCCGCGGCGTCATCACCGCCATCAACTTCCTCGAAGAGAACGGCGCCTACGACGACATGGACTACATCTCCTACGACGTCCTGGGCGACGTGGTCTGCGGCGGTTTCGCCATGCCGATCCGCGAGAACAAGGCGCAGGAAATCTACATCGTCATGTCCGGTGAGATGATGGCGCTCTACGCCTGCAACAACATCTCGAAGGGCATCCTCAAGTACGCAACGACCGGCAGCGTCCGCCTCGGCGGCCTGATCTGCAACTCGCGGATGACCGACCGCGAGGTCGACCTGTCGGAAGCGATGGCGAAGAAGCTCGGCACCAAGCTGATCCACTTCGTGCCGCGCGACAACGTCGTCCAGCACGCCGAACTCCGGCGGATGACGGTGATCCAGTACCAGCCCGACCATCCCCAGGCGGAAGAGTACCGCACGCTGGCGAAGAAGATTCACGCCAACTGCGGCAAGGGCGTCATCCCGACGCCGGTGAGCATGGAAGAGCTCGAGGACATGCTGATGGACTTCGGCATCATCAAGTCCGACGAGCAGATGATTGCCGAACTCGAAGCCAAAGAAGCGGCGTTGAAGCGGGTAGCTGCCGCGTAACAACCGCCCTGCTTACGGAGGATCGGCGCCATGAGCGTGATCAAAACCATCGACTACAAGAACGATAAGGAATTCCACGAGAACCTGATCAAGGAAGTTCTTGAGGCTTACCCGGAGAAGACGGCGAAGAAGCGCGCCAAGCATCTCGCCGTCAGCACTGAAGGCGCGTCCGACTGCGGGGTGAAGTCCAACATCAAGTCCATCCCGGGCGTGATGTCGATCCGCGGCTGTGCCTACGCCGGCTCCAAGGGCGTCGTCTGGGGACCGGTCAAGGACATGGTCCACATCTCCCACGGTCCGGTCGGCTGCGGCCAGTACTCGTGGTCGCAGCGGCGCAACTACTACGTCGGCCTCACCGGCGTCGACTCGTTCGGCACCATGCAGTTCACCTCCGACTTCCAGGAGAAGGACATCGTTTTCGGCGGCGACAAGAAGCTGAAGGCGATGATCGACGAGATCGAGGTGCTGTTTCCCCTGAACAAGGGCATCTCGGTGATGTCCGAGTGCCCGGTGGGGCTGATCGGCGACGACATCGAGGCGGTGGCCAAGGAGAAGTCGGCGCAACTGGACAAACCGGTGGTGCCGGTGCGCTGCGAGGGCTTCCGCGGCGTCTCCCAGTCGCTCGGCCACCACATCGCCAACGACGCCGTCCGCGACTACGTGTTCGGGCGGGAGACCAAGGACGACTCTTTCGTCAGCACGCCCTACGACGTGGTCGTCATCGGCGATTACAACATCGGCGGCGACGCCTGGGCGTCCCGCAAGCTTCTGGAGGAAATGGGCCTCAGGGTCATCGCCTCATGGACCGGCGACTCGACCCTGGCCGAGCTGGAGCGGGCCCCCCGCGGCAAGCTCAATCTCATCCACTGCTATCGGTCGATGAATTACATCGCCCGGCACATGGAAGAGAAGCATGCGACCCCCTGGCTCGAGTTCAACTTCTTCGGTCCGTCGCGGATCGAGGCGTCGCTGAGGGCGATCGCCGAGCATTTCGACGACAAGATCAAGGAAGGTGCCGAGAGGGTCATCGAGAAGTACACGCCTTTGGCGAAGGCGGTCATCGAGACCTACAAGCCGCGCCTCGGCGGCAAGAAGGTGATGCTCTACGTCGGCGGCCTCAGGCCCCGGCACATGGTCAACGCCTACGAAGATCTCGGCATGCAGATCGTCGGCGCCGGCTACGAGTTCGCCCACAAGGACGACTACCAGCGGACCATGGACTACGTGAAGGACGGCACGCTGATCTACGACGACGTGACCGCCTACGAGCTGGAAAAGTTCATCGAACGAATCCGGCCCGACCTGGTGGGCTCCGGCATCAAGGAGAAGTACGCGACGCAAAAGGCCGGGGTGCCGTTCCGCCAGCTCCACTCATGGGACTACTCCGGTCCCTACCACGGCTATGACGGCTTCGCCGTGTTCGCCCGCGACATGGACATGGCGGTGAACAGCCCGACCTGGGGCCTCTACAAGGCGCCCTGGAAGACGACGCCGGCCGCCGCCTGAGCTTCGCTCCCGCACCCTCTCCGACGCGGGGAGGGTGGCAGGAGCCGAGGCCCCAAGATCCAGACGCCCGCAACAGCACGAGAGTTGCCGCGCGAAATCCCGGCGTGTGCCGGAAGGAGCCACCGATGCCCCAGTCCGCCAACCAGATCAAAGACCACGTCTCCTTGTTCAAGGAGCCCGAATACCAGGAGATGTTCGCCCGCAAGCGTGAAGAGTTCGAATGCCGGGTGCCCGAGGAGAAGATCGCCGAAATCGACGAATGGACCAAGTCCTGGGATTACCGCGAAAAGAACCTGGCGCGCGAGGCGCTGTCGGTGAACCCGGCCAAAGCCTGCCAGCCGCTGGGTGCCGTCTTCTGCGCCGCCGGCTTCGCCGACACCTTGTCCTTCGTCCACGGCTCGCAGGGCTGCGCCGCCTACTACCGGTCGCACCTGTCACGCCACTTCAAGGAACCATCGTCGGCGGTGTCCTCCAACATGACCGAGGATGCGGCGGTCTTCGGCGGGCTCGCCAACATGATCGAAGGCCTCACCAACTCCCACACCCTCTACAAGCCGAAGGTGATCGCCGTCTCCACCACCTGCATGGCGGAAGTCATCGGCGACGATCTGCAGGCGTTCATCGCCAAGGCCAAACAGCAGGGGGCGGTGCCGGCGGACTTCGATGTCCCCTATGCCCACACCCCTTCCTTCCAGGGCAGCCACGTCGACGGCTACGACAACATGCTGGCCGGCATCCTCAACCACTTCTGGCAGGGCCTGGAGCGTCAGGAGGGCGGCGACGGCATCAACATCATTCCCGGCTTCGACGGCTACTGCGTCGGCAACAACCGCGAGTTGAAGCGGATCCTGGCGCTGATGGGGATCGAGGCGACCATCCTCAGCGATGCGTCGGATACCTACGACACCCCGGCCGACGGGACCTTCCGCATGTATTCCGGCGGAACCTCCATCGACGAGACCAAGGCGGCGCTGAATGCCAAGGCGACGATCTCGCTGCAGCAGTACTGCAGCAAAAAGTCCCTGGCGATGTTCAAGGACAAGGGCCAGGAGACCGCGGCCTTCAACTATCCGCTCGGCGTCGGCGCCACCGACGAGCTGTTGATGAAGCTCTCGGAGGTCACCGGCAAGCCGATCCCGGAAGCGCTGGAGCTGGAGCGCGGCCGGCTGGTCGACGCCATGACCGACTCCCAGGCCTACCTGCACGGCAAGACCTTCGCCATCTTCGGTGATCCCGATTTCTGCCTCGGCATGACCCGCTTCCTGCTCGAGGTGGGGGCGGAGCCGCTGCACGTGCTCGCCACCAACGGCACCAAGATCTGGGCGAAGAAGGTGAAGGCGCTGCTCGACTCCTCGCCCTTCGGCAAGCGCGGCCAGGTGTGGCCGGGCAAGGACCTCTGGCACCTGCGCTCGCTCCTCCACACCGAGCCGGCCGACCTGATGATCGGCTCCAGCTACGGCAAATACCTGGAGCGCGACTGCGGCGTGCCGCTGATCCGGCTGACCTTCCCGATCTTCGATCGCCACCACCACCATCGCTTCCCGACCTGGGGCTACCAGGGCGGTCTGCAGGTGCTGGTCCGCATTCTCGACCGCATCTTCGACGACCTCGATCGGGCGACAGACAAGGCGGGCGAGACCGACATCTCGTTCGATCTCACCCGCTAGGGGCCGCCGTGGCTCCGCGTCCCCGCGTGCGCGCCGTCCGTCTCCTTCCTCTCGCGCTTGGATGGCGCCGTCACGCGGGGATCCTGTCGCGGCACAGAGCGTGGAGAGCCGGATGTTGACCGACAAATTGACCAAGGCGTTCAACGAGCCGGGATGCGCCGTCAATCAGGCGAAGACGGCGAAGGAGCGACGGCAGGGCTGCTCGGCGAAGACGCTGACCCCCGGCGCGGCGGCGGGCGGCTGCGCCTTCGACGGCGCCAAGATCGCCCTGCAGCCGATCACCGACGCGGCGCATCTGGTCCATGGCCCGATCGCCTGCGAGGGGAACTCCTGGAACAGCCGCAACGTCGGCTCCACCGGGCCCACCCTCTACCGCTCCGGGTTCACCACCGATCTCTCCGAACTCGACATCATCCACGGCGGCGAAAAGAAGCTCTACCGGGCGATCAAGGAGATCGTCGAGCGGCACCGGCCGCCGGCCGTCTTCGTCTACGTCACCTGCGTGCCGGCGCTGACCGGCCACCACGTGGAAGCCGTCTGTGCGGAAGCGGCGAAGCGGCTCGCCACGCCGGTGATCCCGGTGGTGGCGCCGGGCTTCGCCGGCTCGAAGAACTTCGGCAACAAGCTCGCCGGCGACGCCCTGCTCGACCGTGTCATCGGCAGCCGCGAACCGGAGACCGCCACCCCCTTCGACGTCAACCTCCTCGGCGAATACAACGTCGCCGGCGAGATCGAGCACATCCGGCCGCTCTTCGCCCGTATCGGCATCCGCATCCTCGCGTCGATCACCGGCGACGCCCGCTACGCCGACGTCTGCACCGCGCATCGGGCGCGGGTGAACATGGTCGTCTGCAGCCAGGCGCTGGTCTCGCTCGCTCGCAAGATGGAAACGCGCTTCGGCATCCCCTTCTTCGAGGGCTCGTTCTACGGCATCGGCGGGACGACCACCTCGCTGCTGACACTGGCCCGCATGCTGGTGGAGCGGGGCGCGCCGGCGGAACTCCTCACCCGCGCCGAACAGGTCACCAGCGATGAGTCGGCAAAGGCCACGGCGGCGCTCGCCCCCTACCGCGCCCGCCTGGAAGGCAAGCGGGTGCTGCTCTACACCGGCGGCGTCAAGTCGTGGGCGATGATCGGCGCCTTGCACGAGCTGGGGATGGTCGTCGTCTCCACCTCGGTCCGCAAGTCGACCGACGAGGACAAGGACCGCATCCGCCGGATCATGGGCGACGACGCGCCGATGGTCGACCAGATCCCGCCGAAGGAGCTGTGGCGGATGCTGGCGGGGGGTGAGGCCGACATCCTGATGTCGGGTGGCCGCACCCAGTTCGTCGCCCTGAAGACCCGCACCCCCTGGCTCGACATCAACCAGGAACGCCACCACGCCTACGCCGGCTACGACGGCATGCTCGGGTTCGCCGACAGCATCGACGCCGAGTTCACCAACCCGGTGTGGCGGCATACCCGGCGGCCGGCCCCGTGGGAGGCGCAGCGATGACAACGGCCGGCTTCAATCCTCCCGGCGACGAAAGCCCCGCCGCCGAGATCGTCGCCAACGGCAAGGCCTGCACGGTCAACCCCTTGAAGTCGAGCCCGGCCCTCGGCGCGGCGCTGGCTTTCCTCGGCCTCGACCGGGCGATCCCGCTGTTCCACGGCAGCCAGGGCTGCACCGCCTTCGCGCTGGTCCTTATGGTGCGCCATTTCCGCGAAGCGATCCCGCTGCAGACGACGGCGATGAACGAGATCTCGACCATCCTGGGCGGCGCCGACCACGTCGAGGGGGCGATCGGCAACCTGTTCGCCCGGGCCAAGCCGCAGATCATCGGCCTGTGCTCCACCGCGCTGACCGAGACCCGCGGCGAGGACATGGCGGGCGATCTGAAGCTGATCCGCGAGCGCCACCCGGAATGGGCGGACCTGGCCGTGGTCTCCGTGTCCACCCCCGACTATGCCGGCAGCATCGAGGCCGGGTGGAGCGCGGCGGTGAAGGAGATCGTCACCACGCTGGTGCCGGCCGGCGGCGGCAAGCGGACGCTGCGTCAGGTCAACCTGCTCCCCGGCAGCCATCTGACCCCGGGCGACGTGGAGGAACTGCGCGACCTGATCGAAGGCTTCGGCCTGCGCACCGCCGTCGTTCCCGATCTCTCCCGTTCGCTCGACGGCTGGGTGCCGCCGCAGCACGTCCCCACCTCGCTGGGTGGTGCGTCGCGGGCCGAGATCGAGGGCCTGGGCCGCGCCGCCATGACCATCGCCATCGGCGAGCAGATGCGCGCCCCGGCCGAGGCCCTGCAGGCGCACACCGGCGTTCCCTATCGGCTGTTCCGCTCGGCCACCGGCCTCGAAGCCGTCGATGCGCTGGTGGCAACCCTGATGGAGGTCTCCGGCCGACCGCCGTCCGATCGGCTGAAGCGCGACCGCAGCCGTCTCGTCGACGCCATGCTCGACGCCCATTTTCCCTTCAACCGCGCCACCGTCGCCATCGCCGCCGAGCCGGATCTGCTGCTGGCGATGGCAGGGTTGGTGACGGATGTCGGTGCCCGCATTTCCGCCGCGGTGACGACGAGCCATTCGCCAGCGACCGCGCGGGTGCCTGCAGCGCGGGTTGTCATCGGCGACCTGGACGACCTGGAGCAGGCGTCGGACGACGCCGACCTCATCCTCGCCAGCTCCCACGCGGCCGCCCTCGCCCGCAATCTCGGCCGCCCGCTCTATCGGATCGGCTTCCCGATCTTCGATCGCATCGGCAGCGCCCACGCCGTTTCCGTCGGCTACAGGGGCTCGCGCCGGCTGCTCTTCGCCCTTGCCAACCTTTTGCTGGATCACCACGGCGATGATCGGCCCATGCCCGCCACGGCCGAGGAGACACCGGAAAGACGGATGGCCCGCCATGCTTAGACTGCGACTGATCGAGTCCGCGCCGACGGCGGCGGGCTCGGAGGATGGAGGAGGACACATGAAGGTCGCCTTCGCGACACAGGACATGCGCACCCTCGATGCGCATTTTGCCGGGGCCCGCAATCTCGCCATCTACGACGTGACCGCGGACGGCTACCGTTTCCTCGAGGCGGTGCGCTTCGACGGGGCGAGCAACCAGGACGGCAGCCACGACGAGAACGGCCATGACCGGCTCGAGCCGCGCATCGGCGCCCTCGACGGCTGCACCTTGCTGTTCGTGCTCGCCATCGGCGGTCCGGCGGCGGCGAAGGTCGTCGCCCGGCGCGTCCATCCGGTGAAGCTGCCGCGGCCGGAGCCTATCAGCGATGTGCTCGGCCGCATCCAGACCATGCTGAACGGCGCCCCGCCGCCGTGGCTGCGCAAGGCGCTCCGCGACGAGAATGCCCCTCCCCCCGCCTTCGCCGAAGAGGACGAGTGATGACCGGCGAAGAAACAGCCGCGGCAGCGACACTGCCCCGCGAGATCCCGGACGCGCCCTTTCTCGCAGTCCTCGTCCGCCAGATGCGGGCCCACGATCTGAATAACGTCTGGGAGAAGAAGAGCGACGCGGAACTGCTCGATCCGTTCGTGCTCAGCCGTGAGCAGCGCCGCCGGATTCCGATCATCGCCGATCCGGACCGGCGGGTCGTCTGGCGGGTCGAGCAGTTCTACAACGCCATCGGTCTTTCCGTCGAGCAGCGCGCCGGGGTGATGCCGCAGCCGATGATGCAGCTCTCCCACGAAGGCTACGGCCGGGTGGTGCTGATCGCCGGCCGCCTCGTCATCCTCAGCCGCAATGTCCGCGATATCCATCGCTTCGGCTTCGATTCCCTGGCCGATCTGGTGGCCGAAGCCGAGACGATGATCGCCGACGCCCTTTCCATGATCGAACGCTTCCCAGAGGTGGCCCGGCTTTGACGCTCGGCCGCCGCCACAAACACGAGGACAAGAGGAGACAGAGATGTCCCACCAAGCCAGTGTGACTCGGGACGGAACCCCGTGGGAACCGCTCTATCTCGACGGAATCGATATCGTCAGCTGCATCGGCTGCGGCCGCTGCTTCAAGGTCTGCGGCCAGGGAGTCCTCGAGCCGCGGGCGGTCAACGAGGACGGCGAGATCGTCGATCCGGACGAGGAAGAGAGCGAAAAGACGGTGATGTACGTCGCCAACGCCGGGGCGTGCATCGGCTGCAAGGCCTGCATGCGGGTCTGCACCGCGAAAGGGGCGCAGGTCCACGTCCCCGCATAATCCCGCCGACGTCGCCGCGGAAGCCGACCGGTCGTCGTCGCGATCGGCCGGTCCCGACGCCGATGACCTCTACCGTTGGCTCGTGGACGGCGGCGCGAGGGACGCCTTTGATCGCGACGCCTTCGATCGCCATGTCGTTGCCTGCGCCATCGCCATCGCCGCGATGGAGGCCGACGAGGTGGCTTCCCTCAGCGTTGCCACCGGGCTCGGCCGCGACGCCCTCGTCGCCCTGTTCGCCGCCTATTTCCCCCACGCCATCGGCCTCGTCGATGCGGGGTCGCCCGCCGAGGCCGCGCCAGTCGAAGACGCCATCGAGGAGCCGGACCTGCGCCAGCTCCTCATCGACCATCGCAGCAAGGGGTCGGTCGAGGAGGAATGGTTGGCCGCCATCATCGCCCGCCGTTCGCTGGGCGCCAATCATCTCTGGCAGGACCTCGGCCTCAACGATCGCGGCGAGCTTGGCCGCCTGCTCCACCGCCATTTCGCCCCGCTCGCCGCCGGCAACGTCCACGACATGAAGTGGAAAAAATACTTCTATCGCCGGCTCTGCCAGCTGGACGGCGTCCTCGTCTGCAAGGCGCCCAACTGCGAGATCTGCACCGACAAGGCCGTCTGCTTCGGCGACGAGGCCGGCGAGCCGCTCGCTCGGGCCCGGCGCTCGCTGTTGTAAAGCCGACATCGGCGGCACCCCTGTCGGACATCCGACAGCCTGATTTTTGCCGCGATTACAATCGCTTAACGAGTGGCACGATGCTTGCTCAGCCGTATGGGACCGGGCCTATCCGGGCCCTCACGGACAAAGGACGGACCTCATGCTCGAACTCACCGACAATGCAAAGGCGGTCATCCGGCGCTTGATCGAGCGGTCGGACAGCAGCGGATCCGGCTTGCGTATTTCGGTACAGGAAGGCGGCTGCTCGGGCCTCAAGTACATGCTGGGCATCGACAAGGCCGCTGCCGACGTCGACCAGGTGTTCGAATTCGATGGGGTGCGGGTGTTCGTCGACCCCTGCAGCCTGCCCGTGGTCGACGGCCTTGCCATCGATTACGTCGAGGACGTGGACCAGTCGGGATTCGTCTTCGACAATCCCAACATCGGCGACCGCTGCGCCTGCGGTAAGTCGTTCGCCCCTTGATCCGGGAGCCCGCGATGCTGCCGATCGAACCTCCGCCCCCGCCGGCCTCCATCACCGTCAACGACACGACCCTGCGCGACGGCGAGCAGACCGCCGGCGTCGCCTTCACCCACCAGGAGAAGGCGGCGATCTTCGCGGCGCTGGCCGATGCCGGCGTAGGCGAGATGGAGATCGGCATCCCGGCCATGGGCGAGGACGAGCGGGCCGGCATTCGCCGCATCCTCGCCCTCGGCTTGCCGGTGCGGGCGATCGGCTGGTGCCGGGCGAGCCAAGCCGACATCGACGCCGCGCTCGCCTGCGGCCTCGCCGCCATCAACCTGTCGATCCCGGTCTCCGAGCAGCAGATCCGCCGCAAGCTCGGCCGCGATCCGGCCTGGGTGCTGGCCCGCCTGGCCGACCTCATCCCCTACGCCCGGGCGCGCGGGCTCGAGGTGGCGGTGGGCGGCGAGGACGCGTCGCGCGCCGACCCGGCATTCGTCGCCGACGTGGTCGCCGTGGTCGCCGCCACCGGTGGGCGACGGTTCCGCTTCGCCGATACGCTCGGCATCCTCGATCCGTTCGAGGCCTACGATCGTTTCCGGACGTTGCGGGCGGCAACCCACATCGAGCTGGAGATCCACGCCCACGACGACCTCGGCCTCGCCACCGCCGTCTCGCTCGCCGCCGTCCGCGGCGGCGCCGGCCATGTCAGCACGACGGTCAACGGCCTGGGCGAGCGGGCCGGCAACGCGCCCCTGGAGGAGATCGTCGCCGCCCTCGCCTACCTTTACCGGTGCGAGACCGGGATCGACCGCCGGCGGCTGCCGGCCATTTCGGCGCTGGTCGCCACCGCGTCGCGCAGGCCGGTGCCGGCCGGGAAGAGCATCGTCGGCGACGCGGTGTTCACCCACGAAGCCGGCATCCATGTCCACGGCCTGCTGCGCGATCGGCGCAATTATCAGGCGATCGATCCGGCGGACTTCGGCCGCGACCACCGGGTGGTGCTGGGCAAGCACTCCGGTGCCGCCGCCGTCGCCCATGTCTATGCCGAGCTCGGCCTGCCGGTCGACCGCGCCCGCGCCGAGGCGATCCTCCGCCACATCCGCCGCTTCGCCCAGCGCAACAAGACGGCACCGTCGCCGGCGCTTCTGCGGCACTTCTACGAACGAACCCGGGACAACGAGGAGCGCGCCGCGTGATCAGCCTGCCCGAAGAGCTGAAGGACCTGGACACCGCCGAGGCGTTCCTCGATCACTTCGACATCGCCTACGACGAGACCGTCGTCCGCCGCTCCCGGCTCCACATCCTGCAGCGCTTCCACGACTATCTGCGCATCACCGAGGCATCGGATGCGGGCAACGGCGCCGACACCGACCCCGTCCGCGACTGCCTCGCCCGCGCCTACGGCGATTTCGTCCGCTCCGATCCGCTCACCGAGCGCGTCTTCAAGGTCCTGCGCGATGCCAAGGCACCGCCGGCGGGACCGGCCGGGCGCATCTTCGTCCCGCTCGAGGCGGTGACCGGAACCGGGCAAAAGCCCGACAAGGGCAACGGGACCTAAGCCACAATCTTTCGCCGGTCCCGCTTGACTGCCGGCGCCGGCGCGCTCCAATGGCTGCATCGGCCTGGGCGTGCTGCGCCTTCATCAGAAGACAGGTCCACCATGTATGAGATTACCCGCCGTGAGGCGTTCTCCGATACCACCTTCCTTTGGGATGTCCTGGCGCCCGATGTGGCAAAATCGGCCGAACCCGGCCATTTCGTCATGCTCCGGCTGCACGAGGGATCGGAGCGTATTCCCCTGACCGTCGCCGACTACGACCCGGACGCGGGCACCGTCACCCTGGTGGTCCAGGCGCTCGGCAAGACGACGGTGGAGATGCGCGACCGCTATCGGGAAGGCGACGCCTTCGCCGACTTTGTCGGCCCCCTCGGCCTGCCCCAGCACGTGGGCAAGGTCGGCCATGTCGTCCTCGTCGGCGGCGGCCTCGGGGTCGCGCCAATCTATCCGCAGCTGCGCGCGTTCAAGGCGGCCGGCAACCGGACCACCGGCATCATCGGCTTCCGCAACCGCGATCTGGTGTTCTGGGAGGACCGGTTCTCCCGCTACTGCGACGAGTTGATCGTCTGCACCGACGACGGCAGCTACGGCAAGGCCGGGTTCGTCACCGCCGCGCTGCAGGAGGTCCTGGAGACCGAGCACCCCGATCTCGTCGTCGCCATCGGACCCTTGCCGATGATGAACGCCTGCGTCGAGACCACCCGCCCCTTCGGCGTCAAGACGATGGTTTCGCTCAACGCGATCATGGTCGACGGCACCGGCATGTGCGGGTCCTGTCGGGTCACCGTCGGCGGCGAGGTCAAGTTCGCCTGCGTCGACGGCCCCGATTTCGACGGCCACCAGGTGGACTTCGTCGAGCTGATCGCCCGCCAGAAGCGGTTCAAGGCGCAGGAAGCCAAGGCGAACACCGCCTACGCCCACATCTGCAACCTGGAAAAGCAGCTCTTCGATGAGGGCAAGCGCAGCTACAAGAAGCTGAAGGAGCTCGCCCCGCACCAGGTTCGCATGCCCGAGCGGGATCCGGTGGAGCGGGCCGGCAACTTCAAAGAGGTGAACCTGGGATATGCGCTGGCCGACGCCTTCGAGGAGGCGGAGCGGTGCATCCAGTGCGCCAAGCCCACCTGCATCTCCGGCTGCCCGGTGGGCATCGACATCCCCCGCTTCATCCGCCACCTCCTCGTCCGCGATCTCGACGGGGCACTGGGGGTGATCTACGAGGCCAACCTGTTTCCGTCCATCTGCGGCCGCGTATGCCCGCAGGAGACCCAGTGCGAAAGCCAGTGCGTCATCAACAAGAAGATGGACTCGGTCGCCATCGGCCGGCTGGAACGTTTCGTCGGCGACAACGCCCGGCCGCCGAAGGCGGAGCCGCCGCGGTTCGCCGCATCGCTGGGGCGCGTCGCCATCATCGGCTCGGGCCCGGCCGGCCTCGCCTGCGCCGCCGACCTGGTCCGCTACGGCTGCGAGGTGACCGTCTACGAGGCGTTGCATGTCGTCGGCGGCGTGCTGCGCTACGGCATCCCGTCGTTCCGGCTGCCCCGCGATATCATCGAACGCGAGGTGCAGCGGCTGAAGGACATGGGCGTCCGTTTCGAGACCAACAAGGTGGTCGGTAAGACCTTCACCGTTGCCCAGCTCACCGAGGCCATGGGCTACGACGCGGTGTTCGTCGGCGCCGGCGCCGGCGCACCGTCGTTCCTCGGCATCCCCGGCGAGTTCGCCGGCCAGGTGTTCTCCGCCAACGAGTTCCTGACCCGGGTCAACCTGATGGGCGGCGAGAAGTTTCCCTACCTCGACACGCCGGTCGGGATGGGCGACAGCGTCGTCGTCATCGGCGCCGGCAACACCGCCATGGATTGCCTGCGCGTCGCCCGGCGCGCCGGCGCGAAGACGGTCCGCTGCGTCTACCGGCGCTCGGAGGCCGAGGCACCGGCACGGATCGAGGAGCTGCGGCACGCCAGGGAGGAAGGCATCGATTTCTTCTTCCTTCACACGCCGGTGGAGATCCACGTCGACGCCGACGGCAACGTCGCCGGCATGCGGGTGCAGAAGATGACGCTGGGCGATCCCGACGAGAAGGGCCGGCGCAAGCCGGTGCCGCTGGACGAGTTCGTCGAGCTGGAGTGCGACACCGTCATCTACGCCCTCGGCACCACCGCCAATCCCATCGTCGCCAAGGCGACGCCGGGACTGGGCCTCAACAAGTGGGGCTACATCATCGCCGACGAGACCACCCAGGCGACCAACCTGCCGGGGGTGTTTGCCGGCGGCGATATCGTCACCGGCGGTGCCACGGTGATCCTCGCCATGGGCGCCGGGCGGCGCGCCGCCAAGGCGATCGGCCGCTACCTCCAGGAGGACAAGCAGCGGTGGCCGATTACCGTCGCCGACCTGGACACCTTCGTGCCGCCGGTCCCGCTCGACTCGGCTGCGGCCTGAAACCGAGGATCCTCCCATGCTTTGTCCGAAATGCCACCAGCCGCTCGAAGGCGATGAAGCCTACATCTGCTGCGCCAACACCACCTTGCAGTGGCGATGCCGTGACTGCAGCAAGGTGAGCGAAGGCTTCGCCTTCCCCTACGGGCTTTGCCCCTATTGCAGCGGCAAACTTGAGGTATTGTCGGCCCGCGATATCGACGACGACGAAGCCCTCGCCGCCATCCGCCGTGCGTTCGAGATCGAGCTGGGCGGCCAGGCCTTCTACCGTCGCGCCGCCGTCGAGGCCGGCGAGACGTCGATGCGGGACCTGTTCAGCCATTTCGCCGAAATGGAAGAGGAACACATGGCCACCCTCGCCCGCCGTTATCACGCGGAGGTGCAGGAGCCTTCGGCGGCGTTTTCGCTGGAGCGGGCGGTGGTCTTCGCCGGCCTCGACACCCATCCGGACGACCCGGGCGATCTCTTCCGCATCGCCATCCAGTTCGAGGAGCGGGCGGTGCGATTCTTTTCCGAACGCAGCGATGCCGCCCCGGAAGGGTCGCCCGAGCGTCAGCTTTATCGCGAACTGGCGGCGGAAGAGCGCGAGCACGTGGCCCTGCTGTCGACCGAATACGCCCGCTGGCGGGAAGGCAAGCCCGGCATCCTTTAGCCATGCTCGTCCGTCCACCGCCGGCGAAACGGGGCGCTGGTCGCGTGTAACCCATCGGTGCCAGAATGGCGATGGGCCATTCGGCGAAAAGAAGGGATGCATGCGGACTCTGGCGCGCCGGTTGCGGAATCTGTGGGCGGGTCGCCTACCCCTCGCCGATGCGTTCTGGACCTACAACGTCTTTTGGGGATTGCTCCTTAATCTGGCCACGACCGTCGCCGGCTTTGCCGTCCTCGTCACCTTCAAGGGCAACGACCTGGCCGCGGCGATTTCCATGGTCCTGCACAATCTGGCCCTTCCCTACAACGTCGTCGTCCTCGCGGGCGTCTGGCGGAGCGCCGGCCGGGCTCAAATTTCCCCCTGGCTGAGAGGCACCCTGAGAGCCGTCGCTCTGATCTTATTCGCCGCCTTTACCATCGTCTGATGGCCGCCATCCGCCCGCGGCGCGGGCACGGCGGGAGCGCCCCGAGCCCTTCTTGCGGTTCGCCCTTGTCGGCCGAGGGTCGGTGGTCCTAGGCTTGTGGAGCGCGCCTGTCACGGCCTGATCCTGTCCGGATCGGACGGTCCGCGCGCTCAATAGCCCATTTGTGCTCAGCCGCGACCTCGCGGCCGACGCACAACGAAACGTCTTGCAGCCTTCGCCCGCCCTGCCGGTGTGGACGAAAAAGATGTCGCATGGCGGGTCTTCGAGGCGAATCGCCGCGGCGGAGATGACCGATGAGATGCCGAAGCATCATGACCCCCCGGCCGCCGAAGCTGAAGCGGGACGATACGATCGGGGTGGCGGTGGAGATGCTGCTCTTGCATCGAACGCTGGCGTTGCCGGTGGTGGAGGATGACGACCGCTATCTGGGTGTGTTCGCCAAGAGCCGTCTCTTCGGCCTGCTCCTGCCGGCGATCGTCGGCCCGGAGCAGGGCCAAGGCCAGGGTCCGTGGCCGGATGGAGGTGAGCAGGACCAGGTCCTTGCGGAGATGCACAAGCGTCTGGCGGCGGTCTCCGACTACCTGGTCGGTCCGTGTTCGGACACCACGGTGCCGGTTGTCGGTCCCGATGAACCGATCATCGCCGCGTTGCGGATCGTTTTCCGCACCCGCAATTTCGTCCCCGTCGTCGCCCCGGCGACCGGCCGGCTTCTCGGCATGATTTCGACCTGGGACGCCATCAACGGCCTGCGAATGAGCCGCTGAGGCGGCATTCGAGGCCCCTTGGCGCGGGGCCCTCGCTCTTCCTCGCCGTCTGTCACGCCTTGCCTCACGAAACGTCTGCCTCTAAGGGTCCGGTAGGGAGCGAGGGGACAAGGAACAGCGCCAATGATCGCAAGAACCGTCGAAGTCACGGATCATGGCCGCTGAACCAACCTGCGGGTCGTTTATGACCCCGCAGCCGGTGACGGTCGCGCCGAACGATACGGTTTCGTCCGCCCTCGGTCTGCTCTTGAAGCATCGCCAATTGGGTCTGCCGGTGGTATCGGCCGATGGCGTTTATCTCGGAATGTTCCTGCGCAGTGTGCTGCTGGCGCGGCTGCTGCCGGGCATAACCAAGATAGAGGGGGCGTACGATAATGTCTCCCGCATCGTCGAGGCGATGGCGGCGGGGGAGTCCGCCGAGACATTAACGCAGCGGTTCCGGGCCATCGCCGGCGATCCGGTCAAGGATTTCCTCGATACGGCGGGACCGGTGGTCAACCCGGACACTCCCGCACACGACCCATGTGTTGCACCGGGCGCGAACGATCTTGCCGGTTGTGGACAGGGGCACGGGCAAGCTTGTCGGCGTCATCTCCGCCTGGGACCTGCTGTCCCACGTGTCCGGGCAATCCTAATCCCAAAAAAGGGGGAGGTTTCGTCGTGGAAGGGCACGCAGCGGCTACGGGTGTGATCTTCGGTCTCGACCCTCTGTGGCTGGCCACCACCATTCTCATTCTCACCTATGCGGTGATCATCAGCGAGAAGCTCAACCGGGCGATCATCGCCCTGCTGGGCGCGATGCTGATGATCATCACCGGCCTCCTCGATCAGAAAGAGGCCATCGCCGGGATCGATTTTAACACCATCGGTCTCCTCGTCGGGATGATGATCATCGTCTCCATCACCCGAAAGTCCGGCATCTTCGAGTACCTGGCCATTCGCTCGGCGAAGATGGTCCGGGCGAGTCCGGCCGGCATCCTCGCCATGCTGGCCGCGGTGACGGCGGTGGTCTCCGCCTTTCTCGACAACGTGACCACCGTCCTTCTGGTGGTGCCGGTCACCCTGGCGATCACCGAGGCGTTGCGGGTGAACCCGTACCCGTTCCTCTTCTCCCAGATCCTCGCCTCCAACATCGGCGGGACGGCAACCCTGATCGGCGATCCGCCCAACATTCTCATCGGCACCCTCGTCGACCTCTCGTTCAACCAGTTCGTCATCAACCTGACGCCGGTGATCGTCGTCATCCTGGTCTTGCATCTGGTCTCGATGCAGCTGCTCTGGGGCCGGAAGATGCATGCCACCGCCGAGGCCCGCCGCCATGTGATGGGCTTCGACGAACGCAAGGCGATCACCGATCCCGGTCTCCTGAAGAAGGCGCTCCTGGTGGTGGCCGCGGTCATTGCCGCCTTCGTCACCTCGCGCTTCATCGGCCTCGAGGCCGGCACCATCGGGATGGCCGGTGCCGCCGTCCTGCTCCTGCTCGACAACGTCGGCAAGTCGGCCGAGGATCAGTCGGAAAACGTCACCAAGGTTTTCAACGAGGTCGAGTGGATCACCATCTTCTTCTTCATCGGCCTGTTCATGGTGGTCGCCGGCGTCGAGCATGCCGGAGTGCTTCGCCTCCTCGCCCACAAGCTGGTCGAGGTCACCGGCGGTAACCTGGAGCTGACCGGCTTTAGCGTCCTCTGGGCGTCGGCCGTGCTGTCGGCGATCGTCGACAACATCCCGTTCGTGGCGACGATGATTCCGCTGATCAAGGCCATGGGCCCGTCGTTCGGCGGCCCGGAGGTGATCGATCCCTTGTGGTGGGCTCTTTCCCTCGGAGCCTGTCTCGGCGGCAACGGTACCCTGATCGGCGCCTCCGCCAACCTCACCGTCGCCGGCATTGCCGAACGCAACGGCATACCCTTCCGCTTTCTCACTTACTCGAAGGTGGCTTTCCCGCTGATGCTGCTCCATGTCGCCGTGGCCCACGCCTACATTCAGTGGCGGTATTTTTAACCGACACGACCATCCTCGATCGGTGGCCTGCCGGCGCCGGTGCTCACGAAAAGGCGATTTTCGCTTGCGGCATCGGATCTTCCGGCCACATCATGGAAGTTGGTTGCTTAGCTCCCCGGCTCGGCGATCGCCTTCCCCCGTCTCGGGAGGCCGGTCATCGGGACCGTGCTCGTGAGGATCGGATCGAGGTGAACGAACTGGCAGGAGACTTGGGGCGGCCGCTCCAACCGCTGCTCGCCACCGCCCCCGCAACGGCGGATCGCCTCCGCGCGTCGGACATCCTCGTCGCCATCGCCGACGCCCCCGACGAAAGGCTGGCGTTGTCGGAGGTTCTGCAGGGACTGGGTGATCGCACCTTCGGGTTCGTGCTTCTTATCCTCGCCGTCATCAACGTGCTGCCGCAGCCGCCGGGCGGAAGCACGGTTTTCGGGGCGATTCTGACGCTCCTCGCGCTCCAGCTCCTCATCGGTCTGCGGCAGCCGTGGGTCCCCGGCTTCATCCGCCGGCGCAGCATCGCCCGCAGCGCTTTCCGCACCGGTCTGGGTAAGGTGCTCCCGGCGCTGCGCCGCATCGAGCGGCTGTGTCGGCCACGGCTGAGCTGGCTCACCACAGGCGTGTTCGAGCGGCTGGCCGGTTTGGCCATCGTCGTCCTCGCCATCATCATCACCATGCCGATCCCGGTCATCGGCAATGTCCTGCCGGGCATCGCCGTCGCCATCATCGCCATCGGCCTGATCGAAGGCGACGGGGTGGCGCTACTGGTGGGGGTCGGATCCGGCATTGCCGCCCTCGCCCTCATCGCCAGCCTGCTGGGGGTCGCGGCGCTGGCGGTTACCTGAGACCATTCCCCCGACCCCGGCGTGCGGCCGTCAACGCCTTTTCCTGGGATCGAGGATCACCGGGTCCTCCGAGGCTTTGTCGCCGGTGCGAAGGAATTCCGCCGCGCTCACTTTGGCCATGAAGGACATGAGCGACGCTACCAGGGCGGTCCAGCCGGTCTGATGGCTGGCACCCAGGCCCTGGCCCGTGTCGCCGTCGAAGTATTGATAGAACAGCAGATGATCGCTCCAGTCGGGGTCGCGTCGGAACGGCTCCGACCCGCCGTTCACCGGGCGACGGCCGTCGGAATCGCGAAGAAAAACTGCGGTGAGACGGCGGCTGAGATCGATCGCCACGTCGTACAGGGTCTTTAGCTGACCGGAGCCGGTGGGACACTCCACTTTGAACGCGTCGCCGTAGTAGAGGTAATGGGTCAAGAGCCCGCGAATGAGCAGCACGTTGATGGGCATCCAGATGGGGCCGTGCCAGTTGCTGTTGCCGCCGAACCGCCGGGTGGTGGATTCCCCCGCCTCGTAGGCGATGGTGTAGGTGTCGGCGCCGATGGCGAAGGTGAAAGGTTTGCCTTCGTGCACTTTCGACAGCGACCGGATGCCGTAGTCGGAGAGGAACTCGTTCTCGTCCAGCATGCGGGTAAGAATGCGTCGCAGCTTCCGTTCGCCGAGGACGTTGAGGAGGCGGCGGCCGTTCACTCCCGACTGTGCCACCGAGGAAAGCCAAGAGGCATCCGGCCGCCGCTCGAAGAAGTTGCGCGCCTTGGCGACGAGGGACGGAAAACGGTCGACCACCTCCGCCGGAATCACCGCCGCCGCGGCGAGGGGCAACAGCCCGGCCGCCGACCGCACCTTCAGGCGCATCACCTGGCCGTCGGGAAAGCGCAGTCGGTCGTAGAAGAATCCTTCCGCTTCATCCCATAGATCACCGCCGTCTTCGGGGTACCCCGTCGGCGAGGCGATCCATAGGAAGTTTTCCATGAACTTCAGCGCCATGTCCTCGTACGCCGGCTCCTGCCGGGTCATCTCGATGGCGATCCGCAGCATCTGCAGTGCATAGAAGGCCGACCAGGCGGCCGCGTCCGATTTTTCGACCCGGCCGCCCGTAACCGACACCGGGCGATCCAGCAGGCCCATGGTGTCGAGGCCGAGAAAGCCGCCCTCGAGGACGGTGTCTCCCTTCCGGTCAGTGCGGTTCATCCACCAGGTGAAGTTGGTGAGCAACTTCTGGAAGGAGAGCTTCAGGAATTCGATGTCGCCGTGGCCGCCCCGCTGTCGGGCATCGATGAGGTAGACCGCATACACCGCCCAGGCGTGGACGGGCGGATGCGTGTCACCGAAGTTCCACTCGCAGGCGGGCAGCCGGCCGTTGGGATGCAGATAGTCTTCGCGGAGGATCAGCTCCAGTTGGCTCTTGGCGTATTCGGAATCGGCGAGGGAGAGGGGGATGGCGTGAAAAGCCAGGTCCCAGGCGGAATACCAGGGGTACTCCCACTTGTCCGGCACCGAGATCACATCGGCGTTGAGCATGTGGAACCAGTCGCGGTTGCGCATCTTGCGCCGCAGCGTTCGCTCCGGGCCGTCGGCGCGCCCCTTCGGCCCGGTATGCTCTTTCAGCCAAGTATTTACGTCATAGAGGAAATATTGCTTCGTCCACAGCAGTCCGGCCAGCGCCTGGCGCAGCACCCGTTTGGAATCCGCGTCGGTGTGTTCGGGCATGAGCGTCTGGTAGAACAGGTCGGCCTCCGCCCGCCGCTGGCTGAGGGTTTTCTCGAATGCGCCCCCGAACAGGCCGAAGCGGCCGGTGAGGCCGGAATCGGTCAGGCGAAGCCGGATCACCTGCGTCCCCTTGGGCGGAACCTGGAGGTAATAATGGGCGGCCGCCTTGGTGCCCATGCGCGCCGGGTTGACCGCCTCGCGGCTGCCGTGGATCAGGTATTCGTTGAAGGCGTCCTTGACGAAGGGACCGGGGTTGGCCTCGCCGAAGAGGCGGGCGCGATTGGTCTCGTTCTCGGTAAACAGGACCTCGGGCGCCCCTTCGCAGAAAAGGAACCGCTCGCCGAGGACGGCATGGGTTGCCGATATGGCGCGGCAGCCGGGTCGGTTGCTTCCCTGTTGGAGGCAGGGTTTGGCGGCGCCAGGCTCCCACGACCAGGTGTTGCGAAACCAAAGCGTCGGCAGGAGGTGAAGACCCGCCGCCTCCTCGCCGCGATTGAGAACAGTGATCTTGATCAGGATATTGTCGGGCACCGCCTTGGCGTACTCGACAAATACATCGAAGTAGCGGTCACGATCGAAAATGCCGGTGTCCAGCAGCTCATACTCGGGTTCCGCCGCACTCCGTCGCCTATTGGTGGTAAGAAGATCCTCGTATGGAAATTCATTCTGTGGATATTTATAAAGGTATTTCATGTAAGAATGAGTAGGCGTACTATCGAGATAGAAGTAGTACTCTTTGACATCCTCCCCGTGGTTGCCTTCGGAGTTGCTGAGCCCGAACAGGCGTTCTTTGAGGATCGAATCCCGGCCGTTCCAAAGCGCCAGGGCGAAGCACAGATATTGCGCATCGTCGCACAGTCCGGCGAGTCCGTCCTCGCCCCAACGATAGGCGCGCGAGCGGGCCTGATCGTGGGTGAGATACTCCCAGGCGTCCCCGGTCTCGCTGTAATCTTCGCGGACCGTCCCCCACTGCCGCTCGCTGAGATAAGGTCCCCACCGGGACCAGGGTGTGCCCTTTTCGCTTTCCTCAGCCAGCCGCTGACGTTCCGGGTCGCTCGTCACCCCTCCTCCTCCGCACCGGTCATGCTGTCGCAGCGCGTTCCGCCTTGGCGGCGATCATAGCGGCTCCGCGCCCGCCGAGGCGCCTCCTGTTGGCGAAGTTTCGCCCCTTTCCCGGTTCGGGTGCAAGCGATCTGCCGGCTAGAAAAGGTCCGGCGAGGAACTCAGAGCAACCGCCGTGACACCAGGTCCTGTTCGATGGCGGCGAGCAGCGTCTGTGCCACCTTGTCGGTGATCACGTCCGACGCCACCGCCCGGATGACCCGTCCGATCAGGCGCCGGTCGGTGATGCCGAGGCGCGACAGAAGGCTGCGCACGGCGCCGGGGACGATCGCCCGCGACCGGGCGGAAACAAGCGGCACCAGCGGTCGGATCGCCGCGTTCCGGGTGAGCTTGGGCCAGTCGCGGGCGACGACCGGCGTGCGCGCCGCACCGATCAGCGGCACCACCTGGACGAACTCCTCTCCCAGCTCGCAGGTGCCGTATGTGGTGGGAATGAGGGGCTGATAGGACGCCAGGACCTCCGGGTGCTCCGCCTGCACCCGCGCCACCCAGGGGCGAACGATGGGATTGTCCAGGTGCAGGTAGAAGTGATCGCGCAAGAAGCTCTGACAGTTCTGCCGGCCGAGTTGAAAGTCGTGCATGCGGAACTGCTCGTTGAGGAAGCCGGCGAACCCGGCCAGTCCACTCGACGCCAGGTTGGCCTCGCCGCCGGTGCCCTCCTCGCGCGAGGGCGCGATCAGGCAGCGGGTGCGGACATCGTCGTCGAGGGCCTTCAGCACCTCGTCCGGCTTGAACTGGGCATGGGCGCGCAAGATGGATAACAGCGAGACCACCGACGAAAGCATGTCCGGCGCGTCGCTGCGTTCGAACGCGAACGAGGCCTCGTCGCCGGGGAACGGGTCGATAAGCAGGATCGACCGGTCGGCCCCCTTCGGATCGGCGGCCGGCTTCGGCCCCCGCGCCAGGTTGATGGCGGCGCGGGCATACTCCAGCGGCTCGTTGTTGATGAGCCCGCCGTCGACGCACCAGAATTCCGGGCTGTCGGCGCCGGCACGGAAGAGTAACGGCGAGATGTCCACGGCATCGTCCGGAATGGGCAGGCTGCCCGGCCCGAACCAGCTTCGGCCCTCCCGATACGCCCGCTTATGGCGGAAGGGGCGGGCGGGAAGGCCGCCAGGGAAAGCCGAACTGGCCAGCGCCGCGTCCCGCAGCCAGGTCCATCCGTCGAGGGCGGGGAAACCGACGGTATCCGGACTGTTGACCACGATCGCACCGGGCGGCCTTCCCTCCGGCGTGCGGTCGCCGGCGCCGAATACCGCGAACTGGGCGCAGCCGGCATGGCTGGTCACCCAGTGGCCGCGGATCCCGCACGCCGATTCCATGCGGATGACGTAGGGGACGCCCTGCATGTTGGTGAAGCAGATGAAGAGCTGCAGCGGATTGGCGAGGAAGCGGGGCGGCGGCGGCAACGGCTGCCGCAGGGCAGCGCGGACGCTGGCGATCGCCGCATCGGCCACGGCGACCACGGCCTCGCCGTTAAGCAGCGACGGAACATGGCCGGTCTCCTTGTCGATGTCGCCCGGCGCCAGCAGCCCGCGAATATCGATATCACGGACCCAGCTCTTGTAGAGGAGATTGCGCCGGGCGTTCGCCGGCTCATCGCCGGTGGCGGCGTTGGCCAGGTCCGAGACCGGGTAATGCCCGGTCATCGGCAGCATGCCGATCAAGGCGGCGACGATGCCGCCCGCCGACGTGCCGGAGACGGCACGGATCATCACATCGTGATCCGGCACGGCCGGGTCTCCGGTCGTCTTCGCGGTCTCCCAGGCGGCCAGCGCCTCGAACAGAAAATCGATGACGCCCGCGGTGTAGGCACCGGCCGAACAGGCGCCGGCCATGACCAGACCCAGTTCGAAGGTTCGCGCATGATCAGGCATCGACCTGCCGAGACAGCGGGTGAAAATAGCTGTGATGTTATATCATAGGACTATTTTCTTATACAAGCCGAACCCTCGCCCGATCAGCGGAACGACGAGCGAGACGCGAATCCGGGACCATGCGGGCCAAGGCTGCCGCGGTCGATCGCCACCGACTTGATCACCGCGAACAGCCGGCGGCCGGGAGCCAGATCGAGGCGATCCGCCGACTGCCGGGTGATGCGGGCGACGAGGACCGTCGATCCGATCCGCACCTGCACCTCCGCATAGGGACCCACTTGGCGACGAACGTCGGTCACCACCGCAGGGATCACGTTGATGGCGCTGATGTCCACCGGTCGATCGAGGGCGAGCATGATGTCCCGGGCGCGGATGCGTGCGCGCAGGCGAGCGCCCACCTCGCCGAGGATGCCCGGGACCACCAGGTCGTGGCCGGGACCGAAGCGGAGCCGGGTGAGCTGGAAGCGTTCGTCGTGGTCCGCCACCTCGACGCCGACCACGGCGCCGGCTTCGAAGGCATCCATGCCGTCGAACAGATCGAGATCGGCCATGATATCCGCGACCGGACCGGCTCCGGTCACCCGGCCGTTCTCCATCAGGACGACATGATCGGCAAGACGCGCCACCTCTTCGATGGCGTGACTGACATAGACGATGGGCAGGCCGAAGGCGGCACGAAGCTGGGCGATGTAAGGGATGATGTCGGCCTTGCGATCCCGGTCGAGCGCGGCGAGCGGCTCATCCATGAGCAACAGCCGCGGCTGCGCCAGCAACGCCCGGCCGAGGCCGACCCGCTGCTTCTCGCCGCCCGACAACCCGGCCGGACGGCGCTTCAACAGCGGCCCCAGGCCGAGCAGGCCGATGACGCTTTCCCGGTCAATGTGCCTGGCGGACGCGGGGGCTCGCCGCCAGCCGTAAAACAGGTTGCCTTCGACGGAAAGGTGAGGAAACAGCCGCGGCTCCTGGAACACGTAGCCGATCCGCCGCTGCCGCGCCGGCAGGTCGATGCGCCGCGCCCGGTCGACGAGCGCCTCGCCATTGAAGACGATGCGGCCGGCGTCGACCCGCAGCAGGCCGGCGATGGCATTGGTGACCGTCGTTTTGCCGCAGCCGGACGGCCCGAACAGCGCGGTGACACCGTCCGCCGGCCCGGCGAACGCCACGTCGAGGCGAAATCCGGCAAACCGGTGCTGGATCTCCACCTCCAGCATCAGCGGCCGAGGTGATCCTGGATCCGGCGGCGCACCATCTCCGAGAGGATCAGCCCGCCCAGCGCCAGGGCGATGGAGAACGAGGCCAGCCGTGCCGCCGCCGCTTCCCCTCCCGGTTGCTGGATGGCGGTATAGATGGCGAGCGTCAGCGTCCGGGTCTCGCCCGGGATGTTGGAGACGAAGGTGATGATCGCGCCGAATTCACCCAGCGCGGCGGCAAAGGCGGTGATCGCCCCGGCGAGGATGCCGGGCAGCATCAACGGCAGGGTAATGGTGAGGAAGACGTCGATCCGGCCGGCCCCCAGCGACCGCGCCGCCGCTTCCAGGCCGGGATCGATCGCCTCCAGGGATACGCGGATGGCGCGCACCTGAAACGGAAACGTCAGCACCGCGGAGGCCAGAGCGGCGCCGGTCCAGCTGAATGCGAAACGGATGCCGAAGGTCTCCATCAACCAGGCGCCCACCGGGGCGCGGGTGCCGAAGGTGATCAGGAGAAGATAGCCGAGGACGACCGGCGGCAGCACCAGCGGCACATGGATCATCCCATCGACAAGGATGCGGCCGGGAAACTTGCAACGCGCAAGGAGGAGAGCGGCGGCAACGGCCAGCGGCAGGCTGCAGGCGACGGCCACGCCGGCAATACGGAGGCTGAGCAGGAGCGCCTCTATCTCCTCGGCGGTCAGCCTCATCCGCTGGTACGGGCTCCGCCCGCGCCGCCCCTCGGACGGATAGCGTCTCTCTCCCCCCGTTCGGGGGGGACTGGCCACACCGGTGCCGTGGCCTGCATCCCCTTGGCTCCCCCGCTTCCGCGCTCGGGATCCGTCAAGTTCCGCCCCAATCCCAGACTCCCTCAGGGTTCCTCGCTGGGCTGCGGAATGGCAAGCAAGCACGGCGCATGCCAATCCGTCCACGCGTCACCGAATGTTTGGGCACGCTCCATAACCCCGTATGGGTAGTAAAAGACCCATATCGGGATGCGCCCGTTTAATGTTCTCCCGGGACACGCGTGCAGCCGGAGGAGATTTTGATGTATTCGGAAAAAAACAGTGGATCCATCACGGAGAATTCATTACCAAGTTGTTATAACATATTCGTTGCGGTGGCGGTGTGTTTGTTGTCGGACACGGTGACAGGCGATATCGCTCAACGCAGCGGCAAACAGGGGAGGAAGGCGTCCAACCGGCGATTTCAAGGTGTCCCGGTCGGTAATCATGGTTTCTCATGAGGCCCGTCTAGGCTCGCTCGAAATGCCATAGCGTTGATGCCCAATTCACTCCGGACCCTTTATTTGGGTCGCTGTGCACATCCCAGGGAGTGACTTGGGTAAAAATGAGCGTCTTAACTCTGCATCGCGGGGGTATTGCACCCCCGCGTTTTTTGTTTGTCGTCCATCCCTCCTCCCAAACGCACCGCGGCCGCCACGCCGAAAAAAGGGACGGGCGGCTAAAAGCTCACACGCGCCTGCAGGGCGAAGATGTCGGCCGAGGCCTCGATCTTTCCCGAGAGGTTGCCGCGGGCGGTGTTATTGCCGGTTGCGGTCAGATCGACGTCGGCGTCGCCGAAGAACAGGTGGGCATAACTGAGGTTTATCGCGACGTTGGACAGCGGCCGGTAATTGGCCCCGATGGCGAGCCAAGTCCGATCGCCGCCGGGGATCCGCGGGGTCTGCTTCTTGCCCGGGATCGGGCTTTCGTCGTAGGCGACGCCCGTCTGCAGGGTCCATGACTCGGTCGGTTGGTAGGTTACCCCGAGCGCGCCGAACCAGGTGTCGTTCCAGTCGGCGTCGGTGACGCTATCCGGCTGGTACGGGTTATCGAACCGGATGCGGATATCCTTGAAGCTGCTCCAGCCGGCTCGCTCCACTGTTCCCATCACCGACCACGCCTCGGTGATGTCCTGATGGAAGCCGAAGGTCGCGGTCCAGGGCGTCGCCAGCTTCGCCTGGGCGTCGGTATCGGTGAACGCCCCCGATCCCGCAGCGATCAGGCTGCCGACACCGGAACTGCCGAGGTTGAAGTCGGCATTCCCCCGCAAATTGTGGTCGATCTCGGAGCGGAAAGCGGCACCGAAGCGCGTTCCGGACCAGGGCTCGTAGAGCACCCCGAAGTTGTAGCCGTAGGCGACGTCATCCCCGTCGACGCTGGCCCTGCCGTCCTGTTGCCCCGGCCGGGCGATGCGGGCCAAGGCAGGTACGCCGCTGCCAAGCGCGATCGTCCCGAAGTCGATGGCATTGGTCAGGCGCGCCGATGCGTATTGAACCTGGAGCCCGGCTGCGATGGATAGACCGTCAATCACCTCATAGGCGACCACCGGATTAACGTTCAAGGTGCGCACGCGCGAGTTCAGCGCATGGTACCGACCGATCCAGCCGTTGCCGTAGTCGGACTCGAGGGCAAAGGGCACGTTGACGCCGACGCCGGCCTTGATGTTCTGCTCCAGATTGAACGTGCTTTGGACGTCCCACAATGCATAGGCGAGCGGCACCGCCGAGGAGGGCACCACATCCTTGCCGCCGTCGCCCCCGGTGATCGGCACGCCCGACACGGTGCTTGCCTCACCGTTGCGAAACTTGGCCTGCGCGACGATCCCGGACACGCCGGCCACGACCTGGTTGCCGGTCAGGCGGGTGATGCCGGCCGGATTGAAAAACATGTAGCTAAGGTCGGCGGCGCTGGCGCTACTCCCGGCGAAGGCATTGCCCAGCGCCGAGGCGCTCTGCTCGCGAAGGGCGAAACCGGACGCCCGGGCCTCCTCCGAGCCCCCCGCCACGGCAATCCATACACCGATCAAAGCTGCACTACGCCGACTGAGGATGAGTAGCGTCCCTCGAAGCAATAAATTGCTTCGCGCCCGGGCAGCAGGATGGCCCGGCACCAGGCTCGGCATCGGAAATCCCCTTTCTTATTCCCCTAAGTTTAACTCGCGTTGCGTCTTACTTCGTTGGCCAATTGGGGCAGGCTATTTTTTGCAACAAATCCCGAGTTGCGCAACGTCGATGGAATTCCGCTTCGGGATCGGGTCCCGATCCTGTGCCGCCGACGTCGGGCGTGGACATGAGGAAACCGGCGTGACCGGTCCGACGGCGATGGTAAGACCCGGATGAATCAATGTTAATCTTGAGGCCAGGACGGCTTAACGCCGTTCCAGTAAGTGTATCGCGGTCAGTCCTCGCGACCGTTATCCGCGAAACACCCGGCGCTCCCGAGACTGTTTTTTGACATCCTAGGCTATATTCATGCGCGAAGCCGTTCGACCCTTCTTAAGGACCCGTACCTTACCCTTTGTTTTGGCCGCGGGCCTTGCCCTGGCACCCCTCCTGCCTCCTCACGAGGCGGCGGCCCGCCCGGTTCCCGACAGCTTCGCCGACCTCGTCGAGCAGGTCTCGCCGGCGGTCGTCCAGATCGTTTCCCGGACCGAGGCCGTCAGTTCGCGGTCGACCGGCGACGAGGACTCCATGGACCGGTCCCAGCGCGATTTGCTCGAACGGTTCTTCGGCCAGCGGATGGCACCGGAACGCCAAGGGCCCCGCATGGGCCTCGGCTCCGGGTTCATCGTCTCCTCCGATGGCGTCATCGTGACCAACAATCATGTCGTCGGCGACGCCGACCGCATCGACGTCCGGCTCCGCGACGGCCGCGAGTTCAAGGCCGAACTGATCGGCACCGATCCGCAGACCGACCTGGCGGTGCTCCGCATCCATGCCGACGGGCCGCTGCCGGTCCTGGCGTGGGGCAACTCGGACGCGGCGCGAGTCGGCGACTGGGTGGTGGCGGTCGGCAACCCCTACGGCCTTTCCGGGACCGTTACCGCCGGCATCGTGTCGTCGCGCGGCCGCGACACCGATGCCAGCCCCTACGTCGACTTCCTGCAGATCGACGCCCCCCTCAACAGCGGCAATTCCGGCGGCCCGCTGTTGGACAGCAACGGTCAGGTCATCGGGGTGAACACCGCGATCCTGTCGCCCAACCCCAACGGCGGCAGCGTCGGCATCGGCTTCGCCATTCCCTCCGACACGGCGAAGAAGATCGTCGCCGACCTGCGCGAGAACGGGAAGGTGGACCGCGGCTGGCTCGGCGTCGCCATCCAGCCGGTATCGCCGGACATTGCCGACAGCTTGGGCCTGAAAGGCGCCGCCGGCGCCCTGGTCGCCACGGTGGCGCCCGACAGTCCGGCGGCGCGATCGGGCGTTCGCCAGGGTGACGTCATCCTCGCCATCGACGGCCAGAAGGTCGCCACCCCGCGCGAGCTCAGTCGGGCGGTGGCCGACACCAAAACCGGAACCCGGACGGTGCTCACGGTATGGCGCGGCGACCGAGAACTTCCCTTGAAGGTTTCCGTTGGGGCCATGCCGGACAGCGGAAAGACGGTTGCGGCCAACCACAGCGAGCCGGCCAAGGGCAAGTCGACAAAGAATGACGGCGCCGTCGAACTCGCCGCTCTCGGCCTCCGCCTCGGTCTGATGCCGGCGCCAGATGAAGGCGACGGCATGCGGGTGGTGGTTACCGCGGTCGACGACGACGCGGACGCGGCCGACAAGGGGATCCGCCCCGGCGATTTCATCCTCAAGGTCAACGATGCCGATGTCACCACCCCGAAGGAGGTGTCGAAGATCCTCGACCGTGCCCGTTCCGAGCACCGCAATGCCGTGCTGCTGCTGATCGAGAACCAGGAGGGCCAGCGTTTTGTGCCTGTGAAACTTGTATCAGCGTGATCAATACGACCGCCGCGCGTGTGTCCCCCTAGCCTCCAACCCTGCGCGCGGCGGTGGCCGGCAGGGATCGCGATAGACGATCGCCTTGCCGTCGGGCCCCGTTCCTTCGACTCCCAAGGAACGGGGCCCTTTTTTTTCATCGCCTTATGGTCATGGTCGACTCTTCCCGGTAGCGTAAGCCCATGCGCGTTCTGATCATCGAAGACGACGACGAAACAGCCGAATACCTGGCAAAGGGATTGAGCGAGAGCGGCCACCTCGCCGACCGCGCCGCCACCGGCACCGACGGCTTAGCGATGGCACTGAGCGGCACTTACGACGTGATGGTCGTCGACCGGATGCTCCCCGGGATGGACGGTTTGTCCCTGGTCCGCGTCTTGCGAGAGGAGGCGGTATCGACCCCGGTGCTGATCTTGAGCGCCCTCGGCCAGGTCACCGACCGGGTCCGCGGCCTCAAGGCGGGGGGAGATGACTACCTGGTCAAACCATTCGCCTTCTCCGAACTCCTTGCCCGGCTGGAAGCGCTCGACCGGCGGGCGATCGTGGCGACCAAGACGGTGACCCGTCTGCAACTGGCCGATCTCGAACTCGATCTTCTGGCGCGCACCGTCGTCCGCGCCGGACGTCGCATCGATCTGCAGCCGCGAGAGTTCAGCATCCTCGAGTATCTGCTCCGCCATGCCGGTCAGGTGGTGACGCGGACGATGCTGCTGGAGGCGGTTTGGGACTACCACTTCGATCCGCAGACCAACGTCATCGACGTCCACATCAGCCGGCTCCGCGGTAAGATCGACAAGGGCTTCTCGCCGCCGCTCCTGCACACCGTTCGCAATGCCGGATACACGCTTCGTGCGCCTTCGTAATGCCGTCCGCACCTCGGCATTCCGGCTGACTTTCCTCTATGCGGTGGTATTCGCCGCGTCGGTCCTGGTCCTGCTGGCCTTCCTCTACTGGCGAACGATCGCCCTTATCGACCGCCAGGCGCACGACACCATCGAGGCGGAGGTCCGCGGCCTCGCCGAGCAATACGAGCAGCGCGGCCTGCCGGGGCTCGTCGAGTTGGTCCGGCAGCGGGCGCTGGTGGGGAACGGCGACCACGTCTATCTGTTGACGACGCCGTCGCTTCTGCCGCTCGCCGGTAACCTGGAACGGTGGCCGGACGAAAAAGCCACCAACGGCTGGCTGTCGCTCACCCTTTCGAAGATGGACGAGGGGCGGATGACCCCGCATCCGATCGAAGCGCGCAGCTTCCTCCTCCCCGGCGGATTCCACCTGCTGGTCGGTCGCGATGTGCACGAGCGTGGCAAATTCCGTTTGATTGTGCTGGAGGCCTTCGCCTGGTCACTGGCGGCCACCCTGGCGCTCGGCATGATCGGCGGACTCCTCCTCAGCCGACGCGTCCTCGGGCGGGTGGAGCAGGTGGCGGCTACCGCCCGGCGGATTATGGCCGGCGACCTCACCCAGCGGCTCCCCCGCGACCGCAGCGGCGATGAGTTCGACCGGCTGGCGGCGATCCTGAACGGGATGCTCGATCGCATCGAGCGACTGATGGGCGGGATGCGGCTCGCCACCGATAGCCTGGCCCACGATCTGCGCAGCCCGCTCACCCGGTTGAAGGCGCGCGTCGAACTGGCGCTGTTGCAGCGGCCGGACGCCGAGCGCGACCGCCGCGCCCTGGGGGACGTGCTGGAGCAGGCGGACTCGGCGCTGCTGCTGTTCGAGAGCCTGCTCAAGATTGCCATGGCCGAGTCGGGGGCCTCAGCGACCGAGCTCAAACCCCTCGACCTGGCAGCGTTGACCCGTGATGCCGCCGAGCTCTATGAGCCCCTGGCGGAGGACAACGGCATCATCCTGCGGGTGGCGGCAGACCATCCGGCCATGATCCGCGGCCAGGGCGAGCTCCTTGCCCAGTCCATCGCCAATCTGCTCGACAATGCGGTCAAGTACACCCCCGCCGGCGGCGTGATCGACGTATCCGTCACCGCCCACGGACAGGAACAGGTCACCCTTTCCATCGCCGACAACGGCCCGGGCATCGGCGCCGCTGATCGGCAGCGGGTTCTGGAGCGCTTCGTCCGCCTGGAGGAGTCGCGCTCCACCCCCGGCTCCGGCCTGGGGCTCAGCCTTGTCGATGCGGTTGCCCGCCTGCACGGCGCCGGGCTATCCCTCGACGACGGGAACCCGGGCCTGCGGGTCACCCTGGTCTTTCCCTACGCCGTTGGCGAGGCCGCCGCCCCGCCCACCACCGGACGCAGCCTATCGCCGCCGCCGACGGCGGAAATCGCCCTTCGCCCGCTCACGGAGGCGGTTGGCGAATCGCCTCGAACTCCAGGATGATGTCGACGTCGTCACTCACCAGATTGTTCGCCACCGCATAGGTCATGCCGAAGTCACTGCGCTTGATCGTCGTACGCGCCGAGAGACCCATGGCGTAGTGCCCGTCCCCCATGGGATAGGTGCCGCTGCGGTTCCAGACCACCTCCAGGTCCACCGGCTTGGTCACGCCACGCAAGGTCAGATCCCCGGTCACCCGCCCACTGCGCGGACCGGTCTTGATCGCCGAGACTCCCTTGAAGGTGATGGTCGGATACTGCTGCACCGCGAGAAAGTCGGTGCCGCGCAGGTGCTCGTCGCGCTTCTCGTGATTGGTGAAGACGCTGGCCGCATCGATGGTTGCGACGATATCGGTAACCGCCGGTTCGGCCTCGTCGAAGACGAAGGATCCCTCCGCCTTCTTGAACATCCCGACGGTCTTGGCGAACCCCATGTGCATCACCATGAAGACGACGCTCAGATGCTCCGGGTCCAGCACGTACGTCTGCGGCGCCGCGCGGGCCCCGGCCGGAAACCACACCGCCGCCAGGAGCGCCAGCGCTGCCGCCGCCGCAACCCCTCTTCGCCCGATCCTTCCTCTCATCATTCACTCCGGTCCCCGGCCTCTTTCCGTCGATGTCATACATGGCGATGATGCCGCGTGCCACCAGGGGCGCGATGCCGGCGGCGGCCATGGCTCAGCGGCAAGAAAGCGGACGAACGACGGGGAACGGGAATGACCGGCGCGCGGATGGCGCGGGCCTTCTGGGTCTGCGAGCCTGGACGGGGCGAGATACGGACCGGTCCGATCGGGCCGGCCGGTGACGGCGACGTGTGCGTCCGCACGCTGTGGACCGGAATCAGCCGCGGCACCGAATGCCTGGTCTTCCGCGGCCAGGTGCCACCAAGCCAGTACCGGGCCATGCGGTGTCCGTTTCAGGAGGGCGACTTTCCGGCGCCGGTCAAGTACGGCTATGCGGCGGTCGGCATCGTCGAAGAGGGGCCGCCCGGCCTCGCCGGTCGCACCGTGTTCTGCCTCCATCCCCACCAGGACTCCTTCATCGTTCCTGCCGCCGGGGTAATGCCGCTGTCGCCGCGACTGCCGCCGGCGCGGGCGGTCCTCGCCGCCAACATGGAAACGGCGCTGAACGGCGTCTGGGACGCGGGCATCGGGCCGGGCGACCGCGTCGCCGTCGTCGGCGCCGGTGTCGTCGGCCTTCTCGTCGGCTGGCTCGCCGCCGGCATTCCCGGCACCGAGGTCGTCGTCATCGATCCCGATCCCGCCCGCGCCGGCATCGTCACCCGCCTCGGCGGCACCTACCGGAAACGCCCACCGCAGCCCATGGCCGGCACCGCTTTCGATGTGGTCGTCCATGCCAGCGGCCAGCCTTCCGGCCTCGCCGACGCCCTCGCTATCGCCGGGTTCGAGGCGACGGTGCTCGAACTGAGCTGGTACGGCGATGCCCTGGTGCCGCTCCCGCTCGGCGAGAATTTTCACGCCGGCCGATTGGCGATCCGCTCATCGCAGGTCGGCGCGGTTGCCCCCCGCCAACGCCCACGCTGGACCTCCGCCCGGCGGCTGTCGAAGGCGCTGTCGCTTCTGCTGGACGACCGCCTCGACGCCTTGATCTCGGGCGAAAGCGACTTCGACCGGCTGCCGGCCCTCATGGCGGGGCTTGCCGACGGATCGGTTCCCGCCCTATGCCATCGCATCCGCTACTGAGAGCGAGGCCGACCGCATGTTTACCGTAACCGTGCGCGATCACATGATGGTGGCCCACAGCCTTCGCGGCACCGTGTTCGGCCCGGCACAGCGCCTGCACGGGGCCACTTATGTGGTAGCGGTGGAATTTGCGCGGGACAGTCTGGACGCCGACGGTGTCGTCGTCGATATCGGTTGCGCCGGGGCGGCGCTGAAGCAGGTGCTGGGCGAGTTTCGCTATCGCAATCTGGACGAGGTCCCGTCGCTCGCCGGCGTCAACACGACCACCGAGGTGCTGGCGCGCATCGTCTTCGAGCGGATGGCGGCGGCGATCGCCGCCGGGCGTCTCGGAGCCGCCGGCGGCGGGTTGACCGCGATGAAGGTCACCCTGACCGAAACGCCGGACGCCGAAGCTGCCTACAGTGCACCGCTGCCGGTGATGCCGGATCCATGACCGGGGCGGACGCCGCCTATCTCGTCGTGCCGGGGTCTCTCGCCACCCCCACCGGGGGCTACGTCTACGATCGCGCGATGGTGGCGGAACTGGCGGCGGCCGGCCGCCTCGCCGGCGTGGTCAACCTCCCCGGGACCTATCCCTTCCCCTCGCCGGCGGCGACGGCGGCCGCGGCGACGGCAATCTCCGCCCTGCCGGATACCGCCCTCGTCATTATCGACGGCCTGGCGCTGGCGCCGCTCCTTCCGGTCTTGCGCGCCCACGCCCGGCGGCTGAGGCTGGTCGCCCTCGTCCATCACCCGCTCTGCGACGAGACCGGCATCACCGAGCCCTGCCGCGCCGCCCTCTTCTCCGCCGAGAAGGCCGCGCTCGCCCTGTGTGCCGGCATCCTGACGACGAGCGCGGCCACCGCGCGTCGCCTGGGTGATTTCGGCGTCGTCGCCGGCCGCGTCGCTGTCGTCCGGCCGGGTGCCATCGAGGACCGCCTGCCACCGCGCCGGTCGCATCGGCAATGGCCGCCGCGGCTTCTTTCGGTCGGCAGCCTGGTGCCGCGCAAGGGACAGGACGAGCTGTTGCGGGCGCTGGTCCCGCTGCGCCGCGCGGCGTGGACGCTTACCCTGCTGGGACCGGCGCGGGACCCGGCCTTCGCCAGGCGGCTGCGTCTCCTGACCCGCGCCCTCCGCCTCTCCGCGAGGGTAGCGATGCCGGGAGCGGTCGCCGCCGCCCGGATGACCCGCCACTACGCCGCGGCCGACCTCTTCGTGCTACCGTCGCGGCACGAAGGATTCGGCATCGCCTTCGTCGAAGCGCTGGCCTATGGCCTGCCGGTGGTGGCGCGGCGGACGGCGGCGGTGGTCGAGGCGTTGCCCGCAGGCGCGGCCGCATGGCTTCCCGAAGCCGCGCCCACACCGGCGCTGACCGCCCTTTTGCGGCCGCTGGTGGTCCACCGTCCGACCCGCGCCGCCGCTGCCGCCCGGGCACGGCGGGCGTCGCGCCGGTTGCGCTCCTGGCGAACCGCGCGGCGGGAGTTCCTAACCGCACTCGACAGGATCAGCAGAGGATGAACGACTTTACCCTGGAATGGCTGGCGCTGCGCGAACCGGTGGATCACCGCTCCCGCTCACCCCGCATCACCCAGGTGGTGCGTGACTGGGCGCAGGCGAGGTGGTCGCGCACCGGACGGCCGCTGACCATCGTCGATCTCGGGGCCGGACACGGCTCCAACTGCCGCTATCTGGCCGAACGCCTGCCCTTGCCGCAACGCTGGCACCTGGTCGACCGCAACCCCGGGGTCCTCGAAGCCGCCGCCGAGCGCCTCGATCGCAGCCGCTCCCCGCGCGGGCTGCCGACAACCACCGTCGCCATCGAGTTGCACACCCTCGACCTCGCCGTTGCCGACCTTCCCCGACTGCTCGCCGACGCCGATCTCGTCACCTGCTCCGCCCTCCTCGACCTGGTCTCCGACGACTGGTGCCGGCGCCTGGTGCACGCCGCCGCCCGTCCCGGCCACGCGCTGCTGGCGACCCTCACTTACGACGGCCGGATGCGGTGGGCGATGGCGGACCAGGCGGACGCGGCGATGGTCCGCCTAATCAACCAGCATCACCGCTCCGACAAGGGCTTCGGGCCGGCGGTCGGCCCCGAGGCGCTGGCCTGTTTCGAGGCGGCGGTGGCGGAAACCGGCGGCACCGGCATCGGCGCCGACAGCGATTGGGTGCTCGGCCCGGACGAGGCGGCGATGCAGGCGACCCTGCTGCCGCTTTGGGCGGGAGCGGCCAGGGAGATTGCCCCGCAAGAAAGCGGACAGATCGATGCCTGGCTGGAACGGCGGCGGGCATCGGTGACGACGATCGGCAGCCTCCTCGTCGTCGGCCATCGCGACCAGTTCGTCAGCTGGTAGACGGCATCACCCGCTCTCTCCCCCGCCACCGTCGCGCAGGACGCAATCGAAGACGACATCGCTGCCGAGGCGATAAGCGCGCATGGCGAAACGGATCGCCTCGTCGACGCGGCCGATGGGCGGCAGACAGACGGCGGCGGTTCCCGATCCGATCAGCATCGGCGCGACGGCGACCATCATCCGATCCAGGCAGCCGGCGGCGAGGAAGGCGGAAATGGTGTGGGCGCCGCCTTCGATCAAAACGGTAGCCAGCCGGCGCTGGTGGAGGCAGGCGAGGATCGCTGCCGGCGGGATGCGGCCGTCGGGCGCCGGCAACCGCACGACCGGGACGCCGCGGGCGGCGGCGGGATGCTCCGCCCGCTGGTCCGGCCGGCCGCCGGTGACCACCAGCGTCGGGGCGCTGCCGTCGAAGACCCGGGCCCGGGCGCTGAGGCGGCCGCGCGGGTCGAGGATGACCCGGGTGGGGCTCGGCCCCTCCACCCGCCGTGTCGTCAGCCGGGGATCGTCGAGGGCGACGGTGGTGGCGCCGACGACGACGGCATCGACGAGGGCGCGCAGCCGGTGCAGATGGTCGAGGCTCTCGGCACCGTTGATGTATTGGGAATGGCCGCTCTCGGTGGCGATGCGCCCGTCGAGGCTCTGGCCGAGTTGGGCCAGCGCCACCGGCCGGCGGGCCGTCGCGGCGATCAGATCCAGGTAGAGGGACGCCAAGTCATGGTCGGTCGCGGCGGTGAGGACGTCGCCGGCTTCGACAATCGCCCGCACTCCGCTCGCAGGGTCTGTCCCCGGCGGCGTCCCGGCGTCGCGCATCCTGCGGGCGGCGGCCGCCAGATCGAGAAGGCGTCGCCACGCCGCTGCCGTCAGCGTGCCGTCCATGCGGTGCCGTCACCCCGCTCATACCGATCGTGCCGCCCGCCGCGGGTCCGCTGTCGTCGGCCGCCGCGTCGTCGCTGTCCCGCCCCTTACAGATGATGGCAGGTGTATGGAATTCCGACCCTCCAATCAGCCGCCGCTCATTCCCGGTTTAAATTCGACAACGGCGGGGAGCGGGCAGGAGGACCCGTCATCCCCTAGCCCGACGCACACCTGGGAAACCTCCGCCGGTGGCGCAAACTCCTCGGGGACGGTGCAGAGGCCGAGCCAGCGCAGCATGCGACCGAACACCGGGTGGGCAGTTAGAACACAGAAGGGAACCGCCAGGATCAGCCCGCCAAGGATCGGCGCCGCCCACGGCACCATGGCGGGAGCGGACGTTGCCAGGATCGCCGCCCAACTCACCCCCAGCACGGTCTGCGGCCACAGCCGTGCCGCCGCTTCGGCCCAGCCGACCGAACGGCCGTTACGGATCTGGGGCCGCCAGTGCAACCGGCGCCGGGTCATCAGGCCGGCGATGAAGATGGTGTGGGCCACGCTCATCACCGGCGCCAGCAGCAACGAGAAGACCAGTTCGGCGAGCGCCCCCGCCACCAGTCGCCCACCCCCACCGAACGCCTGCCGCTGCCGGGCCTCGACGAGGGCATGGGTGAGGCCGAACAGTTTCGGCGCCAGCGACATGCCGACGACGGAGATGAAAATCGGCAGGCCCATCTGCGCCGCCGACACCCCATGGTCGGTGAGAAGGCCGATCGGCGCGGCAAACGTCGGGCCGCCGCCGGTGCACAGGCCAAGGGTCGCCAGGAACAGGAACGCGAGCCAGGCCGGCGATCCGGCATACATGAGGATGGCGAGGAGGATCTGCAGGCGGCCGAGGCGATGCAGCCCCGGCAGCCGCAGCCGCAGGTACTGAAGGTTTCCGTGGCACCAGCGAAGGTCGCGCCGGACGTAGTCGGGCAAGGTCGGCGGCGCCGCTTCCCAGCTTCCGTCCTCGATCGGCAGCACCCTTACCGCCCACCCCGCCCGGCGCATGAGGACCGCCTCCACCAGGTCGTGGCTCAGGATATCGCCGCCGAGGGGAGGTCCGCCGGCGAGGCGCGGCAACCGGCAATGGCGGATGAACGGCGCCAGCCGGATCACCGCGTTGTGCCCCCAGTACGGTCCGCAGTCGCCCTGCCACCAGGCGCTGCCAACCGTGTAGGCGCGCATGCCGTGGCGCATGCCGAATTGGAAGAGGCGGGCGAAGCCGCTTTCGGTCGGCAAGCCGACGACGAGCGTCTGCAGTATGCCCAGCTCGGGATTGGCCTGCATCAGGCGGACACAGCGGAGCATCGCCTCACCCGACATGACGCTGTCGGCGTCGAGAACGATCATCAAATCGAAGTCGTCGCCGTGCCGTTCGCAGAACTCGCGGATGTTGCCGGCCTTGAAGCCGGCATTCAGCCGACGGCGACGATAGTGCAGCGGCGGCAGAGCTTCGTCCGTCTCAGCCCACGCCTCGGCTCGCCAAGCGTCCAAGAGCGCCAACTCGCGCGCCGCAACGGCGTCATCGCGGGTGTCGCTCAGGATGAACAGCTCGAACGCCTCGGCGGCGGCGGTGCGGCGCAGGCTGGCAACGATCGCCCGCAGGTGGCGGAAGACGAGGGCTGGGTCTTCGTCGTGAATCGGCACGACGATGGCGGTACGAGCAATGATCGGCCCATCGGCGGCAGGCTCCACCAGCGGCAGGATCCGATCGAGGCGGCCGCGGTCGCGGACGAGAATCCACAGCCCGATCGCCGCGTTCCAGAAGCCCACCACCGTCCACGGAAGACCGAAGGCGAAGAGGCCGACGAGCCCGATGTCGAGCCCGGTGAGACCGTCCTCGGCCAGGACCAGGGTGAACGCAGAGACCAGGACCAAGACGCTCGCCACGGTCAGGATGGCGAAGATAAGACGACGGCGCCCGACCGACGATGGAGGCCGGAGGGAGCCGGCGGCGCTTGAGCGGTTGTAGAGACTGTCCAACAACGAGTAACGGTCGTCACGGGGCATATCTATTGCTCGCTCCGGTTTCTCTTAACGTCGTGGAACACGGGCCACGGGTCAACGCTCCGGTCGGAGCCGGTCACGGTCGATCACGCCGCACACGCAGATGTGTCCGGCTTCTTCAGGTCCGCGCCGTTGCCGGTGTCCGAGGGATTGCTCGCTCCCGGTAGCGTCAGCTGAGGTCGATCGCCAGCATTTTCAGATCGGCCAGCGCGACCACCGACAGCGTCGCCACGTTGGTGGCCCTGAGGACGACCCGGGGTGCCATCCCCGCCTCCAGCGCCTCTCGCCAACGCGCCGCGCACAAGCACCAGCGGTCGCCGGGGACGAGTCCGGGAAAACCGTACTCGGGCCTGGGCGTGGAGAGGTCGTTGCCCCTCGCCTTGCTGAACGCGAGAAAGTCGGCGGTGACTTCCACGCAGACCGTGTGCAGGCCCAGGTCTTCGGCGCCGGTCTCGCAGCAGCCGGTGCGATAGAATCCGGTCATCGGTGCGTAGCTGCAGGTCGTTAGCGGTTCACCGAGAACGTTGCGCTGGGGCTCGAAGTCGCCCCCTCCTCCCGCGTCGGGTGCCATGTCCCATCTCCCTTGTGCACCGGGTGGCCAGTACTAGCAGGGATTCGACCGGCCGGCATGGGTTGCGCGACGGCCGCGGCGGCGCCTAGAATCCCTAAGGCGTCGTCGCATCGAGGCGGTGCCCACCTCGGCAGGAACCAGAGGCCGAGCCGATGCCTTTACCGATCGGCTCGAATTTCACAACAGCGGGACACCCGAGATGCCGATGACCGATCGCTCGCAAGCGATAGATGCGGGATTCCGCCCTGGCCCGGGGGCGGCGCCCGCGCCGCAGAGGCGGCGGTTCGTTTCGCCATTCGGCGCCGAGATCGTCGATGGCGGTGCTGCGGTGCGCTTCCGCCTGTGGGCGCCCGATGCCGACCGCGTCGATCTCTGTCTCGAAGGCCCTGCCATCGCGCGCGAGATGGCCATGCCGCAGGGGGAGCGCGGTTGGCGCGAATTGGTGGTTCCCGGCTGTAGCGCCGGCACCCGCTATCGCTTTCGCATCGATGGCGGCCTCGCGGTTCCCGATCCCGCCTCCCGCGCCCAGCCGGACGACGTGCACGGGGCGAGCGAGGTGGTCGATCCCACCCACTACCGCTGGCGCACCCCCGAGTGGCGGGGCCGGCCGTGGGAGGAGGTGGTGCTGTACGAGCTGCACGTGGGCACGTTCACCCCGGCCGGCACCTTTGCCGCCTGCATCGAGAAACTGGACGATCTGGTCGACCTGGGCATCACCGCCATCGAGCTGATGCCGGTGGCCGACTTTCCCGGCGCCGGCGACTGGGGCTACAACGGCGCCGCGCTGTTCGCGCCCGATGCCACCTACGGCCGTCCCGACGACCTGAAGGCGCTGGTCGACGCGGCGCACGCGCGCGGGCTGATGGTTTTCCTCGACGTGGTCTATAACCACTTCGGTCCGGAGGGGAACTACATCGGCGTCTATGCCAAGTCGTTTTTCCAGCCCGATGTGCACACGCCGTGGGGAGCGGCGATTGCCTTCGACGGGCCGGCCGGCGACATCGTGCGCGGCTTCTTCATCGCCAACGCCCTCTACTGGATCGAGGAATACTTCATCGACGGCCTGCGCTTCGACGCCGTCCACGCCATTAGCGATCATGCCCGGCCGCTGTTCCTTGCCGAACTGGCGGATGCGGTCAGGGCAGACATCGGCAGCACCCGCCATGTTCACCTGGTCCTCGAGAACGATGACAACGAAGCGGTCCCGCTGGCGCGCGATAACGCCGGCCGGACGATCCGCTACGACGCCCAGTGGAACGACGACATCCACCATGTGCTGCACGTTCTGCTGACCGGCGAACACGACGGCTACTACAGCGATTATGCCGAGCGCCCGGCGGCGCTGCTGGCTCGGTGCCTCGCCGAGGGCTTCGCCTACCAGGGCGAGCCGTCCCCCTTCCGCCACGGCGAGCGGCGTGGCGAGCCGAGCCGCCAGCTCCCGCCGGTGGCCTTCGTCAGCTTCCTGCAGAACCATGACCAGGTGGGAAACCGGGCACTCGGGGAGCGCATCGGCCGGCTGGCCCCGTGGCAGAGGCTGCGCGCGGGGATGGCCATCTATCTTCTCGCCCCCTCCATACCGATGTTGTTCATGGGCGAGGAATGGGCGGCCCCCGAGCCGTTCCTGTTTTTCTGCGACCTCGGCCCGGACCTGGCGGATTCCGTGCGCGACGGACGGCGGCGGGAATTCGCCCGGTTTCCCGAGTTCGCCACCCCCGCCGGCCAGGCGCGCATTCCCGATCCGACCCTCGCCGCCACCCGCGAGGCGAGCCGCCTCGATTGGCGGAAGCGGGACGTGCCGCCGCACGCCGAGGTGCTCGCCCTGGTGCGCGAGCTGCTCACCATCCGCCGGCGGTCCATCGTCCCTCACCTCGCCGGAATGAGCGCCAGGGGGGCCCAGCGGACACTCTTGGGCGAGCGGGGCATTGCCGTCGAATGGGAACTCGCCGGGGGCGGGCAGCTGTCCCTGCTCGCCAACCTGGGCGACCATCGCTTGGCAGGCGATCTGGCGCCTCCCCCAGGCGACCTTCTCTACGCGACCCCGGGCGCCGCGGGCGATCCCTGGACCGTCCGCTGGTCCCTGTCGATGGCCGGGGAGAGCGGCCGATGACGGCCGCGGTGTCATCGCCGCCGCGGGCCACCTACCGGGTCCAGTTCGGCCCCCACTTCGGCTTCGCCGATGTCGAGGTGATCGTCCCCTACCTCGCCGACCTGGGGATCAGCCATCTCTACGCCTCGCCCTACCTCAAGGCACGTCCCGGCAGCAGCCACGGCTACGACATCACCGACCACAACACCTTCAATCCCGAGGTGGGCGACGCCGCCAGCTTCGACTCCCTCGCCGCCGCACTGGCCCGCCACCGGATGGGACAGATCCTCGATTTTGTCCCCAATCACATGGGCATCGGCAAGGCCGACACGCCGTGGTGGCTCGACGTCCTGGAATGGGGCGAGGAGTCTCGGTTCGCCCACTACTTCGACATCGATTGGTCCCCGGCCAAGATCGAGTTGCACGGCAAGGTCCTGGTGCCTTCGCTCGGCGATCATTACGGCACGGTCCTGCAGGCGGGGGAATTGCGGCTTGCCTTCGACGTGGAGACCGGCACCTTCAGCGTCTGGTATTTCGACAACCGCTTTCCGGTCACCCCCACCCAGTACGGCAAGATCCTCGCCGTCGCCCATGCCCCGGTAAAGGCCGATCCCACCTTTCCCGGCAATACCCTGGTGGAATTCGAACTGCTGCTCGCCGGCTTCACCGACCTCGCCCGCGGCGGCCGCGCGGTGCGCCAGCGCGCGGTGCGCCGCGCCAAGGCGGACCGGCTGAAGAGCCAGCTCGCCGCCCTGGTCGCGACCAACCCGCCGTTGGCCGCCGCCATCGACGCGGCGCTGATCGAGATCAACGGCCGTCCGGGCGACATCGCCAGCTTTAATCGTCTGCACCGGATCCTGGAGGCGCAATCCTGGCGGCTCGCCTACTGGCGGGTGGCGGCGGAAGAGATCAACTATCGCCGCTTCTTCCAGATCAACGAGCTGGCCGGCATCCGCATCGAAGTCCCCGAGGTTTTCGAAGCGGCCCACGGCTTGGTGTTCCGGTTGATCGGTGAAGGCAAGCTTCATGGCCTGCGCATCGACCACATCGACGGCCTGTTCGATCCCGAGCAATACCTCGTCCGCCTGCAGAAACGCATCGGCGAGATTCGCGCCGCCTCCGGGCAGGCCAGCGGCGACGATCCGTTCTATATCGTCGTCGAAAAGATCCTGGCCACCCATGAGCGCCTGCGCGAGAGCTGGCCCATCGCCGGGACCACCGGCTACGACGCGCTGGTCCGCCTCAATTCGCTCTTCGTCGATCCTGCCGGCGAGGCACACCTCGATCGGTGCTATCAGGAATTTTACGGCGCCGGCATCCCCTTCGAGGAGATGGTCTATCAGTGCAAGACCCTGGCAATGGACCAGGAGCTGGCCAGCGAGCTGCGGGTCCTGGCCAACGAATTCAACAAGCTCACCGAAACCAACTGGGTCACCCGCGACTACACCTTGGTCGGGCTGCGCGAGGCGATGCGGGAGATCGTCGCCTGCTTCCCCGTGTATCGCACCTATGTGAGCCGCCGCGGCGCCAATGCGGAGGACCGGCGCGATCTGGACTGGGCCATCGCCCGCGGCCGCCGGCGCAGCCTCAGGAACGACAACACCGTCTTCGATTTCATACAGGGCGTGCTGACCACCGACCTCGGGCGCGGCCGCCATCCCGCGTTCAAGCGCGCCGAAGTGCAGCGGCTGGCGCAGAAGTTCCAACAGTACACCGGCCCGGTGATGGCGAAGGGGGTCGAGGATACGGCGTTCTATCGCTACAACCGCCTCGTCTCGCTGAACGAGGTGGGCGGCGACCCGCTCCGTTTCGGGTTGTCGGTCGCCGCCTGTCATAAGGGCATCCAGGCGCAGGCCCGGGTCTGGCCGCAGGCGATGCTGGCGTCGGCCACCCACGACACCAAGCGCGGCGAGGACTGCCGCGCCCGCATCAACGTGCTGTCGGAGCGGGCCGAGGAATGGGCCGCCCGGGTGCAGCGCTGGGCGACCCTGAACGCGAGGTTCAAGACGAGCGTCGAGAATGGCCCCACACCGACGGCGAACGACGAGTACCTCTTTTATCAGACCATGATCGGGGCCTGGCCGCTGGAGTGCAGCGGCGAAGGCGACCTCGATGCCGGCATCGTTGCCGGGTTCCGCGATCGGGTGGTGGCCTACATCACCAAGGCCGTCCGCGAGGCCAAGGTCAATTCATCCTGGACCGCGCCCAATGCACCCTACGAAGAAGCCTTCGCCAACTTCGTCGGTAAGGCGCTGACGATCGGCCAGACAAACCCGTTCCTCACCGACTTCCGCGCCTTCCACGCCGCCGTCGAACAGCCGGGGGCGGTGAACGGCTTGGCTCAGACCATCCTCAAGCTGACCCTGCCCGGCGTTCCGGACATCTATCAGGGCTGCGAGCTGTGGGATCTCAGCCTTGTCGACCCCGATAACCGCCGTCCGGTGGATTACCAACTTCGGCGGCGTATGCTGGCTGAGATCCGCGAAACCTTTGCCGAACCCGTTGCCGCCGGCGCCGGCGCTGCCGCGGCGTCGGCCCGGGCGCTCCTCGACCGCTGGCAGGACGGGGCGATCAAGATGTATGTCGTCTGGCGCCTCCTGGCGCTGCGCCGCCAGCATCCGGAGCTGTTCTCCGCCGGACGGTACAGCCATCTCACCGTCCGCGGCAGCGCCGCCGACCATATCTTCGCCTTCGCCCGCCGTAACCGCGTCGAGTGCATCGTCGTCGCGGTGCCGCGGTTGACCACCTACCTGGCCACACCCGGGAGCTGGCCGGTGGGGAGCCACGCCTGGGGCGATACCCGGGTCATCCTGCCGAAGCCCCTCGGCCAGAGCGGCGGCCGCCATGTCCTCACCGGCGAAGCCATCCAAACGACCGCACGGCCCATCGGCAGCGGCCTCCGCCTCCCGGCGGCTGACCTGTTCCGCGACCTCCCGGTCGCCGTCGTCACCCTCCCCCTCGGCGGCTGAAGCTGCCGCCGAGTTCGGGCGGAGCCGGCCTGAGGACGACGCCGGTCTGCGCCGGCAGCCTGAGCGACAGCGACGTCTGCCGACCGTGCGCCCACACCCGCTCGGAGGGAATGACCGCGCCGACCCGAGTGAGGGTCTCGGAGCCGCCGAAGCGGGCATCGTTGCTGTCGAACAACACCTCATAGGAGACCGGGTAAGGAACCCCGAACCGGTGCGCCGGCCGCGACACATCGGACAGGTTGAAGACGAAGAGAAGCGCGTCGCGCGGATCGGCGGCGCGGCGCTGGAACGCCACGATGCTCTCCTCGGCGTTGTCCACCTCCAGCCATTCGAACCCGGAAGGGTGGAAGTCGGCTTCGAAGAAGGCCGGCTCGGACCGGTAGAGGTGGTTGAGGGTGGCAACGAACGCCTGCGTCTGACGGTGCGCCGGCTCGCTCAAAAGGGCCCAGTCGAGGCCGCAGGCATGGTTCCACTCGCCCCGCTGGGCGAACTCGCCGCCCATGAACAGCAGCTTCTTGCCCGGGTGGGCATACATCAAAAGCAACAGCAGGCGGAGGTTGGCGAACTTTTCCCGATCGCTCGCCCCGGCCATCTTCGCCCACAGCGATCCCTTCAGGTGCACCACCTCGTCGTGAGATAGCGACAGGACGAAGTTTTCGTCGAACGCGTAGACGATACCGAAGGTGAGCTTGTGATGATGGTTGCGCCGTTCCGCGGCGGGGGTGGCGAAATAGGCCAGGGTGTCGTGCATCCAGCCCATGTTCCACTTGAAACCGAACCCCAGTCCGCCCTGATCGGTCGGCCCCGATACCCGCGGCCAGGAGGTGGACTCCTCGGCGATCATCATCACCCCCGGGAATCGCTCGTGGACGATGGCGTTGGTGTGCTTCAGGAACTCGATCGCCTCCAGGTTCTCGCGGCCGCCGTAGCGATTGGGAATCCAGTCGCCGGGATTGGGGCGCGAATAGTCGAGATAGAGCATCGAGGCGACGGCATCGACGCGCAGCCCGTCGAAATGGTAGTGCTCCAGCCAGAACAGGGCATTGGCGATGAGGAAGTTTTCCACCTCGTGCCGACCGTAATTGAAGATCAGCGTACCCCAGTCGCGATGCTCGCCCTGCCGCGGATCGGAATGCTCGTAGAGGTGGCTGCCGTCGAACCAGGCGAGCGCGAACGCATCCTTGGGGAAATGTCCCGGTACCCAGTCGAGGATCACCCCGATGCCCTTCCGGTGGCATCGATCCACCAGGTACATCAGGTCCTCCGGCCGGCCGAACCGGGCCGAGGGGGCATAGTAGTTGGTCACCTGATAGCCCCACGAGGGCTCGAACGGATGCTCCGCCACCGGCAGCAGTTCGATATGGGTGAACCCCATCTCGGCCGCGTAGGCGACGAGGCGATCGGCGAGGGCGCGGTAGGACAGGTGTTGGTTATGGCCCTCTCTCGCCCATGAGCCCAGGTGAACCTCGTACATGGCGATCGGCTGCGACCAGGTGTCGGCGTGGGCGCGGGCCTGCATCCACGCCTCGTCCCCCCACTGATACCGACGCTCCGGCTGATAGACGATGCTGGCGTTGGCCGGCGGCACCTCGGTGAAGAATGCGTATGGATCGGCCTTGAGGTAGACGTGGCCATTCGGCGCCCGGATCTCGAACTTGTAGAGGGTGCCTTCGGCCAGGCCCGGGACGAAAAGCTCCCAGATTCCCGACAGGCCGTGCCGCTTCATCTGGTGGCTGCGCCCGTCCCAGGCATTGAACGGCCCGACGACGCTCACCCCGGCGGCATTGGGCGCCCACACCGCAAACCCCACCCCGGCGATCCCGTCGAGGACGCGGGCGTGGGCGCCCAGCTTCTCGTAAATGCGATAATGATTGCCGGAGTTGAACAGGTGCTGGTCGAGCGCGCCGACCATGAAGTCGGTGAACCCATAGGGATCGGCCAAGATCCGCGGCGGCAGCGCCGCTTCCTTCAGGTGATAGCGATAATCGGCCCCCGTAAGCCGCTGCCCCTCCTCGACGGCGGCACCGGTGGGCACGGCCGTCTCCCACAATCCGGCCGGGTCGACACGGGCGAGGTCATAGGCCACGTCCGGGCGGTCGCGCAGGACGACGTGCACCTGTTCCGCGTTGGGGAGCAGCGCTCGCACCACCGCGTGTCCCGATCGAGCCGGCAAGGGGCCGAGAAGGGCGAAGGGATCGTCGTGGGTGGCCTTGACCAGCCGGGCCACCTCGGAGCGGGACGCGGGTTGGGCGACCTCCTCTTCTCCCGGGGTCCCTGTCGTCCCATGAGCGACGATCAGGCGAACCCCCTGCCACGCAGCCGCCTCGACCTCCGCCAGCTTCGCCAGCAGCTCCCGCATCTCCGGGAGGACCCGAAGCGCGTCCACATGGTAGCGCTCGATCCAAAACAGCGCGTGCGACAGGAGCAGGCTCCGCACCTCGCCGCGGTCGAGGTCGTAGCGAGCGGCGCTATCGTCCACGGTGTCAGCCCGCTCCCATAACCGGCTGCCGTCGAACCAGGTGAACTCGGAGGCAGGAGCAGGCAGCCACGGCCCCAACGCCGGCAGCACCACGCCGATGCGCTGGGCATGGCAGCCGTCGATGAATTCCTTCAGGTCGTCGCAGGCGGCGTGGCTGTCGCCGGGGGCAAAGGCTCCGGACCGGCGCCAGCGATCGAGCGCCGGCGCATCCAGTTCCACATGGCTGTAGCCGGCCCGGGCGATGCGGGCCACCTCCTCGCCGGGGTGGTCGAAGCGGTTCGACCCGTCCTCGCCGCCGCCGAGGCGAGCGACGGCGATGGGGCGCTCCCGGCCCCCGTCGGCACGGCCGGCGCGCCAAGGCGTGTCCAGCCACGGGTAGGCCCAGTCTGGATCGCCGACGATGGCGGCGAATCCCGGTGGGCCCTCCCGGAGAAAGGCAAAGGGATCGGTTCGCAGCACGAGGGCGCCGTGCCGGGTGCGGATCTCGTACTTGTAAAGGTCGCCCTCCTTCGCCGCCGGCACGAACAGGCGCCAGATGCCGCCGTCGGCCAGGCGCACCATGGGATGGCAGCGGCCGTCCCAGCCGTTGAACGAGCCGACGACGCTGACCCGCTCCGCCTGAGGCGCCCACAGGGTGAACTCGATGCCGCGCACGCCCGCCTTCGCCGTCGGACGTGCGCCCATGAACTCGAACAGCCGGGCGTTGAGCCCGGCTTCGAAGCGGCGGATGTCGCGCGCCGGCAGGTCCCGCGGGGGAAACACGTACGGATCGGCGATGGCCCGCCGGACACCGTCCGACTCGACGAGAAGCTCATAGGAGAAAGGCGCCGCCGCGGGCGCCAGCGGCAGGGCCAGCTCCAACAGTCCGTCGTCGCGGCACGGCATCGGGTGCTCGGTACGGTCGTCGAGCCGACGCACCGCCACCGTCGTCGCCTGCGGCAACAGCACGCGGATGGTCACCGACCGACGATCGGGAGCGACGTGCGGTCCGAGCACGTCGGTCGGCCGATCGTGGCGGAACTCCAGCAGGCGGCGAAGCGCCTCATCGTCGACGGGCAGCGGCTTCGGCGGCAAGGGGGCGGGCCGGACGACGCCTTTTCCCGCCTCCTCCCGGACACCGTCCACCGGTGATCGCTTCCGCACCTCACCGTCCGGACCGGCGGCCAGGGCCTGCGTTACCTTACCGCCGGGAGGCGAATCGTGACCTGCGGGTGTGCTCATCATGGACGCCCTCCGGCCGCCGACGGTGGCACGCAGGAAGACCGCCTGCGCATCCTGCCAAAGCCGGGCGGAGCAGAGACTTGGGCGGGTGTGGCGCGAACCTTCGCACCTGCACAAAAGCTAGAATCCTCGCCGATCGCGGTCAAGCGCGGCGTTCCGGCGGCGATTCCACATGCCGCAGCAATGGCGCACAATTAGGCAAACACTCCGTATTGCATATTTTTTGCCCGCCTCTCGACCGCCGTTCCACCCCCTCGGACCCGCGTCGAGGGTCGGCCGGGAAATGGCGGCACCGGTTCTGCCGCCGGGTGCCCGCTATCAACCTCATGGCCCTGCCTTTGCATATCCGGCGCGGCCGTTACCGGCCCCACGTCAAGGGAGATGTCTATGCGGAGACTGTTCGGGGCAACCGCCCTCTTCGCCGTGCTCGCGGCCTTCGCCATGCTTTCGCCGGCGCACGCGCAATCGAAGGGCGACGACGTCATCAAGGTTGGCATCCTGCACTCGTTGTCCGGCACAATGGCAATCAGCGAAACCACGCTGAAAGACGTTATGCTGATGCTGATCGAAGAGCAAAATAAGAAAGGAGGCTTACTCGGAAAAAAATTGGTCCCCGTAGTCGTCGATCCGGCCTCCAACTGGCCACTATTCGCCGAGAAGATGCGCGATCTTCTACAGAAAGACAAGGTTGATGTTGTCTTCTGCTGTTGGACATCCGTTTCCCGTAAGTCCGTGCTGCCGGTCGTGGAAGAGCTGAACGGTGTTGTCTTCTACCCGGTTCAGTATGAGGGCGAAGAATGTTCGCGGAATATTTTCTATACCGGTGCTGCACCTAATCAGCAGGCGATACCCGCCGTCGACTACATGCTGAGCGAAGAGGGCGGTGGCGCCAAGCGGATCGTGCTGCTCGGGACCGATTACGTCTATCCGCGCACGACGAACAAGATCCTGCGCTCCTACCTGAACGGCAAAGGCATCACCGATGCCGACATCATGGAGAACTATACGCCGTTCGGCCACTCCGACTGGCAGACGATCGTGGCGGAGGTGAAGAAGTTCGCCAGCCAGGGTAAGAAGACGGCGGTGATCTCGACGATCAACGGCGATGCCAACGTCCCCTTCTACAAGGAACTGGCCAATCAGGGGATCAAGGCCGAGGATATTCCGGTGATCGCCTTTTCGGTGGGTGAAGAAGAGCTTGCCGGCATTGACACCAAGCCGCTGGTCGGCCACTTGGCCGCCTGGAACTACTTCCAGAGCGTCGATTCACCGGAGAACAAGCTGTTCATCAACAACTGGCACGCCTTCACCAAAAACCCGAAGCGGGTGACCAACGATCCCATGGAGGCCCACTACATCGGCTTCAACATGTGGGTGCAGGCGGTCGAGCAGGCCGGCACCACCGACAGCGACGCCGTCCGCCAGGCGCTGATCGGCCAGGAGGTGAAGAACCTGACCGGCGGCACCGCGGTGATGAACGTCAACCATCACCTGTCGAAACCGGTGCTGATCGGCGAGGTCGAGCCGGACGGCCAGTTCCAGGTGGTCTGGCGGACCAAGGATCTGGTCAAGGGTGACGCCTGGTCCGACTACATCAAGGAAAGCGCCAAGCTGACCTGTGACTGGACCTTCCCCTGGGTCTGCGGCAACTGCGAGAAGCCGCGCTTCGGCCAGAGCAAGCCGGCGGGTCTGTGAGCGATGATGGGCGGCGCGTTTGGGTCGAACAAACGTGAGGATCCAGGCGTGACCGCCCCTCTTCGTCCGAAATTCGGCTGGCTCCTGGTCGCGGCGATGGTCGTGTGGCTTGTGCCATGGGCGGTCGCGGCGGCGGCGCCGGCCGATTTCGCGGCGCAGGTGTCGGCGCTGGCGGAAGGCGGGTTCCAGGAGAAGATCGAGGCCGTCGGTGCCCTGGCCGGCAGCGGCGATGAACGGGCGGAGCCGGTACTGACGGCGATGGTCGAGGGTCGGCTCTACGTCCGTCGCGCCGACGGCAAGGTCCTGATCGGCCGAGAGCAGGGCTCGGTGGTCGTCCTCACCGATCCTGTCGCCGGTACGGAGATCGGCCAGCTGCCCGCCACGGACCTCGATTCCATCACCGTCAACAACCGGTTGCGCGGCGTGCTGCGCGGTGCGCTCGGCAGCCTGACCCTGGCGAGCCGGGATCCCGGCCGCCGCGCCGCCGCCGCCGACGCGATGTTCCGAACCCGCGATCCACAGCAGTTGCCGCTGCTGGAGCAGGCCCTGGCCAGGGAGACCGATGCCGGTGCCCGCGACCGGATGGAACGGACGCTGGCGGCGATCATCCTCACCTCCGACCGCCCGGCCGACGAGCGGGTCGCTGCGGCGAAGACGCTCGACCGATTCGCCGACCGGGAGGTCGCCTCGCTCCTCGCCAATGTGCTGGCCGGCAACCCGGAGCCGGCGGTGGCCGACGCGGTCCAGGCATCGCTCGGCCGGATCGAAGACAGCCTCGCGGTCTGGTCGGCCGTCGGCAACCTCTTCCAGGGGATCAGCCTCGGCTCGGTGCTGCTGCTCGCCGCCGTCGGTCTCGCCATCACCTTCGGGGTGATGGGGGTGATCAACATGGCGCACGGTGAGCTGGTCATGGTCGGCGCCTACGTCACCTTCGTCGTCCAGGAGTGGTTCCGCACCAACGCCCCCGGCAGCCTCGATCTGGCGCTGGCGATCGCGGTGCCGCTGGCATTCGTCGTCACCGCGCTGGTCGGTATCGTCATCGAGCGCGGCATCATCCGGTTTCTCTACGGCCGGCCCCTGGAGACCCTGCTCGCCACCTGGGGCCTAAGCCTGATCCTGCAGCAGGCGGTGCGGACCCTCTTCGGCCCCACCAACCGGGAGGTGAGCAACCCCTCGTGGATGAGCGGCGCCATCGAGGTGGTCGGCGGGCTGACCCTCACCTACAACCGCATCTGGATCATCGTCTTCAGCCTCGTCGTCTTCTTCGGGCTGATGCTGCTGATCCGGGCGACCTCCTTCGGCCTGCGGATGCGCGCCGTCACCCAGAATCGCCGCATGGCCGCCTCCATGGGCATCCCCACCGGACGCATCGACGCCCTGACCTTCGGCCTCGGCTCGGGCATCGCCGGCATCGCCGGGGTCGCCCTCAGCCAGATCGACAACGTCAGCCCCAACCTCGGCCAGGGCTACATCATCGATTCGTTCATGGTCGTCGTCTTCGGCGGCGTCGGTAATCTGTGGGGCACCCTGATCGGCGCCTTCTCCCTCGGCATCGTCAACAAGCTGCTGGAGCCCTACGCCGGCGCCGTCCTCGGCAAGATCTTCATTCTCGTCGCCATCATCCTCTTCATCCAGAGGCGCCCGCGCGGCCTGTTCGCGCTCAAGGGCCGGGCGGTGGAACAGTGAGCCTCCGCTCCGGTCGGTACTCGATGTTGTGGGGCGAGGGGCGCGGCGCCGGGCTGATCACCCTCCTCATCCTGGTCGGCGCCGCGGTCGCCGTCCCGCTGCTCAACCAGGTCCCGTCCTCGTCGCCGTTCCACCTGCCGACCTACCTGCTCAGCCTCATGGGCAAGTATCTCTGCTTCGCCCTCCTGGCGCTCTCCGTCGATCTCATTTGGGGCTTCTGCGGCATCCTCAGCCTCGGCCACGGCGCCTTCTTCGCCCTCGGCGGCTATGCCATGGGGATGTACCTGATGCGCCAGATCGGCGCCCAGGGGGTGTACGGCAACCCGCTGCTGCCCGACTTCATGGTCTTCCTCAACTGGCAGGAGCTGCCCTGGTACTGGTACGGCTTCGACCAGTTCTGGTTCGCGATGGCGATGGTGGTGCTGGTCCCGGGCCTGCTTGCCTTCGCCTTCGGCTGGCTCGCCTTCCGCTCCCGGGTTTCCGGCGTCTACTTCTCCATCATCACCCAGGCCCTCACCTTCGCCCTGATGCTCGCCTTCTTCCGCAACAACATGGGCTTCGGCGGCAACAACGGTCTCACCGACTTCAAGACCATCCTGGGATTCGACATCCAGGCGGACGAGACGAGGCGGGCGCTGTTCACCATCTCGGCGCTCGTCCTCGCCGCCGCCTACCTGTTGTGCCGGGGGATCGTCGCCTCGCGCCTCGGCAACGTGCTTGTCGCCATCCGTGACGCCGAGAGCCGCACCCGGTTCCTGGGATATAGGGTCGAGTACTACAAGCTGTTCGTCTTCGTCGTCTCCGCCGTCCTCGCCGGCATCGCCGGTGCCCTCTACGTGCCGCAGGTGGGGATCATCAACCCCAGCGAGTTCGCCCCTGCCGGTTCCATCGAGATCGTCATCTGGGTCGCCGTCGGCGGCCGCGGCACCCTGCACGGTGCCATCCTCGGCGCCTTCCTCGTCAACTACGCCAAGAGCTGGCTGACCGGAACCATCCCCGAGCTCTGGCTGTTCGCGCTGGGCGGCCTGTTCGTTTTCGTCACCCTCCTCCTGCCGAAGGGCATCGTCGGCACCATCGGCGACGGTATCGCCCGGCTCGCCCGACGAACGCCGGCGACCCGAGACCCACAGCTGGCGCCGTTGCCCGTTGCCGAGAAACGGTCCGCCGAATGACGCCTCCGACGACGATGCGCCACGCCCGCCCCGAACGACAGGATACCATCCTCTATCTGGACGGCGTCACCGTCTCCTTCGACGGCTTCAAAGCCCTCAACAATCTCAGCCTCTATATCGTCGCCGGAGAGCTCAGGGCGATCATCGGACCGAACGGCGCCGGCAAGACGACGATGATGGACGTCGTCACCGGCAAGACCCGACCCCAGTCCGGTCAGGTCGTCTTCAACGGCGGCGTCGACCTCACCAAGCTCGATGAAGCGCGCATCGCCAATCTCGGCATCGGCCGGAAATTCCAGAAGCCCACCGTCTGCGAGAGCCAGCGGGTGAGCGACAACTTGAAGCTGGCGCTCGCCGGCCAGCGCTCGGTCTGGGACTCGCTGTTCTTCCGCCTGACCGGGGAGCAGCGCGACCGTATCGACCAGGTCCTGGAAACGGTCTCCCTCGCCCCGCAGCGCTCGCGTCTGGCCGGATCGCTCTCCCACGGCCAGAAACAGTGGCTGGAGCTCGGCATGCTTCTGATGCAGGCGCCGGAGGTGCTGCTGGTGGACGAGCCGGCCGCCGGCATGACCGATGCGGAAACGGCGCAAACGGCGGAGTTGTTGAAGGAGATCAACCGGCAGCACACGGTGATCGTGGTGGAGCACGACATGACCTTCGTCCGCGCCCTTGCCGCCCACGTCACCGTCCTCCATGAAGGCTCGGTGCTGGCGGAAGGCTCGCTCGACAGCGTGCAGGCCAACCAGAAGGTCATCGAAGTGTATCTCGGGCGCTGAGACGATGCTGAAGGTGGAAGGAATCGATCTGTTCTATGGCGCCAGCCAGGTGCTGAAGGGCATCAGCCTGGAGGCCGGCGCCAACGCCGTCACCTGCGTCCTCGGTCGCAACGGCGTCGGCAAGACCAGCCTCCTGCGCGCCATCGTCGGCCAGCACGCCATCCGTCGCGGCCGCATCCATTTCGACGGCGAGGACATTACCGCGCTGCCGCCCCACAAGCGGGCGGCGCGTGGCATCGCCTACGTCCCGCAGGGTCGGGAGATCTTCCCCCTGCTCACCGTCGAGGAGAACCTGCAAACCGGCTTCGCCGCGGTCGCCCGGCCGCTGCGCCATGTCCCCGACGAAATCTTCGAGCTGTTCCCGGTGCTGCGCGACATGCTCGGCCGGCGCGGCGGCGATCTGTCCGGCGGCCAGCAGCAGCAGCTCGCCATCGCCCGGGCGCTGGTCACCCGACCGAAGCTGCTCGTCCTCGACGAGCCGACGGAGGGCATCCAGCCCTCCATCATCAAGGAGATCGAGCGGGTGATCCGCCATCTGGTCGATCGCGGCGCGATGGCGATCCTGCTGGTCGAGCAGTACTTCGAGTTCGCCCGAGACCTCGCCGACACCTATGCGGTCCTCGACCGCGGCGAGGTGGTGGCGGCCGGACGCGGCGCCGACATGGTCGAAGCCGACGTGCGCCGCCATCTCACCGTCTAGGACGATCCCCGGTGCAGGGAGCGGTTGCGCTGACATTTCGGGCGGTGGGTAGCCAAACCCGCCTCGCCGATCTGCACCAGCGGGCCCCTCTGCGTGCCCTCTTCCCCGATGAGCCGGCGACCGGCATCCCGACGGCGGTGCTGCTGACCACGTCGGGCGGAATGGTCGGCGGCGACGGCTTCACCGTCGCGGTCGACGCCGGCGAGGCGGCACGGGCCTGCGTCACCACCCAGGCGGCGGAAAAAATCTACCGTTCGCTCGGCGCCGACGTCCGCATCGACGTCTCGCTGCGGGTAGCCGCGGACGCCTGGCTCGAGTGGATGCCGCAGGAGACGATCCTCTTCGACGGCGGCCGCCTGGCGCGGACGACGACCGTCGATCTGGCGCCGGGCGCCAGCCTCCTCGCCGGCGAAATGCTGGTCTTCGGCCGCATCGCCCGCGGCGAGCGGTTCCGTCACGGCCGGCTGCGCGATACCTGGCGGGTGTCGCGGGCGGGGCGCCTCCTCTGGCACGATGCCCTCGCCCTCGAAGACGATATCGCGCCGCTGATCGACGCCAGGGCCGGCTTCGACGGCGCCGCCGCCGCCGCCACCCTCCTCTACGCCGGCGACGACGATCCCGAACGCCATCTCGGTGCGGTGCGGGCCCTGATCGCTTGCGATGCGGTGCGATCCGCCGCCACCTGCGTCAACGGCCTCCTCATCGTCCGCGCCCTCGCCCATGACGCCAGGCTGTTGCGCGACTGGCTGATGCGCGTATGGCGCGCCGCCCGCACCCACCTCGCCGCCCTCCCCCCGGTCCTGCCGCGGGTGTGGGCGACGTGATAATGGGGATTATCTCGTCCGTTGATAATCCGTGCGTTAAGTTAGTGGACGATCGGCGGAGGCCCGTGAATGAAGACGTTAAACGTCACCGTCAGCGACGAGGTCGCCGAAGCGCTGCGTGTTGAGGCCGAACGAGCCGGAGAAAGCACCGAGCAACTCATCGGCCGCCTTATCGATGTCGATCTTCGGCGTCGGGGGAGGGAGCGTCTACTCGCCGCCCTCGACGAGGGACTGGCAGCGGCAGAAGCAGGCAACGTCGTGGCGCTCGACCCGAACGACATTACCCCTCTGGTGATGGACCGCTACCGCCGTCGCGGCGGCGAGTGACCGCATCCATCCATTTCTCACAGCCCGCGCTCACCGATCTGGTCGATATCGTTTCCTATACCGCATCGGCTTGGGGCGAAGCGCAGGCCGAAGCCTACATCGCTGTCCTTCAATCGGCGATTGAACGTGCGGCCCGCCAGCCAAAATCGGCGCCGCTCAAGCGGCTGCAGGGCCGAGCCCTGAGAGTGCTTGCCGTTCGTCGTCATCTCATCTTCTATCGCGAGGAAGCGGAAGGGATCCTCGTCGTCCGTGTCCTTCACGCCAGCCGTGATGTTCAGGCCGCACTTGACACCGACGATCTGTAGTGGGGCAGAGCCGGCCCTGGATTTGGCACCCGCGGCCGGACTACAAGCTAGAGATACCCGGCCTGCCGATGATGTGAGTGTTCGCCCATGTATCTGACGCCGCGGGAGAAGGACAAGCTGATCGTCGCCATGGCGGCGGAGGTGGCGCGCAAGCGGCTGGCGCGGGGGGTCAGGCTCAACTACCCGGAGGCGGTGGCGCTGATCACCGACTTCGTCGTCGAGGGGGCGCGCGACGGCGTCTCCGTCGCCGACCTGATGCGCGACGGCGGCCACGTGCTGACCCGCGACCAGGTGATGGAGGGGATCGCCGAGATGATCGACGAGATCCAGGTGGAGGCCACCTTCCCCGACGGCACCAAGCTGGTCACCGTCCATCGACCGATCCGCTAGGCATAGGTCGATTATGGGAAGCGCAATGTCGTCAGAGCCCCCTCACCCAACCCTCTCCCTTAGGGAGAGGGCTTTCGACCGGCACGATCACCTCTCTCCCCCGGGAGAGGGAGGGGCCCGCGGCAGCGGGAGGGTGAGGGGGGCATCGAAATGATCCCGGGTGAAATTCTGCCCGCCGAGGGAACGATCGAGCTCAACGCCGGGCGGCCGACGATCACCCTCGTCGTCGCCAATTCCGGCGACCGGCCGATCCAGGTGGGCTCCCACTACCACTTCTTCGAGACCAACGAGGCGCTGGTCTTCGATCGGGCCATGGCGCGCGGTTATCGGCTCGACATTGCCGCCGGGACCGCCGTGCGCTTCGAGCCGGGGCAGAGCCGCGAAGTACGCCTGGTGCCCTACGCCGGCCGCCGCCGCGTCGTCGGATTCAACGCGCTGATCTCGGGCGATCTTTAGGACAGGACGGGCCGCCCATGCCGACCCCCATCGACCGCCATGCCTATGCCCACATGTTCGGCCCCACCGTCGGCGACCGGGTGCGCCTCGCCGACACCGAGTTGATCCTCCAGGTGGAGGAGGACCGCACCATCTACGGCGAGGAGGTGAAGTTCGGCGGCGGCAAGGTGATCCGCGACGGCATGGGCCAGAGCCAGGCGAGTCGCGGCGAAGGCGCCGTCGACACGGTCATCACCAACGCCCTGATCGTCGACGCCGGCGGCATCATCAAGGCCGACATCGGCATCAAGGACGGGCGCATCGTCGGCATCGGCAAGGCCGGCAATCCCGATACCCAGCCGGGCGTCGACATCGTCATCGGTCCCGGCACCGAAGCCATCGCCGGCGAGAAGCGCATCGTCACCGCCGGCGGCATCGACGCGCACATTCATTGGATCTGTCCGCAGCAGGCGGAAGAGGCGCTCTATTCCGGCATCACCACCATGCTCGGCGGCGGCACCGGACCCGCCGACGGCACCAACGCCACCACCTGTACCCCTGGGCCGTGGCACATCGGCCGGATGCTCCAGGCCGCCGAAGGCCTGCCGCTCAACGTCGGCCTATTCGGCAAGGGCAACGCGTCGCGGCCGGAAGCGCTGATCGAGCAGGTGGTGGCCGGCGCCTGCGGGCTGAAGCTGCACGAGGACTGGGGGACGACGCCGGCCGCCATCGACACCTGCCTCACCGTCGCCGACCAGACCGACGTGCAGGTGGCGATCCACACCGATACCCTCAACGAGTCGGGTTTCGTCGAGCACACCATCGCCGCCTTCAAGGGGCGCGCCATCCACGCCTTCCACACCGAGGGCGCCGGCGGCGGCCACGCGCCCGACATCATCAAGGTCTGCGGCCTCGCCAACGTCCTGCCGTCGTCCACCAACCCGACCCGCCCCTACACGGTGAACACGCTGGACGAACACCTGGACATGCTGATGGTCTGCCACCATCTGGATGCCGGCATTCCGGAAGACGTGGCGTTCGCCGAGAGCCGCATCCGCCGGGAGACGATCGCCGCGGAAGACATCCTTCACGACCTGGGCGCGCTCTCCATGATCTCGTCGGACAGCCAGGCGATGGGCCGGGTCGGCGAGGTGATCATCCGCACCTGGCAGACCGCCGACAAGATGAAGCGCCAGCGCGGCGCGCTTCCGGGCGAGCGGCCCGGCAACGACAATCTCCGGATCCGTCGCTACATCGCCAAGTACACCATCAACCCGGCGATCACCCACGGCATCGCCCGCGACGTCGGCTCGATTGCCGTCGGCAAGCTGGCCGATCTGGTCATCTGGAAGCCGATGTTCTTCGGGGTGAAGCCGGACCTGGTGCTCAAGTGCGGCACCATCGTTGCCGCTGCCATGGGCGATCCCAATGCCTCGATCCCAACCCCGCAGCCGGTCCACTATCGGCCGATGTTCGGCGCCTTCGGCGGTGCCCGGAGAGCATCATCGGTCACCTTCGTCTCCCGGGCGGCGATCGATGCCGGCATCGACGCCGAATTGCATCTGACCAAGCCGCTGGTCTCCGTCGCCGGCACCCGAACGCTCGCCAAGCGCGATATGGTCCTCAACGATGCGACGCCGGCGATCGAGGTCGACCCGGAGACCTACGAAGTGCGCGCCGATGGGGTGCTGTTGGCCTGCGAGCCGGCATCCGTGCTGCCCATGGCGCAGCGCTACTTCCTCTTCTGATGCGACGCGCCGTCCGGGTGATCGCGGCGGGTGAATGGCCGGAGAATGCTGCCGTCGGCCAGGTCAGCCTCGTCTTCGACGATCGGCATCGCCGCCGCCTGCGCCTGCTCGACGACGCCGGCCGGCCGTTCCTCCTCGACCTGGACGTGCCGGCCCGGCTGCGCGACGGCGACGGTCTCGCCCTCGAGGACGGCGGCTACATCCGCGTCTGCGCCGCCGCAGAAGCGGTCGCGGACGTGGCTCCGGGCGACGCCGCGGCGGCTGCCCGCCTCGCCTGGCACATCGGCAATCGTCACGCCGCCCTGCAGGTGCTGCCCGACGGCGCCCTGCGCATCCGCGACGACCCGGTGCTGGTGGGGATGCTGGAAGGCCTGGGGGCGGTGGTCGTCCGCCACCACGCCCCCTTCGCTCCCGAGCCGGGCGCCTACGAGGCGCACCCGGCGGGCCACGCCCGGCGCACCCTGCCGGTGGACGACACCCATCGTTGAGCCGCCTGGCCTCTGCCGGTTGTTGACCTGGCTGTCTCCCGCCTTTCCGGTCGGAGGATTCAGCTATTCCCACGGCCTCGAAGCCGCCGTCGACGCCGGTCTCGTCGACGGCGCCGACAGCCTCGCCCGGTGGCTGACCGCGGTGCTGACGGCGGGCGGCGCCCGCATCGACGCCATCCTCCTGGCCGAGGCCTGGCGGGCCGAGACCGAGGCCGACGCCGGTCGTGCCGAAAGGGCGGCGGTACTGGTGGACGCCTGTCGCGGCAGCGCCGAACTGGCGCTGGAGAGCCGGGCGCAAGGAGCGGCCTTTCTCGATGCCGTCGCCGCCGCCTGGCCGGCCCCGGCCATCGGTCGGTACCGGGAACTGCTCGCCCGCATCGCCCGGCCGCCGGCCTATGCCACCGCCGTCGGCACCGCCGCCGCCGCCGCCGCCGTTCCCCTCGATGCGGTTCTCGTCGCCTGGCTGCAGGCGTTCGCCGCCAACGGGGTCTCGGCCGGGATCAGGCTGATCCCCATCGGCCAGCGGGCCGGTCTCGGCGTGCTGGCGCAACTGGAGCCGGTGGTGCTGGCCGCCGCCGCCGATGCGGCGAGGCTTTCGCCCGGCGACATCGCCACCTCCACCTGGGTCGCCGACTGGGCCTCGGCCAGGCATGAAACCCTATACACAAGGTTGTTCCGCTCATGAGTAGGCCTTTTCGCGTCGGTGTCGGGGGGCCGGTCGGCTCCGGCAAGACCGCCCTCGTCGACCGCCTGTGCAAGCGGCTGCGCGACCGCTACCAGCTCGCCGCCATCACCAACGACATCTACACCCGCGAGGACGCCGAGTTCCTCACCCGCTCCGGGGCGCTGCCGCCCGAGCGCATCATCGGCGTCGAAACCGGCGGCTGTCCGCACACCGCGATCCGCGAGGATGCGTCCATCAACCTCGCCGCCGTCGATCAGGTGATCGGGCGGTTCCCCGATCTCGACATCGTCTTCATCGAGTCCGGCGGCGATAATTTGGCCGCCACCTTCTCCCCCGATCTGGCCGACATCACCCTTTACGTCATCGACGTCGCCGCCGGGGACAAGATCCCGCGCAAGGGTGGTCCCGGCATCACCCGCTCCGATCTCCTCGTCATCAACAAGACCGACCTGGCGCCGCTGGTCGGCGCCGATCTAACGGTGATGGCGACCGACGCGGCGCGGATGCGGGGCGACCGCCCGTTTGTCTTCACCAATCTGAAGGCCGGCGACGGCCTCGACCGGGTGGTCTCGTTCGTCCTCGATGCGGGAGGACTCACCGCCGCGGCACCCTGATCCGGACGTTAGCCGGGCGTTAAGCCACGAGGGCTTTGATGGGCGGGTAAGGCCGCCACGCGGCCCAACCCATCTGCGCCGGCAAGGATCGGAACCATGCGCGTCGTCGCGTTCCTCTCGGAAACCGCCGGGGTCGGCAAGAGCCTGCTCGCCTGCCACCTGGCGGTGGAGGCGATGCGCGCGTCCGGGCGGACCGTGGTGCTGATCGAGTTGGGCGAAGCCGACGGCCTCGCCCTTTGGCGGAGCCGCCGCGTAAATCCAGCGCCTCCGGTAATCCGGGTCGCCCCCGCCGATCTCGGACCGGAGCTGGAGCGCCTCTACGGCGATGGCGTCGGCCTTGCCGTCATCGACACGCCGGCCCCCCCTTCCCCGGCCCACGCCGAGGTGCTGTCCTGGGCCGACCTGGTGGTTCTGCCGGTGGCGCCGCAACGGGGGGCACTGGAAAAGATCGGCCGCATCGTCCGCTACGTGGAGACACAGGGCGCCCCGTTCACCTTCGTCGTCAACCGCGCCGGCGCCGCCCACAAGTTCACCGCCGCCTATGCGATGGCGCTGGCCCAGCACGGCACCGTCTGTCCCATCGTCATCGCCCGGCGCGAGGCGTTTGCCGACGCATTCGCCGCCGGCCGGGTGGTCGGCGAGCAGAGGCATGACGACGCCGAAGCGGCCGATGTCATCGGCCCATTCTGGCGGTTCATCGATACGATGCTGATCCGGCTGTGTGGCGCCGATGTTCCGCCGCGGCCGACCGAGATCGGGGAAAAGCGCAGGTTTCCGCGCTGGTCGCTCGATTGGAACGTGGTCGTCTGCCGGGGCGACGAGCGCTTCTCCTGCCGCCTCATCGACCTTTCCGGCGCCGGAGCCGGGCTGGATCTCGAGGCCGACCTCACCCTTGGCGATGCGATCACCCTGGCGCTGCCGAGCCTCGGCAGCTTCGATGCCGTGGTCGTCCACGTCGGCGACGGCCGCGTCGGTTGCCGCCTCGTCCTCGATGCCGAGCGCCAGTGGCGCCTCGCCGAAGGCCTCGCCGCCCGCATGGGCGCCCCCTCCTCCGACCCGCCGGAACCATCGCCGTCGCCCGGCGTGTCGCGGCCCTCTCCGCCGCCGCCCTCGCCCTCGCCGCCAGCGGCCGACCGGACGTTACGACTGGCAGCACTGGCCGGCCGGCTCGGCCCTTCGATCGCCGAAACGGCGGCAAATCGCGGCCTCGCCCCGGGGAGATGTCGTAACGGCGGGGGACACCGCGGACGGATCATCGTCATCGGCAACGAGAAAGGCGGCAGCGGCAAGTCCACCCTCGCCGTTCACCTGGCCATCGCCCTGATCCGGGAAGGCTTCCAGGTAGCCACCCTCGATCTCGACGGGCGGCAGGCCACCCTCGCCCGCTATCTGGACAACCGCCGGGCATTTGCCACCGCCCGGTCGGTTTCGTTGCCCATGCCGGCCACGCATGTGACCGCCAGCGACGACGACCCCGCCTTCGGCCATCTACTCGACCGTTTCGCGGCCGGCCACGACTACGTGATCGTCGATACGCCCGGCCGGGATACACGCCTCTCCCGACTCAGCCACGAACGCGCCGACGTGGTGGTGACGCCGATCAACGACAGCTTTCTCGACCTCGATCTGATCGCCCGCCTCGATGGCGAAACGGCATCGCTGATCGAGCCGGGCCCATACGGACGGTTGATCCGCCAGGTACGGACGGAGCGGTCGACGCTGGGCGGCGCACCCGACTGGATCGTCGTGCGCAATCGGTTGACCACCGTCCTTGCCCGCAACAAGGCGGACATGGCGGAAGCGGTTGCGCGGCTGGCGGATGAGATGGGATTTAGAATCGGGCCCGGGCTGACCGAGCGGGTGATCTATCGGGAGCTGTTCCCGGTCGGCCTGACCCTGCTCGATCTTCGCGACGAGGGCGTCGGCGTGCCGATGACCCTGTCGCACGTGTCCGCCCGCCAGGAGGTCCGGTCTTTGCTGCACCTGGTGCTGCCGACGGACCTGGTTGCACACCCGAAGCAGCCGGCCGGTCCCATTGCCGCGGCCGGTTAGGGCGCGTCTTCCACCCACACCGCGATGCTGCGGCCATTGCAGCGGAAGACCGCCTCGCCACTTCCGTCCGCGGTGACGGTGTCCTGAATAGCGCCGGTCACCTCGCGAAAGCGGCCGTTCGGCCGCCCGACCGCCATCCTCTTGCTTCCGCCGGCGGCGGCTCCGCTCAACAAAACGGCCACCGCCCGCCGGTGCGTCTCGTCACCTTGGCGGGTCCAGCCGATGAGATCCGCCGCATCGAAATAGTCCCTCTGCTCTCCGTAGGCGTGGTCCCGACGCACCTCCATCAGCCGGTCGATGGTGGCACGCTGGGAGGTGTGCCCCGGCGCCCCGTAATAGTCGCCGTAGAACACGCACGGATAGCCCTCGGCGCGGAGGAGGATGAGGGCATAGGCGTGCGGTCGGAACCAGTCCTGGATGGTGTGCTCCCGCCAGGTGTCGTGATTGTCGACGAACGTCACCGCCTGTACCGGCGCCCTCGCCACCAGGGTGTTGGTCAGCACGCCGCGCAGGTCGATCCCGTCGCCCGCTTCCGAGGCGGCCCGCATGCTGAAGTAGAGGGGGAAGTCGAACAGCGACATCCGTGCCGCCGTCTGGCCGATGAACCAGGTGAGGGTGGAGACATCGCCGGTGAAATGCTCCCCCACGGCGAACAGGCTGCGCTGGGGATTGCGGGCACGAACGTTGTCGAGCCAGTCATTGAAAAGGCTGTAACGAATGTGTTTCACCGCGTCGAGGCGGAAGCCGTCGACGCCGAGGGTGTCCACCACCCATTCGCCCCAGGCACGCAGGTCGCGCCTCACCTCCTCGTTGCCGGAATCGATATCGGCGAACGCGAGATAGTCGAAGTTGCCGTTTTCGTCCGAGACCTGCGTCTCGAACTGCTTGTCGCGCAAGCGGTAGATGGTCCCGGCCTGGCCGGTGATGGCGTCGAAATCGACGGAATCGAAGTGCGAGGCGTTCCACCGCAGGCGCGAGTAGCGCTCTCCTCGCCCCGGAAAGTCGAATCGGGTCCAGGTCTCGATCTCGCGCGGCGGCCCGATGTCGATATTGCGGTTCTCCCGGTTGACCGGGGTCCCCGTCACCCGCTCGGTGGCGTCGGCGCCGCCCTTATGATTGAAGACGACATCGATATAAACCTGCATGCCGGCGGCATGGATGGCGGCCACCGCCGCTTCCAGCTCGGCGCGGGTCCCATACTTGGTGCGGATGCCGCCCTTCTGGTCGAACTCCCCCAGGTCCCAGAGGTCGTAGGTCCCGTAGCCGGCGTCCGCCTGGGTCTGCGCCTTGTAGGGCGGCGGCAGCCACAGTGCGGTAAACCCGGTGCGGGCGAGGGAACTGGCGTTGCCGGCAATCTCCGCCCAGAGCAGGCCGTCCGCCGGGTAGTCCCAGTGAAAGGACTGCAGCATCGTGCCGTTCATGATGGCTGCCCTTCCCCTGTCCGTGAGACTCGAGGGCCGCTCAGGCGCCGGCCGTCGGGTGCCGCGGGGGTATTAGCCCGGACGCGGCACCGCTCAATTGCGGCAACCTGCCGGGCATGTCAACGTCCGAAGCGTATTCCGTCGCCTCGCCGCGCAACCGGGAGGAGGCCCTTTGTGGTTACCCCTTTGTGGTTACTGGCGCTGCAGCACGATGATGCTGTTGGCGGCGATCCGCAGCGAGAGGCTGCCGCCCGACGACGTGACCGTGTCTTCAGCGATCTGGCCGCCGCCGCCGTACTCGGCCGCGTCCGAGTTCAGCACCTCCCGCCACTCCGCGTCGGCGATGTGCGGGTTGCGGATTTGATAGCCGCCGGAGAAGGGCCAGTTGCTGAGGGTGGCGACGACGATGTATTCGCCGGTCTGATCGCCGCGGCGGAAGGCGACGAGGCGATTGCCGTCATGGACGTGGAGGATCTCGATGTTGGGGGAGCGCAGCGCCGGCCGGGTCAGCCGCAGCCGGATCACGTCCTGGTAGAAGCGGAACAGCTGCGCCCCGGTCCCCCGCCGCAGGGCCGGATAATCCTCCCGGTTGGCGAGGAAGTCGTCGTAGCGGTAGGGCAGCGACGCACCGACCTCCTCCCCCATGAAGAACATGGGGACGCCGGCCGCAAGCAGGGTGATTCCGGCCACAACGCGGGTGCGCGCCTCGGCGTAACGGCGGGTCGCGCCCGTTAACGGCGCGCTGTTGACGGAAACGGCGAGCGTCCGCGCCGAGTAGACCCGCTGTCCACCCTCCTCATAGTAGGAGTTGCCGGCCTCGTCGTGGGATTCGTGATAGATGACCCGAGCGGGGCCGCTGCCGGCGAGTTCGCCGGCGAACCAGGTCATGTTCAGCGACCGGTCGTCGCCGAAGCCGGCGAATTTGAGCAACCGGGCCCGGCGCGGGTCGTTCTGCGCATCCCCGATGAGGTGGTGGTAGTAGTCGGCGTACCACACCGCCTGGAAGCCGAGGCCGCCGCCGTCCTCGTTCGGCGCGGTGACCGCCGACCAGCCGGAGTGGTCTTCGGCGATGAGAAAGACCCGGGGGGAAATCAGCTGCAGGGTCCGGGTCCATTCGCGCAGGAACTTGGCGCCGAACACCCGCGCGTTGTTGGCCGGGCGGCCATCGGCATGGAGGACGGCGTAGGAATGGATAGAGGTCGTCTGATCGACGCGGAAGCCGTCGATGTGAAATTCGCTCACCAGCTGGGCGGCGCTGGAGATGAACAGCTTGCGGACCATCTCTTCCCAATAGCGGGGAGCATAGCCCGTCGACATGTTGTCGACGTAGCCGCCGTGGCCGGCCGGGGTCTGCTGCGGATTGCGCCGGGCGGCATCCTCGTAGGCGGGATAGTCGCTCGGCCGACCTTCGTACCAGTACCAGATGTTGCGCTCGGGCGCGGTTGAATCGTACGCCCACTCCGCCCGCTCCCCGTCGTGGGTGTAATGGTTGTAGACCACGTCGAGGAGGACGGCGATGCCGCGGCGGTGGCAGGCGCGGACGAAATGTTTGAACTGGTCGCGACCGCCGCCGGCGTATTCCATCGCCAGGTAATGGGAGGTGGCATACCCCCAGTTGGCCCAGCCCTCGTACTCGGAGAACGGCATCAACTCGATACAGTTGATGCCGAGGTCGGCCAAGTAATCCAGCAGGTCGATGGCATCCTCCAGCATGCCGCGGTCGTGGCGGCCAGCGCCGAGGCCATCGATGTGCATCTCATAGATCACCAGGTCCGACAGCCGCTCTGGAAGCGGCCGCGCCGGGTCCAACTCGTCGGCCCAGAAGTCGCCTTCGGTCTGCCAGTCGGTCTCCGGCCAGACCACCCGGCCGTTGGCATCCACCTCACGGAAGGCGCGCGCCACCCGCTCCGGATCGACGACCACCGAGCAGCTCTTGACCCCGTCGAGATCGTCGCGGCTGCCGTTCCACGGCGCCTCGCCGCTGCGGGGTGCATCCGGGTTCTTGCGCCCGGAGCCGATCTGGCAACGGGAGAACAGATCGCTGCGGTAGGCGATCGAACCGTCGTCCCGGGTGACCCGATACATGTAGGGCGTATGGTCGAAGGCGGCGAAGTCGGCCAGTTCAGGCGCGGCCGATACGTCCGTCTCCCACACCCCGTCGGGCCGCCGCCGCATGGGAATGGTGGCGACGGTGCCGCGCCCGTCGTTCCAGATATAGCCGCTCTCCCGATCGCCGCGGACGAGTTCGACCTCCCGCGCATTGGGAGCCCAGACCGCGAACCGGACGCCGGGTGCCGCCTGTCCCTGGCGGAATAGCTTGTTCGCACCGAGGAGCCGACAGTGGGTCAGGAGGTACCATTCGGTCTGATCGGCCGTCTCCAGGGTGAAGCTGCGGAACCGCTCCTGGCTCGCCGGGTCGCCCACTTCGGTCGGAATACCCCAGCGGTCGGGCGCCGGCGCGGTGTCGATCCGCACCCCCCAGCGGAAAACACGACCGATCTGGCTGTCGTCCAGCTGGATCGTCGTCCGAAAGGCGGGGCAGCCGTCGTCGGCGGTGACCGCCTGCATCGGCGTCGTCGACCAGCCCTCGCTGGCGAAGCCGGACGTTGTCCAGTTCCCGGTGAGCCGGGCGCTTTGGATGAACGGCCGGCGCAAGCCGGTGCGATACTCGAAATGAACCGGAATCAGCGCCATGGCGCCACCGCCTCCGTGGAGTTCGTGACCTGTCGTCTATGGGGATGTCGGCAACGGCGGCGGACAGAGCTCGTCCCCGAAGCCTTGGGTAATCTGCACCAGCCGACCGTCGGGGTCGCGGAGCCACACCGACTTCCAACCGGGAATGAAACTGTCGAAGGCGAGCGGCCCGAACGCCACCACCGCCGCCGATCCCATCTCCGCCAGCTTGCGGTCGACGTCATCGACCATGAACGAGAAGTTGCGCACGCTGGGCCAAGGGTAGCCGTCCCCTTCCGCCGGGGCGACGGGAGCGTCGGCCGTCGCCTGAAAGAGCTCCAGGTACATTTCCCGGTTGCGGAGGAAGACGATTTGTCCGCCGCCCCCTATGTCGACCACCCGCGCCCGGATGAAGCCGAAATGGGTCGTATAGAAGCGCTCCACCGCCAGCGGCTCGCGGCAGGTGAGCGAGATGTGATGGAAGCGTATCTCTGCCACCTCTAGGTCTCCTCGGAGTGCGGATCGGCCGGCGCGGTGCTCAGCCCCTTCGATCGGCCTTGATCATGTCGGCCGCCTTCTCGGCGACCATGACGATGCCGGCGTGACAGTTGCCGGACGGGACCGCCGGCATGATGCTGGCGTCGGCAACGCGCAGCCCCTCGATGCCGTGCACGCGGAGCCGCGGATCGACCACCGCCGCTGCGTCCAGCCCCATGCGGCACGACCCGGCCTGGTGGTGGTAGGAATCCGCCGCCGCGCGGACGTAATCGGCGAGACCCGCATCGTCCACCCCGGGCCCCGGCGCCACCTCCTGGCCGACCCAGGAGCCGAGCGCCTGCGTCCCGTAAATGCGCCGCGCCAGCCGCGCCGCGCCGGTGAGACGCTGCAAATCGGACTCGCAGCCGAGATAGTTGGTATGGATCAGCGGCTTCGCCAGCGGGTCGGCGCTGGCCAGCCGCACCCAGCCCCGCGACAGCGGCCGGACCACGCCCGGCAGCATGACCATCACATTCCCCGGCTCGGGGCTGCCCACCCGATTGGGATCCCACGGAACGAAGGCGATCTGGATGTCCGGCGCCGTCCAGCCCGCTTCGGACGTACAGAAGAGCGCCGCCTCGCTCAGGTTGTTGCGGGGTGGCGGGATATCCTTGTTGCCGACGCAGACGACCGGGACCAGGACGTGATTGTGGAAGTTTTCGCCTACTCCCGGGGCGTGCACCAGCACCGGAATGCCGACGCCGGCGAGACGCTCCCCGTCGCCGATGCCCGACAACAGCAGCAGCTTCGGTGAGTCGATGGCGCCGGCGCAGACGATGACTTCGCGGCGGGCGCCGACGCGGACCCTCTCGCCACCCCGCGCATACTCGACGCCGGTGCAGCGACGCCCCTGAAAGAGCAGCCGGGTCGCCGGGGCCGCGTCGATCAGCGACAGGTTCTGCCGTGCCGCCAGCGCCGGGTAGAGATAGGCCGCTTCCATGCTGTGACGGCGGCCGTCCTTGATGTTGACGTGGTGCCAGCCGGTCCCGAGCATGGTGGGGCCGTTGAAGTCGTCGGTGCGGGGATATCCCAGCTCGAGGCAGGCCTCGATGAACGCCGCTGAAACCGGGCTGGGGTCGTGGCGGGAGACGTTCTCGACCCGGAGCGGGCCGCCCTGTCCGGACAGCGGACCCGGGTCCTCCTGATCCTCCAGCTTCTTGAAGTAGGGCAGAACGTCGGCAAAGGCCCAGCCCGGGCAGCCCTGATAGGCCCAGGCGTCGAAGTCGGCCGGGTGGCCGCGAATGTGCATCAGGGCGTAGAGATTGCTCGAACCGCCGGGAAGGCGGCCGCGAGGCTCCGGCACCCGCCGGCCGCCCAGCGCCGGCTGCGGGATACTCTCGTGCTCCCAGTCGGCGACGGTGTGCTGGACCAGCCCCCAGTGGGACGGCACGTCGATGTGGGCCTGAACCTCGGCCGGCATCGTCCGGCTACCGGCCTCGATGACGGCCACGGTCTGATCGGCGTCCTCGCTCAGACGCGCAGCGACGCAGCAGCCGGCCGACCCGGCACCGACGACGATGTAATCGAAGGTATCCATGGTGCTGTTACCCCGCGTCGAGGTGGCCGTTCAACCGGGTTGCGATTGCGAGGTGAACGGCACGAACGGCAGGCTGTCGTGAATGGTTCGCATGTAGACGATCTTTCCCGCCTGCACCTGGAAGTAATTGGCGCCAATGACCTGACGGTTGGGCGCATCGGTGTAGCCGATGGGCACGCCGGCGGCATTGGCGGCGACGCATCGCCAAACCACCATCGCCGCATCACCATCGACGACGATCCGCTGCGGCAGCATGTTGAAGCGGGAGTAGCCGGACGAGAGGGCACCGACCGCCCCCTGCAGGACGTCGATCCCGGCAAAATGGCCGGCGAGTTGCTCATCGCCGACCACGTCGTCGGAGAACAGCGTCAGCCATTCTTCCCAGGCGCCGCGGTTGACGCAATCATAGTAGCGGTCGATCACCTCGCGGGTGCTCATTGGCCTATCCTTAGCGATGAAACTGGCTGCCGGACTCCTGGAACGGCACCGTCACGTGCTTCCCTCCGGCTTCGGCGGCGCGTCCGGGCCGCGCGGTCGACGGCGCGGTATGTTGTAGACCCTCGAGAATTCGTCGGCGGCGTCCTCGAAGATGGGCACCAGATCGTTGATGAGGAAGTCCGGATCGGGCAGCGGATGGCCGGCAATGCCCCATTTCCCCTGGGGAACCTCCTCGACCATAACGTAGACGTAAGGCCTGGCCGCCTCGATGGTCGTCGCGCAGAAGGCATCGGTTAAGGATTTGACCAATGCGGTCCGCTGTTCGTCGGTAAAGAAGTCCTTGATGACCTTGACGCTGATCAGCGGCATGGCCGTGTTCCCTCTCCCTTAGGACCAAAACGCGTCGTACTGCGCCGTGCCATCGCCGAAGATGGCGCCGCGGGCCTCGTACACCTTGCCATCGCGCCAGCGCATCCAGTGGATGACATCGATGTCCAGGCGGCGATTGAGGTCACCGGCGCGATGGCCGGTGTTGTGGGTCACGTCGGCAGAGCTGTCGTCGGCAAGGTTGACGACGATGGTATCCATCCGGAAGCTATTGTCCGAAAGTCGGCCTACGTTGGCCATAAACTGCATGAATTCATCGACGTTATTCTTCCAGCCGGAGAGCTGGTTGTGGCCGGGGACCAGCCAATGCATGTCCTCGTGCCACATTTCCAGCATCCGGGTGCGATCGCCGGTGGCCAACGCCGCATAAGCGGCCGCCACCTGTTCGCCGGTGATGAGGGCCATCGTTTTGTTCCTCCTCCGATCCCGTGGTGCCGCGGTTCAGGCCAGCCGGTCCGGAATGGGCTTCAGCCGGTAGACCGCGTTGAAGAACATGTCGGCGGCATGCTGGTCGCTCATGTAGACCTGCACCCGGGCGATGCGTCCATTCTCGACGCGATAGTGGGTGCAGTTGAGGGCGTTCAGCACCAGGGTCTGCGGATTGCCGCTGGCATCCTGCACCGTGACCTCGCCCTGACCGCGGTGCACTTCGACGACAGTGGTCTCGCCGAAGGTATCGATCCCGGTCGCCGGATCGGCGGCCGGATCGAGGGTGACCCGGATATTGGCGCGGCGAAGCGCCAGGAAGAACTGGATCACCTCTTCCGCGCCATTCTTGGTGCCGGCGACCGGATTGTGGCCCGGCAGGTTCCAGACCAGGTCGGGGGCGAAGATCTCCCGCCGGATGGTGTCCATATCGTCGCGGTTGAAGCACTCGTACATCCGCGTGACCAGCGCCAGGTTGGCATCGCGGGCACTGCCGTTGCTCATCGGTTTCTCCCTCTCCAAACCCGAATTCGGCTCCCAAGCGTCAGGGCTCGTCCTTTAGCTGATCGACGATGTAGCTGACGATGCGCGGCCGACCGTCCTCGCCGCGGACCAGTTCCCAACGCTGAGTGGCCTCGAAGGCGAGCCGCTCGCTGCGCGCCGCGGGCGGTTTCCAGATCCGCGCCTCCCACTTGAGGACCACATTGACCCCGGTCCGCTCGGCTGCCGGTTCTGCCGCCGGCACCACCTCGAGCTTGCGCAAGGTGTGCACCTCATCGAAAAAAACATAGATGACCCCGATGAAGCTGCCGCCGCCGGCGTACCATTGGCCGACCTGCTTGGCGGAGATCAGGGTGGCCTCCGGCAGGCGGAATTCCACATCGCCCGGCGCCACCATCTCCACCACCTGCTCGACCGGCGCATGCTCGTCGAGGCGGTGGAACCATTCCGCGGCGAAGGCCTCGACTTCGACCTGACTCAGCATTGTTGCCATCCACTCCCCGGCATGGTCACCGATGCACCTCCGATTCCAGCATCAGATCGAGGAGAAACGGTCCCTCATGGTCAAGCATCGCCCTGATCCCGGGACCTATGTCCTCATGGGTCGCCACCCGCACCCCCGGCACCCCCAGGCCGCGCGCCAACGCGATGAAGTCGATGTCGGGATCGTGCAGGTCGAATGACGGTGGGAAGTTGGTCTGGTTGCTGTTCTGGTCGCGCCAGTACTGGACCAGGTTTTCCTTCAATAGCCGGTAGCTGCGGTTGTTACAGACGACGAACTTGGCGCCGATCCGGTGGTGAGCGGCCGTCCACAGCGCCTGGAAGGTATAGAGGCTGCCACCGTCGCCGCCGAAGCCGATGACGGTGCGCTCCGGATGGGCCACCTTGACCCCGACCGCCCCCGGGAAGGCAATGCCGAGGGTTCCGCCCGGAGTCTGGAAGAAGCGGCCGGGCGCCTCGGGCGTGAGGTAGCGGGTCAGCTCGGGGGTGTGGGTGATCGATTCATCGTAGACGATGGCGTCGGCCGGCAGCTGGCGCGCCAACTCGGCGGCGAACACCGACATCCGGAGCGGCATTGCATCCCGCCCGGGCGCGTCGCCATCGCGGGCGGCGGTACGGGCGGCGGCCGTCTCCGCCGCGATCCGCTCGCTGCGAGCGGCGGCGGCGCGCTTGTCGTCGCCGCTCATCCGCTCGGCCAGCGCGTCGGCGAGCCGCCCCAGCGTCGCTTTCGGATCGGCCAGCAGGCCGAGGGTGATCGGGTGGTTCTTGCCGATGGCATAACTGTCGAGATCGATATGAACGACGCGGGCATCGGCTCGAAACGGGTTTTCCACCAGCGGGAAGACGTCGGGGAAGACGTAGGTGCCGCAGATCAGCACCGCATCCGCATCGGCAACGGTACGTCGGCTGCTGGGCCCGAACATGTGGCCGGTCGTCCCCCGGTAGAGGGGGTGCGACCACGGGATGTTGACCTCGGAGACCATCGCCCCGTAGACGCCGGCGCCCAGCGTCTCCGCCACCCGCGCCAGTTCCGCCTCCGCGCCCGAGTGGGTGACCCCGTCGCCGATGAGGATCACCGGGTTCGATGCGCCCGCCAGCAACTCCGCCGCTCGAGCGACAAGCGCCGGCTCCGGTGCCACCCGCGTCTCCGGGATCACCGTCGGCACCACCGGCTCGTCGTTGGCCTGGTCGAGGATGTCCTGCGGCACCGAAAGAAAGGTCGGCCCGAAGGGCGGCGTGGCGGCGATGCGGATGCAGCGACGGAGGAGCCGGAGCAGGCTTCCCGGATGGATCGCCCGGGCGGCGTACTTGGTCACCGGCCGGGCAAAGCCCACCAGATCCAAAGCCATGTGCGCATCGAGGGCGTCGTAGGCGACGCCCGCCTCGCCGGCGATGACGACGAGCGGTGAGCGCTGCTTGCGGAACGCGTGATAAAGGCTGCCGAGGCCATTGCCGAGACCGACGCTGCAGTGGAGCTGGACGACGGTCGGCCGCCGCACCGCCTGGGCATAGCCGGCCGCCATCAAAACGACGGTCGCCTCCTGCAGTCCGAGGACGTAGCGGATCGCGGGTGTCCTGGCGATCTCGTCGAGCAGCCCTTCCTCGCTCGATCCGGGATTGCCGAACATCGTCGTCAGCCCGTCGGCTTCGAGCTGCTCCAGCAGTTTGCGGTGTCCGGTCGCCATCGCCGTCATCCCTCCCCGCTCACCCGCAGGCCCGCCGCCGCCGGTCGCCCCAGCCGCCCCTCACCATCCCCAGCGCCGCAACGGCGGATCGCCATCGAGGCACTCGATCATCTTCTGCCCGGTCAGAACGCTGTCCGGGGTCGACCGGCCGGTGACGAACGGATAGTCGACGATGACGCTGGTGGGATGGCCGAAATTGCCGTGGAAGGCGCCGCCCGGCTGGGTCGCATCGGCCAGGATGAACTCGAGCGGATAGGGCGGCGGCCCCATGTTGAAGTCGAGGAACCGCCCGCGGGCTTCGACGAAGGCGGTGCCGTCCTTGTAGTCGTACTCGAGGCAGTGGCCGGTCACGTGCTTGCCGCGAAGCAGGCTCCTGCGCTCATTCATATCGCGGGCAAAGGCGAGGCACGGCACCCCGTAACACTCGGCGCCGATCAGCTTATCGGCGCGATGGAAGGCGATGATCAGGTCATGGAGGCGCTGGTTGTTGCACAGATCGACCAGCGGCCCGGAGCCGCCGACGATGAGCATGGCATCGTACTTCTCGATGCCGCGCGCCGCATCCACCAGCAGCCGGTTATAGGCTTCCAGCCCGCGAACGAAGGTGGTGGCGGAATAGTACGGCCGCTCCGGGAACCAGGCGGAGAGATTGATCGGGTTGTCGAGGCGCTTTCCCTGCGTCGTCGACGGGTCGTCGATCTCCCGCACCCGCGCCGCCATCGCCTCGGTCGTCACCGGTCGTTGCAGCGGCGGATCGAAGAAGTCGGCATCCATGCTGACCGGAATGGCGTTGGGCCGACGACCGGTCGGCGTACAGAAATCCACCTCGTAGCCGACGCGATCGAACTCCCCCAGGGGGCCGACCAGCTCCTCCCCCCAGTAGCCCCACTCCGACAGCACGATGAGGATGCGACGCTTGCCGGGCTTCACCGTCGGCTGCGGCTCGCTCCGCAGCGGTGGCGGGGGATCGAGGATCAGGTCGCGGATCTTGTCTACCAGCGCGGCACTGGCGTGCCAGCTGTTGTTGGTGACCAGATCACGATCGACGACGATCTGCTGCTCCGCCGGCGTGCCGGGGGGTGCCGGGGTAAAGATGGCGCCGGCGTTGATGACGTCGGCCAGCACCACCTGGTTGCAGATCACCTTGCGGCCGGCGAGGATGTCGGGCGACGGGGTCAGGAGCCACAACGCGTGGCACGGCGCCCCCTTGATGACCTTTGGGTTCTCCATCGCCCGGCGGAAGAACCGCGCCGCCGGCGTGTTGCGGGCGTACTGGGCGGCATTGCCGGCGTTGATGGGGGCATCGCCATCGATCCAACGCAGGCGGACGCTGGTGTAGTTGGCGGCGACGATGACCGCGGCATAGTCGCCGGGATCGACCCTCTCGATGTCGACCGAAACCTCCAGCCACTCGATGGGCGGCACGTTGCCCTGACCGTCCGGCTCGACGGTGGAATAGAAGCGCTGCGAGGGCGCTCCCCACAACCGCGACACCAGGTCGACGGTCGCTCCGTAGGAGGCGAACCGCTCCTGGTAGATGCGGATTTCGCCCGGAACGTACTGGGCCTCGACGACGACCGCGATCTTCTTGCCTTTGAGCGTCTCGTCAGCCATGGCGGTCGTTTCCCAAACTCCGGCCGCAACCGGATCTCATGACGCTGCCGGTCTCTCTTCGTCGGTCTCTCAGGCGGTCGCGGCCAATCCGCGGAACTCGACGACCACTTCGATCAGATCGGTACCGGGGCTAGGCTTCAGGTCCTTCAGCGAAATCTGGAAGTCGTTCGGGTTGCCGGGTTTGCGCGCATCGGTCACGTCCATGCCGTTGGCGCGGATGCTGGCGATCTCCAGCTTCCCGGGCGGCATGAAGTCGGGAAGAACGTTGAGCGAGGTCAGGTCGGGATCGCTGTGCACCTTGAAATAGAGGCAGAAGCCGTTGTCGCTGCCGCCGCCGGCGGCGACGAAGGTGCGTGTATAGATGTGGGCCAGGTAGGCGAGTTCAAAGGCGTGATAGCCGATGGCGTGGCCGCCTTTGCGTCCGTACTCGCCCTCGAGGATCGGCATGCCGTTTTCCGATGTGCGGAAGAAGTACCCCTGCCGCTCCCGATCGAGGAAGAAGACGTTCCAGAACGCCGAGCTTTCCCGCGCCAGATCCAGATAGAGGCGATCGTCGGGGGTGCCGCCGTGCAGGATGAGAAAGGCGAGGATGCCCTGTTCCTGTTGCCAGAAATCCTTGGTGGCGCCCCAGGCGAATTCCGTCGGCATGCCGTTCGTCGGTTGCCGCTCGACGCAATCGAAAATTCCGCCCCGCACCTTGTCGACACCCACCTCGGCCATGCGCGTCGCCAGCCGCCGCGCCAGATCGAGCGCCTTTGTCGACCGATCGTCGAACGCCTTGGCCTCCGCCGCCTTGCCGCCGTCGCGGAGCCTCTTGGCGCGGCTCTGGAAGTAGAAGGCGCAGCGGGTGAGGTTCCAGGAGATCTTCAGATTGTGGCCGACGACGGCCCGGTTCCTTTGCCACCTGAAGGTGTGATCGGGTGTCCAGTCGGCGTGAAAGCGCTCGTTGACGTAGTCGGACTGCGGATCGGGAAACTTTTCGACGATGATCGACGACGTCTCCTCGAGGATGCCCCAACAGGTCGTCAGCAGTTCCTCAAGGCTGGCGCGCAACTGCGGATCGCCTTGCGGTAGCGGATCGAGGCAGAGAATAAGATTGACCAGATAGGCCGGGATGTGATCGCCAATGGAGTTCCAGTTCTTGCGGGCACAATTGGCGCCGAGAACCGGGGTATCCGGACGCATTGTCACGAAGTCGAGGTGGGAATAGTAACCGCCTGTACCGGCAAAGCCCTTTTCCTTGGCTTCCGGGTTGTCGTGATAGAATGCCTGGAAGGTATTGATCGTGCGGCGGATGTCCTCCAGGACTTCCCACTCCTGGGTGATGCGGAAATACTGGGTCAGCCCGGCGAGGGCATAGATCTGCTCGTAGAGCGGAATCGCCCCCAGATCGTCGGCGTTCTGCGACGGGATGATCAGCACCTCGCCCCGCTCGCCCTCGTGGAAACGGCGGCGCCCATAGGCCCAGAAGATGTACTGCCCGTCGTGGCTGAGGCTACGGAAGGCCTCGCGCAGATAGGCGCAGGCGGCGCGTGCGGCGAGGTAATAGCGCTCGGCACCGGTGAGCAGATAGGCCGAGGACAGATCGTACAACAGCCGCGACAACGTGGCGCACTCTTGCACGTTCTCGTCGACCGGCTGACCGACGATATTCAACTGGGTGCGATAGAAACGGGAGAAGTCGTCGATGGTATAGCTGCGCCTGGCGTCGAACAGATGATCGAGGATACGATCGGCCATCTGCGTCGTTTGCACGATCCACCAGTGCGTTTCCTCGAATACGTACCGATCAACGGCTGAATGCATCAGCTTGACCGCGCGCGCCTCGTACCGTTCCTGATTGCCGTTCTGCTGATGCAGTCCCTGAACGGTAACCGGACGCCCCACCTGGATGAACTTTGCCAGGCTGAAGCGGATGGGATCGTCGCTCCACGTCAGGCCTTGCGGGTCCGGCACGCGACCACGATCGATCCCGTCGAGATTGGTCACCACCTCATAGTAGGTCTCGGGACCGACGAACGCTTCGATGAGATCGCCGCTGCGCGCCTTGAGCGTAAACGAAGGCTTATCGGCGGCAACAGATACGACCGTTCCGCGGACCGTCAGAAACTGACTGAAGGCATTGAGCGGCATAGCTCACCCTTCCCCATTGTATTGAACTAGGCAAGCTTCGATAACTAACCGCACCAAGGCGGCCAGCGTTGCACTTTCTGTCAACCTGATTTTTGTTGTTCTTGAGTGAACGACTTCTGTTCCGAAGCTTTCGTCTACCCGGCCTCGTCTGCCTGTTTGATAACGCTACCCAATCGCGGTCGGCTTTGCAATGGGCTTCTCTGCATCAAAATTGCTGGAGGCGCCAATCGAGGGCTAGGGCCGGTGAGCGATCAAATCCAGTTGGACGTGGGTCGCCGCCTCGGGCCGCTGTGCCACCGTTTCGCGAAAATCGGCGCGGACAAGGCCGACGCCGGGGGCGAACCACTCCTCGCCGGCGACTTCCACCTGCACCGCCTGACCGTCGATCATCACCGGGCCGCCGCCCTTGATGCTTAGGCTGAGGCAGTGCACGAACCGGCCGGCGGCGGTTTCGACGGTGTCATCGGTGCTCGCCACCGTCTTTTGCATCGGAAGGCGCGTCGGCCCCCCCGACTGGGTCGTTTCCCAGGTGGCCGACCACGACGCCCCCGGCGTCAGCGGACGGCGAACGATGGGGTTGACCGGATCCCGGGCGGTCATCGTTCCGTCGGCCTCGTTCAGCTCGCCCACATCGACCACGCCCTGACCGTCATCGCGCAGCAGACGGACGCGCCCGGCACCAAACGCCTCCTGCCGCTGCGGCACCGCCGGCTGCCCCGCGAACGGGCGCGGCGGAAGGTTGGTCACCACCGAGGTCGTGTCGACCACGCGTCCGTTGTCGGCGTCTCCCTGGCGGATGGTCATCCGATAGGACCATGATCTGTCGGCTTCGAGAGGATAATAGTCCGGCGGCGCGGACGGGCAGCCGGTCCCCAATACCGCCAGGACCGCCGCCAGCAGAACCGATCTGACCCGCCTCATCTCCGTCTCCGCCCCGGAAGCGCCGCCCTTCGTCCGTCGCGGAGCCTAACCCTGCGCCACGGGCAAGGCGACAGGAAATGCCGGCGGTCAGCGGTCTCTGCGGAGCTAAAAAAAGGGCCGGCGATCGCGCCGGCCCCTAAGTGCTGCTTGAGGGAAGGGAGAAGGGGATGAAACCATCCGTCTGCATAATGCCAACTTTTGCACGCCATAGATGTGATGTGGGTCACCAAGCGGGGAATTCTTATCCGCTCTGTGTACCCTGCGAACCGGGTGAGGCCGGCCCAGCCATCGCCAAGGCGGCCGAACACCGTTAGCATGCCGCAGCCATCGGCCGGGCGGACGGGCCCGGCGGGCAGAGGACAATCCGGAGAGCCGCATGAACACCTCCAAGCTCTCGACCACACATTGGCCGTTCCGATCCGACCCCCGCTCCTGAGCCGGCGATCGCTTTGATCGCGTTTCGCCTGTCGCTGGCCTATGCGGCCTTCTTCGCCGTCACCGGGGTGCAGCAGCCGTTTTGGCCGGTATGGCTGCAGTCGGCGGGGCTGACCGGGGCCGACATCGGCCTCGTCCTCTCGCTGAGCATCGGCATCAAGGTATTGAGCGGCCCCGTCATCGCGCATCTGGCCGATCGCCGCGGCGCCCGCAAGCGACTGGCGGTGGTCCTCTCGCTCATGGCCGCCATCGCCTTCGGCCACTTCGCCTTCGCTCGCAGCCTCGGACCGATTCTGTTGGTCAGCCTCGTCTACTTCGCCGTCTGGCCGCCGGTGGTCAGCCTGACCGAGAGCGTCACGGTGAATGCCGACCTTCTCGGCCTCGCCGATTACGGACGGGTGCGGTTGTGGGGGTCGTTCAGCTTCATCGTCTGCGCCATGGTTGCGGGTCAGGTCCTGACCAGGGCACCCGCCGACGCCATCTACTGGATGATCCTCGGCCTGCAAGTGCTGGTCCTCATCGCCTGCCTGCAGATGCCGGCCCTGGCGGAGACGGCGAGCCGGTCCCGCCGGCTGCCCCTCGTCGAGGTCCTGGGCGATCGCCGGTTCGCAAGCATGCTCGTCGCCTGCGGGCTGATCCAGGGGAGCCACGCCGTTTACTACGGATTCGGCGCTCTCGCCTGGAAGGCAGCGGGATACTCCGAGGCGGTGATCGGTCTGTTGTGGGCGGAAGCGGTCATCGCCGAGATCGTCCTGTTCGCTCTCGGCACGCGGCTCCTCCGCCGGTGTTCGCCATTGGCGCTGATCGCGGCAGCAGGTGTTCTCGCCGCGGTTCGCTGGATCGGACTCGGCCTCACCGAAGCCTTGCCGGCGTTGATTGCCTTACAACTCCTGCACGCGTTCAGCTTCGGGGCCGCTCATCTCGCGGCGATGAAACATATGGCCGTCGGCATAGGCCCGGCGTTGTCGGCAACGGCGCAAACCCTCTACAGCGGCCTCGTCTGGGGCTTGTTCCTCGGCGGCGGCCTCCTCGCCGCCGGTTACCTCTTCGAGGCCACAGGCAGGCACGCCTATTTCGTCATGGCCGTCCCCGCCGTCATCGGCGGCGCCCTTGCGTGGTATGTGTCGGACGGCCCGGGGGAAGGCTCAGGGCCGCGGACGACCCGGCCCGCCGGTCATCTCGCATCCCCGTAGCGGTGCCCGCGGTGGGATGCAGGCTGGAGCGCAGGCGGCGATGGGCGCGGCGGTCTAGGTCTTGCGCTCCCATCCGCCCTTTTCGTTCTGCTGCCAGTAGGTGACCGCATGGCCGGCCGCTTTACCGGCCTGCCAGCGCAGGCGGGCGGCCGCCACCGCATCGGCGTCGGTGCCATCGAACAGGTCGAAGCAGCGCTCGAACCGGTCGACGTGGGCGGACTCCGCCCCATCGGTAAGGAACAGGAACGACGCCCCATTGGGACACTCGTCCGCCTCACAGATCCAGACCGGCTGGCGCTCGGGGTTGCCGTCCCTGGCGGTGCCGTGGGGCAGCCAGCCGCCGGGATCGTAGGTCCACAGCACCGTCGCCAGGGCCTCGGTCCGCTCCGACGACCGGGTCATGACGACCGCCCGCTTGCCCGCCGCCAGGGTCTTTTCCAGGAGTTTCGGCAGCACCTTCTCCAGCGGCGAGTGCTGCAGGTGATAGAAGGCGACGTCTGTCATCGGCGCCCATCCGATCGATGGTCGACCCCGCCTACCGCTCCTCGTAGTTGTCGGCGATAAACCGGTCGAGGAGGCGCAGACCAAAGGCCGACGCGCCCTTCGGCACCACCGGGAGATCCTTTTTCGCCCACGCCACGCCGGCGATGTCCAGATGCGCCCAAGGCGTCTTGCCGACGAATCGCTGCAGAAACTGGGCGGCGGTGATACTGCCGGCGCCGCGATTGCCGACGTTCTTCATGTCGGCGATGTCGGACTTGATCTGCTTGTCGTACTCGTCGCCGAGCGGCAATCGCCATACCGGCTCGCCGACGGCGTTGCCCGCGTCGATGAGCCGCTTCGCCAGTGCGTCGTCGTTGGCGAACAGGCCCGCCTGCTCATGGCCGAGGGCGATGATGATGGCGCCGGTGAGGGTCGCCATGTCCACCACCAGGCGCGGGTGGAACCGGTCGATGGTGTAATGCAGGGCGTCGGCCAGGACCAGCCGGCCCTCCGCATCGGTGTTGATCACCTCGACCGTCTGCCCGGACATCGTCGTCACCACGTCCCCCGGCCGCTGGGCGCGGCCCGAAGGCATGTTCTCGACGAGACCGACGACGCCGACCACATTGGCCTTCGCTTTACGCAGCGCCAGCGCCCGCATCAGCCCAAGCGTGGCGCCGGCGCCGGCCATGTCCCATTTCATCTCCTCCATACTGGCGGAAGGCTTGATGGAGATACCGCCGGAGTCGAAGGTGACGCCCTTGCCGACGACGGCCAGCGGCCGACGCGGGTCGTCATTCTCCCCCGCCGTCGGCTCCTTGGGCGACGGTTTGCCAAGTCCCCACCATTGCACCACGACGAGTTGGGACTCCCGGTCGCTGCCCTGGCCCACCGCCAGGAGCGTGTTCATGCCGAGGCGCTTCATTTCCTTTTCGCCGAGGACGTCCACCTCGAGGCCGAGCGCATCCAGCTTGCGGGCGGCTTCGGCGAAAGACTCCGGGTAGACGACATTGGCGGGTTCGGAGACGAGATCGCGCGTGAACGCAACGGCATCGGCCACGTCTTCCTTCGGCCCGAACTGCATCCGGGCGTGCTCCGGCTCGCTGCTGCCGAAGGTCACCTCGGCCAGGGTCGGCCTGTCTTCGTCCTTCTGCCTGGTGAAGTACTTGTCGAAGCGGTAGGAGCGGAGCAATAGGCCGAACCCCAGTTCCACCGCCATCTCCGGCGAGGAGAGCGGCGATCCGTCCAGCGCATCGACGGCGACGAACGCGCCGCCGTGGCCGGTGGCGGAGAGGGCCGCCGCGATGCTGCCGCCGAGGCCCTGTAACCGTACCGCATCCAGGTCGGCGGACTTGCCGAAACCGACGATCAGGATGCGCTCATAGGGGGTACCCGCCGGCGCCAGAAGGGACAGGGTCTGGTCCCTCTTGCCGGTGAACCGGCTCGCCTCCATGGCGCGAACCAGCCCCCCTTTCATCCGCGCATCGAGGGCGCGGCCGCTGGGAGTCAGCTCCCGCTCGTCGAGCACGCCGACAACGACGACGCCCGAGGATGGCAGATCCAGAGGGGCGAACGAGATTTTCATCCACGGTCCTTTCGTCGACAGGGGTCTACGGCAGCGTCTCGCTGCGGCACTATGTGCACCCCGGCAAGGGAAAAAAGCAAAGCCTGGCTGCGGGCGACCATCAGCCGCTCGCCGCTTCGCCCTGAGCGGGAGAAGCGGCCTCGGCCTGATCGACCAGGGCCGCCGCCATCGCCTCGTCCACCCGCTCGAGGAAGCGGAAGGTCAAAGCATCCCGGGCGCTCGCCGGGACGTCTTCCAGGTCCCTCTTGTTGCGCAGCGGCAGCAGCACGGTGCGGATGCCGGCCGCCGCCGCCGCCACCACCTTTTCCTTGATCCCGCCCACCGGCAGGACCAGGCCGCGCAGGCTGATTTCACCGGTCATCGCTACGTCGCTGCGCACCGGCCGATCCGCCAGGAGCGAGGCGAGTGCCATGAACATGGCGACGCCGGCGCTGGGCCCGTCCTTGGGGATCGCCCCCGCCGGCACGTGCACGTGGATGTCGCTCTTCTCGAACAGCTCGGGCGTGAAACCGATCTCCGCCGCGCGCGACTTGACCAGGCTGAGCGCCGCCTGGGCGCTTTCCTTCATCACCTCGCCCAGTTGCCCGGTGAGGATCAGACGCCCGTTTCCCGGGATCCGGGTTGCTTCGATGAACAGGATGTCGCCGCCGGCGGGAGTCCAGGCGAGCCCGGTGGCGACGCCGGGCACGCTGGTGCGCTGGGCCACCTCGTTCTCGAACCGGCGGGGGCCCAGCATGGCTTCCACCTCGGCCGGACCGATGGCGATCGGTCCCTTCTCCCCCTCGGCGATGCGAACGGCGATGCGGCGGAAGACGCCGCCGATCTGTCGCTCCAGATTGCGGCAGCCGGCTTCGCGGGTATAGGAGCGAATGATCATCCGCAACGCGTCGTCGTCGATGGAACACATCTCCCGGGTCAGCCCATTGGCGGTGAGCTGGCGGCGGACGAGGTAGCGTTTGGCGATCTCCAGCTTCTCGTCCTCGGTGTAGCCCGGCAGCTCGATCACCTCCATCCGGTCGCGCAGCGGGCCGGGGATGGCGTCGAGGACATTGGCGGTGCCGATGAACATCACGTGGCTGAGATCAAACGGCAGGCCGAGGTAGTTGTCGCGGAAGCTGGCGTTCTGCTCGGGGTCGAGCACCTCCAGCAGCGCCGACGACGGATCGCCGTGAAAGCCGGTGCCGAGCTTGTCCATCTCGTCCAGCATGAACACGCAGTCACGGGTGCCGGCCTTGCGGATCTGCTGGATGATCACCCCCGGCAGGGCGCCGATATAGGTGCGGCGATGGCCGCGGATTTCCGCCTCGTCATGGACGCCGCCGAGGCTGGCGCGAACGAAGCGGCGGCCGGTGGCGCGGGCAATCGACTGGCCGAGCGAGGTCTTGCCGACCCCGGGCGGACCGACGAAGCAGAGGATCGGGCTGCGGCCGCCGGCGGTCAGCTTTTGCACGGCGAGAAACTCGAGGATGCGCCGCTTCACCTTCTCGAGGCCGTAGTGATCGGCGTCGAGGATCTTCCGCGCCTCGGTGATGTCGATGTCGCCCGCGCTCTCCTTCTGCCAGGGCAGCTCGATCAGCCAGTCGAGGTAAGTACGGAGCATCGAGTACTCGCCGGACGCATCCGGCATCCGCTCCAGGCGCTTCAGTTCCTTCTGCGCCTGCTTCTCCGCTTCCTCCGGCATCTTGGCCTCGGCAATCGCCTTGGCCAGGTCGGCGATCTCCCCCGCCCGCTCGTCGTCGCCTTCGCCGAGCTGGTCCTGGATCTGCTTCAGCTGCTCGCGCAGCATGTACTCGCGCTGCCGCTGATCGATCTGTTCGCGCGCCTTGTCGCCGATCTCCCGCGACAGGCGCATGACATCGATCCGGTGTGCGATCAGCGCCAGGACCTTGTCGAAACGGGCCTCCAGATCGACGGTCTCCAGGATCTCCTGGCGCTCGGCCGGCTGCAGGTCCATGAAGCTCGCCACCATGTCCACCAGCAAGGACGGCTGGGTGATCGCCTGGACCGCGGCGATCAACTCGCTCGGTGCCTGGGGCAGCAGCTGCAGCGCCTCCTGGGCGCGCACGCGCAACTGATGGGCCCGCGCTTCGATCGCCGTGGTTACCGGCTGATCGTCGGCGATGAGCTGATGCCGGCCGACGAGGAAGGGCGTCGTTGATTCGATGCCGACGATCCGAAACCGCTGCGCCCCCTGGCAGACGATGTGGTGCGAGCCGTCCTGGGCGGTAATGAAGCGCAGGATGTTGGCAACGGTGCCGACGGCGTGGAGATCGCCCGCGTCCGGCGCGTCGACCGCAGGATCGCGCTGGAGAATGACGCCGATGGGCTTCTCGGTGCGTACCGCCTCCTGCGCCGCCGCCACCGAGGCGTCACGGTTGATGCTGATCGGCAGCACGATGCCGGGGAAAAGGACGACGTTGCGAACCGGCAGGAGGATCAGTTGATCGGTGGGGATCTCGTTCATGTCAGGTTACTCGGCTCGGGCGGGTTCGGCGATGGCCGACGGGGCCGACGAGGGAGGACGCTCAGGCAAGCTTGCGGAAGACGAGGAAGAGGCAGCCGTCACGCGCTTCGCGCCGGGTGAGCTCCAGTCGACCGGATTCCAGCCTGATCTGGCGCTCGAAGCGACCTTGGGGGATCTCGATGCGATGGATGCGGATGGGATCGGTAAAGCTGGGGAAAGTTCGGGAGCCGGTCACGAGCAGCGTATCGCCATCGATCCGCACGCTGATATGGCTAGGTTCCACCCCCGGAAGTGCCACCATGACCGCGAGGTCGGTCGCCGTCTCGAAGATGTCGACGGGCGGCTCCCAACTGGCGCCGCGATTGGTCTCACGTCCCAAGCGGAAAAATTGCCGATGTAACCGGTCGGCCCGGTCGAGCATTTCGCAGGCTTCCGCCCACATCCATGCTGCGGGGTCACGTACTGACATCGAGGGTTCCTGGCTTTGTCATACGGTTAAATGGGCTCGGGCGGGGACTATGCGCAACACCCTCGGGGCCGGGGCCGGCCGGCCGCATCAGGGAAGAAGGAGGATCTTGCCGAAATGCGCCGCCTCCTGCATCAGCCGATGCCCCTCGGCGGCCTCGGCGAGCGGAAGCCGCCTGAAGATCACCGGCCGCATGCGTCCCGCTTCAATCAACGGCCAGATGCGCTCACGCAATGCGGAAGCGATCTCGCCTTTGCGCTGCGTCGTCTGCACACGGAGCGTCGAACCGGTGATCGTCAGCCGCTTCAGCATCACCGGCATCAGATCCAACTCCACCTTGCTGCCCTTGAGGAAGGCGATCTGGACGAGACGGCCGTCGCGGGCGAGGCAGGCGATATTGCGGGAAATATAGTCACCGCCGACGATATCGAGGATGACGTCGACGCCCTTGCCGCCGGTCGCGTCCTTGATCACCGCCTGGAAGTCCTCGGCCGCGAAGTCGATCGCCCGTGCCGCTCCGATCGCCTCCAGGTGGACGCACTGGTCCTTGCCCGCCGTGGTGAACACCCTGTGGCCCAGGGCCGCGGCCATCTGGACGGCGGTGGTGCCGATGCCGCCGCCGCCGCCATGGACGAGCAACGTCTCACCGGGCGTCAGATGCGCCCGCTCGAACACGTTCGACCAGACGGTGAAGCAGGTTTCCGGCAGTGCCGCGGCGTCGATCAGGTCGAGGCCGGCCGGTATCGGCAGGCATTGCGCCGCCGGCGCGGTGCAGTAGCGGGCATAGCCGCCGCCCGCGGTCAAGGCGCACACCTGGTCGCCCTCGCGCCATCCGGAGACGCCTTCGGCGACGGCGACGATGGTGCCGGAAACCTCCAGTCCGGGGAGATCGGTCGTGCCCGGTGGAGCGGGATAGAGACCACGCCGCTGATAGACATCGGGACCATTGATGCCGGCGGCGGCGACTTCGATCAGCACCTCTCCCGACCCCGGGTGCGGCGTCGGCCGCTCGGTCGGTTGCAGCACCTCCGGCCCGCCCGGCCGGGTAATCTCGACACACGCCATACGCTCCGGAAGGTCCGCCCGCATTCTTCCGCCTCTTCCCTGAAGGCCTCGGTTTGTGCCGTTTTACCGAGCCCTAACGAGAAAGCGAACCCCGTTTCACCTTCCGCCACGTTTATCAGGCGAAGGCGGCCATTCGGACCGGCCGACGCTGTCTCCCCCAGGTGCCGGGCGGGCCGGCGAAGACGCCGGCACATCGTGTGCCACAGGTCCGGCAATGACCGTCGTCGGTCAGGTTCCACGCCGTCAGTTCGTACCAGTCGCGGCCGATCAAGACGCCGCCGCAACCATGGCAATAGGTCGATCCGCCGTCGGGATCATGGACGTTGCCGGTGTAGACGTAGCGCAACCCGTTACCGGTGGCGATCCGCCGGGCGCGGGTGAGGGTGGCAGGCGGCGTCGGCGGCGTGTCCCGCATCTTCCAGTCGGGATGGAAGGCGGAGAAGTGCAGCGGCACGTCCGGGCCCAGTTCGCGCATGATCCACCCGGTCATCGCGTCCAGTTCCTGGTCGCCGTCGTTCTCGCCCGGAATGATCAGGGTGGTGATCTCGAACCAGCAGTCGGTCTCGTGCTTCAGATAGACGAGCGTGTCGAGTACCGGCTGCAGATGCGCCGAACACAGCCGGCCGTAGAACGCCTCGGAGAACCCTTTGAGATCCACGTTCGCCGCATCCATGTGGCGGAAGAATTCGGCCCGCGGCTCCTCGCAGATGTAGCCGGCGGTCACCGCCACCGTCTTCAGCCCCTGTGCACGACAGGCATCGGCGGTGTCGATGGCGTATTCGAGAAAGATCACCGGATCGTTGTAGGTGAAGGCGACGCTGCGGCAGCCGGTCGCGACCGCCGCCTCGGCGATCGTCTCGGGGGTCGCCCGGGCGGACAGCGTGTCCCACTCCCGTGACTTGGAGATGTCCCAGTTCTGGCAGAACTTGCAGGTGAGGTTGCAGCCGGCGGTGCCGAACGAAAGCACCGGCGTTCCGGGCAGAAAGTGATTGAGCGGCTTCTTCTCGATCGGATCGACGCAGAAGCCGCTGGACCGGCCGTAGGTGGTCAACACCATCCCATCGCCCCGGCGGGCGCGAACGAAGCAGAGGCCGCGCTGGCCGTCGTGCAGGCGACACAGGCGCGGGCACACATCGCACTGGATGCGGCCGTCGTCGAGCATATGCCAGTAGCGGCCGGGGGAACCTGATACCTCTTCCGGGTTCGAAACTGATGCGCTCATGAGATCAACCGCGGCCGAAGTTGGAGATCGGCCCTCCTTGCATCCTCCCGCCCCCGTCGTGGCTCGCGGCGGGATTTACCGTATCATATATGGATAATATAGTCGGATCGGAGGCTGTGTGATGAGCAGAGTCCGTCCCCCCGCCGTTGCCGGCATGTTTTATCCCGGGCGCGGCGCCGAGCTGAGCGCGGCAGTCGAGGGGCTGCTGGCCGATGCCGCCGCTCGGATGGCCGCAGGTCCGGGACCCAAGGCGATCATTGCGCCGCACGCCGGCTACATCTATTCCGGTGCGATCGCCGCCTCGGCCTACGCGAGGCTGGTCCCCGCGGCCGAACGGGTGCACCGGGTGGTCCTTCTCGGTCCCGCACACCGCGTCGCCTTCCGCGGCCTGGCGGTGCCGAGTGTCGATGCCTTCGCCACCCCGCTGGGCTCCGTCCCGGTGGACAAGGCGGCGGTGGAACGGATCGCGGCGCTGCCGGGCGTTCGGTATCTCGATGCGGCGCACGCCGACGAGCATGCGCTCGAGGTGCACCTGCCGTTCCTGCAGACGATCTTCGCCGATTTCTCGCTGGTGCCGATCGTCGTCGGCGATGCCGCGGCGGAGGACGTGGCGCGGGTGCTCGATGCGCTGTGGGGCGGTGACGAAACGGCGATCGTCATCAGCTCCGATCTCAGCCACTACCTTCCCTACGATCGCGCCCGCGCGCTCGATGCATCCACCAGCCAGGCCATCGAATCCCTCGACGGGAATGCCATCGGCTACGAGCAGGCGTGCGGACGGTTGCCGGTGGCCGGGCTGCTTTCCGTCGCCCGCCGCCGCGGTCTTGCCGTCAGCCGTCTCGACCTGCGCAACTCCGGCGACACGGCGGGCGACCGGGCGCGCGTGGTCGGCTACGGGGCCTGGGCCTTCGATGAGCGTGTCCATGCCTGACCACGTCCCCGCCCCGCCGGACGTGGAAGAATTGTGCCGTGTTCTCGATCGGTACGGGCCAACGCTGCTCTCGACCGCGGCCGCATCCATCGATCATGGCCTGAGCCAGGGCGGGCCCCTGGACGTCGCCGCGGCGGATTTCGACGATGCGCTACGCGCGCCGAGGGCCACCTTCGTCACCCTTCAGCGCCACGGCAGTCTCAGGGGCTGCATCGGTTCCGCCGAAGCTTACCGCCCCCTGATCGAGGACGTCGCCGCCAACGCCTTCGCCGCGGCATTTCGCGACAGCCGCTTTCCGCCCCTGACTTTGGCCGAACGCGACGGGTTGGAGATCTCGGTTTCGGTATTGTCGCCGCCGGAGCCGCTGCGATTTGCCGACAACGACGACCTCGTCCGCCTCCTCCGCCCCGGTGTCGACGGGCTGATCCTCCAGTACGGGCACCGGCGGGCGCTGTTCCTGCCGCAGGTCTGGGCCGCACTGCCGGCACCGGCGATGTTCGTTGCCGAGCTCAAGCGGAAGGCCGGCATCCATGACCCCGTGGATGCGGCAAGGCTCAAGGCCTCGCGGTTCCTTGCCTGCTCGCTGTCGTCGACCGCCCCCACCCTGGTAAGACCGGAACCGTAGGCGTCGCCTTCCGCCGGAGCCCGCCCATGCCGTCCGCCTCATTCGCCCCCGGTCAACCGGTTCCGCGCCAAGAGGACCATCGGTTCCTCACCGGCGCCGGGCGCTACGTCAGCGACATCGTCGTCGCCGGCGAGGCGGTGGCCGTGTTTCTGCGCTCGCCGCACGCCCATGCCGACATCGTCCGCATCGACCTCGCCGAGGCCGCTGCGGTGGCGGGGGTACTCGGGATCTTCACCGCTGCGGATGCCGCCGCCGACGGGTTGGGCGATATCCCGTGCGCCATCCGAATCAAGGGTGAACGGGGAGAGCAGATGCCGCGGCCGGGCCGCCCGCTCCTCGCCAAGGCTCGGGTCCGTTTCATCGGCGAACCGGTGGCGATGGTGGTGGCGGCCGGACGCGCCGCCGCGCTGGACGCCCTCGATCGCATCGCCGTCTCCTACCGGGAGCTCCCGGCGGTGGTCGGCTTCGAGGACGCCATGACCGATGACGTCTCGCCAATCTGGGAGGGCGCGCCGTGGAACGTGGCGTTCTTCTGGCAACGCGGCGACGCCGGCACGGCCGCCGAAGAATTGGCGCGTGCCTCCCATGTCATCCGCCTCGAACTGGTCAACAACCGGCTGATCCCGTCGCCGTTGGAACCGCGGGCGGCGCTGGGGCTGTTCGATGCGACGACCGGCCGCTACACCCTCTACACCTCGAGCCAAGGGGCGCATGGCATTCGCGATCAGCTCAGCGAGGCGACCCTGAAGGTGCCGGCGGACTCGATCCGCGTCGTCGTCCCGGACGTGGGCGGCGGCTTCGGCAGCAAGATCTTCCACTACCCGGAAGAGGCCCTGGTGCTGTGGGCGGCGCGCCGTCTCGGCCGGCCGGTGAAGTGGGTCGGCGAGCGACCGGAGGCCTGCGCGGCCGATACCCACGGCCGCGATCAGCACAACCGCATCGTTGCCGGGTTCGACGACCACGGTCGCTGCCGGGCGCTGCGTGTCGATACCCTCGCCAACATGGGCGCTTACCTGAATGCCTTCGGCCCGGCGGTGCCGAGCCAGATGACCGGCTGCATGCTCTCCGGCCCCTACGCCATCCCGGCGATCCATGCCACCTGTCGCGGGATCTATACCAACACCGTGCCGGTGGACGCCTATCGCGGCGCCGGCCGGCCGGAGGCGGCCTATATCCTGGAACGGCTGATGGACCGGGCGGCGCGCGTACTCGGCCTCGCGCCCGACGACATCCGCCGCCGCAACTTCATCCGGCCGGAGGCGATGCCCTACAGGACGGCGAGCGGACCCACTTACGACGACGGCCGCTTCGCCGAGACACTGGACGCGGCACTGGCCGCCGCCGACTGGGACGGCTTTGCCGCCCGGCGGGAGGAGTCCCGGATCGCCGGCCGGCTCCGCGGCATCGGCCTCTCCACCTATGTGGAAATCTGCGCCTTCGAGGCGGAGGAGGCCCTGGTGCTGTTTCCCCTGACGGGCGGCGTCGAGGTTCGCATCGGCACCCAGTCGACCGGCCAGGGCCATGAGACGGCGTATGCGCAGTTGGCTGCGTCCCGGCTCGGCGTGCCCTTCGAGGTGGTTCGCGTCGTGCAGGGCGACACCGATCTGATTCCGACCGGCAACGGAACCAGCGGCTCGCGCTCGATTCCGGTCGGTGGTCCCGCCGTCCACGCCGCCTGCGATGCGGTGCTGGCGCGCGGACGGCGGTTTGCCGCGCGTCTGCTGCAGACCGAGGAGGCGGCGATCGAGGTCGCCGACGGGATGTTCCGGGTCGCCGGTGCCGATCGCCCGATCTCGCTGCTCGATCTGGCCGCCGCCGCCCGTGTGCCCGAGAACGTCCCGGACGGCGAGGCGCCGGGCCTCGACGCGACCGGTACCTACACCTGCGAGGCATCCACCTTCCCCTACGGCTGCCACGTGGCCGAGGTGGAGATCGATCCCGACACCGGCGCGGTCACCATCGTTCGCTACACCCCGGTCGACGACTTCGGGATGATCGTCAACCCGCTGTTGGTGGCGGGGCAGGTCCAGGGCGGCGTCGCCCAGGGGATCGGCCAGGCGCTGATGGAAGAGGCGGCCTACGACCGGGCAACCGGCCAATTGGAGACGGCGTCCTTCCTCGACTACGCACTGCCGCGGGCGAGCGACGTGCCGGCCATCGAGCCGGCGTTCACGCAAGTGCCATGCCGCACCAATCCCCTCGGCAGCAAGGGCGCCGGGGAAGCCGGGGCGATCGCGTCCTGTCCCGCGGTGATCAACGCCATTCTCGACGCGCTCACCCCGCAAGGGGTCACGCACATTGACATGCCCGCCACCCCTGAGCGAGTTTGGCGCGCCTTGAACGACAGCCGCGGGTAGGACCGAGCCCGTGCTCTCTTTTCCAACGAGCGCCAGGAGGCAAGCCGCGTGACCTTTACCTTCGATGCCGCCTATGTGGATACGGTGCGTCGCATCGCCGAACGTGCCGGTGAAGCTATCCTCGACGTGTACAACTCCCCGTTCGCGGTCGAGCACAAGGACGACAAATCGCCGGTCACCGAGGCCGATCGCCGCGCCGAGACGCTGATCATCGATGCGCTGAAAAACGAACTCGGCTCGACCTTTCCGATCGTGGCCGAGGAGGAGGCGGCGGCCGGCCGCCTGCCCGACCTGTCGGGGGGACCGTTCTGGCTGGTGGATCCGCTCGACGGCACCAAGGAGTTCATCGGCCGCCGCGGCGAGTTCACCGTCAACATCGCGCTGATCGAGGACGGCGAACCGATCTTGGGTGTGGTGCACGCGCCGGCCACCGGGGTCACCTACTGGGGGAGCCCGCACGGCGCCTTCATGAGCGAAGGTGGAACCCAGCAGCCCATCGCCTGCCGGCCGGTCCCGGCGCGGGGGCTGATCGCCGTCGCCAGCCGCAACCACCGTAACCCCGAAACCGACGCCTTTCTCGCGCAATACGACATCGCCGAGGCGATCTCTTCCGGCAGCTCGATCAAGTTCTGCCTGGTGGCGATCGGACGCGCCGATCTCTATCCGCGGACCGGCCGCACCATGGAGTGGGACACCGCCGCCGGACATGCGGTGGTGCGTTTTGCCGGCGGCTCGGTCACCCGCCTCGACGGCGCTCCCCTGACCTACGGCAAGCCCGGCTTCGAGAACCCGTACTTCGTCGTCCGCGGCGCCGCTGCCGCCAGTTGACCGGCGACCGCATCCTTCGCCCGCCGACGGCGGAAGCGGTCGCCGAAGCGGGCGCGCTGATTGGGGCCGGTCGGCTCGTCGCCTTCCCGACCGAGACGGTTTACGGGCTGGGCGGGGACGCCGGCAACGATCTTGCCGTTGCCGCCATCTTTGCCGCCAAGAACCGGCCCCAGTTCAACCCGCTGATTGTCCACGTCGACGACGTCGGTGCGGCGGATCGGCTCGCCTGGCTCGATGCCCGAGCCGAGACGCTGGCACGGCGGTTCTGGCCGGGGCCGCTGACCCTCGTCCTCCGCCGGCGCGAGCGGGCGCCCCTGGCGCCCCTGGTCAGCGCTGGCCTCGCCACCGTCGCGCTCAGGGTACCGGCGCATCCCCTGGCGCTGGCGTTGATCCGTGCCGCCGGCCGGCCGATCGCCGCCCCGTCGGCCAATCCGTCCGGAAGGGTCAGCCCGACCCTCGCCCGCCACGTGGTTGCCGAGTTGGGAGACAAGGTGGCGATGGTTCTCGACGGCGGCCCCTGCCGGGTCGGCGTCGAATCCACCGTCGTCGACCTCAGCGAGGCAACGCCCTTCCTCCTCCGTCCGGGTGGCCTCGCCATTGAGGCGATCGAAGCGGTGATCGGTCCGCTGGCGTCGCCCACCCCCGGCGCTCCCCGCGCGCCCGGCATGCTCGCCCGTCATTACGCCCCGACGCGGCCGCTCCGCCTCGATGCCCGAGACGCCGCGCCGGGAGAAGTCCTCCTCGGTTTTGGCGATGTCGGCGCCGGCGCGGCGCTGAGCCTCAGCCGGGCAGGCAATCTGGAGGAAGCAGCGGCCAACCTGTTCCAGATGCTTAGGGCGCTGGACCGGACGGGCGTCGGGACCATTGCCGTCGCCCCCATTCCCGACGTCGGTCTCGGTCGCGCCATCAACGATCGCCTGCGCCGGGCCGCCACCCGCGACGATCAGCCGCCGGCCGGTCAGGACGACGCCGACGACGCCACCGCGTTGTCCCGTCATGGCCGCCCGCTTACCTGTAGTCCATGAGCAGCGATGCGGCCGTCATCCAGTTGGGGCCTGAGCGCGATATCCCGCTCGCCGCGGAGGTGCGCGAGGCGCTGATCGGGATCGTCGGTGCGGCGGGCTGGATCGAAGACGCGAGCCGCCTTGCCCCGTTTCTCATCGATGAGCGCAAGCGTTATCGCGGCCGCTGCGCCGGCGTCGTCCGCCCGGCGACCACCGCCGAGGTGGCCGCCGTGGTCCGGGTTTGCGCCCACCATCGCATCCCCATCTCGATCCAGGGCGGAAATACCGGCCTGGTGGGCGGCGGCGCCCCCGCCGGCGGCATCGTGCTATGGACCGGCCGCCTCAACCGGGTTCGGGCGGTCGACGCCCTCAATCGGACCATCACCGTGGAAGCCGGGGTCATCCTCGCCGACGTGCAGGCGGCCGCCGAAGCCGCCGACGCCCTGTTTCCGCTGAGCTTGGCCGCCGAGGGGAGCTGCCACATCGGCGGCAACCTCGCCACCAACGCCGGCGGCGTCGCCGTGCTTCGTTATGGCAACGCCCGGGACCTGGTGCTGGGGCTGGAGGTCGTACTCGCCGACGGCCGGGTCTGGGACGGCCTGAGGGGGCTGCGGAAGGACAATACCGGCTACGACCTGAAACAGCTCTTCCTCGGCGCCGAGGGAACGCTCGGCATCATCACCGCCGCCGTCCTCAAGCTGTTCCCGCGGCCGCGGGTGACCGAGACGGTCCTCGCCGGCGTCAAGGACCCGGAGGCCGCGGTCGAGCTGTTCCATCGCGTCGGTGCCGGCCTCGGCGACTCGCTCTCCGCCTTTGAGCTGATCCCCCGCATCGCCGTCGATTTCTGCCTCCGGCATGTGTCGGGCACCGTCGATCCATTTCGCTCGCCCTACCCGTTCTACGTCCTGATGAGCCTGACCAGCCCGCGCCCCGGGGAGCCCCTACGGGCGGCGGTGGAAGAGGTCCTCGCCCAGGCGCTGGAGGCCGGCATCGTCGCCGATGCGACGATCGCGATGACGACGGCGCAGGCGGACGCCTTGTGGAGGTTACGGGAAACGATCCCGGAAGCGCAGAAGCCGGAGGGGGCCAGCATCAAGAACGACGTCTCCGTGCCGGTGTCGCGGGTCGCCGCGTTCATCGCCCGGGCGACGGCGGCCTGTGCGGCGGCGCTGCCGGGGATCCGGCCCGTCCCCTTCGGCCACATCGGCGACGGCAACGTCCATTTCAACCTGAGCCAGCCGGTCGGCATGGATCCCGCGGCGTATCTCGCCCTGTGGGACGAGATGGAGCACCTCGTCTCCGACATTGCCTGGGAGCTGGGCGGCAGCTTCTCGGCCGAACACGGCATCGGCCGCCTCAAGCGCCGCGCCCTCCGTCGCTACAAATCGGAGGTCGAGCTGTCGGTGATGCGAGCGCTGAAGCGGATCCTGGATCCGCTCGACATCCTCAATCCCGGCAAGGTGGTCGACCCCGACTGACGCACGGCGGCGCTCACCCGAGGAAAGCCAGAAGACCGAGGTAGCCCCCGTAGAGACCGAGCATCGCCGCCCCCTCGCCGCGGGACAGCCGCCGCCCGGTGAAGCTGAAGACGACGAGAACCAGCGAACTCGCCATCATCACCCAGATGTCCACGGACGCGATCTCGGTCGGAACCGGGATCGGCCGGATCAATGCGGTGACACCCAGAATCCCGAGCCCGTTGAAGATGCAGGAGCCGACGACGTTGCCGAACGCCACGTCCGATTGACCGCGCCAGGCGGCCAGCGCCGAGGTGGCGAGTTCCGGCAGGGAAGTCCCGACGGCAACTACGGTCAATCCAAGGAGTGTTTCGGAAACACCATAGCCACGGGCGAGGGCGAGCGCTCCCTCGACCAAGAGATAGGCGCCGCCGATCAGCAGGGTCAGGCCGAGCGCCGATGCGGCAAGACCGATCGCCATGGGGGCGCCGCCGCCCCCCGCCGGGGCCGCGACCGCCTCCCCGTCGTGGGCGTGGGACTCCTCCGATCCGCTCTGTCGCTCCGCCTTGTAGCAGTAGGCCAGGTAGGCGATGAGGGCGGCGACGAAGACGGCACCGACGAGGCGCGGCAGGTAGCCGTAGAGCGAGATCGCCAGCACCGCCAAGCTGGCGGCGAGCAGCACCGAACCGTCGCGCGCAAACGCCTTGCGGGCGACGACAATCGGCGAGATTACCGCCGAGACGCCGAGGATGAGGAGGATATTGCAGATATTGGAACCGACGACGTTGCCGACGGCGATCCCGGGCGAGTCCCGGAGCGCCGCGGTGATGCTCGCCACCAGTTCCGGGCTGGAGGTACCGAAGCCGACCAGGGTCAGCCCGATCATCAGCGGCGAAACGCCAAGATGACGGGCGACGCGGACCGATCCGCGAACGAGGGCTTCCGCACCGACGACCAGAAGAATCAGACCTGCCAGAAGCTCCAGGTAGATCACCCGACCCTCCCCAGCGGTCGTCCTGTGGTCATAAGCGCGCCATGAAGAAGCCGGGGAAACCGGGGGGAGAAAACGAGCGCCGGGCCGCGTCGGGGGGTATGACGCGGCCCGGCGTCCTGGTGCGGTGGGGCAGGCCGTTCCATGATGGGGGGGTTGGAACGGCCTCCGCGACCAGGACTATGAGGCGTCGGAGCGAACTCCGAATGGCACCGGTACCATTGCCTCGACACGCTTGCCGAAGCTGCCCAGGCGGTCCTGGTATCGTTCGATCATCACCATCAGCGCCGCAGCGAGGAACGGAACGCTCTGGATTGCCAGGGTCGTGGCGAAGATGGTCATCTCGGTCACGTTCGTCGCGTTGAAATAGATGAGCGCGGCGGCGGAGAGGGCGAGGGCGACGCCGAGCAGGGTTTCCCAGAAGGCCGGATTATCCCTCTTCCCCTTGGCGGCGTTACCCCCCTTCTCGGTGCGGAAGAACGGCAGCCGATCCTTCAGCAGACCGACGGCGACGGCGCGGGCAACGGTCCACTGCAGGCTCATCGCCGCGATGGCCGCACCCGGAATATGTCGCCACGAGCCGTTCACCCGCCTGCCGTAGAGCAGGGTGCAGTGAAGGATGTTGACGACGAAGGCAGCGATGATCGGCACCGTGAACGGCATCGTCGGGATGACCATGCCGACGAGGAGGATCACCGGCACCCAGAGCAGATTGAGCACCGCCGCCAGGGCTCCCACCGCATCGGCCAGCCATAATGTCCAGCCGACGATGAAGTGGAACTTCTGCGCCGGTTTCAGCGTCCGCGAGCCGGTGAGCATGTGCACGCCGTGCTTGCGGATAAGCTGCATCGCACCGTAGGCCCAGCGGAACCGCTGCGTCTTGAAGGCGCGGTAGGTGTCGGGCAGCAGCCCCCGGCCGTAACGGGTATTGGTGTAAAGGGCCTGGTAGCCGGCCTGATAGAGGCGCAGCCCAAGGTCGGTATCTTCGACGATGGTGTCGGTGCCCCAGCCGCCGATGGCGTCAAAGGCGGACCGCCGGACGATGCACATGGTTCCGTGCTGGATGATCGCATCGTCCTCGTTGCGCTGGACCATGCCGATGTCGAAGAAGCCCGCGTACTCGCTGTTCATCATCCGCTTCAGCAGCGACTCGTCACCGTCGCGGTGATCCTGCGGCGCCTGGACCAAGGCGACGTTAGGATCGTCGAAGGCTGGGATCAGGTCCTTCAGCCAATTGGGCTCCACCACGTAGTCGGCATCCAGCACCGCCAGATACTCGGCATCCGGCGCCGTGTGCTGCATGGCTGCATTGAGGGCGCCGGCCTTGAAACCGGTGCAGGTGATGTCAAGGAACTTGAAGCGTTCGCCCAGTTCCTCGCAGCGCGCCTTCACCGACGCCGAGAAGCGGGCTTCCGGCGTGTTGTTGATGATGACGATCGCCTCGAAGTTGGGGTAGTCGAGGGCGGCGATGCTGTCGAGCGTCTGGATCAGCATCTCCGGCGGTTCGCGATAGGCCGGGATCTGGATCGAGACCTTGGGATAGGAGCTGCGCGCCGGCGCCGACGGATCGACGTGGATCAGCCGTTTCGGCCGCCGACCGAGGAGCACCTCGCAGATCTCGTAGACCTTGGCCAGCGTCAGCACGGTCAGCGGAATGATGGTGACCACGCCGACCACCCACATCACGGCGATACCGATGTTGAGGTAGTTCTCCACCGGATAGACGAGGGCAAGGGCGACGCTGGCCGCGATGCCGTTGGCGGCAAGGGCGAACACCAATGCCTGACCGAAGCGGGGACGACGGCCGGCGAGTCCGAGCACGGTCAAGAGCGCACCGATGGCGATGGCCAGCGCCGCCTTCCACTGGATGTCGTTGTTCTCGACCGACCCGGTCAGCGGGAATTTGAGCTGCCGGTCGGCGTTGAACATGCCCCAGTAGGCGCCGACGCTGCCTTCGTTGGTCTTCCACTCCTGGTCGAAGGCTTCGACGATGTTGTACTCGATGCCGCGGCGCTTCGCCTCGGCGATGAAGTCGCGCAGGACCTTGGCCTGCACCAGCGGGTCGGGAACGGCGCCAAAGCGGTTGTAGCCCTTGCTCGGCCAACCGAATTCGCCGACGACGATCCGCTTGCCGGGATACGCCTTGCGAAGGAGTTCCAGCTTTTCAAAGACGTAGTCCTGCGCCCCTTCGGCCGGGACGCCGTCCCAGTAGGGCAGGAAGTGGGCGGTGATGAAGTCGACGGCGTTGACCAGCTTCGGATTTTCCAGCCAAAGCTGCCAGATTTCGCCGGTAGACACCGGCACCCGCACCTGCCGCTTGACCTCACGGATCTGGCTGATCAGTTCATCGACGCTTCGTTCGTCGCGGAACAGGACCTCGTTGCCGACCAACACCGCCTTGACGTTGCGGTGCTGCCTGGCCAATTGGACCGCCGTCTCGATCTCCGCCTGGTCGCGTTCCGGCGTATCGCCCACCCAGGCGCCCAGAATGACGTTCAGTCCAACCTTGTCGGCGGCGGCCGGAACCTGATCGACCCCGTCGACGACCGAGTAGGTGCGAACGCCGCTGGCGACTTCGCTGACGACCTTCATGTCGCGCTCGATCTGCTCGAGCGGAACCACCCGTTGATCCTTTGGATCATGGCCGCCGACGTAGGGGCTGTACGACATGTAGTCGATCGACCCGTGGACGTCGGCCGGCGTGGTCGTCTCGTGCGCGGCGTACCAAATGGTTGCATGGAGAGCGGCTGCGGCCATAACCGCAGTCAGGACAGCTTTCATTGAGGTGAACACCGATGTCGGACGTTGCTAAGATCGAACGTTGTTCAGAGCAGTGACTCTTCCGTCAGGGCCCCAGACAGACGCGAAACGCGCCGTCGCATGCGTAAGGGAAATAGTTCTCATTTGTGGCGCCATTAGGGCGCCCCGATTATTTTTTTGCGCATGCTCAGTTACCGGCCGGCGCGGCCGGTTTGGCCGGGGCCTGAGACGGCTCCGCGGCAGGCTCCTTGGAAGCAGGCTCCTTGGAAGGCTGGGGAACAATGGTGCTGGGGTCGGCCCAGCACATCTCCACCCGCTCCGGCGTCGCCTCCCCGTTGCGGACGACACAGCCGAAGCTCTTGCCGATCCGTTCTTCCGGACAATGAAAGCGAAGGTAGAACGGCAGAAAATCGCCGGCTGCCATGGCATCGTCACGCACCAGCAGACTGACGATGCGCTTGCCGATCCAGGCGCACTCGGCGGCCACGGCCGGTTCGCCATCCCGGGCCGCCGGCGGCGGCGGCTGTTCCGGACGGCGCTGCGGTACCGCCCGATCCTTGTTCCGGTTCTCGGTCAACGGCGCCGTCGGCGAGGGTGCAGGGGCCGCCGTGGGCGGTGGCGGCGACGCCTGGCCTCCTTGCGCATGTGCGATACGAGGACCGGTCAATCCAATCGTCGCCAGCAGAGCCGCTGCCAGCGCTGAACCTAAAACTGAGACCCGCATTTTGCTCCCGAACCAAGCTCTCCCGACACCGGGCGGTGTTTAGCTCAATGCGATCGGCGTTGCAATTGCCGGGCCCGCCCGGCCGGCAGTCGGTCCGGCTCGGAAAGAAAAAATACAAACGCCAAATGCTGTTGCGCCTCGTTCCGCCTGTTTCCCGGCCCCTCTGGCAGACATTGGTTTGCCGGCGCTGTTGCTCAAGGCTCGGGCGTTCATATCGTCATTCCGTGGCGCCGGCCGGAAGCATTACGCTCCGATGATACCGCCATCCCGCTTGACGATGACCTGTACCGCCGGGCGCGGCGGGACACCGGGCGCGAAGTCCGGCCAGCGGGTGGAGGGCGCGTCGAAGGTGGAACCGACGCCGGCGCCCGGGTGTTGCGCCGCGGCAAAGTAGGCGGTGTCGTCGCTATTGAACTCCGGCCCGCACAGTTCGGCGCCCATCGGCGTGCGGTAGAACTGGCGGGTGAGCGCCCGCCCCGATCCCTCCGTATCACTGGCATAGGCGCCGTTGGAAAGGCCGTAAACGGCTCCGTCGGTGGCGATCCAGATGCGCCCGCGGCGGTCGAAGGCGATATTATCCGGCGACGACAGCCAACCGTCGGCGCTGACGTTCGGATGGTAACGGGCGCCATCGCCGGGAGTCTGCGGATTGCCGGCAAGGAGAAAAATATCCCAGGTGAACGCGCTCGCCGCGTGCTGGCGCGCACCATCGACCACCGGCGGGCTGAGTTCGAGGATATGGCCATGGGGATTGGGCGCGCGCGGGTTGGCGGCATCGGTCGCTGCCGTATCGCGCCGGCTGTTGTTGGTCAGAACCACGTAAACGCGTCCGGTGGCGGGGTTCGGCTCCACGTCCTCCGGCCGGTCCATCGGCGTCGCCCCGACCAGTTCGGCGGCGCGGCGGGTCTCGATCAGCACGTCGGCCTGGTTTCGGAAGCCATTGGCATCGGTCAGCGGACCCAGCCCGAACGTCAACGGCAGCCACGTAAGCCTGCCGTCGTCGTGAAACCTCGCCGCGTAAAGCGTTCCTTCATCGAGGAGATCGCCATTGGCCGAAGGATTTTCCGGATCCAGTCGGCCGCTGCTGACGAACTTGTAGACATACTGAAACCGCTCGTCGTCGCCGGCATAGAGGACCACCCGACCGTCGGCATCCACGGCCGACGTCGCCCCTTCGTGCTTGAACCGGCCGAGCGCCGTTCGCTTCACCGGCGCCGACTTGGGATCGTAGGGGTCGATCTCGACCATCCAGCCGAACCGGTTGGGCTCGTTCGGCTCCTTCTCGACGTCGAAGCGGGCGAAGTAGCGCGACCAGGCATAGGCGGGCTTGCCGACGATGCCGTACCTCTTCAGGTGCTCCGCCGATGCCGTCTTCGCCGGATCGCCGCCGAAGTAATAGTTGAAGTTCTCTTCGGCGATCAGGACCGTATTCCATGGCGTCTTGCCGCCGGCACAGTTGCTGAGGGTGCCGATCACCCGGGTGCCGGTGGGATCGGCGGCGGTCCGCAACCGTTCGTCGCCCGCCGCCGGGCCGGCGATCCGGCATTCGCTGGCAAGGGCGGTGATCCGCCGGTTGAGCGGACCGTCGCCGACGATTTCCCAGCGGCCGGTCGCGTCGCGCCGGATTTCGGCGATGCCATGGCCATGCGCCGCCATCTCGATCTCGCACTGCTCGCGGGTGATGTCGGCAAGCGCGCCCGGCTTCACGCCGGGGAACATGAGATGGGCAATGGTGTACTCGAAGTTCACGCAGAGCAGCCCGTGATCGGGGCTGGCCGACCCCTTCGGCAGCGGCAGGTAGCCGATGAAATCGTTGTTGTATCCCCACTGCTTCGCCTGCGCCGCCACCGTCTGCCGGCGGGGATCGAACGCCGGCGCCCCCGCCTCCAACGGATCGCCCCAGCGGATCAGCGTCGACGCCTCGTAGCCGGCGGCCACGACGTGGCTCTCGCTCTCCCCGTGCGGCACCTCCGCAAAGCCTAAGGTGGACGGCGACGGCGACGGCGACGGCGTCGCCGGCGACGCACCGAATGCGGCGGGCACCGATGGCGCCGCCGTGGCCGCCGCGGCGAGCGCCAGCCCCTTCAGCGCCTGGCGCCGGCTCAGGCGGTGCTCGATCAGTTCGCCGATGGACGCCGGCCGGCCCGGTTCGGGGGAATCATTCTCCCCGTTGTGCCGGATAGACATGGAGGGCCCCTTGCTCACCGTATCGCGCCGGGAGGAAAGAAAGTGCGCCGAATACTACGCCTGGTGCTCTCGAAGAGCGATATTTCCGTGCCGTCGCCGCATTTCGCTCGCCCGCCTCCCTGTCGCCGGTCGCGCGGTCAAATTGACGCTCCCAATCGTGTCGGTTAGCTTTCCGTCCAGCGTCGCCCGCCGGTCCCGGCCGCACTGCGGCACGCACTTCGTCTCAGGAACGGCTGCGATGACATTTGCTGCGCCTGCAACCGACATTCGGCTCCGCCACCCCTTTGCCGCCCGCGCCGATCGAGGCGATGGGACCAAGGCGCAAGACGCAACGGATCGCGCAATCGCCGGTGATTCGTCCACGTGACCGGACCCTTCCGCCAACCGCTCGTCGCCGCGATGCAGCGCATCGTCGGATTTACCGGCGTCAGGCTTGAACGAGCCGTCTCTTGCCGACGGTAGCGCCCTCGGACCGATCTCTCGGCGCGAGCGTCCTTGACCGTAAGGACGCTTTATCGGCTACGTTGCCACCGTCTCGGCAGGCAAGATCGACCGGATGGGGTGCTCCGCTGGCTATCGTCCCGCTTTCCCGTCCAACCAGACAGCAGTCGGCGTGGGTCGCACCCTTTTTGATTGCGGCCGCGCTCAACTTCTGCCTCCTCGTTCTTACCCTTTCGTGGACAACCCTCGCCGCCGGTGCCGCCGAGCCGAGCCCCTCGGACGCGCCGATCCAGTTCGAGTCCGACCTCGTTACCTACGATAAGGAGCGCAAGGTCATCGAGGCGACGGGTAACGTCGTCGCCCGCCAGACCGGCCGCACCCTTTACGCCGATGTCCTCATCTACGACGAGTTGGAGAACCGGATCACCGCCCGCGGCAACGTCCGCCTGATCGAGCCGACGGGCGACGTCACCGAGGCGGACACCATGGAGCTCACCGGCGATTTCAAGGACGGCGTCGCCGACAATATCCGGCGCATCTTCGCCGATGGCTCCACCGTCACCGGCAAGACCGGCGAGCGCAAGGCGGGCCTCATCAATACGCTGAACGATGCCACCTACACGCCTTGCCTGCCCTGCGCCAAGCATCCGGATGCGGCGCCGCTGTGGCAGGTGCAGGCGGTCCGTGTTGTCCACGACGAGCAGGAAAAGGTCGTCGAGTTCGACCATGCCTGGGTCGAGATCGCAGGCGTGCCGGTGGCTTATACTCCCTACTTCTCCCGCCCCGACCCCACCGTGCGGCGGAAGAGCGGCTTCCTGATGCCCACCTTCGGCTCCCAGTCCGACATTGGACTGCTGGTCCGGATACCCTACTACTACGTCCTTTCCGATAATCAGGACATCACCGTCACCCCCTGGATCACCTCTGCGCAGTATCCCGTGCTGCAGGCTGAATATCGCGGTGTATTCACCCACGCCGAAGTGCGCGCCGATGGCAGCATAACCCAGGATGTGGACGGCGAAACCGGCGGTCACATCTTCGGAACCGCCCGCTACGACATCAACGACAACTGGCGTGCGGGCCTCGACGCCCAGAGGGCTCTGTATCGTACCTACCTGAGGCGATACGGCTTTGGTGGTGAACGCACCCTGGTGAGCCGTCTGTTCACCGAGAACTTTAGCGAGCGCAACTACTTCGTCGGCAACGCCTACGCCTTTCAGAACCTGGACGAGAACAGCAAACAGGAAACTATCCCGTTCGTTGCGCCGATGCTGGACTACTACTATTCCGGCACCGAGGATGCACTGGGCGGCAGTTCGGATTTTCGTCTCAACGGCCTCGCCCTCACCCGCGAGAACGGCCAGGATACCCGTCGAATGTCGGCGCGCGGGGGTTGGCAACGGCCCTTCGTCGGCCCGTTCGGCAATCTGCTGACGGTGTCGGCGGCGGTGTGGGCGGACGGCTACCAGGCGGAAGACCTGCCTCTCAACAGCGGCCGCGACTTCTCCGGGTTTCAGGGCCGATTGTTCCCCACCGGAAGCGTCTCCTGGAGCCTGCCGCTGGTGAATGATCATGGATGGATCAAGCAGACAATCGAACCGGTTGCCGAGTTCGTTGCCGCTCCCCGCTACGGCAACTCCAACAAGATTCCCGATGAAGATTCATTGGATTTCGACCTGCAGACGACCAATCTGTTCGGCCTCAATCCCTCGCCCGGCCTCGACCGCGTCCTTGAGGGATCGCGGGTCAACTACGGGATGAACTGGCGTGGTTATGGCATCGACGATGCCACCGCTTCGGTATTCATCGGCCAAGCCTATCAGCTTTTCGATGACAATCCGTTCGGCCCCAATACCGGCTATCACGGCGGGCTTTCGGACGTGGTCTCATCGGTGGAGATCTCGCCCAAGCGCTGGCTCTCGGTGAACTACCGCAACCGCTTCTCGCCCGAGGACCTCACCTTGCAGACCAACGAGGTGAATGCCTGGCTCGGCAACGAGGCGCTGAGTGTCGCCACCGGTTATGTCAGCCTGGAACCGCAACCGAGCAAGAACCTCGTCGCCCGGGAAGAAATCGCGGGCGTCCTCAACGCGCGCCTTTCCCGCTACTGGCGGACGCAGTTCACCGGCGTGCGCGACATCAAGACGGAGAGCAATCGATCGCTGGGGTTGCAGTTGACTTACGAGGACGAGTGCCTGCTGTTCACCGCCGGCTTCACCCGACGGAACTACGAGGACCAGGGGCTCGATCCTCAGAACGTGTTCCTCGTCCGACTATGGTTGAAAACGCTGGGCGATATCAGCACCGGGTTCAAGCCGGGCGGATGAGCCTTGTAATTCGTGAAGATGCGGGGCGAAATAATGCGCAACAATGCTACGGGGCGGGGCAACGCGGGATCGAAACCACCGCCGGGTCGGGCGCGCTGATGGGATGGATGCGTGGCTGGTGCGCCGTCTTGGCGCTGCTGCTGGCGGTCATTGGCGGGCCGGCATTGCGGGCGGATATGCCTGCCGCCGATCAAGCCATCGTCGCCGTCGTCAATGACGACGTCATCACCAAGCGGGATCTGGACGCGCGGATAGACCTGATCGTGGCGACGGGCAACCTCGAGAATCGGCCCGAGGTGCGCCAGAAGATTATGCCCGAGGTTCTGCGCATCCTGGTCGACGACCGGCTGAAGCAGCAGGAGGCACGCCGCCTTAACATCACCGTCGCGCAGCGGGAGGTGGACCGGGCGCTGGCGGACGTGGGACGGCAGTTGAACATCGATCCGTCCGCCATTCCGGGCTACCTGCAGGCGCGCGGCGCCTCGGTGACGACCCTGCTCAATCAGATCGAGACGGAGATCGCCTGGGTAAAGGCGGTCACCAAGACCGCCGGCGAGCGTGCCACCGTGTCCGAGGAGGACATCGAGGAGGAGATGGCCCGCCTGCGCGGGACCGAAGGAGGGGTGGAATATCGGGTCGCCGAGATTTTCCTGCCCCTCGACGACGCCGGCAACGAAACTCAGGTGCAGGAACTGGCCGACCGGATCGTCCGCGAGAGCCGGGGCGGGGCCAGCTTCGCCGCCCTCGCCCGAACCTTCTCGCAGAGCGCTTCGGCGGACGCCGGAGGCGATCTCGGCTGGGTTCGGCCCGGACAGCTGGACAACCGCCTCGACGCCGCCATGCAACAGCTCAATCCGGGCGAGGTATCCGCCCCGATCCGCACCGACACCGGGTTCTATGTTCTGCAGCTGGTCAACCGCCGAACCGCGTCCGCGCTCGACAGGGGCTCGACGATCCTCACCCTGCACCAGGTGGTGCTGCCCCTAGCGGCGACGGCGCCGCCGGCGACCGTCGCCGAGCAGTTGGCCAAGGCCAACGAACTGCGGGCGCGCCCGGGAACCTGCGTTGAATTCAGCGACAAGGGACGCCAGATGGGCGCCGGCTCGGCAGGCGATCTCGGCCGGGTCGAACTCGACAAGCTGCCGCCGCAGATCCGCCAGGTCGTCGGTTCGCTCAAGGCCGGTCAGGTAAGCGAGCCGTTGCGCACTGCCGACGGCATCATCCTGCTTATGGTGTGCGACCGCCAAGAGGAAGCCATCAGCCCCGATCTCCGCGCCCAAGTCGAACGGCGTATCTTTGAGCAGCGGATGTCGGCGGCGGCGCGGCAGCAACTTCGCGAATTGCGACGATCGGCGCTCCTGGATATCCGGCTGTGAACGGCGGGCCGCCCCTGGCGCTGACCATGGGCGACCCCGCCGGCATCGGCGGCGAACTGACACTGAAGGCCTGGCTGGCACGCACGGACGTTTCCCCCCGCTTCCTCGCCCTGGACGACCCGACGCGCCTGGCCGCCCTGGCCCGAGCCCTGGATTGGCCGGTGCCGGTGGTGGCCGTCGACGGACCGGAAGCGGCCTCGGCCGCCTTCGCCGATGGGTTGCCGGTGCTGCCGATCCGGCTGACGCATCCGGGGACTCCCGGCTGTCCCGATCGCCGCAACGCCGCCTCGGTGCTCGGCTCGATCGAAGCCGCGGTCCGACTGGCGCAGAGCGGACGGGCGAGCGGCATCGTCACCAACCCGATAAACAAGGCGGTGCTTTACGCCGCCGGTTTCCCGTTTCCCGGCCATACCGAATATCTGGCGGAGCTGGCCGGCGGGACCGCGGTCCCGGTGATGATGCTGGCCGGACCGTCCCTGCGGGTGGTCCCGGTCACCATCCACCTCGCTCTCGCCGAGGCACTGCGCGTCCTCGACGGCGCCGCCATCCTCGCCGCGGCGCGAACCACGTGGGTCGCCCTGCGCCGCGACTTCGGCATTCCCCGGCCGCGCCTGGCGATCGCCGGCGTCAACCCTCATGCCGGTGAGAACGGCGCCATGGGGATGGAAGATCGCGACGTCGTCGCTCCGGCGGTGGCATGCCTGCGTGGCGAAGGCCTGGATGTGGCGGGGCCGTTGCCGGCCGACTCGCTGTTCACCCCCGCCGCCCGGGCCGGATACGATGCGGCAATCTGCATGTATCACGATCAGGCCCTGATCCCCATCAAGGCGCTGGACTTCGACCGGGCGGTCAACGTCACCCTCGGCCTGCCGTTCGTCCGTACCTCGCCGGATCATGGCACCGCCTTCGATATCGCCGGCAGCGGGCGGGCCAGCGCCACCAGCCTGCTCGCGGCGCTGAAGCTGGCGGATGCCATCGCCCGCCGACGGGCGCACACCCCGGCAGTCCGATGAGCCCGGCAGCGGCGCATCTTTCGCCGCCGGAGCTGCCGCCCTTGCGCGATGTCATCCGCCGCCATGGTCTCGATGCGCGCAGGAGCCTCGGGCAGCATTTCCTCCTCGATGCCAACCTCACCGCGCGTATTGCCCGCGTCGCCGGCGACCTCAGCGGGGTCAGCGTGGTCGAGGTGGGGCCGGGCCCGGGCGGCCTGACCCGCAGCCTGCTCGCCGCCGGTGCCGCGCGGATCGTCGCCGTCGAGAAGGACCCGCGCTGCGTCGCTGCCCTGTCCGAACTCGCCCAAGCCTACCCGCAGCGCCTGCAGGTCATCGAGGCGGACGCGCTGACCGTCGATTGTCGCGCGCTGGTGCCGGCTCCGCGGGCGATCGTCGCCAACCTTCCCTACAACGTCGCGACGCCGCTGCTGCTGGGCTGGCTGCGTCAGGTGAGCGCCTACCGGCGGCTGGTCCTGATGTTTCAGAAAGAGGTGGCGCATCGACTGTGCGCCCGGCCGGGCGACCCCGATTACGGACGGCTTGCCGTCATCACCGGCTGGGTCGCCGAAGCCGCGGTGGAGTTTACCGTCGATCCCCGTGCCTTCACCCCGCCGCCCCGGGTCACCTCGGCGGTGGTCAGCCTCGTCCCCAGACCGCAACCGCTGGCCGCCGCCGACTGGAGCGCGCTTGAACGGGTGACCGGGGCCGCGTTCGGCCAGCGGCGTAAGATGCTGAGACGCAGCTTGGCGTCGGTGGGGGTCGACCCGGCGGCGGCCGGCGTCGACGCGACGCGCCGTGCCGAGGAGCTGACGGTCGAAGAGTTCTGCGCCCTGGCGCGACAGCTCACCGCCGGCGCCGGGGCGGAGCCCGACCAAGGACGCCGGTGAGCCGGGTGCGCCGGTTCCTCCCCTACCTCATCCTTGTGATACCGCCGCTCTGCTGGGCGGGCAACTTCGTCGTCGGCCGCGCCGTGCACGCCGATGTTCCGCCGGCGGCGCTGACCTTCTGGCGCTGGGTGGTGGCGACAGCGGTGCTCGCTCCGTTCGCCGCCGCCGATCTGTGGCGGAGGCGGGCCCGGCTTCGAGGGCACCTGGGCAGGATCGCCCTCCTCGCCCTCACCGGCGTCGTCGCTTTCCAGTTCGCCGTCTACCAGGGACTGCACACCACGACGGCGATTTCCGGAACCCTGATCATTGCCATCATTCCGGTCGCCATCCCCCTCGTCGCCTTCCTCCTCGAAGGAATGCGGGTCAGCCTGACCCAGGCGGCGGGGATCGCCATCTCTTTCGCCGGGGTGACAATCATCATCCTGAAGGGCGACATGGCCGCCCTCAGCGGCTTTGCCTTCACCCCCGGCGATGCGTGGATGCTGGTCGCGGTGATCGCCTGGTCCCTATACTCGGTACTCATCCGCGCGCGCCCCACCGACCTGCCCCCCGCCCCTTTCCTGTTGGCGATCGTCCTTGTCGGGCTCGTCCTGCTGGTCCCGGCCTACGTCTGGGAGACCGCGGTCGGCGGTGGCTTCCGGCCCACTCCCTCGGCACTGCTGGCTGTCGGATACGTGGGGGTGTTCGCTTCGGTGGTCGCCTTCATTTGCTGGAACGAGGGCGTCGCCCGCATCGGCGCGGCGCGGGCCGGGCTGTACATCCATCTGATGCCGGTGTTCGCCGCCGGGCTGGCCATGCTCTTTCTCGGTGAGCGTCTGCATGGGTATCACGCCGCCGGTGTCGCCCTGATCGCCGCCGGCCTCGCCCTCTCCTCGCTCAGCCGGGCTCCGGCGCCGCCGCCGTCTCGGCCCTGACCAGGCCGGTGACGAATTGACCCAGACCGGATTGGCGGTCGCGGCGGGCGCGCTCGGCGGCAAGGATCGCCGCCGCCGTGTCGACGGCCACGACCACATCGTGATTGACGATGATATAGTCGTACTCGGTCCAATGGCTCATCTCGTCGGCGGCGCGCGCCATCCGCCGGCGTACCACATCGTCGGGATCCTGGGCCCGCGCCCGCAGCCGCCGCTCCAGTTCCGCGTGCGAGGGCGGCAGCACGAAAACGCTGACCAGGTCGGTGGAGGCGTTCCGCCGCAACTGCTGCGTCCCCTGCCAGTCCACATCGAAGAGGACATCGCCGCCGCTGGCCAGTGCCGCTTCCACCGTGGCGCGGGGAGTGCCGTAGCGGTTGCCGAACACGGTGGCATGCTCCATCAGCCGATCTTCGGCGACCAGCCGGTCGAAGGCCCGGGCATCGACAAAAATGTAGTCGCGACCGTCCACCTCGCCCGGCCGCGGCGGCCTCGTCGTCACCGAAACCGACATCCGCAGATCGTGGTGACGGGCGAGAAGAGCGCGCGCAATGGTGGTCTTGCCCGCACCCGACGGCGACGACAACACCAGCATCAGGCCGCGCCGCGCAACCGGCGCCGCCGCACCGCCATCCCCATGGGGAGGGGCAGAGGGATCCGCGGGCGAAGCCCCGACGGGAGCCACGGGATCGGTCATTCCACGTTCTGCACCTGTTCGCGAAGCTGATCGATCACGCTCTTCAGATCCAGTCCGACCCGGGTCAGGTCGATATCGGCCGACTTGGAGCAGAGCGTGTTGGCCTCGCGGTTGAACTCCTGGCAGAGAAAATCGAGACGACGTCCCACCGGCGCCGCATCGGCGACGAGGCCGAGCGCCTGCTGATGGTGCGCCCGGAGACGGTCCAGTTCCTCCCGGACATCGGCGCGGGTGGCAAGGAGCGCGACCTCCTGGGCCAGCCGCTCCGCCGGAAGGGCCGGCTGGCCGGCGATCAGCAGCGAGAGCTGCGTCTCCAGCCGCACTTGGATCGCGGCCGGCTGAGTGGCCGCCAGCGCCGTCGCCTGTTGGCACAACGCGTCGATCCGGGCGAGGTGCTCGCCCAGGATTGCCGCCAGGCGGCCCCCTTCGGTGCGCCGCTGCTGAACCAGCGCATCGATCACCGGATCGAGGGAAAGCAGCAGGGCCGCATCCAGTTCGGCCCGCGCCTCCCCGCAAACAACGTTGTCGCCCGTCTCCACCACGCCCCGCAGCGCCAGAACGCCTTCGATCGCCGGCGGCGGCGAATCGGGCAGGCGCTGCCGCAGGGCCGAGGCGGCCGCCAGGTACTGTTCGAGAACGTCCTCGTTGATGCGGACCTGACCGCCGCTGGCGGTGTGGGTCAGGTTGAGCGATGCGGTGACGCTGCCGCGGTTCAAATGGGCGGCGAAGCGTTGGCGGACCGCTGGTTCCAATCCCTCGAAGCCGTTGGGCAGGCGACAGCGCACATCGAGTCCGCGGGCATTGACGCTACGCACCTCCCATACCCAGGCGTGGGCGTTGAGCGCGCCCTCGCCTCGGCCGAACCCGGTCATCGAACTGATCGTCACCCTCGCTCCTTCCGCCTTGTCGGTCGCGTGTTGCGGGGACCCCCTACCGGGATCCGTCGCCGGCCTCCGCCCCTTCGCCGCCGGCCGCGCCGTCCCGATCCCGGACCAACGCCCGCCATCGGGCGACGTTATTCCTGTGCTCCTCGTAGGTGCGCGCGAACGCATGACCGCCGCTCCCGTCGGCGACGAAGTATAGTTCCTCCGACTTGATCGGCTGCAGCACGGCGCTCAGCGCCGCCTTGCCCGGATTGGCGATCGGACCGGGGGGAAGCCCTGAAACCAGGTAGGTGTTGTAGGGATGCGCCGTCCGCAGATCGTTGCGGGTGAGGGGACGACCGAGCGGTGCGGCATCGCCGCCTACCCCGTAGGCCACCGTCGGATCCGCCTCCAGCCGCATGCCGCGGCGCAGCCGATTGATGAAGACGGCGGCGACCCGTGGGCGTTCGGCCGCGATCGCCGTCTCCTTCTCGACAATCGAGGCGAGAATGACCGCCTCTTCCGGCGATTTCAGCGGAAGGTCGGGCTGCCGTTCCGCCCACAGGGATTCGACCGTCCGCTGCATGGCCCGGGTCATCCAGTTCAGCAGGCCCTGGCGGCCGTCCCCGTAGCTGTAGGTATAGGTGGCGGGAAGCAGCGTCCCCTCCCCCGGCGTCGCGGCAATCTCGCCGCTAAGGCCGTAGGCGGCCTGCAACCGGGCCACCACCTGCGCCGTCGTCAGTCCCTCCGGGATCGTCAGCTTGTGGACGACGGTGCGCCCGTCCTGCAGCATTTGGAGGACGTCGCGCTGACTGATGCCGGCGTGAAAAGCGTATTCGCCGGACTTGAGCGGCCGCGGCGGATCGGACAGGCGGAGCGCCAGCTGGAAAAGGTAGGGGCTGGAAACCACGTGGGCCGCGGCCAGCTGATCGATGATGTCCGGGGCGGCGGCGCCCTTCTCGATGATCAGCGTGGTGTCTCGGGCGAGCGGGCCCGGCGACACGTTATGCGACCACCAGAACGCGACGGCCGCCCCAGCGAGGAAAACGGAAAGGGTGAGAACCGCAAGAAGGATCCGGGCGCCACGACCCACCCGGTCCTCCTAGTCGACCCTCTTGAAGATCATCGAAGCGTTGGTGCCGCCGAAGCCGAACGAGTTGGAGAGGACCGCGTCAACCGTCTTCTCTTTCGCCACGTGCGGGACCAGGTCGATGCCGTCGCAGCCTTCCGACGGGTTGTCGAGATTGAGGGTCGGCGGTATGACCCCGTCGCGGATGGCGAGGATGGAATAGATCGCCTCGGCCGCGCCGGCCGCACCCAGGAGATGGCCGATCGACGACTTGGTCGACGACATCGATACCTTGCTGGCGGCGTCCCCGAACAGCCGCTTGACCGCGCCCAGTTCGATCTCGTCGCCCAATGGGGTCGAGGTCCCGTGGGCGTTGATGTAGTCGATCTGGTCCGGGCTCATGTTGGCGTGGCGAAACGCCATCTGCATGCAACGGAAGGCACCGTCGCCGCTCTCCGCCGGCGCGGTGATGTGGTGGGCGTCGCCCGACAGCCCGTAGCCGACCACCTCCGCATAGATCTTGGCGCCGCGTCTCTTGGCGTGCTCGTACTCCTCGAGAACGAGCACCCCTGCCCCCTCGCCCATGACGAAGCCGTCGCGGTCCCGGTCCCAGGGACGCGACGCCTTTTCCGGGGTGTCGTTGAACTTGGTGGACAGTGCCCGGGCGGCGGCGAATCCGGCGAGGCCGAGCCGGCAGATGGCGGCCTCGGCGCCGCCCGCCACCATCACGTCGGCGTCTTCCCACATGATCAGCCGGGCGGCGTCGCCGATGGCGTGGGCGCCGGTGGCGCAGGCGGTGACGACGGAGTGATTGGGGCCGCGGAAACCGTATTTGATCGACACATGGCCGCTGGCCAGGTTGATCAGAGCCGCCGGGATGAAGAAGGGGCTGACCTTCCGGGTCTGGCCCTTCTCGACGATGATGGCGTTGCGGGCAATCTCGGAGAGGCCGCCGATCCCGGAGCCGATGAGAACGCCGGTGCGGCAGGACTCCTCGTCGGTCTGGGGAACCCAGCCGGAGTCGGCCACCGCTTCCGTCGCCGCCGCCAGTGCGAAGACGATGAAAGCGTCCATTCGCCGCTGTTCTTTCGGCGGCACCCAGTCGTCGGCGTTGAAACGGCCCTCGGCAGTCTCCCCGCGCGGCACCTGCGCCGCGACCTTGGCCGGCAAATCGCTCACGTCGAATGACTGGATCGCGCCGATGCCGGACTCCCCGCCGATCAGCCGCTTCCAGTTGATGCCGACGCCGCAGCCGAGAGGCGACACCAAGCCGAGACCGGTTATAACCACGCGTCGCATCATCGCCTACCGTTCTTCGCTCCGTCCGCCATCGCAGTCGACGGCGAACCCATACCCAAAGTTCTGCCTCGACGGATCAGCCGATGGTGCTCTTGATGTAGTCGATCGCATCCTTGACGGTCAGGATTTTCTCCGCCGCCTCGTCCGGAATCTCGATACCGAATTCCTCCTCGAATGCCATGACGAGTTCGACGGTGTCGAGGCTGTCGGCACCCAGGTCATCGATGAAGCTGGCGCCTTCGACCACCTTCGCCTCTTCCACACCCAAGTGCTCGACGATGATTTTTTTCACCCGCTCGGCGACGTCGTTCATTGTTGCTCCCTCGATATGATTAGCGAATGGCAATGGAGGGCCGACCAGCCCTGTGTCCCCCTCGTCCGCGAAGCATCCGGCTGCCAAAAACCGGCGTGTGCTAACACACTTTCCTGGGGTTGGCCAGCAGACAACGGCGAACAAAAGCGTGGCGCCGACCTCATGACAGCATGGCCATGCCGCCGTTGACGTGGATCGTTTGACCGGTGAGGTAAGCGGCCTGGTCGCTGGCGAGGAAGACGACCGCCGGCGCAATGTCGGCGGGCTGGCCGAGGCGGCCGGCCGGGACCGTAGCCAGGATCGCCTGGCGCCGCGCTTCCGGCAGCGCCGCCGTCATGTCGGTCTCGATGAAGCCGGGGGCGACGCAGTTGGCGGTGATCCCGCGGCTGGCCACTTCCTGGGCGAGTGCCTTGACCATGCCGGTCAGTCCAGCCTTGGACGCGACGTAATTGGCCTGGCCGGGATTGCCGGTGGCGGCGACCACCGAGGTTACCGCGATCAACCGGCCGAACCGCTTCTTCATCATCCCGCGCAGTGCCGCCCGCATCAGGCGGAATCCGGCGGAGAGATTAACGTCCAGCACTTTCGCCCAGTCCTCGTCGGACATCCTGAGGGCAAGGCCGTCGCGGGTGACCCCGGCGTTATGGATGAGAATGTCGACGCCGCCCAAGCCGGCACTGGCGGCAGCGATCAGTCGCTCCGGCGCGTCCCCGGCGCTAAGATCGGCGGGAAACACCGCGGCCTCTCCGCCGATATCCTGGGCCAGGGCCTCCAACGCGGCCACCCGCGTCCCCGAAAGCCCGACCCGAGCGCCCTGTGCGGCGAGGGCGCGCGCGATCGCCTGCCCGATGCCTCCCGACGCGCCGGTGACCAGCGCGCTCCGGCCCGTGAGTTCGAACACGTCCCTCTCCCGTCCCAAGCCCCAATAGCGTCGGAACTGATACAAGTGACGAAACGAGTGTCAAGCCTTGGCCGGGAGCGAAGGGATTACCGGCCGCGAGGCTTGCCTAAGGGGGAACCGGCATGCTTTAAGAGGCGCCTCTCACTCCTTGCCGAGCCAGATCGGCTATGCTGGGTGAACCGTCACCCGGCTGAGACAATCCGAAAGGAGAGCCACTTTGCCTTATTACGAGTGCGTGTTCATCGCACGCCAGGATATCTCCGCCCCGCAGGTTGACGCCCTCGCCGATCACTTCACCAAGGTCGTCGAAGACCTGGGTGGAACCGTCGGAAAGCGCGAATACTGGGGTCTTCGTACCCTGTCCTACCGGATCAGGAAGAACCGGAAGGGCCATTACGTGCTGTTCAATCTCGACGCGCCCCCCGCCGCGGTCGAGGAAATCGGCCGCCAGATGGGCATCAACGAGGACGTCATCCGCCACCTGACGGTGCGCGTCGACGCCCTCAATCCCGGGCCTAGCCAGATCATGCTGAGCCGTTCGTCGCGCGGCGACGAGCGCGACCGGGACCGGCCGCGACGTGACGACCGGGGCGATCGGGGCGGCCGCGATCGCGACGATCGCGACCGCGATCGTGATCGTGATCGGGGGCGCAGCGAGCGCAGCCGCGGCGGCGACGACGAAGGCCGGTCCGAGGAGACGGGTCGCGCCGGCGAGGGAGACCAGAGATGAGCACCGGACGCAGACCGTTCTTCCGCCGCCGCAAGAGCTGCCCGTTTTCCGGGCCGAACGCGCCGAAAATCGACTACAAGGACATCAAACTGCTGCAGCGATTCGTCTCCGAACGGGGAAAGATCGTACCCAGTCGCATCACCGCCGTTTCGGCCAAGAAACAGCGGGAACTGGCGCAGGCGATCAAGCGGTCTCGATTCCTCGCCCTTCTTCCCTACGTCATCAAGTAGCGGCCGACGATGCCCGCTGCCGGACGGGCGGCGGGCCATCGCGGCGCCGGGACGACCAGGACGCATGGGTAAAACGACGCTGATCGCACTCGGCGGCGGACTGCTTGCGGCAGCGATGGCCAGCGCTGCCTTCGGCGGCCCCGGCGGCGTGTTTATCGCCTATTTCGCCTCGCTGCCGCTGTTGCTTGTCGGCTTCGCCTTCGGCGCCAATGCCCTGGGCCTGGCGGCCGCCGTCGGCATCGTCGTCTGCGGTCTGGTGAGCGGGCTCGCCGGCGCTGCCGTCTTCACCGCCCTTAACGCGCTGCCGGGCTGGCTCGTCATCCGCCTCGCGATGCGGCCCGCCATCGACGCCACGGGAGGACTGGGCTGGACCCCCATCGGACGGATCCTTGCCCTCCTCACCTGTCTGATCGCCTTCACCATGGTCTCCGTCGGCATCGCCACTGCCGGTGGCGACAGCATCGAGGCGGGAATCCAGGCCCACTTGAGCGAGGCGTTCGCCGCGTCGCTGACCGCGCTTGATGAAGCGGCGCGCGCCGATCTGGTAACGACCGTGGCCCCGTTGTTTCTCGGCGCCAGCGCGGCCACCTGGCTGCTGATGATCGCCATCAATGCGATCATCGCCGAGAACCTGCTCGCCGCCCGCGGCAAGGCGTTGCGTCCGCGGCCGGCGTGGTCGGCCCTGGCGCTCCCCGAGTGGGCCGCGTGGCCCCTGGTCGGGGCGGCCATCCTCGGCCTGGTGGCCACCGGCGACCTGGCGTTCATCGCCCGCAACACGGTGATCGTCTTCGGCGCCGCCTATCTCTTGCAGGGACTGGCAACGATCCACACCATGCTGCGCGGCCGCCAAGCGAAGCAGCCGATGTTGGTGATGCTTTACCTGACGCTCGGGATCTTTTTCGTTTTTGCCGCGCCGGTCGTTGCCGGCTTCGGCATGGTCGATCAGTGGGCGAAACTGCGGCCGACATCGCCCCAGCCGCGTCAATCCAAGGAGTAGCAATCATGGACGTAATCTTGCTCGAGCGTGTCGAGCACCTGGGCCAGATGGGAGACGTGGTCCACGTCAAACCGGGCTATGCCCGCAACTACCTGCTCCCCCGCGGCAAGGCGGCCCGAGCGACGGAGGACAACCGCAAACGCTTCGAAGAGCAACGGGCCCAACTGGAGGCGACCAATCTTCAGCGTCGCGGCGAAGCGGAAGTGGTGGCGGGCAAGCTCGACGGGCTGACCGCCGTCTTGATCCGTCAGGCCGGGGAATCGGGACAGCTCTATGGTTCCGTGTCCGGCCGCGACATCGCCAATGCGGTGACCGAGGGCGGATTTACCGTCGGCCGTGACCAGATCCGCCTCAAGCATCCCATCAAGGCACTGGGATTGCATCGGATCGAAGTCTCACTGCATCCGGAGGTGATCGCCACGGTCATCATCAACGTCGCCCGCTCCAACGAAGAAGCGGAGGTGCAGGCACGAACCGGCGGAGCGGTCACCCGCGCCGTCGAAGATGAAGATGAGGACGACATGGCGGAAGGCGCCTGGGGGCCCCCGGAAGGTGAGACGGACGCGGAGGACGGCGCGGCGGAGGCGGAAGAAGAATCCTGAGGCGTCCCCGTCGCAGCGGATGCGGCCGCGGCCAATATTATGATTCAACGGTCGGAATCGGGGTTGTACTGCAACCTGAGGACGGCTCGCGCCGATATTGGGTGCACCAGAAGCTGAAAAATGGCCGGGACCCGGCGAGCCGTCTCGCGTTTGGCGTACGTAGCCAGATGGGAGGTGAGCATGCTGTTTGGCCGGTTTCTGGAGGCCATCGTCAAGTCGGGAGCCCTCACCGTCGTGGATGCGCACGGCCGTGTCCACCGCTTCGGCGATGGGACTGCGCCCGCGCTGAGCATCCGTCTGCACCGACCCGATCTGCACTGGAAGCTTTTCGTCCGTCCTGACCTGTACGCCGGCGAGGCCTTTACCGACGGCACGCTGACGGTAGAAGGCGGGTCGATCTACGACCTGCTGGAACTGGTGGCGCGCAACGCCGACACGATCGGCCGCGAGCCGCGCCAGGTGTGGGCCGATCGCCTGATCGGCCTTCTCCACCGCCTCGACCGCAACGAGCCGGGTCGGGCGCGCCACAATGCACGCCACCACTATAATTTATCGCGGCGGCTTTATGCCTTGTTCCTGGATTCGGACTGGCAGTACTCCTGTGCTTATTTTCGCGAACCCGACGACGACCTGGAAACGGCGCAGATTCGCAAGCGACGGCACATCGCCGCCAAGTTGCTGCTGCAGTCGGGCATGCGCGTGCTTGACATCGGTTGCGGCTGGGGTGGGCTGGCGCTCTATATGGCCGACCGGTTCTCGGTTCGGGTAACCGGAATCACCGTTTCCGATGAGCAGCTGGAGGCCGCTCGGATCAGGGCGCGCGAAGCAAACCTTTCCGAGCGGGCGCAGTTCCTGTTATGCGACTACCGCGAACTCGACGGGTCCTACGATCGCATCGTCTCGGTCGGCATGTTCGAACATGTGGGCGTCGCCCACTACCGTCAGTACTTTGACAGCATCCGCGATCGGCTGGCCGACAATGGTGTGGCGCTCCTTCATACCATCGGCCACGCCGGGATCCCGGGACCGACCAATCCCTGGATCACCCGCTATATCTTTCCTGGCGGCTACATTCCCTCACTGTCCGAAATCGCCAAGGCGTGCGAGGAATCGGGACTGTGGATTACCGACGTCGAGGTTTTGCGCCTCCACTACGCCGAGACGCTGCGCCTCTGGCGCCGCCGCTTCCTCGCCCACCGAGAGGAAGCGAAGGCCCTCTACGACGAACGGTTCTGCCGCATGTGGGAGTTTTATCTCGCCGCGGCCGAGATCTCCTTCCGCTACATGCAGCAAGTGGTGTTCCAGATCCAGCTGTCGAAGCGGCGGGAGACGGTTCCGATCGTCCGCGACTACATGGTGGACGAAGAGCGCATCATCGACCAGCGCGCGCGGGATCGCTCCCGCGCAGCTTGAGCCCACACTTATCCACAGGCAAGACCGGATCATCCCCGGGATTCTCGCCCTACGCCGGTTCGGCTGGAACGTCCCCGCTTTCCTCACACAGATGCCGCGACCCGGTGTCGCCACTGCCGCGTCACCTCTGGCATGATAGCGCCGGCTTTGACGAGGCGCGAGGTAGCGGCGATGACCCTGACTTTCTCCACGCCAGGCCTCGGATCCGGCGGACTCGCGGACTACGCCCCGCCGGGGCGCAAGCTGCCACACTCGGTGGAGGCGGAAATGGCGCTGCTCGGCGCCATTCTCGTCAACAACAACGCGTTCGAGCGCGTCGCCGACTTCCTTCAGGCCGATCATTTCGCCTTGGCCGAGCACCGGAAGATCTTCGAATCCTGTCGCCGGTTGATCGAGCGGGGCCAGATGGCCGATCCGGTGACGCTGAAGCACCACCTGGAGCAGACCGAGTTGCTGGTCGAGGCGGGCGGGATCGCCTATCTCGGTAACCTCGTCGATACGGCGGTAACGGTCATCAACGCCGGCGAGTACGGGCGGCTCATCTACGATCTCTATCTGCGGCGCGAGCTCATCGCCGTCGGCGAGGACATGGTCAACCGCGCCTATGCCGGCGACATCGACGAACCGGGCCACCAGCAGATCGAGATGGCGGAGCAGAGCCTGTTCGACTTGGCGACCCGGGGCTCCTACGAGGGCGGCTTCGAAACATTCGAACGGAGCATGCGGACCGCGCTGGAGCTGGCCGAGGCCGCGCACAAGCGCCAGGGGCTGCTGAGCGGCGTACCGACCGGACTGCGCGACATGGACGGCCGCCTCGGCGGCCTGCATCCGTCCGACCTGATCATCCTCGCCGGCCGGCCATCCATGGGGAAGACCGCGCTCGCCACCAACATCGCCTTCAATGCCGCCCGCGCCTACCGCCGCGAACGGGTCGAGGGCGCCGACACCGAAGCGGTGGTGGACGGGGCGGTCGTCGGCTTCTTCTCCCTGGAAATGTCCCGCGAGCAGCTGGCGACGCGCATTCTCGCCGAGCAGACGCATATCGCGTCGGACAAGATCCGCCGTGGCCTGGTCCCCGCCGACAAGTTTCCCGACCTGGTGGCGGCAAGCCGGGAGCTGCAGCGCCTCCCCATCTATATCGACGACACCCCGGCGCTGAGCATCAGCGCCATGCGCACGCGGGCACGGCGGCTGAAGCGGCAGCGCCATCTCGGCCTGATCGTCATCGACTACCTGCAGCTCATCGCCCCCTCCCCCGGCTCCCGCCACGATAACCGGGTCCAGGAACTGTCGGAGATCACCCGCGGGCTCAAGGCCCTGGCGAAGGAACTGGGCGTTCCCGTCCTCGCCCTCTCCCAGCTTTCGCGCGCCGTCGAGCAGCGGGAGGACAAGCGACCGCAGCTGGCGGACCTGCGCGAATCGGGCACGATCGAGCAGGATGCCGATGTGGTCATGTTCATCTATCGTGAGGAGTACTATCTGCAGCGCGCCGAACCGACCCAGCGACCGGAGGAATCCGACGACCGCTTCGACAGCCGGCACCAGGAGTGGCAACGGCGCTGCGAAAAGGTCCATAACCTCGCCGAAGTGATGATCGCAAAGCAACGCCACGGCCCCATCGGCAACGTCAGGCTCCTTTTCGAGGGCGAGTTCACCCGGTTCGGCGATCTCGACCCGCACGACCTGGCGGACGTCCAGGGGTGAGCAACGACGCCCGCGTCGCCGGCGGCATCCTGTGGATCGATGTGGGCGCGATCGTCGCCAACTGGCGGGCGCTGGTGGCTCGGGTGCAGCCGGCGGAATGCGCCGCGGTGGTCAAGGCCGACGCCTACGGGCTAGGCGCCTCGCGCGTGGTGCCGGCTCTGGCGCAGGCGGGATGCCGCACCTACTTCGTCGCCGGGCTCGACGAAGGGATCGAGGTCGCCGGTTTGCTGGCCGGCGAAAATGAGCGCCGGGTCTCGGGCATCGTCGGCGGGCCGTCCTCGGTCTATGTCCTGAACGGGCTGATCCCCGGCAGCGAGGCCGACTTTTTGCAGTACGGCCTGCAACCGGTGCTCAACAGCCTCGCCGACATCGACCGCTGGGCGGCTCGGGCCCGCGAACTCAACCGGCCGCTGGCGGCGGCACTGCACGTCGACACCGGTATGTCCCGCCTGGGACTCCCGCCCACGGAAGTCGCCCAGCTGGCGGCGGCCCCGTCGCGGTTGCAGCCCCTCAAGATCACCCTCATTCTGAGCCACTTGGCGTGCGCCGATTCGCCGCGGCATCCGCTCAATGCCCGCCAACTCGCCCTGTTTCGTCAAACGGTCAGTAATCTGCCGCCGGCACCGGCATCGCTCGCCAACTCCGGCGGCGTCTTTCTCGGCGCTCCCTTTCACGGCCACCTGGTCCGCCCCGGCATCGCTCTCTATGGAGGCGCACCCTCAACGGACCGGATCGCCGCCAACCCGATGCAGCCGGTCGTCCGCCTCGACGGTCGCATCCTCCAGGTGCGCGAGATTGACGTTGGGGCGACCGTTGGCTACGGTGCTCTGCATAAAAGTGCACACCGTGCGCGCATCGCTACGGTCGCCATAGGCTATGCCGATGGTTTCCTCAGGTCGCTCGGCAATCGTGGGACCGGTTATGTGGGAGACCAGGCGGTGCCGCTGGTCGGACGGGTTTCCATGGACCTTACCACATTCGACGTCACCGCCGTGCCCGAGCCGCTGGCGCGTCCGGGCGGATTCATCGAGCTGATCGGTCCGCACCACCCGATCGATGCCGTCGCCGGCGAGGCCGGCACCATCGCCTACGAGATCCTCACCGCTCTCGGCCGCCGTTACCATCGGGTCTACACCGGCAGCGGTTGCTGACCGGATGGGTGCGCTACAAAGTCTCGGCCGTTTCGCCCTGAGCTCGCTGGCCAGTATCGGTCAACTCGTCGTATTCGCCGGGTCGAGCCTCGGCCACTGCGCCCGCCGGCCCATCTACTGGCGGACCATCGTCCGCCAGCTCGTCGACATCGGCTTCTACTCCCTGCCGGTGGTCGGACTGACGGCGATCTTCACCGGTATGGTGCTGGCGTTGCAGAGCTACACCGGCTTTTCCCGTTTTTCGGCGGAAGGGGCCGTCGCCAAGGTCGTCGTCGTCTCCATCACCCGGGAACTGGGGCCGGTCCTTGCCGGATTGATGGTCGCCGGCCGGGTCGGCGCCGCCATGGCGGCCGAGATCGGCACCATGCGCGTCACCGAGCAGATCGATGCGCTGTCGACGCTGTCGACCAATCCGAAAAAATACCTGGTGGTGCCGCGGCTGATCGCCGGCGTCATCGTCATGCCCATCCTCGTCCTCGTCGCCGATCTGATCGGTGTTTTGGGCGGGTACTTGGTTTCCGTGTTCAAGCTCGGTTTCAACCCCGCCACCTACCTGCAGAGCACCTGGGAAGCGCTGACCATGGGGGACGTGGTCTCGGGGCTGGTCAAGGCGGCGGTGTTCGGCCTCATCATCACCCTGATGGGCTGCTACCATGGCTACGTCTCCCGCGGCGGCGCCCACGGCGTCGGCACCGCCACCACCAACGCGGTGGTATCGGCGTCGATCCTGATCCTCTCCGTCGATTACGTTCTCACCGAAATGTTTTTTGCCCGATGACCCCGGACCGGCCCGTCAAGCTGAGCATTCGCGGTCTCTACAAGTCGTTCGGCAACAAAGCGGTGCTGAGCGGGGTGGATATCGACGTGATGGAGGGGGAGTCGCTGGTCGTCATCGGCGGCTCCGGCAGCGGCAAATCGGTGCTGATCAAATGCGTCCTCGGGCTGATCCGCCCCGATCAAGGCAGCATCCTTATCGATGACGAAGAGACCGTCGGCCTGCGCGGCGAGCGGCGCGACATCATCAACCGCAAGTGCGGCATGCTGTTTCAGGGGGCGGCACTGTTCGACAGCTTGCCGGTGTGGGAGAATGTCGCCTTCGGCCTCCTGGCGCAGGAGCGGGTCGAGCGAGCCTCGGCCGAGGCCGTCGCCATCGGCAAGCTGGCGCAGGTGGGGCTGGAACCGTCGGTCGCCCGCCATTACCCCAGCGAGCTTTCCGGCGGCATGCAAAAGCGGGTGGCACTGGCCCGCGCCATCGCCAGCGACCCCGATCTCGTCTTCTTCGACGAGCCGACCACCGGCCTCGATCCGATCATGGCCGACGTCATCAACAACCTGATCGTCAAGACCACCCGGCAGGTGGGCGCGACCGCGCTCTCGATCACCCACGACATGGCCAGCGCGCGCAAGATTGCCCATCGAATTGCCATGCTTTATCAGGGACGGATCATCTGGCACGGTGCGGTAGGAGAAATCGACCAAACCGATGATGCGCGGGTCGAGCAGTTCATCCATGGCCGCGCCGAAGGGCCGATCCAGATGGCAATCGAGGTCTGAAATGCATCGATCTCGCGAGAACTGAGCCACAATCATGGCCCGTGCGGCGAGCCACTACGTTTGCCAGACTTGCGGGGCTGTTCACCCCAAGTGGAGTGGCCGATGCGAGGCTTGCTCGGCGTGGAACTCGCTGACCGAGGAAAGCGCACAGCCGCTGGTCCCCACCGCCCGGCGACGCGGCCATGTGCGCCGGCTCGCCCTGGTCCCACTCCAGGGCGAGGGAGCGCCCATCGAGCGACGGACCACCCGCATCGCCGAATTCGACCGGGTCACCGGCGGCGGCCTGGTCCCCGGCTCTGCGGTCCTCATCGGCGGTGATCCCGGTATTGGCAAGTCGACACTGCTGTTGCAGGTGGCGGCGGCCCTCGCTGCCGAGCTCAAGGCCGTCTATATCTCCGGCGAGGAAGCGATCGACCAACTGCGGTTGCGGGCCGGGCGCCTCGGGGTGGGCGCTGCCCCGGTGAGCCTGGCAACGGCGACAGCCGTCACCGAGATCGTCGCCGGCCTCGACAGTCCCGGCACGGCCGATGTGGTGATTATCGATTCCATCCAGACCTTGTTCTGCGACGATCTGGAGTCCGCCCCCGGAACGGTCGCCCAGGTGCGCGCCTCGGCCCAGGCGCTGATCCGGCTGGCGAAGAGCCGCGGCTTCGTTCTCCTCCTCGTCGGCCACGTCACCAAGGAGGGGATGATCGCCGGCCCACGGGTGCTGGAGCACATGGTGGACGCGGTCCTCTATTTCGAGGGCGATCGCGGCCATCAGTTCCGCATCCTTCGGGCGGTGAAGAACCGCTACGGCGCCACCGACGAGATCGGTGTGTTCGAAATGTCCGATGCCGGACTGCGGGAGGTCCCCAATCCGTCGCTGCTCTTCCTCGCCGAGCGCGAGAGCGGGGTCGCCGGCAGCGCCGTGTTCGCCGGTATGGAGGGCACACGCCCACTGCTCGTCGAGATCCAGTCGCTGATCGCACCGTCGCCACTGGCGACGCCTCGGCGCACCGTCGTCGGCTGGGACGGCGGCCGTTTGGCAATGCTGCTGGCGGTGCTGGAAGCCCGGTGCGGCATGGGTGTCGGCATTTCGGATGTCTTTCTCAACGTCGCCGGCGGTCTGAAGATCACCGAACCTGCGGCAGATCTCGCCGTCTGCGCGGCGCTGGCATCGGCGGCATCGGAACGGGCCCTGCCGGCGGATACGGTGGTGTTCGGCGAAGTCGGGCTCGCCGGCGAGGTCCGCGCCGTCGCCCGCACCGAAGCACGGCTAAAGGAGGCGGCAAAGCTCGGTTTCCGCCAAGCCATCGTGCCGGCCCGGCGTTCCCCCGGGAGTGCCGCCACCGGGCTCAGGCTGCACGAAATCGGCCACGTCTCCGATCTGCTGGGGCTGGTCCGCTCGGGCGCGACGATCGCGGCCGGGAGCGGGCCGCGCACCGGAGAAAAGGTTAAGCATGGCTAGCTTCCCCTTCACCCTTATCGACGTGACGCTGATCGCCGTAGTGCTGATCTCGGCGATCCTCGCCTTCGGTCGCGGCTTCGTCCACGAGGCCTTGTCCATCGCCGGCTGGATCGGCGCCGCGGCCGCCGTCATCTTCGGCCTGCCCGTGGTCCGCCCCTACGTCCGTGACGTCATCCAACCGCCACTGCTCGCCGATTTTGCCGCGGGCGCCAGCATCTTCATCCTGGCGATGATCGTCCTTTCGATCATCACCCGCGCCATCGCCTCGCGGGTGCACGGCTCCAAGCTCAGCGCCATCGACCGCTCGCTCGGCTTCGTTTTCGGGCTTGTGCGCGGCGCCGTCCTCATCTGCCTCGCCTTTATCCCGGTGCAATGGCTGATGACGCCACAGGAACAGCCGACCTGGATCAGGGAGGCGCGACTGCGCCCGGCGGTGGAATGGGGGGCGGCCCAGCTGTCTTCCCTCGTCGACCGTGGTCCATCCGGCGTTTCCGGAGCGGGCACGAACTCCCGCGCGCAGGAGCGCAAAGCCCTTGAAACGGAACGAATCGTTCGCGACATGATAAGCCCCGAACCGAAGGCGCCGGAAACGCGAGTCGAGCACGAGCCGAAGGGCTACGACGAGCGGGAACGGCGGGAGATTGATCGGCTCCTCGAAGGCAACCGGTGATGGAGAGGGGCGTCATGGTCGAACCAGGAATGGCAGACGCGCGTTCACTGCTCCCGCTCGATGACCATTTCCACGATGAGTGTGGCGTATTCGGGATCTTCGGTCACGACGATGCCGCCGCGACCACGGTGCTCGGATTGCACGCCCTGCAGCACCGCGGCCAGGAGGCAGCGGGGATCGTTTCCTGTGATGGCGAGCATTTCCACGCCCATAAAGCCCTCGGCCTGGTGGGCGACAATTTCGGTTCGGAGCACATCATCGACCACCTTCCGGGGAATATGGCGGTGGGACATGTGCGCTACGCCACCACCGGCGAGACCGTGCTGCGCAACGTTCAGCCGCTTTTCGCCGATTTCGAATTCGGCGGCCTCACCATCTCCCACAACGGCAATCTGACCAACGCGCTCGCCATCCGCAAAGACCTGGTCCGCCGCGGCGCCATCTTTCATTCCACCACCGACACCGAGACGATCATCCATCTGGTGGCGACCAGTCATTACTCGACCGTGGTCGACCGGCTGATCGACGCGCTGCGCCAGCTGGAAGGGACCTACTCGCTGGTGGCCATCACCAGGCGCAAACTGATCGGCATGCGGGATCCCTACGGAGTCCGCCCGCTCATCCTCGGGCGCCTGGACGGGGCCTGGATTCTATGCTCGGAATCCTGCGCCCTCGACATTATCGGCGCCGAGTTCGTGCGCGACGTCGAGCCCGGCGAGATGGTCGTCATCGACGACAACGGGCTGCGCTCCATCAAGCCGTTCGCTAAGGTGCCGCGCCGCTTCTGCGTTTTCGAGTATATCTATTTCGCCCGTCCCGACTCGACCATCGACGCCCGCAACGTTTACGACGTGCGATGGCGCATCGGCCAGGAACTGGCCCGCGAGAGCGGCGTCGACGCCGATCTCGTCGTCCCGGTGCCCGATTCCGGCGTGCCCGCCGCCATCGGCTACGCCAGGCAATCGGGTATCCCGTTCGAGCTCGGGATCATCCGCAACCACTATGTGGGACGCACCTTCATCGAACCCACCCAGCACATCCGCCTGCTGGGGGTGCGGCTCAAGCACAATGCCAACGCCGCTCGCCTTAAAGGCAAGCGGGTGATCTTGGTCGACGACTCGATCGTTCGCGGCACGACCTCGGTGAAGATCGTGCAGATGGTGCGCAATGCCGGCGCCAAGGAAGTACATTTGCGCGTGTCCAGCCCACCGACGACCCATTCCTGCTTTTACGGCATCGATACCCCGGAGCGGGCGGAGCTTCTCGCCGCGACCCGCAATCTGGAGGAAATGGTCCGCTACATCGGCGTCGACTCACTCGCCTACATTTCCCTCGACGGGCTTTACCGGGCGCTGGGCGAGGGCGGCCGCGTACCCAGCCGGCCGCAATACTGTGACGCCTGTTTCACCGGCGACTATCCCATCCGTCTCGTCGATCACGACGCGATCAATCCCCTCCACGGCCAGCTTTCGCTGCTGGAGGAATGAACAGCCCCGTCTCCGGCGAGCCCGGCCGCCTCGAAGGCCGCGTCGCCCTGATCACAGGCGCCTCACACGGCATCGGTCGTGCCGTCGCCCTTCACTTCGCCGAAGAGGGCGCGGATGTGGTTCTGGTGGGACGGACGCAAGGTGCGCTGGAGGAGACGGACGATGCGGTGCGCCGCTTCGGCCGCCAGGCGTCGCTGGTGCCGGTGGATCTCACCGATGCCGAGGTGATCGAACGGATGGCGGTGGCGGTCTGGGAACGCTGGCAGCGCCTCGATATCCTGTGCGGCAGTGCCGGCGAACTGGGTGTCCTCTCCCCCCTCGGTCATGTCTCGCCCGCCGTCTGGGAGCGGGTGTTTGCCGTCAACGTCACCGCCAACTGGCGCCTGCTTCGCGCCTTCGATCCGCTCCTGCGCCAGTCGGCGGCGGGCCGGGCCATCTTCGTCACCGACCGGGTGGCCGGCGGCCATGCCTATTGGGGACCCTACGCCGCCAGCAAGGCAGCCCTCGAAACCATGGTCAGGACCTATGCGGAAGAAGTGGGACGTACGACACCGGTGCGGGCCAATCTCATTCGCCCGGGGCCGACCCGTACCCGCTTGCGCGCTCACGCCTTTCCCGGCGAGGATCCGCTGTCGCTGAGGCCGCCCTCGGCCATTACCGAAACCTTCGTGCGCCTTGCCGAAGCCGCCTCCGAGCGCAACGGAGAGACCATCGATGCTTAGGAAGGCCTGCTGTCGATTTCGATGGTCGAGATCTCGCCGGTGGGATCCACCTCCACCAGGTCGGCCACTCGGTCAAACAGCTTGCTGAAGGTTTCGACCCGGTTCGTCACTTCCGCATCGGGCCAAGCCATCGTCCGAAAGATCGCCGCCGCTTCCCTTAGAAGCCGCGCGGACAGCTCCGCATGAGTAGTCATCGTATCCTTTCTCGATTGACCGTCGGAACTCGCCCGCCCGACCAACCGGCGATGCGGAGAGACGACTTACCGCAACGGATGTGACGGGAGGCGTGGCGCGCAGGGCAGCCCTTTCGCACCATCGGGGAATATGGCGGACGTGTCGAGCATAAGATTGGGTCTGCCCCTGCATCCCCGTTGACCCGCGCCCCCCAGTTCGCCTTTGCCGCAACGCGGCCGATCGCTTAGGGTTCGCACCGCTTCGGCTCGCACGGCAATCACAGGGGAGGACGTGGGTTGAGTTGGGAAACCCTGCAGGTGGTCATCGTCCTGGCTTTGACGGTGATCGTCTTCGGCGGGATGATCAAGGAGCTCATCGCCCCGGACATCCTTGCCCTTTGCGGCGTCGCCGTCCTCCTGGCGCTCGGCATTCTGTCGTCGAAGGAGGTCCTGAGCGTCTTCTCCAACCCCGCACCGTTTACCGTCGCCTGTTTGTTCATCCTCTCCGCTGCCCTGGAAAGGACGGGCGTCATCGACGCCATGGCCCAGCAGTTGGCCAGGGTCAATTGGCGCTCGCCCACACACGCACTCGCCGCGATCATGGTGATCGCCACGGTCCTGTCGGCGTTCGTCAACAATACCCCGATCGTGGTTATTCTGACCCCGGTGGTGATCGCGCTCGCCCATACGCTTAAGCTGTCACCCTCGAAGATGCTGATCCCGCTGTCGTTCGCGACCATTTTGGGCGGCACCTGCACCCTGATCGGCACCTCCACCAATATCCTCGTCGACGGCGTCGTGCAGAGTGCCCAGTTGCCGGCGATTGGCCTGTTCGAGATTACGCCGTTCGGGATTCTCTACTCCGTCGTCGGCTTTATTTATCTTTTTGTGGTCGGATATCGCCTGCTACCCGATCGTCAGACGCTGTCGGATACCCTGATCGACACGTCGCAGCGGAAATTCCTGACCGAGTTACTGGTACCACACGACTCGCCCCTGATCGGCAAGACGCTGACGGAAGCAGGCCTGAGCCGGAAACGCGGGCATCACGTGGTGGACTTGATCCGCGACGGAAGGTCCTTCAATCCGGAGCACGGCGAGCCCCGGCTCGCCACGAACGATCGGCTCGTGCTGCGAACGAGCGTTGCCGAGTTCGTCGGCCTGCGCTCGGCGGGTGATGTCCAGTTCGATGCCAACGCCCCGGAAGGGAATCCCGCTCCGATGGTCGAACCCATCGGATCCCGGGGCGTTCGCATGGTCGAAGGCATCGTCGGCCCGCGCTCCAGCCTGGTTGGGCAGCGGGTGGCCGATCTCAATCTGCGACGCCTCTATGACACCTACATTTTTGCCATCCACCGGCAGAGCGAGAGCCTTCACACCAATTTCGAGAACCTCCGACTGCAGTTCGGTGACACCTTGCTGCTGGAAGGTCCGGGCGAAAGCCTGAAGCGGCTGTTCGACCGCCAGGAACTCATCAACCTGACGGAAGTGACCGTACGTCCGTTCCGACGAAACAAGGCGTGGATCGCCGTCGCCGCCACCACCGCCGTCGTCGCCCTTTCCGCCACGGAAATACTGCCGATCACGTCGACGGCCCTGATCGCCGCCGCGATCGTCGTCGCCTTCGGCTGTCTCGATGCGGACGAAGCCTACGAAGCCATCCACTGGCCGATTCTGATGCTGATTTTCGGCATGCTCGCCATCGGTCTCGCCATGGAAAAGTCGGGCGCCGCCGAGGTGGTTGTCGCCATGCTGGTGCGTACGGTGGGGAACCTCGGACCGATCGCGGTGCTGTCGATCGTCTATCTCATCACCTCGACGCTCACCGAGTTCATCAGCAACAATGCGGCGGCCATTCTGCTGACACCGATCGCCATTGGGCTTGCCAACGAGATGGGGGTCGATTCCCGACCCTTTGTGATCGCGGTGATGTTTGCCGCCTCGGCCAGCTTTGCGACGCCGATCGGGTATCAGACCAATACGTTCGTCTACGGTGCCGGCGGATATCGGTTCCTCGACTTCACCAAGGTGGGCCTGCCGCTCAATATCATCCTGTGGCTGGTTGCCACTTTTTTCCTGCCGATCTTCTGGCCGCTCAATCCTGCTCCGTGAGCGGCGGTCGTGGCCCGGCCCCCCTGAGGGAGGCCGGAGAGCGGGGGGGCCGTCCCGCCGCCATCCCTAACGGTGTCCTTAGTGCTGTGAGGTCGATGCCGGCGGTGGCGGCGCCGAACGCTCTTCCACCGCGGTCTGATAGGCGTAGAGGAAATAGAGGAACCCGCCCACCACGATGGCGGCGACGACCAACCGCCACAAGGGCGGCGGCGGCAGGGTGGGCGGTGGCCCGCGGTGCTCGCTTTCAGCCATCGTCCGGCGGGGTCCGGGTCACCCGGCGGCCTTTGCCGGATCGGCGACCTTTGCCGAATCGGCCGCCTGTGGCGTCTTCGTACCGCTCTCGCCGATCTCCAGTTGGAACGTCACCGGGCCGCGGTGAACCACCCCGTCGGGCCCGCTGAACCGGCCGTTCACGCACCACTGCGGCGCGTACGGGCTGGTCAGGATGGCGACGTGGCCGGCGGGTATCGGCACGCTTTCCACCACCCCCGTTCCCTCCAGGAAACGATTGCCGGCGGTGGCGGTGGGGGGCGTGACCAGGCCGTCCTTCAGTGCATAGTCCTGGTACCACTTGACCCCGAGGGTAGCCAAATCGCCGATGCGCAGCGGCTTGCCGAACAGCGTTACCGGCAGGCATCCCTGGTCGTCGACCGGCTGCTGGAACGAAATGGTGCTCATGTTGGCGATGGCGGGCGGCAGGTGCACCCGCTCCTTGCGCAGCCAACGGAACAGCGCCGCGGTGGCCTTGCCGGGATGCAGATTGGTTTTCTCCTGCAGCCGCGCCTGGCTCAGCACCTGGATCAACGGCGTCTCGGTCTCGACCGCCACCAGGCGCATGCCGAGGCTGAGGAGATAGCCATTGGCGACGAAGTTGCCGTTGGGCAGTTCGGAAAGGACGAAGTCCTCGCTGATGGCCGGCTGCCCGGCGATGGCGGGGCTGTAGGTCCCGTCCACCGGGGTGACGTTGGTGATCAGGGCATCGCAGACATCGGTGAACTGGCCCGACAGCAGGTTCATCAGGCAGACATAGCCGCCCTGGCAGGTGCCGTTCAGGGTCACCTTCCGGCCGTGCAATTCGACGAGCTTGGTGCAGAGCTGGTGGCTCTGCAGGCAGTCGTCCTCGGGCGTCATCGTCTGCACCGCCTCGGTTTCCCAGATGTCCTTGACCACCCGGACGTAGGTGGGGATGCCCTCGTTGGCGAAGGCGTGGGCGTAGCTCTTATCGTCGCCCGGCAGAAATGCCAGGATGTGTACGCCGAGCATGTAAGGAGGGACGAGGAGGACGGGCTTAAGATCGTCGCGGACGCGAACGCCGGGCCGGATCGGCAGCACCTGATACATCAGGAACGAGTCGGTCTCGTGCACCAGCTTGTAATTGGACCAGCGGAAATGGAAGCCGAACTCGTCCTTTACCTTCTCGATCTGCTCCGAGAAGTTGGCGACCGCCTCCATTACTTCCGCCTGCCGATGGACGAACTGGGGAAAGGTCTCACCGGGCAGCGCCAACGCCGAGTTATACCAGGCCCGCCACGCGTTCTGCCCCTCGTCCATCATGTAGCTGCTGAGCTGTTGGTAGTTGGCCCACATCGCTTTGCTGATGAGCGAGACGTTGTTCTGCAGAAGCTTCGCCCACACCTCCGGCGGCGGAGGATGGTTCTGGGCGGCACGGAAGGCGAGAAGGGCGGCGATGCGAAAAGGGTCGAAAAACTCGAGACGCTCACGGTCGAGGGCCCGCCACAAGGACAGGCCGTAGCGCATCATGCTGGTGGGGACGTCGGGAACGTCGTCCGGGGTGAAGTCGGTAATCGGTTCCATCGCCTCAGCCTTCTCTACTGCCGCGCCCGTCGTCGCTCAATCTGCGGCGGCGAAGCCCTGCCGTTGGTGCGGTTGCGGGCGCCATGCCCTGGTACCGCCCGCCCTACTCCCTTTGCAGCGCAAACGTGACCGGCGCATGCGTCGTCACCCCGCCGGTCATCGACAGGGTCATGTTCAGGCCGCCCTCGGCGGTCAGGATGCCGACATACCGGTTGATCACTTCCCGCGCGTTGCTGCCGTCGGTCTCGGTCCAGCGGGCGATGAAATGAACGTTTTCGGCATCCACCGTTCCTTCTTCAATCGGCCGGGGTTGGCCGAGGAAGCCGGCGCTGCCGGTGAGCGTTCCGGCGACGACACGGAAATCGAAGGTCTCCCGGACTTCCGAGCCCCATCCATAGGCGACGGTGCCGTGCCAGCGGCCGTCGATCCACCGCCCGGCGGCGGGTGTCGTCGCCACCGTCGCGGTTGCGGACGGTGCCCCATAAAGCCCCCACCACAGTCCCGCGGCGATCCCGATGACGGCCAGTGCCGCCGCCGCCACCAGCGCAACGCGGCCACAGTGACGGCGCGACGATGCAGCGGCCGCCGGCGGCGACGCAGACGGCGCCCCGGCCCCGCCGACGGATTCCCCCGCAAGCAGCGCTTCGATGTCGACGACGAGGCGCCGCAGTCCGGGGTGGTCGTCCTCTCCCCGCCAGCCGACGAGGTCGGCCGCCTGGATGCGGCGGAAGCCCAGCGGCGGTTCGACCGCGTCGATCAGGGCCGGCATCAGCAGCCCGCGCTCGCGAGCCGCCTCCGCTTCTTCGCCGACCCACTGGGACGCGATGGCCGCCTTCGACCACAGGACGACGACGCAGCGGGCGCTGGCAAGGTTCTCGCCGATGACTTCATCAAAGCGTTTGCCGGCCGGGACATGCCGGTCCCACCAGACGGCCCGGCCCCGCCGCTCAAGGGCGTGGGCAAGGCGTTCGGCGGTCGCCCGGTCCTCGCGCGCGTAGGAAAGAAAAACATCAGCCATTCAGGCTGGCTCCCCGCCGAGGTCGGTCGAGACCGAGACCGATCCTTACGAGACGGGCGGGAAGGCCGAAGCCTCCCCGCCCGCTGTGACGGCTGGTTCGTCGCAACGTCGCTCAGGCGGTGGTCGAGATCGTCCCCGCACCGAGGGCGGCATGGGCTGCCGCGAGGCGCGCAATCGGCACCCGATAGGGCGAGCATGAAACGTAGCTCAATCCCACCGCGTGACAGAAATGGACCGAGGCCGGATCGCCACCGTGCTCGCCGCAAATGCCGAGCTTGATGTCGGGCCGGGTCTTGCGGCCGCGCTCTGCCGCCATCTGCACCAACTGGCCGACGCCTTCCTGATCGAGGGTGACGAACGGATCGTTGGGGATGACGCCCAGCTCCTGGTACGGAACGAGGAAGTTGGCGGCGTCGTCGCGGCTCAGTCCGTAGGTCGTCTGGGTCAGATCGTTGGTGCCGAAGCTGAAGAACTGCGCCCCTTCGGCGATCTTGTCGGCGATCAGGGCGGCGCGCGGCAGCTCGATCATGGTGCCGACGAGATAGTCGAACTTGGCGCCGGTCTTGTCCATCACCTCGCTCGCCACTCGCCTCACCATCGCCGACAGGCGGTCGAACTCCGCCTTCACCGCGATCAGCGGCAGCATCACCTCCGGCAGCACCGTCTCGCCCTTCATCTTCACGTCGGCGACCGCCTCGAAGATGGCGCGGCACTGCATCTCGTAGATTTCCGGGTAGGTGATGCCCAGCCGGCAGCCGCGATGGCCCAGCATCGGATTGGCTTCGTGCAACTGCGACGCCTTGGCCTTGACGTCGTCGACCGTCTTGCCGGCGGCCTTCGCCACCTCCGCCATGTCCGTATCGGTATGGGGAAGGAACTCGTGCAGCGGCGGATCGAGGAGGCGGATGGTCACCGGCAGCCCGGCCATGATGGTGAACAGCTTGATGAAGTCATCGCGCTGGTAGGGCAGCAGCTTGTCCAGCGCCGTCCGCCGCTCGGCTTCGGTATTGGCGACGATCATCTCGCGCACGTGGATGATCCGCTGCGGGTCGAAGAACATGTGCTCGGTACGGCACAGCCCGATACCTTCGCAGCCGAAATTGCGCGCCGTCGACGCATCCAGCGGCGTCTCGGCATTGGCGCGGACCTTGAGGGTGCGGATCTCGTCGACCCACTCCATCAGCTTGCCGAAATTGCCGGTGAGCTCCGGCTGGATCTTCGGCACCTCGCCTTTAAGAACTTGGCCGTTGGAACCGTCGATGGTGATCATGTCCCCTTCGCGGAGCACGATATCGCCCGCGGTCAGCGTCTTCGCCGCATAGTCGATGCGGAGCCCACCGGCACCGGCGACGCACGGCGTGCCCATGCCGCGGGCGACGACGGCGGCGTGGCTGGTCATGCCGCCGCGGGTGGTGAGGATGCCCTGGGCGACATGCATGCCGCCGATATCCTCAGGTGAGGTCTCGACGCGGGTCAGGATCACCTTCTTTCCCGCCTTCGCCCACGCTTCCGCCTCCTCGGCGGAGAAGACGATCTGTCCCGATGCGGCACCCGGCGACGCCGGCAGGCCCTTGCTCAGAACCTCCTTCTTCGCCTTCGGGTCGATCATCGGGTGGAGGAGCTGGTCGATCTGCGCCGGATCGACGCGACGGACCGCCTCCGCCTTGTCGATCAGTCCCTCCTCGCACATCTCGACGGCGATCCGCAGCGACGCCTGGGCGGTCCGCTTGCCGTTGCGGGTCTGCAGCATCCAGAGCTTACCCTTCTGAATGGTAAACTCCATGTCCTGCATGTCGTGGTAGTGCTTCTCGAGCTTGTTGCGGAAGCCGACCAGCTCTTCATAGAGCGGCGGCAGCACCTCTTCCATCGCCGCCAGATCGGAGCCGATGGCGGCCTTCTCGGCCAGCGACAGCGGCTGCGGGGTGCGGATGCCGGCGACCACGTCCTCGCCCTGGGCGTTGACCAGGTACTCGCCGTAGAACAGGTTCTCGCCGGTGGACGGATTGCGCGAGAAGCAGACGCCGGTCGCGGAATCGTTGCCCATGTTGCCGAACACCATCGCCTGGACGTTGACCGCGGTCCCCCAGTGGTCCGGCAGGTTGTTCAGCTTGCGGTAGGTGATGGCGCGCTTGTTCATCCAGCTGCCGAACACGGCGCCGATGGCGCCCCACAACTGTTCGTGCGGATCCTGCGGGAACGGCCGCCCCAGGTGCTTGATCACCTCGGCCTTGTAGGCGTCGATCACCATCCGCCAGTCGTCGGCGGTCAGTTCGACGTCGAACTGCTTGTCGACCTTCTCCTTGTGCTGCTCCAGCAGGTGCTCGAAGTTATGGCTGGAGACATTGAGGACGACGTTGGAATACATCTGGATGAAACGGCGGTAGCTGTCGAACGCGAACCGCTCGTCGCCGGTGTTCTCGGTCAGCGTCTTCACCGTCACGTCGTTGAGACCGAGGTTGAGGACGGTGTCCATCATCCCCGGCATCGACGCGCGGGCGCCGGAGCGGACCGAGACCAGCAGCAGCGGGCCCGAGGTGGCGCCGAACTTGGCGCCCATGATCTTCTCGACGTGGGCGAGCGCCGCCTCTACCTGCGCCTTCAGATCCTGGGGATAGGTGTTGCTGTGCTCGGTGAAATAGGTGCAGACCTCGGTCGAGATGGTGAAGCCGGCCGGAACCGGAATGCCGAGGCTGGACATCTCAGCCAGGTTGGCGCCCTTGCCACCGAGGAGGTTCTTATCCTTGGCGCCGCCTTCGGCTTTGCCGTCCCCGAACGTATAGACCCATTTCGTCATCGCTTACTTTTCCTACCCCTCGATTTGTGAAAAATCCGCAACGCCGCCCAAAGCCGACCGGATCTGCGACAGCAGCCGGAGCCGGTTAGCGCGGAGGTGCGGATCTCGACAATTTACTTGGACGTGGTCGAAGAAGGCGTCGACGGGCGACCGCAACCGGGCGAGACTCGCCATCGCTTCGCCGAAACGTTCATGGCAAAGGGCTTCGGATATACGCCCGCGTGCTTCGCCCAGCGCCTGGTACAACTCGACTTCCTGTGGTTCGGACAGAAGCCCTGGATCGGCTTGCCCCTCGTACCCTGTGGCGTCTTTCGATTCTTCGATCCGAACGATGTTGGACGCCCGCCTATAGGCGGTGAGCAAGTTAGCACCGTCATCGGTATCGAGAAAGTCTCTTAACGCGGCGACCCGGGCGAGCAGCCGGACGATGTCGTCCTCGCCGCCGCCGGCGAACACCGCCGCGATCAGATCGTGCCGCACCCCCTCTCCGCGCAGATGCACCTTCAGCCGATCGGCAAAGAAGGCGAGGAGCTCATCGACGGTGGCGCCGTCAGCGGCATCGGCGGATCGGCCATGCCCCAGCAACGAATCGATAAAAGCGGTGCGGAGCGGCAGGCGAAGACCGTTCTCGATAATCAATCGGATGACGCCGAGGGCAGCGCGACGCAAAGCAAACGGATCCTTCGATCCGGTCGGCTTCTCGTCGATGGCGAAGAAGCCCGCCAGCATGTCGATCTTGTCGGCGAGCGCCACCCCTACAGCGGTGGGCATGGTCGGGCAGCGATCGGAGGGCCCTTGCGGCGCGTAATGGTCGCGAATGGCGTCGGCGACCGGGGGCGGCTCGCCGTCATGGAGGGCATAGTAACGGCCCATGAGGCCCTGCAGCTCCGGAAACTCGCCGACCATCTGGGTCGTCAAGTCGGCCTTGCACAGCCGCGCGGTCCGTTCCGCCAGATCGGGATCGGCGCCGACGAAGGGCGCGAGACGGCGAGCCAGCCCCTGCAGCCGCTCCGTCCGCTCCAGGTCGGAACCGAGCTTCGCATGAAAGACGCGTTCGGCGAGCTTGGGGACCCGGCTTTCGAGGCTCTGCTTGCGGTCGTGATCCCAGAAATACTTGGCGTCCGACAACCGCGCCCGCAGCACCCGCTCGTTGCCGGCGACGACCGCCGCTCCGCCGTCCGCCGTCTCGGTATTGGCGACGACGACGAACCGCGGCGCCAGCGCCTCGGCCGCCGTGGTCAGCGCGAAGTACTTCTGATGGGTGCGCATGGCGGTGATCAACACTTCCTGCGGCACATCCATGAACGCGGCGTCGATGCGGCCGAGATGGACCACCGGCCATTCCACCAGCCCGGTCACCTCGTCCAACAATCCCGCATCGTCGCGAACAACCAATCCCTCCGCCGCCGCCAGTCGCGCCGCCTCGGTCGCGATGAGCGTCCGCCGTTCCTCGGGATCGAGGATGACCTTGGCCGCCCGCAGCTTCGCCCGGTAGTCGGCGCAGTCGGTGACACTGAACGGCGTGGGCGCGAGGAATCGGTGGCCGACGGTGGCGTCGCCGGCGGCAAGCGGTGGCGTCGTCTTCGCCCGCAGGTCCAAGGTCAGCGGTACGACGCCGCCGGCGAACACGGCGAGGATGCCGTGCAGCGGCCGCACCCAGGCCATCTGCGTATCCGCCCAGCGCATCGACTTCGGCCACGGAAAGGCCGGGATCGCCGCGCCGACGATCTCGGACAGAACATCGGCGGTCGGCCGACCGGCCTTCACCGATGCGGCGAAATAGAACTGCCCCTTGTCGGTTTCGCGCACCTCCGCCTCGTCGACGCTCGCCAACCCGGCGGCGCGCAGAAAGCCGGCGATCGCCTTTTCCGGCGATCCGACCCGCGGCCCCTTGCGCTCTTCGCGCACATCCGGCTGCCGCTCCGGCAGGCCGTCGACGACGAGGGCAAGCCGCCGCGGGGTGACGTACGAGCGGGCGTCGGTGTAGGTCAGCCCGGCCTTGTCCAGGCCCTGGCAGACGAGGCGCTTCAGGTCATCGGCGGCCTTGGCCTGCATCCGCGCCGGAATCTCTTCCGACAGCAGCTCGAGGAGGAACTCCGCCATCTCAGGCCACGGCCGCCTCGGCCGCCGGGCACCGGCTGTTCAGCCACGCCTCGCAGCAGCCACGGGCGAGCGCCCGCACCCGGCCGATGTAAGCGGCGCGCTCGGTGACGCTGATGACGCCGCGCGCATCGAGGAGATTGAACCGGTGGCTCGCCTTGATGCACTGGTCGTAGGCGGGCAACGCCAAAGGCGGATCGAGCGCCAGCAGCGCCGCACATTCGGCTTCGGCATCCTCGAACTGGCGGAACAATCGTCCGCTGTCGGCATGCTCGAAGTTGTAGGCCGATTGCTCGCGCTCGTTCTGCAGGAAGACGTCGCCGTAGGTGGTACCGCTGCCGTCCCAGTCCAGGTCGTAGACGTTCTCGACCCCCTGGACGTACATGGCGAGGCGCTCCAGGCCGTAGGTCAGTTCCACCGCGACCGGATTGCACTCGATGCCGCCCACCTGCTGGAAATAGGTGAACTGGGTGACCTCCATGCCGTCGCACCAGACCTCCCAACCGAGGCCCCAGGCGCCCAGAGTCGGACTTTCCCAATCGTCCTCGACGAAGCGGATATCGTGGGCGAGCGGATCGATGCCGAGGTGGCGCAGGCTGTCCAGATAGAGCTCCTGGCTGTTCAACGGCGACGGCTTCAGCAGCACCTGGAATTGGTAGTAGTGCTGCAGCCGGTTGGGATTCTCCCCGTAGCGGCCATCGGTCGGCCGGCGCGACGGCTGCACGTAGGCGCATCGCCACGGTTCCGGCCCCAGGGCGCGCAAGGTGGTCGCCGGATGGAAGGTGCCCGCCCCCACCTCCATGTCGTACGGCTGCAGGATCACGCAGTTCCGTTCCGCCCAGAAGCCCTGCAGCGACAATATGAGTGATTGAAAGGTCGACGCCTGCGGAGCCATGACCGAGGAGTGCGGAGGAGGAATGAAGGACACGCCCGGCGCTCGACGAGCCCGGGGCGGCGCGGACCTTAGCCGGCCGGGGCGCCGGCGGTCAAGGCGACTGCGAAACGGGCCCGCCGCCGACGGCTGTCGTGTCCGCCGCCTCGGCCGATCCGATCCGACAGCGGTGCCCGGTCGCCATGTGGGCCTGACAGACCGGACACCAGGCAAGCGTCCGGGCCGGCCGAGGGGTGCCCGCATGCGGTCCGAGGTCGGTGGCACGCCGTCGTCGCGCCAGACCCCGACCGAGCCAGCCGACGGCAAGCCCGGCCGCGCCGACCACCAGCAGCGGAATCGCCGGAACAACCATGGCCAAGATGTAAGGAGCCGCCGGCCGGCCGGTCAAGATCGGGTATCGGCGGGTCTGCGGCCGGGATCCTCGGCGCGGGCGAGGCGCGTACGCTGGCGGCCATGGGCGTCGAAGTTTTCCGGCCGGAGCCAGGCATCAAGGGCGGCGCGCCGGGCCGGCCATTCGTCGGCGAGAAGCGAATACCAGGCGGTGTCGCGGTTGTGGCCCTTGACGATCATGTGGCGGAAGAAAACGCCCTCGAAGACGAAACCGAAGCGCAGGGCGGCGTTACGCGACGGGATGTTGCAGGCGTTGCACTTCCACTCGATGCGGCGATAGCCCAGATCGTCGAAGCCGTGGCGCAGCATGAGCGCGATCGCCTCCGTCGCCGCCGTCGTCCGCTGCAGCCGCGGCGCCAGCCAGATGTGGCCGATCTCGAGGACCGCGTCCTGCGGGCGGATGTTGAGCAGCGCGACGAAGCCCGAGACCCGGCCCGCCGCCTTCTCGCGCACGGCAAAGAAGAGCGGATCGTTGCCGCCGGCGCGGCGGCCGATCCAGATCGTCATCGTCGCGGCGTCGGCGAAGGGACCGTAGGGGAGCCAGGTCCAGCTGGCGTGCCGGATTTCCTCCCCGCCGGCGTCCTCCTCCCGGGCGGCGTCCCAGAGGTCGGCGGCGTGGCGATCGGCATCGAGCGGCTCCAGATCGACGACGCGCCCGGCAATGGTGCGCCAAGCCGGTCGCGGCCGCGGCGCCGGATCGTCGACCGGCGACGACGAGATCGCCCGACCGCCGGCAGCAGGGGCGTTCACAGGCCGAACCGGTTCCATTGCGCCCGTTCCTCAATGGCGGCCATGACCTCGGAAGCGGCTTCGGCGGCGAGGCCCGCGGTCCGCGGCAGCCCCAACCGGCGCTGCCACCAGCGGCGCCCGTCGTCGACGACACGCAGCCGCACCTTGTCGCCGAAACGATCGCGCATGACCCCGCGCAGGTCGCCGATGCCGTCGATCAGCCCCAGTTCCAGGGCGGCCCGGCCGCTCCAGAAACGGCCGCTGAAGAGGTCGCCCTCGTCCCCCTTCAGCCGATCGCCGCGGCGGGCCCGCACCTGGCGGCGAAAGGCGTCGTGCACGTCCCCCTGCAGCCGCTTCAGGTGCTCCACTTCGTCCGGCTGCTCCGGCAGAAACGGATCAAGGGGGTTCTTGTGGACCCCGGCGGTATACACCCGCCGCTCGATCCCCAGCCGCTTGAGGGCGTCCGGAAAGCCGAAGCTGGCCGAGATGACCCCGATCGAGCCGATGATCGAGCTTTCGTCGGCGTAGATCTCGTCGGCGGCGGTGGCGAGCCAGTAGCCGCCGGACGCGGCCACGTCCTCGGCAAACGCCAGCACCGGAACCTTGTGCTCTTCGGCAAGTGCCCGAATCCGGGTGGCGATCAACGCCGACTGGACCGCTGCGCCGCCGGGCGAGTTGATGGCGAGCGCCACCGCCTTGACCTCGGACAGGCGGAACGCCCGTTCCAGCGAAGGAGCCAGAGACGGCAACGAGAGGCCGCGGCGGAGCGGACCGAGGCTGCCGATGATGCCGCGCAGCGACACCACCGCCACCACCGGTGGCGGATGGCGGAACCGCTCGATCGGCAGCCGCGCCAGCAGTGCCCGCATGCGCTTGTTCATCGGCGGTTCACCCGTCGTTGGTTCATCGATCGCGGGCAGCGACGCGGCCCGAAGACGTCCGGTCGGTCGGTGCGCTCACGAGGGACCGCCGGCGATGTCCAGTTCCTCCGCACCGCGAAGGATGGCGTCCGCCTGCGGCGTGTAGCTGCCATCGGGGCGGTGGAGGACCAGCCCCGGCATCAGCGCCAGCGGCGCCTGCGACGTCCGTCGTCCCGAAACCAGGACCCGCTTTGCCGGCTTGCCCGACCCCGGCCACAGCGGAAAGACGACCAACCCGCCGAGCCGTCCGGTCACCAGGGCCAACAGGTCGGCGAGCCGGTCGGCGGCATAGATCAGGGTCACCCTGCCGTGCGGTTTCGCCATCATCAGGCAGAAGCGCAGCCAGTGGTCGAGCTTCGCCTTGTCCTCCACCGTTGCCCGCGCCCGCCCCGCATCGCTCGGGACGTTGCCGGTGCCGGCGGCCCGGAACGGCGGGTTGGCCATAACATGGTCGAACGAGGCGGCGGCGAAGCGGATCGGCGGATGGATGAGGTCACCGAGGAAGAACTCGACCCGGCCGGGGACGCCATTGGCTTCGGCATTGGCATTGGCGAGGCGAACCAGGGCCCGGTCGGAGTCGATGCCGGCAACGCCCACCTCGGCAAGGCGGGCGGCGAGACACAGGGCGGCCGCGCCGCTGCCGGCGCCCACGTCCAGCACCTTGTCCCCTGCCCGCGCCGGCACCGCGGCGGCGAGAAAGACGGCATCGATGCCGGTACGGAAGCCGGTCGCCGGCTGCCGCAGGCGCACCCGGCCGCCCAGCAGATGGTCCTGGGTTTCGCCGCCGCCCTCGGCGCCGCCGGCGCCCGTTGCCTCGGTGTTTGCCGCCGTGGGGATGGGTTCACGCATGACCGGAGAACCCTTCGGCATCGACCTGACGCAGGATGTCGCGGGCCGCCACCAGATCGCCCTCGTCCACCATGATCCGGCGCATGATGAGGGATAAGGCGCCGCCGTAGGCGGTGCTCGTGTGCTCGTCGAAGACGACCATCTTGATGCCCTGCTGGCGAAAGATCATTTGTAACCAGGAAAGAAGGACGGGATCTGCGGTTCGGATGAGCTCGACCATGGCACCAACGGAGCCGCACCGGCGCAAAACCCCGCAAACGGGAACGGCAGCGGGCTTGACCGGACAAATTTCGCGTCTTTATGCTCGCTTCTGGGCGGGCAGGCGTCAAGACGTTGCCGGATGGGAGGAGTGGGCCGCGTGGGAGTTGCCCTCGGCGTTAGCAATCGGACGATCGGGACGGCGTCTCTCGACGGCCTAACCGAAATCGTCGCCGATGACCTGAGCGCGGTCAACGATCTGATTCTGGCACGGATGGACAGTCCGGTGGCGCTGATCCCCCAGCTCGCCGGCCACGTCATCGCCGCCGGCGGCAAGCGGCTGCGTCCGATGCTGACCCTGGCGTCCGCCAAGCTCTGCCATCACCCGGGGCCGCGACACATCGGGCTCGCCGCGTGTGTCGAGTTCATCCACACGGCGACGCTGCTGCACGACGACGTGGTCGACGATTCGGCGTTGCGGCGCGGCCATGCCTCGGCCAACGCCGTATGGGGCAACAAGCCGAGCGTCCTCGTCGGCGACTTCCTGTTCAGCCGCGCCTTCGAGCTGATGGTGGAGGACGGCTCGCTGGAGGTGCTGGCGATTCTGTCGCGGGCGTCCTCGATCATCGCCGAGGGCGAGGTGATGCAGCTGATCACCAGCAACGATCTGGAGACCACCGAGGCCGCCTACCTCGACGTGATCCGGGCGAAGACGGCGCAACTGTTCGCCGCCGCCTGTCGGCTGGGCGCCGTCGTCGCCGACCGGCCGAAAGCGGAGGCGGACGCCCTCGAGAGCTTCGGCATGAACCTCGGCATCGCCTTCCAGCTGGTCGACGACGTCCTCGACTACTCGGCGATCCAGGCGACCCTCGGCAAGACCATCGGCGACGACTTCCGCGAGGGCAAGATGACCCTGCCGGTGGTCCTCGCCCACGCCCGCGGCGACGCTGCGGAGCAGGCATTCTGGCGGCGCACCATCGAGGAGCTGGACCAGCAGGACAGCGACTTCGGCCATGCCATCGCTCTCCTGGAGCAGCGCCGGGCGCTGGCGGATACGGTCGGCCGGGCCCGCGACTATGGCGCCGCGGCGATCGACGCCCTCGACATCTTTCCCGACACCGTCATTCGCCGCACTCTGGCCGACGTCGTGTCGTTCTGCATCGACCGCGCCTATTGACCGGATCGCCGGCTTGCCCTGGCGCGGATGAAGCGGCTATACAGCGTCGACGACCCGGTCGGAGTGTAGCTCAGCCTGGTAGAGCACTGTCTTCGGGAGGCAGGGGTCGGTGGTTCGAATCCACTCACTCCGACCAATAAATCAAAGACTTACGGCAGACGCCCGCATCTTTGGCGGCCGGGCGGGCGCCGTCGGGGACCACGCCTCAAGATAGGCATCTGGAGGCCATCATCCGGCCTCGCGGTAGTGTCTCTTCAAACTGAGACACTACCGGCCTCGCGCCTGGGTGTCCCCGGGTCCAAACTTTTGCTAGAATACTTCTCCTTGCGCTCACGCCTGCGGGGCGATGAGTGTCTGTAGGATATACGCCCCACCGCCGAACCATTCTGCTCGGTCGCGGTGGCGGTGCGACCAGCCGTACGGCTGGCGTATGATAACAGCCGGGAGGAGCGACAAAATGATCCATCAGGCGATTGAGGAACTGAACAAGTCCGTTGTCATCCGGCCGAAGTACGATAACTTTATCGGTGGGCAATGGGTGGCTCCGGTCAACGGCCAGTACTTCACCAATATTACCCCGATCAGTGGGCTGCCCCTGTGCGATGTGGCCCGCTCCACCGCCGAGGACGTGGAGAAGGCCCTCGACGCCGCCCATGCCGCCAAAGATGCCTGGGGCCGAACCTCGCCGGCCGAACGCGCCCGGCTGCTCAACAAGATCGCCGACCGGATGGAAGAGCGGCTGCCGGTGCTGGCGATGGTGGAGACCCTCGACAACGGCAAGCCGATCCGCGAGACGCGGGCGGCGGACCTGCCGCTCGCCATCGACCATTTCCGCTACTTCGCCGGCTGCATCCGCGCCCAGGAGGGATCGATCTCGGAGATCGATCACACCACCATCGCCTATCACTTCCACGAGCCGCTGGGTGTGGTCGGCCAGATCATTCCGTGGAACTTCCCGCTCCTGATGGCGGCGTGGAAGCTGGCCCCGGCGCTGGCCGCCGGCAACTGCGTCGTCCTCAAGCCGGCCGAGCAGACCCCCATGGGCATCCTCGTCTGGGCCGACATCGTCGGCGATCTCCTGCCGCCCGGCGTAATCAACATCGTCAACGGCTTCGGCTTCGAAGCGGGCAAGCCGCTCGCCAGCAACCGGCGCATCGCCAAGGTGGCGTTTACCGGCGAGACCACCACCGGCCGGCTGATCATGCAGTATGCCGCCGAGAACGTGATCCCGGTGACCCTGGAGCTGGGCGGCAAGTCGCCGAACATTTTCTTCGCCGACATGATGGCCGAAGATGACGCGGTTCAGGACAAGGCGCTGGAAGGCTTCGCCATGTTCGCCCTCAACCAGGGCGAGGTGTGCACCTGCCCGTCCCGCGCCCTGGTGCAGAAGAGCATCTACGACCGGTTCATGGAAAAGGCGCTGGCCCGCGTCGCGATGATGAAGCAGGGCCACCCCCTCGATCCCGACACCATGGTCGGCGCCCAGGCGTCCAACGACCAGCTGGAGAAGATCCTCTCCTACATCGAGATCGGCCGCCAAGAAGGGGCGAAGATCCTCGCCGGCGGTTCGCAGGTGAAGTTCGAGGGCGAACTGGCGGGCGGCTACTATGTCCAGCCGACCATCTTCGAAGGCCACAACAGGATGCGGGTCTTCCAGGAGGAGATCTTCGGCCCCTGCGTGTCGGTGGTCCCGTTCGAGGACGAGGACGAGGCGCTCGCCATCGCCAATGACACCCTCTACGGCCTCGGCGCCGGCCTGTGGACACGCGACCGCGACCGGTCGTTCCGGGTGGCGCGCGGCCTCCAGGCCGGGCGGGTGTGGGTCAACTGCTATCACCTCTATCCCGCCCATGCCGCGTTTGGGGGATATAAACAGTCGGGGATCGGCCGCGAGAACCATAAGATGATGCTCAACCATTACCAGCAGACCAAGAACGTCCTGGTCAGCTACGATCCGAACGCGCTGGGGTTCTTCTAGGACGGCGCAGGTGGTCGAGCGGGTAAGGGTGACGGAGGCGGCAGCCGGCGTCATCGAGCGGCTGAAGCGGACGCACGGTCCGCTGATGTTTCACCTTTCGGGCGGCTGCTGCGACGGTAGCTCGCCCATGTGCTACCCGCATGGCGAGTTCAAGGTGGGCGCCGTGGACGTGCGGCTCGGCGCCATCTGCGGCTGCCCTTTCTGGATGTGGGCGGAGCAGTACGCCTTCTTCGCCAACAGTGAGCTCACCATCGACGTGGTCCCCGGCCGCGGCGCCGGGTTCTCGCTGGAGAGCCCGGAGGGGGTTCGGTTCGTGACCCGTTCGCGGGTGTTCAGCGACGACGAACTGGCCGAACTGGACCGCCTCGGACCGCCGGCCCGGGGCGAAACCTGATCGGCGCCGCCGGCCGAAGACGACGCGGCGGACGGACGCACCCTCAGGATGATGGCTCAGAAGAGCCGTCGGCGTCGAACCCTTCGGCCGGGCGGGTCCAGGCATCCTCGCCTGGGGACGGAGAATCGCCCGCGGCCGCGTCGTCTTCGGCCGACGGCTCATCGCCCGAGCCCACCGCGCCGTACACCGCTCCATAGCCGCGGTCGTAGGCGAGGTCGGCGGCCGACGTCTCCCGGGAAGCGCCTGCCGCACCGCGCCAACGTCCCGCCGCCAGATTGACCGCGGCACGGGCGTCGTAGAAGCGGTGGTCGCGAATTTCGGCGATCGGCGGGGTGCCGCCGAAGTCGACGAGATAGGAGGAACCGCTGCCGGCCGCAGCCCGTTCGGCGACGATCCGCGCATTCTGGAAGAACAGCGCGCCGTTGGTCAGATCGGGAAGACGACTGGCGAGGATCAGGTTGAGGATGGTCTCGTACTGAATCCGCTGGCTCTGAGTGAGCGACGGGAGGTTGCGCCAGCCTCCCGCCCGGGTCGCCGGCTCGAACTGGTTCGGCGCATCGATGACGCCCTGGACGGTGCTTTGGAACTGGCCGGAGGAGACGCGGTTGAGGATGGTATAGATCACCGCCGCGATCCCCTCCTCGCCCTGATTGCCGGCCTCCGCGTAAGCGATCCGGCCGATGGCCTCGCGATCTTCCGCCGAAAGGCCGCCCGAGGGACCCCCGTGCAGGCCGGTATCCGAGGTTAATTGGACAGCCTCGGCCGCTCCCTCCTCGGCCGGTTGGGCATAGGTGAGGCTCTCGTCCGCGTCCGGCTCGACGGCCGTCCACCAGGCCGTTTCGCCGTCGGCCGCGGGCTCCCCCTGATCGGCCTCTTCATAGCCGGCTTGGCCATAGGTCGGCTCGCCGGATGCCTCCTCGACAGCGGCATCGTCCGCCTGCGAGCCAGGGTCGCCGGCAAAATCCGAATCGGACGGAAGCTCCTCGGAAACGCTGGCGTCACTCTCGCCATATTCGGACCGCCAATCGATCTCGTCGTCGGCGACGGCGGCGATACCCACTTGGCAAAGCAGCGAAATCAGGACCGGGAGAAGAAGTCCTCGGGTGCGCTGTCGCATCCTTGCCCGCTCCTGCCGTTGCCCCACTCCAATACTGGCACGAAGCCCGGGGCGCGCAAACAGGGCGGCTGTCCCGCCCCACGGCGTCCCGGCGGCTGCCGTCGACCCGTCCGCGCGACGCCGGTCAGCTTACCGAAAAGCAACTTTCGTTGGCCCATAATCGGGCTACGTTCGGCCGCGGCGCCGCTCGGCGGACTAGGGGTGTCCACGGAACGTCGCGTCGGCTGCTAATCACGAGAGGGACATCCCATGCTCGCGACGCTGAACATCGTCGTCCTCCTGATCTGGCTGCTCGCCGAACTCGTGCCTGCCACGGCCGAGCGCATGGCCAGCCTGGAAGCGACCCTGCGGCGCGGGCGGGACCGCAGATCCTGAGGACTTGCGCTTAAGCCGCTCACTGGCAACGGATTCGCCGGCCGAACGGATTCAAGCGGTCAGTTGGCGGCGCGGCGCCGATTCCACCCAGATTTCGCTCAGCCGGGAAGACCGTCGACGCGCGGGCGGGTCAGCACCGGCCAGTAGGCGGCGGTAAAGACGGCGTAGCCGGCTGCCCACAAGAGACCGGCGGCGACGATGGTCTCGGCCGGCCCCACCACCCGCAGCAGCCCGCCGGCGATCACCAGGACATAGGCCACGACCGTCGCCCGTCCCACACGGAGCGGCCGACCGCTGTGGCCCAGCGCGGCGCGCGAGGCGACCGCCAGCACCATGATGCCGATGGCGTTGGCGGTCAGCGCGTGCAGGGCGCGGGTGGGCTGGATGACGCCGGTGAGGTCGGCGAGCGCCACCAGGAACAACCCAATGGGAACCCATACGTATCCGGCGTGGAGGATCCAGACGATCGGCATCCGCCTCGTCGCCCAGCTCCGCCACCCGGTCATGCCGAAGCCGAGGATCGCCGCCGCGACCAGGGCGGCGACGCCGGCGACGTGAGTCTCGGGCAGGAGAATCTGGGCGGCGACGACCACTACCACCGACGGGACCGCCAGCCGCTGCACCAGGGGCGGGGTCGAACAGACCGCCTTCGTCTCGCCCGAGGCCCTGAGCGCATTCTGGGTGAACGCCGGGACGATACGGCCGCCGATCAGCGCGATCAGCGCGACGATCAGGAAGGTGGCCGCCCACAAGACGGTAAGCTCGTCGCCAACATGGAACAGCAGGTTCAGTCCGGCCAGAGCCAGGACGATGAACAGGACCCCGTAGTTGCGGCTGTTCCGCGCCGACACGATATCGCGGCCGACAACGATGGCCAGCACCGGCAGGAACAGCAGGTCGAGCCAGGCAAGGGTGTCCATCAGCATGGCGACGCGCCCGACCAGCCAAACCAAGCCGAGGCCCAGCAACGGCATCCCCCGCAGGCTCGGCCTACCGGTCCAGTTGGGCACCGCCGTCAGCAAGAAGCCGGCGATGGCGGCCGCGGCAAAGCCGAAAATCATCTCGTGCCCGTGCCAAGCGGGCGACAGGGCGATGCCGCCCTGCCACGCGTAGACCCACAGGCCCGTCGCCACGACGGCGTAGACGCCGGCGGCGAGGAAGAACAGCCGGAATCCCGCCGCGAACACGGTCGGAAGGCGGTCGCCACGCCCCATCCCCTGGGGTGGCTTGATGCTCAGCGGGGATTCGGTCGTCATGTATCGTGTCCTGTTCCGCCGGTTTGTTGAATTTGTTCCGCAAGCACGATCGGTGCCGCCGACGAAGGCTGGGCCGGCGGCACCGGCGGAGCCCCTTCGTCGGCGGTGAGACGGGAGAGGTCAAGCCGGGCGGCCCGTGCCATTGCCTTCTCGCAGGAAATAACCACCTGGCGAGCGTCGTCGGTGGCCTGGTCGAAGTGGCGCTGCAAATTGAGCACCCGCTGATTGAGCCGGTCGAGATCGGCGGTCAAGCCCTGTAGTGCCGCTTGCAGGGCATGCGCATCCTCGCGCAGGCGGACGTCGCGGAGGACCGCCCGCAAGGTGTTCAGGGTCGCCCACAGGGTGGTCGGCGACACGATCCACACCTTCCGCCGAAACGCATCCTCGACGACGTTGGCGAAGTTGGCGTGCAGTTCCGCGTAAACCGCCTCCGACGGCAGGAACAGCATCGCCGAATCGGCCGTCTCGCCCGGAACCAGGTATTTTTCCTGGATGTCGCGGACGTGCCGGCCGACGTCCTGGGCGAACGCGCGCGACGCCCTGGTCCGGGTTGCTTCGTCGCCGGCCCGGCGCAGCGCCCGGTAGCTTTCCAAGGGAAACTTGGCATCGACGGCGATGGGGCCGGGCGGCTCGGGCAGGCGCAGGAGGCAGTCGACGCGGGTGCCGTTGCCGAGCGAAACCTGGAAGGCATAGGCGGCCGGGGGCAGCACCGCACAGACGAGGTCGTGCAGTTGGACCTCGCCGAAGGCGCCGCGCGCCTGCTTGTTGGCCAGGATTTCGGTCAGGCCGCCCACCTGCAGGGTGAGTTCATCGATGGTCTTGCCGGCCGAATCGATCACCGCCAAGCGCTCGTGGAGGACGCGCAGGTGTTCGGCGGTTCGCTCGGTCTGCTGCAGGAGGCCATCGCCCACCCGCCGTCCCAGCACGTCGATGCGTTCGTCGAGGGCACGCTGCCCCTGGTCGACACAACCGGCCAGCTCCGCCTGGGCCAGCGCCAGCCGATCCGCCATCTGTCCGACCCGGGCCAGTTGCGCCGCCGCCTCACCGCGCGCCCGTTCGCCGCGCAGCATCAGGACGATGAGGGCAAAAAAGACGGCGACGGCGAAGCCGGCGCTGAGACCGAGCAGGACCTCGCTGCCCGGTGCGTCCAGAGGCGAAGGGATGGACAGGGTCGCCATGCGCGGCAGCTTGCACCCGGCACCGGCCGGACGCAAATTCCATAACGAGAAGAGTCGCTTAGGGAGAAGGGCTGGATGAACGTCCGATTATCGATCGTCGGGCTCGCGCTCGTACTGGCATCGACGGCGCTGGCCGACGAGGTGGCGGCCCCGGAATCCAGCCGCGCCCGCCTGCACGTCACCGCCTATGCCGACGGGATGGCGCTCGTCCAGGAAACGCGCTCCGTCCTGCTGCCCGCCGGCTCCTCCAGCGTCGTCGTCGAAGGACTCCCGTCCCGCCTGCCTCCGGCCAGCATCATCGTCACCGCCCACGACGCCGCGGTAAGCGGCGTCCGCTACGACCTGCAACGGCTCACCGCCGCCACGCTCCTCGAAAGCCATCTCGGCAAGGAGGTGACGGTGATCCGCACCAACCCCCAGTCGGGCGAAGAGACGACGCAGAAGGCCACCCTCCTCGCCATCGAGGGAGGGCCGGTGCTGCGCATCGGCGATCGGATCGAGGCCGGCGTCCCCGGGCGGATCGCCTACGCCGACGTTCCGGCGGGGTTGCGGCCCCGGCCGGCCCTTTTCGTCGAGGTGGATGCCCCGGCCGGCGGGAAACGCGATCTGGATATCGGCTACATGGCGCCGGGGCTGAACTGGGCCGCCGACTATGTGCTGTTCCTCGATGCGGCAGGGGAGCGGGCGCGCCTGACCGGCCGAGCCATCGTCACCAACCGCAGCGGTGCCGACTTCCCCGAGGCAACGCTGTCGCTGGTTGCCGGCGAGATCAACCGCGAGACGCCGTCGGTGCCCGTCCCCGGCGCCGCCCGTGCCGAGGCGATGATGGCGGCTCCGGCGGCGGCGCCGAAACGCCAGGAGATCGGCGACGTTTATCTCTACACCTTGCCGAAGCCGGTCAGTCTGGCCGACCAGGAGATTCGTCAGGTACCGCTGCTGGAGGCCGCCGCCGTTCCGGTGACGATCGAATACGTCAGCACCGACAGCGTCAGCCCGTTCCGGACCGGTGACGAGCGAACGCGCACCAACCCCGACGTGCGCATCAGCTTCGTCAACGCCGCCGGCGGCGTGCCGGGGGTGCCGCTGCCCGCCGGCGTCGCCCGGGTCTACACCGCCGACGATACGGGCGTCGCCCGACTCCTGGGTGAAGACAGCCTCCAGGCCACCCCTGTCGGCGAACGGGCGACGATCGAGCCGGGTAAGGCCTTCGACATCACCGTCAGCCGCCGACAGACCGCGTTTTCCCTGATCGATCCGCAGGGAAACGTGTTCGAGGCCGGCTACGAGGTGGCGGTCCGCAATGCCAGGGGCCGCCCGGTGGTCGTCCGTGTCGTCGAGGATATCCCCGGCGACTGGCAGATGCTCCAGGAGAGCGCCAAACACCAACAGGTCAGCGCCGGCCGCGTCGCTTGGCCGCTGACGGTTCCGGCGGGCGGCGGCGCCGAACTCACCTACCGCGTCCGCGTCCGTCAATAGCGCCCGGGCCCTGTCGGGCGATCGCCGCTTCTTGACGGCACTGCCGGCCCGTTCTTATGTGACCCCTGTATGTGAACGTCCATCAATCTGCCGGTTTCCATGTCTTCTCTGTCCGTCATCGTTGCCCCCGATCCGCGCCTCAAACAGTCGGCCCGCGCCGTCGGCACCGTCGATCCCGAGATCAGCCGGCTGATGGACGACATGCTGGACATCATGCATCAATCGAACGGAATTGGCCTGGCGGCCCCGCAGGTGGGCGTGCTGAAGCGTGTCATCGTCGTCGACATCTCGCTTCCCGATGAAGCGCCCTCCCCTTACCGCATGGCCGATCCGGAGGTGATCTGGCGCGACCAGACACTGGCGACGGGCGAAGAGGGGTGTCTTTCGCTTCCCGATCAGTATGCCGAGGTGACCCGGCCCGCTGCCATCAAGGTGCGCTATCGCGACGAACGCGACGTGGTGCAGGAGCTGGAGGCGGACGGCCTCCTCGCCAAGTGCATCCAGCACGAGATCGATCATCTCGACGGGGTGCTGTTCGTCGATCACCTTTCGTCGCTGAAGCGGAACATCATCTTGCGCAAGCTGGCGAAGGCGAAGCGCCTGGAACCGGTCGGGTAGCGCGCACCGCGACGCTCCCATGCCCCCTCCTCCCGCCTTGGCCGCCCGGGGCGAGCCGCAGCGGCTGCGGCTGGCGTTCATGGGTAGCGCGCCCTTCTCGGTCCCGACACTGGCGGCACTGGTCGTGGCGGGACACGATCTCGCCGCCGTCTACAGCCGCGCGGCGAAGCCGGCGGGACGCGGCCAGAAACCGCGGCCCTCGCCGGTGCAGGCCTTCGCCGAGGCTAACGGCGTGCCCGTCCTGACCCCGACTTCGCTGAAGACGGCGGAGGTTCAAGATGAGTTCGTCCGGCTCCATCTCGACGCCGCCGTCGTCGCCGCCTACGGCCTGATCCTGCCCGCGGCGGTCCTAACCGCGCCCCGGCTCGGCTGCCTCAACGTGCACGCCTCGCTCTTGCCGCGCTGGCGGGGAGCGGCGCCGATCGAACGGGCCATCCTCGCCGGTGACAGAGAAACCGGGGTCACCATCATGCGGATGGATGAAGGACTGGACACCGGGCCGATGCTGCTGGTCGAGCGCCTTCCCATCGACGACGAGACCACCGCCGCCGGCCTCACCGACGCCCTGGCGGTCATCGGTGCGCGGCTGATGGTGGATGCCCTCGACGGCCTCGCCGCAGGGACCCTCGCCGCCCGGGCGCAACCGGCGGAGGGAGCCACTTACGCCCGCAAGCTCGAGCGCAGCGAAGGCCGTCTCGACTGGGCTCGTTCCGCGGTCGAGCTGGACCGGATGGTCCGGGCCTTGAACCCCGACCCGGGGGTGTGGTTCGAGCACGCCGGCGAGCGGCTGAAGGTGCTGCGGGCGACGGCCCTGGAGACAGTGGAGGCATCAGCGGCTTCGGCACCCGGCGTCGTCGTCGACGACCGGCTGACCGTCGCCTGCGGATCGGGCTTTCTGCGCTTGACGACGATCCAGCGTCCGGGTCGGGCGGCGGTGCCGGCCGACGCCTTCCTGCGCGGATATGCGCTGCCGGCGGGCACCCTCCTCGGCTGAGCTAGCCGGTGCGGAGTTCGGCCAGCATCGGCGCTGACACCTGGATTTTGCGGATCTTCTCGATCCCCTGCCGCATCTCCGACATCAGATACTCGGCGCGGCGGGCGGGACTGCCGCTGCTCTTGTCGGGAAAGGCGCGATCCCAGTTTTCGATCTTCACCGTCAGCGCGCAAAGGATGCCGCCGATAAAGGCATGGTGGCCCTTGATCAGCCGCTCCACCTTGGCGAACCGGTCCGGGGTCAGGTCCTGCCACAGGTCGCGGGCGCTGCGGTCGAAATTCTCGAAGCAGCCGGTGATCGCCGCCAGCCGGTCGTTGAGGGTCTCCTGAATGATCCGGCAGGCGCTGAGAAGATCGGGATCACGGCGCAGGACCTGATTGGTCTGAACCTGGCGTAGCCAGTCCAGGAACTCGCCGATGATCGGAGTTATTTGGTCCAGACAGCTCCTATAGTATGAGAACGACAGGAATATATCACCGTAATCTTCGAGAAATCGCGGGATATACTCCATCTCTATCTCAAGCTTGTCCGCCATGATGCGGAGATTTTCGATCGATTTCTTCCGATCCGGGTTTCGGAACAGCCCGATGATGTCCTCGAAGCTGGAAATGGCGATGTTCTGCTCGCCGTAAATGTTGACGATGAGCGGACGGGTGAAGGTCGCCATGTAGCTGGTCAGGTCGCGGTTTTTCGCCTGCGAGAGGCGAAGCGCGTCATGGCTGTTGACGGCGATACCGTGATCGCGGAGGAGAATGCGCAGGCTGTAGACATCGAAGCTCGGCATCATCGCCAGCTTGCGCATGGTCCCCAGGTCGGGATGGATGCTTCCCTCGGGCCAATCGAAGACGTGCGGCAGGCTCTCCACCATGAGCTGCCCCGAACCGGAGTTGGCGTCGGCGAAGATCTCGATCACGCTGTCGAGACGCACGTTCTTGATCATGCGGGCGCGGCGCAGGGCCGAGGTCTCCAGGGGAATGATGGAGAGCGGCAGCGTGTAGAGGGAGTCGCGATCGATGTCGGTAATCGCGCTTGAGAACGTGGTGGCCATATCGCTCGTCACTGTCGTTCCACCGCCGCGTGATCGGCTCACGGGCGGAACGCCCTATGGTGACGCGAAGCAGGTTTATCGTTCCTTTATGGCAGCGATGACCGTCCCCGTTCGACCATAGCCGCGCCCGCAGATGCCGCGCTACCGGTTGACTCTCGAATACGACGGAGCCCCGTTCGTCGGCTGGCAGCGCCAGGACAACGGGCCTTCGGTGCAGCAGGCGGTCGAAGAAGCGCTCGGCCGCCTCACCGGCGCCGCGGTCACCGTGGTCGGTGCCGGCCGCACCGATGCCGGGGTTCATGCCCTGGGCCAGGTGGCGCACGTGGATCTGCCCCGGCCCTTCCCGGGGGCGACGATCCGCGACGCGGTCAACTTCCACCTGAGGCCGGCGCCGGTCAGCATCCTGGACGCGGCGGAGGTCGACGACGAATTCCACGCCCGCTTTTCCGCCCGGCGACGCCGCTATCTTTACCGGATCGTCAATCGTCCGGCGCCGCTCGCCATCGATACCGGCCGCGCCTGGTGGGTCCGCTCCCCCCTCGATGGCGCCGCCATGGGGGCCGCCGCCCGCCTCCTCATCGGCCACCACGACTTCTCCAGCTTCCGTTCGTCCCTGTGCCAGGCCGCATCGCCGGTGAAGACCCTCGATTCCCTCACCGTCGAGACCGACGGCGAGATGATCCGCATCGCCGCCACGGCGCGATCCTTCTTGCACAACCAGGTTCGGATCATCGTCGGTTCGCTAAAGCGGGTGGGCGACGGGGGTTGGCCGGTGGAGCGGATCGGCGAGGCATTGGCTGCCTGCGACCGGCGGGCCGCCGGCCCCACCGCCCCCGCCTGCGGGCTCTACCTGATGGGTGTCGATTATCCGGACACCTCGGCCGCCGGATGAGGACGGCGCATCCTCACTCGACGGCGACGGTCATCAAGGTGATCACGTAGCTCAGGCCGATATCGAGAAAGACGATGGCGGCGGCGGTCAGTGTCGTCACCGCAAGGGCGGTGCGGGTAACAAACCACGCATAAACAACGATGAAGACGAGGGTGACGAGCCACAGGAGCTGGCCGGCGGCGTCCGGCAGGAGATTGCGTGCGGTGATGACGAGGACCGGCAGCAGCAGCAGGTGTTCGATTACCGAGGCCCAGTTATAGGCGGTGATGTAGGAGAGATAACGGGCCCGGCATCCCAATTGCCGGGTTAGCCACTCCATCACTACCGGGAACGCCACCCAGGAGAGGATGTATCCGATCGTTTCCGCGAGGCCGAAGCGGACCGTGTCCCCATGGACGGCACCGCCGCCGGTGGATACGACGAGAACGTAGGCGGGAGCCACCAGCACCGCAGCGAAGAACGAGCGCCAGAAGCCGCCAAGGGTGGTGTCGAAGAACGCCATGCCGCGCGCATCGAAGCGGGCGAGACGCCAAGCGCCATAGAGGGAGGAGATGACTTCCTGGAGCGTAAGCACGCTAGACCGGACCAACCCCGCGACGGTCGAAAAAGGCATGGAGAACGGCCCAGTAGACCTCGGCCAGGGCGACGATGTCGTCGACCGCAACGTTTTCGTCGACCTTGTGGGCGGTCTCTCCCGGCATGCCGAACTCGACCACCCCGCAGTAATCCTTGATGAAGCGGGCGTCCGAGGTCCCCCCGGAGGTATCCAGCTTCGGCGTCCGACCGGTGACCCTGCGCACCGCGGCCACCACCAGTTCGCTCAACCGCCCGGGCGGGCATAAGAACGGCTCGCCCGAGCATTCGGTGTGGAGGGCGTAATTGCCGCCATCGCACGCGGCGAGACGGGCCCCCAGCCAAGCGCGGAGCGATTGGGCCGTGTGTTTGTCGTTGAAGCGAATGTTGAAACGGGCGCGAGCCTCTCGCGGGATGACGTTGGTCGCCGGATTTCCCACGTCGACCGACGTCAACGTCAGGACCGACGGCTCGAACTGCGCCGTCCCCTCGTCAAGGGGCGTCGACGTCAGCGTGTCCAGCATGCGCAGGAGGCGGGGAATCGGATTGTCCGCCAGATGCGGATAGGCGGCGTGACCTTGCGTTCCGGTAACGATCAGTTCGCCGTTCAGGCTGCCGCGCCGGCCGATCTTGACCATTTCGCCCAGAATCCGCGCGTTGGTGGGTTCCCCGACCAGGCACGCATCGAGGGTTTCCCCCTCCTCGGCCAGCTGGGCCAGAGCCTTCACCGTGCCGTCCACGGCAGGCCCCTCCTCGTCGGCGGTCAGCAGGATACTGACCGAGCCCTGCAAGCCGTCGGTCCGGTCGGCGAGAAAGGTGGCAACGGCGGCGATGAAGCACGCGATCGCCCCCTTCATGTCGGCGGCGCCGCGCCCGAACAGGCGGCCGTGCGAGATCGTCGGGGTGAACGGATCGGTGCTCCAAGCCTCGACGGGGCCGGGCGGGACCACATCCACATGGCCGGCGAAGCAGAAGTTGGGCGACGTGTCGCCGAAGCGGGCATAGAGGTTGTCCACCTCGGGCGCGGTGCCGAAGCGCAAGCGCCGGCAATTGAACCCGAGCGGCGCCAGTGCCGCCTCGACCACGCCGAGGGTACCGCCCTCGGCGGGCGTGACGCTGGGGCAGCGGATCAGCGCTTGCGCCAGCGCGATGGGATCGACCATGGGATAATTAAGCGGCATTGGGGGTCCGGTCGCTTCGCCCGACGAGGGCCCTTAGTCTCTGAGGAGTTCGTTGATGGACGTCTTGGAGCGGGTTTTTTCGTCCACCTGCTTGACGATGACGGCGCAGTAGAGGGACGGCCCGGGCCGACCATCCGGGAGCGGCTGCCCCGGCATCGCCCCCGATACCACCACCGAATAGGGCGGCACCTCGCCGTAGAGCACACTTCCCGTGGCGCGATCGATGATCCGCGTCGACGCCCCGATGTAAACACCCATGGACAGTACCGAACCGCGACCGATGCGGACGCCCTCCGCCACCTCCGCCCGGGCGCCGACAAAAACGTCGTCCTCGATAATCACCGGGTTGGCTTGGAGCGGTTCGAGCACGCCGCCGATGCCGGCGCCGCCGGAGATGTGACAGCGGCGGCCGATCTGGGCGCAGGAACCCACCGTCGCCCAGGTGTCGATCATTGCATCGGCCTCGACACGGGCGCCGACGTTGATGAAGCACGGCATCAGGACGACGCCGGGGGCAATATAGGCGGAGTACCGCACCTGGCAGCCAGGAACGGCGCGAAAGCCGGCGGTGGCGAAGCGTTCGTAGTCCCAGCCGACGAACTTGGGAGCGACCTTGTCGTACCACGCCCCCCCGCCCGGGGCCCCCGTTACCGGCAGCGTCGGATGGAGGCGAAACGACAGCAGGACCGCCTTTTTCAGCCACTGATTGACGCGCCAGCCGTCCCCGCTCGGTTCGGCAACCCGCACCTGGCCGCCGTCCAGGAGTTGAAGCGCTTTTTCGACTGCGTCCCGGACCGGCCCTTCCGTCTGCGGGCCGTAGCGATCCCGATCTTCCCAAGCCGTATCGATGGTTTTCTCGAGTTCGCTCGTCATTCTATCGTGACCTTTGTCCACCACGCTCACGGCGGACGATGCGAGACCCGCGGGTTGGTGTCAACGGGCGGGGCTGGCTGATCGAGACAAGCTTCAGCAGCGTGTCTCCGAGATCATTTCGAGCCAGGACAGCAGGTCGTCGATCGCGTGGTCGATGTAGTCGCCGTCGGCCCCGATGATACCGTGGGCGGTGGTATTGCGAATCCACACCGTGGTCATGCCGAGTGCCGCCGCCGGCGCCAAATTCCGCGCCATGTCCTCGACCATGACGGTGCGCCTGGGATCCAGCCGGTAGCGCTCGACAAGCCGTGCGTAGATGGCGGGCGTCGGCTTCGGATGGAAGTCGGCGGCGAAGATGTCGAAGATGGCATCGAAGTGATGGCCGATCCCCAATTGGCCCAATACCCGCTCGGCATGATCGGTCGACGCGTTGGTGAAGATCAGCTTCCGGCCCGATAGTCTCCCGAGCTGGCGATCGAGAGCCGGGCTCGGATCCAAGACGCTGACGTCGATATCGTGGACATGCTCCAGAAACGGCCGCGGATCCATTCCGTGCCTGTCCATCAGGCCGCGCAGGGACGTGCCGTACTCGTGGAAGTAGCGCTTCTGCAGGCCGAATGCCGCATCCAGGTCCAGGCCCAGATAGGCGGCGATGTAGGCGCGCATCCGCACGTCGATCTGCGCGAACAGATCGATGGTCGACGAGTAAAGCGTGTTGTCCAGATCGAAAACCCACGCCTCCGCCGCATACAGCGGCGAGAGTGGCGTACGGACCGCCATTGGCTCCGATGAGAGGCACTCACCCATGGGCCAATCTGCGCCCATATGCACCGGAACTTCAAGCCTCGACGAAGCCCGTCCCTACCGCTCCCGGTCGGTTCATCCTCTCCGTCCCGGGCGTCATCCCGCGCCTCGACTCTATGGCGGACAGCCTTCGCTCACTGCGAGAGAGAGTTTTTTAACACACGTTATGATTGTTTAAGCGCACGGATAGCGCTATTTTTGCGTGTCCAAAGACGGAAACTCAATCCGTACCCAGCAGCGAGAGAGCCCCGTGACCGTCATCACCCCTGCCGCTCCCACTCCGGCCTCGATCACCGCGCTGCGCGAGGAGCGCGACCGCTTCGTTGCCCTCGCCTTCTCCTGGGCCGATGCTCTGGTCGAACTCGACGCCGATGCGCGTATCGCTTATGCCGCCGGCGCGCTCGAGATTCTAGCCGGACGGCCGGCACGGAGCCTGTTCGGCACGCCCTTCCTCGACCTGGTGCCGCCGGCGCTCCATTCCCACCTGCTCGACCTGCTCGCCGCGGCCAAGCGTCGCGAGCGCATCAACGACGTGGGCCTGGCCCTGGTCGGCCCCGGCGGCAAGACCGTGCCCATCGCGTTGTCGGGGTATCACCTGGCCGAACTCAACGGCCATTACTTCCTGTCGCTGCGCGGCAATGCCCTGGAACGCAAGTCGGTCGGATTCGGTCGCCGCAGCCGCGATGAGACGACGGGCCTGTTGGACACCGGTTCGTTCATCGATGCGGTGACCCGTCATCTCTCCGACGGCATCGGCGAAGCGGAGCAGCAGTGCTCGCTCTTGGTTCTGTCCGGTTACGACGATCTCCGCGCCCGCCTGACCGACAAGGTCGAGCACGAACTGTTGTCGATGATCGGCCACCTCTTGCGCGACCGGTCGGTGGACGGCGATACGGCGAGCCGGCTGGGGGACGACCGGTACGCCTTCCTCCACGGCGACGACGTCGATCTAGACGGCCTGGCGACCGAGATATCCACCTTAACCAGGCAGGTGGACCCGGAGGCGAAGGGCCTTCCGGTCACCGCCGCCTCGGTGAACATGAACACCGATGGCCTCACCCCGGAACAGGTGGCGCAAGGTCTCATCCACACCGTCGACCGCTTCCGCACTGGCGACTATCGGGAACTGACCGCCGACAGGCTGGTCAGCAGCATCACCGATCTCGCCCGCGACGCCGTCGAGACGCTCAACACCCTGCAGCAGATCATCACCAAGTCGGCGTTCGCCATCGCCTTCCAGCCGGTCCTCGATGCCCGCACCGGCACGGCGCACCATTTCGAGGCGCTCGCCCGCTTCCCCGATCGCCCCGGCGGCCAGAGCCCGCTGCAGCACATCAAGCTGGCGGAAGAGAGCGGCATCATCGTCAACTTCGACATCGCGATGATCGGCAAGGCGGTCGAGTGGATGAAGAAGAACGGCGCGGCCAGCGGCAGGAAGCCCCTGTCCATCAACCTCTCGGGCCGTTCCATCAACTCCCTGGCCTTCGTCGCCCGCATCGACCGGATCGTCCGGGAGAACCCGTGGATCCGTCAGCGGCTGATCTTCGAGGTGACCGAACTCACCCAGATGAGCGACCTGAAGGCCGCCAACAACTTCATCCAGCGGCTGCGCGAGCAGGGGTTTTTCGTCAGCATCGACGGCTTCGGCAGCGGTGCCGCCCACTTTTCCTACCTGGCCAGCCTCGATGTGGACATGGTGAAGTTTGCCGGCTCCGCCGTCCGCGACGCGGTTCAGGCGCACAAGGGCAAAGCCTTCCTCAAAGCGCTGGTAGACCTTTGTCGCGAGTTGGGCGTCGCCACCGTGGCCGAACATGTGGAGGACGAGACAACGCTGATGTTCGTCCGCGAATGCGGCGTCCATTACGTCCAGGGCTATCTGTTCGGCGAACCGTCGACGGAGATCCAGGCCTTCGCCGCGGGCGGTGCCAAGCACCTGTTCGGCAACGGCCGGCGATAACCGCGCCATTGCCCGGCCCGTCGCCCCGCGCGATTACTCCTCGTGGACGAGCGTGCCGGCCCCGTGGGCGGTGAACAGTTCCAGCAGCAGGGCGTGTGGGACCCGGCCATCCATGATCACCGCCCCCTCGACCCCCTTGCCGACCGCTTCGAGGCAGGTCTCGACCTTGGGGATCATTCCGCCCCGGATCACCCCCTCGGCGATCAGCCGCCTCGCCTCGGCGGCGGTCATGTCCGAGATCAGCTTGCCGTCGCGATCGAATACGCCTTCCACGTCGGTCAGCATCAACAGCCGCTTGGCGCCGAGGGCCCCGGCGACGGCACCGGCGGCGGTATCGGCGTTGACGTTGAGGGTCTCGCCGTTGCTGCCGACGCCGATGGGGGCAATGACCGGCGTGATGTCGGAGCGCTCGTAGAACTCGAGGATGTGCGGATTGACCTCCGTCGGCTCGCCGACGAGGCCGAGGTCGAGGATGCGCTCGATGTTGGAGTTGGGATCGCTCTTCGTCCGCCTCAGCCGCTGTGCCCGCAACAGGTTGGCGTCCTTGCCGGAGAGGCCGACGGCGAAGCCACCGGCGGCGTTGATCGCGGAGACGATCTCCTTGTTGATGGAGCCGGCGAGAACCATCTCGACCACGTCCACCGTCTCCTTGTCGGTCACCCTCAGCCCGTCGATGAACTCGCTCTTGATCTTCAGCCGGTCGAGCATGCGGCCGATCTGCGGCCCGCCGCCGTGGACGACGACCGGGTTGATGCCCACCTGGCGCAGCAGCACGATGTCGCGGGCGAAGGTCTGTGCCAGCCCCGGATCGCCCATGGCGTGGCCGCCGAACTTGATGACGAACGTGGCGCCGGTGTAGCGGCGCATGTAAGGGAGGGCTTCCGACAGGGTCCGCGCCTGTGCCAGCCACTCTTCGCGGGTTCGCGCTTTTACTTCGCTCATGGGCGCGGACTGTACGCGGCATCCGTCGTTTTGCCAGCGCAAATGTGACTGCGGCGCCACTTTCTCCCATCTACCCCCGGTCGGGGAGGGACGGCGACAAATCCGCGTCCCAATGGGCAAGCGGCGCCACCGCCGTCCGCAGCTCGGCGATCCCTTCCGCAGCCGCGACACTGGTCACCGCCAGATCCGGATGGAGCGCCGTGTGGTGTCCCCTGAGCGCAGCCACCCGGTCGCCGGTGTGGGCCAGCTCTCCCCGGCCGGCCTTGTCCGCCTTGGTCAGCACGACCTGGTAGGAGACCGCCGCCCGGTCCAACAGCGACATCACCCGCTGGTCCAGTTCCCCCGGTCCGCGCCTGGCATCGATGAGCAGCAGCACCCGCCGCAGGCTCGGCCGACCGCACAGGTAGGCGTCCACCAGTCGCGTCCAGGCCGCGATCTCGGTTTTAGGCGCCGACGCGTAGCCGTAGCCGGGAAGATCCACCAGCATCATCCGGCCGCCGAGATCGAAGAAATTGAGCTGGCGGGTGCGACCCGGCGTCTGCGACGTCCGGGCGAGTGCCTTTTGTCCCACCAGCGCATTGATGAGGCTCGACTTGCCGACGTTGGAGCGACCGGCGAAGGCGATTTCCGGCAGCCCCCCGGGCGGGATGTGGTCGAGCCCGACGGCCGCGGCGACGAACCGACAGGGCTGGGCGAACAACCGTCGCGCCCGCTCCGCGAGCGCCGCCTGGTCCGCCGCCGTACCTTCCCCGTTCTCCACCTCGTCCACTTCCGCGGCTATGCCCGGCGGGCGCCGGCCCCGTTGCCGTGACCGCCGGCGCGGCGCTGGCGACCGGGGCTCAGACCGAAACGCCCTGGCGGCGCATGATCACCCACTGCTGAATGATCGACAGGATGTTGTTCCACGTCCAATAGATGACGAGGCCCGCCGGGAAATGCGCCAGCATGAAGGTGAAGACCACCGGCAGGGCCATGAAGATCTTTGCCTGGACCGGATCGGGCGGCTGCGGATTGAGTCTCTGCTGCAGCAGCATCGTCACGCCCATGATCAGCGGCCAAGCCCCGATCATCAGGAACTGCGGCGGCGTCCACGGGATCATCCCGAACAGGTTGAACGCGGAGGTCGGATCAGGCGCCGACAGGTCGTGGATCCAGCCGAAAAACGGCGCATGGCGCATCTCGATGGTAACGAAAAGCACCTTGTAGAGGGAGAAGAAGACCGGGATCTGGATTACGATCGGCAGGCAACCCGAGGCCGGGTTGACCTTCTCCCGCTTGTACAGCGCCATCATCTCCTGATTGAGACGGGCGCGATCGTCGGCGAACCGTTCGCGCAGCCGCATCACCTCCGGCTGCAGCTTGCGCATGTTCGCCATCGCCTTGTAGGACTTGTTGGCGAGCGGAAAGAACGCCAGCTTGATCAGCACGGTGAGGGCAAGAATGGCCAGCCCGAAATTGCCGATGTGCTGATAGAGGAAGTTCAGCGCATAGAACATCGGCCGGGTGAGGAAATAGAACCAGCCCCAGTCGATGGCGAGATCGAAGCGGTCGATCCCATACATTTCCGCGTATTTGTCGATCAGCGTGACGACTTTGGCGCCGGCGAAAATGCGGCTGACACTTTCGGTGGCTTCTCCCGCATTGAGGACCTTCTGACCGCCGACGAAATCCACCTGGTACTGGTTGATGTTGTTCGGTCTCTGGTGGATGAAGCGCATGTCCACCGGCTCATTCTGCAACGGAATGAGCGCGCTCAACCAATACTTGTCGGTGATCCCGATCCAGCCGCCGGTGGTGCTGTGCTGGATCAGCCCCTCCTTCTGCAGGTCCTTGTAGCTGACCTCCTTCAGCGTGCCGTTGATGACGCCGAGCGGCCCTTCGAACAGAATGAAGAAGCCGCTCGTCGGCGGATCGCCGAAGCGGGAGACCAAGGAGTACGGGGCCAGCGCGACCGGCGCCTCTCCGCGGTTTTCCACCCGCTGGGTAACGGTGAACATGTAGTATTCGTCCACCGCAATGGTGCGGGTGAAGAGCAAACCGGCGCCGTTGTCCCAGCTCAACGTCAGCGGAGCCTGGGGGGTCAGCTCGGTGCGATCTGCCGTCCAGAGGGTTTCCGGGCCGGGAACCGCGATCCCGGGTCCGACCGGGACCCAGCCGGTCTCGACGAAGTAGGGATCGGCCGCCCCCGGCGGCGAGAACAGCACGATTTCCGGGCTGTTGGGGTCGATGGTCTCGCGGTAGCTGGGCAGCGACACGTCGTCGATGCGGCCGCCGAGGAGGGCGATCGATCCATGGATCCGGGGCGTGTTGATCTTCACCCGTGGCGACTTGGCAAGAAGCTCGTTGCGCGGTGCGCTACCGGGAGTGGCCCCGGGCAGCACCGTACCCGGCGCACCCGTCGCTCCGCCGGGAGAGGGCACCTGCACCGGCTGGCCGGGGGTGGGCGCCGCCGGCTGCGTGACCTCGGCCTGTCCGGCCGGGCGCGGCGGCTGCTGAGGCTTGGGGAAGAAGTAATTATAGCCGGCCTGGAAACCCAGCAGGATGACCAGCGACAGGGCGATGGCAAGGAGAAGGTTCTTGTTGTCGCCGCTCATCGCGCCGCATCCGCCTCCGGCATGACGCCGCCACGCGTGCCGCCAGCGATCGATCCCGCCCGCCCCGCTCCGCGCCCGGGAGCCGCCTCGGGGACCGGATCGTAGCCGCAGCCGCCCCACGGATGGCAACGGCCGAGACGGCGCAGAATGAGCCAGCCGCCAGCCAAGCCACCGAATCGGCGCACGGCCTCGAGCCCGTAGGCGGAGCAGGTTGGCTCAAAGCGACACGACAGGGGGAGGATGGGGCTGACCAGCAGCCGATAGGCGTGGATCAGAGCGAGCATAACCGGTCGCAGCAGCGCCATCAGCGTCCCCCTCCGCGCGGCCTGCCGCCTTTCGACCGGGCCCCCTGCGGCCGGCCGCTTGGCGGTCGGGAGCTCCGGCCGGCGTGGAGCTTGACGATCGCTGCCCGGAAATCATCGCAGAGCTGCGGGTACGGACGGGCGGCGGTCGGCCCGCGCCCGATCAGCACGTAGTCGCAGCCGGAACGACCCAGCTCCGGCAGCAGGGAGACGGCCAGGGCCCGCAGGCGGCGACGTACGCGGTTGCGAACCACGGCGCCGCCCAGCTTCCGCGTCGCCGTGATACCGACCCGCACCGCCGCCACGTCGCTCGCCCCCTCCCCTTTGCCCATGATGTCCCGCTGGTTTCGTTGACGCATCTGGAGAACGAGCCCCGGCATGCTCCAGGCGCCCCCCTCCCGTGCCACCTTGAGGAAGTCCGCCCGCCGCTTCAGCCGCGCAACCGCCGAGGCCACGTAATGATCAGGCGGAGAGTCTCTTCCGGCCGCGCTGCCGCCTTGCCGCCAGCACACGCCGACCGCCGACTGAAGCCATCCGCTTACGGAAGCCGTGCCGCCGCTTGCGAACCAGCTTGCTCGGCTGATAGGTGCGTTTCACCCGTGCTCTCCTGACTAAGAAGCGAGGGTGTATACGGGCTCCCTACCGCTTAGTCAATCGCCACCGCCCACACGCGCCCATAGGACGACCCCGGCGCCCCCCGGCATTCGCCCCCGCGTTCACGCAAGGGTGACCGCGACGAGCAGCGGCCGCGCTCGCAACTGACTTTGCCGCCGGTCATATTATGGTGGTGTTCGCTCCGGCAATTTTATTGCTTCGGCAAGAACGAACCGGGGCGAAGCATTGTCTCGGATACGGACCTCGATGGCCGACGCGCCAGCCCCTGCCTCCCTCTCGCTGAAGCGCGTTCTTCCCGTTGCGGCCCTGGTCGTGACCGGCGTCGCGGTTGTCGCCGTCGGCTGGGGCGAGTATCTGTCGCTGGCCGCCCTCAAGGAGCACCGGGCGGCGCTGACGGCTTGGCACGAGGCACGGCCGCTGGCTTCTGCCGCGGCATTCATGGTCGTCTACGCCCTGGCGGTGATGCTATCGGTGCCGGGATCCGTATGGTTCACCGTCATCGGCGGCTTCCTCTTCGGCCTCGTCCAGGGCACCCTGTTGACCGTCATCGCGGCGACCTTCGGGGCGTGCGCGATCTTCCTTGCCGCCCGCTATGCGTTCGCCGACTACTTCCGGGCCAAGGCCGGGCCGACGCTGGCCCGGATGGAACGGGGTTTCCGGGAAAACGCCCTCTCCTACCTGCTGTTCTTGCGGCTTATTCCCATCTTCCCGTTCTGGCTGGTCAACCTCGTCCCGGCGCTGCTGGGGGTGCCGCTCGGCACCTACTTCATCGGCACCCTCATCGGCATTCTACCCGGCTCCTTCCTCTATACGCTCGTCGGCTACGGGATCGGCGCGGTGATCGACGCCGGCGACGAGCCCGACCTCGGCATCCTGTTTCAGCCCGCGGTGCTGGGCTCGCTAATCGGCCTGGCTGTCCTGTCCCTGATCCCGGTGCTGGTGAAGCGCCGGCGGCGCGCCGCCGGCATGGATGCGGAGGAGAATGGATGACCTCGGTCATCGAGGCCGACCTTTGCATCATCGGCGCCGGCGCGGCCGGACTCTCGGTCGCCGCCGGGGCGGCACAGATGGGCGCGCGCACGGTCCTGATCGAGCGCGGTCGCATGGGCGGCGACTGCCTGAACTACGGCTGCGTCCCATCCAAGTCGCTCATTGCCGCGGCCCGCTTGGCGGCGACGCCTGCCCAGGCGCCGGCCTTCGGAATCAGCCTTGAGCCGGCGACGGTGGACGCCGTTGCGGTCCGCCGGCATGTTCAGGAGGTCATCCGGGGCATCGCGCCGCATGATTCGGTCGAACGCTTCGAGGGCCTGGGCGTCACCGTCATCGCCGCCGAGGCGCGCTTTATCGCCGCGGGCGAAGTGGCCGCCGGCGGGATGACGATCCGGGCGCGGCGCTTCGTCATTGCCAGCGGATCGTCGCCGTCGATCCCCCCCATCGAAGGGCTGGCAGCGACCCCGTTCCTCACCAATGAGACGATTTTCGATCTCGAGGCGGTTCCGGCGCACCTGATCGTCATCGGCGCCGGTCCGGTGGGGGTCGAGCTGGCGCAGGCGCACCGACGGCTGGGCGCCCGGGTGACGCTGCTGCAACGCTCGACACTGCTGCCGCGCGACGATCCCGAGCTGGCTGCCGTCGTCCGTGCCCGCCTGCTCGCCGAGGGGGTCGAGATCCTCGAGGGCATCCGCATCGTGGCGGTGGCGAGGAGCGGTGCGACCGAGCCGGTGCAGGTCACCGTCGTCGAGGGCGACCGGGAGCGCAGCATTGCCGGCTCCCACCTCTTGATCGCAACGGGACGGCGACCGAACATCGATGCTCTCGCCCTCGATGCAGCCGGAATTGCCCACACGGCCGCCGGCATCGTCGTCGATCGGCGGCTTCGCACCAGCAATCCCAGGGTCTTTGCCATGGGCGATGCGATCGACGGGATGCGGTTCACCCATGTCGCCGCCTATCACGCCGGCGTCGTCCTCAAGAATGCCCTGTTTCGCTGGCCGGCTCGCGCCGATCATCGTTGCGTGCCGTGGGTGACCTATACCGCCCCCGAGCTGGCCCAGGTGGGGCTGACCGAAGCGGAGGCCGGACGCCGAGGCATTCCCCACCGCGTGCTCCGCGGCACCTACGCGACGAACGATCGCGCCCGCACCGAGCGATACGGCGAGGGGTTGATCAAAGTCGTCGTCGGCCGGCGCGGCCACGTGCTCGGGGCCGGCATCGTCGGCGAGCACGCGGGCGAACTCATCCAGCCATGGATCCTGGCGATGAGCCAGCGCCTGAAGATCGGCGCGCTGGCCCAGATGATCGTTCCCTACCCGACGCTGGGCGAAATCAACAAGAGCGTCGCCGGGAGCTATTTCATCCGGACGCTTTTCGGTCCGAAGACGCGCTGCCTCGTCCGTCTCCTCGCCCGCCTCGGCTGATCCGTCGCAACCGAGGGGACTTACTCCGCACACACCATTGTGCGGAAAGTCCATTATATTGCACGCCCATGGACACGCAGCGGCGGAAAGAGCGATGGCGATGGCTGACCGGCTTGTCGGGCCGGCTACTGGCGCTCACCGCCGCCTTCGTCATGCTGGCCGAGGTGCTCGTCTTCGTCCCGTCCATCTCCCGGTTTCGCCTGGACTACCTGGAGGAGAGGATCGCCAAGGCCCACCTCGCCATCCTCGCCCTGGAGGCGACGCCCGACAACATGATCGACGAGCGGCTGGAACAGGAGCTGCTGTACCACGCCGGGGCGTACGCCATCGTCCTCAAGTCACCCGACCGACGGATGCTGATGCTGAGCGCAACCCTGCCGGACGCCATCGATGTCACCTACGATCTGCGTTCGGAGACGATGGTGGACTGGGTGGGAGACGCCCTGGCGACGTTGTTCGAGCGCGGCAACCGGGTCATCCGGGTCATCGGCCCCTCGCCGCGCGCCCCGGATTCGATGATCGAGATCGTCCTCGACCAGCGCCCGATGCGCATGGAGATGCTCTCCTATTCCCGGCGCATCCTGGAGCTGTCGCTGATCATCTCGTTCATCACCGCGGTTCTCGTCTTCGTCTCGCTGCAGTGGCTCTTGGTGCGACCGATGCGGCGGATTACCGACAGCATCATCCGTTTTCGCCAGGCGCCGGAAGATGCGGGAACGGAAATTCCCGACGCCGGTCGCAGCGACGAGATCGGCCTTGCCCAGCGGGAGCTCTCGGTGATGCAGCGCGATCTCAGCCAGGCGCTGCACCAGAAGACCCGGCTCGCCGCCCTCGGCGCGGCGATGACGAAGATCAACCACGACCTGAACAATACCCTGGCGACGGCGGTCTTGGCATCGGACCGGCTCGCCGCCATCGAGGATCCGGAGGTGCAGCGACTGACTCCCCGTCTGCTCGCCGCCATCGACCGGGCGGTCGCCCTGTGTGCGCGGACGCTCGACTTCGCCCGCAGCGACAAGCCCACCCTGCGCGAATCCGACTTTCCCCTCGATAGCCTGCTGAACGAAGTGTGCGGAGCCCTGAAGGTTCGAGACGACAGCACCGGGCCGCGCCTCCGCATCACCACCAACGGTTGCGACGCGCTCATTCACGGCGATCGCGAGCAACTGTTCCGGGTGTTCAGCAACCTGGTGCTCAATGCGGAGCGCGCCGGTGCCGGCCATATCCGCATCACCGCCAGGCGCGACAACCGCCGGCTGCTGATAGACGTCATCGACGACGGCTCCGGCATCCCGGCGCACGTGCAACCGCGGTTATTCCAGCCGTTTGCCGTCAGCGGCGAATCCGGCGGCAGCGGTCTGGGCCTGGTCATCGCCCGGGAGATCGTTGCCGCCCATGGCGGCTCCCTCTCCCTGGCGGCAACCGGCCCCGATGGCACCTCCTTCCGCATCGACCTGCCGGCCCGGCGGGTGCGCAACCTCGCCGCCTGAGGGCCCCTACCCGGCCCGGTCCCGATCCGCAGCCCGGTTCTCTTCGTCGGCCGACAGAACGAGCCGGCGGATGACCCCATAGTCGGTCTTGCCGGTCGGGAGCAGCGGTACTTCGGAGACGGTGAGGATCCGCCGCGGCACCGCGATCTCCGGAATGCCCGCCTGGCGTGCTTCCTTCAGCATGCTTTCGCGCCCGGCGTCGGAGGCAGTGGTGACCAGCACCAGCTTTTCGCCCTTGGCATGATCGGTGACCGCCACCACGGCGTGGCGATCCTCCGGCCAGAGGCGCGCGGCTACCCCCTCGGCGGCAGCGAGGGAAACCATCTCGCCGCCGATCTTGGCGAACCGCTTGACCCGGTCGAGGATCGTGATGAACCCCAGTTCGTCGATCTCGACCACGTCTCCGGTATCGTACCAGCCGCCTTCCACCGGCTTGATCCGGCCCGGCTCTTCGGCGCGCAGGTAACCCAGCATCACGTTGGGTCCCCGGACGTGGAGGATACCGCCGGCGGCGATGCCCTCCACCGGCTCCAGCCGGGCTTCGATCCCCGGCAGCAGCCGGCCGACGGTGTCGGCGCGGAAGTAGATCGGCGTGTTGACGCTGAGCACCGGCGACGTCTCGGTGGCGCCATAGCCTTCCAACAACCGGATCCCGAACTTACTTGCCCACGCCTGGCGGGTTTCCCGCTTCACCTTCTCCGCACCGGCGAACACGTAGCGGATGGAATAGAAGTCGTAGGCGTGAGCGGCCCGGGCGTACCCGGACAGAAAGGTGTCCGTGCCGAACAGGATGGTCGCGTTAACCCCATAGGCCAGTTCCGGAATGATCCGGTAGTGGAGCGGGGAGACATAAAGAAAGGTCGGCACGCCCGAAAGCAGCGGCAGCAGCAGCCCCGTCGTCAGGCCGAAGGAGTGGAACACCGGCAGCACATTGAGCACGGTGTCGGACGGGAGGAAATCGACCCGCGCCGCCAGTTGCCGAACGTTGGCGAGGATGTTGCGGTGGCTGAGGGCGACCCCCTTCGGCTCCCCTTCGGTGCCGGAGGTGAACAAGATCACCGCGGGATCGTCCGGAAGCACCCCAAATCGGCGGTGAAGCCGCGCCGCCATCAGACTGTCGGCCAGGCCGCGCAGGCGCTGAACGGCGCCGATCCCGGCCCGCACATCCTCCAGCCAAACCAGGCGGACCGTCCGCTCCAGCGCCGCCACCAGTTTCTCCAGCCGCGCACGCTCGACGAACCGGCGCGAGGTAAGGACGATACGGAGTTGCGCCGTCCGGCAGGCGGAGGTCACCGCCGCTTCGCCGGCGGAGAAATTGAGCACGACGGCGGTCCGGGCGAAGGCCTGCAGGGCAAAGAAGGTGGCGGCCATACCGACGGCGTTGGGCAGGAGGACGCCCACCGCTTCGCCCGGCCGGGTGATCGCGGCGACCCGCCGGCCGAGGACGAGGCTGGCCACCACCAGTCGGCCGTAGGTTAGTGACTGTTCCACGTCGCGGAGGATGACCGCACCGCGGCCGTGGAGCCCCCGCGCCTCCAGCAGGGCATCGAACAGCGTGTGCTCGCGCGCACTGGTGCGGAACATCATCTCCGACATGATGTCGTAGAGCTGACGGCCGGCGATGTGGCGGCGGCTGCGTCCCCGAGCCTCGGCCGGGATGATCAGGCTCACCGCCGGCAAGATCGTCATCCGCACCTTCGGGAACCAGCGCTGCCGCATTTTTCCTTGCAGCCGAGAGACCCGGCTGAATTGCAGCCCATCGATGCGGATGGGCAGAATAGGCGCATCGGCATGATCGGCGACGACGCCCGGACCTTCGTAGATCTTCATCAGCGCGCCGGTCTGGGTAAGCCGGCCCTCGGGAAAGATCACCAGCTTCTTTCCCTGGCGGATGAAGTGGATCATCGCTTTGGTTGACAGCGGGCTCCGCGTGTCGACCCGGAAGACCTCGACGATTCGCAGCCAAGGCCGCACCCACCAGGCGTCGGCCACATGCGCGTTGATGGCGAAACTGGGCAGTTCGGGAAGAAATGCGACGAGGAGCGGCGCGTCCAGATAGGAGGTGTGGTTGACCACGATCAACGCCCGATCGCCGACCGCGCGGTAGTGCTCGAGACCGCTGATCTCGGCGCGGAGGAACGTCCGCATGAGGAACGCGCCGATCCGGCGGACGACTTCGGCGATGCGCTCGCTCAAGGAGAATCCCGGCTTGTCCAGGGTGCGATCCGAGTTTGACTCCCCTGACTTAGCCGGTTGGCGCCACGGCAGCAACCGTCCGCCCGGCGCCGCCCGACCCGGCCGCGAATCGGCGGAAATGGCTTGCGCGCCGGTGGCAAATGCCGCACGTTTTCGGGCTTTGGGGAACAGGAGGTCGCATGCCGAAAGACTTCGGCCGTTGGGTCGTCGGGTTCATGGTCGCCGTGATCGGTCTCTTCGCTCTATACCTTGCCTCACGGGCGGAGGAGCAGGTGATGTACTACACCGGCATTCTCTTCTTTATCGGCGCCGTTCTATTTAACTTCTTGCAAATCAAGCAGTTTTACGACCGAGACGCGGCTCACTAGGCCCGGCCGCGGTCGTGGTCGATATTTGGCAACCGGCGACCTACGGCCGGTTCAGCCTGCACCGGACTCGTGCCGCCGAGGACCTGCTTCGCCGTGTGGTCCTCGATGCGCCGCAAACGGTTGTCGATCTCGGCTGCGGTCCCGGTAACGTCACCCGCTTGTTGGCCGACCGCTGGCCACGGGCGCAGGTCGTGGGTGTCGATTCGTCGCCGGCAATGCTCGCCGAGGCCAGGTCGACTTCGGCCAAGATCGAGTGGATCGAGGCCGACATGGACACGTGGACCCCGGACGAGCCGGTTGATCTCGTCTTCTCCAATGCGGCCCTGCAATGGGTCGGAGATCACGCGACGCTGCTGCCTCGGCTGGTGGGCTGGCTGTGGCAGGAGGGGGTATTGGCGGTTCAGATGCCGCGCAACTTCGATGAACCCTCGCATCAGGCCATCGCCGAGACGATCGCCGCCGGCAGCTGGCGGGACCGCTTGGCACCGCTCGTGCGGTCGCGGCCGGTTGCACGGCCGGAGACCTACATCGACCTGCTGTTGCCGATCACCAGCGAACTCGACGTTTGGGAAACGGTCTACTGGCAAGTATTCGAAGGAGACAATCCGGTCGTCGCCTGGACCGGAGGTACCGCGCTGAGGCCGCTGTTGACCGCCCTCGATGCAGAGGAGCAGAAGGCCTTTCTTGCCGACTATGCCGCGCGGGTCGGTCGCGCCTACCCGCAACGGCCGGACGGGCGGACGCTGTTTCCGTTCCGCCGCCTGTTCATCGTCGCCCGGCGCTGACCCGGGAGCACCGGGTCGAAGGCCGTTTGGCGCCGCCCAAACCTAAGGGGTGGCGACGAAGGCGCCGATGTCGGCCCGAGTGCCGACGGCGGTGCCGCTGAGCGAGCGGTCGATGCGCCGGGCAAGTCCGGACAGCACCTTGCCCGCACCGATCTCCACCAGTTCGCGCACCCCTTGGCTCCGCATGTAGAGCACGCTTTCCCGCCAGCGCACCATGCCGGTGACCTGGCGAACCAGCAGCGAGCGGATGTCGTCCGGATCGGTAACCTCGTCCGCGGTGACGTTGGACACCAGAGGCAGACGCGGTGCGTGTACGTCGACGGCGGCGAGGGCTTCGGCCATGACGTCGGCGACAGGGGCCATCAAGGGGCAGTGGAACGGTCCGCTCACCGGCAGCATGACGCTCCGCTTGGCGCCCTTGAGAGCGGCAATCTCCACCGCTCGCTGCACCGCGATCCGACTACCGCTGATCACCACCTGACCCGGGGCATTGTCGTTGGCGGCGACGCAGACCGCGCCGTCGTAGCAGTCGCGCGTCGCTTCCGCGGCGATTTCCTCGGCGGCCGCCAGTTCAATACCGATCAGGGCCGCCATCGCCCCGTCGCCCACCGGCACCGCGTGCTGCATGGCAAGCCCGCGGGTACGGAGCAACCGCGCCGCGTCGCCGACGCTGAAGCTGCCGGCGGCGGTCAGTGCCGAATATTCGCCGAGCGAGTGACCCGCCACGAAGCAGCCGAGCTGATCGATGCTCAGGCCGTGCTCTTCCTCGAGGATGGCCAGAACCGCCATGCTTACCGCCATCAGCGCCGGCTGGGCGTTCTCGGTGAGCGTGAGCTGGTCCTGCGGTCCCTCGGCCATCAACCGGGAAAGGTTTTGGCCCAGGGCGGAATCAACCTCGTCGAAGACGCGCCGTGCCGCCGGATACGCTTCGGCGAGATCCTGGCCCATGCCGACGATCTGCGATCCCTGTCCCGGAAACACCAGCGCGCGCTGCGCCGCCCGGTCTTCGGCGGTTAAGGAAACGACGGTGGTGGCTACGGTTGGCCCGGGAATGGCCATGCTGGAACTCCTCCGGCTCTGCAGCTACGTCCGTGTGCACTGCACAACGATATCGGCGCAAGAGCATGTTGAAATGTGCAAGGAAAACGAAAGGTGAATCCGGGGAGCGCGTTATATTTTACAGGCGCATCCATGTGAAAATTCAGAATAATCCCGATCACCATGGTGTTCCCGAATATCGCCTCACCGGCCCGTTTGCAACAAGAAAATGACCCACTTCACACACATGTGCCCGACCACACTATAAATAGATAAAATTTTGCCCGATGATGGCAGACCATGTAGGCGGCTCGATCTCCGGCATGTTGCATCGCAACACCATCGGTCGGGCAAGCGTGTCCTGTTGTTCTGGCGCCCTCCTTGCTCCGAGTCGTTTAGCCCGTTCCTTGGCCCGCCGGGACCGAGCTCCCTTGGGGGGTGAGTTCCGGCGCGTGGACGATGATGACCCGCTCGGCCAGATCGAGGGCGGTGGTCAAACTATCGAGAACCACGGCGTCGGCCCCGGCCGCGCGCATCTTTTGCGCCCAGCTTTCGTCCGGTGCGCGGACGAAAATGCGCAAGTGGCGGAACGACCGCCTGGCGATAGCGGTGATCTTCTCGCCGGTTGCCGCCTCGGGCACGGTGACGACGAGCACCTGCGCCCGGTCCAGCCGGGCGGCGCGGAGCACGTCCCGGCGGACCGCGTTGCCGTAGAAGACCGGCAGGCCGCGGGTCCTACTCATCGTCACCCGCTTCGGCGACATATCGAGAACGAGCAGCGGGACCTTCTCGCCGGCGAGAAATCGGGCGACCGCCATACCGATCTGGCCGAACCCGGCGATAACGACGTGCCCTTCGATTTCGCTGCTTTCGTCCTCGATATCGCCCAGGGTGGGAGCGGGCATCCGGCGCGATACGGCGTCGACGACGAGGGCGCCGATGGGCATCAGCATCATGCTGATGCCCACCGCCACGGTGACCAATTGCCTGGTCTCGGCTGTCACCAGGTTGCGCTCGCCGCCCAAGGCGAGGAGGACGAAGGCGAACTCGCTCCCCTGCGCCAGCAGTCCGGAAAGCGCGATGGCCCGCCGCCGCGGCACATGCATGGCCACAGCGATGGCGAACAAACAGAGGGCCTTGATGGACATCAAGCCAACGACGACGAGAGCGATGGTGCGCAAATGCGCGGCGGCGAAGGCGACGTCGAGGCCCATGCCGACGCTGACGAAGAACAACCCGAGAAGGAGGCCCCGAACCGGCTCGATGTCGGCGGAGATCTGGTGCCGGAACTCGGTATCGGCGACCAGAAGACCGGCGACGAACGCGCCGAGCGCCATGGACAACCCCGCCTCCTCCGAGAGCCAGCCGATGCCGAGAACGATAAGCAGCGCCGCCGCGCTAAAAACCTCGGGCAGACCCGCATCGGCGGCCAGGCGCAACAGCGGCCGCAACACCAGCCGCTCGCCGGTGGCGACGAGGAGAAGGAAGACGGCGAACTTGATCAGCGCCAGGCCGAGGACGGCAACGAGGGACTGCTCGGCGCTTCCATAGGCGGAGACGAGGACGATCATCGGTGCCACCGCCAGATCCTGCATCAACGCGACGGCGATGGCGGCGCGGCCCAACTGGCCGGTCATCTGCCCGCGTTCGGCCAACAGCGGCAGGACGATGGCGGTGGACGAGATCGACAGCGCGGCGCCGATCAACAGCGATGCGGCCACATCCAGGCCGAACGCGTGCGCACCGAGGGCCAGAAAGCCGGTCGTCACCGGCATCTGCAGCAGCGCGATGCCGTAGGTGCGGCGTCCGAACAGGCGCAGGCGGTCGATGCTGATTTCCAACCCGATGCTGAACAACAGGAAGACGACACCCAGTTCGGCCAGCGCCTCGGTGATCTCGTCCGAGGTGATCAGGGCGAGCGCGTTCGGGCCGATGAGGATGCCGATGGTCAGGTACGCCAGCACCGCACCCAGCCTGAGCCGGATGAACAGCGGCACAACCCCGAGCAGCGCCACGAGCAGGATCAGCACGTCCTGCAAGTAATGGTGGCTCTCGGGCATGGCTGAGGACGATCGGTTGCGGTGGAAGGCGGGGCGGCGGACGCCACTGTAACAAAGCCGGGCAAGGAAAAGAAACCGCTAGACCGCCGCCGACGAGCCGGGCCAGGACATCGTTGCGGGTCAGCCAACCGGCCGGCCCGCCACCGGAACCCGGTCCCCAGATCAATCCAGCTGAACGACGAGCGATTTCAGGTAGGCCGTTTCGGGAAGATGGGGATGGACGGGATGATCCGCGGCCGCACCGGCCTCGCGCACGATGCGACCCTGGCGTCCTGCGGCATCGAGGCCGCGGACCACCTCGAGGGCAAACGCGCTGCGCTCGACGTTGTGGGAACAACTGGCGATGAACAGGAAGCCGCCCGGCTCCACCAGCGCCGCCGCCAGCCGGGCAAGCTTGCGGTATCCTTTCAGCCCGCTGGCCAAATCCTTGCGCGACTTGACGAACGCCGGCGGGTCGCAGACGACGATCCCGAAACGCTCGCCGGCCGCGGCCAGCCGTTCCAGTTCGCCATAGGCGTCGGCCCGGCGGAAGCTGGCGCGATCGGCGACGCCGTTGGCGGCCGCGGCGCGCGACGCGAGCGCCAGCGCCGCCTCCGAGGCATCCACCGCCACCGCATCTTGGGCACCCGCGCGCAAGGCGGCGACGGCGAAACCGCCGGCGTAGCAGAACACGTCGAGGACGCGGGCGCCGGCGGCGAGCCGGGCAACGAAGGCGCGCGAGCGCCGCTGGTCGTAGAACCAGCCGGTCTTCTGGCCTCCGAGAAGATCGGCATAGTAGACGCCCCCGTCTTCCTCGACGGCGACCGGCCCGTCCGAGTGACCGAGGGCAACGCGCACCTCCGACACCAGGCTCTCGGCCCGCCGCGCCCCGGCGTCGTTGCGCAACACCACCAGCCGCGGCCCAATCGCCCCCGCCAACCCCTCGAGGACCGCCGGCATCAGTGCCTCGGCACCGGCGGTGTTGGCTTGGACGACGGCGGCGTCGCCGTAGCGGTCGACGACGATGCCGGCGAGGCCGTCCGCCTCCGCATGGGCGAGGCGATAGAACGGCCTGGCGAACATCCGTTGGCGCAGCCGCAGGGCGCGGCCGAACCGCGACTCGAAAAAACCCCCGTCGATCGGCCGCCCGGGATCGCGGGAGAGGAGGCGGAAGGCGATGAGGGCATGGGGGTTGAAGGTACCGATGCCGTAGGCCTTGCCGTCGACCCGATGCATGGTGACGAGGCTGCCGGGAGCGATTGCCTTCGCTTCCGCGTCCATCCGCACTTCGTTGGAGAACGCCCAGGGGCAGCCGCGGGCAACGCGCCGGTCCTGTCCCGGGTTGAGGAAAACGCGAGGGAGCGGCGGGCGCGCGGAAGCGGTCATTGCGGTTAGGCCCCGGTGGAGGAGAAGCCAGCATTGAACGGCACCGGCGCCCTGCGGGCAAGCCTGCTCCCCCTCACCTGGCCGGCCCCACCGTCTCCTCTTCGGCTCCGGCCGTTGACGGCACCGCGATCACGGTGCCATCGCGTCGGCGATCGGCACCGCCGGCACGGCGGCCGCTGGTGGGATCGAGGACGACCGCCTGCACCGAGCCGATGGCATCGGCTTCGCGCAGCTGGTAGCAGGCCGGCGGTGCATCCGGCGAGGCGGTGCCACTGCAGGTGGAGCGCAGCCTGGCGATGGCGGCCGCATCGAAACCCGGCTCGATCGCCGTCACCGCGCCGTCGGCGGCACTGGTCAGCGACAGCCGCGGCGCATCGATCGCCCGCTGCACCGGCATGCGGAAGTCGATGAGATTGAGCAGGACCGCCAGCACCGTATTGGGAATGGTCGCCCCTCCGGGTGAGCCCAGCGCGGCGACCGGGCGGAGGGTGTGGGCCGGCCCCTGGAAGACGATGACCGGGGCGATGCTGGAGCGCGGCCGCTTGCCGGGCCCGATGGTATTGGGGGCGGGCGCCGGACCCGCTCCCTCCGGCGGCAGGCGGCCGTAGCCGTCGAAGTCGGTCAGTTCGTTATTGAGGAGGAACCCGAAGCCCGGGACCATCAGCCCGGTGCCCCAAGCGGCCTCGATGGTCCCTGTCCAGGCGACGATGTTGCCGGCGTGGTCAACCACGGTGAAGTGGGTGGTGTGCGTGGCCGGGTTCGGATCGCCGTGAACGATACCGGCCAGGCGGGTGCCTACCGCCACGCAATAGCGGCCGCGGGCCGGATCCGCCGCCGCATCCGCCCCCGCATTCCCCTCCGGGCAGCTGGCGGCGCGCGCCGCCAGGTAATCGGGCGCGAGCAGGCCGGCCACCGGTACCGCGGCGAATGCGGGGTCGCCGATGAAGGCGGCGCGATCGGCGAACGCCAGGCGCATCACCTCCTGCATCAGGTTCAACGTGGCGTAGCCGCCGAAGCCGAAGTCCGCCCGGTCCGCCGCGCCGATGGGAAAGCGCTCCAGCATCGCCAGCATCTGGAGCAGCGCGATGCCGCCCGACGACGGCGGCGGCACCGAGGCGACGACGTAGCCGCGATACGTGCCGACGACGGGTTCGCGCACGATCGCCTCGTAGGCGGCGAGGTCGTCGCAGGTCATCATCCCGCGGCCGTCGGGATCACCCACCCGGGTCGCGCGTTGGGTCGCGACGATGGCCTCGGCGATCCCGGCCGGGGACGCGCAGTCGTAAAGGGCGTCCGGCCCATAGGCGGCGATCAGGCGCAGCGCGCGGGCCAACTGGGGCTGGCGCAGCCAGGCACCGGCGGCGGGAGCGACGCCGCCAGGTGCCAGGACCTGCCGCGCCCGATCGTAGGCCGGATTGCCGCGCTCGTTGTCGAGGCGGCCGCCCGACGCCAGCCCCTGCCCCAGCGAGCGAGCGAGCCCGGGACCGACCTCGAAGCCGTCTTCGGCCAGCGCGATCGCCGGCGCCAGGGTGCTGGCGAGCGGCGCCGTCCCCCACAGTCGCAGCGCCGTGGCGATCCCCCTGACGGTGCCGGGAACGCCGATCGCCCTTCCCGACGTCGAGGCAATGTCGAAGGGTTGAGCGGGCGGCCTCGCGCCGGCGGTCGCCGCGCCGGGTGCCGTTTCGCGGAAGTCGAGAGCGACGGTGCGGCCGCTGGCGGCGAGATGGACGAGCGCAAATCCGCCCCCGCCGATCCCCGACGATTGCGGCTCGGTGACGTTGAGGGCGAATTGGATGGCCGCCGCCGCATCGACGGCATTGCCGCCGGCGGCGAGGATCTCCGCCCCGGCGGCGGCGGCATGGGGCTCGGAGACGGCGACGATCCCGGCACCCACCCCCGCCGCGCCACTCCGGGCCGCCGCGGCGAAACCCAGAGGCGGCGGTCCCCCCGCGGGCCCCGCTGCGACCGGCGCGCACGCGGCGAAACCGGCGACCATGGCGGCCACCGCGATCGGGCCGACAAACCGCGCGACGACGGCGTGGCGGCGGGTCCTCTCTTGCCGACCCCCGCCGAAGCGTCGCTGCGCCGCATCCCCTATGCACGTCATTGACTTGGCCTAAACCCGTCCATAAAATGAATTTATTCTAATACACCAAACCGGTCGGTCGGGGGACCGGGAACACGTCGCCGGAGAACCGGTCGCCACAGGTCACAAACGCTTGATTCACCTGCTCAACAGGATGATGCGCCCGTCGAGGGACGCGGGGGGTTTGCGTTCCCTCTGCTGTGTGCAACCAGAAAACTGGCCGGCCCACGCTCGCTCGTCTCGTGTCGAGGAGCAGAGATCGGGAGAACAGCATGAGTAGCGTAGCCGTTGCCGCCGGGTCCCCGGCACGCGTGGTCGCCTATGACGACGACGTCGTCAGGATGTTTACCATCGCAACCGTCTTTTGGGGCGTGGTCGGCTTCCTCGTCGGTGTGGTGATCGCGTGGCAGTTGGCGTTTCCCGAGCTCAACTTGGGGCTGCCGTGGACGAGTTTCGGCCGCCTGCGGCCGGTCCACACCTCGGCGGTCATCTTCGCCTTCGGCGGCAATGCTTTGTTCGCCACCTCCCTCTACGTGGTGCAGCGGACGTGCCGGGTTCCGCTCTTCGGCGGCGCGCCGCTGGGCAATTTCCTGTTCTGGGGCTACCAGGCGGTCATCGTCATGGCCGCCAGCGGCTATGTCCTCGGCATCACCCAGTCGAAGGAGTACGCCGAGCCCGAGTGGTATGTGGATCTGTGGTTGGCCATTGTCTGGGTCGCATACCTGGTCTGCTTCCTCGGCACCCTGATCAGACGCCGCGAGCCGCATATCTATGTGGCAAACTGGTTCTACTTGGCGTTCATCATCACCATCGCCATGTTGCACATCGTCAACAACCTGGCGATCCCGGTCTCGGTTTTCGGCACCAAGAGCTACATCGTCTGGGGTGGCGTCCAGGACGCGATGACGCAGTGGTGGTACGGCCACAACGCTGTCGGTTTCTTCCTTACCGCCGGTTTCCTCGGGATGATGTACTACTTCATCCCCAAGCAGGCAGACCGACCGGTCTACTCCTACCGCCTTTCCATCGTTCACTTCTGGACTCTGATCTTTCTCTACATCTGGGCCGGCCCGCACCACCTCCACTATTCGGCACTGCCGGACTGGACGCAGACCCTCGGCATGATCTTCTCGATCATGCTATGGATGCCGTCCTGGGGCGGCATGATCAACGGGATCATGACCCTCTCCGGCGCCTGGGACAAATTGCGGACCGATCCGGTCCTCCGCTTCCTGGTGGTGTCCGTCGCCTTCTACGGCATGAGCACCTTCGAAGGCCCGATGATGTCCATCAAGGCGGTAAATTCGCTCAGCCACTACACCGACTGGACGATCGGTCACGTCCATTCCGGCGCCCTTGGCTGGGTCGCCTTCATCAGCTTCGGCGCCGTCTACTTCCTGGTCCCCCGGCTGTGGAATCGCGAGCGGCTGTACAGCCTGCGGTTGGTGACCTACCACTTCTGGATCTCGACCATCGGCATCGTTCTTTACATCACCTCGATGTGGATCGCCGGCATCATGCAGGGGCTGATGTGGCGGGCCTACGATAAGCTGGGCTTCCTACAGTATTCGTTCATCGAAACGGTAGAGGCGATGCATCCTTACTTCATCATCCGCGCTACCGGCGGGACCCTGTTCCTGCTTGGCTCGCTGATTATGGTCTACAACCTGGTGCGGACCATTCGCGGCGACATCCGTACGGAGCGGTCTTTTGCGCAGCCGGCGCACGTCGCCGTCCGCGCCGCCGAATAGGGGGAAACGATCATGCGCTTCAGTCACGCCCCCCTGGAAAAGAACGCCATCCTGCTTTCGGTCGGCGTCCTGATCACGGTGGCCATCGGCGGTCTGGTGCAGATGGTGCCGTTGTTCACCATGGAGCAGACCATCGAGGACGTGGGCGGCGTTCGCCCCTATACGCCGCTCGAGCTGGCGGGCCGCAACATCTACGTGCGGGAGGGCTGCTATCTCTGCCACAGCCAGATGATCCGGCCGTTCCGCGACGAGGCGGAACGCTACGGACATTACAGTCTCGCCGCGGAGAGCAAGTACGACCATCCCTTCCAATGGGGCTCCAAGCGTACCGGACCCGATCTGGCCCGGGTCGGCGGCAAATACTCCAATGACTGGCATCGGGCGCACCTGATCAACCCGCGTTCCGTGGTGCCGGAATCGATCATGCCGGCGTACGGGTTTCTCGCTCATACCGACCTCGATTTCGCCAACGCCGCCGAGCACATGAAAACGCTGAAAATCACCGGCGTGCCCTATACCGACGAGCAGATCGCCAACGCTGCGGCCGATCTGAGCGCCCAGGCCAGCGGCAGCGGCGACACCGACGCCCTCCTCGCGCGGTACCCGAAGGCCGTGGTCGGGCCCTTCGGCGGCACCGAGGGCCGGATCAGCGAAGAAGACGCGCTGATCGCCTACCTGCAGATGCTGGGCACCCTGGTGGACTTCAAGGACTACAACCCCGAGCTGGATTACCGGTAGGACGACCGAGGTGAGCCTAACAGATATCTTCGAACTCGCCCGGTCGCTCTGGGTCGTTTGGCTGATGATCCTGTTCGGCCTCGTCGTCTGGTGGGCGTACCGGCCAAAGAACCGCAAGCGCTTCGAGGAAGACGCCAAGATCCCGTTCAAGGATAAAAACGGAGGTTAAAATGGCCAGACAGGACGTCGATGCCATTACAGGTACGGAGACGACCGGCCATGAGTGGGATGGGATCAAGGAGCTAAACACGCCGCTGCCCAAGTGGTGGTTATATGTGTTCTATGTGACCATCGTCTGGGCGATCATCTACAGCATCCTCTACCCGGCATGGCCGTCGTTGTCAGGCTATACCCGCGGGTTGCTCGGCTATTCCTCCCGTGCGGAATTCAACCAAAGAATGGCGGCGCTCGATGCGGAACGGGCGGTCTGGCGGGAGAAAATTAACAACAGCTCGCTGGAGCAAATCGCCAACGATCCGGACCTGCTGACCATTGCCATCGCCGGCGGTCGGGTTGTCTTCGCCAACAATTGCGCCCCCTGCCACGGAACCAATGCGGTGGGGCGGCCGGGCGGCTTTCCCGCCCTCGGCGACGACGACTGGCTGTGGGGCGGCTCACTGGAGGCCATCCACACGACGATCGAGCACGGCATCCGAAATACCACCGATGCGGATGCGCGGCTGTCGCAGATGCCCGCATACGGCGAAGGCCTTCTCGACCGCAACCAGATCGCCGCGGTCGCCCAGCATGTGCTCTTCCTCGGCGGCCACGGCGCCGACGATGCCACCGGCGCCGCCATCTTCGCCGACAACTGTGCCGCCTGCCATGGCGAGCTCGGCAAGGGCAATCACGAGCTGGGTGCGCCCAACCTCACCGACCAGATCTGGCTCTACGGCAACGACAAGAACGCCATCATCCAGCAGATCACCCATCCGAAACAGGGCGTGATGCCCGCCTGGCAGGGGCGCCTCAGCGAGACTGAGATCAAGCAGGCGGCGATCTACGTGCATTCGCTGGGTGGGGGCGAGTAAAAACCGCCCCGGCCGGCTGACCCATCCCCAGGGGGCCATAACGAAGACGACCGTGTCGACGAGAGCGGCGCGGCGAAGTAGGACGAGACATGACATCTGCGGAGCCCTCCGCGCCGGCAATCGACGCCTCGCCGGCGGTGCCGACCCTGCCAACCCGGCGCCGCCCACCGCCGAAGGCTCCGACCGGCGGCGACGGTCCAGCGCCGGGTGATACCGGGCGGCTCTATGCCGAGCACATCAAGGTCCAGCCACGCAGCGTCCAGGGCTTCTGGCGGCGGATCAAGTGGTGGGTGCTGACGGTCCTCCTCGGCCTCTACTACCTGGCCCCGTGGCTGCGCTGGGACAGGGGGCCGGGCGCCCCCGATCAGGCGTTGCTGGTCGATATGCCCGGCCGCCGCGCCTACTTCTTCGGCATCGAGATCTGGCCGCAGGAAGTCTACTACCTGACCGGACTGCTGATCCTGGGCGCCATCGGCCTGTTCCTGGTCACCGCCTTGTTCGGTCGCGTCTGGTGCGGCTTCACCTGCCCGCAGACGGTGTGGACCGACCTGTTCATGTGGGTCGAGCGCAAGATCGAAGGCGACCGCAACGCCCGCATCCGACTGGACAAGGGCCCGCTGACCTTCGACAAGGCCTGGAAGAAGGTCACCAAGCACCTCGCTTGGCTGCTCATCGCGCTCGCCACCGGTGGCGCCTGGATCATGTACTTCAACGACGCCCCCACCGTCGTCCGCGAGTTCTTCACCGGCCAGGCATCGACGGCCGTCTACGGCTTCATCGGCCTGTTCACCATGACCACCTATGTCCTCGCCGGGTGGGCGCGGGAGCAGGTGTGCATCTACATGTGCCCGTGGCCGCGCTTCCAGGGCGCCATGTTCGACGAGGACTCCTTCATCGTCACCTACGAGGAATGGCGGGGAGAGCCGCGGGCACCGGCGCGGAAGGGGGAAGCCGTCGCCGCCGGCAAGGGGGATTGCGTCGACTGCGGGATGTGCTGGCAGGTGTGCCCCACCGGCGTCGACATCCGCAAGGGGCAGCAGATGGCGTGCATCGGCTGCGCCCTGTGCGTCGACGCCTGCAATTCGGTGATGGCCAGGTTCGGCCGTCCGCCGGAACTGATCACCTACGATTCGATCAATAATCAGCTCGCCCGGGCGCGGGGCGATTCCACCCGGACGCGGCTGCTCCGGGTGCGGACCATCGCTTATGTGGCCCTGCTGGCGGTTGTCGCGTCGGTCATGGTCTTTACCCTCGCAACCCGCTCTCGCCTGGAAGTGAACGTCCTTCCGGACCGACAGCCACTCTTCGTCAAACTCTCCGACGGGTCTTACCGCAATGGGTACACCCTCAAGATCCTCAACATGGCGCGAGAGACAAAGACGTTCCTCCTCGCGACCGAAGGTTTGCCGGGCAGCGAGATCACCGTCACCGGCATCCAGGCCCAGCCATCCACCTCGGTCGAACTCACGGTATCGCCGGACGACGTGGGCACCTTCCGGGTGTTCGTGAAAGCGCCCCCGACCAGCCTTGCCGGCGAGAGAACCGATTTCCACTTTGTCCTTACCGACCTCGCTACGCGGCAGATGTTGAACCATGCAACCATCTTTAACGGCCCATAATCCCCGTCCGGGGACCACGGCGAGAGGGTCCAAAGCGCCCGGGTGGTGGTACCCGTGGATCTTCGTCGCCGGAATGCTGATCGTCATCGCCGTCAACGTCGTCCTCGTTGTCTACGCGATCAGCACCTTTCCCGGACTGACGGCCGAAGACGCCTATCGCCAGGGACTCGCCTACAACCAAACCATCGCCGCCGCCGAGGCGCAGGACGCCCGCGGGTGGCGGGCGGATCTCACCATTGGCGCGGTGCCCCTGCCGAGCGGTGATGGGAGCACAAGCCTGAGTGGCACATCGACGGCGGTGTCGGCGGGCGACTTCACCGTCACCGCACGCTTCGCCGACCGGGCGGGTCAGCCGCTGGGCCGCATGGACGTCCATGTCCTCCTCGTCCGACCTTTGGGCGAAGGCCAAGAGGTCGCGCTGCTGCTGGAGGAAAAAGGCGGAGGCCTCTACCGGGGAACGCTGGAGACGCCGCTGGCCGGGGGCCAGTGGGACCTGCATATCCAAGCCCGCCGCGGCGACGAGACGTTCCAGCGCACCCGCCGCATCGTCCTCCAGTGAGATCCCCTCCGCCATGAGCGGGGTTGGGCGCCAACGGGAGGACGGCGACGTCCTGGTGCCGTCGGACGCCATGGAAGTGAATAGCGGTGGCGTCGCCGACATCAATGCGGAGCCGGTTGGCCTGTGTCGGCACTGCGGCCAGAACGTCGTCGGCGGGGCGTTGTTCTGCTGCAGCGGTTGCGCCGGAGCCTATGGCCTCGTCCACGACCTCGGCCTCGACGCCTATTACCGGCGGCGGAGCATCGACCCGTCCCAGCCGGCGCTGAAACCGGAGGCCGATGCCGCAGAGGTCTTGGATTTCGCCGCCTTTATCCGCACCGATGGGGACGCTACCGCCAGCATAGACCTGGTGGTGGAGGGACTGCATTGCGCCGCCTGCGTCTGGCTGATCGAATCGGTGTTAGCCAGACAGCCGGGGGTGGTCCGCGTTCGGGTCAACATGACTTCCCGTCGGCTGAGTTTGTCCTGGCGACCCGCCGAGGCGGATCCGGTCGCGATCCTCGATCCCGTGCGCCGCCTCGGTTACCGCTTCGTCCCGTTCGATGCGCGACTTCTTGCCGGGGCCGAAGCGGAGCAGGAGCGCTTCCTGCTGCGGGCAATGGCGGTGGCCGGGTTCGCCTTCGGCAACGTCATGTTGTTGTCGATCGCGGTCTGGGCGGGGCACGGAGACATGGGGCCGGCGACCAGGACGCTGATGCACTGGCTGTCGGCGCTGATCGCCCTGCCGGCGATCGCCTATGCCGGTCGGGCGTTCTTCCGGCCGGCGCTGGCAGCGCTGCGCCGCGGCCACACCAACATGGATGTGCCCATTTCCCTCGGCGTCATTCTGGCCTCGGCGATGAGCCTGCACGAGACGATCCGTGGCGCCGAGCATGCCTATTTCGAATCCGCCGTCGGCCTTTTGTTCTTCCTCCTCATCGGCCGCTACCTGGACCGCCGCGCCCGCGGCCGCGCCCGCTCGTCGGCGGGGCAATTGATGATGCTGAACGCGCGCGCGGTGACCGTCGTCGCCGACGACGGGACGACCCAGATCGTCGCCCCGGCGGCGGTCCGGCCCGGGGCCCGGGTTCTGGTCGCCGCCGGCGAGCGCATTCCCGTCGACGGCCGAGTGACCGCCGGCGAAACCAACCTCGACAGCAGCCTGATCGACGGCGAATCGACGCCGAAGCCGGCCGGGCCGGGAACCCGGGTCTTCGCCGGCACCCTCAACCTTACCGCGCCGATCCGGATCACCGTCGGCGCCGTCGGCGAGGCGACGCTGCTCGCCGAAATCTCCCGCCTGGTCGAAGCGGCGGAGCAGCGTCGCAGCCGCTACGTCATCATCGCCGATCGCATCGCCCGCGCCTACACTCCCTTCGTCCATGCCACGGCGCTGCTGACCTTTCTCGGCTGGTGGCAGGTCACCGCCCTCCCGTTGGGTGTCTCCTGGGGCGTCCCCTGGCAGACGGCCTTGCTCCACGCCGTGGCGGTGCTGATCATCACCTGCCCCTGCGCCCTGGCGCTGGCGGTTCCGGTGGTCCAGGTCCTCGCCGTCGGTCGCCTCCTCCGCCGCGGCATCCTGGTCAAGTCGGGCACGGCGCTGGAACGCATCGCCGCCATCGATACCGTTGTCTTCGACAAAACGGGCACCCTGACCGAAGGTCGACCGCAACTCCTCGACCCTGGCGCCGTCCCGGCCGCCGTCCTTGCCCGCGCCGCGGCCATTGCCAGCCACAGCCGGCATCCCCTGGCGCGCGCGCTGGTCCGTGCCCGCCAGCGGGCCGGCCTGGCGGTGGTCCCGGTTGATGCGGTTGGCGAGGTTCCCGGCCAGGGCCTGCAGGCTGAAACCGGAGACGGGATCAGCCGGCTCGGACGGCGGGGATTTGCCGCTGCCGCCACGTCCCCCGATGGCGACGATGACAACGGCGACGATGGCGACGACGCGGCGGCGTCGGAACTGTGGTTCACCGAGCCCGGGCGCGCACCGGTCCGGTTCCGCTTTGCCGACCGCCTGCGCGCAGATGCCGGCTCGGTGATCGCCTGGTTCAGGGCGAGCGGCAGGCGGCTCGTCCTGCTCTCCGGCGATCGGGCGTCGGTCGTCGCGCAAACGGCGCAAGCCCTGGCCCTTGCCGATTGGCGGGCGCAACTGATGCCGGCCGACAAGGTCGCGGCGATTACCGACTTGGGGCGGGCCGGACGGCGGGTGCTGATGGTCGGCGACGGCCTTAATGATGCGCCCGCCCTCGCCGCCGCCTTCGCCTCCATGTCGCCGACGTCCGCTGCCGACGTCAGTCAGACCGCGGCGGATGTCGTTTTCCAGGGCGACCGCCTCGCCCCGGTGGCGGAAACGCTGGACGTGGCGATCGCCGCCGGACGCCTGTCGCGGCAGAACCTGATCCTCGCGTTCGCCTACAATGCGGTGACCGTGCCGCTGGCGGTGCTGGGCCTGGTTACCCCGCTGGTGGCGGCGATCGCCATGTCCACCTCTTCCTTGGTCGTCATCATGAATGCCCTTCGCCTCAACCGGGTGCGGAGCTAGCGTTGGACATCATCTTGTACCTGATCCCGATCGCGCTGTTTTTGGGCCTGCTCGGCCTGGTCGCCTTCCTCTGGGCGTTGCGATCCGGGCAGTTCGACGATCTCGACGGCGCCGCCAACCGCATCCTGTTCGAGGACGACGCCCCGCTCCCCCCCCGCGACCACGCCGCCGACCCGCCGTCGCCCTCCCCCCCGGCGTCTAAGCCGGGGGAATAGCGGTCTATCCGCGCCGGAACTGCTTGGCCAGTGCCAGCCCCTGCCGCTGGTACGAGGAGCCGATGCCGCTGCCGTAAAGCTTGTCCGGCGCCTGGGTGAGTCGCTCGTAGACCAGGCGGCCCACCAATTGCCCATCGCGGAGCACGAACGGGACCTCGAAGGAGCGGATCTCCAGGACCGCCCGCGAGCCCGTTCCGTTGCTGCCGGCGTGGCCGAAGCCGGGATCGAAGAAGCCGGCGTAGTGCACCCGGAACTCCCCGACCCGGGTGTCGTACGGTCGCATCTCCGCCGCATGGTCGGGCGGCACCGTCACCGTTTCCTTGGAGGCCAGGATATAAAAGTCGCCCGGATTGAGGATCAACGTACCGTTGCCGTCGGCGTGCACCGGCTCCCAGTACTCAAGCGGGTCGTAATGACCGATGCGGCCGAAATCGATCAGCGCCGTATGATGGCGCGCCCGCCACCCCACCGTGGGCCTCTCCCCTCCCCCACCGCCGACGGCGCCCGCCGCGTGGCCGGCGAGATCGACGGTCACGGCGATGCCGTCGGCGATATCGGCCGCGCCGCGCCCCGCATCGATCAGGCCGACCTCATCCTGCAGGCGACGGATCGCGGCATCGCTGCCGGACGGCGCCCCCCGCCGCAGCCGAAGCTGGTTGAGGCAGGAGCCGCGGCGGACGACGACGGAAAAGGTGCGCGGGCTGATCTCGGCGAAGAGACCGCCGCGGTAGCCATGCGCCACCTGATCGAATACCGCCGAACGGTCGGTGATCAGTCGGGTGAACACGTCGAGGCGACCGGTGGAGCTTTTCGGGTTGGCGATGCCGGCAATGCGGGCCTTGAGCGCCAGCCGCTCCTGCAGCGGCACGATGTAGACGCAGCCCTTTTCCAGCACCGCACCGTCGCCGAGGTCGAACCGGTGCATGGCGAAGGCGTCCAGCCGCTCGGCAACGGTCGCGCCGGGCCCCGGCAGAAAGCTGGCGCGGACCCGATAGGCGTGATCGGCCAGGCGGAGATCGAGGCTCGCCGGTTGCACCTGCTCTTCGCCGATGGCGGCGTCGGCATCGATGTCGCCCTGGGCGATCAGCGCCCGCAGATCCTGCGCGGCAAGGATGCCGCCCGAACGGACCGTCGGCGCCGGCTCGGCCTTGGCGGCCGCCCCGCCGTCTTCCGCATCGCCCCCTTCGCCGGCCGTCATCATTACCCGACCCGTACGCGTGATGCCCGCTCTCCTATCAGGCTTACCCGCTAGCCGCAATGCGCGCCGGGCGCAGCGAAAGCCGCTTTTCCCGCCGGCGAAAGCAGACTAGAAGTCGCGTTCGCTTACGGGAGTGGACAAGCGTTGAGCGTTGCCGATCGAAGAAAGCGGACCACCACGCCGCAAATCCGGGCGATGAAGGGACAGGCGCCGATCGTCTGCCTCACCGCCTACACCTCGTTGACGGCGGTGCTGCTGGACGACAACGTCGACCTGCTCCTCGTCGGCGATTCGCTGGGGATGGTGCTCTACGGCATGGACAGCACCCTTGGCGTCACCCTCGACATGATGATCGCCCACGGCCAGGCGGTGATGCGCGGCTCGACCAAGGCGTGCGTCATCGTCGACCTGCCCTTCGCCACCTATCAGGAGTCGAAGGAGGACGCCTTCCGCAACGCCGCCCGGGTGATGAAGGAGGTGGGTTGCGCCGGGGTCAAACTCGAAGGCGGGGTCGAGATGGCGGAGACGGTCGCCTTCCTCGTCGCCCGCGGCATTCCGGTGCTGGGCCATGTGGGACTGCTGCCGCAGTCGGTGAACACCGCCGGCGGCTTCAAGTCGCTGGGCCGGGAGGAGCGGGAGGCCGACGACATCATCGAGGACGCCAAGGAAATCAGCGACGCCGGCGCGTTCGCCATCGTCATCGAGGGTACGGTCGAACCGGTGGCCCGGGCCATCACCGAAGCGGTTCCGGTGCCGACCATCGGCATCGGCGCTTCTCCCGCCTGCGACGGCCAAATCCTGGTGACCGAGGACATGGTCGGCCTGTTCTCCGACTTTAAGCCGAAGTTCGTCCGCCGCTACGCCGAGCTCGGCGACGGCATCCGCGAGGCCGGCCGTCTCTACGCCGATGACGTCCGCGCCCGCCGCTTCCCCGGCCTCGAGCACTGCTTCGGCGTGAAGCCGCCGAAAAGCCGCTGACCGGCCGCGGCGGCGAAGTCATGGCCGAACCGATCAGCATCCCCATCGTCGAGAGCGTCAGTGCATTGCGTGAAGCCATCCACGGCTGGCGGCGGGTGGGCCTGACGGTGGCCCTGGTGCCAACCATGGGGGCGCTCCACGCCGGTCACCTGGAGCTGGTGCGGATGGCGATGCGCCTCGCCGATCGCACCTGCGTCAGCCTTTTCGTCAACCCGACCCAGTTCGGGCCGCAGGAGGACTTCGCCGTCTACCCCCGCGACCTGGCCGGCGACGCGAAAATGCTCTCCGAGCTGGGCGCCCACCTGCTGTTCGCGCCGATGATCGATGAGATGTATCCGCCCACGTCGGCAACACGGGTATCGGTACCCGGCCTCGGCGACATTCTCGAAGGCAGCTTCCGACCGGGGTTCTTTACCGGCGTCGCCACCGTGGTCAGCAAACTCTTCATCCAGGTGATGCCGGATGTGGCGGTTTTCGGCGAGAAGGATTACCAGCAGCTGCAGGTGATCCGGCGGATGGTCGCCGATCTGTTCCTGCCGATCCGCATCGAGGGGGTGCCGACGGTCCGCGAAGGGGATGGCCTCGCCCTGTCGTCGCGCAATGCCTACCTGTCCGCCGAAGAACGGGGCATCGCGCCGGCCCTGCAGGCGACGCTGCGACGGCTGGCGGCCGATGCGGCGGCGGGGGCCGATCCCAGCGCGAGCGCGGTCGAGGCGGCGAACGATCTGCTGGCCGCAGGATTCCGCCGGGTCGACTACCTGGAGGTGCGGGACGCGGCAACGCTGGAGCCGTGGGCGGGACCGCCGCGGCCGGGGCGGGTCCTGGCCGCCGCCTGGCTCGGCCGCACCCGCCTGATCGACAACGTCCCGGTCTAAATCCGGCCTCCCGGCTACAGCTTCCAGTTCAGGGTCACGTTGAAGAAGTGAACCTCGTTGGTGGAGTAGTCTCCCTCAACGGTGCCGCTCAGCGGCCCGCGGTTGAGGCTCATGCTCCCATCGCCCAGGTTCAGGTACTCGTATGCGCCGCCGAGGGTGATGACGTCGTTCAGCGCATACTGGACGCCGGTGCCGATGCGGTATTGCCGGTCGAGCGGCAAGGCCGGCGTCCGCTGGCTCTTCGCCATCGGCGAGGTGTCGAAGGCGAAGCCGACCGACCATAGCCAACCCGGCGCGACCTTGACGCGGGTGCCGAGGCCGAACCCCCACGTGTCGTTGTAGTCGAGATTGGTGGTGGCGCTGCGGCTGTTGACCGAGTTGATCCCCAGGCTCGCCTGGCCGAACTGGCTCCAATCCTGCCAGTTAAGGCTGCCGACGACGGCCAGGTCGTCGGTGATGTCCTGATAGGCGGAGACCAGCACCTGCTGCGGAATGGTGAGCCCCAGGTTCACGTCGGCATCGCCGATGCGCGGATTGAGGGCGTTGAAGACGCCGCCGCCGCCGCTCAGGTCCGGCCGCTGCTTGAAGTCCATCTCCACTTGTGACGTATACGTGACGCCGATGCGCGTCCCCTTCACCGGCTCGATCAGGATCCCGGCAAGGCCGCCGGCGCCGACGTCGTTGCTCTTCATCTGGATCTGACCATCGTTGCCGCCGGTCACATTGGCCACGGCGGTTTTGTAGTTGAGACGGCCGTACAGAATTTGCGCCCCCGCCCCGATCGACAGCCAGTCGGTCACCCGATAGGACGCCACGGGAAAGGCGCCAAGGGTGATCAGATCCGATTTGGTGCCGTAGTAGCGACCGGCCCAGGTGCTCTCGTACTCGAGCGCGCCGCCGAAGTTGGATGCCAAACTCACCCCGAACTTCAGGTCGGGGGTGGCGCTATAGACGGCATAGAGGCCCATGCCCGGAATGAACCCGCCGGCGTTGCCGCCGTTGCCACCGCTCGTCGTCGTCCCGCTGTCGCGGTCGAACCGGCTGATCGCATAGGCGGGCTGAATGCCCACCAGAAGCTGCGACTGGTCGAGGCGGGCCATGCCGGCCGGGTTGCCGAAGGCGGTCGCCGCGTCTTCGGCCAACGCCGCCCGCCCCGCTGCCGCCGTTCCGAGATCGGGCGTGCCCATCTCGGTGAGGAACAGGCCGCCGGCTCGGGCAATGCCGGCGCTTCCCGCCGCCGCGACGATGATTCCGAGTACCGCGCCACACTGCGTCGCTCTATGCCCACTCATGGAACCCTTCTCATGTCCTGGGTCGGCGATCCGCCGAAGCGCACCAACACAAACCCGCTGGAACAACCCGGTAGCAGTCCTCGCTGGACGGCACTCTAAGCAGTGAAACAGCCGCCTTTTCTATACCTTCTGGCTACCGGACAAATGAAAAGGTGATGCCTGATGCGAATAGACCACTAGGTCGGCGCAGTTATAGCCGAGGAGCAGACCCTCTTGCGCTGTTGGACCTGCTTTATGGACCTTCGACACTCGACCGCCTGACGCGCAGACGAATAACCGGGGGCGGCTCCCGCCTCCGGTTATCCTTGATTCGATCCGGCAGTCTCGTCACAGAAGCGGATCAAAACGCCCGCCGCGTTTTGCTTAGCGCTGGTCGCTGGCCTTGGCTTCCGCCTCCTTGAGTTTCTTGATGTCATCCGGCGTCAGCGTCGGCTCATCGATCTTGAAGGTCAGCTTGTCGATCGTCCCGGTGAACCTGAACGGAACCTGGTAGTCGCCGTCATCGACCGGCGTGCCTGTATCGGAGCCGATGTCGAAGGTCTCGTCCCAGGGCAGCGTCAGCGGCACGGTGTGGTCCAGTTTCTGCGTGCCGACCACTTTGCCGTCCACCTTGAAGGTGCCGGTGCCTGAGCGGCCGAGGCCGGTGATGTTGTTGAACGCCAGGGTGGCAAAGCCGAGGCCGTCGTATTGGAAGTCATACTCGAGCGTGTGTTTGCCGGGCTTGAGCGCCTCCGGCCCTTCCCACCGCACCCGCTTCAGGTCCAGAAGGTTCCACATCCACACCGGTTTGCCCTTGAGCAGATAGAGTGCGTAGCCGCCGAACCGGCCGCCGCGAGTGACGATCATCCCCTCGGCGCCGCCCTGCGGTACCTCGATTTCCGCAGTCACCGTATAGGACGTGTTGAGCAGGTCCGGTCCCGTCCCGCGCGGAAGCCCGGTCACCGGCACGCCGGAGAAGGTGAATTCCCGTCGGCCCGCCGACAGCGACGGGCGCGGCGTGACCAACCTTGTCGCCACCGAGGCATCGAGCGGCAGCACCTGATATTTGGCGAACTCGCCGAACATCAGGTCCTTCATCTCCTGCATCTTCGCCGGGTTCGCGGCGGATACGTCGTCGTTCTGGGTCCAGTCCTTGCGAATGTCGTAAAGCTCGAACTTGAACGCGCTCGCCGGATCGAGGATCGAATCGCCGAGGAGTTCCCACGGCGCCCGGATCGGGACCGCGCTCAGCATCCAGCCGTCGTTGTATAGGCCCTGCACCCCCATCATCTCGAAGTACTGCGTCTTGTGGGTGGAGGGTGCATTGGCATTGGCCTTGTCGAAGGTATAAGCGAAGCTGACACCTTCGATCGGCTTCTGAGCGATACCGTCGACCGAGACCGGTGCCGGGATACCGGTGACTTCCAACAGCGTCGGCACGACGTCGATCACGTGGAAGAACTGATTGCGGATGCCTCCCTTGTCGGTGATCCGCTTCGGCCAGGAGATGGCCATCGGCTGGCGGACGCCGCCGAAGAACGACGGGACCTGCTTCGTCCACTTGAACGGGGTGTCGAACGCCCAGGTCCAGGCCACCGCCATGTGATTATAAGTCTGGTCGGAGCCCCAGACGTCGTACCATTTCATCTGGTCGGCGACCGGCAACTCGACGCCGTTGAATTGCAGAACCTCGCTGGGCGTGCCGTTGGGCGAGCCTTCGGCCGACGATCCGTTGTCGCCGACGATGTAGATGATCAGCGTGTTGTCGAGCTTGCCCATCTTATCGACGGCATCGATCACCCGGCCGATCTCGTGATCGGTGTAGGCAAGGTAGGCGGCGTAGACGTCCGCCTGGCGGATGTAGAGTTTCTTCTCCTCGGGCGTGAGTTGGTCCCACTGCCGCAACAGCTTATCGGGCCAGGGGGTCAGCTTGGCATCCTGGGGGATGACGCCCAGCTTCTTCTGGTTGGCGAAGATGGTATCGCGCAGCTTGTTCCAGCCCTGATCGAACAGGTGCATGTCGCCGATCTTCTTGATCCACTCCGGCGTCGGATGGTGCGGCGCGTGGGTGGCACCGGGAACGTAATAAAGGAAGAACGGCATCGACGGATCGATGTCGTTCAGTTCGTTCATCCAGTGGATGGCGTCGTCCGCCATCGCCGTGATCAGGTTCCACTGCGGATTGCCGACGTAGGGGTAGATCGCCGTGGTATTGCGGAACAGGTTCGGCTGCCACTGGCTCGAATCGCCGCCGACGAAGCCGTAGAAGTACTCGAATCCCATCCCGATCGGCCACTGATCGAAAGGACCGGCCTGGCTCGCGGTCCACGTCGGCACATTATGGTCCTTGCCGAACCACGATGTGCGGTAGCCATTGTCGAGAAGGATGCGGCCGATGGTCGCATTGTCGCGGCCGATGTAGCTGTCGTAACCGGGGAACCCGGTGGCGGCCTCGGAGATGACGCCGAAGCCGACGGAGTGATGGTTGCGGCCGGTAATGATCGCCGCCCGCGTCGGCGAGCAGAGTGACGTCGAGTTGAAGTTGGTGTAGCGCAGGCCGCTGGCGGCGATCCGATCGAGGCTCGGCGTCGGGATCACCCCGCCGAACGTCGAGGCGGCACCGAAGCCGGTGTCGTCGGTCATGATCAGGAGGATGTTCGGCGCATCCTTCGGCGGTACCACCCGTGCCGGCCAGTAGGGTGTCGACTGCACCGCGTTCAGCTCGATCTGGCCCCCGAACTTCGGCGGCGGCGGCGGCAGATAGCGGCCGTCGATCGTCGTCGTCGCTTCCGGTGATCCGGGCGTCCCCGTTGTCTGCTGCGCCGATGCCGGCACGAAGCCCAGTGCGGCTAGCGACATGACGAAACCTGCGATCAGCAGCGCCAGGCGATCGGCCATGACTCAACCTCTTTACGAATTCGCAGGCGAGGTTAGCAGCGGCGATCACACGCTGCTTGTCATTTGGCGCCAATATCGGGGGGTTGGCGGCGGCGCCAGGGGCGCCAGTTACGGGGGCGGGGTTTCCGTTGATCTGGCCGATAGAGACTGGCGAGGCGGGCAATCAAGATCGCCACATAGAAGGTACCGGCCATCTGCTCCAGGATCGAAAGGGACTGGGCGTGGCGGGTAATGGGGGTGATGTCCCCGTAGCCGGTGGTGGTGAGGGTGGTAAAGCTGAAAAAGAGCAAATCCTGCGTCGACAGCGGACGGTCGACATCGGATTGCCCCTCCTGGCTGAACGAGCCCGGGACCAGGTTGTCGGTGAGGCCATAGAGCGCGGCCCAGGCGACGGCAATGAGCATGTATGCGGCGATGGCACCGGCGATCTTATCCTTTGTTACCGGACCCGGTCGGAGAACATCGCCGAGGACGTGGTAGATGGTGTAGCCATAAAAGAAAGCCACCGTTAAGAATCGAAGGTCGCTCAACAAGGAGGATGAGTAAAATGGAAGCAGCCACTCTAGAAAAATAACCGGTGCCGACAACACCACCGCGATGAGAAGCGTCCGCCGCGAGCCGCTGGCGGTGAAGGCGGCAGAAATCACAACGACAGAATTTATTGCCGCGAATATGAGATAGGCGATCGGCGTATCGTTATGAAATGGGTACGATATTATCAGGAGAATAAGGGCGGCCAATAGGCATCTAAACCGTGGCTCATCACCTGTGTTACCGGCTGATAGTTCGTCGGAGTCGACCATCATTTGTTCGCCACCCACCACTAGCGCCGGGGTTGACTCGCTACCGCGCTTGAGCTCGATGATGCTTTAGCCGGTCCGCGGCGGCCATCGGCCACCCTTACGAGTGCCGAGGCGGCCTTGGGTCGCGCGCCGGACGTTGGCCACTCCCTCGTCGGCGAGCGGCAGGACACCCCGCTCGCCGATTCGATGCCTTTCGCAACCCTACGCCTTTACGTCTTGCAGCGGGTGAAACTGCCGTAGCGGATCTGGTCGTCTAGGATGCCGACGCCGCGGAATGCGTCGGCGGTTACCTCGTAGGGCGCGATGGTGATGCCGAAGCTCAAGAGCCCTTTGACATTTTTCAGCTTCTCGTCGAGGCGCGACGGCGGGGCGAGAACATCGAGAAAAATCTTCCCTTCCTTCAGGGTCCAGAAGCCGACGGCGTCGGCTTTGCCGAGGCGCATGCTGACCACCGAGCCGTTCTTGTTGAAGACGAGAAACTCGGCGTTGGCGTCCGTACATGCTCCCTCGTTGACCACCCAATTGCCCACCAGGGACGCTTCCGAAAGCTGCTGCTCCCCTGCGGGGTCGGCGGCGGCTACCGGGCCGCTCAGCATCGCGGCCACCGCGGTGGCGGCGATAAAGCCCATCGTTCTGGCCATTACTTGCTCTCCCTCCTCGGCGACTTAGTAGCGCGGTGGTCCATAGCCGTAGGGCCCGGGTGGCGGCGGCGGTGGCGGGTATCCGCCGTAGCCATACCCGCCGCCGTAGCCGCGGTAACCGTAGCCGCCGTACCCACCGTTGTAACCGCCGCCTGGGTTGGCCATTTGCTGCATCGCCTGGGTCTGTTCCCGCTGCTGCTGCAGATTCTGCTCTTCCATCTCCTGATGTTGGGAGAGAACCCGGCCGGCCATCATGCCGCCCATGAACCACGCACCGCCGCCCCCGCCACCGGCCTCGGCGCTCGGCGCGAAAATCGCCGCCAATGTGAAGAAACCGCCGACCGCGACGCAAACGGCGGAAGTTCTTACCTTGCCCACTGCGAACACCCTTTCCTCCCTTATGAACCGCCGCACGCAGTATAATAGAAGAGCGCGATGGGCGGCGGCCAGCCATCGGGGCACCTCCTACCCATCGCGTCTTCTTCTCCGCACCCGGCAGCGGCTACTTCGCCGGCTCAACCGCCACAACGACGGCCTCGGTGACGACCGCGGTGATCTCGTCGCCCACCTTCACCATCGGCAGCAACTTCTGATACTCGGGAGTCTTGACGTTCAGGGTGTGAACCTCCCCGCCTTTCGGATCCACCAGTGAAAGGGTATGCGCGCCGGGGTTCACCCCGACGACGAGCCCGGTCACGATCAATTTGGCTTCGACGGCGCCCGCCGGCTGCTGACCCGGAGCCGCCCGTGCGCCGGCCAACGCCAGCATGTCGTCGGGGGTTTTCGTTCCCGCCGGAGCGACCACGTAAGCGATCGAATCCGTGTAGCGGGCCACGACCACATCGCCCGGTTTGACCTGCGCCAAGTTCTGGACGTCTGGTCCGACCTTCAGGGTTTGCGTGTCGCCGTGCGGGCCCACCAGGGTCACGGTGCGGGCCTTCATGTCGACCGCTTTCACCGTCGCCTTCGTGGTCACCGTGTCCGTATCTTCCGTACCGAACATGCCCGCTGCCTGGGCGTGGGCCGGCGCAGCCGGCGTGAACAACGCAAACGGGGCGGCAAGCGAGAGGTAAAGCGCAAAACCAAGCCCCGACGCCTTACCGTATTTTAACCTGCTCCTCATAGTCCTCATCTCCCTCAGTGCCGAACGTGGACTGCTGCGATCGGATCCCAGATTATGGACACACCCCCAATTTGGTCATCCGTTCGCCAAACTGCTTTGCCCACGCTTTGAAGGCATTGTCAACATCGCCCCAAGAATTGAACGTGTTGCTGCCGATGGCGTTGGCTCCCGCCCTTTTGTCGACCGCCTGCCAGAGGAGCTGGCCAGTCTCCGCGTCGGCGGCGTAGCCCTCCACCGTCGCCGAGCCGGTAAACACCCCGGCCCCGCTGTTGAAGGCATAGCCGGCCATCGTGCTCAGGATCCGGGCCTGGGGGACGTAGGTGGAAATCGTGTTGAGGGTGGGGTTGGAGGCCTCGGCTTCGACCAGGGCGAAGCGGACTCTCAGCGTTCCCGGGGATGGCTCGGTCACCATCTGGCATCGCTGGGAAGCGGCATTGTACAGCTCGCCGTAGAGGGCATTGGCGAAAGCCTTGCGCTTCTCCGGCGGCACGCTGTCCAGCTTGGAATTGGCACCGCCCCACAACGTCACGGGCTCCAGAATGACCTTAGTGTAGGAGGGCCAATCGGCGTTGGAATTAAAGTAGCTCAGGGCGGCAAAGCCTTCCTTACCCGACTGCAGCAGAGCCGGCTGCGGTAGAAAGCCGCCGGTCGGTTGCACGTCGGTGATCTGTTTCGTCGGCGCACAGGCGGTAGCCAGCACCACGCCGGAGAGGACAAGGGCAACCCGTCCGAACTTCAAGATCATCTCCATTCCTTTAAAAAAAAGCCCCGCGCACTTCGCGATCGTGAAGCGTCAAGTCGATGCATGGCTTGCGGATCCGTGCCCGGCATCGGGGCCGATGATCCGGGTCGGATGAAACGACCGCGCTCGATCGACTCTTACCCGCCCTCCCTTGTCGATGCTTGTCATTTCGTGCCAACGTGACTCGCAGGGAGGGCCAGGCCGCGGAAAGTCAAAGCAAGCCAGCCCGGCCAGCCGGAAGCAAACCGGTCATCGGCGAGCGAACGGGAGGGGGTCATGACGGCCGCGGCAATCCCGCTGGCACGGACGGCGGCACTGGCGCCATTTATCCGCTTTCTCGACGGAATCGGGACTCCCACCGAGCGATTGCTGGAACGGTCGGGGCTGTCCCCGCAGTTGCTGTTCCGCGAGGACACCTTGTTTGCCCTCCGTCAGGGGCTGACCTTCATCGACCGGTCGGCGCGGGTGGAGAAGCTCCCCCACATGGGGTTGATCGTCGGGCAACAGACCCGCATTGCCCAACTGGGAGAACTGGGGCAGCTGCTTTCGCCCTCGATGACGCTGTTCACGGCGATCCTGACGCTGGCCCAGGTGATCCGGCTGTTCAGCTCTGCCGAACGGCTATCGATCCATTATCAAGGCGAGAAGGTCTTCTTCTGCCACGCTCTGTCGCTGGGAAACTGCGCCGGTCGTCGCCACGGCGACCTTTTCACCCTGATGCTGATGATCGACCTGATCCGTTGCGCTGCCGGCCGCCAGTGGCACCCGTGCGCGGTCTGGCTGCCCCTGTCGGAGGCCGCGCATCGCGCCAGCTACGAGGAGCTGCTGCAGACGGTCGTCCGTTTCCACGGCGAATTCTGGGCCATTGCCCTCGACCGCTCGCTCCTCGCCGATCAACTCCGTTACGTCGACAATAGGGCTGACCGGAATGGGGACGCCCTGCAGTCCCTCCAGGCCCTGGCACCCGCCAGCGACTTCGTCGGCTCACTCCGCCAGGTGATCGCGTCGTGCCTCGGCCACGGAAATGCCCATATCGGCCTCGTCGCCGACGCCGCCGGCCTCAGTGTGCGAACATTGCAGCGACGGCTGGCGGAGCAGCGCCGCAGTTATTCCCATCTGGTCGAGGAGGCGCGCCTGCAGGCGGCACACCGACTGCTGCAGGATGGGGACGTCAAGCTGGTGGATGTGGCGCTCGAGCTGGGATACTCCGATGCGGCAAACTTCACCCGCGCTTTCCGGCGATGGACCGGATTGTCGCCGCGGGAAGCACGGCGCCGCACGGCCAGCTCCTGAAGGGCGGCGCCCACGCCAGCCAGGCGTTTCCCTCCCTATCGGCGCACCGCCGCGGGAGCGGCGTTATCGCGACGCGCAAACAGTCTAAAACACGGCGACAACGGCAAGTATATTTTTGTTGCCTGATTGTAACGGCTGTGGGATTCTCTACTTGAAATCGTTCGAGGGGTCGCCGGGGGGCATCCACGATCAACACGGACATCCTTATTGTCGGCGCCGGTCCGACCGGGCTTGGCGCGGCGTGGCGGCTGGCCGAGCTCAGCCGCCGGCAGGTGATTAACCCGCAGCTGGACTGGCTGCTGACGGACAAAAGCGCCGTCCCGGGGGGTATGGCGGCGTCGGTCACCGATGGCGCGGGCTTCACCTGGGACCTCGGCGGCCATGTCATATACTCGCACTATGAGTACTTTGACGCGGTCCTCGCCGAACTCATGGGTTCCGATGTTCTACATCTTCCGCGCAAAAACTGGATATGGATGGCCGAGAAGTTCATCCCCTTTCCTATCCAGCATAACCTTCATTACCTGCCGTCCGCCGACGCCGCGCGGTGTCTGAAGGACCTCGTCGAAGGCACGAGGAAGAACGGCAGCGGAAAGGTCGTGCAGAATTTTGCCGAATGGCTCGTGGCCAATTTCGGCCGCGCGCTCAGCGAACTGTTCTTCCTTCCCTATAACTTCAAAATGTGGGCCTACCCGGCAGCCGAGCTCTCGACCACCTGGACGCGTCGCAAGAGCGGATCCCGATACGCCAATGTTCCGCTCGTCGATATCGGTCGGCTTGTGGAAAACGTCGTCAGCCGCTGCGATGCGCCGGGCTGGGTCGGCGCCACGACCTTCCCCTATCCGCGACAGGGGGGCACGGGAGCCTTCTGGGGCCGCGCTTTTCGGCGACTGCCGGCAGAGCGCTCCGCGCTTTCGCAACGGCTGGTCTCGATCGATCCTGATCGGCAGATCGCCACCTTTGCCGGCGGTCTGACGGTACGCTATCGACACCTCATCTCCAGCATCCCGCTCCCCGAACTGCTTTCGGCGGTACCGCAGGAGTGCCCGGTGCACCGTCGCGTCACCCCACTTAAAAATTCGCGCTGTCATATCGTCGGCATCGGCGTGCGCGGAGACATTCCGCCGGCACTGCGCGACAAGTACTGGATTCACCTGCCCGATCCGGCGATCCCCTTCTTTCGGGCGACGGTTATCTCCAACTATTCGCCGGACAATGTGCCGTCCGACCGACCCCATTGGTCCATTCTGTGCGAAATCAGCGGATCGCCGCGGAGGCCCGTGTCGGCGGAGCGGCTCGTCGATGAGGTCGAGCGCTGTCTGCGCGCCTCGTTCATCCCGCCAGACCAGCAAGTCGTATCCCGCTGGTACCACCTCCTGGAATATGGTTACCCGGTACCGTGCTTGGATCGCGACCGGTTCCTCGACGAAATCGAACCGCAGCTGCGCCGCCGCAACATCCGCTCGCGCGGCCGGTTCGGCGGATGGAAGTACGAATCGTCCAACCAGGACAATGGCTTCATGCAAGGCGTGGAAGCCGTGGACAGCATTCTCTTCGGCACCGAGGAGATCTCCTATCGTTTTCCCGAACTGATCAGCGAAGGCGTCGTGCAACGAATCCTGCCCGACTGAAACTTGGGAGAACGAGGAGGCGTTACCGGTCCGCGAAGATCCTCCGGAAAGGAGCTCGCGGGTTTATGCCGGCAAGCAACAGAAAGGGGGACTACAGTGAAAGTCGCAGTACTCGGGGCGTCGGGATTTCTCGGAACGGAGCTCGTGTACGAATTACTCCAGCGGGGCGACGAGGTGCTGGCGCTGGATCGTTCGGCGCCAAAGAACGGCATCGGCGCCGACCCGCGGGTGACTCACGTTCCCGCGGACATCACCCGCATTGACACCCTTATCGCCGCGCTGAAGGGAGTGGAAGAGGTTTACCACTTGGCGGCCGTGCTCGGGACGGCCGAACTCGACGGGGATATGCGCGCATCGATAGAAAACAACATAATCGGAACCATCAACGTTCTCGATGCGGCGCTGAAGTGTGATGTGTCGCGCGTTTACTTCGCATCGAAGTGCCATGTCTGGTTGAATACGTACACGATCACGAAACATGCGAGCGAACAGGTGTGTCGTCTCTACACGCGACTTCACCCGCTGAAGATAAGCTCGCTTCGCTACTTCAACATCTACGGGCCGCACCAAAAGCTCTATCCGGTTCGCAAGCTGGTCCCGACCTTTGCCATCCAGGCGCGACGAGGACTGCCGATCCAGGTTTTTGGCGACGGGGAGCAGACGGTCGACATGCTCTACGTCAAGGATGCGGTGCGCATCACCGTCGATTTCCTGCGCTCCGGCTACGTTGACCGGGCCCTCGACTGCGGCACCGGCGAAGCGGTCACCGTCAACGTCATCGCGGAGATGGTGAACCGCTTTTTCGGCAACAACGCCGACATCCAGCACATCCCCATGCGCCGCGGCGAGTCCGATCGGACGGTGGTGAAGGCGGACATCGCGCCACTACAGCGTGTGCTCGGAACCGTCGACTTCACCCCCCTGGAGGAGGCGCTCGACACGACCCTTCGCTGGTATGCCGATCTCGACGATCACGCCATCGACGCCGCCCTCGCCTATCACGGCATTTACCAGCCGTACGGGGTGGCGTGGGCTTGATCGATCTCAAGGGCAAGCGGGTGCTCTGCGTGGCGGCGCACCCGGACGACGAGGTCATCGGCTGCGGCGCCACCTTGTGCCGGGCGGTCGAGCGCGGCGCGGAAGTCCGGGTGCTGCTGCCGCTAAAGCGGTCCGATCCGCGCGGAATCGCCCACTGGACGCAGCTGGTGACCCAATTCTACCAGGCGGTGGCGCATCTCGGGGGCACCGCCATTGTCCCCGACGATGCCCTCGCCGAGGAGCACGTGGAAGCGGAGACCATGGGGCTGCACCGGCTGGTTGAGCCTTGGGTGGAGTGGTGCGACATCGTCTTCACCCACTGGCCGGGCGATGTGCACCAGTCCCATCGCTCGGTCGCCCGGGCGATCGAAGTCGCCACCCGGCCTTTTCGTCGGCAGCGCATCGTCCTCCACTACGAGATTCCCACCTCGACCGATCAAGCCTATCGGGACACCTTTTCGCCCAATTTCTTCGTCCACGTCGAGGATCGACACCTCAAGCGCAAGCTGGAGGCGTTCGCCCTCTATACGACCGAAACCGCACCCGGCCGCGATGGGGATGGTCTACGCCGTCGCCTGGAGTTACGGGGCGCCCAGATCAACGCCGCGGTGGCGGAGGCGTTTGTTTTGTCGCGGGCCTATGCCTAGGGCGACGCCAAGACCGGTGGAGGCACCGCCCGGCCGTCCCCTCGCCCTCCCGGTCATCGCCCGCTTGATCGACCTGACGTTCGCCGCGCTGGTGCTGGCGGTGGTGTGGCCGGTCATGCTTGTCGTCGTCCTCTCCATCAGGCGCGCCAGTCCGGGTCCGGCCTTTTACACTCAGCGGCGCGAAGGCCTGCATGGCCGGCCATTCCGCATCTGGAAGATCCGGACCATGCACCTCGATGCCGCGGAGCGCCTCCAGGCGCGACTATCGCGGGAGACCGCGGCCAGGGAGGAATGGGAAGCCACCTTCTGCCTGAGGGACGATCCCCGCGTCGCCGGACCTGCGGCGCGGATCGCCCGGGCGTACAGCCTCGACGAACTCCCCCAGTTCTGGAACGTCCTCGTCGGTGACATGACGCTGGTGGGGCCACGGCCGCTCGAACCCGCGCTCGCGGCGAAGCTGTTCGAGCCTGAGACCCGTCGCCGCCGGCTGAGTGTCAAGCCCGGCCTCACCGGGCTTTGGCAGGTGTCGCGCGAGAGCAAGAGAGAGGTGACGACGACGATGGGTGAATATGACCTTCGCTACATCGCAAGTAAAACCATAAGGCTCGACCTGAGCATACTATTGAGAACACCGGCGGCTGTCCTTACCGGCGCCGGCTGACGGCCGACGATTTATACCCATGAGTATTTTTGCCAGTGCGTCGTATCCGCCGAAAATTGCGGTTGTTCATGATTGGCTCGTCACCTATGGAGGCGCCGAAATCGTTCTTGAGCATATCCTGCACACCCTTCCGCACAATGAACTTTATGCCATTGTTGAATATCTGAGCGATACAAACAGACAAAATCTTGAAACTGACAAAATATCCGCTTCTTTCATCCAGAGGCTGCCTTTTTCTCGCCGTTTGTACTGGTACTACGCCGCGTTAATGCCGCTTGCAGTCGAGCAATTCGATCTACGCCATTATGATATGATTTTTTCGTCCAGTCATGCCGTTGCCAAAGGCGTAATCGTTTCGCCGGATCAGCTTCATATTTGCTATTTTCATTCGCCTCTACGCTTCGCCTGGGATCTGCAGCCTTATTACTTCGAGAAATTCGGCTGGCGTCGGGGCATTCGGCGCCTGGCGGCGGCGCTGGTGTTCCATTATTTGCGTGCCTGGGACGTTCGGGGCAGCCACTCCGTGGATGTGCTGTTGGCCAATTCGGCTTTCGTCGCCCGGCGCATTCGCAAGGTTTATGGCCGCCGTGCCTTGGTCGTTCCGCCGCCCATTGATACCGAGCGGTTCGTCCCCGGCGGATCGCGCGAGTCGCATTACCTGACCGGTTCGTTCATGAACCCGTTCAAGGCATTGGACGTGATCGTTCAAGCCTTCCGCCAAATGCCGGGGAAAAAGCTTCTCGTCTTCGGCGAGGGGCCGGAGGCGGCTGCGCTGAAGCGGATGGCCACACCCAATATCTCATTCCTCGGACGGCTCTCCCACCAGGATTTGGTTTCGCACCTGCAGATGGCGCGGGCCCTGGTGTACGCGGCGCCGGAGGACTTCGGCATGCTGATGGCGGAAGCGCAGTCCTGCGGCACGCCGGTGATCGCCTATGGGGTCGGCGGGGCGGGCGAGATCATTCGCACCGAAGGCGCCGGGCGCACCGGCGTTCTCTTTTCGGAGCAGACGCCCCAGTCGGTGTGCGAGGCGGTCGGCGCCTTCGAACGGACCGAAGGTACGATCCGCCCCGAAGACTGTCGCAACAATGCGCTTCGCTTCGCCGAAGCGCATTTCCATCGCCGCATCCGCTCCATTACCGGGGCGGCGTGGCGCCTGTGGTCGAGCCATCGTTGGCCCGACGATGACGCCGCTCTCGTCGCCGCCCTGACCCCCGAGGACTGACTTTTTTGTCCTACCTCGGCGCGCCCTCGACCCTTAGTCTCCGCTGCCGCGGACAAGGCACGGAGGAGCAGCCGAAATGAACCCCATCATCACCCTGACGATGAATTCCAGCGTCGACCTGCACTACGACGTGGCGCGCATGGAACCGGTGAAGAAGCTGCGCGCCTCCGAGCCGCTGATCTTCCCGGGGGGTGGCGGAATCAACGTGTCGCGGGTGATCAAGGAACTGGGATCGCACAGCATCGCCGTGTTCACCGCCGGCGGCCCCACCGGAGAATTCCTCCGTCAGATGCTCGATCGCTTCGGCCTCCTGACCCGGGTGGTGATGATCAACCAGAACACCCGGCTGAGCGCGACCATCTATGAGACCGACACCGGCGAGGAGTTTCGCCCGACGCCCGTCGGTCCGAGCCTCGGCAACGACGAGTGGCAGGCCTGCTTCGATGCCATTTTCGAGTTCGATGCCAGCTATATCGTCGCCACCGGCAGTCTGCCGGTCGGGGTGCCGACCGATTTCTACGCCCGCGTCGCCGAGAAGGCGAAGACGCGCGGCTCGCGGGTCATCCTCGACGCATCGGGGGACGCACTCGCCGCGGCGCTGGAGGTCGGGGTGTTTCTCGTCAAGCCGAACCTTGCCGAGCTGGAAGCGTTCGCCGGCCGGACCGTGTCGGTCCCCGATGAGCAGAATGCGCTCGCCCGCCAGCTGGTGCTCGACCGCAAGGCGGAGGTGGTGGCGGTCAGCCTCGGTGGCGACGGCGCGTTGCTGGCGACACGGGAAGGCTGCCTGCGGCTCCCTGCGCCGGAGGTCAAAGTGAAGAGTGCCGTCGGCGCCGGCGACAGCTTCGTTGCCGGCTTGACCCTGGGCCTCGCCCATGGGCGTCCGCTGCGGGACGCGTTCGGCCTCGGGCTCGCTGCGGGAACGGCAGCGGTCCTCACCGCCGGCAGTGCACTCTGCCATTACCCCGACGTCGAGCGTCTGTTCCAGTCGATTACCGGGCAACCGCTACGGCCCAATGGTGCCGCCGGCGCATGACCGTGTCGGCGTTTGAGGGCGCCCAAAGGGAGGGCCGCCGACGGACAATCCGCCGCCGCTATGGGGACGAAACGAAGGCTCCGACCGTCAGGTTGCAACGATGCGGCGAGGGTTTGTCATCTTGTCCGGCGCAAGGATTTCGTCGAGCGCCTGTTTCGACAACACGCCCGATTCCAAGACCAGATCGTAGACGCTGCGGCCGCTTTCGAGGGCTTGCTTGGCGATGGCGACCGATTTTTCGTAACCGATCACGGGGTTCAGGGCGGTGACCAACCCGATGCTGTTCTCGACGTAGGCACGACAGCGGTCGCGATTGGCCTTGATCCCCTCGATGCAGCGGGCGGCGAGAATGATGCAGGCATTCTTCAGCAGCATCAGCCCGTGCAGCAGATTGTAGGCCATGATCGGCTCGGCCATGTTGAGTTCCAGCTCGCTCGCCTCCGCCGCCATGGAAATGGAGACATCGTAGCCGATGATCTGATAGCAGATCTGATTGACCACCTCCGGAATAACCGGATTTACCTTCCCCGGCATGATCGACGAGCCTGCCTGCATCGGCGGCAGGGTGATCTCGTAAAGACCGCAGCGCGGCCCGGAAGACAGCCAGCGCAGGTCGTTGCATATCTTCGAGATCTGCACCGCTGCCCGCTTCATGTTGCCCGACATCTGGGCGAAGGCTCCGCTGTCTTGCGTAGCCTCGACCAAGTTGGACGCGTTGTGTAAGGGCAGGCCGGTAAGTTCGGCGAGTTTGCGGGTCACCAGTTCGGCATAGCCCGGGGGAGAATTGATCCCGGTCCCGATGGCGGTCGCGCCCATGTTCATTTCGTGCAGTTCCTCGCCGCCATAGGTCAAGGCGCGCATGGCATCGCCGACCATGATCGCGTAGGCGGAGAACTCCTGTCCGAGCGTCATCGGCACGGCGTCCTGGTTCTCCGTGCGGCCCATCTTGATGACGTCGGCGAATTCCTTCGCCTTCGCTTCAAAGGACTGCTTCAGGCCTTCCATCCCCCCCAGCGTATCCTTCAGCGAAAAGATGAGGGCGATCTTGATCGCCGTCGGGTAGGCATCGTTGGTCGACTGCGAGCAGTTGACCGAATCGTTGGGGTGCAGGTGCTCGTAAGCACCGCGGCGGTGCCCCAGCAACTCGAGGGCGCGGTTGGCGATGACCTCGTTGGCATTCATGTTGGTCGAGGTGCCGGCCCCCCCCTGAAACATATCGACGACGAACTGATCGTGCAGCTTGCCGGCGAGAATCTCGTTGCAGGCAAAGGCGATCGCCTGGGCCTTGTCGTTGTCGAGAACGCCAAGCTCGCTGTTGGCCAGCGCCGCGCCCTTTTTCACATAAGCCAGCGCATTGACGAAGTGCGCGAACTGCGCCAGGCGGATGCCCGAAAGAGGAAAATTCTCCAGGGCGCGCAGCGTCTGGATCCCGTAGTAGGCCCCGTCCGGGACCTCGCGCCATCCGAGCAGATCGTGCTCGCGGCGGGTGACACTGGCTACCGCTCCCCCCGCCTCCATCTCCAGATGCGCGCTCGCCGCCCGCAGGCGCTCGTTCACCCTTTGCGAGGCGCGCGCAACCACACGGTAGAATATCTCCGGTTGTCGTTCGCGAACCCTGTCCCAGGTCTCGCGCATAACCTGCCACACCGTCGCGCCGCCGCGGGTCACCGCGCTCGCCGTGTGCGGGAGCTCGGAAAGCAGCGCCCCTTCTCCGATCAACGCTCCCTTGCCGAGAACGGCGATGACGGTTGCCGAACCATGCAGGCCGCGGAGCAACTCGACCTCACCGTCTTCGATGATCCCGACCCAGCGGCGCGGCATGGATTCATGAAACAGATACTCTCCCGCCCGATAGATCTTCCGCTCGCCTTCCGTCAGGATGGCCCGGATGTCGTCGGCCCCGACGTCGGCGGCCATGGCTGCCGCTTGAATTATCGGTTCTGGAACGTCCATCCCTGATCTCCTTGTTAGCGCATGAACTGCGCGATGATCGAACCGACGGCTATTGCCGTGATTGTGGCAACCAGGCCGGGCAGCATAAAGGAATGATTGAGAATATACCGACCGATCCGCGTCGTTCCGCTGCGATCGAAGTTGATCGCGGCAATCAACGAACCGTAGGTCGGTAGGAAAAAGTAGCCGTTCACCGCCGGCCAGAAGGCGGTCAATATGGCGGGCGAGAGGCCAAGACTGATTCCCAGCGGCATCAGCGCCCGCGTCGTCGCCGCCTGACTGAAAAGGAGAACGGAGGCGAAGAACAGGCCGAGAGCGAAAATGAACGGATGCTCTCGCGTCAGCTCGCCGATTCCGCCGATGATCACATCGCTATTGCCGGCGATGAAGGTGTCGCCGAGCCAGGCGAGACCGAAAATGCCGATCACCGCGGTCAAGCCGGCGCGCGCCGTCTGCGTTTTCACCACCGCATCCGGCTTCACGCGCATCAGCAGCATCATCACCGCAGCAACGCTGAGCATGACGATCTCGATCGTCAGGGCCATGCTCATGGCATCGGCATCCGAGTGGTGGAACGGTGGGCGAAGGTCGGGAAACAGGCCGCTCAGCACGACCAGCGCCACGCCGCCAAGGAAAATGAAGGCACTCCACCGGGCCGACGGCGGGAGCACCGCCTCCACCGCCGCCGTCTTGACGGCCGCCTCGATTTCGCCGGCTTTGAGGCGCCGTTGGTATTCGGGATCCTGATCCAGCGGCACACCGACCCGCGTCTGCACCAGGGCCGCCACCAGCACGCCCGCAATCGTGGCCGGAATGGCGATGACGAGGATGTTGGGGAGGCTGTAGTTGAGCGGCTCGAACAGGCTGATCATCGCCGCCGTTGCCGCCGAGACCGGGCTGGCGGTGATCGCCTGCTGCGAGGCGATGGTCGATACCGCCATCGGCCGCTCCGGCCGGATGCCGTTCTCATAGGCGACCTGGAAAATGATCGGCAGCAGAGGATAAAAGATGTGCCCGGTGCCGGCGCCGAAAGTGAAGACGTAGCAGACGAGGGGCGCAACCACCGTAATGTGCTGCGGATTGCGGCGAATGATTCGTCCGGCAACCCCCACCAGGTATTCGATACCGCCCGCCGCCTCCATCACCGCCGAAGCCATGACCACGGCAAGGATGATCAGCATCACGTCGATCGGCGGACTGGTGGGCTGCAGGCCGAAGACGTAGGTGAGGACGAAGACACCGACGCCGCCCCACAGCCCAAGTCCGACCCCGCCGGTACGACTTCCCAAATAGATCGCAGCCAACAGGACGACGAATTGTGCGATGATCTCGAACCCCATCCGCCCGTTCCCCTTTGCCTGCGCGAGCGCCCCCCGGCGGGATATGCCGGCGCCGCTCCGTTGCGACAAGACAAGCAAGTTTAAAGGGTTGCACCCCCTTTAGCCAGACCGCCCTGGCGCCCGTCACCAGTTCAGCAAGACCCTTCAAAAGAGCGGGCCGCACCCACGATGCAGCGCCGATCTGGGGCATTTTTACGCCGCGCTGTCGAAGAGATTCAAGACACACTGCTCAACGAATATGTAATAACATATGCTAAAGGTGAGGTAAACAGCACGTATTTAGGGTCTGTTTAAAGTATCCGACAGGCCACGGAAAGTATACGCCTAAAACAGGCAAGTTCGAAGCCCTCGACCGCCGCGGAATACCGCAGCTAAACGATCTGGTTTCCCCATGCTTCTGTCCGCTATCCGCGCGCGGCGGTCCGCTGAGGCGGGTAGCGCGGTGCGGGCGGAGTCGATCTCGAAGACGGGGTCGGGCGAAGCACAAAGACTCTACGAACTGAATGCCTGCCCACGTCGCTCCCCCCGCGGGAGCGTGGATTGAAACACCGCCGGTCCGCGCCTTTCCCTGATCGCATCGCGGGGTGAGTGTTGCGGAGCCGGTCGAACAGGATGCCGGCGATCTTGCCCTCGTAAGCGGTATCGCGGGGCGTGTCGGGTTTGAAGATGCGCAGCGTCGCACTAACGGAATCGAGATCGGGGCGGTGCCGGGCAATACGATGGCCCGCCACTACTGCCGCGACGCGCCTCGCGAAGGCCGGCATCGTCAACCTGGCGAGACGGGACGAGGTCGCGGCGGACGGCACCCTCTGGCGGCTCGCCACTCAACGCAGCAAGGCAAAGCGGGAACATTCTTTCCATTGTCGGTGCTGGCACAGCGGATCATCAAGGGGCAGCCCCGGACCGGCCCATACGTGTTCCCCACGTCCAATGGCAAGCCGATCGTCAACTTCAGCGATATGCTTTGCTGGCTCTGACCCCGGCGCAGAAGGGGGCCGCCGGAGTTTGATGAACGGGGGGGGAAGCACGACGCTTCGGCGCTGCTCCCAACTACGGCGTCAGGGCCTTGGCGGCGGGATGGGACCGGGCTCCCCCTCCCAAAGCCGTCGCGTGCAAGCTCGCTTCTTGCCTCCGAACGGGAATGGCGCTCGTCCTCACGGGCCCCGCGTTTCGGACGTGAGACCGGTGGGCATCATTGCCATCCGGTCCCCCCGGTGCGCCGTTTGGTCGCCCGCCGGTCATCGTGGTCTACCCCGGACGCGGGATGGCCAGCCCTACTGCTCGCATTATCTTCAAGGAAGATCCGGCGGACTGTCGCCGCGAGACGACGGAGGAGATACTTGGTCGAGAGCAACGGCTGACCGGACGACCGCCAGCAATTCAGGGGTCCCGCCCTGCCGTCGGATCGCACCGAGTGGCCACCGAGCGCCCCATTCCGTCCGCTCGACGACCTGATGGAGCATTGCCCTGATCGACCTTGCCAAGCTCGATGCCGTGCTCCCCGCGACGAGCCTCGAAAGTGAAGAGCTGGGTTGCGTCCGTGGCCTGAGCCCTAATGCCGAACTCGTCCTGCACCAACCTCCGGCGGGTCAGACGGAGGTGATGGTCAGGCCGGTCGCGGCGTTCCAGGAGGCGCTGGTTGCCGCGGGTTGGTCCTTCGCCGACGCTGCGAGACAGGCTGCCATCGAAGTATTCGCGGCTGAGTCGGTGCTGCCGGCGGAACGCCGCCCGTGGTTGCTGAACTTCAATAGCGAGCCGTATCTCTTCGTTCCGATGTCGCACGTGACCTGCCGGCTGCGCGCTCTCGGGCCGCAAGAAACGCAGATTGCGGACTTCTTCGATCGCTGTGCCGAGGTGGCCACGACGCCTAAGTTCATCGATGGCCCGTTCGGGTAAGAGCCTCGTTCCTTGCGGGATCTTCCCGCATTGCCCCCTCAAGAAGCCCTGACCGAGTTCTTCTGCGGCTTGCAGTGGAACCTCGCCTGGGAGCTTTGTACCGACGGTGAGACGCCCGCCACCGACAAGATGCAGGCATGGCGAGAGCGGAGGCGTGCGCTGGTTGAAGAGCTGGAACGGCGTCTCGGCTGCCAGATCTATCACTACGCTGCCGATGGCGACGAGTTCGACGACGACTATTCGGCCGCATCGTCATCGCCTACTCGGACGAGGAGACATATGGGCGGGTCAGCACCGTCGCCGAGGAGCGCGGGATGGATCTCGTTCCTCGCCCGCGTCGATGTTCTTTACATCGTCGCCGACTGGACCGATGGGCCGAGGCGGGATGGAGATGCGAGACACGAATACTCGCTGCTGCGGTTGGCCGCCTTGGCCGAGAGTGTCGGCGTGCCAATCAGGTGGTTCGATGCGACTGGCCAACGGCCCAGGGACTTACCGAATCAGATCGAGGCTTCCGGTGTTCTCCAGGACCTCGCCGACAGTCGAGAGGAGGCGCGGGCGGCGACCCGGACGCTGAAGCGCATTCGGCTGCTTCCTGCTTGAGAAAGCTCGGGCATCGAGGTGGTCGAGGACGGCGCCGGATGCGATGGGGAGGGAGTGATCGGCTCCGACGAACTCGACGTGCCGTTTACGCTAATCCGTGATCTGGTTCGTTGGCACGACCGGTTTAATGACTTGTCCCCATACGAAGACCAAGAGCCGTCTGACGGATTCTGGGAATCGTTCAAGGGGGAACAGAAGGCACTGGAGATACGGCTTGCCGAGGCACTGGGGGCGGACGTGCAGGTCGAGCGGCACGAGGGGTCGCGACTTTGCCTAACCGCCGTGCCCAGTTCAGGTCATTGACAGATGTCGGCGGCGCTACCTCCGCCGCACGGGCAAGCAACTTTCGGCAAAGACTTCATCCAATGTTCGCGCGCCACCCCTTATTTGCGACATTTGCGACGACCCACGGTCTCCGAGGCTATCGACTATCGTGGGTGGACGTCGCCCGCGGGAGGGCGCGGAGTGAAGGCATCGCCGTGAGGTAATCGTTCTCGCCACCGGTTTTGCGTAACCCCCGCCCCTCCCGGTCCCCCGCGGAGGGGTTTTTGCGTTTTTGAATGAAGGTTCGGGCTCGATGGCCAGTTACGAGATCATTCCGAGCGACGGGGTGCCGATCAAGGCGTGGACGGCGGGGGTGCCGGTGGATGCCGCCGCCCGCCAGCAGTTGGAGAACGTCGCCCGCCTGCCGTTCGTCCATCACCACATCGCGGTCATGCCGGATGTGCACTGGGGCCTGGGCGCCACCGTCGGCAGCGTCATCCCGTGCCGTGGCGCGATCGTGCCGGCGGCGGTCGGGGTCGACATCGGCTGCGGGATGATGGCGGTCGAAACCTCGCTGACGGCGGACAGGCTGCCCGATACGCTGGCGCCGCTGCGTTCGGCGATCGAAAAGGCGGTGCCGCACGGCCGCACCGGCGGCGGCCGGCGCCAACGCGATGCCGGCGCCTGGGGAGATGTCCCGGCCGACATCGCCGAGACATGGCGGACCCGCCCCTATCGCAGCGGCACCCTCGCCCAAGGCCTCGACGCCGTCCTCGACAGGCATCCGAAACTGCGCCAGGGCACGGCGCTGGAACACCTCGGCACCCTCGGCACCGGCAACCATTTCATCGAAGTCTGCCTGGACGAGGCCGACCGCGTGTGGGTGATGCTGCACTCCGGATCCCGCGGCATCGGCAACCGCATCGGCACCTACTTCATCGAACGAGCGAAGCGGGAGGCGGAGCGCTGGTTCATCCCGCTGCCCGACCCCGAACTCGCCTACCTGCCCGAGGGCTGCGAGCTGTTCTGGGATTACGTGCAGGCGGTGGGCTGGGCGCAGGCGTTCGCGTTGACCAATCGTGAGCTGATGATGGAGCGCGTACTCGCTGTGCTGCGGCGGACGGTCACCGGCTTTGCTCTGGGCGAGACGGCGGTCAACTGCCACCACAATTACGTGGCCGCGGAGGAGCACTTCGGTGCCAAGGTGTGGGTGACGAGGAAGGGGGCGGTGCGCGCCGGCGTGGGCGACCTCGGCATCATCCCCGGCTCGATGGGAGCCAAGTCGTTCATCGTCCGTGGCCTGGGCAATGCCGAGTCGTTCCACTCCTGCTCCCACGGCGCCGGCCGGGCGATGAGCCGCCGCGACGCGGTGCGCCGCTTCACCCTCGACGACCATGCCCGCGCCACCGCCGGCGTGGAGTGCCGCAAGGACGCCGGCGTCCTCGACGAAACGCCGATGGCCTACAAGGACATCGATGCAGTGATCGCCGCCCAGGCCGACCTCGTCGAGGTCGTCCACACGCTCCGCCAGGTGCTGTGCGTGAAGGGTTAGGGTGAGTGACGCCTGATCTTCCCCCGAAAAAGTGGACACCGGGTTATGCGGCCCGAAGCTCTGCCTGTTCGGAGGTGAGGTAGCCGAGGGGGAGTGGTGGATCAGTCCCAGGGCCGGGTGCTGTCGTTGGATGGCCATGGTCAGCGCCGCGATCGTCAGTTCCTGCCGCAAGTGATCGCGCATCGCCCAGCCCACCAGCTTGCGCGTGAACAAGTCGAGAACGGTAGCCAGGTACAGCCAACCCTCGTCGGTCGCAATGTAGGTGATGTCCGCCAGCCAGACCTGGTTCGGCCGGGTGGCGACGAAGCTCTGATCGAGGATCATTGTCGGCGATCGGCAGGCTGTGGTTGCTGTCGGTGGTGACGGCGCGGAAGCGACGGCGCACGGACGCCGTGGCGCCGCATCAGCCGCTCGATGCGGCTGCGACCCACCGGGCGACTTGGGCCCGTAAGGCGGCATGGATGCGTGGCGCTCCATAACGGCCCCGGTGCTGCGCGTGGATCCGCAGGATGTCGCCGAGGAGCACCCGGTTCGCCGCCGCTTTGGCACTTTCCGGTCGACCCCGCCACGCATAGTAGCCGCTGGCCGGGGCCCCCAGGGCATCACACAGCACGCGTACCGGCCAAGCATCGCGATGATCTTCGATGAACCGGAACCTCATTTCGGCGGTTCCGAGAAGATGGCCACAGTTTTTTCTAGAATATCTCGTTCATGCGCAACTGTTCGACCTCCCGGCGAAGGCGGGCGATCTCGGCGGACTGGTCACCGGGACCGCCAGTCTGCGGGGGCGTCGCTTGCGTGTCGGGGCGCCTCGACGCCCCCGCACGCCCCTCGACGGCGTTGCGCCAGTTGCGCAGCATCAACGGCTAAATACCCAAGGATCTATCCCCGCGTGGGCGGGGGAGCCGGAGACCCAGATAGCTTCCGCGGCGGCGCCGCAGGTCTATCCCCGCGTGGGCGGGGGAGCCCACGCAGAGCGGTATGGCGGTGGCTGTCGAAAGGGTCTATCCCCGCGTGGGCGGGGGAGCCAAGAGCTCTATGCCCCCGACCCTGTCAGCCTCCGGTCTATCCCCGCGTGGGCGGGGGAGCCATACGCTGACGGCGCCACGTCATCGCCCTCGTGGGTCTATCCCCGCGTGGGCGGGGGAGCCTCTCGGAGTTGCGCATGCTTATTTGCGGGATGCGGTCTATCCCCGCGTGGCGGGGGAGCCGGAAGAACCCCCGCGCAATAACCCCTATCCAAGGGTCTATCCCCGCGTGGGCGGGGGAGCCCTCGGCAACACCTTGACCGGCGACGGCTACATGGGTCTATCCCCGCGTGGGCGGGGGAGCCGCCATTTCGCAGACGACGTTCCCGGCCCATCGGGGTCTATCCCCGCGTGGGCGGGGGAGCCAGGGTACGTCCGTGGCAACCGGTGATGACCTCCGGTCTATCCCCGCGTGGGCGGGGGAGCCGAGGCCGTCGCCTGGCTGCCGCTAATGACCGGGGGTCTATCCCCGCGTGGGGGGGGAGCCACGGACGGATTCACGAGGCCGCGTTTCACCCAAGGTCTATCCCCGCGTGGGCGGGGGAGCCTCGAGCTGGGCGATATTCATCGCGTTCGCCTGGGGTCTATCCCCGCGTGGGCGGGGGAGCCGTTGTATGGGGCTTTCCTACTACGGGTGGTAGCGGTCTATCCCCGCGTGGACGGGGGAGCCGTCGCCCCGGCAACCGCGGCCGATGCTCCCTCCGGTCTATCCCCGCGTGGGCGGGGGAGCCGCACGAGCGGAGGCGATCGGTATTCCTATCGAAGGTCTATCCCCGCGTGGGCGGGGGAGCCTCTCGGGCTTAAGTACCGTAGACTATTCACGAATCAAAGAACAGGGGCGATAGTTAGTTGCTCGGACTTTCTCGCTTAACGAGCAGAAGGCCGTCCGCCTCGACGAGGTTTCGGGGCGGATCGCCGAGGTTAAGCACCGCCTGGCGGCCGGGGGAGTCGAGGTCGCGATAGGTCATGACAATTCCGCCCCCTCCCAGTTCGCGGAACCAGTCACCCAGAACCTTCCAGACGCGTTCGCGAACCCCCCGGGTCATGGTCGGGGACGTGTAGACGCCGGGAGCGATCTCCAACATGACCGACGAGAGAAAACCGCGGAAGCGTTGCGCCACATCCCGGGTGACAATGACCGTCATCGGCATTCAGGAGTCCTTCCGGTCCTGCGACGAGGGGCTTGGCGCTGCATCGAACAATTCCTTGATGCGGTCGATCATCGCCGGGATCACCTGCTCGCGGCGGAACCGGTCGCCGGCGATCCGGCGGACCAAACGATCTACGGTCTGGTACGGTTCCTTTATTGCCCGCGCCGCGGCCTGGAAGGCGATCGGCAGGGTCACCTTATCGCGGAAGAGATCGGCGATATCGAGAACGAAGGACAGGCCGGAATCTTCGTGGATGAACCCGAGTTGCGGTACGGTCGCCGTCGCGGTGACGGCAATGGTGGCGGCCGCTTCCACCGCGGTAGCGGCGTGATTGATCGCCTGATTGGCAAGGTCGTCGCCTGTGGGATCGGTGCGATCATAACGGCGGCCGTGCCATTGGATGCCGAACCGTTGGGCGGTGAGGCGGTAGGTCTCCTTCATCCGTGCCCCTTCGATCCCGCGCAGGACCGTGATGTCGCGATGGGGAAGGACCTCGCCCAGACGCCACGCGTACATTTTGCGAGCGATGGCAATGCGCGCACCGTCGGCATCGGACCAGCACCGCACCTGGCGACGGGCCAACTCCGATTGGTCCGGCATGAGCGGCGGCGCCGTATAGCTCCGCACGCCCTCACCGCCAACGGCGGCGAGCGCGGTGCCGTGGCGGGCGAGCAGACGCAGCGCATCGTGGGTGACGGAACTGCCGGGCCCTAGAAGGATCATGGAGACGGCCTGGTGCGGCACCTGATAGTCCCCGCCCGCCAGGATGCCGCCGCCGGCGCAGACGAAGCGGAGACAACCGTCCTCCACGGACAGGACGCCGCGATCGAGCCACAGGAGACCGTGTCGGTCGCCGTGGGGGATGCGCGCGGTTTCGAGGCCGAGCCGGCCCTTCAGCATCGGGATCTCGACGCGGCGGGCCGGAGTAGCAGCATGCCGAAGCCGAAGGCGCGATGACGGCCAATGCCTCGCCGCAGCAGTGAAGTGAACGCCGGTCCATCGGCAACCTCGAGGACGCCGGCGAGGATGGCGTCCGGTCCTTCACAACTGACGAGCCGGCGATGGCCGTCCCTCGCCTCCCGCCCCCGGCGGGCGACGCGAAGGCGCTGGAATGCCACCAGGCGAACGCTGTCGGAGACCAGGCGGGCGCCTCTCGATCGTGTGACGTGCCCATCGAGCCACGCGCGGTAGATACTCTCGCGGTGCGGCGGATCGACGATGTCCCCGGAGGAAGCCGCGTCTTCCCAGGCAACCTGGAAGACATCTCTTTCACGCGCCTTTTCCCGGTCTCCCGGGTGATCGCGGCGAAGGACCGGCCGCACCCGTACCTCGAAGCCGAGGCGGCGCGTGGGTTCCCAGGCGTCCGGCATTGCCTTCACCGCCAGTCGATCGAGGTTGAAGGCCTGGGCGACCTCTGGATCGGCGAAGGTCCGCGCGTGATCGAGAAGAGCCGGTGCCTCGGCGGCGGTATAGCCGTAGAGGACGGAGGAAGGGGCGAACTCTCCTCCTCCGCCTGTTTGCTCGTAAAGGCGGAAGGGTTTGGGCGCGTGCTCGCCGAACGCATTCGTCAGCGCGGCATGGATGGCATAGCTCAGATCGCCGCCGCGTTCAACCAGGCGGTGCTGGTGCGCCCAGGCTACGAACCGGCGCATATCCGGGACCAGCTTGAGCATGCAAAGGGGGGTGCTCATGGCTGACCACACTTATCGGCCGGGGGCGGAACAACCTCGCCCTCGACGATCAGGCGTGAGCCACCGTGGACGCCGGAGCGCCAGTTGCGCCGATCGGTGACGGTAAACTCGCGCGCATGGGTGGAGGACACAGGCGCACCTTCCGCCCGCGGCCAGAATGCTCGTGGGCTTTTGCCCGCGGACGGGTGGTCGGCGAGAAGGGGGAGCGAGCGCAGCGCGTCCTCGACCGTGGCGCCGGCGATCCGGCCGGCGACGAGACGACTGGCCGGCAGGCAAGCCTTGCGACCGATGAAGAGCGGCCGCGCCGGAGCATCGAGGGCATCGGCGACGGCATCGAGGTCGGGATCGGCGGCGGCAGGATCGAGCCGCAGGACGACCGTGACGAGGGCATCGGCATCGTAATCGCGATAACGCTCGTGCGTCTGCGAGCGCACCTTCTCTCCGGTTTTGCGGTATTGGCCTACATCCACTTTAAAGGAAGAGCTTTCTTTGTTGCGACCCTCCGGTCGGCCGCGCGTTGTCCACCCTTGATCTTCGGCAAGAAGTCGGGCCGTTTGATATTCGGTGAAGCGAGTACCGGGCCGGTCGAGGCGAACGGCGAAGACGAGGCGGTCCTGCAGCCGGTCGAGCTTGTCGGTATCGGTCCGTCGCCAGCCGAGGGCGTTTGCGATCAGCCCGGTCAGCATCGAGGCAGCGGGAAAGTCACGGACGACGCCGAAGTTGTCGATCGTCTCGCCGCCGAACGACATCAACGGCGCCTCCAGCCGCAAAACGAGATGCTCGGGCATCGGCTTATGCCTGCCCGTCGCGGACGACGGCAGCGGCCCAGCGGGCAAGCTCGTCGAAGGGCAGCCGCTGGCCGCAGGGGATGGCCGCATCATCGACACTGGTGAAGCGGCGAACCTCGCCGTTGCCGTAGGCGGCATCGAGTTTCTCGATCTCGCCGGCCAAACGCTTACGCGCTTCGTCCTCCATGCCGTCCTTTGCCGGGACCGGCTTGCGGAAGGCGTTGGCGAGCGAGCGCGGCTGACGCGAGCCGGCCTCGATCAGGCTCAGCCGGGACCAGCCGAAGGGTGCGGTCGCCCCCAACTTGGCGCCGGGCGAGACCTTGGCGATCAGGTGGCACAAGTGCTCGACGACCTTCCCCGCCAGGGTCCGGTCGGTCGAGCCGGCGAGCCAGTCTTCGGACCGGCAACCTTCAAGATTGGAGACCAGACCCGGGACGTCGACGACAACGTAGCCGTAGAACAGGCCGGAGGTCAGCTCCATGTCGAAGATGCCGGCGCTGCCGGCATCGTCACCGCTGGCGCGATCCTTCAGGTCATCGACGACGGTAAAGTAATCACTTTCGCTTTCCTCGGTGTGGACGGTGAAGGCGTGGGCGACGTAGATCGCCGCTTCGGTGTTGGCGATGAGGTCCGAGGTGACCATGCGGCCGAACAAGGCCGACTCCAGGCCTGCCGGGAGCTTTGAACTTTGGCCCAAGGCCTTGAGATTATCTTCGAGATCTTTCTGGAATTCAGTACGTTTTCCTTTCTTTGGCTTTTGATTCAGCGCATCCCATAATTGCTGATCTCCCGTCAGCACCCGGACAACAAGTTGACGCAAGTAACCAATCTCCGGCTCTCCAAGCAGGAATGCTTGCTCAGTCTCCAGAGGATCTTTCTTATCATTTTCTTTTGCATATTTATTGGCTTCTTCATCGCTTTTAGGGAAGACCCGATCTTTCAAGGCAGTTACGATTTCGCGCGTTCGCTTTTCATCATGACCTTCCTTTTCAACCAGATAACCCAGAATTGCGCGTAAGAAAACTAACCGCGAGCGTTTTCCGAATTCGATACCATCGATGTGCGAAAAGGCGAAATCATCCTCGGCGGTGCGCCAGTGGCGCTTCAGGCACTGGGAGGAGACGCGGGTCCGGGTCGCGCCGCCGAACGGCAGCCGCTTGGCAAGGCCGGAATCGTCGCGGTTGAGGAGCACCGCCGGGTAGGATTGCAGTGTGTGGATTTGCAGGAAGCGTGGCGTGGTCATGGGATCCCCCCTGTAGGTGAGTTAGGCGGCCGGTTTGTCGGTCATGGCAGCGGCTTCGGCACGGTAATAGGCGCGGGCGATGTTGACGCGGATGGTCTCCGCCCGCTCCTCGTCACGGTCGGACTCGGACGCGAGGATGAGGCGGCCGAGTTCCCGCCAGTCGAAGGGCTGAGCCTTGTGGGCGAGCTGGCGGCATAGGCGCGGCACCAACGCGCGGAACTGAGCGCCACGGGCGTCCAGCAGCCGGCCGAGCCGTTGTTCGGAGTAGTCCGCCCGGAACAAGGCGCGGCCAACGGGGACATTGGCACCGTGATGGTGCGGCACCATCAGCGCCATGCCGTGCAGAATCAGCGCCCAACGCGCTTCCGCATCGCGGCCTCGGCGCCGCTCCTCGGGGATTCTCATCAACAACCGCCAGAAGGCGGGAGCACTCGCATGGTCGGGATCGAGCCGTCGCAAGGCCGCGAGGTCGCCGCGGGGGAAGCCCTCGCCGCCAAGAACCTGGGCGAGGCCGGAGATGTCGGCATCGTCCCAGCGACCGTCCCCGTCCCGCTTCGGGAAATTGTCAATCGGCGGTGTCATGGGTTTCCTCTCGTTTCAGGTCGGAAAAATTTTTGGGGCTGTAGAGCAATCGAGAAAACAGATCACGGGCGCGGACCTGGGCGCGGTAGCGGCGCATCGCCGATTGCGGCGTGGAGCGGGCGGCATCGTCGAGCAGCTCTTTTGCGGCTTTGGCGAGCTTCTCCCACCATTTGCGGCGGATGCGCTTCCTCTCCTCCTCCGTCTCCGCCTCCGCCTCGCGCCACAGATCGGGGAAGAACTCCGCATCTACCGCCCGCTCGAAACGCTGGAGCCATTGTTCCGCCTGGGGACCGGTGGTCTTCTTGCCGTAGGCGATGTCCTCCGGTCCCTGTTGCAACAGCGCGAACAGGGCCGGGCGTAGAACCTTGCCCCGCATCGTTCCCGCCTCATCGACACGCTCTTTCGCCTGCGCTGCGAGCCGATCGGTGGACTGGCGACGCAATAACTTTGTGACGGTATTGCTGATGGGCACGATGCGCTCGTGGTAGCCCTCGGTCTTGCCTTGGCCACGGGCGACGGATGAGGCGATGATCGCCAGACCTTCGTCGGCGTCATCTCGCTGGAGCTCCTGTAGGAACGGGCGCTGATAGGTCTCGCCCAGCATCAGTTCGGTCATGCGCCGGTAGGAAAACCCCTCGCCGGTGATGGAGAGAGCCTTGGCCTCTTTCCGCTCGATTGGGGTCCAGGGATCGCCGGTATTGCCCTTCAGTGCAGCGGCATCGATGCGGGCCTTCTTACTCGTGGCGCCAATCGCCCGGAGCCCGTCCCCGTCGTCCTGGAGCCGAACGCGGCGACAGATCTCGATGTAGAACGGGTCGAGATCGCGGAATGCAATCTGCTGCTCGCCGGCCCACGGCTGGAGCCAAACGAGCCCGATGCCGCCCTCACCTCTTAGGTCGGTCGTCTCCAGAATCTTGTCCCGGGCACGCAGGAAGACGCGAAGGTCACGAAGGAAACGGGCGCCGCTCGCCCCGGGCGGAAGGACACCGACGGCGGGGCGGCTGGCGAAGCCTCCGTTCATCCGCGAAATTCCGTAATTCCCCTGCCCCATGAAGCCTTCCATCGTCTGCAAGGAGACGAGGGCAAACAACCAGTCGTCGGGGTGTGCGCCGACCATGACCTCGCTTTTGAGGTCGTGGTTCTTCGACGTGACCAGCATGTCGAGGGCATCGGGCGCTTCGATGAGGTCGGGCTTGAATACCGAGAGGTCGCCGTCGGCGATGGGCGCTTGCATGAAGGCCGGCCGATCGGGCGGCGCGACCAGCGACCAAGGCTCGTCCTCCGGCCACTCGGGCGTCAGCCCGCGCAGCAGCGCCGCCCAATCCTGCTCCTCTTCCGGCGGTTCGGTTTCACCCGCCCGGTGCAGGGCGAGAGCCGCGACTTGGACGAGGAAGGCATGCCAGGGATGGCGCTGGTGCGGCCGCAGCGCCGGGAACTCCGCTACTGCGTCGCGGACGAGGAGACTGAAAACTTCGGGCAGCGAACAAACCCTTCTGTCGCCTTCTCCGGTTCGAACGCGAATTAGCGGTTCGGTCAAAAGATTCAGCATTCTTCTCCCTCCTTGCCGACCATCAGCCCGTGCCGGCCGTAGCGAAACACCTTGTTCCCGAAGGTGAAAGTGAAGGCGGCTGGTCCCTGTTCGGGGGCGCCTGGCTGTGCGTCGGCGGCGATGCCCTTGCATAGGTGAGCCGGAATGGTGATCGCCCGCACCGGGTTGCCGAACGGTCCCTCGGGCGGCGCGCTGACGGCAGCCTCCCATTCCACCAGCCGGTCATCGGTGCCGAGGCGGGTTCTCACTACCTCGTCGAGAGCGTCAGGGAAGGTGCACTTGTCGAAGGGCTCATCCCGGTCGATACTGTGCAGGACAGCCCTAGCGCGTTGGGCGATGCTGATCTCGGTGATTTTTTGTCCGTGCTCGCCCCACGGCTTGCCGAGGTTTGCCTCAATTGTCGCGAGCGCGTCCGGATGCGTCGCCCGCTCGACCAGATCGCGGTTCATCGCCGGGATGGTCAGCTCGGGCCGCTCTTCGAGCAGTCGCCAGGTGACTTCGATGACGCGGAGATCGGGATAGACGCTGCTGCCGAGCCCATGGCGACCGCGCCGCAGAAGCGGCGCCAGATCGCGGTCTTCCGGGGTCGCCACCACGCACTCCGCCTGCCCGAAGCCGGGCGGCCGATCGGAGCGTTCGTGGCGGTGCAGCCGGCCGATCCGCTGTAAGAGCACGTCGGTCGGGCAGAGGTCGGTGACCAGGAGGTCGGCATCGATGTCGAGGCTCTGCTCCAGGGTCTGGGTGCCGATGACGATGGCCCCGCCCGGCGGCCGCTGGCGGCCGAGCCGCGCTTCCACCGCCGCGTCCAGGAGCTTGCGGTCCTCGCGGGCGAAGCGGCCGTGGTGCAGGGTCGGGACGCCCTCGCACCGGAACAATAGCCCCTGGTCGCCAGGCCGATTACCCTCCTCGGCGAGGATCGCCTCCAGCGCCTGCTGGACGGCGATTGCGGTGCCGACGGTGTTACGGACGACGAGAACCTTCGCTCCCGCGCGCGCCGCTGCCAGCGCTTCCCGGGCGATGGCCGGACCGTCGTCGATGAGGGGCGACAAACGAATAGCGACGCGCTTCTCCCGGCCGTTGCCGGCGAAAACGATGTGATTTTCCCCGCCCCTCTTTGCGCGGCTCAAACACGGATACGGGACGGCGATCGCCTCCGCCAGTTCCGGGCCGGCGGCCCGCCGGCCGCAGAGATAGGCCGAGCGGGCAGCGCTGCCGAGGGTGGCCGACATCAAGAGCGCGTGGCCGCCGGCGGCAAGGTGCACCGCGAGGACCGATTGCAGCAGCGCGGTCATGTAGGGATCGGAGGCGTGCACCTCATCGACGACGAGGAGATGGCGCAGCAGTGTCGCCGAGCGCAGGTGGGCGTGGCGCACCTGGAGGTTGGAAAGGAGCGCCTGGTCGATGGTGCCGACGGCAATCGTTGCGGCGAGGAAGCGCTTCGGATTTTCTCCCGCCCAGCGCTTGTGCGCCTCCGCCTCGTCCGGTTTGTCGGTCCACAGCACTTCGAAGCCGGGGAGGATTTTTGTTGCCTCCGCCTCGTCGATCTTGACGTAGCCGGGAACCGCGAGAAGGACGCCCGGCGCGCTCCCCGCGTCCGGCCACATCCCGGCGACGGCACGTTTCACGCGGTCGTGAATCTGTGTCGCCGCGATCCTTGTCGGCAGCGCGAAGTAGAGACCATCCACCTCTCCCGCCTCGAACAGTTGCTTGAACCGCCAGAGCGCCGCCTCGGTCTTGCCGGATCCGGTCTCGGCTTCGAGAACGACGAGGCGGCTTTCCATGTGCAACCCGGCGGTTTCCTGCAGCGGATGCGGCGGGAATGAAAAGACGCGCTGGAACGATGGGGATTGAGCCCGCAGCCGCGCGCGCGGCACATGGACGGCCAAGCCGACCGTCGCCACCGCCTCCACCGCCCTGGCCCGCGCGAACGCCATCCGGTCACCGTCGCCCACCCCACTGAATGGAAAGAAGGCGGTGTGGGAGCCGAGCCAGTCCGCCAGCATGACGATGCCGGCAAACGCATGCTGGAATGGCGCGGAATCGGGCAAAGGAACCCCGCCCGGCTGGCCGCCACCGGAAACCACGGTTTGAGACGCTGCCCGATCTCGGCCAGAGCGTCGAACGGATCATAGCCGTCGGCCCCCCGTTCCCACAGGTGCGCGCAGCGGAAGGGATCGTTACAGTTCCATGGCGTGCCGTGGTGGGAAACGGCGGCCACCAACAACGGCAGCAGCGCATCGCCTGCCACCCAGCCGCCCATATCTTCCAGGGACAGGGCTTCCGCCAGCCGTCGGCGCAGCGTCTCCTCGTTCTCGTCGAAGAGCAGCGGGTAGAGTTCACCCACATGGCCGGCGACGTCGATGCCGCGCGCGGCCCGTGCACCCGGCGGCAGCAGTCGCTTGTTCTGAAACCCGCGGTTGGCCTTGCCGATGTCGTGCAGGAAGGCGATGGCGCCGAGCCGCTGGATCAGACGCTCGTCATCAGGATCCAGGCCGGCAAGCGCGAACAGCCGGCCGCCCATCAGCGACCGCGAGAGCAGCGCCTCCAAAGTCGCCGCCACATCGGCGCAGTGATCAACGAGCGGGTGCCACGCTGGCGTGGTGTCCGCGCCATCTACCCGCCGCAGCTTCCCCCAGGCTTGGTCCGGCAACCCCTGCATGATCTTGGTGTTCGACGGTGCAGTTCCACGATCGCAGGCACGTTAGCCCATTCGAGGGCTTTTGCTGTAAAGGAGTTCACATTCGGCATCGGCCGTGCGCGTCTACCGCCGTTCACCGTAGACGGAGCCCAACCAAGGGGATGCCAAGCTACCCAGCGCGGCCCGATTCAACCGCGGCATGCGCGGTCCGGGGAGGTAGGATGGGACCCATCGGCGGGCAAGCGCCCGGTCCAGCTGCGGCCGGCGGCGGGCGATGCCGGAGATGCCGTGGTCCTCGAAGATTTCTTCGCAGCCGGCGTCTTCAAGCGCGGCGCTGCAGATCGAGGTTCTGATCCTCGGTTGATACTCGGGCATAACCGACGAGCATCACAGCCGTGCCTCGATGGCGGCAATCCTGTCCTCGATCTCCTTCCGGTGCCCGCGCAGGGTGGTCATGCCCTTCTCGACTAACCGCATCTTGGTGTGGATATCCCGCATCGCGGCGCACAGAAGATCAAACTCCGCTCGGACCCTGGCGTTTTCCGTGGCGATTAGATCACAAGTCCGGGCCAGTCTTTCGAGCGCGGTTGGATCGGTCATTACCGTTTTCGTCCCCTTCGCCGGCGGCGTTGACGCCGACCGGTTCATCGCCCATCGCCACCGCGTGGATGCGGCGCAGGCGCGCCAGCAGCCAGTCGCGGTTCAGGCAACTTACCTGCTGCGAGATGCTGCGCAGGTCAGCCTCGTCTTTCTCGATCATTTGCCGGTAGAAATCGACGCGGGCACGAAATGCCGGATCGGCCAGTTTTGTCGCGATGAAATCGTGCGCCGCCTGTCGATTCCGAAACGGCCGCCCGGGGGCGACAGGCGGCCGGGCACCGACCACCCGCCCGCCAGCGCATTAGGCGAGGCGCGTCCGTCTCCTCAGGTGTAAGCGACTTGCGGCGCGGCATCGGCGGCGATCCTATTTCACACAAAGGATAATAATCGAGTGATCGTTCAAGGATTGAAGGATGGCGGATCAAGTGCGCTGACGATCCCTCCACCGTCCCAAATTCGGCTAGGCTCAGGCAATTGCCACCCTGATGCGTCGGCTCGTGCCTCGATTGCGGAGTCGGCAGCTGCTATTTCGGACGCCTGCGGCCGCGGCGATGGTCCTTCCACTGGCGCCCAGTCAGTGGCCGGTTTGGCACCGCCGGCCGGCTGACGTAAAAACGGTTAGGCTGCGAACCCGCTCCTGAAGCTTTAGTCACGTATTGTTGCCATCCACTGTATTAAGCAGATGTAACAACCCGGCAGCCCATGCGCGGCATTCCTCCGTTACTTGCCGAAGATTTGCGCGCTGCTTTGCGGTCATCGCCTCAAAAACGGTCTGTGCGGGCAGTTGAGGCCTAGGCGGTTTTTTCCCGTTAGCGTAGTCTCTCAAACCTGAAATATGTGTACTTAGCTAACATCGCTCTTTTGACGTCTTCGGCCGCGGGCAGGGAGGGATTTGCTCATGCCGGCGACCATTGGCCGGCTCCGTGGTTGTCTGGTCATGCGGCTCTCCCGTCACCACCCGGCTTTCAGCCGCCGCCTCGTGCCTCGGTTTTCGCCGCCAACCTCCACTGCCAGCGAGCCGTGCGTGCCGTAGCGCCACTGACTCGCCGACGACAGCGTGGGGTTCGGCTCGCCCAGCAGCCGACGGGCGACCGCCTCCATGTGCCGGGCGATGTCCGTCATCGGTCAGCCCTATAGCTGTCAACGCTCGCCCAGCCCGCCGATTGCGCGGCGACGGATCACCAGGCTCGATTTCACCCGCCGGCAGGCCGCTGGCCGCTGCGATGATCCGATCGAGATCAGCGTCGCTGTAGAGTGCGCGGCGGCGCAATCCGTTTACCTTTTGGTTGCCTTTCTCGCGCCGCGCGACGTCGATAACCGACCGTCGAGATTGTGCCCTATAAGTGCCCTAGAATCGGCTAGCTGCGATGGTCTAAGAGCGTCTGTCCAGCTAACCCCTTGATTCAATTGGCGCGCCCGAGAGGACTCGAACCCCTAACCTTCTGATCCGTAGTCAGATGCTCTATCCATTGAGCTACGGGCGCTTTCAATGACTCATCGCTGTTCGCGGGGGCGGTTGTCATCGATTTGAGCCCCACCATCCGCGTAATAACCACCCGCCACCATCTCCGTTGAAAGACGGGCGTCGGCCTCCTTATATCCAATGTCTCATCGTGTTGCCACCCCAAGAACGCGCTGCAAGCGATGGCGACGCCCCCTGCGCGGGATTGGCATCCCCGTGCGTGGTGTCGCCACAGACCATTCAGGAATCAAGCTTGCCGCCGGCGGGGGGCCGCCACGGCGAGGGCGAGGGCCTCCTGGCGGGTTACACGCGCCGTGTCGGGGCGGCAACCGTCAGGCGATCCGTCACTGCACATCCTCTACACAAAATTATGTTCAATTTCCAGCCATGCAATTTTGCATACAGTTTACAGCAACATCGCCACAGTTGCTTTTAGAAGACTGGATCCATGACGAGTCAGGGAACCATACATCCATGTCGTAATTTTCCGATTGGCACGCACTTGCCTCCGATTGGCAGCGTACTTTGCAGTGGTCTGCCTTTTGCCCCCTGGTCATGCGATTCCATGCTGCCTGCTCCGCCGCTTGATGGGTAGTAATCTCAGCCGCAAGCTTGGCTTTCTCGCGGCGAACTTCTTCCGGATCATTTGGCGGCCTGCAGTCGTTAGTGTCAGCATATTCTAAACATATGACTTTTCCATCAATCACTTTGGCTACCACAGAGCCTTTGGCACCTCCATTATACGTGTACATGCCGCTTACCTTAACGCTTCCATCACCCTTATTCCTATAAAGTGACAGCACTCTTGTGCCATGCATACTGCCTACATCATATTTGTTAAATCCCCATCCGGCAGCGTCTTCGGATACTACCTGTTCTAGGAGGGCAGTATAGCTTTCATGAGCATCGTTGGTTACAGGTACAGGCGTGTAATTATGTAGCTTTCTATCAGAAGCAACCATTTCATTGAGGTGATTTCCCAAATGTAATCCTTCGTCAGCAGACGTTGGCATAAGCCCGTGGTCTATGAGGTACGCATAATTTGTTGTACCAACTAGGCTATATTCGCCATCAGCAACAAGCGTGCGGGCATTATCAATATTGCGCGGTATGCCCAGGCCATAATAGTTAAATAGGCCCAACTTCACCTTTGCATTCGCGACGTCCAATGACCTGGGAACAGGGACTTGTGAAGCGTGCTGATACCACAATGCGGCATTATGGTAGTCCTGAGGTACTCCAAGACCGTTCTCGTAGTATAGACCGATATGCAACTCTGCCCACGCAACATTCTTGAGAAATTTCTCTGCAAGATCCGGTGACAAATCAGCAGGAGGTGTACTGGCGTCGGCTATTCTTTCAAAAATTGGCAACGCAACCGCATAATCCTTCGCTTTATCTGCGCGAAACGCGGCACTAACATCATTTTCGCTGAGTGGGTGAGGAGTGACGTAAGTTCCTTGATTCATATGGGGTTGGTGAGATTCTTGAGCAGATAAGGGTGCGCAACCGATGAGACCAATTTCCAATAATAAGGATGTGCACGTCGCAATTATTAGCTGCGGACGTACAATTCGCCATATTGTCGCAGCGTGTACGGCTGGAGCAGGCATATGAATCATCCGAGTGTGATCTCTCGCGGACTATGATCCGAAATGGCGTAAAATTCTACTGCTGGGTGGAAGGGCGACGTTGTGGCACTGATCTCCCGCACGGGAAAGCGTGGCGCGGCGGCAAGCCGTGAACGAGCGATCCCCTTATGGTGAGCGGCTTGTCCGGCGACGGAACGTTGGTGATTGAGTGTCGTGTGGAGGGGCCAGCGCCCCGGGGGGCCACCTTGCGTTCCGCCCCGCGCTCACCTGCCCCCGCCTGCTGCGCCCGAGGCGCGTTCCCCAGGCGGCGTTCCCTGGGGGCGCTTGTCGCTGCCTTGGGCTTCGTCTACCATCCGCCGTCGCTCCCGCCATCAGCAGGCTCCGTCGGTCGGACGCTGCCGTCGTCAGGGAGAGGCGATCGGGATCGGTCTTCGCGGGACAAACATGGGATGAAGGGCCTGCGCGCCGCAGCGCGAATTCACTCGTCCTCCTGGCACGAGATGCATCGGGAGGCGACCGATCTCGCCCGGCGTCTGGCGCGACTGGCGCCATGGCAGGGGATCGTCGCCATCAGTCGCGGTGGCCTGGTGCCGGCCGCCATCATCGCCCGCGTCCTCGATCTCCGGGTGGTCGAGACCGTCTGCATCGCCAGCTATATCGGCCAGACGCGGGGACCGATCGAAGTCCTGAAGGCGCCCCCGTCCACCATCGGCACCGGCGCCGGCTGGCTGCTCATCGATGACGTGGCCGATTCCGGGGCAACCGCGGAGACGGCGCGGAGCCTGCTGCCGGCCGCCCACTACGCCGCCTTGTACGTCAAACCCGCCGGCCGCCCCTTCGTCGACACCTTTCTGCGCGAGGTCGGCCAGGACGTTTGGATCGACTTCCCCTGGGATCGCGATCCTGCCGCGATCGACGATTAGTCACCCCGAACCGACCGTGTCCTCGCCGCTCAGGCCGTCCGCTCAGGTCGTCCGCTCGGGCCGCCCGCCGGATCAGCGGGAAAGCCCGGGGAATATGCCTTTGAGGCCGGTCGCGATCATGCCGACAGCGATCGAGGCGAGGAGCAGCCCCATGATCCGGACCATGATGTTCATCCCGGAGACGCCAAAGGCGCGCTTCACCACGGCGCTGGCGCGGAAAGCGAAATAGGTGGCGAACGACGCCGCGGCGATGGCGGCGGCGAGCGAGGCGTAGTCCAGCAACTGCCGGGCGTCTTTCGCGTAGACGATGACGGTCGCCATGGCGCCCGGTCCGGCGGTGAGGGGGATCGCCAGCGGCACGATCGCCGGGCTCTCCTTGCGCCTCCCCTCCTCCGTCTCGGCAGCCGAGTTATGGATGGCGCTGGTCTCGGAGTGCAGCATGCTCATCCCGATGAGCAGGATCACCAGCCCGCCGGCAATGCGCAGGTCATCGACGGTGATCCCCAGCGCCTCCAGGATGTCGGCGCCGGCCAGGGCAACGACCATCAGCGTGATCATCACCGCCAACGACGTCACCAGCGCCGTCCGCCGGCGCTGGGCGGCGTCGTCGCCCTCGGTCATCACCAGGAACAACGGGATGTTGCCGATGGGATTCATGATCGCCAGCAAGGCCACCAGGCAGGTGACGATGTTGAGGTCGGCGGTCATATGCTCACACCCTGGTTTCAGTCGTCGGGATGGGTTCGCGCGTCCGCCTCACCGCCTCCGTCTCCTACCTCCCCGTCTTCATCGACAACCGTCGTCTCCTCCTCGTCGCCGGCATTCGCGCGCTCCTTTCTTGCCTTCAGACGTTCCGCTTTTTTCGCCGCCTTGGCGCGGTCGCGTTCGGCCCGTTCAAATCGGTAATTCGGCTTGCGGGGCATGTTCCGGTGCCTCCATTGCGATGTTGCTGACGACCGAAGGTCCGGACGCTGGAGCCAGAAAGCTCAGCCGGCCGACCTCGGCCAATGACAGTGAATGAAGACGGATCGGACCGACTTCATGGATGCGGCGCGGCCGCAACCCGTCCATCCCGGCCGCCCTGAAGCGAGAGGACAAACCTGCTCGCGAACGAACCGGCGGCGCAGGGACAAGGCCCGGCGTGCGTGCCCAGCCTCGCGCATCTTGAACCATAACCCCGACCCGGGGCGATGAGTCGTTTTTTCTTTCTGGTCCGTCCCTATCGCTGGCCGGAGACCCATGAACGCCGTGCGCCGGTCACTGCGCCCACGGGCCGGTCGGGGCGGGAACCCCTGCCGCGCGCAGGCGTTTTCCCGGGACAACGATGCGAAAAGGCGAGGTGACAAATGGCCAACCCGACGGGAGATGATCCGGTTAACGAGAAGAAGCCTGCTGCGGAGGAGCCGCCGACGGACGAGCAACAGGAGGACATGATCGATGAGGCCAGCGAGGAGTCCTTTCCGGCGAGCGATCCGCCGGCAATGACCGGCTCCACCGCCGGGGCCCCAAGGCACAAGCAGCGGGGCTGATGCGCCCGCCCGGAGACTTGCCCGCCCGGAGACCGGCCGTTCCCTTTGGCCCCGCCGCCGGCCGCACGAACATCCGATGACGGCGGGACAGAAAGGTAGGCACGAGATGCGATGGGTCATTGTCGCCGGCTTGCTTGCGGTGAACGCTGCCCCTGCCCTGGCGGCCGATGCGGATCGGCCGATGACGAACGTTCCGATCCTGGGCGACATGATGCAGGCGGACGCCGAGCAGTTCGTGCAGAAGGCGATGGATAGCGGCATGGCGGACATGTCGCTTGCCCGCTTGGCGCTGACCAATTCACAGAACGCGCAGGTAAAGGCATTCGCGGAGATGATGATCAAGGATCACACCGCTGCCAACGATGAGCTGAAGAAAATAGTGATCGCCGACAAAATCCCCCTATCCACGAAGCCGGACGACAAGGCGAAGGACGTGTACGAAAAGCTGAAGAACCTTAAGGGAGCGGACTTCGACCGTGCCTATATGCAAGAGATGATCGAAGATCACGATGATGCCGTCGACCTATTCGAGGACTACAGCGAGGACGGAGATAACACCCAGCTAAAGCAGTTTGCCGCCAAGACGCTGCCAACCCTTCGAGGTCATCTGGACAACGCTCAGGCCATCGAGGATACGCTGTAACCTCGCCTGGCATCTGCACAGGAGCGGGGGGTGTCCTTGTCATCGGATAGCCTGTTGACGATGGCGCCCCTGGCGGAGTGGGTCGGCACCGTCGCCGGCATCTGCTCCACCTCGAGCTTCGTGCCGCAGGTCTTGAAGGCCTGGAGGGAGGGTGATACGGCCGCGATCTCCAAGCGGATGTATCTCATTACGGTGACCGCATTCTCCTTGTGGATCCTGTACGGGGTGATGATCGGCAGTGTCCCGATCATCGTCTTCAATACCGCCAGCCTGATTCTCTCGACCATCATCCTCATCTTTAAGGTGCGACGGCGGGATCTTCCCGCCCCCGCCTCCGCGTCCCGCAGTGGGAGCCCCTGAGATGGTCACATCCGCGCAAGACACGATGGCGAAGATCCCCGCAGTCCGGCCAAGGGCGGTAGCGGCGACGGCGGCCCGGGCCGATGCGTCTCCCGGAACGGCGCCAAGGGAAGCCGCAGACACCGAGGCGGCCGTTTTTACCCCGCCGGCCGTCGATTCGCACCTGTGGACGGGAGACGTGGAAACCCAGCAGCGGGAGGGAAAGCGCCTCCTGGCCCTGCTGATCCTCATCGTCGTCCTTCTCACCCCCTTTGCGGTCTGGCTGTCGCTCCACCTCTCTCGACTTCTGATGGGTTAGCCGAAGGGGATTCGCCGGCCGCCCGGAGAATTCGCCCCCCGCTGCTCAGGTCCCCGTCGGACCCTTCGGCCGCCCGTCAGACCCCGATCATCGAGAGATCGACCGGCGACCGCTTGCCCGGTACGACGACGATGCCTCCGGGGCTGACATGGTACTTCTGGCGGTCGGACTCGGCATCGACGCCGATCTTCTCGCCGGCGGCCACCTGGGCATTCTTGTCGATGATCGTCCGGCGGATACGGGCGTCCGGCCCGATCTGGCAGTTATCGAGGATGATGCTTTCCTCGACCACCGCGTTGGCGTGCACGTGAACCCGGCGGCCGAGGATGGAGTCGGACACCGCCCCGGTGATCACGCAGCCGGCCCCGACGAGCGACCGGTGGGCGTAGCCGGGGCGGCCGTCGCAGTCGGCGGCGAAACTGGCCGGGGGGTCCGGGTAGCTCGCCGTGCGCAGCGGCCAGCGGGGGTTGTAGAGATTGAGGGGGGAAGCCGGCGCCCGTGCTTCCATGTTCGCCTCGAAGTAGGCATCGATGGTGCCGACGTCCCGCCAGTAGTTGGTGGCGTGCGGAGACTCGCCGGGGATCCGGTTGGTCTCGAAATCATAGGCGAAAATGCGGTCGGTCTCGACCCGCGACGGCAGGACGTCCTTGCCGAAGTCATGGGAACTCCGCGGATCGGCCGCGTCGGCCTTGACGATGCGCATCAGCGCTTCGGGCGAGAACACATAATTGCCCATGGACGCCAGAATCGTGTCCGGCTGGTCGGGCCGACCCGGCGCATCCGGATCCTTTTCGATGAAGCGGACAATCCGGCCGTCGGCCATGCACTCCACCGCCCCGAACTCGGTGGCATGACGGCGGGGCACCGGCGTGGTGGCGACGGTGATGTCGGCCATCGTCTGCCGGTGCGCTTCGATCATCTCGCCGATGTTCATGCGATAGACGTGATCGGCCCCGAATACCACCACCACGTCCGGCTTCGACTGCTCGATCAGGTTGAGATTCTGATAGATCGCATCCGCCGTTCCCCGATACCAGGTCTCCCCCGCCACCCGCATCTGGGCGGGAACCGGAATAATGAATTGGCTGCCGAGAACATTGGCGAACTGCCAGCCGTCTTTCAGGTGCAGGAGCAGTGACTGGCTCTTGAACTGGACGAGGACGTAGATGGAGTAGATCCCGCTATTCACCAGGTTGCTGAGGACGAAGTCGACGATACGATACTTGCCGGCAAAGGATACCGCCGGTTTGGCGCGTTCGCTGGTCAAGGGAGCGAGACGGGTTCCCTTTCCTCCGGCAAGCACGAGAGCAAGAGCACGCAGGTTCATCGAGATCTCCCGCAAGGACAAAGGGCCGGCAGGCCCTACGCCTGCCGGCCCTTCCAGTCGGGTCGCGGCCCCATCAGGCGGAGGTTCGGCGCCCGATCACCACACGATACAGGATCAGCAGCACGATGGCCCCGAGAATGGCGATGATGAAGCTGCCGAAATTGAAGCCGTCGACGGCACCGAAGCCCAGCGACGTGCCGATGAAGCCGCCGACCACCGCGCCGGCGATGCCGAGAAGAATGGTGACGATGAAGCCGCCGGGATCACGACCCGGCATCAGAAACTTGGCGATCATTCCGGCAATCAGGCCGAAGACGATCCATGAAAGAATGCCCATGCTGCTGTTCCTCCTGCGGTCCGTTACCTAGGGATCGTCCCTCCGTGCGCATCTGCTGTTCAACGGCGGCCACCGAAAGAGGTTCCGGCGGGACGTGCCGGAACTTCGCACCGCCACGATCTTGTATGCTTTGCAGGATCGACACGCAATCGACTGCGTCGCGAAGGTGCCTTGGTATGGAGAAGGGGATGCCCTAAATGTAATCTTCGTCCCGCCGCAATCGATCCGCTGTTCGGAATACCAGCGCCCCGCTTCGCAATGAGGGAGAGCCCCGTGGCATCTGATGATATTCGTTGGTACAGGGATGCAGTCATTTATCAGCTCCACTTAAAGTCATTCTTCGATAGCAATGCGGACGGCATAGGCGATTTTCGGGGAGTGATCGACAAGCTTGACTATATCTCAAGCTTGGGCGTCAGTGCAATTTGGTTATTACCATTTTATCCCTCCCCATTGCGCGATGATGGCTATGATATCTCTGATTATTTCGATGTTAACCCCTCCTATGGGGTTCTTGATGATTGCCGATTGTTTATAGAAGAGGCCCATAAGCGGAATCTGCGGGTCATCACCGAACTGGTCATCAACCACACATCGGACCAGCATCCCTGGTTCCAGCGGGCCCGCCATGCCCCGGAGGGGTCGGCGGAGCGCGATTTCTACGTGTGGAGCGACACGTTCAACCGCTACGAGGGGACGCGCATCATCTTCTGCGATACGGAGACCTCGAACTGGACGTGGGACCCCGTGGCGGGGGCTTATTATTGGCACCGATTCTTCTCACACCAGCCGGATCTGAATTTCGACAACCCGGCGGTGGTCGAGGAGGTGACCCGAGTCATGCAGTTCTGGTTCGACATGGGGGTCGACGGGCTGCGACTCGATGCCGTGCCCTATCTCTGCGAGCGGGAGGGCACCAACAACGAGAATCTACCGGAGACCCACGCCATCCTGAAGCGGCTGCGCGCCTGGGTCGACGCCAACTATCCCGATCGCATGCTGCTCGCCGAGGCCAACCAGTGGCCGGAGGACGTGCGCGCCTATTTCGGTGACGGCGACGAATGCCACATGTGTTTCCACTTCCCGCTGATGCCGCGCATGTACATGGCGTTGGCGCGCGAGGACCGCTATCCGATCACCGACATCTTGCGCCAGACCCCCGAGATCCCGGCGGATTGCCAGTGGGCGACCTTCCTGCGCAATCACGATGAATTGACGCTGGAGATGGTGACCGACCGGGAGCGGGATTACCTGTGGCAGTTCTACGCCGCCGATAAGCGCGCCCGCATCAACCTCGGCATCCGCCGCCGGCTGGCGCCGCTTTTGAACGGCGATGGGCGCAAGATCATGCTGCTCACCGCCCTGTTGATGGCGATTCCGGGGACACCGATCCTCTACTACGGCGATGAGATCGGCATGGGAGACAATGTGTTCCTCGGCGATCGCAACGGCGTGCGGACGCCCATGCAGTGGTCCCCCGACCGCAACGGCGGCTTCTCCAGGGCGGAGCCGGAACAACTGGCGCTGCCGATGCTCATGGATGCGGTCTACGGCTACCAGTCGACCAATGTGGAATCGCAGCTGCGGCGGCCATCATCGCTGCTGAACTGGATGCGTCAGTTGCTGAGAGTGCGCGCCGGTCACCGCACCTTCGGCCGTGGCGACCTGATTTTGCTCAGCCCCGGCAATCGTAAGGTTCTCGCCTTTCTCCGCCACTACCAGGGTGAATACATTCTGTGCGTGGCCAACCTGGCGCCGACCGTGCAGTCGGTACAGCTCGACCTGTCGGAGTTCAATGGACGAATACCGGTCGAGCTGATCGACAAGAGCCTGCTGCCGCCGATCGGGATGCTGCCGTACTTTCTCACCCTCTCCGGCTACGGTTTCTATTGGCTGCTTCTGGCCGAGGAGGCGGAGGCACCCAACTGGTATACGCCGGAGGGAACACCGTTGCCGGAGTTCCAGACCTTTATCCTCGCCCCCGACGTGGAAACGCTCGCCCTCAACCCGGTGCATGCAAAGATGCTGGGGCAAGCGGTCGCCGCCTATCTTCCCAATCAGCGCTGGTTCGGCGGCAAAGGTCGGGGGATCGTCCGGGTGGATATCGCCGACTGGGCGTGCCTCGGCGACGACCTGGAAAAAACCCTGGTCGCCTTCCTCAATGTCCAGTTGGACTCCGGCGAATCCCAGCGCTATGCGCTGCCCCTGACATCGAGCTGGGAAACCCGCGACAGCGACCCGATGACCCTGCTGCAACCGTTCGTGCTCGGTCGGGTCAGGCGAGGGGCGAAACTCGGCGTCGTCTATGACGCGCCGGGTGCGCCGCGCACCGCACGCGGCATATTGTCGGCGTTCGCGGAAAACAAGGTCATTGCCACCCACGCCGGGGGCGAGTTGCGGTTCTCGACCACATCGGCGTTCGTCTGTCCGCCGGATCTGGATGCCGTTCGCATCGAACGGATGTCCGGCGAGCAGAGCAACACGTCGTTGCGGATCGGCGGCGATCTCATGGTCTTCAAGCTGCTGAGGCGCATTCAGCCCGGGATCCACCCGGAGATCGAGATCGGGCGCTTCCTCACCGATGTGGCCCATTACACCCATACGCCGCAGACATTGGGCGCGGTCGAACTGGTGGCTGCGTCGGGCGAGACATGGGCGTGTGGTATCCTCCAGGAGTTCGTCCGCAACCAGGGCGACGGCTGGAGTTTCACCCTCGATTATCTGCAGCGGCACCTTCGCGAGCTGACACTTAACGCGGGCCCCGAAGATGTGGCCGACTCGACCCATCCCGTCTATCGGGTCCTTGCGCACAATCTGGGGCAACGCTTGGGCGAACTGCACCGGGCGTTCGCGCTAGCGGTGGACGATCCGTCGTTCCATCCGGAGCCGATCACCGAGACCGACCTGAGCCACTGGAAGCAGCAGATGGGCGAAATCGCCAACCAGGCCTATCAGCACCTGCATGCCGCCGCCGAGTCCGACACGGCGGCGAGCGTACCGGCGCAGCGGCTGCTGGGCGAATGGAGCGCCGTGCTCGAGCTTGCGACACTGCCGGCGCAAGCGGCGGGCCTCGGGCTGCGAACGCGCCACCAGGGTGACTTTCATCTGGGCCAGACCGTCGTCGTCAATGATGATTTTTTCATCCTCGACTTCGAAGGCGAGCCGCTACGTCCCCTCGCCGAGCGGCGCAAGAAGCACTCGCCCCTGCGCGATCTGGCCGGTCTCATCCGCTCCTATGACTATGCCAGCCATGCCGCCCTGATCCAGACGCATGCCGATGACGAGGCGGAACTCTCCGCCGCGGTGCGACGATGGAAGGACCGGGCGCTCGCCGCGGTGCTCGACGGCTATCGGGCCGGTGTCGCCGACTGTCCGTCGATCCCGTCCGATCCGCTGGCATTCAATCGTCTTGTGCGCTTTTTCGTTATCGAGAAGGCGCTTTACGAGATCTGCTACGAGGCCCGCAACCGGCCCGATTGGCTGGCGGTCCCGATCGCCGGCCTTGCCGGCTTCGTCGGTGCGGCGGAAGGATGAAACGGGCCGGCGTCACCGTTGCGGCGATGGCCGGCCCTATGGCCACACCCAGTCCCCGCCCGGTTTTTTCTGAGTTACGTCAATTTCTGATCTGGAGCGCCGACGATGCGGATCAACGATCGCCACGAATACGCCGAAGCCATCGAACGAGCCAACCGCCTGCGCGGACAAGGCCATTCCGCCGAGGCGTCGCCGGAACTGGCGGAACTCGACGCAGCCATCCACGCTTACGAGCAACTACCGGATCAACCCGGCACGACCCCCGGCAAGCCAGCACCCGATCCCTACCGGAACTGACCGCGGCCGCGGTCGGCCGAACCGGCGGCCTTAGCCGGCACCGCCTCAGCCCGCACCGCCTCAGCCCGCACCGGCCGCAGCCTCGAACAGAACGCGATGCTCGGCACGCATGCTGAGCAGTTCGCTGAGGCCCCAGACCAGGGAATTGGCGTTGTCGTAAGCGATGAGCCCGTTGATACCGTGCGAAACCGACGACAGTTGCGCCTGATGCGTGGTCAGGACCGGCTTGCGCGCGGCCAGTGCCGCATCGGCGAAACCGTCGGTGACTTGCGCGTGGGCCGGGACCACCACGCAATCCGCGGCGCAGAGGTAGTCGTGGCAGGTCTTCCGATCCAGATCGCCGGGAAAGCGGCAACGGGAACCCAGCCGTTCTGCCGCGATCCGCGCCTCCACCGCATCCCGGCGGTCACCGCTGCCGACAAGGACGAAGTACGCATCCGGATTCCGCCCCGCCACCGTGATGATGGCGTCGATGAGGATGTCGATACCGGACGTTTCGGCCATGTGACCGGCGAAGAGGATGACGGGAGCGGCGAGCGGCAGCCCCAACCTGGCGCGCGCGCCTTCCATCGGCTGCACCTCTCCTCCCGCCGCCTCCTTTGATCCTGGCTCCTGGATCCTGCGGGGCGCTGCGGCATCGGCCGGGAAGGCGGCATCGGCGGGGGCGAGAGACGGGGGTTCCTCGCTGAGCGCCGGCGGCTGGAAGGCGGGGGCGCTGCGGGCGGAGGCCACCAGGTCGGGTGTGGAAGATGCGGGAGCGAATGACGGCGCCCGGGCCGGCACGTACGGATAGGCCTTCTCCGCCTCGGCCGTATCCTCCTCCCGGCGGCCGCGCGTCACGAGCCTTTCGAGCGCCCGGCCGGCGGCGCGGACGATGGCCCACAGCCGGTCGGCCGGCAGGACGGTCCGCCGCTGCGCGACGGGAACCGTCATCACGCCACCTCCCGCGACCGGTGGGGCGGGCGGAAGATCGATCGCGGCGGCCGCCCTATCCGTGGCGAGGGTCATGCCCCCATTGGGGACGGTCGCGGCGTGGCGCCCGTTTCGGGGGCCGTTGGCGCTGGGGGCGGGCGCCGGCGCGACCGACGCGTCGACCGTTACTTCGGCGTCCGGGGCGGGTACGGGGGCATCGGCCACCGACGCCGCATTGAGCGGCGGCGACAGGGCGGCGACCAAATCTTCCACCTGGGCCACCCGCGCCGGCTGCCACAGGGCGTCGAAGCTGGCGTGGACATGGGTCATCCCCATCTCCCGGGCGGCGATCCACCGCGCGCGCAGACCATCATCGCCGCCCAGGTGGTCGGCGTGGCCGACGAACAGGGCCTCGGTGTGTCCGCCCCGTTGCCGGGCGAGTACGAACACCACCGGCGCGGCGATCCGCAACCCCTCCGGGTTGAGCACGGCGAATTCGTAAGTCCGGCCGCTTCGACCGCGCCAAAGGGCGAACATCGGTTCGACGAAGGGCAAGGATTGGGGAACGTACATGGCTGTACCCTCGCAGCTAAAACGGCACGCGGTGATACGAAGCGGCTACTCGATAATCCCTCGAGCCGGATCCAGTCGCAGGACCGGTTGGGGTCGCTGCTCATCCGGCTCGACGGGCGCCGCACGCTCGTATTCTACTTCTTCTGCAACCGCCGCTGGCTTGCTGCGGGGCCCCGGTGCAAACAGCCGTTGCCACCATCGGCGCGGCTCTTCACTCGCACGCGCCACAACATATTCTTGTTCTACTTGTGGAGTTGCTGCAGATGCGCCTTGCAAGTTCGCAACCGCAGCAAGTCTTGCCCCGAACATCCTTGTTCTTCTCCCGGATCACTAAAGACCTTGCAAGTACCATACGCCAAAAACAACCCAGGGTGCCAGATGGTTCCGTAACCCATGGAAAGAGAATCGCCGGCAATTGGCGCGGTTTACCTGCGGCGACGAGGAGGAGGTCCGCCGTTAGCTACGGAGATCGTCAACGACGGAGACGGAAACGTTCACCCGCATCGCCGAGAGAGCGCCGGCGGGGCCGGTGTAGGAGCCGGCAATGGGCACCGCCTGGGAGGGGTCACGGGTAACCGCCACCCTGATCAACTGATTGGACCCGACGATCTGATTGGTCGGGTCGAATTCGACCCAGCCGAGACCGGGGACATAGACCTGGGCCCACGCGTGGGTTGCACCGCCGCCCCGGGGCGTCAGCCCGCCTTGGTCGAGGGCCATGGCGTCGACCAGGTAACCGGTGACGAAACGGGCGGCAAGGCCCAGTTGGCGCGCCGCTTCCATGAACAGAAGGGCGAAATCGCGGCAGCTGCCGGAGCCCAGCGCGAGGGTTTCGCTCGGCGTTTGCGTCCCTTCGACGTCGCGCGGCTGATAGCTGATCGTCCTGTTGATATGGGTGTTCAGCCCGCACAGCAGATCGAGGGTCTGGATCCGGCCGCCGGCCGCGATCGAGGCGTAGGCGTCACGCACCCAGTCGGCCATTCGCGAGTCGGGGTCGGCGTACTGGCGATCGTCGAGGCTGCCGAGATCGCGCTGCTCTTCCGGCGTATATCTGAACGGGTAGGCCCGGGCGTAGGCGGCAATCTGGGGCTGGTCCACGACCGGGGCATAGGTCTCCAGCAGGAGCCGGCTGGTGATCCTCAGTTGATCCGTTGGTGAATCGAAGCTCGCCACGACGACGGAGTTGCCGAACACATCGTGGTACCATCGCATCTGCCTCGGCGCCGGCAGCGTCGACAGTTCCGCCGAAAGCAGCCGCAAATCATGGCTGTCGCGCGGCCGGATCATCATCCGGTGCTCGTGCAGGGTGACCGGCCAAACGTAGTCGTACTCGGTGGTATGGACGACAGAAAGCATGACAAAACCCGGCTTGTCGTGGCGGCGGCACCAGGGTGTGCCCCGGGCGGCGGAGGGTGCCGCTCCTGCCGGCCGGGCGCAATCCCGTTAACCGCGACGGTGCGGTGTGCCCGCGGCGGCGCGCCGGGGCATTCTTTTCCCTTGCAACCCGGGTGACAGGAGCCGGATTGGCGTGCGAAATGCGCCGTCCTCGGGTAATTCCCGGGGGCGTTGAGACAAGACAAGGAGAACGTGATGATTGTGATCCATTCGCGGCGCGGCCTGCTCGCGGCAGTGACGGCATCGACGCTCGTCGTCGGTGGCTGCACGGGAAGCGGCGGCACCTCCGACTTCGGTCCGAAGACCGGCATCGGTGCCGCGCTCGGAGCGGCCGGCGGTGGCCTCATCGGTGCGGCAACCCACTCGGGCGGAACCGGCATCGCTGCGGGTGTGCTCCTCGGCGGGCTCGTCGGCGGCGCCGCCGGTAGCGTGCTGGACGACCAGGACAAGCGGACCGCTGCCGCGACCACTCAACGAACGCTGGAGACGACGCCCTCCGGGACCACGGAGACATGGACCAACCCCGACACCGGCCATACCGGCACGGTCACGCCCACACGCACCTTCCAGCAGTCTTCCGGCCAATACTGCCGCGAGTTCGAGCAAACGGTGACGATCGAGGGTAAACAGCAAAAGGGTTACGGAACCGCCTGCCGGCAACCCGACGGCTCCTGGCAGATCGTCAGCTAAGGTGGATCGACGAATGAGACCGCCTCAGGCGGCGGTAAGGGAGAGGGAGAGCGAGGATGTTCGAAAGAATGGCAGGACTCCGCCGCGCCGCTCGGACGGCGGTGGTTACCGCGGCAATGGTGCCGGGCGTATGGGCGTTGTCGGTGGCGGTGGCGGTGGGCACGCCCGTCGCCCATGCCCAGACGACCACCGATTTCTCCGCCGTCGATACCAACCATGACGGCCGGATCGACCGCGGCGAATACGAAAAGCGGATGCTCGACGTCTTCTATCTCGCCGACACCAACAAGGACGGGGTCCTCGAAGTCCAAGAAGTCGTCGTCGCCGAACGCGGGTTGTTCGACCGCGCCGATGCCAACAAGGATGGCAAGGTCACGCTGCGTGAGTTCCTGGTCGTCCGAATGGCCGACTTCGACGCCGCCGACACCAATCACGACGGAGTCCTTTCCGAAAGCGAGGTCCAGGCCTGGGAGGCGCGCTGAAGTCGCCGCTCGGGGGTAAGTTCTTCACGATCTGACTCCATTACTGCCCAACTTCAGGAAAGCGAAACCCCCACCCGCGGGCGATGATTTAGGCGCGCGCGGGTTTTTTCGTGTCCATTTTCCATAGAGAGTGGAGAAATAAACCCCTATTACGACCACAGGCATCTATGCGAAGGTTCCCCGTTTCGCGCATAGATAGTACTATTATTAAAAATAATTAAATACTGGATTCCCACTTTGGGTGTTTCGTTAAAGATGGTACATAAAGGGCCTACTGGGGTGGGATGGGTGGAAAAATCTCATAAATACGGTGACTTCTTCGCCAATTAGAGGTCACGAGGGCGGCAAGCACTTGCATAAGTGGTAAAGCCGCGGGGAGGAGTTTATGCAAGCGCGTTCTTATACTGGCCCCATATGGGGCAATACCTGGCGTGGTGGTGCCAAGCATTTTCCCCGCGTCTGTTCAATACATTCCCTATGGTTGGGCTGCACGGCCGCATTGACCGTCGCATTGTCGGTTTTCTTGCCGCTGGCGAACACCGCCCGGGCTGCCGCCGCTGCCCCCGCTCTCGATCAGCGGCCCTCCAACACCACCTGCCTGGCTGGACCGCTTACCGGCGGATCAGGCGCGGTAACCGGCGTCAACGCGTTCCCGCCGCTGCAATTCAATGCCGCGATGCAGGTGCGTCAGCATCCCATCGATGACAGTCGCTATTACGTCGCCGAACGAGCGGGGGTCATCCGCACCTTCACCGTCGGCGGCGGCACGGCGACGAACAACCAGATTGCCCTCGATATCCGCGACCGTTTGGCCGCCACCAGCTCGTCCGACTCCGAGCAGTGGGGCATTACCAGCTTTGTCTTCCGTCCGGGCTTCACCAACGCCGGCGGCGAGGTCTACGTCGTCTACAATCACCGCGTACCGGGAGGACCGTTTCAGTCGTCTGTCTCCCGCTTCACCTCCACCGACGGCATTACAATCGACGCATCAAGCGAACGACAAATTCTGTCGGTCGACCAGCCCGGCAAGTTTCACCACTGGGGGCAGGTCCAGTTCGGTTCCGACGGCTTCCTCTACCTCGGTTCCGGTGACGGCAACGTCAACCGCGACCAGGCGCGCGTGCCAGACAGCCGCTTCGGCAAGATCCTGAAAATAAACGTCGATACGACACCGCCTCAGGTCCAGCCGTTTGCCCTCGGCCTGCGCAACCCATGGCGGTTCACCATCGACGGCACCGATCTATGGGTGGGTGATGTCGGCCTCGCCACCCGCGAGGAAATCGACCGCATGAAGCTTTCGCAGCCGGGCGGCGATTATGGTTGGCCCATGTACGAAGGCGACGTGTGCCTGACGGGACCGTGCTCGCCGACCGGGGTCATTCCGCCCGTACACGCCTTCAGCCACGACGTCGGCCAGGCCGTCATCGGCGGTGCGATCTATCGCGGCACCGCGATGCCGAACCTGACGGAGTCCTATATCTTCGGCGCCGCCTACACGCCGATCATTTTCGCCCTGAATCCGCCCGATTACACCACCCGCACCACCCTCGGTCAGGTTCCATCCGGCCGCGTGACCGGCTTCATGCGCGAGCGATCGGGCGAAATCCTCGCCAACGACGCGACCTCAGCGGCGGGAACTGTCTGGCGCCTCGTTCAAGCCTCATCCGCGGCGAAAGATGCGGTTGCCGCGGACGTGGCCAGCCAGTTGACCGCTACCGGCTGCATGGCGAGCGGCGACCATCGCCTCTTCGCCGCCGGGGTCATTCCTTACGACGTCAACATGCCGCTGTGGTCGGATGCGATGACCAAGCGCCGGGGCGTCGCGCTGGCCGACGGACAGAAGATTGCGGTCCACACCAACGGTGATTTCACCCTGCCGCCGCAGACGGTCCTGCTCAAGACCTTCCTGCTCGACAACCAAGTGGTCGAGACCCGCCTGTTCATGAACCACCCCGGATCGGGAGGCGGCTGGCGCGGCTACACCTACGAATGGAACGGTACCGGCGCCGACGCCGACGCCACCCTGCTCACCGAGGCAAAAGTGGTGACGCTGCACCGGCCGTCCAACAACGCGACGGTGACCTGGATGTTTCCGTCGCGCGATCAGTGCCTGCAGTGCCATACCACCGCCGCCGGAACCAGCCTCGGCCTGGAACTGCTTCAGCTCAACCGCAATTACACCTACCCTTCGGGAGGAACCGCCAATCAGATCGAGACGTGGCGGAATATCGGAATGTTTAGCGGAGCGGTTCCGCCGCTGGCCCAGATCGGGGCCCTGGCCACCCGTACCAGCGGGAGCACAACCGAGCGCGCCCGCTCCTATCTCCACGCCAACTGCTCGTTCTGCCACCGGCCCGACGGGGGAACCCGCCTCAACATGGACTTCCGCTACACCACCTCGGCCAGTGGCATGCATGTCTGTAACATCACGCCGTCGGGCAATTTGCGGCTACCGGGCGTGCTCAGGCTCTACCCGGGGGATCCGTCCCACTCGCTGATCCCGATCCGGATGAAATTGCGCAACGCGTCCAGCATGCCCCCGCTCGGGACATTCGTGGCCGACACCACCATGATCACGACGATGAACGCCTGGATCAACACACCCGGCGTCTGTAACTGAACCGCTGGCCGGTGCCGGATCGGTCCGGCACCGGCGCTTTTCCGATCGCGCACCCGGATCGCGCCACCGCGACTTTGCCCGTGGTCGACGATGGGACGCGCGTGGGTTGTTTCCGGTCCATTTTCCCCGCAATGAGCAACGATCGTCGCCGGCCAGATAGACTTAGGCGCGGAGGTTGGTATCGATTCGCGCATAATTAGCAATATCGTTGGAAGAGTCGGTTCCCTCTTTGGGGCTGTGACGACGGATGTTATACAGGCGAATGGGTCGCAAGAGGTTGCGGATTAGAGGAAATACCGTGACTGATCCGGGAGCACTTGTGTGAGTGGCGGAGAAGTCTATGCAAACCTATTTATTTTCTATCCCCATATGGGGAAAAACCCGCAGCGCTGAGCTTTCCTCGCACATGCCTCTTCTTTGGCTCAACTGCGCCATCGTGATGGGCCTCGCCTTGGCAACGGTCACCGCCCAGGCCGCCGACGCCGCCCCCGCTCTCGATCAGCGGCCCTCCAACACCACCTGCCTGGCCGGACCGCTCACCGGCGGATCGGCCCCGGTGACCGCCGTCAATGCGTTCCCGCCGCTGCAATTCAGTGGCGCAACGCAGGTCCGTCAGCACCCCAACGACGCCAGTCGCTTTTACGTATCGGAGCGAGCGGGGCTAATCCGTACCTTCAGGCTCGACGGCGGCACCGCGACGGGAAACCGGGCCGCCCTCGACATCCGATACCGCATGGCCGCAACCGTAAGGCCCGACTCCGAACAATGGGGCATAACCAGCTTCGCTTTCCGTCCGGGCTTCACCAGCGCCGGCGGCGAGCTCTACGTCGCCTATAACCGCCGAGTGCCGGGAGGACCGGTACAGTCGGCGCTCTCCCGATTCACCTCCACCGACGGCGTTACATTCAATCCGTCGAGCGAACGGGTGTTGCTGACGCTCCAACAGCCCGGCAAGTTTCATCACTTTGGCCAGGTCCAGTTCGGCTCCGACGGCTTTCTCTACCTGGGTTCCGGCGACGGCAACGTCAACGAAGATCAAGCGCCGTTGCCCAACAGCCGCTTCGGCAAGATCCTGAAGATCAACGTGCGCACCACTCCGCCGCAGGTTCAGCTCTTCGCCCTCGGCCTGCGCAACCCATGGCGGTTCACCATCGACGGCAACGATCTCTGGTTGGGCGATGTCGGCCTCGCCACCCGCGAGGAAGTCAACCGGATGAATCTTTCGAAGCCGGGCGGCGATTATGGGTGGCCGATGTACGAAGGCACCAGGTGCATGAAAGGGCCCTGTTCGCCGGTGGGGGTCATCCCGCCCGTGCACGACTTCGGCCACGAAGTCGGCTCGGCGGTTATCGGCGGCGAGGTCTATCGCGGTACCGCGATGCCGAACCTGAAAAACCACTACATCTTCGGCGCCGCCTACACGCCGATCATTTTCGGCCTGAATCCGCCCGATTACAGCACCCGCACCACCCTCGGTCAGGTTCCGTCCGGCCGCGTGACCGGCTTTCTGCGCCTGCGATCGGGCGAAATCCTCGCCAACGACGCGACCGCAGAGGCGGGAAATGTCTGGAGACTGGTTCCGACGGCAGGCTCGTCCGCGGGAACGGATGAGGTCGCCGCGGACGTGGCCAGCCAGTTGACCGCCACCGGCTGCATGGCGAACAGCGATCATCGCCGGTTCGCCACCGGGGTCATTCCCTACGACGTCAACATGCCGCTGTGGTCGGACGCGATGAGCAAGCGCCGCGGCATCGCGCTGCCGAACGGAGCGACGATCTCCATCCGCAGCGACGGCGATTTCACTCTGCCGCCGCAGACCGTCCTGCTCAAAACCTTCCTGCTCGAAAGCAGGATCGTCGAAACCCGCCTGTTCATGAACCACCCCGGAACGGGAGGCGGCTGGCGCGGCTACACCTACGAATGGAACGGCACCGGCCCCGATGCCGACGCCACCCTCTTGCCGGGGCGCAAGGTGGTGACGCTGCACCGCCCGTCCAACAATGCGACGGTGACCTGGATGTTTCCGTCGCGCGAGCAGTGCCTGGAGTGCCATACCACCGCCGCCGGATCCAGCCTCGGCCTGGAACTGCTTCAGCTCAACCGGAATTACACCTACCCCTCGGGAGAAACCGCCAATCAGATCGAGACATGGCGGAAGATCGGGATGTTTGGCGGAGCGGTTCCGCCGCTGGCCCAGATCGGGGCCCTGGCCACCCGTACCAGCGGGAGCGCGACCGAGCGCGCCCGCTCCTATCTCCACGCCAACTGCTCGTTCTGCCACCGGCCCGACGGTGAAACCCGGGTCAACATGGACTTTCGCTACACCACCTCGATCGACGACATGCGTGTGTGCAACGTGAGTCCGGGGGGTGAACTGCAGCCGCCGGGCGCGGTCAGGCTCTATCCGGGAGATCCGTCCCGCTCGCTGATCCCGATCCGGATGAAATTGCGCGACGCCTTCAGCATGCCGCCGCTTGGGACCTTCGTGGCCGACACCGCGATGATCTCGACGATGAACGCCTGGATCAACACACCCGGCGTTTGTAACTGACCATGACGGGGGCGCCGATGCCGGAACCGATCCGGTAGCGGCGCTCGCCACCGCTTTCGTCCGCCGCAGCGACTGCGGCTGAGACAACCCCCGTGTCGGTTGGTCTAGCGGATCCGCTCGGCGGCAAAAGCCATCGGCGGATCGACGAGGGCCTGCTGGCTCGCGACGAGCAACAGCTCGTCGGCACCGGCAGCAGCGGTTGCCTCGATCACGGCGAAGACCGATGACACGGCGAGGCTCAACGCGTCCGCCGTCGGACGGCCGTCCAGCCGGCGGCCGAGAAAAAGCGCCGCCAGCAGGTCGCCGGCGCCGCGGCCGGGATGGGGCAGCATCGGGGTGATCACCTGCCACGTGCCGCTGCGGTCGCGGGCGATGGTGGCGATGCGGCCGGGATACCCTGCCCCATCGACAACCGAGGTCACCAAGACCGTTTGCGGGCCGCGGGCGGCGAGATCATCGACGGCGGCAAGCACCGTGTCCACCGTCGGCAGGGTGCGGCCCGCCAGAACCTCCAGCTCGAAGTGATTGGGCGAAACGATGTCCGCCGCCGGCAGCGCCTCGTCGCGGAAGAAGCGAACCAGGTCACCGGCGCCGTAGAGACCGCAGTCGCGGTCCCCCAACACCGGGTCGCAGAAAAAAACCGCACGGGGGTTGCCGGCGCGCACGCGGGCGACGGCGTCGAGCACAACCGGCCCGATGGCGACGGCGCCGAGATAGCCCGAAAGCACGGCCTCGGTCCGTGCCAGCACGCCGAGATCGGCCAGGCCCAAGATGAGGTCGGCGATTTCCTCCGCGCCCACCCGCCGACCACGGAAGTGGCCGTGGCCCGGGTGATTGGAGAAGCGGACGGTATCGACCGGCCACACCTCATGCCCGCTCCGGCGCAACGCGAAGACAGCGGCGGCGTTGCCGACGCAACCGTACGCGACCGACGACTGCACGCTCAAAATGGCCACGCTTGCGGACAAACCCCAGGCGGCGCCGACGGCCGACTGGACCAAACGGCGGGAGCGCCAGCTTGCCACCGACCCCGCGCCGAGAGTAGTTATTTTGCAAGAGCGAAACCAACCATCCGAGAGAGGGGGTCCGAGACCATGTCCAAATCCGCCCGTCCCCGCCGTAGCGTCCTCTATATGCCGGGCTCAAACGTTCGCGCCCTCGACAAAGCCAAAACCGTTGCCGCCGACGGCCTGATCCTCGACCTAGAGGACGCCACCGCTCCCGACGCCAAGGAAACTGCCCGCCGTCAGGTTTGCGACGCCGTCAAGGGCGGCGGTTATGGCATGCGCGAGCTGATCATCCGGGTCAATTCGTTGTCGACCAGGTGGGGCTACGAAGACATCGCCGCCGCCGCCCAGTCGGGCTGCCACGCCATCCTCCTGCCGAAGGTGGAGAGCGCCGACGCCATTCGCCATCTGGAAGCGATCATGGTCGCCAACGGCGCGCCGCCGGAGATGGCGATCTGGGCGATGATGGAGACGCCTCGCAGCGTGCTCGAATCCGAGCGGATCACCGGCGCAAGCCCGCGGGTCGCCTGCCTCGTCATGGGCACTTCCGACCTCGCCAAGGAACTGGACTGCGCCCACACCCGCGAGCGCCTGCCGTTCATCACCTCCCTCGGCCTGTGCCTGCTCGCCGCCCGCGCATACGGGATCGCCATCCTCGATGGGGTTTATCTCGATCTGAACGACGAAGCCGGGTTCGAGTACGCCTGCCGCCAGGGTGCCGAGATGGGGTTCGACGGCAAGACGCTGATCCACCCGAAGCAGGTGGCTGCCTGCAACGGCGTATTCACGCCGAAGCCGGAGGACGTGGTCTGGTCGCGCAAGATCATCGATGCCCACGGCGCCGCCGCGGCGCGCGGTGAAGGCGTGTGCGTGGTCGACGGCAAGCTGATCGAGAACCTGCACGTGGAAAGCGCCAAGCGCGTCGTCGCCATGGCTGAGATGATCGAGAAGATGCAGGCCCCCGTCGCCGCCTGAGCCGCGGCGGCCACCGCGTGCCCGTCCCAGGCCGTCCTGGGGGCACGCGGTGGCCACGCCACATCCTTACCAGGGCACCTCACTGCCGTCGTAGGCAAAGAACCGTCCGCTGTCCCGGAGGGTCAGGCGCTGGAACAGCTGCCGCATGGACGCGACCGATTCGTCAGCGTCGAGGGAGGCCCCGGAGCCGCCCATGTCGGTGCGAACCCATCCGGGATGAACCAGGGCGACGGTGATTTCTTTGCTGCGCAGATCGATCGAAAGGCTCTTCATCACCGCGTTCAGGGCCGCTTTCGAGGAGCGATAGATGTACGAGCCCCCCGCGGTGTTGTCGCCCACCGAACCCATGACCGAACTCAGCGACACGATCAGCCGCTGCCCGCTTTTGGCCACGTGCCGGGAAAACACGGCGCTCATTTTGAGCGGCGCCATGGTGTTGGTGCGTAAAGCCTCCGCCCAGGCGCCGTAATCGACGAAATCGTACGGCACCACCCGTGGACCATAGATTCCGGCGTTGTTGATGAGGATATCGATCGCGACATCCTCAAGTCGCCGGGCCAACTGTTCCATGCGGGCAAAGTCGGCCACATCCAGGGCGTGGACCTGGACGTTGCCGGACAGGCCCGACAACGCATCCGCCGTCTCCGGGTGACGACAGGTAGCGATGACGGACCATCCGTCGGCGGCATATTGGCGGGCGAATTCCAGCCCGATTCCGCGGCTTCCCCCCGTGATCAGACAGGTGGGCATCTTCTCCTCCGTCCCATCATCGGCCTTTGCATGGTACCGCCACCGGGGGAGATGTCCAATTCCCGAAAGCCACGCGCACCTCGGCCGCTTGCGTAATCGCGTGGACAGCGCGAATATGCGCTTCCGGTCGATAAGGGGATGCGGATGCCGTTCATCATGTCTTCATTCGGGTGCCGCGCGATGGCGCGCGTTTTTGTTTTCACTGCGCTAATGGCCTCGGCTGCGGCGTGTTCATCGGTGCAAGGTGAACAGGGTAGCGGTAGCGATAGCGACACCTTCGGCTATCGGTGGACCGGTCCGGGTGAGCCCGGCAATTTCGCCGCCGCCCACAGCTTTTGCCGATCCACGGTCCAGATGCAGAACTTCGGCAACATGAGCGCCAGTTGGGAACAGCGAGGGGCGGGAACGGTGACCCTGAACATGCCCAACACGTCCGTCGCCGGGATGGGGAGCGCGTATCAGCCGGGCAACCCCAACAATCGCGGCTTTGACTCCTGCATGCAGAGCCAAGGGTGGAGCCAGGCCGCGCTCCTCGAGCAGCAGCCGGCTGCAACGCCACCGGCGGCCACCCCGGCCCCGCCGCCTGCGACCTCGTCGACGCCCTCGCCGAGCCACTAGCTTTCCGGTCCGAGAAGCACCCGCACAGACGCCGGTCCGGCGAATCGGTGCGGGTGCTACCGGACGCACCCTGTTACATCAGCACCAGCGTCGCCAGGCCGAGAAAGCCGAAAAACCCCACGACGTCGGTGACCGTGGTCACGAACACGCCCGACGCGATCGCCGGGTCCACGCCCAGGCGCTCCAGGACCAGCGGCACCAGCGTTCCGGCGAGCGCCGCCACCACCAGGTTGATCACCATCGCCACGCCGATCACCCCGGCGACGAGGGGATTGCCGAACCAGCCCCAGGCAATGATTGCGGCGATGACCGCGAACGCCGCGCCGTTGACGACGCCGACCACCAGTTCCTTGACGACGACCCGCAGCGCGTTCGCCCGCGTCAGCTCCTTCGTCGCCAGCGCCCGCACCGCAACGGTCAGCGTCTGCGTACCGGCGTTGCCGCCCATCGAGGCGACAATCGGCATCAGCACCGCCAGTGCGACCATGTGTTCGATCGTCCCGTCGAACAGATCGATGACGAGCGACGCGAGGATGGCGGTCACCAGATTGAGCACCAGCCAGGCGAAGCGGGACCGGGCCGTCGCCAGGGTGTGACGGTGGAGGTCATCGGCGCCGACGCCGCCCAGGTGCATGATCGCGTCTTCGTAAACCTCATCCATGACGTCGACCACGTCGTCGATGGTGATCATCCCCACCAGCCGACCGCGTCCATCGACCACCGGGGCGGCGATCAGATCGCGCTGGCGGAACAGAAAGGCGACCTCCTTCTGGTCTGTGCTGGTGGAGACGACCCGCAGGTCGGTGATCATGATCTCCGCCAGGGGAACCGACCGGCGGGCGCAGAGGAGGCGGCCGGCGGCAATGCTTCCGAGCAGGCGATGCCGCGGGTCGACGACGTAGACGTCATGGAAATTTTCCGGGAGCCGGTCCGGCGCCCGCTCGCCCACGTAGCGGAGGTGGTCGATGGTCTCGCCAACGGTCCAGAATGAGGGAACGGCCACCAGCTCCCGCTGCATGAGCCGGCCGGCGCTGCCTTCGGGGTAGGCGAGGGCCTGCTCCAGCAGCAGCCGTTCCGGCTGCGGAATAGACTCCAAGACCTGTCGCTGATCGGTCTCGTCGAGCGTTTCGAGGACGTGGACGGCATCGTCGGTTTCCAGTCCGGCGACCGCGGCCGCCGTCTCGGCAACGCCCAGCAGCCCGATGACTTCTTCGCGCACCGCCTCGTCCAGCTCGGCGAGGACATCCGGGCGCTGGTCGAGACGAATGATCCGCACCACCGCGGCGCGTTGTTCGGGAGCGAGATTCTGCAGCAGATCGGCGACGTCGGCGTCATGGAGCGGCTGAACGAGGGCGGCGACGCCGGCTTCGTCGCCACTCTCGAGCGCTTCCTGGACGGCCTTGATGTCCGTCTCCTGGACGACGGATTCGTCGTCCATACGGCGGTGGGGGGGCGACTCAGTCACCGGCGTTCGCTCCAGTCGCCCGCGGTCGGCGGCGGCGACATCGCGCATTTCAGGGAGAGATTCGGGATGTGTATACCTTCGCCCGATCCCGGTTGCTAGCCGCGCTTACGCCACCAGCGGCGGCATGCAACCGCCGCCCACACGGCTTCAACCAGTCCGAACGGCCAAGCCCCCTGGAGAAAGCCATAGAGGGATCCGAGGCCGCATGAGCCGGCAAAGGCGAGGATGAACCAGGGACTTCGCTCCTCCAGGGCGTAGAAACACAGCATGGCGCTCACCGCCGCCAGGCCGAACAAGCTCAGGGCGTCCATTCGCTCAACCACATCGGAAAGCGGGATGAGGTCAAAGGGCGGCAGCGGGTCTTTCCGGCGCTGCCCTCTCCTTAGGGATAGAATGGTGCGGTCGAGAAGACTCGAACTTCCACGGGGTCTCCCCCACAGCGCCCTCAACGCTGCGCGTCTACCAATTCCGCCACGACCGCGAAAAATCTTGTCGAAACGGGATGCCTTACCGTTTCATAGCTGCGAGATAGCAAAACGCCCGGCCCCGATCAAGCTTTGGAGCCGTGGCCGGGACGATGGGTAGCTTTGGACGATCATGCCTCAGTCTGGTGGCGGGCCATGCCGCTAACCTCGATCATGCCCGGCAGTGAAGCCTCCGCGGTGGTCTGGGTGCGAAGCGACCGGCCGGTCGGCTACCCGGAGGCGGTGGAGGCGATGGAACGCCGGATCGAGGCGATTCGTCGCGGCGAGGAACCGGAAACGCTCTGGCTCCTGGAGCATTCGCCCCTCTACACCGCCGGAACCAGCGCCGCCCCGGAAGAACTGCTGCAGCCGCAGCGCTTTCCCGTTTTCGAGAGTGGTCGCGGCGGCCGCTACACCTATCATGGCCCCGGTCAGCGCGTCGTCTATGTGATGCTCGACGTCCGGGCGCGGGGCGGAGATGTCCGCGCCTTCGTCGCCGCCCTGGAAGGGTGGATCATTGCCGCCCTCGAACGCCTTGGCATCGAGGCCGGGCGACGAGCCGGTCGGGTCGGCGTATGGGTGCGTCAGGCCGACGGCAACGACGCCAAGATCGCCGCCATCGGCGTTCGGCTGCGGCGCTGGGTGAGCTATCACGGCATCGCCATCAACGTCGATCCCGACCTCTCCCACTTCGGCGGTATCGTGGCCTGCGGCCTTGCCGGCGCCCGGGTCACCTCCCTCGCCGCGGAAGGGGTCCCGGTCACCCTCGCCGACGTGGACGACGCCTTGCGGGCGACCTTCACCGGGTCATTCCCGCCGCCGGACGCCGATCGATTGCGGCTCGGGCGAAAAGTGCCGTAGAAAGCGGCGGCCGTCATAGCCGTGGGGGCAGCGGGACGGTACGGACTATGCATCGAAAACTCATCACGGGGTATCGGCCCTTCTCGCGGCCAGGATACGGATGAACGGAAAGGGAGTCGCTGCGATCGCGCCACGACACGATGGGCGGTCATGGATCGGAAGAGGACCATCCCCGCCCGACCGGGAGCGATTTCGGCCCCGCCCCGTGATCGACGGAAGGCGGGAGCCTGCCGGAGGATCGACGGATGGCGTCTGAGCCCCCCGCCATCCCGAAGGGCGGCGGCAAGGCCCCCCCGGCCGGTTCATGGCGACCGATCGCCGCTCCCGCCAACGATCTGCCCGCCGCCCTTGCCGGCACCTCGCCGCCTGATTTGATCGTGGAAGCGACGCAGGATCTTTGCCTGGTCATGGCCGACTTCGACCGCTGGGTGTACGACCGTTGCCTTGCCTTGCTTGCCAAGCGGGCCAGCGAAAGAGCCACACCCGAGGAGCTGCCGCCGATCGTGTCGGCGTTCGCCAGCAGCCACTGGTCGGAGGGCGCTCACCGCCATGTCCACCGCGCCGACCCGCTGATCAGGGACCTGGACCGGCTGTTCGCCACATTGCCGGAAGCACTCACGGCGCTGGCGGCGACGGACGCCGATTTGGACCGGGATATACAGCGCCGGCACTTCTTCGACACCGTCCTTCAGATCAATGACGGGCTGCGCCGACTGTTTGCCGCCACCTGGAACCGGCTCGCCAACATCGACCCATTGACCGGACTCGGCAACCGGCCGGCGATGCTGCGCCGGCTTGCCATGGAGTGCGAGCGTCACGAGCGCAGCCGTCAGCCGTGCGGGGTGGCGGTCATCGATCTCGACGGATTCAAGCCGGTTAACGACACCTACGGCCACACCGCCGGCGACGTCGTGCTGCGCAGCATCGCCGCCCTGCTGGCGGCCGGCGTTCGCCCCTACGACGAGGTCTTCCGCTACGGCGGGGACGAGTTCGTCCTGTGCCTGCCGAATACCGATCCCCGTGCCGCTTGGGCGGTGGTGGAACGGCTGCGGCTGCGCATCGCCAACTGGTCCATTCCCTTGAAGTCGGGCCCGTCGCTGCGGATCACCGTATCCATCGGCGTCGCGCCGCTCACCGCCGATCGGGGCGTCGAGGCGACACTCGACCTGGCCGACAACGCGCTCTACCGGGCGAAACGGAACGGACGCAACGGAATCTGCGTTCTGGTCGAGTGAGGATCCTCCTCACAAGGTCGCCAAGGCATGAAAGCCGGAACGGCCGGGGTCGGCGCCGGCAACCGCCGTTAGCCGCAACACCCGCGCCGCCGGCGGCCCCTGCCGACACAGCTCGACCATTTCGTCGACGGTGAGCGGTGGGCCGGCGAACAGGGCCTCGACGGAGCCGTCCGAGCGGTTGCGAACCCAGCCCTGCAGCCCGCGGCGCACCGCCTCCTGCACCACCCAGCCGCGGAACCAGACGCCCTGCACCCGCCCCTCGACCCTCACCTGCATCGCCTTTCGAGGCTGCTCGTCCTGGCTCATGGCGCCTACCTACCGGTCATGCAAGGGAGAGATCGATGAAACGTCGGGCGGTGCGAAGCTCGTCGGCGACGCGCTGGCGGCGCCGCTCGGCGTCCGTGTCGCGTCCCCAAAGCTCGGCCTGGAAGGACTCATCGAGAATCGCGACGCGGTGGGCGGCATCGGCATCGATGCGCCCCCGGGCTAAAGCGAGGCCGACGATGAGCGATCCGGTGATCTGCACCGCACTGGCCAGGCCGGTGAGAGGAAAATCGGCAAACCCGGCGACGACCCGCCGCAGCGTCCCCAGGGTCGCCGCCGGCTGGGCGATGGGGACGACGCCGCGGGTCACGTGCAAGCGCGCCCCCCACTCTTCCGCCGCCCAATCGAGCAGCGGCTGCCAGGCGTGGTCCTGGCGGGTCAGCAGTTCCTTCGGCGTGTCGGCGCGATAACAGAGGAGGTCGGATGCGCCGTAGGCGGCGATGCTGTCGACGACAGCCTCCCGATGCCCCGGAATCCGGTCGAGTGCCGTTGCCGCCAGCTGGGTCAATGGCATCGATCGCGCATCGATGCTCTCGCTCTGCGCCGCCCATTCCTCGGCAATCGCGGCCGCCAATGCCGCCGTCGGGACGATCAGCCTCGCCTTTGCCGGTGTTTTCGCCGGCCGATCGTCGAGGCTGATGGCGAAGCCGCCGTCTCCGGCAGCGACCGTGACCCGCCGATAGAAGCGACGTGGCCGCTCCGTCATCCGCAGCGCATCCCTTATCCGTATCGCCGCCGCGGCCACGCCTGCAGGTGCGCGACCAGCTCGGCGAAGCTGTCGACAATCCGGCTCGCACCGGCCGCCGCCAGCGCCTCAGGGGGATGATACCCCCAGGTGACGCCGATGGCAGCGGCGCCGGCGTTCCTCGCCATGAGCACATCGTAGACGGTGTCTCCGACCATTACCGTTTCGGTTATGCAGACCCCCGTCTCGGCGCTGGCGTTCAGCAGCATTTCGGGCGACGGTTTGCCGGCGGCCGCATCGGAGGTCTGCAGCGTGACGAAGCGGTCCGTCAGCCCATGCTCCGCCAGGGTGACGCACAGGCCCGCCCGCGATTTCCCGGTGGCGATACCGAGGAGCCAGCCGTCCGCCTCCAGGTCCGTCAGGGCATCGAGGGCGCCCGGGAACAGCGGCTGCAAGGGACCGGCCGGACGCCGTACCTCGGCCAGGGCAGCGACATATTCCGCCGCGATGTCGGCGACCGTGGCCGTCGCCGATGCCGGCAGCAGCGCCGTTACCGCATCGCGCAGGGAAAGCCCGACGATATGGCGGATCGCCTCCGCCGTCGGCAGAGGAACACCGGCAGCGGTGAAGGCGAGCTGCATCGCCGCAATAATCTCGTATTGACTGTCGACCAGGGTCCCGTCGCAATCGAAGATACACAGTCTGGCGGCTTCGCTGAGGGCCATTACCCGCCGATCCGACCTACCGCCGTGCTTGGCTGGTGACGGAAGCGGAGACCGAGAGCGGCCGTCCCCGCCGCATAAGGTCGACCTCGACCCGCTCTCCCAAGGGCACCAAGCCCAGCCGGTTGCGCAGATCGGAGGCCGAAGTGACCGGCACGTGATCTACGGCGACGATGACGTCTCCGGTTCGGATGCCGGACCGTTCGGCGGCAGAGCCCGATTCCACCTGGGTCACCAGCGCCCCATCCGGCGTCTTCAGGGCGAGGCTTTCCATCATGTCCGGCGTCACGTCCTGGACGATCACCCCCAGGCGGCCGCGTCGCACCTGGCCGTTGCGCACCAGCTGCTCCATGACCGCATGCGCCATATTGCTCGGGACGGCAAAACCGATGCCGATGTTGCCGCCGGCAGGCGACAGGATCGCCGTATTGATCCCGACCAGATTGCCGTGCAAATCGACCAGCGCCCCTCCGGAGTTGCCGGGATTGATCGACGCGTCGGTTTGGATGAAGTCCTCGTAGCCGCCCACCTTCAGCCCGCTCCGACCGAGGGCGCTGACGATGCCGGAGGTCGCGGTCTGGCCGAGGCCGAAGGGATTGCCGATGGCCACCACGTAATCGCCGACCTTGAGCTGACTCGAGTCCCCGAACGGGATGTCGGTGAGATCCTGGGCATCGATCCGCAGCAGGGCGATGTCGGTCGCCTCGTCGCTGCCGATGAGTTGGGCCTTCAATCGGCGCCGGTCTTTCAGGGTGACGAAGATCTCGATGCCGTTGGCGACGACGTGATGATTGCTCAGCACCAGGCCTCGCGCCGCATCGACGATGACGCCCGAGCCGGCGCTGATCTGGGTGCGCTCCTGGGGCGCCTCGTCCGGAATGTTAAAGAAGCGGCGGAAGAACGGGTCGCGCAGGAGGGGATTGTCGACGACCGGCGAGCGCGAGACGACCGAGATGTTGACGACCGCCGGCGTCACCCTCTCCAGAACCGGTGCCAGGGTCGGCACCGGGCCGTCCAAGCCGTCCGGAACAAGGGCGAAAGCCGGCAGGCCGGCCATCGCGAGAAGAACGGCAGCGGCCAAAGCCGCGGACGGAATTCGGCCGGCACGCCTCATGATGGCTCTCGCTTCGTCATCGACGGCGGATGCGATCGACTGTCGTCACCCCTTGTTGACCATAATCCGCCGGCCGCCATCGGAGGATGGGGATAATTTGGGAACGATGACAGTCAGCACGCCGTTGCGGAACGACGCGGTCACCCGCTCCGGATCGACCGGCGCCGGGAGCACCACGGTGCGATGGATCGTGCCATAGCAACGCTCGCTGATGCGGCATCCCGGTCCCTGGACATCGACCCGCGCCCGCTTCTCCGCCCTCAGGCTCAACAGATCGTCGGAAACGGCGATCTCGATATCACCCTCCTCAAGACCGGGCATCTCCGCGGTCAGCTCGATCTGTTCGTTGGTCTCGACGAGATCGATGGGGACCTCGCCGACGCCCCGATTGACCGACATCCCCCAGTTGGCGTGAACACTCGGCACCGAAAAGGATCGCCAGAAGCTATCGAAGGCCCGATTGAGGTCGCTGCGCAGCGCCTGCAACGACTCCTCGTTGCCGAGCGGCTCGCCCGGCGCCGCCCGCGGCCAGTTCCACGGCATCAGGTCACGGATGTCCATCGATCGCCTCCTCGCCCCCGCAGGCGTTAGCCGGCGTTGACGTGAATCGCCCTGGCCGGCGCCGGGCCGGCCTTCGGCAGCGTTACCTTGAGCACCCCGTCCTTCAGGTTGGCCTCGATGCGGTCGGTATCGATCGTTTCCGCCAGCGTAAACGAACGCTCGAAATCGGCAACCCGATATTCGCTGAGGGTGAGCGCGGCCCCTTTCGGCGTCCCTGCGCTCGTCCGCCCGGAGACGGTCAAGACCCGTTTGTCGAGGGTGACGTTCAGTCCGTCGGCGTCGACTCCCGGCAGCTCGAGGACGACGACGAGCGCGTCCTTGGTCTCGTAGATGTCGGCGATCGGTCGATGCACCGGGCGGGTCCGGGTCGTTTCGGCCGAAAACGGATTGGGATTGCTGGCTCCAGCCATGGTGTCGGTCATCGTCGCGGCCTCCCTCAGAGCTTGGAAATGTTAATCTTGCGCGGCTTGTCCGCTTCGGGACGGGGCAACTCGACGGTGAGGATACCGCAGTCGGCGGACGCCCGAACCTTCTCCGGATCGACATTGAACGGCAGCGCGATGGTGCGGGCGAACGGCCCTGTGGCGCGCTCGCGGCGATGAACGTTGACCTCCCCTTCCGGCCGTTCCAGTTCACGCTTGCCTTTGATGGTGAGCGTGTTCTGATGAACGGTCAGATCGAGGGCCTCCAGCGGCACCCCCGGCACCTGGGCGGTCACCACGATGCCGTCTTCGCCGCGCCAGACATTGATCGGCGGAAACTCCGCCTCGCGAGCGACATTCTCATCGCCGAACGCCCGATTGATCTCGTCTTGGATGCGCTTCAGGGTCGCCAACGGCTCGACCCAGAATTCATTCGGTATCGTGTACTTGACCATCGCTTCCTCCGCGCTTGTCCCTCGGCCACCCGGTACAGGGCCTCGTCAGGTCATGTAGCCGGCGCAAACGGGCCGCTCAAGGGCTCCGCCCGCGCCCGTACTGCCGGCGCCCGCGCCCGGCGTCTTCCACCCCGGCCGTCAGGCCGGCGGCAGGATCGGCCTCGTCGAAGCCGAGGAAACGGAAGGTGGCCCGGAGGTGCGCCGGCAGCGGCGCCGACACGCTCAGCGACCCCGCTTCGGGATGGGGTAGGACGACGGTGCGCGCATGGAGATGCAACTGGCGGACGATGTCGGTACCGGAAAGAAACGCCGCCGCCCCGCCATACTTGCCGTCGCCCTGGATCGGCGTGCCGAGCGCCGCCAGGTGGGCCCGCAACTGGTGGGTCCGGCCGGTCAGCGGTTCGAGCGCCAGCCAGGCGGCACGCCGTCCGGCGTGGTCGACGACGCGGTAGTCGGTGATCGCGGCACGGCCGTGCGCCTCGTCCACCACCATCTTCTCGCCGCCGGCACCGCCCGCCTTGGCCAGCGGCAGGGAGATGCGCCCCGCGGCCGGCGAAGGGACCCCCACGACCACGGCCCAGTAAAGTTTGCGGACCGCCTTGCCGCGGAAGGCGGCGGTGAGCGACCGGGCGGCGGCGGCGGTGCGGGCCAGGACGAGAACGCCGGAGGTGTCCCGATCCAGGCGATGGACCAGCCGCGGCGGCTCGCCATCGAACGCCAGGGCATCCAGCATCGCATCCAGGTGGCGGGAAACCTTGCTGCCGCCCTGGACGGCGAGACCGGCGGGCTTGTCGAGGACGATGACGTCGCGGTCCACGTGCAACACCCGCTCCCGCAGCGCCTCCGCTTCATCCGGATGGAGCACCGCCGGTGCCGCCCGCGGCGGCGCCGAGGGAGGGGACGCGCCGGCCCCATGGTGCGGCGGCACCCGAACGGTGCTGCCGGCGGCTAGGCGATCGCCGGCCTTCGCGCGACGGCCGTCGATGCGGACATGGCCAAGCCGCAGCCATTTCTCCAGCCGACCGTGGGAGACGTCCGGGTAGCGGCGTCTGAACCAGCGATCGAGGCGGCGGCCGACGTCGGCGGCGTCCACCGCCACCAGCGTCACGCCGACGCCCTCCTCGCCGCTCCTGTCCGCCGTCTCGGCGCCGCCGTCGTGCTCCGGGCGCCGGCTCAGCCGCCCGACCGCTGCCGCCGCAGCGCCTCCCAATGGGCCAGACGGCGACCGATCTCCTTCTCGAAGCCGCGGTCGGTCGGCCGGTAAAGGTGCTGCCGGGGCATCTCGTCCGGAAAGTAGTTCTGTCCGGAGAACGCCTCCGGCTCGTCGTGATCGTAGGCATAGCCGGCGCCGTACCCCAGCTCCCGCATCAGCCGGGTTGGAGCATTGAGAATGTGCTTCGGCGGCATCAGCGAGCCGGCCTCCCGCGCCGCCCGCATCGCCGCACCTTGGGCGCGATAGGCGGCGTTGGACTTGGGCGCGGTCGCCAGGTAGAGGACCGCCTGCACCAGCGCCAGCTCGCCCTCCGGCGAACCCAGCCGCTCATAGGCCTGCCAGGCGGCGATGGCCTGCGGCAGCGCCGCCGGATCGGCGAGCCCGATGTCCTCCACGGCGAAGCGGACCAGGCGGCGGGCGATATAATGGGGATCGTCGCCGCCGGCAATCATCCGGGCGAACCAGTAGAGAGCGGCGTCCGCATCGGAGCCGCGCAGCGACTTGTGCAAGGCACTGATCAGGTTGTAGTGGCCTTCCTCCGCCTTGTCATAGAGGGGAAGACGGCGCTCGACGGCATGGGCGACGCCGGCGGCATCGAGCGGCGGTGTCGCCGCCGGAAGCATCGCCAGCACCTCGAAGAGGTTGAGCAGGTAGCGGCCGTCGCCGTCCGCCATCGCCCGCAGCGCCGCCCGCGCGTCCTCATCGAGGGGCAGGGGACGGCCGAGGTCGGCTTCGGCGCGGCCCAGGATGCATTCGAGGGCCGCATCGTCGAGGCGGCGAAGGACGAGAACGCGGCAGCGCGACAGCAGCGGGGCGTTCAATTCGAACGACGGGTTCTCCGTCGTCGCCCCGACGAGGATGACGGTTCCATCCTCCACGTAGGGCAGGAAGCCGTCCTGCTGGGCCCGGTTGAAGCGATGGATCTCGTCGATGAAGAGCAAGGTGCCCTTGCCGGCGCTGCGCGCCTTGCGCGCCTCGTCGAACACCCGCCGCAGGTCGGCGACGCCCGAGAACACCGCCGACAACGGCACGAACCGAAGCTCGGTGCTGTCGGCGAGAAGTCGGGCGATTGTCGTCTTGCCGCTGCCGGGTGGTCCCCACAGGATCATCGAGGTCAGCTGCCGGGCGGCAATCATGCGCCGCAGAGCGCCGTCCTCGCCGAGGAGGTGGTCCTGGCCGACCACCTCCGCCAGCCGCTTCGGCCGAAGCCGGTCGGCGAGCGGTCGGGGAGCCAGCGGTTCCAACAGCGAGGTCATGGCGCTCCCGTTGCCGGCCGGCGCGGATCAGCGCTGGTGATGGCGATGATCACGCCGGGGCAAATTCCCGCCCCTATCACTCATGGGCACCGCCGTCGGCGCCCCGAGTGCCGCTCTCCCCAGCTCAGGCTTCGGCGCTCTCGGTCGCCGCCTTCTGTGCCGCGTCGCGGGCGCGATCCTCGGCTCCCTTCGCCTCCGGATCCCGGTCGACCAATTCGATCACCGCCAGGGGCGCGTTGTCGCCGTGGCGGAAGCCCATCTTGAGGACGCGGGTGTAGCCGCCGGCGCGCGCATCGTAGCGCTGCGCCAATGGCCCGAACACCTTGCCGACGAGCCCGTCGTCGCGGAGGAAGGCGGCGGCCTGACGGCGCGCGTGCAGCCCGCCCCGCTTGCCCAGCGTGATCATCCGGTCGGCGAACCGGCGCAACTCCTTCGCCTTCGGCAAGGTGGTGACGATCTGTTCGTGGCGAATGAGCGACGCCGTCATATTGGCGAACATCGCCATCCGGTGGGTCGACGTGCGGCCCAGCTTGCGGCCGCTGAGGCGATGGCGCATTGGTCCCTATCCTCGATCAGTACGGTTCTTCCAGTCGCTTCGCCAGATCCTCGATGTTTTCCGGCGGCCAGTTGGAGATTTCCATCCCCAGCGACAAGCCCATCTGCGACAGCACTTCCTTGATTTCGTTGAGGGACTTGCGGCCGAAGTTGGGGGTGCGGAGCATGTCGGCCTCGGTCTTCTGGACGAGGTCGCCGATGTAGATGATGTTGTCGTTCTTCAGGCAGTTGGCCGAGCGGACCGACAGTTCCAGTTCGTCCACCTTGCGCAGGAGGTTGCGGTTGAACGGCAGTTCGTCCTTCCGTTCGTCCTCCGTCGCCGCCTGCGGTTCCTCGAAGTTGATGAACAGCTGCAGTTGGTCCTGAAGGATGCGGGCGGCCAGGGCGAGCGAGTCTTCCGGCGTGACCGCGCCGTTGGTCACCACCTCCATGATCAGCTTGTCGTGGTCGGTGACCTGGCCGACACGGGTGTTTTCCACCTTGTAGGCGACCTTGCGCACCGGCGAATAAATGGCATCGACCGGGATCAGGCCGATCGGCGCATCCTCGCTGCGGCTGCTGCTGGCCGGCACGTACCCTTTGCCGCTTTCGACGACGAGTTCCATCGATAGCCGGGCGCCGTCGTCGAGAGTACAGATGACCAGATCCGGGTTCATCACCTCGACGTCGTGGCCGGTGGAGATCATCCCCGCGGTGACCTCACCCGGGCCCGTCGCGCTGAGGGTGACCCGCTTCGCCTCGTCGCCGCCCATGCGCAGCGCCAGCGTCTTGATGTTAAGGACGATATCGGTGACGTCTTCGCGCACGCCCGGAATGGTGGAGAATTCGTGCAGGACACCGTCGATGCGCATGGCGGTCGCCGCCGCCCCCTGCAGGGACGACAATAGCACCCGCCTCAGCGCATTGCCGAGGGTGAGACCGAATCCACGCTCGAGCGGTTCGGCGATGATCGTCGCCGACCGGCGCGGATCCGGGCCGGAAACCACCTCTAGTTTGGTGGGTTTAATCAGGCCCTGCCAATTCCTTTGAATCACGATGCGACCTCTCGCTTAAAATGCCGATTGCCGGAAACGGCCGTTCCCAGCCGTGCCGGTGTGGAGGCCCGGAGCAGGGCTCGGTTGTCTTGTTCGAATTCCCCGGCAACCGCCTTCTACACGCGCCGCCGTTTCCGCGGCCGGCAGCCGTTATGGGGGATCGGGGTGACATCGCGGATCGCGGTGATCGTAAAGCCGACCGCCTGCAATGCGCGTAACGCGGACTCGCGGCCCGCCCCCGGTCCCTTCACCTGTACCTCCAATGTCTTCATCCCGAAGTCCTGCGCCTTGCGGCCGGCATCCTCGGCGGCAACCTGGGCGGCGTAAGGCGTCGACTTTCTCGACCCCTTGAACCCCTGCGACCCGGAAGAGGACCAGGCGATAGCGTTGCCCTGAACATCGGTGATGGTGATCGTCGTATTGTTGAACGTGGCGTTGATATGGGCCACACCGGAAACGATGTTCCGGCGTTCCTTTCGCTTCGGACGCTGCGTTGCTGCTTTGGCCATCGGTCCTCTCCCCCCCTGACTACTTAGTCACCTTTTTCTTTCCGGCGATGGGCTTTGCCGGTCCCTTGCGCGTCCGGGCATTGGTATGGGTCCGCTGACCGCGCACAGGCAGACCGCGCCGGTGGCGGAGGCCACGGTAACAGCCGAGATCCATCAGCCGCTTGATGTTCATCGCCACGTCGCGGCGAAGATCCCCTTCCACCTTGTACTCGCGATCGATGATCTCGCGAATCTTGGAGACATCCGCGTCGCTCAATTCATGCACGCGCCGCTGCGGCGGAATGCCGGCGCGGGCACAAATTTCCTTGGCGATCTTCGATCCGATGCCATGAATATAGGTCAGAGAGATCTCGACGCGCTTCTGCGTCGGAATGTTTACGCCAGCAACGCGCGCCACGAACGCCTCATCATTTTCAGGTTGTCAGGAAAGATTCGGCCAGCCGCCGTCAAACGTGGGGACAGCATTATAGGCATCGTCCCTCCTCAGTCAACACGTCGATCAGCCAAAACGGCGCGAAGTCCCGCCGTCACGTCGTCAATCGGTCCCATTCCATCCACGTGCCGCACCAGCCCTTTCGCTTCGTAGTGGGCAATAATGGGCTTGGTCTGGGCGTGGTAAGCCTTCAACCGTTGCCTGACCGTCTCCGCGTTGTCGTCCTTGCGCCGAACGAACTCTCGGCCGCCGCAAACGTCGCAGACGTTGTCGACCTTCGGTTGCTGGAAGGTATCGTGATATCCGGCCCCGCAGGAGGCACATGAGTAACGGCCGGAGATGCGCTCGACCATCGCGTCATCATCCACGTCAAGGGTGACGACCAGATCGAGGGCGATCCCCTTTCGCGTCAGCATGGCGTCGAGAGACTCCGCCTGCGGCACGGTGCGGGGAAATCCGTCGAGGATGAAGCCATTGCCGCAATCGGGGTGATCGAGGCGGCGGTCCATGATCCCGACGATGACGTCGTCGGGCACCAGTCCGCCCGCCTTCATGATCGCATCGGCGGTGCGGCCGATTTCGCTCGCCGCCGCAACCTCGGCCCGCAGCATTTCCCCGGTGGAGAGTTGGACGATCCCGAACGCTTCTTCAAGTCGCTTCGCTTGCGTGCCTTTGCCGCTGCCGGGCGGGCCGAGCAAAATCACGTTCATCATCTCCTCCCCTTCAGCTTCGCCTTCTTGATCAGGCCTTCGTATTGATGCGCAAGGAGATGCGACTGCACCTGTGCCACCGTGTCCATGGTCACGGTAACCACGATGAGAAGGCTGGTGCCTCCGAAATAGAAGGGGATGGCCAGGCGCGAGATCAGGATCTCCGGCAAGATGCACACAATCGCCAGATAGACGGCACCGATCACCGTCAGCCGGGTCAGCACGCGATCGAGGTAGTCGGCGGTATTCTTGCCCGGACGGATGCCGGGGATGAAGCCACCGTACTTTTTCAGGTTATCCGCGGTTTCCGCCGGGTTGAACACCACTGCGGTATAAAAGAAGGCGAAGAAGATGATCAGGCCCACGTAGAGCAGCAGGTACAGCGGCTGCCCGTGGCCGAGATAGACGGACACGGTTGACAGCCAAGCCGGGCCGGAGCCGGCCATGAAGCCGATCAGGGTGATCGGCATCAACAGCAGCGACGACGCGAAGATCGGTGGAATGACGCCGGAGGTATTGATCTTCAGCGGCAGGTGCGAACTTTCCCCGCCGGTTATCCGCATCCCCACCTGGCGCTTTGGATACTGGATGATGATCCGCCGCTGCGCGCGCTCGACGAAGACGACGAAGAAGACGACCGCGACGATGAGCAGCAGCAAGCCGATGATGGCCGGGGTCGAGAGCGCGCCGGTCCGCCCCAGTTCCAGGGTTGCGGCGACCGAATGGGGGAACTGGGCGACGATGCCGGCGAAGATAATCAGCGAGATGCCGTTGCCGATGCCGCGGGCGGTGATCTGCTCGCCGAGCCACATGAGGAACATGGTGCCGCCGAGGAGGGTGATCACCGTCGTCAGGCGGAAAAACATTCCCGGATCGAGGACGGCGGAGCCGACCGAGGAACGCATCCCCTCGAGGCCAACGGCAAGCCCGTAGGCTTGACCGATGGTGATCAGCACGGTGAGATAACGGGTATACTGATTGAGCTTCTTCCGCCCCGCCTCGCCTTCCTTCTTGACCGCCTCCAGGCTCGGCACCACCGCCGTCATCAACTGAATGATGATGGAGGCCGAGATGTAGGGCATGATGTTGAGGGCGAAGATGGTCATGCGCTGCAGCGCACCCCCCGAAAACATGTTGAACATGCCGAGGATGCCGCCCGCCTGGCGAGCAAACACGTCGCTGATGACGATGGGGTCTATGCCCGGCAGCGGGATGTAGGTGCCGAGACGGTAGACGATCAGCGCACCCAGCGTAAACCAGATGCGCTTGCGCAGTTCGGTCGCTTTGGCAAAGGCGCCGAAATTGAAGTTCGCGGCCAGCTGTTCCGCCGCTGAGGGCATACCTTTTCGCTCCCGTGATCCGCTCAGCCGGCCTCGCCGACGTCCTTTTCCGTCGCGGCGCTCTTCGCCGGCCGGCGAACGGCGATGGTTCCGCCCGCCCGCTCGACCGCCTCGATCGCCGCTTTCGACGCGCCGGTAACCGTCAACTCGACCTTGGCCGTCAACGCCCCCTGCGCCAGCAGCCGCACCCCGTCGCGACGGCGCTTGAACAGCCCCGCCTGCTGCATGCCCGCCTCATCGATCGCAGCCGTAGCGTCGATCTTGCCGTCGTCGATCGCCTTCTGCAGGCGGCCGAGGTTGACGACGGCGAAGGTCAGGCGGAACGGGTTCTTGAAGCCGCGCTTGGGCAAGCGCCGGTGCAGCGGCATCTGGCCGCCCTCGAAACCGATGGCCGGGTTCCCGCCGCTCCTCGCCTTCTGGCCCTTGTGTCCTTTCGTCGAGGTCTTGCCCATGCCCGAGCCGATGCCGCGGCCGATGCGCTTGCGCGGCCTGGTCGCACCCGGGTTGTCCTTGATCTCGTTTAGCTTCATCTGTTCCCGCCTGGCGCCCCGGCGGCGCCGCCAGCCATCCACTCGCGCCCCAAGGCGCCCTTAAAACTCTCGTCCGCGGCGTGCCGCCGTCAGCCGATCTCTTCGACCCGGATCAGGTGTCTGACCTTGTCGATCATGCCGCGTACGGATGGCGTATCCTCAAGGTCGCGCGACCGGTTCAGCTTATTGAGGCCGAGGCCGATCAAGGTCGCCCGCTGATCTTTCTGTCGTCCGATCGGGCTGCGGATCTGGGTCAACCGCACCCGCTTCGTCATCGCATCCGCCATCGCCTCAACTCCGCGACCGTTCGGCCGGGGACGCGTCGGTGCGGCGGGAGATGATCTCGCCGACCCGCTTACCCCGCCGGGACGCCACCGCGCGCGGCGAATGGCAGTTTTTCAGCGCGGCAAAAGTGGCCTTCACCATGTTGTGGGGGTTGGAGGTGCCGATGGATTTGGCCACCACGTCCTGCACCCCCATGGTCTCGAACACCGCCCGCATCGGTCCGCCGGCGATCACGCCGGTGCCGGGCGGCGAGGCGCGCATCACCACCTGTCCGGCACCGTAACGCCCCTGCACGTCGTGATGCAGCGTCCGACCATCCCGCAGCGGCACCCGGATCAGGTGGTTTTTCGCATGGTCCGTCGCCTTGCGGATCGCTTCCGGAACCTCCCGCGCCTTGCCGGTGCCGAAGCCGACCCGGCCGCGACCGTCGCCGACGACGACCAGGGCCGCGAAAGAGAACCGACGGCCGCCCTTGACCACCTTGGCCACCCGGTTGATGGCGACCAGCTTGTCGGTGAATTCCTGTTCCTCGCTCGACTGACCGCCGCGATCGCGGTCACGATCGCCGCCGCCTCGCCGGCCGCCGCCCGGATTTCGCGCCATGCCCGTCAAGTCCTCCTAGAAAGCGAGCCCGGCCTCGCGGGCAGCATCCGCGAGCGCCTTGACCCGACCATGATAGCGATAGCCGCCTCGGTCGAAGACGACCTCGGTGACGCCGGCCGCAAGCGCCCGCTCGGCCACCAGCTTCCCGACCCGCACCGCGCGTTCGCCGCCATCCAGATCGGTCTCCCCGCGCAACGCCTTGTCCAGCGTCGATGCCTGCGCCAGCGTCCGGCCGCCGCGATCGTCGATGACCTGGGCGTAGATATGCTGGTTGGAGCGGAACACCGTCAGCCGCGGCCTGCCACCGGCCCGGCTGATGAGGCGGAAGCGGTTGCGCCGCTTGCGCTGTTGATAAAGCTGCTCTGGCGTCGCCATGACTACTTCTTCTTGCCTTCCTTGCGCACGACCACTTCGTTGTCGTACTTGATGCCCTTGCCCTTGTACGGCTCGACCGGGCGGAATGCCCGTATTTCCGCCGCTACCTGGCCCACCAGTTGCTTATCGACGCCACTGACGACCACATGGGTCTGGTCCGGGCACTCGATCTTGACCCCGTCCGGAATATCGTAGCGAACCTCGTGGCTATAGCCGAGCTGCAGCACCAGTTGCTTGCCCTGCAGCTGGGCACGATAGCCGACACCGGTAATGTCCAGCCGGCGGCTGAAACCGGTGGCGACACCGGTGATGAGATTGCTCACCAGCGTCCGCGCCGTGCCCCACATCATCCGGGCGCGCAAGGACTCGTCCCGTGGCCTGACCACGATTCCCTCGTCGCCGCGGCTCAGCGCCACCTCGTCCATCATCACCCGGGCGAGCGCCCCCTGACGGCCCTCGGCCGAGATCCGCTGCCCCTCGATTGCCACCTTGACGCCGTCCGGAACGGCGACCGGGTGCTTGCCTACGCGCGACATCGTCGTCTCCGTCAACCCGAACTCAGAATACCTTGCACAGGACCTCGCCGCCCACGTGCGCTTCCCGCGCCTCCGCGTCGGAAATCACCCCGCGCGGCGTGGACAGGATGGCGACGCCGAGGCCGTTGTAGACCCTCGGCAGATCCTTGATCTTCGAATACACCCGCCGGCCCGGCTTGGAGACGCGGCTGATCTCGCGGATCACCGGCTCGCCCTCGTAATACTTCAGCTCGATCTTCAGTTCGTCGACTCCAGGGCGCACCTGGTACCGGCTGTAACCGCGGATGTACCCTTCCCGCTGCAGCACGTCGAGAACATGCACCTGCAGCTTCGCCGCCGGCGCCACGATGGCTCCCTTGCGCGCCCGCTGGCCGTTGCGGATACGGGTGAGCATATCGCCGAGCGGATCGGTCATCGACATCGGCCGGCTCCTACCAACTTGCCTTGACCATGCCCGGGATCTGCCCGGCCGACGCCAGGTCACGCACGGCAATGCGCGACAGGCCGAACTTGCGGTAATTGCCGCGCGGGCGACCGGTCAGGTTGCAACGCAGACGGATGCGTGTGGGCGAGGCGTTGCGCGGCAGCTCCGCCAGCTTGAGGCGCGCGATGAACCGGTCCTCCGGCGTTCGCGTCTGATCCTTCGCCAAGCTGCGCAGGTGCGCCCGCTTGTTGGCGAACTTCGCCGCCAGCCGCTTCCGTTTCTCGTTCCGCTCGTACAAGCTCTTTTTCGCCATGTCGGTCCCCGAAAGCTCCCTTCAGTTGACGAAGGGCATGTCGAACGCCTTGAGAAGCGCCTGCGCTTCGGCGTCGGTTTTGGCCGTGGTGCAGATTACGATGTCGAAACCGCGGATCTCGTCCACCTTGTCGTAGGAGATCTCCGGAAAGATGATCTGCTCCTTCACACCCATCGCGAAGTTGCCGCGGCCGTCGAAGCTCTTCCGCGACAGCCCGCGGAAATCGCGAACGCGCGGCAGGGCGATGGTGATCAGTCGGTCGAGGAACTCGTACATGCGCTCCCGCCGCAGCGTCACCTTGCAGCCGATGGCCATTCCCTCACGGAGCTTGAACCCGGCGATCGACCGCTTCGCCCGCGAGACCACCGGCTTCTGGCCCGCGATCAGGGTCATGTCGCCGACCGCGGCTTCGACCTTCTTGCGATCTTGCACCCCTTCGCCGACGCCCATGTTGAGCACCACCTTGGTGATGCGCGGGATCTCCATGGGATTGGCGTAGCGGAACTGCTCCTGCATCATGCCGCGAACGGCCTGATTGTAGTGGTCGCGCAGGCGTGACATCGATCCCGCCCCCTATCTGTCGATCATTTCGCCGGACCGCTTGGCGAAGCGGACCTTGCGGCCGTCTTCGAGAAGGCGGAATCCGACGCGCGTCGGCTGGTTGGTTTTCGGATCGAGATGGGCGAGGTTGGAGATCGCAATCGGCGCCTCCTGCTCGACGATCCCGCCCTGGGTGCGCATGCTCGGCCGGACGTGGCGCTTCACCACGTTCACGCCCTGCACCAGCGCCCGGCTCTCCTTCGGCATCACCTTCAGCACCTCGCCGACCTTACCCTTGGAGCGGCCGGTGAGGACGATCACCCGGTCGCCCTTTCTGATCTTTGCCGCCATCACAGCACCTCCGGGGCCAGCGAGATGATCTTCATGTAGCCCTTGGAGCGCAGTTCACGGGTGACCGGACCGAAGATGCGGGTGCCAATGGGCTCGCCCTGCTTGTTGATCAACACCGCGGCGTTGCGGTCGAAGCGGATCACCGAGCCGTCGGCGCGACGGATGTCCTTGGCCGTGCGGACGACGACGGCGCGAGTCACCTCGCCCTTCTTCACCCGGCCGCGCGGGATCGCGTCCTTCACCGAGACGACGATGATGTCGCCGACGGAAGCGTATTTGCGCCGCGACCCCCCGAGCACCCGGATGCACTGCACCCGCCGTGCCCCCGAATTGTCGGCGACGTCCAAGTTCGTTTCGACTTGGATCATGGTCTCACCTTTTCTTCAGCCGCCCCGGTCATGCCGGCTCGTTCAGCACTTCCCAGCATTTCCGCCGCGATATCGGCCGGCACTCGCGAATGCGAACGACATCGCCGGTCTTGCAGGCATTGGTTTCGTCGTGCGCCATATACTTCTTCGAGCGGCGGATGAACTTCTTATAGATCGGATGCATGACCCGTCGCTCGACGAGGACGACGATCGTCTTCTCCGTCTTGTCGCTCACCACCACGCCCTGCAGTACGCGTCTCGGCATCGTCCACTCTATCCCTTATGCCTTGGCCACTGCCGGCTTGCGCCGACGCTCGCCGAGAATGGTCTTGACCTGGGCGATGCCGCGCCTGACCGCGCGCCGCCGCGCCGTGTTCTCCAACTGCCCGCTCGCCACCTGAAAGCGCAGGTTGAACGCCTCCTTGCGCAAACGATGCAGTTGCTCCACCAGTTCGTCATCCGTCTTCGCCCGCAGGTCCGACGCTTTCATCGCCGCTATTCCTCCTCGCCGAGGCGACCGACGAAGCGGGTCCGGATCGGAAGCTTCGCCGCGGCCAACTGCAGCGCTTCCCTCGCCACGTCGCGCGGGACGCCGTCCACCTCGAACATGATCCGTCCGGGCTTGACCCGACACACCCAGAATTCGGGCGCGCCCTTGCCGCCGCCCATGCGCACCTCCGCCGGCTTGCTCGACACCGGAACGTCGGGGAAGATGCGGATCCAGACGCGGCCGGTGCGGCGCATGAACCGGGTGATCGCTCGCCGCGCCGCCTCGATCTGGCGGGCGGTGATCCGGTCGGGCTGCATCGCCTTAAGGCCATAGGTGCCGAAATTCAACTCGGTGGCACCCTTCGCCTGACCGTGAATACGGCCCTTGTGTTGCTTACGGAACTTCGTGCGTTTCGGGCTTAGCATCTCTGGCTTTCCGTACCCGGCTCAGCGCGCGGCCTGCTGGTCCATGGCGCGCTTATCCATCGCCATTGGATCGTGGACCATGATGTCGCCCTTGTAGATCCACACCTTGACGCCGCAGACGCCGTAGGTCGTCTTCGCCGTCGCCGAGCCGAAGTCCACATGGGCACGCAGCGTGTGCAGGGGCACCCGGCCCTCGCGGTACCAGACCGTGCGGGCAATTTCGGCACCGCCGAGGCGACCGCCGCAGTTGATGCGGATACCCTGGGCGCCGAGCCTGATGGCCGACTGCACCGCTCGCTTCATCGCCCGGCGGGTCGACACCCGCCGTTCCAGCTGCTGGGCGATCCCCTCCGCCACCAATTTGGCGTCGATTTCCGGCTTGCGGATCTCGACGATGTTGAGATGGACGTCGTTGTTGGTGAGCTTCGCCAGCTCTTGGCGAATCTTCTCGATGTCGGCGCCCTTCTTGCCGATGACGACACCCGGACGGGCGGTATGGATGGTCACCCGCGCCTTCTTCGCCGGCCGCTCGATGACGATGCGCGACACGCCCGCCTGCTGCAGCCGCTTGTGCAGAAACTTGCGGATCTTGAGATCCTCGTGCAGCAGCTCGGCATAGTTCTCGTCGGCGAACCAGCGGGAGTCCCAGGTCCGGTTGACGCCGAGGCGAAGCCCGACAGGACTGACTTTCTGCCCCATCAGCGGGCCTCCTCCTGTTGCTCGCGCAAGACCACGCGCAGCTTGCTGAACGGTTTCTCGATCCGGGCGGCCCGTCCCCGCGCCCGCGGGGTGAACCGTTTCATCACCAGCGCCTTACCCACCGTCGCCTCGGCGACGATCAGGCGGTCGACGTCCAACTGGTGGTTGTTCTCGGCATTGGCGATCGCCGACTGCAACACCTTACGCACGTCGTGGGCGATGCGCCGCCGGCAGAACTGCAACTCCGCCAACGCCCGGCCGCAGGCCTTGCCGCGGATCAGCCCGGCAACGGCGTTGAGCTTGCGCGGACTCACCCGCAGTTGCGTCACCGAGGCTTCCGCCTCGTTCTCTCCCAGTCTGCGCGTGTTCGCCGGCTTTCCCATAATCTAGCCTCTCTTCGCCTTCTTGTCGCCTGAGTGGCCGTGGAAGATCCGCGTCGGCGAGAATTCGCCGAACTTGTGGCCGACCATGTTCTCGGTGACCAGCACCGGGATGAACTTCTTGCCGTTGTGCACGCCGAAGGTCAGCCCGACGAACTGCGGAATGATCGTCGACCGCCGCGACCAGGTGCGGATGATCTCGTTGCGCTTGGCAGCGCGCACAGTCTCCGCCTTCTTCAGCAGATAGCCGTCGACGAACGGCCCTTTCCATACCGACCGGGGCACCCTTCCCCTCCTCTCGACCTACTTGTCGCGATGCCGACGACGCATGATCATCGCGTCGGTGCGCTTGTTGTTTCGCGTCCGCTTCCCCTTGGTTGGCTTGCCCCAGGGGGTGACCGGATGACGGCCGCCGGACGTCTTGCCCTCGCCGCCGCCGTGCGGATGATCGATCGGGTTCATTGCCACGCCGCGGACGCTCGGCCGCTTGCCGAGCCACCGTGAACGCCCGGCCTTGCCGATCTTGATGTTCTGCTGGTCCGGGTTGGACACCGCGCCGACCGTCGCCATGCACTCCGCCCGCACCATCCGGAGCTCGCCCGAGTTCAGGCGCAGCTGGGCATAGCCCTGATCCTTGCCGATCAGCTGGGCATAGGTCCCCGCCGACCGGGCGATCTGCCCGCCCTTGCCCGGCTTCATCTCCACGTTGTGGATGATCGTGCCGACCGGGATGTTCTGCATCGGCAGGGCGTTGCCGGGCTTGATGTCGGCGGTCCGCCCGGCGACGACGGTATCGCCCACCGCCAGCCGTTGCGGCGCCAGGATATAGGCGAGCTCGCCGTCCTCGTAGCGGATCAGGGCGATGAACGCCGTCCGGTTGGGGTCGTACTCCAGCCGCTCGACGATGGCCGGCACGTCCACCTTGCGTCGCTTGAAGTCGACGATGCGGTAGCGCCGCTTGTGGCCGCCGCCGCGCCGGCGCGCCGTCACCCGCCCGCGGTTGTTGCGGCCGCCGTGGCCGCGCAGCCCTTCGGTCAACCCCTTCTCCGGCTTGCCCTTCCACATGCCGGAGCGATCGATGAGGACGAGCCCCCGCTGACCGGGCGTCGTCGGCTTGTATTGCTTCAGTGCCATCGCCTTATGCGACTCCGCCTAGAGCCCGGTGGTCACGTCGATCGCGTGCCCCTCGACCAGGGTCACGATCGCTTTCTTGGTCTCCGCCCGCTGACCGGGACGACCGCGCACCCGCTTGATCTTGCCGACCTGACGCAACGTGTTGACCGCCTTCACCTTCACTTTGAACAGCCGCTCCACCGCCGCCTTGATCTCCGGCTTCGAGGCGTCGAGGGCGACCTGAAACACCACCTGATTGTGCTCCGAGACCATCGTCGCCTTCTCGGTGATCACCGGCCGCCGCACCACCTCATAGGCGCGTTCGGTGCCGAGCTTCACTTCCCGCCGTCGCCAGGGCTTGCTCATGCGAGCCGCTCCTTCAGCTTTTCCACCCCGGCGCGGGTCACGACGACCGTACCGTGGCGAAGGATGTCGTAGACGTTGGCGCCCGCCGTGGGCAGGACGTCGAAGCCCATCAGGTTCTTCGCCGCGCGAGCGAAATTGGTCTCGATCGCGGCACCATCGATGATGAGCACCTTCTGCCAGCCGAGCTTCTCGACGCAGGCGGCGAGAACCTTGGTCTTCGGCTCCTCCAACTCCGCCTTGTCGAGAACGATCAGCGAGCCTTCCGCCAGCTTCGCCGACAGCGCGCACTTCAGCGCCAGCCGTCGCACCTTCTTCGGCAGGTCGATGGCGTGATCGCGCGGCAGCGGGCCGAAGACGATGCCGCCGCCCCGCATGTGCGGACCCTTGGTCGACCCCTGGCGGGCGCGGCCGGTACCCTTCTGCTTGTACGGCTTCTTGCCGCTCCGGGCCACCTCGCCGCGCAGCTTGGTCTTGTGGGTGCCGGCGCGGCGCTTGGCCAATTGCCAGTTGACGGTGCGGGCGAGGATGTCGGGGCGAACGGCGACGCCGAAGATGGCATCGTCCAGATCGACCGTTCCGACCGTCTCGCTCGCCAGATTGATGACGTCCCTTTCCACCCCGGCCTACTCCTCGCTATCGCCCGCCGCCGCGGCATCACCCGCAGGGGCCGGGGGCGCGCTCGCCGCTTCTGCCGTAGCCGTCGGTGCCCGGCGGATCGCCGCCGGCAGCGGCAGGCCGTCCGGCGCCTTTTTCTTCGCCGCGTCCCGGATCAGCACGAAGCCGCCCTTAGACCCGGGCACGCCGCCCTTGATCAGGATCAGGCCCCGCTCGGCGTCCGTGTAAACCACTTCCAGGTTCTGCACCGTCACCTGCTTGGCACCCATGTGCCCGGCCATCTTCTTGCCCTTGAAGACGCGCCCCGGATCCTGGCGGTTGCCGGTGGAACCGTGGCTGCGGTGGCTGATGGACACGCCATGGGTGGCCCGCAAGCCGCCGAAGTTGTGGCGCTTCATCGAGCCGGCGAATCCCTTGCCGATGGACACCCCGGTAACGTCCACCTTCTGGCCGGGAACGAAGTGCTCCACCGAAAGCTCGGCGCCGACGTCGATGAGGCCCTCGGCGTCGACCCTGAACTCCACCAGCTTCCGCTTCGGTTCCACCCCCGCCTTGGCGAAGTGTCCCCGCATCGGCTTGGTCACGTTCTTCACCTTGACCGCCCCGATGCCGAGCTGAACCGCCGCGTAGCCGTCCTTCTCCTCGGTGCGCTGCGCCACCACCTGGCAGCCGTCCACCCGCAGCACCGACACCGGCACATGCGACGCGTCGGCGACGAACAGCCGCGACATGCCCAGCTTTTGCGCGATCAGTCCGGTTCGCATCGGTCCGGCCCTCACAGCTTGATCTCGACGTCGACACCGGCAGCGAGATCCAGCTTCATCAACGCATCCACCGTTTGCGGTGTCGGGTCGATGATGTCGAGCACCCGCTTGTGGGTGCGGATCTCGAACTGCTCGCGCGACTTCTTGTCGATGTGCGGCGACCGGAGCACGGTGAACCGCTCGATCCGTGTCGGCAGCGGAATCGGCCCGCGGACCCGGGCGCCGGTGCGCCTGGCGGTGTTGACGATCTCTCGCGCCGACTGGTCGAGGACGCGATGGTCGAAGGCGCGCAGCCCGATGCGAATGTTTTGGTTATCCATGATGTGTAGTCCGTCCTCGGCCGGTTCGTCGGGATGCGCGCGGGGTTACTTAAGGATTTTGGCGACGACGCCGGCGCCGACGGTGCGGCCGCCCTCGCGGATGGCGAAGCGCAGACCCTCGTCCATGGCGATCGGCTGGATCAGCTCCACCTCCATCGACACGTTGTCCCCCGGCATCACCATCTCGGTCCCCTCCGGCAGCTCCACCGTCCCGGTCACGTCCGTCGTCCGGAAGTAGAACTGCGGCCGGTACTTGGTGAAGAACGGCGTATGCCGGCCGCCCTCCTCCTTGGTCAGCACGTACGCCTCGCAGGTGAACTTGGTGTGCGGCGTGATCGTCCCCGGCTTGGCCAGAACCTGGCCCCGCTCCACGTCCTCACGCTTGGTGCCGCGCAACAGAACCCCGATGTTGTCCCCCGCCTCGCCCTGGTCCAACAGCTTGCGGAACATCTCGACACCGGTGCAGACCGTCTTCGTCGTCGCCTTCAGGCCGACGATCTCCACCTCTTCGCTCACCTTCACCACGCCCCGCTCCACACGCCCGGTCACCACCGTGCCGCGGCCGGAAATCGAGAACACGTCCTCGATCGGCATCAGGAACGGCTGGTCCTTCGGACGCTCCGGCTGCGGGATGTACGAATCCACCGCCGCCATCAGCTCGATGATGGAATTCTTGCCGATCTCCGGATCGCGACCCTCCAGCGCCGCCAGCGCCGAGCCCTTGACGATCGGAATGTCGTCGCCGGGGAAATCGTAGCTCGACAGCAGTTCCCGCAGCTCCAGCTCCACCAGCTCCAGGAGTTCCGGGTCGTCCACCATGTCCACCTTGTTCATGTAGACGACGATCGCCGGCACACCCACCTGCCGCGCCAGCAGGATGTGCTCGCGCGTCTGCGGCATCGGACCGTCCGCCGCCGACACCACCAGAATGGCGCCGTCCATCTGCGCCGCACCGGTAATCATGTTCTTCACGTAGTCGGCGTGGCCAGGGCAGTCGACGTGCGCGTAGTGCCTGTTCTCCGTCTGGTACTCCACGTGCGCGGTCGAAATCGTAATCCCCCGCGCCTTCTCCTCCGGCGCCTTGTCAATCTGGTCAAACGGGGTGAATTCCGCCTTCCCCTCTTCCGCCAATACCTTCGTAATCGCCGCCGTCAGCGTGGTCTTCCCATGATCCACGTGACCAATCGTCCCAACATTGCAATGCGGCTTCGTCCGCTCAAATTTCGCCTTGCCCATATCCTCGCGCTCCGCTTGTCCCAGGCGCCCGTCAGCCGGCCAGCCGCTGGCGGACTTCTTCCGAAATCTGCTGCGGCACGTCCGCGTACCGGTCGAATTGCATCGTGTATTGCGCCCGCCCCTGGCTCATCGACCTGAGCGTATTGACGTATCCAAACATCGTCGCCAGCGGCACCAGCGCGTTGATCACCCGAGCGTTGCCCCGCTGGTCCATGCCGACGATCTGGCCGCGGCGGCTGTTCAGGTCGCCGATGATGTCGCCCATGTAGTCTTCCGGCGTCACCACCTCCACGTCCATCACCGGCTCCAGAAGCTTCGGCCCCGCCTTCGGCAGCCCCTCGCGAAAGGCCGCGCGGGCGGCGATCTCGAAGGCGAGGACGCTGGAATCCACGTCGTGATAGGCGCCGTCGATCAGGCTCGCCTTGAAGTCGATGACCGGAAAGCCGGCGATGACGCCGCTCTCGCGGGCCTGCTCGAGGCCCTTCTGAACGCCGGGAATGTACTCCCGCGGCACCGCGCCGCCGACGATCTTGCTTTCGAACTGGAAGCCGGACCCCGACTCCAGCGGCTCGAAGCGCAGCGAGATGCGGGCGAACTGACCGGCGCCGCCGGTCTGCTTCTTGTGGGTATAGTCGATCTCGGCGGTCTTGGAGATCGTCTCCCGGTACGCCACCTGCGGCTGACCCACATTGGCGTCCACCTTGAACTCCCGGCGCATGCGATCGACGATGATCTCCAGGTGGAGTTCGCCCATTCCCTTGATCACCGTCTGCCCGCTCTCGATGTCGGTCGACACCCGGAACGAGGGATCCTCGTTGGCGAGGCGGGCGAGCGCCATGCCCATCTTTTCCTGGTCGGCCTTGGTCTTCGGCTCGACCGCCACCTCGATCACCGGGTCGGGAAACTCCATCCGCTCGAGGATGATCGGGTGGCGCGGATCCGAAAGGGTATCGCCGGTGGTCGTCTGCTTGAGGCCGGGCAGGGCGATGATGTCGCCGGTGCGCGCCTCGCGGGCCTCTTCGCGCGAATTGGCGTGCATCAGCAGCATTCGGCCGATCCGCTCCGACTTGTCCTTGACCGTGTTCAGCACCTGTTCGCCCGACTGGGCGACGCCCGAATAGACCCGGACGAAGGTCAGGGTGCCGACGAACGGGTCGTTCATGATCTTGAACGCCAGCGCCGAGAACCGCTCGTCGTCGGACGGCTTGCGCTCCAGTTCCTCGTCGGTCCCGGGCTTGACACCCTTCACCGGCGGCACGTCCACCGGCGACGGCAGGAAGTCGACGACGGCGTCCAGCAGCGGCTGCACACCTTTGTTCTTGAACGCGGTTCCGCACAGAACCGGAACGAAGGCGCTGCTCACCGTCCCTTTGCGGATACAGGCGATCAGCGTATCGAGATCGGGCTCGTGGCCGTCCAGGTACGCCTCGAGGACCGCCTCGTCCTGCTCCACCGCCAGCTCGATCAGCTCACCGCGCAGTTTCGCCGCCTCATCGGCCAACTCCGCCGGCACCTCGCCGACGACGAACTCCGCCCCCAGCGCCTCATCCTTCCAGACGACGCTCCGCATCCGGATCAGGTCGACGACGCCGGCGAAATCGGCCTCGACGCCGATGGGCAGATGCGTCACCAGCGGCACCGCGCCCAGGCGCTCGCGGATCATCCCGACGCAGCGGCGGTAGTCCGCCCCCACCCGATCCATCTTGTTGATGAAGCACAACCGGGGCACGCCGTACTTGTCCGCCTGCCGCCACACCGTCTCCGACTGGGGCTCGACGCCGGCGACCGAATCAAACACCGCCACCGCCCCGTCGAGGACGCGCAGGCTGCGCTCCACCTCGATGGTGAAATCGACGTGGCCCGGGGTGTCGATGATGTTGATCCGATGGTCGCGCCAGAAGCAGGTCGTCGCCGCCGAGGTGATGGTGATGCCGCGTTCCTGCTCCTGCTCCATCCAGTCCATCGTCGCGGTCCCCTCGTGAACCTCGCCGATTTTGTACGACTTTCCGGTGTAATAAAGGATGCGCTCGGTCGTCGTCGTCTTGCCGGCATCGATGTGGGCCATGATGCCGATGTTGCGATACTGCTCGAGCGGAGTGGTGCGGGGCATCGTGCGACGGGCCTCGGCCTACCAGCGGTAATGGGAGAAGGCCTTGTTGGCCTCCGCCATGCGATGGGTATCCTCGCGCTTCTTCACCGCGCCGCCGCGATTGTTGGCCGCATCGAGGAGTTCGCCGGCCAGTCGTTCCACCATCGTCGTCTCCGAGCGCTTGCGCGAAAGATCGACGATCCAGCGGATCGCCAGCGATTGTCGCCGATTGGGACGCACCTCCACCGGCACCTGATAGGTGGCGCCGCCGACGCGCCGGGAACGGACCTCCAGCGCCGGCTTCACGTTCTCGATCGCCTCGTGGAACAGCTTCAGCGGATCCTGGCGCGCCTTCCTCTCCATGACATCGAGCGCACCGTAGACAATGCGCTCGGCGACGGACTTGCGCCCCTGGCTCATCAGCCCGTTGGTGAACTTGGTGATGACGATGTCACTGAACTTGGGATCCGGCAGGATCTCGCGCTTCTCGGCGGCACGGCGACGGGACATGGCTCGGCTCCCCTATTTCGGCCGCTTGGCGCCGTACTTGGACCGGCGCTGCCGGCGCCCGGATACGCCTTGCGTATCAAGAGTGCCGCGGATGATGTGATAGCGGACGCCAGGCAGGTCCTTCACCCGGCCGCCCCGGATCAGCACCACCGAGTGCTCCTGCAGGTTGTGGCCCTCGCCCGGGATGTAGCTGGTGACCTCGTAGCCGTTGGTCAGCCGGACGCGGGCCACCTTACGCAGGGCCGAGTTGGGCTTCTTCGGCGTCGTCGTGTAGACGCGGGTGCAGACCCCCCGCTTCTGCGGCGCGCCGGCAAGCGCCGGCACCTTGTTGCGCATAGCCGGAGACTGCCGGGGATTGCGCACGAGCTGATTGATCGTCGGCATAAAACTCTCACCACCCGGCCGATGGGCCCGGGCATCCCTGTCTCAGAAACACCAATCTGACATCACAGGACGTCTCCACCGCGCACGCAACGCACACAAAAAAGACGCGCGCGGCACGTCCTGCAAACCGCCCCCGGGGGCGCTCACTGTTCCAGCCTCATTCCGAGATTGCGTCTGAGCCGTGCGGCCCACCGCCAACCCCGCTTGGAAGGACGCGGATACTATTCGGGGGGTGGGGGAGCGTCAAGCGCCAATCGGCTCAAACCCGCACGATGGGCGGCGGGACGCTCCCCCTTTTAGTCTCGGCCCTCCCCTTATTCGGCCGCCGTCGATTCCGCCTGCGGTGCGTCCCCGCCCGGCCCGTCCACCGCCGGACCGGCGAGGCTCGCCTCACCGCTCTCGCCGGTCACTTCCGCCATGGCTTTGTCGCGGGCGGCAGCGACTCTTCGCAGCCGGTTCATGACGCTACCGGTACCGGCCGGGATCAGTCGGCCGACGATGACGTTCTCTTTCAAGCCGGCCAGGTGATCCACCCGTCCCGACACCGCCGCCTCGGTCAGGACCCGGGTGGTTTCCTGGAACGACGCCGCGGAGATGAACGAGCGGGTCTGCAGGCTGGCCTTGGTGATTCCCTGCAGGACCGGGGTCCCGGTCGCCGGACGGTCGCCCATCCGCTCCGCCTTCAGGTTCAGTTCGTCGAACTCCAGACGATCCACCTGCTCGCCGCTGAGGAAGGTGGTGTCGCCGGGATCGGCGATCTCGACCTTCTGCAGCATCTGGCGAACAATCACCTCGATGTGCTTGTCGTTGATCTTGACCCCCTGCAGGCGATAGACCTCCTGGATCTCGGCGATCAGGTAGCTGGCCAGCGCCTCCACTCCCAGCACCCGCAGGATATCGTGCGGCACCGGGTTGCCGTCCATCAGCGGATCTCCGGCCTCGACGAAATCGCCCTCCTGGACGCTGATGTGCTTGCCCTTCGGGATCAGGTATTCACGCGGTTCGCCGCCGTCGTTGCCGTCGGCCGGGACGACGATGATCCGCCGCTTCGACTTGTAGTCCTTGCCGAACTCCACCCGCCCGGCGATCTCACTGATGATGGCGTGATCCTTCGGCTTGCGCGCCTCGAACAGCTCCGCCACCCGCGGTAGACCGCCGGTGATGTCGCGGGTCTTCGCCGATTCGCGCGGGATGCGGGCGAGCAGATCGCCGGCGTGGACCTTCTGTCCGTTCTCCACCGAAAGGATGGCATCGGCCGACAGGAAATAGCGCGCCTCCAGGCCGTTCTCCAGGGTGAGCACCTCGCCGTCCTCGTCCCTGAGGGTGATTCGCGGCTTCAGGTCACCGCCCTTCGGCTGCTGCTTCCAATCGGTAACGACCTTCGAGGCGATGCCGGTCGCTTCGTCCACTTGCTCGATCATCGAGATCCCCTCGACCAGATCGACATAGTGGGCCACACCCTCCCGTTCGGTAATGATGGGCAGCGTGTAGGGATCCCATTCCGCCAGTTTGTCGCCGCGCTTGACCTCGGCCTTCTCCTCGACCAGCAGCTTCGAGCCGTAGGCCAAGCGGTGGCGCGCCCGTTCCCGACCCTGGGCATCGATGAGCAGCAACTCGGCGTTGCGGTTCATCACCACCGGAACCCCGGTACTGTTGCGGACGAAGTTGCAGTTGCGCAGCATCACCGTGCCGTCGGAGACCGCCTCCACCTTCGACTGCTCGGCCCCCCGCTGCACCGCGCCGCCGATGTGGAACGTCCGCATGGTCAGCTGCGTCCCCGGCTCACCGATGGACTGGGCGGCGATGACACCCACCGCCTCGCCGATGTTGGCGCGGGTGCCGCGGGCCAGGTCGCGGCCGTAGCAGCTGGCACAGACGCCGTTCAGGGTCTCGCAGGTGAGCACCGAGCGGATCTTCACCGACTGCAGGTCGGCCGCCTCGACCACCGTCACCGCCTCCTCGTCGATCATCGTGCCGAAGGGCACCAGGACCTCGCCGGTGGACGGATCGCACAGGTTTTCGGCAGCGGTGCGGCCGAGGATGCGCTCGCCCAGGCCGGAGACCACCTCGCCGCCCTCCACCACCGGCCGCACGGTCAGACCGCGGGTGGTGCCGCAGTCCTCCTCGAGGACGATGCAGTCCTGGGCCACGTCCACCAGCCGGCGGGTCAGATAGCCGGAGTTGGCCGTCTTCAGCGCGGTATCGGCCAAGCCTTTGCGCGCGCCGTGGGTGGAGTTGAAATACTCCAACACCGACAGGCCTTCCTTGAAGTTGGAGATGATCGGCGTCTCGATGATTTCGCCCGACGGCTTCGCCATCAGCCCGCGCATGCCGGCCAGCTGCTTCATCTGCGCCGCCGAACCGCGGGCACCGGAATGCGCCATCATGTACACGGAGTTGACCGGCTGACCGGAGACGGTCTTGGAGATCTCGTGCATCATCGCGTCGGCGACCTGATCGGTGCACTGGGCCCAGGCGTCGACGACCTTGTTGTACTTCTCGCCCTGGGTGATCAGGCCGTCCATGTACTGCTGCTCGTACTCCTTCACCTTCTCTTCGGTGACGCCGACGTATTTCCACTTGGCGTCCGGGACCACCAGATCGTCCTTGCCGAAGGAGATGCCGGCCCGGGTCGCCTGCTGGAACCCGGTCCGCATGATCCGGTCGGTGAAGATCACCGTCTCCTTCTGGCCGCAGTTGCGGTAGACGGCATCGATGACGGCGGAGATCTCCTTCTTGGTCAGCAGCCGGTTGATCAGGTCGAACGGCACCGCCGGATGCCGCGGCAGAATCTCCGAAAGGAGCAGACGACCGGGGGTGGTCGCCACCGTCTGCACGATCGGCCGGTTGTTCTCGTCCACCGTCCGATAACGCGCCTTGATCTTGGTGTGCAGGGTCACCGTCCGCGCTTCCAACGCGTGGTGCAACTCGCCGATGTCGGTGAACGCCTTGCCCTCGCCCGGCTCACCGTCCCGATCCATGGTCAGGTAGTAGAGACCGAGGACGATGTCCTGCGACGGTACGATGATCGGCTTGCCGTTGGCCGGGCTGAGGATGTTGTTGGTGGACATCATCAGCACCCGGGCTTCCAGCTGCGCCTCCAGCGACAGCGGCACGTGCACCGCCATCTGATCGCCGTCGAAGTCGGCGTTGAAGGCGGCGCAGACGAGCGGGTGGAGCTGGATCGCCTTGCCCTCGATCAGCGTCGGCTCGAACGCCTGGATACCGAGCCGATGCAGGGTCGGGGCCCGGTTCAGCAGCACCGGGTGCTCGCGGATGACCTCTTCGAGGATATCCCAGACCTCCGGCCGCTCCTTCTCCAGCATGCGCTTCGCCGCCTTGATCGTCGTCGCCATGCCGTAGAGTTCGAGCTTCGAGTAGATGAACGGCTTGAACAGCTCGAGCGCCATCTTCTTCGGCAGGCCGCACTCGTGCAGCTTCAGCTCCGGTCCGACGACGATCACCGAGCGGCCGGAATAGTCGACGCGCTTACCCAGCAGGTTCTGCCGGAAGCGGCCCTGCTTGCCCTTCAGCATGTCCGACAGCGACTTCAGCGGCCGCTTCGAGGCGCCGGTGATCGGCCGTCCGCGGCGGCTGTTGTCGAAGAGCGCGTCCACCGACTCCTGCAGCATCCGCTTTTCGTTGCGGATGATGATCTCCGGGGCGCGCAGCTCGATCAGCCGCTTCAGGCGGTTGTTGCGGTTGATGACGCGGCGATAGAGATCGTTGAGATCGGAGGTGGCGAAGCGGCCGCCATCCAGCGGCACCAGCGGCCTCAGCTCCGGCGGGATGACCGGGATCACCTCCATGATCATCCATTCCGGCCGCGCACCGGATTCGATGAAGGCTTCGACCAGCTTCAGGCGTTTGACATATTTCTTGCGCTTCGCCTCCGACGTCGTCTCCTTCAGATCGATGCGGAGCTGGGTCCGCTCGTTCTCCAGATCGATCGCCTTCAGGATCTCGCGCACCGCCTCGGCACCGATGCCGACGGTGAACGAATCCTCGCCGTAATCGTCGATCGCCCGCTGATACTGTTCTTCGGTGATCAGCTCGTGCAACTTCAAGGGCGTAAGGCCCGGCTCGACAACCACGTAGGCCTCGAAGTAGAGAACCTTCTCCAGATCCTTCAGCGTCATATCGACGAGCAGGCCGACGCGGCTCGGCAACGACTTCATGAACCAGATGTGCGCCACCGGCGAGGCCAGCTCGATGTGCCCCATCCGCTCCCGGCGGACCTTCTGCAAGGTGACCTCGACCCCGCACTTCTCGCAGATGATGCCCTTGTACTTCATCCGCTTGTACTTGCCGCACAGGCACTCGTAGTCCTTGATCGGTCCGAAGATGCGGGCACAGAACAAACCGTCCCGCTCCGGCTTGAAGGTGCGGTAGTTGATCGTCTCCGGCTTCTTGATCTCGCCGAACGACCACGAGCGGATGCGCTCCGGGCTGGCGATCGAGATCTGGATGTCGTCGAAACGCTGGGTGCCGCCGACCTGACCGAAGATTTTCGAAAGTTCGTTCATTCACCTCTCCTTGGCGGCGTCGCGTGCCACCGGACGTCGTCTCGCCGAAGTAACGCCTAGTTGAGCTCGACGTTGAGACCGAGCGACTGCAGCTCCTTGACGAGGACGTTGAAGGACTCGGGGATGCCGGCCTCGAAGGTGTCGTCGCCGCGAACGATCGACTCGTAGACCTTGGTGCGGCCGGACACGTCGTCCGACTTCACCGTCAACATCTCCTGGAGCGTGTAGGCGGCGCCGTAGGCCTCCAGTGCCCAGACCTCCATCTCGCCGAAGCGCTGGCCGCCGAACTGGGCCTTGCCGCCCAGCGGCTGCTGGGTGACCAGGCTGTAGGGGCCGATGGATCGGGCGTGGATCTTGTCGTCGACCAGGTGGTGCAGCTTCAACATATAGATGTAGCCGACGGTGACCTTCCGGTCGAAGACCTGGCCGGTCCGACCGTCGTGGAGCACCACCTGCCCCGAGGAGTCGAGCCCCGCCTGGCGGAGCATGTCGACGATGTCGCTCTCCCGGGCGCCATCAAATACCGGTGACGCCACCGGAACGCCGGGGGCCAGGTTATCGCCCAGCTCCATCAGCTGCTCGTCGCTGAGGCCGGCGATGGTTTCGCGGTAGGCATCCCCGCCGTAGACATCCTGCAGCTTGGCCCGCAGCAGGCCGATTTCGCCCTGGCGGCGGATCGCGTCGACGGTCTCGGCCACCTGCCGGCCCAGTCCGGCGCAGGCCCAGCCGAGGTGGGTTTCGAGAATCTGGCCGACGTTCATCCGCGACGGCACACCCAGCGGATTAAGGACGATGTCGACCGACGTGCCGTCGTCGGTGTAGGGCATGTCTTCCACCGGCACGATCTTGGAGATCACCCCCTTGTTGCCGTGGCGGCCGGCCATCTTGTCGCCCGGCTGCAGCTTGCGCTTCACCGCGACGAACACCTTCACCATCTTCATCACGCCGGGCGGCAGGTCGTCGCCCCGCTGCACCTTCTCCACCTTGTTCTCGAACCGCTGCTCGAGGCGGGATATGGAGTCCTCGAAGGACGAGCGAAGCGCCTCGATGTCCTCCATCGCCCGATCGTCGTCGACGACGATCTGTGCCCACTGCCCCGGGGTGTAGCCGGTCAGCATATTGTCGTCGATGACGGCACCGTACTCGAGGCCCTTCGGCCCGCTGGCCACTTTGCGGTCCAGCAGCAGCGCCCGCAGCCGGGTGTGGAAGCTGCGCTCGAGAATGGTCCGCTCGTCGTCCCGGTCCTTGGCCAGACGCTCGATCTCGGCCCGCTCGATGGCCAGCGCCCGGGCGTCCTTCTCGACGCCGCGGCGGGAGAAGACACGGACCTCGAGCACGGTCCCGGAGACGCCGGGCGGGACCTTCAGCGAGGTGTCGCGCACGTCGGCCGCCTTCTCGCCGAAGATGGCCCGCAACAGCTTCTCCTCGGGCGTCATCGGCGTCTCGCCCTTGGGCGTCACCTTGCCGACAAGGATGTCCCCCGGCTTGACGTCGGCACCGATGTAGACGATGCCGGCCTCGTCGAGATTCTTCAGCGCTTCCTCGCCGACATTGGGAATGTCGCGGGTGATCTCCTCCTGACCGAGCTTGGTATCCCGCGCCATCACCTCGAATTCCTCGATATGGATCGAGGTGAACACGTCGTCGCGGACCATCCGTTCAGAGATGAGGATCGAGTCCTCGAAGTTGTAGCCGTGCCACGGCATGAAGGCGACCAGCACGTTGCGGCCGAGTGCCAGCTCGCCAAGCTCGGTCGAGGAGCCGTCGCCGATGATGTCTCCCGCCACGACGATGTCGCCGACCCGAACCAGCGGCCGCTGGTGGATCGTCGTGTTCTGGTTCGAGCGCTGGAACTTCAGCAGGTTGTAGATGTCGACGCCGGAGGCCGAGTGCGAGGTCTCGTCGGTGGCACGGACGACGATGCGGGTGGCGTCCACCTGGTCGACGACCCCGGAGCGGCGGGCAATGATCGTCGCGCCGGAATCACGGGCCACCGCCGCCTCCATGCCGGTACCGACGAGGGGGGCCTCGGTGCGGATCAGCGGCACCGCCTGGCGCTGCATGTTGGAGCCCATCAACGCCCGGTTGGCGTCGTCATTCTCGAGGAACGGGATCAGCGCGGTGGCGACGGAAACCAGTTGCTTCGGCGAGACGTCGATGTAGTCGATGTCGCTCGGTCGCGACATGACGAAGTCGTTGCCGCGCCGGCAGCTCACCAGGTCCTCGGCGAAGCCGCCGCCTTCCCCGACCACGGCATTGGCCTGGGCAATGGTATAGCGACCCTCGTCCATCGCCGACATGTAGACGACCTCTTCGGTCACCCGACCGTCGACGACGCGGCGGTAGGGCGTCTCGATAAAGCCGTAGCGGTTGACCTGGGCAAACGTCGCCAGCGAGTTGATCAGGCCGATATTCGGCCCCTCCGGGGTCTCGATGGGGCAGATGCGCCCGTAGTGGGTGGGGTGCACGTCGCGCACCTCGAAGCCGGCCCGCTCGCGGGTCAGGCCGCCCGGTCCCAACGCCGACAGCCGCCGCTTGTGGGTGATCTCCGACAGCGGATTGGTCTGGTCCATGAACTGGCTCAGCTGCGACGAGCCGAAGAACTCGCGCACCGCCGCCGCCGCCGGCTTGGCGTTGATCAGCTCCTGCGGCATCACGGTGTCGATATCGACCGAGCTCATCCGCTCCCGGATCGCCCGCTCCATGCGCAGGAGCCCGATCCGGTACTGGTTCTCCAGCAACTCGCCGACGGAGCGGACGCGGCGATTGCCCAGATGGTCGATGTCATCGATCTCGCCGCGGCCGTCCTTCAGATCGACCAGCAGCTTGACCACGGCGAGGATATCCTCCTTGCGCAGCGTGCGCACACTGTCGTCGGTGACGAAACCGAGGCGCGAGTTCATCTTCACCCGCCCCACCGCCGACAGGTCGTAGCGCTCGGGATCGAAGAACAGGCCCTTGAACAGCGCCTCCGCCGACTCGAGCGTCGGCGGTTCGCCCGGCCGCATCACCCGATAGATGTCGAACAGCGCCTCCTCGCGCGAGGAGTTACGGTCCACCGCCAGCGTGTTGCGGATGTAGGGGCCCACGTTGATATGGTCGATGGCGAGCGTCTGCACCTCGTCGATGCCGGCCTTCTTCAGTTCAGCGATGGTCGCCTCGGTGATTTCGTCGCCGGCTTCGACGTAGATCTCGCCCGTCTCCTCGTTGATCAGGTCCTCCGCCACGTAGCGTCCGGCCAGATCCTCGTCGGGCACCAGCTGCTGCTGGAGGCCTTGCGCGGTCAGATTTCGGAGCAGCTTCGGCGTGAGTTTGGTCCCGGCCTCGGCCACCGTCTCCCCGGAGGCGGCATCGACCAGATCGCGCGCCAGCTTCACCCCGCGCAAACGGTCCGGGCGGAATTCGGTCTTCCAGTCATCGCCGGCACGGGTGAAGGTCACCTTCTCGTAGAAATAGTCCAGCAACTGCTCGGGCGACATGCCGACGATCTCGCCGGGCTCGAGACTGCGCCCCTCGGCGGCGCGCGCTTGGCGCAGGGCCTCCGTCTCGGCCGATTCCAGCGCCATGAACAAGGTCGTCACCGGCAGCTTGCGGCGACGGTCGATCCGCACGTAGACGAGATCCTTGGCGTCGAATTCGAAGTCGAGCCACGAGCCGCGGTAGGGGATGACCCGGGCGGCGAATAGGAACTTGCCGGACGAATGGGTCTTGCCCTTGTCGTGATCGAAGAAGACGCCGGGGGAACGGTGCATCTGCGAGACGATGACCCGCTCGGTGCCGTTGACGACGAAGGTACCGTTGTTGGTCATCAACGGCATGTCGCCCATGTAGACGTCCTGCTCCTTGATGTCGCGGATAGAGCGGGCACCCGTCTCGTCATCCACGTCCCAGACCACCAGGCGCAAAGTCACCTTCAGCGGTGCGGCATAGGTCATGCCCCGCTGCTGGCACTCCTCGACGTCGTACTTCGGCTCTTCGAACTCGTACTTCACGAACTCCAACGTGCCGCGGGAGGAGAAATCCTTGATCGGGAAGACCGATTTGAACACCTCCTGCAGCCCGGTATCGGTGCGGTGTTCGGCCTGGATGGTGCGTTGCAGGAACTGGTCGTAGGAGCTCTTCTGAACCTCGATCAAATTCGGCATCTGCACCGCCGACCCGATCCGACCGAACCCTTTGCGGACGCGCTTGCGACCCGTGAAGCTACTCGCCATCAAATGCCCTCATCGTGTAGGAACGCCGCTCATCCGCGCGCCGGCCGTCCGATAACCGCCCTCGGACGCCGGCGGCGCTATCCCGAGATGCCTCGTGCATGGTCCCCGACCGGAGCGGGTCGGCGACCATGGACCCCGACATCATGAGCACGTCCGCTGTCCCGGCCGCGGCAGCCAATTCATGCAGACGCGAAATGGCCGGCTGCGACCGGCCGCAGAAAACGGCCGCCGCATCCCAGCCCATAAAGTTGTACTCGTTCGTGACGGGCCGTCGTTCCGACGCCAACCGCCCCTTCTCCAAGCCGTTTACTTGATCTCGACGGTCGCTCCAGCCTCTTCCAATTTCTTTTTGATCTGTTCGGCTTCTTCTTTCTTGGCCCCTTCCTTGACCGGCTTTGGTGCACCTTCCACCAGATCCTTGGCTTCCTTCAGACCGAGGCCGGTCACGGTACGGACTTCCTTAATAACATTAATCTTCTTATCGCCGATCGCAACCAGGATGACGTCAAATTCCGTCTTCTCCTCTTCCGGCTCGGCGGCCTGAGCGGCGGCACCGGCGGCAGGCGCCGCCACGGCGACAGGAGCCGCCGCCGAAACGCCCCACTTCTCCTCCAAGAGCTTCGAAAGCTGCGCCGCCTCGAGCACGGTCAGGCCGGACAGCTGCTCGACCAGTTGTTCCAGATTTGCCATGTGATGTTCTCTCTTTCCCTTAGGCTTGAACTTGAACCTCTAAAATCGGACGGTCCCCAATCACGCCGCCTCGCCCGTCTGGTCGTTCGCCTCGGCATAGGCGGCGAGCACTCGGGCCAGCTGGCCCCCCGGCGCCTGCAGGACGCTGGCGATTCGGCTCGCCGGCGCGTTGAGAAGGCCGAGGAGAGTCCCTCGCAACTCGTCCAGCGACGGCAGCGCGGCGAGCGCGCGAACGCCCTCCGCGTCCAGCATCTGGCGGCCGAGACCGCCGCCGAGCAGGATGAGCTTGGGGTTGGTTTTGGCGTAGGTTACCGCCACCTTGGCGGTCGCCACCGGATCCGTCGCATACGCGATCGCCGTCGGCCCCCTGAACAGATCGGTTAGACCCTCATAGGGCGTACCCGCCAGCGCCCGACAGGCGAGACGGTTCTTGGCGACCTTCACCGCCGCCCCGGCATCGCGCATTTTCCGGCGCAGATCACCCATCTCCGCGACGGTCAGACCGGAGTAATGGCTGACCAGCACGACGGCGGTTTCGTTGAACGTCCGATGCAACGATGCGACCAGGTCTTCCTTGGCAGTACGGTCCATCGATCATCCTCACCGTGCTCGCAACCGACAGCGCCGGTCGCGAGCGTCCCTCACGAAGCCGTCCGGGTCATCGGCGTCGCCGTCCCAGAAGGCCGGTTGCCCTGTCCAGGGCTCCCGGTTCAAGCCCGGCCGGACCGCCTTCGCGGGCCGGTAGCGGGTCTCGACACCGTCTCGGCAGGCGGAACACCCCTTAAGCCGCGCCGGCAAAGATCCGGACCCGGCACCTGCTGTCTTGGACAGGTTGGCGGCTGAGCGACCGGTCGCGCACGCGCGGCCGATGCCTCGCCGCCGCATCGTGTCGGACGCCGGCACATCCCCGGCCTCCGGCCCGAAGCGACAAGGCGGACGTCGTCTTAGGAGACGACGCTCGCCGTATTCAGTTTCAGTCCGGGCCCCATGGTCGAGCTGATGCTCACCTTCTTCAGGTAAGTGCCCTTGGCGCCCGTCGGTTTCGCCTTCACCACCGCATCGACGAAGGCGCGGATGTTTTCCGCCAGCGCGGCGTCGGAAAAGCTGACCTTGCCGACCCCACCGTGGACGATCCCCGCCTTCTCCACCCGAAACTCCACCTGCCCCGCCTTGGCCGCCTTCACCGCGGCGGCCACGTCCTGGGTCACCGTTCCCACCTTCGGGTTCGGCATCAGGCCGCGCGGGCCGAGAATCTTACCGAGCCGGCCGACGATCCCCATCATGTCGGGCGTGGCGATGCAGCGGTCGAAATTGATCTGGCCCTGCTGGATCCGCTCCATCAGATCCTCGGCGCCGACCACGTCGGCCCCGGCCGCCTCGGCTTCCGCCGCCTTGTCGCCGCGGGCGAAGACGGCGACCCGCAGCGTCTTGCCGGTGCCGTGTGGCAGGCTGACGACGCCGCGCACCATCTGGTCGGCGTGGCGTGGATCGACGCCGAGGTTCATCGCCACCTCCAGCGTCTCGTCGAACTTGGCCGACGCTTTCGCTTTGACCACGTCGATCGCTTCGTCCAGCTCATACGCCTTGCCGAGATCGATATCCTCGTATGCGCCCCGCAGGCGCTTGCCGTGAGCCGCCATCTTAATCCACCACCTCGATGCCCATCGACCGGGCGGAGCCGATCACCATGCGCATCGCTCCATCCACGTCCTTGGCGTTCAGATCGCCCATCTTCTGCTCGGCGATCTGCCTGACCTGAGCCGTCGTCACCCGACCCTTGACCTCGCGCGCCACATCGGCGGCGCCCTTGTCGATGCCGGCCGCCTTGCGCAGGAGATACGTGGTCGGCGGCGTCTTCATGATGAAGGTGAAGCTGCGGTCGGCGTAGGCGGTGATCACCACCGGCACCGGCATCCCCTCTTCCAGCTTCTGCGTCTGGGCGTTGAACTCCTTGACGAACATCATGATGTTCAGGCCGGCTTGGCCCAGTGCGGGGCCGATCGGCGGCGACGGATTTGCCTTGCCCGCCGGCACCTGCAGCTTGATGTAGCCGGTAATCTTCTTCGCCATCTCAAACCTCTGGCTCTGTCTTGGTTACGGGCGGAAGCCCTCCCGCATGGCCGGTAGCGCCGGTCGGGCGCCGCCGGATCGCGGTGCTCTTGATACGATCAGAGTTTTTCGACCTGCGCGTACTCCAGTTCCACCGGCGTCGACCGGCCGAAAATCGACACCGCTACCTTCAGCCGGCTGCGCGCCTCGTCCACCTCCTCGACCAGCCCGGAGAAGGAGGTAAACGGGCCGTCGCAGACCCGCACCTGCTCGCCCACCTCGAAGATGATCGACGGCTTCGGCCGCTCGATGCCTTCTTGCACCTGGCTCAGAATGCGCTCCGCCTCGGTGTCGCTGATGGGCGTCGGCCGGCCGCGATTGCCGAGAAACCCGGTCACCTTCGGCGTATTCTTCACCAAGTGCCAGGTGTCGTCGGTCATCTCCATCTGAACCAGCACATAGCCGGGGAAGAACTTGCGGTCGGCATTGACCGCCTTGCCGCGGCGGACCTCCACCACCTGCTCCATCGGCACCATCACCTGCAGGATGCGGTCGCTCATGCCGGCCTGGCGCGTCTGCTCCTCGATCGACTGCGCCACCTTGCGCTCAAATCCGGAGTAGACGTGAATAACGTACCACCGCGGCTGCATGCGCCTACGCTCCCAGCGTCAACAGGAAGCGGATCGCGATCGCCAGGACCTCGTCGACGACGAAAAAGAACAGCGCGGTGAGCAGGACCATGACCACCACCATAGCGGTCGAGATCGCCGTCTCGCGCCGGGTCGGCCACGTGACCTTCAGGGCCTCCTGGCGCACCTCGCGGAAATACTGAATGATGTTGGTTTGTGCCATGATCCGTCGGTTGCCGTGGCAGGGGCAGCAGGATTCGAACCCGCGACCTGCGGTTTTGGAGACCGCCGCTCTACCAGCTGAGCTATACCCCTTTCTCCGAACTCGCCGCTCTTCCGTTGTCTAAGCTAATGGGCCCTGTGCCGGTTATCCATGGCTTCGCCTTTCGGCGCCGCCATTGCTGGGGAACGCCGGTTACTTAAGGATTTTGGCGACGACGCCGGCGCCGACGGTGCGGCCGCCCTCGCGGATGGCGAAGCGCAGACCCTCGTCCATGGCGATCGGCTGGATCAGCTCCACCTCCATCGACACGTTGTCCCCCGGCATCACCATCTCGGTCCCCTCCGGCAGCTCCACCGTCCCGGTCACGTCCGTCGTCCGGAAGTAGAACTGCGGCCGGTACTTGGTGAAGAACGGCGTATGCCGGCCGCCCTCCTCCTTGGTCAGCACGTACGCCTCGCAGGTGAACTTGGTGTGCGGCGTGATCGTCCCCGGCTTGGCCAGAACCTGGCCCCGCTCCACGTCCTCACGCTTGGTGCCGCGCAACAGAACCCCGATGTTGTCCCCCGCCTCGCCCTGGTCCAACAGCTTGCGGAACATCTCGACACCGGTGCAGACCGTCTTCGTCGTCGCCTTCAGGCCGACGATCTCCACCTCTTCGCTCACCTTCACCACGCCCCGCTCCACACGCCCGGTCACCACCGTGCCGCGCCGGAAATCGAGAACACGTCCTCGATCGGCATCAGGAACGGCTGGTCCTTCGGACGCTCCGGCTGCGGGATGTACGAATCCACCGCCGCCATCAGCTCGATGATGGAATTCTTGCCGATCTCCGGATCGCGACCCTCCAGCGCCGCCAGCGCCGAGCCCTTGACGATCGGAATGTCGTCGCCGGGGAAATCGTAGCTCGACAGCAGTTCCCGCAGCTCCAGCTCCACCAGCTCCAGGAGTTCCGGGTCGTCCACCATGTCCACCTTGTTCATGTAGACGACGATCGCCGGCACACCCACCTGCCGCGCCAGCAGGATGTGCTCGCGCGTCTGCGGCATCGGACCGTCCGCCGCCGACACCACCAGAATGGCGCCGTCCATCTGCGCCGCACCGGTAATCATGTTCTTCACGTAGTCGGCGTGGCCAGGGCAGTCGACGTGCGCGTAGTGCCTGTTCTCCGTCTGGTACTCCACGTGCGCGGTCGAAATCGTAATCCCCCGCGCCTTCTCCTCCGGCGCCTTGTCAATCTGGTCAAACGGGGTGAATTCCGCCTTCCCCTCTTCCGCCAATACCTTCGTAATCGCCGCCGTCAGCGTGGTCTTCCCATGATCCACGTGACCAATCGTCCCAACATTGCAATGCGGCTTCGTCCGCTCAAATTTCGCCTTGCCCATGACCTAACGTTTCTCTCTTTCGGAACCGGGCCGGCGTCCGGACCACCGTCCGGCCTCCGGACCCGCCGGCCGCCGCAGCGCCGGATTGATTGGAGCGGGTGAAGGGAATCGAACCCTCGTCTGAAGCTTGGAAGGCTCCTGCTTTACCACTAAGCTACACCCGCCGGACCTGATTTCGCGGACTCGCAACCGTCCTCGTTCAAAGCACTTGGTGGAGGGGGTAGGATTCGAACCTACGTAGGCGTACGCCAACGGGTTTACAGCCCGTCCCCTTTAGCCGCTCGGGCACCCCTCCAGTGCGCCGTCGGCAGCGGCGGCCCGGCCGGACGAGCGCTTGCAAATATGGCTTTTCCCGCACCTTGTCAACGAGCAAAGGACGGCGGGCGGCCGTCCCGTTGCCCCCTTCGACGGTACCGCTAGCCCGTGCGCCCCGACCGGCCACGATCGCCGTCGCGGCGCAAGTCCCCTCGGCCGGTCGGCCGCGGGTCGCATACGGGCGAACCCGATGCGCCGGTGATCGCGAAAGCGGCAAAGCAGGACCGCGGCGAGTGGCTTTACGGGCGGCACGCGGCGCTGGCGGCGCTTGGCAACCCGAACCGCCGGGTCCTGCGCACCCTCGCCACCGCCGAGCTGGCGGCGGAAATTGCTGCCGTGGCAGGCTCCCGACCGCTGCCGGAGGTCGAGATCGCCGAACGACCGGCCATCGCCCGTCTGCTGCCCGACGGTGCCGTGCATCAGGGGATCGCGGTGCGCGTCGAGCCGCTGCCGCTGGTCGCCCTGGAGGACCTGCTGACGACGGCCGGCGACGATGCGGTCTATGTCGTCCTCGACCAGGCCCAGGACCCGCGCAATGTCGGCGCCGTGCTGCGGGCGGCCGCCGCCTTCGCCGCCGTCGCCGTCGTCGTCCAGGACCGCCACGCGCCGGCAGCGACCGGTGCCTTGGCCAAGGCCGCCTCGGGGGCACTGGAGCGGGTGCCGCTGATCACCGTCGTCAACATCGCGCGCAGCCTGCGCGCCATGGCCGCCGCCGGCGTCCGCATCGTCGGCTTCGATGCCCGGGCCGAGCGCAATCTCGCCGATGCGGATCTATCCGGGCGCATCGCCCTCGTCCTCGGTGCCGAGGATCACGGTCTCAGGCGACTGGTTCGCGAGGGATGCGACGAGCTCACCCGCATTCCCATCGTCGCTGCCGTCGACAGCCTCAACCTCGGCACCGCCGCCGCCATCGCCCTTTATGAGGCGGCGCGCCGACGGCATCCGGCGAGCCCCGGTTGGGGTCCGGCAGTGCCACCGACCGCCCCCCTCTCGTGAGCTATCGGGCCGGCGTCGGGTTCCCCGCTGCCGCTTTGCCCTCGGCCTCGGTGAGGGCACGGAGGCGGACGGCCGCGACCGGGTCCCCTTTGCTGACGGCCTCGCGATAAAGCTCCGCGGCGCGCCGCGGGTCCCCGCCTCCGGCGCGCACGTTGAGCTGATGCAGATAAACCGGATCGTAGGTGCCGGCGGCCGCGGTCAGCCCGGCAGCGGCACCGCGCCTGGCCGCCAGCAAATAGAACTGTCGGGCGGCGCTGAGATCGGCGAGGCGGAGGAGTTCGTCGCCGCGTGCGATGAGTTCGGCAATATCACCGGATGCGGTGGGCGGCGCGGTGGTGGGTTCCTCCGCGACGACACGCTCGGCCGGGGCGGACGGAGCCGGCTCGCTCGGGGATGCGACGACACGTTCGGCCGGGGCCGACGGCTCGGCCTTGGCGGCGGGCGCATCGGCGTTATTGGCGGGCGGGTCTGCCGGTACGGTCTCCTGGGGGGGCGGCGGCGACAAGAGCGCCGTGGCCCCGCCCCGCGGGTGGCCCGGCCCCGATAGTCGTTCGCTCCAGAGAGCCCAGCCCGCGGCGACAAGAGACAGAACAACAAACCCCACCGGCGCCAGCCGCGAGGTAACCGAACGTTTCGGCCGGGTGGTGTCGAGGCCGATCACGCCGACGGTGGTACCGGCCGGCGGATTGAGCCGGGCCGCAACCGGCGGCAGCCGGGCATCGGAGAGGCCGTACGCGACCGGGGTCCGTTCGCTCGCTCCCTCCTTTGCCTTGCCGCCATCGATCCCGTCGCCCGGCTGCGGCCGGCGATTGCCCCCGCCCGGGCGGGCCTCGGCGAGCCGCGTCTCCCATGGAGGTAGATCATCGCCGTCGGCTTCGTCGCCGTCACCCGCCACCAGGCGGCAGATGTCGGCCGGACGCCCCCGGGTGAGGTCGACGAGGCGAGCGGCGGCATCCGGGTGGACCCCTTCCGGGCCACCGTCGGCGGCGGCCCGCGCACGAAGATAGCCGCGAACATCGTCCTCGGTCCACGCCGCCAACGTCGCTCTCGGCAGGCTGCGCGCCTGCCTCGCCGGCAGCAGCCGCTCGACGCGTTTTGCCATGCCGGGGGCGCCGGCGAGGATGACCGAGGCCGGACGCCCGGTCCGTGCCGGAGCGGTCGCCAGGAGGAGGAGATCCCGCAGCGCCGCATCGGTCATTTTCTCGACCTCGTCCACGGCGATCAGCGGCGGTTGCGACAGAGCCAGCGAAGCCAGCATCGGCGCCAGCCACTCGCCGGTCGCCTCCGGCGCGACCATCACCACGTCCTCGGTCTGCCCCGCGGCCGCGAGGCGCGCGCTCAACTGGCCGAGAAACGTCGTCTTGCCGTGGCCCGCAGGCGCAAGAACAAGAATGATGGAAGCCCCATTGGCAATGGCGGAGACGACGGTATCGAAGGCAGCCTGCCAGCCGGCCGGCCGGAAGGGCTCGATACCGGTCTCTTCCGTCGCCGGGTCGGACGGGCGCGGACCTTTGTCCCTCAACACAATCTGAAGATCTCCCTATCGCGCCGACGAGCCCAAAATTGTAACATGCCCGCGCAAGTTCCCGTCAACGGCGCAGGCGGTCGGCCCCCGCCATGCCTAGGGATGCAAATACACGAAGCACTTGAGCCGCCGCCGAAGCGGCTGGACAGATACCGCGACGGCGACTAGCGTGCGCTCTGCCCGCACAGTGGCTCTCACTTGATCGTATTCGTATCCTCATGGCCCCTCGCCCGCCCCGTGCAACCACTGCGCCAGCAGCGTTGAGCCAGGACACGATGCCGTCGTCGGCGAAAACCAGTGAGGACGACAGGGTCGTTCTTATCCGCTGCCACGAATGCGATCTGTTACAAGCGATGCCGGCGCTCGCCGCAGGAGCCGTCGCCCACTGTCCGCGCTGCGGCTCCGCGCTGGTCGCCCATAAGCCAAGCGGCTTTCAGCGCGCCTTTGTCCTCTACCTGACCGCCCTGATCCTGCTGGTCCTGGCCAACGCCTTTCCGTTCATGACACTCAAGGTGCAGGGGCACGTGCAGTCCAGCCACCTGCTGTCGGGCGCGTTGGCCATCTATCACGACGGTATGTGGGAGGTGGCGCTCGCGGTGATCCTGTTCGTGGTCATCGTGCCGCTGTGCAAGATCGTGATCGGCCTCGCCGTCGTCGGTCCTCTCTGTTACGACCGCAAACTGCCGGGGACTCACTTCCTCTATCGCGTCTTCGACACGCTGCATCCGTGGTCGATGATGGAGATCTTTTTTCTCGGCGTGCTCGTCGCCTACACCAAGCTGATGGACCTGGCGACGGTGACGTTCGGTGCGTCCCTGTTCGCCTTCGTCGCACTGATCCTGGTCATGATCCTGGCCGACTCGGCGGTCGATCCGCACGACGTGTGGGAACAGCTGAAGAAGGCCCCGCGGGTGCGGTGGCCTTCGGCCGGCGCGCGCCGATCGCTCGTCGGCTGTCACACCTGCCACCTGGTCTGCCGACTGCCCGACGAGAGCGGACCCGAGACCTTCGCCTGCCCGCGCTGCGGTAGCGCGTTGCACCGGCGCAAGGCCAACAGTCTCTCCCGCACCGGCGCGCTGCTGATCACCGCCGCCATCCTTTACATCCCGGCCAATGTCTACCCGGTGATGACCTTCTCGGCGCTCGGCTCCGGCGAGCCGTCGACCATCTTGGGGGGCGTCGAGGAACTGGTGGCGGCCAACATGTGGCCGCTGGCCGCGATCGTGTTCACCGCGAGCATTCTGGTCCCGGTCCTGAAGCTGATCAGCATGAGCTACCTCGTCATCTCCACCCGCGTCGGCTCCCGATGGCGGCTGCGCGACCGGACGCGCATCTATCGAATGAACGAGTTCGTCGGCCGCTGGTCGATGGTCGACGTCTTCGTCATCACCTTGCTGGTGGCCCTGGTTCAGCTGGGCTCCATTGCCTCGATCGTGCCGGGAGAAGGGATCATCGCCTTCGCCGGCGTCGTCATCCTCACCATGCTCGCGGCGCTGTCTTTCGATCCGCGGCTGACGTGGGACGCCGCCGGATTGAACCCGGATAGCGTTGCCGAAGCGGATCATCGCCACGTCGGCGAGCCACAAAGGACCGGAGCGACCGTACATGGATGAACCGCCCGCAGGCGAGGACACGCCCCCCCCGGTAGCCCAGGTCAAGCCGCCGAACCGGCGCGGGTTTTCCCTGATCTGGCTGATCCCGATCGTCGCCGCCGTGGCCGGCGCCTTCCTCGTCTACCGGACGTGGGCGCAGCGCGGCCCTACCATTACCATCGTCCTTGAGGCCGCGTCCGGCATCGAGCCGGGCAAAACCCCGATCCGCTTTCGCGACGTACAACTGGGCGTGGTCGATCGGGTCACCCTGAGCGACAACTTCAAGCAAGTCGTCGTGACGGCTCAAATGGACAAGTCGGCGGAACCGGTCCTCCGCGCCGGAAGCCAGTTCTGGGTAGAGAGTGCACGGATCACCGCCGGCGGGGTCTCCGGGCTGGGCACGCTGTTGTCCGGATCGTACATCGGCATGCGGCCGGGCGAGGGCGAGCCGTCGCGCCATTTTACTGCCCTCGACACCCCCCCCGTCTACCAGACGGATATGCCGGGCAAATCCTTCACCTTACGTGCCGACCGGCTGGGGTCGGTCTCGGCGGGGGCGCCCATCTATTTCCGCGGTCTGCAGGTGGGCGGAGTCCTTGGCTATAAATTGGACGACGACGGCAACCAGGTGAGCATCTTCGCCTTCGTGCGCGCCCCCTATGATTCCTTTGTCCGCGATAACAGCCACTTCTGGAACGCCAGCGGCATCGACGTGAGCCTGTCCGGGAGCGGCGTTCAGGTGCGGACGGAATCGTTGCAGTCGGTGCTGATCGGTGGCGTTGCCTTTGACAATCCGTCGTCCGGCGAAGGGAGCGACGTCGTCGCCGACGAAGGGCATGAGTTCCCCCTGTTTGCCTCCTCCGAGGCCATCCAGCAGGCGCAGTATACGGTCAAGGTTCCCTTCCGCGTCTATTTCGACAGCTCCGTCGCCGGGCTCAGTCCCGGCGCACCGGTCGTCTTCCAAGGATTGAAACTCGGCGAAGTCACGGACGTACACCTGCAGATCGATCCGAAGAGTTTGTCCGCCCGCATTCCGGTGACCTTCACCTTGCAGCCCCAGCGTTGGCAGGTGACGGGGGAACGGGTGGACACGCGGCCACAGGCGGTTGCCGCCAGCCTCTCGCGCTGGGTGGAGCGCGGGATGAGGGCGCAACTCGGCACCAGCAGCTTCCTCACCGGCGAAAAGAACATCACCCTCGGTGTTTTCCCGGATGCGCCGAAGGCAACACTCGGCATGGAAGACGGGATTTCGGTGCTGCCGACGGTGCCATCGCAGGTGGACCAGCTGACCGACAAGGTGATGGTGTTCCTCGACAAGCTGGACAAGGCGCAGATGGATCAGCTCGTTGCCGACGCCCGGGGTACGCTGCAGGCGGCGAAAACGTTGCTGGCATCGCCATCGCTGCGGCAAGGCGTGGACCAGATCCAGCCGCTGATCGCCACCTTGGAGAAGACGGCGACGGCGGCTAGGACGACGCTCGAGACCGCCACGTCCACCATCGGCTCGGCCGGGGAGGTGATCAACGATGATTCGGCTCTTCGCTACGATCTGGCGCAGATGTTGAAGGAATTGACCATGGCGGCGCGCTCGCTGCGCGTCCTCGCCGATTTCCTCGAGCGCCATCCCAACGCCCTGATCCTCGGCAAGCCGCTTCCGGAGCAGCCGTGATGCCCTCGATTCCTTCGATCCCTTCGCTACTGGCCTGCACCCGCAGCGCGGTCGTGATCATGGCGGTATCGGCCGCGGTGGCCGGCTGCGCCAGTTCGCCTCCGACCAACTTCTATACGCTCGCCGGCGCGACCCCCACCGCGGCCATGACTCCGCTGCCGAAGCGGTCCCCGCTGGTCGTCGCCCTCGGCCCGGTGACGCTGCCCGACTACGTCGACCGGCCCCAGATCGTCACCCGGGAAAGCGCCTATGCGGTAAAGCTGGCCCCCTACGACCAGTGGGCAGGCCCCCTCAACGACATGGTTCCCCGCGTTCTCGTCGAGGGCGTCGCGGCCGCTCTCCCGGGAGACCGCGTCGTCGGCTTTCCGCAGGTTAGCGGGACCGCCTTCGACTATCGCATCGCGGTCGAGGTCACCCGGTTCGATGCCGACCAAACGGGATCGGCGACACTTGTCGCCCGCTGGCAGATTTACGATCGGGCGGCGCGGCCGGCGGTGCTGGTTACCGATGGCACCTTCACCAGGCCGGTGGCCGATTCGTCGTACGAAGCCATCGTCGCCGCAATGAGCGGAACGCTCGCCGATCTCAGCGGTCGTCTCGCCGACGATGTCGCGGTGGTAACGGCGGCGGGACAGACACGATCCTCCGTGCCATCTGGTCGCTGACGGGGGCGTGCGATGCGCCTCCCAAACGCACCACGCGCTGCGCCCGATGGGATCCTCTCGTCTTGCGCTCCTTCCCCACGCCCTGCAGTTACTGCTTGTTTTCGCGGTGGTGTCGATCCACTTCGCGGTCGCCGACGAGCCGGCCCAGACGGCAACCTCAGCACTGACGGCGCTGGCGCCCGACACGGTCACCCTTGTCGTCGCCGGGTGATTATGGAAGCGGCCGCTGACTCCCGTCCGGCTGCCGCGGCGGCGGCCCTCGCGGACGAGCATGGGGCGGTCGCGCCGAAAGACGACCGCTGACCGCGCGCTGATGGCACCACATGTGAAGGGATCCCACATACGAGGGGATGCCGCTCGGACTTAACCGCGAACTTCAAACGCATAACTTACTCTTTTGATCAGGCACAAATTTGTATAAAGTCTAGGGGAGCGTTGCTGTGCTCCTTAAGAAGAGGTGCGGAAGAGCTCGTAAAGAAAAAACGTAGACCACGCTTGGGAGGAATAAGAAAATGCAAGTTCCCATTAAGCGGTCCATAGAGCGTGTACCCGGTGGGATGATGGTCGTGCCACTTCTGTTTGGTGCGATCGTCAACACTATTTTCCCCGGTACCCCTAAATTCTTTGGCTCCTTTACCGGAGCTTTGTTCACCGGTGCATTGACCATCCTCGCCGTCTTTTACGTCTGCATGGGGGCGAGCATTCACTTCAAGGCCACCCCCTACATCCTGAAGAAGGGCGGAAGCCTGTTTGCCACCAAGATCGCTATCGCCGCCGTCGCCGGCATCGTACTCGGTCGACTTCTTGGCGAAGCTCCCATCGAAGCCGGTTTCTTCGCCGGTCTGTCGACCCTGGCTGTCGTCGCCGCGTTCAACGATACCAACGGCGGCCTCTACATGGCCCTGATGGGACAGTACGGCAAACCGCGCGATGTGGGCGCCTACAGCATCATGACGCTGGAGTCCGGGCCTTTCCTCACCATGGTGACCCTCGGCGTGGCCGGCTTGTCGGCGTTCCCCTGGCAGACGCTGGTCGGCAGCATCCTGCCGCTGGCATTCGGCATGGTCATCGGCAATCTCGACCGCGAGATGCGCGATTTCCTCGGCCGGGCGATCCCGGTGTTGATCCCGTTCTTCGCCTTCGCGCTCGGCGCCGGCCTCGATCTGACCAAGGTGTGGCAGGCGGGCCTGCTCGGCGTTGGGCTGGGCGTCGCGGTGGTGGTGATCACCGGTATCCCGCTGTTCTTCGCCGACCGGTTGACCGGCGGTACCGGGGTGGCCGGCGTCGCTGCCGCTTCCACCGCCGGTAACGCGGCGGCAGTGCCGGCGATCGTCGCCGCTTCCAACCCGGTCTATACCGAGGCCGCCAAAAGCGGAACCATCCTCGTTGCTGCCGCCGTCGTGGTCACGGCGATCCTGGTGCCTCTGGTCACCGCCTGGGCCGCGCGCGTCTTCGGCCGGCCGGCGGACCTGCCTGACGATGACGACGACGAGGTGCCGGCGACCCCCGCGGCGAAAGGGGCCTGATCGTGCAGCGGTGGCTGATCATTGCCGATGACCTCACCGGCGCCGCCGACTGCGCCATCGCTTTCGCCAAGCGCGGCGTGCCGGCGGTGGTTTCCTGGGGTGACGGCCCTCTCGGCGAGGACATCCCGGTTCTGGCGGTCGATGCCGAGAGCCGCCAGCTTTCCGCCGACGATGCGGCGAACCGGCAGTGCCAGGTGTTGACCGCGCGTCATCGACCCGGTCAGGCGGTCTACAAGAAGATCGACTCGACGCTGCGCGGTCAGCCGGCAGCCGAGACGGCGGCCCTGATCGCCGCCTTGCGTGGCGCCGGGCAAAGAACACTGGCCCTCGTCTCGCCAGCCTTTCCCGGCACCGGTCGAACGACGGAAGCGGGGCACGTGCGGGTGCAAGGCAAGCCCCTCGAAGAGACCGCGCTGTGGGCGCTGGACCATACCTACGCCAGTGCCAATCTACCGGCGATCCTGGCGACCGCCAGGCTGCGGGCCATTACCGCCCCTCTCGATCTGGTTCGTCAGGGCAACGGGGCGCTTGCCGCATACGTCGTCGATGCCGAACGGGAGGGCATCGACGCCGTCGTCTGCGATGCCGTCAGCGAAGCCGACCTGCAAGCCGTCGCCTCCGCCCTTTCGCCGTTGGCCGAGCGCCTTCTGTGGGTGGGATCGGGCGGGCTGGCGGCGGCCCTCGCCCAGCAGCTACGGCAGATGCCCGTGCCGCCCGTGTCGGTCCGTTCGGACGCGGGCGGCCTCCTGTTCGTTGTCGGCAGCCTGGCGCAGGCGTCCCGAGCGGCGGCGGCGCGCCTCGTCGAGACCCGAGCGGTTCGATCGATCAGCGTCCCGCCGGTTGCGCTCCTCGGCGACGGGGACCAATCGAGCCGAAGGACGCTCGGTGACACAATCGCGGCGGCCCTCGGCACCGGCGAGGACGTCCTCGTCGAGATCACCCTCGGCGACCATCCCGATTTGAAGCAAGGCGCTGGGCTGGCGGCCAATCTGGCTCGCCTGCTGGCATCCGCCGCGCCCCGGATGCGGGCCCTCATCGCCACCGGTGGCGAAACCGCCTGTGCGCTGCTCGGTCAGCTCGGGGTGCAGGGCATTCGGCTGGTCGAGGAAGTGGAACCGGGAGTGCCCCTCGGCGTAACCATTGGTGATGTCATTCTCCCTGTCATCACCAAGGCGGGAGCGTTCGGCGGCGTGGAGACGTTCGTGCGCTGTCATGACCACCTGCATGGCCTGCCGACACGTTGACGAAAGGAACCGCTCATGAACCGCCCGATCATTGCCATCACCATGGGCGATCCGTCCGGCATCGGCCCGGAGATCATCATGAAGACCCTCGCCCACACCGAGGTCTATGACATGTGCCGCCCGCTGGTGGTGGGAGACGCCGGCCGCCTGCGGGAAGCCGGCGAGATCGTCGGCAGCCGCCTGGAGGTACGCCCGGTGGCGGGTCCGGCCGACGCCCGCTTTCAGTGCGGCGTCGTTGACTGCATCGATCTCGGACTGACCCCGCCCGGCCATCCGTTCGGCGAGGTGTCGGCCGTCTCCGGAGAGGCCGCCTACCGCTACATCGAACGGGCGGCGGAATTGACCCAGGCCGGCGAGACGGACGCCATCTGCACCGCACCGATCAGCAAGGAGGCCCTGCACGCTGCCGGCCACCGCTTCCCCGGCCACACCGAGTTGCTCGCCCACCTCACCGGCACGCCGGAGGTGTCGATGATGCTGGTGGGTCCCAAACTGCGGGTCATCCACGTGACCACCCACATCGGCCTGCTCGATGCGGTCGAGAAGATCAATGCCGCTCTCGTCGAGCGGACGATCACCCGCGCCCATGACACCCTCGTCGCCGCCGGCATCGACAACCCGCACATCGCCGTCTGCGCCATCAACCCCCATGCGGGCGAACACGGTCTTTTCGGCCGCGGCGAGGAGGAGGAGAAGATCGAGCCGGCGATCCGCGCCTGTACCGCCCGCGGCTGGGCGGTGGAAGGCCCCTTGCCCGCCGACACCCTGTTTTTCCGCGCCGGCCGCGGCGATTTCGATTGCGTCGTCGCCATGTACCACGACCAGGGCCACGGTCCGGTCAAGGTCATGGGACTGGAGTCCGGCGTGAACATCACCGTCGGTTTGCCGGTGATCCGTACCTCCGTCGATCACGGCACCGCCTTCGACATTGCCGGCAAAGGGATCGCCGATGAGAGAAGCCTGATCGAGGCCCTGTCCCAGGCGGCGGATTTGGCGCCGCGCAGAGCGGACCAGGCGCAGCCGGCCTGAACCCGGCCACCCGAACGAGCCGGCGCGCCGTCCGGCTCAGTGTTTGTCGAAGACCATCACCTTCGAAAGGAAGGCGATGTCGGTGTGAGCGTGGGTCAGGCCGCGTTCGGCCATCAACCGGATCAGATCGCTCGCCGCATAGTCGGCGTAGAACGGCTCGTGGAAGCCGTCCGGAAAGGTTTCAAGCAACACGTCATAGGCGGGACGGTCGCCGAACTGCAGCGAATCGACGAGGATCAACCGGCCTCCCGGCTTCAACACGCGGGCGCATTCGTCGGCAATGCCGGCACGGACGGGGGCCGGCACCTCATGCAGGAGATAGACGGAGGTGGCGAGATCGAGGGAGGCATTGGCGAGAGGCAGCGCTTCCGCCGGGCTCTCCACCAGCATGTTTGCCGGCCAGCGGCCGAGATGACGCCGCGCCTCTTCGAGATAGGCCCGGCTCAGATCGACCCCGACGGTGGTGAGGGCGGGAAAGTTGTCGCGGACGGCAGCGAGGAAGCGGCCGGTCCCACAACCGAGATCGGCCATCAGCGGCGCCCGGGGCCGCCGGCGGCGCAGCCAGGCCCCCAGCGGCACCAGCGCCTGCCGACGCATCGCCTCGGCACCGCCGAGGAACAGCACCTCGACCTGATGATCATACAGCCGGGCCGAACGGGCGCTGAGGTAGCCATCGGTCTGGAAATGAAAATTGCGAAGGTAATAGTCGGGCAGACCCCGGCCGAGGGTGGCGGGTTCCAGGCGCACCTCGTCATAGGCATCGCGGCGGCGCCTGGCATTTACCTCGGGCAGATCGTCGAAATAGCGGATGGTGTTGATCGCCAACGCGCGCGCGCCACCGAGCAGGTCGGCCGGCCGCCGGTAGAGGCCGGCTCGTATATTGCGCCAGTCCCGCACCAGCAATCGGCGCAGATCCCCAAGCAACTCGTTCAACGTCGGGGAGGGACGGCGCGGTCCAGGCGGTCGCGGACGACGGCGGCGGATCACCGGGCGGCTGAGACGCGCCGAAACCAGATACTGAGCGAGAAAGATGCCGATCCGCGCGCTTTGCGGAAGCCAGTAGGTCGCCGGGTTGATCATGCCCCAGCATATGGGGGACGGGCGCTGCCGACGCTACCCGGCCCCCCGCCGCTGGGATCCGCTCAGCCGTCAGAACTGCGGCAGCAGGCTCGCCTGATAGCTGGCGGCGTCTCCGGCGACGGTACACCGATGCATCCGCCGCACATAGCGGTCGGTATCGAACGGGGTGCCCTTGTGGTTGACCCCGAGGTTGTCCCAGAACAGGAGGTCGCCGGGCCGCCAATGATGCGCGTAGACGAAACGCTCGTCGCGGGCGTGGTCGCAAAGGTGTTCGAGGAGGTTCATGCCGTCCTCGCCCGGCATTTCCACCAGTCCGATGGCGTAGCCCGGATTGATGTAAAGGGCGCGACGGCCGGTACGGGGATTGCGACGGACGAGCGGATGGACCACGTCCGGATACAACTCGCGGCGGGCATCGGTCAGCGGCGGCTGGGTCGGGTCCCGCCCCCGCAGTGCCTCGTAGTACTCGGAGAAGCTGTGGACGGCATGCAGGTTGGCTATGCGCTGCTTCAGCTCTTCGGACAGGGCGTCGTACGCCGAATACATGCTGGCGAACAGGGTCTCGGCCCCCTCCTCCGGGCATTCGACACCGAGGAGAAGCGAGCCCAGCGCGGGATGAGGAAGAAAGGACTGATCCGAATGCCATATGCGGCCGACGCTGGGATCCGCCAGCTGCCGGCCTTCGCCGTCGGTGAGGTTGCCGATCATGTAAATGAACGGCTTGTTCGGCATCTGATACTGCTTCTGCGCCACCTCCTGCAGCGGTCCGAAGCGGCGGCTGAAGGCGATCTGAGCGTCCGGCTCCAGATGCTGATCCCGGAACAGGAGTACCCCGTGCGTATCCAGCAGCGTGCGCAGGGCGGTGATCGCCGCGTCGGGCACGGGACCGGCCGCATCGAAGCCGACGATCTCCACCCCGAGCACCGATGAGAGCGGCCTCACTTGGAACAGGGGGTCGGAAATGGAAGATTTACGACTCCGGACAGGATCGGCGATCATCACCATGTTCGTCTCCGCTGGCGGTCACTCACGACAGCAGTCCGCACCGGATCGCCGTCGCGTCTTGTTTGAGTAAGTGCGGTGGGCGCGGTCTGGCAAGCGGCGGGCGAGACCTATGACTTCACTTCATGTTTCGGATTCTTTCGACGACCCCGGAGCGGAGGACCGAAATCCGCCGGCCTTCAGCGCAGCAGCCGCTCGATTGTGGCATCGGGCATCATGTTGACGCCCGGGACGAAATCGATGTGGAGGGCCCGCTTCACGACATAAAGCACGGAAAGGACCGCAATCAGCAGCAGCAGGCCGAAACAGATCATCGCCAACGCATTGCCGACGGTCGCCAGAGGCCGCAGCCGCCTTTCCCACGCCCGGCGACGACTGGATCGGCGCTCGCGTCCGGCGAGAATCACAAAGTAGAACACCCGGCGGCGCAGAAAGGGGACAGAGAACCTCAGGTCAACCGCGTGCGACCCCGCAGCGCGACCGCCGAAAGCGCGCTTCAGGGCGCTGATCTGCTCGTCGTTGAAGGTGTCGGCCACGTCCGGGGGAACCCGGGCAAGGAGACGACGAAAATACGGATCCCTATCGACGGCATTCATTGTCCCGGTGCGCCCCCCGCCGACTAGATGCATGGAAACCGACCGGAGCGCGCAGCGGCGCGCCGTCGGCGATGCCCCACTTCATGCAGCTATAATCGATCCGGCGGTCGGGGTCTGTGATCATCTTCATCGTTCGACCTCCCGGCCTGCCGGACGCCGAGAAAGCGCTCACGCGCTCGGCCGGTGCAGGTACTGGAGAGGATCCACCGGCTTCTTGCCTTGCCGTAGCTCGAAGTGCAATTGCGGTCGGCTGACGCTGCCGGTGGAGCCCACCCGCGCAATCACCTGTCCTTTGCCCACCCGGTCGCCGCGGCTTACCAGCAGTTCCTCGGCGTGGGCATAGGCGCTGACCCAACCGTCGGGATGCTTGATCAGAAGCATGTTGCCGAAGCCGCGCAGTTCGTTGCCGGCGTAGGCGACGACCCCGCTCTCGGCGGCGCGAACCGGCGTTCCCCGCGATGCGGCGATATTGATCCCGTCGTTGACAAGACCGGCGCCCTTTTCGCCAAAATCGGAAATAACATCACCGTTCACCGGCCAGATAAAGCCTTCCTCCTCGATCGGGGCGTCACGTCCGGTGCGTGCAGGCGCCGTCGTGGCCCGTGCCTGCGTCTGGCCATCCGGTCGAGCCGGCGCTTGCGCAAGCACGGGCGCCTGGGTCGTCGGTGCGGACGGCTCCGGCGGTGCCGACGCCCCCTGACCTCCGACTGGCGGCAATGCCAAGTGCTGGCCGGCACTGACTGCAAACGGCGGCACCAGCCCGTTCAACGTGGCGAGTTCATAGGCATCGATACCGTAGTCGGAGGCGATGCTGTAGACGTCGTCACCCGGTCGGACGACGTACTCGCTCGGCCGCGGTCCATGCGAAGCTGACCTCCGCTCGTCCCCGCCGCGCTCGGTCTTCGCCGCTTCCTGAGAAAAATAGGGCCTCGCCACCGGCGGCGGAAAGGAGACTGTCTCCGGCTGCGCCACCTTCGGCGACAGGGTGACGCCGCTGCCCGGACTCTCGCAGCCGCAGAGGCAGACCGCCGATACCGTTAGGACAGCGGCGACTATGTGCTTTCCGCCACCGCGGAACCGACGCGTAAAATTAGGCGACCGCATGGCTGGATTATGCCCCTCGCAAGACAAGAGGGCAATCACGCTGCGCCTATTGATCGGCGATCAGCGGAACGAACCGAATTTCGCCCAAATCGTCCGTATCGAACCCCTCGTCGGTTCGCCTAACCCGCCACAACCGTTGATGACCGGTGCCGTCGTCGATCGGCAGCACCATCAGGCCACCCGGCGCCAGCTGTCGGCCGAGCAGCGGCGGGACGTCATGGGCGGCGGCGGTGAGAATGATTCGCTCGAACGGGGCCTGCTCGGGCCAGCCGAAGGTACCGTCGCCGGCCATGGTGGTGATGTTGGTGATCGCCAGCCGGGCGAACCGGGCTTCCGCCTCGCGCAGCAGTTCCCGGTGTCGCTCGACGGTGTAGACGCGGCGGCACAGGCGCGACAGCACCGCGGCGTGGTAGCCGGAGCCGGTGCCGATCTCCAACACCTTCATCCGCTCTCCCACATCGAGCGCCTGGGTCATCAGCCCGACGACGATGGGGGCGCTCAGCGTCTGATGACAGCCGATGGGAAGCGCGGTGTTCTCGTAGACCTTGTCCCGGAACGCATCGGGGACGAACAGTTCGCGCGGAATGCGCTCGATCGCCCCGGAGACCCGGGAATCGGTGACGCCGGCTCCGCGCAGAGCCATCACCAGGCGAATCTTGCGCGATTCGGAACTCACCCAAGGGCCGCCCGCAACGCGCCGACGGTGGGCGCGTGGGTCATGTCGAGCGTCAGTGGCGTGATCGACACCGCGCCGCGGTGGACGGCCTCCAGGTCGCTGCCGGACAGCATCCGGTCCTCGTCACGGGCCCCGCCGATCCAGAAATAGGGCAGGCCGCGGGGATCGGTCCCCTCGATCATCGAGCCGCCGATCTTGTGCCGGCCCTGGCGGGTGACCTCGATGCCGGTCACCGCCGTCGGCGCCACCCCCGGGATGTTCACGTTGAGAAGGACGTTCCTCGGCCAACTGAGGCGGTCCAGCCGACGCAGCACCTCGGCCACCCAGTGTTCGGCGGTCGGCCAGGAGACCATCTGCCGGTCCTCGTAGACAAGGCTGAAGGCGACCGAGGGAAAACCCAGCAGTGCTCCCTCGATGGCGGCGGCGACGGTTCCCGAGTAGGTGGCGTCCTCCCCCATGTTGCCGCCGCGGTTGATGCCGGACAGTACCAGGTGGGGCGGCCGGTCCTTCAGCACCTTGTGGATGGCCAGCAATACGCAGTCGGTCGGGGTGCCGTCGACGGCGTAGCGGTGCCGCCCCGTCGCCTTCCGCAGGTAAAGCGGCCGCCGCATCGTCAACGAGTGACTGGCGGCGCTCTGCTCGGTCTCCGGGGCGACCACCCAGACTTCCTTGACCAGGGGGCGGACCACGCGTTCGAGCAGCTTCAGGCCGGGGGCATGGATGCCGTCGTCATTGGCGATCAAAACCCTGGAGCGGGCGAGGTCAACCGGTGGGTGCATCGGCGCGGACAATTCTCTCCAGTCCACCCATGTAGGGAACGAGAACGTCGGGAATGCCTATCGAGCCATCCTCTCCCTGGTAGTTTTCGAGCACCGCGATCAAGGTCCGGCCCACCGCCAGGCCCGACCCGTTGAGGGTGTGGACAAACCGGGTCCCCTTGCCGCCCTTGGGACGGCACCGCGCTTTCATCCGCCGGGCCTGGAAGTCGCCGCAGTTGGAGCAACTGGAGATTTCGCGGAAGCGGCCCTGCCCCGGCAACCATACCTCGATATCGTAAGTCTTGCGCGACGCGAACCCCATGTCGCCGGTGGAGAGGACAACGACACGGTAGGGCAGACCCAGGCGGCGCAGCACCTCTTCGGCGCAGCCGGTCATGCGCTCGTGCTCGGCTTCGGACTGTTCCGGCGTGGTGATGCTCACCAGTTCCACCTTGGTGAACTGATGCTGCCGGATCATCCCGCGGGTATCCTTCCCCGCCGCTCCCGCCTCGGCGCGGAAACACCAGGTCATCGCCGTCATCCGCGCCGGCAGTGTCTCCTCCGCCAGAATCTCGTCCGCCACCAGGTTGGTCAGCGGTACCTCCGCCGTCGGAATGAGCCAGCGGCCGCAGGTGGTCCGGAAGAGGTCCTCGCCGAACTTCGGCAACTGACCGGTGCCGAATACCGCTTCGTCGCGAACCAGGGCCGGCGGGTTGATCTCGGTGTAGCCGAACTCTTGCGTGTGCAGGTCGAGCATGAATGACGCCAGCGCCCGCTCCAACCGGGCAAGGGCGCCCTTCAGGACGACAAAGCGGGCCCCGGACAGCTTGATGGCGCGTTCGAAGTCCATCAGCCCCAGCGCCTCGCCGAGTTCGAAGTGCTCCTTCGGGGGAAAGGTCAGCGCCGGCGGATCGCCCCACCGTCGCAGTTCCACATTGGCGCCGGCGTCGATGCCGTCCGGAACATCCTGGGCGGGCGGATTCGGCAACGCCGCCAGCGCCCGGTTCAGTTCGTCCTCAGCCTCCCGCGCCCGGTCCTCGGCCGTGGCTTGCTCGTCCTTGCCTCGGCCGACGGCAATCAGCAGATCGGCGGCATCCTCGCCCCGGCTCTTGCGCCGACCGATTTCCTTGGCCGCGGTGTTGCGCCGCGCCTGAATGTCCTGCACCAACGTCAGGGCGTCGCGGCGGGAGCGGTCGAGGGCGAGGAGATCGGCCGACGCCGCCGGCGCGCCCCGTCGCCGAAGCGCGCGATCCAACTCCTCCGGATGATCTCGGATCCACTTGATATCGAGCATGCCCACCGCCGCTAGAGAAACGCCGGGTGCGGGTTAGCCGATGGGGCAGTCGGGGTCAAGCTGCCGTGGCGACGGCGGGAACGGCAAAGGCTGGTGGCTATGGAACGCCGCCGGCGGTATCACCGACGGACCGTGCCGGCGGCTCGTCGGGGGCCTCCGCCGGTCCCGAGTCGCCAGAGGCCGCCTCGGCGCGCGCCCGGTCCCTTTCCACCCAGCGGACGCAGAGGATCGAGATCTCGTAGAGAAGCAGCGTCGGGATGGCCAGGCTGATCTGGCTGAGGACGTCGGGCGGCGTGAGCACGGCCGCGACGATGAAGGCGAGGACGATGGCGTAGCGCCGCTTCTCCCGCATCGCCCGGCTGCTGATGATGCCGGCGCGGCCCAGCAGCGTCATCAGCACCGGCATCTGAAAACAGAGCCCGAACGCGAAGATCAGTTGCATCACCAGGCCGAGATACTGGTCGACCTTGGCCTCCAACTGGATGGGCAATCCCCCCTCGTTCGGCGGCGCCTCGAAGCCCAAGAAAAAATGCCAGGCCATCGGAAAGACGACGTAGTAGGCCACCGCTCCGCCGAGAAAGAACAGGACCGGCGTTGCGATCAGGAAGGGGAGAAAGGCGCGGCGTTCGCTCTTGTACAGGCCGGGCGCGACGAACCGCCAGAGCTGCACCGCGATCAGGGGAAAGGCAAGAAACATCGCCGCAAAGAACGAGACCTTCACATAGGTGAAGAACGCCTCGTGCAGCCCGGTATAGATCATCTTTCGCCCGGCTTCGCCTTTGTCGGCCAGGGCATCGGCGAGGGGCTGAGCCAGAAACGCGTAGATGTGCGCCGAAAAGTGGTAGCAGACGAAAAACAGCAGCGCGATCGCGACCAGGCAGTAAATGAGCCGGCGGCGAAGTTCGACCAGATGTTCGGTCAGCGGCATCCGGAAGGAGTCGACGTCGTCCGAGTTCACCGCTCCGACGTCTCCGACCCCGGCACCCGGTCGGCCGGCGGCCGGAGCGGCGCCACCGGCACCGGCGATGCCGACACGCCTTCCGCTGCCCCGGCCGTTGGTGCCAATGGTGCGACGGGCGGTGCGACGGGCGGTGCCTCGGGCGGCTGCGGCCCGACGGCGCGCTCCCCATAGGCGGCACGTGGCGCCATCGCCGCCGGAGGTGGCGCGGCGGCCTCACCGTCACCGCTCCGCGGGCCGTTGTCGGGCGAAGGCGAAGAACCGGCATCCGTCGCGAGGTCGAACTCACGGCCCAGCCTGCCGTCCGGATCGACCATCCGGGCCGCCTTTCCCTTTATGTCGATGCGGCCGGCCCGGTCGACCTGCTGCCGGATCTCATCCAGTTCGGCTTCCCGCATGATGTCGGAAACGCTCCGCTGAAATTCCCGCGACAGGGCGCGAATCCGGGACAGGACCCGGGCCATCGTGCGCATCGCCACCGGCAGATCCTTCGGGCCGATGACGACCAACGCCACCACCGCGATGAGGAACAGCTCCTGCCAACCGATGTCAAACATGCACGCTTCTTTTCGGGACGCCGCTGTCATCCCGGGGTGTCATCCCGCGGAGATCCCGCGGTGTCATCGCGCGCGGCCCAACTCCGGATGTGCCGGCGGGGTCGCAGTGGAGCTACGGTCGCGCCACCGAGTCGCGCCGTGCCTCGCTATCGGCGGCCCGGGTCTGCTCCGGCGGCAGCGCCTTCGGCGCCGCAGGGGGGCCCGGTTCGTCGAACGCCTCGTCGTCCTTCATGCTTCTCTTGAACGCTTTCAGGCCCTTACCGAAGTCGCCCATAATCTGGGAAACCTTGCCGCGACCTCCGAACAAGAGAAGGACAACGACCAAGACGATGATCCAGTGCCAAATGCTGAGACTGCCCATGGTGTGGCTGTTCGTTCCTTTTCCGTTATTCCTTCAGCGCGATAATGGCAGAAACCTCGCTGCACTGCAACCGGAGCAGCCGCGGGGTGGTGTCTCAGTGGCCGTCGCCCGGCGCTTCCTCTGCCGCTTCGTCGTCGGCCGGGCTTCCGCCATCGAACGCCGACCACGTCCGCCGCTCCGGCCGCGCCGCCAGAAACCCGGCGGTGCGCAGATCTTCCGCATCCGGCAAGTCGGCGAGCCGGGCAAGGCCGAAGTGCGCAAGAAAGGCCTCGGTGGTGGCCCAGGCGAGGGGCCGGCCCGGCGTCTCCATCCGCCCCGCCGGCGCCACCCACCCCTGCTCGACCAGGACATCGAGCGTCCCCTTGCTCACCTGGACCCCGCGGATAGCTTCGATTTCGGCGCGGGTGACCGGCTGCCCATAGGCGATGATCGCCAGCGTCTCGATCGCCGCCGAGGAAAGGCGCCGCTCGATCCGCCGTTCCGCCGCGAGAAGGGGAGCGAGATCGGCGGCGGTGACGAACGACCAGGTCTCCCCGGCCTCCACCAGGTTGACGCCGCGGCCGGCATACTGGGCCTGGAGAAGCGACAGCAGCGCGTCGAGGTCGGCATCGGTGGGCAGACGCGACGCCAACACCTCGCGCCGCAGGGGCGTCGCCGCGGCGAACAGGACCGCCTCCAGCAGGCGAAGATGCTCACTCTCGATGACGGTCTTCGGCGACATCTTGTCTCTCCAGCGCACAGAGGGCGATCGGGCCGAAGGGACGGGCCTGACGCAAGGTGACGACGCGCTGACGCGCCAACTCCAGACCGGCGACGAAGGTGCTGGCGAGGCCGGAGCGGGCACGCAACTCTCCGGCGCGGAGCCCTTCCAGGGTCCCTTCCGGGAAGAAAAGGCTGAGACTCTGCCAGCCGGCGGAAATCCTTAGCCGGGCGAGCATCCGCTCCAGGACGTCCTCCACCGTATGGAGTTCCAGCACCGGCAGCGCCAGCGGCTCGCTTCGCTGCTGGCGTCGCAAATGCCGGCCGTAGGCGACGAGAAGGTCGAACAGGTCGCAGCGAAAGACGGTGCGGACGTTGGCGGCCAGGTCTTCGGGCATGCCGCGGGGAAAGACGTCGCGACCTCGCTGCGGCCGTGCCATCAGCTTGGCGCCGCGGGTGCGGATCGCATCGAGGCAGCGGAGTTGTTGCGCAAGTGCCTCGGCAAGATCGTCGGCCGAGGGCTCCTCCGCCTCCGCCGGTGCCGGCAGCAGCAGTCGCGACTTCAGGTAAGCCAGCCACGCCGCCATCACCAGGTACTCGGCGGCGATCTTCAGATTGGCCCGTCTGACCAGGGCGATGTAGGCGAGGTACTGCTCCGCCAGATCGCCGATGGAGATTTCGCGGAGATCGAGCTTGTTGGCGCGGGCCAGCGACAGAAGCAGATCGAGGGGACCCTCGAAACCGTCCAGATCGACGACGAAGGCGTCGCCGCCGCCCGTATCCACATCCGAAGCCGCGGCGGCCGGTTCCGCCACGCTCATCCGCCCCCGACCGCCCGCAAGATGGCGCCCGTCAGCCATTCGGACGGAGCGAACACCAGCCATTGGAACAGGTTGAGATCGACGCCGATCTTCCTGCCGACGAACGGCAGGAGGAACAGGACGGCGATAATGATGATGAAGCCATATCGCTCCAGCCGGGCCAGCGGGCGGGCGAGTGCATCCGGAAGCAGGCCCACCGCCACCCTGCCCCCGTCCAGGGGCGGGAGCGGCAGCATATTGAAGACGGCGAGCAGGACGTTGAAGAACACCCCGACGACAAGGACGTTGGCCAGCCATTCACCCAGCCCGTCGGGCGCCATCAGCGCGAGGTTGAGCAGCAGCGCCGAAGCGAGCGCGAGGAGGATGTTTATCCCCGGGCCGGCGGCGGCGACGAGAACCATGTCGCGGCGCGGCTGGCGCAAACGGCCGAAGTTGACCGGCACCGGTTTGGCGAAGCCAAACATCGCCTGGCCTTGGGTGGCGATCAGCAGCATCGCCGGCAGGATGATCGTGCCGAAGGGGTCGATGTGGCGCAGCGGGTTGAAGGTAACCCGGCCGAGCCTCAGCGCGGTATCGTCTCCCAGGTGGGAGGCCACCCAGCCGTGCGCCGCCTCGTGAAAGGTGATGGCGACGATCACCGGGATCGCCAGGACCGAGATCTGGTAGAGAATCTCGTTCATGCCATCGGGACCGACTGCTGGCCGAGCAGCCTCTCGAGACGGGCCACGGCGCGGGAACGGTCGAACGGCGCCGGCGGTCGACGCATGCCCTCGGCGCGGACGAGGCGGGCCACCGCCTGATCCGTGACCGGCGGACAGGCGGCGGCCACTTCCTCCATCTCGTCCCGCTCGCCGTTGCAGTGGAGGACGACGTCGCAGCCGGCGGCCAGCACGGCACTCACCCGCTCGGCGGGACGTCCGGCGAGCGCCCGCATGCAGATGTCGTCGGAAACCAGCACCCCATCGAAGCCGATTGCGCCGCGAATCACCCCTGTCACCACCGCCCTGGAGATGGTTGCCGGCCGGTCCGGATCGAACGCCGTATACACGACATGCGCTGTCATCGCCCAAGGCATATGGGATAGGGCGCGGAATGGTGCCAGGTCGACGGCCCGCAGCGCCGCCGCCGAAGCGGCGACGACAGGCAGGGTGAGATGGCTATCGGCGGTGGCGCGACCGTGACCGGGCAGGTGCTTGATGATCGGCAGCACCCCACCCTCCAGCAGCGCATCGGCGAAGACGAGCCCCAGCCGGGCGACGCAATCGCCGTCGGTGGCGAAGGCTCGATCGCCGATAATCTCGTCCGCATCCGGCTGCGGCACGTCCAGCAGCGGCGCGCAATCGTGGCTGATTCCGAGCGTCGCCAGATCGTCGGCGATCAGCCGGGCGTTGAGCCGCACGGCATCGGCCGCGGCCGCGGGATCGACCGCGAACAGCGCCCCGAAGCGGGCGGCGGGCGGCGCCGACCGCCAGTGCGGCGGCCCCAGCCGCTGGACGCGGCCGCCCTCCTGATCGATCAGCACCGGCGCGTCGGCCCGGCAGACCGCCGCCCGAAGATCGTCGACCAACCGCCTCGTCTGTTCCGGCGCCAGACAATTGCGCCGGAACAGGATGAAGCCCAGGGGGTTCGCCTGACGGAAGAGACGCCGCTCGCCGTGGGTAAGCTCCGGGCCGGCGATACCGAAAATGACGGCGCGCGGCCCGGTCACTTCAGGCACCGTTGCGTACGATCAGGCAGGACACCTTCCGGTCTGCGAGCGCCGAGCACAGTGACTTCGCCCGCGCCTCGCTGGCGATCGGGCCGGCGCGCAGCCGATAGTAGACACCCCGGTCGCCGAGGTCGGCCCGGGCAACCGAGCTGCCAAGATCACCGAGGAGGTCGCCATTCTTGCTCTGCAGCCGCTTCCACGCATCGAGCGCGTCGTTCTGCGAGCGCGACGCCAGGAGTTGCACATAGAGCTTGCCCGAGGTCGCGGCGGTGTCGGTACTGGGAGCCTTGGTCACGGTCGGCGGCGCAGCGACAGTTCTGGTCGCCGGTTTTTCCGCCTGGGTGGCCGGCTTCTCGGTGCGGACCACCGGCTTGCTGGCCGGAGGCGGCGCCGTGACCGGCTTGACCGCGGCAACGGCCGGCGCCGGCAATGCCGGCACCGGTGCCGTTTCCTCGACGATGCTGGGCGTCTGCGTCTGCGGTGCGGCCGCAGGCGCTTCCGGGAATGGGCTGCCGGTGGGCGACCGCGCCGAGGGAGGCGCCATTGCCTCGGCGACCGGCGGCTTCATCAGCATGGTCGGCGGCGCCAGCGGCGCTTCCGGTGCCGGCGATAGCCGCTCCACCTCACCACCCGACTCGCGTCCATCCTTGAGGCGGGAATAAACCAGCTTGTCGCGGTTCGGCACTTCCAGACCACCGGGGCTGGCGGGATAGACCTTGATCGGCTTTTCGTCCGCCTTGATCAGCGGCGGCGGTCCGTTGGCCGCCGTCCTCGCGTCGTTGCCGGATACGAGCCAGGTCACGATGCCGCTGACGACGGCGGCGGCGACCAGACCACCGATGACGACGACCGCGATCGGCAGCCGGGCGATGCGAAAACGGCCGTAGGCCGTCCGGATCGACCGCTCTCGACCATCGCTGAAGTCCTCGTCCGACCAAGCAATTCTCCCATTCATCACCGCAACTCCTCCAACGCCTCAACCCCGATAACGGCAAGACCGGACGCGATGACCAGCCCGGTCGCCCGTACCAGGGCGAGACGGGCGAGCGTACCGTCCGGATCGTCCGCGCAAATGAAGCGCAACCGCGCCTCCTCCTTCCCCCTCGTCCACAACGCATGGAACAGTGCCGCAACCTCCTGCAGATAGAAGGCGATGCGGTGCGGCTCGTGGGCCGCGGCGGCTGTTTCCACCACCCGCGGCCACCCGGCCAGGCCACGGATCAGCTCGCGTTCGGCCGGGTCGGCGAGGTGGTGGAGATCGGCGCCGGCCAGCGCCGCGTCCGCCGTCCGTTCGGCCCCGAACGCTTCGGCGGCGAGCCGCAGCACGGAACAGCAGCGGGCGTGCGCGTACTGCACGTAGAAAACCGGGTTGTCGCGGGATTGCTCGGTCACCTTCTGGAAGTCGAAGTCGAGCGAAGCGTCGTTCTTACGGGTGAGCATGATGAATCGGAACACGCCGGCGCCGACCCGGTCGAGGACCTCCCGGAGGGTGATGAAGGTGCCCGCCCGCTTCGACATCTTCACCGGCTCGCCGCCGTCGAGGAGGTTGACCAACTGGCAGAGCTTGACGTCGAGGTTGGCGGTGCCGCCCGACAGCGCGGTGACCGCCGCCTGCATCCGGCGCACATAGCCGCCGTGGTCGGCGCCCCAGACGTTGATCATCAGCGGGAAGCCGCGCCGGATCTTGTCCAGGTGGTAGGCGATGTCGGCAGCAAAATAGGTCCAGGAACCATCCGACTTGCGCAGCGGCCGATCCACCTCGTCGCCGTAGCGGGTGGCGCGAAACAGGGTCTGCGGACGCGGCTCCCAGTCTTCGGGCAACTTTCCCTTTGGCGGCTCGAGGACGCCTTCGTAGATCAGGCCCTGATCGTCCAGCGCCCGCAACGCCGCATCGACCGCCCCTTCGCCGACCAGGGCCCGCTCCGACGTGAACACATCGAAGTCGATCCCGACCGCCGACAGATCCGAGCGGATCAGCGCCATCATCCTCGTCACCGCGAAGTCGCGGAACACCGGCAGCCATTCGTCTTTCCCGGCGTTCAGCCAGCGATTCCCGTCGCGGGCGGCAAGCTCCGCGGCGACCGGGATCAGGTAGGCGCCGCCGTAAGCCAGCGTCCCCTCCTCCCGCCGCCCCTCGATCTCCGCCTCGTCGAGCACGCCGAGCGCCGCCTGGTAGCGCAGGTGGAGCGAACCGGCGAGCGCATCTACCTGCCCGCCGGCGTCGTTGACGTAGTATTCACGGACGACCCGCCATCCTGCCTTGGTCAGCAGCGCGGCCAGCGCGTCGCCCACCACCGCTCCGCGGCCGTGCCCGACGTGGAGCGGGCCGGTGGGATTGGCCGACACGTATTCCACGTTGACCGACCGGCCGGCGCCGAGGGCGGAATCGCCGAACGCGGTACCCTCAGCGAGGATGGCGGCGAGGCAGTCATGCCACAGCCGGTTGGCGAGGGTGAGGTTGAGGAAGCCCGGCCCGGCGACCGCGGCGACATCGATACCGTTGCGCCCCTCGAGCTTCTCCGCCAACAGCGCGGCGATGTCGCGTGGCTTCATCCGGGCGCCGGCGGCAAGCACCATGGCGGCGTTGCTGGCCACGTCGCCCAGGGCCGGGTCCCGCGGCGGCTCGGCGGCGATGCGGCTGCAGTCGAGCCCGGTCGGCAACCGCCCCTCGGCGGCGAGCGCTTCGACCGCGGCGACGATCTGGTCGCGGATGCTGGCGAAGATGTTCATGAGGTTCGCGACTGCACGTCGAACAGCCGACGATGCTCGTCGGCGGCATAGCGATCGGTCATCCCGGCGATGTAATCGGTAACGACCCGAGCCGTTTCGACCGACATCGGCCCACCACAGCGCTGCCGCCAGTCGGTCGGCAGACATTCCGGCTCGGCCACGAACAGCCGGAACAGATCGCGCACGAGGCGCCTTGCCTTACTCGTCATCCGGTTCAAGCGATAGTGCCCATACATCCGTTCCTTAAGGAAGGCCTTCAGCGTCCGGTCGTGTTCCTGCATGACATCGGAGAATCCCACCACCGGGACACCCGCGGCGCGCACGTCATCCGCCGACTTCGGGTTCAGATCGGCGAGCCGGCGTCGGGTTTCGCCGAGGACGTCGTGGACCATCAGGCCGATGATCCTGCGCACCGCTTCATGGATCAGCCGGGTCGCATCGATCCCGGGATAGCTGGCCCGCACGTCGGCGAATACCGGCCCGACGAGCGGAACATCGCTCAGGTCCTCAACCGAGAACAGGCAGGCACGCAGGCCATCGTCGATGTCGTGGTTGTTGTAGGCGATGTCATCGGAGACAGCGGCGATCTGCGCCTCCACCGCGGCCCAGGTGTGGAGGGCCAGATCACCGACCCGAGAATACTCGGCAATCGCCGCCGGCAGCGGTGACGCACCCTCTCCCCCCAGGAGGGGTCCGTTGTGCTTGACCACCCCTTCCAGCGTTTCCCAGCAAAGATTGAGACCGTCGAACGCCGCGTACCGCCGCTCCAGAAATGTCACCACCCGTAGGCTCTGGGCATTGTGGTCGAAGCCGCCATAAGGTTGCATCAGCTCCTCGAGCGCATCCTCGCCGGCGTGGCCGAACGGCGGATGCCCGAGGTCGTGGGCCAATGCCAAGGCCTCCGCCAGATCCTCGTTGCCGCCGAGCGACCGGCAGATCGCGCGGGCGATCTGCGCCACCTCGAGGCTGTGGGTGAGGCGGGTGCGGAAGAAGTCGCCCTCATGGTTGACAAAAACCTGAGTTTTGTACTCAAGCCGGCGGAACGCCGCACAATGAATGATACGGTCCCGGTCGCGCTGAAAGCAGGTGCGCGTGCGGCTCTCCGGCTCGGCGTACAGCCGGCCGCGGCTCGCTTGCGGACGCGAGGCCCAAGACGACGAATTCCCCGCTAACATCATGATCGGACAGTACAAGGCGGAACGGCACGGAACAACGTCGCTAGGCCCCGGCCCCCAGCCGGCCTCAACGCCGCTTTGACATCGCCGCCATCGGCGTTACATAAATGCAGGGTAAGACAACTGCTTATCTTCACCCGGCGAGAGATCTCGGGAGTACTTGACAAGCAATGCCAGACGACACGTCCGCAACCTTCGTTCACACCATCCGCATCTCCGAGCGCGCGGCTCGGCGAATCACCAGCCTTGCCGCTTCCGAAGGTGGAGAAAACACGATGCTGCGTCTCGCCGTATCCGGGGGCGGCTGCGCCGGATTTCAGTACGGCTTCTCCCTCGACGAGTGCCGCCACGACGACGACCGGGTGTTCTCCCACGCCGGCGCAACGGTCGTGATCGACGAGATTTCCCTTGATCTGATCAAGGGGGCCGAAATCGATTTCGTTGAGGATCTGGTCGGGTCCTACTTCGCCGTCCGCAATCCGAACGCCACCTCCACCTGCGGCTGCGGCACCTCGTTCGCCGTCTGACCAGCACCGCAGGCGACCCACTCCATGCAGGGGAAATCGGGACATGAGTCACAGCCGCAACTACGACGTGGCCCTCGCCGCCGCCGCCATCAAGAAGGGCACGACCCAATATAAGGAACTGAAGCGTGCCGCACGTCGCGCCAACCGCGAGGTCGGCGAGCCTGTTCCCAACTTTGCCGTCGTCTGGCTGAACGGCGGCCGCCCCGTCTTTCGCTTCTTCAACGAGCGCGCGGCACAGCAATTCCGATCGACGGCACCGGCCGGCAGCCTCGCCTGAGCGCCGAATGCCGCGCATCGCCAGCTGGAACGTCAATTCGGTCAAAGCCCGACTTGCGCACCTCCTTGCCTGGCTGCGTACGACCGCCCCGGACATCGTGCTTCTGCAGGAGACGAAGGTCGTCGTCGAGGCCTTCCCCTTCGACGCGCTCGCCGATGCCGGCTACAACGCCGCCGCCGTCGGACAAAAGTCCTATAACGGCGTCGCGATCCTGTCGAAACGACCCATCGACGTGCTGGCGACGGAGCTTCCCGGCAACAGCGACGACTCCCACGCGCGGTATCTGGAGGCCTTTACCGATGGGGTCCGTGTCGCCTCCATCTATCTGCCCAACGGCAATCCCACCGCCTCCGACAAGTTCCCCTACAAGCTGGCGTGGCTCGACCGGTTGTACCGGCACACCCGGACGCTGCTTGCCAGCGAAGATGCCGTCGTCCTCGGCGGCGACTATAACGTCGCGCCGACCGACGAGGACGTCTACGACCCCTTCGGCTGGCGCAAGGATGCGCTCTGCCGGCCGGAGTCCCGGGCCGCCTTCCGCAAGCTTTGCTATCTCGGCCTGACCGACGCGGTGCGGGCGCTGTTCCCGGGCGGCCATCACTATACGTGGTGGGACTACCGTGCCGGCGCCTGGGCCGGTGATCAGGGACTGCGCATCGACCATCTCCTCCTCTCGCCCCAGGCGGCGGACCGGCTCCGCGCCGCCGGGGTCGACCGCACGCCGCGCGGTTGGGAGAGGGCGTCGGACCACGCGCCCGTTTGGTGCGAACTGGCGGCGGTCCCATGAACGAGCGACCGGCGGTGAACGAGGAGCCGGGCGGCGACCGCGCGATAGAAGGGGGCTGCCTGTGCGGGGCGATCCGCTATCGCATCAGCGGACCGACGACCGCGGCCGTCCATTGTCACTGCTCTATGTGCCGGCGCTCCACCGGCGCCGTGGTCGCCACATGGATCACCGTTGCGGCGACGGACTTCCACCTGCTTCGTGGTACCCCGAAGGTCTATGTGTCGTCTCCGAAGGGTGAGAGACGGTTTTGCGACCGCTGCGGGGCACAGCTCATCTGGGCTTCGCCCCTGGGCACGGACACCCTCGACGTCACCGTCGGCACGCTCGATCACCCCGAACACCACGCCGCCGATCGTCACATCTTCATCGACGATCGGGTTCCCTGGTTGAAGCTGGACGAGGGGCTCGATGCCTATCCGGGCGAAGGGCCGCCGCCTTCGGGCGGTCCCGGTCCCGGGGGCTCACTCGGCGGCTAAGGCCGGCCCTCCCCCAGCGCCGTCGCACGCATGTTCCGGTAGCCTGGTGGCGCCATCGGTCTCCGCCCCTTCCACCTGCGTCGGTCGCAATCCGCGGGCGTGGCGAAGATCGGCACCCCGCAGGTCGGCCTCGGCGAGGTCGGCGTCCGTCAAATCCGCCCCCTGCAGATCGGCGCCATGGAGGTCCGCCCCATGGAGATCGGCGCCGTGCAAATCGGCATCGTGAAGGTCGGCGCCATGGAGATCGGCATAGGGCAGCGACGCGGCGCACAAATGCGCCCCGGCCAATTTGGCACGATGGAGATCGCAACCGTCGAGGTCCGCACGTTCCAGGTGAGCTTCGTGCAGATCCGCGGCGTGGAGATCGCCGTCGCTCAACAGAGCCCCGGCAAGGTCGGCGCGGTGAAGATCGAGAGCATGCAGATCGGCCCGCGCCCCCAGTTCCCAGCCGGAGCCGATCCACGCCCGGTGCTGGTCGAGTACCTCGCTCAGGCGGGCCGGTGATTGCGTTTCCCTGTCCGGGCGGCTGGTCGATGACATCGTTGCTACTCCTCACTTTCCAGCCGGGATTCTAGCCCCGATACGACCGGAGTTCACGTGATTTCGCACCTGCACCAACGCCCCGGCGCCGGGACTTGTGTAGGCGAGTTCCAGCGCCCCTCTTGTGCCTCACCAGCAACACGTGCGGCGTTTTTGCCAGGGGTGACAAAGAGATTTTGCAAAGCCTTGGGAAACATGATAATTGGCGGAAACTTGGTTTTTGTGAAACAAACTAACTAGAGGCGTGGCACTTACTTCGGGCCTGAGCGTTCAACGATACTAGCGACTGAAATCGCGCTGCCTTTGGGGAGCGCGTTAGAGGTAAGAATACTAAATAATTGCCCGATGTAAGGGGAGGGAGTTGTTTCGCATGCTTCCACCTGGTCTTCTCAGTAAAAACGAAAAGTAAGTCAGCGCTGATGCTTTGGGCCAGTTGGATCCACCTGCTCCGCCCCTCCTCCTGCTGTACTGGCGCACGCCGGCCCGGGACCGAGCCGCCATTTGCGCCGTCGCTTGATTTCCCCGTCGGCGAGACAAGTTCCGTCGCCGGTACCGCGTATCGTCCATTTGTGGTGTCCCGCCGCCTCGTCGGCGCGCGGACGCCCCGCGTATTCACTCGTCTGCGGGCGAGCCCGTCACCCCTTCTCCGCGCCCGCCCCCTGCCGCCGAAGCAGCGGGCCCCGGAGCGAGGGTCGCCGCCCCTGCCCGTACTCTCTTCCGGCCCCTCTTGCGCCGTGGCGCGATCGGGCGGGATGGATGCAATGCGGGCAGAGGTACCGAGAAGGAAGGGACAGTCGGTGCAGTCGCGCAGGCTTCCCGCTATCTTCGTCTGTGCGCCAACATAATACATTTTAGTTGGTCAGGGAGCCTTGAGCATGTTGAGGGGTTGGAAGGTAGCCGCGGCATTCGCGGCATTGCTGGCCGTATCAGGCTGTTACGGCTACAAATACGATCTGGTGAAGAGCGGGGAAGGAAAGGGGTCACCTTTCAACCAGGCCCTGTTCAAAGAATACCAGGCCGAGTCCAGATCTGAGTTCCTCCAGGGTAACTATCAGTCCTCCGATCTGTGGGCCGACCGGGCCATGCTAGCCTCGAACGGCCAGACACCGAAGCCTACCGCGCTCACCGATTGGCAGACTCCGACCGGGGTGAGTTCGGATCTGAGCGCCGCTCGCCAGCGTCTGCAGGCGGCACTCGACAAGGGCGGCGCCACCGCGGCCCCGAATGAGATGGCCAAGGCACAAATGGGTTTCGACTGCTGGGCCGAACAGACCCGGGTTCAGGAGAACTTCCAGGCCGATGACATCGCCTGGTGCAAGAAGAAGTTCAACGAAAACATCGCCAAGGTCGAAGCCGCGCAGAAGCCGGCGGCGGCAGCCCCGGCGAAGCCGTCCGACTTCCTCGTCTTCTTCGATTGGGACAAGTACAACCTGACGCCCGAAGCGATGAAGATCATCGCCGATGCGGTGACCGCGGCGAAGAAGGAAGGTGCCAAGGCGATCAAGATCGTCGGCCACACCGACACCTCCGGCTCCGCCGACTACAACCTGCGGCTTTCCGAGCGGCGGGCGAACGCGGTGGCGCAGCAGATGATCAAGCTGGGCATCCCGGCGACCACCATCACCACCGTCGGTCGCGGTGAAGAGGACCTGCTGGTGCCGACCAAGGACGGCGTCCGCGAGCCGCAGAACCGCAGGGCGGCCATCAGCTTCCCGCGTGGCAGCGCCAGCCTCGACAACACCTACGCCGTGGGCATCTACACGGTGAACTGATCCGATCGCTCGCGATCGGTGCTCGCAGCAGCCAGGGCGCCTCGGCAACGAGGCGCCCTTTTTCTGTTTCCTTGCTCCCGTCATCGCTTACGGGATCACTGTTGACAGCCACGGGAGACCCGGTTAAGCGCACGCCAGATGTGGACCCGGCTCCACTACGCTAGGATGTGTCGTGCGACCAAACCTATGTTCAGGTCGAGCCGACCCCGTCGATCCCGTGCCGGTCACCGCGACGGCCCGAGCCGATGGGGACCACGGGCGTCGGACCGGCAGAGATCATCGGCAGCGATGAGCGTTAACCCTCCTGCCGGAATGCCGCAGTCGGCCACGTCACCGATCCCCGACGTCGTCCGCGGGCTCGACGCAATCGCCGTCGCACTGCTCTCCCGTGACGGTGCCTTATGGGATGCCAACCGCGGCTTTTTTTCCCTCCTGCGCGGCACGGAATTGTCGGGAACCGTTACCGACGTCCGGCATGTCTTCGCCGCCCCCAGTTTCGATGCGCTGCTGGCCCGCCCGGCCGATCCCGTCGAGGGGCTGATCTACCGCGGCGTGCTCACCCTGCGCGAGGCCGGCGGCAAAGCAACCCCCCTTCGCGGTGCGGTATTCGCCTATGATTGCGACCTCCTGCTGGTCGCCGAGCACGAAATCACCGAGGTGAGGACCTTGCGCGCGCGGCTCCTCGCCGCCGAGGCGGAGATCACCGCCCGGGACGACGAAATAGAGCGGCTTCGCTCGGAGATTCAGGAACTGCGCGGCCTGACCGAAGCGGCCCTGCGCGACCGCGACGCCCTACTCGACGCCATCTCCGGCGACCAGGCCCCGTCCCGCACCTAGCGCGAAAACAACCGCGATCCTTCTTGCCGAAAAAAACCCGGCGTGCGAAACAGCCTGCCGTCGTCATCCTCCAACAGCGGACATAGCGGAACACTTCCATGCCGTTGAAAATCCCGGCCTTGCTAGCGGCTATCCTCGTCTGCGCGGCGACCATCGCCCACGCAGATCCGGTCCTCGATCGCGCCAAAACGCGGGGCAGCCTCGTTGCTGCAGCGGTACCCGACCAACTGCCGCTGGCGGCGCGCGATGCCTCCGGCACCCTGACCGGCTTCGACATCGCCGTCGCTCAAGAGCTCGGCAAGCGACTGGACCTGCCGGTAACCTTCGTCACCCCCGGGTGGGACGCGATCCTGTCCGGTGACGAGGGCGGCCAGTGGGACTTCGCCGTCGCGTCGATCACGCCGACCCCCCGCCGGGCGGAGAAGCTCAGTTTCCCTGCCCTTTACCGTCTGGATGCGACCGTCGCCGTCGTTCGTGCCGACGAAAAGAAAATCCAACGTCCCCGGGACGCGTCGGGCAAGACGATCGGCGTCATGGCCAACACCACCTTCCAACGCTACCTGAATCACTCCCTTTCCTTGGAAGATGGCACCGTTTCGGTCCCCTACCTGATCGAAGATCCGAAGGTCGAGACCTTCCCCAGCAACAACGATGCCCTCCAGGCCCTCGTCCAGGGGAAGGTGGAAGCGGTGGTGACGACCTTGAGCGTGGCAGCGGCGGCGCGGAAAGGGGGTCAAGCCATCAGGATCCTTCCCGGCTTCCTCTATTTCGAGCCCGTCGCCGTCGCCACGGCGAAGGGCGATCCCCAGTTCGATGCCGCTGTCGCCGAGGCGATCGTCGACATGCGCGCCGATGGCACGCTATCGCGCCTCTCGACCGAGTGGTTCGGAATCGATCTCGGCACGATCTTTCCCTGATCGCCAACCCGGCGGACGTTCATTCACAGAGGTAACGGGGCGGGATTCCCATCGCCCCAAGGGAGGAACAACGGTATGAGACGCCTACTCGCCGCCGCGGCAGCCGCCGCGCTCCTCATCAGCGCTCCGGCCTTCGCCGATCCCTCGCCAACCCTGGATAAGATCGGTAGCTCGGGCGAGATCTTGCTCGGCTACCGGGATGCGGCGCCGCCGTTCTCGTCGGTCGATCCGGCAACCGGCATCCCCTCCGGCTACTCCATCGACCTCTGCCTGAAGATCGCCGACGCGATCCGGACCAAGCTCAACAGGCCGGACCTGAAGGTCCGCTACGTTCCGGTCACCGCCGAAAACCGCTTCCACAAGGTGGTCGACGGCAGCGTCGACCTGGAATGCGGAACGTCGACGATCACCCTGGCCCGCCAGGAGACGGTGGACTTCACCAACATGATCTTCATCACCGGCGGCGCTCTCCTGGTGCCGGCCAAGGAAGCGACGAAGGGCATGGCCGACCTCGCCGGCAAGAAGATCGGCGTGGTCACCGGGACGACGACCGAAGCCGACCTGAAGGCCGGCAAGGCCGCCGGCGCCATCGACGTCACCGTAGAGGGCTACGACGGGTACGAGGAAGCGCTGAAAGCGCTGGAGAAAGGGAAGATCGCCGCCATCGCCGGTGATCAGCTGATCCTCATCGGGCTCGTCCGCGGCGCCGCCGATCCCGCCAAGTTCGCCCTCGCCACCGAGCTGTTCAGCTACGAGCCCTACGGCATCGCGCTGGTCCGTAACGACGCCGATTTTCGCCTCGTCGCCAATCGCGTCCTGGCCGATCTCTACCGCAGCGGCAACATCCAGGCCGTCTATCAGAAGTGGTTCGGCGACTGGGGCGGCCGGCCGAGTGCGCTGCTCGTCGCCATGTTCGCCCTGAACGGGATCCCGGAAGGCACGCCGGAATAAGCGCACAAGGCGCGGCAGATCGGGGCGGCGGGAGACCTTCTCCCGCCCGCCCTTCCGTCAGCGCTCAGATGTCGGCGTAGACGTGGGTCTCGGCCTTACCGCCGGGATGGGTGACGGCGCCGTTGCAGGCATCGCCCACCGTCGCCGCGTACCGCCACAGTGCCCCCGACTGGAAATCATGGCGCCGCGGCCGCCACGCCTGCCGGCGCTGCTCCATTTCCGCCTCCGAGACCTCCAGATCGATCCGGCCGCTCTCGGCATCCATGCTGATCATGTCGCCGTCCTTGACCAGGGCGATCGGACCGCCGACCGCCGCCTCCGGGCCGACGTGGCCGACGCAGAAGCCGCGGGTGGCACCGGAGAAGCGGCCGTCGGTGATCAGCCCCACCTTGCCGCCGGTGCCCTGACCGTAGAGCGCCGCCGTCGTCGACAGCATCTCGCGCATGCCGGGGCCGCCGCGCGGCCCCTCGTAGCGGATGATCAACACGTCGCCCTCGCGATACTGGCGCTGTTCCACCGCGGCGAAGCACTCCTCCTCCGAATCGAAGCAGCGGGCCGGCCCGCGGAACTGCAGCGACGTCATGCCGGCGATCTTGACGATGGCGCCCTGCGGCGCGAGCGAGCCCTTCAGTCCGACCACGCCACCGGTCGGCGACAGCGGGTTTGCCGTCGGCCGGATCACGTCCTGGTCCGCCGGTAAGGTCACCCCCTCCAGATTCTCGGCCATGGTGCGGCCGGTGACGGTGAGACAGTCGCCGTGGATGAAACCGCCGTCGAGCAGCGCGCGCAGCAGCACCGGCACCCCGCCCGCCTCGTACATGTCCTTGGCGACATAGCGCCCCGCCGGCTTGAGGTCGGCGATGTAGGGGGTGCGACGGAAGATGGTACAGACGTCGTCGAGATCGAACTCGATCCCCGCCTCGTGGGCAATCGCCGGCAGGTGCAGCCCGGCATTGGTCGAGCCGCCCGTCGCCGCCACCACCGTCGCCGCATTCTCCAGCGCCCGCCGGGTGACGATGTCGCGCGGACGGATGCGGCGGGCGAGCAGGTTCATCACCGCCCGGCCCGACGCCTCGCACAGCGCGTCCCGCGACTCGTAGGGCGCCGGCGCCCCGGACGACCCGGGCAGCGCAAGCCCGATCGCCTCCGACACGCAAGCCATGGTGTTGGCGGTGAACTGGCCGCCGCAAGAGCCGGCGGACGGACAGGCGACGGATTCGAGCAGACACAGATCGGCGTCCGACATCTTGCCGGCGGAATGGTTGCCCACCGCCTCGAACACGTCCTGAACGGTGACGTCGCGGCCCTTGAACCGTCCCGGAAGGATCGAGCCGCCGTAGATGAAGACCGACGGCACGTTGAGCCGCAACATCGCCATCATCATCCCCGGCAGCGACTTATCGCAGCCGGCGAGGCCGACCAGGGCGTCGTAACAGTGGCCGCGCATGGTCAACTCGACCGAGTCGGCGATGACCTCGCGCGAGACCAGCGACGACTTCATCCCGGCATGGCCCATGGCGATGCCGTCGGTGACGGTGATGGTGGTGAACTCGCGCGGCGTGCCGCCGCCGGCCTTGACCCCCAGCTTGACCACCTGCGCCTGGCGGGCGAGCGCGATGTTGCAGGGTGCGGCCTCGTTCCAGCAGGTGGCGACGCCGACGAAGGGCTGGTCGATCTCGTCGCGGGTCAGCCCCATGGCATAATAATAGGACCGGTGCGGCGCCCGCTCCGGCCCCCGGGTGACGTGACGGCTGGGGAGCTTCGACTTGTCGAAGACGGGGCGGCGGATATCGTCGGGCATGGCGGGGTCTCGCGGGTTGCAGGAAATAGGCTGCAACGACCTTAGGCCAGCCGCCGCCCGCTTGGAAGCCGCGCGTTACGGCAGAGGGCGGCGGACCACATCCTGGTCGCTCAACCCCCCGATACGCAGCTTACTCTTCCACACGGTCGTCTGAACCGGGCGTACCCCCCTGCGCCGACAATCGCGCCCGGTGCGCCCCGACAAGGCCGAAGAATGCTAGGAACGCCGGGATCGGTTCGAGCGATCGCACCCCCCGCTTCCCGGCCCCCCCTGATCTGGTTGCATTTGCGGTCGAGGCTCCCATATTTATGGTGCTATGTGTAGGTTTCGTCGCACGAGACAGTTTGTTTTGCATTCGGGCAGCCTGAAAATCGGCGGGCTTGCCCCTGGGGCTTGACCGCGCGGACCGATCTCTCCGCGCCCGGCCCAGGGGCCGATCCTGAAATCCTCCACCCATCGCTGATCGTTTCGCCCCCGGTGGATCCGCGTGTCCGCCGGAGAGGAGTTCGTCGTCCCATGCTGACGTCCGACCGTTGTCCCCACTGCAACACCCGGGTGCCGCGGGCAGCCAATCGCTGTCCGGTGTGCGGTGCGCCGGTTTCCCTGCATCGCCAGGATCGACCCACCGACCTTCCGGGAGCTCCCGTCGTCCTCGCCTTCCCGTCGCGCCAAGGGCGGGCCGTACACCGTCCCGATGACGGCGGTTCCGGACCGCCCGCCGCCGCGTAAACGGATCGCCCGAGATCCGTTCTGGCGCCGGACCCGAGGAAACGCCGGTGCCACAACGCCGCCGGCGCGACCCGGCTCTTTGTTGTCATCCCCTCCCGGACCATGAGAGGAGAAGGATCTTGAAGATCCGTCAGATCATGAGCGAAGCGGTCGAGCCCATCGATCCGACCACGACCATTGCCGCCGCCGCCGAACTGATGCGCGACGAGGACGTGGGCTGCCTGTTGATCGGCCGGAATAACGAGGTGCTGGGTATCGTCACCGACCGTGACCTGGCCCTCCGTGCGCTGGTCGACAATAGGAATGCCGTTCACGATCCGGTTTGGACGGTGATGTCGGCCGAGGTGGTGTCTTGCTGCGAGGACCAGTCCGTCGCGGAAGCCGCCGCGATCATGGTGCGGCATGGCATCCGCCGGATCCCCGTGCTCGACCGGACCGGCCTGTTGGCGGGGATCGTGTCGTGGAGCGACCTGCATGGCCGGGAGTCCAGTAAGAAGTCCTGGCAGGTGACCTACCATAAGGAGCTCACCGACAGTCGCGGCATGGTGCACGCGGTCCCCCTGATCCGGGTCCACATCGGCGGGGTGGAGAGCAAGGCCGAGGCCACCGCCGCCGCGCGCCGCCTCCTGGCCCGGGATTGGTGTCGCGGCCAGTGGCAGCACGGAGCGGACGGCTGCCGGGTGACCGCCGGCACCGGATCGAGGCCGATCGAGCTCCAGCGCGGACCATGGCTGACCCGGCGCGCGCCCGCGGCAATAGCGTCCCCTTGCGGTGTCGGCGCCGGCTGATGGGTGAGCAAGGAAGCCGGATCGGAAAGGCGCGGGAACCTACCCGCGCTTTTCCTCACCTCTAATCGGCATCGAGGTCGAACGGGGACGGGAACACAGCCGTCACATGACGCTTCTTGCGCAGGTGCTCGGCAATGCCGAGCAACATTTCGTAGAGCTCATCCTCGGCGATCCCGTCCGCGTCCATCGTCTTGCGGACGACGGGGTCGGCCAGCAAGTCCATCAGCGGGCTCTCCCGCTTGTCGGAGACATGGTGGAACTCGTCCAGCAGGCTGAGATAGACTTGGCGCTTGAAGGATACGACCATGCCGGGCAGGTGATCGACCGGCACCCACTTCCACGCCCTGAATTCCGGGTGGGCGGTATCGACGTCGATGTCGGCATCGCAGCCGTTAAACCGCATGACGAACCACTTCTGCCGCTGTCCGCGCCAACGGCCGCCCCACGCCTTACCGATCAAGGCTTCCGGCAGATCGTAGCGCAGCCAGCCGCGGCTCTCGCCGACCACCTAGGCGTTGTCGGTGCCGATCTCCTCTTTCAGTTCACGAAATGCCGCCGCCCGCGGATCTTCGCCGTCGCCAATGCCGCCTTGCGGCATCTGCCATTCCTCGTCCGGGACATCGTTGCGACGCCCGACCAGAACGTCGCCGCTGGCGTTGAGGAGCATGATCCCGACGCCCGGACGGAACCTGGCATCGGCTGAGGTCGGCATCTCGCTCTGCATGGAATCCCTCCTTACGAACCTGTCTCTTTGCACGTAAGTCAGGAGTCATCAGCCCCTCGCGGGGCGGTTTGGGAGGACTCCATCTCCCTTCGGCAACAGATGGTGCGCTCGCGTCGGGCGGCAAACCGATTTTTTCCCCGTATCCCGCACCTAGGGCGTCTGGCCGTCGCCGGGCAAGGCACCGATGACCCTGCATGTGGGAGACGCGCCGTCGAACTCCAGCAGATTCCAGCACCCGGTCGGCTGCGGAATCTCCGCCAGATCTGGACGATAGTGACGGATCAAGGCCCGGTTGACCGCATCGTGGGCGACGATCATTACATTTCCACCGCCGTTCCGCCGCATCACCGAAGACAAGGCTTCCACCAGCCTGCGGCGAAACGCCTCCTTGTCCTCCACCTCCTCCGCGGGTGCGCGATCGATACTGCCGTAGCGCCGTTCGACCGACTCCAGGGTCTTTCCGGACCAGGGGCCGTAGTCGCGGTCGATGAGGTCGTGTAGCGTGTGTACCTTCGCCCCCTGCCGTTCGGCGATGCAGCGGGCAGTGTCCAGGGACCTGGCCAGAGGGCTCGAAACAATCTCCCGCAAGGGTACGCCGGCGAACACATCGGCGAGAGCCGCGGCCTCACCCCTGCCCACCTCGTCCAGCGGCTCGTCCAGCCTGCCGCGAAGAAGACCGGCGGCGTTCAGCGCCGTCCGCCCATGCCGCACCAGATAAACCTTATCGACCATGCTCGCCCCACAGTCCGCTGCGCGGAGTTGACGTACCGCGGCCAGTCTGCGACAAAGCCCGCGATGGGGATGGGGTCCCCCGAAAACCGCCACCTGGGCTGATGACTCCTACTGCGTGAGCCGACGTGGTAGGAGTCTGTTTGTTGTCTGCCCGGGAGAAGATCCCTTTTCCGCCCGCCCTGACGATGCCTGCGAACCCGGTAGAGGCGCCGACGGGGCTTGGTGCGGCGGCGGCGTCCCCGGAAACCGCACGGCTCAGTCGCCGTAGCGCTTTGCGCTTCATCGTCCTGCTCGGCGTCGTGAGCTTCTTCGCCGACATGACCTATGAGAGCGCTCGGAGCATCACCGGCCCGTATTTGGCCGTGCTGGGGGCATCCGCAACCATCGTCGGGATCGTCTCCGGCTTCGGGGAGTTGATCGGCTATGCTGTTCGGCTATTGTTCGGTTACGTCAGTGACCGTAGCGGCCGGTATTGGCTGATCACCGTTGTCGGCTACGCGTTCAATTTGTTCGCGGTGCCTGCATTGGCATTGGCAGGACGCTGGGAGCTAGCCGTTCTCCTCATCATAGCTGAGCGATTTGGTAAGGGAATACGCTCACCTGCCCGGGACGCAATGCTTTCCCATGCGAGCAGCCGGACGGGGCTCGGCTGGGGCTTCGGATTGCACGAGGCGATGGACCAGGGAGGCGCAATCACCGGCCCGCTGATCCTGGGCGGCATTCTCGCTTTGGACTACGATTACCGTGATGCCTTCGCAATCCTGATCATACCGGCCGTCCTGGCAATGGCAGTACTGCTGGCGGCCCGCTTCTTGTTCCCCCAGCCGGGAAACTTTGATCCGGCGCCGCCATCGACCGGAGGCGGCCTGCCAAGGGTCTTCTCCATCTATATGGTGGCGATCGGGTTCATCGCCGCCGGGTACGCCGATTTTCCCCTGATCGCCTTTCACTTCGAGAAAAGCGCTCTGGTGTCGACATCCCAGATTCCCCTTCTCTACGCGATCGCCATGGCAACCGACGCTGTCGCTGCCCTGGCGCTCGGACGGGCGTTCGACCGGGTCGGCCTGTGGACGATGGTCAGCGCAACTCTCGCTTCTGCGGCGGCGGCGCCGTTGGTCTTTCTGGGAGATCTGCCGGTAGCAGCCTTCGGCATGGCGCTGTGGGGCGTCGGGATGGGTGCACAGGAATCCGTCATGCGTGCCAAGGTCGCCGCCATCACGCCGAAAGACCAGCGAGGCACGGCATACGGCATGATGAACGTAATCTACGGCTTCGCCTGGTTCGCCGGAAGCGCGCTCCTCGGTTTCCTCTACGATGTGGCCACCCCGCTCTCAGTCGCCGTCGTCTCTATGCTCCTGCAACTCGTCTCATTGCCGATCCTCTTCGCCCTAATGCGGGGGACGCGACAAATGGGCGCGGAGTCATCGTAATCACAGGCAGCAAATCTGCAGCGAGGTTTTGATGCTGGCCTATTTCTGGATTGCCATCGGCAGCGCACTCGGCGGCATGGCCCGTTATTGGTGCTCGGGATTTGTTGCCGCCCGCTTTGGCGAGACATTTCCCTGGGGAACGATCGCGGTAAATATCATCGGTTCATTCGTCATCGGCTTTTTCGCCACCATCAGCGGCCCGGACGGCCGTCTACTGGTCCCCTCGCTGGCCCGACAGTTCGTCATGCTCGGCATATGCGGCGGTTACACCACCTTCTCCTCGTTCAGCTTGCAGACGCTCGCCCTGGTTCGCGACGGTGAATGGGCGCAGGCTGCGGCCAACATCGCCTTGTCCGTCGTCCTCTGCCTGGTCGCAGTCACCGTCGGGCACTACGCCGCCGCCGCTCTGAATCAGATGGAGGCACCATGAGAATCGAGCTGCCGGAAGAGTCCCAACTCTTGCGCATCTTCATCAGCGAGTTGGACCGCCACCACGATCGCCCCCTCTACGAGGCGATTGTCCTCAAGGCGCGTGAGTTCGGCCTCGCCGGCGCCACGGTGCTGCGTGGGCCGCTGGGCTACGGCCACAGCAGCCGGCTGCACACCGCCAAGATCCTCCGCCTGTCCGACGATCTGCCGCTGGTGGTCGAAATCGTCGACACGCAGGAAAGGATCGACGCGTTTCTGCCGGTGCTCGACGAGATGATGGAGACCGGTCTCGTCACCATCGAAAAGGCTCGGGTGCTGCGCTACGGGCCGAATTCGAAGAAGAAGCAGCTAGCGACGTGACGACGGCAACGCAAATTGCGGAGGAGAGGACGATGAAGCAGACCATCCATCAGGTTCACGCCCAGGAGATCCTGGATTCCCGTGGCAATCCCACGGTGCGGGTGCACCTTGCGCTTTGCGATGGCACGGCGGTCTCGGCCTCGGTGCCGTCCGGTGCATCGACGGGCGAGAATGAAGCGGTCGAGCTGCGCGACGGCGACAAGCGCCGCTACGGCGGCAAGGGGGTGCTGAAGGCGTGCGCCAACGTCAACGACAAGATCGCGCCGAAGCTGGTGGGCATGGACCCGAGCCGGCAGGGCGAGATCGACCGGTTGATGATCGACCTCGACGGGACAGCCAACAAGGCGAAGCTGGGCGCCAACGCCATCCTCGGGGTGTCGATGGCGGTCGCCCGGGCGGCGGCGGCGGCGGCGTCCGTCCCGCTTTACGCCTGGCTCGGCGGCGCCGGGGCGCGACGCGTGCCGGTACCGATGATGAATATCCTGAACGGCGGCAAGCACGCGGACAACAGCGTCGACTTCCAGGAGTTCATGGCGATGCCCATCGGCGCGCCGTCCTTCGCCGAAGCGCTGCGCTATGGCGCCGAGACCTTCCATGCGCTGGCGGGAATCCTGAAAAAGAAGGGCTATTCCACCTCGGTCGGCGACGAGGGAGGGTTCGCCCCCAACCTGAAGAGCAACGAGGAAGCGTGCGAGCTGATCGTCGAAGCCATTGGCGCCGCCGGCTACCGGCCGGGTCGGGACGTGGCGATCGCGCTCGATCCCGCCGCGAGCTCGTTCTTCAGCGGTGGCGCCTATGATCTGGCCAAGTCGGGACAGGGACGGAAGTCGAGTGCCGAGATGACGGAGCTCTATCGCGGCTGGATCGACAAGTACCCCATCGTCTCCCTTGAGGACGGCCTCGACGAAAACGACTGGGACGGTTTCCAGGCGCACACGGCGGCGCTCGGTGGCAGGATCCAGATCGTCGGCGACGACATCTTCGTCACCAACACCCGGTTCATCGCCCGCGGCATCGCCGAAGGAACCGCCAACGCGGTGCTGATCAAGCTCAACCAGATCGGCACCGTCACCGAGACGATCGAGGCGATCGACCTGTGTCGCAAGGCCGGCTGGGGCTACGTCATCTCCCACCGCTCCGGCGAGACGGAGGATCCGTTCATGGCCGACTTCGCCGTCGCCATGGGCGGTGGTCAGATCAAGACCGGTTCCGCCTGCCGCTCCGAGCGCATCGCCAAGTATAACCGCCTGCTGGAAATCGAACGCGAGCTGGGCGCGGCCGCCGTATTCAGCAATCCGTTCCCTCCGCGGTAGCCCCGACCCCCTCCACCGCGTAGCGGCGTCTGTCCCTCACCGGCCGACGACGGTGGGGGCCAGCGCCGGGAAGCGGACGAGGAAATAGAGCGGTTCCGATTCATTGACGCCGGCGTTCAGCTTCGCCGACAGGTTCAGCTTGTTGACGGTCACGTACATGTTGTTGTCGGGGCCGGCGGCGATACCGTCCGGCCACTTCAGTCGCTCCTTGTCCGAGAACAGGAGCTGATACTGGCCGTCCGGGCGGGTGACGCCGATGCCGGACGCCTGCACATCGGTGACGTAGACGTTGCCGGCGCCGTCCATGGAGATTCCGTCCGAAATCGGTTTGGCACCGAACCGTTCCACCCGCTTCGCCAGCGCCTCGTCGGAAAGACTGCCATCGAGCAGATCGACGGCCCGGACCCGGTAGAGCGAGGTGCCGTGCATCGCCCCGAAGTAGACCCACTCGGAGAGGGCGTCGATGGTGATGGGATCGATGGCGATCTGCGGTTCGAACACCTGGCCGTCCGCCCCCCGCATCCGCACCGGCCGGCCGTCGATGACCATGCGGACGTCCTCGGCGCTGGTGAGCGGATGACCGGCGAGGACGCGCCGCGATTCCCCCGTCGCCAGGTCGACGACGACGATGGCGCCGCCCCGCGGACCCGCGCCGAAGTCGGCGATGTAGGCGGCACCGTTGACGGTGTCGAGGGCGAAGTCGTTGAGGAACGACGTTTCGACCGCCGCCGGCGGCGGGATCGGGATGATCTTGGCCAGTCGGTCCCCGTTCAGGTCCCAGCCGATCAGCCGCGGCGGCTTCGATCCGTTGTCCAGCATCCAGACGATGCCGGCCGGATCGGCGCGGATGCCGAGGACGGCGACCATGCCGCGGCCATCGGGCCCCGGCGCGCTCGCCCAGGCCTCGTTCGGGAACGGCTGCGTCGACCCATCGCCCATCACCTCGACGACCCGATAGACCGGGTCATAGAACTGATGCTGGGAAACGATGATCCGCCCGCCCGCGGTGACCGCCACATTGCCAGGCGCCTGCTCCAGCAGCGCCACCACCTCCAGCGGCGACGGCTCCTGCGCCGCCAGCCGCGCCGTGGCAACCGTGCCAAGGGATAGGGCCAGCAGCCCTAAGACGACCGCCTTGATCCAGACGTTGATTCTTCCATCCCGCATTGGCCACTTCCCCTGCCCGCTCCGCCCTTCTATGCGACGACATAGCGGCAGAGGGAGTGTCTGCCCAGCCAAATCGGTCGGTGCGGCGGGGACCGGCCGGCGGCTAAAGCGTCTGCAGCAGTTGCTGAAACCACGGCTGATCGCGAACGGCGGCGAAGTCGGCGTCGGACGCGAGCTTGTCGCGATTGAGGGCACCGCTGTCCTTCGCCGTCTGCAGCCAGCGCCGGCAATCGTCTTCCCAGCCTCGGACCGCCGCCAGGGCGGCGAGATTATAAGCGCCGGCCCCCGGCTTGACCCGCACCGCCTTGGCGTAGCTGGCGGCGGCCGCTTCCAGAAAGGCTTGCGCGTCCGGCTCGGAGGTCGCCATCGCGCCCTGGGCACGCTGCGCATTGCCGGCGGCGACATAGGACCAAGCCAGGGCCTCGGCGAATCCCGGGTTTCCCCTCGCCCGCTCGTCTTCGGCGAGAGCGAAGGTCTTATCGTAATCGCCGGTGATCAGCGCCGTCCACGCCTCGCCGACGAGGTCAGGGCCCGGCGCTGCCGGTAAGGGCGAGGTTGCTCGTCCCGTCCTGCTGCCATCCTCATCATCATGCTGGGTATGCGCGGCGCCGAAGGGTCGCGTTAGCAGCGCATCGAAAGCCGACGTTCCTGGCGCGGCCGCAGCGGGCGGCGGCGGGCGCGAAGGGAACGCGGCGGCGGGCGGAGGGACCGCCGGCGGTGCCGCGATGGCCGTCTCGGCGGCGGCGACGAAGGCATCCTCGAAGCGGGCGATCGCATCCTGGATCCAGCCGCGGGCGCGCGCCGCCCAGTCGAGCTCGGTGTCCTGGCCCGGCAGGCAGAACCCGGCCAGCGACGAATAACCTTCGAGAAGATGGGTAAAGGGCTTGGCGAAGAAGCCGGGCGGAAAACAGCCGAGCTTGTTGGCGAGCTGGACGAGGAAGTTGTCGGCGTCGAAGCCCGCGACCCAGTACGCCTCCTTGCCCGGCCCCAGCAGCGCCTGCTGCACCGCCGCCGACGGCATCTCGTCGCGAAAGCCCACCCAGAACAGCCGGTTGGCAAAACGCGGCCGGTCGGCGAGGACGCTGAAGACCGGATCGTTGGCGCCGGAATAGCCGACGACCAACCAGGTGCGGGCGCGCGCGGTGTCATCGAACAAAGGCTCGATCGTCTCGGCGAGCTTGGTCACCTCCTCTTCGTTGTGCAACTGGACGAAGCCGTCGCGCTGACCGTGCAGATGGAAGACGGCGAGGTCGCGGACGAAATCGGCGAGGAAATCCTTGCGCACCACCGCCATGTCGTAGATGGCGGGGAACAGGTTGACCAGCGCGCACGCCCGCATCATCAGCGGATCGAAATTGGTGGTCAGCACCCGGTCGACGAAGCCGCCCTTCATCAACTGGGCGATGGAGATGTGGGCCCAGTTGATCTTCGCCTTGTCGATGAACTCGGTGATCAGGTCGTGGCGGTCGGCGGGGCTGAGCTCGCCCATGCAATAGGGATAGGTCTTCTCGACGGCACGGGCGTACTCGTCCGGGAACCGCTGGCGGATCTCCTCGACGAACCCGCCGGCGAGCGGAATCTTCGCCTGCACCGAGCAGCCGGCGCCCACCAACAGCGCACACGACCGCCCCTTCTCCTTGTTGTGACGGAGCTGGCGAGCGACGTCATCCAGCGCGCGCTGCGGCAGCGGCATGCAAGGTCACCCCATTTGCAGGCATGGGAGCAAACTCCACCATCCCCGTCAAGCCGGAGCAGCGCGCGCCCCGGGAGCTTCTCTCCACCTCAGCGGCCTTGCTTGCGTCAGGATCGGAAACAACGCAAAAAGCAGATAATGAGATCCCTATCCGTGTAATCAGAGCGATAGCATGGCTTCGGATGTTCCGGTTTATCGATTTGCTGGTAAGTCATAAATGCCCCGCCGTACGAACTCCTTCCAGAGACTGATCGCGCTACTAAATGCGACCTTATTTGAGCGCGGCCAAGTTATCGAGTCGGCAATGCTCGTTGACAAGGAAACGGGTGAAGAGCGCGAGGTCGACGTGTTGATTACCGTGGACGCGGCACCCTACAAGCTCTTCATTGGAATTGAAGTAGTTAGCGGCAGCCGCCCCGCCGATGTGTCATGGGTGGAGAGGATGTGCGCCAAACATGCAGCCCTGCCTGTGGACAAGCTTATCCTTGTATCTGAACGCGGCTTCACGCAGGCGGCACTTACAAAGGCACGCGCCAACTGTATTGAGGCGCTCACCCTAGAGCGCGCGCTCGCCACGGACTGGCGGCTAATTTCAGAGTCAGAGGCAAGTGGAGTCTTCGAAGTCGTAACGTTCCACTACGAGTGCAAGGCTATGTGCCGTTTTGCAGACGGAAGGACGGAGCAGATCGTGGCGCCTCTCGAGGCGCCATTGCAAATTGGCGATCACACCCTCACAGTCGGCGACTGGGCCAGCCAGCTAATGAATAAACCGGTGTTCTCCGACGCACTCGCGCATCTCATGGAGGACGCGAGCGAGCGTGATCTTCGGCTCGCCTATAGGGACCCATCGGGAATATGGAAGCTCGACGGCGATGGGGAACGCACACAGATTGAGGAAATGCGAGTCAGCCTCAGGGTGCTGAAAGTCGAGACGCCTGTAGAACTGGCCAATGGCTCTTATTGCGGTACGCCATTCGTCGCGGGGACCAGCACCGATTCTACTCCGCTGCTGCAGTTCGTGCTGGTGCGCCGGCACAGCGGAGCTGTCTGTGGCCGTCTGCTTGACCGGGTCGGCCTCCGCACTCTGAAATCGTTCAGTTGCCCTTAAGCAAGGGGCGAAGCTCAACTCGGTTAGCAAACCTTTTCCGTCGCCTACGCGAGACTCAAACCAAAAGAGACCAGCGGCTTTCGGCCGCCACGTCGGAATTCTCGATAGATCCGACGGAGAGTGCCGTTGCATCTCGCCAGGAGTGCTCCCGCTTGCCGCGTCTAAAGGATCCCCCGCAGCAGGCCGCCTTCGACGCGGAGCGCGGCGCCGGTGGTGGCGGATGCTTGCTCGGAGCAGACGTAGACGACCATGTTGGCCACCTCGTCCACGTCGGCGAGGCGGCCGATCAGCGACGTCGGTCGGTGGGTGCGGATGAAGTCGGCCTCCACCTCGGCTTGGCTCTTGCCGCTGTCGCCGGCGAGCTGGGCGATGAAGGTGCCGACCCCTTCCGAGCGGGTGGGGCCGGGAAGGACGCTGTTGACGGTGACGCCGGTGCCGCCGACGGTCTCGGCGAGGCCGCGGGAGACGGCGATCTGCGCCGTCTTGGTCATCCCGTAGTGGACCATCTCGACCGGGATGTTGACGCCCGATTCCGAGGAGATGAAGACGATCCGCCCCCAGCCGCGCCCCGCCATGCCCTGGGCGTAGTGGCGGCAGAGCCGGATCCCCGACATGACGTTGATCCGAAAGAACCGCTCCCAGTCGTCGTCGGCGATCTCGAAGAACGGCTTCGGCTCGAAGATGCCGAGGTTGTTGACGAGGATGTCGGCCTCCGGCACCTGAGCGATGAATTCCTGCGCCCCCTCGGCGGTGGCGAGATCGGCGGCGATGCCTTGCACCTCCGCCCCCGCCACCTCTGCCTTCAGCCGAGCGACGGCTTCCGCCACCCGCGCCTCGCTGCGGCCGTTGATGACGACGCTCGCCGCCGCCGTCGCCAGCCCTTTGGCGATGGCGAAGCCGATGCCCGCGGTCGAGCCCGAAACCACCGCCCGCCGCCCCGTCAGCCGAATGTGCATCTTGTCCCTCCCTCGCCGCCCCGCCTCATGGGCATAGCCGCATTCTCCTCGCCGTTAGCATGGGAACGCGGGCGCCGCGCGGCAAGTCCCGGCGGGTCCGGCGGTTAATTGTGTAAATCCGGTTGAGCCTGCCACCATTCCGCGTGTATGAGACCGGAACGTGCCAAGCCGCATCGTCCACAAGGAGAACCCCATGCGCCCGCCCATGGCTCGCGCCTTACGCGCCGGCTCGCTCTGCGCCGTCCTCGCCCTTATCGGCGCCTGTACCACCATCGAGCATCAGGAGGCCCAGAGCGACGAACAGTTGCTGTCGGCCGCCGGGTTTTCCATGCTTGTCGCCGATACGCCGGCGAAGGAAGAGCAGATTCGCTCGATGAAGCAGCGGACGGTCTTGCGCCATGACAACAACGGGCAACTGAGCTTCGTCTACGCCGACGCTGAATTCTGCAAGTGCATGTTCGTCGGCAATGAGAAGAATTACCAGGATTTCCAACGGCTATCGCTGCGGCGTGAGAACGCCATCGCCCGCCAGGAGTCGGCCCTCGATGCCGACGAGGGCGGCATGTACAACTGGGGCATGTGGGGGTATCCCGGCTGGTAGCGGGCCGGCGAACACACGGATCGTCAGCGGTTGCCGAGCAGGCCCATCTGACGGAAGCTGGAGTGGCCGCGGCGCGAGATGATCAGGTGGTCGTGGAGAACGATGCCGACCCGGTCGAGCGCCTCGCGCACTTGCTTGGTCATCTCGATGTCGGGCTTGGACGGCGCCGGATGGTTGCTCGGGTGGTTGTGCACCATCACCACCGCCGAGGCGTCGAGGGCGAGGGAGCGCTTGACCACCTCGCGGGTGTAGAGGGGCGTGTGGTCGATGGTGCCCTGATGCTGAACCTCGTCGGCGATCAGGCAGTTGCGGCGGTCGAGAAACAGCAGCCGGAACTGCTCGACCATCCGGTGCGCCATGGACGCCCGCAGGTAGGCGATCAGCCCGTCCCAGTTGTCGAGCAGCGGCCGCTCGGTGAGGTCGGCGCGGACGATGCGCGCCGCCATCAGCCTGATCCCCTTGAACAGGGTGACGATGTAGTGGTTCATCCCCTCGAACTCGCCGAGTTGCTCGGTCGAGGCGTTGACCACCGCGGCGAGCGAGCCGTAGCGGGCGAGGAGCTGCTTCGCCAGCGGCTTGGTGTCGGCGCGGCGGATGGCGAAGAACAGCATCAGCTCCAGCAACTCGTAGTCGGGAAGGGCGGTGTCGTCGCCGCCGAGGAAGCGGTCACGCAACCGCTGGCGATGACCCCAGTAATGGGGGCGGTTGGACCCCTCGGTCAGCACCATCGGCGTTGCCGAGTCCGACAGGCCCCCCTCGGCCTTCGCCCGGTCGAGGCGCTCCACCAGGGTCGCGGTCGGATCGAGACCGGCGAAGACCCAGACCCGCTTTATCGCGTCCCACTGACCGCCGAGCTCACGCAAGACATGCCGGACGGGATGGGTCTCGCCGCTGATCTGGTAGACCACGTCGCCATCACTCGACACCCGGTCGGTGACCGTGAGGCCAAAGTCCCGGAGCGGGCGACCGGCGGGGCGATCCCGCGGCTCGTCTTCCGCCGCCGGCTGGCCGGCGACGCTATCGCTGCGGGCGCTGCGCACTGCGCCATTCCCACGGTTCGATGAACTGACCCCGCCACATGCCGCGGCCGGCGGCGCGGGCCTCCGCCTCCTCGCTGACGTAGTCGAGGGAGTAGCGGCGATAGGCCAACGCCCAGCCGTCGCGCACCATCTGTGCGTTCAACTCGACCCCGTTGGCGTAGCAGACGGCGAGCAGGCGGCCGTAGCGGTCGTGCTTGTCGCCGCGGCAGGTGACGTCCGCCCCTTGCGTCGCGCTGGTAAGAAAGGTCGTCGCGTTGGCACCGCACGCCCACGACACCTGCCCCGCCTCGCACAGCTGCGACTTTTCCGGGGCATCGATGCCATTCAGCCGGACTCGCGACCCGTTTATGTCGAGGGTATCGCCGTCGATGACCCGCGCCCGTCCGACGAGGGTGTCGTCGGCCAACGTCGGCCCCCCCATCACTGCAAGGATGGTGCAGGCGACGGCAAGGAGGCGGCGAGCAAGCATCATCCACACCCCGGCATTCACTCAGCCGACGCCGCCCGCGAAGGACGTCGGCGCATCCGTGGCCATTTGACCCTTTTGGGCTATATTAGTCGATTATCGGTCGGTGGGGAATGGTCTCCGCGCACACGCTTGGTGGCGCGACGCCGTGTTGATGAGGCGCGCTGAAAGAGGCGGCGGCGCGACCGCGCCCTTAGAGCGCGGCGAGGCGCTTGAGGGCGTCCTCGAGGCGGCCGCGGGCGAGGACCGCGTCATCCCGCTTGCCGCGCTCGGCCTCGACCACTTCGCCCGGGGCCTTGGCAAGGAACCCCTGATTGGCCAGCTTCTTTTCCACCCGCTCGATCTCTCCGGCCAATTTGCCGATCTCGCGGGCAAGGCGGCGCCGTTCGGCTTCGATGTCGATGACATCGGCGATCGGCAGCAGAACCGTGGCCTGGTCGAGGACATCCTCAATCACGCCTTTCGGCGCCGGGCCGACCAGCGGCTCCGCCGACGACAGCCGTGCCAAGGTCATGATCAGCTCCCGGTAGCGGTCGAGACGGGCCGCGGCGTCGGCGTCGGCGTTCTTCAGCAACAGCGGGATGCGCGCCCCCGGCGGCACGTTCATCTCCGAGCGGATGGTGCGGATCAGGGAAATCAATCGGATCACCCAGTCCAGTTCGGCGTCAGCCTCGGCATCGATGAGGCCTGGATCGACAATCGGCCATTGGGCTTCGATCAGCATCGCACCGCTTCGATCGGCCAGCTGCTGATAGAGCTCCTCGGTGACGAAGGGCATCACCGGATGCAGCAGCGCGAGGATGCGATCGAGCGCCCAGCCGGCGACGGCGCGCGTTTCCGTCTGCTCGGCGGCGTTGCCCCCGGTCAGCGTCGGCTTGGCGAACTCAAGGTACCAATCGCAGAAGGTCCCCCAGGTGAAATGATAGAGGGCCGCCGCGTAGTCGTTGAAGCGATAGGCCTCGAGGGCGCCGCTGGCACGATCGGCGGCGTCCGCCACCTTGCCGACCAGCCAGCGATTGACCGGCAGTTGCGCCCGCCCGGGATCGAAGCCGGCGACCGGGGCGGCGCCGTTCAGTTGGCAGAAACGGGCGGCATTCCACAGCTTGGTGGCGAAGTTGCGGTAGCCCTCGACGCGGCTCTCCGACATCTTCACGTCGCGGCCCTGCACGGCCAGCGCGGTCAGGGTGAAGCGAAGGGCATCGGCGCCGTAGCGGTCGATCAGAACCAGCGGATCGATGACGTTGCCCTTGGACTTGGACATCTTCTGGCCCTTCTCGTCGCGGACCAGGGCGTGGATGTAGACGGTGTGGAACGGCACCTCGCCCATGAACTCGAGGCCCATCATCATCATCCGGGCAACCCAGAAGAAGATGATGTCGAAGCCGGTGACGAGGACATCGGTCGGGTAGTAGCGGGCGAGCTCGGGGGTCTGCTCCGGCCAGCCGAGGGTGGAGAACGGCCACAGCGCCGAGGAGAACCAGGTGTCGAGCACATCCTCATCCCGCTTCAGCGGCACGGGATGGCCGTGGTGGGCTTCGGCGGCGCGGCTCGCGTCGTCCTCCGTCAGGGCGACGAAGATGTTGCCGTCACCGTCGTACCAGGCCGGGACCTGGTGGCCCCACCAGATCTGGCGGGAAATGCACCAGGGCTGGATGTTGCGCATCCATTCGAAGTAGGTCTTCGTCCACTGCTCGGGGACGAAGCGGGTCCGCCCCTCCTCCACCGCCCGCATCGCCGGCTGGGCGAGACGGGCCGCATCGACGAACCACTGGTCCATCAGCCACGGCTCGACGACGACACCGGAGCGGTCGCCGTAGGGCATCATCAGGGTATGATCCTCGATCCGCTCAAGGAGACCGAGTGCCGTCAGTTCGGCAACGATGGCGTCGCGCGCCTCGAAGCGGTCGAGCCCGCGGAAGCGCGGCGGCGCATTGTCGTTGAGGGCCGCGTCCCGGTCGAAGATATTGATCATCGGCAGATCGTGCCGGCGCCCCACCTCGAAGTCGTTGAAGTCGTGGGCGGGGGTGATCTTGACCGCGCCGGTGCCCTTGGCCGGATCGGCGTGAGCGTCGCCGACGATCGGGATCAGCCGGTCGGCCAGCGGCAGCCGGCAACGGCGGCCGATCAAGTGGCGATACCGCTCGTCCTCGGGATGGACGGCAACGGCGGTGTCGCCCAGCATCGTTTCCGGCCGCGTGGTGGCGACGGCAATGAAAGCGCCGGGCTCGCCTTCGATGGGATAGCGGAAGGTCCACAGGTGGCCGCGGACCTCCCGCTGTTCCACTTCCAGATCGGAGATGGCGGTATGCAGCAGCGGGTCCCAGTTGACCAGCCGCTTGGCGCGATAAATGGCGCCGGCCCGATAGAGCTCGACGAAGACCTTGCGGACGGCCGCCGATAGCCCTTCGTCCATGGTGAAGCGCTCGCGCGACCAGTCGCACGACGCCCCCAGTCGGCGCAGCTGATCGATGATCGCCCCACCCGACTGCGCCTTCCACGTCCACACCCGCTCGACGAAGCGGTCGCGCCCCAGATCGTGGCGGGTCTTGCCTTCGCTCGCCAGCTGCCGCTCGACGACCATCTGGGTGGCGATGCCGGCATGGTCGGTCCCCGGTTGCCAGAGGACGTCCTTGCCCTGCATGCGCGCCCGGCGGACGAGGATATCCTGCAAGGTATTGTTGAGCGCATGGCCCATGTGCAGGGTGCCGGTGACGTTGGGAGGGGGGATGACGATGGCGAAGGTGGGCGCTTCCGGCCTGCGACCGCAGGCGAACGCACCCGCCTGCTCCCAGGCGCGGTACCAGCGCTCCTCGACGGAGCGGGCATCATAGGTCTTATCGAGCATGGGCGAAGCATCCGAACCAGCCGGTAGATGATGGCGGCATCGGCCTGCCGTACCACCGCCGAAGCTTCGGCTTGTTAGCCGGCCGGGCGCGGCGCGGTCAATACGTCGGCGACGCCCCGCACCCGCTTCGCCGGGCGAGTTCAGTCCTCCAGCCGCTCGGCCCGGTTGACCATCAGATCGATCTCCCGTTTGACCAGGCGTTCGATCAGGTAGGGAAGGTTTCGATCGAGCCATTCCCGGAGCAGCGGCCGCAGCATCTCGCGGACCATGCTCTCCAGGGTGACGTCGCGGCTGCCGACGGCGATGTCGCGCCGATCCAGGATAGCGCCCGCCAGCTGCGCCAGCACATCGGTCCCGCTCTCGGCGGTATCGCTGGACATCACCTTGCGCTTGGTCGCTTCGGCCTCCTCCAGCGGGGTTCGCCGGCTGGGGATGCGCATCTCCGGGGTAAGCAGGAAAACGTTGCTCGCCCGACTCCGGTCGCGGACCAGTCGCGGCGCCGGTGGCACGGCTGGGGTCGCCGCCTCGACCGTCGGCTCGGGCGCGACCGAATGGGAGCCCCGTTCCGAACCGGGGCCACCGACCCGGCCGGGGGGCGGCCCGGGCGGTGCGGGTTCTTGCCTCGTCCCGGCGGCACCCGGTGCCTCCACATCGTCGGTGAGGATGCGGCGGATCGATGCGAGGATGTCCTCCATCGAGGGTTCCGCCTGGCCGTCGTCCGTGCCCCCGCCGGCAAGGGCGCCGGCACTCCCGGCCTTATCGCCGGTCATGGTGCGGCCGTCAGCGGGGCGCGCCGGCCGAACTCACCGGTCGTGCCCTCATCGAACAGGTCCGGTGCGGGAGGCATCGTCGCCGATGTCGCCGCTACTGCTGCCGCCCACCCAATCATCGCGAACCTCGTGGTAATGACGTTGCGGATCATAGTATCGCACACTCAGGCCAAGTCGTTCCGCCGTCATTTCGCCCAGCGCGGTCTTAAGTTGATAAGCGGCGACGACTTCGTCCCGTTGTGCCCGCACGAGATCCACCTGCGAATCGAGAACCTCCTGCTCCGCATCCAAGATGTCGAGGACGGTCCGCGAGCCGACCTCCGCTTCGCGCTGTACCCCTTGCAGCGCCACCTGATTGGCCTCCACCTGTTTGTTTCGCGAAGCGATGGCGGCGCGCGCGGTCAAAAGCTGCGCCCAGCCTTCGGTGGCATCTCGCACCGTTGCACGATGCACCTGATCCAGCAGGCGCCGCTGTTCGGCCACGCTCTGCTTCGCTTCCCGCAACTGCGAGTAGACGACGCCGGCTTGGTAAAGGGGCACATCCATGCGCACCAGCGCCTCGTAGGTGTTCAAACGCGAGTCATTGCGGGTGGCCTCATAGTCGCGGGCGACGCGGCCGGTGAGCCGCAGCGTCGGCCACAACTGGCCGCGGACCCGGTCGACGTTGTCGAGAGCACTTCGTTCATCGAAGGCACGGGCGGTGAGCCCCGGGTTCCCATCGATGGCTTGATCGATCGCTTCTTCCAGCGTCGCCGGCAACGATGACGGCAGCGGCGGTCGCTCGACAGCGCCAGGTGCACGTCCGATCACGTTGCGATAGTCGGCGCGCGAGGTCTCGAGCCGGCCTTCCGCCTGGATCCGCTGGGCCGTCGCCCGGGCAAGCCTGGCTTCCGCCTGGAACACGTCGGTACGGGTCACCTCGCCGACCTTGAAGCGGTCACGGGTCGCATCCAACTGACGATCGAGGCGCTGTTCATTGCGAATATTCAGCGCCAGTTCCGACTGGTCGCGAAAGACGTCGACGAAGGCCACCGCCGCGTCGAGCAGGACCCTCTGCTCCGTCGCCGCCAACCGGGCCTGTTCGGCGCGAACCGCATTTTCGGCCTGATGCGTCTGCGCGGTGGTTTGTCCGCCGCGGAACAGCGGTTGATCGATCTCCGCCCCCACCGCGTTGGGGGCAAGGAGTGCATTCTCGCTACCGAGTACCGACTCCCGATTGCTGTCGATCTGACGAACGCCGGCGTTGCCGAAGGCACGCACCGTCGGGCGCCATCCGGACAGCGCTTGCGGGACCTGCTCGTCGACGGCGCGAAGGCGCGCCCGTTCCGCCTCGAGCTGCGGATTGTCCTCGTAAGCCGCCGTCAGCGCCTCCTGCAGTGTCTGCGCATGGGCGGGGGCAAAAGGAAGATGGAGGGAGAGTGGGGCAACCAGCAGCACAGCGATCAGCCGGGGCATCGCCCGCCCCAGGGTGCCGGTTAAGCCCGCATGGCCCGCGGCAGAGGCCTGGCTCACCGGACCGCCTGCCGCTGGCATGCCGGATCGCGGCGATCGAACTGGAATCGATAGGGGTACCGGGTCTCCGCCGAACGGCGCCGCCGCTCAGAACTGGAACCTGGGCATGGGTGCAAAGGCAGCGAGCAAAGGAACGGAACTATCGAAGGCGACCCGGCGCGAAACGGTGCCGCCGATTCTATAAAATACCGTTCCCCGGCCAAGTCCGTGTTCGGCGGCGATGATGGCCACCAGCCGGCCCCCCTCCGCCAACTGATCAAGGATGGCGGACGGCACGTCTGCAGCGGCGCCGTTGAACAGAATGACATCGTAGGGCGCTTCCGGTGGATACCCCTCGGCCAGGCGGCCTTCCACCACTGTAACCGCTGATGCCCCCGTTTGGGATATATTTTCGCGAGCCCCGGCCGCGATATTTGAATCCTCCTCCAACGCCACCACGACACGGCCGATGCGCGCCGCCGCCGCCGCCAGGTAGCCGGTGCCGCAGGCCACCACCAGGATCTTGTCCTCCGGTTCTATCTCCGCCGTTTGCAGGATCAGCGCCGTCGCCAGCGGCTCCATCAGATAGCGGCCGCCGCCGAGCGGAATGTCCTCATCGACGTAGGCCACGCCCTTCAGCGAATCCGGCAGGAACGTTTCGCGAGGTAACTCGTTGAGAGCGGCGATGACGAGGGGGTCGGTGACGCGGTTGGTGCGAACCTGGTTCTCCACCATCTTGAAACGGGCGGCGGCGTAATCCATCGGGGTTTCTCTCGGTCGCACGGATGGTTAGGACACGGGTGAATGGGCTTATACACGTCCGCTGCCGGCGTGACAATTGATGCCACCGGCGCCGGCTGTGAGATTGACGGGCGTGCGCGTGCTTGCTAATCGTCGGATGCGACCTGCGGACTGTTGTCATCCGGTGGCCCCACCGCTACGGTGCGCCCCGCGGCGCGGTGGCGGAGTGGCTACGCAGCGGCCTGCAAAGCCGTGAACACCGGTTCGAGTCCGGTCCGCGCCTCCAGTCCTGATCCGGAGTAGCTCAGTGGTAGAGCAAGCGGCTGTTAACCGCTGGGTCGGGGGTTCGAATCCCTCCTCCGGAGCCACCTGCAAGACGACGCGATCCGGCTCCCTCTGTCGCCCGGAGACAAGCCGCGACCCTGGCCGGTGCTGCGGTCCGACCGCTTAAGAGGCGGAAGCGGCGACTGAATCGAGAAACGCCGTGACCGCATCGATGACCGTCTGCTGCTTTTCGCGATGCGGAACGTGGCCGCAGTCGGCCAAAATCCGCACCACGGCGGATCCTGACGTCCCGGCCGCGATGCGCCGGGGATGGCAGACGGATCCGTACTCGTCGTTATCGCCGTGGATTGCAAGAAGCGGACATGAAACCCGTGGCAGATCGTCGTCCAAACGCCAGTCGGCGAATTCGGGAGACAGCCATGTTTCGGTCCAGGAGTCGAGGACCCAACGGGCTTTGTCCCCATGGTACTTGCGAAGCCGGTCGAACTGCGCCTCCTGGTCGAACGCCTGCTTCGCGTCGACAATGCCCTCGATCGTTCTGTCTTCCACGAACGCCTGCGCAGATTCGGTTATCAGGGCCCGGCAGTCCGACGGAAAGGCGCCGGCGCAGATCACCGCCATTCCGCCGCCGACACTGTGGCCGAAGGCGATGAAGCTCTCCAACCCCAGATGGTTGCGCAGAGCCCGGAACGAGCCGGACGCCTCCTCCCGGATGAAGCCGCGACTGAGGATACCCGGGTAGGGGTCGGATCTGCCCCATCCGAGGCGATCGTAGGCGATGACATCTCGGCGGGTGGCAACAGAAAGCCTTTCCGGAAAGTCACGCCACAATTCGACGCTTCCGAGCGAGTCGTGAAAGAGAACGATGGGCGGCGTACCGGTGGCACGGAGAGTGGATATACTCCAAATCTTCACAAAAATTCTTCCTGGCCCGGCGTCTACCGACATTTCTTCTATCATCGACTTTCCTCGAAAGTGTCGTAGCGACTGTCCCAGCGCATTCCCGCAACAAACCCGGCATGGGCAGGGGGACACGGCCTCCTCCCGGCATAGGTCAGCTTCGCAGCAAACGCCGTGCTGGCAACGGCCCGCAGCGTTTTATGCAGGCACGTAATTGAGTATTTCCGCGAAAAAGTATGCGGGGAAGATGGTCGTTCGGATATCATCACGGCGACCGCGGCGCCCCTCGCCCTACCTAAGAATGCACCGATGTGTTGTGTAACCATATTTAGGGCAGTCGCACTGACCACATGGGTGATGCTGACGGCAAACAGGGACGATAATTGCAAACGATATTTATGCTACTGTACGTGCTTCTTAGAGGGTGGAGGGCAGAGTGAGGTAAACCGGACAACACCCTCACTCGTAGCGTCTCTCAATGACAAGCGGGTCTCGCGAACTTGAGTTTTGCGCCGCGCTGCAGCGGTGCAGGGTTGTGACGGGTACCCATCCGCGGGATGGCGGAAATAGGGGATAGGCTCCATGGATCAGCGCCACTCGGGGCCGGTTGGCGGGCATAAACCAGGGGTTCACGGACTTTTGGCATTCCTGAGACGGATCTCGGGACGCCTACGCGGTCGACCGGACACAGAGCACGAGCAGGCGTTGATCCGACTGGTGATCGTCGGTTTCGTCTGCATCTACCTCGGCGGGCTCGTTGCTTGGCGAGAACAGCATGATCCCGCCCTCGACAAACTCCTCGTCGTCGGCGTGGCCTACTTCTTCCTCTCGTCCTTGATCATCCCGCTCATCGTCATCGAGCCGGGGGTCTGTCATCCCCGGCGCGTGGCCGGAATGTTGGGCGATTTCAGCGTTCTCTCGATCTTTCTCCACCTCGGCGGCGGGTTGGCCGCACCGTTCTATCCCATCTATCTGTGGGTCACCCTCGGCAACGGATTTCGCTACGGCCTGGTCTATCTGTCATTGTCGGTACCGACGTCGGTCGCCGGCTTCTTCCTCGTATGGCTGCATACGCCTTATTGGCAGCAGGAACATTGGCTCGGGTTGGGCCTGCTCCTCGCCCTGGTGGGCATCCCCGCCTATGCCGGTACCCTCATCCGCAAGCTGATCGAGGCGAAGGCGCAGGCGGAAAGTGCCAACCGGGCAAAGAGCCGCTTCCTCGCCAGTATGAGTCACGAATTGAGGACACCGCTCAACGCCATCATCGGGATGAGCGACGTGCTGCGCGAGACCCGTCTCGATCGCGACCAGCGGGAGATGGTTCACACGGTCAAAACCTCGGGTCGGGCTCTGCTGTCGCTTATCGACGAGATTCTCGATCTCTCCCGCATCGAGGCCGACCGGGTCACCGTCAGCAGCGACGTTTTCGATGTTTTTGCCCTGGTAGCCGACCTGCAGACGATCTTCCGGCCTCAGGCCGATGCCAACGGAGTCCGCCTCCTCACTCATATTGCCGGCGATGTGCCCGTTACCCTCGAGGGCGACGTGCGTCATCTGCGGCAGATCCTGATCAATCTGATTGCCAATGCGATCAAGTTCACCGAGCGGGGCTACGTCGGGCTGGAACTGGGGGTCGCCGGATGGCCGGGTGTCGGCCGGGTGCGCCTCCGTTTTGCCGTGATCGATACCGGCATCGGGATCGCCCTCGAGGACCATAAGCGCATCTTCGACCGCTTCACCCAAGCCGACGATCGGATCAATCGCCATCATCAGGGCAGCGGGCTCGGTTTGGCCATCACCACCAACCTGGTCCATCTGCTGGGCGGCACGATCAGCGTGAATAGCGCGTTGGGCGCCGGAGCAACCTTCACCGTCGAACTTCCGTTCACCGCCCAGGTGCGGGCGATCCACATGCCGGACGGCCCGATCCAGTCGGTCTTCCTGCTGTCGTCGGACCCGGCGGTGGTCGAAGGGGCCGAAGGCGCCATTATCCACGCCGGGGGCCGGCCGGCCGGCGTCGCCTCCTCCGTCAGCGAGCAAATTCGCCTGCTCAATCGCGACCGCGCCGACGGCCGCGCCATCGTCCTCGTCGACGCCGATCACCCGGAAGCATCCGAAGCCGAGTTGGTCGCTGCGCTCAGCGCCGCTCCGATCGAACAGCGGCCGTTGATGATGCGAATTGCCCGCCTGCCGGCCAAGATCGGCGCGATCGGCGATTGTCTGATGACCTTCGTGCCGCCGCTGACGCCCGCCGCGATGGAGAAGGCCCTGTACGCGGCACGGTTGCTGTCCAGCGTCGGCGACCCGGATCCGGCCGACGCCGAAGCGACCGATGTGCTGCGAAACGATGCGACGTTGCAGGTGCTCGTTGCCGAGGATAACCCGGTCAACCAGAAGGTCACCCGGCGCATTCTCGAGCATGCGAACCATACCGTGCACATCGTCACCAGTGGCGACGATGCCCTCGATGCCCTCGAGCGCGCCGATTTCGACGTCTTCATCGTCGATATCAACATGCCCGGGCTGAGCGGTCTCCAGGTGGTCAAGCTGTATCGCATGGCGCACTTGGACGGACGTCGCCTGCCCATCGTCGCCTTGACCGCCGATGCCACCCCGGAAACGCGGAAAATGGCCGAGGAAGCGGGGATCGACCTGTTCCTGACCAAGCCGGTGGAGGCGAAGCGCCTGCTGGACGCGGTGGCGCGGGTCGCCGAGGCGCCAGCAGCCCAAAACGTGCCGGCGGCCGACCATCATCCCTCGCCGCAGGTCACCCAGATCTCGTCGCACCCACGCTTCCGCTCGGAAGCGTATCCGGCGATCAATTGGAGCGTCATCGACCAACTCAGCCGTTTCGCCGATGGAGACGACTTCGTCCGCGAAACGCTCGAAGAGTATATCGCCAACGGCCAGTCATTGCTGGTCCGCATCAAGGCGGCCGCGGCGGAAACCGACGCTCGCGCATTTCGTGACGGCGTTCATGCCCTGCGCGGCACCTCCGGAAACGTCGGCGCCGAAGCGCTGACGCGTCTGTGCCAGGACATGCATGGGATGACGCGCGACCGTCTCTGCGCCCACGGCGACGAGTACGTCTGCCAACTTCAGCGGGAACTCGCCCGCTTCGAGCGGGAGTTTGCCCGCACATCCACCAACTTGGGTCGATACACGTCGGGCCGCTCCGACCGGCACTAATGCGTCACACAGGGAAGGAGGACGAGGGGGGGTGAAGCTTTGCCCTCTCGGCGTCCCCCTTACGGTTTCCCCGTGGACGATGCAGTGGTCCCGATCCCGCTACGTCACCCTCTGAGACGACCTAGGTAGCCTGCGTGAGGCGCGCCCACCGCCGATCTTGGGCCTTGACCAGGTGGCTCATCCGACGCAGATCCCCGGGCTGAAGCTGCAGCGCCGTCTCGACCCATACGTCCGACACATCGATCAGCTCTTCGAGCGAAACGGCGGCGCATATTTTTCGGGTCTTGAGCATCGCCTGCCGGCTCAGCCGGGTACGGGCGAATTCGCGAGCGTACTCGTGAACCGCATCCGGCCCCTGGCCCTGTTCAACCACCTGATCGATCACGCCCATCGCGTGCAGTTCATCGGCCGAATAGACCTTGCCGCTGAGGATCATCCGCTCCGCCGCGACGGCGCCGATTCTGCGCGAGAGGAAACTGAACGCCCCCATCCCCGGAAACAGGTTGAACAACACCTCCGGCAGACCGAACTGCGCCTGTCTCTCGGCAATCAACAGATCATGGGCGAGAGCCGCCTCGAAGCCGCCGCCCAAGGCATCGCCGGTCACTAAGGCGATCATGCATACGGGAACGTCGAAGCTTGAATGCAACCGGTGCTGCCCGCGTGCGCAAGCGTGCGCATACCGGCGCAGCCCGTCCCGGTCGCGGTTCTCGATCAATCTGAGAAACAGGCTCAGATCGCCGCCGAGATTGAAGATTCCCGAAATCTTCGAGGTGGTTACGATAAACTGAAGCGGCTTCTGGGCGCGCGGATCGCCCCGCTCGAATGCTCCCTGAACCGCATCCGCCACAAGATTCATGTCGCGCAGCAGTCCCTGGGTAAAGCTTGGTCGCTCGATCGGCTGCATATACTGCCAGACGATGCGATCATCGGGTTCGAACGTCACGGTGAGTTCGTCTAGTCGCCATTCGGCGGCCTCGGTCAGCGATTCGAAGGCGAAGCGATCCTCGGGCTGATCGCGTACCGTCAACGGCACTAGGCCAGAACCCAATTCGGGGGCGGTCGCAGCATTGCGGGTCGCCCAGAGATTCATATCGACTCCGAATACGGGACGCAAAGCGTTATACGGCATCGGTTGTTCTCCAGATCATGAGCATCCTTTTGCTTTCCCCCGAGGGGGAAAGTTGCGTTTTTCACTATACCAAAACTGGTGCGTATAACTTTTTTATCGTGGCGGGGGCTTTCGCGCTGGGAGAATCCCCAGAAATGCCGCGCCTCGCTGCCGCCCCGTCACGGGGCAGAACGCGACGGGTGAGGGTGCGCCGGCGGGGACAATGGCGGCCGCTGTTGCAAAAGGGTGAACAGCAGTATTGTTTCGGTTGTACTGAACGCGGTACCTTCTAACAGTGGGTCAGCGTCAGCGAACCGTGGGACGTACCTTGGATTGGGCATGCCCTGGGCAACGCCGAAGTTGGACGGCGGTGAAGCGGAGTCGGGCATGACGGTTGTCATTATCGTTGACGACCAACCGCTTAATCTGAAGATCCTCAGCCGATTTGCGCAGTCGGTCGAAGACGGCATCGTGGTCCATACGTTCGAGGCGCCGCAGGCGGCCTTGGAGTTCGTTAAGGTCAGCACCCCCGATCTCATCGTTACCGACTTCGTCATGCCGATGATGAACGGAGAGGAATTCATCCGCCTCTGCCGGCAGCACCCGCCGGCGCGCCATATCCCGATCATCGTCGTGACCGCCTATGAAGATCGCGAATTCCGCTATCGGGCGTTGGAAGCCGGGGCCAGCGACTTTCTGCTGAGCCCGGTAGACGGCCAGGAGCTTTGTACCCGCGCCCGCAATCTGCTGACGCTCTGGCGCCAGCGGCAGCAATTGGCCGACCGCGCCCGCTTCCTCGAAAGCGAACTGAACGCTACTCTGCAGGAGTATGCGGAAGAAGTACGACGCCGCGAGGAGCAGTTGCGGCGGGTGATCAACACCGTTCCGACCCTCATTCGGGCTACGGACACCAATGGCAATCTTCTCTTTGCCAACAGCTTTCACGAGAATTATTTCGCCTTCGACGCCAATAATGCGGTGGGCCGGCCGAAAAAGGAGATCTTCGGCGAGGAATATGGCCAGCGCCACCTGGACTTGGATGCACAGTTGATCGCTTCGCGCCACCCGATGTTCGATATCGAGGAGACCCTCGACGCGGAGGGCAAGCGACCGAGCGTGCTTCTGACGACCAAGGCACCCATTTGCGACGACGACGGCGCCGTCAGTCAGATCGTGACCGTCTCCCTCGACATCACCCAACGCAAGCAGGTCGAGCAGGCGGTACGAGAGAGCGAGGAGCGGTTTCGCCGCCTCGTGGAGGGGTCGGTGCTCGGCATCGTCATCGAGGTGACCGGTGTGCCGGTGTTCGCCAATCGCACCTTCGCCCGAATTTTCGGCTACGAAACTCCCGAGGACATCCTCGCCTTGCCAAGCTTGACCCGCTTGCTCGCGCCCTCCAATCACAACCGCATCAGACACACCCAGCAGAACGCCTTTGCCGGGGAGGCGGCGGAGCCGAGGGAGTTCGAGGGGGTCCGTAGCGATGGCGCGCTCATATGGATCGAGAGCCAATCGCAGCCGATTACCTGGAAGGGGCAATCCGGCCTGCAGACGACCATCGCCGACGTGACCCTGCGCAAGGCCTACGAGCAGCGCCTCCAACGCCAGGCCAATTTCGATGAGGTCACCGGACTACCCAACAGAGTCCTGGCGGCCGACCGACTGCGCAGTGCCGTCGTCGGTGCGGTGCGCCACAAGCACAAGGGCGGACTGCTGTTCGTCGACCTCGACCAGTTCAAGAAGATCAACGATACCTGGGGCCATGCGGTCGGCGACCAGCTGTTGCGTCAGGCGGCCGACCGCTTGCGCGCCTGCGTGCGCGAGGAAGACACCATCGCCCGGCTCGGGGGCGACGAATTTACCATCATCTTGCCCAAGCTCGGTTGTGCTGCCCATACCGAACCGGTGATCCACAAGATCATGGCGGCATTCTCCAAGCCTTTCGTTCTCGGGCGACATGAGGCGTTCGTCACCGCCAGCATCGGCGTCAGCATCTTCCCGGACGACAGCGACGAACCGGCGACCCTGATGCAGAACGCCGACGCCGCCATGTACCGGGCAAAGGAGCAGGGTCGAAACACCTTTCATTTCTATACCCCCGAATTGAATGAACTGGCGGCGCAGCGGCTGCAGGTGGAGACGCACCTGATTCACGCCCTCGACCGGGGTGAGTTCGCCGTCTACTACCAACCGATCATCGATGTGCGGAACGGCCGACTCGTGGGCGCCGAGGCGCTGTTGCGCTGGTTCAATCCCGCCCTGGGACCGTTCCTGCCCGACCGTTTCATCCCGCTCATCGAAGACATCGGCCTCATCGTCCCGGTCGGTCAATGGGTGCTGGAAAACGCCTGCCGTCAGCTCGGCTGGTGGCGGCAGATCGGCTTTCCGCACCTGAGCGTGACGGTGAACCTCTCGTCCCGCCAGCTGCGGAGCAAGGGTCTGGTCGATGCCGTCGCCGGCGTTCTAGAGCGCTATCGGGTGCCGGCCGGTGCGCTGGAACTGGAGATTACCGAAAGCTGCCTGTTGGCCGACGTGGACGAGACAACGGCGGTGCTCCGCGACCTCGATACCCTCGGCGTGAACCTTGCCCTCGACGACTTCGGGACGGGCTACTCCTGCTTGCGGTACCTCAAGGATCTGCCGGTCGATACGGTCAAGATCGATAAATCATTCATCGCCAATGTTTCGACCAATAGCGGTGACGCGAGCGTGGTCGAAGCGATCGTCGCCCTCGCCCATCGGCTGGGCATCCGGGTCATCGGAGAAGGCGTGGAAACGGCGGAGCAACTGGACTTCATCCGCACCCGCGGCTGCGATCTGGCGCAAGGCTTCTATTATGCGGAGCCTCTGGCACCGGAGGCGTTCGTTGCCTGGTGCAGGCGGTTTGTCGGCTCGATGAAACACGCCCTCTAGCCGCACCGCGCAGGCTCTTTCTTTTTTACCCCACAAGGGTTAGTGATACGCCGTGCGAACCCGCTCGAATTCCTTCAATGTCGGCTGGCTGATGGGAGGAGCCTGATGCCGCTTGGCTTGCACGAGGATAGGCGGCGGCGGCGGCGGCGGCGTCAGTGGACGATGGTCAAGTGGGCGGCGGCGCTCGCTCTCATCACCGCCGCCGGCATCTATGCCTACGAGACCGGAAACAGGCTGGCCGGCTCGGAGATTACCCGTCTCGAGGAGACCATAGCGACCATGCGGTCGCAGCTCGATGCCGTCGAGGCGGCGAAGACGAGCGCTCAGGCGGTCGCCGACACCGCCCAGGCGACGGCCCGCGACTGGCAGGCGAGGTATGAACGCGACGTGGCGCGCGGTCCGTCCAAGGAGCTGTTTGACATCATTCAGCACAAGCTCGCCGCGGGCGTCGAAGCCGAGCGCCTGAAGGCGGTGCTCGCGGCGACGCAAAACCGTCACGACTGCCGGCGGGAAGCCGAGCGGCGGCTGTTTCCGGTTCCGGTGCAGGTCCAAACCGCCAGCCGTTCGTCGCTGAAGTTCGGCAAGGGGATGATCACCATGATCCTCGTCGGCGTGCCGGCGAGAGACTCGACCGGCGCCGCGGAAACGTGGTTCGACCCGGCCGAGCCGGTAACCTTGCGTTTGATCCGCAGCGGCGATCCGGCGATGGAGGTCACCGGGGTCCTCCCCCTCTCCCCATCGCTGATCGTCGGCGACCGGGAATACAGCTTCCGCGTGGTACCGGCGAAAAGCCGGGGCAACGTCGACATCTTCGGCGACTCATGCCGCTTCCCCTGATGCGAAAGCGGGTCACCGGCGGTCGAAGGGATTGGCGAGCGAGGCGATGAGCGAGAGGAGGATGGTGCGGATCTGCCGTTCGTCACAGCCCATCAAAACCGCGTCCTCGAAGGCGTCCTGACAGATTTGGCGAATTTCCGCCAGGTTCTCGTTGAGCACCTTCAGTTTCTCGTCGCAGACGATCGGCGTCCCGTCGGCCTGTCGCCAGACCACCGCCTCTTCAGCGTCGGCGCTCATAGCCGGTTCGCCTTTTCGGCGGGGTTCCGCCGACCCACCGAAGGTAAGTCATCCGACGCTCTTTCATTTCCTCTATCCCAGCGTTAGAGGATAGCCACCAGTCAATCGAGGTTTCACTGATGACCAGCAGTTTCTCTGAGTTGACCCAGGATATCCAGGATCGTATCCGCGAGATTGCCTATCTGATGTGGGAGTCCGCCGGTCGCCAGCATGGCATGGCGATGGAGTACTGGCTTTCGGCCGAGCAGGAAGTGTTGTCGACGCTGCAAGCGGCGGCGGCACGGATGATGCCCGATCCTCACCCGAAATCCGCTTCGGCGCAGATGAACGAGCGGGCGACGTCCTCACCTCCGCCCCCGGCCGTGGACGCGCCTGCGGACACTCCACCGGCGGCCCCCGCTCTGGCCACACCGTCGGCCAAACCCGTGCGCCGTACCCGCGCCAAGGCCAAGGCATAAGCCTATCGGGGCTCCGGGTCGCCTCGGAGCACCGGCCCGCCGGGGACGCCTCGCTCGGTGCGCCTAAGGGTGACCCTTGCCAGGATCGCCCGTCGCTCGCCCTCGCTGGCCGACCGCCACTGGGTGATTTCGGTGATCGACCGATAACATCCGGTGCACAGGCCGGTATCGGCGTCGAGTCGGCAAATGCCGACGCATGGAGACGTTGTTTCCGCTTGCTGCTGCACCGATCCTCCCGCCTGCCGACGATTGCGCTCCGCTCCCGCCGGGAGCGCCTTCTACAGCAGTTATTGCGCCTTGCCGCCGCCCGCAACCGGGTGGTGGGTGTCGGTCGGGTCGCTCCCCGGCCGCGCTGCGGGATTTTCCCGCCCTGAGACACGGCACTCCGTGCCTTACCGCCCTAACGGTATTGCCTATTGTGCAGTGCGGCAAAGCCGATTATGGTGCGCAATCCGCTCACATGACGGTTCCAGTAAGCGTATTCGGTTCGATCGTCGCATCCTCCGAAATCTTGGCTCGTGCTCCGGTGGAAAGGACGCGGTCTGGCTACATGGTCGCAGACGTGCGGGATGGCTTTTGTCATAATAAGGACAATCGATCGCAACTCCTTGAAATCCTGCCGGACCAATTATGGCGACGCTTAATCTAGATAAGATGTTCTACCCCCGATCGGTGGCCGTGGTCGGTGCCAGCAATCGTGACGGCACGCCCGGCCACACGGTCATGCGCAATCTGCTGCGCGGCGGCTTCGAGGGACCGATCATGCCGGTCAGCGCCGAAGACCATGCGATATCCGGAGTCCTCGCCTACCCTCGCATCGAGGCGCTGCCGGAAACGCCGGATCTGGCCGTGGTCTGCGGGTCGAAAGTCTTGGAACCGACCCTGCGCGCCCTCGGCAACCGAGGGACTCGGGCCGCGATCCTCCTCAATGACATCACCGCCGACGCGCCGGCGCGCAAGGCCCTCCTCGCCGAAGCGGGGCGCGTCGGCCTTCGACTCCTCGGCCCTGACACTTTGGGCTTGATGGTGCCCGGCATCGGCCTGAACGCCAGCCTTGCCCGGGTTCCGGCGCTACCGGGTGGGGTCGCTTTCGTCTCCCAGTCCTCGACCGTATGCGCCGCCGTGCTGGACTGGGCGCGCGAGCACGATATCGGCTTCTCCCACTTCGTCTCGATTGGCGACAAGCTCGACGTCAACCTCGCCGATATCCTCGACTACCTCGGCAGCGATGCCATGACCCGGGCAATCCTGGTCTACATCGAGAACATCCGCCACGGCCGCCAGTTCTTGTCCGCCGGTCGCGGTGCCAGCCGCAACAAGCCGGTCCTGGTGATCAAGGCCGGTCGTACCGCGGAAGGTCAGCACGCCGCGCTGGGCTTGGCGGAGGCGGCGGGCACCGACGAGGTTTACGATGCGGCGATCCGGCGCGCCGGTATGCTTCGGGTGCAGGGGTTTAGCGAATTATTCGCGGCGGTGGAGACCCTGGGTCGGGCACGGCCGTTGCGCGGCGACCGTCTGGCGATCATCAGCAATGGGGTCGGGATTGCCGTCATGGCGGTGGACAACCTGATCCTCAACGGCGGGCGCTTGGCGCAGCTGTCCGAGGCCACACTCGCCACCATCGCCGCCCACGTCTCTCCGGAACGACCGCCAACCAATCCTCTGCTTCTCGCCGTAGACGCCGCACCGGAGAAGTATGCCGCCGTCGCCAAGGCGGTTTTTGCCGACCGCTCCGCCGATGCCATTCTCGTCATGCATGCACCGACCGCGGCCGTCTCCAGCAGCAAGGTGGCGGCGGCGATGATCGCCGTCGCCAAGGAAATGCGCGGCACCTTGTTGGCCACCTTCGTCGGCGGCAGCAGCGTTGCCGAAGCCCGTCATAAGATCTCGGAAGCCGGCATCCCGACATTCGATACCGTCAACCAGGCGGTGACCGCATTCATGCACATGGTTCGCTATCGCCGCGGCCAGGACATGCTGCTGCAGACGCCACCGTCGAAGCCGGCAGAGTTCGATGTGGCACACGACGATATGCGGGGCTGGGTCGCGGACCTGCTGCGACGCGGGCACACGATCGTGACCGGGAACGAAGCCAGGACGCTGCTGTCAGCGTACGGGTTGCGGATGTGCGAGCCGGAAACCGTCCGCACCCCCGAAGAGGCGGCGGCCACCGCCGAACGTCTGGGCTTTCCGGTTTCGCTCAAACTCGCACCTCGGGAGGAGGCCACCTCCGTTCCCGAGGCGGAACTCGGCGTATCGGTCCTCGACTCGGGCGCATCGGTCAAGGCGGTGGCGAAGCGCTTGATCGCCGATGCGCAAGAGGACGCAAGCCGCGATGCGAGCCTGATCGTCGAGCGCATCGTCCGCCGGCCGGACGTGCGGGAACTGCGCATCAGCGTTACCGATGACCACGTTTTCGGGCCGGTGATCGCCTTCGGCCACGGCGGTCCCGCCGCCGATGTCATCGCCGATCGCGCGGTGGCACTCCCCCCTCTCAACATGAGCCTCGCCCGGGAAGTCATCGACCGGACGCGCGTCCACCGCCTGCTCCAGAGCTACGGCAACGTCCCGGCGGCTGACATCAGTGCCGTATGCCTGGCCCTGGTCCAGGTGTCGCAGATGATCATCGACATTCCGGAGATCGCCGCACTCGATATCAATCCGCTGCTGGTCGACGAGCGAGGTGTCTTCGTCAAGGATGTTCAGATCCTGATCGCCCCGGCGAACGAAACCTCCGAGCGCCGTCTGGCGATCCGTCCCTATCCCAAGGAACTCGAAGAGGTATTCCCCCTCGCCAGCGGTCGCCGGGTTTTGCTTCGGCCGATCCGCCCCGAGGACGAGCCGGCGCACCACGAATTCGTCGGCAAGTGCACGCCAGAGGACATGCGGCTGCGCTTTTTCCACCTGGTACGGTCGTTGCCACATGCGGAAATGGCACGCCTCACCCAGATCGATTACGACCGCGAGATGGCTTTCATCGCCACCGCTCCCGGTCCGGACGGCGACATGGAGACGCTCGGCGTGGTTCGCACCGTCGCCGATCTCAACAACGACAGGGCGGAATACGCCATCCTCGTCCGATCCGACATGAAGGGCCAGCGCCTCGGTCGGAAGCTGATGGAGAAGATCGTCGACTATTGTCGCCTGCGCGGAACGCGCCGGATCGTCGGCCTCGTCCTCCGGGACAACGTGCCGATGCTGGACCTGATCGAGCACCTCGGCTTCACCGCCCGCAAGGTTCCTGACGAGGATCTGATGGAGGTCGAGCTACAACTGCAGCCCGACGACGAGGATTCCGACCTGCTCGCACCGGCGCCCACAGCCTGACCTATCAGCGATACCCTCTTTGGATTTGGCGCATCTAGGGCGGCCACATCACAGGGTTTATCCGACACCGAATCAAAACTCAAGGAAAATTTTCCCTGTTTGGGTCCATTTGCGCTATGCCGTGCCCCTGAACGGGGGTATAATGCGGAAATGGGCGATTGGCGTCTACGATCCTGGCTGAAGGGCGAGGTGAAGCCTTTGCTACCCGTCTTCCACGAGGCGGGCCTGTTGTCCTTTTTCGTCAACCTCCTCGCCCTCGCCGTCCCCGTCTTCGTGATGCAGGTCTACGACCGGGTCGTCTTCCACAGCGGCCTCGCCACCCTTGTCGGCCTGGTCATCGGCATGATCGTCGTCATTGCTTTCGACTTCTGCATGCGCCTGGCCCGCGCCCGCATCCTGCAGACGGTCGCCCTCAGGATCGACGTCGGGGCCGGACGCAGGCTGTTCGACAAGGTGGTGACGCTCCCCCTGGCGGAGATCGAACGACGTCCGGCGGCGACGTGGCACGCCTTGTTCCGGGACGTCGACACGGTGCGCAATACCCTGAGCGGCACCACGGTTCTTTTGATCTGCGATCTGCCGTTCCTCTTCCTGTTCCTGCTGGTGATGTTCATCATCGCCGAGCCGGTGGCCTGGGTGGTGGTTCTCGTTCTGCCGGCTTTCGTTGCGATCGCTGTCTTGTCGGGGCGCGCCCTTGCCAGCCGCGGCGGCCGCGAGCGGGATAGTGCGGCGGCCCGCGATGGTCTGATCGCCGAGATGATCGCCGGACGGACGACGATCAAGGCGCTCGCTCTCGATGCGAGCCTGCGCCCCCTATGGGAGCAACGGCACGCCCGGACGATCGAGAATGCCATCGGCCGCGGCGGCCTCGCCGACCGCTATGCGACCCTCGGCACCACCCTGACGGTGGCAACGACGGTGGCAATCACCGCTGTCGGCGCCGTCGCCGTCCTCGATCAACGGCTCAGCATCGGCGCCCTCATTGCCGCCAACATGCTGAGCGGCCGGCTGCTGGGGCCGGTCACTCAGCTCGTCGCCAGCTGGCGAAGTCTGGCCGCCTTCTGGCAAGCGGTCGATCGATTGGGACAGATCCTCCGCTTGAACAGCGACCGCAGCGAGAGCGCGGTCTCCGTCGGGCGCCCTCGAGGCGAACTGAACCTTGAAGCGGTCAGCTTCACCTATCCGGATAGCGCCCGCCCGTGCATCGACAAGGTCGACCTGTCCTGGGCTAGCGGGATTCACGGCATCGTCGGCCCCAACGGCAGCGGCAAGAGCACCTTGCTGAAGCTGGCGCTCGGCCTTTACCGGCCGAGCGACGGACGGGTCCTGGTGGGTGGGGCGGACATCGCCCAGTTTGGCCGGGCCGAACTCGCCGCTTGGATCGGCTATGTGCCCCAGGACACCGTGCTGTTCTCCGGAACGATCCGCGACAACATCGGCCTGCGCCAGCCGGCGGCGGACGATGCCGCCATCATCGCGGCAGCCACCGCGGCCGGAGCGCATCCCTTCATCGTCGACCTGCCGGACGGCTATGCAACCGACGTGGGTGAAGCCGGCGGACGGCTCTCCGCCGGCCAGCGTCAGCGCCTCGCCATCGCCCGCGCTCTGATGGGGGATCCGCCGATCCTGCTCCTCGATGAGCCGTCGAGCCATCTCGACCGGGACGGCGAGAGCGATCTGCGCCGGATGCTGGAAAGGCTGGGCCAGCGATCGGCGGTCGTGGTCGTCACCCATAGCCCTCCCCTGCTCGCCGCCTGCCGCAGAATCACCCTCCTCGACCGCGGCCGGGTGCTGCGGGACGGGCCGGTGGAACAAATGCTGCCGCTCCTTTTCCACGGCAGTCGCGTCCAGTCACAACGCCCGGACTTCGCCGCTCCGGCCTACGCGGCGACCGCGGGCCCGGCTGTGCCCGGCGGACGAGGCCGGTGACCACCGCCACCGCCTTCGAGGAGCTGCTCGCCCGTCACCCGCTTCCGGCATGGCGGCGGATCGTTTGGCTGATGATGGCGCTGATCGTTTCCTTTTTCGTCTGGGCGAAATTCACCACCGTCGAAGAGGTGGCGGTCGCCAGCGGCGAAGTGGTGCCGCGCGGCAAGGTCAAGGTCATCCAGCACCTGGAAGGCGGCATCGTCGATGCCATCTTCGTCGCCGAGGGCGACTCCGTGCGCGCCGGGGAACTCCTGGTTCGTCTCAACCTCGCAACGTCGGGGGTCAATCGCAACGAACTTCTCGCCCGGCTCGACCGGGAGGAGATGCGGCGGGTGCGGCTGATGGCGGAACTGGGTGCAACGCCGCTCGCTCCCCTGCTCCTGCCGGCGGACCCGGCGAAACGGCAACCGGACATCGCCGCGGCGGAACTGAAGACCTTCGAGGCGAGACGGCGCGAGAAGACATCGAGCCAGGCGGTGTTGCGCGAGCAGATCAATCAGCGCGGCCTCGCGGTGCAGGAGCTGGAGGCGAAGAAGCGGTCGACCTCGGCCAATCTCGCCCTAGCTCGCGAGCGCCTTAAGCTCTCCGAAAGCCTCCTCGCCGCCGGGCTGACCGCGCGCATGGAGCACCTGAAGATGCAGGCGGAAGTCGAAAGTCTGGAGGGCGAGCTCGCCGCCCTGGGGCCCGCCATCCCTCGCGCCCATGCCGCCGTCGAGGAGGCCGAACAACGGTTGAAGGAGGCGGACGACCGCTTTCGTCGCGAAGCCAATGATCAACTGGGCGAGTGCGAGGAACAGATCGCTCGCCTTCGCGAGCTCCTCGCCGAAGCCACCGATCAAGGTCGGCGGGCGGAGATCCGCAGCCCCATCGACGGTGTGGTCAAGAAGCTCCGCTACAACACCATCGGCGGGGTGGTGGCGCCCGGGGATCCGATCATGGAGATCGTCCCCACCGAGGAGAAGCTGGTGGTCTCCGCCCGCCTCAACACCGCCGATCGCGGCTACGTCCACGCCGGACAGGCCGCCACGGTCAAGATCACCACCTATGACTTCGTCCGCTACGGCGGACTGTCGGGGCGGGTCACCCACGTCGCTCCCGACACCAGCGCCGATGCGAAGACGGGAGCCCCCTACTTCGAGGTGACCGTCGAAACCGACAAGGGCCGGCTCGGCACCGATGCCCAGCCGCTCCCCATCACCGCCGGCATGCAGGCGATCGTCGACATCAATACCGGGGAGCGCACCGTTCTCGATTATCTGGTGCAGCCGGTCCTAAAGCTGCGGCACGAAGCGTTTCGAGAGCGATAAGCAAGGGCGGGAGACGGAGACCGGGTTGTGTGCGCCCCCGCGCGCCCTTTACGCGGCGGGTGGGCTCCTCGTCCCCCGTCAGCGGCCGCTTTCGATGTTGATGGTCAGGGTGCGGCGCATCAGGTTGTTCCCGTTGCCGGTCATCGGCCGCACCGAGTGCCATGAGTTGAAGGTCTTGATAAAGAGAATCGCCTGATTCGGTTCGAAATCGAAGGTGTGCAGCACCTCCATGTCGTCGAATTCGGCGCGGCGGTTGAGCAGATTGAAGGTCAGTTGCGGATCCTTGGGCCGATTGACATCGGTGCCGCCGCCATAGGCGGGATTCCATTCGCCCGCCCGCACGATGGATACGACGAGGGTGATGATCTTCGATGGCACATCGGTGTGCGGCAGGACGTGTCCGCCCCCCGAGGGAAGCATCGAGAATTCGAACCGGCTGCGCAGCCGGTGGGTGCCGATCTTCCGCTTGCCGCGGAGACGCTTGCCGCGAAGCAGCCTGAACATCTTCGTGTGCCACGGCATCCGCTCGCCGTAGCCGAGATCCACATGCCGGACGCGCAGCGCGTCCATCACCGTCCAGATGAAATCGTCGCTCTTGATCCAGCGATGGAACTCGCGCCACAGCGGCTGCGCGCGGATGAAGTCATGATACTGGCGTTCGTTGAACTTCTCAGACAGGACATACTTGTATCCGACCTTCGGCAGGCTGACGAACAGATCCTCCCCCGGAAAGGTCGCGACCATCTGATCGTAATCCCCGGCATCCATGACCGGAGTCGATATTCCAATGGGAAAGGGCTCGTATCTGAGGGAGAGGTTGTCGAACGACAGCTTAGTCACGGCAAGCGTTATCCTGTTTCCGCGTTGGTCTCCTGACCATGGTGCATCGCGGGGAATCTTGCGGAATCCCTTGCCCGAAGCGCGACGATGGCAATCGGATCACTGGGAATGGTGAAACACCTGATACCAACTTAGTCACACCGTTTACCCTACTGGACGAGAAGGGGCACAGGCGAGGCTCGGGCCGGTCCCGCGTCATTACTGCCGTTTGCTGCCCAACCTCGCAAGCATTCTGTTGAACGATGCCAGATTGCCCTCCTAAGGCGTGCGGATTCATGACTAATCGGCAAACAGGGGGATCCCCGTCCGCTGGTGAACCACCGGTTCCGTGGTGAAAAGACAGCCATGTCGCTGTTGGATCCGCCTGAGCGCCGCGATGTCGGTATCGGCATGGCGGCTCGTCGTCGAACCGCGTTCTGCGATGAGCGGGTTCTGTGCGTACGCGTGGGTGATCTCGAAGCTGAAGCCACTGAGGACGATTCGCGTGTAACCATGTTCCGCCAGCCCGACCGCAACGGCGAGCATGCCGACCGAGGGAACCTTGTCGGCAAGCAGCCGCCCGATTTCCGGGTCCTGTCCACACAAACCGGCGACAAGGTCGACATAGTAACCCGCCGGCTTCGTCACCAGCACCTCATACTCATATCCGATGCGCCGCAGTTGATGGCGGATGAAAGGTACGGTCGTGCGGAGAATCTTTCCCGGATGCAGCGCCTGCTTCCACAGCTTGCGCTGAAACGGTCGACGCTGAAAGATGTAGAGATGGTGTGTGCGTAAGCCGCGCAGCGCCTCCACCGCCAAGTGATTCGATTGATTCTTCCCCGAGGTGAGAATCGATGACATCACGGTGAACAGAGGCACCGGCAGGCCGAACCGAGCCGCCGAGTGGCCGGACGCATTGGCGCAGGCGACAGCATCGACGCGAACGAGCGAAGGCAAAACGGGCTCAGGTTTGGAGCCGAGAACCAAGAGAACCGACAAAGCGACCGTGCACCCTTTTCAGCCCGGCAGGCTTACCACGACGGGCGTGGTGCGAAAAGCGGTTCACCCGAACCGATGCATTCCCCCGCTCGCCGTGGCCACAGTCATTCGCTCCTGATCACTTGCGCGCCCGGAGCCGGGCGCCGATACGTCGGCAAAGATTCAAGCCGGATGCGACATCGGAACCAGGATTCCCCGAGGCTCACGGGACACCGGGGCGCCGCTCGGGGTGAAGTCGAACAACCCGCGCACCCGTGCCACCGCCCGCTCGACGCAGTCGAGTGCCGGATGCTGCCGGTCGCTCGGGTAGTCGTCGCCCAGCCAGACCGCATGCCCGGCATCAACCAGGTCTTCATGGATGATGCGGATGTCCCGACCGAGCCGCTGCGGTCCGAACTTCATCATCATGCGATAGAAGAAGGCGTTGACGTGCACCCGCTCCAGCCGCCGACGCATACGCCCCCGGGGCGCCTGTCGTGCCGCCGCCTCCCGGGTCTCCCGCCGCATGGCATTCCGCCCCTCGCCCAGATCGAAAATGTGAACCGGGCGGCCGGCCGCACAGGCTTCCGTCAGCATCGACATGCTGTCGCCGGTAACCACGATATCTTCCGCCAATCCGAGGAACGCAAAGTAGGGATTCTCGCGCGCGTCCTTCGACCAACGGAAGAAGTAGGTGGGCACGCTGACGTTCTGGCAGAAGGTTTCCACCGTCGCCAGAGGGGTGCGGGCGCTGGTCGTCACCAGCAGCGAGCCGCCTTTTCTCGCCGCCAGGGCGGAAGCCTGTTCGGCCAGACGGGCGGCGGCGGCGTGGTCGAAGCTGTAGGGTCCGCTCGATCCACCGATCACCACCGCCACGTGGGGCTTTGGCAGGTGGGCGAGGCGATCCTCCCACCTGGCCGCTTCGTCGTCCAGACGGTCGCGGGTCACCCGGTGCAGCGGGGTCCTGTTCTCCAGCACGTTCGGACGACGGGGAAGCCGGTACTGGGGCGTCGTCACGATCAGATCGAACGAATCGAGCCCGCTCCAGGGCCGACCGACGTGCACCAGTCGCACCCGATGCCCGTCCGCGGCGGCCCGGTCGCGGATCCACCGGGCAATCGGCTCGTTGCGACGGCCGGCAGACAGCACCAGGTCCGGCCAGGGCGCTTCGAGCGGGCTGGACTTGCTCTTGATAACCCCCGCCAGCGTCGTGCCGAGGGCGAGATTTGTCGCCAGTTCGTAGGGCTGATGGACGAAACGCTTGACCTCGAACGGCCAGCCAGCGCCTTCCGCCAGCGCCAGGACCTGCGAGTTGTCCCCTGCCTTCTGCCCCATGAGGACCCAAACCACCGGCGCCCGGTACAGCGCCTCGAGCGGGATATGGCCGTGCGGCATAAAAACTCTCCTTGCCGATCGTCTGCCGGCTCGCATGACACCCGAGCCGACCCAATCTGCGATAACCTGTTCAGCCAGCGTTCCGGTCAAAGCCGTCCACGCGGCGGTACCGATAACTAGTCGCAGCCGACCGGCTCTCGCTCAAATCAATCTTTGTTTCCGTGTGTTACGCTCCCAGTATAGGCGCATGGTAATGGGGGGCTGCCCCGTCGGCTCTTACTTGCCGTTTCCTCGGTGCGTCTCGCCGGCCACGGCGCATTCCGGTGGGGTTTTGCGCCGGCGTTCCGTGCGCGTGGTCGGTCGCAGGCTTCGCGGCATTGCACAATCCCCCCTCAATTGCTATGTCTGCCATCATTCCCCGGAAGAGAACTGCTGGCGCAACACAAGCGCATGAGATCGTTCCCATGAATCCATTGTTTCTGACAATCACCCGGCATGTCGTCGCCAAAACGATTCTCATGCTGCCCAAGCAAATGCAGACCCGAATCGAGCGGCGGTTGCGGGGAGGCGAAGATTTTGCCCGTCTGCAGTCTGCGGACGCGGTCATCGTCTCTTTCGGCAAGAGTGGTCGAACCTGGCTGCGTGTCCTGCTGTCACGTTTCTATCAGGTTCGCTACGGCTTACCCGAGTCGTTATTGCTTACCTTCGACAACTTAAATCGGCGTAATCCGGACGCTCCGAAGATATTCTTCACTCATGACAACTACTTGAAAGATTTTACCGGAAATACAGAGAATAAGGCCCCCTATTATGCCAAGCGGGTGGTCCTCCTCGTCCGTGACCCGGCGGACGTCGCGGTCTCACAGTATTACCAGTGGAAGTTTCGGATGACCGCTCGGAAGAAGCGGATCAACGAGTATCCTGTTGATGAAATCCCGCTGTTTGACTTCGTCATGGATGCGGGGTCCGGATTGCCGAAGGTAATCGGTTTCATGAACGCCTGGGCTCGCGATCTGGGGCGGATGAAGAACCTGCTCGTCATCCGCTACGAGGACATGCGGGCGGACACGGCGGAGACCCTGAAGCGCATCCTTGCCTTCATCGGAACCCCCGGCACCGCCGACGAGATCGCCGAGGCGGTGCGGTTCGCTTCGGTCGAGAACATGCGGCAACTGGAACAGAAGAAAACCTTTTGGCGTGCCGGTAGCCGGATGACCGCGCCGGACACCCGCAATCCCAACACGTTCAAGGTCCGCAAGGCCAAGGTGGGCGGCTATCGCGATGAATTCACGCCGGAGCAACTGGCGGCGATCGATGATATGATTGCGTCCCGGCTGATCCCGGTCTTCGGCTATGAGCGGGGCGGACCGGAGCGGTCCCCACAAACACAAGAAGCAAGGGTGGACGGTCAATGAAGGAGCGGCCTTGCGTCTTTATCCAAACCAATGAAAAGCAGGTTCTAGGCGCCCTCATCGCCGAATACGCGCTGAAGCGGAATTCGCGCCACGCCGATGCCTTCGATGTGCGCATCATGCACTCCAAGGACTACCCGTGCTTGGCCGAGCGCGATGGCCAGCCCTATAAGCGCGACGGGATGGACCGCATTTGGCGCTACAACGACCTGCAGTCGTTCACCCCCTTGCGTTTCCTGCCGCCGGAGCTGATGGGCTACAGCGGCCGCGCGCTGGTGATCGATCCCGACATCTTCGCCGTCGGCGACGTCTGGGAACTGCTCAGCCTCGACATGAACGGCTCGGCCATCTGCTGTCGCCTGCGCGAAATGCCGAAGGGATTGTATGGGTACTATGCCAGCAGCGTCATGCTCCTCGACTGCGCCAAGCTTACCCACTGGCGGCTGGCCGAACAGTTTGCCGATTTGTTCGCGCTGAAGCTCGACTACATGGAATGGATCTCCCTACGGTTAGAGCCGAAGGGAACGATCGGGCGCCTGTCCAAGGAGTGGAACGATTTCGACCGGCTGACGCCGCGAACGAAGATGCTGCACAACACGCGGCGCATCACCCAGCCGTGGAAGACCGGCTTGCCCATCGACTTTACCCCGCCGGATTCGTTTAGTCCGATCCCGGTAGTCGCCTGGATCATGCGCGTCGGTCGCCATGTCATCGGTGCCAACGGCCTGATCAGTCACTACCTCCGCCATCCCGACCGCAATCAGGAGCAGTTCTTCTTCGGGTTGCTGCGGGAGGGCCTTGATCGTGGCGTCATCAGCGAAAGCGTCGTCCGTGCCGAAATGCAGGCGGATCATGTTCGCCACGATGCCTTCGAGGTGATGGGACGGATTCCCCCGCTCGCCGCCTGAAAGGCGATGATCGCCACCAGCGACACCGCCGCGGGCGGAATTGCGCCGGATGCGGTGGCGGTTGGCCAAGGTTTCCGCCTCGCCCATCTATCCGATCTGCACTTGGCGAGCCCGCTGGCGTTGTCGGTGGGCGACATGTTCTCTAAACGCCTGGTCGGCTACCTGTCCTGGCAGCTCAGGCGCCGCCGTATTCACCGGGCGGACGTGCTGCGGGTGTTGACGGAGGATCTGCGCGGCGAAGGGGCGGACCACATCGTCGTCACCGGCGACATCGTCAACATCTCGCTCGTTCGCGAATTCCAGGCCGCCGCCACCTGGCTCGCCAGCCTCGGGCCGGCCGATCGGATCAGCGTCATCCCCGGCAATCACGACGCCTACGTGCGGATTGGCTGGGAAGGATCCTTGGCGGCGTGGCGACCCTACATGCTGTCGGACGGACCGCCGCCCGGTGAGGGGGACGAGCCGAACGGAGGGGGGGCGCGGTTCCCGTTCCTCCGCCGCCGCGGACCGATCGCCGTCATTGGCCTCAGCAGCGCCATTCCCTCCGCGCCGGGCTTCGCCTTGGGCCGACTGGGCGAAGCACAGCTGGCAACGGCCGAATCGATGCTGCGCTGGCTCGATCCGCGCGATGTCTTTCGCGTCGTCCTCGTCCATCACCCACCGGTGGCTCCCCGCGGAGACGGACGGAAGCGGCTTTTGGACGCCGATGCGTTCGCCGCGATGCTGGTCCGCGCCGGATGCGAACTGGTATTGCACGGCCATAATCACTGCACCCGGTTCTACGAGCTTCCCGGTCGGGACGGCCCGGTTCCGGTCATCGGCGTGGCCTCCGCTTCGGCGTTGCCGGTCGACGGACACCCGCCGGGGCAGTATCATCTTTACCGAATTGGCCGGACCGTCGGCGGTTGGCAGGTGGATGTCGAGATCCGCGGCATCGACATCGATCTTCGTGTCAGCGCGGCGGCCAGGCGGCGGTTGACGGTGGAGCGTCCTCGCGCCGCTGCACCGGTCTCCGGCCTACCGGCGCCCGTCTTGCGACGGACATGATGACCGGCACAACAGGCAGCCGGAACTGATGACTACGCTTGATTTCTATATGCTCCGGCGCGTCTTGAAACCGCTCGCGCTCGCCCTCCTGGTGGCGCTGTTGGTGCTCCTCTTGGAGCGAGTTCTGCGACTGCTGGATTTCATTCTCGGTTCCGACGGACCGCTGACGGTTTTCTTTGAGATCATTGCTTACCTGGTACCGGAGTATGCCGGCCTGGCCTTACCCATGAGCCTGCTGCTGGGCATCATGTTGGGCTTCAATCAACTTAGCCGGGACGGCGAAATCGACGCCTTCCAGGCCAGCGGCCTCGGCCTCGTCCGCCAGGGGCGGGCGGCATTCCTGGTATCCTTGGTGATCATGGCGATCACCGCGACCACCCTCGGATACGTCAAGCCGTTCGCCCGCTACGCCTACCAATCGGTCGTCTTCGCGATGACGCAAGCGGCCTTTCATGTGCTGTTGCGCCCCAACGTATTCGCCGACTTCGGCACGATGACCGTTCTCGTCGGCGGCATCCGACCGGAAACAGGTTCGTTCACCGACGTCTTCCTCTATGAAACCAGGAGCGACGGGGGGTCGACGGTGATCACCGCGCGGAACGGCGCGATTGGCCGCTCGGCGGAGGAGGGAATGCCGATCCTGCGCCTGTTTCAGGGCATCCGCCTCGCCAGCGGCGGCGCGGCGGCGGGCGACACGCAACCGCAAACGGTCGGCGCACTGCGTTTCGAGGAGTTACGCACCGCCATGTCGGACAATGCGGCCGAATTGTTCAGACCACGCGGCGGCGACCGTCGCGAGTATACCCTCGACGAGTTGTGGCGATTGCGGTCCGACCCGCCGGAAGGTATCCGGCGCAGCGACATCGTCTCCGAGCTCAATGTCAGGCTGGTCCAGAGCCTGTCGGTACCGGTGCTGCCGTTTCTCGCCATCGCCCTTTCGCTCGGGCGACGGCGCAGCGATCGCATCTACGGCATCGCCGCGGGATTGCTGATCCTCGTCGGCTTCAACCAGACCATCGATTTCGGCAAGAACCTGGTACAGGGCGGCGACGCCGGACCGGCTTTAGCGCTGTGGCTACCGTTCGCCATTTTTACCGTCGGCTCGCTCTACGCCTTCTACCGCGTCGCCATGAGGGTGCCTCGCGAGATCAGCGTGCCCGGCCTGCGTGCCCTGGGAGACGTTGCCCGGGCCCTGCGCCAGCGCATGTCCGGTGATCGGGGTCAGCCGGCATGAGGGTGCTTCGCCGGTACATGAGCCGTAAAGTCGTGCTCCACGGCGGCCTCGTGCTGTTGTCGCTGGTGACCCTCTCCTTGACCTTCGAAATCATGGAGAGGGCGGACAACGTGCTGGCGATGAGCGGTGGGGATGCCCGTGCGGTCCTGCTCTACGCGGCCCTGCGGCTGCCGGATTTCGTCGCCCGGCAATTGCCGATGTCGGTGTTGATCGGCGCCCTGATCACCTTTGGCCTGCTTCGTCGCTACGACGAGTTGATCGCCATGTGGGGCAGCGGGGTATCCGCCCTCGGCATGATCATGGCGCTCGTCCCCGTCGGCGTCGTCATCGGCCTGGTCCAGTTCGGGCTGGACGATCTAGCGGTCCCTCGGGCGCAGGCGCAGCTGCGGGACCTCGGCCTCGGCGAAATCGGCCGCAGTTCCGATGTCCAGGTGGAGACCAGCGCCACCTGGTTACGCAGTGGCGCCGATGTCATTCGCATCCCGAAGGATGTAGCCAAGCAAGGGCAGCTCCGCGACATCAGCATTTTCCGCCGCGACGATAACGGCCTGCTGATCGAGCGGCTCGATGCCGAGAGCGCCAGACCGGTCGGTGACGGCTGGCTGCTCCACAACGTAAGCCGCGAGACCATCGATCCACCGGCGCGCGGCGCGATGAGCGAACTGGTCTGGGCCGGACACATCGACATCGACGAGTTGCCGCTGCTGTCCAGCGATCAACGGGATCTGTCGCTGCCGCAGCTCGAGTTCCTCATCGCCAATGAAGGGTTCGGCCAGCGACCGGCCGATCTGTACCGAACGTGGCTTTATGATCGCATGGCGACGGCGCTGGCCCCCCTCCTCTGCGTGGCCCTGGTCATCGCCCTCGCCCAACGTTTCCATCGCACCGGCGACTTCGGTTACCTGATGTTCACCGGGTTGCTCTTCGGCTTTGCGTTTTTCGTCCTCGACGGAACGACACTGGCCATGGGCGAGGCGGGATTGCTGCCGCCCTGGTTCGCCGCCTTCTGCGCCGAGATCGTTTTGCTGTTCGTCATCGTCGCCCTCACCCTGCGCGTCGAAGGCTAGGCGGGCGGGGTCCCGCGGGCTGCCGGGAGCGGGGGCGGCGAGGCGCTCCTTGCGCGCACCGTGCCCCCTTTCCGGCCCGGCCGGCGGTATCAATACGCGTTCTTGCTGGTCCAGCCGATGAACGCGGTCATCACCAGAATCTTCAGGTCGAACCAAACGGACCAGTTCTCGATGTAGTGGATGTCGTGTTCGACCCGCATCCGCATTTTATCGACGGTGTCGGTCTCGCCGCGGAATCCGTTGACCTGAGCCCAGCCGGTGATCCCCGGCTTCACCTTGTGACGCCCGTGGTATCCGCCGATCAGCTTCGCATACTGCTCATTATGCTCGACCGCATGGGGACGCGGCCCGATCAGGGACATGTCGCCTTTCAGCACGTTGAGTAACTGCGGCAGCTCATCGAGGCTGGTCCGCCGCAAGATGCGACCGACTCGGGTGACGCGCGGGTCGTGCTTGGTGGCCTGCGGGACCCCCGCCTCGGGCGGCCGGTTGTGGTACATCGACCGGAACTTGTAAACGACGATGACCTCGTTGTTGAAGCCGTACCGCTTCTGCCGGAAGAGGATGGGCCCCGCACTGTCGAGGCGGATGGCGAGCGCCAATCCCAGCATCAGCGGCGACAGCATCACCATCACGATGGCGGCGACGATCTTGTCCTCGGTCTGCTTAACGAGGCCGCTCCAGCCGGTTAGCGGTGCGGACGCAATTTCCGTGACCGGGATCCCGTCGACCACCTGCTGCCGGTGGCGGGGGAAGTGGTAGCCGATCAGATCGGAGCCAAGATAAACGTGCACCGGCAACGCACGCAGCTTGCCGATGATGTCGATCAGCCGGGCGTCGGCGCTCCACGGGAGGGTGATGACAACGTCCTGGATTTGTCCCCGCCGAACGTAGCCGACGAGGTCGTCCAGGCTTCCCAGCACCGGAAAACCGTCGATCTCGCGGGTGATCCGGGTGCGCCGGTCATCGAAGATGCCGATGATTCTCTTCCACGGGGCGTCCTGCTGTCTCAGACGATGGACGAGGTGGCGCGCCTGGCCGCTGGCGCCCACGATCGCCATGTTACGGACGAGACTGCCGGCGCGGGCGAGGCGTCGGATCGCGGCCTTGTGAATGCCCCGCGAGGCAAAGATCGCCAATGCCGAGAAGACGAAGCTGGAAAAAAACCAGCCGCGCGAGAACTGCTCCGAGATCTTCAGCGCCACCGCCAGCGCGGCAAGCACCAACATCACCAGCGCGCTGAGAACAACCATCTGCCGCATCCGGCTGGGCCATGCGACGATGGTGTTGAAGTTGTAGAGGCCGACGTAGTGAAAGATGCCCAGCGTCAGTCCGATGTTGGCCGCCACCTCGGTCAGGTAGGGCTGGAAGGACAGGTCCTGCCAGCCGAGGAAGTAAACGTAGAACGCGACGCTGACGACGGCGATACAGAGGGCATCGCAAACGCCGACGATGCCGGAGACGATGCTCTCCGAAAGCTTCAGCGGCTTACGCGTCGAGGTGCGCGGAGTACCCCCGGCCAAGTCGGCGGAAAGCGGTGCCTCCATGGGCGTGATCGGGGCCTGAGGTGGTTCCAGATGATGAATGCTCGAGATCGAATTGCCGTTCATCATGGCTGGACGCTCGAGCCCGCAAGTGATTTGTGCAAAATCAGGATGCGCCCCGCCCCGAGGACCCCTGCCGAGCAGAGCCGCCAGCCCTGAAACGACCTATCGATCTTTTGGTTCCGCGTTATCGTCACACGCTGCACCATCATCGGTACGGCCGGTATGGCCGCACATAGTTGACCGAAGAACCGCAGAAAAAAAGCATCTGCCTGGTGATAATCAATTAAAGAATTGTGGCGTCAAAAAACTTACTCTCGAATACCCGGATCGGGGCTGACCGCGGCTAAGCGCACGCAATCACCCGGCGGGAACCGATGCCCTCGCCGCCTATTCTCCGGATCAAGCACGATTGAAACCTCGGCTTGCCCCTGACAAGTTCGTTGTTCTTGGAGATTTCCTCTACCTCCTGTATACCCGCGAAGCAACCTATTGTCCATGTCAGAATCGTCCACTGCAACTTCGTCGATCTGGCGCCGGGTGCGCTTCGGTTCCCGTGTTCCGTCGTCGGCGCCTGCGTCACCGCACTGAACTTACACCGCATTTTATCGACAACGTGAGCAACCAGTGGGCCAATACAAGCGGTCGCCGGCATCCATCCGGTTGGCGTTGCACAAAAGACCCAACAGCGAGCCATCCCCGCACGGGACCTGCCCATGACAACCTGAACGTGTTAAGCCTCGCAAAAACCACTATTTTATCCCAATTGAGGCAGCAGCGGCCTGGCCGCCATCTGTCCCCGGGACCGTGCGACGGAAGCAGCCTTGCTCAGCTCGGACGGCGTCACAATGTTTGAGATCACAGTTTCCGGTGCCGATTCGCTACCCAGCCTTCTGGCGGTCACCGGGAAACGATTTACAGGGCGATCGAGATGTGTTTTTTCCGGTTCCGGCGAGGGGATGCGGAAGGAGTCGAACCGTGGGGCAACATGGCCAGGACAGCTTAAACGCCCGCCGGACGTTAACGGTCGGCGATCGGAGTTATGCATACTTTAGCTTGAATGCGGCGAGCGCAGCCGGGCTCGGGGCCATTGACCGGCTTCCGTGCTCGCTGAAGGTACTGCTGGAAAATCTTCTGCGCTGGGAAGACGGACGAAGCGTTACCGTCGACGACGTGAAGGCGCTCGGCGGCTGGTTGGCCGCCCGCTCATCCGACCGGGAGATCGCGTTCCGGCCGGCGCGGGTCCTGATGCAGGACTTCACCGGGGTACCGGCGGTGGTCGACCTTGCGGCGATGCGGGATGCCATGGTCGATCGGGGTGCCGATCCGGCCAAGATCAACCCGCTTGTTCCCGTCGATCTGGTCATCGACCACTCGGTCATGGTCGATGCATTCGGGAATGCCCGCGCCTTAAGCAGCAACGTCAAGATGGAGTATGAGCGCAACCGCGAGCGCTACGAGTTTCTGCGCTGGGGGCAGTCGGCATTCAACAACTTCCGTGTCGTACCGCCGGGAACGGGCATCTGCCACCAGGTCAACCTCGAGTACCTGGCCCAGGTCGTCTGGACGAACCAGGCGAACGGCCAGGTCCTGGCCTATCCCGATACCCTCGTCGGCACCGATAGCCACACCACGATGGTAAACGGCCTGTCGGTTCTCGGTTGGGGCGTGGGTGGCATCGAAGCCGAGGCCGCCATGCTCGGCCAGCCGATTTCGATGCTGATCCCCGAAGTCGTCGGCTTCAAGCTGAGTGGCGCGATGAAGGAAGGCACCACCGCAACCGACCTCGTCCTGACGGTGACGGAAATGCTGCGCAAGAAGGGCGTGGTCGGAAAGTTCGTGGAGTTTTTCGGGCCCGGGATCGACCACCTCACCCTCGCCGACCAGGCCACCATTGCCAACATGGCGCCCGAATACGGCGCCACCTGCGGCTTCTTCCCGATCAGCCGGGCGACCATCGATTATCTTCGCTTCACCGGCCGCGATCCCGCGCGGGTGGCCCTGGTCGAGGCCTACGCCAAGGAGCAGGGCCTGTGGCGCGACGCCGAGACGCCCGATCCGATTTACACCGACACCCTTGAACTTGATCTGCACACGGTCGAACCCTCCCTCGCCGGGCCGCTGCGGCCGCAGGACCGGGTGGCGCTGTCGTCCGCCGCGGCCTCGTTCGACGCCTTCCTGAAAAAGGATCTGGCGGGTAAGCCGCCCCGGTCGGCACGGGCCCCGGGGGCTAATTTCGACGTAAAGGATGGCGACGTTGTCATCGCCGCCATCACCAGCTGTACCAACACCTCCAACCCGAGCGTGTTGATCGGTGCCGGGCTGGTCGCCCGCAATGCCCGCCGCGCCGGCCTGACGGTAAAGCCATGGGTGAAGACCTCGTTCGCCCCGGGTTCGCAGGTTGTCACCGACTACATCGACGCCGCCGGCCTGTGGGATGACCTGAACGCCCTCGGCTTTAATCTCGTCGGCTATGGCTGCACGACCTGCATCGGCAATTCCGGGCCGCTGCCGGACGCGGTTGCAACCGCCATCGACGACGGCAACCTTACGGTCGCCGCCGTGCTCTCGGGAAACCGCAACTTCGAAGGCCGGGTCCATCCGCAGACCAAGGCCAACTACCTGGCATCGCCACCGCTGGTGGTCGCCTACGCCCTCGCCGGGTCGATGGCCCTCGACCTGCTGAACGATCCTCTCGGAACCGGCGAGGAAGGCCAAGCCGTATACCTCCGCGATATCTGGCCCTCCAATCGGGATATTCAGGTGGTGCTCGACCGGGTTTTGACCCCGGAGATGTTCCGCAGTCGCTATGCCGATGTTTTTGCCGGCGACAGCAGCTGGCAGAAGCTCGATGCCCCGACCGGCGGCACTTACGCCTGGGTCGGCGACTCCACCTATGTGCGTCACCCCACCTTCTTCGCCGAAGGCAAGGCCCAGGGGTTCGCCAATGTGACCGGCGCCCGGCCGCTGGCCATCCTTGGGGACTCGGTCACCACCGACCACATCTCGCCCGCCGGCTCCATCAAGAAGGACAGCCCGGCCGGGCGGTACCTGATCGAGCACGGCGTCCCCCCGGCGGAGTTCAATTCCTATGGGTCGCGCCGCGGCAATCACGAAGTGATGATGCGGGGGACCTTTGCCAACATCCGTATCCGCAACGAGATGGTTCCGGGTGTCGAGGGTGGGGTGACCGCGCTTCAGCCCGGCGGCGAGACGATGCCGATCTACGACGCCTCGATGAGGTACCAATCGGCCGGGGTGCCGCTCATCGTCGTTGCCGGCAAGGAATACGGCACCGGCTCCTCTCGGGACTGGGCCGCCAAGGGGACCCGGCTTCTCGGCGTCCGGGCGGTGATCGCCGAAAGCTTCGAGCGAATTCACCGTTCCAATCTGATCGGAATGGGGATTCTCGCTCTGCAGTTCAAGGACGGGACCTCGCGCAAGACCCTCGGCCTCACCGGCACCGAGGTTTTCGATATCACCGGCCTCGACGGACAAATTCGGCCGCTCATGGATGTGGTCCTGACCGTGCACCGGGAGGATGGAAAGAGCCAACAGGTGCCCCTCACCTGTCGGATCGATACCCTCGACGAGATCGAGTACTACCGCACCGGCGGCATTCTTCAGTTCGTTCTCGGCAAGTTGGCGTCCTCCTGACGGCTCGGCGCCAGGTCCTTCGCCTGCGGCGGCGGTTCTTCTCGCTCACAGACTTGTGGGTGGAAGCCGCCGCGGCGGCGACACACCCTATTCGGATGCATCATTGTGCGACCCCATACGCGTGCTCAGGCACCGGACTTTCCGCTGTCGTACGACTGCTCCTGCTGACCCTGCTGCTCTCCTGGCACCCGGCATCCGCCGCGGAACCGTCATCCCCCACGCCGTCATCCCCCACGCCCCAGCCGTCGCTCGTGGTGGTCGAGCTCTTTACCTCCCAAGGCTGTTCCTCATGTCCCCCCGCCGACGCGCTGATCGGGGAACTGGGGCAGCGGGCGGACATCCTCGCCTTGTCCCAGCACGTGGAATACTGGGACTACCTGGGCTGGAAGGACCCGTTCGCCTCGCCCCTCTACAGCACGCGGCAGCGGGAGTACGCAAAGGCGCTGGGTCTTAAATACGTCTACACGCCGCAGATCGTCATCCAGGGGAGAGTTCAGCTTCCGGGAAACGAGCGGGAGGCGGTGTTGCAGGCGGTCGCCGACCAGGGGAGGCCGAAGGAGGCGTTGCTCAGCATCCGTTTTGCCGCACCGGGTCAACTCGTTGTCGACGTCGCCGGGAAGGAGAACGCGCGACCGGCCGATATCTGGCTGGTGCAGTACGATCGGACACAGATTACCCCCATCGATCGCGGCGAAAACCGCGGCCGCGAGCTGGCGAACTATAATGTCGTACGCGACTTGCGGCGCATCGGCCGCTGGCAGGGCGAGCCGATGCAGATCGCCGTCGACTTGGGCCAGGAAGGCGCCGCCACCATCGGGTGCGCGATTCTCCTGCAGGCCGAATCCGCCGGTCCGGTCCTGGATGCGGTCCGGTGTGCGCCCCGCCATGGCTGAGATCGCCGATTGGTCGCGGGAATCTGGAGAAACTCTACCATAGCGCTTGTTGATCACGGCCAAAGCCGCTATAGTAGGGCGACCTCGTAGAAGGCAGGTCTGGAATGAAGACCTCGTACATGCGTTTGCCGGTTTTTGTGACCTCCGGTTGCCAATCGTCGTCGGGAGGTAAGGGCAGCGGGAGACGGGATCCCTCATGGGAGCAAACTCGCCTGTAAGTTAAACCCAAGTAATGGGGAGAACAGGCGAAAGTCACAGGCAAGCGCTAAAGAAGGTCTTAAAGGAAAGGAGCGGATGCTGGGATGGGTATCCGCCGCCGCCAGAAGGGAGGAATTGTGTGTTGCAGGCCCTAGTCGATCCACGTCCAATGGAGAACGTCCCGACTATGACCTCAAGGGGTCCACAGCGACAGCCGGGACGGCGCGAACCGTATTCGGAAGCCGGGATCGAACCCCCGCTCGAAGACTTGTTATCAGATCCCCTCACTCAGGCCCTCATGCATCGCGATGGCGTAAACGCACAAACCCTGAGGGCTTTGCTGCGAGTGACGAGCGAGCGATTGCGTGCCCGCATGGCTGCTTGAGGACACGTCGTTCGTCAAAACATCGTGGTGTGTCGTCTCCCCGGAAGTGACCGGGGAGACGTCGATTTTTCGACTTATTTGAATCTTTGTCGGGTAGCAATCCGGCTTAAGCCAGACCTCTTTCCATAATTGTCGATAGCCGTCGCGCAAACGCGTGCGGATCCTGGACACGGTCGCCTTCGACGATATAGGCCTGATCCAGGAGTAGATGTGCCAGGTCGGCAAGGGCAGTCTCCGCATCCGGTCCGGCCGCCAATGTCGCCATGTGGCGGATGAGCGGATGGCGGCCATTTATCTCCAGGATGCGCGGCGTGGCGCCCTCGGCGCCCAACCGGCGGCTCTGGCGCAGCATCCGTTCCAAATACATGTCCATATCGCCCCCCGCCGCCACCAGGCAAACGGGACTGTCGGTCAGCCGCTGCGAGACCTTCACGTCTTTGATGCTGTCCCCGAGAACAGCTTTCAGAAGCGCAACAAGGCGATCGAGTTCCGCCGGCGGCGCGCTCTCCTGCCGCTCTTCCGCCGCCTCGCCGGCGGCGATGCGACCGAGGTCCGCATCCGCGCCGGCAGCCGACTTGAACGGCTTGTCCTTGAAACTGCGCACTGCCGGCAGCCAGAACTCGTCGATGGGATCCGTCAGCAACAGGACCTCGACCCCCTTCGCCCGGAACCCCTCCAGTTGCGGGCTGGCCGCAAGGGCCGCCGCTTCGCCGGAGATGGTGAAGATCGCGTCCTGCCCCGGTTTCATCCGCTCTACATAGGCATCGAGCGAGATCCAGCCGTCGCCGGCGGTAGAGCGGAAGCGGGCGAGGCCCAGCAGCTTTTCGCGGTTGTCGTAGTCTTCGTAGAGCCCTTCCTTCAAGACCGCGCCGAAATTCGCCCAAAAGGATTCATATTCCCCCGCTGCCTCGCCGGCTTTCTTTCCCAGCTCGTCCAGAACCCGCTTGACTAGACCCGCCCGGATCTTGGCCAGGCGCGGGTCGTGCTGAAACGTCTCCCGGCTGATATTCAGCGGCAGATCGGCGGAATCGACGACGCCGCGAAGAAAGCGGAGATAAGGCGGCAACAATCCTTCGCAGTCATCGGTGATAAAGACACGATTGACGTAAAGGCGTACCCGCCCCTTGCGCTCCGGATCGAACAGATCGAAGGGCATTTCGCTCGGAACGAACAGCAGGCAGGTGTAGGAGACGATCCCTTCTGCCACGGCATGAATGATCAGCCACGGATCGTCGAAGGCGTGCGCCACATGGTGATAGAATTCCTTGTAAGCGTCGGCGCTGATTTCCTTCTTCGGCAACGTCCACAAGGTGGAGGCCGAATTGATCTTTTCGCCGGCGTCGCCTTCGCCCAGCAACACCGGAAAGCCGATGTGATCGGAGTAGGTCTTGACGATTTTCCGCAGCCGGTGCGCCTCCAGGAACTCGCCTTCATCCACGGATAGATGCAGCGTCACCGTCGTTCCGCGTTCCGCCCGTTCCGCTTTGGTGATGGTGAAGCTGCCCTTGCCGTCGGAGGACCACAACCAAGCATCGGCGTCACCCGCCCGCCGCGTCAGCACCTCAACCCTGTCCGCCACCATGAACGCCGAGTAGAAGCCGACACCGAACTGGCCGATCAGCGCCAGGTCCTTCTTGGCATCGCCGGTGAGCTGGCCCAGGAACGACTGGGTGCCCGAGCGGGCGATGGTTCCGAGGGTGTCGATGAGATCCTGCCGGTTCATCCCGATGCCGTTGTCTTCGATTGACAATCGGCGCGCTTCCTTGTCGACGAGGAGACGAATGCGGAAATCCGGGTCCCCTTCAATCAGGTGCGGATCGGTAATCGCCTGATAGCGAAGCCGATCACACGCATCGGATGCGTTGGAAATGAGTTCCCTAAGGAAGATCTCCTTATGGGAGTAAAGGGAATGGGCGACGATATCGAGCAGCCGCCCGACCTCGGTTTGAAAGGCAAAGGCTTCTTGATCCATTTAGTCAGTTCCCGGTGTTCTGGAAAATGGGCCCCGAGGCCGATCAGCGGCCGGCGGAAATATGCGGAACGGAAACGGTCGCCGCAACCTTCCGCTCGGGAAGACCTGGCCAAAGCACCGCCCGGACAGCGGAAAGCCGCCGACGGCCGGCACCCGACGGAACCCGCGTCCCGGGGCGGCATCCGTAGCGTCTATCGCTTATCTCGCGGCGCCACTTGGCTGACCTCCGGGCTGACCCCCGGGCTGACCCCCGGCCTGGCTATTCGGTTGCGCAGCCACGTCTGTCTCTCGCTCCCGGAGCTCGGCCGCCTCGGATCGGATCCGCCGCTCGCAGTTGAGCAGCTCGGGCCCATCGCATTTTAGCTTGGAACAGTCGAACTCGCAGGCGGCAATATCCTCCGGCACATCTTGCACCAACCGAGCGCCGATCCACCCGCCCAGACGCTGGAGGGCTTTTCTGGTGAACTCAGCGACCATTTTCGTTTCCTAATGTTTGGGGCCGTCGCGTCGGCGGGGGGGCGGACCGTCTCACGATCGAAAGAATCGTTGCTGGATTATACCCCAATTCGGCACTATTGTAACAATCTCTTCCTTCGTTGCCGACAACGCCGACCCTACCGGACCGCGAAAGCCGGCCGGGAGTCGGCTCGGCAATTGAAAGTCCGGTTGCGGACTTGGCGCCTCCGCTTGACGTGCATTGCCCAGCCTTCGCAAGCTGATCAGGTGAACAACGCGTCGAGTGCGGGAGCGTCAGATCACGAACCAGGACAAGAGCCGGCAGAGACTCCTCAAGGCCATTGCCGATGATGCCATGGAGACGGCGTCATGGACCCAGCGCCCGGCGTTCTCGCCGCGGGTGATGGCCGCGGTGGCGGAGGTTCCCCGTCATCTGTTCGTCCCCGAAGCCCGGCGCGACGCCGCCTACGACAACCGACCGCTCCCGATCGGCTTCGGTCAGACCATTTCGCAGCCTTACATCGTCGCCCTGATGAGCGATCTTTTGGATCTCGCGCCTACCGACCGCGTTCTCGAGATCGGAACCGGCTCCGGCTATCAAACCGCCGTTCTCTCGCGCCTCGCCGCGGTCGTGTACTCCATCGAGCTGGTGCCGGAGCTGGCCACGGCAGCGTCGGCAACCCTCTCCCGCCTCGGCTACGACAACGTCCACATTCGGCAAGGGGACGGATTTGCCGGCTGGCCGGAACAGGCCCCGTTCGACGCAACAATCGTCACCGCCGCCCCGCCCGACATTCCCCCGGCACTGGCCGCCCAACTGCGCCCGGGCGGACGGCTGGTGATCCCCACCGGCTTTCCCGGCGCTACCCAGTATCTCTATCGCTGCGTCAAGCAGACGGATGGGAGCCTGGAACAGTCATGCATGCTGCCGGTCGCCTTCGTGCCGATGTTGCCGGGGGCGTGATCGCCCTTCCCCGCGGTATCGGCTGAACCGATATTGCTTTTTCGTCGCCAATCGCCACTATCGGTTTATGCAGACGAACAGACCGGCATCCGTCAACCGACGATGCGTCTGACCGCCGTCCTCGGCCCGACCAATACCGGCAAGACCCATCTCGCTATGGAGCGCATGCTTGGTCATGCGTCCGGCATGATCGGGTTTCCGCTGCGCCTGCTCGCCCGCGAGAATTACGACCGGGCGGTCAAGGCCAAGGGCGAAGGCTTGGTCGCGCTCATCACCGGCGAAGAGCGGATCGTGCCGCCCGGTGCCCGGTATTTCCTCTGCACCGTCGAGTCTATGCCACTCTCCCGGTCCGTCGCCTTCGTCGCCATCGATGAGGTGCAGATGTGCGCCGACCCCGACCGCGGCCATATCTTCACCGATCGGCTGCTGCACGCTCGCGGCAATGAAGAAACGATGCTCTTGGGGGCCGAGACCATCCGCTCCCTGATCCGCCGGCTGGTGCCATCGGCCGAGTTCATCTCCCGGCCCAGGTTTTCCGCTCTCACCCATACCGGCGCCGCCAAGTTGTCGCGGCTGCCGCCGCGTACGGCCGTGGTCGCCTTCGCCGTCGCCGACGTCTATGCCATTGCCGAGTTGATCCGCCGCCAGCGTGGCGGGACCGCCATCGTCCTCGGTGCCCTCAGTCCGCGCACCCGTAACGCTCAGGTGGCGATGTATCAGGCCGGAGAGGTTGATTACCTGGTCGCCACCGATGCCATCGGCATGGGCCTCAACATGCACGTCGACCATGTGGCATTCGCCGCGACCCGCAAGTTCGACGGTCGCCGCCCGCGTCTGCTGACGCCGGCGGAACTGGCGCAGATCGCCGGGCGTGCCGGCCGCTTCACCAAGAACGGCACATTCGGGACAACCACCGAGATCGGCGCCTTCGATCCGGAAACGGCGGAGCGCATCGAAGGTCACTGCTTCGATCCGCTCGACGCGCTCTATTGGCGGTCGGACCGGCTCGTCTTCACCTCCGTGGCCGCACTCCGGGCCAGCCTGGCACAGCTGCCGCAGCAGCGCGGCTTGATCCGGGCGCGCGAGGCGGACGACGAACTCGCCCTGGCCCGCCTCGCCGCCGACGGCGACATCACCGCGCTCGCCGCCAGCCCGGAGAGGGTGAGGCTGCTCTGGGAGGTCTGCCAGATCCCCGATTTCGGCAAGGTGCAGAGCGACGGGCACGCACGCCTGCTCACCCAGATCTATCGTTTCCTCGCCGGCGAGGGGAATGGGCGCCTCCCCGGCGACTGGGTCGCGCGCCAGATCGATCACCTCAACCGGACCGACGGCGACATCGAGACGCTGATGCGCAGGATCGCCGGGATCCGCACCTGGACGTATGTCTCCCACCGGCCGGATTGGCTCGACGCCGCCGGAGGCTGGCAGGAGCGGACGCGCGCCATCGAGGACAAGCTCTCGGATGCCCTCCACCAGCGTCTCATTCAACGCTTCGTCGACCGACGGACATCCCGCCTCGTCGTCCGCATGCGCTCACGCGAGGAATTGCTCACCGCCGTCAACGCCGCGGGCGAGGTGCTGGTCGAGGGACAGGCGGTGGGCACGCTCGCCGGCTTCCGCTTCGTCGCCGACGAAGGCGTCGTTTCCGGAGCCGGAGGTGCAGCCAAGCGCGCCGTCCAAGCGCTGGCGGAGCGGGCCCTGGGCGGCGAGATGGGGGGCCGAGTGGCCCGGTTCGAAGCGGAACCGCCGGACGCCTTCACTCTCGAAGCCGACGGCAGCCTCTGCTGGCGCGGTGCGCCGGTGGCGCGCCTTGTCGCCGGAGCCGATGCCCTGCGTCCCGGCATCGAGCCGATCGCCGCCGATCTGGTCGGCCCGGCCCTGCGGGAGCGCATCCGCCGCCGCCTCGCCGTCTGGCTCACGGCGCACGTCGAAGATCGGCTGGCGCCGCTCTTCCTGGCTCGCCACGCGCTGCTGTCGGGTGCCGGCCGCGGCCTCGTCTTTCAGATGACGGAGGGGCTCGGCTCCGCCATCCGGGAGCGGGTTGCGGCACAACTGGCCGCTCTGGAGGACGCTGAGCGGCGGACCTTGCGCGCTCTCGGCCTGCGTATCGGCCGTCGGAGGGTCTGGTTCAAAGGAACGCTGCGGCCGGACCCGGTCGCCTTGCGCGCCCTCCTCTGGTGCGTTCAGCGGGGTGACCGACGCTACCCCGCTCCGCCACCGGGATTGGTGTCGTTGTCGGTCGACGCGTCCGCGCCGGAGGCGTTCTACGAGGCGTCCGGGTACGCCGTGGCAGGGGGCCGAGCGATCCGTGTCGACATGCTGGAGCGCCTCTTGGCGAAGGCGGCAAGCCTGGCCGAGGCCGGCGCCTTCGCGCCTTCGCCGCAACTCGCCAACCTCGTCGGCTGCGGACGCAGCGAACTGATCGCCGTGCTCTCCGACGTCGGCTACACGGCGGTCGCCGGAGAGGCCGGCATCGTCCTCAAACGGAATGCGCCGCGCCGATCCCGCCGGGGTCCGCCCGTCAGCGGCGGCGCCGATCCCTGTTCGCCGTTTGCCGCCCTGCGCACCATGCGATCGTCCGGCCGAGGATGAGGCCGGAGCGAAACGCCGCCGACGAGGCACCGGCAAGGCTCGACCGGTGGCTGTGGTTCGCCCGGTTCTTCAAGAGCCGTTCCCGCGCCACCGCCTTCTGCGAGACCGGCCGTATCCGACTGAACGGGACGCCGATCGCCAAGCCGCACCATTCCCTCCGCCCGGGCGACGTGCTGACGTTCGCGCTGGGTCCCCGGGTGCGCGTCATCCGGGTGGTGAGTCTCGCCCTCCGCCGAGGACCGGCCCCCGAAGCCCGCCGACTCTACGAGGACTTGACACCCTCGGATTCGCTGCCAATTGGCGAAGAAGGTGCCGGCGACCGTACCGGCGGCCAGGATCTGCGGCGGAGAGGGATGGATGATGGAGGCAAATCCGATGGTGCGAAGGTGTCGCCTATGGTAGTCGGGGCCATGCTGGATCGGTTGCATTCCCTGTTCGCTGGCTCGGGCGGCGGCGGACAATCTTCGTCGTATTTGCCATCAACGCTGTCGTCCGCCGCGCTGCTGCTTTATGCCGCCCAACTGGACGGAACGGTCGACGAGGCCGAGCACCGCACCGTGGCCGATCTGCTGCAGTCGCGGTTCGGCTTGGGCCCGACCGAGGCAGAGGATTTGATTCTCCGTGCCGGCGCCGAGGCCGATGCGGCAACCGATCTCTATTCCCTCACCCGTAACATCAAGGACGGCATGAGCGCCGACGAGCGGACGGGCGTCATCGAGATGCTTTGGGATGTGGTCCTCTCTGACGGCACCGTCGATGCGTACGAAGCAAACCTCGTTCGCCGCGTCGCCGGACTGCTGTATGTCTCCGATGTGGATAGCGGTGCCGCCCGCAAGCGTGTAATCGACCGTATGACTCACCGACATCCGTCCGAGTGAGCCGCAGCGCTGGCACATCGCCTGAACGGAGAGGAATATGACCTACATCGTTACCGAAAATTGCATTAAGTGCAAATACATGGACTGCGTCGAAGTCTGCCCCGTCGACTGTTTCTACGAGGGCGATAACATGCTCGTGATTCATCCCGACGAGTGTATCGATTGCGGCGTCTGTGAGCCCGAGTGCCCGGCCGAAGCGATCGTCCCCGATACCGAAGCCGGCAACGAAAAGTGGCTCACGGTTAACGCCGATTATGCCAAAGTTTGGCCAAACATTACCCGTAAGGGGACGGCACCCGCGGATGCGGACGAGTGGAATGGAAAGGGGGGCAAGGAGGGTCTGTTTAGCTCCGAGCCTGGGAAAGGCAGCTGACCCATTGAACACGCGGCTGCACATACCAGTAATGCGGTGCAACGTGGGATTTGTCACCATCACTATCCGTATGTTATAAAGGATCGTTGGCGACGCGCTGACGAGATCCGGCATTCCGACGATGGAACATCTCCATCGGGGCGCCACGGGTCAAAACACCTTAAAGGTGCTTGCTAAATCTTGAACCAAGGGTAGTGACGGCGCTGCTTTCCGCGGCTGCGGGTTGTGGCCACGGGGTTGGGCCGTCGAGCGGAGAGAGAACGCAGAATGCGGGAAGAACTGGCGTTCCAAGCCGGGGACTATGTGGTGTACCCCACCCACGGAGTGGGGAAGGTCATCGGCATCGAAAGTCGCGAGATTGCCGGACAGGAACTTGAGCTTTTTGTCATAGCCTTCGATCGCGATCGGATGACCCTGCGGGTCCCGGTAAATAAAGCGACCCAGGCGGGTCTGCGTCGTCTCAGCACACGCAAGGTTATGGACAGCGCGCTTGGCAAACTGAGAGGACGGGCGCGGGTAAAGAAGACCATGTGGAGCCGCAGGGCCCAGGAATACGAGGCGAAGATCAACTCGGGCGACCCCGTCTCCATTGCCGAGGTCGTTCGTGACCTGCACCCAAATGTAGGTCAGCCGGACCAGTCGTTCAGTGAGCGGCAGATCTACGAGGCGGCATTCGACAGGCTTGCCTGCGAACTGGCCGCCCTCGAATGTATCGACAAAATCCAGGCCTCGGAGCGCCTTGCCGAGCTTCTGAACGCCGCCTGAGCCAACCGGGAGGAGAGCGGAGGTGAGCGAGGAGCGAGTGAGCGTTGCTCGCCTCGAGCCGGCGGGCGTGTCCGAGACGTTGGCCGTCCTGCCGCCCGGACGATTGACTTGGGCGGTGGGATCGATCCACGGCGACGCGGAGCGGCTGGTAGGGCTGCACGATGCCCTGGCTCGCCGCATCGAGCCGGACCACAATCTGGTCTATCTTGGCAACATCGTCGGACGTGGGCGCCATGTGGCGGCGACTGTTCACGAAGTGCTGCTGTTCCGTCGCGCCGTGCTCTCCACGCAACTGTCGCCGGACAGCGGCAGCATCGTCTTCCTCCGCGGCAGCCAGGAGGAGATGTGGCACAAGCTGCTCCAACTGCAGTTTGCGCCCAACCCGGCCGAAGTCTTGGACTGGATGATCGAGCGTGGCATCGGTACCACCGTCGAGGCCTACGGCGGGAGCATCGAGGAAGGGCGCTCCGCCGCCCGCCGCGGCGCCTTCGTCCTGTCCCAGTGGACCAATCGCCTCCGTGCAACGGTTCGCTCGCTGGACGGCCATGACCGGCTGCTGAGCACGCTAAAGCGGGCCGCCTACACCGCGGACGGGACCAGCCTGTTCGTGAGTGCCGGCGTTGATCCGGCGCGTCCTCTTGCCCAGCAGGCGGACGCCCTGTGGTGGGGTAGCCGTGCCTTCGAACGCGACAATGCGCCCTACGGCAGTTTCAATTCCATCATTCGCGGCTTCGACCCGCAGCATCGGGGCGCCATGGTCCGCGCCCATACCGTTTCCCTGGACGGGGGCTGCGGGTTCTCGGGAAATCTGATCGCGGGCTGCATTGACGGTGAAGGACGGCTGATCGAAACGATCGAAGCCTGATGCCGGCGCGCCTCCATCCCCGACTCTTCATCGTCAAGATCGTCTCGGGCGGGCAAACCGGGGTCGACCGAGCCGGCCTCGACGCGGCCATGGCGCTGGGCATTCCGGTCGGGGGCTGGGTTCCGCGCAACCGCCGGGCCGAAGACGGTCGCGTGCCCGACCGCTACCCCGTACGCGAAACGGCGAGCGACGCCTACGACGTCCGCACCCGCTTCAACGTGCGCGACTCGGATGCGACATTGGTGTTGACCCGTGGCCGTCCCACGGGCGGCACCGCCCTCACCATCGCCATCGCCCGATCCCTCGCCCGGCCGACGCGGGTGATCGATCTCAACGCGCCGGCCGAGGTGGCCGACGTGGAGGATGTCCGCGCCTGGCTTGCCCATACGCGGGTTCGCATCCTCAATATTGCCGGCCCGCGCGAAAGCTCTCATCCGGGAATTTACGCCGAGGCAGCGTCCGTCCTCGCCTCGCTCCTCGCCGACGGTTAGGCCGCTGTCAACGACCGACGAAGGCGAGCCTGATCCGCCGAAGCCCCGCCCATCACCTCGCCACATCGGCTCCGTCGACACCCGCTTCGGCGAACGTCGCCATCCCGGTATGGCAGGCCACCGCCGCCTTGACCATACCGGCGGCGAGGGCGGCGCCACTGGCCTCGCCCAGGTGCAGACCGAGGTCGAGCAACGGCTGCATGTCCAGCATGTCGGCAACGAGGCGGTGGCCAGGCTCCGTCGACAGGTGACCGATCAGGCAGTGGGCGAGCGCATCGGGGCGTAGGAACGCCAGCGGTGCCGCCGCCACCGTCGTCGCGTAGCCGTCGAGAATGACCGGGACACGCCGTAACCGCGCGCCGACGATGGCCCCGGCGATCGCCGCCAGTTCCCGTCCGCCCAGCCGGCGCAGCAGATCGAGAGCATCGCTGGCGGCGTCCCTGTGTCGGGCCACCGCCTCGCCGACGATGGCGATCTTGCGCATCCGGCGATCCGCATCGATGCCGGTTCCGGCCCCTGTCCAGGCGGCCGCGGTCCCGCCGAAGAGCGCATGGGAGAGCGCCGCGGCGGCGGTGGTGTTGCCGATGCCCATCTCCCCCAGGCAGAGCAGGTCACATGCCTCGGCGGCGGCGAAGCCGGCATTGAGCGCGGCGAGGAATTCGTCCCCGGTCATCGCCGCGGTCTCGGCGAAATCGGCGGTGGGGGTATCCACGTCCAACGGCACCACCTCCAGGTCGGCGCCGATGGAGCGGCAGAGCTGGTTGATCGCCGCATGGCCTCGATGAAAGCTCGCGACCATCTGGCGGGTGACGCTCGTCGGGTAGAGGGATACCCCTCGTCCGGCGATCCCGTGACTGCCGGCAAAAACCACGACCCGAATGCGCTCTGCGCGCGGCGGATCGCTGTCTTGCCAAGCGGCGACCCACGACGCCAGGTGTTCCAGCCGGCCAAGCGCACCTGCGGGCTTGATCAGCGCTGCCTGCCGGGCCTCGGCCGCACGTCGTGCGTCCTCGCTTTCCCCCGGAGCGTCAAAAAGCCGTTGCCGAAACGCTTCCAGGGTCGAGCACGGCGTCACTTCGATCACTTCCCCCGCTCCTTGCGTGATGTGCGTTTGCATTCTCGCCTTATTCGCACCTATAACCCCCGTCGGGTATCGCATGCGCTCCTTTTGGAAACAGACGCGTGACAGCCTTGTCGAAATCCTCCGGTTTCATCGCCCCTTCATCGCTGGTCGAGCGATTCTGGCAGAACTTTTGTGTGGCCGCGGCCTTTCTGACGGTGCTGCCCCTCACCCAGGTGCCCGATCGCCGACCGGATCCCGCAGACACTTCCACCGCCGCGACAATACCCGAAGCGGCCTCTCCTGCCACCGATCAAGCGGGCTTTCTCGCCCGCGCCACCGGTCTGTTTCCCCTCATCGGTGTGGGCATCGGCACCTGCGCGGCATTGGCCCTGCTGGCGTCCTTCCATATCGGCCTGCATCCGCTGGCCTGCGCCATGATTGGGCTTGCGGTGGCGGCGCTGGTGAGCGGCGGGCTGCATGAGGACGGTCTCGCCGACTTCTTCGATGGCCTTGGGGGCGGGCGCACCCGGGAGCGGCGGCTCGCCATCATGGCGGACAGCCGGCTCGGCAGCTTCGGCGCCATGGCCCTCGTCTTCGCCATGGTCGTCCGCGCCGCCATTCTGAGCGGCCTGTTTTCGCCGGACACCGCGGCCCTGGCACTGATCGCCGGGGCAACCGTTTCACGCGCGGTGCTTCCGGGGCTCATGCGCTGGCTGACGCCGGTCAGGCCAGGGGGACTGGGCGCCCTGGCGGGCCGGCCCGAGCCGACCCGAATCGCCCTGGCGGTGCTGATTGCCCTCGTCACCGCGCTGCTGACCGTCGGTTTCTGGGGAGCGATGAGCGCCCTCGTCGCCGCGCTGCTCGCCGCCAGCATCGTCGGCCTGGTGGCGCAGCGAATGATCGGCGGCCAGACCGGCGACGTCCTCGGCGCCGCGCAAGTCATGGCGGAAATTGCCGTTCTCATCGCCATTGCCGCCACCGACCGATGAGCCTCGGGACCACCACCCGGTGGTGGTGGGTGCGCCATGCACCGGTTCCGGAAGCACCGGGACGCATCTTCGGTCAACAGGATGTCGCCTGCGACGTCTCCGATGCCCCGACCTTCGCGGCACTCGCCGATGCCCTACCCGGCGACGCCGTCTGGATCGTGACACCCCTCGGGCGCACCCGGCAGACAATGCGCATGCTGGCCACGGCGCTGGGGGAAAACGGTCGCGCCCATCCCCCTGCCCCGCTGGTCGAACCCGACTTCGCCGAGCAGCACTTCGGCGCCTGGCAGGGGCTGACCTGGCCCGCGATGCACCATCTTGACCCCGCCGCCTATGCCACCTTCTGGGCCGATCCGACCGGCAACGCGCCGCCCGGCGGAGAAAGCTTCGTGACCGTGATGATGCGCACCGCCGACGCGATCGAACGGCTCGGCCGGCTCTATGCTGGCCGCGACATCATCGCCGTCGCCCATGGCGGGACAATCCGCGCCGCCATTGCCCACGCCCTGAAGCTCACCCCGGCGGCAGCGATGGCGGTGGTCGTCGATAATCTGTCGCTGACCCGGCTGACCCTCGTCCCCGACGGCGCCCTATCCCGGGGCGCCGCCTGGCGCATCGACGGCGTCAATCAGTCGTGCCGCCGCTGGATTCGCTCCGATCCTTCATGATATCTGACATGAAGCGTGTCGAGACAGGGAAGCCGGTGCGCGAAAAAATCGCAATTCCGGCGCTGCCCCCGCAACTGTAAGTGGTGAAACCGCGATCGACAAGCCACTGGCGTTGGCGCCGGGAAGGCGATCGTGGTTGTGGACCCCGAGCCAGGAGACCTCCTCGACGCGCTTGGTCGGCCATCCCTCGGGCGGAGGAGACGTGCCTAAGATGCCGGGTCCGCAGATTGCGCCGCAGATTGCGCCACTGCCTTTGGTCACCCTCGTCCTCGGCGGTGCGCGCTCGGGCAAGAGCGCATACGCGGAGGCGCTGATCGGCGGAGACCGCGCCGCCACCTATGTGGCCACCGCCGAGGCCGGCGATGCCGAGATGAGCCGGCGCATCCGCCACCATCGCCAGCGCCGCCCGGCGAACTGGACCACGGTCGAAGAACCGCTGGAGCTGAGTGCGGCCCTCGACCGCCACGCCCGGCGGGACCGGCCGCTGCTGGTGGACTGCTTGACCCTCTGGCTCGCCAACCTTATGGGGGCCGACCGCGACATCGAGGCGGAAACGGCGACGCTCACCGCGCGCCTTAAGGCACTTGCCGGTCCCGTCGTCCTCGTCGCCAACGAGGTCGGCCTCGGCCTCGTCCCCGCCACACCGCTGGGTCGCGATTTCCGCGACGCCGCCGGCCGCCTCAATCAAGCGGTTGCCGCCGCCGCCGACCGCGTCGTCTTCGTCGCCGCCGGCCTTCCCCTCGTGCTCAAGGATCCTCCCAGATGAGAATTCCCGCGACCGTCGTCACCGGATTTCTAGGCGCCGGCAAGACCTCGTTGATCCGTCACCTCATCGCCCAATCCGGCGGCGCCCGTCTCGCCATTCTCATCAACGAATTCGGCGACCGGGGCATCGATCGCGATCTGTTGCTCGGCTGCGGCGACGCCGGCTGCCGCGACGAGGACATCGTCGAGCTGGCCAATGGCTGCATCTGCTGCACCGTCGCCGACGAATTCCTGCCGACCATGGAGCGCCTCCTCGCCCGCGATCCGATGCCGGATCATATCGTTATCGAGACGTCCGGCCTCGCCCTGCCGAAGCCTCTCGTCCATGCGTTCAACTGGCCGGAGATAAAGGCGCGCCTGACCGTCGACGGGGTAATCACCGTCGTCGATGCGCCGGCGTTCGCCGATGGCCGTTTCGCCGACGATCCGGCACGCCTAACGGAAGAAATGGCGGCCAACGGCCCGGTCGATCATGACTCGCCGCTGGCCGAGCTGTTCCAAGACCAGCTCGCCTGTGCCGATCTCGTCGTCCTCAACAAGACCGACCTGATCGACGATGTGACGCTGGCCGAACTGCGCGCTACGCTGCTGCAGGGGGCGGCCGAGGGAGTCAAGGTAGTGGCGACGACCAAAGGAGAGCTCGACCCGCGGGCGGCACTGGGGCTTGCCGCTGCCGCCGAAGACGCCATCGCCCAGCGGCGCTGCCATCACGACGACCCCGACGACGACCACGATCACGACGAATTCGAAAGCTTTGTCGCCGCCTTCGGCAGCATCGGCGACCCGGCCGAGATCGAGCGCCGCATCCGCCGCATCGCCCGTGAACACGACGTGCTGCGCGTCAAGGGCTTCCTCGACGTCGCCGACAAGCCGCGCCGACACGTGGTCCAGGCGGTCGGCAAGCGTATCGAGCGATACTACGACCGCGACTGGGGTGCGGACGAAACCCGTCGCAGCGAACTCGTCGTCATCGGCCTGAAGGGCTTCGACGCCGCCGCCGTCGCCCGCGAGCTCGTCGGCTGATGCATCTGCTCGCCGCCCAACCCGGACGCGTCGTCGAGGGTGCCGCCGTCGACCTCGCCCAACCGCCGGGCGACATCGTCGTGCTGTCGGCGGCGGATACGGAAATCGCCTGCCTCGCCGCCGCACGGGGGCATTTTGATCCGGAGCCCTTCCCGAGCGTACGGCTGGCCAGCCTGCTGCAACTCACCCATCCGCTGTCAATCGATCTCTACGTGGAGAAGACGCTGGCCCACGCTCGGCTCATCGTCGTCCGCCTTCTGGGTGGCCGCGGCTATTGGGCCTACGGGGTCGACGAGGTGGTCCGGCTCGCCCGCGAGCGGGGGATCGGCCTCGCCCTTGTCCCCGGCGACGATCAGCCGGATGCCGAACTCGCCCAGTTGTCGACGCTATCGGCCGAGGCGGCGCACCGGCTATGGCAATACCTGGTTCACGGCGGCCTCGCCAACGCCCGGGATTTCCTTGCCTACGCCGCCACCCTCATCGGCCGCGATGCGCAGTGGCAGGAACCGCGGCCGCTGTTGCGCGCCGGCTTGTACTGGCCCGGATCAACGACCGCCGATCTGGAGGACGTGCGTCGGACTTGGCGGGAGGGAGCGCCGGTCGCGGGGTTGCTCTTTTATCGGGCGCTGGTGCAGTCGGGCAACCTGAAGCCGGTCGATGCCCTGATCGCGGCCCTCGCCGCGGCCGGGTTGAACACCCTGCCCGTCTTCGTCACCAGCCTGAGGGACCCGGTCGCCGCGGCGACCGTCATCCACGCGTTCGACGCCAACCCACCGGACGTGATCTTGAACGCCACCGGCTTCTCGCTCAACGCGCCGGGGGAAGCGCACCAAAGCGACGGGCCTTTGGCGGCCACCGATTGTCCGGTCATCCAGGTCATCTTTGCCGGCAGCGACGAGGCCACATGGCGGGAAGGCACCCAGGGTCTGGCCAGCCGCGACATCACCATGAACGTGGCTCTGCCCGAGGTCGACGGTCGGATCGTCGGCCGTGCCGTCTCGTTCAAGGGGCTGGTGCGCCGGGATGCGGCGACCCAAACGGATATTACGGCGTACGAGCCGGTGGCCGATCGCGTCGACTTCGCCGCCGGTCTCGCCGCTGCGTGGGCACGGCTGCGACGGACGCCGGCGTCCGCACGCCGGATCGCCATCGTCCTCGCCAACTATCCGAACCGGGACGGCCGCCTCGGCAACGGCGTCGGCCTCGATACGCCGGCGAGCGTCGTCGTCGTCCTGCAGGCCCTGGCGAAGGCCGGGTATGACGTCGGCACTATTCCGAAAGACGGCAACGCGCTGATGCGCCGCCTCACCGTCGGCCCGACCAACGATCTTGTCGCCCTCGGCGACCGGGTCGAGGCCGAGACGCTTTCCTTCGCCGACTACACCATCTTCTTTGCCTCGCTACCGGAGGCCCAGCGCCAGACCATTGCCGGGCGCTGGGGGATCGCCGAACGTGATCCCTACTATCGGCCGGGGCGGCTCGACTGCGGCCGGTTCGTCGTCCCCGCCGTCCGTTTCGGCAATGTCACCGTGCTGGTCCAGCCGGCCAGGGGCTACAATATCGACCCGCTTCAGAGCTACCACGATCCCGACCTGCCGCCGCCTCATCACTACCTGGCCACCTACCTTTGGTTGCGCGAGACGTTCGGGGCCCATGCCGTCGTCCACATGGGCAAGCACGGCAACCTGGAATGGCTGCCGGGCAAAGCGGTGGCCCTTTCCGCCGGCTGCTTCCCCGAGGTGGCACTCGGGCCGCTGCCCAACCTCTACCCGTTCATCGTCAACGATCCGGGCGAGGGCACCCAGGCGAAACGGCGCGCCGCCGCCGTCGTCATTGACCATCTGACACCCCCTCTCACTCGTGCCGAGACCTATGGGGCGCTGGCTGAGCTGGAGCGGCTGGTGGACGAATACTACGACGCCGCCGGCGTCGATCCCCGGCGGTTGAAGCTGCTCAGCGAAGACATCGTGCTGCTTTGCCGGACAAGCGGTCTTGATCTGGATTGCGGCATCGCCGCCGACGACCGCAGCGAGGACGCGCTGGTCAAGCTGGATCGCCACCTCTGCGAGCTCAAGGAAATGCAGATCCGCGATGGCCTGCACATTTTCGGCCGCGCACCGCAGGACCGTCAGCTCACCGATCTCCTCGTCGCCCTCGCCAGAACCCCGCGCGGGGCGGCGGTACGCGACCAATCGCTGATCCGAGCGCTCGCCGACGATCTCGGCCTCGGCTTCGATCCGCTCTCCTGCGATCCGGCGCTGCCCTGGACCGGCCCCCGGCCCGCGGTGCTGGCGGCGGATGGCGCGTCGCCCTGGCGCATCACCGGTGACACGGTCGAACGCCTGGAGATGCTGGCGGCAGATCTCGTCGCCGGAGCGCGCCCGGTCGATCCGTCGTGGACGAACACGACCGCGGTGCTCGCCGGCGTCGACGAAGCCCTCCGGCCCGCCGTCGTCGCATGCGGTGAACGGGAAATAGCGGGGCTGCTCGCCGGTCTCGCCGGGCGCTTCGTCGCTCCCGGACCCTCCGGGGCTCCGACCCGGGGCCGCCCCGACGTGCTGCCGACCGGGCGCAACTTCTACTCGGTCGATACCCGCACGGTGCCGACGCCGGCGGCCTGGGTTCTCGGCAACAGGTCGGCGCAACTGCTGACGGAACGATATGCCCAGGAGCACGGGACCTGGCCGCGACGGATGGCAATCAGCTGCTGGGGAACCAGCAATATGCGCACCGGTGGCGATGACATCGCCCAGGCTCTGGCCCTCCTGGGCGTGCGGCCCACCTGGGAAGGCGCGTCACGGCGGGTGAACGGCTTCGAGGTGCTGCCGCTCTCCCTGCTCGACCGGCCGCGCGTCGATGTCACCTTGCGCATATCCGGATTCTTCCGCGATGCCTTCGCCAACGTGGTGGAGCTGTTCGATGCGGCGGTGCGCGCGGTGGCCGCCCTGGAGGAGGCCGACGGCGACAATCCGCTCGCCGCCCGCGTCCGGGCCGACCGTGCACACCTGCTCGCTGCCGGCTCCCTTCCGGACGACGCGGAGCGGCTGGCGGCGGCGCGGGTGTTCGGCTCGAAGCCGGGAGCCTACGGCGCCGGCCTGCAGGCGCTCATCGACGAGCGGGGCTGGGAGACGGACGCCGATCTCGCCCGCGCCTACATCGCCTGGGGAGGCTACGTTTACGGTGGCGGACTGAAAGGCCGTGCCGCACATGGGACCTTCGAGGATCGTCTGAAGGACATCGACGCCGTCGTGCAGAACCAGGACAACCGCGAGCACGACATTCTCGATTCCGATGACTACTACCAGTTCGAGGGCGGGATGACCGCGGCGGTCCGGGTTTTGTCCGGCGCTCAGCCAACGGTCTTCCATACCGACCATGCCCTGCCCGAGCGTCCGGTGATCCGCACCCTGGAAGAGGAAGTCGCCCGCGTCGTCCGCGCCCGCGTGGTCAATCCCAAATGGATCCAGGGCGTCATGCGCCACGGCTACAAGGGTGCCGCCGAAATGGCGGCGACGGTCGATTACCTGTTCGCCTTCGCCGCCACCGCCCGTTGCGTCCGAGACCATCATTTCGACGCCGTCTACCGCGCCTACATCGACGACGAGACGGTGCGTTCCTTCCTCGCCGACAATAACCCGGCGGCCCTGAAGGAGATGAGCCAGCGCCTGCTGGAAGCCCAGGACCGCGGCCTCTGGCAACCCGGCATCAACAGCGCCGGCCCAATGCTCCAACGGCTATCGCGGGCCGCCGCTGAGTGAGAATGCACCCTGAACGCACCCCGGCACCGCTTGTCCTTCATCAACGACAGAACTAGACTTAGTCGGACTAAGCTAAGTTGGGAACCATCATGAAGACGGTCAACATCCATGAGGCGAAAACCCATTTGTCGCGGCTGATCGAGGACGTGGCCGCTGGAACCGAGGTCATCATCGCCCGAAACGGCAGGCCGGTCGCGCGATTGCTGCCGATGGCAAACCCGGCGCAACCCCGCCGCCCGGGGCACTGGCGAGGCCAGGTCCGGATCGGGGCCGACTTCGATGCCCCGCTGCCGCCGGGTCTGGCGGTCGGTTTTGGCCTCGACGAATGAACCTGCTGCTGGACACCCATGTTCTGCTGTGGTGGCTGAGTGACGACACCCGGCTTGGCGACCAAGCCCGCGGTGCCATCGCCGATGCGCGCAGCCGGGTTTGGGTGAGCGCGGCGTCAGCCTGGGAGGTGGTCATCAAGGCGGCGCTGGGGCGGTTGGAGCTGCCTGGTCCGCCGGCGGAGGTCGTACCGGCGGCGCTGACCGAAAACGACTTCACCCCGCTGCCGATTTCTATCGAGCATGCGCTCGGTGTCGGCCACCTTCCTGCCGTCCATAGCGATCCGTTCGATCGCATTCTCATTGCCCAGGCGATCGCCGAGCGCCTCACCCTGGTTACCGCCGACGTCATCTTCGCGCGCTACCCGGTCCCCGTCCTTCCCGCCTAAGCGCGCACGAACGGGGCGCAATGGTTGCCCGCGTGGAATGAGCGTCAACTCCCCCTCGGCGGCGGCAGACAGGTTTGCGCTTTGCCCCGTTTCCCGTACCCTACCTGCAATGGGGCGGCACCTTGCACGACAGCAACGGCCGAGCATATTCGTCGTGACGCGAAGAGGAGGCGTTTGTGGCAATCACGGAACCGGACGAGGAACAAATTCGTCGCCATGCCGAGAAGATGGCGAAGAAGCAGGCGGCGCGGGCCAAGATCCTGGCGACGAAGACGATCGAGCGCGGCTTGATCATCGTCCACACCGGCAAGGGCAAGGGCAAGACCACGGCGGCGATGGGCCTCGCCATGCGGGCGATCGGCCACGGCATGAGGGTCGGCATCGTCCAGTTCGTCAAGGGGGTGTGGGAAACCGGTGAACGGGAGGTTCTCGCCCGGTTTCCCGACCTGTGCGTGACCAAGGCGATGGGCGAGGGGTTCACCTGGGACACCCAGGATCTGGCCCGGGACCGGGCCGCGGCGCGTCGGGCGTGGGATACGGCGAAACAGATGATCGCCGATTCGACGTTTCAGATGGTGATCCTGGACGAACTAAACATCGTGCTCCGCTACGACTACCTGCCCCTGGATGAGGTTATCGCGACGCTGCGGGCGAAGCCGGAGCCGCTCCACGTCGTCGTCACCGGCCGTAACGCCAAGCCGGAATTGATGGAAATCGCCGACCTGGTCACCGAGATGACCGAGATCAAGCATCCCTTCCGCGCCGGCATCAAGGCTCAGGTGGGGGTTGAATTTTGAGGCTTGCCTCGCATCCCTAGCGGTGATTGCCTCGCTGGCAAGGAGGATCGCCTCGTGAATCGTCGTTTGTTCCTGACTTTCTCGGTTTGTTTCGCCATCATCGGTCTCGCCGCTTGCCAGACGGCACCGCCGCGCGACGTCCAGGCGCAGGCGCTCGTCGACCAATCGAAGATCACCATCGACTACTTCAAGACCAGGTCGAAGGATTCGACGGCGCTGTTCCTGGCGGCACTCAAGGAAGCCCGCGGCGTGATCATCTTTCCGGATGTCTTTCAGGCCGGCGCCGGCATCGGCGGTCAGGGCGGCTCCGGGGTGATGCTGGCCCGTACGTCGACCGGAGAGTGGGGCTATCCTGCCTTCCTCAGCATCGGCGGCGCCAGCCTGGGTCTGCAACTCGGCGTCCAATCGACCCAGTACGTGCTTCTCCTGATGACCGATCGCGCCGTCGAGGCGGTGATCAGTTCGCCGGGTCAGATCGGCCTCGACACTCAGGCCACCTTCGGTGAGCTGAGCGCCGGCAATGTCTCGTCCACGACCTTCAAGGGGGCGAGCGTCGTCGGCTTCACCAAGGGCGACGGTATTTTTGCCGGGGCGTCGTTATCCGGTGCAGGCATCAGCGCCAAGAATGACTGGACCGAGGCGTACTACGGCGAGTTCCTGACCGTCCGTGACGTGGTGATCGACGGTAAAGGGTCCAATCCGGGAGCGTCCGGCTTGCGGGAAGCGCTCCAGGTTCGCTGACCGGCTTCGTCGCGGTGGCGCTCGCCCGGGCACTGATGTTCCAGGGCACCGGCTCCGACGTCGGCAAATCGCTGATCGTCGCCGGGCTGGGGCGGGCCCTTCTCCGTCGCGGCCTGCGGGTCTCGCCGTTCAAGCCGCAGAACATGTCCAACAACGCCGCCGTTACCCCCGACGGCGGCGAGATCGGGCGGGCACAGGCGTTGCAGGCCCGCGCCTGCGGCATTCCGCCCAGCGTCCACATGAACCCGGTGCTGCTGAAGCCGCAGAGCGAGATCGGCGCCCAGGTGGTCGTGCAAGGTCGCGTCCTCGGCAACGCCAAGGCGCGCGAATACCAGGGGCTCAAACCGGCCCTCATGCCCCCCGTCCTCGACAGCTTCCGCCGGATCGCGGAGGCGGCGGAAGTGGTGCTGATCGAAGGCGCCGGCAGCGCCGCCGAGGTGAACCTGCGCGCCGGCGACATCGCCAACATGGGCTTTGCCCGCGCCGCAGGCGTGCCCGTCGTTCTGATCGGAGACATCGACCGCGGCGGCGTTATCGCCAGCCTGGTCGGTACCTGGATGCTGCTGGACGAGGAAGAACGGTCGCGCGTGCGCGGCTATGTGATCAACAAGTTCCGCGGTGACCCGTCGCTGTTCGATGGCGGCCTCGCCGTCATCGGCAGGCATACAGGCTGGCAGGCATTTGGCGTCGTTCCCTGGTTCGCGGCGGCGGCGCGGCTGCCGGCGGAGGATGCAGTGGCCCTCGATGCCGGTTCCCCTCGCCCCGGCGATCGGCCGATCCGGGTGGTGGTGCTGCGCCTGCCGCGGATCGCCAACTTCGACGATCTCGATCCCCTGATCGCCGAGCCGGACGTGGCGGTGCGCTTCCTTGCCGCCGGCGAAGCGGTGCCGGACGATACCGACCTGGTTGTGTTGCCTGGATCGAAAGCAACCCTTGCCGATCTCGCCGCCCTTCGCGAAACCGGCTGGGATACCGACATTTTCGCCCATGTGCGGCGCGGTGGACACGTCCTCGGGCTCTGTGGCGGCTATCAGATGCTGGGCCGGCACATCGGCGACCCCGATGGGCTGGAGGGACCACCCGCGGCGGCGGCGGGTCTCGGCCTCCTTGATGTCGAAACGGTCCTCGCCGGTGACAAGACGCTGGTGGCCGCCTCCGGCCGGGACCTCTCCACCGGCGAAACGGTGGTCGGCTATGAGATGCACGTCGGCACCACCTGGGGAGCCGGTCTTATTCGACCAATGATAGACATCGGAGGTCGAAGCGACGGGGCCATCTCCGCCGATGGTCGCATCATGGGCTGTTACCTGCATGGCCTGTTCGCCGCCGACGGTTTTCGCAGTGCGTACCTCGCCCATATCAGTGGATGCGATCGCACCTCCGACCTGGCTTACGAACGCCGGGTGGAGGACACGCTCGATGCGCTGGCCGACCACCTGGCCGCCCACGTCGATCTCGATCGCCTCCTGGCTGCCGCCTCGGTGCCAACCGCCCTGCTCCCGGGTCGGACCTAAGCGGCCTTACACCGGTTCCGCCCGGGCCGCCGCGTACCACTCCCGCATCGGGACCAGGTCGAGAATGGTCCGGCAATAGGCTCGGCAGACATCGTCCAGTTCGACGCCGTAGGTCTCGAAGCGCGTAACGACCGGCGCCCACATGGCGTCGGCATTGCAAAAGCGTCCGAACAGGAATGGCCCCTCGGCGCCGAAACGCTCACGGCATTCGCGCCAGATGTGGGTGATGCGGGCGATGTCCTGGGCCACCTCCGGGGTCATACCTTGGCCGGGCGCGGAAGCGCGAAGATCCATCGACATGTTCGTCCGCAGCGCCTGAAAGCCGGCGTGCATCTCTGCGGAGATGCATCTCGCTTGGGCGCGGGCGGCCACGTCGACCGGCCACAGGCGCTCGTTGGGAAGCATCTCCGCCAGGTATTCGAGGATGGCGATGGACTCCCAGATCACCCGCGTCCCATGCTTCAGCACCGGCACCTTGCCGCCGGGCGAGTGGCGGGCAATCGCCGCCGCCGTTTCCGGTCGACGGAGCGGGATGACGATCTCTTCGAAATTCACCCCGGCCATTTTCATCGCCAGCCAGGGGCGTAGCGACCAGGATGAGAAGCTCTTGGTGCCGATGACCAGGGTGAACTCGCTCATGGCGACCTCTTTCAGGTTAGGCTGATGCGGATGACGATGAGGAGCGCAACGACGAGCGCATTGACCACGCAGGCGAGCCGGAACAGGTCGAGGGCGTGCCAAATGTCCGCCGCCGCCGCCTCGGTAGGACTGCCGTCGCCGAGCCAGGGATCGTCGATGGTGACCATGTGGTATTTCCTCGGACCGGCCAGGGCCAGACCGAGCGCGCCGGCCATGGCCGCCTCCGGCCAGCCGGCGTTGGGCGAACGGTGCTTTTTCGCATCCTTGCGCATTGTCCGCCAGGCGCGGCCGGACTCGGCATCCGCATCGGCGGCGGCGGCGACGGCGATGTAAAGTCCGGCGAGACGGGCGGGAATCAGATTGAGGACGTCGTCCAGGCGCGCCGACGCCATACCGAAAGCGAGGTATTTGGGCGAGCGATGGCCGATCATGCTGTCGAGGGTGTTGACCGCCTTGTACACGAGAAGGCCGGGCAGACCGAGCAGGACGTACCAAAAGACCGGGGCGACGACGGCGTCGGAAAAATTCTCCGCACACGATTCGATGGCGGCGCGGGCGACCCCGGCGCGATCGAGACGGCTCACGTCGCGGCCGACGATATGGGCCACCGCCGCTCTCCCCGCGTCGAGGCTCTGGCCGAGGCCGACGGCGACCGCGCGAACATGGCGGTAGAGACTGCGCTGGGCGAGCAAGGAGACCACCAGGAGCAGCTCAAGGACCCAACCGCACGGCAGCGACCGCGCCAGCACCATGACAATGGTGCCAACGACGGCAGCGGCGGTGGCGACGATGGCCAGGGTCAACACCCCTCGGCGGCACCGGGCGCGGGCCGAAACCCTGCGATCGTTGAGTTTTCGGTCGCAAAGGCCGATCAGCGCGCCGATCAGCCTGACCGGGTGTGGCACGCGGGCGAACGGGCCCCGTGCCTCGCCGAAAGCCGCTTCCAGGGCTAGCGCGGCCAGCAGCAATACGAGCGGGTCGACCGCCGGCGCGCCGAAGGTGAACATGCGCGCAGTTTCGATAGACGCCCGTTCAACGTCAATAGACGGCCCGGCCAAGCGTGGATCGGCTGCCGGTGGCCGGCAATTGCCTGCGCCCGTGCGTCGTCAACGCTGACTTCCCGCCGGCCAGCGCCTATGATCGGCCCGATCGGGCCCGGCCGGAGGCCATGACCAGCCGGGCGGTCGCTACCAGGGAGCGGGCCGCTCCCCGACGCTCGGAGGCAAGGGACCAAGCGCATGACCGACACCACCGGACTGATGATCTGCGGCCACGGCAGCCGCTCCATCAGCGCTGTTGAAGAATTTCATCTGCTCGCCCGGCATCTGCGCCATCGTATGCCGCAGTTCGATGTGGAAAGCGGATTTCTTGAGTTTGCCCGGCCGGTCATTCGTACCGGGCTGGAGGCCCTCAAAGGGCGCGGCATTCGTCGCATCGTCTGTCTGCCCGGCATGCTGTTCGCCGCGGGCCACGTCAAGAACGATCTGCCGTCGGAGATCAATGCCTTCGCCGCCGAGAACCCCGGCATTCAGGTGTCGTTCGGGCGTGAACTGGCCGTCGACAGTCGCCTGCTGCGGGCGGCCGCGGCCCGCATCGCCGCCGCCGAGGCGGCTGCCGCCACCACCGTCGACCGCAAGGAGACGCTGTTGATGGTGGTGGGACGGGGAACCAACGACTCCGACGCCAACTCCAATGTCTCGAAGGTGGCGCGGATGTTGTGGGAGGGGATGGGCTTCGGCTGGACCGAGGTTTGCTATTCCGGGGTCGCCTACCCGCTGGTCGACGTCGGTCTTCGCCACGCGGTCAAGCTCGGCTACCGGCGGATCATCGTCTTTCCGTACTTCTTGTTCACCGGCATCCTCGTCGAGCGCATCTATCGGCAGGCCGATGAATGCCAGGCGGTCCACCCCGAGGTGGAGATCATCAAGGCCGAGTATCTGAAAGACCACCCGCTGGTCATCGATACCTTCGTCGACCGGGTGGAGGAAACGCTGAGCGGCACCAATCTGATGAACTGCCTGCTCTGCAAGTACCGCGAACAGATCTTAGGATTCGAAGCGGCGCAGGGCGCCCCGCAGGTCGGCCACCATTACCATGTGCGCGGGATCGGCACCGATGGCGATCACGGGCATGACCATGACCATCCCCACGATCATGGCCACCACCATCACCATGACCATGATCACGAGCACCATCATGGCCACGACGGGGGACATGGGCACGTCCATGAGCATGGCGGCGCCGGTACCGCTGCCAACAAGACCAGCGCCTGAATCGCCAGCGCCCGCGCCTCCTCAATGACCGAACGGATCTTCGACGCCTACATGATGGTCGACTGGAGTGCAGCGTCGCATCCGCGGACGGGCGCCGACAGCGTCTGGGTCTGCCTTCGCGAGGATGACGGCTGCGCCCACGTCTCCGAGCAGTGGTGGAATCCGCCCACCCGCGCCGAAGCGATGGCGCTCATCACCGATCGCTTGAGCGATCTGATCGCCCGGGATCGGGTGGTCCTCGCCGGCTTCGATTTCGCCTTCGGCTATCCCGCCGGCTTCGCCGCCCACCTGCGATACGCGCGCGCCGACTGGCGAGCGGTGTGGCAGGAGTTCGACGCGACGATCAAGGACGACCCAACGAACGCCAACAATCGCTTTGCGGTGGCTGCCGACCTCAATCGCCGCATTTCCGGCGAAGCCGCACCGTTCTGGGGTTGTCCGGAGGCTGCCGTCCATTCGACGCTCACCCCGACAAAACCACATGGCTCCGATCCGGAAGCACTTTCCTCGTTCCGCCGCACCGATCGGGCCGGACCGGGCCCAAAGTCGGTGTGGCAGCTGTTCGGCGCTGGCAGCGTCGGCAGCCAGACTCTTCTCGGTATCCCCCAGCTCGAACGGCTGCGCCGCCATCCGTGGCTCGAAGGCCGGGTGCGGGTGTGGCCATTCGAAACGGGGTTACGGACGCTGGAGCGCCCGGACGCCGACGACGACTGGCGGGTCATGCTGGCCGAGGTCTACCCGTCGATGCTGGCGGACGATGCAAGCGAGGGCGGGGTCAAGGACCTGCGTCAGGTGCGCAGGCTCGCCCGCCATTTCGCTCGGCTCGACGGGGAGGGGCGGCTCGCCCGTTTGTTCGCCGGCCCCACCGGTCTGACCGCCGACAAGCGTCGATGCATCGAGGCGGAAGAGGGCTGGATTCTCGGGATCGGCGTCGGCCCGGTCGAGGCGACCGCGACCGCAGCGCCGGGGAAGTACGACTTCATCCGCGATCCCGACGAAATCTACCGCCGTTCGTTCGCGATCATTCGTGAGGAGGCCGATCTCTCGCGGCTTGCGGCCGACCTGGAAGCCGTTGCCGTACGCTTGATCCACGCCGCGGGCGATACCGGCATCGTCACCGCCATGCGGTGGAGTGACGGCGCCGCGACCGCCGGCCGCGACGCACTCGCCGGTGGCGCGCCGATCCTCGTCGACACGGAAATGGTCGCCGCCGGGATCATCCGTCGACTGTTGCCGGCGGATAACGCCATCCGCTGCACGCTCAACGACAGCGGCATTCTGGAGCGCGCCAAGCTGCAGCGGACGACCCGATCGGCGGCGGCGGTCGATGCCTGGCTTCCGTGGCTCGGGGGTGCCGTTGTCGCCATCGGCAATGCGCCGACGGCCCTGTTCCGCCTCCTGGAACTGATCGACGCCGGTGCGCCGCATCCCGCCGTTATCTTGGGATTTCCCGTGGGCTTCGTCGGCGCCGCGGAATCCAAGCAGGCGCTGATCCGGCACCCCGCCGGCGTCCCTTACATCGCGCTAGAGGGACGGCGGGGCGGAAGTGCCTTCGCCGCCGCCGCCGTCAATGCGCTCGCCGGATTGGCGGCATGATGGACGGAGGCGAGAAGGCGACGCCCTGGCTGACCGTGATCGGTATCGGCGACGATGGCTTGGCCGGGTTGAGTCCGTCAGCGCGCACATTGATCGCCACCGCCGAGGTGATCGTCGGCGGCGACCGCCATCAGCGAATGGTGGCCGAAACCAACGCCGAACGGCTCACCTGGCGCTGCGGCATCGGCAGCGTCATCGCCCAGATCGTCGGATTTCGTGGTCGCCGCGTCGTCGTCCTGACCACCGGCGATCCCATGTGGTTCGGGGCCGGAGCCAATCTCGCCCGCCGTCTTCCCGGCGAGGAAATGATGGTGCTGCCCCATCCCGGCGCCTTCAGCCTGGCCGCCGCCCGGCTCGGCTGGCCGCTGGCCGACGTGGAGACGCTGACCGCCCACAGCCGTCCGCTCGCCATGCTCAATCGGTACATCCAGCCGGATGCCCGCCTCCTGGTCCTCAGCCGCGGCGGAGACACCCCGGCAGCGGCGGCTGCCCTGCTCACCGAGCGCGGCTTCGGGCCGAGCCACGTTACCGTCCTCGAGCACCTGGGCGGCCCCGGCGAGAACCGCCGCGACGGCATCGCCGAAACCTGGCCGCACCCGCGCGCCGCCGACCTCAACATCCTCGCCATCCATTGTGTGGCCGGGCCGGGGGCGCGCATCTGGTCGCCGGTGCCGGGGCTGCCGGACGACGCCTTTGTCCACGACGGCAAGATGACCAAGCGCGAAGTGCGTGCCGCCGCCATCGCCGCGCTGGCGCCGCTGCCGGGGCAGACACTGTGGGATGTGGGCGCCGGCGCTGGCTCGATCGCCATCGAGTGGCTGCGTGCCGCCCCCTGCTACCGCCTCGCCACCGGGGGTGAAGCCCGCGCCATCGCCATCGAGCCGCACCCCGATCGCTGCGCGACGATCGCCCGCAACGCCATCGCGCTGGGCGTGCCGCAGCTTCAGATCGTCCAGGGCTCGGCGCCGGGGGCCCTCTCTTCGCTGGATCCGCGGCCGTCCTCCATTTTCCTCGGCGGCGGGGTGTCGCAACCCGGCGTGCTTGAGGGGTGCTGGAACGTGCTGCCTGCGGGAGGTCGGTTGGTCGCCCACGCGGTCACCTTGGAGGGCGCCGCCTGCCTCACGGCCTTCTACACCGCCCACGGCGGCGATCTGGTCCGCCTCAGCGTTGCCCGGGCCGGTGCGGTCGGCCGGTTGACCGCCTTTCGCGCGGCGATGGAGGTGACCCAGTTGACGACGATCAAGCCATGAGCGGCGCCACCCTATACGGCCTCGGCATCGGCCCCGGCGATCCCGACCTGATCACCCTCAAGGCGAGGGATATCCTCGCCCGGGTGCCGGTGATCGCCTATCCGGCACCGGAAGGCGGCGAGAGCCTGGTCCGCCGCATCGCCGATCCCCACGTTCCGGCCGGCCGCACCGAAATCGCCATTGCTACCCCGATGACGGTGGAGCGCTTCCCGGCGCAGGAGGTCTATGACCGCTATGCCGCCATTCTCGGCAACCATCTGGCGGCAGGTCGCGAGGTGGCGGTGCTGTGCGAGGGCGATCCGTTTCTCTACGGCTCGTTCATGTACCTATACGACCGCCTGGCCGGGCGCCACCCGACGGTCGTCGTTCCCGGCGTCTCCTCGCTCGCCGCGGTCGCCGCCGTCGCGGGGCGGCCCCTCTGTGAACGTAACGAGGTGTTGACGGTGCTGCCGGCAACCTTGGGCGAGACGGAGTTGGAAGCATATCTCGCCTCCACCGATGCCGCGGCGATCATGAAGGTGGGCCGCCATCTCGGAAAGGTCAGGCGGATCGTCGCCCGCCTCGGCCGCGAAGCCGACGCCGTCTACATTGCCCGGGCAACCTTCGCCGACCAGCGGGTGCTGCCGCTCGCCGACGTGGTGGACGCGACCGCACCCTACTTTTCGATGATCCTCGTCCGTGGCAGCCGCCTTTCCTCGCCCGCAGCCCGACCGGCAAGGGAGAAGCCCGGCCTTGCACCTCATCTTCCGCTCGGGGCGGCGATCGTCGCCCTGTCCGCTGCCGGCTGCAATCTTGCCCGGCGCCTGCAATCACACCTGCCCGGCAGCGTGGCGCACGGTCTGATCGGCCGCACCGACGGCGGCGACGTCCCCTTCGCCGATACCATGGCACACCTGCGCCAACTCTTCGCCGCCGGCACCCCCATCGTCGGCATCGCTGCCGCCGGCATCCTGATCCGGGCGGTCGCTCCTCTGCTTGCCAACAAGCGGACCGAACCGCCGTTGGTCGCCGTCGCCGAGAACGGCGGCGCCGTCGTCCCTCTCCTCGGCGGGCACCACGGCGCCAATCGCCTCGCCGGTGCCGTCGCCGCGGCCATCGGCGCCGCCGCCGCCATCACCACCGCCGGCGACGTCAGCCTCGGTCTCGCCCTCGATGATCCGCCGCCGGGCTGGCACGTCGCCAACCCTGACGCGGCGAAGGCGGTGGCCCGGGCGCTGCTGGCAGGTGAGCCGGTGGGGCTCGCGGTGGAAGCGGGCGACGCGTCCTGGCTGACCCGATCCGGAACCGCCTTTGCCGACGTGGGCGCGCAAGCACTGCTGGTCACCGACCGGCCGGCCACTTCGGCCGACGCCGCGACTTTGGTCCTGCATCCGCCGGTGCTGGCGGTCGGTGTCGGTTGCGAGCGCGGCGCCGATCCCGGAGAGCTCCTGGCTTTGATTGAACGCACACTGGCGGATAACAACCTTGCCCCGGGCGCCGTCGCCTGCCTTGCCTCGCTCGACCTGAAGATGGACGAGGACGCGGTGCTGGCGGCTGCCACTGCCCTGGGCGTGCCGGTGCGCTTTTTCAACGCCGCCGAACTGGAGGCAGAGGCGTCTCGGCTCGCCACCCCGTCGGACGTGGTCTTTCGGGAGGTGGGCTGCCACGGCGTCGCCGAAGGTGCGGCGCTGGCCGCCGCCGGCATCGATGCGGCGCTGATCGTCGCCAAGCAGCGTTCGCCCCGCGCCACCTGCGCGGTGGCCAGGGCCGCCCAGGGGATCGATCCGCTCGCCCGCGGTCGCGCCCGCGGCTCGCTCACCATCGTCGGCATCGGCCCGGGGCGCGCAGATTGGCGCACACCCGAGGCGACGCGGGTGCTGGCGGAGGCCACCGACATCGTCGGCTACAAGCTTTACCTCGACCTGATCGCCGACCTCATTGCCGGCAAGCGATTGCACGCGCCGCCGATGACGGAAGAAGAAGCGCGCGCCCGCCTCGCCCTCGATCTCGCCGCCGCCGGCAATCGTGTCGCCCTGGTCGGTTCCGGTGATGCCGGCGTCTATGGCCTGGCGACGCTGGTGTTCGAACTTCTTGACCGCGAGCGGCGCGCGGCGTGGCAGCGCGCCGCCATCGCCGTCGCCCCCGGTATATCGGCGCTGCTGGCGGCGGCATCCCGCGTCGGCGCGCCGCTCGGCCACGACTTCTGCGCCATTTCGCTTTCGGACCTGCTGACGCCGTGGACGGAGATCGAGCGCCGGCTGCATGCGGCGGCCGAAGGCGACTTCGTCGTCGCCCTCTACAATCCGGTTTCGGCGCGCCGCCGGCACCAGTTGCAGATCGCCCGCGATATCCTCGTCCAGCATCGGCCGGCGACGACGCCCGTCGTCCTCGCCCGCAACCTCGGTCGCGAGCAAGAAACCGTCCGCGTCATTTCGCTCGCCGATCTGGCAGCCGATGCCGTCGACATGCTGACGCTGGTGCTGGTGGGCAGTTCGCGCACCCGCGCGGTGGATCTGGGTCAGACGCGCTGGGTCTATACCCCCCGCGGCTACGCTGCGAAGCTGACGGCGGTGGGGACCGGCGAATGACGGTGCATTTCATCGGCGCCGGTCCGGGCGCCCCGGACCTGATCACCGTCCGCGGCCTGGAACTCATCCGCCGCTGCCCGGTGGTTCTTTATGCCGGGTCGCTGGTGCCGCCGGCGATCGTCGCCGAAGCCCGAAGCGATGCCCGCGTCATCGACACCGCGCCCCTGCACCTGGACGAAATCATCGCCCTTATGGCCGAGGCCGACGGCAGCGGTGAAGGCGTGGCGCGGGTGCATTCCGGTGATCCGTCCCTCTACGGGGCGATCGGCGAACAGATGCGGCGCCTCGCCAGCCTCGGCATCGCCTACGACGTGACGCCGGGTGTACCCGCCTACGCCGCCGCAGCCGCCGCCCTGGCGACCGAATTGACCTTGCCCGAGGTATCGCAGACGGTGATCTTGACCCGCACCGCGACCCGCTCGTCGCCGATGCCCGAGGGGGAGGACCTGGCGACGCTCGGCGCCAGTGGCGCAACTCTGGCGATCCACCTCTCGGTCACCAATCTCGCCAAGGTCATCCGGGAGCTGGTGCCGCTCTACGGCAGCGATTGTCCGGTCGTGGTCGCCTACCGGGTCGGCTGGCCCGATGAGGCCTTCCTCCGCGGCACCCTCGCCGACATCCGCGACAAGGTGAAGACGGCGGGATGGACGCGGACCGCGTTGATCCTGGTCGGCCGGGTGTTCGGCGCCGAAGGCTTTGCCGACAGCCGCCTCTACGCCGCCGACCACCACCACGTGCTGCGGCCGAAACAGGCCGGCTGAGCTATAACGGGTGTGGGTTTCGGGCCCTAGCTCCGGAACAAGCTCAGGATCTTCTCGACCGCCAGGGTTACCGTCAGCTCGCCGTCGTGGAGGTTGCGCTCGATCTGCGGCAGCGCTTCGGTGACCCGGGGATGGGTCTTGAGATCGGTCATCAGCCGATCCTGCAGCGACGACCACATCCATTTCACCCGCTGGTTTCGCCGCTTTTCCTGGAACTCCCCGGTCTCGGTCAGCTTGACCCGGTACTCGGTCAACTTCTCCCAGACCTGGTCGAGGCCGATATTACGGAGAGACGATGCCATCAGCACCGGCGGCGCCCAGTTGGGGCTACGCGGGGCCATGATGTGCAAGGCGTTGCGGTAGTGGATCACCGCCTGCCTGGCACGCCGTTCATTGTCGGCGTCGGCCTTGTTGATCACCAACATGTCGGCCATCTCGAGCACGCCCTTCTTGATTCCCTGCAGCTCGTCGCCGGCGCCCGGCAGCATCAGGACCAGGAAGAAATCGGTCATATCGGAGACCGCCACCTCCGACTGTCCGGCCCCGACCGTCTCCACCAGGATGACATCGAAACCGGCCGCCTCACAGGCGACGATGGTCTGCCGGGTGGTGCGGGTGACGCCGCCCAGCGTACCGCCCGACGGCGACGGGCGGATGAATGCGTCCTCCTGGACGCTGAGATTAGCCATCCGCGTCTTGTCGCCGAGGATGCTGCCGCCGGTGAGCGGGCTGGTGGGATCCACCGCCAGCACCGCGACCCGCTTGCCGGCGTTGATCAGGTTGCAGCCAAAGGACTCGATGAAGGTGCTCTTGCCCACCCCCGGGACGCCGGTGATGCCGATGCGGAATGCCTTGCCGGAGTGGGGGAACAGCTTGAGGCTCAATTCCGCGGAGAGGCGCTGGTGACCGGGATTGCGACTTTCGATCAAGGTGATGGCGCGACCGAGCATCGAGCGGTCGCCGGCCAGAACGCCCTTTGCCAGCTCATCGACTTCGGGGCGACGGGAAACCGCCATTGAGCGCCGCGGCTGTGCAACCCATGCCGCCGGCGGTTCCTCGCTGACCGCGCTTAAACCCTCGATGCCTACCGCCATGCCAATCTCTCTCCGCCATGCTTTTGCTGCACCGCGGCCCTCGGTTGCGGGCCTTAGCGACCGGAAGGCGGGGAGGAAAACCTCTCCCCCTCCGATCGACGTACCTGATCAGATCAGGCTGCTTCGCTGGTATAGCCGAGCTTTTTGTTGAGCGCGTTCAGCAAGGTGATCGCTGCCTGGCTGATGACCGTGCCGGGCGGGTAGATCGCTTCGGCGCCGGCGCTGTAAAGCGCCTCGTAGTCCTGCGGTGGAATCACCCCGCCGACGACGATGAGGATGTCCTCGCGGCCGAGCGCCGCCAGTTCCTTCTTCAGCTCCGGCACCAGCGTCAGGTGGCCTGCCGCCAGCGAACTGGCGCCGACCACGTGCACGTCATTCTCGACCGCCTGACGCGCCACTTCCGCCGGGGTCTGGAACAGCGGGCCGATGTCGACGTCGAAGCCCAGATCGGCGAAGGCGGAGGCGATGACCTTCTGGCCGCGGTCGTGGCCGTCCTGGCCCATCTTGGCGATGAGAATGCGCGGCCGCCGGCCGTCGTTGGCCTCGAAGGTCTCGACCATCTTGTGCACTGTCTTGACCACGTCGGACTTCTCCCCGACCTCGCGGCTATAGACGCCGGAGATCGCCTTGATCTCCGCCTTGTGACGTCCATAGACCTTCTCCAGGGCAAGCGAGATTTCACCCACCGAACACTTGGCGCGGGCGGCCGCGACCGCGAGCGCCAGGAGATTGCCCTCACCGCTATCGGCGGCCTTGGTCAGCGCCTCGAGACGCTGCTCGACCTCCTGCGGGTCGCGCTCCTTACGCAGCTGTTCCAGCTGGGCGATCTGCTGGGCGCGCACCTGGGCATTGTCGACCTTGAGGACCGGGACGTCCTCCTTCTCGGTGAGAAGGAACTTGTTGACGCCGACGACGGTCTGCCGGCCGGAGTCGATGCGCGCCTGGGTCCGCGCCGCCGCCTCCTCGATGCGCAGCTTGGGGATGCCGGCCTCGATCGCCTTGGTCATGCCGCCCGATTGCTCCACCTCCTGGATGTGGCCCCACGCCTTCTCCGCCAGCTCGCGGGTCAGCCGCTCCACGTAGTAGGAACCGCCCCACGGATCGATGACCTTGGTGGTGCCGCTCTCCTGCTGCAGGAAGAGCTGGGTATTGCGGGCAATGCGCGCCGAGAAGTCGGTGGGCAGCGCCAGCGCTTCGTCGAGGGAGTTGGTGTGCAGCGACTGGGTATGGCCCTGCGTCGAAGCCATCGCCTCGACGCAGGTCCGCACCACGTTGTTGAACACGTCCTGCGCGGTCAGGCTCCAGCCGGAGGTCTGCGAATGGGTGCGCAGCGCCAGCGACTTGTTGTTCTTCGGGTCGAACTGCTTGATCAGCCGCGCCCACAGCAGGCGGGCGGCGCGCATCTTCGCCACTTCCATGTAGAAGTTCATGCCGATCGCCCAGAAGAACGACAGCCGTGGCGCAAACTTGTCGATGCTGAGCCCGGCTTTCAGCCCGCAGCGGGCATATTCGACGCCGTCCGCCAGCGTGTAGCCCATCTCCAGGTCGGCGGTCGCCCCCGCCTCCTGCATGTGGTAGCCGGAGATGGAGATGGAGTTGAACTTCGGCATGTTCTGCGAAGTGAAGGCGAAGATGTCCGAAATGATCCTGATCGAAGGCGTCGGGGGATAGATGTAGGTGTTGCGGACCATGAACTCCTTGAGGATGTCGTTCTGAATGGTCCCCGCAAGCAGCTCGGGTTTCACCCCCTGCTCTTCGGCGGCGACGATGTAGAGCGCCAGAACCGGCAGCACCGCACCGTTCATCGTCATCGACACGCTCATCTGGTCGAGCGGAATGCTGTCGAACAGCAGCCGCATGTCGAGAATGGAGTCGATGGCGACGCCAGCCATTCCCACGTCGCCCGCTACCCGCGGATTGTCGGAATCATAGCCGCGATGGGTAGCCAAATCGAAGGCCACGGACAGGCCCTTCTGTCCCGCCGCCAGATTGCGGCGATAAAAGGCGTTGGAGTCCTTGGCGGTGGAGAAGCCGGCGTACTGGCGAATGGTCCACGGCTGGGTCACGTACATCGCCGGGTAGGGGCCGCGCAGATACGGCGGAATGCCGGCCATCGTATCCAGATGGTCGATGCCTTTGAGGTCGGCCGCGGAATAGAAGGGTTTGACCGGGATCCGCTCCGGTGTTTCCCAGATCACATCCTCGGGCGACTGACCCGTTTCGGCACGGAACCGCTCCGCCCAGGCGGCGTAGTCGTTGCCGTTTCCGGCCGGGGGCAGGTTGCCGGCCTGCAGCGAAACTTGGGTGAAATCAGGAAACGCGGCCATGGTCAAATCACTCCCAGGCGGGTGAGGACCGATCGGTTGGTCTTCAGAACGTCGGCGCCCATGAAAATGAAATCGTCAACGCCGGCCGCCGTGTACAGGTCTTTCTTGTCCCCGGGGGCACCGGCGAGGAACAGGTAGTTGCATCCGGCCGCCTTCAGCGCCTGTGCCATCGGCGCCGCCGTTTGCTCGTAGACCGAATCCGAGGAACACAGAACGGCGACCGGGGCGCCGCTGGCCTTGAACGCCTCGGCGCACTCGGCCGGATCGGTGAAGCCGGCGCTGCCGATGGCTTCGATACCGGCGACCTCGAAGAAGTTCTTGGCGAAGGTGGCCCGACCGGTGTGCTGGGCGACCGCGCCCAGGTTGGCGAGGAAGATCCTGGGGCGCGCCCCGGTCTTTTCCATATAGGCATCGGCGGCGTCGCGCAGCTCCTCGAACCGCTCGGCGACCCGGTGCTTAGGCAGCGGCGGCACCGTCGTCGCCGTCCCGGCGACCGCACCCGCTATTTCGCCGAAGGTCGCACCGGCCGCCGCAGCCGCCGCCGCAGCCGCCGCCACGCCGACGACGCCTGCCGTCTTCACCGCCTCCACGACACCCGCGTCATGACCGCTGCGGGCGGCCTTCGCCCGGTCGGCGGCGGCGCGGCAAATCGCCAACAGGTCCGGCTGCTCCAGGTCGACCGGCGCTTCCACGACGTTGGGAAACTCGCTGACGCCGGTCACCGGATCACGCCGCTTGGCCAGCGCGTCCTCCCGCTGTGCCCAGGAGGCGGCGATCTTTTCGGCGATGCTGCCGTCCACGATTGCGGCGAGGATGCCGCCCGCCTTCTCGATCGCCTGAAACTCCGCCCATGCCGCCGTGGCCAGTTCGTCGGTGCGGCTTTCCACGTACCAGGAGCCGCCACCCGGATCGATCACCTTGGCGACGTTGGACTCCTCGGCGAGGATGACCTGGGTGTTGCGCGCGACCCGCCGGCCGAGCTCGGTGCCAAAGCCGAGGGCCGCGTCGAACGGCCGTACGGTGACCGAGTCGGCCCCGCCGACGGCGGCGGCGAAGCACGCCACCGTCGTCCGCAGCATGTTCACCCAAGGATCGCGTTTGCTGAACATGCGCGACGCGGTGACCGCGTCGAGGCGCATCGCCCGCGCCGGCTCCGATGCCCCGCAAGCCTCGGCGATACGGGCCCACATCTTGCGGGCGGCGCGCAGCTTGGCGATGGCGAGGAACTGATCGCAGGTGACCGGGAAGGTGAACAGGATCTGCCGACAGGCCGCATCGACGGAAAGCCCGGCAGCGGTCATCGCTTTCAAATAGGCCACCGCGGTGGCCATGGAGATGGCGAGATCCTGGCTCTCGTTGGCGCCGGCGTCGTGATAAGGAGAGGAGTCGACGGCGACGGCGGTCACCAGCGGCCACGTCTTGGTGGTATAAGCGGCAAGGTCGGCCAACTGGGCCAGCGCCACCTCCGGGGACACCGGCAGCGAGCCGCCGCCCGCCAGGACGCCGAGCGGATCGGCGTTGAAGGCCCCCTTCGCCGCGTCGGCCCCCACCCCGCGGCGGCACCACAGGGCATCGAGCTGGGCGGCACCGGCAACGAACTGGCCGCCGGCGTCGAGCGAGATGGTGATCAGTTCGGGAAGCACGCCGGTGAATAGCCGGTCGAGGTCCTCGAGCGACACCACGGAGACACCCTTTGTCCCAACCAGGGTATCCGCGCCGTCCGCGTCGGGATCGAGCCCGGCCCGGGCCGCGCCATCGAGCACGATATGAACCGACGTCACGCCACGGGCGAGGTCGTTGAGGATGATGTCGTTACAGCGCGACGCGTCGGGATAGTCGTACGACTGGCGCATATCCCAGTCGTTGATGCGGTTGCCGGCCGCCCGGCTGCCGCGGGTGAACGGCATGGATCCGGGAAAGCCCGAGGGATCACCGGCTGAGGGCCAGTCCCGGGCCGTGTAAATCGGCCTGAGTGTCACGCCCTCGTAGGTCTTGGTGTACATCCGCTTGTCGAAGGGCGCACCTTTAAGCGCCTTCTCCACCTCGGCGACCCATTGTTCATAGGTCGGCATGGTGAATCCTTCGACGAAATTCATCTGTTGTTCGGACATGCCGGCCCTGCGCCCTTCCCTATTAGACGTGTTGATTGTCTCGCCGCGCCGCCCGGACCTCCCAGACCCAAGCAATGACGCAATCCGCCTTGAGCCGGCCAAACTAAGACGACCGCCCGGCAGCGTCAAGGCGAGCGGACGGTCATCCCCGGGCGGAAACGGGCTGGTGCGATACAGCCGACCAGTCTTCGGCATCTCCTGACAAAACCGGCGACCAGTCCCGCAATGTTCCCATTTCTGCCATGAGGGGAGGACCTTGCGTTCCATCGTCCGGTATGGTTGTTGCTGCACCGGAACTTGCCTAAGAAAGAGCGAATGACCGGGGGTCGGGTGGCGCGAGCCGCATCATCTGATCAAGGTGTCCGACTTGATCGCGGCTAAACGGCGAGTAAGGGGACCCAATATGCAGAGAGAACACACATGTCGGAGGTGATCGAGAACAAGACCTTCGATGAAATCGCGGTCGGCGATACCGCCTGCTACACCGGCGTTCTGACTCGCGATCACGTCGAACGTTGGGCCGCCCTCACCGGCAACCTCAACATCAACGAGATGTTCGAGAACGGTAGCGGCCAGGCGATGTGGGCCGCGACCCTGTTCTCGACCATTGCCGGGACGCAATTGCCCGGCCTCGGCTCGGTAACCCAAGCAGCCAGTGTCATCTTCCACCGGTCGCTCGGCACCAACAACCAGGTCACCGCGACGATCACCGTGGTCGAGAAGCGGCCGGCAACCCGAACCATCATCCTCGACTGCCAGGCGATCGACGCGTATGGCGCCCTCATCGTTTCGGGCAGCGCCGAGGTGCTGGTACCTCCTTGCAAGATCCGGCGCTCGCGCGAGGAGGTGCCACAGATAGCGCTCGTCCGCGCCGAGCATTTCGATGACCTGATCGAGCGCTGCGCCGGACTGCCGGCCATGCCGACGGCCGTCTGCCACCCCTGCAGCGACTACGCGCTGAAGGGCACGGTGGAAGCGGCCAAGCGCGGCTTGATCGAGCCCATTCTCGTTGGCCCGAAGCAAAAGATCATCGCCCTCGCCGACAAGGAGCACATCGATCTCAGCCCCTTCGAGTTGATCGACGTGCCCCATAGTCATGCCGCCGCCGAGCGGTCGGTGGCGCTCGTCCGCGACAAGCGGGCGAAGGCCCTGATGAAGGGGAGCCTGCATACGGATGAGCTGCTGCACGAGGTGATGGTCAAGGAGGGCGGCCTGCGCACCGAACGCCGGCTCAGCCACTGCTTTCTGGTGTCGGCACCGACCTATGCCCGACGGATCATCGTCACCGACGCCGCCATCTGCATCCAGCCCACCCTCGAAGACAAGGTGGACATCTGTCAGAACGCCATCGTCTTTGCCCACGTCCTCGGGATCGAGCGGCCGAAGGTGGCCCTTCTTGCCGCAGTCGAGACGGTCACGCCCAAGATGCAGGCGACCCTCGACGCTGCCGCCCTGTGCAAGATGGCCGATCGCGGCCAGATCAGCGGCGGTATCCTTGACGGCCCACTCGCCTTCGACAACGCCGTCAGCATCGAGGCCGCCCGAACCAAGGGCATCGTCTCGCCGGTGGCGGGGGTCGCCGACATTCTGGTCGCGCCGGATATCGAATCCGGCAACATGCTGGCCAAGCAGCTCACCTACATGGCGTATGCCGAGAGCGCCGGTCTCGTCATCGGCGCCCGGGTCCCGATCGTCCTGACCAGCCGCGCCGACAGCGACTACGCCCGCCTGGTCTCCTGCGCCCTCGCAGTACTTTTCGACCAGGCCATCCATCGGGATCCCACTCTGCTGAAGGCGGCGGAATGATGCGCACCGAAGACGGCATCCTCGTCATCAACGCCGGGTCATCGTCGATCAAGTACGCCGCGTATCTCAACGCCGGGGGTGGCGAGCCGCAACTGCTCGGCCGCGGCAAGATCGACGGCATCGGCAGCCGGCCACGCTTCGTCGGCAAGGACCAGAAGGGCGCGGTTCTGGGCGAGCACGCGTGGCCGGATGGGGATACGCTCACCCATGCCGCCGGCACCTGGTTCCTCATGGACTGGCTGGCCGAGCACGAGACGGATATCCGGATCGTCGCCGCCGGACACCGCGTCGCCCATGGCGGCACCAAATATCTGAAGCCGACCCGCGTCGATGCCGGCGTCATCGCCGACCTTGCCCAGCTTTCGCCGCTGGCGCCGCTGCATCAGCCGCACAACCTCGCCGCCATCAAGGCCATGGCCGAGCGCTTCCCTCACCTTCCCCAGGTCGCCTGCTTCGATACCTCCTTTCATCGCACCCACTCGCGGATCACCCAGCTGTTGGCCATCCCGCGTCAATTCAGCCGGGAAGGCGTGCTGCGCTATGGTTTCCACGGGATTTCCTACGAGTTCATCGCCCGCCGCCTGCCGACTTATGCTCCAGCCGTCCACCGCGCCGTCGTCGCCCATCTCGGCAGCGGGGCAAGCATGTGCGCGATCCGGGACGGTCGCAGCATCGATTCAACGATGGGGTTCACCGCGGTTGACGGGCTGCCGATGGGAACGCGAACGGGAGCGGTCGACCCGGGTTTCCTCCTCTATCTCGTCCAGCAACGAGGGTACGACGGCGCCCGGCTCGAGAGCCTTCTCTACAAGGAATCGGGGCTGCTGGGCGTCTCCGGCATATCCAACGACATGCGCGACCTCCTCGCCAGCGATGCGCCGGAAGCCAAGGAGGCGGTGGAGCTGTTCTGTGCCGCCATTGCCAAGTGGCTTGGTGCGCTGGCGATGACCATGGAGGGCGTCGATGCGCTCGTCTTCACCGCCGGCATCGGCGAGAATGCCGCCCCGGTGCGGGCGGAGGTGTGCCGGCGCGCCGCATGGCTCGGCCTGAAGTTCGATGCCGAAGCCAACGAGCGGGGCGGACCGCGCATCTCCACCGACGACAGCCCGATTTCGGCCTGGGTCATCCCGACCAACGAAGAACTGATGATCGCTCTCCATACCCGTGACCTCCTCGCCGCCGACGCCGCGGTAGCGGCGGTCACGAGCTGACCCGAGGCCGCCTGCCGAGGAGCATGGCCTTGAATACACCTTTGATCGATCCCACCGACCCGGTCCTGCAGCCCCTTAAGATCCCGGAGCGGCCGCTCCAGGGGCACAAGGCCCTTGTCGTCGGCATCGCCAACAAGGACTCGATCGCCTACGGGGTCGCCCGCGCCCTGCGCGCCTTCGGTGCCGATCTCGCCATCACCTACCTCAATGAAAAGACAAAGGCCTACACGCGCGAACTCGCCGAAGTGCTGGACGTCCGTCCGGAGCTGTACCTGCCGTGCGACGTCCGTGAAGAGGGGCAACTGGAGCGGGTTTTCGACGTGCTCAAGACCGAGTGGGGCGCCCTTCATGTCATGCTGCACGCCATCGCCTACAGTCCCCGCGACGATCTGCACGGTCGGGTGACCGACTGCTCCTTGCCCGGATTCCTGACGACGATGGAAATCTCCGTGTGGTCGCTGATGCGGATGACCCGGCTGGCCGAGCCGCTGATGGAGCGGGACGGCGGCGCCGTCTTCACCCTCAGCTATTTCGGCGGGCAAGCGGTGGTGCCCGCTTACGGGATCATGGGCCCGGCCAAGGCGGCGCTGGAGACGGCGGCCAAGTACATGGCGGCGGAACTGGGGCCGAAGGGGATTCGCGTCAACATCATCTCCCCGGGACCGGTGCTCACCCGCGCCGCATCGGGGATCGACCGCTTCGACGAATTGCTTGAGACGGCGCGCAAGAAGGCACCCACCCACATGCTGGTGAGCCCGGATCAGGTGGGCGTAGCCACCGCGATCCTCGCCTGCGATCACCTGAAAATCGTCACCGGCGAGGTGCTCTACATGGATGGCGGGTACAACATCATGGGGGGTTAACTTGGGTACAAACGGGTGTTTGTAGGGTTAATTTCCTAAAATTTCATTGCAGTTTGCATAAAAACCTCTGATAATCTCGGGCATTCTCCTAACCGTATGGAATGCCTGAGATGAAGAGGCTCAGCCTTCAGGTCTTTGCCGTGGTGCTGTCGCTCGTCGCAGTCTCCGCGGCCTCTTTGGAGACCTATTCCGGATTCGCCCGGATCATGGTCGACGCCGAGCGCAGCGACCAGGCGTTGGCTGTGCTCAAGGAACTCAGCGAGCTTCAAAGCACCCTCTACGAGGCGGACCAGGCGGTCCGCGGCTACATGCTCAGCCGCGATGTCACCCTTCTCGATCTTTACAAGCGCGCGTTCGCCGAACTGTCGGTGCGCTTCGGCGAGCTGCGGCGGCTGGCGGCGGACCTGCCGACCCAAGAGGCCCGCCTCGATGAGCTGGCCAAAGTCATCGAAACGACCAAGGTACAGTTTGCCCTGGCCGCAACCCATGGCGAGGGCGGGACGGGCATACTAAAGACGGTTCGGGAACTGATGGGTCAGTTCCACGATCTCCTCGCCGCGGCGATGACGGAGGAGACCCGCTCGCACGCCCTTCGGGCCGATGAGCTGGAACGCACCACCCGGATCGCCGTCCTCGGTCTCCTCGCCACCGTCGCCCTCAGCGTCCTCGTGATCATAACCGTCACCCTGACCACCATCTGTGAGGCGAGGCGGCGGATCCGGACCGAACAGGCGCTGCAGGAACTGAACACCGCGCTGGAGGATCGTGTCGCCGCCAAAACCGGTGAACTCGCCACGGTGAACGAGTTGCTGCAGGCGATCATCCGCTCGTCGCCGCTCGGAATCGTGGCGCTCGACGAGCAAAAGGTGGTCACCACATGGAGCCGGCGGGCCGAGGAGATTCTGGGGGTGCCGGCGTCGGCGATGCTGGGAAACCGCTGGACACTGTTTTCCGACGTGGGCGGGACGAACTTCAAGGCGCTGTTCGCCCGGGTTGCCGGCGGCGAACTCATGCACGGAATCAGCGTCACCCACCAACGCCCGGACGGGCGGCGCCTGCACATCGTCTTGGCCGCAGCGCCGCTCTACCGGCGTCCCAACCGCCGTCGCGGCATCGTCCTCGTCCTGGAGGATGCCACCGAGCGGCGGATGGTCGAAGATCAGCTCCGGCAAGCCCAGAAGATGGAGGCCGTCGGTCAGCTCACCGGCGGTCTGGCCCATGATTTCAACAATCTGCTGGCGGTGATCATCGGCAACCTGAGCCTGGTGCGCGACGGCAGTCAGCTGGAGGTCGAACGGGATGCCGTGGACGCGGCATTGAAGGCGGCATTGCGCGGGGCGGAACTGACCCGCCAGCTCCTCGTGTTCGCCCGCCAGCAGTCGTTGCAGCCGGCCAACATCAAGCTGGGTGACCTGGTCGAACGGACCGTCGAACTCCTCCGGAGGTCGCTGGGGTCGGCAATCAATATCAAGGTGGAGGTTACCCCGGACCTTTGGACGGCCCATGCGGATCCCTCCCAGGTGGAATCGGCGATCGTCAATCTCGCCCTCAATGCGCGTGATGCAATGCCCGACGGAGGGTCGCTGCAGATCGAGCTCGCCAACGCGACGCTGGACCTCGACTATATCGCCCAAAACCCGGAGGCCAAACCGGGCGAATATGTGGAGCTGAGCGTCAGCGATACCGGTACGGGAATCGCGGCGGAGATTCTCGGCCGGGTCTTCGAGCCGTTCTTTACCACCCGGCCGGTTGGCCATGGCTCCGGTCTCGGCCTGAGCATGGTCTACGGATTTGCCAAGCAGTCGGGCGGGCACGTAAGGATCGACTCTTCGGTCGGTGTTGGAACCTGCGTCCGCCTCTATCTGCCGCGCGCGCGTCATGGTCTGGAACTGGAGAAGCAGACCGGCATCGGCGGCTCTCCCGGCCGCGGTCAGACCATCCTCGTCGTCGAGGACCACGCCGAGGTTCGAGAGGTCGTCTGCAAGCAGCTCACGATGCTGGGCTACAACATCGTCGACGCGACGGATGGCCGTGAGGCGCTGCAAATTCTGTCGGACGGGACCGCCGTCGATCTGTTGTTTACCGACGTGGTGATGCCCGGAGGCTTGTCGGGACCGGAGCTGGTCGCCGAAGCCAGGTCTTTGCGGCCGAGCCTGAGGGTGCTGTACACCTCGGGCTTTCCGGAAGCGAGCCGCAGCGGCGGCCTGTGTGGCAGCGGCGACCCCTTGCTGAGCAAACCCTACCGACTGCAGGATCTCGCCCGGCGCATCGCCGCGGCGCTAAAGATGGATGCGATGACCGAGGCGGCAGAAGAGCGCACATGAGCCGCCAGCCTTGTCGTCGCCGGCACCCCTTAACGTCCACGCCCGCCGTCCCTTAGTATCCGGAGGATGATTGGCGGGTCGCAACGGAAGGAAGCCAACGAGGGCCGACAATCGGTCGGTCGGGGATCCTTTGGAGGAATGAGGCAGAGGGGACGATGCCCTGCGTCCGCATTGTCGCCGGCGACGGAGGCTTAGGTTACGAACTCGCGGATGCGGGAGCGTCCGCCCACGAGGCGCTTCCGGTGAGCGAAGCGCTCCGCGATCGGCTGAGTGCCTGGAACGCCCGGTTCGAGGACGGATGCGATGCCGAAGCCTACAGCGACCCCACCTGCAGCCGGTTCGACTTCATCGCCTTCGCCAACGACGGATTCCGCCTGGCCAAAGAGGTCAAGCGGCAACTGCCGGGTTGGACCGTTCTCTATTGGGACGAAGCGCTCGACTGGCGTTACTGGATGACCAGGGAGCCGCGGCGCTTCGAGCGCGGCACGGTGGAGTACGAGATTACCCGGAACATCGCCCTTACCCGCGACGACTAACCGGTCGCGGAAGGCCCGGTCATCGTGGCATCGCGGAAGCCCGGCGATTGCAGGCGATGGCGACGACGATGGTGCCGCACAAGGCGGAGGCCAGCGATCCAACGATGATCGCGAGGCGAATTTTGGCTTCGTAGTCGTCGTGCGGCCATGCCAAGCCGCCGATGAATAGGCTCATGGTGAAACCGATGCCACAGATCAGGGCGACGCCGTAGGTCTGCAGCCAGTCGGTCCCCTGCGGCAGGCGGCCGAACCCGCTGCGGACGACGAGCCAGGTCACACCGAAGATCCCCACCTGCTTGCCGAAAAAGAGGCCGAGCGCAATGCCGAGGGAGAGCGGATCGGCCAAGCTGTACCAGCCGACGCCCTCGAGCGAAACACCGGCATTGGCAAAACCGAAGACGGGCAGGATGCCGAAGGCGACCCACGGATGCAGCGCGTGCTCGCAGCGCGTGAGCAGAGGCGCACCCGATGTGCCGCGAAGCGGTATGGCCATGGCGACCGCCACCCCGGCCAGGGTGGCGTGCACCCCGGACTGGAGGACGCACGCCCACAGGAAGGCGCCGACAATGACGTACGGGCTCACCTTGTTAACATTGAAGACATTGAGGAGAACCAGCGCCACCAGCCCCAGTGCAGCTAGGCCGAGGAAGAGAAGCGAAATGTGGTAGGTGTAGAAGAGCGCGATGATGAGGATCGCCCCGAGATCATCGATGATGGCGATGGCGGTCAGAAATACCTTCAGCGCAACCGGTACCCGCTTGCCGAACATGGACAAAACGGCGATGGCAAACGCGATGTCAGTCGCCGTGGGTATGGCCCAGCCGTTGATGTACTCCGGACGACCGGCATTGAGGGCGATGAATATGCCGCCGGGAACCGCCATGCCGCCGAGCGCGGCGATAAACGGCAAGATCGCCTGGTCTCGAGTAGCGAGTTCGCCGATCAGGAACTCCCGTTTGATCTCCAGGCCCACCAGAGTGAAGAAGAGCACCATCAACCCATCGTTGATCCAATGGTGCAGAGTCTTGTCGACGCTCCACGCGCCGACGTTGATGCCGAAGTGGGTATGAAGGATCCCGGCGTAGAGATCGGCAAAAGGGGAATTGGCGGCAATAACCGCCAATATGGAGGCGATCACCAGAATGATGCCGCCCGCTGATTCCATTTTGAAGAAGGCGCTGATCACACCCGGTTCCCCCCGGACCTCATGGCTTCACAGGACCCGATGGTCAGCCGTCCCTCAGTCTCCGAAACAGATGCCGAGTTGGCGCGCGGTCTTCACCAGCGGGTGACCGGGACTCAATGCCCTCGTCTTCCCGGCGACCTCTTCCAGGGGCACATCCGTCGCCTCACCATTCTGCCAGACCGCCACCCGGTTCGTCTTGCCGCCGGCGAGCAAATCCACGGCGTGGGCACCGAGTGCCGAAGCGATGATGCGATCGAGCGGATCGGGGCTGCCACCGCGCTGGACATGGCCAAGGACGGTGACCCGGGCTTCCGCCCCCGTTTCCTTGCTGATCAGGTCCGCTATGGCCGCACCGACTCCGCCGTAACGGACCTGACCGTCGGTAAAGACCTGCGCCACCCGCTCCCCGGACATGAGTTTCACGCCCTCGGCACAGACCACCAGCGAGTGCTTGCGCCCAAGGGCGAACCACTGGCGAAGAGTTTGGCCGATCTTTGCCGCATCGAACGGGATCTCGGGAATCAGGGCCACGTCGGCGCCGCCGGCGATAGCCGACGCCAAGGCGATCCAACCGACGTCCCGTCCCATCACCTCCAGGACCATCACCCGACGATGGCTGGCCGCCGTGGGTTGCAGGGCATCCAGGGCATGTACCGCGGCGTTAACGGCGCTGAGAAAGCCGATGGAGTAGTCGGTGCACTCCACGTCATTGTCGATCGTTTTTGGCACCGCCACGAAGGGAATACCGCCCTGCTCGGTCAGCCGGCTCAGGATGCGCAGGCTTCCGTCGCCGCCAATACCGATCAGCGCATCCACGTTAAGCGCCCGAAACCCCTCGACCGCCTCGTTGGATCGATCCTTGAGGGTCCCGTCCGGCATCGGGTATTCGAACGGGTCGCCCTTGTTGACCGTCCCCAGCATGGTGCCGCCCTGCATCAGCAGGGTTGAATCGAACTCCTCGGTCGTCAGTTCCTTGAATTTCATCGGCCGATCCAGCAGGCCGGCGGTACCGTTGCGGATGCCGATAACCGACCAGCCGTACTCGCTGTTGGCACGATACACGATGGCGCGGATCGCCGCGTTCAACCCGGCACAGTCCCCGCCGGAGGTCAACACCGCGATGCGATTGTGCCTCATCTTGAACCCCGTCACTGCCGCACTCTCCTTCCGTCCGGCGTTGCAAGGTGCGTGCCCAAAGGCTTCGGGTGCGAAATCCCCCTACACCGTGTTGCTCCGCACCGCCGGTCACTAATGGTCAATCAAGGGATCCCACGCCAAGCGAGACGGCGCCGTCGTGGGCGGGTCGTATCGCGGAGTCTAGCGCGGAGCCGCCCCTAGGTTTGATGCCCCCGTCGGCAGCGCCGTGGTCGCGACCGATGATGAAGACGCCTTGCCTGGTTCGCTCATCTCCGGCACGCCTTCCGCGGTCCTAGCGACCGAAGTCGCCAAGTCCGGTGCGGTGTCGCGAGTGATCTGGATCGGATAGCCTTTACGCTCGGTGAGGGCTTTTTCCAGCGTCTGCCAGTCGAGACGTTCCATGTCGCCGCCGGCGGCGAGGAGGATGCGGTCGGCCCAATCGGCAATCGGCAGAGGCTCTTCCGGCCCCGGCGACTTGCTCGTCTCTTCCATGATGGTGGCCTGATTTGCCGACGGCTGCACCTCAATGAACATCTCGCCGTCCCTCCGCCCCAGCTTCACCGGTTGATCGACCACGTTCACCGGAGTGCCTGCATCGACACGCTGGAACAGCCAGGTGATGTCCTCTTCGTACATGCGAATGCAGCCGCGGCTCACCCTTCGGCCGACGCCCCACGGCGTATTGGTGCCATGGATCAGATAGCTCGGCCAACCCAGATAGAGGGCGTAGCTCCCGAGGGGATTATCGGGGCCCGGCGGGATCACCGATGGTAATTCCGGATGGTCGGCGACCTCCGAGGGCGTCAGATACCAGTTGGGCTTTTCCTTCTTGCGGACGACGCTCGTCGTTCCATGCGGTGTCAGATAGCCCTCGCGGCCGATGCCGATGGGAAACGACTTCGGATTCTTGGGATCGCCGTAGTAATAGAGGCGAAGTTCCGCCGTGTTGATGACGATCCCCTTGCGCGGCGCGTCCGGCAGAATGTGGGCGTTTGGCATCACCAGGGTGACGTCGGTGCCGGGCAGCCAGGGATCGACCCCGGGATTGGCCGACATCAGCTCGATCAGGCCAAGGTCGTTGTCGTGCGCGATGTCCAGCAGGGTATCGTCGTACTTGGTGACCATGGTCCGCATACCACCGATGACGTCGGCGGCAGCGGCGATCGGAACGGGCGCGACGCAGGCAAGAAAGGCTGAAATACCGGCCAGCGCCAGCCCCCGCCAAGCCCACAGCGTCCTTTTCCGCAAACGTCCCACACTCGCTCCTTTACCGGCCCGCTCATTTCGCCTCGGCAACCACCTTCATCGGCCCGCGGGGGGACGTTGGCTGCTCGTTGAGCATCGACGCCAGCGCCGGTTCCAGGGACTTCAGGACCTGCACCGGTAGCGCACTGGTGAACCGGTAGTGCTTCGCATTCGGTCCGGGCACGTGGGCGGTTACCACACCGAAGAAGCGGTCGCCAATGAAAAACGCGAAGGCGGCGCTGCGGCTCACTTCCTTTTCCTTGCCGGCGGCGGTCCCGGGCCCGTATCGGTCCGCCAGCTCGTCGCCGGTGCCCGTCTTGCCGCCGGTCGGCAGCGGCCGTCCGGAGGCATCCTTGAAGGTGCCGGCAAGACGCTTGGCGGTCCCGTTGGCCACCACGTCGGTCAACCCGCGGCGCACCGCGGCGGCGACCTCGCTGGGCAGCAGACGCTCGCCGCCGGCGGGGCGCACGAAGCGGGTCTCGTAGGGCGTCCCGTCGGCGAACTCCAGTTGGGTCACCCGGATTGTCGGCTGACGCACGCCGTCGTTGAGGATGATCCCGACCAGCTCGGCAAGGGCACTGGGGCGGTCGGCGGAACTGCCGATGGCGGTCGCCAGCGAAGGAACCAACGAGGGGAACGGATAGCCCAGTCGAGCCCAGGCGTCGTGAACCTTCTCGAACGCATCCTGCTCGAGGATGATCCGGATGCGGCTGTCGGCGGCGCGTTTGCGCTTCGAGCGCAGCAGCCACTGATAGACTTCCTGCCGCTCGTCGGCGCTGGCCGTCACCATCTCGCTGCGGGTCGCATTGGGATGCGTCTGCAGATAGGCGACCAGCCACAACTCCAAGGGATGGACGCGGGCGATATAGCCGCGGTCGTGAAGATTGAACCGGTCGGTGCCGTACTTGGCATAGAGGACGCCAAGCTCGTCGTCATCGAGGCCGGCATTGGGCAGCCGCTGGCGCATGAACGCGCCGAACGCCGCAAAGTCGGCATCCGGCCGCACCGAGCGAAAGATGGTCGCCTGACGAGCAGGGATCCCCGCCGCGCGCTCCGCCAGCGCCGCCAGCGCCTGATCCGAGGTCAAACGTCCGTACCGCTTCCAGAACTGGCCGAGGAAGGTCTTTCCCTCCATGTCGGCGAATCGGGCCAGGTATTCGCCGCGAAGGGGATTCGTCGGGTCGGCCAACAGATCGCGCGGCTGATCCGGGTCGGCGGCCTGATAGTAGCGCACAATATCGCGCATCATACGAATGAATACCAGATTGACTGAGTAACGGAATGCCTCCGCCACCGGCATTATCCTACCATTATGAGATTTATCGAAGTTGGCAAAGGTGTGTATACCGCGCCCTGTAAAAAAGGCCTCGCCTGGATTAGCAGAATACTTTCTCTGCATCGCCGCATCAATCATTGCGGCAAGACTTTTATCTTTCGTATCGGTCAGATACTTTACCGCCCAGCGGGATAGCGGATCGCTGACCCCGGTCGCCAGGGTCTTCAACTCGTCCTGATCGAGATCCGCCAGCCGTTCATGCAACTCGGCGATGATTTCCAGATAGGTGACCAGGGTTCGAAGCTTGGCGGTGGAACCCAGGTCGAACTTTCCGCCCTCGTTGAGGTCGAGGGGTCGTTCCATGTTGTCCGCCTGAACCCGCACGTAGTTGACGCCCTCTCCCCGCTCGTAGAGGGTGACGCTGTACACGACCCCGGCGGGCTGGCCGCCGCTGAGGAGGCGTTCGCCGGTTAGGCCGGCACGTTCTGCCTCCTTCGGATCCATCAGTCGGCGCAGGGAATCGATGACCCGCCGTTCGGTCGCGGCGTCGAGGGTCGTTTCGGCCCTGAGGTCGAAGCGATCCAGGTCGTAATACAGCGGTACCTGCAGCAACTGGGCGACGTGGGTGCGCATGGCGTTGACCGCCTTGCGATCGACGAACGAAAACTCGCCGGCCGGCGGCGGGTCGTGGCGGAAGACGAGCGGGGCTTCGAGAGCCGCGTCCCGGAAAGCCGGGCTGATCAAACCGGCTTCGGCCAGCAGGCGAAGATGGCTGTCGGTCAGCGCCGTCAGCTCCTCCCGCCCCTGCACCAGGAAGTAGGACGGCCGCCGCTGGCCGAGAAGAAGACTGAGAACCTGCTTGTAAAGGCTGGCGAGGGCCGGGTCCGCGGTCTGACCCGCTTCCTCGGCGGAAAGCAGGCGCCGGGCTTCGGCCGGGTCGACCCCGTACCAGGCCCACAGACCGTCGCCGAGGCCGATCACTTCGCCAAATCCCGGACGAGCGGCGAGCGGCGTCGCATTGATGTAGTCGAGAACAATACGGCGGCGTGCATCCCGCGTATCCGGCCCGTTGCGATAGGCGCGCAGGCTGGCCGAGGTTATCTGCCGCAGCTTGTCGCCCACGGATGCGGTACGGCCGTCCGGGGAATGCCGAAACTTTTCGATCTGGGTAGCGAGGGTGCTGCCACCGAACCGCTGGCTGGAAGCGCCGAGGTGCTGGGTGACGGTGTTCGCCGCCGCGGCGGTGAACCGGTCCCATTCCACCGCCGGATTGCGGGTCGGAATGTCGGTGTCCAGAAGCTCGCGGTTTTCGATGAACAGCAGGGTGGAGACGACGAGCGGCGGGATGTCCTCGAAGCGCTCGAACACGTATTCGGGATGCCGCGCCAGGTGGATGGGCTCGCCGTGCCGATCGTACAGCATCAGCCCACTTTGCGCCTTCTCGTCGAAGATCGCGAACCCGCCCTCGTCGATAAAGGCGGCCAGTTCGGGCGATAATCGGGCTTGTTGCTCGATCGTATACCCGGCCTTTTCCAGACGGGTCGAAAAGTCGCCGAGGCGCGCGTAGCCCAGACGCTGATCGTAGGGTCCCGCGGTCGGGAATTTGGCGTCGGGGTTTGGTCCAGCCTCCACATGGTAGCTGAACGACGACGCCATCTTGCTGAACAATCGGGATTGAAGAGGAGACGCCTCAATCTCGAGGCTGATACCCCAGATCAGGGCAGATGCGACCCCGATCCAGACCGTGCCGACGAAGGCTCTATAGACAAAGCGCCCACGTCGTCCGCTGCTTTGGTGGCCCATGGGTGAAACCCGATTTGGTCTCGAGTTACCGATGCCTGTCCGAATGCCCAATTTGGAGGTCCGTCTTGGTGAGAGACGGCTGGGGATTTAGGGCACCAGATCTAAATGCATGAAAGGCAACGAGGTTCGCAAGTCGTTCCAGGCCCGTCAGGACGGAAAACCGCCCATCGTTGCAAAACTGCTACGCTTCAATGCCTTAGTCGCGCTTAAACTGCCACACTTGCCTTAAGAAACCGCTTTGAGCGTTTAGAACCCAGCGAGGGCCCGTCGACGGGCCCTCGAATGCTGGACTAACCGATTCGGCTATCCACCCCGCGGCGCACGCCGGCCGAGGTCAGATTCTCGCTCAGCGCCTCGCGCGGGCGGTGAATGCCGAAGCGCCGACGTAGGCACGGGTCGAATCGATCGGCTTGGTCGGCCGGACCGAGCCTGAATGGAGCGGGACCATCAGCGACCAGAATCGGCGTCTCCGCTTTGGCGGAACAGCGCGGATATGTGTGGCCCTAAAGGCACTCATGTAACAGAATCCGCGACAGTTTGGTCCCGCTACGGACGGGTTCTCCTGGAACTTGTCGATCGGTACACGCTATAGTGGTGAAGCAGGGTGCGGCGCGACGAGCGGGGGCAAAGACCGATGAATGTTCCGAAGTGGTATGGCTCCATCGGTGTCATGCACGGAGCCCAAGGGCCGTGGAGGCAGTTTCTGCATTTGATGGGCCTGGCCGTCGGGCGTGTCTCTTTTTTTGCCGGCCGGCGTCGTCGCGCTCATCGCAGAGCGTTCTATGCAGCATCCCCCGCCGCCTCTTCGCGCCTCAAATAACCGCCGCCGCGGCGGAGCCTTTTACGCGCAGCGACGGTCCCTTATCGGCCGATGAGCGAGAATGAGGGAGACCGGCCGCCCAGCCTCATGTTCATCGGCCTCCTACCACCGCCGGTGGATGGTCAGCGCCTCGCCACCGCGCGGATGCGTGCCCTTTTCGAAGACACGTTCCAGCTTCGGGCCTGTGATATCGGGCCGAGGAATCCAACCAGCCCCATAAGCATAGCCAGCCGAGTGCATCGCACCGCCGCGGCGACGCTCTCACTCCTCACCGCGCGGGTGCGCGGCTGTCGGCGCTTGTATCTCGCCCCCTACTCCGGCAACGGCCTCTGGCTGGCGGCGTTTCTGCTGGGCTGGGGTCGCCTCCTCGGCTACCGGATCGCGGTCCATCCCCACTCATACCTGGCCATCGACAACCGGATGGCGGCGATGGCCGCCTTTACCCGCGTCGGTGGTGACCGCGCCCTCTATATCTGCCTCGGGGCGTCGATGGCGTCGGCGCTGCGCCGCCGCTACAGCGCAGTGAAGCGCACCCATGTGCTCGGCAACGCGCTGATGGTTCCGAATGCGTCGGTGCCGCGACAGCGTCGAACAGCCGGTGTCCGACCGCTGCGGCTCGGCCACCTCGGCAACCTCAGCCGGGAAAAAGGGCTCGACACGGTGCTGTTGACCGCGCGCGTTCTCGCCGATGCCGGACTGCCGTTCGTCCTCGAACTGGTTGGACCGGCGAGCGATACCGAAACCGAGACGATCGCCGCCGCCGTCGCCGCCCATCCCGATCACGTTCGGCGGCTCGGGCCTCTCCACGCATCGGCCAAGGATGCCTGGTACCGCTCGCTCGACCTGTTCCTGCTACCGACCCGCCATGCCCATGAGGCCTCGCCCCTGGTCCTGTGGGAAGCCATGCGGGCAGGTGTGGTGCCGGTTGCAACGGCGCGCGGCTGTATTCCGGAGGACGTGGGTGATGCCGGTGTCCTTGTTGCGGATCCGCGGCCGCAGGCCTTCGCCATCGCCGTCCGCGATACGCTGGAAGCCTTCCGTGACGGGCGCGAAGACCTGGATGAAGCCTCGGAACGGGCCTATGCACGGTTTCGGCAATCGTATCGTGCAGCCGCTGCCGCTTTCACCGACCTGATCGAGGAGATGGTCGGAAGGAATGGAGGCGGCGGACTCGCCGAAGCCAGTCCACCGCCGCCGGCGATCAGGACAACTACAACTTCATCTGAAGGAGGACTATGTGGTCGGGAACGTTGAACGTTACGGATCTCCGCCCGCTTCCAAGCTGCGCCGGTGCGGCATCCTTCGATGCGTCGGCCTCGTTTGGCAGCGTATCGTACAGCGAGAAGGCGGCGTTGGTCGGAATCGTCACCGTGACCGGCTGATCGGGAACCGAAATCTGCCGTTGCGCCTTGACATCCCAGACCTTTACCTCTTGCCAAAGCAGGAGCAGATACTGGTTGCTTGACTGTTGAAGCAGCAGCTTCTGGATGTTGCCACCCCCACTTATGTTAACGTTGAGGTCGCGCGGAGAAACCGCCGTGCTCCCGGTCTTGACGACGTTGATCATTCTCTTGAGCGTATAATATACCGGTTTTTTCTGCAGATTGTTCCGCAGGATACCGAAATTAGCCTCCCTGTCCGCGGGATTATTGGCATCGTCGATGAACTCATAGACGAAAAACTTTCCCTGCGGACTACGCCCGAAATAAAGTGCAGCAAATCGTGGAATATATTTTGCCGCCGTAAGTTCGGATACCGGGTTTTGTTTCGGATTTTTCAATGCGTTGTGGTAGCCGTACTCCGTTACCCAAACCGGCTTTCCAGGCGCCATGATGCGAGCATTCGAAAGGAACTCATCGATCTTGTACGATGGTTCGTTTCCACTCGTATAGATATGGAAGTTCGACGCATCGATCGAGCCGCCGATATTTCCCAGTTCATTAATGTGCATGGGTTTTCGGAGGTAAATGGTCGGTCCGACCACCGGTTGAGGCAATTTGCGCCCGCGAACCTCGTCGGCAAGACGCTGCATGTAGACGCGAAGATCGTCGTCCCATCCGGGTCCGCTCTGAAGGCTCGTGTACTCGTTCGGGCCTTCGAAAGCCGAAATCGCCTGACTGCCGGCACCGAGCGCCGCATTCAACTCCTGAGGTATTCCGGTCGGGTCGGCCTTACCGACTTTTCCGCCCCCCTCGCGCACATCGATCCTCGCCAGCGTCTTGATCCCGCAGCACTGATACAGATCGCGCGCACGCCCTGCATTATAGGGCGTAAGCTTAGCCCGATGGTTGACGATGCCGATGTCTCGCAGCGCATCCTTTACGGCGGTATAGCGCGAGGTCGAGGAGGTCTCGCTCAAGACCGAATTTACGCCAATGGAATCACGGAAGCTGAGAGCAGAGTACGCGTCCAAGGCTCCTGCAGGCCTCGGATCGGTCACCGTTAACGTGAGGGCGGCCGCCAGAGTCGCTGCACCGGTAAGGCCTTGCCTCAGCCGACCCTCTATCCACGGTCGAACGGGCTTCTTTTCCAGAGGAGTTTCATTACTAGATAGGCACACCGGCATGGTGTGAAGGTATTTTTTTTCCATTTCACTTCCCCTAACTCGTTTGCGTTTCGAGTACGCTTTTTCTCCTGTTGCGTTTTGTCCCAAACGAATGAGCACGGTAAAAATCGTCGATATGGCTTGGCGTGCCCGCGCACGGCAGCGCTCGCGCGAAACGCGCGCCATCAATCTATATTTGACGGAAAATCACTCAGTCGATCGCAAGGAGCGATACATTCCACTCAGTAGAGTGAAAGAGAGATTTATTTTTCACGCCCTGATTATTTTGTTACGCGTACCTTACTAGGCTCCATCCGCGGCAAGGGCAGCATACCGCTAACGAATGTGGCGAACGCGCCACGGGTGATTTCAATCAACCGACTTATTACTCTCATCATCCCTCTCTTATTTTGCGCTCTTTGCGTGCGTCCTCACTTTATTATCCCGAGAGTATTTGCACGAATATGGCATGAATTTGGCGATTGCAAAGATCCAGGAAATGCGCGGGGTTCCACGCGCAACCGCCGTGCTGCTCAACCGCTCAAAACGGTTTACCGAAAGTTGCCTTTTGCTTTGGCAACCCACAAGCAACGCACCTGCGACCATTTCGACACGGTCGCGTGGCAGCAAAGCACCATCTGCGTTAGAGAACGACTTTGGCCGCCTTGATCAAGCCGCCATCAATTCCGGCGTAGACTTGGTCGAGCCGGCTACGACGACAGGCGGGCGACCAATTCTTTCGCCTGCCGGATGCATCCCATATCCGACATCCAGGCGGCCTGATCCATCGGTGTATCGCGATCGGCAGGAATGAAGCGGACCGACAGCCGGCGTTCCCACTGATTGCCTTCATCACGGATCGCATAGACCCCGCCGTCGAGGAGCACGACCTCTCCGGGCCAGGATGCGGTCGCCACGCCGGGAGCGAAGGTCAGGGTAGCCTCCGTCCCGGAAGCCAGGTGCAAGAGGATAATCGTCAACGGTGCGGCGGTGCTGGATCGCCACAAGAGCGGCTCAACGCCGGAAGGAAGGCAAACCGCCTCCGACCGCAACACACTTACCGCCCAAACGTCCGGCGGGCCTGGCGCTTCTTCGCCGCGGAGCGCCTCGGCGCCACGGAATGTTCCCCATGAGGATCCCTGCGGACCGGACGGAGCAAAGAGACGAGAGAGCGCCTGCACCACTCCCTTGTCCTTGCCGCCGCTGTCTTCCATGGGCACCAGACCAGAGAACGGTCCCTGCAACTTGACCACTTTGCCGCTTTCGTCCACCAGCGAGATATGGGAGCCAGCGTTGAGGATGAGGGCCTTATGGGAGTCGATGACTTGACCTGGCAGGAGCTGTGGAATATTCGAATCGACAATCACAAGTTCACTCGCCAGGACCGGCGATACGGTAGAAAGGTATCCGAAGAGAGCGACCGCCGCCACTTTTCTACACATACCTAAATCCCCATACCAATCTCTCTTTTACTTCTGCAGCATCCGAATAATAACACCGAAATCTGCCCTTTCCGTCCGATCCGCATGGAGCCTGATCAGCGGGTCTTCGGGATAGCGTTTGCGCAAGTCGCTGAACATAGTTTGTGCATAAGTATCATGCTCGGCCAGCCGAGCGAAAGCATCGAGGTACATCTGCAAACTTGCGCTCGCCGCCGAGTCCTTCTGCAGCGGCTCGAATGCGTCTATAGGCTGGCTGCGGCCGACGACAATTATAGAGCCGATCGGTCGAAAAACGATTCCGGAACATGCACCGGCGGCCGCACCGCTGACACAAACAAGCGTTCCGAGATACTTGTTCGCCGTTTCCAGCCGGGCCGTGGTGTTCACCGTGTCGCCGTAGGCCGTATAGTCGAAGTAGCGCTCACCGCCGAAATTGCCCACCACTGCCGGCCCGGAGTGCACGCCGATGCGGGTGTCGCCGAAGGAGGAACCGGCGGCCTTCTGCCGGGCGGAGAACTGGCGGGCGAAGGTGTCCATCGCCATCGCGCATCGCACCGCCCGTTCGGCATGGTCCGGTTGCTCTACCGGGGCTCCGAACAGCACATGCAGCGCGTCGCCAACGAGTTTGTCGAGGGTACCGTCATGCTCGAAGGCAATGCGGCACATCTCGTTCAGGTAAGCGCTCAGCGTAGCGACCGCCTCCTCCGGCTGGGCGCGCTCCAGCCACGGCGTGAAGCCGGCGATGTCGGTGAACAGACAGGAAATCTCCCGCTTTTCGCCCCCGAGGCGAAGCCGGTCGGGGTCGCGGATCAGCGCCTGCACAACCGCTGGCGAGGTGAAGCGGGAAAACGCGGTCTGGATGAAGTGGCTCTGGCGACGGGTGTGGCCGCGCCAGTAGGCGTTCCCGGCGCCGAAAGTCAACGCGAAGGCGACGCTCGGCGTGACCAGCGGGATCAAGATGTGTGTCTTCCGGTAGAGCTCGAAGCCGACCACCCACAGTAGGCCGAATGACACGACTCCAATGACGGTATGAACCCCGACAGGAAGGTTTAGCGCACCCATCAACAGGGCGATGACGGCAACAACGATCACCGTTCCCCATTCCACCACCGGATCGATGGTGGGGGCGGTGCGCCCATCGAGGATCTGGGCCAGTGCCTGGGCGTGGATGGCCACCCCCGGCAACGTTCCGTCGTGGTTCTGATAGACCGTCGCGGCGGGGGTTCGATGGCGATCTTGATGCGGAAGATCGGAGCCGATCAGGACGATCTTGCCGGCGAACCAGTCCTTGGGCAGCAGCGGCACCACCGCGGCGGAATAGCTGCGGAATGGTGCCGGTGTCTGCACATCCGGCCCCTGGCTGTAGCCCAGAGGCTCCGCATCCCGAGGTATCGGCTGGTGCAGGGCTTGCGCGATCGCCACCGCAAACCCCGGGACCCAGATGTCCTTCCACATCCTGCCGGGGTAAATCCAGCGAACCACGTCGAGGTAGGGATCGGTCAGAAGCGTCACGTAGCCGCGATCGAGGTCGCCAACGTAGTCGGCGAGAAAGGCGGCCTGCTGATCGGTCAGGCGATCTTCCCCATCAGCCCACGCGACGACGGCGGGCCCCCGCAAGGTGCCCAGCACGCGACGCAGACGCTCGTCCTTTTCAGGCTCCGTCGCTTGATCGAGAAGAAGGTCGAGACCGATGGCGCGGACGTTCAGGGTGTCGAGGTAGCCGATGAGGTCGGACAGAAAGCCTCGGTCTACCGGGGACCGATACGCCAAGCCGGCCAGCGTCCCCTCGTCGACGACGACCAGAACGATGTCGTCGCGCTGCGCTTCCGGTCCGGACAGGAGGGTGACCCGCAGATCGACCAGCCACTGCTCGGCAACGGCGAAAATCGGGATGAACCGCGGCGCGAGGTAGCTGCTGCAGGCCGCCCCGGCCACCAGAGCCACGGCAGCGGCGATATCCCGGAGTCTTCGCCGCCGCGCCATGTTCTGCTCAAAGGCCGGACACGAGATCCGGCCTCGATGCCGTTCCGGCTCCGAGGCGCTGACCACCGTCGCCAACGACGCTGAAAGCCGCCCAGTTGAACGGGTGCGCCGTCGCCGGATCCGCCATCAGGCTAACTTGCGCCCGCCGCAGAGCCTCGGCGACGGTCACATCCGCCGACGCCAGTTCATGAAACGTCCTGGTCATCAGCCGCTCGGTCGACCGGTCGGGAATTGGCCAGTGGGTGACCAGGAGCGCGCGGGATCCGGCATAGAAGAACGCGCGAGCCAACCCGGAAAGGCTCTCGGCGCCGGTGCCGCCGCCGGAGCCGGCGGTGTTGCATGCCGACAAGACGACGAGATCGGCATCGAGATTCAGTTCCGCGATCTCGCTGGCAAAGAGCAGGCCGTCTTCATGGGCGACGGCGTCGGTGGGAGGAGATGTCAGCAGCATCGGCTCCGCCCAGCAGTTGAAATCGTGCGGGAGCATGGCATGGGTGGCGAAATAGACGATCCGATAATCGGCGAGAGGTTCCTGCTTCACCCGTTCCTCGGTGAAGTCCCGGCGCAAGAAGGTGGCGCCCCGGTCCACCCCGAGCGCCTCTCGCACCGACTGCAGTTCGGCACCGCTGTTGGGTAGTCGCGGCATGTCGGCGATCTGCTTGATCGTCTCCTTGCACGCATCCGGGACACCCCGTTCCTTCAAAATTTGTTCGATGTTCTGTTGGGGAACGAAATCGCCGAAGCCGATGAGCGCTTTCTGCGCCCGCGACGGACGCACCTGCGTCCGCAGGGCGACGAACGACTGCACCGAGGGTGCCAGCGAAATGGCGATGCGCCGCCCGAGCCACGCCGGACCGGCATCGCCCGGCGCAACGCCGGTTGCGGGAGATCGGGTGACCAGTGCGGCGAACGGCATGCTGGCAAGGGCGCCCCCCGGCACGGTGATCAGATGCCGGCGACCGGCCATGCGTCCCTCCACCGGCAGAAACAGCCGACGGTAGAGGTCGTAGGCCTTTTCGGCGTCGTAGGGAGCGCCGACCACCTGATCGAAGGGCGCTCTCAGCCGGGTGACGTCGGACTCGGCGGTGCGCTCGTCGAGATCGACGGCAAACGCTTCGATACCGTCGGAATCCACATAGAAGGCCAGGGCCCGATCGCTGCCGAGGATGATCTGGTAGAGGGCCTCGTCGGGACGAAGCGCCGTCGTCACCGTCTCCGTTGGCACCGAGGCATCGAGGATCAGGTTGTAGCGGGGCGCCGCCGCCTGCACCCGCTGCTCGGCGTCGGCTACCGCGGCGTTAACGTCGCGCCATCGTTGCTCCAGGGCCTGCATTTGTGGCGCGAGGGTGGCCGGGTCGGTGCGAGCCGCGGCCAGTGCCTGATTGACCGCGTCACGTTTTCGCCGTGCATCCTGGAGTTCCCGGATCACCGCGCCTACCTGACGCTCACTCGACGACAGGCGGGCCGACGCGAGGGCGATCGTCTGCGCCGCCTGGGAGGTTCGCACCAGCTGGCCGACTGCGAACATCTCGGCGAACAAGCCGGGCTTCGTTACCGGGTTTTTCTCCGCCTCGGCAAGAACGAGCTCAAAGAACGGCCATGCGTCGTCGAACCGTACCCCCTCGTTAGACTGGCGGATCATGGCGAAGGCGTCGCGGAAAGATTGCAGCGCCAGCGCCGATTGGCCGAGGCCTGCCTCGACCCGACCGAGCGATAGGAGTGCCAGCGCTTCACTGCGTGACCCCGGCGATTGCTCACGAAAGCCCGCAACACCGTCCTGGAAAAGCTGCCGCGCCGCCTGCGGATCATTGCCGCGCTCGGCGATCGTCCCTTCCAGCACCTGGATCTGCGCCAGCCATCGGCGCGGCACGCGGGGGTCCGCATCGAGGATGCTGCGTGCTTCGGCGAGGACGGTCGAGGCGTCATCGAGCTTGCCCTGTCGGACCAGCATTGCCGCCTCCACGTACTTGCTCTGGACGAGATCACCCCGCGCCGTCTCCCCCATCCCGCTGATGGCCAGCCGTGAGCTGGCTGGCGTCGGCATGGGCCCGCGGGCGAAGGAAATCCCCGCCTCGGCCGAGGGGTCCGCGGGCACCGGGGGAATGGCATTGCTCGCGAGCCGAAGCCGAGCCGCGGAAGCCTCCCGCGCGACGTCACGCGCCCGTTGCGACCGTTTCTGGTTGGCAAGGTCGATCGCCCGGTAGCTGGTCAGCAGGGCTTCGTCGGCCGGGTCGAACGATGCGGCTGAAACGGCTTCGGCCTGGGCAAAGTACGCCGACGCTTCGGCGAAGCGCTCTTGGTTGCTGAGTTCGAGAGCGAGGTTCATTAGGACGTAGGCGAGGCCACCCCCGGCCACGGCGTGATCCGTCTGCAGGGCGAGCGCCTTCCGGTATAGCTTTTCCGCCTCCGGATGCTGTCCCTGAAAATTGTAGTACTGGGCGCGGTGGAGCAACTGGCGGTAGCTCGCCAGATCCCCGGCGCTATAAAGGCGAGACGGGCCTGCGGCGGTGACCGGCCCCATAGCTCCGGTGCCCGCCGCATCGGTGGTATGCCCGGCCAGCAGTCCGATCGATCGCTCCAGCACCGGCATCGTCGCCGGAATGGTATCACCGAGGAAGGCGGTATCGCCGACCCGAGCCACCAGCCCTTGGTAGGACCAGCCACCCCGGCGCATGGCACAACTGAGCCGTAGCGCCGGGACATCCCCGAGGACGGCCGCGGTCTCCGGCGGCTGACACGCGGCGAGGATGTCGATGCGTGAGCGCCAGTCCCCATACGCCGCCAGGTCTTGCAATGACTCCGCCCCCGGCTTCGCGATGCGGACGATCCTCGCACTCGGCTGCTCCCACTCGCCGCAGTAAATCTCGAACGCGGCGTTGGAGGACGACCCGTCGGCACCGCCCGTCCCCTCTATGCGGCAGCGTTCGCCGAGAAGATTGGCGCCGGCAGCGATCGTTCCCGACGACGGCAGATCGGCGGAGTCCCCCCTCGACTGGCAGCCGGCAGCACCGGTAGCGAACAGGAGCAGGGCGACGGCACACCAGCGACGGCACGGCCTTGACCGGGCCGACCTATTGGCCACCCGATAGCCCCCACAACTCCTGATTGCCGTCGCTGGCGAAAAGCAAATCGTCGTCCTCGCTGGCCTGGGCCGGCGGGGCGATCGTAACCAGTTGACTGGCCCCCACATCCTCGGCGTTGACCGACCCGATGTCGTCGTAGGGGACGGTCGTCGCCCGCGTCACCTCTTCGATCTGCGCGTCGGTGAGCCCAGGCTCGACTTCCGTCGCCGCAGGGGGAGGCGGCTCGATCACCGGCGACGGTGACGGCGAGGGCGACGGAGAGGGCGATGGCGATGGCGACGGGGAAGGTAACGGCGAGGGCGACGGAGATGGGGGTCGCTGATAGACGAAAACGTTGCCGGAGACTCCCAGTTGATCCGGCGGTGTCGAGGAGAAATCCCGGTCGAAGACGAATGACCCGTCGACGTTACCCCGGTCGTCGACCACCGGATCGACCGAGTAGACGACCCATCGCCCCTGCGGCGCTTGCAGGGCCTCCGGTCCCGACCCGTTAACGAAGCGGTCGGTCACAATGACGATGGCATTTCCGCCGTCCACCGCCTTGATCGGGTGCAAGATGGTCAGCGCTCCATCGACTTCGAGGAAGATCGAGCCGACGTCGATGCCGGTGCCATCCGTAGCCCCGACGGTCAGGTCGCCCTGGTTGTAGATAGACACGTTGGCGTAGCGGGTCCTCCCGGTGGCCGAAGGCGCGATGGATAGTTCGCCGACCTGGGTATGAAGCCTGATGTTGCCGCCGCCCTGGTCATGGTCCTGAATGCCCATATCCAGGCGGGCAGCCCTGATGAGACCACCGGCGTATGATCGCACATACTTGCCGATGATCTGGACGGTGCCGGTGGTGGATAGCGGATCGCGCAGGGTCACATCGCGACCCTGCAGAAACACGTCGTCGGATTTGGCGATCGCCGCATCGATGAGAACGAGATCATGCGCCCGGATAGCGATGCGACCGGCGGCTCCATTGATCGCATCGGCCGAGATCGTGGCTTCGCCGGCAGCATACCTGTTCGCGCCGCCTTTGGCCGGATCGTAGACGACCCCCTGTTTCACCTTGGCCGCGAGCGCATGGTCGATCCACCACGTACCGGCGGTTCCCGCCGGTGCCTGGGCGTCCACATGGCCGACGATGAGGCTGCGTCCCTCGCCGGCGGCCGTTTCCACCGTGCCTCCGTTCCCTCCGAACGGACCGCCGCGGGCGAAGGCCGCGCCGGCGTAGACCAGCTCGTCCTCGGCGCGCATGGCGATTATCCCGCCATCCCCGGCCTGGGTCGCATCGGCTACCAGTTGTGCGCCGCCTTCGACGGTCAGCTTTCGGCTCGCCGGGGTGCTGCCGTCGAGACTGCGCCCCACAGCGATCTGCCCTCCCCCGGCCACCCCCGAAGCGTCAAGGCGGGCGTTAGCGGCGAGAAGAACGGATTCGCCATTGACCTCGATGGCGCCCGCGGCTCCGCCGTTGGCACCACTGCTGTCCAGCCGGCCGTCGACGACGACGCGCCCGGAAGACCCTCCGGCGAGAACGATGTGGCCAGCGTCCATCGCCACATCGTGCGCCTCGATCAGTCCGGACGTGTTGATGACGTCGGCGATGACCCCACTTGCGGCAGCGGCGGTGAGGAGCACGGTACCGCCGTCGGCCTGGATCGTGCCGGTGTTCTGCACCAGCGCCGTCGCGTTGGACGGCGCGTTGCCCACCACGGAGGTAGCGGCGAACTGGACGAGACCATCGCCCTGGAGATCGATGGTGAAGGTCGGCACCCCGGCAAGGATCACCGTGCCGAGCCGGCCGTTGATCACCCCATCGTTGCGGACGCTGGGCGCGACCAGCGCGGCAAGGCCGGCTTCGCCCATGGAAAGGCTGCCCTGGTTCCAGATCCCGGCGTTGGTATTGGGTGACGGCTGGGAGAAGTCGTAGCGGCCGGCGAGAAAGTCGGAATCGGCGATATTCGCCGTCGTCGCCAATAGGCTGTGCACGTCCACCTGAGCGGTCGGACCGAACAGCACGCCTTGCGGATTGACCAGCCAGACGCTGCCGTTGGCCTGTAAGGCGCCGCGAATTTCCGACGGACTGCCGCCGACGACCCGGTTCAGGGCGATGGAATGAGAACCGGCGTTTTGGTTAAAGCGGGTGATTTCGCCGGCGTCGATGTTGAAGCTCTGCCAGTTGAGGATGGCCTTATCGGTCTGCTGGTTGATCGTCGTCACCGATCCGCTTTGATCGATCGTGGCATTCCCACCGGCAACGGTCCCGCCCTGCGGATTGGCGTGTGCCAGGCTCGGAATGACGATAACCATCGCCACCGCCCGGGCCATGAACCCGGCGCCTTGCCGCGATCCAATCCAGCGGCCGGTTGGCCATACGGTCATCACCGGCCTGCTACAGTCGCCCGACGGCGCGGAACAGCACCTGCGGATCCCGCTGACCGTTCGCCCGTCCGCTGTCCAACGTCAAAGGCTTGGCCATCTGTACTTCTAGAAAAAGCTGCTCCGTCGGGAACAGTCGAAAACCCGCTCCAGTCGACGACAGGGACTCGTCACCACCTCCGCTGCGGTTCCAAACCTGACCGCCGTCGAAGAACGTGAACGCCTGTATTCGATCGAGGTAGGGCAACTCAAGGGGAATAGTGTAGCGCATTTCAGCGGTTCCGCCGAGGCCGCTGTCGCCGCTGAGGGTATCAAAAAAATACCCCCGTCCGAACTGTGTCCCGCCCAGTTCAAACTCATCGTTGGCAAGCAGGTCGACAAAAGCGTACTGCCCGGCGAAGACGGCATAGAGCGAGAACCGATCGTAAAGCGGCTGCAACCGGGAAATGAGACCGGTGAGTACGGTCGCCTGGTTGGTCCCGTCCGGCCGCGACTTCAGCTCATCCTTTCTTTTTGTCGCACCGAAGATGGGCACCCCCTGGCGTACCGCCGCCTCCAAGGTATTCGCGCCGCCCAGCGGGTCGCGAAAGTCCGTGTTCGCCGAGATGATGAGGGTGCGCAAACGATCACGAGAAAACGTCTCGTTACCGAACACATCGACGTCGGTGTTGATCGCCTCGAAACCCACCCGCCCGGTCAAGCTAAGATTGCGGCTGCGAACGAAAGGATAGGCGAGGCCGGCACCAAAAAGCTCGGTGCGACTGTTGCTGTCCAATTCGGCGATATTGGACCCCGGATTGCTGTCGCCGTAGGAGTAGACGGTGTCGAGGGCGAGGCCGCTCCCGCCCAGCCGCCACGAACTGCTGATCTGGCCCACCATCTGATTGCGGTCGGTGGTGGGATCCGTAACGAAGCCGACGACACCGATGCGTTCGCCCAAAGGCGTCCATGAATTGGACGCAGCGCTGGCGGCGATCTGCCACCGACCGGTGTAGTCATCGCCGAAATTGTCGGTCAGCAACGCGGCTTCGAAGGGGGTGCGCGCCGCCTTCACCACCAGTTCGGCCGCGCCGAGTTGCTGCTCCGCCGGCCGCAGCAGGCCGTTAACGGTGATCCCCGGAATGTCGTCAGCCAACAGGAGGGCGCGCTCAAGGGTGGAGAACCGAAGCGGTCGCTCCTCGGTCACGATGGACAGCGTCGACTGGACGAGGCTCTCCACCCAGCCGAGATCGCCTTCAATGCGGACATCGGCGACATAGCCTTCGAGCACGACGATGCGGACGCGGCCGTCGGTCACCGTCTGAACCGGCACGATCACCCGGCTGAGAAAGTAGCCATCGTCGCGGTACTGATGCTCGATCTCCTTGGCGATCCGATAGATGTCGGCAAGGGTCACCTGGGTGCCGCGCAGGGACGCGAACGTGCGCTCCAGCGTCGCCGCCGGGTATACCGTCGCACCCTCGATATCGATGTCGGAGAGGACGAACCTCACCGTCTTTGCGCCCGAAGGCATGGTGCTCGGGGCCGGCGCGGGACGCTCAACCTCCGGTTGTTGTGGCGTCTCCGCCTCCGGTAAGGGCACCCGCTGCAACCGAATATCCGGCAGGAGTGCCGGGGGAACCGAAGGAGTCGCCTGCTGTGCGCTGGCCTGGCCGATCATTGTGGTTCCAGCAACGCCAAGAACACACCCAACCAGCAGAACAAGCGCACGCTGTATACTCACTGTCGCCCGCTCGTTGCTTGATTTATGGCGGCTTAGGCGAACTCTATAAGAGTGTAGGACCTTCGATCGCCCGGCCGCAACCTGCTTCTGCAACTGCACCGCGATCTTCGTTGGACCGGTTGCACTGTACGCGATCGAGAACAGCCGCATGCATACGCCGAGTACCCTCAGGACCGCAGAACAGGCAGCGGTCGCCGTTATTTCTCGGAAAGGTCGAGCGTAATACCAAACCGCACGGCGTCTTCGGCCTGCAGCAGCGCGCGTATCACCGATCGGGTGCGGGGTGCCGGGGACGCGGCCAATGCACCGCCGTGAAGGGGAACGCCGCGGCCAAACAGCTCATGGATGAGGAGTTGGAGCGTACAGAGTTCGTCGACATCATACCACAGCGGCAGCAGGGTGACCGGGATCGGGATGCCGGCCATCCGGCCCAAAGTCTCGGCGAGAACCCGGCTGCCACCCCAGCTCACGCCCTCGAATACCTGGGCATGGGGATGCTTCAGTCCGATCAGGTAATAGCCACCGTCGATCGCCGGGCCGATGACGAACCGATCGCCGGGCTTTCGCAAATGAGTGACGGCCATCTCGAGGAGCGACGCGGGGATGGTGGGGCTGTCGGCATTGATCAGGCAAATGCCGGTAAACCCCGCGCCGAATAAATCCCGACTGACATTCAGGAGCCGCTCGCCCAGGTTCGTCCCCCGCTGCTCCAGGGTGGCAAACCCCTCGGGAAGCAATCCCTCGAGCGCTCGCTCGGGGACAGGGGTATGGATCGCGATGCCGGTGGCCGAAGTCCTGCTCGCGACCTCGGCCACCACCCTTGCCACGTCAGCGATAAAGCTTCGCGACAGGGCGGCCGCCTCGTGCGGCAAGAGCGGGGGGCACAGGCGCGTCTTGCACTCGCCCTCGACAGGCGCCTTGCACATGATACCGAGGGCGATCCGGCTCATGCCACAAACCGGACGTATAGCCGCTCCGTACCGCGCCCTAACCGCCGCTGGTGACGAGGGCGGCGCTGATCTGCGGCACGAGCAGATAGGTGTTGCCGTCCCCGTCCGCGGCGACGATCCGGCCGCCGTCATTGATGGCGGTGGCGCTGGCCAGCGTCGCCGTGGTCGATGACCCGATCACCGTATTCAGATCGAACATCCCGCACCGTCTAGTCCACAGGAAGGCATGCGCTCCCCCATCGGCGGCGATGAACTGGCCCACCACCTGGAGATGACTATTGAGGGCGAGCGCGGCGCTGTCGCCGCCGAGGCTGCCGATATCGACCATCCCCGAACCGTCCGACCAGAGAAATGCGTGGCTGGTGCCTCCGGCCGTAGTGCTCGCACCGACAATGCGGCGGCGCTTGTCAATCCCCGCTGCGGTCGCCGTTGTCCCGCCCAAGGTGCCGATATCGCGCATGCCGTCTTTTGCCGTCCACACGAACGCGCGGTCGCCGGAAGCGCCGGCGTAGGTGCCGGCAACGACACCGCCGTCGTTGATGGCGGCAGCCGCACTGGACGAACTGCCGAAGGTGTCGATGTCCTGCATCCCCCCGTCGCCGCTCCACAGAAAGGCATGAACGTCGCCCGATGGAGTCTGGGCGGCACCGACGACCCGATGCCGGTTGTTGATGGCAGCGGCGGAACTGGTCGCACCGCCGAGCGTGCCCAGATCCTTGACCCCACTGTCCGGAGTCCAGACGAAGGCGTGAGCGTCGGTACTGTCGGGAGACACGGTGCTGGCGCCGGCAACCCGGCCGCGCTCGTTAATGGCCAGGCCTCGACTGGTATTGCCGCCGAGTGTTCCAAGCTGGGCCAGCCCCTGCTTCTCCCGCCAGGTGGCGGCCACACCGGCGCCGGATGTGCCGACCATCTTGCCCTTGCCGCTCAGGCCGGCCGCGCCGGTGATCGTTGTCGCCGACAGCGCGGTTACCCGGAAGCTGAGGTCACAGCCGGGTTGAGCGGCAAGACCCGTAGCATCGGCGGCCCGGGAGGGCGTCGCCAGTGCAGCCAACGCGAGACCGAAGATGAGCGATGCAGTTCTCTTCAGCAGAGCCAACATCGGATCTGTCCAATCAATGATCTTCGACCCGCATCGTACGATACCGCACGCTCGCATAAAGCGGTTTTACATTAACGCGGGCGGCTAGGCCGAAGCCGGGCGACGATCCGCCCGTCCCGCCATTCCGGATCGGCTAGAGATGCACCGTGCGTAGTCTCAGGGCATTGGCAATGACCGACACGGAACTGAGGCTCATCGCCGCCGCGGCGATGATCGGGCTGAGCAGGATGCCAAAGAACGGATAGAGGATCCCCGCCGCAATCGGCACCCCGATGGCATTGTAAACGAAGGCGAAGAACAGGTTCTGTTTGATGTTACGCATGACCGCCGCACTGAGCGCGCGGGCGCGGACGATCCCCTGGAGATCGCCCTTGACCAGGGTGACGCCGGCACTTTCCATGGCGACGTCGGCGCCCGTTCCCATGGCAATGCCCACGTCGGCGGCGGCCAGCGCCGGCGCGTCGTTGATGCCGTCGCCGGCCATGGCGACGATGCGCCCTTGATCGCGCAACTTCTTGATCACCTCACCCTTGCCCTCCGGCAACACCCCCGCTTCGACCTCTTCGATCCCCAGCCGATCGCCGACCGCTTTCGCCGTCGCCGCGTTGTCGCCGGTCAACATCACGATGCGCAGGCCTTCCTCCCTGAGCTTCGCTATTGCGTCGGGGGTGGTGGACTTGACCGGATCGGCGACCCCGATCAGGCCGGAAAACTCTCCGTCCACGGCAAGGCACATGACCGTCCGCCCCTCGCCGCGCCACCGCTTCGCCTCGTCGGCGAGGGCGCCGTTGCCGCCGCCGATCCCCAGCGTCGCCAGCAGTCGATCGTTGCCGAGCGCCACCTGGCGCCCCTCTACGATCCCGGTCACGCCCTGGCCGGTGAGCGACCGGAACCCGCTGCTGCCGGCGAGTTGGAGTCCACGCTCCTTGGCGGCACCGACAATGGCCCCGGCGAGCGGATGCTCGCTCAGTTGCTCCAGGCTCGCCGCCAGCCGCAGGAGTTCGCTTTCCTCGACGCCCGGAGCGGCGCGTACGTCCGTCACCCGCGGCTTTCCCTCGGTGAGCGTTCCCGTCTTGTCGACGACGAGGGTATCGACCGCGGCGAAGCGCTCCAGCGCCTCCGCATTCTTGATCAGCACCCCCATCTGTGCACCGCGGCCGGTGCCAACCATGATCGACATGGGTGTCGCCAGACCGAGGGCGCAGGGACAGGCGATGATCAGCACCGAGACGGCGGCGACCAGGGCGAACGCCATCGCCGGCGGCGGCCCAAACACCGACCAGAGAATGAAGGCGACGACGGCGACGGAGACCACCGCCGGGACGAAGTAGCCGGCGACGACATCGGCGAGACGCTGAATGGGCGCGCGAGACCGCTGCGCCTGTGCCACCATGTCGACGATGCGGGCCAGCACCGTCTCGTTGCCGACCCGCTCCGCCTTCATGATGAAGGAACCCGAGCCATTGAGGGTACCGCCGGTGACCTTGGCGCCGACGGTTTTCTCCACCGGCACCGGCTCGCCGGTGAGCATCGATTCATCGACGACGCTTTGCCCTTCGACAACCGCGCCGTCGACGGGAACCTTTTCTCCGGGTCGGACCCGCAGCCGGTCGCCTGTCTTCAGCCGATCGAGAGCCACGTCGTCTTCCTGGCCGTCTGCGCCCACCCGGCGCGCCGTCTTCGGGGCCAGACCGAGGAGCGCGCGAATGGCGCCGCCGGTTTGCTCGCGGGCGCGGATCTCGAGGACCTGACCGACGAGGATGAGGACCACGATCACCGCCGATGCCTCGAAATAAACGGCGACCGCACCCGCGTGCCCACGGAAGGCGGCGGGAAAGATCCCGGGCGCCACCGTTGCAACGACGCTGAACAGGTACGCGGCGCCGACGCCGAGGCCGATCAGTGTCCACATGTTCAGCCGCATCGTTCGCAGCGACGACAGGAAGCGCACGAAGAAGGGACGGGCCGCCCACAGGACGATCGGCGTGGCGAGGAGAAATTCGACCCAGTTCAGCCAGCCGGCCGACAGGTGATCGAAGGCGGACGGCGCCAGGTGCCGGCCCATGGCGAGCGCTACCAGCGGCAGCGCCAGGGCGGCGCTGATCCACAGTCGCCGCCGCATGTCCACATATTCGGCGCTGGGACCTTCCGTCAGCGACACCGTCTTCGGCTCCAGCGCCATGCCGCAGATCGGGCAGTCGCCCGGCCCCACCTGCTCGATCTCGGGGTGCATCGGACAGGTGTAGACGGCATCCGCGGGTCCACTCTGCTTCGCGGTCCCAGCGGCAGGCCTCAAAAACGCCTCCGGATCGTTAGCGAACTTCTCCTTGCAGCCGGGGCAGCAGAAGAAATAGGTGACGCCTCCGTGGGTGTACTGCGGCTTACCCGTCTGCGGATCCACCGTCATCCCGCAGACTGGATCCTTCATCCGCTGTTCGGCCGCTGCATCCGCCGGCGGCGCCGGAGCCAGATATGCCTCCGGATTGGCGGCGAACTTCTCCTTGCAGCCAGGGCAGCAGAAGAAATAGGTGACGCCCTTGTGGGTGTGCTGCGGCTTGCCCGCCTGCGGATCGACCGTCATCCCGCAGACCGGATCCTTCATCAGGACCTTTGCGTCGCTGACGGGCGTATTAGCCGCGGCGGTCCGATGAGGGTGAGAATCGGCGTTAGGGCTTGTATTCACTTGATCTAATCTCCATCGCGCCTGGCGGCATCGATCCCGAAGCGCAAGCCTGAGTACACCCCACTGCAGAGGCGAGCGAGCCGGTCTCCGGCACCTTCACGACATCGATCAGAGTTCGATATCGGTTCGCCGGAGACGCACATCCAGCACCTGCCGGTCCGCCGCTGCCACCACGCACGACCGAGGCATGCAGGACAGGCTTCCGGGGGGACGCTCGACCGCAATCCTTTTAGCAACAACCGGGCCGCGCGAAAGGCAGCGCAGGCGATAGGCGCAAAGGCGACCCTTCGTCCCAACATACGTTTCGTCGACGAGGGAGGAGGAGCCATTCCATGAGCGAAAGCACGTCGCAACCGAGCGGTCCCGATCTTGCGGAAGGAATTGAACTCGCGGAGCTTGCCGATGGCGCGGCGGTGGTTGGCCATGTCGGCGACGAGGCGGTGCTTTTGACCCGATGCGGCGAAGAATTCTTCGCCATCGGCGCCACCTGCACCCATTACGGCGGACCGCTGGGCGAAGGCCTCGTTGTCGAAGACACCGTGCGCTGCCCCTGGCATCACGCCTGCTTCAGCCTGCGCACCGGCCAAGCCTTGCGACCTCCGGCCTTGAATCCCGTCTCCTGCTGGCGGGTCGAGCGGCGGGGCAGCCGGGTTGCGGTTGGCGAAAGGATCACGGCTGCACCGAAGCCGGCGCCACTGCCTCCCGGCGCCCCCCGATCGATCGTCATTGTCGGCGGCGGGGCCGCCGGCAACATGGCCGCGGAGACCCTGCGCCGCGAGGGCTATGCCGGTGAGCTCGCTATGGTGTCGGCGGATTCCGAACCACCGTATGATCGGCCCAACCTGTCCAAGGACTATCTCGCCGGTACCGCCCCCGAAGAGTGGATCCCGCTGCGTTCGCCGGACTTCTATCGCCAACACGGGATCGAGCTTCGTCTCGGTGTCCGGGCGGTGGCCATTGATAGGGAGCGCCGCGTCGTCCGGCTCGCCGACGGCGGCGATCGGCCCTATGACGCGCTGTTGATCGCCACCGGCGCCGAACCCGTGCGTCTCGACGTACCGGGGGCGCAGTTGCCGCACGTCCACTCCCTGCGATCACTCGCCGACAGCCGCGCCATCATCGCCGCTGCCGGCGCCGCCCGGCAGGCCGTCGTCGTCGGCGCCGGCTTCATCGGTCTCGAGGTCGCGGCATCGTTGCGGGCGCGGGACATCCAGGTCAACGTCGTCGCGCCGGAAGCGGTCCCGATGGAACGCGTCCTCGGCGGCGAGATCGGCGGCCTGGTCCAAGCGATTCACCAGGAGAAGGGGGTTCGCTTCCACCTCGGGACCTCGGTCGTCGCCATCGACAAGGACACCCTGACCCTCGCCACCGGCGAAACGCTGCCGGCAGACCTCGTGGTCATCGGCATCGGCGTCCGCCCGGCCCTTGATCTCGCCGAAACGGCCGGCCTTGCCATCGATCGCGGTCTCGCCGTCAACGAGTATCTCGAAACCAGCGTGCCCGGCATCTTTGCCGCCGGGGACCTCGCCCGCTGGCCGGATCCGCACTCGGGTGAGCGGATCCGGGTTGAACACTGGGTGGTCGCGGAGCGGCAGGGGCAGGCCGCCGCCCGCAACATGATCGGCCGGCGCGAACGGTTCGATGCGGTGCCGTTCTTCTGGAGCATGCACTACGACACCCCCCTCCTCTACGTCGGCCACGCCGAAGCCTGGGACGACATCGCAATCGACGGTTCGCTGGAAGCCAGGGACTTCCGCGCCAGCTACCGCCGCGCCGGTCGGACCCTTGCCGTGGTGACGCTCGGGCGCGACATCGAAAGCCTGGAGGCCGAGGTCGGGTTCGAGCGCCGACTGGCCGCGAAGCCGGTGGCGGCAACGGGATGAAGAAGGGGGACTTGGTCTCCGTTCTTTCCGGAATGCCCGCCGGCTAAGTCGTTTCGGTTTCCGGTTTGGCGGCGAGCCCCATGGCGTCGAGCGCAAGGACGGAGTGAGCGTAGGCACCGCCCGCCCGCATCTCGGCCGCGACCCAGATGGCTTCCATGAGCTCCTCGGGCGTGGCGCCAGCGCGCTTCGCCGCCTTGGTATGGCCGCGGATGCAGTAGGGACATTGCGTCACGTGGGCGACCGCCACCGCGATGATCTGCTTGGTCTTGGCCGGTAACGCCCCGTCGCGGAAGACCGCCTTGCTGAAGGCGAGGAAAGCGTCCTCGATCGCGGGGGCCAGATCATGGCGGTGCTGAGCGGCAGCGGCAGTCATGCGGGGATACGGCGTCTCGGACATTTCTATTCCTCCTGCTTGCTTGATTTTTGTCGGAGCATTTCACTTGATTTGGCAACGGCGACCATTAGAAGCGAGTTTTTTCCACTTATTTCGCGCCAACGGCTCTGCCGCCGGAACCGCCATCGCACCCAACTTGGAGTTCACTTGACCCTTATCCACAAACGGGTGATTTTCCCGAGTGCTCCGCGGTGGCTCATCGGAGGTGCCGGCCATGCCCCTCATCGTGCGCTTCAAACGGCCTGCCGACTGGCGAACCAGCATCAACATTCACTACTGGGAAACGTCGCCCGTCGATCCACCGACGACCTGGCCCGGCGTTGCCATGACGGCGGAAGCCAATGACTGGTTTGTCTACACCTTCCCCACCGCCAATGCCGCCAGTATCGTCTTCAACGATGGCGCCGGCCGCCAGACCGGCAACCTGCGCCGCGACGCCGACGGCTGGTATTATACCAACAACACCTGGTACGCGCTGAACCCGGAACGGCCGCAAATCCCGGTCATCCGGGCGACGCCGCGGGCGCGGCTGTACGACCGGACGCAGTCGGTGGTCCTGGAAAGCAGCACCGATGCCGACGTCATCTGGTACACGACCGACGGTAGCGATCCCTATAGCCGCGCCGCCGGCGCTCCCGCCGCGGTCGCGGTGCGCTACACGGCACCGATCACAGTAGGTCAAACGACCACGATCTCGGCCGTCGGCGTCAACTCGGCGAATGAGGTGGGTCAGACCCGCACCTTCGTCTACACCATCGATCCCAACGCCGATCTGCAACGGCCGGAAATTGCCGCGAGCCAGCGCAACGGCACCTACCCCCAGCCGATCGACGTCGTCTTCACCCTGACCGACAACCGGCCGGCACCGGTCATCGCCTATTACGCCACCGACGGCAGTGATCCTTCGACCACGTCGCCGGTTTATGTGCAAGGCAATGCCGCCACCGGGCTGGCCGGGCCGTCGCTCCCCATCCGTCGGGCCACGGCGGTGCGCTTCCTCGTCATCGATGGTGCCGGCAACGAGACACGGCGGAGCTTCTACTACAACATCGGCCCGGTCGAGCCGCTCGGCGATTTCCGTGAAGAGACGATCTATTTCGTCATTACGACGCGGTTCTACGACGGCGATCCCTCCAACAACTTCTTCTGCCGCGATCGCATCCGCTTCGATCCGGCGACCGGCGAAGCGATCGATCCCCATTGGCGCGGCGACTTCCGCGGTTTGATCCAGCGCCTCGACTACATCCGCGACCTGGGTTTCACCGCCATCTGGATCACCCCGCCGGTGGAAAACCGCTCGGGGCTCGACTACCACGGCTACCACCCCTACGACTGGACCCGCATCGATCCCCGCCTGGAAAGCCCGGACGCCACCTACCAGGACCTGATCAACGAGGCGCACGCGCGCGGGATCAAGATCATCCAGGACGTGGTGATCAACCATTCCTCCCAGTACGGCATCCGGGGCCAGGTCTGGATCGACCACTTGCCGATCAAATATTACGTGCCGGCAGGCGGCGCGCAGGGACAGACCCGCAACGGTCCCTACGTCGGCAACCTCGGCAACTATCGCAGCCCCTCCCGCGAGGACAACGACAACCCGCTCGCCCCCGACTGGTATCGCGCCCGGCAAACCACCGATCCCCAGGGGACGACACCGCTGACCGATCCCCGCACCGGCCAACAGGTGCCGTCCCCCGGCTACAACCCCAACCGCTTCTTCGGCATCGATGCGACGACGCTGGATGCCACCTGGTACCACCAGGAGGGCTTCGTCATGGGCGGCGACTGGGAGAGCCAGCATCCGCTCCAGGCGCGCAGCATCGCCGGCGACTGCATCGACCTGTTCACCGAGAACCAGACGGTCCGTGACTACCTCATCGAGGCGATCGGCCGCTACCTGGACATGGGTGTCGATGCGCTGCGCATCGACACGGTCAAGCACATCGAGCGCGGCAACCTGCTCGAGTACATCAACGCCTGGAAGGCGCGCAAACCGGGCCTGTTCTGTTTCGGCGAAAACTTCGTCCGTGGCACCGGTTGGGGCGACCTGTTTGGCGACGACAATGGCCCGTCGCCGATCCGGCCGTGGTGGTATACCCGCCTCGGCAACGATCCGCGCAACCCCAACTCCGGTGGCGATTCCGGCTTCTCGGTCCTGGATTTCGGCCTCTTCTCCACCTTCCGCGACAACGTCAGTCGCGGCAGTTTCGGAGGCATCGGCGGCGTCCTCGCCCGTGACTGGGTCTACGGCGACGCGACGACGCTGGTCACCTTCCTACAAAACCACGATGCCGGTCCCGACAACGACTTTCGCTTCCGCTTCCGCGGCGACGACTGGATGGCCGCCTGCGCCTACAACCTGCTGTGGACCATCCGCGGCATTCCCTGCCTCTATCAGGGGGAGGAGATCGCCTTCATGCGCGGCGCACCGCAGGACATCATCGGCAATAACGACACCCTCGATAGCACCGGACGAGCCTACTTCGGCGACCACCTGACCGACGAGCGGTTGGCCGAGACGCAAGGCCATCCGCTCTATCGTCACCTGCGCCGGCTCAACCGGATCCGCCGCGCCATCCCCGCCCTGCAGAAGGCGGGGATGGGCAGCGTCGGCGAATGGGGATCGGGGATGAGCTTCGTGCGCGACTGGAACAACGGCCAAAGCTACGCGGTGGTCGGCCTGGCGATGGGCTCCGACCAGAACATCACCGTCGGCGGCGTGCGCAACGGAACCTACCGGGATGCGGTCACCGGCGGCGAGATCACCGTCGGTAACGGCACGATCTCGTTCGGGGTCAGGGCCAACTCGGCGGGCATCTGGGTGCTGAACGGCCCCGGCCGCATCGGCGAAGACGGCCCGTTCCTCAGATAGACGGGCGGAAGGACACATTGCCCGCATCGGACGTTGCGGAGGGCGGAGGACGCCGTGGGCCATCTTCGAAGGATAGTTGAATCAGCCGGTCGGCATTGACAACCGCGGGCGATTCGCAGACTATTTTTGGGTTAATTTTTCGGGTTTAGCGGCTGCCAGAGGGATGGGGCGGTGAACGCGGCGGAACCGCTTCGCCGGGATTGAGCCAGCATAAAGGCCCGTGCGCGAACCCCCTGTCGCTCTCCGATAAACGGTTGTCAGCCGAAGAATCGTGCTGGATGACGATATGGCCTTTGCGTACGGCTGCGCTTACGACACCTTTCTGAGTTATGCGCATATCGACGATTTGCCCGTACCGGGGTCGAGTGTTTCTTCTGGATGGGTGAGTGCATTTCACGAAACTTTGGAAAACGAGGTCCAACAGCGGCTCGGGCGACGCGACGTCACGCTCTGGAAGGACGACGACTTGCGCTATGACCAGTCGCTCAGCCAGCAATTGACCGAGAACGTTCGTGCCTCCGCGATCTTGGTGGTCATGCTGTCTCCCGGCTATCTCTCCTCGGACTGGTGTCGTCGCGAACGGAACGCCTTTCTGGAAGCCATCCGCGCACGCGGGGACGCCCCGGTCATCGTCATCGCCAAGGAACCCGTTCCGGACGAGGCACTGCCGGCCGAACTGCGCGATCGCAAGCGGTTCCCGTTCTATGGCGGTAGCAACAACATCACGTTCGGACATCCCCTGCCTAATCCCGACAACCCGACCCATGCTCCTTTCTATGTTAAAATCCTGGAGTTAAGCCGGGCCATCGCCGACGTCCTGACGAAAATGTCGACGGCTTCGCCGGCGCCGGCGAAGCCGGAGCAGGGTCTACCCGATCACCCGCCGCAGCCGCTGCTCAACAGCCCGCCTACGGCCGGATCGTCGCCGTTGATCGGCAAGCGCGTATTTCTCGCCGAAGCCACCGACGATCTGGAGGAGGAACGCGACGGCGTGCGCGCCTATCTCGATCAGCATGGGATCGAAGTGCTGCCGGCGGCAGGCGTCTATTATCCCCCCGAAGCGACGGCATTCCGCGAAGCGGTGGCAAAGGATCTCGGCGCGTCCGAAGTTTTCGTTCAATTGTTGAGCGCCAGCCGCGGCAAGCGACCGAAGGACGTGCCCCAGGGATACCCCAACCTGCAATGGGAACTGGCCACCAACAACTCCGTCGGTTCGGTCCCCGTGCTCCAGTGGTGCAATCCGTCGCTCGATGTCTCAGCGATAAAAGACGAGCACCTCGGTGCGTTGTTGCGATCGCCGACGGTGCGGGCGGAAAGCCTCGTCGACTTCGAGCGCGCGATCCTATCGGCGCTGACGGTACCGAAGGCGAAGTCGATGGCGCCCAGCCCGAGCTTGATCTGCGTCAACGTCGATAACAGCGACCGCCACCTCGCCGAGCAAATCCAGGCCATTCTCATGCGGCTGAAGACGGAATTCATCCTGATCAGGTTCGGCAGCAGTTCCCCCGATAATCGCGAACTCCTGGAGCGAGGGTTGCGGGAGTGTGACGGCCTGATCGTCGTCTACGGCGAGGCAAAGGACTCTTGGGTCGCACGCCAACTCCTCGAATGCCGAAAATCGCGGGCCTTCCGCACCCAGCCGTTTGCCGCGCTCGGCATCTTCCAGGGTCCTCCGCCGGAAGCGCCCGGACCTAAGCCGCCGGTCGATGTCTACCTCGATGGCCTGGAGAATTATGACTGCCGCAGCGCAGCCAACGATGCGACGGCAATCGAGCGCGAAGTGCGTGTGTTTCTCGATCGGCTCAAGGCTCGGATGCAGCCGAAAGCCGCGTGAGGCGGCAGATGGCGGGCGATACCGTCGTCACCCCCGCAACCCTGGCAACCGACCCAGCGTCGGCCGCTGCGGCACCGACGATGCCTCCGGAGCCGCGCGATCCCTACCCCGGGCTGCGACCGTTTCGCTCCGATGAGAGCGACATCTTCTTCGGTCGGGAAACCCAGACCGACGAAATGGTGCAGCGGCTGAAGACCTCGCGCTTTCTTGCCGTCGTCGGTACCTCGGGCTGCGGCAAGTCGTCGCTTGTCCGCGCCGGCCTGGTAGCCGCCCTGGAAACCGGCCTGATGGGTGTGCCGGAAGGTGCGCGCTGGCGGTTCGCGGTGATGCGGCCCGGAGGCAGGCCGATGCACCGACTGGCGGCAAAGCTGTCCGCTCAGGTTGGCTTGGCGCCGGACGGAGCCAGCAGCAGCAGCGCCATCGGCCGCGGCCTTCTCGGCGCCCGGTTGCGACGAGGCCCGCTCGGCATCGTGGAAGTGCTGACGGCGAACCCGTTGCCGCCAAAAACCAATCTCCTGGTGGTCGTCGATCAGTTCGAGGAGATCTTTCGCTTTCGCCGCGAGGGCGACATCAACGAGGCCGACGCCTTCATTGCCCTTCTGCTCGCCTCGGCCGAGCAAGAGCAGTTCCCGGTTTACGTGGTCCTGACGATGCGCTCCGACTTCATCGGCGACTGTGCGCTTTTCGAAGGGCTGCCCGAGGCGATCAACGAGAGCCAATACCTTACCCCCCGTCTCAGCCGGGAGCAGCGGCGGTTAGCCATCCTCGGCCCGGCTCGCGCATTCGACGGCGACGTCAGCGAGTCTCTGCTCAACCTCTTACTCAATGAGACGAACGGCGGCCCGGACCAGCTCCCGGTGCTACAGCACCTGTTGATGCGCATGTGGACCTCGAAAGCGCGAGCGCTGTCGCCCGGCCAGCGGATCGAACTCGACCTGGACGACTATGATCGGGTCGGCGGCCTCCTGCACGCCCTCGACCGCCATGCCGACGAAATTTACCAGGGCCTTGCCAACGACACCCAGCGCATGATCGCCGAGGTCATGTTCCGCCGGTTGAGCGAGTCTCCCGCCAACATTCGCCGGCCGACGGAGGCACGGGAGATCGCCCGGCTTGCCGCGGTGCCGCTTGCAGACGTCGCGGCGGTTGCCGATGCGTTCCGCGCCCCCGGGGCCAACTTTCTGATGCCCGACCCCAGTGAGATGGTCGAGGATCGCACGAAGCTCGACATCAGCCATGAAAGCCTGATCAAGCGCTGGCAACGCCTGCGCACCTGGTCCTCCAACGAGGCTCACGACGCCGAAGCGTACCGGGAGTTGGAACGGGAGGCGCAGAAGAACAGACGGGACGAAAGCGACCTTTTGAGCGGTCTCAATCTTCAACGGGCGGTGGCTTGGCGGCAGCAACGCGATCCCACCGCCGACTGGGCGAACCGGTACGGCGGCGACTTCGCTCTGGCGATGCGGTTCCTCAGCCGGAGCGAAGATGCGGCGGAGCGGGTACGTACCGCGCGGAAACGGGCACGCCGGCGGCAATTATGGATGTGGCGTTCCTTCGCCGGGGTGTTCTTCCTGCTGTTTGTTCTGACCGTCATGTTCTTTTCCGTCGCGATGAACACACAGCAGGCGGCATCCGAGGCGGAAGCACGGGTAATCGCCAGCCAAGCCCGCTTCGCGCTGGAAAGCGGCGATAGCCGCATTGCCATCCTTGCCGCTCTCGATGCCCTTCCGGCCCAGCGCCGGCCCGACCTGGCCGATTTTATTCGCTGGCCCTTCGACCCGCACAAGATGCCGCCGCTGCGCGCCGCCTCGGCGCGGCTGCTGGACTCGCCGTTCGACCGCTGGAGTTATGGTGCGCTCTGGACGGCGATGTGGGACACGGTGCGGTCGCCGGTGGACAAACGGTTCTATCGCGCGGTGTGGAGATTCCTGCCCATAGGCCAGCCACACACGCAAGAAGCCGCCGTCGATGCTCTCGAGCGCGGCGTCGCCCGGCCGCTAGGGCGCATCTTCGGGAGTTTGGACGATACGGCGCCGGTCACCGCGCTCGCCGTCAGTGCTGCCACGAAGATGCTGGTGTCCGCCAACGAGAAGGGCGTCATTCAGCGCTGGCAATGGACCGATGAAGCCGGCTGGAAGGCACTGGAGCCAATCGTCCATCCGGCCTTACTCCGCGAGAAGGCAAAGCCGGCTCCGCAGCGGGTACTGGGCGCGGCATTCAGTGCCGACGGCCGGCTGTTGGCGACGATCACCGACTGGAATCAAGCGACCATCTGGGACACGGCTTCGGGGAAGCCTCTGATCGTCTGGACAGCCAACCGCAAAGGCGCTCCGCCGCTGTTGCAGAGCAACGTCTCCACCATTGCTTTCACCGCCGATCCCGACCATCCGGGGCGTCAACTAATCCTCACCGCGTCCTATGTCATGGAAGCGATCATCTGGGGTTGGGATGAGACGGCGCCCGATCGCCCGCCGAACGCCTTGGTCCCGTTGGAAGACACATCGTTGGCGAGGGAGCCCAACGGACAGCGCTCACACCGGTTCGGTGTCACTACTCTCGCCTTCTCCGCTGACGGTCGCCGCGCCGTTACCGGGTCCTGGGACGGAACCGCCAAGGTTTGGGACGTCGCCACCGGAGATCTGCTCTACATCCTCGATTCCGGCAGCCCTGTACGGTCCGCGCGGTTCAGCCCCCGGGACAGCGGCAGACTGGTCACCGCCGGTAACGACGGTAGCCTGCGCCTATGGTGCACCCATGCCGGCGCCGCGGCTGCGGCGGAAGCCGCGGCCGAAGCCGGCGGGCTTGGGAGCGAACAGAGACCGCCAACCCCGTGCCTTCGCTCATCCGACCCCGACGCCTCCAATCGGGATACCCTTAGCGGATCGGCGACACCGGAACCCGGCGCGCCCGGACGGCCGCGGCCGCGGCCGCGGCCCGAACCGCCGGTGGTCTTGACGGCTTCCTCGTGGGATACGCTCGACCGGCACAATCGCGAGGCGATCAGCGTCGCGTTCGATCCCAGCGGCGAGTTGATTGCATCCGCAGGACTGGACGGCACCGTCCGCCTGTGGGACGCGACCAGCGGCGAGATGCTGGATGTTCTGCAAGGGCCGGCGAAGGTTTCCGGGCGCTATGCTTTTGTCGCGTTCCTCGAGGGGGAAAGCCTCGCCGCGAGTTTTTCCGACGGACGAGCCTTTCTTTGGACGCTGGCGGCGAGGCCGCTGCGGCCGGAGAAGCTTCCCACCGTTCCCGGCATGCATACCGGGGCAATCGACGTGGCCGACCGTCGGCTGGTGACGGTGGGGACCGCCAATCGAATCCAGGTGTGGAATCTCGGCGGCGCCGGCGGACGGACCGCCGTCATCAGGGAACTACGGCCCGGCGGCGATGCACCGATTGCCAACATCGCATTTAGCCCCGATGGCGGCCGCTTGTTGACGATTTCGGCAAACACGGTTGCCGTGTGGGACGCCAATGTCTGGAACGCAACCGGTAACGATGCCCCCCTCGTCAGCCTCGATCACTCGGCGCCGGTAACGTCGTTCGCTTTCGATGCAGACGGCCAGCGGCTTGCCACCGGTGCCGCCGATGGCATGGTGCGCGTCTGGGATGTCCGATCCGGCAAGCCGATGGCAGATCCTCTTCGACACGATGCACCGGTCACCGCCGTCGTATTCGACGATACCGGCCAGCACTTGATGACCGCCGCCGGAGACACCGTTCGCATCTGGGACCGGTCCGGCACCGTGAAGAGAACGCTAGTCCACACCGCCCGGGTTGTCGGTGCCGGGTTCGACCCCGCCGGCGACCGCGTCGCGACGGTCACGGAAGACGGTTTCGTCCGCTCGTGGCGGATCGGCGATGGGAGTGTGGTCAATACCATCGGCGGCCTGCCGGTCGCCACCGAGGGCGAACCGGCCAAGCCGGTCATCGCCGTGCACGCCCACGGCGACACCATCGACATATTGCGCACGACGGCGGGAGGTGTCCCACAGGCCTGGACGTGGAATATCGACGCCAACACGCTGGAAAGCGACGACGCCTGGTGGATCAACGCACGCCATCGCGTGCGGGTGCGCCCCAATGGCAGCATTGACCTGATCGGCGACGGTGACCTCCCGCTGGCGCTTCTACCTCCGCCGCGCCAGCCCCTCTCGGGTATCGTCGTCAGCCCGGACGGGGGGTATCTGGCGGCGTTCTACGCCAATGGCGAGATGCGGGGCGTACGAATCCCGGCAACCAATGCCGACGAGTTCATTCGTTACGCCCGCGAGAAGGTGGTCCCGCTGCTGGACCGGCCCGCCCTATCGGAAGAGGAGCGACGGCGCCTGGGCCTCGGCACCTGATCTATGGGCGCGGATCGGCCAGGATCAGCCCCGGCGGCAGTCGTTCGCCGAAGAAACCCGGTCGCTCGGAGGCGGTGACCGGCATGAATGCCCTGAGCTTCGCCGTCTTCAGCGGGGCGACACCCATTTTCTCGAGTTTGTCGGCGATGCGGCTACGGAGAGAGGGGGCGACATCGAGGCTCCGGTTGTCGACGACGCGGGCGGCACGGAGGAAAAGGGTGTGCAGCTCGGTCATTTCCGATGGCGCCCAGTGGAGCTTGAACAGAGCGTCGTAGGCGCGCTCCACCAGGTGCGGCGGCACGACCGTCTCCGGTCCGCCGTAGAGCGGCGCCCGGTTGAGGAGGAGCCCGAGGGCGGACAGATAGGGCGCCGCGTGTCCGCCGCGGCGGGCAAGGTCCGCCGCCGCAACGATGAATCGCTCGATCAGCTCCAGCTTTAACTCATGGTCCAGCCGCTCCAGTGATCCCGCCAGGAGGACGAGTTCGGGCGGCGGCGCCTTCGCTCCCCGGAGCTTGCCCAGTTCATCGGCGAGCACCAATTGCTGGCGCTCGCGGGACAGCCCTCCCGCCACCCGCCGCCAGAGGATGTACTCCTGCAGCTTGATCCGCTTACCGGGGGAGAACCCGGCCTCGCGCGTGTTCCACAGGGTATCCATGCGGGCCTCGTCGCCCCCCGCGCCGAACCCCGGCCGTAACAGGAAGCCGGCCAGGATCAGCCAGGCCTCCTCGTGATCGACCGATTGCCGGCGCTGCCCGGCCGAGGCGGCAAGGGCTTCCCACAGCGACCGCACCACCACCCAGTTCCACTCGGCCTTGGGCATGCCGAGGATTTTCTCCAGGACCTGGGTGACCCGCGCCGCGGTGAGCTTGTTGCGTCCGTCCGCCGGCTGGGAGAATTGGTAGAGCACGCGCTTGCGGGCCTCGTCCATGGCCTGCGCCGTGGCATTGGGCTCGGCCGTGAGTGCCGCCGGTGCGGACGCCGGTGGGTCTGCCTGGTCCTCGCCGTGCGCGCGCAGGTCGAAGTCGAGCGGCCAGGTGCGGTGGACGTCGGGATCGGCGCTGTGGCACGCCACCTGAAGCATGCCGAGTTCGCTCAGCTTCGCGCTCAAGGTGACCGGCAGCGTCCTTGCGTCGTCGCCCGAGCCCCCCTCCAGCCTGGCCAGCGTCTGCAGCGGGGGCAGCGCCTGCAGCTCCGTCCCGGTCAACGGGACGATATCGCCGGCCCGGCAGCGGTCGTGCCGCGGCGACGCATACGCCCGGAAGCGGACACGCCGATTGACCCGCAGGCGCAGGGGAAGATCGGTGATCTCGAAGCTTTGTTCGGGCGGTGCGCCCTGCGGCAGGATGCAGATGAGGGCCGGCGGCGCCGGTGCGTCGCCCTCCTCACCCCGCTTCTGATGGGTCTCGATGAAAACGGCGCGGGCGGCGCCTGCTTCGATGCGTGCGCCGCGGCCGTGCACCAGCCTTCCGTAGTGGGCCGCACCCAGGGCCACGGCCATATCGGGCTCGGCATTGGTCAGGACCCGCGGGGTCGTTCCGCACCAGCTCCCGATGAGCTGGATGAGGCGATCGCGTACCAGCTGGGGATAAAGCGTCCCCCCATTGAACAGGACGGCGTCCACACCCGTCCGGCCGTGGAGAAACTCGGCCAGGTGGTGGGTGATGGCGCTGTCGGCGGCGTAAGGCAGCCCCCATTCCTTGAGCGCCGCCCGCGTCCGCCTCACCCGTACGTCGGCGTCGCACGGCGGATAAAAGCCCTCGAGAAGGGTGGTTTCGATTTCGCCGCGGCTCAGCGAGGCCGACATGGCGCTGGCACCCAAGCGCGAACCGCGGCCGGGAAGGGACAGCCCGAAAGTCTCGTCCGGCGGCCCGCTGCCGGCCAAAGCCCTTTCCTTGATATCGCGGCAGCGAGCGACGAGGTCGTCCCAAGACGCGGACGAAAGATGGTCCTCTCCGCCGACCAGTCGCGGCTCGACCAGACGCGCGATCGCCAGATCGATGTTATCGCCGCCGAGGAGGATGTGCTCGCCGACGGCCACGCGCTTGATCTGCGGCGCGGCTGTCCCCCGGCGAATCTCGAACAGGCTGAAGTCCGAGGTACCCCCGCCCACGTCCACCACCAGGACGCGACAGCCGGTGCCCCCTTCGGACAGCCAGTTCCCGAGATCGGAGGCGGCGTCGTGTCCTTCCAGCCAGTTGTAGAACGCCGCCTGCGGCTCTTCCAGAAGCCGAACGGTGGGGGGATAGCCGGCTTGTTCGGCTGCGCTCAAGGTGAGGCGCTGCGCCGCGGCATCGAAGGAGGCCGGAACGGTGATGGTGATTTCCTGCGCATCGAACCGGAGATCCGCCCCCGCGCCGGCGAACCGCTCATTCCAGGCGGCGCGCAGATGGGCGAGGATGAGCGCCGACGCGTGAACCGGCGAGATCTTCTCGGCCGCCGGCAAATCCTCCGATGCCCACGGCAGAAACGGCGCCTCCCGATCGACGGTGTGATGGCAGAGCCACGACTTGGCCGACCGGGCGACCCGGCCCGGCACCTCGTGCGCCTTTTTCCGCGCCAGAAGGCCGACGATCCACCGCCCTTCGCCGCCACCTTCGGCCGCGCCGCCCGCTTTCCGCGGCCCGCCCCCGTCCTCCGGCAGGTAGAGGAAGGACGGAAGGGTTGTGTGGCGAGCGAGGGTTACGGCGGTGTCCCACTGCGGGACGATGAACATTTCGGTCGCGGCGCCCGCCGACAGCGGCACGAACGCCATCGCCGAGTTGGTGGTGCCGAGGTCGATGCCGATACTGAATCGGGGGGCGGCCATGGATGATGGCGACGGGGTTCCCGCTCTTCTCCCTCTATTCCGTCCGTACCTGGAACTCGACCTTCCACCGCCGGTCCGAGTTGATGTGCTTCATCCACAGCTCCAGGTTGCCGAGCTCGGTAACCACCGGATTGATTCGCACCGGGACCGCCTGTCCTGCCGGGAATCCATCGACCGGCGGCAGGTTAATTTCGAGAAGGCTCGTCTCCTCCAATTCCCGCTCGGCGTCGGGGAGAATCTGGCCTGCCGTATCGCCACTGCGCACTTCCGATGAGAAGAAGCGGAACTCCGCCGGCTCGCCGGTGATCAGGCCGAACTCCTGTCCGTCAATCAGCAGCTGCGATCCCTCCTCCATCCCCTGCGGAACGACGCAGAGCGCCTTCACCGGCGGGGTGAACCCGGGCACCGCCGGCATCGATGTCTCAAGACCGATATAGTAGGAGCGGGCGGCGCCGGCCTTGATGCGGATGCCCTTGCCGGTGATCCGGTTGCGCCCGTAGAAGGACGCCCCCTTGGCGACGGCCAGATCCGGCTGGAACCCTTCCAGTTCCCGCACCGGACGATCGGCGTTCCAGGAGCCCAGCAGCTCGAGCACCCGGTCGCGGATGGGACGAGCCTTGAACACGCCGCCGTTGAACAGCACCGCGGTCGGCATCAGCAACGGCGTTGACGGATCGACGGGAGCGATCAGGCTGCTCAGCGCGTCACTGGCGCGAACGTTGGCAAGGCTCCGGGAGAGGAAGCGGGCAATGTGCTTGCTGACCGCCGCGTCCGCGGCGTAAGGCAGCCCGAACTCGCGCAAGGCGGTCCGCCGCCCCTCCTTCGGCCGCTCGGTGGCGTCCGTCAGCGGGAAAAACCCTTCGAGAACCACCTGCTCCAGGGTCGATCGATCGAGCTTCGTCGCCAACGATCCGGAGAAAAGGCTGGAACCACGGGACGGAACCGCTATCGGCACCTCGTCGAGCGCGTCGGTGTCGAACAAGGTGACCTTGGCGGCGGACGCGGCATGCACGAGGGCGAGGAACTGCCACGTATCGATGGACGCCCCCTCGCCTTCCAGCTTCGCCTTCAAGGTGTAGGCGAGCGCCATGTCCATGTTGTCGCCGCCAAGCAGGATGTGCTCGCCGACGCTGATCCGCTCCAACTCCAGCGAGCCGCCCTGGTCGGTCACCGCGATCAGGCTGAAGTCGGCGGTCCCGCCGCCGACGTCGCAGACGAGGACGATGTCGCCCGGCCGCACCTGGCTCCGCCACTCCTTCCCCGCCTGTGCCGTCCAGGCGTAGAACGCCGCGAGCGGTTCCTCCAGCAAGATCACCTTGCCGAGCCCGGCCGCTTCCGCCGCTTCGGCGGTCAGGTTGCGCGCCACCTCGTCGAACGATGCCGGAACGGTCAGAACGATCTGGCCTTGCGAGAAATCCCAATCCCGTTCCTGCCGGCGCTCCGCATAGAGCACGCCTTCACGCAGATGCTCGAGGTACCGGCGGGAGCACTCGAACGCCGAAAGCTTCTGCTCCACATCGGAGTTCCACGGCAGCATCGGTTGCCGCGGGTCGATGTGGGGGTTCGACAGCCACGACTTGGCCGATGTGATCAACCGGTCCGGGACGAGGGCACCGTGATCGCGGGCGAAGATGCCGACGATGGCGCGGTCGCCGGCTTCGCCGGACCATGGCAGCGAGACGGCGTCCTCGGGGAACTCGTCCGGGTGGGGAATGTAAAGCGCCGATGGCAGGATCGGCTTCTCGCCCACCCGATTGGGCCCGAGAACCTGGGTGATCTCCACCAGCCGGGTCTGGTCGGTCTCCAGGTCGGTGATCGCGATCGCGCTGTTGCTCGTCCCGAGATCGATGCCGAGACTAAATCGGTGGGTCATGCCGTGAGTTGCCTGTTGCTCTGTCGCTGAAACCGCTACTTAAGCTCCACCTCGGCGGGCGCAATGGTCGGCAGCCGATCGCCGTTGATGCGCAGCAGCCGCGGAAGTTCAACCTTGTCGGTCTTCCACCCGCGGTGGACGAGGGTTCCGGAGAACGGCGGCTCTCCCGCCAGCTTGCCGACAAAGCGATACTCGTCGGCGGCATAGCCGACCGCCACGCTGATCCGGGATCCTTCGTTTTCCTCCCGGATCGGGTGGATGCGAAAGTGCTCCTGGAGGGCGGCCCGGCATCCCTGGTGGACGACCCTCGCCGCGGTGGCGACCTGGGAATCGCTGTAGCCGGCAATGTCTTCCATCAGGAAATCGATGAACCGTCCCCGCTCCTGAAATATCGCGAGGAAGCTCACCACCTCGGCATCGGCCTGGTTCTCCGCTGCCAAGGGGAAGGCCGGCTTGACCGCGACGGTCTCATCCTTGGCGGGTTCGGCCTTATGACTGCCCTGGGCGAGCAAAGAAACGAGCAGAGCCGCCGCCAACACCACAACCGCAATCGGCAAATAGGCTTGGTATGGGGCGGTTTGTGGCAGCAGAGACAGCCCGCCCGCGCCCAGCAAGGCAATGGCGGCGACGATGGAAACGACGCGCATAGGTGCACAGGTCCCGCGTTATTCGTCCTGGAGGACCCGGAGGGTCCGGCAGCCGCGACCGGGAAAGCATAGAACTCGGCGCTTTGGCAAGGGACAAATGTCCGAGCCTCCGAGAGCAACCGCTTGCCGACCCGTTCCCCTTCTCGGCGGATGGGCGAGATCGAGGCGCCGTCGACGTCACGTCAAGCCGATCGGTCTTCCGCCGATCCGCGGCCATCAACCGCCGCCATGGCGTTGTGGAGAACGGCCCGCACCCGCCCGATATTGTGCTCGTTCACCGCGCTGGCATCGAGGAACAAATCCAGTCCGGTGGTGTGTTCGTTGACAATCCGGCCACTAGCCCCCGTGTCATCGAGGAAGTCCTCGACCACGTAGGGTACGATCTGCCGGCCGATCCCCTTTACCGAGATCGGCTGCAGTGGCCGCGCGCGCACCAGGTCACGGACGAGAGCGTAGGTTTCGAAGCTGATGACGATGCTGCCGGGTTCGGCGATCGACTGCAGCCGCGCCGCCAGGTTGGCTTCGGCGCCGATGATCGTGTAGTCGATGCGGGCGCTGCTGCCGAAATTGCCGACGTTGCAGAAGCCGGTGTTGAGGCCCATGCGAACCCGGAACGGCTGCTCGACGCCGCGGTCCCGCCACTTGGCATTGAGGGCGGCGAGGCGGCGCTGCATATCGATCGCCATGCGGACGGCCGCTTTGGCGTCTTCGGCCACGCCATAAGAATGCGGATCGCCGAAGAAGGCGAGAATGGCGTCGCCGATGAACTTGTCGATGGTCGCGCCGTGGCTCAGTGCAATCTCCGACATGTCGGTGAGGTATTCGTTGAGAAGACTTGCCAGCTCCTCCGGCTGAAGCCGTTCCGTCGTTGCGGTAAAATCTTTTATATCGGAGAAAAAAATCGTAAGCTTCTTTCGCTCTGTTGCTATTTCGACGTTTTTTTGTCCACTGAAGATGGCATCGTATATTTGCGGTGATAAATATCGGGAGATTTTTGTCGAAACTGACCCGAGGAAGGTATTCGTCGACGTCAGTTGTCGGTTCATCCATCGCATTCGCGCCGCCTGCCGGCGCTGGAAGGCAACCACGCCGAGCCCCATTGCCCCGGCCATCGCCATGTAAATCAGCAGGTGGCTGAACGAGAGCAGGTTGGCGACGATGGGCTGGTCGATGATGATCTCCTGGATCCCGCGGACGTCGCCGGTAACCCAGTCGCGCTTGGTGCTGTCGGGATGGGTATTATGACAGGCGACGCACTCCGGCTGCATCAATACCGGCGCCATAAGGCGGACGCGCCGGTTCAGCAGCGATCCCGAAAAGCTGTAAATGGGTGTTTGTGGATCACGCCGCAGGTCAACAAACGCCTGCGTCTCCACGGCGTCCATAACGTGCGGACTCCGGTTGCGGAAGGGATAATCCGAAAAGAATCGGTAACCGACATTCCCCTGGCGTGCTCCGATTGCTTGTCCCAGCTCAAGGGACAGGGTGGCCGGGATGGGAATGGCCCCGGGGACCTCCCGATAATTGGGAACGACTTGGGTTGCCGTTTCGATGCTGCGCACCCGACCGACCACATCATGCGCGTAATAATCGCGGATGCCGCTGATGACGTTGCTGAGCTCGTTCGCCTCGCTGCGCAACGCGCGGGCCGAGATGTCGTTAAGGTCGAGCCAGACGGCGACCGGCAGAGCCAGGAGGGCCGCGGCTACCACCCCCAGAAGTGCGACCGCCGACCAACGCGAGGAGCTGAACGTCCCGGCGGACGCCCCCCTCGCGGCCCGGTCACTGGCCGATGCCGGGGCAGGCGCGGCGGTATGGCTCGGCTGTTCCTGGTGAACGGACATCAACAGCTGCGCTGAGGAGCGGTCGGGCGCCGAAGTATATCACTCCTGGCGATAAACGTGCAGCACGCCGTGCCGGGGACGAGGCTGACGCGGTCCCTAGCCGACCGATTTGCGGTACTTGCCGACCAATTCGGCCCGAGCGAGGATATGACCGTCCATCGCCTGTTCCAGTCGTGCCTTGGTCGGTTGTGGCAGGGGCGACAAGACAGTGTCGAGGGCATACAACTTATGCACGTAGCGGTGTCGCCCGATGGGAGGGCAGGGACCGCCATAGCCCCGCCTCTTCCAGTCGTTCAACCCCTCCTGGGTTGGCGGGGGAAGAGACGCGCGCCCCACCGCTTCCGGCAGCCGGTCCGCCGTCGCCGGGATGTTGTAGAGCACCCAATGGACCCAGGTCATTTTGGGAGCCGCAGGGTCCGGCGCGTCCGGATCGTCGACGATCAGCGCGAAGCTCTTGGTTCCATTCGGCGCGCCGGACCAGGCGAGCGGCGGTGACACATCCTCGCCCTCGCAGGTGTAGCGCCGTGGGATCTCGTTCCCATGGGAAAAAGCGGCAGACGTGAGAGTCAGGGTCATGGCGAAGCCCCCGGACGTGGAACAAACCTGGATTCAATAGGGCACGCCCTTGAGACGAGCCTCCCGGAGCGCGTCAGCGTACCATTCGAATTCGCTCAAGAATCGCTTCACCCGCCGTTCATGCGCCGGATCGCGCGGCGTCCCATCGTCTTCGAACTGATCCTGCACCTTCGGCATCGGAAAGAGCGAGGGTATGCTGGGCATGCCCAGTTCGGCCAGGGTGGCTCGGAGTTGCATGGCGGCGCGGACCCCGCCGAAGGCGCCTCCCGAGTAGCAAGCGATCGCCGACGGCCGCCAGAACCATTCCTCCAGGAAATGGTCCAGCAGGTTTTTCAAGGCAGGAGGTATGCCATGATTGTACTCTCCGCTAACGATAAGAAAGCCATCGCCATTCCGGATGATATCCGCCAGCGCCTCTAGGGGTTCCGGTGCCTCACCCTTGGGATATTCCTTGTACATCTTGTCAAGCAGCGGCAACGGATACTGCAACGGATCGATGAGCGTCACCTTATGACCTCGCCGCTCCAGTTGCGCCACCAGAAAGCGAGCAAACTTGATCCCCTGCCGTTGGCTGCGTACGGAGCCGTAGACGGCAACCAAGGAAAGCGGCATCGAAATATCCTTGTCCTACTCGGCGGCGGCACGGCTCGGTGCCCCACGTCGCCAATAATGGGGGATGTCGCGGCGATAGCGTCGGGCGACGAGGTTGGCGATAAGACCGGTCCAACCGGTCTGGTGCGAGGCGCCCAGGCCCTGGCCGGTCTCGGCATGGAAGTACTCGTAGAACAGCAAGAGGTCCTTCCAGTTTGCATCGGACGCAAACTGCGGCTGCGCCTGCAGCGCCGGCAACCGTCCCTGCGGATCGCACCGGTAGATGTCGACCAAGCGATCGGCGATCAACGCGGCGACCTCCTTGAGGTTCAGTTCGCGGCCGCCGAGACAGGGAACGGCGACGGTGAAATTGTCGCCGAGGAAGCGGTAGAACTTCTCGATCGCCTGGACGAGAGTGAAGTTGACCGGCATCCAGATCGGCCCGCGCCAGTTGGAGTTGCCGCCGAACAGCGACGAATTGGACTCGCCCGGGACATATTCGATCATCGCGTGTCCGATGCCGGGCAGCATTCCCAGATCTCGATGGTCGGCGTGAATGCGGCTGACACTGCGGATGCCGTACGACGAGAGGAACTCCGTCTCGCTCAAGAGGTGGGACAGGATCTGCGGCAGCATGGTGTGATCGACCAGCGCCAGGAGATGCTCGCCCCGCTCGTTCTCCCAATCGGGACAGACGCATATGGCGTTGCCGCGGAAGATCCCGCCCTTGTGCTGGCGCAGGCGCTCACGGAAGCGGGGGACACCAGCCAACAGCCGCGCATCGATGACTTCGGTGGCGAAAAGCGGGATCAGACCGACCATGGAGTAGACGTCGATCCGGTGGAAGCTGCCGTCGGGGGTGCTGATCAGGTCCTTGAAAAAACCGGCCTCCGGATCCCAAAGCGACACGCCGCCGTCGTCATGTCCGCTGATGGCGTTGGCGATGGCGAGGAACTGCTCATAGGTCTGTAGGGCGATGTTTTCATAGTCCGGGTCTTCGACCGCCAGTTCGAGCGCGATGATCGTCATGTTGAGGGCGAACATGGCGACCCACCCGGTGGCGTCCGCCTGTTTCAGGCTGTACCCCGGCGGCAGCGGCTTCGATCGATCGAAGACGGAGATATTGTCGAGACCGAGAAAGCCCCCCTCGAAGACGTTGTGACCGTCGGCATCCTTGCGGTTGATCCACCAGGCATAGTTCAGCAGCAGCTTGTGGAAGACCCGCTGCAAAAACCGCCGATCGCCCTTCCCCCGCTGCACCCGCTCGGCCCGGAAGGCCTTCAGCGCACCCAGGGCATGTACGGGCGGATTGACGTCGCTGAAGTTCCACTCGTAGGCCGGGATCTGTCCGTTCGGATGCAGATACCGGTCACTCAGCATCAGCTCGATCTGGTCCTTGGCGAAGTCCACATCGATCAGCGCCAGCGCACCGCAATGAAACGCTAGATCCCAGGCGGCGAACCAGGGATATTCCCAGCTATCGGGCATGGAGATCACGTCGCCGGCCTTCAGGTGCTTCCACTGGTGATTGCGGCCATGCAGACGGCTTGGCGGTGGCGGGAACAGGTCGCCTTTCAGCCAGCGCTCCACATCGTAGTGAAAGAACTGCTTGCACCAGATCATCCCGGCGAGCGCCTGGCGCATGATCCGATGATCCTCCGGACTAGCCGTGGGCAGAAGCTCGTGGAAAAAGATGTCCGCCTCCGCCTGGCGGCTGGCGAAGACGACTTCGTCATGGGCGAAGGGATTGGCCAGCGGGCGCCCCGATAACACCAGGTCGATCCGCGCCGCCTGACCGGCCGGAATGGAAAGGCGGTGCCATGCGGCGACCTTGGTCCCCTGGTGGGCCGGGTTGACCGCACCGCCATCGCCTTCGACGACGAAGCGGTGAATGCCATCCTTGACGTAGGGGGACGGGTTGGGTGCCCCCCACAACCGGGCGGCGTTGCTTTCGTTCTCGGTGAACAGCGGCTCCGCCCGCTGTCGGCCGTAGAGATAGTAGCGCCCGAGCTGCGGGTGATCCGCCTGCACCGCCCATGCGGCCCCGGGCGGCGCCTCTACGGCGGCGAGGCCCGGTTTGGCGATGCCGCCCGTATCCCAGGACCAGGTGTTGCGGAACCACAAGGTCGGCAGCAGATGCAGTTCGCTCGCTTCCGGGCCGCGATTTCGGGCGATGATCCGCAGATGGATTTCGTCCGGCCCATCCTTGCAGTAAACCATCTCCACATCAAAATAGCGGTTGTTATCGAATACGCCCGCATCGATCAGGTTGAACGGAGGGTCATTCCGATTCCGGTTGTGGTTTTCGCTAATCAGTCGTTTGTATGGAAATTCAACCTGAGGGTACTTATAGATATACCTCAAATAACTGTGACTTGGCGTTGCGTCCGTATAGAAATAGTACTCCTTGACGTCTTCACCGCGATTGCCTTGCGGGCCGGTTAACCCGAATGCGCGCTCCTTAAGAAAGGGATCACGACCGTTCCACAGTGCCAGCGCCAGGCACAGGTACTGGTTCTCGTCGCAAATGCCGCCGAGGCCGTCCTCGCTCCACCGATAGGCCCGCGACCGGGCGTGATCGTGCGGCAGGAAGGTCCAGGCATCCCCATAGGCACTATAGTCCTCGCGTACCGTTCCCCACGCCCTCTCGGCAAGATAAGGCCCCCACAGTCGCCAGTTCTCCCGACCCAGCCGGTTGTTCTCCAGCCGCTGCCGCTCTGGATTGAGCGTTGCCCCGTCGCCCATCGCAATCCTCCTGCCGCCGCCGCCCCGTAACGTCATCGCAGAATATGGAGAGACGATGCGGTCGAAACGAGCGGCTCCGACGCCGTATCCCTTGCACGGGTGGCGATGGCCGGCACTCTCGACCGGCTGGGTGGCGCTGATGGCCGCGACCCGACAGGGCGTGCTGTCACGCCAGGTCTTGCAGATCCTCCGCCGACAACTCCATCCGGGCCGCCGCGACATTCTGTTCCAGATGGGCGATGGCAGAGGTTCCCGGGATCGGAACCACGACCGGCGAGCGCGCCAGCAACCAGGCGATGGCGACCTGGGCCGGGGACACCTCGCGACGACGGGCGATCCGGGCGAGCCCCCCCTTCGCCGTCGCATGATCCCCGCCGCAAGCGGATACCACGGCAGAAAGGCCATCCCCTCCCGCCCACATTCGACCAGGACATCGTCTGATGCGCGGTCGGCGTAATTGTACCGGTTCTGCACCGACGCGATGGGAACGAGCCGTCGCGCCCGGCGCAGTTCGTCGACGCTGACGTTGGAGACTCCGATGTGCCGGATCTTGCCTTCGACCTGCAGCTCGGCGAGGGCGCCGATCGAATCCTCAAACGGGACCCGCGGGTCGGGCGCGTGGAGCTGATAAAGGTCGATGCGATCCAGCTTCAGCCGCCGCAGGCTGGCCTCGCAGGCGGCGCGCAGGTGTTCCGGCCGCCCATCCCGCTCCCATGCGTCGCGGCTCGGCCGGGTCAATCCGCCCTTGGTGGCGATGACGAGCCCCTCGGGGAGCGGAGACAGGGTTTCGGCGATGAACCGCTCGTTCACCTCGGGGCCATAGGCGTCGGCGGTGTCGATCAGGCTGATGCCGAGTTCCACCGCCCGCATCAGAACGCGTCGGGCTGCCGCCGGATCCGAGGGCTCGCCCCACACGCCCGGACCGCAAAGACGCATCGCCCCGAACCCGAGGCGGCTCACCCGGAGGTCGCCGCCGATGGTGATGGTGCCACCCGGCGGGGTGACGGCGGCGGCACCGTCGGTCGTCGATGACGGCAAAGGTTCCACGTGCATTTGATTCTCTCCACCCGGACGCTGGGGTAAGGTTTAGGTACCGACGGCTCGGCGCTCCGACCATCCTCTTCGGCGTAAGGAAGGCCGCATGTATGAGATAGTTCCCGGCGTATTCGTCTGGTCATGGCTTTCGCAACCGCACGGCTACGACTTCAACGGGCACCTGATCCGCGATGCTGAAGGGAACATCTGCATCGACCCCGTCCAGCCCGGCGAGGCGGTCCTCGACGGCCTCGTCGCTCTCGGGGTCAAGCGGATCGTCCTCACCAACCGCAACCACAGCCGTGCGGCCGGCCTACTCCGCACCCGCCTCGGCGCCCGCGTCGCCATCCATGCGGATGATGCCGCGCACGTCCGGGGGCAAGGCATCGAGATCGACGACACCTTGGAAATCGGCGAGAAGGTCGGACCCCTGACGGTGGTTCCGGCGCCCGGCAAGTCGCCCGGCGAGATCGCGCTGCACTGGCCGGCCCGCCGCATTCTGATCGTCGGCGACGCGGTCATCGGCAATCCGCCCGGCGCCTGCAGCGTCCTGCCGGACAAGGTGATGGACGACCCGGCCCGGCTGCGGCAGAGCCTTTACGCCCTTCTCGACCTCGATTTCGATACCTTGCTGGTGGGCGATGGGGTGTCGATCCTGGCCGGGGCCAAGGAGCGGCTTCGCCAACTGACGGCCCGGTTTGCGTCCTAGCCCGTCCTGACGTGTTCGGGGCGGAAGCCAAGACCGATGATGCGCGCCGGTATGCGGCGCAGAAAAGGCCATCGGCGCAACAACTTCAGCGGCCAGGGAAGTGTTTGCGGCCCCCGGCTGCGGAGAACGCGGCTGATGACCCGGTTCTGCACGAGCACCTGCAGCCCCTGGGTAAGGCGGGTAGGCAAAGTGCGCCGCCGCTGAACCGCGGCGAGGTGGCGGGAGGTAACCGACCGGCGCAGCAGCGGCAGGGAGAGGATATTGGCCGCCGCGACGGCGTCCTGCACGGCGAGATTGATACCGACCCCGCCGATGGGCGACATGGCGTGGGCGGCGTCGCCGATGCACAGCAGCCCGGGCCTGGACCAGTGGCGCAGCCGGTCGACCGTCACCGTCAGCAGTCTGACATGATCCCAATCGGCCAGTTCGCCGACCCGATCGCGGGCGAAGGGGATGAGGGTTGCGATCTCATCGCGGAAGGCGCTCAGCCCGCGTTGACGGATCTGCTCGAATCCTCCCTTCCGGATGACGAAGGCGCATTGCCAGTACTCGCCCCGATCGATCATCACCAGGATCCGGCCCGGACCGATGCGGCCGAAGGTTTGCGGAGGGTCGCTGGCATGCTTGGACAGTCGCAGCCACAGCGCATCCATGGGTGCGCCGAGGTTGATCTTTTCGAGACCGGCCTGCTCCCGCACCGTTGACGACCGCCCGTCGGCGCCGATGACGAGGTCGCTGCGGACATCCAATGGCCCGCTGGGCGTTTTCGCCCGGACGCCGTTGATGCGTCCTCCTTCTTCCAGCAATTCTGTAACCTCGGCTTCCATCTTGAGCCGGAACCCCGGATACCGCTTCGCCTCTTCGGCGAAGAAGTCGAGGAAATCCCACTGCGGCATGAATGCCAGGAACTTACACGTCGTCGGCAGGTGGGAGAAATCGGCCACGGCCACGATGGCATCGCCCACCTGGACGTTGATCGCCGTCGTCTCGTCATGCGGCCGCTGCAGGAACCTATCCAACAGCCCGATTTCGTTCAGAACCTCGAGAGTCGAGGGATGGATGGTGTCACCACGGAAGTCGCGGAGAAAGTCCGCGTGCTTCTCCAGGACGGCGACTTCGACCCCGGCGCGGGCAAGGAGAAACCCCAGCACCAACCCGGCGGGGCCGCCGCCGACGATACAGCATCGAACCTGAATGGTCTCGGCGATGGCGTCTGTCCTCCTGCCGAGCCTCCCGCCCCGTCCGGCTAGGCCTTGGCAGAGGGCCGCCGCAGCGGCGGGGCCATGAACTCCGGCCCGATCGGCTCCGGAACCGCTTCCGCGACGATGCGATCGATCTCCGCTAACGCCGCGTCGTCCAACGACCAGCCCATCACCTCGGCGGCAGGTTCGAGCTGCTCCGGCTTACGGGCCCCCCAGAGGGCGATGCCAACGCCGGGCTGATCCAGCAGCCAACGGAGGGCGAGATGGATCACCCGCTTGCCGAACCGGTCGCGGGCAAACTGATCCAGTCGCCCGACGGCGGCCAGGTACTGGGCGAAGCGCGGCGGCCGAAACTTTGGATCCACCTTGCGCAAGTCATCGCCGCTGAACTCGGTGGCGGCCGACATCGCCCCCGACAACAGGCCCCGACAAAGGGCGCCGTAGGTCAAGGTGGCGATGCCGTGCTGTCGGCAATAGGGCAGGACGTCGTGCAAGGAGCCACGCTCGAACAGGTTGAGCGGCGGCTGCGCCGTGTGAAGGGGGGCAAAGGTGCCAAACTCGGCCATCTGCTCGCGGGAATAGTTGCTGACGCCGATCGCCCGGATCTTTCCGCTCTCCAGCAACGAGCGCATGGCGTGCGCCGTTTCGTCGAGGGGCGTTTGCAGATCCGGCCAGTGAAGCTGATAGATGTCGATCACGTCGGTCTTCAGCCGGCGCAGGGACGCTTCGACCTCGTCGATCAGTCGCGCCCGCGAACTGTTGCGGAAGGGCTTCTGCTCGGCGGTCCAGTCGAGCCCGCACTTGGTCGCCAGAACCACATTCTGGCGACGTCCGCCATCGGCCAGCGCCCTGCCGACGATTTCCTCCGAGCGGCCGAACCCATAGACCGGGGCGGTGTCGATCAGGGTTATTCCGCGGGCGATCGCCGCATGAAGGGTGGCTATGCCGGCTCGTTCGTCCGATCCACCCCACATCCAGCCGCCGATCGCCCAGGTCCCAAGACCGATACGCGACGGCTCGAGACCGGTGCCGGCGATGTCGATCGTCTCCACCGCTCAGCGCCCGCCCACCGATAGGTTAAAGCCCGCCGCGGAGCCTCCTTGCAGCCGCTCCGCCTCCTCGGTCGTCACGATGGCGCGACCGACGGGCCACAACGACACTCCCGCCAGCTTCAGGTGCGCCCAGGCGAACGGAATGCCGATGATGGTGAGGGCGAGACCGATGGCGGTGAGCAGGTGTCCGAGGGCCAGCCACCATCCCGCCAGCACCAGCCACAAAACGTTGCCGAGGGTGCCGAGGGCCCCCGTTCCCAGGTCGCCGCGCCCCTGCAACAGGTCCCGCGGCACCGCGACCCGTCCGAACGGAAGCAGCGTATAACTGGCAATGTTGAACGCCGCCCGCGCCCACGGCAGGCCGACGATCGTGATCACCATGAGGACGGCGGCGATCAGCCAGCCTACGGCCATCCACGCCCCGCCGGTCAGGATCCACAGTACATTCAGCACCAAGCGTACCAGAGACATCGCGTCGTCTTCTCCCACAGGTGGCCATGAGGTCCTGCTGAAACCAAGATATCCATTTAGGTGGGATCGGCGGAAACGCGATGGTGCCATTGCAGGTTTATGCGATAGGGCACGGCACCGCTCGCTCCGGGGCACCCTTCCCTCGGATGGCGAAAAAACCCGACATCAGGGGATGAATCCGCTGGTGCAATCTTCCCGTCGAATGACTACCGTACGGCGGCCAGTGGGAAGGATACTAGAGCGGGATCCATGGGGCGAGAGAACAACGCACAGCGGTTGTTGATCTGCGATGACGAGCCTGCCTTTGGCCGGTTTGTCCAGAACGTCGCGGAACAGCTGGGCTTCGAGGTTTTAGTAACCACCGAAGGTTCCGCCTTTATCGAGGCTTACGAGATATTCCACCCCACCATGATCGTCCTCGACATGATCATGCCCGGGATGGACGGGAACGAGCTGGTTGTGTGGCTCGCCCAGCGACAGTGCACCGCCCGGTTGATTATCATAACCGGATACACGCCGGATTATGCCACCCACGCTAAGATTTTGGCGGAATTTAAGGGTCTCGGGCCGGTAACCACCCTGTACAAACCCGTAGAACTCAACCGACTGCGGGCCGTCCTCACGGGACATTCGTGAGCAACGCATGAAAACACGTTCTGCCGTGGCGTACAAGCTAAGAAGCATGGGCGATTATCAACGCCTCTTTTTCCTTATTATTATCATGATCGGTGTCTGCCTGATCGTCGGCGCCACCGCGATCGGGATAATTTACCAAGAGGCATTCGACCGGGAGCGAGATCGGCTCGTCAACATCGCCCGCAGCCAAGTTGCGCTGATCGATGCCATCGTCGGCCCGGAGGCTTCGGACCACGACCAACCGACCGCGGCGGCTCTGTCCAGGATTCTCGCGGTCCATCACGCATTGAGCGACCAACTGGCGTCGCAATCCACCGATCTTGTGCTCGCTCGCCGGAGCGGCGACATCGTGGTTTTTCTGACCCCGGCACGCGGCTCGGACCGGGCTCCCGACCCGGTGCCCATGGGGGGACCCATGGGTCAGCCGATGACCCAGGCCCTTTCCGGTCGCTCGGGGACCATGATCGGCATTGATTATGTGGGCCGCCGTGTGCTGGCCGCCTACGAACCGTTGCCCAGGCTTAATTGGGGGCTGGTCGCCAAGATCGACATGCGGGAGATCAACGCCCAGTATTTGCGCGCCAGTCTCGTTGTCGGTCTCGTCTCGCTGGCAGCGGTGGCGGCTGCCGCCTTGTTGTTCTTCCGCGTCGGCGAACCGATGGTCCGGCGCCTGCGCGAGAGCGCCGACCTCTATCGCAATCTGGTCGAGGCACAGCCCGACCCTATTTGCCAGTTTCTTCCGGATACCACCCTCATCTTCGTCAATCGGGCCTACGCCGATTTCTTTGGCACCGATCCCCAGTCTCTGCTGGGTAAGCGCTGGCTCGACTTTGCCGCACCAAAGGACCGACCGCGCTTCCTCAACGAACTCAAATCATTCACCGCCGATAATCCCCAGCGCCACGAAGAGACACGCAGCACGCGCGCCGACGGCGCGGTGCGCTGGCACCTCTGCCACCTGTATGGCTTCTTCGACAAGGCCGGCAAGGTCCGCTTTTTTCAGACCTTTGCCACCGACATCACCGAGCGCAAGCACGCAGAGGAACGGCTGACTGAACAGGCCGGCCTTCTCGCCGCGGTTACCGATAGTGCCGCCGATTCGATCTTCGTGACCGATCAGCTCGGCTGTCTCACCTGGATGAACACGGCGGCGGAGCGCACCTTTGGCTGGCCGCGCGACGAACTCGTGGGGCGCAACCTCCATGACGCCATCCACCACAAGCGGCTGGCGGCCAATTACGGCGATTGTCCGTTCGCCCGCGCCACAGCGTCCGGTGAGGCCTTCGTCGGGCACGAGGATGTCTTTTTCCGCAAGGATGGCGAGCCGGTGGACGTCGCCTGTTCCCGGGCACCGCTGATCATCGACGGACGAAACGCCGGGTCCGTGTTCGTTGCCCACGACATCACCCAACGCAAGCAAACCGAAGAAGCCTTGCGCGAGAGTGAGGCGCGCTACCGGACGGCGGGCGAAACCATCCGCTACGGGGTCTGGGTCTGCAATGCCCAGGGCGCGGTGGAATTCGTCAGCCAGATTTTCCTCGATCTCTTGGGCAAACGCATGGACGAGGTGAGCCCGCGCGGCTGGCTGGATCGTCTGCCGCCCGAGGACGTGATGCCCACCTTGGAGGCCTGGCGGGAGTGCGTGCGGAGCGGTTCGGATTGGGTGTGGGAACACCGGGTCATGGATCAGTCGGGCACCTATCGCCCCATCCTCAGCCTTGGCCGACCCGTCCGTGACGAGAACAACCGCATCACCTCGTGGGTGGGCTTCAATCTCGACATCTCGCAGAGGAAGAAGGCCGAAGACGCGCTCCGCGAAAGCGAGGCCCGTCTGAGACGGACCGTGGATCACGCCCCCTACCCCATCATGGTCCACGCCGAGGATGGCGAAGTGATCCAGGTCAGTCAGGCATGGCTTGATCTCACCGGCTACCGGCGCGACGAGATCGCTACGGTTGGTGCGTGGCTGGAGCGAGCCTACGGCGAGCATGCCGAGGTGCTGAAAGGCCGGATCCAAGAACTCTACGAACTCAACCAATCTGCGGGCGAGAGCGAGCAGGCGGTACGCACCGCCGATGGCCGAACGCGCATCTGGACCTTCCGCTCCGAACCGATCGGCCTCGACGAGCACGGGCGGCGGCTGAGGGTCAGCATGGCCGCCGACGTCACCGAGCACAAGGAGGCCGATCGTAGTCTGCGGCAAAGCGAACTGCGCATGCGCGCCCTGCTCGACGCAAGCCAGGACGAGATCCTGCTCGTATCCAGCGAGGGCGAGGTCCTTGCCAGCAACAAGGCGGCGGAGCGGCGACTGGCGAAACGGGTGGGCAGGAAGTTGGTCGGTGCGCACCTCGATGCCCTGCTGCCCAACGATCAGGTGGCGAAGCGGATGCAGTACATCCGCCAGGTGGTGACCACCGCCAGCCTGACCCATTGGGAGACCCAGATCCATTCCCGGTGGTTCGAGTTCTGGTTTTATCCCGTGCTCCGACCGGACAATTCGGTCTCCGAGGTTGCGGTCTACGCGCGGGAAATAACCCAGCAGAAGCAGTCGCAAGCCGAATTAAGCAAGCTCTTCCAGGCTATCCAGCAAAGCCCCACATCGGTGGTGATCACCGATTGGCGAGGCACTATCGAGTACGTGAACCCGAAATTCAGTGAGGTCACCGGCTATACGGTGGCCGAAACCATCGGGAAGAATCCTCGTCTTCTCAAGTCTGGGCATACCTCGCCCGAGACCTATGCCGAGTTGTGGACGATCATATCTTCGGGGCGGGTCTGGCGCGGCGAGCTCCTCAACAAGAGAAAGAACGGCGAGCTGTTCTGGGAACTGGCATCAATCGCCCCGGTCCTGCAGGGAGACACGATAACCAACTTCGTGGCGGTCAAGGAGGACATCACCGACCGTAAACAAATGGAGGATCAGCTCCGGCAGTCACAGAAGATGCAGGCCCTCGGCCAACTCACCGGCGGGATTGCGCACGATTTTAACAACCTGCTGGGAATCGTGATCGGCAATCTGCAACTCCTCGGGGAACGCGTCGGGGGAGGAGAGTCACGCCATCGGGAGTTCTTGGAGGACGCCCTCTGGGCCGCACGCCGGGCCGGTGAACTGACCCATCGGTTGCTGGCCTTCGCCCGCAAACAACCTCTGAGACCCACCGTCATCGACCTCAACGAAGTCGTCAAAAGCGTCAGCGAACTCCTTCGCCGCACCCTGGGCATGGGCATTTGTATCGAGGAAGCGCTGGCGTCCGACCTGTGGTCGGCCCTCGCCGACCGCGGTGAACTGGAGCGGGCCCTGGTCAATCTCGCGGTGAATTCCCGCGACGCCATGCATAGTACGGGCGTGCTCACGCTGGAAACCCGCAACGCCCTGTTGGATGAGGATTACGCCGACCAGTACGAGGAGGTGGTTCCGGGCGAGTACGTCCTGCTGGCGGTCACCGATACCGGCACCGGAATGCCGCCGGAGGTCGTCGAGCACGTCTTCGAGCCCTTTTTCACCACCAAGGAGGTGGGCAAAGGAAGCGGTCTCGGCCTCAGTATGGTTTATGGCTTTGCCAAGCAGTCGGGCGGACACGTCAGCATTTACAGCCGGGTCGGGCAGGGCACGTGCGTTAAGCTCTATCTTCCGCGGGCGCCCTCCGTCCGGACCGACCGCAAGGAAGGATCCGCCGACCCGCGGTTGGCCGATATGGCCGACAAGGTGGTTCTGGTGGTGGAGGACGAATCCAAACTGCGTCGGGTGGCGGTCAAGATGCTCGACAGGCTAGGCCTGCAGAGCCTGCAGGCGGAGTCGGCCAAAGATGCGCTCGATCTCCTCGCCGATTCCCACGTCGATGTGCTGTTCACCGATATTGAGCTGGCCGGAGGCATGAACGGAACGGAACTGGCCGATATGGCCCATGACCTTTACCCGAAACTGAAGGTCCTGTTCACCACCGGGTTCGCCCGAGAGGCCACCTTGCACGAGCGTGGGCTGAGCGAGCACGCGCCCTGGCTGCTGAAGCCCTACTCCCACCAGGAACTGGCGCGCGAGCTCAGGGCGCTGTTCGGCCGTCGGACCCTGCACTGAAAAGAGCTCGCCGCACCAACCGCCGCGCCGCCGCCGACCAGGATCAGCTTGGTCGGTGGGCAGCCGCCTCCCAGCCGGCGGCGAACCGCTCCTGGACCTCCTGCGGCAGCTGGAAGAACGCCTCCCAGACCGGCAAACGCCGGGTCCGTTCGTCGCGCCACAGGTCGACGAACGTGGCAACCGGTGTGTTGCGGAAGTCGGCGGCGGCCTGCTCCGACACGTGGGCGGCCATGGCGGCATCGAGATCGGACGCCAACCAACTGAACGCGTAGGCCGGGTTCAGATTGGCCGAAACATGAATGTAGTCGATATCGAATATTCTCAGCCACTCCTCGAGACCATATTTCGTACAATTGAAGTAATGGTACGGCGCTTCGTGCAGCGGCTGCATGAACGCGGTATGGATGAAAACCTTCCCGCCCGGGCGAAGTACGCGGCGAATCTCCGCTGCGACGGCCGTCGGTTCGCGGTAATGTTCAAAAGCATTCAAGCACACGACCAGGTCGAATGCGCTATCCTTGAACGGAAGGTGATGCGCGTCCGCGGCCACATCCGTTGTCCGGAACAGGCTATACTCGGCCTCGACGACATGGTCGAAACAACACGACGATGCACCGCCGCTGAGATTAAGGACGGGTCCTTCGCTGCCTTCGATCAAGTGGAGCGCCGATCGGGGCAGCGGATTGCTCACATGGTCCACCGCATGGCAATGGACATCCCGACCATCCTTCGTAAACACCGGGCGTCCATCCACGATCGGCCATCGGCGGCCGGTACGGACGCCGCGCAGTTCGTCCCCGTCACGCTCCAGCGCCTCGCCCGTCTCGGGGCATTGCAGAAGCGACAGCAGGGACCAATCGCGTGGCTGATCGAGACCACCCCCGTACGGCACCGGCCCGTCTCCGGCCCCCGAACCGCGGTTAGTCGTTGCCGGCAAGCCGTGGTGACCGCCGGGAGGCGCGATGTCGAGCCATGGGTGGCGTGCCGTGACCTCCGCCGTGACCCGCTCTCGATTGGCCAGCACGTCGGTGACGGTTTTCAGCATCGATTGCCCATGCACCCGATAGCGGGCGGTTACTTCCGGAACACGCACCCCCCAGAAACCGGCCTCGGCGAACTTGCACCAAAGGTCGAAGTCCTCCCAGCCGTACTCGCTTCGAGTATACCCGCCGACCGTCAACCAGCACGCCATGCGGAACATGGCCATCGCGTCGATGTAATTGCCGAATTGCAGCCGGGATACATCCCAATCGCTTACGGTGACTAGGCCCGTCTGATCGCCGAACATCTCGATCGTTGGATAGGCCATGGCCGCGTTTGTCTCATCGAGAAGGGCAACGCAGCGTTGGACACATGTGGGGAGCAATTGGTTATCGGCATCGAGCGGCAAGATGAGCTCCGCCCCGGCATGATCGATGCCGGAGTTGCGGGTGCGGCTCAGCCCGGAGTTGACCTCGTTTTTCAGCAGAGCGACATAATTAAATTGGTGAGTATTGGTGACAATCCAGCTCTTGGCGATGTTTAGGGAATCATCGGTAGAGTTATCGTCAACGACGATCACATCTATATCCCGCATCGTCTGCGCCGCCACAGACTCCAGCGCTTCGCAGACGTACTGCGAATAGTTGTAGAGCGGCACTACAACTGCTACCCGACTGGCTCCTCGACGCGGAGAGGCGTAGACGACGGAATACTCGGGGACATCGACTTCTCTTGCCACCGGGCGAGGTTCAAGCACCGACGCGCGCGCGATTTCGCCGACCACCGGTGCCGGAGCAAGGAGCTGGGTAACGAGCCGGTTGACCAGAACGGTTCGACGCTCCGGTCCGTAACGGCAGACCGCATCGTCAAACGCCGACGCCGCCATGCGGTCGCGAAGCTCGGCATCGGTGACGAGGGTCTCCAAACAATCCCGCCAGGCGTCCCGATCGGCGGCGAGGAAACCCGTCTCCCCGTGGCGAATGGCTTCGCGGAACGGCTGTGTGGGTGAAGCCACGGTAACGACGCCACACAACGCGGGCTCGAAAAACTTCAGCTCGCTCTTCGCCTCGCAGAACACGTTGCCGACTTCGAGGGGAGCGATATTGATGTCAAATCGGGCATATTCCTTGGGAAGTTCGTGGACCGGCACCAGGGACCGCCATTCGATGCGATCGCTGAGGGGCACCAGTTCCGGGAACTCGGCGATATCGATGGAATGGGCAAAGAGCACCAGGCGCACGTTCGGATGCATTGAAAGGATGTCGGCAACGGCCTGCGCGGCCACAGCGAAGTCGCGCTGATGGGTCCTGGAGCCGCTGGCATAGCCGATGCGCAGCCACCCGTCTTCCGCCGCCGGCTGGCGCCCGAGACGAAGCGTGCGGGAAAGGGCGAACGCACCCGGGCCATATCCGTTTGGAATCACCGTGGCCGGTGTTCCCGTGCGGCGAAGCTCCTGCGCCAAGGTCTCCGTTGGCGCGGTAGCATGGTCGGCGTTGGCCAGTGTCTGCCGGACCAGGCTGTAGCCGCGGGCGACAAGGTCTTCGGTCAGGTCCTGCGATCGGATACCGTCGATGATCTCGATCTTGGCGATATCGGGGCGGAACATCAGATCGTCCACATCGAACACGACCCGCGCACCATTGGCCCGCGCCACTCCGACCGCTCGTGCCACCGGCTCGGTCCAACTCGTCCGCCAAATCCACAGCACATCGGCGCGAACGCATTCATCGGCGCGTGCCGGCAGTTCATCGTTCCTCAGAACCACCGTTTCGTAATAGCGCTCGGCCAGCGCGGCGCGGATATTCTCGACACGATAATAATGCCCGGGGGTGTCCGGCTCTCCCGAGATGAACACCACGCAAGGGCGATGGCGGGCCAAGCGGGGTTGCGCCGAGGGCTCGGGGGCCGCTGCGGGCGATGCGGTCTCCGGCTGGGCGAGCACTAGAGAAGCCGCCGGATGCTCCCCCGGTTCCGGCTCGCCCCTACGATGGCGGCGATCCGTAACCAACCTTCTCCAAGCCCGCTTAAGTCGCTTACGGGGCTTGCGTAGGCCACCCCGCAACGGCCGGGTCGCTCGCCACGATAGGCTTTTCTTGAACGTGCCGATCCGCACCAGGTGCGCCGTGGCTTGGGCGTGCGTCGCCCTAAGTTCCTCAATCAGCCGGTCGTGGTCGCCAATCTCCGCCGACAGACGAGAGCACTGTTCGGCAATTTGAACCGCCAGGCCGCTGATTCCCTCCTGGCCGTCCGATTGGCTCATCAGGGTCGCGATCCGTCGGTCACGGGTGTCGATCGCAGCCTCTAAATTGGTAATCCGCGCATCGCGGGCGCCCACCTCCCCCTCCAGGCCGACGATCCGCGCATCGCGAGCGCCCACCACGTCCTCCAGACCGACGATCCGCGCATCGCGCGTGCCGACCTCCTCCTCCAGACTGGCGATCCGCGCGTCGCGCGTGCCGACCTCGGCAACGAGATGGGTAACGGCATGTCCCATCTTGGCTTGCTGCGACACCACCCCGCCCAGCCGGGCGAACAAGTTACGGATCTGCTGCCCCATCCGCGGTGTCTCGCCTGCGGCAAACAGCGCGGTAAGCGCAGGAGGGAAACCGGTCCCGATTCCCAGAACACCAAGACCGTGGCCATGAAGGAACTCGAAGTGAGGATGAGATGCGGCAAGCTCCTGCCACAGCTTCCACACTCCAAAGTTGCGTTCGCGAACATTGCTATCGTGAAAGAGGACGACGGCAGACGAAGCCAGTTTCGGCCGCCAGGTTTCAAAATCGTGCTTCACGGCTTCGTAGGTGTGTAGTCCATCAATATGGAGCAGATCGATCGAGCCGTCGGCGAACTGCCCCACCGCTTCATCGAAGGTGGCGCGCACGAGGCGGGAGAACCGGCTGAAGTGCGGGTCGTGGAGTTGGGCCAGCTTGTCGTACACCTCCTGGCCGTAGAAGCCGGCGTGCTCGTCACCCTGCCACGTGTCTACGGCGTAGGCGGTCGTTGGCAGGCCGAGACGATCGATGGCCTCGCAGAACGACAAATATGACAAACCGAAATGTGTACCCAGCTCGACCAAGCAATCCGGCGCCAGTGCCCTCGTTACCCAGTATGCAAAAGGGACATGCTCGTACCAGGACGAAGGGAGCTCGGTGTAATTACACGGCCAGAACGCTTCTTCCGACGCAAACACGGAAAGATCCCCAACCGCAACCTTTCCATGTAGGGAAAATTGCTGCATCTAGGCCCGCCTCCTCATATCATCAAGTAAGATTTTCGTCGTATTCACAGCATGTCATTAGACTTGGTCAAAATACCCTTCACAATCCTTGTTATGTTTTCCCTTTTCGGGCCCTGGATTCAAATTAGTATTTTATTTTACCAGAAATTGCGATAGAGAATTCTGTTCCTACCTTCTATGCCCTGTTTACGATCTCCCAGTCAAAGATCCCCTATCACATTCGCTTGCCCACTTGAAGTCTGCAACCTCGGCTCAAACCCAGGGGGTGGAAGCCCTTGCAATAGTCTGAACAGGGCGGAAAATAGCGGCGATTCGCTTGCGCGGAATGCCGCCGCGCCGACGACACCCGGGGGGCTGATGAATAGATCGCAAAGGCTGCTCCTTCGCATCGACAAGTCGATGAAGGTGCTGGAGGTGGGGCCGGCATTCAGCCCGGTCGTCGCCAAGTCGGACGGATGGAACGCCTGGGCGGTCGACCACACCGATCAGGAGGGTCTTAGGCAGAAATACCGGGACGACCCCACGGTCGACACAGACCGCATCGGTCCCGTCGATTTCGTCTGGCAGGGGGGCGCCCTGGACGAAGCGATTCCGGCCACCCACCACGGCAGCTTCGATGCCTGCATCGCCAGTCATGCCATCGAACACATGCCGGATCCGATCTCCTTCTACCAATCGCTGGACAAGTTGTGCCGGATGACCGGTGTGATCGCCCTGGCGGTTCCCGACAAACGGTTCTGTTTCGATTACTTCCGGCCGGTGTCGATGACCAGCGACTTTATCCTGGCCCATTTATGCCGTCGGCCGCGACACAGCAAGAAGACGGCCTTCGAGCATACGGCATACACCGTAAGCGGCGACGGCGCCGCTGCCTGGGGCCAGCACCCGGTGGGGGAACTGCAATTCTACAGCAATCTCGAAACCGCGTTCCGCCTGCTGACGACAACGGAGGAATCGGGCGCGGCTCCGTACGTGGATTATCACGGCTGGTGTTACACCCCCTCCAGCTTCAAGCTGATCATGCTGGAGCTCAACGTCCTTGGGCTGATCGATTGGGTGGTCGACGTCGATTATCCGGCGGAAGGGTGCGAGTTCATCGTCCTGCTGAAAAAGGGCCGGCTGCAATTCCCCTCCGATCGCGCCCTGCAGGACGTCCGACGGACATTGGCCAAGGGCATCCTTGCCGATATCGCCGAGCAGCATCGCTACGCCAGCCAAAGCGAGCCCGAACCAAGCAAGCCCGAGCCCCAGACGGTCCCGGTTCCGTCCCCCATGGAGCCCCCACCCCCCGCCGCGGACGACCTGGTGGGGGACGTTGCAGTACTCCAACAGCAGTACCGTGACCTGGCCGAGCGCCTCGACCGACAGGAAGCCAGACTGGCCAAGATCCGGGCCAAATCGAAGATGATAAAGCGGCTGCTGCGGCCGGTTCGGGCCATTGCCGGGATATCACGCAAAGATCGCACCCCCTGACCGTTCTTGTGTCCGTCTTAGCGGGCGGCTTCCCTCCCCTTGCCTCGGTGCATCCTCCGACCGTTGACAACGCCCGCCATATAAGATTAAAAACCTATTATAGGCTTGCGGTCTACCCCAATGGCTGCATAGGCCGGACCCCAGACGGGTTGCGTCGCCACCGTGGAGGAACATCACCGATGCCGCATGTGCGCTCGTACAAGTCCAGCTTTACCGCCGGCGAGTTATCGGATGACTTGCTGGGCAGAAGCGATCTGCGCGCATATGGTAATGGGGCGAGAACGCTTCATAACGTGGTTATCCACCCGACCGGCGGCGTATCCCGGCGGCCTGGACTGCGTTTCGTCGATTCCGCGCGTGGTCCAGGACGGCTTATTAACTTTGAGTTCAATGTAGAGCAGGTATATCTGCTGATTCTGTATGATCGTATTCTCGATATATACTTCCAGGGATCGCGACTAACCACACTTGCCACCCCGTGGACGATCGCCCAGATCGGGCAGATCAATTGGACCCAGAGTGGGGATACCCTCCTCATCGTTCATCCCGAGGTTGCTCCCAAATCGCTGACCCGTCTCGCGGATGGACGATGGGACCTGGCGGACTGGGTGATCACCGTGGAGACGGACGGCCGCCAGCAATGGCCCTTTCACAAGTTTGAGCCGCAGAGTTATCGAGCCAATGCCTCGGCGACGACCGGAACCGCTACCGTCTGGAAGGAAGGCGGATTCACCGCCGGTCACGTCGGCTCGCGCATCCGCTTGCACAATGGCGAGATTTATCTGTGGGCGCATAACCCCGACAACTCGGCCACGGGTACCGTCGCGAAGGCCCTGGCAACACTCGGACTGACGACCGATTACGAGGAACAGGCCTGGTCCGGGGCGCGAGGCTGGCCCGCCTCCGTCTGCTTCCACCAGGATCGACTGGTGGTCGGGGGTTCGCGTGATCTTCCCAACAATCTGTGGATGTCGAAATCGTCGGACTTCTTCAACTTCGACACAGGCGAAGGGCTGGACGACGAAGCCATCGACTTCCCCGTCCTGTCGGACCAGGTCAACGCCATTCGACACGTCTCGTCCGGGCGCCACCTCCAGGTGTTCACCTCCGGTGCGGAATGGATGGTATCGGGCGATCCGCTCACGCCCACCAATATCCAGGTGCACCGGCAGACCCGCGTCGGCTCTCCCGTAGACCACACGCTCCCTCCTTGCGATGTGGACGGCGCCACCTTGTTCGTTTCGCGAAGCGGGTCGCAGATCCGCGAATTCCTCTACACCGACGCCGAGGAAGCATATCAGGCCAACGACTTAACGGTGCTGTCGTCTCACCTCCTGAACCGCCCCATAGACATGGACTTCGACAAGACCAACCGCCTGCTGCATGTGGTCAACAGCGACGGACGACTGGCGACGTTAACCGTGTATCGGGATGAGGCGGTCAATGCATGGACGATGCAGACCACCTCAGGGAGCTTCAAATCGGTTGCCAGCGTCGGAGATGAAGTCTTCGTCCTGGTGGAGCGTTCGGGCGGCTTTTTCATCGAGGTCTTCGACCGTCAGTTGCACGTCGACAGCGGATTGCTCGGAACCAGCACCACCCCAACCGGCCACTGGTCGGGGGTCGGCCACCTGGAAGGACAGTGGGTGGCGGTGGTCGCCGACGGCGTCTACATGGGCGGGCTCCAGGTTGTGGGCGGCGCCATCAACCTTGCCCAGGCGGCCAAATCGGTTCAGCTCGGCCTCCCATTCACCCACATCATTGAGCCGCTACCGGCGGCGACGACTGATGGGGCGCCGTTCAGGGCGTCGCTGCGCCCCATCTCGATCAATCTACAACTGAAGGACACCGCGGTGATCTGCCTCGACACGGGCAAGGGAACGACCTACATCCCCCTGCCCGCGACCGCCTCGACCTCCGAGGGAGTTCCCGTCTTCTCCGGCTGCAAGCGGATCAGCGTCAACGGCTGGCGGAGAGGGGGCGACGCCCTCTGGCGGATCGAGCAAAATGTGCCCCTCCCCTTCACCCTCCTCGGCGTCGACCTCGACCTCAGCGTCAGCGTCTAGCGGCAACGAGCGCGTTTCGATCGGGGAGCGAGGCGCCTTCTTCACGGCCGATCGATGACGTCGTCCGTCGCTTCGATCCGGACCGCGACATCGACCGGCTTGGCGGCGAACGGCGCCGAGGTGACGATGATCCGCGCCCCGGCCGCGACGTAGCCGGCGACATTGTCGACGCCGATCCCACCGGCAGCGGCGACGATCGCCCCGGGCGCCGCCAGACGGAGCTTCGCGACGAGATCGGCAACCATGTCGGGGGTGAACTTCTCGGTCTGGATGACATCTGCCCCTGCGGCGGCCCACGCCACCCCCTCCCCCACCGAACCCACTTCAACCACAATCTTCTTCTCGGGCGCGCCGCTGCGGGCCCGAGATACGATTGCGGCCGGTGACAGCGGCGCCAGGAAGACCCGGTGCTCGGCAAAAATCTGAATCGTCTCCGACAGTCCGAGACGATGCGGAATGGCACCGCCGGCGACCAGCGCAGCGACCGAAAGCGCCTTCGCGCCCGGCACATTCTTCCGCGTACACGCCACCGTCACCCCGGGATCGACCACGCTGGCCGCTTCGACGATGGCTCTGGCCGCGGTGGCAATGCCGGACGCGGTCTCGATGAGGACTTGCGCCGCCTTCCAGCCCCGGTGCAGGGCAGCCGCCGACCCGAAGGCCTGGAGAATCGTCGCCCCGGCGGCGAGCCATTGACCCGATTCCGCCGCCACGTCGACCACGCAACCGGCACGGACGAGGAGGCGGGCCGCATCATCGACCGCCGCCACCGCCATTTTTCCCCGTGCGGCAAAAATCATTCGCCCGCGAAGACGGCCGATGCCGAGGACCTGAGTGGTGAGATCGCCAAACGGAACGTCGTCGGCGAGGAGGAGATCGAGTTGGTTGTCGGAGAGCGCCGGCAGGCGGATGGGATCAGGCGTAGTCAAAACGTATTGCTCCTGTAGTTGATCGGCAGCGCGAATGGGTGTCGCGGGCGGTAGGCTCACGAACTCGGCCGCGGCCTCTTCCGTCGAAGACCGCCCGCACGAAGCCGCGCCGTTTCACGGCGCCGCAACGGCTGGCCTTCGACCCGCAGTTGGACTAGCATGGTCGGGCTGGAATCAGGGGGGCTATGGTGACCGCGGGACAGGCGGCACGCAGAGCGGCGGTTTCCAGTCCGCTCGGAGACGATCTGCTGCTGCTTCGGCGGCTGAGCGCCGTCGACAGGATGAGCCGTTCATTCGCCTTCCGCCTGGAGCTGGTCAGCGAGAATGGCGAGATCAGGCCCGAGCAGGTGCTGGGGCAGCGCATGGGTGTGCGCTACGAGCTTCCCGCCGGCGGTATCCGCTATTTCGACGGGTTGACCAGCCAATTCTGTTATCTCGGCGGCGAAGGGCGCTACGCCCGTTACCAGGCCAGGGTGGACTCCTGGTTGTGGTTTCTCACCCGCTCCACCGACTGCCGGATTTTCCAGAACAAGACCGTACCGCAAATCGTCAAACAGATATTTGCCGAATACCCCATAGCTGAATACGAAGACCGCCTGACCGCGGCTTATCCTGCCCGCACCTATTGTGTACAGTATCGTGAAACCGACTATGACTTCGTCAACCGACTGCTTGAGCAGGAAGGTATTTATTATTTCTTCACCCACACCAAGAACAAGCATACCCTGATCCTCGCCGACAAGGACAGTGCGCCGGAGCGCATCCCCGATTATGAGCGGGTTCCCTTCTATCCTCCGGAAGAAGACGGCGGTATCCGCGAACGGGATCATGTCTCCGCATGGCTGGTCCGGCAGGAAGTGCGGTCGGGAGCGTCGGTGCTGCGTGACTTCGATTTCGAGAAGCCACGGGCCAACCTTGAGTGCCGTCGGCAGGACGCCCGCCCCCACGCCCAAGCCGATCACGAGCTGTACGATTATCCGGGGATTTATCTCGAATCCGACGACGGCGAAACCTACAGCCGCCTCCGCCTTGAAGAAACTCAGGCCGATCAGGAAATCGTCGAAGGGACCGGCGACGTCGCTGGCCTCATCCCCGGTTGCGCGTTCACCCTCACCAAGCATCCCCGCGACGACCAGAACCGCGAGTACCGGGTACTGACCGCCGCTTTCGAACTCACCTCCGACGAGTACGAGTCGCGCGACGGCGGCGGCGACGGCGCCGGGTTCTCCCATCGCTGCGGTTTCACCGCCATGGACATGCGGCGACCGTACCGTCCGCCGCGCATCACCGCCAAGCCGACGGTGCAGGGCCCGCAGACCGCCATCGTCACCGGGCCGGCGGGCGAGGAGATCTGGACCGACAAGTACGGCCGGGTGCGGGTACAGTTCCACTGGGATCGCCTCGGCAAGCGCGACGAGAACAGTTCGTGCTGGGTCCGCGTGTCGCACCCGTGGGCGGGCAAGGGCTGGGGCGCCGTCGCCATCCCCCGCATCGGCCAGGAGGTGATCGTCGATTTCCTCGAAGGCGACCCCGACCGCCCGATCATCACCGGCCGCGTCTACAACGCCGAGGCGATGCCGCCCTACGGTTTGCCGGCCGGCGCGGTGCAGAGCGGGGTGAAGTCCAACTCGACCAAGGGCGGCGGTGGGTACAACGAGTACGTCCTCGACGATACCAAGGGGAACGAACTGATCCGCGAGCACGGTCAGTTCGACAAGGATTCGACCATCGAGCACGATCTGCGGGAGCACGTCCTGAACAGCCGTTTCCGCGACGTCAAGGTGGATGAGACGATCCTGATCGGCCACGATCAGACGTTCACCATCGATCACAACCAGACCGGCACCGTCGGCGTCGACAAGACGCTGACCATCGGTGCCAACCACACCGAGAGCATCGGCTCCAACATGACCATCACCGTCGGCTCGACGCTGACCGAGACGGTCGCCATCAACTATGCCGAAACCGTTGGCGCGATGATGTCGGAGACGGTGGGCGCCGCGAAGATTCAAAGCATTGGCGCTAGCAAGACCGAGACCATCGGTGCCAACAAAGACGTCGATGTGGGAGCCAACCAGACCATCAACGTCGGCGCCAACCAGAGCACGGACATCGGCGGCAACAAGTCGGAGCAGGTCGGCGGCAACAAGTCGGTCGCCGTCGATGGCAACCTGAGCGAGACCGTTCAGGGCCAGCATTCGGAGGCGGTCACCAAGGCGTACGCGCTCCAGGCGAAGACGGTGACCGTCACCGCCGACGACGAGATCCTGATAAAGACCGGCAGTGCCAGTATCGCGATGAAGAAGAACGGAGACATTACGATCGACGGCAAAAAGATCACGATTACGGGGAGCGGTGATGTCGTCATTAAAGGACAGAAAATCCTTCAGAATTGAAGTGGCTCCGCCGACCGCTGTTCTTCCGGGGAGCCGCGCGGGGGCATTGCCCGAGATCGTCATCGGAACGATCGTTCGTTTGGCGGCCGATGGCGCACCCGAGGTGGATTTTCCCGGCAATCCGGCGGCGGCGCCGATCGCGGCGCTGACCACCGCCGCCTGCGATGCGGGCGCGGTGGGGTGCGAGGCGGCGCTGCTGTTCGTCGACGGCGACCCGGGCCGTCCGCTCATCGTCGGCCTGGTGCGCCGGCCTGGGGAGACCGCCGCGCCCGTCGATGGTCCGTCGCCGGCGACGCCGTCGGAAGCCCGTCTCGATGGCGACCGGATCGTTCTGAGCGCGGACCGCGAGATCGAGCTCCGCTGCGGCAAGGCGAGCCTGATCCTGACCCGCGCCGGCAAGGTGCTGATCCGCGGCGCCTACCTCCTCAGCCGCTCCTCGGGAGTCAACCGGATCAAGGGCGGCTCGGTTCAGATCAACTGAGCGATCGATGCAAATCACGGCCAATACCACAGGTATGCCGGCGGAAGTGTGCGTCTCTACCGATAAAGCCGGCCGGGACTATTGCGTCTGCGTAGTGAAAGGCACGTTCAACATCGATCAGCGCGGCGAAACAAAGCTAGCCGAGGAGCAAGCGCCGTTCGTTTATGCCGATATTCATCGTGGCGATCCTGGAACAACCAGCATTCAATACGAATGCGATTTCGCGCCTTTCAAGCCCAGGGTGGACATCATAGTTAATGGGCAGGCTATGTCGCCTGACGATAAGCCGTTGACCGAACTTCTCGTCGGCGTGAAGGTCGGCAACCTGCTTCAGAAGATCATCAAAGTCGTCGGCGATCGGCGCTGGGAGAACGGCTTTTCGGGGCTCCGGGCTTCGGCTCCGAAGCCGTTCGTTTCGATGCCTCTCGTATATGAACGCTCGTTCGGTGGTTCCGACAACTCGCATCCCGATCCGAAGCAACAGGGAGCCGAACTTCGCAATCCGGTTGGCGCAGGCTATCGCAAAAATTCTGATGCTGGGGCCGCTGAAGGCTTGCCTTTGCCCAATCTGGAGGCTCCCCGTGAGCCGATGCGACGATGGAACGACAGGTTATCGCCGGTCGGTTTCGGCACCGTCGGCCGCGGATGGCAACCGCGCGTACGGTACGCCGGAACCTACGACGAGCGTTGGCTGAACGAGCGCTTTCCATTTCTTCCCGAAGACTTCGACGAGCGCTACTTCCAGTCTGCGCCTGACGATCAACAAACGGACTCGCCCATCAACGGCGAGATTGTGCGGTGTGTGAACCTGTCCCCGGCAGGTTTCTTGCAATTCGGGGTTCCCCGGTGCGAATTCCCGGTCACCTATCGCTTCCGCGACCGCGACGAGGAAGCAAAACCGGCGCTCGACACGCTGATCATCGAGCCGGATCAACACCGGTTCTTTCTTGTTTGGCGCACGCGCGTGCCGCTTGGACGCAAGCTCAATGTGTTGCGGGAAATCCTGGTCGGGCATCCAGCTCCTAAGCCCGTTTCGGCCCCAAGTTCAGCTAAGCCCCGCTTCAGGTCAATTTCTGAGTTCATCGCATGGAAGAACACGAAAGGGCGGGGCTAACGCTCCTCATGTCATGTACATAAGCGCAACGGGAATGGTCTGTCCGGTCGGCCTCAACGCCGATGCAGCGTGCGCCGCCATGCGTGCGGGCATCGCTAATTTCATGGAGCTGCCGTACCGGGACAACCGAGGCGAGCCCATCATAGGAGCGATGGTCCCGGGGCTGGATGGTGAGCTGCTGTTTCCCGACCGCCTGCTCGAACTCCTTACGGCAGCGCTCCAGGATTGCATCGAAAAGTCGCCGGATCTGAACTGGGATACGGTACCGCTGCTGGTCGGTCTTCCGGAGCGAGAGCGGCCGATGGGCAATGCCGCGGCGCTTGAAAGTTTGATTGCAAAGACCGAAGAAGCTCTCGACGTGCGCTTTCATCCGCGCCATTCGCGCACGCTCTCGTCCGGCCATGTCGCAGGCTTTGAGGCGCTGCGGATATCTCGCGACCTTCTGAAAGACCCGAACATTCCGGCCTGTCTCGTCTGCGGTTCAGACAGTTATGTCAATGCGGGCTCTCTCCTGTGGCTCGATCAGCATTGGCGTCTGAAGACGGATGAGAATTCGGACGGCGTGATTCCCGGCGAGGCAGCAGCTGCAGTTCTGGTGGAGCGCCCCTCCCCGCCGGGAAAGCATGCAGTCGTGGAGGTTGCAGGGCTCGGATTCGGCTTCGAACCGGCCGGGGTACTGGTGGAGGAACCGTTGCTCGGCCTTGGGCTGGCGGAAGCCGTCCAGACTGCTCTTACCGAAGCCGCCCTGGGCTTGCACGAGATCGATTTCCGCTTCTCGGACCTGACCGGCGAAAGCTACGGCTTCAAGGAACAGACTCTCGTAGTCGGCCGCCTATTGCGCGCGCGCCGCGAGGCCATCCCGCTCTGGCACTGTGGCGATCGTATCGGCGATACGGGCGCAGCCGCTGGCATCTGTCAGATCGTCTATGCGAGCCAGATGCTAGCGTCAGGCTTGCTTTTAGGCGAAACGGTGCTCGCTCATGGGTCGGGCCTCGCCGGCAATAGAGCTGCCGCCATATTGCGCGCGCGCAGCGCGTCGATCTTCTGAGGTTACTGGCTATGGCGAACGAGGTTTTTGCCAATGGCAACGAGGTTGCCTGCAAAGCCGGGGATGGAAAGGTAATCGCTGCCTTCCCGGACGTGTGCTTAAGCCCACCTTCGCCACCAGCCGGCCCCATTCCCGTCCCCTACCCAAATACATCTTTCTCCCGCGATATGCAGAATGGCAGTCGTACCGTCAAAATCAGCGGTAAGGAGGTTATGCTTCGAGATAAGTCTTTTTATAAGACGGCTCCTTTGGGTGACGAGGCCGCCACCAACGGGCTCGGCGCCGGGGTCGTAACGCACGTAATCACCGGGAAGACCTACTTCACGATGTGGTCGATGGACGTGAAAATTGAGGGCGAAAACGTCGACCGGCACATTGATCTGACGACCTCGAACCACGCGAGCCTGCTCGCAAACGTCCAGCTGCCAAGGCCGAATATGGATACCGCGGAACTATCGGCCTATGCGGAAGCGCTGGCCGAGCAGGATGTCTGTCCATGCTGCAACGAGCCCACCCATTCGGATGGACCGATCATTAGCGAAGCAGAGTTTTACGGTACCCAGGACATAATCTTCCAGGATCCAGCCGGGGTAATTCAGGTTCTCGATGCACATCCGAATGCCGAAAATCTCTTGAATCGGGTGCGCAATAGCGGCTGCGCGGACCTTCTGCCGGAACCGCCGTGCAACGTCTACCGCGTTGCCAGTGCTGAGGAGAACGATGACCTGACTGAGCGATGGCGTTTGGCCCGCCCGGAATATCAGGCGCGCATGCGAATGCACCCGGGCCAGCAAACCGGGCACCGCGTGCCGCGTAGTGCGGGTGGTTGTCCGATAGGCGTGGGCAATCTGACACCGGTGCGACCGGAATGCCAAGAAATCGAACGTGACCTCGGAGTGCACCAGGGCGACCGAATTCGAAAGCTCCGGCCATTGTGGGGCCGTGGCCCCTGATGCTACTGAAGGCCTCGACACGAGACCCATGGAATGCCGTACGACCCGCCGCCTGCCTTTCTTGAGGGAAGTTTTGTCTGGGATCGGCTGGGATACAGCTTCGCGGGCCGGCCGCCGCTTGATCTGCGCGAACCGCACCTGCTTTCTGACGCTGATCCTTGGATCGTGCTTGCGGCTACGCTCGTGCATGCTAAGAATGGCGACTTTGCTCCAGTGGTGCGACTTAGCCGGTACCTAACTGCCGACTACTCTCCGCTTCTGATTCGAGCATGCATTGACCTTATCGGTAACGTCGGCGATTCAGCCTGCATCGATCTTCTGCAAGAGCTTTTGACTGCCCCGACGGACTGGATTCGGACGGAAGCCTGTTCAGGCGCCTTGCTCGCAGCAAGCCTGCGCCTCGTGCCACCCATGTTGCAGGTCTGGCGCAGAGCGCGCAGATCCGACGACCGCGGCGAGGTAAGTGCCGTCTTGTCGAGGCTGCTGGAGCCGTCCTGTGGGCTCATTGCCATGCATGACCGTCTGTCGGATTACGCATACGAGAAGATTGTCGCCGACGCTGCCGACGCATTGTGGAGTAAGCTGCCGCATCCGGGGACACCGGTGTGGCATGGTGCGCCCTTTTGGGTTCCTGACTTCGCGCGGCAGGCCCGTAATATGCTGCGTGGAGCAGCTGGAAAATATTTTCATGTCTCCGTCGAGATGCTTAGTTTTCGGCAGAAATTTGAGTCCTTCACTGGAACCGACTGCTCCGGATTCTTTAAGGACCGTAAGCTACAGTTCCTGGCTGCGGCTGCGGTGATTGAAGATTTCCTGGAAAGCGGCAAGAGTACAGGGTTCGTCTACGGCCAACACTACTTTTTTGCGAATGCCGTCAGCAGGGACTGACAGGTGTTGAGCGCGTACTTTGCTGATGGTGTTTTGGACTCTATCGTCACCCAGCACGCGGAAGAGGCCGCCTTCCTGTGGCTCCTCAGGAATAGAGCGGTCGGCTCCCCGCATTACCGGCCCGAGCATCTCGCCCGGCTCGATAACCGAATCGAGGCGCATGTCGATGGGCTCAGGGTGGCGGGCGAGGCGGGGTGGGAGCTGGCCTGCGCCGAGCTGCAGCACGAGGAGGCGGGGGAGGTGTTTGCCGCGGGGGTGCTGGCGTTGGAAAGCCGGGATCGGGCGCGGATCGAGCGGGTGCTCGAGGTGGCGGCGCGGGTGGCGGAGACGGTGCCGGGGTTCGTCTCCGCCCTCGGCTGGGTCGAACGGGCGCAGCTGCAGGGGACGGTCCGGGACTTTCTCGCTGCGGACCCGCCGTTCCTCCGCCGACTGGGCGTCGCCGCCTGCGCCGTCCACCGCGTCGACCCCGGCGCCGTGCTCGAGCGCGCCATCGACGATCCGGACCCGAGCTTGCGTGCCCGGGCGCTGAAGGCGGCGGGAGAGCTCGGCCGCGCCGACCTGATCGACGTGCTGCGCGAGCGGCTGCGCGACGAGGACGCGACCTGCCGGTTTTGGGCGGCCTGGTCGGCGATGCTCGCCGGCGACCGCGGCCAGGCGGTGATCGCCCTGCAGCGGACGGCGATGGTTGCCTCGCCCCTGCAGTTCCGCGCCCTCGCCCTGGCGCCGCGGGTGCTGTCGGCCGATGCCGCCCGCGACTGGCTGAGGACGCTCTCGGCCGATCCCGACCAGCGCCGCGCCCTGATCACCGCCGTCGGCGCCTATGGCGATCCCCACTACCTGCCGTGGCTGATCACGCAGATGGAGATACCGGCGCTGGCGCGGGCTGCGGGCGAGGCGTTCTCGATGATCACCGGCATCGATCTCGCCTACGACGACCTGGACGGCGAGTGGCCGGAGGGGTTCGAGGCGGGTCCCACCGAGAACCCGGAGGACGAGGACGTGGGGCTCGACCCGGACGAGGATCTGCCGTGGCCGGCGCCGCACCTGATTTCCCGCTGGTGGGAGGAAAACAGCGCCCGGTTCGTCGCCGGCGGGCGATACCTGTGCGGCCGGCCGATCACCGACGCGCACTGCCGCGACGTGCTGCGCAGCGGCTACCAGCGCCAACGCATCGCCGCCGCGCTCGAACTGGCGCTGATGCGGCCCGACCGGCCGCTGTTCGAGTGGCGCGCCCCCGCCTTCCGCCAGAAGGCGCTGCTGGCGGCGCGACAAGCCTAGCCCGGCATTATCCGCCGGCGGCCTGGACGACGCCCAAGGTGACGTTGTCGGTGGGCTGGCGGCTCAGCGACAGCGCCAACAGTTCCTCGGCGGCGCTCTGGCAATCGCACCGGATGAGGATGCCCTCCATCTCTTCCTCGGTCACGCTCCGGTAGAGGCCGTCGGTGCAGAGGAGGAAGCGGTCGCCGGCCTCGAGCGGCTCGCTGCGGCGGTCCAGGTCCACATCCGCCATGGCGCCCACCGCCCGGGTGATGACGTTGACCAGCGGATGGCTGTCGGCTTCCGCCGGTTCGATCACCCCCTCCTCGATCAGTTCTTCGGTGCGGTTGTGGTCGCGGGTCAGCCGCTCCAGGCGACCGCGGCGCAGCCGGTAGATACGGCTGTCGCCCGCCCACAGGCAGAGGCACGAGGCGCCGCCCGGCCGCAGGATCAGCACGGCGACGGTGCTGCCGATGGTCCGGCCGCCGAACGCCTGGCGGGACAACACCTGCAACCGCTCATTGGCCCGCGCGACCAGTTCGCGGACGGACGCCTCCGCCGCCTCCGGCGACGGCACCGGCGGCATCTTGTCGAGCGCGTGGACGACCGTGGCGCTGGCCATCTGGCCCCCTTCGTGACCGCCCATTCCGTCGGCGATCGCCCAGAGACCGAGGTCCGGGGCCTCGAGGAAGGAGTCCTCATTGGCGGCGCGGACGGCACCGCGATGGGTCACAAACGTCGAACGCCAACCTGCAGGGTGTGTCACGCGAGCCTCATGGACTTGTACCGGAGATGGCCGGCAACTCCGGCCGCGCATCCCTGAACAGGAACGGAAACGCGTCCGCCGCCGGCAATCCGGAGAACAGCAAAAGCACCGGCTCCACCTCGTCCGAACCGGCCGTCCACCACAGACTGAAGAGCCCATAGGCGGCGATCGCCGCGGCATCGAGCAGGCGCGGGCAGACCTTGATCAGGCTTTCCGGCAAATCGGAGGCGAGCCGCCAACGCTGACCCGAGGTCCAGGAGGGATCGCAACCACCGCCGCCCGGGGAACCGCATACGGAAATCGGCCCGAGGGAGTCCAGTCCCCGTTCGACGGATGCCACCGTGGCATCCGGCTCCAAGGACGAGAGGGCGAACCGCTCCGCCGCGGCGAACCACGGCTCGGCTTCGGCGGCGAGGGTGAACGGACCGCAATCGGACGGGGCGACGGCCACCACGGTGAGGGGGAAATGGCGGTTGACCGCATCCACGCTCGGCATCATCACCCCGGCGACGGTTTCCTTGGTATCTTTGGACAATACTCGGGGATGTAGCGCGAACCGCCACAACGGGCCGGCCAGGTAGAGCGGGAGCCAATCGGACCCCAGCGTCTCGCGGCTGTGGGCGATGCCCTGCCGGAGCCACTCGTCCCAGGGGTCGACGAAAGCGGCGCTCAGCCGGCGGGAGATGAAGTCGCCCAGCATCGGCATCTTGCCGAACAATCCGGGATCGGTGTCACTGGCGGTGGCCATCAGAGGGTACTCGGGCATCGGAACTGCTGGAGCTCCGGCAGGTAGAGCGGGTTGATCACGCTGTCGGCCCGAAGCTCGAACTCGGCCTTGTAGCCGTCGAGATCGAAGGCCAGCCGGAACCGGTCCACCCCCGCCGTACTGGTCATTTTCCCCGCCGCGATCAGCCGGAACAGCGCCCACGGTCCGCTCCGGGTCAGACCGACGTTGGCGTTGGGATTGTCCAACGGCATGATCGAAACGCTGGCGGTGGGGCCGGCCTGCGGCGGCCATTGCAGGCGGACCGGGCGGCGCGGACCATGTTGATAGAGGACCGACTGCTCGCCCACATTCAACAGTACCTGCCGGGCGCGGCTATCGAGGCTGACCGGCTCCAGTTCGAAGGAGAACTGCGGCTGCGGGGATCCGGCGGAGAAGAATGCCTGCCTGATCTTCGCCGCCCGTTCGAACATGGCGAGCGACGAGGACGACAGACGCAGGCCACCGTCCTTCGGATCAAGCCACCGCCAGGGGCGCACCGAGGTGTCGGCGATCGGCTCGACGTAGGTCTTGGAGAACGCCTCGATGATCCCGTTCGGTCCCAGAACCCGGGCAAAGTCGCTGAGGTTGACGTCGGCCTGGGCATCCAGGTCGAAGGGATAGCGATCGTCGAGGGCGGCGCGACAGGTCGGCCCCACCGAGGTGCGCCAGACATCCTGAATCCGCTTGGCCGCCTCGGCCCGCTGAGGTCCGACCGCGGTCGCACTCACCGTGCCCGCCAGTCCGGTCAGCCAGCGACGCACCGGGTCCGGCTGTTTGCCGGCTTGGGCCTGGAGTTGGCTCGCCAGCGCGCTGGCCTTGGGGAAGCCGGTGCGAAAGGCGTCCAGCGCCTGCTTGGGATCGTTGCCGGTCTGCTGGATTTGCACGATGAGACCGTTGAGCTCGCCCAGCGGCTGCAGGGTCGCCTCGATGGGCGAGCCGGCGGCACCTTCCGTCCCCACCAGGTCGCTCAGCCAACGGAAATGCGCATCAACCCGCTCGGTGGGATCGGTCGCCGGGCTCGGTGCCGCCTGCACCGGGGCGATCCACCCCTTGATCTGCCCCTGCAGCTTGTCCAACCGGCCGGCCGGCAACTGCCGTTCGCGCTCCTCCTTGCGCACCGCCGCGGCAAGTCCGGTCTGCGCCGAAATCGCCTGCAGCACGTTCTTGATCGGCGAGTTGGGTTGGGAGACGGCGCGCAACATGTCCCCCAGTTGCTCGATATTCGCCGGCGAAACCAGTTCCAAGTCCGAAAGCAACCCGTCCCAGGCGCTGATGTAATCGGACAGGTAGAGTTCCTCCGCCTTGCGAACGATCTCGGCGCCCGTTTCTCCCGTCTGGAAACGGGCGAAGTCGGGACCGAGGACCCAGGTATCGCGCCCCGCCGCCTCGGTCAACGCCGCACGCTGATCGATGAAATGGGCTCGATAGCCGTCGACGGTAAAGAACGCAGGGATACCCGCCGTCATCGGCTTGCCGCTTCGCCGCCGGAAGAAGGCGAGGTCCTTGGCGTTGGCGTGATTGGCGAGGGTCCATTCCTCGGACTGTGGCGTCACCGCCTTACCCTTCAGATCCGAGTAAGCGCGTACCCCCGGCGGGAGTTTCAGCAGTATGTCCCGGGTACGGCTGACGAAGGCCTCGTTCCCCTCCGGCGTCGGCTCGATCGGCCCTTCCAATAAGGCCGCCAGATGGCCGGCGAAGCGATCACGGAAGGCGGCGTAGTCGGCACCGGGAAATCGAGATCCCCAGTCGGAGCCGAGCCAAAGCGCCAGGAAACCGGGGTCGTACCGGTCGGGGGTGGTGAACATCAGGTAAGCCTTCAGCGCTTGATAGACGACATCGGGATTGTTGATGCTCTCGCCCACCTGTTGCTCCAGGCGCCGCATCAGCACCGGAACGAACAACTGATCGAGTGCCCGGCGATAGGCATCCTGCGCCGCTTGGCCCAGCTTGTCGCCCTGATAGAGGCCAAGACCGAGACGAAGGGGCGTCCCTTCATCGCGCTCGGCATAACCGCCCGGCAGGGCACGCAACGCATCAAGGGCGGCAAGGATCGCCATCACGTCCCCCCGCCCGGTCAGCACCGGACCATGGGTCTCGGCGACGGTCTCGACCTTGCCGTCGGTATCCTGAACGAGACCCCGATTGCCGAGGTAGCTCATCGACAAGGCCAGCACCCCGAGCGCGGTCAGGGCCGCGGCGCCCCCGTACGCAGCCCACAGCACATAACCGCGGTTGCGCCCGAGAAAGCTGGTGCTGGAAACGAGCCCCGACTCTGCAAACACCACGTCGCGCAACAAGGTGGTCAGGAAAAAGCTTCTGCCGCGGCCGCTGAACGCCGGCATCGCCGTCGGCTGCATGCGAAAGGCGCGCGCGACGGCACCGATGACGCGATCGACCGGATTTCCCTCCTGGGTGGCGCTGGAGAAGTAGACGCCGCGCAGGAACAGGGGTTCCTCAAAACGGCTCTGGCCGAATATCTCCGACAGGAACTCGCTCAGCGCCGGCCGCAGCAGCGAAATCTGCTGGGGGAAGGACAGCAAGAGCGCGCGCCGGCCGATGTCGGTCTCCTGGTCGAGGCGAGTGATGACCCGGGTCGACAGGCGCTCCACCAACCGGTCGAACTCCGCCGGGAAGGTGCTGAGCAGCGTCGCGACATCTTTCGATTCCGCCAGCGAGAAGGTCACCCCCCAGACCTGCCGCCGCTCTTCCGCCGAAAGATCGTGGAAAAAGTCGTTGAAGCCGGCGAGCAGGTCGCATTTGGTGAACAAGAGATAGACCGGTGCGCGGAGCTTGAGCACCTGGTGAATTTCCTGGATGCGACGCTTGATCGCCCGCGCGTGCATGAGCCGCTGCGGCGAATCGCTGTCCATCAAGTCGCGGAGGCTGAAGGCGACGAGGATGCCTTCGATCGGCTGCCGGCCGCGGTGCCGCTGCAACAACTTGAGGAAGCTCTGCCAGGCCGAGCGGTCGACCGCCTCCTGCGAATCCTGGGTGGTGTAGCGGCCGGCGGTGTCGATCAGCACCGCGTCTTCGGTGAAGAACCAATCGCAGTTGCGGGTTCCGCCGATTCCGCGGACGGCGAGGCCGTCGGTTTTGTCGGATAGGGGGAACCTCAGGCCGGAGTTGGCGAGCGCCGTCGTCTTGCCGGAGCCGGGCGGACCGATGATGACATACCACGGAAGCTGGTAGAGATACCGGCGGCTGCGCTTGCCGCCGAGCCGCATCGTCCGCAAGGTCGCCAGCGCGTCGCGGAACCGCTCTTCCAGCTTGTGCGCCTCTTCTTTCGATGCCGTCGTCGCCGCGTCTTCGGCAGGCTGCGGCGGGGGCACCATAAGACCATCCACCACCGCTTGGTTGGTCCGTCGCTGACGCAAGGCGGCCAGGATGGCGAACAGGGCCCAGATCAACACGACCACCAGGATGGCAACGAGGCGACTCACCTCGCTCGCCAGCGGAACATGCCCGCGGACCGCGACCTCCGGGCCGAGCAGCCACACCACCAGCGCCAGTGCGGCCAGACCCAGAACCGACAGGGTCCACCGACTGGCGAGCCAGCCGAACATTTTCTTCAGCAGTGCCATGCACCTCCCTTGCTTCAGCTCAAAGGCAGTCGGATCTCGACGCGGCGGTTCTGGCTCCGCCCTTCGCTCGTATCGTTGGTTTCCAGCGGCTCGGTGTCGGCGCGCCCCTCCACGTGCAGCCTGCTCGCGTCGAGGGGGGGCACCATACCCGCCGCGACGGCATCCGCCCGGGCCTTCGAAAGGTGCCAGTTGGAGGGGAAGCGCAGCGTCCGGATGGGTACGTTGTCGGTATGGCCGATGACCTCGAAGGGACCGGTCTGGTCGGCAAGAAACAAGGCGATCTTGCGGATCAGCGGGACCGCCTCGGGTCCCACCTCAGCACCACCGCTCGCGAACAGGCCGCGGTTGAAGACGATGATGCGAACGCGACCGCCCGCCACCTGCACCTCAACGAGCCGCCGCGCGATCTCCGGGGCCAGTGTCACCCGCAGGCGATCCAGCATCGCCGGGGTCGGTGCCGGCTGGGTGACCGGCGCCGCTGGCGATGTCCGCCCGGCGAAGGGGACGAGCGCCGCGACGCGGCCGTAGACCCTGTCGGACAAGGCGTTCAGCGAAAAGGTGTAGGCGAGGAAGACGAGGACGACGACGGCGAAAGCGGCGGCGCCGACCACCCACAGCGGCAGGAAGCGGGCGACGCCCGGGGACTTGTCCTCAACGCCCCGCCAGCGCAATGACAACTGGCGCTCCGGAACGCCGCGCTCGCGCGCGATAACGGCATAAAGATCCTGACGCAAGCGGGTGAGACGATCCACTCCCCCCGCCTCAACGCGGAACTTGCCCTGGAATCCCAGGCTCAGGCATATATAGAAAAATTCAATAATATCTATGTGATTACGCGGAGACTCTCGGGCTCTATCGAGAAAATTGAAGAACTTCTCACCCGCCGTCGCCTCACCATAAAAGGTAATCAGAAGACTCTGCTTGCTCCATATACTTTGAAGTCCCCAAGGCGTACCGAGAATGGTCTCGTCGATCAGAGCACATAAAGCGTAACTGGCTTGCGCCACCGTTCTCTGATCCACCCCGGCGGTAATGAGCTCTGTCTGGAACCGCTGCATGGCCTCGATGATGTCGGCTCGCAGCGTTGCCACATCGGCGTGATCGCGCAGCGAGCGCAATTGGCGCACCAGCGTGAATAGGGGGCCGGCCGCGTGGACGAGCGGGTTAGCGCTGGCGAGATGGGCCGCCGCCAAGTCCTGTGGCCGCGACCGGGCGATGTCGTCGAAAGGTGTTGTCGCCTCCCCGGCCGAGGCGGGAGGGATCACCGCGGCGGCCCCGCCCCGCCGACGTCCCCCCGGCGACGGCAAGATCACCGTGCGGTTCGGGTCGGGCAGGAAAGCGAAGGGGTCGTCGTCTTGTTTCGGCATCGCGGCTATCGCTTCAATGCCCAGAGTGACATGGCCAGGTTCGGGAAGCTGCCGCCCACGTGCAGGGTCAGGATCCCGGTGTGCTCGACGCCCTTCCACAGATCGTGGTGGGTGTCGATCTCGAAGTAGACGGCGTTGACGTGGTAGGGCAGCTGACGGGGCGCGTTCATCCGCACCAACAACGGGATGCCGGGCAGCGCCTGCATCACCAACTCGCGGATCTTGTCCTGCGGGCCGACCTTACACTGGTTGCGGAACGATCTGATCAGCGTATCCGCTTCCACCTCGGCGCCGACCTCGAGGATGAAGGCGGCACTCGCCAACAGCGCCCGATCGGTGATGACCGCCCGGCGGATGCCGTACTGCAGCTCCTCGATCGGTATGGAGACCGCGGTGGGCTTATCCATCCACTGCAGCGCCTGGCGGATGGCCTCTTCCACCGGCCGGAAGCAGAGCACCAGGTTGTCGTGATCATAGGCCGGAAGCGCCGCCGGCCTATGATCGGTGGTGGTGAATGTGGCCAGTTCCCCGGCGATGCCGAGGAAGAAACGGAACAGCTCCTCGGGGTGCAGTCCCCCCGCCTCCCCCAGATGCGCCACCTGCGGCTCCAACCGGTTGGCCACCTGGAGGAGGAGGACATCGGTAATCTCGGCGACGCTCCCCCGCCCCGACATCGACACCCGCTCGGCGAGGGTGTCCCCGCGCTGCCGCAGCAGTCCCAGAAGGTCGCGGAGGAAGTCGCTGAGGTGGCGGCTCGCCCGATGATCGATGCAGGCCGGGACGAAGTTTTCGTCGAGGAGGATGCTGCGGTCGGTGGTGACCTCGACGATACGGGCGACCGGAATGAGGTGATACCCGGCCGAGGTCTCGCCCTCCAGCATCAACGCCAACTTCAGGCGGCCGATGGTGATTCCGGCCCTGCTGCCGAGACTGTCCTGACTAACGTCGTAGACCTCGATCTCGCTCGCTTGCAGCCGCGGGATCGCATCGTCGGCGGCGGTCAGTGCGTCGGCGGCCAACGCCGAGCGCTCGATCGGTGCGGCGAGGTAAACGATCCGGTTTCGGGTTGCGCCATCCACGTCGATCGGAGGGGGAACCGGATGCTCGTCGGGTGCACTGAATGGGGTGCCGTCGGGCAACACGCCTTGACAGCGTCGTAGCCCGAACTTGCCGGTTTCCAACAGCGGCGCATCGATTTCCAACGAGCGGAATCCCCAATAGTAGGGTCGAGCGAACTGACAGGATTGCCTGACCAGCAGATCGAAACAGCGGTCCTGCTGTTGAAAATGCTGGGGGCGAAGGAAAAGACCTTCCGACCAGATGACTCGACCGTAAGCCGCCATTCCTCTACTTTTCCTCCTTCTTATTCTTGTCGTCGGCAGGTTTCTCCGTGCCGTCCTTGCGGGGGACGGGCTGAAGAATGACCGCACCGCGGGACAGCTGAACCTTGAAGGTGTTGGTCTGCGCCGGGCTCAGCGGCGCCATCGCCCGCCACGTCGCATGATCGATGCCTTGATAGGCCGCCGCGATGGCGACAAGGCGCGCATCGGGGTCGACGGTGCTTTTCAGCGCCGTCGTCTGACCCGGCCTGATCACCATCTCTTCGCGCGACACCAGGTCGCGGGCGAGCACCGCCTCTTCCTTGCCCCAAAGCGCGAAAAACTCGGCCGCGGCAAAGGCGCTGGATCCGCGCAGCAGATACAGGCGCATGACGATCGGCGACGGAGCGCCGTTGGCGTCCGGATTGACATCGTCCGTGGCCGAAACGGTGATCTGCAGCCGGGTCGGCTCAGGCTTCGGCTCAGGCTTCGGTTCCGGATCACTGCCACACCCGGCCGCCGCGACGGCGACGACGAGTGCTACGCAGCAGGTCTCCGCAATACACCAACGCACCCGGCCCCCCCTCGCCGCCCGTCCGCGGCTCAGCGCCTACTTTGCTTTTCCATGCTCCGTTCGTAAGCGGCGCCGAAGATGTTCTGGAATGTGCGTTCCCACTCGTTGTCGGCATTACCGGCAATGCTATCGTAGAGAGTGACGAACGCGTCCCAGCAGCGGGCCTTTTTCGAGCCGAGGAAATTCACTAGGCCGCTATCGTCCTCCAGACGCCCGGTCAAATCCCGAGGATTGAAGCGCCGCAACTGCGTGAGCCAAGCCTCCTGCATGCCGGCGAGCATCGCCACCTCGTGCTTGCGCAGATCATCGACCGCTTCGCGGAAGGCCTCCGTCGCCGGCAAAAACCCCCGCTGAGGCCGACCGATCAGCATCTGCATCGCCTGCTCCGCGTCGACGGAAAACTTCAGCGGATTGTTCTCCACCGGGCGGAACTCCGTCGACGACAGACGGAACTCACTTTTCAACGACCGCCTCGATGCCAGAACCGCCATCAGGCCATCGACCGCGATGCGCAGCAACTCCCCGGCCCGCCGCATCGTCTCCGCCGGCGACAAGCCGGCGATCACCGTCGGATCCAAGCCGGCGCCGGCCAAGAAGGCCGCGAGCCCCTCGGCGGCAGAGGCCGCATCGCCAACGGCGGCCCCGTCGACGGCTGCGGGGGCGGGCGGAACCGGCTCGACCGGGAGCGGCACCGGCGGAGCCATGGGGGCGACCTGCGGGATGACGGGCGCGATCGCCGGGGCAATATTGGCCGGGGAAACATTGGCCGGGGAAACATTGATCGGCATGGGCGCGGCAGGCGGGCTTGCCGGCGGCCCATCCCAGTCGATGGGGATATCGTAAAGCCCCACTTGGGGTGATTGCGCTCCGGCAAAGCCGGGTTGTGCCGCAGAGACCGGAGCCGCGGGTCGCCAGTCGAAAGAGGGGTCCGCCCTGGCGGCCGGCATCGCCTCGGGCGGGGCGAAAAACGCATCGGTGGGCGCGCCGCGGTCGAGATCGCTGAGGCCGTGCGTTGTCAACGTCGGCCGCTGGGCCACGGGGACGATGGGACTCGACGCACCCGGCTCCCCGTCGAAGCGGACAAGCTCCGGCGAAGCCGCATGCTGCGGTGGCGACAGGTCGACGAAGAGCGCATAAGAGCCAATGCGTACTCGATCACCGTGGCGGAGCAGGCGGCTGTTGCCGATGCCGATCGGGTCGTCGTCGTCGTTCAGGAAGACGCCGTTGGTGCTGAGGTCGGTGATCTCATAACCGCGCTCCACCCGCTCGATGATGCAGTGGCGCTTGGAAATGGTTCGCTCCGGGTCTTTCAGCACCCAGTCGCTTTCGACGCCGCGCCCGATGACGATGCGCCCGTGGTCCAGTTTCCGTTCAGTCGCCTGTCCGGGGGCCGCGCCGTCGTCCTGCCCGATACGCATGGTCAGCGTCATGGTGCGCGGCACCCCCATCGGCCGGCTTTCGACCGGTGTCCAACTCGCAAATCCGGATAAATCCAAGCGTAGCACAGAGGCGGCGACACGCAAGCCTCGGCCCCCGCTCGACCGCACGTGAACCCCATCCGGAGGAGAAATGGCGGCACGGCCGGCGCCGGCGCTTCGCCTTTAGAGCCGGTGACCAGCGCTTTCGGGACGCGTAGCATCGGAACCATTCTCCTTGCGCCGTGCGGAGACGATCAAGCCCACCACATCTTCGAGGCGCTCCTTGCGGAGAACGCCCGTCACTGTTGTCACGTGGTCGAACCCGGCCTCCCTCAACGCGTCGCGAACGGCCGTTTCCGAGTGAGCATAGCGGCCGTGAACGTGGAGGACGAAGCCTTGCTCGTTCACCTCGTCCTCGGCGAGTTCCAAGGTGAAAGCAAAGACCCCGCCCGGGAATAGCGCCCGGGCAATCGCCCGCAACACGGGCCGCAGCGTACCGAAGTAGCAAAGAGTATCCGCCGCGGCGATCAGATCGAACGTCGGCGGCCGAAGTGCCAGGAATGCTGTCAGCTCACTTTCGACCAGTTCGTCGTACAGGCCCGTTCGTCGCGCCCTGTCGAGCATGCCGGGCGAGAGGTCGATGCCGACCAAGCGGGCCGCGTAGGGCTTGAGCAACGGCGCGCATAGTCCCGTGCCACATCCGGCATCGAGCACCGAGAGCCTCCCGCTGGCCGGGCCGATCGAAGCGGCCACGCAATCGGCCACCAGTTGCGGCGCACGGTAGGCGAGCCCGTCCAGCACCGCATCGAACGACTGAGCGAAGGAATCGAAGATCTGACGGACATAAGAGTCGGACGCCCGTTCCGGCAGGTCCTCTTGGGTGTAGGCGGCGCACAGATGCCTTGCCGTCGGATTGGCCGGGTCGACCTCCAGCCATTGTTGCAGCAGGGTGACCGCCTCCGCCCGCTCGCCCATGGCGTAGAGGGTGAAGGCCAGACAACGATACGCCTCGGGCTCATAGGGATGGAGGGCGATCGCTTCACGGAAGGCCACCACCGCGTCCTTGAAGCGCTTCCGCTGCCGGTAGACGTTGCCGAGATTGACGAGGACATTGGGATCGTGGGGTGCCAAGGCGCGCGCCCGCTCCAGGGACGCGATCGCATCCTCCCAACGGCCGAGATTGCGCAAGACCAGGCCCAGATTGCTCAAGGCCGGAACGTGCGACGGATTGAGCTCGATCGCACGTTCGTAGGCACGGCGCGCGTCCTCCGGCCGTCCCGCTTCTCGAAAAACGTTGCCGAGGTTGTTGTGGGCATCGGCGTGCCCCGGCGCGACGGCAAGCGACCGTTCGATCAGCCCGATCGCGGCCGCCGTATCGCCGCACTGGTGCTCCAGCACGCCCATGAAGTGCAGCGCATCCGGATGTTGGGGCAGCGCCCGGAGCACCGCCCGGTAGATGTGCCGGGCCTCGTCCAGGCGACCGTTCTGATGACGCGCCACCGCGAGGAGGACCGCCTCCTCGGCGGAGATCGGTACGGGAAGTTCGATCGACGGCGAGTTCCCCGGATCACTATGAGGCGCCATGAGACGAAACTGGATTTCCCCACCCTTGCCAGGGTAGACTACTCTTCGCCGAGCGGATTGCGCAATTGCCGACGATGCGAGCGTCGCGTAAGTGCTGGTGGGGGATGCTAAGCAATGGGCCGGCTCGACATCGACGCTCTATTGTGCCCGGTCAGCGACGTATCGCCGTGCGGTGTCAATCTTGAGTATGACCCTATTTTCGGTGAGCTGGAGCGTGCTGCCGAGGGAACGCCCGAGCAAGTAATCGGCAACGCCATCACCAAGGCCGAGCCGCCGGACTGGCCCACCGTGCTGGAGATGGGCGCGGCGCTGTTCGACCGGACCAAGGACCTTCGGGTCGCCTTGTGCCTCACCAGGGCGCTGTTGGTCACCGATGGCATTGCCGGCTTCCAGGAGGGCCTGGAACTGACCGCACGCTTGCTCTCCGAACGCTGGGACACCTTCCATCCGCAACTGGATCCCGAAGACGGGAATGATCCAACGCTGAGGATCAACGTCCTGGCGCAGCTTTGCAGCCGGGAAACGATCCTGAAGGACCTCAAGTCGGCGCCGCTGGCCCGGTCGCCGAGGCTTGGCATGGTCAACTACCGGCACATCTCCCTGGCCACCGGCGAACTGAAGCCGGTCGACGGCTCCGCACCGAAGGAGATGACCGAGATCGTCGCCGTATTTGCCGACTGCGACGGAGCGGAACTGCTGGCGACGGCGGCGGCGGCGCGCGCCTGCGCCCGCATTCTCGGTACCATCGAGGAGGTGCTGACCGCCCAAGTGAGCGTGACCCTGGCGGTCGATTTCGCGCCCGCGCTGACCCTGATGCGGCATATCGTCCGCTTTTTGGACGAGCGTGTCGCCGAGCGCGGGTTGGCCTCGGAAGCGCCGCCGGGAGGAATTGGGGTGCCGGAGGTCGAGACGGGCGCGCCGATCGCTGCCGCCGTGGCCGCCCCGATCATTCCGGCCCAGGTCTCGAGCCGCGACGATGTCATCCGCTCGCTGGATTGCATATGCGCCTACTATGCGCGGTACGAGCCATCCAGCCCGATCCCGCTGTTGCTGGCCCGGGCCCGGCGCCTGGTTTCCAAGGACTTCATGGAGGTGCTGCGCGACATTGCCCCGGACGCGGTGGCACAAGCGGAAGCCCTTCGCGGCGGGGACGGATCATAGGTGGGCGCGTGCCGCATACCGCCACCGATGCGGATAAAACACGAGGACGAGACATAGCGAGGTAGGAAAAGGCCGATGCCCGAGAGCAGCCAAAAATTCATTGCTCGCAACCGCGCCCCCCGTGTCCAGATCGAGTACGACCTCGAAGTCTACGGATCGCAGAAAAAGGTCCAGATTCCGTTCATCATGGGGGTGATGGCAAACCTGTCCGGCAAACCCGCCGAAGCGCTGCCGCCGGTCCCTGACCGCAAGTTCCTGGACATCGATATCGACAATTTCGACGAGCGGCTGAAGGCGATGAAGCCGCGGGCCGCCTTCCGTGTTCCCAACACCCTGACCGGCGAGGGCGAACTCAGCGTCGACATCACCTTCGAGAGCATGGACGACTTCTCGCCGGCCGCGGTCGCCCGCAAGGTGGATGCCCTGAACAAGCTCCTCCAGGCGCGTGAGCAGCTCTCCAACCTCCTGAGTTACATGGATGGCAAGAGCGGCGCCGAGGAACTACTGAGCCGCGCGGTGCAGGACCCGACCCTATTACAGGCGTTGGTGGCCGCACCCCAGGCGGATCAGCCGGCGCCCGCGCCGGCGCCGGCGGCGAAGGAGTGACGAGGATGGCCGAGGCGCAGGCCGACCCTCAGGTCCAGGGCGGTTCAGCGGAACAGGCGCTCACCACCGACGACTTTCAGCGACTTCTGCAGGAGGAGTTCCGGCCGCAAACCGACGCGGCAAAGAGCGCGATTCAGCAGTCGGTGCAGGCGCTGGCGGAGCAGGCGCTGGCCAACACCAAGCTCGTCTCCACCGAAGTCGTCAAGTCCATCGAGGCGATGATTGCCGAGATCGACAAGCGGCTGACCGAACAACTGAACAAGGTTCTGCATCATCCCGAATTTCAGCAACTCGAAGGGGCATGGCGCGGGCTCAGTTACCTTGTCAAAAACACCGAGACCGACGAGTTCCTGAAAATCCGGGTGTTCAACATCACCAAAAAGGAACTGCACAAGACGCTGAAACGGTTCAAGGGAACGGCCTGGGACCAGAGCCCGATCTTCAAGAAGGTGTACGAGCAGGAGTACGGCACCTTTGGCGGCGAGCCATTCGGTTGTCTCGTTGGTGATTATTATTTCGATCAGTCACCACCGGACGTGGAGTTGCTGGGCGAGATGGCCAAGGTGTCGGCGGCGGCCCACACGCCGTTCATCGCCGGCGGCTCGCCCTCGGTGATGCAGATGCAGAGCTGGCAGGAGCTGGCCAATCCGCGCGACCTGACCAAAATATTCCAGACCCCGGAATACGCCGCCTGGCGTTCGCTGCGGGAGGCGGACGACTCGCGCTATATCGGGCTCGCCATGCCCCGCTTCCTTGCCCGGCTGCCGTACGGCGCCAAGACCGATCCGGTGGAGGAGTTCGACTTCGAGGAGGACACCGAGGGGGCGGACCACACCAAATACTGCTGGGCCAATTCCGCCTATGCGATGGCCACCAACATCACCCGCTCTTTCAAGCTTTACGGCTGGTGCTCCCGTATCCGCGGGATCGAGTCCGGCGGCGCGGTGGAAGGTCTACCCGTTCACAGCTTCCCGACCGACGACGGCGGCGTCGACATGAAATGCCCGACGGAGATCGCCATCACCGATCGCCGCGAGGCGGAACTGGCGAAGAATGGTTTCATGCCGCTGGTGCACAAGAAAAACTCGGATTTCGCCGCGTTTATCGGCGCCCAGTCGCTGCAGAAACCGATCGAATACGAGGACCCGGACGCCACCGCCAACGCCAATCTTTCCGCCCGATTGCCCTACCTGTTCGCCGTGTGCCGCTTCGCCCATTACCTGAAATGCATGGTCCGCGACAAGATCGGCTCGTTCAAGGAGCGGGAGGACATGCAGCGGTTCCTGCAGAACTGGATAACCCAGTACGTCGACGGCGATCCCGCTCATTCCAGCGAAGGCACCAAGGCGCGCAAGCCGCTGGCGGCAGCGGAGGTGGTGGTCGAAGAGGTCGAGGGCAACCCCGGCTACTACGCCTCTAAGTTCTATCTCAGGCCTCACTACCAATTGGAAGGACTGACGGTATCCCTTCGGCTGGTTTCGAAGCTACCGTCGGTGAAGGCAGCTTGATGAAAGGGCGCAGCGGGGAAGGCAACTGACGCGTATGAGGCGGTCGTCATAGGGAAACGTACACTTTTCTGTTCAGCAGGAACTGAGCAGCAGGAGGAGGGGCCATGGCTGTCGATATGTTCTTGAAGGTCGATAATATAGACGGCGAATCTCAGGATTCGAAGCACGGCAAAGAGATCGATGTTCTGGCCTGGAGCTGGGGCATGGCCCAATCGGGCACCGCCCACGTGGGCGGCGGCATGGGCTCCGGAAAGGTGTCGGTTCAGAACGTCAGCATTACCAAGTACACGGATGCGGCCAGCCACGGCCTGATGCTGGCGTGCTGCAAGGGCACGCACATTCCCAACGCCACGCTGACCATCCGCAAGGCCGGGGACAATCCGCTCGAATACATAAAGCTGGTGATGCAGGACTGCGTGATATCCAGCATCGCCACCGGCGGCAGCGGCGGCGAGGATCGGCTGACCGAGAACGTGTCCATCAACTTCGCCAAGTTCAAGTACGCCTATACGCCGCAGAAGCCCGACGGTTCCGGCGATGCGGCGAAGGAGGCGAACTGGAACATCGCCAAGAACGAGGCGATGTAGCGGTCCACGTGACGGCTCCGCCCGCCCGAGGGGAGCCGTCGTCGTTTCCTCACGCGGACAATTTGCTTTCGGGGCTGGCTCCGGGAGAGGTGCCGGGAGAGGGTGGATGAGTGTGGCAGGCGTCCTGGCGCCGGGAAATCTCGACGCCTCGCTGAAGGATTTGCAGAACGAGGTGCGGCGGCACCCGGCGGACGTCAAACTCCGTGTCTTCCTGTTCCAGCTCCTGTGCGTGCTGGGCCAGTGGGGTCGCGCCGCCACCCAGCTTAAAGTGATCGGCGAGCTCGATGCCGGCGCTCTGCCCATGGTGCTCACCTATCGGGACGCCGTGCAGTGCGAGCTGCTGCGGGAAAAGGTGTTCGCCGGCCGGGCGAGTCCCATCGTATTGGGCGAGCCACAGCGCTGGGTGGCGCTGCTGGTCGAGGCGCTTCGGCTGGAGGCCGCCCACGCCTACGTCGAGGCACAACGGCTGCGCGACGAGGCCTTCGCCAGCGCGCCGGCTTCCGCCGGAACGGTTGGCGACGACCCGTTCGAGTGGATCGCCGACGCCGACCCGCGCCTGGGGCCCATCCTCGAGGTGGTCATCGAGGGCCGGTACGGCTGGGTTCCCTGGGCCCACGTGAGCGCCCTGCGACTCAGTCCGCCGGAGGACCTCCGTGACTTGGTCTGGGCTCCCGGGGAGTTCACCTGGACCAACGGGGGGACGGCGGTCGGGCTCATCCCGGCCCGATACGTCGGCTCGGCCACCGCCGCCGACGAACAAATCCGCCTTGCCCGGCGGACGGAATGGCAGGAGGTCGCGCCCGAACACTATCACGGCCTCGGGCAGCGCATGCTCGCTACCGACCGCGGCGAGTACGCCCTCCTCGAGGTGCGCGAGATCGTGTTGTCTCCGGCTGGGGCCGAGGAAGGGGGCGGCGGCGTCCGCGACGCCGATGGCTGAGCTGTTGCCGCGGGAACGGCTGCAGCCGGCGCTGCTCGACCGTCTGACCGATCATGACCGTCAGAACAGCAAGGAAACGCTCAAAGAGCGGGTCCTCACCATGCGCCAGCTGCGCAACAGCGTTCTCCGCGATCTGGGGTGGCTGCTGAACACCATCAACTATCAGGCCGCCCATGGGTTGGACGACTATCCCCTCGTCGCCCGGTCGGTACTCAACTATGGCCTGCCGGAGCTGACCAGCCGCATCGTCGCCAGCATGACGCCGCGGGAACTGGAAGCGGTGGTGAAACAGGCCATCATCCATTTCGAGCCGCGCATCCTGCCCGGTACCGTCCGCGTCCGGGCGATGGTCAGTCCGGACCTGATGAACCGCCACGCCGTCGGCTTCGAGATCGAGGGCGATTTGTGGGCCCACCCGACGCCGTTGCACCTGGTGATCAAGACGGAGGTCGATATGGAGACCGGCCATGCCGCCGTTGCCGGTGCTCCTTCCGACCCCGGCGCCGTCTGATGGACCCGCGTTTCCTCGAATACTACGACCGCGAATTGAGACACCTGGCCGAAAGCTGCGGCGAGTTCGCGGCGGAGTTTCCCAAGATTGCCGGTCGCCTGGGGCTCGAGGGCTTCATCAAGGAGTTCCAGTGTCCGGATCCGTATGTGGAGCGGCTCCTGGAAGGGTTCGCCTACATGGCCGCCCGCGTCCAGCTGAAGGTGGACGCCGAGTACCCGCAGTTCACCCAGCACCTGCTGGAGATGGTCTACCCCGATTACCTGGCGCCTACCCCGTCGCTGGGTATCGTCCGCCTCCAACCGGATATGAGCCAGGGTTCGCTGGTGGACGGCATCCCGGTGGCGAGGGGAACGCGGCTGAAAAGCCGCCTCGGCCCGGGCGGACGCACCCCTTGCCAGTATCGGACGGCACACGCGGTGACACTGTGGCCGATTGAGGTCGTTCACGCCCGCTACTTCAGCTCGAAGGGAGAGGTGGCGCAACTCGGGATTGCCCAGCCGCACCTTTCGCCGGCCGCGCTGCGACTGCGGCTGCGGCTGACCATCGGCGACGGGTTTTGCAAGTCGCCTCTCGACGCGCTGACCCTTTACCTGCGCGGCGGCGATCCGACGGCGATGCGCCTTTACGAGCAGCTCTTCTCCGACGCCACCCGGGTGGTGGTGAAGGAACCCGGCGAAAACGCGCCGGTCCTCCACGTCCTCACCGCCGCCGACGCGATCCGGCCGGTGGGATTCGATGACGAAGAGGCCCTGTTTCCGCCCAGTCCGCGCTCGTTCCAGGGATACCGGCTGTTGCGGGAATACTTTGCCTTTCCCGACCGGTTCATGTTCGCCACGATTACGGGACTGGCGCCTGCCCTGCGCCGATGCCCGGGCACCGAGGTGGACATCCTGGTGCTGTTCGACCGCAGCCTCCCACTGCTGGAGGAAGCGGTCGATGCCTCTCGGTTCGAGCTTTTCTGCAGCCCGGTGATCAATCTGTTTCCGCTCAGGACAGACCGCATCAATCTCACCGACGCATCGCACGAGCACCATCTCGTCCCCGACCGCAGCCGTCCGCTGGATTTCGAGGTGTTCAGCGTGTCCGAGGTGCTGGGCTATGCGGCGGGAGCCACGGCCGAGATGACGTTCCTGCCGTTCTACGCCTGTAACGACGCCGACACGGAAGGTGGTCAGCCGGCTTATTATGCCTTGCGCCGGGAACCGCGGATGCTGTCGACGGGTCAGCGAGCGCGCGGCACGCGATCCAGTTACGTCGGCAGCGAAACGTTCGTCTCCCTGGTCGACGCCGGCGGCGGTCCCTTTCGGTCGAGCCTACGCCAACTGGGGGTGTCGGTCCTCTGCACCAACCGCGATCTGCCCTTGCTGATGCCGGTGGGCGGCGGGGACACCGATCTTGTCCTGGCCACCGGGGCACCGGTGGCGGGCATCCGTTTCATCACCGGCCCCACCGAGCCCCGCCCAAGCACGGCCCAGCGCGAGGTTGCCTGGCGACTGATCAGCCACCTGTCGCTCAATTATCTGTCCCTGTGTGATGACGGACACCCCGGCGGTGCCGCCGCCCTTCGCGAGTTGCTCGAGCTTTACGGTGCCCTCGGGGACCCGCTTGTGCGCAAGCAGATCGAGGGGGTGATCGGCATCGCCAGCCGATCCATCCATCGGCGATTGCCGGTGGCGGGACCGGTCAGCATCGGCCGCGGTCTCGAAGTGACGATCTCGCTGGATGAGGCACCCTTCACCGGTTCCGGCCCGTTCCTGCTGGCGGCGGTTCTGGAGCGGTTTTTCTCCCGTTATGTGTCGATCAATTCATTTTGCGAGGCGGTGATGACGACGACCGCCCGCGGCGAGGTGAAGCGATGGCCGGCGAGGCTGGGGCAAAGACACCTGCTCTAGAGGCGATGCAGGCGGCGCTGCGGGAGGAGCCGTGGCGGTTCGACTTTTTCCAGGCGGTGCGTCGCCTCGAGGCGGCTCACGCGCGGCTGCCGCGGGTCGGCACATCGGCCCGCCCGGCCGACGATCCGGTTCGTTTCGGCCAGCAGCCATCGCTCGCTTTCGCTCCCGCCGCCGTTGCCGAATTCATTCCGGCCGCGGACGGGCGCCCGCCGCGCCTGCTCGGGCTCTTCTTCGGGCTGCTCGGCCCCAATGGCCCGCTGCCCCTGCACCTCACCGACTATGTCCGGGAGCGCATCGCCCGCGGCCACGACCCGACGCTCGCCCGGTTTCTCGACGTTTTCCATCACCGCATGCTGTCGTTGTTCTACCGGGCATGGGCGCTGTCACGGCCGCCGGTGAGCGGCGATCGGCCCGAGGCCGAGCCGCCCGGGCGCTGGCCCGGATCCGATTGGTACGCCCGCTACCTGGCGTCGCTGTGCGGCTACGGCTTCGCCCATCTGCAGCAGCGGGACGCCATGCCGGACCGGGCCCGTCGCTACTACGCGGGGCTGCTGGCGGCACAGACGCATCACCCCGATGGTCTGCGGGCGCTGCTGTCCGACTTTTTCGGGCTTCCCTTTGCCGTTCGCGAGTTCGTCGGCGAATGGGTGAGCTTGCCGGCCCAGGCGCGATGCCGCCTCGGCTCCGATCCGGAGAGCGGGACGCTCGGGCGAACGGCGCTCCTCGGCGCCTGCATCTGGAGCGTACAGCACCGCTTTCGCCTGATCCTCGGGCCGCTCTCCCTCGACGATTTCATCCGCTTCCTCCCCGGCACGGCGGGCCTGCAGCGCATCGTCGCCATGGTCAGAGCGTACGTCGGCGACGAGCTGGCCTGGGAGCTGAACCTCGTCTTGAAGCGCGAGGAGGTGCCGCCGCTGGAATTGGGGCGCGGCGGCCTTCTCGGCTGGACAACGTGGTTGCGGAAGCGGGGGCGCGATAAGGATGCGAATGATCTGATATTGGAGCCCCTGCGCGTGAACTGAGCCGAGACAACGACAGTGAGAGAGAGTGCGTGATGGCAGAAATTAGCCGGGCCATATTATTCGGAAAGCTGAACGCACTCGCCTATAAGGCCATCGAGAGCGCCACCGTCTTCTGCAAACTGCGCGGTAATCCCTATGTCGAGCTGATTCACTGGGTTAACCAGATCTTGCAGCTCCAGGATTCCGATATCCATCGCATCGCCAAGTATTACGATTTCAACCCCGCCCGCCTGGCACAAGACCTGACCGCCGCCATCGACCGGCTGCCGGGCGGGGCGACCGCCATCTCCAACTTCTCCCCCCATGTCGTCGAGGTGGTGGAGCGAGCCTGGGTCTACGCCACGTTGATGTTCGGCCAGTCGCAGATCCGCAGCGGCCATCTGCTTTACGCCGCCTTGCAGACGCCGTCGCTGCGCACCGTCGTCCTCGGGATGTCGCGGGAGTTCGCCAAGGTCCGCGGCGACGCGCTCGGCGAGGATTTCGCCAAGATCGTCGCCGGCTCGCCGGAAGATCGCCTGTCGGCCTACGACGGCTCGCAACTCGCGCCGGCGCAACCCGGGGAAGCGAGCGACGCGATGGCGCCGGCGCCGATGGGCAAGCAGGAGGCGCTCAGGCGGTTCTCCACCGACCTCACCGAAAAGGCCCGCAACGGCGAAATCGATCCGGTGGTCGGCCGCGACGACGAGATCCGGCAGATCATGGACATCCTGATGCGCCGCCGGCAGAACAATCCCATCATCACCGGCGAGGCCGGGGTGGGCAAGACGGCGGTGGTGGAGGGCTTCGCGCTGCGCATCGCCCGGGGCGACGTGCCGCCGCCGATGCAAGACGTGAGCCTGCGGGTGCTCGATGTGGGCCTGCTGCAGGCCGGCGCCAGCATGAAGGGCGAGTTCGAGAACCGGCTGCGCCAGGTCATCGACGAGGTCCAGTCGTCGCCGCAGCCGATCATTCTCTTCATCGACGAGGTGCACACCCTGATCGGCGCCGGCGGCGCGGCGGGGACCGGCGACGCCGCCAACCTGCTCAAGCCGGCGCTGGCGCGGGGGGCCCTGCGCACCATCGGCGCCACCACCTGGGCCGAGTACAAGAAGTACATCGAGAAGGACCCGGCGCTGACCCGCCGCTTTCAGCCGGTGCAGGTGGAAGAGCCCAGCGAGACCAAGGCGCTGCTGATGATGCGCGGCGTCGCCTCGACGCTCGAGGCCCACCACAAGGTGCAGCTCCTCGACGAGGCGCTGGAAGCGGCGGTCAAGCTTTCCCATCGCTACATCCCGGCGCGGCAGCTCCCCGACAAGGCGGTGGCACTGCTGGATACGGCCTGCGCGCGGGTCGCCATCAGCCAGTACGCCGTGCCGCCGCCGGTGGAGGACAGCCGCAGGCGGATCGAGGCGCTGACCACCGAACTCGCCATCATCGACCGCGAGGGGGCGATCGGCGTCGATGTGGCCCGCCGTCGGACCGACGCGAAAGCGGCGCTCGGCGACGAGCAGGCGCGGCTCGCGGCGCTGGATGAGCGGTGGCTGCGAGAGAAGGCGCTGGTGGAAGCGATCCTGTCACTGCGGGCCAAACTCCGCGGCCGTTCCGCTCCGGTCGAAGGCACCGCCAGCCCGCTGGAGAAGGAAACGGCCGCCGTCATCGCGGACGCGCCGGTCACGGCCGCTCCCGTCGCCGGCGACGACGCCGGACTTGCACCGCTCACCGCGGCCGAACGGGAGGAGGCCCTCGCCCGGCTGCGGGAACTGCAGGCGGAGCTCGCCGCCGCCCAAGGCGAGGAGCCGTTGATCCTGGTCAGCGTCGATGAGCCGGTGGTCGCCAAAGTGGTCGAGGACTGGACCGGGATCCCCGTCGGCCGGATGGTGAAGAACGAGATCGAGGCGATCCTCAAGCTGGAGGAAACGCTGCGACAGCGGGTGGTCGGCCAGGACCAGGCGATGGAGACGATCGCCCGTCGCATCCGCACCTCGCGCGCCGGCCTGGAAGACCCCGGCAAGCCGATCGGCGTCTTCCTCCTGTGCGGCCCGTCCGGGGTCGGCAAGACCGAGACGGCGCTGGCGCTGGCCGAGGCGCTCTACGGCGGCGAGGACAACGTCGTCACCATCAACATGAGCGAATACCAAGAGGCCCACACCGTCTCCACCCTGAAGGGGTCGCCGCCCGGCTACGTCGGCTACGGCGAGGGCGGCGTGCTGACCGAAGCGGTGCGTCGCCGGCCCTACAGCGTCGTCCTGCTGGACGAGGTGGAGAAGGCCCACCCCGACGTCCACGAGATCTTCTTCCAGATCTTCGACAAGGGCTGGATGGACGACGCCGAGGGGCGGCGCATCGACTTCAAGAACACGCTGATCCTGCTGACCTCCAACGTCGGCTCCGATCTCACCATCGGCATGTGCAAGGACCCGGAGCTGCTTCCGGAACCGGCCGGGCTGGCCGAGGCGCTGCGCGCGCCGTTGCTGAAGGTGTTTCCGGCGGCGCTGCTCGGCCGGCTGATCGTCATTCCCTACTACCCGCTGTCGGACGCGATGATCGGGATGATCGCCCGCCTCCAGCTCGACCGCGTCGCCCGCCGCATCGCCGAGCGCCACGGCGTGCCCTTCACCTACGACGACGCGGTGGTGACGCTCATCGCGTCGCGGTGCACCGAGCTCGAAAGCGGCGGCCGGATGATCGACGCCATCCTCACCAACACCCTCCTCCCCGCCCTCTCCGGCGAATTCCTCACCCGCATGCTGGAGGGCCGGCCTGTGGCGGGGGTGCGCATTTCCGAGCATGGCAACGACTTCTGCTATCGGTTTGACCAGACAATTACAGGTGGGTCTTAGGCTTGTTGTGAATCAACGGGGGAGAGGGTGATATGGCCTATAAGGGAGAAGTCCTTGATGCATGTGGAGTTATCGATATCGATTTTTCGAGCACTGAAGTTGTTGCAGTGAGCGGTGATGGCCCAAATGTGTGCGGGCATCTTCTAATCCACTCGGGAGGCCGAAGTGGAGGCTATTACTTTCACGTCGCGGACTTGCACGACGTTCCTCGCTACATGTCGGAAGCTGGGTACAGACGCTATCTGCGCGATTCCGGCAAGACAGAGCTAAGAAGGTTGTATGTGAGGCTACCAAATCCACAAAATGCCATGACTTACGTGGAGCAGCTCATGGCAAACAAGTGGAGATGGTTGGTGCTTCCGAACAACTGTGTTTCGTTCTGCGAAGAAATTATCCAGGCCGGTGGTGGGACCTGGGGTTCCTATAGTAACTGCCCGACTATTGCAACAGAAGAGACGCTCAGCGAGCAGATTCAGCGCTTCTTAACCGGACTCGAAGCAGCCATCTATAACGCCTATGGAGTTCCTCGCTAATCGATTCACAACATTGAAGGATGGGTCGTGACTGACCACTTCGGCTGAGTGGTCACCAGATGAATCTAGACCGCTCACCGGCCATCAACGGCGGGAGGCGATAGCTAGGCGCGAGAGGGAGAGCCTCGGAGAAGGCATCAGAAAGCTCCATCGTCTCGCGATCCCTTCTATTAGTCTAGCGGTTGGACGACTCCGATGCGGACAGGATCGCTTGACCGTCGTTGCCGGTGGCGGCGAGCCAGTTCTTCAGCTGCGGGTTGCTCGCCGCCTTCAGTTCGCTGACCAGCGCCTGGGGGGGCGCCTGGACGGTGAGATTTTCCTTGCCGAGCTGGTCGACGCTGGCATTGCGCTCATCGATGCTGTCGGACCATGCGGCGTTCTGGGCGCTGACCGCCGAGTTAAACAGCGCCCGCTGCACCTCCGGGCTCAATGTGGCATAGGCGCTCTGGCTGATGGCGACCACCGACAGCGGGAACGACGCCTGGACGTCGTACGCCACGGCAAATCCGCTCCAGGCCTTGTTGGCAGCGGCGGCATCCAACGGCGCAAGCATCCCGTCGATGCCGCCGTCCGCCGCCTGCTTCACCGCATCGGCCACCGTGCCTTCGCTCGGCCGTCCTCCCACCTCGCCGACCAACCGCTTCAGCCAGTCGTCGCTGGCGGCGATGCGCAAGCCCTTCAGATCGGCGGCGGACCGAACGGCTTTCTTGGCAAAGAGGCCGGCCGGTACGGCGGGGATGGCGTAGAGGGCCATCATCCCGCGTTCCGCCAATAGCCGCTGAACCACCGGTTGGGCGGCCTTCCATAGATGGAAGGCATCCTCGTAGCTGGCAGCGACGAACGGCAACGATGACAGCGCCAACACCGGCGCTTCCGCCGCCAGTCGGGAGAGATCGAACACACCCAGGGCCGCCTCGTTATTACCCAGACCCGCCGGTATCTGCCCGTGTTGCAGTAGCCCGCCTGCCGGGAAGATGACGAAGTTCACCGCGCCATCGACCTCGGCGGTCACCGCGTCTGTGTAGCTCTTGAGATTGCGGGTGCGGAAATCCTTTTCCGCATAGGGCGAGGCGACCTCCAAGGTCACCGGCCCCGCCGGCGCGGTCGACGCCCTCGCCTTTTCCCCCTTGTCGGTTTTTTCCCCCCCCGACTCCGACGGGGCGGACGACGCTTTCCGCGTCGGGCGCTCGGCCTTCGGCCGCAGTTGCTGCGCCCGTTGCTGCGCCTGCCCCACATAGGGGCTATCGGGGTGGCTGCTTATAAAGGCCTCGAAGACGGCCGGATTGCGGCTGTTCTTGATGGCGTTCCACGCCGCCTCGTCGCTGGACGTCTCCCTGGCGATGCCCGCGTAGTGGAGAGCCGCCCCTGCTGCAGGAGTTGCTGCCGAGGGCGATAGGACCGGGGCACTCAGCACCGGGGTCGCCAAAAGCATCAAGAGACCAACCAGGACTGCCAGCGCGCCGTCGGAAAAACGCCTCACCTTTCATTGCTCCTTTGCGCGGGTCTCGATGAGCATCACGTCGGCCAACAGGGTCGAACCCGGACGCGCCTGGATGCGCTCGATGCTGCGGCGCAAATCCTTCAGGTAACGATCCGCCGGCTCCGCCTCCTTGCGCGGTTTGGGGAACAGCGGCTCGCTGCTGGCGATCAGGGTTATCACCTCGGTGCCGAACGGCGGCCCGACGATCCAGTTCTCGCCATCGCCGGCGCCGACGGAAAATCCGCTTCGGGCGACGAAACGATTGTTGGTTCGTGAACCGCTTGGCAGCATGTGAACGACCTGGCCGTCCAGGGAATAGTAATCCACCGTGATGTAACTATCGATCGCCGGTGCGAGGGCGGAAAAAGCCAGTCTGTCTCCGGCCACAAACTTGGCTTCCGCTTGTGCGGTGCGGACGCCGTGAAGGAGGCCGGCATCCCAGTTGCTCTTGATCTGGGGTGCCAAAGTCTCCAGCACCCGGCAATATACCGGATTGAGGGCCCGCACGCCCGTCGTCGACACCTCGCCAACACCCTCGCCGGCCGCCAGTTCGACGCGCAATTTTTCCAGTGCCCTCTTGTCCGCGGTGTACCCGCCGAGGGCGATCTGCGCCCCGTCAACGTTGCTGGCCAGAACGGAACAGGGTACGGCGCTGACCTTGCTCCCGATGTCGACCGCAGACGGCACGACGACCGGCGGAGCGACCGCTTCCGGTGCGGGAGCGGCGGGCGCCGCGGGCACCTGGGGCGGCGGTGTGCTGTCCGTCGTCGGCGGCGAAGGCGCCGGTGCCGGCACCTGCAGCGGCGGCTGAATTCCCGGCACCGCCTGCTCCGGCGGGCGCGGACGGGTGGTGTCGTCGACGGCCGGCGGGCGGGCTGCCGGCTCGTCACTCGGCCCGCGAATGCCGACATAGAAAATGGCCACCGCCACGGCCACCGCGGCCGTGGCGGCGGCTACCTTTCCCCACGTTCCTATGGGCGATTTTCGTCCGTGACGAAGCTCCTCGAGGAGCGCATCGACGCTCTCGGTGCGCCGGTCGCGGGAGAAGGTCAGCGCCCGTTTCAGGCCGAGCCATTGCCCATTGGTCAAGCCCTCGGGTCGCACCGGTTCGCGTTTTTCCGCCCGCGCCTTGGTGGCCTGGACGCGGCCGAAGGGATGGGTCCCGGTCAGCAACTCGTAAATGACGCACGCGAGGGAGAAGACGTCGTCGCGAGGGTCCGGGTCGAGGCCATCGATCAACTCCGGGCTGGCATAAAGGGGGCTGTAGGCCCGCAGCGCACTGGCGTCGAATACGGTTTCCTCGGGATTGTTCTCGTCGGGGCGGCGAAACGCTCGGGCGATGCCAAAATCGATGACCTTTACTTGCCCTTGCTCGGTGAGAAAAATATTGTTCGGGGTCAGATCAAGATGAACGATGCCATTCCTGTGAGCATACGATAATGCCGAGCCCACAGGCTCAATAATTTTCATTGCCTGGGGCAATGAACAGCCTTTATAATTATCGGAGCGAATAATCTTGTCCAGGGACCTCCCGGAAAGATATTCCATTACGATATAAATATTCGGCTCGTCGCGATCGAAATCGTACACGCGAACCACGTTGGGATGGGTAAGCTTTTGCGCCTTCTTGGCCTCGCGTTGTAAGGCCATGAACGCAAGGGGATGGGTGCTGATGCCCTTCGAAAGGACTTTTATGGCGACGTAAGGCTCGCGGTCCTGCGCCTCCTGGCGCAAGCGGTCGAGGGCCTTGAAGACCTTCCCCATGCCACCGGCTCCGAGCTCCTCTTCGAGCACGAAGCGACCTCTGATGACATGTCCGCATGTCAAACCGACAGACACGACGAGACCCGTCCCCCCGGTTACCCCATCTCCTATCTTGGGGTAGCTATGCAGCCGAGAAAAGACATTATTCGCCGGGTCAACGGCGGGCTCGGCGAACGGGGATGGGGCACCTGGGATGATCACCTCGCGCCCGCCGCGGCTGAGCCTGCGCCCGCGCTATGCGCCTTGGTCATGCCGCCGGCGAAAGTTGCCTTGGCGCGCGTGCGGCCCGGCTCGCGGCTGTTAACCGCGCCTTGGCCTCCGACCTCCCCGTAACCTCCGCCGCCGAGGCGGCGGAGTCGAAAATGTGGTTCGGGGCAATCTGCCATATGCCCATAGTTGGTGATAATAGAGGCAACACAGATGTGGTTCTTGACCGGATCGAAGTCATGGTGATGCCCAGCACGAGCTGCAGCATCTACGCCAGCGACCGACCAGCACGGCAATTGGATCGCCAATTGTGGCAATGGCAGCGTCACCCTAAAGGGGATCCCCGGCGTGCACGCAACATCCCCAAGACCAGCTGGGGCTCTCCAAGCCGTTCGGCGTCGCCATCGACCATCGCGGCTTCGCCTGGGTCACCGGCAACAACAGCAACTCGGTCGCCATCATCGGCAACGGCCAAATTCGCCATGTGAGCGGGGTCTTCGATCGCCGGATGGCGATTGCGAGCGACAGCAGGGGCAACATGTCGGTCGCCAACTCCCATATCGTGGACGTCCCCTGCCCCGATGGCGGCAGCGACGTCGATGGGCCGGCGGCTCGATCGCGCTTATCAGCTCCAACGGCGAGGTCGCCGCCGGCGCACCCTTCACTGGCGGGGGCGTCACCAGCCCGTGGGGACTGTCGATGGCAACGACAACGTATGGGTGGCGAATTCCGGCAATGGGCAAGGTGCCGGCGGCTCGAACCTCCTCCGGATCAGCCAATTCTGCGGTACGAACACGAGCAAATGCCCGCCCGGCTTGCGCACCGGTGATCCCATTACACCAGCCATGCCCTGCAGCGGATGACCGCTGCCCAAACCGACCCTCCGGCAACCTCTGGGTCACCGACAACTGGAAGAGGGTGATCATCCCGAACAATCCGGGCGGCGATGCGATCGTGATCTTCGTCGGCATCGCCGCGCCGGTGAAGGCGCCGCAGATCGGACCGCCACAGCGACCCTGACGGACGCTCACGACGGACGCTTCCCTTGCTGCGCTCGTAATGGTCGTTGGGCAACTTAGAAATGCGAAGGGTGCCGCTGCTGAGGTCGCCCACTGGCTGCGATCGTGTGCCGGGTGCTCTAAGGCCGCAGCTCGTCATTTGATCGTTTGCGCCATCTCGATATACCGGCAGAGGGCGTTGGCGAGGCGCATTTGTGCCGGGCTGCGGCAATCGGGCTCCAAAATTCCGGGTTTGCAACAAGGATTGAGGCGACGCGGGCGCGGGAGACGGCGACGTTCAGCCGGTGCAGCTATAGAAAAATTCCATACCCCGCGGGGCCTCCTCTGGCGATGAGGTGGTCATCGAGCAGATGACAACCGGGTGCTTCCTGCCCCCGGAACTTGTCCACAGTGGCCCGGTGCTGGGGGTTGTCGGGGGTCCTGGAGGCCAGTCGCTCGGATTGCACGATCGCCGCGCGCGGCGATCGTGAACCGGCTGTCGCACGCTCCGAAAAAGCGGCGACGCGTTATCACAAGATCGGCCACGATGGGCAAGCGATCGAGGTCAACCACCGCCAGTTGATCCTCTCGCCTCGCTCCGCAGCCGGCTTGCCGTATCAAAAACGCATTCGATAATATTTCCTCAGAGGAAGTCATGAAGCAGGATGTGGTCTTGACCCGCGCGCGCCTGAAGACGCCGCGCGCCGCCGCCATTGCCGGCATCATCTTTTCGGTCCTGCTCATCGTCGGCCTTCTGGTCGTCCGGCTTTCCATCCCGGCCGATCCGCTGGAGGCGGGGGCGTGGCTGAGGACGCGTTCAAACGCCGTTGCTCTTGCCCTGAGTATGGTGCCGTTCGCCGGCATCGCCTTCTTGTGGTTCATCGGCGTACTGCGCGACCGCCTGGGCGAGCTTGAAGATCGCTTCTTCTCTACCGTTTTTCTCGGCAGTGGGTTGTTATTTCTCGCCATGCTGTTTGTTTCGGCCGGTGTGACCGAGGCGATCATCATAGCCTATGGTGTTCAGTCCAAGGCGTTGCTCGACACCGCCACGTTCACCTTCGCCCGCGCCGTGTCGTACGTGATCATGAACACTTACGCGGTAAAGATGGCAGCGGTGTTCATGATTTCTTTGTCCACCATCGCTGTCCGCACCGCAATCACCCCGCGCTGGATTGCGATCCTCGGCTACACGCTGGCGCTGCTTATCCTGTTCGGCAGCCGCTATCTAAGCTGGGTTGTGCTTGTCTTCCCGGTTTGGGTGCTAATGATAAGCGTCCACATCCTGATCGACAATTGGCGTCGGCGGTCTCGCGCGTAGCGGCCCCCGCTGGCCTACCGGCCCTGAGCGGGAGCATGCCGCCATCGTAATCGGGTGCCATGGGTAATATCTCCATGATGGGGCAGCAGAAGGCCGCGCGATGCCGAACGGACGGCCATGCGCCCCGGGAGGAGGCAAAATGTCAAAGCACCCGAAGTTAGAGCCGCCGTGCCGCACCGCGGCCGAGCTCGCTCCGCCTGCGAAAGCACGCAAGGCCGGTGTCACCCGGCGAGCCCTTGTAGCCGCTGCGGGATTGACGCTGGCAGCGGCCCCGTTGGTCCGCATTCGTCCGGCCCGGGCCGCCGAATTCACCTATAAGTACGCAAATAACCTGCCCCCCAGTCACCCGCTGAATCGGCGGGCTTCGGAGGCCGCAGAGAGGATCAAGACCGAGACCAACGGCCGGGTCCAGATCGATATCTTCCCCAATGGCCAGCTCGGCTCGGACACCAGCATGCTGAGCCAGCTGCGCTCGGGGGCGGTCGAGTTCTTCACCCTCTCGGGAACCATCCTCTCGATTCTCGTGCCCGTGGCCTCGATCAACGGCATCGGCTTCGCCTTTGCCGACTATGACGCCGTCTGGCGGGCGATGGACGGGGAATTGGGGGCTTATGTCCGGGCGCAGATCGCCAAGACGGATCTGGTCGCCATGGACAAGATCTGGGACAACGGCTTTCGCCAGATCACCTCGAGCATCCAGCCGATCGTCAGCCCCGGCGATCTCAAAGACTTCCGGATCCGAGTCCCGGTGGGCCAGCTATGGATTTCGATGTTCAGGGATTTCGAGGCCGCCCCGGTCAGCCTCAATTTCTCCGAGGTCTACTCCGCCCTCCGGAACCAGTTGGTCGAGGGGCAGGAAAACCCGCTCGCCATCATTTCATTCGCCAAGCTCTACGAGGTGCAGAAATACTGCTCCTTGACCAACCATATGTGGGACGGCTTCTGGTTCCTGGCCAACCGCCGCGCCTGGGACCGCCTGCCGGATGACCTGCGCGACATCGTGGCAAGGAACTGGAACGAGGCCGCACTGGCCGAGCGCGCCGACCTTGCCGAGCTCAACACCTCGTTGAAGCAGGACCTCGCGACGAAGGGCCTGGCCTTCAACCAACCCGACCCGGCCCCCTTCCGCGAGGCGCTCCGAAAGGCAGGCTTCTATTCCGAATGGCGGCACCGGTTCGGCGGGGAAGCCTGGGCCATGCTCGAAGCCACGACCGGCCCGTTGGGGTGATGGGCCTCAGGAGAAGCCGACGACGGGGTGCGGGACGTAGAGTTCCTCCAGCCCGTCGGTCTCCTCGGCGGTGAGCCGCAGCGACAGGGCGGCCACCGCATCGTCCAGGTGATGCGGCCTCGCCACCCCGATGATCGGCGCGGTGACGACCGGCTTCTGCAACAGCCAGGCGAGCGCCACCTGGGCGCGGGGAACGCCGCGACCGGCGGCAATCTCGGCGACGCCGGCGACGATCCGGCGATCCGCCGCCGCGGTCGTCTCGGTATAGAGAGTCTTGCCGACCACGTCCGTGTCCGACCGCCGCGTGCTCTCCCCCCAGTCGCGGGTCAGGCGCCCGCGGGCGAGCGGACTCCACGGCAGCACGCCGATACCCTCGGCCGCACAAAGCGGCAGCATCTCCCGCTCTTCCTCCCGGTGGATGAGGTTGTAGTGATCTTGCATGCTGACGAACCGCGGCCAGCCGTGGAGATCGGCGGTATAGAGGGCCTTGGCGAATTGCCAGGCGTACATGGAGGATGCGCCGATGTAGCGGACCTTGCCGGCGCGGACCACGTCGTTCAGCGCCGCCAGGGTCTCCTCGATCGGCGTCCCATGGTCCCACCGGTGGATCTGATAGAGGTCGACATAGTCCGTGCCCAGCCGGCGCAGGCTGTTGTCGATCTCCCGCATGATCACCTTGCGGGATAGGCCGCCGGCGTTGGGCCCCGGGCGGATGGAGTAAAACACCTTGGTGGCGATGACCACGTCGTCGCGGCTGGAGAAGTCACGGATCGCCCGGCCGAGGATTTCCTCGCTGCTGCCGTCCGAGTAGAAGTTGGCGGTATCGAAAAAGTTGATGCCGGCCTCCAGCGCCCGGCGGATCAGCGGCCGGCTCTTCTCCTCATCGAGCGTCCACGGATGCGGACCCCGATCCGGCTCGCCGTAGGTCATGCAACCCAGGCAAAGACGAGAGACGTCGAGGCCGGTCGAGCCGAGCTTCACATATTCCATTGGGCCATTCCGCTGTTGTACGCCGAGCTTTGCCGCCGGCGCTTATGCCACCGCCGAGACCCGCTCGTCTTCGATGAAGGCATGGATGATGTCGGCGAAGTCGGCATCGGCGACGAAGCCGAGGCTCTTGGCGTGCTCGGCGGTGAAATTTCCCGGCCAGCTGTTGACGATCTGCTCCACCTTGGGATCCCGCTGCATTTGGATGCGTCGGGTCGCGTCCGGCCCGGCGATCCGCCCCAATGCGGCGATCATGTCGGCGACGCGGATCGACAGCCCCGGCAGGTTGATCACCCGCCGCCGGCCGAGCCGCTCCGCCGGCAGATCATGGGCATGCAACAGGTTGCGGATGACCGAGCGCGGCGACATCAGCCACAGGAGGGTCTCCGGTGCGACCGGACAGACCGTATCCTCTCCGTGCAGGGGCTCGCGGATGATCCCGCTGGCGAAGCTGGAGGCGGCGAGATTGGGCTTGCCCGGACGGACGACGATGGTCGGCAGGCGGATGCTGCGCGCATCGACGAAGCCTTTGCGGGCGTAATCGCTGACCAGCAGATCCGCCATCGCCTTCTGGGTGCCGTATGAGCTCTGGGGCGCCCAGATGTGGTCATCCGGAACCACCTCGGGCAGGTCGCCGCCGAAGACCGCCACCGAGCTGGTCATGACCAAACGCGCGGCGCCGCCGACCTGGCGCAAGCGCTCCAGCAGCAGCCGGGTCGCATCGAAGTTCACCCGCATGCCGAGATCGAAATCGGCCTCCGCCTGGCCGGAGACGACGGCCGCCAGGTGGAAGACGCTTGCCGTCTCCGGGCCGACGACGCGCTGGAGGGTGGCGGCATCGGTGATATCGGCGGCCACGCTCGCCACCCTTGGGTCTCCGAAGTCGTCGGCGGCGACCACATCCAGCAGGATCAGCCTGTCCAACGGATGAAACGTGCCGTCACGGCGGAGTCCGCCCGCCTCGACGATGGTGCGGGCGAGCCTCTGTCCGAGAAAGCCCGCGCCGCCGGTAATCAGGACCTGCATCGCCGCACCCAATTTCCGCGGTTGTCGTTCTTGTTGACCATCGCACCGGCACCGGCGCGGATGACGGCGGCCGGCAGCCGGGTTGGCATAGGGATCTGGTGACGATCACGTCGCCATTCCATATCCCCGACCTTGGGGCTAGGATAATTGCAAGGCGTTCGCAAAACGCGCTGCCGACGAACCGTCGGAAAAAAACCGGGGAGGGAGTGCCGCCATGGCCATCCTGGGGTGCATCGCCGACGATTTTACCGGAGCGACCGACCTCGCCAGCATGCTGGTGGAGGGAGGAATGCGGACACTGCAAACGATCGGCGTACCCCAGGGATCCTTGCCGGAAGACGCCGACGCCATCGTCGTTGCGCTCAAGTCCCGCAGCATTCCTGCCGCGGACGCGGTCTCGCAATCGCTCGCCGCCCTGGCCTGGCTGCAAGCCGCCGGCTGTCGGCAGTTCTTTTTCAAATACTGCTCCACGTTCGATTCAACCCGCGCGGGCAACATCGGCCCGGTCGCCGATGCGCTGATGACGGCGCTCGCGACGGACTTCACCATCGCCTGTCCGGCCTTCCCCGAAAACGGCCGCACCGTCTACCGCGGCCACTTGTTCGTCAACGACAAGCTCCTGAATGAGTCGGGTATGCAGAACCACCCGCTGACGCCGATGCGCGATCCGAACCTGGTGCGGGTTCTGCAGGAGCAGACCCATCGCCGGGTCGGTCTGCTGCGCTACGACGGCATCGCGGCGGGGCCGGAGCAGGTGGCGGCGAAGATTGGCGAGTTGCAGCAAGAGAAAATCGAGATCGCCATTGCCGATGCGCTCAGCGACGACGACCTGCGCGTCCTCGGCGCCGGCTGTGCCGCGTTACGCCTGCTCACCGGCGGCTCGGGGCTGGCGATCGGGCTTCCCGACAATTACCGGCGCCAGGGCCTCCTCCATCATGCCAGCTCCGCCGCTCGGCTTCCGAACATCAGCGGCGGGGCGGTGGTCATTGCCGGCAGCTGCTCCATTGCCACCAATGCCCAGGTGGCGGCGTGGCGGGAAGGCCGTCCCGCCTTTAGGGTCGAGCCCAAGGCGCTCGCCGAGGGGGAGCCGGTCGTCGAGCGCGCCCTCGAGTGGGCGACGACCATGCTGGGGCGCGAGCCGATGCTGATCTACTCCACGTCGCCCGCCGACGAGGTGAAGGCGGTGCAGTCGAGCCTCGGCGTGGATCAGGCCGGGCAACTGGTGGAGCACGCCTTGGCGGACATCGCCCGTAGGCTGTGCGAGCGGGGTGCCCGCTGCTTCGTCGTCGCCGGCGGCGAGGTCTCGGGCGCGGTGGTCAGCGCGCTCGGCGTCAACATGTTGCGCATCGGCGGTCGCATCGATCCCGGCGTCCCGTGGACGGCAACGGTGGGCGATGCCGAACCGCTGGCGCTGGCGCTGAAGTCGGGGAATTTCGGCGCCGTCGATTTCTTCGAAAAGGCGCTTCGCCTGCAAGGGATGGTCTGAGCGGTGGCGAGCGGCACCGAGGCCCGGCTGCGCGAACAGATCTGTGCCTTCGGCCGATCCATCTTCGATCGCGGCCTGACCGCAGGATCCAGCGGCAATATCAGCGTCCGGCTGCCGGACGCGTGCGGCGGCGGCTGGCTGATGACTCCCACCAATGCCAGCCTCGGCAGCCTCGATCCGGCGCGGTTGTCGAAGATCGCCCCCGACGGGCGCCTGCTTTCCGGCGACAAGCCGACCAAGGAGCAGCCGCTGCACACCGCCGTCTACGCGGCGCGCAACGCCGCCAACGCCATCGTCCATCTCCACTCCCATCATTCGGTGGCGGTCTCGGTTTTGCGCGACATCGACCCCGAGTGTGTGCTGCCGCCGCTGACCGCCTATTACGTGATGCGGGTCGGCCGCTTGCCGCTGGTGCCATATTTCCGCCCCGGCGATCCTGCGGTCGCCGAGGTCATCGGCCGGCTGGCGGCGGCGGCAACGGCGGTGCTCTTGGCCAATCACGGGCCGGTGGTGTCGGCCGAGTCGCTTGAAGCCGCCGTTTACGCCACCGAAGAGCTGGAGGAGACGGCGCGGCTGTTCCTCACTCTTTACGGGAAGCCGGTGCGCGGGCTCGACGACGAGCAGATCGAGGAACTGCGCCGGGTGTTCGGCGCCAATTGGTGACGGGAGGCGTCAAATGCTGAGGTTCGCCGCCAATCTCTCGCTCATGTACGGCGAACATGAGTTCCTCGACCGCTTCGCCGCCGCCGCCGCCGACGGCTTCAAGGGGGTTGAGTTCCTGTTTCCCTATGAGCACCCGGCCGAGGAGATCCGCCGTCGGCTGGACGATCGCGGCCTGACCCAGGCGTTGTTCAATGCCCCGCCCGGAAACTGGGCCGCGGGTGAACGGGGAACCGCCTCCCTCCCCGGCCGGGAGGAGGAATTTCGTCGGTCGATCGCCACCGCCCTCGACTACGTGCAGGTGATCGGTAACCAGACCCTGCATGTCATGGCCGGGCTCAGCGTCGCCGGCGTTGAGCGGGCGCGCCAGCGGGCCGTCTACCTGAACAACCTCGCCTACGCCGCCGACCAGGCGGCCGGCCTCGGCGTCACCGTCGTCATCGAGCCGATCAACACCCGCGATATTCCCGGGTTCTTCCTCAATCGCCAGGACGAGGCACAGGCCATCTGTGCCGAACTCGGCAAGCCCAACCTGAAGGTGCAGTTCGATCTTTATCACTGCCAGATTGTCGAAGGCGACCTGGCGGTGCGTTTGCGGCGGGACATGCCGACGGTGGGGCACATCCAGATCGCCGGCGTGCCGGAGCGGCACGAGCCCGACACCGGCGAAGTCAACTACACCTACCTGCTGGGGCTGATCGAGGAGCTGGGATACTCCGGCTGGATCGGCTGCGAGTATCGGCCGGCCGGGGCGACGAGCGCCGGCCTCGGCTGGTTCGCCCCCTGGCGCCATCGCGACTAATTGATTGAGCGTCGCGACGGGCGTCGGATAGGCCCCGGGTGCCGGCTTCAGGAGGTCGTTTCCAACAAGACGGTGGTGAGCCAGGTCCTGAAGGTGACGATCTTCGGCAGGTCCTTGTCCCCGATCTGACAGGCGAGGCGGTGTCCCTGGACCTCCGGGCCGTCGTCACCCAGCGGCTTGACCAGACGGCCGCTGGCCAACTCGCCGTGGGCGAGCAGGGTACTGTCGAGGCACACGCCGAGGCCGGCGGCCGCGGTCGATATGGACATGAACGAGCGGTCGAAGTGCAACCCGCGATCCAAGTCGAGGCTCAGGCCGGAATGGCGTTCCAGCCAGTCCGGCCAGCGAACGAGACAGTGATCGGAGTGGATCAGAGGAAAGAAGCGGAGGTCGTCGGCAGAGCGGATCGGTCGGATACCGTGGGCCAACGCCGGGCTGCACATGGGAACGACGCGCTCGACGGGAAAGGGCATGATGTCCAGGCCGTCGGTGCTGGTCGCGCCATATTGGATGTCGATATCGCAGTTATTCTCCTTTAGGTTGTAGGGGGGCGACGTCGCCCAGAACACCACGTCCAGCTCCGGGTGGGCGGCGACGAATTCGGGCAGACGCGGCAGCAGCCATTGGGTGGCGAAGCTCGGCGCCGAGTGCACCGACAGCCGGTCGCTCTTACCGGTGCTGGTGAGGTCGGCCGTCGCCGTCTTGATCCGGCCGAAGGCGGCCGCAACCTCGCGGTAGTAGCGCTCGCCGCTGTCGGTGGGGAAGACCGAGCGACCGACCCGACGAAAAAGCTGAACCCCGAGCTGATCCTCCAGCAGCTTGACCTGATGACTGACCGCCGACGGGGTCAGGTGCAGCTCGTTGGCGGCGGCGACGAAGCTGCCGCGCCGGACGGCGGCTTCGAATGCCTTCAGCGCGTTGAACGATGGAAGGACGTGCATGGAGCATCGATGAGCAGGATTCACCAATCACATGAGAAATCATCGTTATCGGTTCTAAGTCCAGCATTTTATGATTTGCTCTGAAAGTAATAATCACCCGTAACCGGGACATCTGGGAGGAAACATGAACGGGATCATCACCGCATTGCGCCCGCTCGGCCGGCGCCGCCGTTCCGCCGGGACCTAGGCCGATGTTGCTCGAAGATAAGTGCTGCGTCGTCACCGGCGCGGCCTCCAAGCGCGGGCTCGGCATGGCGACCGCGCGGCTGTTCGCTCGCGAGGGAGCCCGGATCGCCATCCTCGATCTCGATGCCGAGCAGGCAAAGAGCGCGGCGGCCGATGTAGGCAACCAGCACATCGGCGTCGCCTGTAACGTCACCGACCTGCAGCAGTGCAAGGCGGCGATCGACCAGGTCCTCGGCGCATTCGGGCGGATCGACGTGCTGGTCAACAACGCCGGCATCACCCAGCCGCTCAAATTCATGGAAATCAAGCCGGAGAACTACGAGGCGGTGACCGACGTGAGCTTGCGCGGTTCGCTCTATATGTCGCAAGCGGTGGTACCGAACATGCGCGAGCGCCAATCGGGCTCGATCATTTGCTTATCGTCGGTCTCCGCCCAGCGCGGCGGCGGCATCTTCGGCGGCCCGCACTACAGCGCCGCCAAGGCCGGCGTCCTCGGGCTGGCGAAGGCGATGGCGCGCGAACTCGGTCCGGACCACATCCGGGTGAACTCGATTACCCCCGGGTTGATCCAGACGGACATCACCGCCGGCAAGCTGACCGACGACATGAAGCGGGAGATCCTGAAGGGCATCCCGCTTTCACGTCTCGGCATCGCCGATGACGTGGCGGGCGCCTGCTTGTTTTTGGCCTCCGATCTTTCCAGCTACATCACCGGCGCGGTCATCGACGTCAACGGCGGCATGCTCATCCACTGACAAGGGACATCGTCCCCAATTCAGGCGCCGCGGAGGAAGCAATGGAAGCAGCGCAAACGACATCAGGTACAAGGCTACCTAATATTTCGCTGGCCGAGCGGGCCTATAACATCCGCCGCAACGCCCTGCGGATGGGCGAGGTGCAGGGTCAAGGGTATATCGCACAAGCACTCGGTGTCTCCGACGTGCTGGCGGTCGCCTATTTCCATGCCCTGCGCTACCGGCCGGATGATCCGGAATGGGAGGAGCGCGACCGCTTCTGCCTGTCCATCGGCCACTATGCGATTGCACTCTACTCGGTGCTGATCGAGGCGGGGGTTATCCCGGAAGATGAGCTCGAGACCTACGGCACCGACGATAGCCGGCTGCCGATGTCGGGCATGGCTTCTTATACGCCCGGCATGGAGATCACCGGCGGTTCACTGGCACACGGCCTGGGGATTGCCGTCGGCATGGCCCTCGGCCTGAAGCGCAAGAACTCGAAGTCGATCATCTACAATCTGCTGTCCGACGGCGAACTGGACGAGGGCTCGACCTGGGAGGCGGTTCAGTCGGCACCCCACTGGAAGCTCGACAACCTGATCGCGCTCGTCGACGTCAACAATCAGCAGGCGGACGGGCCGTCGACGAAGGTGCTCAACTTCGAGCCGCTGGGGCCGAAGTGGGAAGCGTTCGGTTGGTACACGCAGCGGGTGAACGGCAACGACATCGACGCCGTAAAGGCCGCGTTTGACCGCGCCCGCGAGCTGAAGGAGCCGCGACCGCGGGTCATTATCTTCAATACAAAAATGGCGAAGGGCGTGCCGTTCCTGGAGACGCGGGAAATGACCCACTTCCTCCGGGTCGACCCGCACGAATGGGATCTCGCGCTGAAGGCGCTCGAAGCCGGGAGGCCGCAATGACAACGACAACCGATAAGCCGGGTGCGCAAACCCCGACGCGCGAGGAAGGTCGGGCCGAGGTCGGTCAAATTACCAAGAAGCCTCGCTTGACCACGTCGGCGATGATCGCCTCGCTGGCGGCCGAGGGACAAGCCACCAAACCGGCCCCGTTCGGCCACGCTCTGACGGCGTTGGCGGCGAACCGGCCCGAGATCGTCGGGCTGACCGCCGACCTCAGCAAATACACCGACCTCTACGTGTTTGCTCAGGCCTACCCCGATCGCTACTACCAGATGGGGATGGCGGAACAGTTGCTGATGAGCGCGGCGGCGGGCTTGGCCCGCGAAGGCTGGTTGCCGTTCGCCACCACATACGCGGTCTTCGCGTCGCGCCGCGCCTATGACTTCATCTGCCTCGCCATCGCCGAGGAGAAGCTGAACGTCAAGATTGTCTGCGCGCTGCCCGGCCTGACCACCGGCTACGGGCCGAGCCACCAGGCCACCGACGATCTGGCGATCTTCCGCGCGATGCCCAACCTGACCGTCGTCGATCCGTGCGACGCGCTGGATGTGGAACAGGCCGTCCCGGCCATTGCCGATCACGACGGCCCCGTCTACATGCGCCTGTTGCGGGGCAATGTGCCGCTGGTGCTCGACAAGTACGACTACCGGTTCGAGCTCGGCAAGGCCAAGCTGCTGCGCGACGGCAAGGACGCGGTGGTCATTGCGTGCGGTTTCATGACCATGCGGGCGCTGGAGGCGGCCGAGACCTTGCGCACCGATGGCATCGATGTGGCGGTGCTGCACTCACCGACGGTCAAGCCGCTGGACGAGGAGACGATCCTCAAGGAAGCCTCGCGCAACGGCCGGTTGGTCGTCGTCGCCGAGAACCATTCCATCGTCGGCGGGTTGGGCGAGGCGGTCGCCGGCCTGCTGCTGCGCTCGGGCGTGGCTCCGGCCTTCCGCCAGATCGCCCTGCCGGATGCGTTCCTCGACGCCGGAGCCTTGCCGACGCTGCACGACCGTTACGGCATTTCGGCCGATGCGGTGGCAACGAGCATCCGCGGCTGGCTCTAGGCAGGAGTTTGAACGCCAGTTGGAGCGCGCATTCATGACCTCGGTAGCCTTCATCGGTCTCGGCTCGATGGGCCTGCCCATGGCAAAGAACCTCGTCGCGCGCGGCTTCGACGTCCGGGGCTTCGACATGCGCGCCGCCTCGGTCGACGCGCTGGCGGCGGCGGGCGGCGGGCGGGCGTCGTCGGCCGCCGCGGCGGCCGCGGGTTCCGATGCACTGGTGCTCATGGTGGTGAACGCGGCGCAAGCCGAGGCGGTCCTGTTCGAGGACGGGGCGCTCGCTGCATTGCCCGACAACGGCATCGTCGTGCTGATGGCGACGTGCCCGCCCCAGGCGGTGGAAGGAATGGCCGCGCGGGTGATCGATGCCGGCCGCCGCTTCGTCGATGCGCCGGTCTCGGGCGGCACGGTGGGGGCCGAAGCGGCCACGCTCACCATCATGGCGGCGGCGCCGCAGGAAGCCTTCGAGGCGGCGAAGCCGGTGCTCGCGGCAATGGGCGACAAGGTTTATCATGTCGGCAAAAGTCCCGGCCAAGGGGCAATGGTGAAGACGGTGAACCAGCTGTTCTGCGGGGTCCACATCGCCGTCGCCGCCGAAGCCTTCTCGCTGGCGGCAAAAGTCGGCGTCGACATGCCGGTCCTGTTGGAAATCGTGTCCGGCTCGGCAGCCTCCAGTTGGATGCTGAAGGACCGCGGACCGCGGATGCTGCAGGATGAGCCGCAGGTGACGAGCGCGGTCGATATCTTCGTCAAGGATCTCGGCATCGTGCTGCAGGCGGGGCGGGATACCAAGGCCGCGCTGCCGCTGGCGGCCATCGCCCATCAGATGTTTCTCGCCGCCTCCGGCAGCGGCGCCGGACATGCCGACGACAGCCAGGTCATTCGCGCCTACAAAGCCCTCAATGGTAGAAAGGGTCAGTGAAAGCCGACTGCTGCCCGTCTTCAGTACAAGGCAGCAGAAAAAAAGTAGCAGGGAGTGAGACATGGAAGACTATCGAGGGCGGCAGATTACGCGTCGAACTCTTCTTGCCACCGGGCTCGCGGCGAGTGTCGCTCTGCCCCTCTGCAGTATCGCCACCCGCAAGGCCTCTGCGGCAGAGTTCGAGTTCAAATGGGCCACCGGTCAGGATCCGACCCACCCCATCAACATCCGTCAGCAGGAGGCCCTGAACCGGATCCGGGAAGCCACCGGCGGTCGGGTCGACATCAAGCTGTTCCCGGCCAACCAGCTGGGCTCCGACACCGATCTGCTCTCGCAGGTCCGCAGCGGCGGCGTCGACTTCTTCAATCTTTCGTCCTCGATCCTCTCGACCCTGGTAGCCGCCGCCGGCATCCTCAACACCGGCTTCGCCTTTCCCGACTACGACGTGGTGTGGAAGGCGATGGACGGGGAAGTCGGCAGCTACGTCCGCGGGCAGATCACCAAGGTCGGCATCCAGGCCCCGTTCAAGCTCTACGACAACGGCTTCCGGCAGATCACCTCGTCCACCCGGCCGATCAACGTGCCCGCCGACCTCAAGGGCTTCAAGATCCGCGTCCCGCCGTCGCCGATCCTGACCTCGCTGTTCAAGGCCCTTGATGCCGGCCCGGCACCGATCAACTTCAACGAAGTCTATTCGGCGTTGCAGACGAAGGTCGTCGAAGGGCAGGAAAATCCCCTGCCGATCATCTACACGACCAGGCTCTACGAGGTTCAGAAGTACTGCAGTATGACCGGCCACACCTGGGACGGGTATTGGATCCTGGCCAACCGCCGCTCCTGGGAGAGGATACCCGAGGACCTGCGCGCCATCGTCGTCAGCGAGGTCGACAAGTCGGCGCTGGAACAGCGGGAAGATATCGCCAAGCTGAGCATTTCGCTGCGCGCCGATCTGACGGCGAAGGGGCTGGTGTTCAACGACGTCGACCGCCCGGTGTTTCGCGAGGCGCTGGGGAAGACCACCTACTATAAAGACTGGAAAGGCAAGTTCGGCGACGAGGCCTGGGCCACGCTCGAAAAGTACACCGGCCCGCTGGCCTGAAGGTCATGAAGATCGAGAGCATCGCCACCGCGGAGGTGGCGCAGGGTCTCGGGCCCGGGGCTCGACACTGGTCGACGCCCATCGATACCGTCCTTCAGTATATCGTCGAGATTCCGGCGGCATTGCTGGTCGTCGCCGAGATCGTGGTGCTTCTCGCCGGGGTGATCGGGCGCTACGTCTTCCACAGCCCGATCATCTGGTCGGACGAACTCGCCTCCATCTTGTTCCTGTGGTTGGCGATGCTGGGGTCGGTGGTGGCCTTGCGGCGGGGTGAGCACATGCGGATGACCGCGTTCGTCGCCATGGGTTCGTCCCGGACGCAGGCCTTCCTCGATATGCTGGCGCTGGTGGCGGCGCTGACCTTCCTCATCCTGATCCTTGAGCCAGCCTACGAGTTCGCCGCCGAGGAAATCTATATCACCACACCGGCGCTGGAGATCCCCAACATCTGGCGGGCGGCGGCGCTGCCCATCGGCTCCGCGTTGATGATCCTTACCATCCTCCTCCGCCTGCTGCGCCTCGGCAACTGGCGGCTGACCCTGGCGGCGGTGGTGCTGATCGCCGTCTGCATCGGGGTCCTGCTCGCCCTGCAGCCCCTGCTGAAGGGCCTCGGCAATGCCAACCTGGTCATTTTCTTCGTCGGCATCGTCGCCGCGGCGGTGTTCGCCGGCGTGCCGATCGCGTTTTCCTTCGGCCTCGCCACCTTCGGTTATCTGGCGTTGACGACGACGACGCCGATGCTGGTCGTCGTCGGCCGCATGGACGAGGGCATGTCGCACCTCATCCTCCTCGCGGTGCCGCTGTTCGTCTTTCTCGGCCTGCTCATCGAAATGACCGGCATGGCGCGCGCCATGGTCGGGTTCCTCGCCAGCCTGCTGGGCCACGTCCGCGGCGGCCTGTCTTACGTGCTGATCGGCGGGATGTATCTCGTCTCGGGCATCTCCGGCTCGAAGGCGGCGGACATGGCGGCCATCGCCCCGGTGCTGTTTCCCGAGATGAAGGAGCGCGGTGCCAAACCGGGCGATCTCCTGGCGCTGCTCGCCGCCACAGGCGCCCAGACCGAGACCATTCCGCCCAGCATCGTCCTCATCACCATCGGCTCGGTGACCGGCGTTTCCATCACCGCCCTGTTTACCGGCGGCATGTTGCCGGCCGTCGTGCTGGCGGCCGCCCTCTGTTTCGTCGTCTGGCTCCGCTATCGGCATGAGGACCTGTCCCACGTCCGTCGCGCCAGCTGGGGCGAGGTCGGCCGCCTGTTCCTGATCGCCATTCCGGCCATTGCCCTGCCCTTCATCATCCGCGCGGCGGTGATCGAAGGGGTGGCGACGGCCACCGAGGTCTCCACCATCGGCATCGTTTATGCGATCATCGCCGGCCTTTTCATCTACCGGCAGTTCAATTGGAAGCGGCTGTTGCCGATGCTCGTCGAGACGGCGTCCCTCTCCGGCGCCATCCTGCTGATCATCGGAGCGGCGACGGGCATGGCCTGGGCGCTCACCCAGTCCGGCTTCTCGCACAACCTGGCCGACATCATGGGCAACCTTCCGGGCGGCGCCATCGGCTTCCTCGCCGTCTCCATCGCCGCCTTCATCATTCTCGGCAGCGTTTTGGAGGGCATTCCGGCCATCGTCCTGTTCGGGCCGCTGCTGTTTCCGATCGCCCGCCAGATCGGCGTGCATGAAGTCCACTACTCCATGGTAGTCGTCCTTGCCATGGGCATGGGGCTGTTCGCACCGCCGTTCGGGGTCGGCTACTACGCGGCCTGCGCCATTAGCCGGATCAATCCCGACCAGGGCATGCGGCCGATCGTCGGCTATATGCTCGCCCTGCTCGTCGGCCTGATCGTGGTGGCGGCGGTGCCGTGGATTTCCATTGGCTTCTTGAGGTGAGGGTGGCGCGGGGACGAGCGACGTGGTCTCCGGCGCGGCGGGAAAGTCATCATGGCAGAGACAGACGCCTCGAAACGGTTCATCAACAGCGACCAGGTCGAAGGAACCGCCGTTTGCACCCTCGATAACAAGCCCATCGGGACGATCAGGCGCTTCGTCATCGACCGGCAGAGCGGCCGGATCTGCTACGTCGTGGTGTCGTTCGGCGGCTTCCTCGATCTCACCCAGGAGACCTATACGGTTCCGTGGGGAAAACTGACGTATGACCCGGAGTCGGGCGGATTTCGGACCGACATCACAGAAAACGAACTCCGCCAGGCGCCGCGTTTCGCGCCGGGCGAAGAAGCCGGGCTTTCGGCCGAAACGCAAGAAGAGGAACTGCACGCCCATTTCCGCATCCCGCCCTATTGGCGCGGCGCTGTTTAGGATCGTCGAGGGAGACGGGACGGGTCACGCCGCGTCTCGCCGACCTCGGATCACGTGAACCACGGGGAGCCCGATTGGGATTCTGGGCGTAACCCCCATCGCCAACGTCGCTCGCCCCCTTCGTGCTTCAATGAGCGCCGCGGCATTACTGCCGCAGAAACTCAATGTCGGGAATCTGCGAGTAGACGCCGCCTCTCTGCTTCAATGAGGCCGCGGCATTACTGCCGCGGAAACGCCGGGATCGCCGCCTTGGCGCGATGGTCTGACGGAGCTTCAATGAGGCCGCGGCATTACTGCCGCGGAAACGCTGTTATTTTCATAGTGGGTCTCACTTGTTGAGTTGTGGCTTCAATGAGGCCGCGGCATTACTGCCGCGGAAACCCTAAAGTCATCATCACCTGAGGATTTCTGCCGATGACGCTTCAATGAGGCCGCGGCATTACTGCCGCGGAAACAACGACGACGTCTGGTGTGGGAGCGCGTACTGGGCGCTTCAATGAGGCCGCGGCATTACTGCCGCGGAAACTCAGCGGTGTTAGGAATGGATCGCGCGAGGCAGCGCGCTTCAATGAGGCCGCGGCATTACTGCCGCGGAAACGCGGGCGGTGGCCGACGTGCCACAGCAGCTTCCGGCGGCTTCAATGAGGCCGCGGCATTACTGCCGCGGAAACCCCGTCCCACCAATCGGGGTAGCGGCCGGTCGCATGGGCTTCAATGAGGCCGCGGCATTACTGCCGCGGAAACGTGCTCGAAGCGATCGGGCTCACGATGATCATCGTTCCGCTTCAATGAGGCCGCGGCATTACTGCCGCGGAAACCAGCTGCTCAAGGCGCTGCGGCGAGCCGCCTGGAACCGCTTCAATGAGGCCGCGGCATTACTGCCGCGGAAACGGTGCGCGCCTGGGACATCGAGACGACGTACCCCCGCGCTTCAATGAGGCCGCGGCATTACTGCCGCGGAAACACCACGCCGCGGACCTGCAGGGCGTAGTTTCCGGCGCTTCAATGAGGCCGCGGCATTACTGCCGCGGAAACATGCTCACTGGCGACGGGATGTTGGCGGACATCACACGCTTCAATGAGGCCGCGGCATTACTGCCGCGGAAACATGCGCGATGATCTCCGAGTGCGGCGACGATGTGGGTGCTTCAATGAGGCCGCGGCATTACTGCCGCGGAAACGCCGGCCGCAGAACCCGCTGATCTTGCGGGTGTATTGAGCGGTTTCGCGAGCGCTGGCGGATCGGCTGGCCGGGAGATACGGTCCGGAGCGCCTCTTCTCTCTCCACGATGTCCAAGATCGAGGCCGATTCAATACATTATCACCTTGCGAGCGCTGCCCGGGATTTCGACGCCACGGGAGCGCTCGCGGCAGCACGGCAAAAAAACACCGGACGCCCACGCCCTCAGACGATCATCGGCTGCCGCTCGACCGCGGCGAAATCCTTGCCGAGGCTGGTCACCCGCACGTCGACCTTATCCGCATGGCCCAGATCCAGCAACAGGACGTGGTCGGCGTTGTGGTTGATCCGTTCGGCCAGCGCTGCCTGCAGCTCGACCTTACGCCTTCTCGTCAGCCGGCACTGGAACACCGAGAGCTGCAGCCATTCGCCGTAGCCGTTCATCAGCTTGAAAACGCGTCGCCAGCGCTTCGGCTCGGCGATGTCGTAGGTGACGATATAGAGGCGTTCCTCGTCGAACATCCGTCGCCTCCGCCCGTCAGCGGGTGACGAACTGCGGGTATTCCGGGATCTCCCCCAGGAGCCAGCGCCCCAGCAGTCGCGCCTGCACCTCGATCAGCCGGCGATAACTCACCCGGTAGCCGAACAGCGGATGGGTGATCTCGTGGCTCAATCGGCGCTCGAAGGCGGCGATGAACCGCTTGCGTCCGTCGGGTTTCAGCGCCACCGCCGGGCCGGTGCTGACGAAGTCGTTCGCCTGCACCTCGCCATTGTTGACCGCCTGGATGACGGCGGAATCGGCGATCAGCGGCCGGAACGGTTCCATCAGGTCGAGGGCGAGCGCCGGCCGGCCGTAACGCGGCTGATGGTAGAAGCCGCGGTAAGGGTCGAAGCCGACCGCCGACAGGGTCACCGTGAACGCCCGCGTCAGCATCGCGTAAGCGAAGGAAAGGAGCGCGTTGACCGGGTCGGTGGGCGGCCGCCGATTGCGGGTCGCGAAGTCGAACGCCGGCTCGTCGGCGCCGCGCTTCAGCACGCCCGGCAGATGGCGGAAATAGACGGCGCCGCCCGAGCCCTCGATGCCGAGCAGCGCCGCCAGATTGCCAACGCGCAGCGCATGCTCCGCCTGTCGCTTGAGATCGTCGAGAAGGCCGGCCGGGGCATCGCCGTCCCGCCAGTTGCGCCGCAGCAGGGTCCGTCCGTTCCTCAGCTTCGCCGCAACCAGACCGCGGGCGAGCGCCAGGCATTGCGTCGGATCGAAGCTGGCGCGGTACTGGGCGGTGCGCAGCTCGACGTTCCTGTGGCCGGTGCCGCCGGTGTGGCCGATAAACCAGCCGCCGGAGGAATACCAGCTCACCGGGATGTCGCGGCGCATCAGCTCATGCAGCGCCGGGGTGGTGATGGAGACATTGCCGACGAGGACCAGCTGCGAGACGTCGATCAGTCTGGCCGTCGTCGCCGGCTCGTCCTCGACCTCGATCTTCAGCGTCTCAGCCTCCTTGCCGATGCGCGCCCGCTGCGCCCGGACGTAGAGCGGCAGGGCGTCGTCGCGGCCGACGGCGAGCGGCCGCGGGCTCACCTCGCCGCGGGTCAGGTAATTGACCTCGTCCGGCAGGCAGATGCCGACCAGCGCGCAGCGCGGGCACTTGGGGCTGTCATCCAGCGGCGGCGGGATGTGGTGGCCGGCGGCGATCAGCCTCAGCCCATGCACAGCATCGCGGGTACGAGCGCGCAGATCTTGGTCGAAAACGACCCGCACCCGCTCGGGTTCGGGAAGGCGGCCGCCGGGCTTCTCGGTGCGGCGATGCTTGACCCGGCCCTCGGTGGTGTCGGCGGACTCGGCCCACTCGCCCTGCACCCATTCGAGATAGGCCAGTACGCGAACTCGTTAACCATCCGCGCCGGCAGATGCGGCAGGTCCGCCGGCAGCGGCGGCGCCGGCAGCGGTAACTCCGGCTGAATGTCCGGCACGGTATTCCCCCCCGGTTGAGCACACCAACGCAACCCCTGTAGGAGGGTAGATTGTCAGTGGGGGACGGGGTGCCGTCTGTGAACAGGACGACCAAAGGTCTACCCGCCGATAAAAAAATCCGCTTCTATGAACGCCATCACATTCCCCGCGGCGATCGAAGTTGATTAAGTTCCGTGTGGGCATCCATAAGGGGAGGTGTCCCGAGGGAACAGCTTCAGGCGCCGGACGAGGGGGGCGTGTGGACTTCCAACCCAACACCATACAACCGTTAGCGACCGGCGACGGCGCCGCAGAGGAAAGGCTGTTCGCGGCTCAGTTCCGCTCCTGCCAGCGGTAGGGTACTTGGCCCGTCAGCCGCCGCCTTTACCATCGCTTCGTCGCCAACGACATTCCTTCTTCGATCGATCTGCCCACAGCGTGATGGCGATTTGGCTCCTGGCGCGCACTGCTAACCCGGCGCTGCACATGGACGATGCGTCGTGCTTTGTGAATCCGGTCACTTTGACAGCGATCGCAGTAATGGTAAAGCAGGGCTCCAAGCGGGGACTTCGATGCGTGCTCGCATCGTGCACAGCCTGAGTGGGGGCAGGCAAATGGACCTGTTTGACCCGAACCAATCTTCTCGACCCTGCTGTAGCCGCATTGATCCCGCGCATGGGCTGCGGGTGCCGCGCGGCGCGCGGTCGTAGGTAGGCACACTCATGGAGGGGAGACGCATGCAGCTTGACATCGCAACACTTCAAAGTGCTGTCAGGGGAAGCGCTGCCGCCTTGCGCTGTCGCAGACGTTTCCAGCCGGCGGGAGGCGAAGGGGACAAGGCCTTCCCGCCGACTTTCGCCGGAGCCGTCTATGCGGTGGAGCCGCGGCACGTGCCGGGGCGGCCCGAACCTGCGACCTGCGTACTTCTCGACAGCGTCCAAAGTCAGGCCAACCGCATGGAACTAGCGCTCCAGGAGGCCCTCGACGAGGGCAAAATAGAAATCCCCGTGCTTGAAGTCGATTTCACGGAGTACGGGCCGACGAGAAATATTGGGGATGATGAAAAGAACGGCCGGTTGCTCGATGCTGTCGGCAAGGTGAGCAGCCTTCAGGTTCCGCATCGCCTCGCCGACGTGATCCTGCGCGACAGCCAGATCGACGGCATCGATTTTCGAAAGTCCGAAAAGGGAAAAGCCCTCAACACCGCCAGTCCTGTCAACGCAACATCGCTCTTTGCGCTTTGCCCGACCGCACTCGTGTTCGGGATGTGGGACTCAACCGGACCGAAGGGCGGTCTTGGGCCGAAGTTCGAGCGCGCCATCGTATCCGAGGTCGTCGGGATTGGCGCGGAGGTGGGCGGTTTATTGCGGGGTGTCCGGCGCGATCCATTGGAAATTCGTGCGGCGGTCAAAGTTCTCAAGGTGGCCGATAAATCCTATTCAGTAGCCGATCCGAACGCGAAGGAAGTTAAGGGTGCCGTCTCTCCCTCCGAGGTTAATCATAGCAGTGTTCCATTTCCCAAAGATCGTAAGGAAAAAACGGAGAATAATCTTTACTCGGGTGTCACCATCGAATTTGCCGAGCAGACGACGACGCTGTCGCTGATCTGCCTGCGCCGGCTCCGCTTCCCGATCAAGGGGAACTCGGACGCCGGGCTGGACGAAGAAGCCAGAAAGAAGGCAGCTAAGGAAGCCAAGGAACGAGATGGGGCCGCCCGTACGGTGCTGGCCGCGCTGGGCCTCTGTGCAGCTACGCTTGCCTTCGAGCCGGGAATGGGCCTTCGCTCTCGCTGTCTGTTATGGCCGGACGGGCCGATGGAGTGGGAATTGCTCGCCCGGCCGGGCGAGACGCCGCAAAGGTTTTCCCTCACTGGCGACGAGGCAGTCGCACTACTCAACGCTGCTATCAAAGCCGCTGGCGAGACCAAGCTCCCGTGGGAAAGCGCGCCGATTACCCTCAAGCCGTCGCCGCAACTTCTGAAGTTGGTGCGGCTCAGCCAACTTGAGGCGGTGAAGGAAGGTCCGGACGCGGGTTGAGCGCCATGCTCGCGTTCGGCATCCGCTATCTCAACGGTTTCGTTGCTGCCAGGACCGCGCCTGATGACCGCGAAGCTGAATGGCCGCCTCATCCGGGACGGGTGTTCATGGCGCTGGCGGCCGCACATTTCCAGACCGGCGCCGATCCTGGGGAACGAGGGGCGCTGTGTTGGCTGCAATCTCTGGAGAAGGATGGCGAGCCAGCCGCCCCGTGGATTGTCGCATCAGAGGCCGTGCATCGGGCGGTGGTCACACATTTCGTGCCGGTCAATGACGAGCCCGCTCCGTCCAAGGCTATGCTCCAATCGGCACCGCTGACCCGCGAGCGTCAACCTCGAAGCTTTGCGCGAGCTTGGCTCGATGACGATATCGTCTACATGGCATGGCTGGATGCTCAGCCTGACGGATTGATCATAAAG
>JAXMDM010000001.1:0-1509 GCA_046348835.1 Rhodospirillales bacterium | reverse complement strand
CACCGCGTCGGAGTACTCCTTGGTGGCCAGCACCAGGCCGCCGCGGGGCCCGCGCAGCGACTTGTGGGTGGTGGTTGTGACGACGTGGGCGTGCGGCACCGGGTCCTCGTCGCCGGTGAAGACCTTCCCCGCGACCAGGCCGGCGAAGTGGGCCATGTCGACCATCAGCGTGGCGCCGACCTCGTCGGCGATCTCGCGCATCCGGGCGAAGTTCACCCGGCGCGGGTAGGCCGAATACCCCGCCACCAGGATCAGCGGCTTGAACTCGCGGGCCGCCGCGGCGACGGCGTCGTAGTCCAGCAGGCCCGTCTGCGGGTTGGTGCCGTAGCTGCGCTGCTGGAACATCTTTCCGGAGATGTTGGGCCGGAAGCCGTGGGTGAGGTGACCGCCGGCGTCCAGCGACATGCCCATCAGGCGCTGGCTGCCCAGCTTGCCGCGCAGCCGCTCCCATTCGGCCTCGGAGAGGTCGTTGACGTTCTTGACGCCCAGCTCGCCCAGCGCGGGGGCCTCGACGCGGGTGGCCAGGATCGCCCAGAACGCCACCAGGTTCGCGTCGATCCCGGAGTGCGGCTGCACATAGGCGTAGGGGGCGCCGAACAGCTCGCGGGCGTGCTCGGCGGCAATGGATTCGACGTCGTCGACGTTCTGGCAGCCGGCGTAGAAGCGATGCCCGACGGTGCCCTCGGCGTACTTGTCGGACAGCCAGGTGCCCATGGTCAGCAGGACGGCCGGTGAGGCATAGTTTTCGCTGGCGATGAGCTTCAGCGAATCCCGTTGGTCGGCAAGTTCTTTGCGGGTGGCCGCAGCGATGCGGGGCTCGACGGACTCGATGACCTGAAGGGCTGAGCGGTAGGCCTCACTGGCCGTGGCGGCATAGTCCGCGCCGGGCGCGGCGGCGGAGGACAAAATCGCGTCGGTGGACATGGCGCAAAGCCTAGTCCGGGCGACGATGCGGGGCCTCAGGCCCCGAGGAGAAGCCGGCCAATCGCGCTAGTCCGGGCGACGATGCGGGGCCTCAGGCCCCGAGGAGAAGCCGGACAATCGCGCTAGTCGGCGGCCCGAAGTGATGTTTCTCAGGCAGCCCCGGCCACCTCGGCCCGCAGCGACGACGGGATCAGCGGCTCGTCGAGCAACCGCCCGAACCGTTCGGTGAGCCCCACGCCGTCCGGCCGGGCGTCGAGCCAGCCGCGCAGCAGCCGGTAGCCCTCCACGTAGGTGCTGGTGTAGGCCCGCCACAGCGGCGAGGACAGGAATTTCATCGACTGCCGCGCCCGCTTGTCGTCGATGAGCAGCCAGCGGCGCAGGAAGGCGACGACGTCATCGGGGTCGCGGTGCTCGTCGTGCAGCATCAGCGCGGCGTCCTGACGCACGTCGGCCAGTCCGGCCCGGGCCTCGGCCAGCGCCTCGGCCCGCTGCCCGTCGAAGCGCAGTCCCAGATCGGCGTAGATCTCCTGCGCCCACCGTCCCCAGCCCGGTCCGACGGCGGCGTGCAGCGCCAGATCCGCCAGC